>CAVSSG010000001.1:0-298155 GCA_963730575.1 uncultured Solirubrobacteraceae bacterium
TATGCCCTCACCCTCCCGTCCGGGGAACGGTTGAGGCGCCGAGAGCGTCGCTACTGCCCATTGCTGCCCATTCAGACGGCGCACCAGCCTCGATCAGGAGCGACGCGCCCTTCAGGCGAAGTGGGCGGAACGCGAGCAGCAGATCGAGAGCGTGGTAGGCGAATTGGCTGGGATTTACGGTGACTTGCGGGGGCTGGGAACGGCGCTCCCTACCATCGAGCGTCTCGAGCTTCCTCAACCCCAAGACTGATTGAGGTTACGGCTGGGCCCGGCCCGCGCGGACCAGCCACTCAGCGGGCCGTGCTGGGGCGGTCTCGCTTGCATCGGGCGCTTTCGCTCTTGGGCCGAAAGCAGGAGCGCGACGCTGATCAGGCCGGCTGTGCTGCTCGTCGTCCAAACCAGCCGCGCGGGTGGCGTCCGCCCGGACGCTCGCATCTGGACGAGAGGAGCACTCTCGCCGCGATATCGTGGCCCGTTCTTCTTCGCCATTCCGCGACCCACGCCAGTGCGGCGTTGACCCCAGCGCCATGCGGACGGCTGGGCCGTCACAAACCGAGATCCCCAAGCAATATGCGTGTAGTGGACGCCGCGACAGACACGGGCTCCGGGCTGCTGCGCCGGATTGCGGCGGGCGACGAGGAGGCGTTCTCTGTGTTCTACCGCGAGCATCTGGACGCGGTCGTCGCGTTCTTCGCCGGTCGCGTTGGGGATCGCGAGCTTGCGTTCGACCTCGCCGCTGAGACGTTCGCGGCGGTCGTGGTCGGCGCGGGCGCCTACAAGCCCACCGGGCCTGCGGCGGCATGGCTGTTCGGGATCGCCCGCAACAAGCTGCGCGAAAGCCTTCGCCGGAGCCAGGTCGAGCAGACAGCTCGTCGCCGGCTCGGGATGGAACCGATCGTGCTCGAGGATGCTGATCTCGCACAGCTCGATGAGCTGGTGGGCAGCGGAGACGCTGCGCTGGCGCGGGCGCTCGATGAGCTGCCCGAGGCGACGCGGGCCGCGCTACTCGCGCGGGTCGTGGAGGAGCAGGAGTACGGAGAGATCGCAGCACGGCTGCAGTGCTCCGAGCAGGTCGTCCGTCAGAGGGTGCACCGCGGCCTGGACAGGCTTCGAGCCAACATGAGGGAGGAAACATGAGCCAGGCAGTAGACGAGCTCGAGCGTCAGCTCATGCGCGCCGTCCGCGCCCGGCGCAGCAGCCGGCCCCCGTGGATGAGACGCGGGCACAGGCGCGCTTGGGCGCTTGTTTTAGTCGCGATGCTCGTCGTCAGCGGGGGTGCGCTCGCCGCAACGCGCCTGTCCGATGGCAAGAGTCTCACGACCCAGGGAGACGAGTTGGCCGTTCATGCCGTCATCCAAACTGCACGCCTGCCGGCCTGCCAGCTCATCAGACCCATGACTAGCGGCCTCGCACTGACCCAGGGTACGCCCCTGAAGGAGATCACCGACGTGCTGCCATCGCTCAGGACACCCCCCTCAACCGGCGAGCAAGCTAGCACCCTCAGAGCGCTGTCCCGTTCGCGAGTTCACGGCGTCCTCTTCGCGAGCACGGTAAGGACGATCGCCGTCAGCTCACATCTCAAGCTACTCGTCGCTGTCGGACCCCGCGAAGAATCCGTGCGTGACCCCGCCGTGTGTGCGCACGCGCAACTGGCTCGCGCCGAAGAGCTCGCCAGGAATCGCCCGGCCGGAGTGCTGAGGCGGGCGCGGTGGCGGCTCGGGCAGGATCGCGCGACGGCTCCCGGAGTACAGACGCTCTACATCTATGAAGTTCCGGTGCCGCTGCCCCATGGCGAGCTCGCCGGCGGCGGCAGTAGCGATCCGGTCTGGAAAGGGCATCCACTGACGCCGGGCATCCCGCTTGTCGGGGGCGGCCCCGACGGCTCGCGCCTGTTCGTTGGCATTGCCGCCCCTGACGCCACTCACATCCGCCTGCAGACCGACGACGCTGCGGCGATGAGAGGGCTGCCGAGAGTCGTGCCGGTTGTGGAGGGCTTCTTCGCCGTCACAGTCCCGCGCGGGCTCGGGCGCTTCAGCCTGCTCGAACTCGCGTCCGACGGCGCCGTGCTGCGGCTGGTCGACCTCCGCCAGTGACGGCGCCCACGGCGCTGGACCTGCTGGATGCCGATCGCGTCCTCGACGCTAGGAGGCCGGTTTAGGCGTGCCCCGTCACTGCCGCGTACGTCAGCCGACGCCCGCTGATCGCCAAAAGCAGGCGCCCGCATCGGCGGCTGCGACACGCCTGCAGCGGACGACGAGCACTCGTCCCAGCACCGGCTTCCCAGACTGCTCCTTTGCCATGGCGAAAGCAGGCGTCGGCGGTGCCGGCGGGACGATCGCGGCACGTCCTTTACGGTGGCGGGACCGGCCCTTCAGTCTGAGTAGGGGAGCGCGGAGGCGAAGCCGGCGGGGACTTGGATAAGACGACCCAGCGCGTCGAGTGTGGGCCGTCTGTAGTCTGGCACGCGCGCATCGAGGTCGTCGAGCAGCAGCAGGATCCGTCGCGAGACATTCGGCGAGATCTGCGGAAGCGCGATGAGCTCGTCAAGTGTGGTGGCGATGCGGTCCTCCCGGGTGGGCAGCAGCAGCTTGACTCGGTGCAGCCGTCGTTGCTCGCGACCTGCTCGACAACTATTACAACGAGACTATGACCCAAGGGACTGTGGCCCAACCTTCCAAGGGACGCATCCGTACCCTTGACGGGTTGCGTGGGCTAGCGGCGCTGGTAGTGCTCATTCACCACTCCTTGCTAGCTTCGGCTCCTAAGCTAGCTGCCCTCTACAACGCTCCTAGCCGGGCCGAAATCCCTCCTAAGGGCTCTCTTGACTCGCTAGTCTTCTATACGCCCCTGCACATCTTCTGGGCTGGTCCTGAGTTCGTCGCTGTCTTCTTCGTGCTCAGTGGCTTAGTCCTTGCCTTGCCAGTGGTAGGCAAGCGAAAGTTGTGCCTAGCCTCTTACTACCCTTCACGGCTCTTGCGCTTGTATTGGCCCGCCTGGGTGGCAGTGGGTTTTGCAGCCCTCATGCACGTAGTAGTCAGCCATAAAGCCATCCCAGGAGCCAGTGCGTGGCTCAACACTCATGCCACACCACTCTCTTGGCAAGGATTGCTCCACTGAGCCGGACCGGGTCTGACGGAGACCAGATTTGGTGGTTTCCATCTTTCATCTGATGGGGATGGTTGGTCTGTCTTTCGCAGCGTAGAGGGCTTCGAACTCAGCCGGTGGCAGGTCGCCGAGCGACTCGTGCAGACGCGTGTGGTTGAACCAGCCGACGTACTCGACGACGGCGAGCTCGAGCTGCGATCGCGTGCGCCACACCCGGTCTGCGATCAGCTCAGTCTTGAAGCTGTCCAGGAAGCTCTCGGCCATCGCGTTGTCGTAGGCGTCACCGACCGAGCCAACGGACGCGAGGACGCGATTGTCTGTGAGCGTCTGGGCGTAATCGATGCTCGTGTACTGGCTGCCGCGATCTGAATGGTGGATGAGCTCGACGTCGGCGCCCGAGGAGCGCTGTCCCAGTGCCATCCGCAACGCGTCCAAGACGAGATCCGTGCGCATGTGGGAGGCGAACTGCCAGCCGACGATCCGGCGGCTGAAGGCGTCGATGATGAACGCGAAGAAGACGACCCCCTCCCAGCAGCGCAGATAGGACAGGTCGGCCAGCCACAGCTGATCGGGGCCCTGCGCGCTGAAGTCACGTTGCACGAGGTCCGCTCGGCGCTCGGCCTGGGGATCGGGCTTGGTCGTCCGCCACGGCTTGCCGCGCCGCTTGGCGCCTTGGATGCCGTGCGCGCTCATCAGTCGCTGAACAGTGCAGCGCGCCGCCGGTTCGCCGGCCCGCTGAAGCGCCTTCCACATGCGCCGATACCCGTAGGCGTAGTAGTTGGCCGCGTGGATCTCCTTGATCTGACCGAGCAGCTGCTCGTCCTTGAGCGATCGCTCAGAGCGCCGCCCGCTTGAGCGCTCGTAGTAGGCGGACGCCGAGCAATTGTCAAATGTTGTGGATGACTGCATGAGATCTCTCAGGCGGCGACCCTCTCGTCCGTCGTTGTTGTTTCGTCATCCGTGACCCTGATGCCGTCCTTGAACTTCACTCCCTCGAGCACGTCAGCGACGAGCTCGTGGCCGTTGAACCTGCGCCATCTCACCTGCAGCGCGTCGAGCAGCTTGTAGGCCATCGCGAGGGCGGCCTTCTTTGATCCCGCGCCCTTGGTGACGCGGGTGCGGAGCTTCACCGTGGCGAAGCTCGACTCGATCGCGTTTGAGGTCCGCAGGTGGCGCCAGTGCTCGGCGGGGAAGTCATAGAAGGCGGTGAGGTGCTGCCAGTCGCGATCGAGCTTTGCGATCGCCTTCGGGTACTTGGCGTCGAACTCCTCGCGGAACCGTTGGCGGGCATGACCGGCTTCTGAGCGGGTGGGCGCCTCCATGATCTCGTGGAGCATCGTCTTGGCCCGCGACTGAAGGCGCTTGGGCAGAACGTCGAGCACGTTCGCGATCGCGTGCACCCAGCAGGCCTGACGACGCGCGTGGGGGAACACGTCCCTGAGGGCCGCCCAGATGCCAAGCGCGCCGTCACCGACGACGAGCTTCGGCTCGTTGATCCCCCGTTCCTTCAGGTCACGCATCACCGCTGACCAGCTCTCGGTGCTCTCGCGGTAGCCGTCCTCGACCGCCAGGAGCTCCTTGACGCCGTCCTCGCGGACTCCGATGACCACGAGCAGGCAGAGCCGATCGTCCTCGCCGAGGCGGATCGAGACGTGGACGCCGTCGACGAACCAGTAGGCGTAGCGGTGGAAGCGAAGCTCGCGACGACGGAACTCGGCGTGCTCTGCCTGCCAGCTCTCGGTCAGCCGCTGGATCGAGCTGGGCGATAGCCCCCGAGCGTCCTTGCCGAGCAGATCCTCGAGGGCGGGCCCGAAGTCGCCGGTCGAGAGCCCGTGCAGGTAGAGGAGCGGCAGCACCTCGGTGACCTTCGGCGAGCGCCGGGCGTACCTCGGCAGGATTTGCGAGCTGAAGCGCTCTCGCTCCCCGGTCTCCTCGTCGATGCGCCTGTCGTTCACGCGTGGCGCCTTGATCCTCACCGTGCCCGAGCCGAGCGTCAACCCGCGCTCCTTGGCCCGGCCATTGCGCACGACCAGTCGCTTGCCCTCCTCATCGCGATCCTCGGCGAACTGGTCGACGTAGTCGGAGACCTCCGCCTCGAGCGCGGCGGCGATCATCCTCCGGGCGCCCTCACGAGCGAGGTCATCGAGCGTGGCCGTGATCCCCTGCATCTGCTCCCCGACGGGGAGGGTGCGAACATTCTCCATGGCGTGCCTTCCTTTCCCGCCTTCTGGCGGTCGGTCTTGATCAACCGGGAAGGTACGCCGCCTTCGTTCTCGGGGTCATCCACAACTTTTGGGTATAGCTCGCGGACGCCGACACGCCCAAGACGTTGCAGATCGGCTCGACCCCGAAGCGGCCACGATGCTCATCGACGTAGCGGCTCACTTCGGTCGGTCTGGGTCGAGTTCCTTGGCGAAAAAAACCGAGGCGGACTTGAGGATCTCATTCGCGCGGCGCAGCTCGAAGTTCTCACGGCGCAGCTTCTTGATCTCCTCGTGCTCCTGGCTGGTGAGACCCTCCCGTCGAGCGGTGTCGATCTCGGCCTGGCGCACGCGCTTGCGCAACACCTCGGGGTGCATCCCCAGGTCAGCTGCGACCTGCGCGATCGGACGCCCGGATTCGAACACGAGCCGAACTCCGCGGTCGACCAACTCCTGTGGGTACTTCCTTCCTCTTGGCATCGCCGGAGCGTCTCCCTTCAGCAGGACAGAATGCCCTGCATCGAAGGTCTCCGTCAAACCCGGCCCGGCTCACACAGTCTTGTTCTCGGCCCGCAGGCCGGCAATTGGGCCTTCAACACTGCGCTATGGACCATGTATTGGATAGTGCTCTTTGCTCTCCTCCTGCCTCTGCTTCTCATCGTTCCCTTTGCTTGGCGCATCGTGAGGTTGGGAGTGGTTCTGCTTTGCTTCTGGTTCCTTTGGCACGGCACAGATGCGTTCAGCCTGGAGATTCCTCCCTTCGTCCTCGGAGTGGTCCTGGCCTTCGAGCTGAAGGGCCTCCAAGACCTCGCGGAGCGCTGGAGCAAGCGCTCCTGGCTCAATCGGGGCCTCAAGAGTCTGCTCGCCGTCAGTTGCATCTGCTTGTTGACGATAGATCGCTGGCTCACCTACACGAGGGCCACCCTTACCCTGGTTGTCTTGGGTGCCTGCCTGGCCGTGATTGCCGCAATTGTGCTGGTCTTCTGGCGCAAGTCCTTTGAGTCAAGACCCATGCAGTGGTTGGGGCAACGAGCCTTCAGCCTTTATCTAGTACATGAGCCCCTCGTGGTTGCCCTTGCCTTCCTAGTAGGAGCCACCTTACCTCCACCTCTCTTTATTATCCTGGCCGCCTCAGCTTCCTTGGGCGCCTGCTCAATCCTTTTCCGCTACATCGAGAGTCCCTCGCACCGCTTTGCCCGTGCCGCGGGCATGAGATGGACCGCCTCGTCCTCTAAGCCAAACGACCGCGATCTCGTCCCAGCCCAACTGACGCGCAGCCGCTAGCTTCGCGTGCGTCGCGTAGGGCGACCACTTCGCGGTGGAAGCACTCGTCTGGGGCGTTCGTCGGACACGGTGCCGGTGTCCGGTGTGAGGCCGAGGTCGGCGAGCGCGCGACATGAGTGCTTCGTCATGGATGCGAGCGTGTTGGTGTAGGCCGCCGAGACTGCTGAGATGGACGAGCTGCGACAGCCCGTGGCCGGCCCGCTCCGAGTGCTGCTTCGCCATGGCGAAGCGAGTGTCTCGCGCGCTGGAGCACAGACGAGTGTTCGTCGTCCTGAGCAGGAGCGTGGCGGCGTCCGCCATCGCGCTCGCAATTAGGCGAAAGTGAAAGCCCGGCGCGACGACAGAGCACGGCTCACCAGCTAGCGCTCGCCGTCCCAGTAGTCCACGTTTCCATCGGCACGCCGGAGCATCACCTTGTCGTCGGGGTTACCCGGCCAGACCCCGATCTTGTTGCTGTCGGGGTAGACGGCGACCGCCGGCCGGCGCGCGCGTGAGAACATCACGATGCGTGCGACCACCCCGCCGCGATTGGTCGCCTTGTGTGCACCGGGAGGGCCTGGCGGAAAGCAGACCATTTCACCCTCAGCGAGCTCCTCCTCGCCCTCGGGCGTGCGCACGAGGATGGTGCCGCCGAGTACAAGGAGCCACTCCTCCTCATACTCATAGTGGTACGGGCAGACACTCTCGCCCGCCGGGAGTTCGTAGACCTTGGCCGCAAGTGCCTCGCCCCCCACGGCCTTGCTGATGTTTGCCAGCCCCGAGCGGTAGCCATCGGGATCGGTCTGGTCATAGTCACAATCTACGCTGAGGACGTTCGCTCGACGCACCGACCGATCTTTGCAGATCGAGCGGCAGCGGCAGCTCTCATTGCGCTTTCGCAATTCACGTGATCCGAGCGTCTCGCCCGTGTTCAGCCTCACGCTCGGGTAGGACGAGCACCAGCACGCACGCCCACAGCGCCCGAGACTGCTGCATCGCGTCGTCAAAGCAGTCGTCTTCCGGTCGTCAGCGCCGGCGCCTGCAGGTCGTCCGAAGCGCAAGCATGGCTTCGGGACAGGCTGGCGCTCGCAATGCTCGGCAAGCAGGCGTGTCGGTGAGAGCCGGCCCCGGCGCGCTGAGCTCCCGGGCCCCGCCCAATGGGCGATGTCCGACCTGCGCCATCCTGCAGCGGCATTGCGAAATCCGTCGAACCCGGGTCGGATTGCTCGGCAAGCGGCCACCTGTTGCCGATATCCGGTCCATGCCCGCGGCACGGCTGCTACAAGTGGTCATCACAGCTGCCGTGCTCGGCTGCGTGGCTCTTGCTTCGCTGATGCCTGCTCGGGCGGGCGCCGCGCTCGTCAACGGCGACCTGCTTGTCGCCGACGCCCGAGCGCTCGGCGGCGGCGCGCTGATCCAGGTCAATCCTGAAACCGGCGCCGAGACCGTGCTGTCGTCCAACGAAATGGCACTGAACGCATCCCACAAGCTCTTCGCTTTCCCGTTCACGCTGGCGGTCAGTCCGGCGGGCCGGATCTTCGTGGCCAACACGGAAAACCTCGGCGGCACGTGCCCGGGCGGTTGTGGTGGCGTGATCGAAGTCGATCCAGAAACGGGAGCCGAGTCGGTGTTGTCGTCCAACACAATGGCCGTCAATGCCTCCAGCCAGTACTTTGACGAACTCACTGGCATCACAGTCGATCCGGAAGGAAACCTGCTGGTCACAAGCTGGGACAACGCGACCAAGAAGGGCGTGGTGATCGAGGTCAACTCCGAAACCGGCAAGGAGAGGCTCGTTTCAGCGAACTCGATGTCGGTAAACGCCTCAAGTGAATATTTCGTCTACCCGCAGGGGATCGTCACCGACGCCGCCGGCGAAATTTTCGTAGCCGACGCGGCTGCCTTTGGCGGGCATGGCGGGGTCATCGAGGTCAACCCGGCAACCGGCAAGGAGACCGCGATCTCCGCCAACACCATGCCCGTCAACGCTGCCAGTCAGTTCTTCCACGCTGTGAGCCAGCTCGTGTTCAACCAGGCCGGCAACCTGTTGATCGCCGACTGGTGCCCGGCCAGCCAGACCTGCGGCGGCGTGATCGAAGTCAACCCGGAAACTGGCAAGCAGACCCTGCTCTCGAGCAACGAACTGCCCATCAACGCATCCAACCAGCTGTTCAAGGAAACGACGTCACTCGCGGTACAGCGCAGCGGTCGCATCGTGGAGGTGCAGGAGAACGGGCTCGGCGGGTCCTGCAACGGGGGAGCCGGCTGCGGCGGGCTAGTGTACGTCGATCCGGCCAGCGGCAAGGAGACCGAGCTGTCGGCGAACAATCTCGCCGTCAACGCCGCGAGCGAATACTTCTCCGAGCCGTTTGATGTAGTCGAATATGGCGGTACCCCCTGGCCGGGCCCTGGGCCGAAGCAGGGTGGCGGCTCCGGTGGCTCGGGTTCCGGTGACGGTGACGGGGGTACTGGCGGCTTCGGCGGCTCCGGTTCCGGCGTCGGGCAAGCGGGGACGATCTACGGCTCCCCGCGGCCGCCCGCAGAAGGCGGACCAATCATCGCGGCGCTGAGTCAGTCGCACAAGCACTGGATCGAGCCTAACCGACGCCACAGCGCGCACACCGGCTACACAGCACGCGGAACCGTGTTCTCCTTCACGCTCAGCCAGGCGGCCACGGTGAAGCTGACGTTCTCCTCCACACGGCGGGGCCGCTCCGTCGACGGCGTCTGCAAGCCCCCGGCCCGCCAAAGTGGCCGCGGCCGCGGCCGCAGCTGCACCTATCCGACGACCATTGGCGCCCTCACCGTCAGCGCTCATGCCGGAACTAACAAGCTCAGCTTCACCGGCCACCTCTCGCGCAGGCGCATGCTGCGCCCCGGTCGCTATCAGCTCAGCTTGTCAGCCATGAGTGCTCACGGCGCATCCGTGGCCGCTCGCATGCTGTCGTTCACAATTCTGCCCTGAGTAAAGGCCGTGAGCCAGGCCTTGCTTGAGACTGACCGCCCGATGGACGTGGGGAGACGCATGTGGGGGTCGAAGAGCTGTCTCTCGACTGGTGCCCGTAGGGTGCGGCTCCGTTTCGAGCGCGTGCTGTCTCTCTGAGGGGCGTGGCGGGAACGTAGCGACACTCGCGCTACCCGCCTGGAAGCGAGCGTGTCGGCGGCCGCGTTTCGAACGACTGCCTTGGACGACGAGCACTCGTCCGAGCGCCGGCGTGCGAGACGACCGCTTCGCCATGGTGATGCGGAAGTCAGCAGAGCTGCCACCGAGACGCCTGGTGCTCGTCCGCTCCGAGCGTGAGCCGCGCCCACGCTCGGACGCTCGCTCGGCCCGGAAAGCACTAGCGGGCCAAGTGGTGGCCCATGCTGTGAGGCACGGGCCACCATCCTGTCTGTCGTTATCGGTCGATCGGTCTAGTAGCGGAACCTCACTCGCCACGCTGCCTTGTTGTTGCAGCGCGAGCCGGGGGCCGTCACCTGGACCTCGATGTTGTCACCAGGGGCCGCAGTACCTTCTTCCGTTGTGTTTGAGCAACTGTGGTTGCCCGTTGCGACCTTGCAGGAGAGCAGCGGTTTCCCGGTCGTGTTGTCAATGACCGTGACGGTCGCTTCTTCTTTGCTGAGCGTCACGTTCGTGTCCGCATACAGGTTGGTCACCCTCGCCCCGTTGGCGGGCGTAGGACCTGCCAGGAGCGGGCTGCTTGAGAAGCCGGTCGTTGCTCCGGGACAACGCCCGTTGCCCGGACCTGCCAGCTCGGTGTAGTTCAGGCAGTTACCGGTCGGCACGCCCCAGAAGCTCGCGAACGTCGCTATCGCGGCGTTGCCAGCAGGACCGGTGGGTCCTTGCGGTCCGGTGGGGCCGGTCGCCCCGGCTGCTCCGGTCACGCCCTGCGGTCCCGTGGGTCCCGTGGGACCGGCGGGTCCGGTTGGTCCGGTCGCTCCGGTCGCGCCCTGCGGACCTTCTGGTCCGGTGGGGCCGGTCGGTCCGGTGGGGCCGCTCGGTCCGGTGGGGCCGCTCGGTCCGGTGGGGCCTTGCGGACCCTGCTCGCCGGCGATAGCGAACTCGCCCACTGCGAACGTTTCGGTCGAAACTATTTCGATGGAGGCGATCCTGTCGCCACCCGTGCCATAGAAGCCGAAGTACTGCGCACCTTCTTTACCTTCCACGGCAATTGGGCCCGAGCTCGTGCCGTCCTGGGCTGTCGCCGTGATGTCGAAGGGTGCGAATGGCTCCGGCTCCGCGTACAGGTAGAACGCGCCCGTTCCCGCGGGAAGCGTTAGCTTGATTGAGTCGCCATGCTCCCAATAGACGTCGCCTGTATAACCGTGGCTCCAGGTTGCCCATCCTTCTCCGACTCTCAGGTGTTCGGCTTCCGGAGCGAATGACACGTCGCCGCCCAGCGGCGAGGCCACCGAGCTCACGTTGGTTAGGATTAGCTGGGGATCGGCCGGGAAGGCATTCATGGAGTACGGCCCAAGGGTCGCGGGCGGCGCACCGGTCCCCGGAGATCCTTCGAATACAACGGCGGCTTGAGCGGCAGGCAAAGCCACCAGCCCCACTGTGATCGCGCTGAGCAGCGCCGTACACAAGCCAAGCGCTCGAACCCGGCTTCTCAAACTGGCTCCGGGCCGGTTAGCGCCTGGCCCTCCCGTGATTGCCGCACACGCTGCGGCACCTGCGCCCCGTAGGGCATTGAACCTTCTCATCGTGCTGCCCCCATTTCTTAGAGTGCGGGCGAACCCAGTGCGCGCCCGCGAGATTGACCGTGTGCCGCCTTGCGGGCCGCACACAGGTCCAAAGACCGTCTGCCGGACGCCGGTGTCACGCGCAGAATCGGCCGGGCCTCGGGGACGTCGCTCGTCGCCACGCCCACCGATGCCACGTCCCCCGCCATCCATGCCACTACCCCTACGCTTGTCAAGGGTGCTCTCTCGCTGAGATGCCGTTCCGCCCAAAGAACGGCCACCGATGACGGTCCTGCGCGGAAACTTATCAAACCTCAGAAATCTTCGCCAAACGTCCTCAGGGCCGCCAACACGGCGCTCACCGGACCAACGATGTACGCCCTAGCGCGAGGCGCCGAGTTGCCCTCGGATAGATAAGAGCCGCCACGCGAGACTGCCCCCTTCGACCGAGAGCGGGCGTCCGGGCGAGGGCCGCGCTGACGCTCGCTCGGGACGAAACGCAGTCGTGCGCGCCGGGGCCGAACTCGTGCGCGCTTTCGCGGAGGAGCGAGCGTCCCCGGCCCACCAGATACGTGCGCGAACTTGCGAGTCACCCGAGGCTGCGCACGGTCAATGGGCACCCACCGCTGTAGCGGGTGCCGTAATCCCGTCGAATCGGGTCAATCGCGTCCTATCCGGTCGCCCGCCCGACTTGCCTTGAACGCCCATCTAGCCTGTGAATCCGGCCCTGCCCGCGTATCCGCTCGCCCGATTGTGGTCCAGGCGGTCGTGGGTTCGAGCCCCATCGCTCACCCCTTGTAAATAGCCTGCATAGCCTGCAAACGGGTCGGCTTCTGTCAGTAGGCATGATGGTGCTGAGGGTGGCCCGGGTGCCAATGGGGTACCAAAGTCTGGAAGGGGTCCGCGTCGATCTTCGACCCGGGAAGGTTGCGGGCGCGGGCGGTGCCTGATCGGCGCGGCCAGCGCCGGTCGGCTACTCGGGCTGGAACAGCGCGATGGTGCGGCCGCCCGGATCCTTGAACCACGCGGACTACGGTGCGAGGCGGAACGGCGGGTAGCGATCTGTGACTAGCACGTGGGCGTAGGCGACCACCCGGTTGGTCCAGCGGCCTACACCGACGAGGAAGTCGAACATCCCGCGCGGGAAGCGACCGGTGAACAGGATCACGAACCAGGCCGCGATCACGACGAAGAACGCCGCGATGTAGAGGAAGAACAGCACCAAGTAGTGCGGGATGACCAGCAGCCACTTGACCAGCGGCAACCAGCGGTTGAGGTCGTTGCGGGCGTCCGGGTAGGGAAACTCGAGATGCACCGCCTGATGCTCGTCGGTGGAGGGATAGCGGTCCTCCATCAGCGCCAGGTAGACGCCGACCCGGGCGGAGAAGCGCATCAGTTCGAGGTTCCAGTCAAACCACCAGCGCGGGTACTTCTGCCGGAACAGGATCAACAGCAGCGTGGGCAGCACGACCAGGCCGGCAGCGCCGAGCGCCCCGGCGGCCCTCCCGCCACCGTAGGCGTAGCCTCCGCCCTCGATGAGGCCAATCACGATCAAGATGGGGATGACCATGAACAGGCGGAAGAACGTGGTCAGGCGGTTGAGCGGGCGGTCCGGGTAGTCGACCGAGTACTGGACGGGATACGGCGCGTCGGGGTTCATGAGATGCCCTTCTGTCAGGTGTACGGCGTACACTCGTCTATGGAACCATAGGTGTACGGTGTACACTTGTCAAGGCCAATGACAAACCAGACGATCGCGACCCGGGAACCGCTGAGCAGCGCTCGTGTGCTTGAGGCCGCCGTCGCCCTCGCCGACAAGGCCGGGCTCGAAGTGTTCAGCATGCGCGGGCTCGCGCAGGAGCTCGGCGTCGTGCCGATGGCGCTCTACAAGCACGTCGCGAACAAGGAGGAGCTCCTCGATGGCATGGTCGACATCGTCTTCAGCGAGATCGAGCTCCCCTTTGGGGACCTCGACTGGCGCTCCGCCATGCGGAGCCGGGCGATCTCCACGCGCGAGGCGCTGAAGCGCCACAGCTGGGCGATAGGGATGATGGAGTCGCGACACCCGGGACCGGCGAACCTTCGAAACCACAACGCGGTGATGGGCAGCCTGCGCAAGGCGGGCTTCTCATTCACGATGGCGATCCACGCCTATTCGGTCCAGGACGCCTATATCTACGGCTTCGCCCTGCAGGAAAGGGATACAGGGTTCAAGACTCCCGACAGTGCCGGAGCAGCCGCGCGGAGGAGGGCGGAGAGGATCGGCGCGATCGACGACTACCCTTACCTCGCCGAGATCGCCACGAAGCTCCCCGAGTCCGGGTACGACAACGCCGTCGAGTTCGCGTGGGGGATCGACCTCATCCTCGACGGCCTCGACCGGCTTCGGCTTCGCGACACCGGAGGCGCGCTGGCATGAGCGGCCGCCGCTTCTCCTCGTCGAGGGTCGTCAGCCGCGGCCTGCACCGGCTCAAGGGCGTGCCCGACGAGTGGGAGCTACTGGCCGTCGAGGCCAGCCCGCCCGTGTGAGCCGGGGTCCTCAGAGTCCGTGTGAGTCTTCGGTCGATAGCCCTCATACCGCGGCGGCGGCGGCCTTTGGCACCGCCGGCGCAAGCGGGTCGACACCGCGCACCAGGTCTGCGGCCCGCTCTGCGATCGCGATCGTCGCTGCGTTCGTGTTGCCACGAACGATGCTCGGCATCACGGAGGCGTCGATCACGCGCAGCCCCTCAACCCCACGCACACGCAGGTCGGTGTCCACAACGGCCTCGGCATCGGAGCCCATGCGGCAGGTCCCCACGGGGTGAAATGTCGTATAGGTGTGCCGGCGCAGGTATGCGCGCAGATCCTGCTCGGAGTCCGTATCCGGCTGGTCGTAGGGCCTGCTGATGTAGGGGGCAAGCGCCGGCTGTGCAGCGATCTCGGAGGCAAAGCGCAGGCCGCGCATGATCGCCTGCATGTCGGCGTCCTCGGCGTAGTAGTTGTGCAGAATGAAGGGCGCCACCGTGGGATCGGGTGAGCGCAGTGTCACCCACCCCCGGCTGGCGGGCTTCGCGGTGTAGACGGCGAGCGTGAAGCCGTGCTCGTATATCGGTTCGTTCAGCAGCATCGCTCCCGCGACGTGAAACTGCAGATCTGGCGCAGGCAGCCCGTCGCGACTGCGCAGGAACCCGCCGCTCTCGACGCCGTTGGAGCTCAGTGGCCCGGATCCCTCAGCGGCGAACAGCGCCATGTTCTCCTCACTCAGGGCGCTCAACAGCGAGACAGGCTGATCGTGAGTCCACAACCACCCGCTGCCGGCGTGGTCCTGCAGGTTCTGCCCGACCGCGGGCAGGTTGGCCACGACCGGGATCTCGAGCATCGTCAGCAGCTCGGCCGAGCCGATGCCCGAGAGCATCAGCAGCTGCGGCGAGTTGTATGCGCCGCCGCACAGGATCACCTCGCGCTCGGCGCGAAACTCCTTCAGCTCATCCAGCCGCGAGGCCTGCACTCCGACGGCTCGCGCGCCCTCGAACAGCACTCGATGGACCAGCGTGAACGTCTCGACATGGAGATTGGGGCGAGACATCGCCGGGTGCAGGTAGCTCACGGCGGTGGAGCAGCGTTTGCCATCGCTCTGGGTGACCTGGTAGCGCCCGAAGCCGTCCTGCTCTGCACCGTTGAAGTCCTCGTTGCGCTGCTGGGAGGCCTGATCGCAGGCCTCCAGGAAGGCCTCGGGCATCGGGTTGTGCGAGCGGCCATCGGAGACCGACAGCGGACCACCGGTGCCGTGGTACTCCGAGGCGCCTCGCTCGTTGTCCTCGGAGCGCTTGAAGTAGGGCAGCAGCTCCTCATAGCCCCATCCCTCGCAGCCGCCGTCGCGCCATTCGTCGAAGTCGGCGCGGTGCCCGCGGATGTAGACCATCCAGTTGATCGACGACGACCCGCCAAGGGTCTTGCCGCGCGGCAGCTGCACACGCCGGCGGTCGGCGAACGGCTCGGGCAGGGTCGAGTAGTTCCAATCGACCTGCGATTGAATCAGCTGTGAGAAGGCGACCGGGACGTGGATGTTCTCGATCGAATCGGGCGGACCGGCCTCGATCAGCAGCACGCTGACATCGGGGTTCTCCGTAAGCCGGGAGGCCAACACGCAGCCCGCCGAGCCCGCTCCCACGATCACGTAGTCGTACATCCTCGACACCCCTCCTGCCGGGACCGATGCCCGGCGAAATCGGACTCTTCGGCGCGACGCAGCAGGCCGCACCGACCCGCCGAGATCTTGGCACATCTGGCCAATCAGAATGGTTCGCCTTTGGCACACCCCGACGCCGTGGTCGAGCCTCCAGCGACACACCCGCTCGCCGAGCCCCGCTAGAGCCTCCTTCTGGCCGCCAGGATCACCTGGCCCGTGTTTCTGCGATCGATCGGGACCGCCGCCGCCTACCCGGGTGTCGCCCGCTCGGCGGGCCGCCGCTTCGGAGCGAGTTACCGAGGCATCACGTAGGCGCCGGCGAGCACGCGGATCTCGTCGTAGATGCGATCGCCTCGGAACTCATCGATTACGGGCTTGCGGATGCTGCTGAGGACCCACTGCTGCTGCGCGTCGGTTGACGACGCCTTGCCGTGAAGGTCGATGGCCGTGGTGGTGAAGTCGCGCACGAACGTCTCGAAGATCAGATCGACGACGTCCTGCGGTGTGCCGTCAAGCTGCGCCTGCTCGAGGATCAGCTGGGCGTACGGGATGAGCGTGAACAACTGCGCCAACGACTGCTGGAAGTCGAGGTCGGTGGTCATCTGCTCGGGTGTCAGAAGAGCCTGCTCGAGCATCGTGACGAGAGCATCTGCCTGTTCGCGGAAACGGGCGACGTTGGGCGTCGCGGCGAAGTCGTCGAAGATCGGGCGCCAGTCCGGAAAGGTGATCTTCCCGAGCCCGCGGGTCGGACCCTGAGCAAACAGGAAGGCGTCGTCGCCGGCCTCACGGCGCGCCGGCGGAGCGTCGAGCGCCTCGCTGCCAAACAGGTAGTTGGGGAGGAACTTGAGCGTCAGCGCACGGTTGACGTGGACCGTCCCCTCGAGCTTGGGAAGCCCGTCGATGATGTTCTTGGCGCTCTCGAAGTAGCTGTCACGCTCAAAGCCCTTGGCCGAGATCACCTCTGCGAGCAGGCGCACGATGCGCTCGCCCTCCGTCGTGACCTGCATCTTGTTGATCGGGGTGAAGAGCAGGTAGCGACGATCCGCGCGGCTGGAGCTGCGCACGTAGTCGACGGCGCGCGCACCGTACAGCTTGGCTGCCAGCAGCCGTGCGTAGGCCTCCGAGAGGATCCGCCGGACCTGGCCGAACTCCGTGACGCGCTTACCGAACAGGACCCTGCCCTCGGCCTGAGTCACCGTCTCGTAGAAGCAGTGCTCGGCCATGCCGACCGAGCAGAAGCCGAGGTTGAACTTGCCGACGTTGATCGTGTTGAGCGCCGCCTCGAACGCATCGACACCCGTGTGCAGCACATCCTCGGCCGAGACCGGGTAGTCCTCGAGGTCGAACGCGCTCACATACAGCTGCCCGTACACGACGTTCGAGACCAGCTCGTAGGCGGGGTGCGCGCTGTCGGCCGCGAAGAACACGTAGCCGTCCGGGCCCTCCACGTCCGCGCGGCGACCGAACACCGAGACCATGCGCGCCACGTTGCCGTTGCCGATGTAGTACTTGCTGCCGCTGGCGCGAAAGCCATCGGCGCCGTCCGGAGTCAGGATCATGTCTGTCGAGTAGATGTCGGCACCGTGGTCTCGCTCGGAAAGGCCGAACGCGAACACCGCTCCATCCTCGAGCAGCTGCGCGGCGCGCATGCGAGCGACCTCGTTATCGCTCTGCCAGATCGGGCCGAGTCCGAGGATCGTGACCTGCCAGGCGTACCAGTAGGGCAGGCCGTAGAAGCCCAGGATCTCGTTGAACACCGCGTTGCGCGCGGTGTCCCAGCGCTTGTTCGGATCGCTGCCGGCCTCCCGAGCCGGTGTCAGCAGCGTGGCAAACGCTCGCTTGCTCGCCAGGAACTCGATGAAATCGGCGTACCAGACGTCGGTGCGCACCTCCGCCGTGAGACGGGCCTTGCCCTTGGCCTCAAACCAGTCGATCGTCGCCCGAAACAGCTTGCGGGTCGCCGGATCGAACTCGGCGGCATCATAGGTTCCGGGGTTCAGGAGTCGGGCAGTGGTGGATGCGACTGTCGTGGACACCGCGCAAAGCTTCTCATACAAGCGCGGCACCGGGTCGGGCAAGGGCTTGCCCTCGAGCCGCCCGCCGGAGCGCCTTGGGGAAGAGTGCGACTGGGTGCATGTATCGTGGGCAGCCATGGACGAGGGCCTTCCAATCGCCTATGAGGTGCTCGACAAGGGCGTCCCCGTGCTCGCGTCCGACGGGGAGCCGGTGGGCACAGTTCACCACGTCGTGGCGGCCCCCGACGAGGACGTATTTCACGGCGTGGTGATAGCCACAACCGAGCACGGGCTGTGCTTCGTCGCCGCGCAGGACGTCGAGAGCCTGCATGAGCGCGGCGTGGACCTGCGCATCGACGCGGCCGCCGTGCGGGACCTGCCCGAGCCCGGTGGCGGGGCGGCGGTCTTCGGCGAGGACCCGGGAGCGATGAAGGGCTGGGCGCATTGGGCGCATGTGTTCGGCATGCGTGGCGACTGGCGCCGCGAGCGCTGAGCAAGGGTGAGCGTCGGCGGCGGTAAGGATAGGGCCGCGGCCGAAGGTCGGCGGGTGCTGGAGGGAGCGCCCGCTCCCGGCGACGTCGACGAACGGTCACCCGATCAAGGCGCCGCTCGGCGCGAGCGCCGCGTGCCGGTCGGACGATGAGCAGGCGTAAGTGCGGCCTTCGCCTCACACCTCTTTGAACCGGCGCACCCAAGGCAGGCCGGCGCCGGCCGTCACGCTAGCTCGTGCCCACGTCTACCGCTCTTCGACGACCATCAGCTGGTTGCCGTCGCGATCGCGGAAGAAGAACATGAGGGGTACCGTGCCGTCGCCTCCCATCATCTCCGCGTCGACATCGACGCCCTTTCCCTTCAGGTCGGCGTGGTCGGCACGCGGGTCGGGCGACGCGAAAGCTATGCCCGTCATGCGGCCCGGCTGATATTCCCCGCGCGGTGGCACGAGCGCGAGCGCGGTCCCGCCATCGCCTGGCGCGACCTCGACCCATCGCTCGCCGTCGCCGTAGGCGACGTCCGCAGCGAGGGAGAACCCGAGTATGTTCGTGTAGAACGCGATCCCAGCGTCTTGGTCGGTCACGGGGACCATCACCCGGCCCACCTTCGTGATCTGCGGCATGGCTCTCCTTTCGGCGTGCCTGGAAGCGGCTCGAACTCATCGAAGCTGCAGTATGCGCCCCTGAGCGCTTCGAGACGCGCCACGCCTGCCGGTCTCCAGCCGGCGATTAGTCGAGCATGCCGGCGATGCCGGTTGAGGGCGGGTTCGCGGGAGCGCCCGAGGAGCGCGGTGCCGAGGTGGTCAGTCTCCAATCGGCGTGAGGCATCGACGCCCGGCGGTGGCTGCCGGGCGTCGATGTTGACCTGATCTCCGAGGCCGGCTCCCGGCCCCCGGTTCCCACGACGGGCAACCGGGAGCCGGCCGTCGGTTACACACTTCGTCTGCTGCAGGGACCGCGTGGGCTGGGAGGACCGGCCGGGGTGTTGCCGACTGGACTACTCTGCGGCCAACCATGACCGGGGTGTTCGTCACCGGCGGCTCGGGCTTCATCGGCGGGCGGCTGATCGAGCGACTGCGAGCCGAAGGCCACGTGGTACGCGCCCTCGCGCGCTCGACCTCGGCAGCCGAGCGCGTGTGCACGCGCGGAGGCGAGCCCGTTGAGGGCGACCTCGCGGACGTGGCCGCGATGCGCGCCGGCGCCGAGGGCTGCGAGCTCGCCTTCCACGCCGCGGCGATGCTGGGCGACTGGGGCAGGCGCGAGGACTTCGAGCGCGTCAACGTCGACGGTACGCGCAACG
Source organism: uncultured Solirubrobacteraceae bacterium (assembly GCA_963730575.1). Taxonomy (GTDB): domain Bacteria; phylum Actinomycetota; class Thermoleophilia; order Solirubrobacterales; family Solirubrobacteraceae; genus Palsa-744. The sequence goes on from CAVSSG010000001.1 coordinate 19,233, forward strand.
CCCTGCGCGGTTGCGCCGAAGCGGGCGTGCGGCGCTTCATTCACGTTGGCACCGAGGCGGCGCTGCTCGTCGGTGGACCGCTCATCGACGTCGATGAGACGGTGCCGCTGCGGCCCGACTCTCCCTCGCTCTACTGCGCGACCAAGGCACGCGCGGAGCAGGCCGTCGTGTCGGCCAACGCGGACGGTTTCGAGACGGTGGTGGTGCGTCCGCGCTTCGTCTGGGGCGTCGGCGACACGACGCTGCTGCCGACGGCGGTCGAAATGGTTCGCAGCGGGCGCTTCGCGTGGATCGGCGGCGGTCGCCACCGGACCTCGATCACGCACGTCGAGAATGTGGTCGAGGGACTAGTCCTCGGTGCCATGCGCGGGCGCCCGGGGACCGTCTACTTCGTGACCGACGGCGAGCCGGTCGTCTTCCGCAAGTTCGTGACCGAACTGCTGGCGACCCAGGGCGTAAGGGCTCCGTCACGCTCCATACCGACGAGCGTGGCAGCCGCTCTCGCGCGAGCCGGCGAGGAGGCTTGGCGGCTTCTGCCCCTACCCGGCCGCCCGCCGCTGACCCGGCTGGCCTACTGGATCTCCGGCCAGGAGTGCACGATCCGGATCGACAGGGCGCGCGAGCAGCTCGGCTACGCGCCGGTCAAGACGACCGCCGAAGGTCTCGCGGAGCTGCGCGGCCTCGACGCCCGTGGCTCGGTGACCGGCGTCGCGGATGCCTGAAGCAGCTCAGAGGTCCCGCTCGGCGGCGACTTCGCCCGCGGCGACCGCGTCGGCGAGGCGCTGGTGGTCGCGCTCGTTCTGGTCGGCGTATGCGGCGGAGAAGCGGGCGATCGCGGCGTCGAACGTCGAGCCGCGGCCCAGGTAGGCGGCGATTGCGAGCCGGTCGCCGGAGCGTGCGTGAGCACGCGCCAGCGACCACCCGCACGCACGCGTATATGCGTGTAGACCGGCTTCGCTCAGCGTGGACAGGTCGGCGGACGCCTTCCAGTCCCACAGCTGGCGGACGTAGAAGTCGTGCTCCCTGCCGTCGAGGCCCATCGCTCCGCTGCCAGCCCAGGAAGATGTCGCTCGCCGCCTGTGAGATCCGCTGACCCCGGACGACCCGCTCGCCGTGGTTCTCGAACTCGCTCGCACCGAGGTAGGGCTCGAGCACCGAAGCCTGCGCCTCCTTCGCCTGCAGCACCAGCGGATCCTTGCCTGTCGCGACCGACCAGCAGGAACACCCAGGCGCGCGTGCCGACGCTTCCCACGCCCACGACCTTGCGCGCCATGTCGACGAAGCGGTAGGTCCTGAACAGGTAGCGCCGATCTGGCGTCCAGGCAGGCGGCGTACTCGTCGAGCAGCTCTTGAATGAATGCGGTCTCTTCGCGGGCGTCGGCTGGGGTGAACAGCTCGCGGAGCGGGACCAGCAGGGGCGGGACGCTGCGAAAGCGCAGCTCTCCCTCCACGCGCTCGGTGAGCTTCTTGACCGCCCGCAGGCTCGTCTTGCGCCGTGCCTCTGGCGAAAGGCTTCGCGAACTCGATCCGGCCCTTCGGGCCCAGCTTCCCGCCAAAGCGGTCGACGAGCTCGCTGGCGTTCAGGCGCTGATACCAGACATCCAGATGGCTTTCGGCCGCGAAGCCGCGCATCGCCTCGCGGTACTCACGCACGCAGGCCAACACAATCGATGTCCGGCGATCCGCCGGGAGGCCGACGTCGCGCCCGGCGATCTCGGCGCTGGCGGCCATCCGCTTGACGTCCCACTCCCACGGGCCGGGCAGCGTCTCGTCGAAGTCGTTCGGGCTGAAGACGAGCCTGCGATCCGGAGCCGCGAATCCACCGAAGTTCGAGATGTGCGCGTCCCCGCACGCCTGCACGAAGATACCCGCATCGGGCGTGGCTGCGAGGTCGGCCGCCATGATGGCCGCCGCCCCACGGTAGAAGGTGAACGGTGAGACGAGCATTCGCCCGTAGCGGATCGGGACGAGCTCCTGCACACGCGAGGCCGCCTGCCCCGTGAGCACCGCGACCGGGTCGGGTCGGGTCGGTGCCGGCGCCCAGTCGCCGTGAGCGGAGCGGGGCGTCATGCGGCGGGCCGCGCGACCGCGTTCCTCAGACTCCCCGGGCTGCAGGGTGGCCCGAGCCGGTGCAAGCGCGCGGACGCCGGCGCGCCCGTCGGGGCCGGCTCCTTCAGTGGGGCTGCTGGGTGACACGTCGAACACTCTAGATAGAGGCGAGCGGGCTCGGCGAGCGGACTGATGGCCGCGGTCGGGCATTGCCTACAGTTGTGCCCGTGGCCCAGACGACCCCCCTCATCGCGGCGCTCGGACCGCGACAGTCGCCGGCTCGCAAGCGGCCGCCCCGCCGCGCTCCGCTTCGGATCGCCGCCGTGCAGGAGCGCTGGCACGCCGATCCCGACCAGCACGAGGCGGCTCTCGCAGCGGCCGTCGCGTGCGCGGCCAGCGAGGGCGCGCAGCTGGTCTGCCTGCAGGAGCTGACGCTGAGCCGCTACTTCGCTGCCGACCCGCGTGGGCCGCAGGCCGCGGGGGTTGAGGCCGAGGAGCTGCCCGGCGGGCCCACCTACCGGTTCGCAGCACGAATGGCGGCAGAGAACGGACTGCATGTTCACGCCTCGCTCTACGAGCACGCGCGGGAGGCGGACGGGCTCGGTTTCAACACCGCGATCATCGTGGCGCCCGACGGCGAGCTCGTGGGCCGCACCAGGAAGCTGCACATCCCGGCAAGCGCCGGCTACCACGAGGACCGGTACTTCCGACCGGGAGGAGCCGGCGGTGATCCTGGTGATCCGTTTCCGCTCGTGAGGCTCGCAGATGCCGACCTTGGGCTCCCCACCTGCTGGGACCAGTGGTTTCCGGAGCTCGCACGCATCTACGGCCTGCAGGGCGCCGACGTGCTCGTTTATCCGACTGCGATCGGCTCCGAGCCGGAGCATCCGGGCTTCGATACCCAGCCGCTGTGGGAGCAGGTGATCCTGGGCAACGCGATCGCCAACGGACTCTTCATCGTCGCCGTCAACCGGGTCGGTGAGGAGCCGCCGCTGAATTTCTACGGCTCTTCCTTCATATGCGATCCGTACGGGCGCAAGCTCGCGCAGGCGCCACGCGATCAGCCGATGGTTCTGGTCGCCGACCTCGACCTGGATCAGCGCCAGGACTGGCTCGAGCTGTTCCCGTTCATGAAGACGCGCCGCCCCGACGCCTATGCGCGGCTGCTCGAGCGGGCCGAAGAGCCCGAGAACGTTCGGGAGAACGGCCGGTAGTGCGCCGGACCTTCCCACGCCGAGCTCGGACGCCGCGCCGGTGAGCGCGACCCTGGCGTCAACCCCCGCCGCCGACGGCTACCGGATGCCCGGGGAGTTCGAGCCTCACAGCGGCTGCTGGCTCGCCTGGCCGGAGCGGACGGACAACTGGCGGCTGGGTGCCGCGCCCGCGCAGGAGGCATTCGCCGCCGTCGCGGAGGTTGTAGATGCCTGCGAGCCCGTGAGCGTCGCCGTCTCCGACCGCCAGTTCGAGCGCTGTCGGTCGGTCCTGTCGCCGTCCATCCGCGTGGTCGAGATCTCGACCGACGACGCCTGGGTGCGCGACACGGGCCCGACCTTCGTGATCGGCGGTGGCGGTGGGCTGCGGGGCGTCGACTGGCACTTCAATGCGTGGGGGGGCCTTGACGGTGGTCTCTACTTCCCCTGGGACCGCGACGAGCGTGTCGCGCAGAAGATCCTCGAGATGGAAGGTGCCGACCGCTACCGCGCTCCGATCGTGCTCGAGGGGGGCTCGATCCACGTCGACGGCAAGGGAACCGTGATGTCGACCGAAGAGTGCCTGCTGAACCGAAATCGCAACCCCGAGCTCGCCCGCGAGCAGATCGAGCGGGCGCTGTTCGACCATCTCGGAGCGCGCAAGATGATCTGGCTGGGCCGCGGCGTCTACGAGGACGAGACCGACGGGCACGTCGACAACCTCGCCTGCTTTGCCCGCCCGGGCGTGGTCCTGCTCACCTGGAGCGACGACGAGTCCGACCCCCAGCACGCGATCTCACGCGATGCGCAGGAGCGACTCGAACGCGCCACCGACGCCGCCGGCAGGCCGATCGAGGTTGTTCGCCTCCCCTCACCGGGCCCGCTGACCATCACCGAGGAGGAGACCGGGGGCGTCGATGTGATCGCGGGCAGCAAGCCCAGGCGGGCCGGCGATCGTCTGGCGGCCTCCTATGCCAACTTCTACATCGCAACCGGGCGGATCGTCTTCCCGCTGCTCGACGAGCGCTACGACGAGCGGGCGGCCGACATCCTGCGCGGCTGCTTCCCCGATCGCGACGTCATCGGTGTGCCCGCCCGCGAGATCCTGCTCGGCGGCGGGAACATCCACTGCATCACCCAGCAGGTTCCTGCCGTCGCCTCTGCGTGAACCGATTTGCAGGCCGACTCGGAGGTTTGTCCAGCCTGCCGGATCCTGCTCAAGAGCGGCCAAGGGGCTGCCGATCAACCGATCAACCGACGGAACCTTTGTTCCTCACCCCCAACGAGGCTGGCCTGTTCCGGGTCCCGGCCGAGGAGGATCAAATGAGGTCTTTCTACATAAGCGAGGTTCAGACCAGTCGTGCCCGTGACGGCGATATTGCCGTGCTGGTCATCGGAGGCGAGCTCGACTACGAGGTCAGCCCGCAGCTCAGGGCGCGGCTTCTTGGCGCAATCAACGCCGGGAGCCGGCGCCTTGTACTCGATCTCTCCGACGTCACGTTCATCGACTCGACCGCGATCGGCGTGCTCGCCGGTGCGGTCGCGAGGCTGGACAAAGTCGGCGGCGGGTCGCTGGCCGTCGCATCGACCCACGAGAAGGTCCTGGAGATCTTCGAGATCACCGGCCTAGACAGTGTGATCACGATGCACGGCTCCCGCGACGAGGCGGTCTCGATGCTCGCCATGGCTGGTTGAGATGCGGTCCTCGCGCGAGTACGGTTCGACAAGCGTCTCCTCCAGCGAGCTGCCGCTGCCGGCGCGCCGGTCCGAGCTGGGAGCGGCGCGCCAGTATGCAGCTGACTGCGCCGAAGCATTTGGCCTGGACGAGGCCGGTTGCTACGAGTTCGTCGTCGCGGTGAACGAGGCGGTCACCAATGCGATCCGCCACGGCTCGTCCGACGAGCGCGGCCTGATCCACCTCAGCATCGTCGTGGACGCAGACCGACTGACGTTCACGGTTCGCGACCGCGGAACGTTCGTGATGCCGGTCCTGGACAGCGCGGAGGTCGCCGAGAGCGGGAGGGGGCTCGCCCTCATGGCCAGCCTCGTGGACGAGGTCCAGCTCGAGATCGAGCCTGGCGGAACAACCGTTCGCCTCTCGAAGTCGCGGCCATGACGAGCGACCCCCCCAGCGCGTCCGGTGGCTGAGCGTGGGGCGCGTGCGATCCCAGGGTGCGGGCCTGGCGGTGGGCGTCGCGCTCGTCGGACTGTGCGCGCTGCCGCTCCCGGCCGGCGATGCCCATACTCGGGCGGCCGCTGAGGCGCGCTGGAACGACAGGCCTTCGTCGTCCGGGCCCTCCCGCGCGACGCCGACTTCCCAGCCCGGTCAGTACTCACACGGCGATGCCCCGCCCGCCGGAGAACCTTCAAGATCGGGCAGAGACAACCACGGAACCGCTCCCACCCGGGGCGGCTCATGGTCGCCCGGCGGCCCTGCCGCCGGTCGCGGGTCCTCGGCGGATCCCAAGCAGAGCCAGGGGAGTGGATCGGGCGACGGCCAGCCTGCGACGCAGAGCGTAGCGTCCGTCGGGGACCACGCCCCACAGAGCGGGCCCTCGCTCTCGGCAGGAGCACCGCAGGGCGAACCTGCGCACGCGCAGCAGCGCCACTCGCATCGGGGGCATTTGAGAGAAGGCTCACGTTCGAGAGAAGGCTCGGGAGGACAGGGCTCGGGAGGTCGGTCGCGAGGCGGCGACTCGTCAGGGAAGACCTCCTCGGGGGGGTCAAAGGCCGAATCCAGCCCGCCGAGCTCGTCAGGCACCACTGGCCCCTCGAGCCCTTCGGGCAACGCGAGCGCCGCAAGCGCGCCAAGCGCCGCCACGATCGCTTCGGTCTCCTCGAGCGCGGCCAGTCCTTCCAGTGGGCCCGCGTCCGCGGGGGCCGGGAGTTCCTCCTCGTCGGCTCCCGCCGTGCCTGCACCTCGGATCCTGGGGGGCACAGCCCAGCCCCTTGCGCGCTCCACCCGAGCCCGACGTTCGGCCGTGCGTGCCGCGCCGGGCAGCCGCAGGAGGGCAGTCGCCCGTGGCAACCGCCAGTTGACCAGCCCGGCAGCGAGCTCGGGCGCCACCGTCGTCGCCACTGGGCAGGGCGCCCAACACACCGTTCGCAGACCCGTCTCGCATCCGTCCGTATCGCACACTCCGGAAAACCCGCTGGCGCAGATCGGGGGCCACATACCCCTCCCGATACCCGTGCCGGACTGGAGCAAGCCGATCATCATCGCTCTGCTCCTGCTCGTGGCCTGGTTCGGAACCCGCGCCCGCCTTGCAGTGCTTCGCGCGCGCCGGCTCGAGCGCCAGCGCGTCACGCTGCTCGGCGACCGTGGCGCGATGCAGGCGGCGCTCGTGCCGGACGTGCCGGCCCGCCTTGGCGTACTGGCGGTCTCCGTCGCCTACCGGCCCGCCGAAGGTCCCGCCGCCGGCGGCGACTTCTACGACCTGTTCGTCCCGGAGCCGGGCAAGGTGGCGATCATGCTCGGAGACGTCGCCGGACACGGTCATCAGGCGCTCACCCAGGCTGCGCTGACGCGTTACACGCTGCGCGCCTACCTGCAGGCGGGGCTCGAGCCGCGGGCGGCCCTTGCGCTCGCCGGACGGGTCCTCAGCGATCCGATGAGCGAGCGCTTTGCGACCGTCGCGGCGGGCGTCTACGACACCCGGAGCGGCACGCTGACCTACGCGCTCGCCGGGCATCCTCCACCGATCCTGCACGGCATGCCCGCACGCGATCCGCTGACCGTGTGCTCCTCGCCGCCCATCGGCTGGGACAGGCCGACGGGTCACCGCCAGACGACCGTCTCGCTTCCCGCCGGCGCCGCCGCGTGCTTCTTCAGCGACGGTCTGATCGAGGCGCGTTGCGACGGCGAGTTGCTCGGGCGTGAGCGGCTGCGCGGGATTCTCGCCGAGCTCGGCAACCCTCCTCGCGCCCGCGATCTGCTCGCTCGGGTGCGCGCCACGGCCGAAGGGGCCCCGGACGACATGGTCGCCTGCGTCCTGTCACCGGACCCGACCGCCGTGTGCGGGCGCATCCACGTCGAGGAGCTCGAGGTGGATGCTCGCGCGCTCTCCCGTGCGGACGTTCGGCGCTTTCTCGAGGAGTGCGCCGTGCCCGCCGCCGAGATCGCCGACGCGATCGAGCTCGCGGGTGCCATCGCCGGTTCCTCGGGCAGCGCCCTGCTGCGCGTGGAGCTCTCGCCGGCCGGCTCCACCGTGACCGCCACGGGCGGATCCGCCGCCCAGGGGGAGAGCTCCGCTCGCGGGCAGAGCGGCGCGCGTGAGGCTCCCCTCGAGGCGCTCCTCGCCGACTGACCGCGATCCGTCGCGCGTGGTCGCAGGCGCCGGGTGGCGGCGCCTGCGAGCATTCGCCGGCGATGGGGGCCGACGCGCCGATCCTGATCCTGCAGCACATCGACTGTGAGCCGCCGGCCGCCTACGAGGACGAGCTCCTCGCGCGGGGCGTCGAGCTTCACCGCGTGCGCCTGGACGAGGGAGACGGGCTTCCGGACCGGCGCTCGTTCGCCGGCATCGTCGCGATGGGCGGGCCGATGGGGACCTACGACGAGTCGGCTCATCCGTGGCTGCACGCCGAGAAGCGCTTCATCGCGGACGCGGTGCGCGCTGACATGCCCTACTGGGGCGTCTGTCTGGGCGCGCAGCTGTTGGCCGCGAGCCTCGGCGGTCAGGTGAGGCCCGGACCGGCGCCCGAGGTGGGCATCGCACCGGTTCGGCTCACCGACGGCGCGCCTCACGACCCCGTCTTCGCTGCCGCCCCGCCGGTCTTCGATGCGCTGCACTGGCACGGCGATACCTATGCACTTCCGCCCGGTGCCGTCCGCCTGGCCTCCTCGGCGCAGTACGAGCAGCAGGCCTTCGTCTTTCGCCGTGCCTACGGTCTTCAGTTTCACCTGGAGGTCACGCCCGCGCTCGCCCGCCGGTGGATCGGCGTGCCCGCCTACGCCGACAGCCTCGAGCAGGTCATGGGAGCGGACGCGAGCTCGGTGCTGCTCGGGCAGCTGGATCGAGCCTCATCGGGCGCGATCGCTTTGGCACGCAGGCTTTTCGGCCGCTGGCTGGGCGAGGTGGTTGGCGCGGGGCCGCCCCGCTGACGATGCTCGCCACGAGACCTCCGAGGCGGTCGACTCCTCAGACGACCGCTCATCCGTCCGCGCACAGGCCCCGGACGCGCCGATACAGCGCGGTCGCACCCGCCAGTGGAGCGGAGGCCGCCTGTTCACGGGTCGCGCTGCCGAGTGAGTCGCCCACCACGAAGAAGCAACGACCGGTGGCGAACAGCACGTTCGCGGCCGCGAACGAGTGCCCGGCTTCGGCTGCGCTGAAGCCGAGTGATCCCGGGATCGCCGGAACGGCGAACCGGTCGACCATCGCTCCGCCCTGCCCCTTGAGGTCCGCGCGCCTGCTGTTCTGGAATTCCTGCTCTGCGATTCGGGCCGAGCCGAGGACGAGCGCAAAGGAGAGCGCTTCGCCCTGCGGACCGCTCAACAGCTCCTGCACACCCTCCCGAAAGCCTTTCCGCTTGAGCCTCACGGCTTCCGATCGGGCTTGGCTCGGACGCTCGCCCAGCACGACGCTGGCGTAGCGCGACGGAGATGTGGCCGAGCGGACCTTGGTCGAGGCCGTCGCGAAGCCCGGCAAATCGGCGGGGCGCGCGACCAGCGAGCCGGGGGGTATCGCCGCGGCGGCTGACGCGGGCGCGGATCCCACGATGGCGCACGTGAGAGAGACCACAAACACCCGCTTGCTCCTCACAGCCCTCAACCCTATGCCATTACACCGCGTGCCATTGCACGGCGGCGCCGATGGATTTGAGCATCGGCGTTCAGCCCGGGCGCCGCGGCCGGCGGCGCAGCCGTGATCGTTGACGGCCGCCGAGGGCAAGCCTCTCACGCTTGCGCCTGCGCTGTTCATCGCTCGCGAGGTCGCGTTCTTCACCAAGCCCGATTTCGAGGAATACCAGCAGCAGGGCTCCGGCCAGCCCGGCCGACATCAGCGTGATCGTGAGTACTTCGCCGGTGATTCCGCCGACGAGCGCGGCACACGCGGCGCCCGCGATGAACAGCGCGGCCGCTGCGCCGAAGGCGAGTATGCGCGTACGAGGCGCCATGGATCAACCGTACCGACCGTCACGGTATTCGCTGCGAGGCGGGCCCCGTTTCGGCTCGTGGCGGGGCGGAGCCGGCTTCGATGATCGACCCGGGGGGCGGCTGTCCGGCGATCGCCGCGTCTTCGCAGTCGCGCACGCAGCGCCTGTAGATCGTGTGAAAGCCCAGCAGCTCGGGCACCGTCTCGAAGCGGTAGCCGCGGGCGCGCAGCGCCCGGATGATCAGCGGGTAGGCGGCGAGCGTCTGCGCCCGGGGGCCTCCGCCGTCGTGGGAGAGGATGATCGATCCCGGCCTGACCTGTTCGAGCACCCGCCGCACGATCGCGCTCATTCCGGGGAGCGTGTAGTCCGAGGGGTCCACATTCCACAGGATCGTCGCAAGGCCGAGCGACCTCGCCGTCTGCACGACCGAGGCGTCGTAGTCGCCATAGGGCGGGCGGAAGACGCATGGCGTGTAGCCGCTCAGCCCGCGGATCTCCGCAGCGCCTCGCTCAGCTGGCCGCGGACGTCGCCGGCGACCAGCAGGTCCGGGTGACTCCAGGTGTGATCGCCGAGCGCATCGCCTTCGCGCAGCTCGGCATGCAGGGTGCTCTGAAAGCCGGCGGTCACCTGGTCTCCGATCATGAAGAACGTCGCCACGGCGCGGTTTGCGCCGAGCATCTTCACGAAGCGCGGGGTGAGCGCGTAAGGGCCGTCGTCAAAGCTGAGTGCGACCACCTTGCGCAGGGGTCCGTTCCGGTAGGCGACCGCGGGTCCGCGCCGTATGCACCCCACGGGCCGATAGCGCACGTGCCCGGTGCTCGGCGCGGGGGCCGCGGGGGCCGGGCTGCTCAAGGCATCCATCGCCGGGCGCGCTCCGGAGTGGGTCTCGCTCGCTCCGGCGCTTCCCCCGCTCCCGCTCGCGAGCGCGAGGCCTGTTACGAGCGCGACGGCGGCCGCGAGCGCGAGGGCCCCGTGAGGCAGAGAATGGCCGCCATGCCTCGATGGCCTGGAGCCGAGAGGCCGCCCAAGCTGATTGGTCGGGGTGAGGCGCAAGACGGCAGACACTACCGGGCGCCGCCCGCCCGTCTCGTCGGTGAGGAGCCGGTGCGTATGCGGTAGGAACTACGGAGTGCTTTCAGTGGGGAGTGCGGTGGACGATCCCCGGCGCGACCGGTTGAGTGCTATTCATAAGCGTAACCCAGCGGAAGGGGAGTGATGAGCATTTCCACCGAGGCGGAGGCCCAGTCGATCGTCGAGCCGATACGGCCGTTCGCGCGTCTGGGACGCGATGACGTCGCCTACGCCGGCGGCAAGGGCGCGAACCTGGGCGAGCTGACCTCGGCCGGGCTGCCCGTGCCCGCCGGCTTCGTCGTCGGCGCCCCCGCATACGCCGCGTTCTGCGCCGCAGACGGGGCTGCGCGAGCGGCTGGCCGAGCTGCTCGACGGTGTCAACGTGGAGGACACCGCCGCGCTCCAGGCGGCGAGCACCGCGGCACGCGAGCTGTTCGACGCAACGCCGATACCCGAGCCGCTGGCAGCAGGAGATCCGCTCGGCCTACGAGCAGCTGGTCGGCAAGGACCCTCAGGCGCCGGTGGCTGTGCGCTCCTCGGCAACCGCGGAGGACACCGCCGAGACCTCCTTTGCGGGGATGAACGAGACCTTCCTGAACATCCGCGGCGCCGACGCGGTCGATCGACGCCGTGCGCCGCTGCTGGCGTTCGCTGTTCGGCGCGCGCACCATCTACTACCGGGGCCTGAACGGCTTTGGGCAGGCCGACATGGACATCGCCGTCGTCGTGCAGCGCCAGCTCGACTCAACCCGCGCCGGCGTGATGTTCACCGTCAACCCCGCCACCGGCGAGCGTGGAGAGCTGGTCATCGAGGGCTCCTTCGGCCTGGGCGAGGCGGTCGTCTCGGGCTCGGTCTCGCCCGATCGCTACGTGGTGGAGAAGGCCACGCTCGCGATCCGCCGCCGCGAGGTCCATCACAAGGAGCTGGTCATCGAGTACGCCCCCGACGGCGGTACCCAGCAGCGCAGCGCTCTCCGAGGAGGAGGCCCTGCGGCCGGTCCTCACCGACGAGGAGGTCGTGGCGGTGGCCGAGCTCGGCCGGCGCATCGAGGAGCACTACGGCTCTCCGCAGGACACCGAGTGGGCGTTCGACCCCGACGGCGCGCTGTGGATGCTGCAGAGCCGCCCGATCACCACGCTCCACGACGAGGCCCCCGCGAGCGCCGCGGCAGCCGAGCCCTCACGAGCCGCAGGCCCTGCTGCTGCGCGGGCTGGGCGGGGCGCCCGGCAGCGCCAGCGGCGCGGCGCGGGTGCTCACCTCGCTCGCCGACGCCGCGAGCCTGAACGACGGCGACGTGCTGGTCACGCACATGACCTCCCCGGACTGGCTGCCGCTGATGCGTCGCGCGGCGGCGATCGTCACCGACTCCGGCGGCATGACCTGCCACGCGGCGATCGTCTCGCGCGAGCTGGGCATCCCGTGCGTGGTCGGGACCGGAGAAGCGACGCGTCAGCTGCGCGACGGGGAGATCATCACCGTCGACGCCACCCGCGGCGTCGTGCTCGAGGGCGCCCGTGCGAGCGAGCCGGCGCAGGCATCCTCCGGCGAGCGCAGCCCGCGGGCGCGGCGAGAGGCGCGCTCGGCGGCCGCGTCCGCGGTGACCGCGACGCAGATCCTCGTGAACCTGTCCGAGCCCTCGCAGGTGGAGCGCGTCAAGGACCTGCCCGTCGACGGCGTCGGGCTGCTGCGCGCCGAGATGATGGTGCTCGAGGCGCTGGCCGGGCGATCATCCCGCGGACGCTGCTCGAGGAGGGGCGCGGCGAGGACTTCGTCGACGCGGATGGCCGAGGGGCTGACCACGTTCGCGGCCGGGCTTCGCGCCGCGGCCGGTCACCTATCGCACGATCGACTTCCGCACCAACGAGTTCTCCGGGCTGCGCGGCGGCGAGCGCTTCGAGCCGCACGAGGCCAACCCGATGATCGGCTACCGCGGGGCCTTGCGCTACACGCGCGAGCCCGACATGCTTCGCGCTCGAGATGGAGGCCCTGCGCCGGGTGTGGGACGAGGGCAGCACAACCTGCACGTGATGCTGCCGTTCGTGCGCAGCACGCGCGAGCTGCGCCGCTGCCGCGAGCTGATCGCCGAGTCGGGCCTGCTCGATCGGCCCGGCTTCGAGCTGTGGGTGATGGCCGAGGTGCCATCGGTGCTGTTCAACCTCAAGCGAGTACGCCGCGCTCGGCGTGACCGGCATCTCGATCGGCTCCAACGACCTCACGCAGCTGCTGCTCGGCGCGGACCGCGACAACGAGGTGCTGGCCGAGACCTTCGACGAGCGCGACCCGGCGGTGACCGCCTACCTGCGCGAGCTCATTCCCCGCGCCCGCGAGCTCGGGTTGCGCACGCTCGATCTGCGGCCAGGCTCCCTCGGTCCACCCCGAGTACGCCGAGCTGTTGGTGCGCGCCGGGATCGACGCGATCTCGGTCAGCGTCGACGTGGTCGACCGGACGCGGGCGCTGGTGGCGGCGGCCGAGCAGCGCGTGTTGCTCGACGCCGCGCGCGCCGCTGGCGAGTCGGGCAGGCAGCGCTCTCGCGCGGGCCGGCGTAAGTGATGTTCCAGGTGCGCATCCACGGTCGCGGCGGCCAGGGCGTCGTGACCGCGGCGGAGATGCTCTCGCTGGCGGCGTTCGACGAGGGCCGCTACGCGCAGGCGTTCCCGAGCTTCGGCTCGGAGCGCACGGGCGCGCCGGTCGTGGCGTTCTGCCGGATCGACGATCACGAGATCCGCCTGCGCGAGCCCGTCATGGAGCCGGACGCGCTGATCATCCAGGATCCGACGCTGCTCCACCAGGTGGACGTGTTCGGCGGCCTGAAGCCGGACGGGTTCATCCTGATCAACACCGCAAAGAGCTTCGACGAGCTCGGCCTCGGCGAGTTCGTGAAGGACTTCCGCCACGAGCGGCTGCTCACGGTGCCCGCCTCCGACCTGGCGCGCGAGCACACCGGGCCGGCCGCTCGCGAACGCCGCGCTGCTCGGCGGCTTCGCGGCGCTGACCGGGGTGATCTCGCTCGACGCGGTCGCGAGCGCGATCCGCGAGCGCTTCAAGGGGGCCGTCGGCGAGGGCAACGTGGCGGCGGCGCAGGCCGCGTGCGCGTGGGTTGAGGATGAGCGGCGGGAGCTGAGCGGTGCTGCGTCAGATTGAGGGCTCGCGGGCCGTGGCCGAGGCGGTCGCGCTCTGCCGGCCGGAGGTCATCTGCGCCTACCCGATCTCGCCCCAGACGCACATCGTCGAGAAGCTCTCGCAGCTCGTCAAGAGCGGCGAGCTCGCGCCGTGCGAGTTCATCAACGTCGAGTCCGAGTTCGCCGCGATGTCGGTGTCGATCGGCGCCTCGGCGACGGGCGCGCGCGCCTACACGGCGACCGCGAGCCAGGGCCTGCTGTACATGGCCGAGGCGCTCTACAACGCCTCCGGGCTCGGGCTGCCGATCGTGATGACCGTCGCCAACCGCGCGATCGGCGCGCCGATCAACATCTGGAACGACCACAGCGACTCGATGTCCCTGCGCGACTCGGGCTGGATCCAGCTGTACGCGGAGACCAACCAGGAGGCGCTCGACCTGCACATCCAGGCGTTCCGGCTGGCCGAGGAGCTCTCGACCCCGGTGATGGTCTGCATGGACGGCTTCATCCTCACCCACGCCGTCGAGCGCGTCGACATCCCCGACGCAGGAGCAGGTCGACGCGTTCCTGCCGCCGTTTCGAGCCGCGCCAGGTGCTCGACCCCGACGAGCCGATCTCGATCGGCGCGATGGTCGGGCCCGGAGGCGTTCACGGAGGTGCGCTACCTCGCGCACGCCAAGCAGATGCAGGCGCTCGAGCTGATCCCGCAGATCGCCGCAGAGTTCGAGCGAGCGTTCGGGCGCGACTCCGGCGGGCTCATCGACCGCTACCGCGCGCGAGGACGCGGAGACGATCGTCGTCGCGCTCGGCTCGGTGCTCGGGACGATCAAGGACGCGGTCGACGAGCTGCGCGAGCAGGGCGTGAAGATCGGCGTCGTCGGCGATCACGTCGTTCCGGCCGTTCCCGCTCGCGGAGGTGCGCGCGGCGCTCGGTCAGCGCGAAGCGCGTGGTCGTGCTCGAGAAGGCGCTCGCCGTCGGCATCGGCGGCATCGTCTCGGCGAACGTCCGCATGGCGCTCGCCGGGCATCGAGCTGCACGGCTACACGGTGATCGCCGGGCTCGGCGGCCGGCCGATCACCAAGGCCTCGCTGCGCGAGCTGTTCGCCGACGCGGTCGGCCGACCGCGCTCGAGCCGTTGACGTTCCTGGACCTGCGATTGGGACGTCGTCGAACCGCGAGCTCGAGCGCGATCGGCGCCATCGCGGCGCCTCCGGCCCGCACGCCGAGAACATCCTGCGCGACATCGGCACCGTCGGCGGCTGGACCGGTATGAGGTGACGCGCGAGCATGAAGGCGCCAGCCGATCCGCTTCTACCAGACGGGCAGCTTCGCGGTCGGCAACCGCCTGCTCGATCCCGAGCAGCGCTCCGTGCAGTCGGACGAGCAGCGGACGAACTCGATCACCTGCGGCCACCGCGCCTGCCAGGGCTGCGGCGAGGCGCTCGGCGCGCGCTACGCGCTCGACGCGGCGATGCGCGCCACCAACGGCAGCTGATCGCCGCCAACGCCACCGGCTGCCTCGAGGTCTTCTCGACGCCCTACCCGGAGACCTCGTGGCGGATCCCGTGGATCCACTCGCTGTTCGGCAACGCGCCGGCCGTCGCGACCGGCATCGCCGCGGCGCTGAGGGCCAAGGGCCGCGAGGACGTGCGCGTCGTCGGCCAGGGCGGCGACGGCGGCACCGTCGACATCGGCTTCGGCGTGCCTGTCGGGGATGTTCGAGCGCAACGACGACGTGCTCTACATCTGCTACGACAACGAGGCCTACATGAACACCGGCGTGCAGCGCTCCGGCGCGACGCCGCCCGCCGCGCGCACCGCCACGACGCAGGCCGTCGGCCCGGAACCCGGGAACGTGTTCGGCCAGGGCAAGAGCGTGCCGCTGATCGCGATGGCGCACGAGATCCCCTACGTCGCGACCGCCACGGTCGCCGAGCTGCGCGACCTCGAGGCCAAGGTCCAGACCGCGATGGAGATCCGCGGCGCGCGCTACCTGCACGTCTTCGTCCCCTGCCCGCTCGGCTGGGGATCGCGCCTCGAAGGACACGATCCGGATCGCGCGGCTGGCGAAGGAGACGGGCATCTTCCCGGTGTTCGAGGCGCGCGACGGCGAGGTGAGCGGCGTCTCGAAGATCCGCCGCCAGGTGCCCGTCGAGGACTACCTGCGCCCGCAGAGGCGCTTCGCGCACCTGTTCGAGCCCGAGCCGCGGACCGAGGTCGATCGCCCGCATCCAGGCGGGCGCGGACCGCAACATCCGCCGCTTCGGCCTGCTCGCGAGCCCGAGGACGCGCCGGCGCACAGCGACGGGCGCCGCTGATGGACAAGCCCTTCGCGATCACGCTGGACGTCGGCTCGAGCCTGGCGAACCAGACCGGCTCCTGGCGCGACGAGCGCCCGCGTGTACGTCGACCGCCTGCCGCCGTGCAACCACGCCTGCCCGGCCGGCGAGAACATCCAGCAGCTGGCTCTACCACGCCGAGTCCGGCGACTACGAGGCGCGCCTGGCGCGAGCTCGTCGCAGGACAACCCGCTGCCCGCGGTCATGGGGCGCGTCTGCTACCACCCCTGCGAGACCGCCTGCAACCGCGCCCAGCTCGACGAGAGCCGTCGGCATCAACGCCGTCGAGCGCTTCCTCGGCGACGAGGCGATCGCGGCGCGGCTGGCGGCTTCGGTCGACCGCCGAGCCGACCGGCAAGCGCGTGCTCGTCGTCGGCGCGGGCCCGTCCGGCCTGTCCGCCGCCTACCACCTGGCGCGGCGCGGGCACGCGGTCACGATCCGCGAGGCCGGCCCGATGGCCGGCGGCATGATGCGCTTCGGCATCCCCGCGCTACCGCCTGCCGCGCGACGTCCTCGACGCCGAGGTGCAGCGCATCCTCGACCTCGGCGTGACGCTCGAGCTGAACAGCCAAGGTCACGAACATCCTCGAGGCGATGCGCGACGGCGCTTCGACGCCGCGTTCCTCGCCGTGGGCGCGCACATCGGCAAGCGCGCCTACATCCCCGCCGGCGAGGCGGCGCACATCCTCGACGCCGTCGCGCTGCTGCGCAGCATGGAGGGCGAGGAGCGCCCGCTGCTCGGCCGGCGCGTCGTCGTCTACGGCGGCGGCAACACCGCGCATCGATGCCGCGCGCACCGCGAAGCGACTCGGCGCCGAGCGAGGCCGATCGTCGTCTACCGCCGCACGCGCGAGCGGATGCCGGCCCACGACTTCGAGGTCGAGGAGGCGCTCGAAGAGGGCGTGATGATGAGGTGGCTCTCGACGATCAAGCAGGCCGAGCGAGGGCAAGCTCGTGCTCGAGAAGATGGAGCTCGACGAGACCGGCTTCCCGCAGCCGACCGGCGAGATCGAGGAGCTCGAGGCGGACTCGCTCGTGCTCGCCCTCGGTCAGGAAGCCGACCTCTCGCTGCTCGACGGCGTGCCCGGCCTCGAGATCGAGGATGGCGTCGTGCAGGTCGACGAGCGCATGATGACCGGCCACCCGGGCATCTTCGCCGGCGGCGACATGGTGCCCGCCGAGCGCACGGTCACCGTGGGCGTCGGCCACGGCAAGCAGGCCGCGCGCAACATCGACGCCTGGCTGCGCGGCGTCGACGTTCGAGCACGCGCCCGAGCCGCGAGCTCGCGAGCTTCGAGAGGCTCAACGCCTGGTACTACGCCGACGCGCCCAAGACCGTCGCGCCGCAGCTCGACGCGGTCCGCCGCCAGTCGAGCTTCGACGAGGTCGACCGCGGGTCTGGACGAGGACAACGCGCTGTTCGAGGCCCGCCGCTGCCTGTCCTGCGGCAACTGCTTCGGGTGCGACAACTGCTACGGCGTCTGTCCCGACAACGCCGTGATGAAGGTCGACCGACGGCGACGGCTACGCATTCGATCTCGACTACTGCAAGGGCTGCGGCATCTGCGTGGAGGAGTGCCCCTGCGGGGCGATCGAAATGATCCCTGAGACGATCTGAGGATCACCGAGACGATCTGAGGATCCCCGGGACGATTTGAGGCCCGGGTCGGGGCAATTGCTCGTTTGCCGGAAATTACGGATGCAGTCGGTCCGCTCCGGACCATAGACTGCCCGCCGACATGGTGTCCAAGACGATCACGGGGGGCCGAAGTTGAGCTTGACGAGTACAGCAGTGCTGGGAGCGGTCTTCAACCTGAACCACCCCGCTCACACGGTGGACTGGCACTTCATCCACCTGTCGGTGGCGAACGTCGTCGTTATCGGCCTGATGCTCGTCGCCTTCTTCCTCGCGATCCTGCTGCCGTTCCCCGGCCGGGCGGGGCGCGAAGCCGCTCGCCGCGGCGGAGGTCCCTCGTGAGCGCCGCCCCGGTGACCCCGCCGAGTACCCCGTCGAAGTCCTGGACGGTCAAAGTCCGCGAAAAAGGCGTCGAGGCGCTGCCGCCCGAGAGACTCCTGCCGGACGGCCAGCCCACCTACGTCGCCTCCTGGATCTACGTGTTCGGGGTGGCGAGCATCGCCTCGCTGATCGTGATCATCGGCTCCGGCTGCGTCATCGCCCTGAAGGGGCCGGCCTGGTGGCACGAGACCGGCGTCGGGCACTTCTTCAACAGCATCCACATGTGGAGCGTGGAGCTGTTCTTCTTCGCGATGGTCGTCCACCTGTGGGGGAAGTACTGGATGGCGGCCTGGCGCGGAGGCCGCGGGCGCGTGTGGGTCACCGGCGCGATCGTCTTCCTGGTGGCCGTGCCCTGCGCGCTCACCGGCTACGTCTCCCAGCAGAACTTCGACGCACAGTGGATCTCCACCCAGGCCAAGGACGCGATGAACTCGGTGGGCGTGGGGTCGTTCTTCAACCTGACCAACTTCGGCCAGATGTACAGCTACCACATCCTCCTGCTGCCGATAGCGGTTGTGCTGCTCGTCAGCGTGCACGTCCTGCTGGTGCGCCGCAACGGCGTCGTGCCGCCGTTTGAGCTCGAAGAGAAGCTGGCGGCGGCCCGGGCCGGCGGTCCCGATGCGGATGGCTCCCCCAAAGCCTCGACGGGGGGTCAGGCATGAGCTGGTGGCGCACCGAGGACCGCAAGACCCAGCCGTGGAAGGGCCGCTACGCGCCTTATGACCTGGTCAAAGAGCTGTGCATCGCGGTCGGCGTCATCACGCTGCTGGCGGTGCTGCTCACCGTCCTGCTCTCCTCGCCCGACGACAAGCCGAGCACGATCGCACAGTGGTCGCGCAGCCTGCCGGCCGACTTCGCCACCACGGCGGCCAAGGAGCTCAACGAAACGAGCGACACGGCCGAATACGGCCCCCCCTACAACCACAGCTCGGGTAGCGTGCAGCACTTCCTGTTCCTGCACCCTCAGCGGTGGCTCGGCGTCAGCCATCCGATCAATACGGCCGACGACTACGTGATCAAACCGCTGGAAACCGTTCCCAACGACCCCGAACTGCAGCACGCCGTGGCCGAATACAAGGCCGCGCCGGAAAAGCAGAAAAAGGAATGGTCGGAAGCCTACGCCAAGCCGCTCGAAGAATATGCCACGGCCGTTGAAGAAAAGAAGACGCCGCCGAAGACCGTGACGGTCAACGAACAGGCCGGAACGGTCACGGTCACGGCCAGCGGCACCGGCCCGGTGCCGACGATGATGGCGAGCCTTCAGGGGCTCGCCCAGAGCGGCGGCCTGGAAGGAGGGCTGGTCACCAGCCGGCAGTTCTTCCAGACCGACTACACCAAGCCGCTCTTGTTCATGGCAGACGGCGGGCTGCTGGCCGAACGCGCCGAACAGCAGCACCTGCTCGGCGACCAGTGGGGGTTGATGAACGAGACCGGCAGCTACCCGGGTCAGCCCTGGCTGTGGCTGTATGCCCTCTGGTACCAGATCGAACCGATGAAGAGCTCCCCGAACGCCGACATCCAGGTGCTGCTCATAATGGGCGTTCTGAGCATCGCGTTCATCTGCATCCCCTTCATCCCCGGCATCAACAGGATCCCCCGCTGGATCCCGCTCTACAAGGTGATCTGGAAAGAGCACTACCGCTCGCTGTAGGGCCCTTGCCGCCGGGCCGGAACGGTCGCTGCCCGCCAGGACCGTCGGGGTCTCAGCGCCGCCGCGGCGCCCGCGCGCCGCGGCGGTCAGCTGTGTTCGCCGCCGGTGTCGATCAGCCCGCGCTCGAGGGCGTAGCCCACGAGCTCGGCGCGCGTGGAGAGCCGCAGCTTCTGCTGGATGTGCGAGCGGTGGGTCTCGACCGTCCTCACACTGAGATAGAGCTGTTCGGCTATCTCGGCGTTGGTGTGGCCGAGCGCGATCAGCCGCAGCACGTCCACCTCCCGCTCTGAGAGGTCGTCGGGCGGTCCGGGCATGGGCTCTGAGGCAAGGCGCGCACCCAGCCTCGGGTTCAGGAAGCTCTGCCCCGCCGCAGCGCGGCGCACGGCCTCCACGAGCTCATCGTCGGCGGCCTCCTTGAGCACGTAGCCGAGCGCGCCCGAGCCGAGGGCCTGGCGCGCGAAGGCCGGCTCCTGCTGCATCGTCAGCACCACGATCTGCGTGTCCGGGGACTCCTTGCGAATGGCCGGAATCGCCTCGAGGCTCGAGCCGCCCGGCATGTTCAGGTCGAGCACGAGCACCGCCGGATGGTGACCGCGAACGTAGCGGCTGGCACCCGCCACATCGCTCGCCTCCGCGACCACCTCGAAGTCGGGCTCGTTGTCGAGCAGCAGTCGCAGGCCGCTGCGCACCACCGCGTGATCGTCGGCCAGAACGATCCGGATCGTCTCCGGGGAGACGACCCCCTCGGTGGGGGCGCCCTCGAGCGGGTTCGCCTGCTGATCGGCCATCACGTGTGAAGGTAGCGCCTTCGGCGGCCGGTCGCCTGCGGCAAACTACGGACGCAGTTTCGGGCGCACCCGGATCCTCGCCGCACCGGCCCGCCGGGCATCGAGCTGTGCAGCCGCCAGGCGCTCATCCGGTCGTGGTGGTGGCGGGGCTTTCGGTCGCCTGCTCGTCGGCGGCGCCCTCGTCGGCCGGTGCGCCGGCGGCAGGACGGGGCAGCACGACCAGCGAGCAACGTGCGTGGCGCTCGAGGTAGTCGGAGGTGGAGCCGACCATCAGGCGCTTCATGGGGCCGTAACCGCGGGAGCCGACCACGAGGATGTCCACCTGGTCGCCGAAGGCGGCGAGCTCCTCGCCGCTGAGCCCGTAGATGGCCTCGCCCTCGACTCCGGGCAGCTGTTTCATCCGGTCATCCGCTTCGCGAAGGACCGCGTCGATGCTCTCTCCTATGTTGGGAGGCACGAGCCCGGTGTAGGCATATGTCTGTATGGGGATGACTTCCATGGCGTGAACGGTTGCCCTGGTCGGCTCCGCAAGCTGCCTCGCCACCGTCAGCGCCGCCTCGCTCTCCGGAGAACCGTTGTAGGCGACGCCGACCTTGGCGAAGGGCATGGGATGCTCGGCGTAACCGGTGGCGGCGACGGCCACGGCGCAGGGGGCGCCGTTGAGCGCCGCGCGCGTGTCGTCGCCGAGCATCACCCGTCCGAGGGCGCCATGGCTTGAGGAGCCGACAACGATCAGGTCGGCGCCCTGCGCCTCGGCCTGCAGGTGCAGGCCACGACCGGGGCTGGCCGCGGCGACGCTGATGAGCTCTGCGCTGACATCGGCTGCAGTGCGCTCTGTCTCGAGCAGCTGCTCGGAGGCTCCGCGCTCCTCCCGGACGCCCTTGGTGGCGGCGCGGGTCGGGCGCAGCTCACCGCCGTGCACGTGCGCGAGCGTCAGCTTGCCGTGGTCGCCGATGAGGTTGCGTGCAAGCGCGATGGCATCGCGGCCGTTGGGCCTGCCATCCACTCCCACGAGCACGTTCTGGAACATCTTCGTTCTCCTTGTCAGGGATCGACACCACTGTAGATGGCGAGGACCTCGGCGCGCGAGCGCCGCGGCAGGCCTACTTCTTGGTATCCGGTGGCAACAGCAGCACCGAGCAGGGGGCGTCATGGGCCACGCGGCGACTCACGCTTCCCAGTGCTCGCAGGCCGCTGAGACGCCGACTGCCCATAACCACGATCGCGGCCTTCTTGCTCTTGGCGGCGTCGATGATCACGTTCCAGGGCTTGCCGGGCTCGATGAGAACCTCGCTCTCGCCGGGCAGCATGCGCTCCAGGATGCGGGCCTGCGCCTGGATGGCGCGGGGATTCATCTTGGACTCGCCAACGAGGGCGTTTACCAGGGTAACCGGTGCGCCCTGGCTGAGTCCCAGCCTCCCGGCCAGCTTGACGATCTGATCCGAGCCCTTCTCGCCGTCGCTCGCGACCAGGATCTGGCGGCCCTTCAGGGTTCCGGTGAACGTCCGGCGGACGAGCAGCATCGGCGTCGTGAACTGGCTCAGGGCCGTCGCGGCCACGCCCCCGACGAGCATCCCGCCAAGCCACGATGTGGGCGGCGCACCGATCGAGAGCAGGTCGTGATCGCGCGCGCGCTGCATGAGTACCTTGACGGCGGGGCCCTCGTGGCTGACCTCCCCGCTCGACTCCACGCCGACCTCGTCGGCGATGCGCTTCGCTCGGCGAAGCACCCCCTCGACCCGGCTTGGGCTGATCGCCGCCGCGGTGTTGATACCCCCCGAGGTCCCCTCGGCGGTCACGGTCAGAAGCGTCAGATGCCCGTCGGGGGTCGCCAGGTTGGCGGCCATCCTGACCGCGGCCAGGCCGGAGCGTGTGCCGTCGACGGCACAGAGGATGTTCGGGAACACACTCTGCGAGCTCGCCCGCTTGCCCTTGACGGCTGTCGCCGTCGCTTTTCCTTTTGACGTGGTTGTCTGGGTTCTGGCCATGGCCTGAAGGCTAAGCCTATGGTCTGGCCGGGGAATCCGTAGCCTCCCCGTGGGGTGGGGCCGGGAAATGCCGCAGCCGGGCGGCGCCGGCACGGCCACTCCCATCGCCACCGGCGTGGGCCCCGTGCGGCGCCGGGCGCAGCTCAACGGCCGGCGAGGGTACGGGCGCCCGTACCGCCCGCGCGGTCGGTGAGTCGGGCGGCCCGCAGCGCCCGCTGCACGTCGGTGATCGAGACGAGGCCCAGCGGCCGGCCGGACCCATCGACGACCACCGCTCGCCCGGTCCGCGCGAAGGCCGGGCGCTCGATCAGGCGCGCAACGTCCTCCTCGCCGCTGACCATCAGCTCCGGGTCGCGGTCGGCGATATCGGCGACCCGACGAGCCGCCAGCTCCCCGCGGGGCAGCCTCTCGATCTGGTCGACGCCGAGCAGTCCGACCGTCCGGCCCTGCTCGTCCACGACGGGAAACGACGTGTAGCGGTAGGGCAGGAAGTAGTCGGTGCCGGCCTGCGCCGCGAATGTCCGCTCCGGGATGCTCACCACCGGTGCCGACATCAGGTCGGCGGCGTGGACGCCCGAGAGCGCCGCCTGCACCTGAGCGCCCATCGCCTGGGCGCCGGCGGCCATAACGATGAAGAAGCCGATCAGCGCGAACCACAGACCCGCCGGCCCGCCGTTCAGGAACTCGAGTGCGCCGAGGAAGATCATCAGGTAGCCGAATCCGCGGCCGATGCTGGCCGCCGTCTCGGTCGAGGAGCGAATGTCGCCGCTGCGCCGCCACAGCAGCGAGCGCAGCACCCGGCCGCCGTCGAGCGGGAACGCGGGCAGCAGGTTGAAGATGAGGATCAGCCCGTTGGCGAGCACCTGGTATTCGACCAGCGCCCGGACGACCTTCGGCGCCGAGGCCGGCAGCAGCGCCAGCAGCACGCCGAAGCAGGCGGCGACCGCCGCCGTGACGGCTGGGCCCGCCAGTGCGTAGTGGAGCTCATCGGATGGGTCGTGGGCCTCGCCCCGCATCCGCGAGACGCCGCCGAGCAGCCACAGGTCGATCTCCTCCACTTCGATCCCGTGCCGGCGGGCGACGAGCGCGTGACCGAACTCGTGCGCGAGGAGGCTCGCGAACAGCAGAAGCACGCTCGCCAGGCCGAGTGCGTAGGAGGCGACGGGGTTGATGCCGTGGATGTCTTCGGGGAAGTAGTAGGCCCCGAGGGTCCAGGTGAAGAACACGACGATCACCAGCCACAATGGGCTCACCCCTACGGGGATCCCGGCGATACGTGCGATACGGAAGCTGCGGCCAGGCATCTACCCCTCACCATCGCAGCCGCGAGCGCATCGGTCATCGGGGCCTGCCACGGTCGCCATCCGTAGAGATCACGGAGCCGGGAACGCGGCGTGCGGGTGCTCGATCAGGGCGGCGGCGATGCCGCGCCGCGTCGTCTCTGCAGGTGGCCGTGCTCGCGCTGGCGCCGGCGGGCCCCCTCGACGATCTCGCACGCCTGCGGCGGGTTCTTGACCAGGTGGAGCACCGCGAGATCGTCAGGCTCGATGTGCCGCTCTGCGAGCGCCGTCCCCTTCAGCCAGCCCAGGAGGCCATCCCACTCCTCCTCGCCGCCCAGCAGGATCACCGGGAAGTTGCGGATGGTCGCGGTCTGGATCAACGTCAGGGCCTCGAACAGCTCATCGAGCGTCCCATAGCCGCCGGGGGCGATGACGAAGGCGCTCGCGTACCGGACGAACATCACCTTGCGGGCGAAGAAGTGGCGGAAGCGAAGCCCGATGTCCAGATAGCTGTTCAACGCCTGCTCGCGGGGCAGCTCGATGTTGCAGCCGATCGACAGCGCACCGACATCCTGCGCGCCGCGGTTGGCGGCCTCCATCAGACCGGGTCCACCGCCGGTGATGATCGCGTAGCCCGCCCGGCCGAGGCATGCTCCGACCTCCCGCACGAGCTCGTAGTGGGGATGCCAGTCCGGCGTGCGTGCGGACCCGAACACCGTCACCGCGGGTCCCAGATGGGCGAGCGCGTCAAAGCCGCGGGCGAACTCGGCGGCTATGTCGCGGATGCGCTCGGCGTCGGCTTCGCGCACCGCCGCGGGCTCGCCGCCGAGCCAGAGCAGCAGCTCCTCGTCGAAGGTCAGCTCGCGCGCAGCCGCGCGGTCGGCCCGTTCATCCACAGGCCAAGCGTACGATGCTGTCAACGTGAGCGATCCGCAAGGCCCTCTGTCGGACGAGGAGCGTCGCCTGCTTGACGCCTACTGGCGCGCGGCGAACTACCTCTCGGTCGGGCAGATCTACCTGCTCGAGAACCCGCTGCTGCGTGAGCCCCTGCGGATCGAGCACGTCAAGCCGCGGCTGCTGGGCCACTGGGGGACCACCCCGGGGCTGAACTTCCTCTATGCGCACCTCAACCGCGTGATCAGGGCGCACGATCTCAGCGTCCTGTACGTGACCGGCCCGGGCCACGGCGGGCCGGGCCTTGTGGCCAACACCTATCTGGAGGGGACCTACTCCGAGGTCTATCCGCACGTCGGCCGCGACGAGGAGGGCCTGAAACGGCTGTTCCGCCAGTTCTCCTTTCCCGGTGGCATTCCCAGCCACGTCGCTCCTCAGACGCCCGGCTCGATCCACGAGGGCGGCGAGCTCGGATACTCGCTCGCGCACGCCTACGGCGCCGTGTTCGACAATCCGGGCCTGCTCGCCTGCTGCGTCGTGGGCGACGGGGAGGCGGAAACGGGACCGCTGGCGGCGAGCTGGCACTCGAATAAGTTCCTGAACCCGCTCCGCGACGGCGCCGTGCTGCCGGTGCTGCACCTGAACGGCTACAAGATCGCGAGCCCCACCGTGCTGGCGCGGATCCCGCAGGACGAGCTGCGGCGGCTGCTCGAGGGCTATGGCCATGCGCCACGTTTCGTGGAGGGGTCTGACCCTGAGAGGATGCACCAGCAGATGGCCGCCGTGCTCGACGAGGTCATCGAGGAGATCGCCGATATACAGCACAGGGCCCGACTCGACGGTGACCGCGGCCGGCCGCGATGGCCGATGATCGTGCTGCGCACACCGAAGGGGTGGACCGGCCCCAAGGAGGTCGACGGCTTGCCGGCGGAGGGGTCGTTCCGCTCCCACCAGGTCCCGCTCGCCGACCTGGACTCCAAGCCGGAGCACCTCGTGCAGCTGGAGACGTGGCTGCGCTCATACGTGCCCGAGGAGCTCTTCGATGAGCGGGGCGCGCTGCGCCCGGAGCTGGCGGCGCTCGCGCCCGACGGGGAGCGGCGCATGGGAGCCAACCCTCACGCCAACGGCGGACTGCTGCTGCGAGAGCTCGAGATCCCGGACTTTCGCGACTACGCGGTCGAGGTCCCCCAACCGGGCGCGAGCACCAGCGAGGCCACCCGTTTGCTGGGCGGGTTCCTGCGCGACGTGGTGGACGCCAACCGCGAGAACTTCCGCATGGTGGGCCCCGACGAGACGGCTTCCAACCGCCTGGGCGCGGTCTTCGAGGTCACCGATCGCGCCTGGGAGTCCCGGATGCTGGCGACCGACGATCACCTGGCCGTCGACGGGCGCGTCATGGAGGTCCTTTCCGAGCACCTCTGCCAGGGCTGGCTCGAGGGCTATCTGCTCACCGGCCGCCACGGGCTGTTCAACTGCTATGAGGCGTTCATCCACATCGTGGACTCGATGTTCAACCAGCACGCCAAGTGGTTGAAGGTGACCCGCGACATCCCTTGGCGCAGGCCGATCGCGTCGCTGAACTACCTGCTCTCCTCGCACGTATGGCGCCAGGACCACAACGGGTTCTCCCACCAGGACCCCGGGTTCATCGACCATGTGGTCAACAAGAAGTCCGAGATCGTCCGCATCTACCTTCCCCCGGACGCGAACTGCCTGCTGTCGGTGGCCGACCACTGCCTCAAAAGCCGCGACTACGTGAACGTGATCGTCGCCGGCAAGCAGCCGGCGCTCGATTACCTGGACATGGAGCAGGCGGTCGCCCATTGTACGCGCGGCATCGGGGTGTGGGACTGGGTGAGCAGCGACGAAGGCTCAGAGCCCGACGTGGTGCTCGCGTGCGCTGGTGACGTGCCGACGCTCGAGACCGTCGCCGCCACTGCGATCCTCGCACGCGAGCTGCCCGAGCTGAAGGTCAGGGTGGTGAACGTCGTTGACCTGATGCGCCTGGAGCCCGACAGCGAGCATCCCCACGGTCTTCCAGAGGAGGAGTTCGACGCGCTGTTCACGACCGGACGCCCGGTGATCTTCGCCTATCACGGATACCCGTGGCTGATTCACCGCCTGACCTACCGCCGCACCAACCATCCGAACATTCACGTGCGCGGCTACAAGGAGGAGGGCACGACCACCACGCCGTTTGACATGGTCATGCTCAACGATCTCGATCGGTTTCATCTGGTGATCGACGTCATCGACCGGGTTCCGGGTCTGCTCGAGCGCGCCGCGCACCTGCGCCAGCACATGATCGATGAGCGGCTGCGCCACCGCGCCTACACGCGTGAGCACGGTGACGACCCGCCGGAGCTGCGCAACTGGACCTGGCCGGGCGAGCACTCCCCGGCGCCCCCACCGGGCGAGCACGGCGAGCCCGGCGCCGGGGCATAGGCGCACATGCGCGTCCTGGTGGTCAACGCGGGCTCGAGCAGCCTCAAGCTCCGGCTGCTGGATGGTGCCGACCGGATCCTGGCAGAGGACGAGCTCGACACGCCCCGAGCAGCGCTCGACAGTGAAGCGCTCGAACGGGCGCTCGCCTCCCCCCTCGGCGAGGCACAGGCGGTGGGTCATCGGATCGTGCACGGCGGCGAGCGGTTTCGCTCGGCCGTGCGCATCGACGCGGACGTCGAGAAGGCGCTTCGCGAGCTGACGGACCTGGCTCCCCTGCACCAGCCCAAGTCCCTGGCCGCCCTGGACGCGGTCACCGCCGCGCTCCCGGAGCTGCCGGCGGTGGCCTGCTTTGACACGGCGTTTCACGCGACCCTCCCCGCCGCCGCCGCCACATACGCCCTGCCCGCGCGCTACCGCGATCGCTGGGGCCTGCGCCGCTACGGCTTCCACGGGCTCTCGCACGCCTGGGTGGCCCGCCGCGCGGCGGAGCTCTACGGCGGGTCTGGACGGCAGCCGAGGATCGTGAGCTGCCACCTGGGCGCCGGCGCCTCCCTGTGCGCGATCAGGGACGGCTGCTCGATCGACACCACGATGGGGTTCACGCCGCTCGAGGGTCTCGTGATGGCCACTCGCTCGGGGAGCGTCGACCCGGGAATGCTGCTGTGGCTTCTGAAGCGGGAGGGAATCTCCGCGGACGAGCTCGCCGAAGCGCTCGAGCACAGCTCCGGGCTGCTCGGCCTTTGCGCGACGGGCGACATGCGCGAGGTCCTCACTCGCGCAGACGCGGGCGATCGCTCCGCCCGGCTGGCGCTCGAGGTCTACCTGCACAGGCTGTGCGCCGGGATCGCGGCGATGGCCGCGGCGCTCGGCGGCCTGGATGCGCTCGTTTTCACCGGAGGGGTGGGGGAGGGGTCGGCCGCCGTGCGCCGGCTGACTGCTGAGCGGCTCGGCTTCCTGGGCGTCTCGATCGATGCGGAGCGCAACCGGGCGCCAGCCGCAGACACCGACGTCTCCGCCGGGGGAGCGCCCGTCAGGACGCTGGTGCTGACTGCTCGCGAGGATCTCGAGATCGCTCGGCAGGTCAGGGGTGTGCTGGAGCGCTAGGCCCGAGCGCGGACACCGCAGTGCCCTCGTCTGGATGGCCGACGAGCCGCTCGACACCGACCGTGCAGACGCCCAGGCTGATGAGCGCGGCCGCGACGATCGCGGTGGCAACGGTGCTCGAGAGCACACCCTCGCTGAGACCGAGCGACACGACGGCGGCCGGCACGCCGAGCTGCGCGGTGGCGGCGAGCCCGGCGCCGAGCGGCCGGCGCGCGGCGATGACCGCCGCGAGGTGGATGAGGACGTTCAGCGCTGCAAGCGCTGCGGTGAGCACGAGCATCGACGGATGGTCGATCAGCCCGCTGAGGTCGAGTTGCGCGCCGAGGATCACGAAGTACAGAGGCACGAAGAACCCGTCGGCGATGCCACGCATCTGGGTGGACAGTCGTTTCGGCCCCCCGATCAGCGCGACCATCACCCCGGCCCCGAAGCCCGCGATCAGAACGCTCGTGCCGCTCCTCTGGGCGATCCAGGCGAGCAGGAACAGCACCAGCAGCGACAGGCGTAGATCGAGCGCCCAATGGCGCTGCTTGGAGAGCTGGCGGACGTGGTGCACCCAGGCGTGGCCGGCAAGAAGGCGGGCGGCGCCGAGCAGCGCGAGCACGGCGATGGCCACGAGCGCACCGCCGAGCACCGCGTGGGCGATGCGCTGTGGCTGAAGCACGATCGGAACGGAGAGGATCGTCACGACGTCGGCGATCGTGACCTGTGCCATCACCGCCAGCACGTCGGGCCCGCCGGCATCGGCCTCCTCGAATGCGGGCAGCAGCACCGCTGCCGAGCCGGACGCGAGCACGACGGCGTAGATAGCGGCGTGGGAGGTGCCGGCCAGGGCTGCCGCGGCGAGCCCCGCGGGCACGGCGAGCACGCCCACTATCACGGCCAGCATCGTGCCGCCGCGAAGCGATGCTGCGAGCCGCGGATCTCGCAGCGGCAGGTGCATCCCGACGGTGAGCATGAGCATCGCGAAGCCCACGGCGCCGAGGGCGGCGATGGTCGTGTTCGCCGGGTCCACAACGCCGAGCCCGGTCCGCCCGACGAGCACGCCGGCGAGGATCTCGCCGATCACGACCGGAACGAACCGGCGGCCGGAGAGGCTCAGCAGCGGCCCGCCGAGGCCGGCGAGCACGATCACGACGAGGATGCCGAAGTTCACGGAAGCGACGCCAGCAGCTCGAGCTCCTGCATCAGCAGGCGGGGCAGCAGGAAGTGCTGGCGTACATGTGCGTGTCCGCTCTGTCCGAGCGTCTCGGCCAGCTCGCGGTCGCTCAGCAGCTCGAGCATCGCGGTGGCGCACTGCTCGACCGAGTCGACCAGCACCCCGCCCACGCCCTCGGGCATCTGCATCGGAATGCCGCCCGCGCGCCCGGCGACCACGGGCGTGCCCTTCCACAGCGACTCCGAGACCACGAGGCCGAAGCCCTCGCGGATCGACTTCTGCACGATGACGTCGGACAGGCGCTGGAAGGCGTTTACCTCGACGTTGCTCACACCTGTGAGGTTGGTGTAGATGTGGATCAGGGGATCTTCCTCGGCGTGCTCTGTGAGCTGGCCGTGGAGCTCCCAGGCCTCCGGGTCGTCGAGCGCCATCGAGCCGACCAGAGCGAGCTGCAGGCCGGGCACCTCCTCGCGCACGAGTCGGTAGGCGGCGATCACCCCGAAGGGGTCCTTCCAGCGATCGAAGCGCGAGACCTGCGTGACCAGCCGCCCGGGCAGGTCGATGCCGATCCAGTCGAGGATCTGATTGACCGTATGCGCGGAGAAGTCGATGTTCTTGGGGCTCAGGGGGTCGATCGCCGGCGCGATCGACCGCACGCGGGCGACGGGCAGGTCGGGCGGCACGAACTCGGGCATCGTGAACACCGCCGCGTCGAAGTCGGCGAGGAACGGCCGCAGAAAGCGCCACGCGTCGGCATTCGGCTCGGAGGTGTCGATGTGGCAGCGCCACACCCAGCGGGCGCCTCCGGAGCCGTGGACGCTGAGCAGGGCCGCCGGCTGGGGATCGTGGATGATGACGAAGTCGTATGAGCCGTCCAGCAGGGCGGCGTTCTCGCGGGTGCAGTCCAGATAGGCCATTCGCTCCGCATCGGTCAGGGTCTCCGGTGAGCCCTGCAGCGCATTGTGCAGCGCCTTCGTCGCATGGAAGAAGTCCGGATGTCCGCCGATCACCTTCCAGTCGACCGTCAGTCCGACATCGCGCAGCAGCGGCACCGATGAGCGCAGCAGCTCGGAGACCCCTCCCCCGTAGGCGGTTGCGTTGACGGCCAGGATACGGGCGCCGCGCAGCGCCCTGGCCTGCTCGCGCAGCCCTTCGAGGATGGTCTCGGGCACGATGCCCTCGTAGGCGCCGAGCGACCACCGTCCGACCGAGATGTTGTGGAGCACGAGCTAGTCCTCCGGCGCCCCGTCCGCCGCGCGGGCCCGATGTCGGGGACAGGGCTCCGGGAGGATTCCGGACAGGGCCATTGCGCCGGCCACGCTACACCCCCGCCAGATCGCGTGCTCGGAACGCCAGCACCGCCGCCACCGACGTGAGCACGGCCAGCACGAGCATGACGGCGGCCGCCGTCGCCTTGAAGGGCTGGGCCGGCACGAGCCCGACGTGTTGAAAGGGGGAGACGTCGAGCAGCCAGTGGGGCGCGCCCAACAGGCCCCCGAACAGCTGCCAGACGAAGGCGGCGGCGACGAGGCCGTAGGCGATGCCGGCGCTCGCGCGTGGGAGATATGCGAACGCGAGTGCGCCGCAGGCCGAGGAACAGCAGGGCCGTGGGCAGGCAGTTGGCTCCGGCTTCCAGCATGCTGAGCAGCGAGACGTTGGCGTTCTGGGTCGCGGCGCCGACCCACGCGAGCAAGCCGGCGGTGAGCGACAGCGCAATGGAGCCGGCGGCGGCGAGGAGCAGCCGCCCGGAAAGCCAGCGGCGGCGGTCCACGGACAGCGCAAACAGCGTTTCCAACCGCTCGTCGGCTTCCTCACGTCGGGCCGCCCCGATCTGCGAGCACGCAAACAGGCTGACGGCGAGGATGAAGAAGAGGAACGTCAGGCCGATGTACCCCGAGGGCTTCGTGAGCGAGATTCCTCCGAGCTTCCGCAGCTGCCGCTCGAGCGTGGCCGGAACGCCCGCCGAGGAGATGCTCGTGGAGATCAGGCCGATTATGAGGGCGAAGAAGCCGATGCCGAACATCCAGCCGGCGAAGCTGCCCAACTCGCCACGCAGCGCGAGTGCGGTCGGTGAGGAGAGCAGGCGCAGGCGCGGCGCGGCGCTGTCGCTGCTCTGAAGCAGCCCGTTGCCCACGTCTCGCCGGACGGCGATGAGCGCCCGCGCCCACGAGCAGCGCCGCGCTCGCGGTCAGCGGCAGGAGCAGCACCCAGGCGTGGGTTCCGGTGAAGGGCCGAAGTTCCTCGGCCCAGCCCAGCGGCGTGGCCCAGCGCAGCCATTCAAGGCTCGACGAGGTGTCGGCGATGACGCGCACGAGCAGGGCCACGGTGAGCACGGCGCTCGAGAGCTCGAGGGCGATGCGGCTCGTCGGCGCGAGCTGGCTGGCCAGCGCGCCGACGCCGGCGAACACCGGCACGGCGGCGATGACCGCGAGCGCCAGGTAGGCCGATCCCCCCACCGGCAGCTGCGCGGCGACGAGGCCCGCGAATACGGCCAGCCACAGGCCGGCCGCGCCGGCGCCGATCGCCGCGAGAGCGGCCAGATAGACCTGGCGGCGGCTGACGACGCCGGCCAGCACGATCTCGCGCCGGCCCGTGTCCTCCTCGGTGCGCAGCGCCTTCACCGCCGCGAGCACCCCCCACATCGCCGCGAAGATCGAGAGCAGTCCGCCCACGCGCCAGGCCGAATAGCCACCGGTCGTCAGCAGGTCATACGGTCTGCCGTAGAACAGCCGGATGCTGGCGTTGCCGCCGAAGGCGTGGGCGAAGCCGAGACGGTCCGCCAACGTTGGATAGGTGTCGCGGTAGCCGACCACGTTCGCGTAGGCGACGAAGGCGAACAGCAGCGCGAAGGAGATGTTGCGGGTGCGCGAGTCGGCGAATGCACGCCGTGCGATGGCCCTAGTCGCCGACACGGCCGTCGGAGCTGTCGTAGTGGTGCAGGAAGATCTCCTCCAGCGACGGCTCGCGACTGGTCAGCGCGAGCACGGGATGGTCGGCAAGCGCGGCGATCAGCGGACCGACCTCGCCGCTCACCTCAAAGCGCAGCGCGTTCGGGCCCGCGCTCGTCACGCTGATCCCCGGCAGGGCGGGGAGGCTGGGGGCCGGACCGCTGAAGGTGACTTCGATCGTCTGGGCGCCGAGGTGGCGCAGTTCGTCGAGCGTGCCCTCGTCGACGAGCCGGCCCTGACGCAGGATTCCCACGCGGTCGCAGAGCGCCTCTACCTCGCTGAGGATGTGCGAGGAGAGGAACACCGTCTGACCGCGTTCCTTGGCTTCGCGCACGCTCTCGCGGAAGGCGACCTCCATCAGCGGATCGAGGCCGCTCGTGGGCTCGTCCAGGATCAGCAGCGCCGCCCGGCTGGCAAAGGCGGCGATCAGCTGGACCTTCTGCCTGTTGCCCTTCGACAGCGCTCGCACCCGCTTTGACTCCTCTAGGCGGAAGCGCTCTACGAGCAGCGCGCGGTAGGCGACGTCGGTGCCGCCGCGCACGTTGGCGAGGAACTCGAATGTCTCGGTGCTCGTGAGCGCCGGCCACAGGAACGGCTCGCCGGCGACGTAGGCAACGCGCCGGTGGGCGCTGACCGGGTCACGCCAGGCATCGATGCCGAACAGCTCCGCTCGCCCGCTGGTGGGGCGGTGCAGACCGAGCAGCAGCCTGATCGTCGTGGTCTTGCCCGATCCGTTCGGGCCCAGATAGCCGTAGACCTCGCCCTCGCGCACCGCCAGGTCGAGTCCCTCGAGCGCGCGCGTGTCCCCGTAGCGCTTGGACAGGCCCTCTGTGCCGATCACCGTCTGCATGCCCGCGATACTCGCAGTTCACGCGGCTGGCCGGTGACGGCCGCGCGCGGCGGCTGTGGCGCGGGCGCGAGGACTGCCCAGCACTCCCCTCAGAGCGACGTGGGGTAGGTCTCCGGCGGCTCCCCCAACTCCCACATGCTCGTGCGCTCGAGCGGCTCCACCGCGCGCGTCTGGTCGATGTGCACGAGTGCGTCGAACTGCCGGGAGGCGCAGGCCGCGAACCAGTGGCTCGAGCGTTCGCTCTCGGGACGGTAGATGACGCCGATCGCGCGCTCGAGGCGCGGCTCGGCCAGTGCGCGGCCGCTCGCGCTGTCGGCCAGCGGGCACAGCAGAAAGGCTGGGATGCCCGCGCCGTGAAGGAGCGCCTCGTAGCTGTCCGCGAGGGCCGGTCGCACCCGCTTGCGCTCGGCCTGCGCACCCCACTCCGAGGCCGCGGTGACCGTGCCGCTGTAGGTCGTGAAGCCGACGAGGACGGCGTCGCGGCCATGGCGCTCGCGCATCAACTGGCCGAGGTTGAGCTCCCCGCGCTGGGCCATCTCCGTGGAGCGGGCGTCGCCGACGTGAGAGTTGTGCTCCCACACGACGACCTTGCCCGCATCGCCGTGACGGGCGAGGTGGATCTGGAGCTGGTCGAGCGTGTCGGCCATATGCCGGTCGCGCAGGTTCCAGGAGGACGCCGGTCCGCCGAACATCGTCCGGTAGTACTCCTCGGCGTTGGCGACGACCGTGGCGTTCTGCTCTGCCAGGAAGTACCGGTCCTCCGCGACCAGACCGTCCTCGCGAAGGTAGTCCCCGGCGCGATGGCGCAGCTCGACCAGCTGCTCGAGCACGCGCCGGCGGCACGGCTCGCTGACGCCGAGGAGCACCGCCTGACCGTAGCCGGCACTGTCCTTCGAGTAGGGGTGCAGGCACTCGTATCGGCGGCGCGCACGCAACGCTGCCGCCGAATCGACTTCCTCGAGGTAGGCGACGACCGCTTCCATCGACGCGCCCATGCTGTAGAGGTCCAGGCCATAGAAGCCCACGGCTCGCCGGGAGGCCGCGAGTCGTTCGTTGTGCGCCCGCAGCCAGCCCACGAAGTCCAGCACCTCGGCGTTGCGCCACATCCACGTGGGAAACCGCCGGAAGCCGCTCAGCGCCTGCTCGGCGTCGCCGTCATCGCCGGCGCCCTGCACGTAGCGGTTGACGCGGTCGGCGTCGGGCCAGTCACCCTCGATGGCCACCGCCGCGAAGCCGTGCTGCTCGATCAATCTCCTGGTGATGCGCGCGCGCTCGCGGTAGAACTCGTGCGTCCCGTGGCTGGCCTCGCCGAGCAGCACGAGCCGTGCGTCGCCCACGAGGTCCACGAGCGCGTCGTAGTCCGCCTCGTCGCCGTCGAGGACACGTGCATCGACTCGCAGCGCCTCGAGGGCCGCGTCTTCACCAACGGGTAGGGCGAGCGTCCCGGCCACGGCTCATCCAGCCTCCGACAGCGCCGGGCCCGCCGGTTGCGCGGTCGCCTCCGCGGGCCCGCTCGCCTCGGCGAGCAGCGCGAGCACCTCCTCGTCGGAGACCGCAGAGAAGTCGGTGTACCACATGCCCACGCCGAACAGGCGCTGGGGCACCTCCAGGCACAGCACCTCGTCGGCCTCCTCGGAGAGCATCGACACCGCCTCGCGCGACCCCACGGGCACCGCCACGATGATTCGCCGCGCGCCGCGCTTGCGCAGCACGCGCACGGCCGCGAGGTCGGTCAGGCCGGTAGCCAGCCCGTCGTCGACGACTATCACCGTTCGCCCGTCCACGGGTATCGAGGCCCGGCCGTCACGATAGCGCTCCACCCTGCGGCGCAGCTCCTCGGACTCGCGCGCGAGCGTCGCATCGAGCATCTCGGCGGTCATGCCCAGCGACCCGGCGGACTGCCGGTCGAGCACCCCGGTTCCGTCCTCGGCGACCGCGCCCACGCCAAGCTCCGGGTTTCTCGGAGCGCCGAGCTTGCGCACCGCCAGCACGTCGAGGGGTGCGTCGAGCGCACGTGCGACCTCGACGGCGATCGGCACACCGCCACGCGGCAGCGCCACGACCACAGGCCGGTCCCTGGCATGGGGAAGCAGCTCGGCTGCCAGCCGACGGCCGGCGTCGTGGCGATCGACGAACTGCATGTCGCTGATCATGTATCCCCGGGCGGTGGAACGCTTCCGGGAAATGCACGAACGGCCGCGTGGCGGACTACTGATGCCTAGGTGCCCGCGAGGGCCTTCAGAGGGGTCATGTGCGTGACCCTCCACGCGGGGTAGATCCCTCCGAGAACGCCGATCGCGACGCCCACGAGCAGTCCACGCCCGAGTCCCCAGGCGGTCACCGCGGGGGACACGTAGGTGCTGGCGCCGAGGGCATCGATGAGCAGGCCGGCGCCGATGACCCCGACGAGCAGGCCGACCGCCGCACCCAGCACGCTCACCGCCACGCCTTCGCCGAAGATCAGCGACGACACGCGTGTCGGGGACCAGCCGACGGTGCTGAGCAGCGCGAGCTCTCCCTGGCGTTCGATGATCGACATCGCCATCGTGTTGGCGACGCTGATGGCCCCGACGATCAGCGCTATCACCACGATCACGAGGATCGCCTTGGAGATCAGCGTGCCGTTGGCTCCCGCGCGCAGGGCCTGCTGGGGGTCTGAGATCACCTGCGTGCCCGGGAAGTCGTGTTCGATCTGCGGGCCGGCCGTGCTGGCCCTCGTGCCCGGCGCCAGCTGTACCACCACGTCGGTCTCCTCGCCGGCGCGAGCGGTCAGCTGCTGCGCCTGCGCCAGGCTCAGCACGGCGCCGGAGTCCTCGTAGAGGATGCCCGAGTGGTAGATGCCCGCGATCGGGAAGGAGTGGCCCTTCACCTCGAGTACGCCGCCGGGATGCAGATGCAGTTCCGCGGCCAGGTGGTCTCCGACGAGGATCTGCTGTGCGGTCGAGGGAGCGCTGCCGGCGACCAGAACGAGGCTCTTTGTGAAGAAGCCCTTCGGGTCGGCGCCGAACACGATCGCGGAGGGGTCGGCCTTCACGCCTTCGACGATCAGCAGCAGGGGGGTGGCCTGCGCGACGTAGGGGCGTGCGGCCAGCTTCGTCACCGTTGCTTCGGGCAGGATCGAGGCGGTTGGATCGGAGACGTTCGCCTGGAAGACGCCGAGGCCCGAGCCACCGAGATGAACGAGCCCGGCGGCCGTGTTCCTCAGGCCCTGGGTGAACGAGAGCAGTGCCACGATCGTGGCCACGCCGACGGCGATTCCCCCCGCCGTGAAGATGGTGCGCGCCGGACTGCGTGTCAGGTTGGTCGCGATTATCGCGAGCATCGGCGATCTCCTCCTAGCTCGCCGGCAGCGCCGTCTCGGAGGACTCGGTGAGCTTCCCGTCGATGAGGGTCACCGTACGGTCGGCGCGCGCGCCGACGGCACGATCGTAGCTGACGACCAGCATCGTCATGCCCAGGCGGTCGCGCAGGCCGAACAGCAAGTCGAGCACACGCTCTGAGGTGCCCGAGTCGAGCGCTCCGGTGGGCTCGTCGGCGAGCAGCAGGCGCGGTTCGTTCGCGAGGGCGCGCGCCACGGCGACACGCTGGCGCTCGCCGCCCGACAGCTCGGCGGGAAGGTGCTCGGCACGCTCCGCGAGCCCCACCTCCGTCAGCAACGCGAGCGCGCGCTGCCGTCGCTCACGACGGTGGATGCCCGCTCCGATGAGCGGGACTTCCACGTTTGCCTGTGCGGACAGCGTTTCCAGCAACAGGTGGCGCTGGAAGATGAAACCGACGACCTCGCGGCGGGCACGAGCGGGGCGGGGCTCGGTCCAGATCGCCCGCCCGTCGATGAGCACCCGTCCCTCGTCGGGCTGCTCGAGGCCGCCGATGAGGCTCAGCAGCGTGCTCTTGCCCGACCCGGAGCGGCCGGTGATCGCGACGGCCTCGCTCGGGTCGACCTTCAGCGACACCTCGCGCAGCGCGCTTATCCGACCGAAGCTCTTGCGGGCGCGGTCGACGAACACGGCCGCACCTGCGGGCTCGCTCATGCGGTGACCTGCACGGGGAAGTCGAGGTTGATCGTTACTCCTTCCGCGACGATCACCGCGCGCAGCGTCAGCGGGTAGCCGACGGCCGACGCCGGCCATTCGAACTTGTCCGAGAAATGCCCCGTGAACGTGTAGTGGGACCGGCGGGCCACGACCTGGCCGGCGAAGAGGTACTCATAGCTCACACTCGCCCTCGCTGCGTGGCCCGCGCGGGTGGCCGTGAACTCGATCGGCCAGAGCAGACCGACCTTTGGATGATGGTTGGCGGCATGCAACGTGGCAGTCACCCCTTGCGATGTGCCCGTGACCGTATCGTCAACAACGGATGTCGACTGCCCCGATGGCTGCGATGTCGAGCCGGCGGTCGCGACCTTTCGGGGCGTGCCGGCGCTCGAGGATTGCGTGGAGCCCTGGGTGGAGGTATGGCCGCAGCCGACGGTCGCGGCGCAAGCGAACGTCACGGCGCAGCCGGCGAGGATCAGGGTGAGGGCCGCGGATCCGCGCGAGCGGCGCCCTCGAGGAGACGCCCTGCTGATCGGTGGGGTCGATCGG
The DNA here is from genome assembly GCA_963730575.1 of uncultured Solirubrobacteraceae bacterium. Classification (GTDB taxonomy): domain Bacteria; phylum Actinomycetota; class Thermoleophilia; order Solirubrobacterales; family Solirubrobacteraceae; genus Palsa-744. The sequence continues at coordinate 56,811 of CAVSSG010000001.1, forward strand.
GTCACCGCTGTTCCTTTCCCGCATGGGGCGTTGTGCGAATCATCTATAGGGCGTTGAGCGAATCATCGCCAGTCTGACGCGAGCTGGCATCTGCGCCGGGTACCCACCGACGATATGCAATCCGCTGCAGGGTCGCCAGTGAGCCTCCAGTACGTAGAAACGCGCACCCGTTCACGCAGAAGCCACTGATGCGGGGCCCGCCGACGCGACCTATGTTCAAAAGGGCGGGTTCCTTCAGCCGAATGGCGGACGGTTGGCAGCGACCGGCAGCACGCCCGTGTGGGCCGCGGCAGTGTGCGCACTCGCCACTTTGTCAATGCCGACTACTGGAGACCCATCATGGCAACGGTTGAGCAGTCCACCACGTTCGAGGCTCCCGGTCGACCCGGCAGTCCGGTTCAGTGCAAGGAGCAGTACGAGAACTTCATCGGCGGCCACTGGGTGGCCCCGGTCGCCGGAGAGTACCGCGAGAACCTCACCCCGGCCACGGGCCGGCCGATCTGCAGGGTCGCCCACTCCGGCCCGCAGGACATCGAGCTGGCGCTGGACGCGGCACACGCCGCCAAGGACGCCTGGGGGGAGACATCGACGACCGAGCGCTCGAAGGTGCTGAACGCCGTCGCCGACGCGATCGAGGAGAACCTGGAGATGCTGGCGGTCGCCGAGAGCTGGGAGAACGGCAAGCCGGTGCGCGAGACGCTCGCCGCCGACATCCCGCTCGCCGCCGACCACTTCCGCTACTTCGCCGACGTGATCCGCGGCGAGGAGGGGAGGATCTCCGAGATCGACAAGGACACGGTCGCCTACCACTTCTCCGAGCCCCTCGGCGTGGTAGGGCAGATCATCCCCTTCAACTTCCCGCTCCTGATGGCAGCCTGGAAGATCGCGCCGGCGCTCGCGGCCGGCAACTGCACGGTCGTCAAGCCCGCCAGTCCGACGCCGTGGTCGATCCTCAAGTTCGCCGAGCTGATCGAGGACATCGTCCCCGCCGGTGTGCTGAACATCGTGAACGGCCCCGGAGCCGAGACCGGCAAGGCGCTGGCCTCGAACAAGCGGATCGCCAAGATCGCCTTCACGGGCGAGACCGTGACCGGCCGGCTGATCATGCAGTACGCCGCGCAGAACATCATCCCCTCGACGACCGAGCTGGGCGGCAAGTCTCCGAACATCTTCTTCGAGGACGTGATGGCGGCCGACGACGAGTTCCTCGACAAGGCCGTCGAGGGCCTCGTGCTGTATGCGTTCAACAAGGGCGAGGTGTGCACGTGTCCCTCGCGGGCGTTGATCCAGGAGTCGATCTATGACGAGTTCATGGCCCGCTGCCTCGAGCGGATCCGCGTGATCAAGCAGGGCAACCCGCTGGACCGCACCACGCAGCTGGGAGCTCAGAACTCGGCCGCGCAGCTCGAGAAGATCGAGGGCTACGTGCAGATCGGGCGCGACGAGGGCGCCGAGCTCTTGATCGGCGGCGAGCGCAACGTGCTCGCGGGCGAGCTCGCCGACGGCTACTACTACGAGCCGACGGTGTTCAGGGGCACCAACGACATGAGGATCTTCCAGGAGGAGATCTTCGGCCCCGTGCTCGCCGTCACGACCTTCAAGGACGAGAGCGAGGCGCTTGCGATCGCCAACGACACCATGTACGGGCTTGGCGCCGGCGTGTGGAGCCGTGACGGCTCCCGTGCGTTCCGCATGGGCCGCGCGATCAAGGCCGGCCGCGTGTGGACCAACTGCTACCACCTCTACCCCGCACATGCGGCCTTCGGCGGCTACAAGGTCTCGGGGGTGGGGCGCGAGAACCACAAGATGATGCTCGATCACTACTCGCAGACGAAGTGCCTGCTGGTGAGCTACGACAAGAACGCGCTCGGCTTCTTCTAGGCCTCCTGCTCGCGATGAGGCCCCGCGGCCCAGGAGACGGTCTCGGGGCCCATCGCTTGCAAGCGGTGCCCGCGGGCGCGAGAATCCGGCACGGATGAGCCAGCCCGGCAACTACACGCTCGAGCGAGACGACCTGGACGAGCTGTTCGGGGCACTCGCGCGCCGCGGGTACACGATCGTCGGGCCGACGGTGCGCGATCAGGTGATCGTCTACGACGAGATCGCCTCGAGCGCCGATCTTCCGGCCGGGTGGACCGACGAGCAGGACGGAGGTCACTACCGGCTGCGCCGTCTCGAGGAGCAGGCGCTGTTCGCCTACACCGTCGGCCCGCACTCCTGGAAGCGCTACCAGCTGCCGCCGGAGCTGACCCTGTGGAGCGCGCGGCGCGACGAGCAGGGCGGGCTGACCGAACTCGTGCAGGAGCCCCGCCGCGCTCGGCGCTACGCGTTTTTGGGCGCGCGTTCGTGCGAGCTGCACGCGATGGGAATCCTCGACCGCGTGCTGCTCGGCGGCGCCCACCCCGACCCGGCCGATCGCTCCCGGCGCGAGGACGTGTTCATCGTCGCCGTCCAGTGCGCGCAGGCCGGCAACACCTGCTTCTGCGTCTCGATGGGCACGGGCCCGACCGCCGAGAGCGGCTTTGACATCGCACTCACCGAGGTGCTCGAGACCGGGCGCCACTACTTCGTGCTCGAGGTCGGAAGCGAGCGCGGGGGAGAGCTGCTCAGCGAGCTGCACGCACGCTCGTGCGGGCGCCCACGAGCAGGACGCCGCGAGCGCCGCCCACGCGCGCGCGGCGGCCCAGATGGGGCGCGAGCTGGACGTCAGCGACATCAGGGAGCTCCTGTACCGCAACTACGAGAATCCGCGCTGGGACGAGGTGGCCGAGCGCTGCCTCTCCTGCGGCAACTGCACGATGGTCTGTCCGACGTGCTTCTGCACGAGCGTCGAGGACACGACGGATCTGCTGGGCGAGCGCGTCGAGCGCCACCAGCGCTGGGACTCGTGCTTCGCCGTCGACTACTCCCACATCCACGGGGGCGCGGTCCGTGCCTCGACGCGGTCGCGCTACCGCCAATGGATGACGCACAAGCTCGCCACCTGGATCGACCAGTTCGGCAGCTCGGGCTGCGTCGGGTGCGGGCGCTGCATCACCTGGTGTCCGGTGGGCATCGACATCACCGAGGAGGCGCGGGCGATTCGCGACAGCGAGGCGGCGCCCGTGTCGGGCGCCGGGGGTCGGGCCGTGGAGGGGATGGTGGACGGTGCAGACGCTCGATGAGCTGATCGCCAAATCGCCCGTCTTCGCGGGCCTTGAGGCTGCGCAGCTCGAGCTGATCTCCGGATGCGCGGTCAACGAGCACTTCCCCGCCGGCTCCTACCTGTTCCACGAGGGCGAGCCCGCCGACCGCTTCTACCTGATCCGCGAGGGCGCCATCGCCCTGGAGGTGAACGTACCCGGTCACGGCAGCCACATGCTCGAGACGCTCGGCGAGGGCGAAGTGGTCGGATGGTCGTGGCTGTTCGAGCCCTACCGCTGGCAGTTCGACGGGCGCGCGGTGAGCTCCACGGGCGTGGTCGGGTTCGACGGGGCCTGCCTGCGCGGCAAGTGCGACTCAGACCACGAGCTCGGCTATGAGCTCATGCGGCGCTTCGCGGCCAGCATGCTCCAGCGCCTGCAGGCCACGCGGCTGCAGCTGCTGGATGTCTACGGCGATGTTCATGTCGCCTGAGGGCGTGGCCGCGGGGCCGATGGTCCCGGCGCAGTTCACCGTCACCGCCAAGCGCAGGCACACGGCCGACACCTGGACGCTCGAGCTCGAGCCGCGCCCGGGCGAGCGCTCGCAGTTCGTCCCGGGACAGTTCACCATGCTGTCGGCGTTCGGCGCCGGCGAGGTGCCGATCTCGATCAGCGGCGACCCCGCCGACGAGGGCCGGCTCGTGCACACCGTGCGCGCCGTCGGGCGCCGCGACGCGGGCGATCTGCGCCGCGCGGGAGGGTCAGGTGCTGCAGGTGCGCGGACCCTTCGGCCGGCCTTGGCCGGTGCAGGAGGTCGCGGGCGCCGACGTCGCTCATCCTCGCCGGCGGCATCGGCCTGGCGCCGTTGCGCCCGGCGATCCTCGCCCTGCTCTCCGACCGCGCGCGCTACGGGCGCCTGCGGCTCCTGTACGGCAGCCGCTCGCCCGAGCAGCTGCTCTATCCGGAGGAGATCGAGCAGTGGTCGGCGCATGGTCTCGAGGTCGAGCTGACCGTGGACAGCGCAGGCCCGGAGTGGCTTGGCCACGTCGGCGTGGTTCCGCGGCTCGTGCACCGCGCCGAGCTCGATGCGCAGGCGACGGTCGCGATGCTGTGCGGACCCGAGGTGATGATGCGCTTCGCCGTCGCCGCGCTGCTCGAGCGCGGGATCGATGCCGGGCGCGTGTATGTGTCGATGGAGCGCAACATGCAGTGCGGGATCGGTCACTGCGGGCACTGCCAGCTCGGGCCCACGCTCGTCTGCCGCGACGGGCCGGTCTACGCGTGGAGCGAGCTCGAGCGCTGGCTCGCGATCCGGGAGCTGTGATGGGCGCATCCGATCAGCAGACGCTCGCGGTGTGGAAGTTCGCCTCCTGCGACGGCTGTCAGCTGAGCCTGCTCGACTGCGAGGACGAGCTGCTCGCTGCTTGGCCGACCGGCTGCGGATCGCCTACTTCCTGGAGGCGAGCAGCGCGACCGTCGAGGGTCCCTACGACGTCTCGATCGTCGAGGGGTCGATCACCACGGCGCACGACGCCGAGCGCATCCAGGAGGTCCGCCGCCGCTCACGGGCGCTGATCACGATCGGGGCGTGCGCGACCGCCGGTGGGATCCAGGCGCTGCGCAACTTCGCCGACGTGCGAGGACTTCACCTCGATCGTCTACGCCTCGCCCGACTACATCTCGACGCTCAGCACCTCCACGCCGATCAGCGCGCACGTGCCCGTCGACTTCGAGCTCAACGGCTGCCCGATCAACAAGCAGCCAGCTGCTCGAGGTGATCGCGCGCGCACCTGGCCGGGCGCCGTCCTCGCGTGCGCGCCCACAGCGTGTGCGTGGAGTGCAAGCGACGCGGGACGGTGTGCGTGATGGTCGCCCACGGCACGCCCTGCCTGGGCCCGGTCACGCACGCCGGCTGCGGCGCCATCTGTCCCGCCTATGACCGCGGCTGCTACGGGTGCTACGGGCCGATGGAGTCGCCCAACACCCCTGCTCTGAGCGCGCGCATGGCCGAGCTCGGATCGAGCGAAGTGGACCTCGTGCGCGTGTATCGCACGTTCAACGCCGGCGCCGAGGCGTTCCGAGCAGGGCCGGGCGAGGCGCATGAGCGAGGCGTAGGCGGACGCGCGTCATCCGCACCGACTACCTCGCCCGCGTCGAGGGCGAGGGAGCGATGTACGTCAAGCTCGACGGCGATACGGTTGTCGAGGTCAAGCTGCGCATCTACGAGCCGCCGCGGTTCTTCGAGGCGTTGCTGCGCGGCCGGGCGTTTACCGAGGCGCCCGACATCACGGCGCGGATCTGCGGCATCTGCCCGGTCGCCTACCAGATGAGCGCGGTGCGGGCGATGGAGGACGCCTGCGGCGTGACGATCGACGACGGACCGCTGCGCGACCTGCGCCGGCTGATCTACTGCGGCGAGTGGATCGAGAGCCACAGCCTCCACGTCTACATGCTGCACGCGCCGGACTTCCTCGGCTATGCGGGCGGATTGGAGATGGCCCGCGAGCACCGCGAGATCGTCGAACAGGGGCTTCAGATGAAGAAGGCGGGCAACGCGGTCATGGCGCTGGTCGGCGGCCGGGAGGTCCATCCCGATAAACGTCCGCGTGGGCGGCTTCTACCGTGCTCCGACCGCCGCGCAGCTGCGCTCGCTGCTGGACCCGCTGGAGCGGGCGCGCGAGACGGCGCTTGCGACCGTCCGCTGGGCGGCCACGCTGCCGTTTCCCGACGTCGAGTGCGCGCCCGAGCTGCGTCGCGCTGTCAGAGCCCGGCCGCTACCCGATCGACCGCGGCCGCATCCTCTCCGACCGCGGCCTTGACATCGCCCCGAGCGGAGTTCGACGAGCACATCGTCGAGGAGCACGTCGAGCACTCCAACGCGCTGCATGCTCGCATCCGCGAGCGCGGCACCTATCTGACCGGGCCGCTTGCGCGCTATGCGCTCTCCTCGCAGGCGCTGCGTCCGCTCGCCCAGGAGGCGGCGCGCGAGGCGGGCCTGGGGCCGGTGTGTCGCAATCCGTTTCAGAGCATCGTCGTGCGTTCGGTGGAGCTGGTGCAGGCGTGCGACGAGGCGCTTGCGCATCATCGACCGCCTATGAGGAGCCCGATGCGCCCGCGATCGAGGTGACGCCGCGACGCGCGGTCGGCCACGGCGCCACCGAGGCGCCCCGCGGCCTGCTCTACCACCGCTACGAGATCGACGAGGACGGCACGATCCTCGACGCCAGGATCGTGCCGCCGACCTCCCAGAACCAGCTCGCGATCGAGGAGGATCTGCGCGCCGTCGTCGAGCGCAGTCTCGATCTTCCCGACGAAGCAGCTCTCGCTCCGCTGCGAGCAGGCGATCCGCAACCACGATCCCTGCATCTCCTGCGCGACGCATTTCCTCGAGCTCACCGTCGACCGTGGCCAAGACGGCGCCTGAGCGCAGCTCGCCGGCGAGCGGCCCGTCGGGACCGCGGGTGCTGGTGATCGGCTTGGGCAACGAGCTTCGCCACGACGACGCGGCCGGCCTGGAGATCGTGCGGCCGCTGCGAGACCGGGCCGAGGAGGCGGGGATCGACGTGCACGAGCAGGAGGGTGAGACGCTCGGACTGCTCGAGTTGTGGGAGGGCGCCGATGCGGTCGTGCTCGTGGACGCCATCAGCTCGGGCGCTGCGCCGGGCACGATCCGGCGCATCGACGGCTCTGTGGAGCCGATCCCGACGCACTTTCGCAGCTCGTCCTCCACGCACGCGGTCGGCGTCTCCGATGCGATCGAGCTGGCCCGGACGCTCGGCCGTCTACCCGCGCGGGTCGTCGTGTTCGGCATCGAGGGGCGGTGCTTCGATGCCGGCAGCGGGCTCTCTGAGGACGTGCGGGCGGCCATCGCTCCGCTCGCCGAGCGGGTGCTGGGCGAGGCGCACGAGCTGATCAGTCGCTGAGCGACAGCTGCGCGGTCGCGACCGCGGCCTGGCCGTAGGCGATGCCCGCGTCGTTGGGCGGAAGTGCCTGTGGGATCAGGACCCGCAGCCCGCTCGGCGCGAGTGCCCGAGCGGTGCGCACGAGCAGTCGGCGGTTCTGGAAGACGCCTCCCGACAGGACCACGGTCGCGACGCCGCGCCGGCGCGCAAGCTCGATGAGCGCGGTCGCGGTGGCGTCGGCGAGGCCGTTGTGGAAGCGGGCGCTCGCGACGGCCACAGAGGTCCCGGCCGCCAGGTCGGCAAGCAGTGCGTGCACGGTCTGGCGAGCGTCGAGCACCAGCATCCCGGAGCCCGCGATCGGCATCGGGTAGGCACCCTGCTCGCCCGTCGCGGCTGCCGCCTCCAGCTCGATCGCGGCACGACCCTCTTCCTGCACGACCATGCGGATGCCGCACAGTGCCGCGACCGCATCGAACAGGCGCCCGACGCTCGTGGTCAGCGGCGATGCGGCCCCGCTCAGCGCGAGCTCGGCGACCTGCTCCCAGCGTTCCCGCTCGATGTGGGCGGCGATCGCCGCCGGTGGGGCCGCGACGCCGTCCCGGGCTCCGAGGAGCCAAGCGCACGCCATGCGCCAGGGCTCGCGCACGGCTGCGTCCCCGCCCGGAAGGCGTACCGGCTGAAGGTGGCCGACGCGCTCTGCGTGGCGGAGGTCGCCGGCCAGGAGCTCTCCACCCCAGATCGTGCCGTCGGTGCCGAGGCCCGCCCCGTCGTAGATGGCGCCGATCGCCGGTCCCTCATCCCCGTGCTCGGCCAGGCACGCAGCCAGGTGGGCGTGGTGATGCTGCACTCCGACGAGCGCTGCGCCCTCGCGCTCGAAGGCGTATGCGGTCGAGAGGTAATCGGGATGCAGGTCGTGCGCGAGCACCTCCGGCGTGATGGAGAAGAGTCGTTCGAAGTGGGCGATGCCATCGCGGAAGGAGCGCAGGGTCTCCCAGTTGCGCAGATCGCCGATGTGATGCCCGACCCACGCGCGCGAGCCCCTGGCGATGCAGAAGGTGCTCTTGAGCTCGGCACCGCATGCGAGCAGCGCCGGCGCCCCGAGCGGCAACGGGAGGCTCGCGGGGACGTAGCCGCGGGAGCGCCTGAGCATGAGCGGGCGCGCAGCTTTCGCGCCCAGCGAGCGCACCACCGAGTCATCGACGCGCACATGGATCGCCCGATCGTGCGCCAGCAGCACGTCCGCGACCCCGGACAGGCGCGCCAGGGCATCGTCGTCGAGATGGGCGATCGGCTCGTCGCGGAGGTTGCCGCTGGTCATCACCAGGGGCGCCGGACAGTCCGCGAGCAGCAGGTGGTGCAGCGGCGTGCTCGGAAGCATGACGCCAAGCTCGCAGGAGCGTGGCGCGACGGAGTCGGCCACGCGCCCGCCGGGCCGCCGGGGGGCGATCACGATCGGCCGCTCACCGCCGCTCAAGAGCTCCCGCTCGGCGGCGGTCAGCCGGACGAGCGCGCATGCGGCGTCGAGGTCGCCCACCATCAGCGGCGAAGGGCTTCTCCTCGCGGCGCTTTCGCCCGGCGCAGGCGCGCGACCGTCCGCTCCTCGTCGGCGCGGCACGCGAGGTGGTATCCGCCGACGCCCTTCACAGCGACGATCTGCCCGGCGCCCAGTGCGCCGGCGGCCGCCCTCACCGCATCCTGCACCGGGATGCTCCGGCCGTTGCTGTCGAGCAGGCGCGCCGTGGGCCCGCAGGCCGGGCAGGCGTTCGGCTGCGCGTGGAAGCGCCGGCTTGCCGGATCCTCGTACTCGCCACGACACCGTGCGCACATCTGAAAGCCGGCCATCGTCGTCAGCGGCCGGTCGTAGGGCACGCCGCGGATGATCGTGAACCGGGGACCGCAGTTGGTGCAATTGATGAACGGATACCGGTAGCGGCGATCGCGCGGGTCGAACAGCTCGACGAGGCAGTCCCGGCACGGGGCGGCATCGGGAGCCACGAGCGTCGATGTCCCGCCCGACCGGTCGCTGTCGAGGATCCGGAAGCCGGCCTCTCCCGTCGGCCGGAGCGGCTCGGAGCGTACGCGCTCGACCGAGGCCAGCGGTGGTGCCTCCCGGGTGAGGCGCTCGAGGAAGCGGGCCACGGCCGCCGGGGGGCCCTCCAGCTCCAACAGGACGCCGTGGCCGTCGTTGTGCACCCACCCCGAGAGCGCCTGCTCGCGGGCGAGCCGGTGGGCGAACGGTCGGAAGCCGACGCCCTGGACCACGCCCTCCACGCGGGCCCGAACGCGGGTCTGCCCTGCCGTGCCCACCCGAGCGGCCTAGCCCCGCGCGGCGCCTTCGAGCCAGCGCGCGAACGCTGCCACGCCCTCGCCCGTGCGGGCGCTCACGAGCATGTGCTCGACGCCGGGGTTCACCTGGTCGAGGTTCTCGAGAAAGCGCTCGAGCGAGAAGTCGAGGTGGGGGAGCAGGTCGATCTTGTTGATCACGACCAGCTCGCACGTGCGGAACATCAGCGGGTACTTCAGCGGCTTGTCCTCACCCTCGGTGACCGAGGAGATCATCGCCCGCCGGTCCTCGCCCACGCGGAACTCCGCCGGACACACGAGGTTGCCCACGTTCTCGATCACCAGCAGATCGATCTCATCGAGCGAGAGCGCGCCCAACGCCGAGCGGACCATGTTGGCATCCAGATGGCACTCGCCGCCAAAGCCGCGGCCCGTGTTCAGCTGCGTGACCGGGACGTGCAGCGCGGAAAGGCGGTCGGCGTCGAATGAGCCCTGGATATCACCCTCGAGCACGCCCGCGCGCACGGCATTCAGGCCGTCGATCAGCACCCGCTCGAGCAGCGCCGTCTTGCCCGCGCCCGGCGCGCTCATGAGGTTCACCACGCGCACGCCCGCGCGGTCGAAGTCCTCCCGGTTGGCGCGCGCGATCGTCGAGTTCGCATCGAGCACGTCGGTTGCAACCTTCACCTTGGTGCGGTGCATGGATCCTCCTCCTCCACCTCGATCGAATCGACAGAAAGCTGATCGCCGGTCAGCACCGTGACCTGTCCGCGGCTGCAGTGCGGACAGCGAAACGCGGGAGCATCGAGCTCCCACTCCGCGCCACAGGCGCAGCGTAGCCGCGCCGGTTCCAGGCGCCAGTCAAGCGGCGCCCCGTCACAGACGGTGTCGCGGGAGACGAGCTGGAAGTAGAACTCGAGCGACTCGGGGACGACCTGTCGCAGCGCCCCGATCGTCACGCTTACGAGGACGACGCGCCGCCCGTCCGCATGGCCGATGGCCGTGTCGAGGATCGCTCGGCTGATCGACAGCTCGTGCATCGGCACCTCAGCAGATTCGCGGCAGCGGGTCGCCAGCCAGGAGATCCATCACGCGTCGCCCGCCGAATGCGGTGTCCACGAGCACCATTCCCGGCGGCTCGACGGCGACCTCGCCGATGTCGGCCGCCTGCTCGCATCCGGGCACGGCGCGCAGCGCGCTCAGGGCCCGTTGCGCGGCGCTCGGCGCCACGAAGGCCACGAGCTTGCCCTCGTTGGCCACGTACATCGGATCGATCCCGAGCAGCTCGCTCGCACCGGCGACGGCGCTCGCGACCGGCACGTCGGCCTCGCGAATGAGCGCAGCCACCCCGGATGCCCGCGCCAGCTCGTTCAGCGCCGACGCCACGCCGCCCCGGGTGGCGTCGCGCATGCAGTGCAGATCGGCACCGGCCGCGCCGAGCAGCGCGTCCGCCGCGGGCCACAGCGAGCATGTGTCGGAGCTGATGTCCGCCTCCAGGGCGAACTCGTCCCGCGCGAGCATCACCGCCATCCCGTGTTCGCCGATCGGTCCGGAGACGAGGATGCGATCGCCGGGCGAAAGCGAGGAGGGCGACAGCTGTGCCCTGGGATCGATGACACCGAGTCCCGTGGTGCATGCGTACAGCCGGTCGGCGTGGCCGCGCTCGACCACCTTCGTGTCGCCCGCGACCACCTGTACGCCGGCCGTGTCAGCGGCCCGCGCGACGGCTTCGACCTCGGCGCGCAGCTCAGCGGCCTGAAGGCCCTCCTCGAGCACGAGCGAGAGCGTGAGCGCGAGCGGGCGCGCACCCGAGACGGCCAGGTCGTTGACGGTTCCGTTGACCGCCAGCTCGCCGATCGAGCCGCCGGGGAAGCGGATCGGCCTGACCACGAAGCTGTCCGTCGTCAGGGCGAACCCCGCGCCGTCCACGGTCAGGCTCCCCGCGTCCCCGAGCGCCTCCAGCGCGTCGCTCTGCAGGGCCGGCAGCAGCAGCCCCTCGATCAACGACTGCGATGCCTTGCCACCCGCCCCGTGCGCCATCGTGATCTGCTCGTCGCGAAACCTGGCCCGCTGGGCGCGGGTCGCCTGCGACGATCCCGAGGATCCGCAGCTCGCGGGCGGCGGCGTTCACGCCGGCTCCGGCTACCCGCTCGAAGCGGCCGTAGTTGTAGTAGGCGGCGCAGGCGCCCTCCGGCGAGACCATGCAGGTCCCGATCGGCCGCTCCGGTGTGCACGAGGTGCCGAACACCTTGCACTCCCACGGCTTGATGACGCCCTTCAGCACCTCTCCGCACTGGCACGCCTCGGGGTCGGCGACGCGCGCGCCGGGGATCGCGTAGCGACGCTCGGCATCCAGCTCGGCGTAGTCGGCCGAAAGCCCCAGGCCGCTCTCGGGAGATGAAGCCGAGGCCGCGCCACTCGAACTGCGCGCGCGGCTCGAACACCTCCGCCATCACGTCCAGGGCGCGCGGGTTGCCCTCGAAGGACACGACGCGCGTGTACTGGTTCTCGACCTCGCAGCGGCCGCCGGCGAGCTGTGAGACGAGCATGTGAATCGACTGCATGACGTCCAGCGGCTCGAATCCCGAGATGACGATCGGGCGACCGTACTCGGCGGGGATGAACTGAAAGGGCCGTGCACCCACGACGCTCGATACGTGTCCCGGCCCGATGAAGCCGTCCAGCTGCACCTCCGGGGAGTCGAGCAGCGCCCGCAGGGGCGGCACGATCGTCACGTGGTTGCAGAAGCAGGAGAAGTTCGCGATGCCCTCGGCCCTGGCGCGCTTCAGCGTGAGCGCGGTGGAGGGTGCCGTGGTCTCGAAGCCGACCGCGAAGAACACGACCTCCCGCTCGGGGTTGCTGCGCGCGATGCCGAGCGCGTCCAGAGGCGAGTAGACGATCCGCACGTCCGCTCCGGCGGCCTTGGCCTCCAGCAGGCTGCCGCGCGAGCCGGGCACGCGGAGCATGTCGCCGAAGCAGGTGAAGATCACGTTCGGCTCGCCGGCGATCGTGATGCCGTCGTCGACGCGGCCCATCGGCAGAACGCAGACCGGACAGCCGGGCCCGTGCACGAGCTCGACGCCCTCGGGGAGCAGGCCGTCGATGCCGTAGCGATAGATCGAGTGCGTGTGCCCGCCGCAGATCTCCATCAGCTTGAGGGTGCGCCCGGGCTCGAGCAGCGAGGCGATCTCGGCTGCGAGCGCACGCCCGAGATCGGCGTTGCGGAACTCCTGAACGAACCTCATGCGTGCTCCCGGAACAGGGCGGTGCCCGCATGCACGAGCAGCGTGTCGCCGGGTAGGACGGCACCAACGATCCCCGTGTCCACTCGCCGGCGGCGCCTGTGCTCATCGACGCAGACGGCAAGCTCGCCGAGCCGGTCCACCTCCAGGACGCGCATCCTGCTCGCCGTGTCCGAGCAGGTGATGCACGTGTCCTCCTCGCCGGCGCAGGCGGGAAGCTGCGTAGGGTCGGTGTGCGGCGCGCCGTGGACCCGGGAGGTCATTCGATCGCGCTCGCCCTCAGCTCGCGCAGCTCCTGCTCGTAGTCGGCGCCCATCTGCTCGAGCAGCTCGAGCGTGACGAGCGCCTCGCGCTCGTCGATCCGTGAAAGCGCGAAGCCGACGTGGATCAGCACCCATTGGCCGGCCAGCGCAACCTCGAGGTCGCCCTCGGCGTCGAGCAGTCCGACGTTGACGGTGCGCCTGACACCGGCGACCTCGACCTGCGCAAGCTGGTTGGCATCGTCGAGGATCTTCACCACTCGACCGGGTATGGCCAGGCACACGCTCGTCGACCTCCTGTCACTCGGGAGGGCGTGGTTTAGCAGTTCGCGCACGATGGCGCACTACGCCGTCCGGCCGAGCGCCCGCTGGCGGTTCGTGAAGCTGCGGCTTTGCACGGATGCACGATTGCGCCGGCCCTGGTTGAGTCGGCTTTCGAGGGCACGCATCAATGGCAGAGAAGCTGACAGCGACGCCCGCCGCGGTGCGGATGGTTGAGCGGTTGACCGCCGAGCACGGTCCGCTCGCATTCTTCCAGTCCGGCGGCTGCTGCGACGGAAGTTCCCCGATCTGCCTGAAGGACGGCGAGCTGCCGCCGGGCGCGAACGACCTGCTGCTCGGCGACGTCGCGGGCGCGCCCTTCTACGTGGACGGCGAGCAGTACGAACGGTGGGGTCATCCGACCTTCGTGATCGACGCGAGCCCGGGTCCGGCCGAGGGCTTCTCGCTGTCGCTACCGGACGCTCACTTCGTGACGCGCAGCCCGGCCCCGGACTGACCGACCCCGCGGGCGCCCGTCGATGTCGGCTCGCTGGCGCTGCAGCAGGCGCACCTGCTCGAGGAGCGTGCCGTTCTCGACGCGAAGCCGCGTCACCTGACGGCGGGCGCTCGAGAGCTCCTGCGCGAAGACGGGCACGATCGTGCGAAGGTTGCGCAGCCGGTCGAGCAGCTGCTCGCGGTCGAGCTCTCGGTCACTAGCCACTGCGGTCGCTCCCTCCGGTCGTCCCTCACTCAACAACGCGCGCCTCTCGGCGCGCACCCTCTCCGCCACCCATGCTCCTGCTCGCCGCAGGGCCTCGCATCCGTAGATCCTCCGAAGCCGGTGTCGTGGTTTCCCGACGGCCGGTGCGGCGTTAAACGGACGCTGACGCTCCTCGGCGTGTCAGCATGCGAAGGACTAGGACATGTCGCGCAAGGAGAGGCGATGCCCCGCTCGAGGACTGCTGGCCGCGCATCCGTTGCCGAACGGCGCGACGAGCGTGCTCTGCTTCGGGCGCTCGCCGATCCCGGCACCTATCAAGGACGCCCGCAGGTCGTCGTGCACGAGACCCATGCATCCTGGGTCTTCGTCGCGGGCGATCGCGCCTACAAGGTCAAGAAGCCGGTGGCGCTCGGGTTCCTGGACTACAGCACGCTCGCGCGCCGGCGGCGCGCGTGCCATGAGGAGGTGCGCGTCAACCGGTATCTCGCTCCCGGCCTGTACCTCGGCGTACGCGCGATCGTGAAGAGTGGAGCCGGGTTCCAGCTTGCGCCCGATCGTGCTCCGGGAGCCGTGGAGTACGCGGTGGAGATGCAGAGCTTTCGCGAGGAGGACACCTTTGCGGGTCTCATCGCCGAGGGCTCTCTCACACGTGCGCAGGTCGCCGCGGTGGCGGGCCTGCTGGCCGACTTTCACCGCTCCGCTGCCGTTGTGAGCGACTGGGGCCCCGATCGGGTGCTCGCCGCGTGGCAGAGGAACGTGGAGGAGATACCGCGGCTCGGACCCTCGGCCGGCTGGCGCCTGGACATCGCGGCGGCCTTCGGCGAGGCCTTCGTGAAGGCGCACGCGCTGGAGTTGCGCCGGCGCGCCCTGCTCGGGCTGATCCGCGACGGCCACGGCGACCTGCGCTGCGAGCACGTGCTGGCCAGACCTGAGATCCGCGTCGTCGACCGCATCGAGTTCGACCCGGAGCTGCGCCGCACCGACGTGGCCTGCGACCTGGCGTTCCTGGCTATGGATCTGGAGGCGCAGGGGCAGCCCTGGGCCGCCCGCGAGCTGTTCGATGCCTACCGTCACGCGGGCATGAGCCCGGGCGGCGAGGCGCTGCGCTCGTTCTACGCCGCCCACTGGGCGCTCGTCCGGGCCAAGGTCGCCCTGATCGCCGCCGCCGAGCATGCCGGGGAGACGGCCGCGGCCGCCGAGCACCTGGAGCAGGCACAGCAGCTGTGGTCGCTCAGCGAGCGGTTGTGCTGGCGCGCGCGGGCGCCGCTCGCGCTCGTCATCTGCGGACCGGCCGGCAGCGGCAAGTCGGTGCTGGCCGCCGAGCTCACGCGGCGCTCGGAGATACCGGTCGTCTCCTCTGACGTCGTGCGCAAGCGCCTGGCTCACTTGGCTCCGGTCCAGGCGGCGCGTGCCGAGCACTACACCGCGCGCTTCACCCGCGCGACCTACGAGCAGCTTGCCCGCGATGCGCTGCTCGAGCTGCGGCGCGGCGATCGCGTGATCGTGGACGCGACCTGCCGCTCGCGCGATGACCGGGCGCTGCTGCTTGACCGGCTCCACCGGGTGGGCATGGTCCGCCTCATCGTCCGTTGCGAGGTGCCGCTCGAGCTGGCCATCGAGCGCTCGCAGCGGCGCCTGCACGATCCGCAGCGGGTTTCGGACGCGACTCCGCCGCTGGCCGAAGAGCAGTTTCGGGAGTTCGAGGAGCTCGACGAGCTGCCCGGGCGCGAAGTGTTGCGGCTCGACTGCGCCCAGGCACTGGACGCGCAGGTCGCCGCGGTCATGGCGGCCGTGGACCGCTGCCGCCTTGGCCACGGCGCGCAAGGCGATGGGGCGGTCAGTGCTTTGCCGCAGGGGAATCCCGCCGTTAACACGGAGGGTGAGCTACCCCGCGTTGGCTAGCTTGCAGTCATGGCGGGTCGTCTACACCTGGCGCCGGCTCCCCTCGAGACCAACGCGAGCCCCGAGGCACCGTCGCCGATCCGCGTCGTCCTGGCCGACGACCACGCTTTGATGCGTCGCAGCCTGAGGCTGCTCCTGGAGGGTGAGAAGGACGTCGACGTGATCGCCGAAGCGGGCGACATGGAGTCGGCCGTACGCTATGTTCATCGCCACCGGCCTCACGTGCTCGTGCTCGACCTGCGCATGCCGAACGGCTCGAGCGTGGAAACGATCGGCAAGCTCCGAAGGCAGGCACCGGAGACCCACGTGGTGGTCCTCACGATGGAGGACAATCCCGTCTTCGCCGAGCACGCGCTCGCCTCCGGTGCGCTCGGCTTCGTCCTGAAGGAGCTCGCCGACGCCGAGCTGCCCGAGGCCGTTCGCGCCGCCGCGATCGGCGAGGAGTACGTGAGCCCGCATGTGGCCAAGCGACTCGACTCCCTGCGCCGGTCGCTCACCGAAGACCAGCTGACGCTGCGCGAGGTCGAGGTCCTGCGGCTGATCGCGCTCGGGTACACGAGCGTGGAAATCGCCGGAAAGCTGCACATCTCGCCCCGCACCGTGGAGTCTCACCGGGCGCGCATCCACAACAAGCTCGGTCTTGGGACTCGAGCCGAACTCGTGCGCTACGCGCTGGGACGCGGACTCCTCAGGGCCTGAACGAGCCTGAACGGGTCGTGCCTGCTGAACGGGGCGAGCCTGAAGCGGGCCGGGCCTGAGCGGGTCGCGGGCCGGCCGGGGTCGGCCCGCGGATTGCGGGCCGACCGGCACCGAGGCGGGCCGACCGGTGCCGAAGCATCGTACCGGCCCTCCCTCGGACCGGCCCTCCCTGGGAGCTGTCGATCGCTCAGGCGGCGGTCGGGGTGATCGTGACCGGCTCCTTCTTGGTCTCTTTCGGCAGGGGAATCGTCACCTCGACGACGCCGTCGCGCGTCTTGGCCTTGATCTTCTTGGGATCCACGCCCGCCGGCAGCGCCATCGAGCGGCGGAAGGACCCGTAGCGGCGCTCGCGCCGAAGGAAGTTCTTGTCCTTCTCCTCCTTGGTCTCCTCGTGCTCGCCGGAGACCGTGAGGATGTCGTCCTCGACCTCGATCTTGACCTCCTCGGCCTTGATCCCCGGGACGTCGGCCCGCAGGACGAGGTTACTGTTGTCGTGTATCACGTCGATCGCCGGCGTCCACTGCCCCCGACGGCCCTCGGTGAGCTCCTCGAACATCCGGTCGAAGCGGCTGCGCAGGTCGCCGAACTCGGCGAACGGTTCCCAACGAGTCAATGTTGAAGGCATGCTGTCTCCTCTGCTTGATGTACCTGGTTGCTTGAGGCGAACCTATGCGGCGGGCAGCGTGCGCACATCGGGAGCCGACCCCATAGCCGCTCCGTAGTAATCCGGGGGATAGACGACGGGCGGGTGCGGACAGTCGAGTGCTCAGTAGTACGCCGCGTCGATGAGGGTGCCGAGCACTGATGCGAGCCGACCGCCGCTAGCCGTACGGTTTCACATACGTCATGCTGCCCGGCGAGGTGACCATGCTCTGCCAGATCGTTGTTGCGAGGACCGTCCGCGGATACCCCCTGCCGGAAGTTCGGTCCAAGGGGATGAGTTGCTGATGGCGCCGCCCGCCGTCGGCAGCGGCACGCTGCGCCGCCTCGATGAGCTCTACCTCGACGGCTGCCCCGTGCTGAGCGTCTACCTCGGGCAGGACGCCGTGGAATGCGCGAGCAGCGCGGTGAACGAGAAGGAGCTGAGGGCGCTGGTGGACGAGGCCGGACATGACGCCGACGGCGCCGACGTGAGCCGCATGTGCCAGACGCTGCGATCGACGCCCGGATTCGCCTATGGCACGCGGAGCCTGGCGATGTTCTCATCGAGCGCAGGCGCTGGCCATGCCGCGGTGCCGCTTCCGAGCCCGGTGGAGCCGATGGCGGTCATGGACAACGCGCCCTGGCTCGAGCCGCTGGCCGGGACGTTCACCTCCGGTGACAGAGGCGTCGCGGTCCTCGGCAGGCGCGGCGCAAGGCTGTTCCGCGGCGGGCCTCGCACGCTCGTCGAGTTCGCGACGGTGCGAGAGGAGCCTCATCTCGGGCATGCGCCGGGCGGACGCCCGGAGCTGTACGTGGCGCGTGGGGCCGCGGGGGACCCCGGCGAGCACGCACGGCGCCTGGCCGCGCTGCTGCTGCGCGCCCACCGGCGTCGGGCGTTCGACCAGCTCGTCGTGGTCGCGCCGCACGAGCTGTGGACGGTGGCCGAGGAGACGCTGCACGGCGAGCTGCGCGACCGGCTCATCGGGCTCTTCGACCTGGATCTCATGCACGCGCCGGCACAGGAGACCGCGCGCGCGGTCTCCCGGCGCGTGCGGCGAGGTCCGACGAGTGCTAGGACGCGACCTGTCCGGAGCTCGTTCGAGGTGGCGCGCCGCTCCTACGAGCACGTGTAGGAAGGCACGCCTTGACCAGGGTGCCGTGCTCGTCGGAGCTGATGGTCAGGGTGCCGCCGACGAGGCTCGCGCGCTCGCGCATCCCGGCCAATCCGAACCCCTTGCTCGCCGCGTCGGCGTCAAAGCCGGCGCCATTGTCCTGAACTTCGAGCCGAAGATGCCCACCGGATACCGCGAGGGCCACGCGCACCGTGCCTGCATGAGCGTGCTTGGCCACGTTCGTTAGCGCCTCCTGCACGAGTCGATAGGTCGTGCTCTCGATCTCCCCGTCGAGGCGCGCATCGCCGGCCATGGGGTCGGGCAACGCGAGCTCGGCTTCGACCTGGATGCCGTCCTGCTCACGATGACGGTCGAGCAGCGCTTCGATCGCCGTACGCAGCCCCAGCTCGTCGAGCGCTGCCGGGCGCAGCTCGGTGATGATCGCCCGCAGGTTCTCGATCTCGTTCTCGATGTGCTCGATGGCCTCGCGCATCGCCTGCCGAGCGCGCTCGTGGTCCCCGCGGCGAAGTGCCGAGGAGAGCAGCACCCGCAGACCCCCCAGTCCCTGCAGGGTCTCGTCGTGCAGATCGCGCGCCCAGCGACTCCGCTCGGCCTCGGCGGCTGCCAACGAGCTGCGCAGGCGCTCGGCCTGCACGCTCTGCGCGAGCGCCACGGCGGTCGCCGCGCTCGCGGCGAAGGTGCGCAGCGTCTGCTCGTCCTCCTCGGTGAACATCCCGCCGTTCTGCCCGCGGTCGAAAGCCGCCAGGACTCCCATTGCATCTCCGCGATAGCTCATCGGCACGAGCAGGGCGGTCTTCGGGTCGATCACGCCGAAGCTGCCCGGCACGATCCGCAGGCGTGATGTCACGTCGGCGATCCGCTCGGGGCGACCGCGTTGCAGTACCTGTCCGGATGTCGAGGAGGCGATCGGCAAACGCACTCCGCGTACCCCCTCGACGTGACCGGCGCTCGTCTCCACCACGAGATCCTCTCCGTCGCGCAGCATGATCACGAGGCTTCTGGCGTTCACGAGGGCACGCCCGCGCTTGACGATCAGCTCGAGCACGTGCTCGAGCTCGACGTTGCCGCCGATCGCGAGCGCCACGTCGCGGGTGGCCTCGAGTCCTCTGAGGGCCTTCTCCACCTCCTGGCGGCGCCGCTCGCTGGTCTCGTACAACCTGGCGTTCTCGACCGCGATCGCCGCCCAGTCCGCGAGGATCACCGCCGCCTCCTCGTCGGCGTGCGTGAACTCGCCGTCGGCCTTCTCGGTCAGGTAGAGGTTGCCCCACGCCTGACCGCGGATCATGATCGGGACCCCGAGGAAGCCACGCATCTGCGGATGCCCCACCGGGAACCCGTAGCTGCGTGGGTGCCGGCCCACGTCGGTCAGCCGCAGCGGCGTGGGGTTCTCGATCAGCACGCCCAGCACGCCCCGTCCGCGTGGCAGCTCGCCGATCGCCCCGCGCGTGGCCTCGTCCACGCCCGTGACCAGGAACCGCTCGAGTCCGTCGTGGCGCTCGTTCAGGATCCCGAGTGCCGCGTAGCGTGCCCCCGTTATCTCGCGCGCCGTCTCGAGGATGCGATCCAGCAGCACGCCCTGATCGAGCTCTCTCGTGAGCTCCCGGCCGACGTCCAGCAGGCGGCGAATCGAGGACTCCTGGGAGGTTGGCTCCATGACCCGGCAAAGTCTATGCCCGGATCTTGGCCATCGGAAACTGCGACGTACTTATAAGTCCCTGATCAGCACCGATCTTCCCCGGTCCGGTGTGCCCGAGGCGAAGTGTTTGGGGGCCGTGGGTGAGCCGCTGCAGACTGTGGGTTTTCCACGAAGGGTCGGCCTTCCCCCGGGCCTATCGTTGGCTCTCGAGAGATGTTATGAGTGCGTACCGGAGACACGGACAATCACATCGCTGCTCTGCGAGGAGCACGTCGGGACAGGAGGTCCCATGAAGACACCATTGAGGTGCCATCACTGTGACGACGTGATCGGGATGTACGAGCCGATGGTCGTGCTCTGCGACGGGCAGGCCCGGGACAGCTCGAGATCCGTCGAGCCCGACGGTGGGGGGTCCGGTGGCGAGTGCTACCACCGCGACTGCTTCGTGCGGGTGCACGGTGAGCGCCGTTCCGGGTGAAGCCGGCGCTCCTCGGAGGGTTGGCGCAGCGAAGCGCTGCCACGGGCCTGACAGCGACTTCCGGCGCAGCGTAATCTCCCGGGCATGACTGCCCAGACACCGCCTGCCGGCAAGCTCCGCGTGGTCGTGGCCGGCGGAGGAGTGGCGGCACTCGAGACGGTCCTGGCGCTGGCCGATCTGGCGGGCGATCGCACCGATGTGACGGTGATCGCGCCCGGCGAGGAGTTCGTCTACCGGCCGCTGACCGTCCGCGAGCCGTTCGCGTACGGCTCCGCCCGGCGCTACCCGCTCGAGCCGATCGTCCGCGGCGCCGGTGCCAGTCTGCTCGGCGACGAGCTCGCGTGGGTCGACCCGGCCAACCAGACGGTCCACACCAGGAGCGATCTGTCGATCGAGTACGACGCACTGATGCTTGCGCTCGGAGCGAGGATCAGCAGGCGCTACACGCATGCGCTGACGATCGACGATCGCCGCATGGATGAGACCCTGCACGGGCTGATTCAGGACGTGGAGGGAGGCTACGTCCACAGCCTCGCGTTCGTGTCGCCCGGAAGGATGGCCTGGCCGCTGCCGCTGTACGAGCTCGCGCTGATGACGGCCGGGCGCGCGTATGACATGGCGGTCGAGCTAGCCGTGACGATCGTCACGCCCGAGGACGCGCCGCTGGCGATCTTCGGGTCGGCGGTCAGCAGCGCCGTGGGCGAGCAGCTCGAGAAGGTGGGCATACGCACGATCACCTCCGCCTACGCCGAGATGCCCTCGCAGGGGGAGATCGTGATCAACCCGGGAGATCGTCGCCTGCGGGTCGACCGCGCCGTTGCGCTGCCCGAGCTATACGGACCGGCGGTCCGCGGCATACCACTGGGCGAACATGGCTTCATCCGCGTGGACACCCACTGCCAGGTGCCCGAGGTGGGGCCGATCTTCGCGGCCGGTGACGCGACCGAGTTCGCCGTCAAGCAGGGTGGAATCGCCTCCCAGCAGGCTGACGCGGCCGCGGAGGCGATCGCTGCGCTGGCGGGAGCGCCCGTCACGCCCGAGCCGTTTCACCCGGTGATGCGAGCCATCCTGCTCACGAACGAGGAACCGATGTATCTGAGCGCCCAAATCACCGGTGGACAGGGGTTCAGCTCGGAGGTCAGCGATACGCCCAGCTGGTCTCCACCGAGCAAGATCGCCGCGAGGTACCTCGCACCGTGCCTGGAGGAGTATGACCGCGGGTCCGCCGGCGGCCGGGCGAGTTGACGCAGGAGCGGGAGCTACCCGTCGGTCACCGCCACGGAGTTCCATCAGCGCCTGCGGGCAGGACAGCGCCTCAGCGGGGCCCGGAGCATCGCGCCCGACCCACCCGAGCTGGCCGCTGAGGCGATCATCTTCGCCATTCAGAGCGTCGAGGCGCACGTGCTCGTGAGCGACCCGCCGAAGCCGATCGTCCCGGGTGGCGAGGAGGGCTGGGGTGCCCCACTCGCCCGCCAGGCTCCGATCAGCTCACGTGCCCCTGCAGGGCAGGAGCCGTGCTCGCCGAGCATGGAAGCGGTTGACTAGGAAGCTCGGCTGCGCCCCCCGGCGCCGCGGCGCGCAGGTTTGCGAGCTGCTTTGCCCGCCCCGGATTTGGCCGCCGCCGTCATCTCCCTCTGCAGGCGCTGCAGGTCGCGACGCACCGACGTGTTCATCTTCTCGACATCGCGCCGCGCGTCGCGCAGGAGCCTGGCCACGTCCTTGCGGAGGTCCCTTCCACCGGCCTCGATGTCCCCCCGGATCGCCGTCAACTCCTTCTGTGTGGTCTCGAGCGCCTTTTTGATGCGCTCCAACGCCCGCCTGTTCTCCTCGGTGCGCTTGCGCGCCGCCTCGGTCGCTCGCTGAACGGCAGACGGTTTGGCGGGTGATCTGCGCGCCGCTGAGGTTTTGCGGGCGGCCGATGTTTTAGGTGCCGCCGACGTCTTGCGGGCGGCGGGTGTTTTTTTGCCGGCCGCGGCTTTTTTGCGAGCGGCAGGTTTCTGAACAGATGGCATTTGCGCTCCTCCTGTCGAACTGCGAGTCGTTCTTGCCGGTGAGGTTCGCACAATTCGACGCGCGGCGACTACTGCCGCGACCGGCGAGGTCGGCTGAGCGCCCTGGCAAGCCGCGCCAATCGGCCGGGTGAGCGGGACTTCGCGCTCAGTAGTCTGCTCACAGCTCCGTCCGCCGATGTTACGGATGGCCGGACCGCACGGATCGAGGAGGATCAGCGCTCACGGACCGGACGAGCGCCGATGGCGTTTCGCCACACGCTATACGGTGATGCGATGGCCGACCGCGACGATCTCGACTTCACCTATTCCCTCACCGATCGGATCTTCCGGCTCAGCCTTGGAGAGCTCGCCGATTTCAGCGGGGCGAAGTACGACGGCGACTTCTCGCTGAGCCTCGAGCAGGCCCAGTTGCGCAAGCACGAGTACGTGGCCGAACAGATCGGAATCGGACCGGGCAGGCGCGTGCTCGACCTGGGCTGTGGCTGGGGCCCGCTGCTCGACTTCGCCCGCGATCAGGGTGGCATCGGGGTGGGTGTCACGCTGTCCCGCGCCCAGGCGGCGTCATGTCGACGGCACGACCTCGACGTCCACCTCGCGGATGCGCGGCAGATCGCACGTGAGGATTTCGGGTCTTTCGACGCCGTGGCGAGCCTCGGCGCATTCGAGCACTTCTGCTCACCGGAGGACTATCGCGCCGGCCGCCAGGATGAGATCTACCGGTCCATCTTCGAGCGGATCGCAGGCGTGCTGCCGGGGCGGGGACGGCTGTATCTGCAGACCATGGTCTTCGGAGGCGGGATGATCCCCGGGGAGCATGCGATCGCGGCGCTTGATGCGCTTCCCGCGAGGGACTCTGACGCCTGGTACCTCGCCCTCATGGGGCGTCAGTTCCCCGGCTCCTGGCTGCCCTTCGGCCAGGAGCAGGTGGTCCGCTGCGCCGAGCCGCACTTTGAGCTCGTCTCGAGCACGAACGGCCGCCTCGACTACATCGAGACGATCAGTCAGTGGAACGTCCGGATAGGGGCGCCGAGCCTCAGGAAGTCGCTGCTGAAGCTCCAGCTCCTCCCGCGCTGGCTGACGAGCGCCGACTTCCGCCTCGCGTTCACATCCGGGGTGAGTGCCAACAAGGTCTGCTTCGAACGCGAGCTGCTCGACCACCACCGACTCGTGTTCGAGAAGCGGTCATAGCCTTGCCGGCGCGGCGCGCGGGCGGTCCCTTGGGCCGATCGCGTTAGGCGTCGATCTCGGGGGGCTCGAACAGGCGGATCAGGGTGCGATCGCCGCTCTCATCCGTGACCAGGACCGCCGTCGGACGCAGCGTGCCGGACTCCTCGACGCTGATCGTCTGCGGATTCGAGATGAAGTGTCGAAGCAGAACCGGGTAGCGCACGCCCCGCCCCCCGACCGAGATCTCCAGCATGTTGTCCTTGGGGTCGTAGCCCATCGCCTGCAGCGGCAGCCGCTCAACGTCGAACTGGTCGCCGAGCTCCTTGCTCATGATCTCGATCGTGACCAGTTTCCCGTCGATGTTCGGAATGATCGAGTCGAAGTACTCGACCCACGTCTCGGGTGCCAGCTCCTGGGTGCTCGTGCTCATATGAACCCCTTTTCGGACTTTTTCGGTGGCCGCCGACGGTAGCGAATCGAATCGGCTGGGAACCGAGCGGCTCTTCTCAAGGGTATCCCGCCAGTCGCCCAGCGTGCATCGGTGCAAGCTGCGCGCTTCTACTCAGGGGCAACTACGGATCGTCCAGCCGAGAAGACTGCGCGCTATCCGGCGCGGTTCACGAACGCACGGAGCGCGTCCCTGCCGCCGGCGGTGACCGGGTCGCCGTGGGCTAGGAGCAGCAGCTCGAAGTCGAGGTCCAACAGGCGCCGGTAGCTGTCCCTCAGGCCCGCCTTGGTCTGCTCGGGGTGATCCATGAGCTGGTCGGGAACGAACGTCAGCTCGTCCTGGCCCGGCCAGCGGACCACGCCGTCCGCGCACGCGAGGGCGCCGTGGGCGGGGATGTGCAGCGCGGTCTCGTCGGGGCAGATGGCGTCCACCTCGTAGGCGACGACACCGCCGGGCAGTTCATCGCCGAACTCGAAGGCCTCGGCCGGACCGCGTCCATCGAGCTCGTAGCACCCGTTGGCGATGCAGTGGACGGTGCAGCCGAACGCCTCACGCAGCCGCCAGGAGTCGCGGTCGTGGTGGCGGTTGCTCAGCAGCACGTGCTCCGGTGCCCCGCGCGACTCGAACCACGCGAGCCCCTCGGCGGGGATCATCGGATCGATCAGAACCCGCTCATCGAGCAGGTAGTAGGAGCTGACCTCGGCGTGGATGTGCTCGTGCCGGGCGCTCCAGTGCCAAAGTCCGGGCGCGATCTCCTGCACGGCGGTCAGCCTCCCGGCGCGCGGCTGTGGTTGGGGTCGACAGCCTGAAGCAGCGGTCCGATCAGGTCGATCGGCAGCGGGAATACGATCGTCGAGTTGCGCTCACTGCCGATCTCCAGCAGCGTCTGCAGGTAGCGCAGCTGGATTGTGACGGGATTGCGGCTGATCACGTCGGCGGCCTCGCCGAGCTTGGCGGCGGCCTGGAACTCGCCTTCGGCGTTGATGATCTTCGCGCGGCGCTCGCGCTCGGCCTCCGCCTGACGGGCGATCGCGTGCTGCATTTCCTCTGGTATCTCGACGTCCTTGATCTCGACGGCCGTGACCTTTATGCCCCACGGCTCGGTCTGGTCGTCGATGATCTTCTGCAGGTCCTCGTTGAGGTGCTCGCGCTCGGCGAGCAGCGTGTCGAGCTCGGCCTTGCCCAGCACCGAGCGCAGCGTCGTCTGCGCGATCTGCGAGGTGGCCGAGAGAACGTCTTCGACCTCGACGACCGATCTGTTCGGGTCGACGACATGGAAGTAGGTCACGGCCGTGACCCGGGCCGGCACGTTGTCGCGGGTGATCACCTCCTGAGGGGGGATCTGCTGTGTGACGGTGCGCAGGCTGACGCGCACCATCCGGTCTATGAAGGGGATCAGCAGCACGACGCCCGGTCCGCGCTGCTCGAGCACGCGCCCGAGCCGGAATACGACTGCGCGCTCATACTCGCGCAGGACGCGCACGGACAGCGCGGCCAGGATCAACACGACCAGCACGATCACGCCCAGCAGGACGAGCAGGTCCGTGACGATCATCGGATCAGCTCCCACTGCTCGGCCTTGCGCACGCCCAGCGTGAGGCCGTCGACGCTCTCCACCACCACGCGGTCACCCTCGCGCAGCTCGGTCTCATCGGCGAGCGCACTCCGCTCGGCGCGCCAGAGCGACCCATCCACGAAGACGTGCGCCTCGTGGTCGCCGATCGAGCGCACCACGCCGACATGGCCCACGAGCGCCTCGGGGCCCGTGCGCGGGCGCCTTGCCTGCGACAGCAGGATGCGGCGCCTGGTGAGCAGCAGCAGCGATGCGGCCGCCGCGGCGGCGCACAGCGCGACGATCAGCACGACCGCCGCGCTCGCGCCGGCGGCGAGCAGCAGCAGCACCACACCGCCGATCGCGGCGGCACACGCGACGCTGCCGATGATCCCCCCGCTCGACATATGCGCCTCGGCCAACAGCAGCGCCAGGGCGACGACGATCAGAGCGATACCCAGCGCGGTCATGGCCCCGATCCAGAGCCCGGGGTGGCAGGCCTCAGGCCTCGCCCCAGGCGAGCATCCCGGCGACGTCCAGGGTCGAGAGCATCCCCGTCGGCTTCCCGCCGGTGTCGAGGACGACCAGATGGGAGACCCCGCGGTCGCACATGAGCCGGGCGGCATCCAGGAGGGGCTCCTCGCCTGAGATCGTGTGCAGCTCACGGTCGGTCACCTCGCTGAGCGGGCGCTCATCCTCGCCGCTCAGCAGCGCCTCCAGGAGCGCACCATCCGTGAGGACCCCGTACAGCGAGCCGTTCGCCGGGTCGCTGACGACGACCGCATGCACGTGGTGCAGCGACATCGTCCGGGCGGCCTCCCGCAGGGACGTGTTCGCCGCGCAGCTGAAGATGCCGTGGCGCATGGCGTCCGCGACGCTTGCCTTCTCGGGACGCGGGGTCAGATAGCTGCCCGCCGGCGTGGGATAGTCACTCATCGGGTCGAATCTACCTCGTCGCGTGTGCCCTGCGTATCGGTGAAAGCTGCGCGGCGTGCCTCCGTGGCGACTACGTAGCCGGCAGGTCTCCTACGAGCGCCAGATGCAGGGTCGGCGCCTGCGCGACGATCTCGTCGACCAGGGTTGGTCGTGCCAGCCCGAACCGCCGGCGCAGGTGTGGCACGCCCATGACGATGTGGGTCGTTCCGTGATCCTCGGCGACGCTCGTCACGACCTGCGCCAGATCGTGGCCGTGCTCGATGAGGAGCTGTGCGCCGAAGACCGCCGCCAGGCGGCGCAGGTCGTCCACCCGGCGGTTCGTGTCGGGGTCGTCGTCCTGCTGGGCCGGTGCGATCCACAGTAGGTCAAGCGCGCCGCCGAGGCGCTCGCTCATCTCCCAGGCCCGACGGATGATGCGGTTGGCCGACGGATCGGGCTTGACCAGCGCGAGGAACCGGTGGCTGTGCTCACCGGCGACGTTGCTGATCAGGCGGTCCTGGTCGTTGAGCATCTCGGCGGTCAGCCGATGGGCCTCGACCTCCTCGACGACCTGCAGCAGGGCCATCTCCCGCAGCACGTTCAGGTTCTCCTTGGTGAAGAACCGCTCCAGGGCGACGGGCACGCTGCCGGCGGGGAAGACCTTGCCCTCGAGGATCCGGGCCCTCAGTGCCTCGGGGGTCAGGTCGACGACGACTACCTCATCGGCCTCGTCGAGCACCCGATCGGGCATCGTCTCGGTGACGACGATTCCTGTCTCTTCGGCGATGCGCTCGGCGACGCTCGTCAGGTGCTGCACGTTGACTGTGGAGAACACGTCCATCCCCGCGGCGAGGATGTCCTGCACGTCTTCGTAGCGCTGGTGATGCTCAAGACCTGGCACGTTGGTGTGGGCGAGCTCGTCGATGAGGCAGATATGCGGTGAGCGGCCCAGGATCGCCGGCAGGTCCATCTCCTCGATCACCGTTCCCTGAAAGGGGACGGGCCTGCGCGGGATGAGCTCCAGTCCCTCGGCCAGCGCGGCCGTCTCGGGCCGGCCATGGGTCTCCAGCAGGCCGATCGCGACGTCCTGTCCCTCGGCGGCCGCCGAATGCCCCTCCTGGAGCATGCGGAACGTCTTGCCCACTCCGACCGCCATACCGAGGAAGACCTTGTGTTGGCCCTTGGCCATCGCCGTGCTCAGGCGCCCAGCAGTCCGTGCAGGAGCAGGTCGATCAGCTTGATCCCGATGAAGGGCGCTATGAGGCCGCCGAGGCCGTAGATCGCGAGGTTCCGGTAGAGCAGCCCGCTGGCGCCCAGCGGCCGGTAGCGCACGCCGCGCAGGGCGAGGGGGACGAGAGCCGGGATGATCAACGCGTTGTAGATGATGGCCGAGAGGATCGCCGAGCGGGGGGAGCCCAGGCTCATCAGGTTGAGCCGGCCGAGCGGCCCTTGGGCGGCGCCGGCCGCGGCATAGGTCGCGACGAACACCGCGGGCAGGATCGCGAAGTACTTGGCCACGTCGTTGGCGATCGAGAACGTCGTCAGGGCGCCGCGTGTGATCAACAGCTGCTTGCCGACCTCAACGATCTCGATCAGCTTGGTCGGATCGGAGTCCAGATCAACCATGTTGCCCGCCTCCCGTGCGGCCTGGGTCCCCGTGTTCATCGCGAGCCCCACGTCGGCCTGGGCCAGGGCGGGCGCGTCGTTGGTCCCGTCGCCGGTCATGGCGACGATCCGCCCCTGATCCTGCTCCTGGCGGATGAGCGCGAGCTTTCGCTCGGGCGTGGCCTCCGCCAGGAAGTCGTCCACGCCGGCCTCGTGCGCTATCGCGCCGGCCGTTCGCGGATTGTCGCCCGTGATCATCACCGTTCTGACACCCATTCGCCGGAGCTCGGCGAATCGCTGCTGGATCCCCTGCTTGAGCACGTCGCGCAGGTCGATCACGCCCAGGACGGTCTCATCGCGGGAGACTGCCAGCGGGGTGCCGCCCTGCAGGGCGATGCGCTCGAGCTCGCGGTCGAGCTCGCTTGGCACCACCCCGGAGCGGCCCTGCACGTGGGCGATGATCGCGTCGCCGGCGCCCTTTCGCAGCTCGTGGCCTTCCAGGTCGATTCCGCTCATGCGCGTCTCTGCGCTGAATGGCACGAAGCGGACGCCGGCAGAACCGAGGTCGCGCTCGCGCAGCCCGTAGCGCTTGGCGAGGATCACGATCGAGCGGCCCTCCGGCGTCTCGTCGGCGAGCGACGCGGCCTGGGCCGCGTCGGCGAGATCGCGCTCGTCGACTCCGGGCAGGGGGACGAAGGCCGCCGCCTGGCGGTTGCCGAGCGTGATCGTGCCCGTCTTGTCGAGCATCAGCAGGTTGACGTCCCCTGCGGCCTCGACGGCTCGGCCCGAGAGGGCAAGCACGTTGCGGGCCACCAGTCGATCCATCCCCGCGATCCCGATCGCCGACAGCAGTGCGCCGATCGTGGTGGGAGCTAGCGCGACCAGCAACGCGATCAGCGTGGCGAGCGAGATCGCCGTGTGTGCGTAGCTGGCGAAGGGCCCAAGGGTGAGGACGACCGACAGGAAGATCAGCGTCAGTCCGGCGAGCAGGATCCCGAGCGCGATCTCATTCGGGGTCTTGCGCCGGTGCGCTCCCTCGACGAGCGCGATCATGCGGTCCAGGAAGCTCTCGCCGGGTCGCTGGGTGATCTCCACCACGATCGCGTCCGAGAGCACCCGTGTGCCCCCGGTGACGGCGGTGCGATCACCGCCGGCGGCCCTCACGACCGGCGCCGACTCGCCCGTAACCGCCGACTCGTCGATCGAGGCGATCCCCTCGATGATCGTCCCGTCACCGGGGATCATCTCGCCGGCGGCTACCTCGACGACATCGCCCGGCTGCAGCTGCGAGGAGGACTTCGTCGTGCCGTCGCGCAGGCGAGCCGACGTGTCGGTGCGCATGCTGCGCAGGGCGTCTGCCTGGGCCTTGCCGCGACCCTCGGCGACCGCCTCGGCGAGGTTGCCGAAGTACGCGGTAAGCCACAGCCAGACGGCGATCGACGCCGTGAACCATGTGGGGTCGCCGACAGTGCCGCCGACGGACAGGCCACCTACCTGGGTGAGCCACAGCAGCGTGGTCAGGGTGGCGCCGACCTCGACGGTGAACATCACCGGGTTGTGGATCATCATGGTCGGGCGCAGCTTGCCGACGGCGGAGCGCAGGGCGGGCAGGAGGATCGCGGCGCGCAGCGCGCCGGCGTGAGGTCGGCGCATCACGGCGCGCGCTCCGCGTCGAGCGCCAGGTTCAGCGCCAGCACGTTGACCGAGCCCGGACCGAACAGGCCGCCCGGCGAGCCGTCGGTGTGGCTCGCGATCAGGTTCAAAACCGTGTCCAGCGCCAGATGGCGGACGGCCGCGACGCGGTGGGCCTGGATGCGAGCGTCTGCGACTGAGATGTCCGGGTCCACGCCCGAGCCCGACGCCGTGACGGCGTCGGGCGGGACCGAGGCGGCGGTCAGGCCCCTGTCATAGACGCCTTCGCTGCGCACGAACGCCGACAGGCGTGTCCGGATGTCGTGGCTGAGCCGCGCCGAGTTCGGGCCGAGGTTCGAGGCCGCGACCAGGGTCGGTTCGTAGCCGCTGGCCGACGGGCGGCTCTGGAAGTAGCGCGACTCGCCGGCGAAGCCCTGCCCCATCAGCAGCGAGCCGACCAGTCGCCCACCCCGGTAAACCTGGCTGCCATTGGCCTCATGGCGCCAGAAGAGCTGGGCCAGGCCGGTGATCGCGAGCGGATAGGCCAGGCCCAGCAGCACCGTGAAGACGACGACCGCGATGGCCGCGGAGCGCAGCTGGCGCAGCATCAGAACAGCCTCCCGGTCAGGGCCTGCACCACCGGGCCGAGCATCAGGGACGGCACGAACGTCAGCAGTGCGACGATCGATATCGTGGCGAGCAGCAGCACCGCGAAGATGACCGTGTCGGTGCGCATCGTGCCCGCGCCCGCGGCGATGGTCCGCTTTCCCGACAGCGATCCGGCCACGGCGAGCGCGACGAACATCGGAAAGAAGCGCCCCACGAGCATCGCGCTGCCGCCGGCGAGGTCGGCGAACGTGACACCGCTCGAGCCCGCATTGCCGGGGGCATGCGGCTGCACGAAGCCTGTGTAGCCGGCGAACGCCGAGCCGTTGTTGTTGGTCTGCGAGGTGTAGGCGTAGAGCGTTTCGGAGAACCCCTGAGGACCGGCGTTGAAGATCGAGCGCAGGCCATAGCGGGCACTGATCGCCCAGGCCGTCATGAACAGCACGATCAGTGGCACGGCGATCACGCCGATGGTGACCAGCTTGATCTCGCGCGCCTCGATCTTCTTGCCGAGGTACTCGGGCGTGCGTCCCACCATCAATCCGGCGATGAACACCGCCAAGAGCACCATCAGCAGCATCCCGAACAGCCCTGAGCCGACACTGCCGAAGATCACCTCCCCGGTCATCATGTCGGCCATCGGGATCGAGCCTCCGAGGCCGGTGAAGGAGTCGAGTGCGGCATTCGTCGCCCCATTGCCCGTCGCCGTCACGGCGACGGTCGTGAGCGTCGAATCCGCCACGGAGAATCGCTGCTCCTTGCCCTCCATGTTCAGGCCATGGGCACCGGCCGCGCGCATCGCCGGGGAGGGGTGGGCCTCGGCCGAGTAGGCGACAGCCGCCGCTCCGAGCAACATCACCACCATCACCGCGTAGAGCGTCCACCCCTGCCGGCGGTTGCCCACGATCCGTCCGTAGGTGGACGTGAGCGCCGCCGGTATCGCGAGCACCATCAGCACCCCGACGAAGTTGCTAAAGCCCGTCGGGTCCTCATACGGCATCGCCGAGTTGACCCCGTAGAAGCCAGCTCCGGTGGAGCTCAGCAGCGTGATGACCTTCTGCGAGGCGACCGGTCCCAGCGCGAGCGTCTGGTGAGCACCGGCGAGCGTCGACAGCTGCACGTTCGCCGCGAGCGTCTGGACCGATCCCTCGGCGACGAGAAACAGCGATCCCACGACCGCCAAGGGCACCAGCACGTAGGTCAGCGCCCTGACGAGGTCCACCCAGAAGTTGCCGAGCTCACCGCTCGAGCGGTTGGCGAAGCCCCGCGCGATCGCGATCGCGACCGCGAGCCCCACGGCGCCGCTGAGGAACGCGTGGACGGTGATGCCGGTCATCTGCGAGAAGTTCGAGAGCGTGCTCTCACCTCCGTAGAACTGCCATCCGGTGTTGCTGATCAGCGAAGAGGCGGCGCTGAAGCTGAGGTTCCACGGCGGGGCGCCGAAGCCCTGCGGGTTGAAGGGCTCGATCGCCTGTGCGCGCAGGATCACGAACAGGGCAAGCCAGCAGAGTGCGCTGAACGCGAGCACGCTGGCGGCGTATGAGCGCCAGTCCTGGCCGGCCGGCTCGGACCCCGCGAGAAGGCGCGTCAGCCGGCGCTCGACGGGTCCGAGCGCGCGCACGAGCAGCACCCGCTCGCCGCTGAACACACGATGGATGTAGCCGCCGAGCAGTGGCGTGATGCCGGTCAGCACGGCGATCAGCACTGCGATCTGGAACCAACCCGAGGCGGTCACCTAAAGGCGCTCTCCGCGCAGGAGCGCGAACACGAGGTAGAGGAACAGTGCCACCGCGACCGACAGCGCGACCGCTTCGGCGATGCTCATATCCGGTCCAGACCGGCCAACAGCGCCGCGAGCAGGACGAATATCAGCAGGGCGAGCCCCAGCGCGACCGCATCCACGTCGTCAAGCCTGCCACGTGTGGCCGACATAAGGCCGAGGCCCTCGGCGGGGTCCTGCCACCTGGTTAGATCGTGGGGCACCCAGTCATCCCCCCCAAGGAGCGCACATGACCACTAACACGACCGCAGGCATCCTCAGCGACGAGCGCCGCGAGCAGCGCGATGCGATCGTCACGATGCTGACGAAGGCCTACTGGATGGAGATCGAGACGGTGATGAGCTACATCGCCAACTC
The DNA here is from genome assembly GCA_963730575.1 of uncultured Solirubrobacteraceae bacterium. GTDB lineage: Bacteria > Actinomycetota > Thermoleophilia > Solirubrobacterales > Solirubrobacteraceae > Palsa-744. Next base: position 89,166 of record CAVSSG010000001.1, read on the forward strand.
GGTGAACCCCGACGGTGTACGCGCCCAGGAGATCGTCGAGTCGCTGCGCCAGGACATCCAGGAGGAGCTCGCGCACGCCCAGCAGTTCGCGACGCGCATCAAGGAGCTCTACGGCGTCGTGCCCGGCTCGATGGGGTTCTCCGCCGAGCAGGGCTACCTGCAGCCGCCCGAGCACCAGACCGATGTCGTGCACATCGTCAAGGGTGTGATCGAGGCCGAGAGCGGCGCGATCGATTACTACAACCGGATCATCCAGGCGACCGAGGGCATCGACCCGGTGACCAACGACATGACGATCGCGATCCTCCGCGACGAGGAGGGCCACCGCCGGCTGTTCGAGGGCTTCCTGCGCGAGTACCAGGCCGACGGCCTGGCGTGAGCGCGCGGGCTTGAGCCGGGCGCACACCTCGGGCGGCGGCTGATGGCCGGTCGCGCACTCGTGACGGGCGCAACAGGCTTCGTCGGTAAACGCCTCGCTGCGTCGCTGGCCGAGGAGGGGTGGGAGGTGCGCTGCATGGTTCGCGACGGTTCGGGCACGCCCGCCTCCGAGCTCGAGCGCAGCGGTTTCACGCTGCACGAGGGTGACGTCCTGCGACCCGAGACTCTGAGGGGGGCCGGCCGGGGTGTCGATGTCGCCTACTACCTGATCCACTCGATGGGCCGAGGCGTCGACCACGACTTCGCCGCGAGCGAGGGCGCCGCCGCGGCGTCCTTTGCGAAGATGGCGCGAGCCGAGGGCGTGGAGGAGGTGGTCTACCTCGGGGGGCTTGGCGATCGTCCCGAGTCAAGGCATCTGCGCAGCCGCCATGAGACCGCGCTCGCGCTCGCCAGGCACGGTCCACCGGTGACCTACTTCCGCGCGGGCATGGTCGTGGGGGCGCAGAGCGAGTCCTACCGGACCCTGCGCTACCTCGTGCAGCGGCTGCCCGCGATGATCGCGCCGGCGTGGCTGCAGAACGCCACGCAGCCGATCGGGATCGATGATGTCCTGCGCTACCTCGTGCAGGCCCCGTCGATCGCCGCGGCGAGGGGCGAGGAGATACAGATCGGCGGGCCGGACGTCCTCACCTACGGTGAGATGCTCGACCGCATGGCGGCGGTGCTGGGACTGCGTCGCCGCCCGCGGATCCCGGTCCCCCTGATCACGCCGTGGCTGTCCTCGCTGTGGATCGGGCTGGTCACGCCGGTCGATGCCGGCGTGGCGAGGCCCCTGATCGAGGGACTCGGCGTCCCGACGATCGTCACGGACCCGCGCGGCGCCGCGCTGTTCGACATCCAGCCGATCGGGTTCGACGAGGCGCTTGCGCGCGCGGTCCGTGAGGATCCCGAGGTCGGCCTACCCTCCGATAGAGCTGCCGCGTCCGGCGGCGTGCGCAGCGACACGTCGACCTCCTGAGAGGCCTGCCCGATGTCCCACCGCCCCGACAACATCGAGATCCCCGAGCCTGGTCAGGAGTCGGCGTGGGACTACCCGCGCCCACCGCGTGTCGAGCCGAGCCGGGAGCATGTCCGCGTGACGCTCGCCGGAGCCGTCCTCGCGGACACGACCTCGGCGCTGCGCGTGCTCGAGACCAGCCACCCTCCCGTCTACTACATCCCCGTTGCCGATATCGACATGACCCGGCTGCGCCGGGCGGGCGGCTCCAGCTTATGCGAGTTCAAGGGCACGGCCGCCTACTGGGACGCGGACGGCGCACCGGCGGTCGGCTGGTCCTACCCGGATCCCTTCCCGGGGTACGAGCTGCTGGCCGGGCACATCGCCTTCTACCCTGGACACGTGGATGAGGCCACGGTGGACGGCGAGCGGGTGAAGCCCCAGGCGGGCGGCTTCTACGGCGGCTGGATCACCTCGCGCGTGGCGGGTCCGTTCAAGGGTGCTGCCGGCACGCGCGGCTGGTAGGGCGCGGGTAGGGCTCCCGCGCAGCTCCCTGGAGGCGTGCAGGCGACCGGTCAGGGATGGGCCGGTGGTCCCGCCGTGGCGGCGAGCGTAAACGCGGTGGCGACGGTCGACGCGGCGGTGACGGGGTCCTCGCCCAGGTAGCGAGCGCCGATCGCCTCGGCGACCTCCGCGCTCGCGCCGCCGCCGGCGATCGCGAGCGCCACGGCTCGGGCGACCTCGGCCAGGCCGGCGTCCGCGACCTGCTCGGGCAGGGCCGCGGTGACGACGGTGAGCGCGGGCCGCAGCTGCTCGGCCGTCTCGGCGATCGTGGCGAGCGGCGTATCGGGGCCGAGGGAGGTGATGCGCCAGCCGTGACCCCGGAGGGCCAGCCCGAAGCAGATCAGCGGGAGGTCGTGCTGGTTTCCCGGCAGGCATGCGAGCAACGCGCGAGGGCCGCGGCCGCTCCCCCAGCCGCGTGCCAGCCCGAGCAGGCGTCCGCGCAGCAGGGCGCTCGCGAAGTGCTCCTGCGCGATCGATGCATCGCCCCGCTGCCAGCGCTCGCCGAGCTCGTGCAGGTAGGGGAGCACGGCGTCCTGCAGAACGGTCTGCAGCGGGTAGGCCCCCAGGAGCCGGTCGAGTGCGGCGTGCGCACCGGGGTCATCGAAGGCGTCGAGTGCCCGGCGCAGATCCTCCTCGAGGGCGCCGGGCGCCGGTGCGCCGCCATCGTCCTCGTCAGCGGCCCCGGCGTGCTCGGCTCGCGCCAGCGCCGCGGCCTCGGCCGCGGATACGCCCTCTTTGAGATGGTCGAGCATGCGCCGTATGCGCTGCTCGTCCTCCTCGCCGTACAGGCGGAACCCGCCCGCGGTGCGCGAGGGCGAGAGCAGGCCGTAACGGCGCTCCCAGGCGCGCAGCAGTTCCGGGCTTACCCCCACGCGGCGGCTCAGCTCGCCGATGCGCAGATGCCCATGCTCGTCATCGGGCTGCATTCGAACATAATATACAGACTCTGGACGATCACTTGACAAATGGCCGAGAACCTTCTACAGTCCATCGGCAGAAGCTGTACAACTCCGCCGAAAGGAACCCGTTCGAATGAGGAAAGCAATCGCCACCGTTGTGATCGGCGCAGCGCTGATCGCACCCATCGCCACGAGCGCCGCCGCCCCGTCGGCCACGCCGGCCACGAGCGGCAAGAACATCGTCCAGACTGCCATCGCCGCGGGGAGCTTCAAGACGCTCGTCTCGCTGATCAAGGAGGCCGGTCTCGCGGGCACGCTCTCGGGCAAGGGCCCGTTCACCGTTTTCGCCCCCACCGACGCCGCCTTCGCAAAGGTGCCGAAGTCGACGCTCGACGCGCTCGGCAAGAACAAGGCGGAGCTGAAGAAGGTCCTGCTCTACCACGTCGTCGCCGGCAAGGTCACTGCAGCGCAGGTCGTCAAGCTCACCTCGGCCAAGACGCTCGAGGGCAGCTCGGTCTCGATCCGCGTGAGCGGGGGCAAGGTCTACGTCAACGGCGCCCTCGTCACGAAGGCCAACTTGATGACCTCGAACGGCGTCATCCACGTGATCAACAAGGTGCTGATCCCCTCAAGCTGATCAGCCTCGATTGCGAGCCCCGGCGAGCATGTTCCGGCCGGGGCTCACCGGCTCGTTGAAGACCTCTGACATGATCCCCTCCCTACTCGACACGATTCTCGACCGCACCGTCGTTCTCGGCTACACCAACCTCGGCTATCGGATCCGCAGCAGCCTGTGGAGCGCCGATCTTCCGCGGATGGAGGGAAGGGTCGTGCTCGTCACCGGTGCGACCTCGGGGCTCGGCCTCGCCTCGGCGGAGGGGTTCGCGCGGCTCGGCGCGTCCGTTCGCCTGCTCGCCCGCAGCGAGGAGCGCGGCGAGCGAGCGCGCGCGCAGATCATGGATCGGTCGGGCAACGAGGACGTGAGCGTCTGGCTCTGCGACCTCTCGGATCTCTCCTCCGTGCGCGAGTTCGCCACCGGCTTCATCGCCGAGGAGCCCCGCCTTCACGTGCTCGTCAACAACGCGGGTGTGCTCACCGAGGCGCGCACGCTCTCCGGCGAAGGCGTCGAGCTGACCTTCGCGACCAACGTGCTCGGCCCGTTCCTGCTGACGAACCTGCTGAGCGGACTGCTCGAGCAGAGCGCGCCGGCGCGGATCATCAACGTCTCCTCAGGCGGCATGTACACACAGCGGATCCACGTCGATGACCTGCAGACGGCCCTCGGGCATTACGACGGAGCCGTCGCATACGCCCGCAGCAAGCGTGCCCAGGTGATCCTGACCGAGCTGTGGGCGCAGAGCCTGCTGGGCACCGGCGTCGCCGTGCACGCCATGCACCCGGGCTGGGCGGACACTCCCGGCGTGGAGGCCTCGCTGCCACGCTTCTACACGGCGACACGCCCACTGCTGCGCACGCCGCAGCAGGGTGCCGACACCATCCTCTGGCTCGGCGCCGCCCCCGGGCCGGGCCTCGACACCGGTGGCTTCTGGCACGACCGCCGACGACGACCCACACACCTCCTGCCGTGGACCAGGGAGACACCCGATGAGCGCGATCGTCTGTGGGCCGAATGCACGCGCCTCACCGCCGACAGGACATCGGGGACTTCCGCTCTGGCCAACTCGAATCCCTGAGGAGCATCGCGATGACCCATCACCCAGCACGCAGCGACACGCGGGCAGCCCGCGCGCAGGAGCCCTCGAGGCTGCCGGTGCTCGCAGGTCGCTCGCTGGACGGCGAGCCGTATGAGCTGCCCGGCGACCTGCCCAAGCGCTACAGCTTCATCGTGGCGGCCTTCCGCCGCGAGCAGCAGGCGCTCGTCGATCAGTGGCTTGCGTGGCTCACCGACCTCGAGGACCTCCGCTCCGACGTCGCCTCCTACGAGCTGCCCGTGCTCTCCACCGTCTACAGGCCTGCGCGTTGGCTCATCGACGGTGGCATGGCACGCGGCGTCCCGGACGCCTCCGCGCGCACTCGCACGATCACCGTCTACACCGACGTAAGGAAGGTCGTCAGGGATCTCGCTCTCGCCGGGACCGACACGATCGCCGTATTGCTCCTCGAGCGACCAGGCGACATTATCGCCCGGGAGCTGGGCGCCTTCGACCAGCAGAAGGCCAAGCGTCTCGCCGCCGCGCTCGAGCCCGAGAGGATCGCGCGCGCATGAGGATCGCGATCGTCGGGGCCGGGATATCCGGGCTGACCGTGGCTCACCTGCTGCACCGCGAGCACGAGATCGCGGTGTTCGAGGCGGGGTCCTATGCGGGAGGGCATACGAATACGGTCCGCGTCGACACGCCGAACGAGACACACGAGGTCGACACGGGCTTCATCGTGTTCAACGACCGCAACTACCCGAGCTTCGAACGCCTGCTCGCCGGCCTTCGGGTGCCCTGGCAACCCTCGACGATGACCTTCAGCGTGAGCGACGAGGTCGGTGACTTCGAGTACAACGGGGGATCGCTGAACGGGCTCTTCGCCAAGCGCACGCACATGCTCACGCCCTGGTTCCATCGCATGATCGCCGATCTGCTCCGCTTCAACCGCGAGGCGCGCAAGCTTCTGGGCAGCCACGGCGAGGGGCCGTCGCTGGCCGACTGGCTCGGAGAGCTTGCGTTCTCGACCGCGTTCGTCGAGCGGCTGATCGTCCCGCAGGCCTCTGCGGTCTGGTCGGCGGACCCGCGACAGATGTGGAGCTTCCCGGCGCGCTTCCTTGCGGAGTTCTTCGACAACCACGGGATGCTCGGGCTGCGCGGCCGCCCACGCTGGCGAACGATCGTGGGCGGCTCGGCCCGGTACGTCGAAGCGCTCACGGCGCCCTGGCGCGAGCGCCTGCGCCTGAGTACGCCCGTGCACAGCCTCGAGCGCCACGATGACCACGTCCTGGTAAGGCCCGCGAGAGGCGAGCCGGAGCGCTTCGACGAGGTCGTGCTCGCGACCCACTCCGACCAGGCGCTCGAGATTCTCACCGACGCGAGCGAGCGCGAGCGGGAGATCCTCGGCGCGCTGCCCTACCAGCCCAACGAGGCGGTACTGCACACCGACGTGCGGATGCTCCCGCGCCGGCGGCGGGCGTGGGCCAGCTGGAACTACCATCTGCTGAAGGAGTCGCACGGGCCGGCAACGGTGACCTATCACATGAACCGACTGCAGTCGCTGCGCGCCGAGCGGGAGCTGTGCGTGACGCTGAACCGCACCGAGGCGATCGATCCGGCGTGCGTAATCCGCAAGATCCAGTACGCACACCCCGTCTACACCGCTGCGGGCGTGCGCGCGCAGCAGCGCCTTCAGGAGATCAGCGGGCACAACCGCACGCACTATTGCGGCGCGTACTGGGGGTGGGGGTTCCACGAGGACGGCGTCGTGAGCGGTCTGCGGGTCGCCGAGCGTTTCGGAGCGCGGCTGTGAGCGTGAGCGCGATCTACGAGGGCACGGTTCGCCACCGCCGCTTCGCAGTCCGCGCGCACGAGCTGCGCCACCGGCTCGCGCTCGCGTACCTTGACCTCGATGAGCTGCCGGCGCTGCTCGGCGGGCTTCTGCTCGAGCCGAGGCCCGGGCCGGTGCGCTTCCGCCGGGAGGACTACCTGGGCGCGGACTCCACGCCGCTTGCGCAGGCCGTGCGCGACACGGTCGAGACCCTGACCGGCACCCGGCCGCCGGGTCCGATCCGCATGCTGGCGCACCTGCGTACGTGGGGGCACTGCTTCAACCCGGTCAGCTTCTACTACTGCATGGACCCATCCGGCGCGAGGGTCCAGGAGGTGCTCGCGGAGGTCACGAACACGCCCTGGGGCGAGCGCCACGCCTACGTGCTATCGCCGCGAGAGAACCGCTCCTCGCGCGTGCTGGCGGGCGGTGATGTGCAGAAGACGCTGCACGTCTCGCCGTTCATGGGAATGGACCACCGCTATGAGTGGCGCATGACGGCGCCGGCGCGGACACTGTCGATCCACATCGAGAGTCACCGTGACGGGCGGCTGGCGTTCGACGCGACGCTCGCAATGGAGCGCCGGGAGCTGACCCGCCGCTCGCTGGCGGCCATGACCGCGCGCTATCCGCTCGGTACGCTGCGTGTGCTCGCGCTTATCTACGCCCACGGGCTGGCGCTCAAGCTCAAGGGCGTGCCCCTGCACCCACACCCGCCCCTGGGGGGAACCGCATGAGCACCGCCGTGTCGCGCACCGTGCTCGAGCCGTTCCTTCAGGGAATCAGGAACGGGAGCCTCATGGTTCTCGAAGGCGATCGCCGGCACGTCTTCGGCGAGGGCAGTCCGATCGGGATGGTCCACGTTCGCTCGCCCCGGACCTGGCGGATGCTCATGCGCGGCAGTCGCGGCCTCGCGGAGTCCTACGCGCAGGGGCTCTGGGACTCTCCTGACCTGACAGAGGTGATCCGCGTCGCGGCGCGCAACGCCGACCGGCTGGATCGGGCTCGCATGCGCCTGGCTCCGCTGCTCATGCCCGCGCAGCGCATGCGGGCGCTCGTGCTGCGCAACACACGCCGGCGCAGTCGCCGCGACATCGCCGCCCACTACGACCTTGGCAACGAGCTCTTCGAGCTCATGCTCGATCCGACGATGATGTACTCCTGTGCGCTCTTCGAGCGTCCCGGCATGAGCCTGCGGGAGGCGTCGATCGCGAAGCTCGAGCGGGTCTGCGAGAAGCTCGAGCTCGGACCCGATGACAACGTTCTTGAGATCGGTGGCGGCTGGGGTGGCTTCGCGCTGCACGCGGCCCGTACGCGCGGCTGTCGGGTGACGACCACGACGATCTCCACCGAGCAGTACCGGCACACGCTCAGGGAGGTCCACCGGTCGGGCCTGGCCGATCGGGTGACGGTGCTCAACGACGACTACCGCGACCTGCGAGGCCGCTACGACAAGCTCGTGTCGATCGAGATGATCGAGGCCGTCGGCTGGAGGCACTTCCGGGAGTTCTTCGAATGCTGCTCGCGGCTGCTCGCCCCGGACGGCAGGATGCTCCTTCAGGCGATCACGATCGACGACGGCGCATACGAGGCGGAGAGGGCGTCGAGGAGCTTCATCAACACCTACATCTTCCCAAATGGCTGCCTGCCCTCGCTCGAGGTGATCTCCGACAGCGTCGCGCGCAGTACCGACCTGTGCGCGGTCGACTTGGAGGACCTGACGCCGCACTACGTGGAGACGCTGCGGCGCTGGCGCGCGAACTTCACGAGCAACGCGCGGCGGCTCGCGTCCCTCGGCTACGACGAGCGCTTCAGGCGCCTGTGGACGCTCTACCTCTGCTACTGCGAGGCCGGCTTCGCCGAGCGGCGGATCGGTGACGTGCAGCTGCTGCTCGCCAAGCCCGCGACCTGAGCTCCGGACGGGCTGGCGCTCGGCTGGGGCGACCCGGCTCAGCCCGGCCGATCCTCCGCCTCGGCCGGGGCGACGAGCAGCTCCGGACTCTCGTTGTCGGGGTCGGGACGGTTGAGCGCGGGGTTGGCCGGCCTGGCCGACAGACGCACGGAGGGCAGCGCCCCGCAGAGCGCGAGCGCGTCCTGTGCGCCCAGCCCCGGGTCAAGCCACGCTCGCTGCGCCTCGGGGTCGGCGAGGATCACCGGCATCCGGTCGTGGATGGCTGAAGCGACCCTGTTGGGGGAGGCGTCGCAGGTCAGGAGCGCGACGCTCGCGATCCACTCCCCGTTGATCCTGGCCGGCGTCCACAGCGAGGCGAAGGCGAAGGGGATGCCCCCGTCGACCTGGAACAGGAACGGCTGGCGGGGAGCGCCGCGCCTCTCGGGCTTCAGCCACTCGAAGTAGCCGTCGGCCACCTGCAGCGCCCGCCGCTGTGCCCTGGGGATCAGGCTGCGATAGGCGGGCGAGCGGGCCACCGTCTCCATGCGGGCGTTGATCATCTTGTAGGAGCTCTTCAGATCCGTGGCCCACGGCGGGACGAGGCCCCAGCGAAGCAGGCGGACCTCGGCCCGGCCCCTGGGAGCGACGATCGCCAGCACCTCTTCGCTGGGGGCGATGTTGAAGCGTCGCGTGCCGGCATCGCTCGAGATCGGGACCTTGAAGCGGTCGTTCAGTTCTTCGACACCGGCTGTGTTCGTGTAGCGGCCGCACATGTGCCCGAGAGCTTTACGCAACAGCCGGCATCTACCGGGCGAGCGACCAGGTTCACCGGCGCCGGCGCGTCATCTGGGCAGCCGTGTCGTTCCAAAGGGACCACACGCGTGTCGGCCATTTCGTCCAGTCGAAGATGGACGGTTTCAAGAAGCGCGCCCCGCATGTCGAGTCCTCTTGCGAAGACAGACAACTTGATAAGGGCAAAGCCGTCGCGAGGCGGTGACGCAAAGCTAGAGGTCTCAGTTGAGATGGCTCGGCTGCCAGCGAAAGCATGGAGGCTTCGATGGTCCCAACATGGTCCCGACTCAAGTCAGCAGCATCCTCGCGAGGAACCCTCCTCGCGCTCGCAGGTACCGCCGCGGGACTGACCCTCGCCGCCGCTCTGCCGGTCGCCGCGGCCCAGGCGGCATCCTGTCCGGAAACCACGCTCGTCCAGCCGTTCAAAGCGATCGAAGAAAAAGAAAAGATCACGCCCAACTACTACTCGCTCGTCGCCGGCGGCGCCTTCGAAGCCGGTGAAGCCGCGTGGACACTCTCGGGTGGGGCGAAGGTCCCATCCGGCGGGGGCATCTCGGCGCTCACCGGCAAGGAAGTCAAGGCGTCGCTTGACCTCCCCAAGGGCGCAGTGGCGGTCTCGCCGCTCACCTGCGTGGAACCCAACGACCGCACGTTCAGGTTCCTCGACCGCGGCGAAGGCTCGACGGGGCTCACGGTGAGCGTGGTGTATGTAGGCCTCTCGGGTCTGCTCTCCAGCAAAATCGACGCCCTGTCGCCGCCCACGGGGAAGGAACTCGCTGCCTCGCCCATCCTTCACACCGGCGCCCATACAGCCGCCAAGCTCTCCGGTGGCTACGCCTACATGTCGATTCGCTTCGAATCGACCGCAGGGACGGCCCGTGTCGACGACGTTTACCTTGACCCGCGCATGCGCTGAAGACGTCGCGAAGACCCTGCCGCCGCTCTTGGGGGGGCGGCGGCAGGGCCGCGGCACCCCAGCTACGCCTTTAGTCTCACCGGCAGCGTCTTCAGCTGATTCACGAACAGGGCCCGGGCGGGCGCCGGCTCGCCGTCGAGCTCGATGTCCGGGTAGCGCCTGAGCGTCTCCTCGATCATGATCCGAAGCTCCAGGCGTGCCAGCGCCGTACCGAGGCAGAAGTGGCGTCCGCCGGCGCCAAAGGCCTGGTGCTCGGGGTTGCGGTGGATGTCGAAGCGGTCGGGGTCCTCGTAGCGGGTCTCGTCGCGGTTGGAGGATACGTACCACATGACGACCTTCTCCCCCTGCTTGATCTTCTGGCCGTGAAGCTCGGTGTCGCGAGTGGCCGTGCGGCGGAAGTGCGCGAACGCCGGGAACATCCGCAGGGCCTCCTCGACGGCTCCGGGGATCAGGTCCGGATCCTCGACGAGCTCGCGCTGCTGGTCGGGGTTTTCCATCAATGCCCGCATCCCTGAGGAGTACGTCGCCTTGGTGGAGTCGTTGCCGGCCGCCATCAGCAGGAAGAAGCCCATCACGATGTCGATCTCCTCGAGTTTCTCCCCGTCGACTTCGGCGTGCACGAGCACGCTCGTGAGATCGTCGGTCGGGTTCTCGCGGCGCTCGGCGATCAGCGCGCGGCAGCGCTCGAAGATCTCCGGTACGTCCTTCTCGAGGACGCCCTCGACGCCCTCGGGAGCGAGATCCGGATCGTCGGGGGCCAGGGCGGAGTTGACGATTCGCGCCCAGATCGCATCTTCCTCGGGCGATAGACCCATGAAGCTCGAGATCACCCGCGAGACCACGGGCTGGGCGACGTCGGCCACGAGGTCGCAGCGCTCGCGACCCTCGAGGCGATCCAGCACGTCGACCGCGATCGCCCTGATGCGCTCCTCGTGGTCGGCGATCCGCTTGGGCGTGAAGCCGCGCTGAAAGAGCGCCTTGATGCGGTCGTGCTTGGGCGGGTCCATGCCGATGAACATCCCGCGGGCGAGCTCGAGCGGGAAGATCTCGGCGAATACCGTGACCCCGCCCAGTTCCGAGGAGTAGGCCTGCCAGTCGCGGCTGACCTCGTGCACGTCATCGGCCGTGGTCACCGACCAGAAGCCGGCCTCGGATGGGTACTGCTCGATCCGCCCGGTCCAATGGACGGGACACTTGGCGCGCATCTCCTTGAAGACGTCGTATGGCGGCCCGTCTTCCCACAGCTCGTTGTCGGCCAGCTCGACGCTCCTGATATCCGGCTCCACCGTCGCCATCTACAGCTCCTCCTGTTCGACCATCGCCCGCAGCGAACGTGGCCTGGTTGCTCGGTTGCACGTCAACGGCCGCCGAGCCTAACAAGGTAATAACGCCATGTCAATGACGTTGCGTAAATATCGTCCCGTTCCGGTAGGATCGGTCCATGCCGTTTAACTCTCCCACCGCAGCGCCCCGCCGGCGACGGCGACACGATCCGCTCGAGACCGAACGCGAGATCCTCCAGGCGGGCGAGCAGCTTCTGCGCGAGGGGCCGTTGCGCGAGATCACCGTCGAGCAGATAATGCTCCGCACCGGCTTGAAGCGCCCAGCGTTCTACGCGCACTTCCGCGACCGCAACGACCTCATCCTGCACTTGGTGGCGCACATCGGCGACGAGCTCTTTGAAATGGCGAACCGCTGGCTTGGGGGCGGGGAGCCCGAGCGCGACATACGCGCCGCGCTCGAGGGCGTCGTGGCGGTCTACGTGGCCCACGGCCCGGTCCTGCGGGCGGTGGTCGACGCCGCTCCCGCGGACGCAGGGGTCGAGGCCGCCTACCGCGCCCTCGTGCGGTCCTTCATCGACGCGACCGCCGAGCACATCCGCTCAGAGCAGGCGGCGGGCGGGATCCCCCGGGCGCTCGACGCCCAGGAGACCGCCCGGGCGCTCGTGTGGCTGAACGAGCGCTACCTGACCGAGGCGTTCGGCCGTGGCGCGCACGAGGACCCCTCGCGCGTGATCGCCGTGTTGCACCGCATCTGGCTCGCGACGCTCTATGGGGCCGACGGATCCGGAGCGCCGAGCTCGCTGAACTCCGGAGGCTCGTAGACGGCGCTGGGGACGCCGCCGAGTGCCAGAATGCGAGCGCCTTGCGGACCGGCGAAGATCCGCCTACTGGTGCCCGCGCCGACCCGAACGATAGTTTCCGGGTCGATCGGGGTCCGCTCGCCTTCGATGTCGATCTCGCCGCTGCCGGCAAGCACGACGTAGACCTCCTCCTGACCGTCCTCGCTGTGGCTGTGCTCGGGATACTGGTCGAAGTTCGGCGGGAATTCCTCGATCTGCATGCCGAAAGACCTCACGCCGAGCTCGGCCCTGGCCTTGCGCATGGCACCACCGAACCCCGCCTCCATCTCGCCGATCTTCTTGATGGTGTAGTCGGCCATCTCGATCTCCTCCTCGCCGTGGTTTGCGGCGAGTGTACTGGCTCTGGCACGAGTCGACCCGGAGGATCATGATTTTGCCAATAAGATAAGTGGACAAGCTGTTCCTGGCTATCTTGAGTCGAAGGAGGCGCTCATGTTCTTCAGGCAGATCACCCACGATGACCTCGGTTGTGCCTCCTACCTGATCGGCGATGAGCGGGCGGGGGTCGCCGCCGTGGTCGATCCGCGTTTCGAGATCGACGAGTACCTCGAGCTGGCCCGCTATCGCGGGGTCAACATCAAACATGTGCTCGAGACCCACAACCACGCCGATCACGTGTCCGGGCATGGGCGCCTGGTGGCCGCCACCGGCGCTCGCATCCACGTGCACCGCGCCGCCGAGCCCGACTACGAGCACGAGCCGTTCGACGACGGCTGGGAGCTCCAGCTCGGGTCGCTGATCATCCGCGCCCTGCACACCCCGGGGCACCGCCCGGAGCACACGGCGTTCCTGCTGATCGACACCAGCCGGGGTCCGGAGCCCTGGGCGGTGCTGAGCGGGGACAGCCTGTTCGTTGGAGACGTCGCCCGCACCGACCTCGCGGTGGAGAAGACGTTGGGCGCGCGCCAGATCTTCGAGTCGGTGCACCGGAGGCTGCTCACGCTGCCCGACGACTGCGAGCTATGGCCCGCCCACCTCGGGGGATCGATGTGCGGAGGGCCTGCGATGGACATGAAGATCTGCTCGACGATCGGCTTTGAGAAGCAGCACAACCCGACGCTCTCGATCGAGGACGAGGCCGAGTTCGTGGCCCAGGCGGTCGACAAGCTCGGTCCCCAGCCCCCCAACTTCGAGAACATCGTGGCTCTCAACCGCGGTCCGCTGCTGACGACCGGGGTGGAGGTGCCGGCGCTCTATCCCCACCAGGCCGAGCTGAAGCGCGACGAGGGCGCGCTGCTGGTGGACGTGAGGACCGATCTGCAGTTCGACGACGTCCACATCCACGGCTCGGTCTGCATCCCCTCGTTGAGCCCCGGCTTCGGCTCGAAGCTCGCTTGGCTGGCGGATCACGATCAGGAGATCGTGTTCATCGGCCGCGATGACGCCGACGGGCGGCGGGCCGCCAAGCTGGCCCTCGCTGTGGGGGTCCGCAACATCGCCGGCCTGCTCGCGGGAGGGATGACCAACTGGCGCCAGGAAAGACGTCCTGCCGACCACACCGACCGCGTCTCCGCGCACGACCTGATCGGCTGGCTGGCCAACGAGCCCGACCTGCAGCTGCTCGATGTCCGCGAGCGCAGCGAATGGGACGAGGGCCACATACCGGGCTCGGTCCCCACGCCCTGGCACGACATCAGGGGAATCCCGGACGGGCTCGACCCGACCCGCCCGATCGCGGTCTTCTGCGCCGCCGGACCGCGGGCCGGGACCGCCGCGAGCCTGCTCAAGCGCCACGGCGCCAGAGACGTGATCCACGTCATCGACGGTGGCGTTACCGAGATCGCTCGCGCCGGTTCACGGCTCGAGCCCGGAGCCGAACCGCCGGCCGGTGTGGCGGCCGGCTCCTGACGGCGGGCCTGGAAGCGCCCGTACACAAACAACCGACCCGCAACGAAAGGAACGCATATGGCACTTCAGCTTGGCGACACCGCACCCGATTTCGAGGCCGATTCGACGGAGGGCCCGATCCACTTCCACGAGTGGATCGATGGCTCGTGGGCCGTGCTGTTCTCCCACCCGAAGGACTTCACCCCGGTCTGCACGACAGAGCTCGGCTACATGGCCAACGCAAAGCCGGAGTTCGACCGCAGGGGCGTGAAGATCATCGGCCTCTCGGTCGACCCCGCTTCAGACCACGAGCGATGGGCGCGTGACATCGAGGAGACGCAGGGCACGGCGCCGAACTACCCGATCATCGCCGACGCCGACTTCAAAGTGTCAAAGCTCTACGGCATGCTGCCGGCGAGTACCTCGGGGGACCCGCTCGAGCGCACGCCGGCCGACAACCAGACGGTGCGCAACGTGTTCGTCATCGGTCCCGACAAGAAGGTGAAGCTGATCCTCATCTACCCGATGACGACCGGGCGCAACTTCGACGAGGTGCTGCGCGTGATCGACTCGCTCCAGCTGACCGCCAAGCACAAGGTCGCGACGCCGGTGAACTGGAAACAGGGCGAGGACGTGATCATCGCGGGCTCGGTCTCCAATGAGGAGGCCAAAGAGACTTATCCCGATGGCTGGAAGGAGCCGCGCCCCTACATACGCATAGTGCCCCAGCCGAAGTAGGCGGGCAAGCCGCCGAGGCGTTCACTCAAGCCACATGCCGGAGGCCACCGGCACCTGCACCAGGCGCGGGCCCTCCTGCACGGCGATCGCGGAGCGAAGCGCCTCGGCGAGCTCCTCGCGGCCGTATACCTCCTGGGAGGGCACGCCATAGGCCTCGGCGACCGTGGCCACGTCTAGGCCCATCAGGTCCAGGCCGGGTATCCCGCCGGCCTCTTCGAACTGCGCGAACCACTTGAGGATCATGTACTCCTCGTTGCGCAGCACGAGGAACGTGACGGGCACCCGGTAGGCGGCGGCGGTCCACAGGGCGGTGATCCCATACTGCGCAGAGCCCTCCCCGAGCACACACACGACCGGGCGCTGTGGCTGTGCGAGCTGGACACCCACCGCGGCGGCGATGCCGAAGCCCAGGCCGCCGCTCGAGGAGAAGTAGTAGCTGCCGGGCCGCGACAGGCGCAAGCGGTTTCGCAGCGCGACCGTGCTCGACGGCGTCTCCACGACCGCGATCCCGTCCGCCGGCCACACCTGCGCGAGCGCACTGGCCGCCGCCGAGCCGCTGATCGGATCGGTCTCGGCGGGCTCCCCGGGCAGCGCCCGTGCCTGTGGCGCAGCGCGCTCTGAGGGGCCGAGCAGCTCGAGCAGCCGGTCGAGCGCGAGGGCCACGTCGCCGACGATCGCGTTGCCCATCGGCGCGCGCGCCGCCTCCGAGGGGTCGCAGGTGATCTGCACGAGCGCCGTGTCCGGCCCGAGCAGCGGACCGGGGATGTAGGGGTAATAGGGAAACACCGAGGAGCCGACGACGAGCACGAGATCGTGGCCGGCCAGGGTTTCCGCGATCGGGCCGATCGCCGGCGGCAGGATGCCCACGAAGTTCGCGTGATCCTCGGGAAACCCGATCCGCCCTCCGCCGGTGGCCGCCGTCGCCCACACGGGCAGACGCTGGCGCTCGACCAGCGCGACAGCGGTATCCCAGCAGCCGCTCGCGTCGATGTCCGGACCGGCGATGAACACGGGGTTGCGCGCGTCGTGCAGCAGTCCCCGCAAGTTCCTCGAGCGCGCTCGGGTCGGCCATCGCGCGACCCCGAACGGCGCGCGCGAGCGCGCTCCTCTGCAGATCCTCGTCGGCCTCTGCGTTCCAGTCGTCCATCGGGATCGACACGAACGCGGGCCCACGCGGCGGCAGGGACGCATGATGGATGGCGCGGGCGATCGCGTGCGGGACGTCCTGTGCACGCGGGGGCTCGTGGGCCCACTTCACGTACGGCTGTGGCCCGATGGTGGCGTCACGATTGGTCAGGTTGGCCTCCATCGTGATTTGCGGGCGCACCTGCTGCCCGGCCGTGATCAGCAGGGGCGACTTGTTCGCCTGTGCGTTGAAGATCCCGCCGACCGCGTTGCCGACGCCGGGGGCGGTGTGCAGGTTGACGTGCGTCGTGCGACCGCTCGCCTGAGCAAAGCCGTCGGCCATCCCCACCACCACGAGCTCCTGCAGCCCGAGCACATATGAGAAGTCCTCGGGGAGGTCCTTGAGCATCGGCAGCTCGGTGGAGCCCGGGTTGCCGAAGATCCTCGTCATCCCGTGGGTGCGCAGCAGCTCGAACGTGGCTTCACGGACACTCGGCATGGACGGCCAATCCTTTCGGGGGTTCGGAGGGGCGGCGCCTGTTCGGCGCTTCTGACGTGCGGGCAGACGCTAGCCGAATCGCGCCGGCAACGACGCCGACGAACCGCGCGTAACCTGCAAGGCCATGCTGCGCTTCGCACCGAGCGAGCTGACCGACGCCGAGCTCGCGCTGCAGGCAGAGGTGCGGGAGTTCCTCGCCGCCGAGTTGCCGCGCGGGAGCTTCGCTCCCGGGCTGGGGATGGCGGCCGGTCGCGACGAGGGCTTCTCCCGCGCGCTCGCTGCGCGAGGTTGGCTCGGCATGGCCCTGCCGCGCCGCTACGGGGGCGCCGAGCGTGGCGTCGTGGACCGTTTCATCGTCGTCGAGGAGCTGCTGCGCTGGGGGGCGCCCGTCCGCTACCACTGGGTCGCCGATCGCCAGACCGGGCCGCTGATCCTGCGCTACGGCAGCGAGGCCCAGCGCGAGCGGTTCCTGCCCGCGATCTGCCGCGGCGAGGTGTCGTTCTCGATCGGCATGAGCGAGCCCGAGGCCGGCAGCGACCTGGCTGCCGTGCAGACGCGCGCGAGGCGCGCGCGACGGCGGGTGGCGGGTGAGCGGGACGAAGCTGTGGACCGGCGGCGCGCACGAGAACGACTGGTTCGTCGTGCTGTGCCGCACGAGCGAGGAGGACGATCGCCACGAGGGGCTCGACGCAGCTGATCGTGGACCTGCGCGCCACCGGGCATCGCCGTGCGGCCGATCGCATACCTGGACGGCAGCGAGTTCTTCAACGAGGTCGTCCTCGACGACGTGTTCGTTGCCGGACGAGCTCGTCGTCGGCGAGGTCGGGGCGGGCTGGGCGCAGAACACCTCCGAGCTGGCCCTCGAGCGCGCCGGGCCCGAGCGCTGGCTGTCGACCTACCTGGTTGTCGAGCAGTACCTGCGCGAGCACGGCGCCGCCGACGAGCGCGCGCAGGCGGCGCTCGGCGAGGCCGTCGCCGGCTGGTGGGGAATTCGCGCGCTGTCGCTGTCGGTGGCGCGCCTGCTCGACGCCGGCCAGGCGCCCGCCGCGGAGTCGGCGCTCGTCAAGGAGCTGGGCACGCGCTTCGAGCAGGACGTGCTCGACGCGGTATGGCGGCTCGTGCCCGAGGACCCCGATCCTGCCGCCGAGTCGCTGTTCGAGCGGCTGCTCGCGACGGCGATCCTGGGCGCCCCGTCGTTCACGATCCGCGGCGGGACGAACGAGATCCTGCGGTCCGTCGCCGCGAGGGCGCTGCGCGCATGACGGTTGCGCGACGCGCTGGCCGTGCTGCGCGAGCGCGGGCCCGACCGGGCCGCCGAGAGCGCGCTGCTCGGAGGGTGGCTGCTCGCGCAGGCCGGCCTCGGCGAGGAAGCCGGGGAGGTGACCGTCGCGCCGGGCAGCGCCCGCGACAGCGTCGTGCTGCGCGGACGGGCCGGGTGAGCGGGATCGTGCACCGGGTGCCATGGGCACGCGACGCAGCCGCGGGTCGCCCTGCTCGCCGATGGCCGCGCCGTGGTGGTCGACCGCGCGGCCGTCACGATCCAGCCGCACGTGAATCTCGCGGGCGACGCGCGCGACACGGTGGTGTTCGAGCGGGCCGCGGCACGCTCGGGCCGCGGTGTGGACTCCGACGAGCTGTTCATGCGCGGCGCGCTGACGCGCATCGCGCTGATGGCCGGAGCGCTCGATCGCGTGTATGAGATCGCCGTCCGGCACGCGAGCGATCGCCGCCAGTTCGGGCGGCCGATCGGCTCCTTCCAGGCGGTGCAGCAGCATCTCGTCAACATCGCCCAGCAGGTCGCGCTGGCCGGCGTGGCCGCCGAGGCGACCGCGCGCCGCGCCGCTGGGTTCGAGATCGCCGCGGGCAAGCTGCTCGCCAACCGCGCGGCGCTGAGCGGCCGGGCGCGCGGCCCACCAGGTGCTGGGCGCGCGGGGCACGACGCGCGAGCATCCGCTGGGACAGCTCACGTGCCGGCTGTGGGCGTGGCGCTCGGAGTACGGTGACGAGCACCACTGGAGCACCCGGCTCGGCGCGGCCGTCGCGCGCGCGGGCGCCGACAGCGTCTACCCCGCGATCACCGGTGGCTCCACGGTCGTGAGCGTCTGATGCCCGACATCTCCTACACCATCCACGGGCAGCCGACCGCGCGGGCGCCTGTGCTGCTGACCCACGGGTTCGGCGCCAGCCAGGCGATGTGGGCGCCCAACCTCGATGCTCTCGGCGGCCGATCGCCGGGTCCTCACGTGGGATCTGCCCGGGCATGGAGCCAGCGTGTCCTCTGGTGAGCTCTCGCACGAGCGGTGCATCGCGGACATGCTCGAGCTGCTCGACATGCTCGGCGCGCCGCGCGCGGTGGTGGGGGGAATGTCGCTGGGCGGGTTCCTCTCGCTGCTGTTCTGCGCGCGCCATCCCGAGCGCGTGGCCGCGCTGCTGCTGGTGGACACCGGCCCGGGCTTCCGCGACGACGCGGCGCGCGGAGCATGGAACGCCTGGGTCGAAGGGCTGGCGGACGACCTCGACGCTCGCGGCCTTGCGGCTCTGTCGTCCGAGTCCGGAGTCCGCGGCCGCGGAGCACGTGGCGGGCGCAGCGGGCTTGGCCACGGCGGCGCGCGCCATTCTGACGCAGCGCGACGGGGAGGTCGTTCAGTCGCTGGGCCGGATCGCGGTGCCCACGTTGATCGTCGTGGGCGCGCGACGACGATCGGTTTCTCGCGGCGGCGGACGCCATGGCTCGCCGCATTCCCGGCGCAGGCAAGGTACGTCATCGAGGATGCCGGCCACGCCGCGAACATGGACCAGCCGGCGGAGTTCAATCGCGCCGTGCGCGAGTTCCTGGGGGACATGTGATGGAGGGGCTGGCGATGCAGCGTGGGCGCGGACCACGTCGCGACGGTGGAGTTCGACCGCCCGCCGCAACAATCACTTCGACGTCGAGCTCATCGCCGCGCTCGCGGACGCGTACGCGGCGCTCGACGAGGATCCCGGCGTGCCGGGCGATCCTGCTGTGCTCGTGCCGGCCGTCACTTCTGCGCCGGCGCGAACTTCGCCGCCGGCGGCGACGCCGGCGGCGAGGCGCTGTACGCGCAGGCCGTGCGGCTGTTCGCCGCCGCGACGCCGGTCGTCGCGGCCGTCCAGGGCGCCGCAATCGGCGGCGGCCTGGGTCTCGCGCTGTCGGCAGACTTCCGCGTGGCGAGTCCCTCGTCGCGTTTCGCGGCGAACTTCGCGCGCCTGGGCATCCATCACGGCTTCGGGATGACCGTGACGCTCCCCGCGGCCGTCGGCGACGCAGGCCGCGCTCGAGCTGCTGTACACGGGCCGGCGCGTCAGGGGCGAGGAGGCGCACGCGCTCGGCCTCTGCGATCGCCTGGCCGCCGACGGGGAGCTGCGCAGCGCGGCGCACGCGCTCGCCGCCGAGATCGCCGCCTCCGCGCCGCTGGCCGTGAGGTCGATCCGCCAGACGATGCGTGGCGAGCTGCCCGATCGCGTGCGGGCGGCGACCGGCGCGAGGGTGCACAGCAGGCCGAGCTGTTCGCGACCGAGGACTTCCAGGAGGGCGTTCGCGCAACCGCCGAGCGCCGGACGCCGCGCTTCACCGGCCGCTGAGCACGCCCGGAGCGCCCTGGCCGCTCAGCCGGCGACCCGCGCGTGTGCGATGTAGCGCCGGAGGCTGGGGCCAGGCCGTCGCTGCGCCCGCTGCAGTAGCGCGCCCCGAGCTGCTCTGGTCCGAGGTTCTCGAGCGAGCTCGAGGCCGGCGCCGCGCAGGTCGTCGGCGAGCCGGTCGGGGTCAAAGCCCGAGATCCAGGGCTCGCCGACCGAAGCGACCTGGCACGCGCGCTGGCTGCATCGGGTCGGCGCCGCGTCGGAGTCCAGGGCTCTGATCGACGTAGCTGAACACGAGCTCGCTGCCCGCCGCCGCGCACAGGCGCGATCGCGCCGAGCGTGGCGAGGTTCGCCGTCGGCGGGAGAGGTAGATCGACACCCCGAGCCAGGAGAAGAAGGCCGGGCGGTCGCGAGCGAAACGGCGAGCCCTCGAGCGCCACGTCGAGCCCCGTCTCGCTCAGGTCCGCGGCGCACGAGGTGCAGGCCCGGCGGCGGCGGTGTTCCGCAGGCACGAAGCCGGCCGGTCTTGAACATCCTGCGTCGCGGGATGGTCGACCTCGAAGATCTCCAGCTCGTGCGCAAAGGACGGGCGACGCAGCGCGAAGCTGTCCATGCCGGCACCGAACGAGCACGTACTGGCGGACTCCGCTCGCGCGACGGCCTCTGTCAGCGCGTCCTCGGCGTAGCGGCTGCGCAGGATCACGGTCCCGTAGGAGGGTGCGCGCGCAGAGCAGCGTCGAGGTCCTCGAGCGCCGGCGTCGCGAGCATCGCCTCGCGCTCCTCGGCGAGGATCAGCCGATCGCCCCACGGATCGTCGATCAGCGGCGCGGCGTCGAGGCGCGTATGCGCCGCCCGCATCAGCGCCGTGCCCATCGCCGTCATGCTCGCCGCTCGCGGGCGTCCATCTGCGGTGATTCTCGCAGACCGGGCCTCGAGCCGCCGACCGGCCGGTTGTGCGCGACCGGCACCGTAGGATGATCGGCAATGAGCCTTCCGAGCGCGGTCATTGCTCGGCGCATGGGCCTCCCGCGAGCGCAGACCCACGACGTCGTCTGTCAGCGCAACCTGCGCGTCGGGATGGACGACGGCGCGGTGCTGCTGGCCGACCGATACGTCGCGCGGGCGAGCGACGGGAAGCCGCAGCCGACGGTGCTAGTGCGCTCCCCCTACGGACGCCGCCAGATTGTCGGCCTCATCCTCGGACGCCTGCTGGCCGAGCGCGGCCTGCAGGTCGTCGTTCAGAGCGTGCGCGGCACGTTCGGCTCAGGCGGCGCGTTCAGCCCGTTCGACGAGCGCGCCGACGGCCTGGCCACGCTGCGCTGGATCCGGGCACAGCCCTGGCACGCCGACCGGATCGGCATGATCGGTCCCAGCTACCTCGGGCTGGTGCAGTGGGCCGTCGCGCGCGACGCCGGAGAGGACCTGGCCGCCCTCTCGATCCAGGTCAGCGCCTCGCAGTTCCACGGCCAGGCCTATGCCGGCGGCAGCCTGGCGCTTGAGAGCGCGGCGTCGTGGCTGGTGCTCGTCGCCGCGCAGGAGCGCAGGCTGGCACCGCTGGCGATGTTCCGCGCCCTGCGCCGCCTGCCCACGCTGTTCGCCGAGCTGCCCCTCGCCGAGCTCGACGCGCGCGCCACCGGCGCCGAGGTCGCGTGGTTCCGCGAGGCAATGGCGAGCCCGGATCGCGAGGACGCCTACTGGGTGGCACGCGACTTCGCGGCGGGCGTCGGCGAGGTCGCGGCCCGTGTCCAGCTCATCGGCGGCTGGAATGACATCTTCCTGCCCTGGCTGCTCGAGGACTTCGCCGCGCTGGCGGCCGCCGGGCGCTCCTCGCAGCTCGTCATCGGCCCGTGGACGCACACCTCGCCCGGACTGCTGGCCGCCGGGATGCGCGAGGGCCTGGCCTGGCTGCGCGCCCACCTGCTGGGCGACGATCGGCTCCTGCGCCCGTCAACCGTGCTGGCGTTCATCACCGGCGAGCGCTCCGGTGGCGGCTGGCGCGAGCTTGGCAGCTGGCCGCCGCCCGGCACCGGTGAGCGGAGGCTCTGGCTGGCGGCGGGCGGATGCCTGCAGGAGGTCGAGCCGGCCGAGGATCGCGCCGGCGGGGACCGCTATCGCTATGACCCCGCCGACCCCACGCCGTCACTCGGCGGGCCGGTGCTCCTCGAGCGCGAACCGGTCATCGACAACCGCCCTCTCGAGGCCCGATCCGATGTGCTCACCTACACAACTGCGCCCTTGCCCGAGACCATGGAGGCCATCGGCCCTGTGCGCGTCGAGATCTTCGTGCGCAGCAGCTCGCCGTACTTCGACCTGTTCGCGCGCGTCTGTGACGTGCACGGCGATGGCACGTCACTGAACGTCTGCGACGCGCTTGTCCGCGTCGTCCCCGGGCGCTTCGAGCGGGTGGGCGCGGACGCGACCCGTATCGCCTTCGATCTGTGGCCCATAGGCCACCGCTTCGCGGCAACTCACCGCGTGCGCCTGCAGGTCTCCTCCGGCGCTCACCCCCGGTACGCGCGCAACCCCGGCACCGGCGAGGATCTCGCGACCGCGACCGCGCTGCGCCCCGTCGAGGTCGAGGTGCTGCACGACGCCCGGCACCCATCGGCCCTGGTGCTCCCGGCGGCCCGCGCATAGTGTCCGACCGGCGGCGAGTGGCTCGCCGTACTACCGCGCCCTCCCGAACCCGGTCGCCGCCGGCCGCGCGGCCTATCTGACGAGACGGATCTCGGCGGCGGTCGCCTGTCGCAGACCTCGAGCAAGACGGCTGCCGCCGCGCGTCAGCCGGTGGCGGGTGAGGATGACCCGGTCGAACTCGTGCTCGGCCACCCACGCGGTGAGCGGCGGATCGGGACAGCCGGCGAGAACGGTGAACGTCGTCCGCCCGGCCACGGATCCAAGAGCCTCCCGCGCGTCGCGCAGCTCGATCTTCGCCTGACACCGCACCCCTTGGTTGTACGGTCCCGCCCCACCCCCTCCACAGCATCGCAGGGGCCTGGCCTGAGGCGCGAGCGTCACGACCGACACCTCTGCGCCCGCTTCGGCCATTTCGGCCGCCTCGCGCAGCGCCCGCATCCCGCCGGCGCCCTGCTCGAAGACGACGAGGACGCGCTTGGCCCGGCCCGCGGCCGTTTCCTGATCGCCGCCGATCCTGCCGTCTTCCAGCGAGGTGTCAAGCCCGCTCATGTGCATGAACGTTAGCGCGCATACGCCCTCGCAATCACGGTCGCCCCGTTGCCCCGCAGTGGTCGCCCGCACCGCGCGACGCGTAGGGTTTCCGGAGGGGCTTCACTGGTAAGCCACATCGAGATGAACAAAGGAGCCTGACCATGCGCCTTGCGGTACTCGGGATGGGGAGGATGGGCCACGCGGTCGCCGAGCGCCTGCTCGACCGCGAGCACGACGTCACCGTATGGAACCGGACGCCGCACAGGGCCGACGATCTCATCGACAGGGGTGCGACGGAGGCGCCCACCCCCGCCGCAGCTGCGGAGCAGGCCGAGGCGACCTTCACCTCGCTCACTGACGATACGGCCGTGCGGGCCGTCGTCACCGGACCGGATGGAGTGTCCGCGGGGCTGGGTGACGGCGTGCTCATCGACACGAGCACCGTGTCCCCGCAGACCACGGCCGATCTCGCCGAGGCCGTGGGCGGGCGTCTTCTCGCCTCGCCGATCCTCGGCTCCCCGACCGCCGTCCTGCGCGGTGAGGCCGGCTATCTGGTCGGAGGTCCCCGCGAGCTCTACGACCGGCTCGCGCCGGCCTACGAGGCGCTCGCCGAGGAGGGGCGCCGCATCTACGTCGGCGAACATGCCGCGTTGGCGACAACGCTCAAGCTGATCTCCAACTACCTGCTGATATCCGGCATCGTCGCCCTCTCCGAGGCGGTGGTGACGGCCCAGGCGGTCGGGCTGCCCGACGAGCTCATACGCGACTACCTCGGCCAGCTGCCGCTCGTGGCCCCCGCGCTGCGCAACCGCCTCGACGACATCATCTCGGGCGATCACGACGGGTGGTTCTCGACATCGCTTGGGGCGAAGGACGTTCGGTTGGCCGAGGACCTCGCCCGCTCGCATGGAGTGCAGCTGCCGCTCGCCGACGCCGTCAAGCGGCGCTACGAGGAGGCGGCGGCCCAGGGGTGGGCGGACGCCGACATCGGCGCCGTCGTCGAGCTGCTCAGAAGGCGCAGCCGATAAGGCTCGCCCGCGCCGCCGGCGCCCCGGGGGTTGCCGCGCAGGCTGCCTGATAAAGGCCGTCACGCGCGGCTTCGGTCTCGAGGAGGTCCCGGTCCGCGTGATGCGCCGCCGGCACGGTGACTCCGAGAAGCCGCCGGCCCTGCGCCATGGGTGGGGATTCCACCTGGCGATCATCGGCGCCTGGAGGCGTGCCCTCCTCCGCGGCGTCCACGGCCGGCGCACCCGCCCTGCGCCGGCCGTGGACCGCGCCCGGGTCGAGCCCGCCGGGGGCTCGCGCGAGCGCGCTGATGTCCTTTGGGAGTGATGGAGGGCCGGTCGAGCCGAGGGCCGGCCGAGCCGCTGTCGGCGGGTCCGGGCGTCAACTTGCCTGGGCGCTGTACTGCAGTTCGGATTCAGCACCAAACGGCGAGAGGTCCCTGTGCTCCGTGGGCCGGAACCGGGGCGCCTCGGTCGCCTGATATGCGGCGAACTCTTCCGTCTGGATGCCCGGCTGATCGGGGATCAGATTGACGGCGGCACCCAGGGCGTCCTGAAGCTGCCTGAGATTGCCGACGAGGCTCCTTCGCTCGCGCTGTGACTCCTCTCGCGCCGCCGCCGCCTGTGCATGTGCTGATTCGACGATCTCCTGCGCCTCGCACCGCGCTTTGGTGACGATCCGCTCACGCAGCTCCTTGGACTCTTCGACCGCGAGGTCGAGGATCTCACTCACGCGTGGGCCGACGCTCGCGTGGTGGTTGAACTCGAGCCCTGCCTCGGCCTCGCGTGTCCGCTGCTCGGCGTAGGCCACGAGGCTGTGCAGCCGTTCGATGTAATCGTCTACCTGCAGGCGGTCGTATCCGCGGATTGCCGTCGTGAACTCTGGCCTTCCCTTCGTGAGGTCACTCATTCGATTGGTCCTCCTTTTGTTGGTTGTTGATCAACTTGCTGCCGCTGCGCCGGAGCGGGCCAGCTCCATCGCACCTGAATCGGTGGCGCCGCGGTGGGCGCCACCATGAGCCGTCTTCTCCCACCCTCGTTCGCCACGCAGCTCGCGGGCAACCGCACGGCAGGCGGCGGCTGCGAGCATGAGCTGGTAGAGGGGTGTGCCAAGCACCAGGCGCACGTAGTCGCGAAGCTTCGGGCGCACGTAGTACACGCGGCAGAACTCGCGCAGCCCGACCACCTCGAAGGCCACCATCGCGATCGTCACGATCGCGGGCAGGAAGCTGAAGAGCGCGACGCCGACGGGGACATGCAGCACGATCGCAGAGACGATCGCGAATGGGATCGCGACGCCGGCGAACGCCTGCAGAAACGGCTGCGCGAGGGTGTAGCGCGCGAGCATGCGCTGCCTGTGACCGGGCAGGCCTCGCCACTCGCTCTTGCGCAGCACCTGCAGAAACCCCTGATTCCAGCGCGTACGCTGCTTGAGCAACGCCCACAGGGTGTCCGGAGTCTCCTCGCGGGTCACCAGGTAGGGGTCGTAGGCCACGCTGATCGCGGCGCCCATCGTCGAGAGGCGAACGCCGAGCTCGCAATCCTCGGCCAGGCACTCGGGGTCCCATCCGCCGACGGAGCGCAGCAGGTCTGTGCGGATGAACACCGTGTTGCCCCCGAGCGGGATGAAGCGGTGGCGCTCCTGCAGGTGCAGACGACTGCGAAACCAGAAGAAGTACTCAAGGCAGTTGCGCAGTGCAAACCAGCTCGAGCGGAAGTTGACGAGCTGCACGCCACCCTGCACCACATCGGCTCCTCTGGCGCGGAAGTTGCGATCGACCGAGCGCAGCAGGCGTTCGTCGACCTCGTCCTCCGCGTCGAACACACCGACGACGTCGCCGCGGCAGAGCGGAAGGGCCGTGTTCAGCGCCTTGGGCTTGTTCTTCGGCCAGCTCCGGTCAACCACGACGCGGACACGATCAGGGTGGCGTCGAGCGACGGCATCCGCGACCGCGGCGGTCTCCGGGTCGTCGTGGCCGACGATCGGGAGTATCTCGAAGCGTGGGTGGTCGAGGCGTAGGAGTTGCTCGAGGGTGTCGCGCAGTACGGCCTGCTCGTGGCGGGCGGGCACGAGCAGCGAGAAGGAGAGCCGTGGAGAGCCCTGCTCCGGGGCGAAGCCCGTCTCCTCGAGCGTCTCCGGGTCGCGCCAGGCATGCAGCATCCACCACACGGTGCCCAGCGCGACCCCGAACAGGCACAGGGACATCAGCACGATGACGAGCGAGACGGCGGTGATCATCGGGCGGGGCTCCTCGCACATCCACCGAGTGCGCTCGTGGTCAGCAGCATGCGCCCCAGAGCGAGCCAGGCTCCACCGTAGTAGGTGGGGTGGGACGCCTGTACGCGCGCCGCTTCATCGAGAAGCCGGTCCCGGCTCACCGGGTGGCCGGAGGCAGATGCCGCCGCGGCGGCGGCGACGAGCGGCATTGCGTTGGTCGCCGAGTCCACGACCGATCCGTCCGGGGCCAGCGCGAGCGCGCGGGCGCGCCCGGGGGAGGAGAGCAGCGCCCACCATCTCGCGGCCAGCTGGCGCGGGCCGCTCTGGCAGCTGGCCGCGAACCAGACCACGAGCCGCTGTGCGTCGAGGCCGTACTGCGTCCGGGGGGTCCGGCCGTCCGGCGCCGGTGTCGGCGTTGCCACGGTGCCGTCCACGCGGGCCCAGTCCGGGGGAAGCCGCGTCCCATCCTCCGACAGCTCCCGGGCGAGCATATAGCCGGATCGTGACAGCGAGGCCCAGCGCGGATCTCCGGTGAAGCGCCCGAGCGCTTCGAACGCGACGAGCGACCAGTAGCTGGGGTCAAGGGAGACTGGGTCACCCGTCGCCCACGGGCCGGCCGCGAGCATCAGCAGGCCGCCCCGAGCCGCCGTCTCGCCCCCCAGGACGGCACCCGCCAGGCGGCGTGCCTGCGCATGGTAGTAGGAGGCATCAGGACCGGAGGCCATGCTCAGCGCCCAGGCGGCCAGGACATCGGCGTCGCTGGCGGGCGTGGGGTCACGGACCGCGCCGGCCCCGTCGGCGAGGTAGGCCAGCAGGCCGTCCGGGCGCTGCAGGTGCGTGCGGGTCCAATCCCAGATCTGCGCGAACGCCCGCTGGTCACCCACCGACTGCGCCAGCAGGAGACCGTAGGCCTGGCCCTCGCTGACGGAGTCGCCATCCTGATCGCGGCGCACCACGCGCCCGTCGGCTTCGACGTACCGGCTCAGGAACCCACGAGCTGCCCGGGCGGCGTCGGCGGCGTGGGCCGAGCCGCCGTCGAGGCTGAGACCCTCCAGACCGCTGTCGACCACGCCGACGAGCAGGCCCAGGGCGACGGCCGCGGCGATCCACCACCGCCGGCGCCCGGCTTCGACGACCGCTCGCGATTCTGTCCCATGAACGAACGTGCTCATGAGTGCTGGGTGCGGATGCGCGAGCGGGGCGCGCGCTCGTGGATCGACCCGGGTGCCGTCCGCCCGGAGCGCGCGGCTCTCCGGCTCGGCTTCGGATGCGGTCTGCCGCCGGCGCGCGGGATCAGGCCCGAGCCGACGCCGACGCCCACCGCGCGGCGGACTTCGACGCGTTCGCTGCCGGCGCCGAACGTGGCCACCGGACGACTGTTCTGCAGAAGCAGACGCACCTGCTCGAGTCCTCCGGGGCTCTGTTCCAGGGCCGAGCGAATCACGGGGGTCGATACGACGTAGTCGAAGGAGCGCCAGCCCCCGGGTAGGTGACGCACGATCGAGGGGTCCAGGTTGTTCGTGAAGTCCATCTTGTAGAACCACACCACCCCGAAACGCTGTGCGAAGCCCATGCGGACCAGGTCCACATACAGCGTGTCGTCGACGAGCAGCCGAGCCCGGCGGTCCACATGCGCGGCGATCCATCGCTCGGCCGCATGCTCGGGCCTCGTCTGGTCGGCACCCATCGCGTACGCGTCGCCCCGCTGCCAGCGCGGTCCGACGATGACGAGAAGGCCCACAGCCACCGCCACGACCGCGGCGCGCCGCAGCTGCGTCCGGCCGGATGAGCGCGTGCTCTCGTTCCACGAGGCGTCGAGCACGCCCGCGATCGCCAGCGCGCAGAACGGCAGCAGGCCGATCACGTAGGGCTGGGGCAGGTACCCGCCGTGAAGGGGCAGCACTGCAAAGACCGCCAGCACGACGCCGACCGGACGAAGTCTTCGCACGGCAAGAGCGCACGGTATTAGCCCGACCCCGAGGGCGAGCAGCCACGGGTCGGTGTGAAGCCACCCCGCGATGAGGTGATGCGCCGCGGAGGACGATACGAGCGGGCTGCCGGTCCCCGGTCGCCGGTAGAGCTGGAATGTCAGCGCTTCCAAGAGGCTCACGTGGCCCCTCCCCGGGAGGAGCTCGTCCTTGAGCAGGGCATAGAGCGGATAGCCGAGCGCGATCAGGCCGCATGACAGACCGAACGCGGCGAGGCAGAACGACCGCGTTCGCCGATCAACGCGTTGAAGGACGAGAAGGCCGAGGCCGGGCAGCGCAAGCAGGGACGTCTCCTTGGTAAGCATCGCGACGGCGAAGCAGGCGCCGCTGGCGGCATATGCCCACAGTCGACGCGACGGGCTGGCGGCGAGGACGAAGGCGCCGAGCAGCCAGGGTGTGGCCAGGTTGTCGAGATAGACCTGGCGCAGCAGGGTTACCGCCAGCGGGCTCAGGGCGAACAGCAGCACCGCTGCGCCGGCGAAGACGGGCCGCAGCGATAGGCGCCGAGCCAGCACGTACAAGAGGGCCGCGCTGGCAAGCGCCGGCAGGAGCATCAGGCCGCGCGCCGCGGCGACCGCCCCCGGCCCCGGCAGGAGCGGTCCGGCGAGACGTATCAGCAATGCCAGCTGCAGCCATCCGAGCGGCGGATGGTCATACCAGTAGGTGTAGTGTGCCAGCGTCCCCTGCGTGAGCACCGCCCAGGCCTGCGCGGTGTAGGTGCCCTCGTCGTCGGAGAACCCCGGATAGTGGGTGATCCCCGAGCCAAGCACGACGGCGACGCCGGCGAGAAGCACCAGCACGATCGGCACGGTGCTCGCATGCCGCCGCAGGAAGGCGCTCGCAGCCCGTGTCAGCCGAGCCGTGGGCGAGCGCTGCGCCCCCGCGCCCGACGGCCCGACCGGCGGAATGCTCACCGCCCCGATCGGAGGCGCCGCCTCATCGGCGCCGCGCCTCGGGGGACGCACGGCAGGCTGGCGCCGCGGCGGGTCCAGCAGTTGCGAAGTGTTCATGACGACCGTTCGACGCCTGATCCGCAGGCAGCGTCGATGCCGATGCCGACGTCGATCGTCGCCGCAGATGTACCCGGGAGCACGCCTCGGCGTGCTCTCCGCTCTTGCATGAGCCTCAACTTCTTACCTCCGTGTGGATGCCGGCAGGCCCGTATCGGCCGACCGGTGTTCGGCGGCGCGGAAGTCGGTAGACGAATGTTGGGCGCGGTGCGGGGAACGCTGCCCGTCGGTCGTGAGCGCCTTGCACCAGTCGCAGGGGTATCGCCCACAGACATCGCACTGCCGAGACATATGCGCCACTATTGATGAGGGGTATCCGAAGGCGTCGAGCGCGTCCAGGCGGAGCGTGCCGCGTCGCGCCCCGGCGACGGCCGCGGGACCCTTCAACCGGTCTGAAGACGTGGATGGCCGTGCCTCAAGATCTGGACGGCCGTGCCAATGGGTGGGGCGAAAGATGAGCTACGCCGAAGCCGTCGCCCGCGTGACTCAGATCGACGCGATTCAGCAGTCGGGATGGGCGTCCAGCGGCTACCCGGATCTGCCGACGCTCTACCAGCCGCTCTCCGTCTAACGGCGTTTCACCAGCCGGCCCTGCGGACGGTGCGTCCGTGGGGTCCCGGGTGCCGCCGCGCGGCGCTCACGAGGAGGGGCACACCAGTGGCCTTACCCCCGCCGGGTCAAGACACGAGTCGACCCGTTCGGGAAGTCTGCCGCGACGAACGGTGAAGCGGGTGTACTCACCGATCCTCCCGGGCTGGGAGACCAGGATTTCAAGGGTCACGCCGAAGCGCAGGAAGCGCTCGAGCCCCCGGAAGTCCACCGGGGCAACTCGCGACCGCTTCGATACCGCGACTCGCTTCACGGATCTGACCGGACAACCCCGACCCCTGCACCTCACGGTGATCCGTGCACCCGCCGGCAACTGTTGAACCCTGAGCATCGTGAGCCTGACTCCGGAAGGGGTGTCGGTGCCCGCGATGCGAACGACCGGAAAGGGCTGCATGAGTGACGCCGTGGGCCCGACCACGTCGATCGTCTCGGCGGCGACGCTCGACAGGCCGTGAGCGTCGGTCACGCGCAGCCGCACGACGTGGGCTCCGGGAGTGGAGAACGAGGTGGCGAGCACTGGTCCCGCGGCCTGGAACGGGCCGCTGTCCGACAGCGCCCAGGCGATCCCGGTGATCGGGCTGGCGGCATCTGTGGAGCTCGACACGAGCGAGACCGGTTCGCCGGTCTGGGGGACAGACGGGAACCACCTGAACGACGCCGAGGGCGGGGGAACCAATGCGGGCGTGACCGCCGCCGCGGGCGTGACCGCCGCCGCGGGCGTGACCGCCGCCGCGGGCGTGACCACGAATGTCACCGGTGCGCTCCTTCCGGCGGGGTTCCCGAGTGAGCTTTCCTGCGTGGCAACCGCGGTGTACTGCCCACTCGCCAGGGCCGGGCTCGAATTGTCAGAGGTCCAGCCGGCGCCGGTGCCCGTGGCCGTGGCCCTGGAGACGAGGGTGCCGTTCGCGGTGGCTCCGGCGTGGATCTGGACGGTGACCGGGGTCGTGTCGCTCGCGGTTCCGCTGAAGGATGGTGTCGTGTCGGATGAGGGCGATTCGGGCGAGCTCAACGTCACCGTCGGGGGAGCTGTGTCCACCGTGAACGTCACGGGCGGGCTCAGACCGGTTTCCGAGGCCGGGTTGGTCTGCGTCGCCCGCGCGGTGTAGGTGCCGTCGCTCAGGGGTTCGACGGGTCCGACGAACCAGGTGGCGCCCAGGAAGAACGCGGTCTTCACGCTCTGTGCGAGCGCACCTTCGACGCTCGGGCCGTCGTAGATGTCAAGCGTCACTTCACCGCCGGCTTGTTCGGCGAGTCCGCTGAAGGAGGGTGTCTGCCTGTTGCTCACGCTGCCGTTGAGCGGACTGGCGATCGTGACATTGGGCGGTGCGGCGAGCGCGGTGCACACCGGGCCGACGGCCACCGTGACGAGCAAGACCGCCGACATTCGCAAGAGTGCTGCCACCGCGCTTCTCATGGGCTCGTGTTCACAGCCGTCCCGGGGTCATTGCTCACGGCAGTCCATACGCTGCCAACGCGCTTTCCCCTGCACGAGCTTAGGCCAGCCTTGCATCGCGCATCACGCAAGGGCCAGGAGTCCCCGCCGTTGCGGGCGCAACGGGCCATGTGGTTCACCGACGATCCGAAACAGCACCGCCTGCCCCACACCGGTGCGCCCTTCGAAGTCCGGGACGGCCTGGAGGCGGTAGCGCCCCGGCGCGAGCCTTCTTCCGGCGATGCGCCCGCTGAGTCGGAAGCTGTTGCGTCCGGTTCGGTCTCGGTAGACGAAGCTGGCGACGCTCACGTAGCGGTTACAGCGTTTGCCCCTGGTCTTGCGCGTGCTAGGAGCGGGCGACACGCATCGGTGCCCTGCGCTGAGGACGCCAGGCCGAAGCGCGAGCACCGTAAGGGTGGCGAGCGCCGGCTCGGAATCCCTGTAGCTGACCGTGGCTCCGCCGGAGAGTGCACGGCGGAGGATCGTCGAACCGCTCCGGGCCGCGACGAAGGCCTGCGGCGAGATCGCTAGCCCGCTGATGACCGCTGTTTGGACCGACCGTTCGCGAGCCGCGGAGCGGCCGCCGCCCGGCGCGCGTAGGCTCTGCGGAGGCGGCGCGTATTGGCTCGGTAGGGCCGTAATGGCGCGGTAGACGTCGAGCCGCCCTCCCGCGATCACCTTGCCTTCGAGCGACGGCAGTCTGTCCACGTTTTCAAGGATGTCGGCCTTCAGCGCGGTCGCCGACAGAGAGGGGTCGACCGAGAGGACGAGCGCCGCCGCGCCCGACACCTGCGCGGCCGCCATCGAGCCCCCGCTGAGATATCCATAGCCTCCTTCGCGCAGGGTCGAGTAGATGCTCACCCCGGGCGCCGCCAGGTCGACGGTGTGCGCTCCATAGTTGGCCCAGTTGGGCAGTTCGTCGCGATTGTTGGTGGCGGTGGCACAGATCTCGTTGGGGAGGTCATAACTACAGGGGTAGCGCTGCACGGCGACTTCGTCGTCGTCGTCGCCGGTGTTGCCGGCCGAGGCCACGAACAGCATGTTGTTGGCGCCGAGGACTTCGATCTCCTCTTCGAGCGCTTCTGATTTGGCGGTCCCGTAGAAGCTGTCCGAGTCGTTGACCACGCGCACGTTCACGCCCTCCTGCTTGGCGGCAACCAGCCACTGCAAGGCTTCGATCAGTGCGCTGGTCTCACCGATTTCTGCGTTCTGCATCCACTTGACGGGCAGGATCGTGCTCTGCCAATTCATCCCGGCGACGCCCACCCCGTTGTCGCCGACCGCGCCGATGATCCCGGCGACGTGCGTGCCGTGGCCGTCGAAGGTGGTGTCTTCGTCCATCGGGTCGCAGCTCTTCGAAAGGACGTCATAGCCGTGGGTGCCGGCCGCACAGCCGCCGATCCCCCCTGGGTTGGACCAGATGTTCGCTGCCAGATCGGGATGGGTGTAATCGACGCCCGTATCGGTCTCGCCGATCACGATCGAGCGGCTGCCGGTGCTCAGCCCCCACGCCTTCAGCGCGCCGTCGTCGGCCCCGGGTGTGCCCGTCAGCGGCTCTCCGAGCACCTCTTCCTGTTCCTGGAAGGGGATCAACTGTCCTGTGTTGCTCGCCCACCACTGGAGCCCAAACGAGGGATCGTCCGGGGTCGCGGTCCCGTGCATCAGGTAATCGGGTTCGGCGTAGGCGACCGCACCAGAGCGTCGCAACCGACGCACGGCCCCGAGCACCTCCCCGTCCGCTACCTGAAGCTCAAACGGCGCGAGGAACGCCTGGCTCCTTACGCGTCCGCGGCCCGCCGGCCTGATCAAGGGTCCCAGCCGTCTGGCGCCGTATGCGCCAGCTGCCCGCTCGATCGCCCGGCCCCGGGTTGCCGACACTCCCGGGCGGAAGGCGACGAGTACCGCGCCCTGACGGAAGTCGGCGCGCGCGAAGGTGGGGGCAAGCGAAGCGTCCTGCCGGCCCGACTGCGCTTGGATGTCGGCGGCGCGGGGCACACCGACCTGCACTGAACTGCTTTGGGCCAGCGCGCTCACGCTGAGCGTGATGCTCCCGACAGCGACGACCGAAACGGCGGACAAGACGCTCTTCAGCATGTGACGGCTTCCTCACTCGGTTCTCCCCGGTTCGCCGATGCCCGGTGGCCGAGTCCCGCGTCGCGAAGACTTCCCGAGGAGCCTCCACTGTTGCGAGCCGGTGATCCGCGCACGGCCCCAGCCAGCATCGGCACCGCCCACGCGATGTCGATGGGACGTGGTGGACGAATGATCGAGACCTCCCCGCGGAGGGCCGAGACGGTGCGTGGGCCCGGCACGATGAGCGGCCGGCTGCGGGGCGACCCGTCTTCGAGGACTAGGGAGTGTGGGCCAGGAGGGCTTCTGCCACGCCCTGGATCGTCTGCTCGCCGTATGCCATCGACGGCTCATCGCTGGTGAGCACCGCGAGCGTGAACGTCACTCCGGGTCGCTCAAGGCGAGCGACCTCGTTGAAGAGGCCCTCTGAGGGAAGGGCTCCCGTCTTGAAGAACACCTGCCAGCGTGGCCGGGCCACCGGCGGGATCCCCCAGCTCTGGGACGGCTCGATCCCCGAGAGCAGCCCCCGCGCATAGCCGTAGAACTGTCGCGGGATGAGCCCTTCGAGCGCAAAGAAGAAACGCGCCTGATCGGCTGCGGATGTCTGCGTGTAGGCCCACCAGCCGATCGCGGGGGCGTAGTCGGTCATGCCCGCCTCGCGGGCCACACGAGCGAGCGCGCCGCCGCCCACGATCGCAAGGACCGTCGACGCGGCGTCGTTGTCGGAGATGTGGATCATCGGATACAGCAGCGACCTGTCCGCCTCGCCCAGACCCCTGTGTCTGGCTGCGAGCATCTGCAGGTAGGCGACCAGCATCATCACCTTGACAACGCTCGCCGTCTGAAAGTGCTCATACACGCGGACACCCTCCAGGCGGCCCCTGCTATCCACGACCGCGAACGACGTGCGTCCGGCGCGTGAGGCCAGGAAGTGCTCGGCGGCGGCGATCGCTCCTGTGGACGGGTAGGCGGCAACCGGGATTCCATTGCCTTCCCCCTGGTACTCGAATGCTCGCGCGGTCGGGATCTGAAGCGCGGCGATGATCGTGCAGGTCGCGAGGAGGAGCGCCCCCAGGCGGGTCCGCGAGTGAGGACGCTCAGCCCACATCGTGGCCCACGTCGAAGTCGTGGACCGGACATGGCCGGTGGGCGGCCGATGGGCCCATCGCCGGTCCCCAGGCCGGGTTGAGGCACACGCGGTAGACGAACCGCCTGGATGGCGGGTCGACGATTGCGCTGGCGTAGGTCAGCCCCGGCGAGAGCTCGCGGGTCTGCGTCACCGCGGAGAGGTGGAAGATGCGCGTCCCCGTCGATGCGACGTACCACCAGACGGGGACCGACGCCGATCCGACCACGGTGGCGTGACGCAGTCGCACGCTGAGACGTGTACGTCCGGAACCGAGGCTGCGCGCGTAGCTTTCAGCGCCCGGATCGACGATCACGACCAGCGGGGAGCTGGCCGCGTCCTGGGCGCCTTCGGCCAGCGCCCGCAGGCGCGCGTTGCGGCTCAGGCGAATGCCCTCGAGGGCGAAGCTTCCATCGGCCGCGGTCACGCCGTGGGCGATTGTGAGAAATCCGCGAAACGGATAGGCGTCGGCCTGAAGCGCGAGCGGGGAGGCGCTGATGCCGACGCCCCCGCTGGTCAGGCGGCCGGAGACCGTGAGCGTGGTGCCGTAGGTCAGCTCATGCGTACTGACCGACGCGCTGAGCGTCGGTGTGATCGGGGACGCCGGAGCCCGGGCCACGGCGAGACCCGAAATCGCAAGGGCGAGCACGCCTGCGCCCAGGCGCCGCACCTCATCGCCCCTGTGCGCTCGCGCCACGCGCGCATGCTAGCGGCCGTCCTGGCCGGCTCCGGGGCGTGCCCGCGCGAGGTCGTGATGTCAGGCTGCCAGCGGCCCGGGGCGCAGGACCGCGGGGTCGTGCCCGGGGATCACCCGACAGGGATAGCATGCCCGGAACCTGAGAGGCGCACATATCCGATCCTTCGTGGCCGTTGCCGATCGCGACCGGCGGCGCTCCTCCGGCGCCGTCCTCGCCGGCGGCTGATCGGCTTCCCAGCGCTGCGGATTGACGCTCCGAGGCGGGATTGCTCCCTGCACGTCAAAGCGAGCGGGGGACGAGGGCGCGACCCCACGCCTCCTTGTCGCCTGCCGGAGCACGGTGTCTAGGTCTTTCCGAAGACGAGCGCGCGATCGGGCATCGAGCACCGGACGTCCACCTGCTCGACATAACGAAACAGACGATCAAGTTGCTGTGGCGGAAGCCGTTTCTGTCGGGGCGGCGAGCTGCTCGGTGGGGATCCAGCGACTGAAGAGCAGCGCGATCAGCGCGAAGATGGCCAGCACCGAGAGCGCCGTGCGCAGCCCGACCAGGCGCGCGGTTTCGTTCTCTTCGACGATCGCGTCCGTTGCCTTGGGGGGCACGTGGGCCTTCTCGAGAGCGGTTTCCAGTTCGGCGTCGGAGATGAAGGGAACACCACCGGCCAGCTCGGTCGTGGCCTTGGATTTGACCGAGGCAGGCACCGCGTCGTTCTGTTGAACGCCGGTCAGGAACGATGTTGTCAGCGCGGCGATGACGATCGCGCCCGTCAGCGCCGTGCCGACCGAGATGCCCGAGGTTCGTGATCGTGTTCTGCAGCCCGCCGACCTCGCCGCTGTGCTCGTCGGGGACCGAGGAGACGGTGATCGCTGCCGAGCTGCGAGGCCAGGCACCCGATACCGAGACCCGCGAGCAGCATCGGCCAGGTCGTTATCTCCGCACCGGCCCCCGCGTCGAGCGACGGCGACCATCACCGCGAGGCCGGCGAACAGCGATCACGAAGC
Organism: uncultured Solirubrobacteraceae bacterium; assembly: GCA_963730575.1. Classification (GTDB taxonomy): domain Bacteria; phylum Actinomycetota; class Thermoleophilia; order Solirubrobacterales; family Solirubrobacteraceae; genus Palsa-744. The sequence goes on from CAVSSG010000001.1 coordinate 125,345, forward strand.
CGAGCCTGACGACCCTGCGCGGCGAGGCGCTGCGGGAAGAACTTGCGGGATGCCCGCGGCCGCGATGATCAGCGTCAGCGAGAGCGGCAGCAGCCGCACACCGGTTTCGATCGCCGAGAGCCCCAGCGCGACCGAGAGGAACAGCGGCACCGCGAAGAACAGGCCGCCCTGCAGAAAGTACTGGAAGAAGAACGCGGTCAGGCCGCCGCGCAGCAGCGGGTTGCGCAGGATCGTCAGGGTCGATCAGCGGCTCGCCGCCGCGCGCGAGCAGCCGGTTCTCCCACGCGAGGAACAGCCAGAGCACGATCCCGCCACCGAGGATCAGCCAGATCGTCGGCGAGAGGCCGAGCCATTCCGGGGCTCCGGGCTTCGGCTTGACGAAGCCCCAGGTTCCCGAGCGCAGGATCCCGAACACGATCAGCCCGAGGCCGAGCGCCGAGAGCGCCGGTGCCGACCAGATCGAGCCGCATTTCCTTCTCGGCGCGCGCCCTCGGCCATGCGGCGGGCAAGGAAGAGGATCGCGATCACGATCAGCACCTCGCCCGCGAACACATAGCGCCAGGAGAGGTAGGTCGTGAACAGGCCGCCGACGATCGGGCCGACCGCTATCGCGATCGCGGCCGCAGAGGCGACCAGCCCGTAAGCGCGCGGGCGCTCGTCGCGTGCCGAAGTTGGACGCGACGAGCGCGACGATCGCGGGCAGGATCAGCGCGGCCCCGATGCCCTCCAGGCACGACCAGCCGAGCAGCAGCACGCCGAGGCTCGGCGAGATCGCGGTGATGAATGACCCGCAGCCGTAGATGACGCAGCCGATCGCGAATGCGCGCTTGCGGCCGATGATCTGACCGATCTTCCCGCCGGTGATCATCAGCGACGCCATCACCAGCGTGTAGAGGGTGATCGCCGTCTGGATCCCGGTGACGGTCGTTCCGACGTCCTTGGCGACGGTCGCGATCGACACGTTCATCACCGAACTGTCGAGCATCATCAGGAACTGGCCGGCGCACAGCGTCAACAGCACCGCACCTGCCGCGGCAGCTGCGCCCTCACGCTCCACCAAGCCCACCTCCTTGCGAGATCACTCGGACCACAGGCACGCTCAACCGCAGCCGCCCCACTTCCCGCTTTATACCCGGCATTCATGGCAAGCCTACTCGCCACGACGACGCTCCCGAGAACACCTACCTTCGACGGCTTGCGATCGCTGCAGAGGCCCTCGCCGAGGAGATCGAGGACTTCATCGGCTCCGACGCGTGGGTCGACCTATTGAGGGCGTGGGATACCCAGCTGATCACCGGCTCGAGCTCATCGCGGAAGCCCGAAGGGCCCGTGTGGCGCATCCCGGCGCCGGTAGGCGTGCTCGCCGTAGAGGCGTACGAAGCGGGCACCCGTCAGGTTCCGCTTCAGCACGAGCTTCGTGCCGACCTTTTCGAACAGGCAGACCTCCTCGGCTCCACCGGGTCCGATCGGCTGGACCAGCCGCCCGCCCGGGGCAAGCTGCTCGGCCAGCGGCTGCGGCACCTCGGGGAACGCGGCCGCGACCACGACCGCGTCGAACGGCGCCTGATCGGGCAGACCGCAGGTTCCGTCGCCGACGCGCAGGTGCGCGTTCGCTATGCCCACGGCGGCCAGCGAGGAGCCCGCCGCGTCCACCATGTCCTGCCACAGCTCGACGCTCCACACCTCGCGAGCAAGACAGGCCAGGAGTGCCGTCTGATAGCCGTAGCCGGTGCCCACCTCGAGCACCTTCTCATCGCCGGAAAGACCGAGTGCCTCGACCATCTTCGCGATCAGGGACGGCTGGCTGGTCACCTGCCCATGGCTGATGCGCACGGGCTCATCGATATACGCGGCACCCGTCACGTCGGCCGGCACGAACACTGCGCGCGGCAGACGCGCGACGACTCTCAGCAGGCGCTCGTCTTCGACGCCCGCAGCGCGTGCGGCCTCGACAAGGGCCGCCGGGCCGGGCATGCCCTGCTCAATCCGCATCGGGCGCCTCGTCCCGATGAAGGCCGTCGTGGACGGGGCGGCTCCAATCCCGTGCGGTGCGCGCCATCGCAGTGAGTCGATCCTGCACCCGCCGATGCAGGGTTCCCTCCGGGTAGTCGTCATCTGCGCCGCGCTCACCCGCCGGCAGGCCCGTGAGGATCTCGATCCCCTGATCGACGCTCTCCACCGCCCAGACGTGAAAGCGCCCCTCCCTGACAGCCTCCACTACGACGCTCGTCGAGCATCAGCTGGCTGCGGTTGGTCGGCCGGGATGATCACGCCCTGCCCGCCGGTCAGCCCTGCGCGCTCGCAGGCTGCGAAGAAGCCCTCGATCTTCTCGGTCACTCCGCCGACCGCCTGGATGCGGCCGTACTGGTCGACCGAGCCGGTGACCGCGATGCCCTGGTCGATCGGTGCGTCCGCGAGGCTCGAGAGCAGCGCGTACAGCTCACCGCTCGGACGCCGAGTCGCCTTCGATGCCGGCGTAGGACTGCTCGAAGGTCAGGCTCGCCGACAGCGATAGCGGGACGCTGGCCGCCGTAGCGCGCTCGAGATAGCCGCGCAGGGTGAGGAACCCCTTGTCGTGGATGTGCCCGCTGAGCTTGGTCTCGCGGTCGATGCTCACCAGCTCGCCGCCGCCCGGAGCCGTGGTCGCCGTGATGCGGGTCGGGTGGCCGAACGCGTAGTCGCCCATCATGACCGACGGCGAGGCCGTTCAGCTGCCCGATCGCGCTCGCCTCGAGCTCGATGTGCAGCGTTCCTTCGTCGACCATCTCGGCAAGCCGCTGCTCGAGCAGGTTCGAGCGGTCGCGCCGCTCACTGATCGCCTGCTCGACGTGCTCGGCGCCCACAAGCTCGGCGCCGCCGCGCGCGGCCCAGTGGCTCGCCTCGGTGACCAGGTCGGCGATCTCCTGAAAGCGCGTCGACAGCTTGCCCTGGTCGAGCGGCACGGCGAGCGCCGTGCTCGATCACGCGCGCGACGGCGCCGGCATCGAAGTGGCGCAGCCCCTCGCGCTGGACCTGGGCGCTGATGAAGGCGGCGTAGCTCGTCGGCTCCTGCTCGCTCCCAGGGCATCTGCACGTCGAAGTCGGCCCGGACACGGAACAGCTCGGCGCACATCCTCGTCGAGCGCGTGCATCAGCTCATACAGTTCGCCGGACCCCACCAGCACCACCTTCACATCGACCGGCACCGGGTCCGGGGTGAGCGTCGCGGTCGGGAACAGCGTGAACTGCTCGCCGAGGTTCTCGACCTGCGCACGACCCGAGCGCAGGGTCTCCTTGAGCTTCTCCCACACGAACGGCTGGCGCAGCACCTCGTCTGCGCGCAGGATCATGTAGCCCCCGCTGGCGGCGTGAACAGCGCCGGCCCTGATGTGCCGGTGGTTCGGTAACGGCCGCGCCGAGTGTGGTCTCGAACTCGATGCGCCCGAAGAGCCGAGTGAACGTCGGGTTGCGCTCCACGACCACGGGTGCGCCCTGATCGTCGCCGGCTACGAACAGGTTGACTTCATAACGTGCATGAAATGCCTCGGCGCCCCGGCCGAGCATCGCGGTCATGGGCGGCATCATCTGAGCCTGCTGGGCCTCCGCCAGGAAGCCCCCGTAATTGTCGACCACGTCCTCGCGCGCGCGCTCCAGCCACGCGGTGACGGCCTCCGAGTCGGCGTGCTCGCGCTTGACGTCGTCGATCAGGTGCCCGACCGCGAACAGGACAACCTCGCGGTCCAGCGCGCGGACACGCTGGCGCACACGCGAGTCGAGCTCACGTAGCTGTGGGATCACGCTGTTCATCCGCTGTTCTAGCTCATGGCCGGCCGCGTCGAGCTCGTGCCGCGTCTGCTCCGGCAGCTGCTCGAACTCCTGCGGCGTTACCGGTCGGCCGTGCACGAGCGGGATCGACACGACCCCGGCAGGTGTGATCTCGAGGTCCAGGCCGCGTGAGCGCGCGAACGTGCGCACCTGCTCGAGCATCTCCTGGCGCTCGCGATCGAACGGCTCGACCACCTCGGCCCGGCGGCGGCGGTAGCTCTCGCTCTCGAAGGCATTCGGGATCTCCCGTGCGGCCTGCTGCACAAATGCGCCCATCGTCCGCGAAAGTCGCCGCCCCTGGCCGGGCGCAAGCGTGGCGCACAGCGGCTTGTTGGGTTCCTCGAAGTTGAACAGGAACACGATGTCGTTCGGTGCCGGGCGTGCTCTTGCGTGCGTGCACAGTCGTGCCTCGACCGTTTCTCTCTTGCCCGTCCCGGCGGGCCCGGTGGCGAACACGTTGTAGCCGAGCTGCGACACCTCGATCGCGAAGTCGAGCGCGCGGATCGCGCGCTGCTGTCCGGCTGCGCCGTCGGCCGGCTCGACGTCGGCCGTGGTTCGCAGCCCCAGCGAGGCCGGGTCGCAGCGTCGGCGCAGTGCCTCGGCGCCCAGGCGCAGATCGTCCCGCGGGCTCAACGCGGGCACGACGCCGAGGGTCCGGGGAGCCTTCTTGCCGGGATCGATGGAGGGCTCATCGCCGGCCCAGTCAATCACGATGGGGGAGAGGGCGTCCAGACGATCCGTCTCGCGCAGCCCGCTCGTTCACGGCGTCGAGCCGGGGAGGGGGAGGTTGCCTTGGCTCCGCTTGAGCCTATATGGCGCGCAGATCTGCGTCGCTGGCCGCTCGGTGGATTGCGTGGTCGTCGGCGCGGACGGCATCGGGCGGTCTTTGTGCGGGGAGGCTGGCCTTCACAACCGTGCCGCGACCGCGAGCCGAGTCGATCTCCACGCGCCCGTCGAGCAACTCGACGCGCTCGCGTATGCCCAGCAGCCCGAACCCGTCGGTCTCGGCATTGGGATCGAATCCCTTGCCGTCGTCCCGAACGGTCAGGTGGACGGTCGTGGAGTCATCCGTGACCTCGACGACCGCGCGTTTGGCCTGGCCATGCTTGCACGCGTTGGTCAGGGCCTCCTGGACGATCCGGTATAGGGCGGTCTCGAGGTCGATTGTGTAGCGAGTGGGCTCGCGGCCCTGCTCGTCGAGCAGATCGACGTCGAGGTCGACTGCGATGCCCTGGCGGCGGACGCGGTCGGCGAGGCCCTCGAGGGCGGCGTGGACGCCGAGCTCGTCCAGCGTGGCTGGGCGCAGGTCGGTGATCAGGGCGCGCAGGTTCGCGATCGCTTCCTCCAGATGGTCGATCGCCTCGTTGACGACCTGCCCGAGCGCCTCGGGCCGCCCGGAGCGTCGCGCGGTCGAGAGCCCGGTCCGCAGGGCACCGAGGCTCTGGAGGGTCTCATCGTGAAGCTCGCGGGCCCAGCGGCGGCGCTCGCTCTCTGCGACCGCCATGCGCTGACGCTGGCGCTCAGAAGCGATCGACTCGGCATTTGCCACTGCCGTGGCGGCGCTCGTCGCGAACGCTTCCAGCAGCCGCTCATCCTCGGCCGTGAACGCCGGCCCATCGCCGATCCGATCCAGCACGAGCAGAATGCCATGTGCTTGACCGCCAAAAACGAGCGGAACGGCCAGCCCGGCGTCGGGGTTGACTCCGAGCCGGCCAAGGCTTTCGTCGAAGCGGGCGCGGCTGAGCTCGTCCTCGAGGCGATGGGCACGGCCTGTACGCATCACCTGGCTGGCGACGGTGCCCTCCAGGGCGACGCGCCGGCCGATGATGCCCGCGGGCAGCTCACCCGCCCCGGCGGCGATGAGGATCTCCTCGCCCTGCGCCAGCCCGATCAGCAGCGTGCGCGCTGACACGAGCGCCCGCCCGCGCTTGGCAACCAGCTCGAGGATCACCTCGAGGTCCGTCTCGCCTCCGATCGCCCGCGCGATCTGGGTCGTGGCGTCGAGTGCGGCAACCGCCCGTTTGAGCTCGTCGCGATGCTCCCTCGCGCCGGTGTAGCGCCGCGCATGGTTGATCGCCACGCCGGCGAATTCGGCGAGGACGACCGCCGCCTGCTCATCCGCGTCGGAGAACTCGGCGCCGCCGGCCTTTTCGGTCAGGTACAGGTTCCCGAACGGCGAGCCGTCGACGAGGATCGGAACCCCCAGGAACGTGTGCATCGGCGGATGTCCATAGGGGAAGCCGTATGAGCGCGGGTGCCGGCCGATATCGACCAGGCGCAGGGGCTCGGGATCTTCGATCAGGACGCCGAGTACGCCGCGGCCGCGCGGCAGCTGGCCGATGGCTGCATGCGCGTCCTCGTCGATGCCCCTGGTGAGGAACCTGATCAGCTCCGACTTCGACTCGTTGAGCACCCCGAGCGCCGCGTACCGGGCTTCGGTCAGCTCCTGCCCCGCCTCCAGCACGCGGTCAAGCACCACATCGAGATCAAGCTCGGCCAGGACGCTCCGGGCGACGCCGAGGATCCCGTCCGTTACTCGCTGCATCAGACGCCAGCTCTTCGAGCGGGTGGATCCGGCACCGGCTTGGTGCTCATTGCCGCGCGAGGCCGAGTCGGCCGGATCCGTTGGCCGATTCGGCGTATGGCGCCGCGACCGGCTTGGCCGGCGCTACGCCGGCCGCGTGTCGCCTACAGGCGTGCAGCGCTCCGGCGCAGCGCGGACAGCTCTCCCCGACCGCCCACAACACGGTCACCGGCACAGCGGAGCGACATACCGAGCAGCGGACGAAGCCCCGTTCGACGTCGCCCAGAAGGCTCAGCTTGGCCATCTTCCATCCCCATTCGTGCGCCCTACGGCCGAAATTGGCATCATACACTCGTATGGGACTCGCGCAAGGGCTTATGACTGTGGTCGCGGGTCGGTCGTGTCGTGGCGCCAAGCGCCGGCCTGCCGGCGGGGGAACCGGCGAGAAGCTCATGCATAGCCGTCAGGTCGATCTACGCTGAGGGCTCGGCGGGATCCCCGGCGAGGTGCGGGCTGATTTGCCGGGCGAGGGTGAAGAGATCCTCGACGAGCGAGTGCTGACGATCCTTGCGCGCGGCCAGCGTGATGATCGCGGGGTCGGCGTCGGTGAGCGGGATCGCGACGATGCTGGGGAGGACCTTGACCATGGCCGCGGCGTAGGCAGGCGCCGTCCCGATACCGCGGCCCGCAGCGAGCATCCCGAACCTCTGCTGCGCATCGGCCGTTTCGCCGACGATGTGCGGCGCCGGTCCGCCGCGGTGGTCATCGAGGCTCCAGAAGCCAGCCCACGCGGGATCGATCGAGGGATGAAAGCCGAGGAACGTCTCATCGAGCACCTCGGCAACGGTCAGCTCCCGCCTGCCTGCCAGGGGATGACTTCTCGGCACCAGTACGACGCGCGGCTCGGCGCGCAGCGTCTGGATCGAGACGTTCGGATCAGGCGGCGGCTGCGAAAAGATCGCCGCGTCGACCTCGCGGAGCCATGAACCCGTCGGTACGGACGGGAACGGGAGTTCCTGCGGGTTCAGCTCAACCCCGGGGCGGGCCCGCGTGAACGCCTCGATCAGGTCGGGACTTGAAGAGGCGGGTGGGAGCCCCGAGTATCCGAGGGCGATCCTGCCGTGACTGATCCGCGCGAGCGAGTCCGCCGTGAGGGACGCTTCTTCTTCGGCGACGATGGCCGCCCGCGCTTTCGGCAGGAACACCTCGCCGGCGGGTGTGAGCGTGACCCCGCGGCCGTGGCGCTCGAGCACCTGGAAGCCGAGGTCGGACTCAAGGCGAGCGATCGCCTGCGAAACGGCTCCCTGGGCGATGCCAAGCTTCTCCGCCGCAAGGGTGATCTGCCCTTCCTGCGCAACCGTCACGAAGTAGAGCAGATGCCTCTGCTTAAACACGATCGCGACCTCGCTCGGCACACCCGCCGCTGCGGACCACAACAGGCACAACCACCGGCAGGCGCATACGGTGATTGTAAGGTCCACACGTGATGCGCAAGCCTGTGCGGCTCCCTCGGAAGCACAAGACAGGCGCCGGGCATCGGCGGCGCACGGTCACGATCATCCTGGCGGCCCTGCTTGTTGAAGCCGTCGCGTTGAGGCTGCGCGGGTACCGGATCGGTGGCAATGTCGTGGTCCGATGCCGGAAGGGCCATCGCCATCTGTACACGACGATCTGGGTTCCGGGCGCCTCGGTGAAGTCGCTCCGATTCGGCTGGTGGAGGTTCCAGCACTGCCCCACCGGCGGCCACTGGTCGATCGTGACTCCGGTCAAGGAAGCCGACCTGACCGAGCAAGAGAAGCGCATCGCTCGCGCGACCAAGGACATCCGGATCCCCTGAACCTCGTAGCCTCTCGGGTCGGCTTCACTCCAGCGCACGGAGCTAGACTCGGGCGATGGCCAATTCGGTCAGTCCGATCCTGTCCCCAGAGCAGCTGGCCACGCTCGCCCGGCACGGCGAGGAACAGACGGCGGCGGTTGGTGACGTGTTGTTCCGGGTCGGCGATGCGGAGTATCCGCTCATCGCGATCATCGAAGGTGAGGCGGCCGTCCACGACGGGGCGGGCAACGAGATCGTCCGGCACGGCGCCTCGGGCTTTCTGGGCGAGTTGAACCTACTGTCAGGACAGACCGTCTTTCTGACGGCCGTGGTCACGCAGCCGATGCGCTACATCGCGGTCACTCGACAGGCGCTGAGGCCGCTGCTGTTCGAGGACGGCCCCCTGGGGGACGTGCTGCTCTCGGCCTTCATGGCCCGCCGCGAGGCGCTGCAGCAGCATGACGGCATCGGCATCGAGATCGTGGGTCCGCGCTCCTCGGAGGCGACGTCGCGCATTGTCGAGTTCGCGCGCACGAATCGCCTCCCCTTCACCTGGCGCGACCCCGAGTCGGGCGACGCCGAAGCCGCGAAGCTGATCGCCGGGCTGGATCCGGGGAGCCTGCCGCTGGTGCGGCTGCCCGGGGGTCGCGAGCTTCGCGGTCCGTCGAGCGGCGAGGTGTCGCGGGCCCTGGGGATCGGGCTTGAGCTCGCGCCCCGTGAGGAGGTCGACCTCGTCGTCGTGGGCGCGGGTCCGGCCGGCCTGGGCGCTGCCGTCTACGGAGCCTCAGAGGGCCTCGAGACGCTCGTCGTGGAGAGCACGGCGCTGGGCGGGCAGGCGGGCACGTCAAGGCGGATCGAGAACTACCTCGGCTTCCCGGCCGGGATCAGCGGGGCCGAGCTCGGCAGCCGTGCTGTCACACAGGCACGCAAGTTCCGTGCCCGGACCGCCACGCCCTATCGAGCCCTGTCGCTCCAGCCGGGCTCGGACCGCCACGTGGTGAACCTCGAGGAGGGCCACCAGATCGTCGCGCGCGCCGTGCTGCTGGCCACCGGCGCGCAGTATCGGCGCCTGCCGGTCCCACGGATCGAGCGAATACGAGGGCATGAGCGTCTTCTACGCTGCCGGCCCTCCGGAGGCCCAGCGCTGCGGTGCGACCCGTGTCGGAGTGGTCGGCGGAGGCAACTCTGCCGCCCAGGCCGCGGTCTGGCTGGCGCGTGGCGGCGCACTGGTCACGCTGCTGCACCGGCGCGCCGATCTTCGCGAGACGATGTCGGAGTATCTTGTGCTCGAGCTCGACCGGTACGGCGTGGCTGTTCGCGATCGCAGCGAAGTCTCCGAGCTGCACGGCGATAACGGGCAGCTCGAGGCCGTGACGTTGAGCGACGGAGAGCAGCTCGCGTTCTCCTTCCTGTTTCTGTTCCTCGGCGCCTCGCCGTGCACCGACTGGCTAGGCGACGTCGTCGCCCGCGACGAGAAGGGCTTCATCCTCACCGGCACCGACGCAGGCGCCGAGAGCATGCTCGAGACCAGCGTGCCGGGCGTCTTCGCCGCCGGCGACGTGCGCTCGGGCTCGACCAAGCGATTCGCTGCGGCCGTGGGTGAGGGGGCGATGGCGGTGCAGTTCGTGCACGGCCGACTCGCGCGGAGCATTCCCGCGGCACGAGCAGTTGCCGGCTGACCAGGGTGCGGTCGGGCCTCGACGGCTCGCATTCCGAGGCGCGCGTGGCTGTCGAAGCGGCGAGCTAGCGCTCGACGTCGAGATCGCGCGGGCGGCGTTTGAGCCCGGCCCGGATGGTGCGCGTGAACACGTGCCCGCCGCGGTTCCTGTTCGTTCTGGCAACGCGCGGGTGGCGGCCCGCGGCCACCGGCGGGACACGCTCGCGGATCTCCTCCAGCAGGCGCGCAGCGAGCGCCGCGTGATCCTCACCCGTCCGCGGCGCGGCGTCGGTCGGGCGGAACAGCTCGACGCGCACCCGTGGTCGGCGCGGGAAGCGCGCCAGATCGGTACCCCCGACGACGGCGGCGAGGACGATCTGGGCGTCCGGTGAGGCCTCGATGATGCGAGCGACGCCCCGGCGCGCACGCAGGCGCTGCCCGCGCGACAGTCGGCCCTCCGGGAAGATGCAGATCGCCTCGCCATCGGAGAGTGCGTCCACCGCGGCCTGCAGCGCCGCGGCGTCACCCGCTTCCCTGCGGATCGGAATCTGACGGATGCCGTCCAGCACCCTCGCCGCGAGACGCCACCTCCACAGGCTGTCCATGGCCAGGAAGCGCAGCGGCCGGCCGGCGCGCATCAGCGTGTCACCGACCGCGAGCGGGTCGAGCATGCTGTCGTGGTTGGGAACGACCAGCAAGCCCGTGCCCGGCCGCGGCAGGATCTCCCGCCCGTGAACCTCAAGCCGGCACCACCAGCGCAGCGGCACGCCGAGAATGACCAGCAGACGGTAAAGACGCACACCGGCAAGCGGCTCGTTCATGAGCGCCAGTATCACAGCCGGTTCTGGGGGGAGTGAGCCTGACTTCGTCGTTCGTCTTGCTCGGAGCAGTGCGTCAGGCGGGTCGAGTGCTGAGCCGTGAGCCCGAGAGGTGAGTCCGTGAGGTTCGAGGATGCTTGTGGGATCCTCACGTGCCATGGCCGTGAGCCCAAAGCCCCGCCGCGCGTCGTTCACGGAGCGCATCCGTGCGCTCGTGCACGCGATCCAAGATGATGACGAAGCGGCGATCGAAGCGGTCCTCCGCGTCAGCCGATCGCGACGCCTGTTCGCCCCGCTCGCATTCACGGTGGGCGCGTTCGCAATGCTGTTCACCGGGCTCAGGCTGCTTCTGACCAATTGGCGGCTGACGCTCGTGCAGTTTCTCCCCGCCATGTGGATCTGGCTGCTGACGTACGACCTCAAGGCTCACACGCTGCACGGCAAGTCCTTTCACGTGCTTCGCGGCCCGGTGCTCATCCCCATCGGTGTGGTGATCATGGCGGTCACGGCTGCGAGCTTCTTTCTCAATGCGGTGTTCGCGTTCGCGATCACGGCACCGCCCCCGCCAAGGGTGCGACCGGCCGTCGCCACGGCGCGGGCCCACCTGACCCCCGTGCTGCTCTCCGGTGGCGTGATGGGCGCGCTGGTCGCGTTCTCGACGACGGTGGTGACGCGCTGGGGACGCCCATGGTTCACGTTGTCCCAGGGGATCGTGGTGGGCCTGATGATGGTCTTCTACGTCGTGGTGCCCTCGCGCCTGGTCGGGATCAAGGCAGCCTCGTCCAAACGCGACAAGCTGACGGCGTCGGCGCTGATGGGTGCGATGGGTGCGATGGTCTGCACGCCCCCCTACCTTGTTTCTCGCCTGGGGATCCTGATGCTCGGTTCGAGTGCTCTGAGGATCCCGGGGATCTTCGTACTCACTCTCGGGGTCACGCTGCAAACGGGGGCCACCGGCTCGGTGCGAGCGATAAAGATGAGCACCAAACTCCTCGGGGGCGCGGCACCCGAGGGCTCCGAGGCCCAGACGGCAGAGCATGCGGGATCGGCGAGTTGACGCGCGCATCGGCCTGCAGACGGTGGCGCTCGGTACCCAGTCGCCCACGGTAATCGTCACCGTCGCGCGGCAGGCACTGCCCTCAAGGAGTGGTCCACACGCGCATACCGATCTGACCAAAGCTCCAGACCGTCTGCGCCTCGACTTCGGGGACCCTTACGCAGCCGTGTGAGGCGGGATAGTCCGGTACGTCGGCGAACTCGTGCATGGCGTAACCGTCGTAGAAGTACTGCGCCAGTGGCATCCACACCTGGAAGGGCGCTGACCAGCTCAGCGGGTCGCGTGCCAGGATGTCGAAGTGCCCGACCGGCGTCGGCCACCCGGGCATCCCGGTCGATACGTGGATCGCGCGCCGGACCCTTCCTCCCCGCACGAGCAGCAGCACCTGCTGGGCGATGTGCACCTCGAATCCTTCGGCCGTCGACCAGGGCGTCGGTCGGTGTGCGTGGACGAGCGCGGCCTGTGTGCGCGGTCCCGCGACGCCGTCCGGGGCCAGGCCGCTCCACCCCTGAAACGCGACCACGGCGTGCCAGGTCCGCGTGCCGAACACACCGTCGCTCGCGCCGTAGGGCAGGTACGTCAAGCGCGCCAGGGCGCTCTGGAGCGCGCGTACGGCGGAACCGCGCGAGCCAAGTTGCAGGACGGGCGCCGAACGCGCGGTGGCGACGGGTGCCGACGCCGCGGCCGCCGACGCTGCCGGTCCCGTCGCCAGCACCAAGGCCGTCAAGAGGATCTGCGTCGCGAGCAGTAGAACGCGGATGCTCGCACTGCGCTCAATCGGCTCTGCTGACATCGACGATCTCACGAGCCCACGCTAGGTGCGTGCAGCGGGCCCGGCATCCGCACAAGTCACCATCCTGCGGTGGGAAAGCACCGAACCTCGTCCGGACCGCGCCCGGCCGCCGGCCCCGGTGAACTTGAAGTCTGAGAGTCATCTCACCTGCACCTTAGGCGCGCTTTGGGAACGCGTTAGATCCCACACATCGAGCGCCGGGAATATTGCTTCATCCCGAAACGATGCGACCGATGAACCACCTACCTGCACCCGCTGGCTCTCCACCCCGCTCAGAGAGTGCCGCAGGGGATGATCAGGCCCATCCCTTGTTGGGCGCGTTCCCGCTCGCGGTGATGGCGTTCGGCACACTTATTGTGCTGATCGCGCTCGTAATGACGATGAATGCCGACGCCGACGGAGCCATGCGTCCGGGCACGCACAACTCGACCATCGCGGGAAGTCCCGCGACGAGTCGTGCTGGGTCGCGCTCCTTCGAGGCCCATCAGGGGAGCTGGCTCATCAGGACCCGCGCGTCGCGATCCCTCGTTGCCGTGCCCAGCCCGCGCGTTCGCACAGTGAACGCACGTCCTGAGTCGCGCCGTTTCGAACGCAAACCTACTCGCGGGCGTACGGCTCGGTCGAGCCACGCGCCGAGGTCCAGCCCAGCACGAAAGGAAGAATGATGGCCCGCATACTGGTACAAACGAACGACTACCGCACGGTGCTCGACGAGCGCTACGTCAAACTCGCCGATATCAACGAATGCCTTGGCCTGCTCGACCGACTCGAACAGGCCGTCAAGGAGGCTGAGCGTCCGCCCACGAGGCGGTCCTTTGGGCGAATGGCCATGATCGACCCGGCCGTGAGCACCTCAGTCGCCAGTGCATCGAGCCGGACCGCCGGCTGCGCGTGAGCGGGAGCCACGAACGTGTTAGGTGGCCGCCGGCCAGCCGCCCGGACCTGAGCCCGTCGTGCCAGCGGGCAGATCTGCACACGCTCGATGTCCTCGGCATCACCGATCCCGCCCAGCCGAGCGGCCTTGACAAACCTCGAGCGGTGCCGGTCGTGAGAGGCCGCGTAGCGTCACGTCGTAATGAAATCGTTGTACTCGACACCCTGATCTTCACGCAGTCGTGATGCCGGGCGGTTCATAGTTGATTTGCGCCGTTGGCGCTATAGCCCGCCAAGCAAAGCAAGCGATATGACGCTTCTACATCACGACCGCCGGACGGTGCCGAAGGGCACGGCGAGAATCTCCTTCTGGTCGCCAGGGCTCCCGCGCTGGGCGGAAGTGGAGCGCTCGGGGTTGCGCCCGACGGGAGATCTCGAGCCGGCAACCTGGACGTGTGCGAGGTGTGGCGCCGTCTTGGGCGGCTTCCACGCCGCCAGTGAGCACATCGGACGGCCTTGCACGAACACGCGATCACGAAGGACCACCAATGACTGACCATGAACAGATAGTGATGCTCGAGCACCGAGTACGTGAGCTGCAGACCGCCGTCGCCGCGATTGTGAGGCACCTCGGGATCGAGCACGATGTGACGGCTGCAGAGCGAGCCCGGTTGGACGAGGTCAAAGCCAAGGGGGATCGTCCCAGCACACACCTAAGCGAGCTATACGACACGCCACCCCAGTCCTAGGCGCCGCCAGTTCCCTGCCATGAAGCCCATTGCCCTCCGGATATCGCGGCGGGTGGCGATCCAGAAGAGCGCGTCCAGTCGGCCGCCGCGCCTCGGGCTGCGAATACGTGTGCTCTGTCGTCGTTGGCGGCTTGACTACGAGCTGGCTGCGGGCGGAGCTCGCGACGCCCCAGAGGATCGCGCGCTCCGTGCGAGACAGCTCGCAGACCCGGTCACCCGGCGTCGGGTTTCCGGGTCGTTGCGCCGGGTCGTCGCAGAGGCGGAGCAGCCGCGCACCCTGCTTCTCAGCCCGGCCGTGCCTGTGCTCGGCGACGTCGTTGTGCCTCGGCGCGAGGCGCTGCTCGGCCTGGCAGAGCGACTCGAGCAGCCGGTCCCCACGAACCCGTGCGGCGTCGCTCGAGCGCTGGTTTTGCTGACCAACGGCGCGGGGCCGTTATACAACCGTGCGTCCGAGCGGCCAATCGACGAGGTGATCTGGTGGGTCGCGGACGGTCTACAGTCGTGCCCGCCACATGACTGGGAGTGTCCGGTCATTGTCAAGCTCGATCCAGATCATGTGGCATGGACGTGCGCGCACTGCGGCGTCATCGGAACGAGCGAGGACCCCGCGGTCAGGCCCGACTAGGGTCCAGCCGGTCGGGTGAAACCCGCTCAGTCGTGGATGTGGAAGGGCAGTGTGGCGACCACGACGCGCGTCGTGTGAGACTTGAGCGCCGTCTCGAGGAGGCGCCCGCGCTGGTTGTGCAGGATCTCGTGGCGGCGCTTGCTGGGGATGATCTCGGGGATCAGGACGGTGATCCTTGGTCCATCCGCCGGTATCGAGTCGACGTACTGGAGCACGCTGCGTATCAGACGGCGTTGCGGGTCGACCAGCACCTCGAGCGGCACGCCCGATCTCCACTCGTCCCATTCGTGCTTGACCCGAGCTCGCTCCTCCTCGTCGCCGGCGAGGGCGAGCGCCACCACCGTGTCCCCCATGGACAGCGCCGCGCTGAGTGCCTGCTCGGTAAGCAGGTTCACGGTGGAGGTCGGGACGATCACGACGCTCTCGCTCTTATGGGGGATTCGGGGTGTCAGGCCGAGCTTCAGTTCGGAGGCAACCTTCGCGTAGTAGCTCTCGGTGTGAGCGAATAGGAACATCAGCATTGGGACCGCGATTGTGACCACCCACGCGCCCTCGCGGAACTTCGTAAACAGGAAGACCGCGACGGCGACGCCTGTCATCGCGGCGCCGACGCCATTGAGCACGGCCCGCGTCCGCCAGTGCGGCGGGCGCTCCTCGCGCCAGTGGCGCACGAGCCCGAGCTGGCTGATGGTGAACCCGATGAACACGCCGATCGTGAAGAGCGGTATCAGACGGCTCGTTTCTGCCTGGACCACGATGAGCAGCACCATCGCGGCGAGCGCGAGCGCGGCGATGCCCTGTCTGTAGACCGGGCGCTCGGCGCGCAGATAGAAGAGATGGGGAAGGCGGTGGTCCCTTGCCAGGAGGCTCATGAGCACCGGCAGGCCGCCGAAGCTCGTGTTCGCGGCCAGGCCGAGGACGAGGGTCACGGCCAGATTCGAGACGTAGAACGGCCAGCCCGTGCCGAACGTCCCCGCGGTGATCTGGGCAAGGATCGTAACCCCGCCACGGGGGACGACATCGTGGGCCCGGATGATGATCGCGAGCCCCACCAGCATCACGGCGAGCAGCACTCCGAGCGAGATCTCGGTCCGCTGCGCTCGCACCACGCGAGGCTTACGAAACGCGGGCACGCCGTTGGCAATGGCCTCTACGCCGGTGACCGCCGAGCAGCCGGACGCGAACGCCTTCAGGATGAGGACGATTCCCAGCGCGGTTGTCGAATGGATGGCGACGCTCGTCCCGATCGTCGCGACCGGGTAGGGACGGAAGGGCGCGAGGAACACCAACGCCAGCATGCTCACGACGAACACGGCCGCGGGCAGCATCAGAAGCCGGGCGGACTCGCTGATCCCGAACATGTTCACGGCCGTCAGGAGCACGAGCCCGACCAGGGCCACGAGCAGCAGATGGTGTGCGAGCGCCGGGAAGACGCTCCCCAGGCTCGCGGCCCCGGCGGCCAGGCTCACCGCCACCGTGAGCACGTAGTCCACGACCAGGGACGCCGCGGCGAGCAGGGCCGGTATCCGCCCGAGGTTGAGCTTCGCGACCGCGTATGCGCCGCCGCCCTCCGGGTGCGCGGCGATCACCTGCGTGTAGGACACGACCAGCAGCACCAGCATGCCGGTGATCACCAGCGTCAGCGGGAATGTGTAGCTCAGCGCACCCGATCCTGCCGCCACGAGGACGAGGATCATCGCTTCGGGCCCATACGCGACACTCGACAGGGCATCGAGGCTCAGCGCCGCGAGGCCGCCGGCTACACCCAGCTCGTGTCCGGCGTCGGTGTGCTTGCCAGCCCGCCTGAACCTCGAGGCAGGGTGCCCCGGCGGTCCCGCTGCCACAGAGAACGCTCCGGCTCGTTTCGACAGTTCGGTCAATGCCGGGTCTCGTCTAGGCGCTCAAACCGGGGCTGTTGGCCGCGCCCCTCTGGCGATCAGTCGAGGTTCTCGACAATCTCGTTTGCTTGTGACCACTGGCCAGGGGGTACGACAAGGTAGATGTCCCCGCGACCGCGCCCGTCCAAGTGGTGATCGGCGACGCACCACGCGTCGAGCCCAAGTGTCCGTAGCTGGTCACGCCAGGCCACAGCGGTGGTCTGGTCCTCGAAGGTGCTTACGGTCTCCCAAGCCTCGAACCGTGGGTCGCCGATCGCGACTGGTGGGTCTTTGGCGGCACCGCCGAACCAGCGAAAAGCACGCATTCGGATGAGTGTACGGTCGCCTCGGGCAGATACGCCCTGAAGACCCTGTCGGCACGCGCCGCCATGGTCGGCGCCCAGCGCAAGGGAGGAAGTTGGCGAGCCGACGCGCCACGTCGTTGGCTGGTCGAGAACAACACGGCGGGACCCGCAGTTCTCATCACGGCGGGCCGTGAGGGACCGGCCGTGCGTTGAACTCGTACTCCTCGCGCCACAGGAACACCATCAGGGACCCGCATTCACATACCACCTCACCACGAAAGCCGCGCTCCTCCAGCACCAGCTGTCCGCTCGCTCTACCGTCGTGGTCGCACCAATCCGGCGGAGTGAGCATGATCTGCATGGTGCCGATGAGCGTGTGCGGCGTGCTCATCGTGCGCTTGGGAACACGCTCGACGTCCGCGGTGGCGTGGGGAAGGCAACGCCTGGAGGGGGCAAGTACGTGAGCGGCGGTCGCCTTCGCGGGTCGGCCGTGTTGGGTCTGTCGACCATCTCGAGGTTGTCAAACATGCTGACAGCATCACCTGTCGCGCTAACGCTTAGATGGGCCCGTTGGCCAGCATCTCCGAGTCGGCCTTGGACCGCCGTTTAGTCGCGGTCGTCGACCGCAGCATCGGTGCTCTAGCCGCTTGGCCTGACTATAGCGATCGAGCAGTGATCGCTACGACCGTGCCCGACGGCCCGTCCCGCAGAGGCGTGGGACGGGCCGTTGGGCAAAGACTCACAGCTTGCTGGCCGTGCCCCTTGCCGGGACCGCCGGCCAGCCCCCGGGACCGTCGCTACCGGTGCCGGCCCTCGGAGTACCCCACGGCAAGAGATACGCGCGGTAGGTGTTGACCCCGGTTGGGAACTCGGCGTTGAAGACGAGCTTGCCTGACGGATCGAACTCCGAGAAGTAGGGCAGTGCCCCCCATCCGACGAACAGGTCGCCGTCGCGGGTTGTCTGGGCGTTGCCCTGCGACGGAGCCGAGAGTCCCTCGGGCTGGTCAGCGGACGCCACGAGCGTGGCGACATGCGTCCACCGGTCCAGCTTCACGGTGATCGCGCGACTGTAGGGCAGCAGCGGCGTCCCGGACGACTCATTGTCGAAGAAGGTGTACACCCCGTCGCCGAGCGCCTCGGGATCATGCTGCCAGGCGAAGATCTCGCCCGCGCTGTCGAGAACCTGCCCCGGGGCCGCCGCCGGCGTGAAGCTCGAGTCCTTGCCGCCGAGCCGCCAGATGATGTTGCCGGTCCACCTGTTCACCTTGTAGGTCGTCCAGGTGTTACGGGCGTCGATCAGCAGGTTCCCGTCGGTGTCGAGGTGGACCGCGTTTATGTGGAACCAGTCCCACGGCGTGCTCGCCGATGCCGGTAGCGGCTGCTCGCTCTGGCTGAAGGGCACGTGGTCCTCGCTATCCCACTGGAAGAGCACGTTGCCGGTGGCGATGTCGATCTCCTGGACGACACCGTTGATCACGGTCTGGTCGGCCGGGCCACCGATCGACGTCAGGTTCGCCGTCGCCGTGGTGTAGGAGAGGATGAGCGCCGTGTTCCATGGAGTGATCAGGAACTCGTGGCCATCCGCGCTGAGACCGTTGCCAGCGTTGACCGTCGCGATCTGCTGGAAGTGGTCGTTGTAGATGTAGTCCGTGCCGCTTGAGAGGCCGCCGAGCCCGGTCCCCTGCCACCACGTGAGAACCGGCTGGCCGTCGTAGGTCTGGGTTCGGAAGTCGGCCGCGGTCTGACCGGCGGGAATCGCGTGGAACCACACGACATTCCCTTGGCCGTCGAGTATCTCCGGCCCGTTCGCATACGTGCTCGCGTCCCCGGTAGGAGTGATGAAGATGTCGGCCGAGCCGATGTGGGCGTGCGACGTGAGGATCGTGACCGGTGGTGGAGAGGTCGGCGTGGTCGCCCCGGCGGAACCGGCCGCGATCAGGGCGATGGATAGAACTCCGACGATGATCGCAATAGCGGTGATGATCGTGTCACGCCGGCTTCCCTGCGGCGCGGTTGACGGCGATGGATGGGACATGGTTCTTGCTCCTTTCTAGATGCGGGGTTGGCTGCTTGGTTGCCTGGGTGCCCGCTCTTTGTGAGCGCGGCGCGACGCAGGTGTGCGTGGCTGCTAACGAGTAGCTGCGCGTGGGTTCCTCACTCGCCCGCGCGCTTGCGTGCGGCCCTGCACACGCTCCGCGACCTCGGCGTCGTCGATCGCCCAGCCGAGCCGCTCGATGAGCTGCATCGCCGAGTGGTCATCGCTCAGGTGGACCGACTGGATACGCTCATCGAGCAGCACCCCGCCGTTGCCTCGATTGCTCAGCTCGCTGATCACCATGACTCTGGGCATGGCTCTCCCTTCTGAGATGCGGTTTGGATTAGGTCACCGCTGGGCCAGCGATCGAGCGCTGGCCCAGCGGTTTGAGGGGGTGTCCGGGAAGTGAGGAGGGGTCTCCCCGGACGGGAGGAGGCGGCGCAAGCGTCAGGAACGCTTACATCGCCCGATCACGCTGGCCGGCGCCGCTATAGCGCTGGTCGAGCGACCCGATGGAAACCTGCGTTCCCACGTGCCGATGAGCGTGACGTTGGGCATTGCGCACTAAGACTATCATGATTATGCATAATCCGTCAAGAGATTCTTGACCAGAGCCTGGATCGCATCACAGGAGCCGAGAAACCGGCTCGTTTGCAGGCTCTGTGCATGAAGCCACCCCGAGGTCACGCGAACCGCTGAGTCCTCGCCCCTCGCCCTGGTAGCTCTTGAAGTGCGTGGGGCGGTTAGGCGGCGTAGAGGGCAGTCACCGCTTGCAGGGCATGGCCGGCGCTCACCGGCTACGTCGTCGCGCTACGCGTCAGCGCCCTCATGTCCTGTGGAAGCTCACCGGCGACGAGGTCGGCAACGGTTACGTGTTCGAGCACGCTGCGCAACGCTATCCAGACCTGCTGCAGCGCCACGGCCGAGCCAACGTACACGACTTCCTCTGGCGCCTGACCGCGCACCTGTACCGGCGATCCGTCGACGGCGCGGATTACGCGGCTCAGGTCGAGCTCCTCTGGTGGCCGCGCGAGCCAGTACCCCGCTCCGCGCTGGCTGGCCACCACCCCGCCGGAACGCAGCTGCGTGAGGATTCCCGTCAGGAAGGGGACGGGAATCCCCTGCGCTGCGGCAATGTCGTGTAACCGGCGCGGCGATTCTCGGCTGCTGCCGGCGAGCTCGACGACGGCACGCACCGCGTAATCGACCCTGGCGGTTACGTGCATTGCCACGGGCCCTGCTCCGCAACAGGACTACACGGGCCGACACTGCGTAGGCCGCCCATCACCATCGGCAGCTTGCATCCGGGGGTGAAGCGGGCAGCAACGAGAGCATGCATATCAAGTTAGTGAGGAATGCCTCGGAACGGCTGGGCTGTCTGTGAGCGGCCTCCAGGCGGCGCCAAGTAAAGAGCGACGCCGCCTGGAGCGACGGGATGGGACTATCTCCTGCTCGACGCGGCTCTCTTGCCCGAGCTCGACTTCTTGCCCGACTTGCCCTTCTTGCGGCCCTTTTTGCCAGGGTGCCCGGCAGGTTTGGGGTTCAGCCGGTCATAACCCGACTCGGCGTCGCCACGGCAGGTGGTTGGCCGCCCCAAATCGAATGGCCCGGAGATCGCCTGGGTCACGACGCTTTTTTCCACCGAGGCATAGGTCACGGTGAGGAGCGGATCGACACGGGGCTCGGCGCAGATCTTCGTTTCGATCGAGAACTGGCCGGTGATCCTCTCCCATCCTGCTTTGGCCGCGCCCACGCAGTTGACCGCCCAGCCGGGGATTTCTCCAGAGCATGAGAACGTGTCCGTCGTAGGCTGCCCGGTCGTGAGGTTGCTCACGAGCGGAGAGCCCTCAACCCCCGACACGGGGATCTGTGACTCCAGCTGGTATCCGGTTATGGGACCGTCGCAGTAGAACGTGTACTGCACCTGCTGTTCTTCGTTGCCGACTTCCGGCTGGCCGGCTCTCACGAGGCCCTTGCAGGTGTAGTTGTTTGGGTTGTCTTCTTCGGCTCGGCTGGGGGCCGCGGTAGCGAGAAGCAGGGCGACAGAGCCCACGATAGCCGCGAGCCAGATCATGGCCGTCCGGTGGGCTGGGTGTAGTGCGTGCAACGGGAGTCTCCGTTCGTTGGTTGATGTATCCGTCATTGGTGCAGGAGCTTTTCGAGGCTCTGCCTGGGTGAAGCCGGGTTGAAGGGGGTGGCCGGCCGCGTGCCCGCCGATGCGAAGGGCGAAATCAACAGGACGCCGGCCGGCGGTTCGGACGTGAGGGTCGCCGCCGAGGCGCCGCTGGGCAGGCCGGTCGACGATGCCGCGACGATCGACCCGAACGTCACGACGATCAGGCCGCTCGTGCGGTACGCCGCGGTTCCGGTGATCGTGGAGAGCGAGGCCTTCAGGAATTCGTCGGCCGCGGCCAGTCCGCCCGGCGTTCCCGCCACGCACTGCGCTCCGGCGGCAGCTTCCGGGCATGGAGGTTGGACGATCGTCTCAAACACCTGCGGCGGGGTGCTCGCGATCAGGGCCGCGTCGCCGGCAAAGGTGCTTGCGTCCAACGCGGACCAGCTGTTCAGAAGTGCGCCGGCCGGAACGGCCTGGCCGTCGATGTAAGGGGCGGCGGAGGGCTGAGCGAGCGCATCTGCGAACGTCGTCCCCGAGAGCTCGATCAGCCAGACGTGCGTGACGGGAGGGAGAGCCTTGGTGGAACTGCCCCCACCGGTGCTCGTGGGGGTCGAGGAGGACGGTGTGGGGGTGTTTTGCGTCGAGGAGGTTTCAGACGCGGCAGCAGTCACACGGGCCTGGGAGCTCTTCGGGCTGTTCGTCGCCCCGCCCGGCGCCGGTGTCGCCTGGGGGATGACAGCGGGCGGCTGAGCACCCTGCGTGGTCGAACGGCTTGCCGTACCCGTCGCCGGTGCGGCAAGTGCTGGAAGCAGCGTCCGGATCAGCGAGCCCCCCGCAAATGATGGGGCGGGAGCCGGGCCGATGGCGGCGCCGACCGCGACGCCGAGCGCCAACATCGCTCCGGCCAGCACCGCCGTTGCGCCGGGTGACGGCAAACGCACGATGCGCGCGAGGCGCACGACGCCTGGCGCCGCGGTGCTGCCCGGAGTCGCCGGCGGCTGCGACGAATCGGTGGAGACGGCTGGGCTGTCGGGTTTCTCGGTCATCGTGGGTCAAGCCTTCTACATAAAATAGCCTATCTCGATCGAAACTATGAGGATCATGCTATGTTCGTGCTGACGTTGTCAACCATCAACCGACGAAACGTCCAGAAACGGAGTCCCTGTTCAATGAATCGAATCCGCCGTCTCTCCGTCGCCCTCACGATTGCTGGCGCGCTCGGGGCAGCGGTGCCCGTAGCCGCTTCAGCGAGTTCGACCGTCTCTATCAGCGGCGCCACCGCGTCGTATCCACTCGTATCGTTGCTCGCGCAGAAGTACGCCAAGCTCAAACATCACACGGTCAGGTTCAAGATCGCCCAAGGCGGCACGACGGTTGGGATCAACGACGTGGCGTCCGGCCGCGTCTCGATCGCCGATGTGTCGCGTGACCCCCTGACCACCGACCCGAAGGGCCTGGTCTTCTACCCGATCGCCAAGTACGCGATCTGCGTGGTGACAAACAAGTCGAACCCGCTCGCCAACCTCACGACTTCGCAACTGGAGTCGATCTTCACGGGCAAGGCCCGCAGCTGGAGTCAGGTTCCGGGAGCGAGCGCCAGCGGCACGATCGATCTCATCAGCCGCACCTCGGTGGCCGGCGTGCTCAGCAGCTTCCAGACGCTGCTGCTGGAAGGAAAGAAAGTCTCCTCGCTCGCCACCGAAGAGTCATCCGAGGGCCTGCTTCGCCAGGCGGTCGAAAGCGACCCGAACGCGATCGGCTTCCTGTCCAACTACCAAGCGGCTCTGGGCCAGGTCAATTCGGTCGGCTACAACGGCGTGGGCTGCAACAAGACGACTGCGGCCTCCGGCCAGTACGCCGGCGTGTCGCGCTTCTACGAGGTGACGCGTGGCCCGGCGACGGGCTCCGTCGGATCCTTCATCAACTGGATCAGGAAATCGGCGGCTGCGCGCAAGATCATCTCCAGCCAGTGGCTTCCGTCTAGCTGAACCGTGACCGCGCCGGGCCCTCACCCGACGTCGGGTCAAGCGCCGGCCCCGTACACCCCCACGGGGCCGGCGCGGCGGTCTGGAGGGCCGTTCGATGGCACTGGCCGGCCCGGGCCTCAGTCGAGGGCTCGCCGGATGCTCGCGCGGCTGCGTGACCCCTGGACCGACCGCCGCGCGGAGCGCACGCTCGCGGGCATCTCCCTGCTCGTGGGGGCATGCGTGATCGCGATGCTCGTGTTCGTGGGGATTCGCGCCTGGCCGGTCTTCGCCCACAACGGTCTCAGCTGGCTCGGACCGGGCGGGAGCCTGGAAACCGAGATCGGGAACATGCAGGCCACGAGCGTGAACCCGCCCGCCGCGGCCTTCCACCTGCGGGCGTGGCCGCTCGTCTACGGCACCCTGCTGACCACTGGCATCGCGGTCGTGCTGGGCATCGCGATCGCGGTGCTGTCGTCGATCTTCATCGTCGAGCTCGCACCCGCACGGCTGCGCACGCTGGCGATCCCCGTGATCCGCCTGCTGGCTTCAGTGCCGTCGGTGATCTACGGCCTGATCGGCATCCTCGTGCTCGTGCCCTTCGTCGGCAACGACCTGGTCACCGCTTCGGAGAAGACGTCGGTACAGAGCTCGGTGGAGCTCACCGGCGCCGGCCTGGGGGTCGCGGCCGTGATCCTGACCGTGATGATCACGCCGATCATGATCGCGCTGATCTGCGAGGCCCTGATCGCTGTCCCGAGGTCGTGGCGCGAGGGGGCTGTGGCGCTCGGGCTCAATCCGCTGCGCGCGGTGCTGGCGGTCACGCTGCGCGCGGTGCGTCCGGCGATCGCCGCCGCCGCGGTGCTCGCGACCGCCCGCGCGCTGGGCGAGGCGGTCATGATCCAGATGGTCTCCGGCGGGCGCTCGTTCACGCCGAACCTGTCGCACGGGTTGCCGATCTTCTTCTACGAGCCGCTGCGCACGCTGGCCTCCGCGATCGTCGACTTTCACGAAGGCCTCGGTGCCCCGGCGCTCAGGGCGACGCTGTACGCGTTTGCCGCACTGCTTCTCTTCTCGGCGTTCGCGCTGTCGGTCGCTGGATATCTAATAAAGCTGCCCCTGCGCAAGTACCAGGTCCGCGGATGAGCGCACCTATCCCGTATCCGCAGGGCGCTCCTCAGCTGAGCTCCGAGCGCGGGCGTCGCTCCTCGCCGTGGACGTGGCGCTGGAGCGATCGGCTGGTGCTGTTGCTCGCGTGGAGCGCGGGGATCGGGCTGTGCCTGGTCTCGGCGGCGATCGTCCTCTACATGGGCTATCGGGGGATCGAGTACCTGCGACCCGGCCTGCTGTTCACGCGGCCGGCAATAAGCACCTCGCAGAGCCAGTCCGGGGGGATTCTGGACCCCCTGATCGGGACGGCACTCCTGACGGTGATCGGGATCGCGCTGGCCTTCCCGCTGGCGGTGTGCAGCGCGATCTGGATCGCCGAGTACGGGCGTCCAGCCTGGCTGGCGCGGGTCGTGGAGTCGAGTATCGAGATCGTCGCGGGGACGCCGGACGTCGTGCTTGCGCTGTTCGGACTGTCGATCTTCCAGCTCGGCCTGCTTGCGCCACTGTCGTTCCGCGCGGAAGGGGGAGGGGTGTACGGCAGATCCTTCATCGCGTGCGGGATGGTGTTGTCGCTGATCGCCGTGCCGCCACTGTTCACGGCGACCCGCGACGGCCTGCAGGCGGTGCCCGCGCACATGCGCGAGGCCGCGTTCGCGCTTGGAAAGACGCGAATCACGACGATCCGCAGGGTTCTCCTGCCGAGCGTGCGCTCGAACATCGCCACCGGCCTGACACTCGGAATCAGCCGCATCATCGGCGACACCGCGATCGTGCTGCTGCTGCTGGGCGAGACGCTTCACATCGAAGCACAGGGCTCGTTCCCGGGCCTGAACATCCTGCGCGGGACGGGTTCGACGCTCACGACCTACGTGTATGACAACTCCCCGGCGGGCGAAGGGGCCGCGCCACAGAAGGCGTACGCTGCCGCGTTCGTGCTGCTGCTGTTCGTGCTCGGCCTGAACCTGCTCGTCGACCGGATCGGCCGGTCCCATGGACGGAGGATGGGCCTGTCCGTGCCGGGTGGGGCCGTCTGAGCCGGCATGTGCCGATGGTGCTCTTTCCATACCGCAGAGAACGCGCTAAGCTCAGTTATTCGGTAGAGAAACTCGCGTTGATGGGAAAACTGTCCGATGAGTGCTGAAGAGATGTTGCTCGATCCCCCGAATACGGCCGATGACGGATCCGAGGCGCTTGCTGCGCGTGGGCGCGCGCAGTCGCTGCACCCTCCCAGCGCACCGGGCGTCGCGCCTGGCGGCAGCGATGAGGTGCCGCCGGTGCGCACGATCGTGCTCGACCGCCCGCCGTCCCCTGTCGCGCCGCCGGTGCGCGAGCGCAACCCGCTGCGCGTGCCCTCGGCTTCGACGGCGGGGCCGGAGCGTCTGCGCCTGAACGAGGTGAGCATCAGCTACGCCGGCAAGCCGGCGGTCAAGTCGGTGTCGCTGTCGATCCACCAGGGCGAGGTGCTCGCGCTGATCGGGCCATCCGGCTGCGGCAAGACGACGCTCCTGCGTACGCTCAACCGCCTCACCGAGCTGACCCCCAGCGCCGCGCGTGCCGGGCAGATACTGCTCGACGGCGAGGACATCCACGGACTGCCCGACACGAGCCTGCGCTCACGCGTGGCGATGGTGTTCCAGCAGCCCAATCCCTTTCCCATGTCCATCTTCGACAACGTCGCGTTTGCGCTGCGTGAGCAGTCGCGCAAGCGCCCGCGCAGGCGCGAGCTCGAGCCGCTCGTGATCGACGCGCTGAGCCGGGCCGGCCTCTACGAGGAGGTCCGCGACGATCTCGATCATCCGGCACTGCGCCTCTCGGGCGGCCAACAGCAGCGCCTGTGCATCGCTCGCGCGATCGCGCCGCGGCCGGAGGTGCTGCTGATGGACGAGCCGTGCAGCGCGCTGGATCCGCTCTCAACACGCGTGATCGAGCAGCTGATCGGCGAGCTGCGCCGGGAGCTTGCGGTCGTCATCGTCACCCACAACCTCGCCCAGGCCCAACGGGTGGCCGACAAGGTCGCGTTCCTTTACCTGGGTGACCTCGTCGAGTACGGACCGACTGCCGAGGTCTTCGACGAACCGCGCGCGCAGCACACGCGCGAGTACGTGCGAGGCGTATTCGGATGAGCCGGCCAGCTGGCCCGACGTGGAAGCTCGGCGCGGCTAACCGGGGGAGGGGGCCATGGCTGTGAGCCTGGTGCCCGTCTCCTCCGAGCAGGAGCGCGCGAGCTGCCCGAACTGCTCTGCCGCGCTCGCCCCCGACCAACGCTACTGCCTGACGTGCGGCCAGCCCGTCTCGCCCGTGCGCCTCGAGTTCCTGGACTTCCTGGCGCCCGAGCCCTGGGCCGGTCAGCAGGGCCAGAGCCAGGTCCAGTCCCTCCCGCCTGGATACGTGACCGTGATCGAGCCGTCCTCTGGACCGGATGGGTGGCTGCGTCGCTACTCGGGCCTGTTCGGGCTGCTGTCGGTGCTGCTGATGTCCATCATCGTCGGCCTCTTGGTCGGCCACTGGGTCACGCAGAACAAGTCTCCCGGCCAGCAGGTCATCAAGGTCGAAGGTCTCTCCAGCGGTACGCCCCTCGCCGCCGCTGCGAGCGCGGCTCCGACGAGCACCGCTCCGGCGAGCGGCACGTCGCCGGCGGCTGGCGCAGCGAGCAAGACCGAAGCGAAGACCGAAGTCGCCGAAGCCAAGGAAGCAAAGGCCATCGAAAAGGCTCCGCCTCCCAAACCGGTCAAAGTGACCGCGACCAAACTTCAGAAACTTGCCAACACGACCGGCAAAGCGCACGAGGAAGAAATTGCCAAGCTCGGCAACCAGCCGATCGAAACCGGCGGCTAGGGATGTCGACGCACAACGGACGCTCCTCACCGCACGACGTGACGGAGGCGCTCGGTTCGCGCCCCGCGACCGGCACGCTCGTGCCGGTCGGCGGCCTCGCCGCCACGAGTGGCTCGATGGCCGACCTGCGCCGCCGCCGCCACGAGCTTGCCGAGCGTGTCGCCGCGCTGACCTGGGACCTCGGCGGGCTCACCTACGAGATGGCGATCCGCGACCACTATCGCCTTGAGGTACTGGCGCGAAAAGCGGCCGAACTGCAGGAGGCCGACGCGCAGCTGAACGAGGTGCAGAGGCTGCTCGCCACCACTGAGGCGGGCATCCATGGGCAGTGCCGCTCGTGTGGTGCGGTCCACAGCCGCGGCGCCGCCTATTGCTGGCACTGCGGCGCGCCCCTCAAGGAAGAGGTCCGCCCGTCGGTCCTGCAACCCGACCCGCCCACGTCCCAAAGCTGACGCGGGACCGGGGTTGACCGCGGCTTCACCGACCTCGGCCTCTTAGCGAGGCTTCCTTGATGTGCCCGAGTGGACTCGAGCCACTACGGGAAACTCCCCGGACGTGCTCTGGCTGAAATCCAGTCGCAACCGTCCCGGGGCGCCAACCTCATGGTCAAAGACAGCCACCGTTTGCACGGCGTGCTAAAGTACATAAAGTCGATCGAGAAAGCAATGATTAGGCCGGCCCTGTCGAGCCCAACGCAATCCTTCGCCAATCCAGACCCCAACAATGATCAAGATCGACGTACATCAGCATCTGTGGACCGAGCCGCTCGTGCGGTCGCTCGCGGACCGTAGCGAGCTTCCCTTCGTGCGCGTCGAGAACGGGCTGACGGTCCTTTTCCTCGCAAGCGAGCGTCCATATGTGATCGACACGAGCGCCGAGACCCCCGCCCGTCGGACCGCTCTGCTCGACCTCGACGGCTTGGACGGCGCTCTGGTGTGCCTCTCGAGTCCCGTCGGTATCGAGTCGCTCCCCCGCGAGCAGTCCCTACCGCTGATCGACGCCTACCACGATGGCGCGCTTTCGCTGGGTGAGCCCTTCGGAGTCTGGGGCGCCATCGCATTGGACCGCCCCGACCCGGTCGACGTCGACCACGCCCTCGATCGCGGCTGCGTCGGGCTTTCCCTTCCCGCCGGCGCGCTGGCGGGAGTGGACGCCGTCGCTCGTCTTCGCCCGGTGCTCGCGCGCCTTCAGTCGCGGAGCGCGCCCCTGTTCGTCCATCCCGGTCCCGGTCCGGGTGTCGGGGCGTCGGAGGTGGGGGAGGCGTCGCTGCGCGACCCCCTGTGGTGGCCGGCGCTCACCCGCTACGTCGCCCAGATGCAGGCCGCCTGGCTGGCCTTCGTGACTGCCGGGCGCTCGGAGCATCCCGAGCTGCGGGTCGTCTTCTCCATGCTCGCCGGGCTAGCGCCGCTGCACGCCGAGCGTCTGCACTCGCGCGGCGGGCCGACCCCGTGCCTGGCCGATCCCCTGCTGTTCTACGACACCTCCTCCTACGGCCTCTCGGCCGTGCGCATGCTGGAGGCGGTCGTCGGTTCCGAGCAGCTCCTGTACGGCTCGGATCGCCCTGTGGTCGAGCCTGCCGAGCTCGACATGCCCGACGAGCTCGACTGGACCCCGATCGCCGACGGCACCCTCCGCGCGTTTGCCCACAGCCGACTGGCCGCCACGGGATGAGCTCTCAAGTGACTCATCCCCTCTCCTCGGTCCCACGCCCGCGTGGGCGCGATCTGTCGTGCGCGGAGCTCGAAGCCTTCGTCGCAGAGCTCGCCAATCGACCCGAGCTGTGGGTCCATCTGGTGACGCACGACTGCAACCAGCGCCACTACGAGGAGCTGCTCAGCGACGATCACCTCACCGCGTGGCTGATCTGCTGGCTTGAGGACCAGGACACCGGCTTTCACGACCACGACCTCTCCGCCGGTGCGGTGGCGGTGGTCGGTGGACGGGTGCGCGAGGAGCGCCTCGTCCTCGACGGCTCGCCGCGTGATCGTGTGTGCGTTGCGGGCGAGACCTTCGGCTTCTCACCCGCCGACATCCATCGCGTCCGCCATGCCGGCTCCGGCCCCGCGGTCACGCTCCACGTCTACTCCCCGCCGCTGCAGCGCATGGGCGCCTACTTCGTCGACGAGGACGGCGCGCTCGCCCGCCGGACGATGTCCTCCGCTGAGGAGCTTCGGCCGCTGCAAGCGCTCAGCAGCGCCAGTGATTGAGGGAGAAGACGCGCAGCCAATTCGCGCGCATCGAACGCGTGCCGAAGGGTGGCTGCGACAATATGAACACGCTTAGGGAGATTGACCTTATGCACCTATCCGCCGACCCAAGGAGCACAACGTGAGCGAGCATCCCCGTCCCGAGACCGTCGCGCTGCACGGAGGTCAGCAACCCGACAGCGCCACCAACGCACGTGCTGTGCCGATCTACCAGACGACCTCGTACGTCTTCGACGACACCCAGCACGCGGCGGACCTGTTCGCGCTCGCCGTCCCGGGCAACATCTACACGCGCATCATGAACCCGACCTGGAGCGTGCTCGAGGAGCGTCTCGCGGCGCTCGAGGGCGGCGTCGGCGCGCTCGTCACCGCGTCGGGGCAGGCTGCGGTCACCTATTCGGTGCTCAATCTCGCACGTGCGGGCGACAACATCGTCTCGGTCTCCCAGCTCTACGGGGGCACCTACAACCTGTTCGCCCACACGCTCCCGCAGTACGGCATCGAGGTCCGCTGGGCCGACGCCGACGACCCCGGCGCCGTCGCCCGCGCTGGCCGACGAGCGCACGCGACTGGTGTTCGGCGAGACGATCGGCAACCCACGTCTGAACGTGCTCGACGTGCCGGCCTGGGCCGAGGCGGCCCATGCTGGCCGGGGTGCCTCTGATCGTCGACAACACGGTTCCCACGCCGATCGGCGCGCGTGTGTTCGAGCAGGGTGCCGATGTGGCGGTGCATTCGCTGACGAAGTTCATCGGCGGCCACGGCACCTCGATCGGTGGAGCGCTCGTCGACAGCGGCCGTTTCGACTGGGTGGCGCACTCGCAGCGCTTTCCAGGCCTCACCGAGCCCGACCCCTCATACCACGGCGTCGTCTGGAGCGATGCGCTCGGCCCCGCGGCCTACATCGGGCGTGCCCGAACGGTGCTACTGCGCAACACGGGCGCAGCGCTGTCGCCCTTCAACGCCTTCCTGTTCCTGCAGGGGGTGGAGACGCTCCCGCTGCGCATGGAGCGCCACAACGCCAACGCGCTCGCCGTCGCCGAGCACCTGTCAGAGCACGATGCGGTCGAGTGGGTGTACTACCCGGGCCTGCCGTCGAGCCCTTACCGCGAGGTGGCCGACCGCGTGCTGCGCGGTGGCTACGGGGCGCTAGTCACGTTCGGCGTCCGCGGTGGCGCTGAGGCCGGCAAGTCGTTCATCGAGAACCTCAAGCTGTTCAGCCACCTCGCGAACATCGGCGACGCGAAGTCGCTGGCGATCCACAACGCCTCAACGACGCACTCCCAGCTCAACGACGAGGAGCTCGCGGCCGCAGGGGTTACGCAGGAGACCGTGCGCCTGTCGGTTGGGATCGAGCACATCGACGACATCGTCGAGGACCTCGACCAGGCCCTGGCCGCAGCGAGATCGCCCGTCACCGCATGACCATCAGCGGCATCGGCCGCGTGCAGACGCAGCGGGCGGTGCTCTTCGCGGAGGACCGCCCGCTTGAGCTGCAGTCGGGCGCAACGCTCGCGCCGGTCGAGGTCGCCTACGAGACCTACGGCACGCTCGACCCCGACGGCGCCAACGCGGTGTTCGTCTGCCATGCGCTCAGCGGCGACGCGCACGCCGCCGGCCACCATGGGGACCCGAGCCGGCGGGGCTGGTGGGACACGATGATCGGGCCGGGACGCCCGCTGGACACCGAGCGGTTCTTCGTCATCTGCCCGAACCTGCTCGGCGGCTGCTCGGGTACGACCGGTCCCGCGAGCGTCGACCCGGGAACGGGCCGTCCCTACGGCCTTCGCTTCCCGCTGCTGACCGTTCGCGATCTCGTCGCCGTGCACCGTGCGCTGCTGCGCCATCTCGGCATCACGCGCCTGCACGCCGCGGTCGGCGGATCGCTCGGCGGGATGCAGGCGCTGCAGTGGGCGCTGGATCATCCCCGAGGAGATCGAGCGCGCGGTGCTCATCTGTGCGAGCGCCAGTCTGAACGCACAGAACATCGCGCTCACCGCCGTCGCGCGCGGCGCGATCATGAGCGATCCCGACTTCCAGGACGGCAACTACCTCGACGGGCCGCGGCGGCCGCGCCGCGGGCTATCCGTTGCGCGGCAAGATCGGGCACATCACCTACCTGTCGGCCGAGTCGATGCGCCGCAAGTTCGACCGCGCAGCGCCGCGGCGGGCCCGACGCCCCGATGACGCATGTCGAGCGACTTCGAGGTCGAGCACTACCTCGACCACCAGGGCGAGAGCTTCTCGGAGCGCTTCGACGCGCTCAGCTACATCTACCTCACGCGCCTGATGGACTACTTCGACCCGTTCGCCGAGCCGATCTGGATCTCGGGCGGGTGTCAACACGCTTTCTGGCGATCTCCTTCGACAGCGACTGGCGCTTCGGCCGCGAGCACTCCCTGTCACCTCGTCGACGTGCTGCGGGCCGGCGGCGTTGATGCTCGCCACGTCGAGGTGTCCTCGCCGTGGGGGCACGACTCGTTCCTGCTCGAGGGGCAGGCCTACCACCGTCTCGTCGCACAAGCGCTATGCGAGGAGCTCGAGTCGACGTCAGCGCCGAGTGGCTCCGGCGGCTATCCGCCGTCGGCGATGCGGCCTAGTCGGATCGCCTGACGAACAAGGCCGGCGCGTCGCTATGTTGAGCGAGCAACCATGTTTGCCGAGATCTTCAGCTTTCCCAACCCCGTAAACGAGACGGCAGCCCGCACCGTGGCCTTCGTGGTCATGCTCCTTGCCTGCGTGGCGCTCGCCACCTCGTGGTACTGGCTGCTTTTGCTGTTGGCCTACGGCTTCGTCGCGCGCGTCCTGACGGGGCCTACGCTCAGCCCGCTCGGACTTCTGGCGAGCCGCGTGGTGGCGCCGCGCCTTGGGCCCGAGAAGCCGGTGCCGGGACCTCCCAAGCGCTTCGCGCAGGCGATGGGCGCCACCATGACCATCGCGGCGGCCATCGCGGCCCTCGGCTTCGACGCCCACGGGATCGCCGACGTGCTGCTCGTGGCGCTGATCCTCGCCGCGGGCTTGGAGTCGATCTTCGCCTACTGTCTCGGCTGCAAGATCTTCGCGTTGCTCATCCGTGCGGGGGTCGTGCCCGAGCGCGTGTGCCTTGAGTGTGCTGATGTTCTGGGGAGGTCACGCGACGGCTTGAAGACCTAGCCCTTCGCTCGACGAAGGCTCGAGTTCAGTCGGCCGATGATTAAGTCGAGCTTCTTCGCCTGCGAGCGTTCGCCCGAGGCCGTCGCGGTGAGCACCAGCGTGTATTCGCCGGCGCCGGGCGGGAGCCTCTTGGATGTTCTCAACGTGTTCTCACGGATCACAGAGGAAGTGGCAGGTGCCATCCGCCCGCATTGCTTTACTCAAGCGCTATGATGGTAAAGCGATGAGCAAGTTGTCCAGCAAGCACCAAGTCACGATCCCGGTTCGAGTCCTGCGCGAGGCAGGGCTTTCCGCGGGCGATGAGCTCGTCGTCCGCATGGCTGGTCCGGGAAGGATCGAGGTGGAGCGCGCCGATGACCTGATCCGTCACTATGCCGGCAGTCTCCCAGCGGGCACCTATCCGGCTGGCCACCTAGACGAACTCCGCGGCGAATGGCGCGCGTAGCCCTCGATGCGGACGTACTAATTGCCTTCCTCGACGCAGCCGATGCCCAGCACGATCGCGCGGTCGATGAGCTGCGACCGAGGCTCGTAGCTGGTGAGGAAATCCTCGTCGGGGCCAGCGTCTATGCGGAGGTGATGGTGCGCCCGTCTCAGCAGGGGACCCAGGCGAAGGTCGACGAGTTCCTCCAGGCGATCGGTGCCAGGGTGGTGGACGTCGATCGTGACATCGCCCGGAGCGCTGCCCGGCTGCGCGCGCGGCATCGCTCCCTCCGCCTACCCGACGCCCTGTCGCTGGCGACCGCAACTGCCTCACGCGCGGAGTTGCTAAGCCTCGACAGCCAGCTGCGACGCATCGCGCCGAGAGCAGATACGACGAGCTGACTTCACCACTACGGTCGCAATGGTCGGGTGGCGCGACTATTGCAATGCGTCCGCGTGGATTCGAACCACCACGGGAAAACTCCCCACAAGCCCTCAAACTCAAACGGCCGGCGTAGATGGTTACAGGGGCGTTCAGATCGTCCATTTCGTGGGGTTCGCTGGAAGCATTGGACGGATATGGAGGAGTGGATGTTCTCAAGGTGTTCGCACGGATCGGAGGCGTCCGTGTGTCCAACGCTGTTGTGTTCGCGATGCTCGCAGCTCCGCGGAGCCGTTGTTCCATTCAAGGGTCTTGGATGGCCAGCTCCGATGTTTACCGTGGGTCGCTGCGGTTGGCGATCGAGCGGTGTCGGATCGCGACAACACGGACTGTCCGCTCGTCCTGCTCGAGCTGGTAGATGATGCGATAGGCGCCAACGCGCAACGAGCGGAGTCCCCGCAGCCGTCCTCGTAGCACATGTCCGGTGGCCGGTTCGCGCTCGAGTTGCCCGAGCGCGTGCTCGATGGCGTCGATGAGGGGCCAGTTGAGTTCAAGCAACTCGCCACGGGCGCGACGCGCGAGGAAGACGCGTCCCACTGTCTAGCGTGTCGAGCGCCGCGAGTCGATCTCCGCATGGAGGTCGGCGAGCGTGATGGTCTCCCCGCGCGAGAGCTCGACCAGTCCTTCTTCGATCGCGGCCAGCGCCTCAGGGTCCGAAAGGATCTCCGCGGTCTCCTCCAGCGCATCGTACTCGTCGATTGGAACAAGGGCAGCGGCTGGCTTGCCGTTGCGGGTAACCAGCACGTGGTCGCGACGGTCGGCGACGTCGCTCAGCAATGCGCTGAGATTGGTTCGAAACTCGCGAACTGGCACAGTCTTAGCCATCGCAATAGTGTACCGCATTGCGTACACGCGGCGCCAGGTGTCCTGAAGGCCGGAGCGCTGCGATTGCTCCAGTGGGTGGCGCGAGTGCTGCGCGTCAATCGAGCACGGATGGCATGAGCTGCAAGCCTGATGCGCAGGCGGCTGCGTGCAATCGACGGTCCCAGGTCGTCAGCACAAGATCGTCGCGAGGTAGCACAAGCGCCGCAGCAAGATGCAAGGCGCCGAGGCTTCGAAGCTCGAGATCGATGGCAATGTCGGCGGCGTGTTCGACGAGGCGCTGGTCCACCTCGATCACGGCGAATGTCAGCCACTCGGCGCGCACGGTGTCGGCAGCCTTGCTGCCAGCCGCCAGACCAACGGCGCGGACAGTCTCGACAAAGCCCGCCCGGCACATGAACCACCCATCGGCATCGTCCATCGCGGAGCGGAGGATGTCGCTTCCGGTCTCTGCGACATACCGCTTGACCAGGGCGCTAGCGTCGATGTAAAGGTTCAGCGGTCCGCTTCCCGCTCGGAGAGCACGAGTGACGATGCGCTGCGAGTCGACCTGGCGAGCGGCGGAGCGGACCGCCGCGAAAGTGTTGGCGCCGTCAGGCGCCCGTCAGCGACAAGCCCTCGCAGGCGGTCATCTTTATAAGAAGGGCCGGCCGGAACGATGTCTGCAACCGGCCGCCCGCGCAGCGTCACTCGCACCTGCTGCCCGCGGCTCACCGCCCGCAGCGTGGCGCTCAGCGACTGCTTGAGTTCGCGTACACCGATCTCTCGCATGTGTCCGCCTTAGCAGTAAGTGGCCACATAGTTGCGCCCACCGAGTACGACGCCGTGGCCTGCGTCCAGCGAGCTATGCCCACTTCCTCGCCGAGGCGCCGGGTACTGACGGTAGCCTGCCGGAGGGTGGCCGCGGACCCCGTCTCACGGACCCCGTCTCAGTTACCGCGCCCCCCGGTCCGCCAGCTGCCCAAGAAACAGAACACGGTCGCCGAGGTCGCGGTATTCGCCAACAACCACGCGGTAGTCCTCCCCAGACCTCCTGAAGGATCGGGCGTCGCCCTCCACCTGGCCAGCCGCGATACTGGCGCCTCCACCAACTAGGCTCGAAACTCAAGACGCTCGTCCGAAGGGCCGGGGGGCCCTCCAATCGCCATGAACACCAACTCTCGACCTGTCCACGCCGTCGATTCCCTTGGTGTGGTCGCGGAAGCCATGATGCGCTCAGACGAGACCTTGGAATTGGCGGCGCGCCATCTCGATGCGTCGCTCGTCGACGTGCTGCGGATCCTCGGCTTCGACAAGGAGTACACATCGGCGCAAGGGTCGTATCTCTACGACGCCGCGGGCCGCGCCTATCTCGACTTCCACACCGGTGAGGGATTCGCCAGTTTGGGTCACAACCATCCCGACGTGCGCGACGTCCTGCAGGCCGCACTCGCTGCGAACCTCGTCGATGGCGTGCAGCTTCACTACTCGGCGCTGGCCGGCATGCTCGCTGAAGCGCTGTCGCAGCGTTTGCCACATGGGCTCGACGCCGTGTTCTTCGCGAGTACGGGCGCCGAGGCCGTGGACTCGGCGATGAAGTTCGCGCGCGCGGCAACGCGGCGGCCGCGTTTGATCTCCTGCGACAGCAGTTTCCATGGGGTCACGCTGGGGCCGCTCTCGCTGGTCGGTGACGAGTTCTTCAAGGAAGGCTTCGGCCCGCTGCTTCCCGGCTGCGAGCGCGTTCCATTCGGCGACCTTGTGCGCTTAGAGGCGGAGCTGCGCGCGAAGGATGTTGCCGCCTTCATCGTCGAGCCAATCCAAGGTCGCATGGTGACCCTTCCGCCTGCGGGATATCTGCAAGCCGCGCAGGCGCTATGTCGGCACTACGGCACGATGTTCGTCATCGACGAGGTCCAGACCGGGCTCGGACGCACCGGCAGGTGGTTCGCCCTCGAGCACTGGGCGCTCGAGCCGGACTTCGTGCTCGTCGGCAAGGCGCTGAGCGGAGGCTACATGCCAATCGCTGCAATGGTCACGAACCGCGAGATCTACCAAAAGGCCGTGGGAACGCTCGAGCGCTCCTACGTGCATCAGTCGACGTTCGGTCGTAATCGTCTGTCCGCCGCGGCGGGTCTGGCCACGATGCGGATCATCGAACGCGATCGCTTGGTCGAGCACGCCGCACGCATGAGCACTGTGCTGCTCGACGGGCTCGCCCAGCTTCAGCAGCGCTACGAGATGATCAAGGAGGTTCGCGGCAGCGGGCTCATGATCGGGATCGAGCTGCGCGCGCCGAGCTCCCGTGTCGCCCGGCTCAACTGGCGTTTGATTCACATGGCGAGTGAGGGGCTCTTCCCTCAGCTGATCGTGATCCCGCTGCATCGCGACCATGGCGTGATCACCATGGCGGCCGGCAAGAACGATGTGATCAAGTTGCTGCCGCCGCTGACACTCTCCGAGAGCGAGGCGCACAGCTTCCTCGGCGCGCTCGACGCTGTGCTCGCCGAGTGCCACGGCGCTGCGAGCAACAACTTGGCCGTCGTGCGCGATATCGCCACCGCAACGCTCCGCCACCGAGCCACCCAAGACGCACACGTGAGCGACAGGACGCCGTTTCGAGGCAAGCCTGTCGATCCGTCGCGTGAGGACGTTTGCCTGATCACAGGTGCGACCGGATTCATCGGCGGGCGCCTGGCGAAACGATTGGTGCAGGAAGGCTATGCGGTGCGCTGCCTCGTACGCTCGGGTAGCGACACGTCGTTGCTCGACAAACTCGGCGTCGAGATCGCTGTTGGCGACCTTACGCGGGCACGTTCGCTCGCGCGCGCCGTGGAGGGCTGCCACTTCGTCTTGCACTGCGGCGCGCTGGTATCGGACTGGGCCACCAGAGAGGAGATCATCCGAACCAACGTCGAGGGTACGCGGAGTCTGCTCGACGCCTCCGTCGATGCATCCGTGCAGCGCTTTATTCATTTCAGCACGACGGATATCTACGGCTATCCCGACGGTGCGGCGATTGACGAGGCTTACGCTGCCAAGCGGTTTCGAAACTGGTATGCGCAGACGAAGCTAGATGCCGAGGCTGAAGTCCACCGCGTGGAAGAGGAGCATGCGCTCGACGCCGTCATCCTACGCCCGGCGACTGTCTACGGACCCGGTTCGACCGATGTCATCGGCGAGATCGCGCGCGCGATCCGCGACCGCAAGATGCTCCTAGTCGACGGAGGTCGCGCGGTCGCCGGTCTCTGCTACGTCGACAACCTCATGGATGCCGCCCTGCTCGCGCTCCGCCATGAAGCCGCGCCGGGCCACGCCTTCAATGTCAGCGACGGTCTCGGCATCACTTGGAAGGAGTTCACCGATGGTCTAGCCGAGGGTCTCGGCTGCTCGAAGGTCCGGTGGAGCCTGCCTTACTGGATGGCCAATGGCATCGGCTTCTCACTCGAGCAGGGCTATCGATTGCTGCGCAAGACCACCGGCCTGAGTGCTCCACCTCTGCTCTCGCGGCAAGCCGTACAGGTGCTGGGTAAGAGCCAGGACTTCAGCAATCGCAAAGCACGAGAGATGCTCGGCTGGGAACCGCGCGTCGACTATTCGGCCGGCCTCGAGACGACCCTTGCTTGGCTGAGGACTGAGTACCTCAAGCCCGCTTAACCCCTAACACTCGAGATGGCGCACGCAAGCAGTGTGGAGTGGATCCCGTTTGACGGACACCTTGATCTGTGCCGGCTTTCTTGGAGTCGGCGGTTTGGACGCGAAAGAGGCAAGACGCCTTCACCGCCGCATGGCCGATCCGGGGCCATCGCCATCGCCATGCCCGACTACCGCTTTCGCGCAGATGGGAGGGCGCGGCGGAACCCCGTTACGCTCCTGCTCAGGGCGAGGCCCGGGTCTCAGGGGCAAGGGCGCCGACACTTCTGCATTGCTCCGCGTTAGCAGTCGTGATCAGGTGGTCCACTGACCGCGACGGTGTGTCGGGGCTCGGCCGACGCTGCTATCGGAATCCCCCGTCCAAAGGTCGTCCGGGTGGCGGCTAGAGTTATGACTCCCGGGACCACCTCGCTGAGGCTGGTGTGCAGGCTTGGGTCGTTCGCGGGAAACAAGTTGATGTCGCGCTACCCAAACCTCGCACGGGCCGTCGATGGCGTGCACGTGTGGGCCGGGCAACGGCCCCTATCGGTCTCCGAGCTCTCGGAGCGTTTCGACGATCGCATCGCCGTCGTCATCCCCGCTCACAACGAGGCCGACAACCTCGATGGAGTGCTGCGGCGCATCCCGCAGCGGATCTGCGGTGTCCCGGCGAGCGTGCTCCTCGTTGACGATGGCTCACACGACGGCACCGCCGACGCGGCGCTCGCCGCCGGTGTCGTGGTGGCACAGCTGCCCGAGAACCGGGGCGGGGGAGCGGCGCTGTGGGCGGGTTACTCGCTTATGCTCGACACTGGTGCCCGCATCGTGGTCACCATGGACGCCGACGGCCAGCACCGTCCCGAGGAGCTCGAGCAGGTGGTCGAGCCGGTGCTCAGCGGACGCGCGGAGGTTTCGCAGGGGTCACGCATCCTCGGTAGCGCTGAGCCCGGCGCGTTCGCCCGTGAGCTGGGAATCGCCTTCTTCAACCGCTTCGTTCGCGTGCTCACCGGTGTGGAGATCACCGACTGCTCCAACGGGTTTCGCGCGGTGCTTCCGGAGGTGCTGCCAGAGCTGGACCTGCGCCAGCCGCAGTTCCATGCGGCCGAGTTCCTCATCGAGGCCGTCACGCGCGGCTTCCGGCTCGAGGAGGTTCCGGTGCAGGTTATGCGCCGCCAGCACGGCAGCTCCAAAAAGCCGCCGGCGTTGCGCTACGGATGGGGGTTCCATTCGGCCATCATCAGTGCATGGAGACGCGCCCTGGTGCGGGGCGCCCCCCGTCGGCGCATACGCCGGGCCTCGGCCGCGGAGCCCGCCGGGCCGGAGCTCGCGGACGCTTAGCCTGGATCCACCGATGAGTTGCGTGGCTGGGCGCGCTTGATGCTGCGGACGGCGTTTTTGAGTATCGGGTCGGGGTTGAGCAGCGTGATGGGGGTCGAGCGTCTCACGCGAGTCCTCAGTTGGCGCGTTTCGGACAGCATTTGGCGTGCCGGAGTTGGCGGGAGCGGCAGCTGGTCCTCGGTCGCGGTGCGGGGTGCTTCAGGCGAGTTCTGGTAGAGCGCGGATGCGGGCGAGTGCCTGGATGAAGTCGTCTTGCCAGGGCCAGCCGGCTGGAAGGTGAAGCGTCCACTGGCGTCCGGAGCGGGTCAAGCGGCCGGGGATCTGAAGCAGCCGGCGGCGCATGGTGCGGGCGGTGCGCACCGTCTGGCCCTGCAGCCCGATCAGCGAGGTCCAGCGCTGAAGGTTGTGCGCCAGGCATGCGATCACCGTCCAGGCGCTGTTGGCGTTGAACTTCCCGGACGGGAAGTGCGCGAGCGCTTGGTCTTTGAGATCGCGGATCGCGAGCTCCACGACGGCGTGCTGGCGGTGCTCGGTCTCGACCACCTCGAGCGGATCGGTGCGGTTGGTGATGAAGGGGAAGTGCCGCCAGTCCGGCCAGAGCTCCCCCTGCGCTCCGACGAGGCGTGTGCGCCGGACGATCAGCCGGGTGCCCGCGTGATGCGTCTCTGCGATCTGTGCCTGCCCGTCGGCGGGGTAGTCAGTGAGCGCCTGCCACGCCGGCTCGGGGATCTGTGCGATGGCGTGCGCCACCGAGGGTTGCTGGCGCACACTGATCGAATAGGCCCAGCCCGCCCTCTGAAGGCGGGCGATCAGCTTCTTGTTCCAGAACGCCGAGTCGGCGCGCAGGAGCTTCTCGCCGCTGGCGCCTGCGCGGGCGACGCGGGCGATCAGCTCCTCGGCGAAGCGCAGCACTCCACGGCTTGAGTTCGCCTTGCCCTTGCGCAGGCGCACGTGCAACACCTCGCCGGTGTCAGCCCGGCTGGCCATCAGCGGGTGATACCCGCGCCGTTTTGTGTACCCGAAGGAGGCGCCCTGCTTCTCATAGCCGTGGACCTCGCCGATGAAACTGTCGACATCCACGACCAGGCGCGCGTCGCCGGGGCCAGCACCAGCCCGCCACGCGCGCGTGAGCGCCTGCGCGAGCAGCCGGTCGAGCTGGCGCACATGCCCGAAGGTGAACGCCCGCAGGAACGTTCCCAGCGTGGACGGCGCCGGCAGCCAGCCGCCCAACAGCCGGCGTGTACGACCAGCGCGCAGCACCTCGCAGTCATCGATGCAATCAGCGCCCAGCAGCATCCCGAAGACGAGCGCCATCACCTTCCTCCCCGCGTTCGCGGCGCCGGGCCGATCAAGAGGCAGCGCGACGCACCCGCTCACCAGCCGCTCGATCCCAAGCCGCCCGGCGAGCGTCGCGACGAGCGCGATCCCGGCGTCTGAGATCACGCGCTCATCGTCGAATGACACCCGCACGCCGTCCAGTCCGACCGGCTCGTCATCCTGCACCATCAAGGTGACCTCCTGACGCTGGGCCCCGGCTGCCGACACAGCCTGGAAAAGCCCGGCTCAGGAGGTCACTTAAGAGACACCGCCGGACGGAAAGTCGAGCTCATCGGTGGATCCAGGCTTAGCCGGCGTGAACCCTGCCGGCTTTCCAGACCCTGCAAGGCGGACGAGCACGACGACCGGCGGGCGTAGAAAGCTCCAGCAGGCACTCAGGCGAGGCGCCCACCGACTAATGCCATGAACGGATAGGTCATCCAGATCGTTCCGCACACCCCTTCTGCCAGTATCAGCGGCCATGGGACCCAGCCGGACCGCGGTTGAGCCGCACAGGAGGATCCCGACAGTGTCGGCTCCTCAGCGGGCACAGTCGGCGCGGCCCCGACGGTTTGGC
The DNA here is from genome assembly GCA_963730575.1 of uncultured Solirubrobacteraceae bacterium. Taxonomy (GTDB): domain Bacteria; phylum Actinomycetota; class Thermoleophilia; order Solirubrobacterales; family Solirubrobacteraceae; genus Palsa-744. Next base: position 166,191 of record CAVSSG010000001.1, read on the forward strand.
TTGCGAGCGCTCGGACTTATCGCCTTCGCCGCGGTCTGCGCGGTCATCGGCTACCTCATTCGCCCCGGCGCGGTCACCGACGACACCTATGCATTCCTGGACTGGGGCAGGGATCTGCGCCACGGCTTCCTGCCGCTTCTCGAACATCGCACCTTCCAGCCGCTCCCGATCGTGGCCGGCGTCGTGCTGTCGCTGTTCGGCTCGGCTGCCCCGACCGTCACCGTCGTTGTTTGTCTGGCGGCTCTCGTGCTGTTGGCGGCCGGGGCGTGGCGGGTCGTCGAGCTGCTCGGCTTTGGCCAGCCTGCGCCGGCTGTGGCCGGGTTGCTGGTGCTGGCTACCCCGCTGCTGCCGGTGCTGGCGCTCGTCGCCTATAACAACCTGCCCTTCGCGACCCTCATGCTGTGGGCGCTCGTGTTCGAGCTCGAGGAGCGCCGAGCCGGCGCGTGGGCTCTTCTGATCCTGGCGGGGCTCACGCGGCCGGAGGCGTGGTTGTTCCTCCTTGCCTACGGCGTCTTGACGTGGTGGCGGGCCGGTCATCCATATGCCCCGCGCCGCTGGCTGCCGATCGCTGCCCTGACGCTCGGCCCGATCGTGTTATGGGCCGGACTTGAATGGGGGCTGTTGGGTGATCCGCTGTACTCGCTTCGCAACACGACGGGACCGGCGGTTCAGAGCACGCACACCAGCTCACCGCATGCTCTGTGGGGCACGCTGCGCGATTACCTGCCAACAGCGGTGCTCCTCGCGAGCGGACTCGGCGTCATCGCCCTGGCATGGTTCGCGCCCAGGCGAGCTGCGGCAACCACGCTGGCCGCGACGGTGCTCGCGGTCATCTCAATCCTGATCCTCGCGAGCTCGAACTTCAATGTCCCGGGGCGGGACTTCTCGGTCCTCGTCGCGCTGTTGTGCGTGCTCTCTGCAGCGGGCGCAATGCTGCCAGTCTGCGCTCTCTCGCGATCTCGCAGATCCTCGCCGGCGCTCGTCGGAGCGGTAGGGCTTGCCGGCGCCGCGCTCGTCATCGGACTGAGCGCGTCAAGGAGCGTCGATGCGCTACGCAGCAACTTCCAGAGCCTCTCCGTCACCCACGACACCGGCAGGACGTTCACCCGCGACGTGACCCGGGCGCTGCCTTTGATCGACGTTCGCGGGGCGCCTCGACACTCCGTGGCCATGCTCGGCGCAGTCGACAACTCAGAGCTCGCATGGGTGCTAGGCGTTCCCTATAACGTCGTTGTGGACCACGTCGAACCGCAGACGCGGCTGATCGTTCAGCCCTCGCCGGCGACGTGGTCAGAATTGAAGCGCCATGATCTGACCGACCGCACGCGTTCGGCGATCCCGCGCGGATGGCGTGTGATCGAGAACGGGGACTGGCAGATCTACGCCGCCGGTCCGCGAACGCCGGTGCGGTTGCGCTGAGCGGATCGCTGCCGGGTCAGATCCCGACGAGCCGGGCCTCGCGCTCCAGCGAGCCCGCTGCGTCGGGACGCCAGCGGACGCTCGGCTCGATGGCGTCCATTATCACGCGGTGTCTGTGGCGGGCTATGACGGTCAACATCGACTGGACGAGCTCGTCACCGAGGTAGTGCGGCTTTAGCCCGAGTCCGAGGAGGTTCTGGTTGACCGCGTTGTAATAGTGGTGCTCTGCCTCGACGCGAGGATTGACGTAGCGATCGATCTGGACGGCGTAGCCAAGGGCATCGCCGGCACGCTTGACGAGTTCGGCGAGCTCCATGATGCTGAACTGCTCAGTGAACTGGTTGAACACGCGAAACTCGCCGAGGTCCGCCGGGTTGAGCGCCGCGAGCTCAACACAACGCAGCGTGTCTCGCACGTTCAGAAAGCCGCGGACCTGCGTGCCGCTGCCGTACACGGTCAGCGGGTGACCGATCACCGCCTGCACGCAAAAGCGGTTCAGCGCGGTGCCGAACAACTCGTCGTAGTCGAAACGCGTAGCCAGCCGCTCGTCGAGGGCCGTCTCCTCGGTGTCCACGCCGTAGACGACGCCCTGGTTGAGGTCCGTGGCGCGTAGCCCCCAGGCCCGGCAGGCGAAGTGGATGTTGTGCGAGTCGTGAACCTTCGAGAGGTGGTAGATCGAGCCCGGCATCTTGGGAAACGGCAGGACGTCGCGGCGCCCCTTGTGCTCGATCTCGATATAGCCCTCCTCGATGTCGATGTTCGGGGTCCCGTACTCACCCATCGTGCCGAGCTTGACCAGGTGACAGGCCGGGACGTGCTCACGCACCGCAAACAGGAGGTTGAGCGTTCCGACCACATTGTTCACCTGGGTCTCGACTGCGTGCTCGCGGGAGATCATCGAGTAGGGCGCCGAGGCCTGCTCGGCGTAGTGCACGATGGCCTCGGGCAGGAAGTCGGCTATCACACGGTCCAGGAACCCCGCATCGGTGACATCGCCGAAGTGCGCGACGATGTCCCGGCCCGAGACCTCGCGCCAGGCGTCGATCCGATCCGGGAGCGACGCGATCGGCGTCAGCGAGGCCGTGGCGCGCTCTCGATGCCAGCGACGCCGGGCCAAGTTGTCCACGACCACGACCTCGTGGCCGCGCGCTGAGAAATGTAGAGCGGTGGGCCAGCCTAGATAGCCGTCCCCGCCCAGAACAAGAACCCGCATCCGAACATATTATGAACGGCCCCCGACGGAAGCGCCGACTTTTGGCCGTCTTATGGGCTTCTTCATCTGCCTTCGCGGATCTGTCCTAGAGTGCCCAACTCCAACGCTCTCCAGCGCTTGGGGCAGTAGGCAAGCTCACAGCCGACCGGGCGACGCTCCGCGGCACCGATGATCAAGGCAGGACGAGCGCAAGGAGAACTGATGAAGCTCATAGGAGCGGGCGTGCCGCGAACAGGCACCCTCACCCAGAAGCTGGCGTTGGAGATGCTCGGGCTCGGGCCCTGCTACCACATGGTCGACGTGCTGGCCGACCTTGACCAGGCGGCCCTGTGGAAGCGTGCCCTCGACGGGGAGGCACCCTGGCCCGAGATCTTCGACGGCTACCAATCGACGGTCGACTGGCCGGGCGGATACTTCTACCGCGAGCTCGTGGACGTCTACCCCGACGCCAAGGTCCTGCTCAGCGTCCGCGAGCCCGAGGCATGGGAGCGCAGCATGCGTGAGACGGTGTGGGCGGTGCGCCACGGCGAGTCCCTCCTCCGGCTCTTGTCCAGCGCCCAGGCCCATGTGAACCCGCAGTGGAAGGCGTTCCTCGAGATGATCGACCAGCTGGTCTGGAAGGGTAGAGGGACCTTCGCCTCCGGGCATAGCGAGCCGCAGCAGCTGATCGACACGATGAATCACCACAACGAGCAGGTCAAGCGCGACGTCCCGTCCGAGCGACTGCTCATCTGGAGCGTCACGGAAGGATGGGAGCCACTCTGCGACTTCCTCGAAGTCGCGGTCCCGGAGGAGTCCTTCCCGCACATCAACGACCGCACGGAGTTCCTCAATCGCATCATCGACGGATCGCTCGAGGCGCTGAACGAGTGGCGAGCGCGGGAGACATCGGTGGAGCCCTCGCTCGCGATCAGCGGCTGAGCAGGGGACGCAGGGTGTGCGAGCGCAGGCCAGCAACGGCTCCATTAGGTCTACTGCTTCCGTGGGTGGCTGGTCCCCTGCGCGAAGTCTGACGGGTCCACGCTTTCCGACCTGACGCGGCAGGCGGTTGACGCTCTCAATCACCGCGACTTTGACGTGTACAGCAGGTTCTACGCTCCCGATGCGGTCTGGGAGCAGGAGATCCGGATCGTCCATTAGTACCCTCGCGACCTCGGTGACCGCGTGCTGCTGCTCGCTCAGATTGGCGGCAGAGCGGAGCGCCACGGCAAGATGCGGGATGATCCAGCGAGTTCGGCTATGCCCCGATGGCTCGGCGTCATCCACTTCAGGCTCACGCGGCCGCTGGCTATTCTCGCGGTCGGCGTCGGCCTCCTCGGCCCGCCGGTCGCCGCGACGGCCGCGGTCATCCCTGCGCCGGGCGCGGGCCGGCCCCTCGCGCTCGTGGACGTCGCGGTGGCGACGCTGTGGGTGCGACCGGCCGAAACCCGCTCGCTCGATGGCCCATCGCTCGCCAACCCCGTGCGCCTCGGCGCATGGCTGAACGCGATGGGCACCGCGCAGCGACTCTGGCTCGTGGGCAGACTTGTCACCCAGGCCCTCTACGGGCAGCAGGTGATGGTGCTGGCTCGACGAGGCACGTGGGACGAGGTCTCACTCACCGGTCAGCCGACGCCGAGCCATTTGAGCTCCCCCGGGCTGGCTTCCCGCGCGCCAGCTCGTTGCGCCCGCGGGCACGGCGACTCCGACGACGCCTATCCCGACCGCGGACTCCACGACATCGCCTCCCGACCCCTCCGTCCGGATCGCGACGCCGACCTCCTCGGCGCCGGCACAGGTTGCCCTCGTCACGCGGCCGAGGACCTGGCTGCGCCAGCTCACGGCGGCAGGGACCGCCGGGAAAGAGCTGCTGCGCCTGAGCTTCAACACCCGGCTGCCGACACTCGGTGAGAGCGGCGTCTGGACGATCGTGCAGACCCCCACCGGGCTCCCGGCCCTCATCGCACGCGCGGCCGTGACCGTCCGTCCGGCCGGTGCGCCACCGTCATCTCCCAGCGCTCAGCAGCTCGTCAGGAGCGCGGAGCAGTTCTTGGGCGTGCGCTACCTGTGGGCGGGCACTTCGGCCTTCGGGTTCGACTGCTCTGGCCTGACCTTCAGCGTCTACGATGCCTTTGGCATCCTTCTGCCGCGCACGGCCGCACTGCAAGCCCGGGTCGGGCGCCCGGCGGCCAGAGGAGCCCTGCAGCCCGGCGACCTCGTCTTCTTCGCGACCGACCCGCCCTCTCGGGAAATCACGCATGTCGCCATGTACGTTGGTGAAGGACGCATCATCGAGTCTCCGAACTCAGCCAGCGCGGTGCGCATCATCCCGCTGGCCGCCCGCGGCGATGAGTACGTGACGGCGCGCCGCTACATTCCCGCGGGATGAGCTACGCCTGCGTAGGGGGCGGTTAGGCTCAAGGAATGATGCCATGGCAGGCGATCCTGGCGAGGACGATGGCGCTCGGAGGCCTTGTCGCGTCGCTCGTCGTGCTGGCAGGATCGGCCACGGCGCTCGCACGAAGGGCCGACGGTCACAGCGACCGCTTTGGGATTCCCGGCGACGCGGACCAGCTGGTCGTCGTATCGAGCCCCACGTACGACCCACCCGCACCGGGGTATCTGGCAACGCTGCGAACCTACGAGCGCACCAACGGATCGTCGCGCTGGCGAGCCGTGTTCACCGCCTGGCAGGCTGAGACCGGCTACGGGCCATCTCGCGACGTCCGCCACGAGGGCGATGGTTCCACCCCGACAGGGGTCTTCAGCGTCGGCGACACCATGTACGGCAACGATCCGGACCCGGGTCGCCTGCAACTATCGCCTATCACCGACTGGCGTGCGGCGACTGGTGGGACGAGGACCCCTACTCGTCGCACTACAACCGCTTGGTTCATGTGCCGTGCGGAGGTGACCCCGCCGTTCGCGTCGTCGTCTGAGGCGCTGTGGACCGAGACCGTCGCCTACCCTTACTTCGCGGTCGTTCAGTTCAATGCCGAGCCGATCGTGGCGGGCGCAAACGCGCCAGGCTCGGGCATCTTCCTGCACAGCTGGGTGGGTGGCCCGACGGCCGGCTGCGTGGCTCTACCGAAGACTGAGTTGGTACGGCTTCCTGCGCTGGCTCATGCCGTCCGCGCACCCGATAATCGAGATTGGCACCGACGCAGAGGTCGACCCCGTCCCACCACCGAGCACGTGAACGACAATCCGGCAAAGCTGATCGCCATCAACCATGTCGGGGGTGGCGCGCATGAGCGCACGACAGTGCCCGCCCGCTACCAGCCACACAGATCGAACTCCGTCGCAAGGCTTCCGCGCCGCCGCCCATGGCCTCTGGTTTCCAAAGCGCCCAGCCGAACCTCGCCGCAAGCTCATGACGCCGCTACCGGCGCTCCATCCCTCCCAGTCCAGAGCCCCCGCCGACCGGCAATGGCATACCCGCCGCTCAGCATCGCTCCGCTCCGCTTCGCAGCAAGGCCCGCTCAGCAGGCCCTTTTCAATGCGCCCGAGTGGACTCGAACCACCACCCGGCTTACGCCGGACAAGGCCCTCAATCAGATCTGAGGGTGTCAGCGGTGTTCGAGGGCGGAAGAACCGCTCACTCTGCGGGCTTTGCCGGACCTGTCGAGAGCATCTTTCACAGCGTTTGTTCTCACGATGTTCTCACGGGATCGAGGCTGCCACCACCAAGGTTCACACCAAGGTTCCTGACTGTGTGCTCATGTGTCTCTGGCGGGGCGTTGTTCTCACGATGTTCTCACGGATCGAGGTCGAGCCGAGGTGAGGTGAGGCACTGACCGGCTCAGGGCTCAGCGTGGCCCGGGAGGCGCTGGAACGCCGAGCTATCGGCAGATTCCCCGTGCGGTTGGTGGCTTGATCTCTCGGTGGCGAGGCACGGTGGTTCGTTGGCCGGTGGCCGGGTTCCCAGAGCTAGTGCTTGGCGGCCTGACGAGTGAGACTACAGCCGTGTTTGGTCAAGTGCCGCTCGAGCTCGCGCTTCTTCACGCGGCGATCTCGACAGGCTCAACGAGCGCCCATGCTGTCGCCGGAATGGACTCACCACGCGCGCGGCGCTCCTCGAGAGCGAGCTCGATCGCGTCGCGAACCATCACACGCGCCTGATCCAGTCCCTCGCCTTGGGTTTGGACCTCGGGGAGCTCGGGAACGTGCGCAGAGACCCAGCCATCGCCAGCATCCTCGTAGACCACATTGAATGTGAGCCCGCTCATGTCAGCAACGTTAGCGTGGCGCGATGACACGCGATGGGCGGGGCGCGCTCGACTACGCTGCGGCGTTGTGCGGCAGCCCGCGTAGGGCTGGCGAGGCCGCTACATAGAATGTGCTACAAATCGCACATGGCAACATCGGGCATACGCGAACTAAGGCAACGTGCGAGTGAGCTGCTCCGACGCGTCGAGGCCGGTGAGACGATCCAGATCACCGATCGGGGGCGCCCCGTGGCGGTCCTCGCGCCCTTGCCCGACGAGGGTCCGAGTGCACAGCTGAGGGCCACCGGCGACCTGGTCGCTGCCGAGCGGGATCTCGGTAGCCTGCCGGCTCCCCTACCCCTCGCCCCGGGCGAGGAGAGCCCCTCGCGCCTCCTGGAGCGCCTGCGGCGCGATGAGCGCTGAGCGCGTCACGTACGTCGATTCCTCGGCGCTGATCAAGCTTGCCGTGCGCGAACCGGAGTCTCAGGCCCTACGTCGCCACCTTGTTCGCCGCGGTTCCCTGGCCTGCAGCGCGCTCGCACGCGTCGAGGTGGCGCGCGCGCTCATGTCGCTGGGCGAGCACGCCATCCGCCGGGGCGACGAGGTTCTCTCACGCATCGATCTCGTGAGGATCAACGACCGGGTGCTGCGCGCCGCCGCCGCCCTGATGCCGGCGGAGCTCAGGTCCCTGGATGCGATTCACCTCGCGACGGCGCAGCAATTTGGAGGCGAGCTACACCGTATTGTCACCTACGACAACCGCATGGCGACGGCTGCCGAGGCCCTTGGCTGGCGCGTCGAGCAGCCCCGCTGACCCGCCACCCGGCACAAACGCAGCGCCATTGCGGCGGTCTCCTCCGACGCCAGGAGATCCGCTCGACGGCGGCAGGATCTACGGTGCTCTCACGCCTCGAGCTTCAACGTTCGGTCGGACGCTCACCGCCGTGTTCCGGCTCGGTCAGTGCCGCGATGTCGGCGATATCGACTGGACGGCCAGTGGCACGCTTCATCCTGATGAGGTCATCACGTCCGGCGATGGCGAGCGTCCGATCGCCGACATCGATCATGAGCGCGCGCTCACGTAGCTGAGGAAATGGCGCGGCGCCCGGCGCGTCATGCAGTACGTCGATATCTCCGTGCTTGGTCGAGAATTGCCAGAGTGTCGCCCGCGGCAGCATCCGCGCACTGATGCTCAGGTGCTCGCTGCCTGGGTTCAGCACGGACGCGTGAAGCTCGTTGAGTGCGTCGGCGAGGCGCGCGAGATTTGCGGGGGAGGGGGAGGGGATCAGGTCGACATCGTTAGTCATACGAACGTGACCGTGCACCTGAACAGCGATGCCTCCGACCACGACGTATTCCACACCGTGTGCATCCAGGACGGCGAAGATGCGCTCGGCGTCGAGCGGCTCTGCGTCAGCCATGCTCACGCGCGAGGCGTCCGGCTGCGGCAAGGCGTCCGGCCAGCCTGTTCCACGAGCCCGCCAGCGCGAGCCGTTCGGCTGGTGTACGGGCGAGCGTGCTCGCCATGTGCGCCGGGTCCCAATGGGTTGGCAGACGCTGGGCGCTCAGAACGGGCTCCTCGCCCATCACGAGCATAAGCTGGCGCAGCGTCTCGAACGTTGGCGAAACGACCCCGCGCTCGATACGACTCACGGCTGCCTGGGTGCTGCCGGCCCGAAGGGCCAACTGCCGTTGGCTCAGACCGGCATGCTCGCGAGTGAGGCGGATCAACTGCGCCGGAGTCATGACATCACAAATGATATCAGCAAAGCTCTCCACGGAAGGGGTCGACGCGGACCCTCACGCGTGCGCCCGCGGACCCAGGTTGACCGCAGGGCACCGTTTCAGAGGCCCCCGGGCGGCGGCAACCGGACAAGACCGTGGCCGCGTGGCCGACGTGCTGGGAACCTGGCCCTACGTTACCGCTCATGACGACAGTAATGGCCGATCCTGGAGGGGCGAGCGCTCACACGATGCGACCGGCGCCTGCATCGTCGGTGGTGCCGCCCTGGTGAGGGCCACCACACGCACGGTCATCACGGTGAACGCGAGCAGGCTGGCGGCGATCGAGCGGCGGAACCCCATGCCGCGAGACGGATGTTCTGGCCTATCCACGCCTTGCGCAGGACGCTCGCGGTACGGCGCCCCGGTTTGACCACATCTACAATCGCCCGCGATGCCCGGCAAGCGAAAGAGAGGGTTTGAATGACCACGAAGCAAGACTTCACGCCGTCGGAGTGGCAGCAGGTCCTTGAGGGACCGCCGGCTGCGGGCATGCTCGTAATTACGGCCGCGCGCGGCGGAATGTTCCGCGAGACCGTTTCGATGGCGAAGGCCTACGCCGAAGCGCGCGAGCACCATGGCCAGAGCGAGCTGCTCGATGAGGTCGTCGCTGCCAAGCCGAAGGTCGACCACACCCGTTACGGCTCACCTGAGGAGCTCAAGGAGCACTCGCTCGCTCACCTGCGGGACGCGGTGGCGCTGCTCGAAGCCAAGGCCACACCCCAGGAGTGTCAGGATTACAGGAGCTTCATCCTCAAGCTCGCAGAGAGGGTCGCGAGTGCGCACAAGGAGAGCGGATCGGCTGAGGGCGTCAGCGACCCGGAGCGAGCAGCGATCGACTCGATCGCCGAGGCGCTTGGCTAACGCGCGAGCAAGCGGCATTGCCAGATCGCAATTTGGGCCGGCATCAGCGCCATGCCTGAATGGCCGAACGGGCGACGCCTCTCCGGGTCGGGCGCTTGTGAGCCCGAAGGGCTATGGTCCGAGCCGATTTCGATTTCGCCGTCGCCCCGCGAGGCGGCCACGAGAAGGGACAGCCATGTTGCGAAGGATGACGGACATGCCCGCCGGGACGATCGGCTTTGAGGCGGTCGGGGAGGTCGAGGATGACGATTGGGAGGAGACCGTCGAGCCCGTACTGCGCCAGGAGATCGCCGCGGGGCGCAACGTGCGGCTGCTCTACCTGATCGGCGCCGGAGCCCGTGAGCTCGAGGGTGACGCGATGAGCGCTGACACGGGGTTCCGCGTGCGCCACGCGACCTCGTACGAGCGCGTCGCCGTGGTCAGCGACGAGGATTGGATGCGTCCAGCGCTGCGCGCTCTCTCCTTCCTGCTGCCCGGTAAGGCCCGGGGCTTCCGCGTCCGCGACCTGGCGGAGGCGAAGGCTTGGCTTACCGAGGACGGAGCCTAGCCAGCACACGCAGGTCGCCGTCTCCGCCGGCGAGCCACCTGCTCGGTTCTGCGGCAGTCGGGCAGGTGCATCAGGCGCCGTGAAGATGACGCGGCTCGCCACAACGAAGGGAGAATCCGATGGACATCTTTGAGATCAAGCAGAAGGAGACCGTCGGCAGGGAGCAGGTCGCGGAGCGCCTGCGGCTCCTTGCGGACATGCTCGCTAGGCATAACGACCTGGAGTTCGACCGCGGCGGCATGCATTTCACGGTCCACGTCCCCGACCAGCTGCAGCTCAAGGTCGAGCTCGAGGTGGAGAGCGACGAGCGTGAGCTCGAGATCGAGCTGAAGTGGTGATTCCCGTCCCGCTCGCCATCGTGGACTGAAAAGCACGATGAGAGCTCACCGCAGCGGGCGATCTGCGGTGCGCTGCCGGACGACACGCTCTCTTTCTCTACGCTCTCACTACGCGCCAAGGCTATTGCCGATGCACGGCGGCGCCTTGTAGCCCGTAAAGGCCACGGCGAATGCGCGCATGCACGCGCCACGGCCAATGCGCGGCCAGCAGGCCGATCAGCACAAGCAGCCCCTGCCAGTGAGTCGCAAGCACGACGATCAGGCCCGCAGTGGCGAGGATCGCGGCCACGGCGCCGAACACTCGCAGCATGCCTCGCTCTGTCAAGGCGAACCAGATCGCGCCATTCGCCACCAGCCCCAGCCCAACGGCCAACACAGCGATGGGAACGTCACCCGCCAGCGCCACGGCGGCCACCACGACCATGGCGATCGGCACGATGAGCGCCACGATCGCGGCAAGGCGCCGCAGCAAGGGGTGCGGTCCGGCCGGGCCTGTCTTGGATGACGCCGGGGTCGCATGCACTGTGGCCCATGTTCTCAGAGCGGAGACGCCGTGTTTGAGTGCTCGAGGCGGCCCAGGTCCTGGTAGTCGCCCATTCGGTAGCGAGACCCGCCCAGACTGTCCAGGTTTCGCGAAGGTATGTTCTCCAGATGGCGGGGACCAAGCGGAGCGCGAACACGTCCGGCTCGGCATTGCCGCACCTGACGGCGGCCGAGCGGGTGGCTCGCGGCAAGGCGGCGCGTGCGGAGGTGCCGCGCTCCAGTCACGCAGTCTTTGAGCCTGCGCCGGACCGCGTCGATCCGATCGAGCTGCTCGAGCGTCAGGCGCGGACGCGCGTTCCTGAGCTCGTGCCGATCCGCTACGGGCGCATGCTGGTCTCGCCTTTCACCTTCTATCGGGGTGCGGCGATGATCATGGCCAGCGACCTGGCGGCGACGCCGCGCTCGGGGCTCACCGTGCAGTGCTGCGGTGACGCGCACCTGTCGAACTTCGGCGTGTTCGCCTCCCCCGAGCGGCGGCTGATATTCGATCTCAATGACTTCGACGAGACGCTCCCCGGGCCCTGGGAGTGGGACGTGAAGCGCCTGGCAGTGAGCATGCTGGTCGCCTCGCTCGACAACGGCTTTGCCGTCAAGGACCAGGACCAGATAGTGCTTGACACCGTCGCTGGATATCGCACGGCGATGGCGAGCTTCGCTGCGATGAAGAACCTCGACGTCTGGTATGCCCGCCTGGACATCGAGGCCGCGCTCGCGGAACTCGGGCCGCAACTCACCCCGAAGGCCGCCAAGCGCACCGAGCGAAATCTGGCCAAGGCGCGCACGCGCGACAGCATGTCGGCGTTCTCCAAACTCACGCGCGTGGTCGACGGCGAGGCGCGCATAGTGTCCGAGCCGCCCCTGATCGTGCCGCTCGATGAGCTCGTGGAGGGCGACGAGCGCGATGAGATGTTCAACTGGCTGCGCGAGCTCTTGCGCTCCTACCGCGAAACGCTCGTGCACGACCGGCGCGTGCTGCTCGAGCAGTACCACCTGGCCGACTTCGCGCGCAAGGTCGTCGGGGTGGGGAGCGTCGGCACGCGCGCCTGGATCGCGCTGATGCTGGGTAACGACGGCCAGGACCCGCTGTTCCTACAGATGAAGGAGGCCGAGGCGTCGGTGCTCGAGGGGTTCCTCGGCCCCAGCGAGTTCGAGAACCACGGCGAGCGGGTGGTGGCCGGACAGCGTCTGATGCAGGCCGCGAGCGACATCTTCCTCGGCTGGCTGCACGTCGAGTCGGCGCTCGACGGCAAGGCGCGCGACTTCTATGGCCGCCAGCTGAAGGATTGGAAGGGCTCGGCGGAAATCGAGCAGATGATCCCGAAGGTCATGGCCCATTACGGCCGGCTGTGCGGCTGGACGCTCGCGCGTGCGCATGCCCGCAGCGGCGACCGCAGAGCGATCGCCGCCTACCTCGGCAAGAGCGCCACCTTCGACCGCGCGATCGTCGAGTTCTCCCACGCTTATGCCGAGCAGAACGAGCGCGATTATCAGAAGCTTGTCGCGGCGGTCGAGTCAGGCCGTATCACCGCCCAGGTGGGCGTCTGAAGCTCCTTGGCGTCTCCGGCCGGCGCTGGCGCTCTGAGCAGCGGATACTTGGGCGATGGCCGTCGCCCATGAGGAACGCCGGACGCAGCGGTCGTTGTCCAAGTGGGTACCGATTCTGGGCTGGCTTCCGCACTACTCGCGCGGCGCGCTGCGTGGAGATCTCACCGCCGGCGTAGCGGTTACGGCGCTAATCGTCCCGAAGAACCTCGGCTATGCGGGCATCGCCGGCATCCCATTGCAGAACGGGCTGTACGCTGCAGCGGCCGGCGCCCTCATCTACCCGCTGTTCTGCACATCGCGGCAGATCTCCACCGGTCCGAGCTCGTCGCTGGCAGCTGTCGCGGGAGGGGCGGTACTTGTAACCGGCATTGGCGGCGAGCAGGCCGCGGAGCTGGTGGCTGCGATAGCACTGGTGACCGGTGCGCTGTTCCTTTTGATGGCGCTGCTTCGCCTCGGGTGGATCGCACGGTTCCTCTCTAAGGCCGTCATCACCGGCTTTCTGGCGGGAGCGGCGATCGACGTGGTTATCGGCGAGTTGCCGAAGTTGACGGGTACATCGACTGAAGGGGACAACGCGTGGCGGGAGCTCAGCTCGTGGCTCGACTCACTGGGGGGCACACACGCCACGACGCTCCTCGTCGGGCTCGTATCCCTGGCGGTGGTCTTCGGGCTGCGCGTCGTCGCGCCGAAGGTTCCCGGGGCGCTGGTACTCGTCGTGGGAGGACTCATCGCTTCCTCGCTGTTTGAGCTCGGCAGTCACGGCGTGGCGCTCGTGGGTCATGTTCCGAGCGGCCTGCCATCGGCGGCGCTCCCCGCTTCCTCCGTGTTCACGGCCCACGCCGCGGCGATCGGCATCGCAGCGACCGCGCTGCTGCTGATCGGGTTCTCGCAGACGGCCGGGGACGCTCGCGCATTCGCGGCCCGGCATCGGTACCGCATCGACGTGAATCAGGAGTCGATCGCACAGGGCATGGCGAACGTCGGTGCCGGCGCGTTCCAGGGGATGCCCGTCTCAACGAGCCTGTCAGCCAGTTCGCTGAACGAGTTGTCGGGAGCCACCACACCAGTGGCGTCTCTCGCAACCGGGGCACTGGTGCTGCTCACGCTCCTGGTACTGGCGCCGGTCTTCTCGAGCCTCCCCAAGCCCGTCTTGGCCGCCCTGATCATCGACGCGGTGGTATTCGGGATGATCGACCTGCGCGAGCTGCGTCGCCTTCACCGCGTGGCCAGGGTCGATTTCTGGATCGCGACCGCCGCGATCGTCGGCGTCCTCTCGGCCGGCGTCCTCGCCGGCGTTGTGATCGGCGTCGTGCTCTCGCTGGTCTGGCTCATCCACGTCGCCACCGCACCGAAGATCCCGCTGCTCAGTCGGGAGCCCGGTACCGAGGTCTTCCGCGACGCCGGAGAGCACCCAGGCGATGAGACATTCGACGGAGTAATCATCTTGCGCCTGGACTTCGGCCTCTCCTTCGCCACAGCCGAAGCTCTTGAGGAACGCATCCGCGAGCTGATCGAAGCCGAGCGCCGGCCGCGCGCGGTCGTGTTGGATTTCGCGGGCGTCGACTTCATAGACTCCCAGGGCTCCGAGAAGCTGGGCGAGATTCGTCGGCTCACCGAGTCATCCGATGCCACGCTCCGGGTCGCGCGCGTGAAGCCGCACGTTCGCGCGATGCTCGCCGCCGACGGCGTGATCGATCAGATCGGGCGAGACCATGTCTACGGAAATGTCTACGAGGCGGTCGAGGCCGAGCTACACGCGGGCTAACCGCCCGGAATGTCAGTCAGCCTGTTGAACCGGATTGGTGGGCAGGAACATCGCGGCTGCGAGACCGATCAGCCCTATCGCTGCCAGCGCCACCATCGCAAGGACGTAGGCGTGATTGCCTTCGGCGATGTCCGCGACGAGGATCGTGCCAGCGATGGCGGTACCGAGCGAGGAGCCGAGATTGGAGATGCTGCGCGACAGCCCTGAGATCTCACCCTGTCGCTCCTCACTGAAGCTCGATTGCACGACGTTCACCGATGGTGTGAGCATGAGGCCGATCCCCAGACCGAGGAACAGCAGCCCGGGGACGAAGGTGAGGACTTCGGAGGTTTCGCGGACCAACGCCAGCAGCAGTCCGATGCCGATCAGGGTGACCACGAAGCCGGTCCGGATGAGTGTGCTCTGAGCGTGGCGCTTGGCCAGTCGTTCGGCAGCGAGCGACGAGACCAGGATTCCGGCCGTGGCGGCTGTGAAGATGAGCCCGGTTTCGATGGCGCTGTGGCCCCGAACGACCTGCAGGTACACCGAGATCACGAAGGAGCTTCCCATCAGCATCAGCCACTGAACGTTCTGGGTGACCAGGGCCAGGTTCGACGTGCGGTTCTTGAACAGGCTGGTGGACAGAAGCGGTTCCATCCCGCGGCGCTCCATGGAGCGGATGTGCAGGAAGAACCAGAAGAGAAGGCCTGCCCCTAGGACCATGAACAGGGCGACGAGCACGCCGTTTGCGCCGATCTGCAGGATCGCCATCACCACGAAGAACATGCCCGCGGCCGACAGCACGGCACCGAGCGTGTCGAATCGCTTGCTCCTGTCGGGAGGCATCGGATCGGCGAGCCCGCGGCAGAGCAGCACGATCACTCCGACGATCGCCGCCTGTAGGAGGAACGTGACCCGCCAGCTGATCGCGGTCGTGATCAGCCCACCGATCAGAGGTCCTGCCGCCGCGCCGATGCCACCCATGCCGCTGATCGCGCCGAAGGCCCGAGCCCGCGACTCCAGGTCCCCGAACAGCATCGTGGCGAGGATGTAGATCGGCGGGATCATCAGCGCTGAGCCAACGCCCTCGAACGCCGAGTAGCCGAGCACCAGCACGCCGAGTCCAGGGGCGAGCGCCGCCACGACGGCCCCGACCCCGTATACGGTGAGGCCTCCCGTCAAGCAACGCTTGCGGCCCAGGATGTCCGTCAGCTTGCTTCCGGGGGGATCATCAGCGCCGCCATGCACAGCAGGAACAGCGTGATCGCGGTCTGCACGCCGTGTACCGTCGTACCTATGTCTTCGCTGATGCTGCTGATCGAGACGTTCATGCTCGAGCCGGCGAAGCTCGCGACGAACTGCGTCAGCGCAAGCGGTAGGAGAATCCGCCTCATTGAGCTGCCGGGAGCTCTGCTGGCACTCGGATTCGTCATGGACAGAGTCAGGCAGCGGACCGTGCGGAAGTATGGTTTACAGCGACAGCGGCGCGGCGCGCAACTGGCGAACTAGGCCAAATTGCCCAACCCGATCTGACCAACCACCGCCCACAGGGGGATACCAGTGCTTGCAACCAGCTACCCGCTTCTCGAAGTCTTCTGGACCATGCTGATCTTCTTTGCGTTCTTCATCTGGATCTGGATTCTGTTCATCGTGTTCGCGGATCTGTTTCGCCGCCACGACATATCCGGCTGGGCGAAGGTCGCGTGGATCGTCTTCATCATCATCCTCCCCTACTTGGGCGTGTTCGTCTATTTGATCGCCGAGCACAAGGGCATGACCGAACGCTCGGTCAGGCAGGAAAAGGCGGCCAAGTCTGAAATGGACCAGTACGTGCGATCCGTCGCCGAGCAGAGCGACCCGGCCTCGCAGATCGCAAAGGCGAAGGCGCTCCTCGACCAGGGCACCATTAGCCAGGCGGAGTTCGATCAGATCAAGCAGAAGGCTCTCGCGGGCTAGCCCGATCAGTTACCCCGTGGCTCGTCGTTTGAACATGCCTCGCATGTCAGGACTCACCCATTCGCTGGACGCGACGGCCCTAGCACGCCTGCGCAACGCGTCGGACCCCAACCCCAACCCGAAAGGCCAACGATGAACGACTCATCCCCTACACCTGTCCTGGAAACCCTTGCCGCGATGACCGCCGAGTCGCTCGCGCGATGCGGCCTGGATGAGAACTCGCTGCTCGTCGCGCGCATCGCGGCTCTGGTGGCGGTGGACGCGCCCGCCGCCTCCTACCTCATGCACGTCGGCCCCGCGGTCGACGCCGGCGTCACGATCGAGCAGGTCCAGGACATCCTGGTCGCCGTCGCGCCCATCGTCGGCACCCCACGGACAATGTCGGCCGCCGCGAGGATCACGGAGGCGCTCGGGATTACCGTGATCGCACTGGAGGCCGAGCTGGAAGCCGAAGAGGACGAGTAGCCAGACACTCTCAGTGCGGGGCTGGACCCGTGTGGGGGAGCGGGCCCTGCGGGGCCCGCTCCCCGGTGTGCGCGTCGGTGTTGGCCGTTGCCATCGAGACGGTTTCCCGATCATTCCAGCGCTCGGCGGTCCCTCGAGGACCTGCACCCACTCAGTCGGCGTGAGGTCTTGCTTTGTGGTTCTTCAACTCACTCTCGGTGTGGGGTGCGCGCGACGTAGCCGCGGACGTCACCGCGGGCGATGAGGACGACGAGCAGCTTGCCTGCCCCGTTACACTCCGCCGCGATACCGCCGATGAGCCGCCGACCGCGGCATCCGCGGGGCCGCCGACAGACCGACGACAGGAGGAGCCGTGAGCGACGAGGATTTGGAGATGGGTCCGGTAGACATCGTTGTGATCGGCTATCCGCCGGATGCGCCGCGAACCGGGGAGGCGATCCCGATCTTCGTGGACCTCGTGGACCGTGGGATCATCCGCGTTCTGGACGTGCTGGTGGTCCAAAAGGACGCGCAGGGCACCGTCTCGGGCGTTGAGATCGCAGACCTCGACGGCGACGGGGCGGGCGACATTGTCGTGTTCGAAGGGGCGCGGACCGGCATGCTCGGCGACGAAGACGCCGCCCTGGCCGGCGAGGCGCTCGAGCCCGGCGAGGCGGCCGTGCTGATCTGCTTCGAGAACGCCTGGGCCGGCCCCTTTGCCGCCGCGGTGCGTCGCAACGGTGGCCGGCTGCTGGACTTCCAGCGGGTCCCCACGCAGGAGGTCATCGCCGCCGTCCAGGCACTCGACGCCGCCTAGCCCCCATCCTAAGAGAGAAAGAGAGACCAGCATGCCACTACTTCGCCGCGTTGCCCGTGTAGCCGCCGTCGGCGCCGTCGCAGGCGGCACAGCCGGCGCCGTTCAGCATCACCAGCAGGGCAAGTGGGCCCGCCAGGAAGAAGAACAGCGGGCCGCCCAGGAACAGCAGCAGATGGCCGCCGCCCCGCCCCCGCCGGAAGAGAACCCGATGGAGAAGCTCAAGGAACTCGGCCAGCTGCACGAGTCGGGCGTCCTCACCGACGAGGAGTTCGCGGCCGCCAAGGCGAAGATCCTCAACGCCTAGACCAGTCCGGCGAGCGCGGGCAGTCAGCCTGCGCGGCCCTGTAGGGGGTCGCGCACGTGAATCTCTTCAAGGGCTGTCTCGAGCGTGGGGTAGAAGTGCTCGCGATCGAGCGTCTCCAGCAGGCCGTAGCGCAGGGTGAGGTCCTGGAGCCGGTCGCGCATCTCGGCGAACGCAAGGTGGGTTCCGGCGGCATTGAGCTCGTTGTCGAGCTGCTCGAGCATCTCGGCGGCGGTGACGTCGACGTCGGTGACGGCCTCGCACTGCAGCACGACCCAGTGGGGCTTGCGCTCACGCACGAGTCTTGCGGATCTGTTGCGCGGAAGGAGCCGGCGTTGGCAAAGAACAGCGGCGCCTCCCAGCGGTATACGACGACGCCCGGGATCTGCTCTGCGTCCGGGTGCGTGTCGACGTCGTGCCAGCCTTCGACGCCCTCGACCCTGCCGAGGACGGCGCCGTGCGGCCACCAGTTGCGCCGGAAGAACAGCAGGATCGCCAGAGCGACGGCGACGACGATGCCCTGCAGTACGCCGAGCAGCATCACACCGGCCGTGGCGACAAGCGATACCGCGAAGGCGCTCTTGCGCACCTGCAGGTAGCGGCGCAGGATGCCCAGGTCCATCAACGACAGCGCGGCGACGATGACGACGGCGGCGAGCGCCGTCTGCGGGAGGTCGGCGAGCAGCGAGTTCGAGGAACAGCAGGAGCACCGCGACGAGGCCCGCGCCCACGACGCCGGTGAGCTGGCTCTTGGCTCCCGACTGTTCGGCCACCGCCGTCCGCGAGCCGCTGGTGGACACGGCGAAGCCCTGGAACAGGCCCGCGGCGATGTTCGCCGCACCCATGCCGATCATCTCCTGGTTGGGCTCGACCTCTTCGCCGCGTCGGGCCGCGAAGCTCGTCGCGGTGGCGATCGTGTCGGTCAGCGACACGAGCGTGATGCCCACCGCGGCGATCAGCAGCGGGCCGACGTCGCCGGCGTTGCGTCCACGGGAGCGTTGGCGTGGGAACACCCTTGAGGCAGGGCGCCGACCGTCGTCACTCCGTGTTCGGCGAGTCCAAAGACCGCCGACGCCACCGTGGCGCCGACGACCGCGACCAGCACCGCGGGCAGCCGTCGTGGTGACGCGGGGCAGCACCAGCAGCAGCGCGAGCACCGCGACGCCGACGATCAGCGTCGTCGTCTGCGTCTGGTCGAGGCCTTCGACGAACGCGCGGACCTCCGCGAGGAACGAGTCGGCGTGCGTGGAGAAGCCGAACAGCTTCGGCAGCTGGCCGACGATGATCGTGATGGCCAGGCCGTTCATGTAGCCGACCTGCACCTCCTTGGAGAGCAGGTCGGCGACGAACCCGAGCTTCCCAAGGCCGAGCCCGATCTCGGTGAGGCCGACCAGCACCGCCAGCATGCCGGCCAGCGCGATCGCGGTTGCGGGATCTCCGCCGGCCAGCAGCGGCGTGATGGCGGCGAGGATCAACGGCGAGATCGAAGAATCGGGGCCGAGCACGAGCACCCGCGAGGGACCGAACACCGCGTAGCCGACCAGGCAGGCGATCGTCGTGTAGAGGCCGGTGACCGCCGGAAGCCCGGCCAGCTCGGCATAGGCCATGCCCTGTGGAACGAGGATCGCCGCCAGCACCGCGCCGGCCACGAGATCCGCTCGCAGCCACGAGCGCTGATAGGTGCGGAGCAGCGCGAACGCCCGGCACCCAGCGCTCGGACCGCGGTTGCGCTCGGCCGCGCTCATGCGACCACGTCGATCGAGCTGGCGGGCACACGACTGCAGGCGGCCGGCGAGAACGCCGGAGCCGATCCCGATCGCGGCGCCGGCCGCCACGTCGCTCGGGTAGTGAACGCCGGTATGCATGCGCGAGTAGGCGACGGCACCCGCCAGCGGGACGAGCACGGGCGCCAGACTCGGCAGCTCGGCGCAGGCGCCCGTGGCGAACGCGAACGCGGCGGCGCTGTGACCCGAGGGAAACGACGTCGAGCGCGGCATGCGGAATGAGCGTTGGCGGCGAGCGCCGGAAGGGCGCCGGCGGCCCACGAGCAGCTTGGCCGGGCCGTTCGCCACGGCCGCCGCGATCGCGATCGCGATCGATGCCGCGAGCGGCCGCGCTCGCGGCACCGCGTGCTTGCCGCCTCCGATCACCGCCAGCGCGCCTGCGATGAGAAGCCACAGTCGGGAGTAGTTCGCCGCCCGCGTGATCGCCGACCAGGGTCCGGTCAAGCGCCGGCGAGCGCGACCGCGACGGAGCGCCTCATCAGCCGGTGGTCCAGGCGCTGACAGCGGCCGTAGCGTGTGCACATCGTGCGCTGCACCCGTGCGCTCGCCGCAGGCAGCGCGCGACGAACACCGCCCAGCCCGTCCCGAGCAGGACGCCGGCGATCACGTCGGCGGGATAGTGGACGCCCAGGTAGACGCGCGAGAGGGCGACCGCTACCACGAGCACGCAGCGCGACCGCAGCGGCGACGCGGATGAGCGGTGCGCGAACCGCCCGTCCGCCCGCAGTACGCCAGGACCAGCGAGAACCAGAAGGCGCTCGCCTGCGTCGCATGCCCCGAGGGAAAGCTCGAGCCGGTCACCGCCTGCAGGTGCTCGACGGGAGGGCGCGGGCGGGACACCAGCAGCTTGACCGAGATCTGAGATGCAGCATCGCGCCGCCGAGGCTGAGCAGCGACGGCGAGCGGCCTCCCGGCGCAGGCCGGCCCGGAAGAGCACCACGCAGCAGATCAGCGCGAGCGGGACCAGCAGGAACGCGCTGCCCGCCCAGGTCACCACCTTCGCTACGTCGGTCAGGCCGCCGAGCGCTCGAGCGGCGATGTCGCGCACCACTTCCAGTTCGCCCGACCCGACGATCGAGGTCCACAGCGCCCCGACCGCCCAGCCGACCAGCACGAAGACGACCAGGCCGAGCAGCAGCGCGTGGCCGCGGTGGCTCACCGGCCGGCGGCCACCCGCAGCAGCGCGCCCAGGTTGTCCGTCGTGAGCGCCACGGCGCGGGCGGCCGGTGCGCAGGCCCACTGCCGCGGGGCAGGCGCACGCGCAGCGCCCCGGGCAGCGACGCTGAAGCGCAGCGGCGGATCGAGCACGAGCGCCTCGCCGTCGAGGCCGACCTCCACGGGGCGCGCTGGAGCGGACCTCGAACTCCGGCGTCGACCACGACAGCAGGCCGGGGAAGCGGCCCACCTGGCCGGCCAGCTCGAGCGCGACGAGCTTCGACACGTCGGCGGCGCTGCGCACCCGCGCGGCCACGACGCCGAGCATGCCCGTGTCGATCCGCTCGCGCGTGCCGGCGCCGGCCAGGCTGCGTCAGCTGATAGGGGTTGTTCGATACGAGCACGAGCGGCGCGTCGTCGCAGCTGCTCCCGTCGGGCGCGGTGAACTCGAGATCGATCGGCTCGGCGTCGGGGCCCAGCAGGTCGGGCAGCATGCCGAGTCCACGTCTCGAGCTTGGCGTCGCGGTAGGCGTCGGACTGGACGACCTTCGCGTAGACGCCGAGCGACGCGTTGTTGACGAACACGCGGTCGTTCACCGCGTGCGAGGTCGATACGCCGCTCGACGCCGTCGGTGAACGCGTCCAGCGCGCCCACGACGTCGTCGCGATCGAGGCCGAGGTCGAGCGCGAAGTGGTTGCGCGTCCCCGCCGGGATGCAGACGTGGGCGACGTCGTGTCGTGCGGCGACCGTCGCCACGAGCGCCTGCGAGCCGTCGCCTCCGGCCATCCCGATGACCTGCGCGCCGCGCGCGATCGCGCCCTCGGCGAGCTCGAGCAGGTCATCGCCGGGCTGCAGGACGATCGGCTCGACTCGCCGTCGCCGAGCCTCGCCCGCGAGGTCGAAGCGCTCGGCCTTGCCACCGCCCGACTTCAGGTTGATGATCAGCACCGCCGAGTCGGCGGCGCCCACCGGCACGACCGCGCCGCGGCCGCCGCTGCGAGCCGCCGCCTCTCCGGTCCGCCCCAGCGCGTAGCGCGCGGCGAGTCCGAACAGGGCGAGCAGCAAGCAGCAGCGCAACCAGCACGAGCACCCCTTGCCAGTTGGTCACCAGCACCACGATCAGGCCGGCCCCGGCGAGCACCGCGAGCGCTGCGCCGGCGGCGCGCTGCGCGCCGCGGCGCGGTCAGGCGAACCAGATGGCTGCGCTTGCCACCAGCACGAGCACGAGAGCCAGCGCGGCGATCGCGACATCGCCCGCGAGCGCGACCGCGGCGACCACGACCATGGCAACCGGCGCGAGCAGCGCGACGATCGCGGCGATGCGACCCAACAGCCGCGGCCCGGTGGCCCGGCTGCCTCCCGAAGTGACGGTGGCGTGCTCTATAAGCTCATCCTTCCCGTGCCGGCTTGGTGTGCTCGAGCCGCGGGACCGGGTGCTGGGGAGACATCAGCCCGAGAGCGCCCTCTGCTTGATCTGGTCGAACTCGGCCTGGGTGATCGTGCCCTGTTTGAGCAGCTCCTCGCCTTTGGCGATCTGTTCAGTGGGATCACTCCGGGCGACCGACTTCACATACTGATCCATTTCCGCCTGGGCTGCCCTCTGCTGTTTGACCGAGCGTTCGGTCATGCCCTCGTGCTCGGCGATCAAATAGACGAACACGCCCAGGTAAGGCAGGATGATGATGAAGACGATCCACGCGACCTTGGCCCATCCGGAGGTGTCGCTGCGGCGAAACAGATCCGCGAAGACGATGAACAGAATCCAGATCCAGATGAAGAACGCAAAGAAGATCACCATCGTCCAGAAGACTTCGACAAACGGATAGCTGCTGGCAATCAGCATGTGGCTCCTTGCTGCTCGTTGGTCGGCGTCCGCCTGCTCGTTCGAAGCGCAAGGGCTCGCTCAACAGACGCGGATGGTCGTAACGCTATCGGGCGCGGGCTTCTCGAGTCCCGTCAGTTCGACACGGAGCTGAGGAGGCGTCCAAAATGCTGACGGGGAGGACCGAATCTCGGCGCTCGTGACCCAAAGCAGCGTCCAAACACGCGAGAAGACGTGAGCGGAGCGAGTCGCACAGCAACCTGTCGGTCTCGGCGGGTCCAGCCGGGGCGGCTGCGGCGTGTCCCGGGCGCTGTTGGAGGGCTTTCTGGACGGTTTCGCGGCGGTGGTCGGCTTCCTGTGCGACTACGGCTCCGCGTAACTCCTCACTGAGGAGCATGTCGAACGGCTCGGCGAGCTCGCCGTCAACGTCTTAGGGGCCGGGGACGACTGGCGTCCCGCCCCACTCCTCGGGAGCAACATCGGCGAGGGTCTCGGAGAACGTCCATTGATGGCCCGCCGGATCCTCGGCTGTGTACTGGCGCTCGCCGTACTCGAAATCCCTCGGCTCCTCCAATATCCGCGCGCCGCGCTCCCGCGCGCGCTCGCAGTGGGCCTTGGCGTCCTCCACGCGAACCATCACCGATTGCGTGACCTCGCCCGGCCGTGGCGGCCGGCGGTCGTGCCGAACGTCGCCGAGGATCACCGCACCGTCGCCGAAGGTGAGCTGCGAGCGGTGATTCTCGCCGATCTGTAGGCGCTCGATGAACCCGAACGCGGCGCTCAGCCAGCCAACGGCCTCGCGCACGTCCGGGTAGATCAGGACGTCTCGTGTTCGCAGATCGTTGCGCATCGGGCGGCCCTGAGGACTCCCGAACAGCACTGACGCGGGCTAATACCGCTGCGGCACGAGCCGGCGCGGCCGCTCCGGCTCGACGTAATCCCCGCGCCCTTGGCGGCCCGGAAGCTTCACCTTTGCACGGGGCGCCGGCTCGTACGGTATCTGCTCCAGGAGGTGGTTGATGACGTTGAGCCGCGCGCGGCGCTTGCAGTTAGAGTCGGCGACATACCACGGCGCGAAGTCCGTGTCGGTCGCCTCGAACATCTCGTCGCGAGCCCGTGAGTAGTCGTACCAGCGGCTGTAGGACTCGAGATCCATCGGGGAGAGCTTCCACGTCTTGCGCCCGTCGTCGATGCGGGCCTCGAGACGACGCGTCTGCTCGTGCTGGCCCACTTCCAGCCAGTACTTGATGAGGATGATGCCCGCTTCGACGATCGCCTTCTCGACAAACGGCGTAAGGCTGAGAAAACGCCTGGCCTCCTCCTCGGTACAGAAGCCCATCACGCGCTCGACGCCGGCGCGGTTATACCAGCTGCGGTCGAAGATGACGACCTCTCCGGCCGCGGGAAGGTGGGGCAGATAGCGTTGAACGTACATCTGCGTCTTCTCGCGCTCGGTCGGCGCGGGGAGCGCGATCACGCGGAAGACGCGCGGGCTGACGCGCTCGGTGATGCGCTTGATCACCCCGCCCTTGCCCGCGCCGTCTCGACCCTCGAACACGATGCAGATCTTGGCGCCCGCCCGCTTCACCCACTCCTGGAGATGAACCAGCTCGACCTGGAGGCGTTCCAGTTCGCGCTCGTACTCCTTGCGCGGCATCTTCACCGGCACGCCGGCGCCTTCGTTGTCGGTGTTGGGCTGCTCGCTCATGGATGGCTGCCGAAGGAGTGCACGATTTAGTCTTCGACAGTACCGCGCGCGGGCGGCGACCGGCGTGCCTCCATCTGGCGAGGGAACTCTCGACTGCGGCGTCGCGGGCGGGGACGAAGTGGGCCTGGGTCCAGCGAGGCGATCAGCTCGAAGCGCTCGAGCTTGTCGCGGATCCGGTCCTTCAGCTCGGCCAACACCACAACAGCAGCGAGATAGCGGCCGCGTTGAGCTCCTCGCCGAGGTCGGCCAGCAAGTCGGCGGCCGGCGTGTCGACACCGGTGCTCGGCTCCGGGGCGATCACGATCTACCCGGGTGCGGCTCGATTTGCGCGTTGGCTTTGGTGGTCGGAGCGGTCACGTGGGCACCCGTGAGGATCCAGCACTGGCCGGTGCACCCTCCAGGCCCGCAGCTGCCCTTCCTCGCCTGATCTGGATCACCTTGTCGATCGCGACGAGTGCCGGCGTGACGAGCGACAGCGCGATCACGATCATCCACTGCGATCCGCTGAGTTCGACGGTGTCAAGGAGGCGCTGGAGCATGTGGAGTTCTACGGCGGCCCACGTGAGCACCCAGCCCAGGGTGATCCAGCCCAGGTAGGGGAACACCGGTTCGGACCAGGGTGCCTCGCGTTCGCGCCGCATCACTAGCCCGAGGTTCACGGCGCTGAGCGAGACGATCGCGAAGGCCATCGTCATGGAGATCGACCCGTGCGTCGTGCTCGGCTTGTCGGGACCGAGGGTCAGAGCCGCCAGCGCGAGGAGCGCGAGCACTAGCCCGCTGAGGACCCATCGGACGATCTGCGGTGGGTTGACGATCTTCGCGCCCGGCTTCCGCGGCGGCCGCTGCATCACGCTGGGGTCGGGAACGTCGACGACAAACCCGATCACAACGGTGACGACGATGAAGAACTTGCAGAAGAGGAGCATCATCGGAAACAGCGCGACGCCGTCGTTGACGTTGAAGATCGTCGCAAGCAGCATGAGCTGCAGCACCGATGAGAGGATCGTCAGCTGCAGTTTGATGTACGAGTTGATCCGGCGGTAGGTGTCGCGGCCGAGCTCCACCGCCCGCACCAGCGTCGCGAAGTTGTCGTCTGTGAGAATGATCTTGGCCGCCTGCTTGGAGACCTCCGAGCCGCTTCCCATCGCGACGCCGATGTCGGCCTGCTTCAGGGCCGCCGCGTCGTTCACCGCGTCGCCGGTCATCGCGACTACCTGGCCGTCGCGCTGCATCAGCTCCGCGAGCCTCAGCTTGTCCTCGGGAGCAACGCGGCCGAAGACGTGCAGGTTCGGCAGGCGTTCGATCACCTCCTCGTCGGTGAGGCGCTGTAGGTCCGGGCCGGTGATAACGCCGGGACCGAGGCCGAGCTGGTCGGCGATCGCCCTCGCGGTGATCGTGTGATCGCCGGTGATCATCCGCACGTCGATGCCCGCGTTCAGCGCAACATGAACCGCGTCCTTGGCCTCGGGACGCAGGGGGTCGATGATCCCCACGAGCGCGACGAAGATGAGGTCCTTCACCGCAGCCATCGGATCTCCGGTTGCTGCTGACATCTGCTCGTCATCGAGGTTTCGGGCGGCGAAGGCGAGCACGCGCAAGCCTCGTTCGGAGAGCTCTCGGTTGGCCGTGAGCATCTCCTCGCGGACCTCGGCGACCGGCACCTGGCTTCCGTGCCAGAGCGCGACGCTGCAGCGGTCAAGGACCACGTCGGGCCCTCCCTTGACCGTCATGAGGTGAGGCGTGGTGAGGATCCCGCCGGCGAGCCAGTCGGGCCGGTCGTGGAGTGTAGCCATGAACTTGTATTCCGAGTCGAATGGGACCTCGGCGACCCGGGGCAGGTCGCGCCGCGTCTGCTCGGCGTCCGCGCCCATCTTCGCCGCTAGCACGACGAACGCGGCCTCCGTCGGGTCGCCCGTAATCGATTCGTCGTCGGCCACGGTCGCATCGCAGCAGAGGGTCAGGCCGAGCGCCAGGCGGCGAAAGTCGGGGGTCCCCTCCCCGGCCACTCCGAGGATGCCGCCCTGCTTGCTGTAGCCGCCGCCCTCGATCTCGAACCAGTCGCCACCCGCGAACATCCTCGTCGCGGTCATCGCGTTCAGCGTGAGCGTCCCGGTCTTGTCGCTATTGATCACGGTCGTGCCGCCGAGCGTCTCCACATCGCTCAGCGACTTCACCACCGCCTTGAACGCCGCAAGCTGCTGCGCCCCCGACGAGAGCATCGTCTGCACGAACGTCGGCAGGCCCACCGGGATCGAGGAGATCGCCGTCGATATGCACAGCAGTAGCAACGTTTCCCGCTCCTGCCCACGAGCTAGCCCGATGATCGCGATCACCGTGACCGCTCCCCACGCGAGGATGCCGAAGACCTTCGTCATCCCGTCCAGCTCTTTCTGAAGCGGCGAGCGCACGCGCTGGGTCGCATTGACCATTTCCGCGATGTGGCCCATCTGCGTCGCCTCACCCGTGGCGGTGATGAGAACCGTCGCAGATCCCCGCGTGACCTGCGTGTTCTGGAACACCAGGTTCGTGCGATCGCCGAGCGCCGTCTCGACGTCGAGCACGGTGCTCGCGTCCTTCGCGACCGGCGCGCTCTCGCCCGTCAGTGCAGCCTCTTGCACCTCCAGGGTCGCCGAGGACAAGATCCGGCCGTCTGCGGGCACGATGTCGCCCGCTTCCAGCATCACGATGTCGCCGGGAGCCAGCATGGTCGATTCGATCTCTTTGACCCCCCCGCCTCTCAGAACCCGTGCGCTTGGCACCTGGAGCTTCGCGAGTGCCTCCACGCTGGCGCGGGCCTTCAGCTCCTGGTTCGAGCCCATCACGACGTTGAAGATCACCAGGCCAGCGACCACTATCCCGGTCGCGATCTGACCGATCCCAAAGCTCGCGGCGGTGACGATCAGCAGCATGATGTTCATGGGGTTTGAGATCTGGCCGCGGGCGACCTCCCAGCGACTCGGGGGCGGTTCGGTCGGCAGTGCGTTCGGCCCGTACTCGTCCAAGCGCTTCTGCGCCTCCTCGGTCCTCAGGCCCTGCTTCGGATCGACGCTCAGCTCCGCCGCGGCGTCTTGCGCCGCACGGCTGTGCCAGGGGATCTCCTGCGCCGTCGAGTCGCCCATCCTCACGCTCATGTCTGCGCCGACGCCTCCTCTCGAGCGCTCTCGGCGTCCGCGCCGGAGAGCGCTGGTGGCGATCTCTGTTTGTGCTTCCATGCGAGGTCGAGCGCGACGCTGGCCAGCAGGATCACCCCCATCGTGATCATCGTCTTTGGCTCGTTCACGAGGGTCGTGAAGATGAACGTCGTCAGCACGGTCACCGTTGACAGGGGCGCAGCCCAAAGCACCCAGACTTTGGCGCCGTCTTGGCCCGCAGTCGGAAGTGGCCAAGCGTCACCAGTGCGAATACGAGCAGGGCGATCGCGCTGTCGATCGAGGCGATCGAGCTCAAGTCGAATCCCAGCGCAAGCACGGAGGCGAGCGCGGCGGTGATGAGCAGTCCCATGGGAAGACGGTCCCCCAGGCGAGCGCCGAGGGCCGGCAGAAACGCTGTGAAGGTCTCCTAACCCTCCGCCGTGGTCCATTGGCGGAGCCTATCCGCAAGAGGGCGCGTAGGTGCGTTCGAGAGACGCACTGGGAGCATGCGCGAGCGCCGCCCGCCCAGTAGCCCTCGTTCTCGACAGCTCTACGAGGTGACCCCATAAGGGACCTGCGGGTTTCCCGACCATTCCTCGGTAGGCGCCACGGATGATCGTGCCGTGCTTCGGCGTCAGGATTCCAAGCCGACAACGACGACCATGGGAGGTGCAGTCATGGGCGCGAAAACCGACCAGATCATCGGTCGCGGGAAGCAAGGCCTCAGTTCAATCACCGGCGACAAGAAGATGAAGGAAGAAGGACAGGTTCAAGAAAAAGAAGGCAAGGTCGAGGAGAAGATCGACTCAGCCGTCGACAAGACGAAGAACGCACTTGAGGGTCTGAAGAAGACCGTCCAGCGCAAATAAACGACCGACCGCCCCTCGCGGACTCGGGCTCGCGCCGGAGGGCGAGACTCATCCGATCAGGTCAGGATGGTGCTTCTCGATCGAGCCCGGGATATATCTGTCAGGCCGCTTCGGGGTCCGGATCGAGGACATCGTCGTCGCCACCGAGGACGGCGGCCGGCGCCTGAACAACACCAGCCGCGAGATGCGGATCGTCTCATGAGAGAGGTCACCCCATGATCATCGACACACATGAATGTCGGCGCGGCCACGGCTGCGGTGATAACGCTCCCAGCAACCGTCGCCGCAACAGGATCGGGACGCGCTGGGCTTCTCTTTGCATGCTAGGCCTTTCCGTGCTCGCCTTGGCCGCGTGTGGCTCGGGTGGGGCAGCGAGCGTGGCCAGCGGCCTGAGTCAGACCGCCTCCAGCCGCACCGAGGGCACCGCGAGCACCGGCAGCAGCACCCCTACCGGAACGCAGGCCAAGAGCGAGACCCAGCCCTCCCAGACCCAAACAGCGACCGCGTCGACGCAGACGAAGTCGGCGACGACCGCGGCCGCTCCAACGACTCCGACCACCACGAGTACGGCACCGCCCCCGACGAAGACCGTAACTCAGACCCAGACCGTCACGTCGCCACCGAAGACAACGACGGTGACCGCGCCCACACAGACGACCACGGTGGTCAAAACGGAGACCACCACCGCCCCCACCACGACGACCACGACGTCGACAAGCCACGCTCCCGCCGCGGCGGCCGCCGGCGCCGCCGCGGCAAAGAAAGAACCATCCTCCGAATCGAGCGGACTGGAAGGGTGGGCTTGGGCACTGATCGGCGGCGTCATCGTCGGTGCCGCGATCTGGATTATCAGCCTGATTCGGCGCGGTCGAAAGAACAGCTCACCGAGCGACGCGACGGGAGGCCCGGGAGCGTCGAGCGGCGCGCCGCCGCCGCCCAGCGCGCCGCCTCGAGCATGAGCGATCCCGACTCCCTCGCCGTCGTGTAGCCGAGCGAGATGTCTGACCCGGCGCAAGACGATCGCTCGACCCTCACGGGCGCGGCGACCACGACAGCCAATCAATCGGCCCCGATGCAGATGACGGTCCGCGGAGCGGTCTTTCTCGGCGCCGGAGCGATGGTCGGCGCCGGAATCTTCGCCCTCCTCGGATGAGGTAGGTGAGAATCCCGCCGGATGACGGGTGCGCACGCCGAGCTTGACCACCGCGTAGCCGAGCAGGCTCGAGATGAGCCCGGCGATGAGGAACGAGACCCATACCGCCGAGCCGGCGACC
Organism: uncultured Solirubrobacteraceae bacterium; assembly: GCA_963730575.1. Classification (GTDB taxonomy): domain Bacteria; phylum Actinomycetota; class Thermoleophilia; order Solirubrobacterales; family Solirubrobacteraceae; genus Palsa-744. The sequence continues at coordinate 195,635 of CAVSSG010000001.1, forward strand.
GCGCCCGCCTCGCTCGAGGTTGGTTCTCGGTGACAAGCGGAGCTTGCCACCGAGGAAAGCCCTCCTCCATGCCAGTCCTTCGCGAGAGCGAGCCCACCGCCATCCGAAAGACCCGCTTGTTCGCGCAGTGAGCGCCGGTCCGGCCAGCCGACAGCGAATCGCGTCTCTTGTGGCCGAACGCACTGAAATCCGACGGTAGGTAGAGAGTTACGGTTCGATCGGTTTGAATCCGAGCAGCGCGTCTTCGCCGCCGCCCGCGACTCCGTAACTGGACTCGGGCATTTCATTCCACGCGCCGGGAAGGTCGCCGACCGGCTCGGAGACGATCAGCCGCGCGTCCTCGCCCAGCTCTTGGAGGATCTCGCGCTCGGGATACATCGCTCGCAGCGTGTCGAGTTCTTTCGAGAAGAACAGCGAGCGCGACTTTCCCTCCGAGGAGTAGCGGAAAGCCCAGATCCGCTCACCTTCGCTCGTTGCGATCGTCCCTTGAAAGGGGAAGCGAACTCCATGGTCGCGGCCGACGCGCTCGACGAGACCTATCGCCTTCGCGACCGCCTGGGGCGGGTCGTCTTCGAGGCCGAACGTCAGCGCGAGGTAGAAGAGCGTCTCGGTATCGGCCTGCCCGGCGATGAGCGGATACAGCGACGGGTCGATCGCCATCGTGAGGTCGCGCTTGACCTTTGCGAAATCTTCGAGGAAGCCGTTGTGCATGAACAGCCAGCGGCCGTGGCGGAAGGGATGGCAGTTTGTCTGCTGGACCGCTGAGCCGATTGCCGCGCGGACGTGGGCGAAGAAGTGACCGGATTCGATGTGCGCCGCGAGCTCGCGCAGGTTGCTGTCGTTCCACGCGGGCTCGATGCTGCGAAAGATCCCCGGCGTCTGCGCTTTGTCGTACCAGCCGATCCCGAAGCCGTCGCCGTTGGTCGGCTCGGCTCCCAGCCGCGAGTGCAGGCTCTGGTCGATGAACGAGTGGGCGGGCGAGATGAGCGCCCGTTCGAGGAGCAAGGGCGATCCGGTGTATGCCAGCCAGCGACACATCGCGTTAGACCGCCGCTTTCGCAGACATCTCGGGCTCGAGCGGAGCCGGGCGCGTGAAGCGGGGCGCGGAGGGCCGGTGGGAGTCGGCCTCGAACTCCTCCGCGAGCATCGTCGCGACGGCTGCCGGTCCGCCGCCGAGCATCGCGCGCCGCTGGCGCGCGGCGCCGTTGAACGCAGCGAGCTGTAGCACGCGCTCGAGCTCGAGCGAGCAGCCGAGGACCGCCGCGTGTGGCCGGCACCGGCGCACCGCGAGCTCGACCGTCTCGCGGACCGGCACGAGTTCGGCTCGCTCGGGGTCGATGAGCACGGCGTCGAGCCCGTCCCGCGCCGCGAGGAACCGGTTCTCGGCCAGCACCTCTGGCGAGGGCCGCGGAGTGAGCGGCTCTTCCTCGAGCGACAGTCGCGCCAGGCACTGGACCAGCGCGATGATCGCCGCGTTGTCGGCGGTCGTGATCTGGGCATCCATTGCCCGCACCTCGACGGTGCCGATCGCCGGGTTCAGCCGCACGTCCCACCACAGGAACGTCGGATCCGGGATCGCGCCGGCGTCGATCATCGTGCCGATAGATGCGACGTAATCGTCGTAGCTCTCGAACTGGCGCGCGATTCCGGTTCGGGGGAATGCCTGGAAGATCGCGACTCGCTCGGAAGCGAAACCGCCGTCGCGGCCTTCGCAGATCGGCGAGTTGGCCGACAGGGCGATCAGCAGCGGCACTGCCGCGGACAGTCGACCGAGCAGCACGACCGCCTCTTCGGGGTCGGGGATGCCGACGTGCACGTGCAGCGCCATCGTCGGCGCGCGGTGCACGAGCGAGCGCATTGATTCCTCAAGCGCCCGGTAGCGGGACGATGTCGAAATGCCGACCGGCTCGTCCGCCTGCAGCGGGTAGCAGCCGGCGGCGGCCGCGCACAGGCCCAGCGGCCGCAGCTGGCGGCCGAGCTCACGACGCGTTGCACCAAGTTCGGCCGCCGTGCCTCGTACGCGCTGGTGGACCCCGGTCTTGAGCTCGAGCACGCCCGAATGTGTCTCGGGAGTCAGGTGCCGTACCAGCGACGGCTCCAGTGTGTCGATCACGGCTTCAGCGCGCTGGGCCAGGGCATGGCTCTGGACGTCGAGCAGCATCGCCTCCTCCTCGACCCCGATCGTGTAGCGGTGCGCGCGTGTGGCGGCCCAATGCTCCCAATCGGGTTGGGTCCGGCAGGCTGTTCGCTCGAAGTGTCTCACCAGATCGGGCCGCCGCCAGCCCCCGCCGCTAGTGCGTACAGGGACCACGCAACCCCCGACGCTAGCGGAAATCGCAAGACGCGCATCCGGGCTTCCTACGACCGATCTCCGCGGCTTTGCCGAAGCGATGAGCAAACCTGCGTAACTGCTCGGGGTTCAGCCCTGCGTCGTTGAGGATGCCAGACAAGGTGCCTCGCTTGAGTTCACGATGCAGCGGCACGGTCGCTGGGACGAGCGACACAAGCTGGGCCGAAAACCCCCTGTTGGCCGAACCGGACCGTGCTGCCGTGGCTTACGGCGCACGCCCATGACCGATCGGGGCTAGGCGAGCCAGCCAGATCCAATCTCCCTGGGGCTCCCGCGGCAGATTACGGATGCAGCCCACGAGCCGCCACCAATAGGCTGGCCCGAGCCGGCTGGTAACGCGCGGCGCCGTGACCGAGCGTGAAAGGAGCGGATCATGAGCCAGCCTGACCGAAGCAAGCTTCCGATCGCAAGGAAACCGTTCAGCGGGGTGGCCAACAGGACGCTCGACGGCTCGCGTCCGGACTGGGAGGCGATCGGCCACGTCGAAGCACCCGACGGCGCGCCGAACGTTCTGCTGGTGCTGATCGACGACGCGGGCTTCGGCAATGCCGGAACCTTCGGCGGTCCGATCGACACGCCGAACTACACGCGGATCGCGCAGGGAGGGATTCGTTACAACCGCTTCCACGTCGCGGCGCTCTGCTCGCCCACGCGTGCCGCGCTTCTCACGGGGCGCAACAGCCACGCGGTCGGCTTCGGCTCGGCCGGCGAGTTCTCGACGGGGTTCGTGGGCTACACGGCGTTCGTTCCCGACGACTGCGTTCCGTTCCCGAGGATCCTGCGCGACAACGGCTACAGCACCGCGGCGTTCGGCAAGTGGCATCTGACGCCGGACGGTCAGCAGGGCCCCTCCGGACCGTTCGACCGCTGGCCCGTCGGCTGGGGATTCGACTATTTCTACGGGTTCCTCGGCGGGGGAGGCGAGCCAGTGGGACCCATGCCTCGCCGAGAACCAGAAGATCATCGGTACTCCCGCGGCCTTCTATGACGAGGAGAACCCCTACTACCTGCCCGACGCCATGGCCGAGAAGACGATCGGGTGGCTGCATGCGATCCGGGCACAGGACGCCAAGAAGCCGTTCTTCGCCTATTTCTCGACGGGCTGCAGCCACGCTCCGCATCACGTCTCCGCTGAGTGGGCCGCGAAATACAAGGGCAAGTTCGACCAGGGCTGGGACAAGCTGCGCGAGGAGACCTTCGCCAGGCAGAAGGCCCTCGGCGTGATCCCCGACGCCGCGGAGCTCACGCCGCGCGACGAGGCGTTCCCCGCCTGGGGCGAGGTCCCGGAGAAGCTTAAAACGTATTACGCGCGCCAGATGGAGGTCTACGCGGGCTTCTCCGAGAACGTCGACCACAACGTGGGCCGCGTGCTCGACGCGATCGAGGAGCTCGGCGAGCTCGAGAACACGCTCGTTCTGTGGATCTGGGGTGACAACGGCGCCAGCTTGGAGGGCACGATCACCGGCTCCTTCAACGAGCTGACGATGCAGAACGGCATCCCCCTGACCGACGAGATGCAGCTGCAGCTCGCCGAGCGCTACGGCGGCATCGAGGCGTGGGGCAACCAGATGATGGACCCCCACTACTCGGCGGCGTGGGCATGGGCGGGCAACACGCCGTTCAAGTGGGGAAAGCAGGTGGGCTCGCACCTCGGCGGCACGCGCAACCCGCTCGTCGTCCACTGGCCCGAGAGGATCACCGAGGAGGGAGCCCTGAGGACGCACTTCACCCACGTCATAGACGTCGGCCCGACCATCCTCGAGATCGCCGGCATCCCGATGCCGACGCACATCGACGGGATCGAGCAGCAGCCGATGCACGGCGTGACGTTCGCCGACTCGCTGACCGACGCCAATGCTCCCGAGCGCCACACCCAGCAGTACTTCGAGACGGTCGGAAACCGGTCGATGTACAAGGACGGGTGGTGGCTCTCGATGAAGACCGCGCGCATACCGTGGGTGCTGACGCCCGAGGCCATCAAGCCCTATACGCCCGGCGTGTGGGATCCCGACAAGGACCCCACTGAGCTCTACTACCTGCCAGAGGACTTCACCCAGGCGAAAGACCTAGCCGCAGAGCATCCCGAGAGGGTGAAGGAGCTCAGGGAGCTGTTCTGGCAGGAGGCCGAGAAGTACAACGTGCTTCCGCTGATGGCCCCACTAGCGGCGTTCTTCGGGATGGTGCCGCCGCTCCCCGACATCGGCTCCTACGAGTTTCGCGGCGACGTCCAGAACGTCCTGTCGGGCATGATCCCGCGGATCTACAACCACTCCTACACGATCAGCGCCGATCTTGAGATCCCGCCGGGCGGCGCCGAAGGGGTGATCGTGGCTGAGGCCGACCACCTGGGCGGATTCTCGCTGTTCGTGGACGCCGGCAAGCTGACGCACACCTACTCGATGATGGGCGTGTTCGTCTTTCGCCAGCAGGCCGAGGAGCCGCTGCCCGAGGGCGAGGTGACGGTGCGCATGGAGTTCGCCGCCGATGAGGCGAAGCCGGCCACCGGCGGCGAGGTCACGCTGTTCATCGACGACCGGCCGGTCGGCAAGGGCCGGATGGATCACACGGTCCCGATCCGCTTCTCCGGCTACGCGGGGATGGACATCGGCCGCGACAACGGTGGCGTCGTCGATCTGGGCTACGAGAGCCGCAAGCCGTTCGCGTTCACCGGCACCATCAAGAAGGTCTCCTTCGACGTCAATCCGCACCCGTCGGGCGACGAGGCGCACGAGCTCGACAGGGCCGTCCACCACGGACATACCGCACACGCGCTCTCGGCGTGAGGCGGGGCACACCACGAGGAGGATTCCGATGAAGCTTCATGACACGATCGACGTGCTGATCGGAGGCTATCTCTCGAAGGACGCTGCCGAGGAGGACTACAACGCGGTGCTCGGTTGCGGCGCCTACCTATACGGGGCGGTCGTGGTGAGCAAGGACCTCGAGGGCGAGCTGTCCGTCGAGCAGACCGACCACATGGTCCGCGAGGGAGCCGAGGGCCTCGGCGCCGTCGGTTTCGCCGTAGGGCTGTTCGCGCCGCCGTTGCTGGCCGCCACAGCGGTCGGCGCCGCGATCGGCGCCGGCGCCGGCAAGTTGCTGCACCACAAGACCGCCGAGAAGCTCGGCGAGCAGGCGGGAGCGACGATCCCGATCGGTGGGGCGGGCCTGATCGTCGCGTATTCACACTCCGATGCCGCGACCGTGGAACCCGCTGTCACGCGCGCGGTGAAGAAGACCGTCGGCGAGGCCGAGGGCAGCCACGTCGAGGCCCTGAAGGGCGCGATCGCGGATGCCCAGCAGAAGATGGCCGCGTCCGGCGACGCGTGAAGAGACCCGCCTGGTCACGACCAGCCCGGACTGCTGGCACCGCTTGGGCACGCTCCCGTCAACAGAGGCCGATTGCCGCTCACCGAGAGGAGTGTCCCCGGTGGAAATGAGGGCGCCAAGCGTCCGGATCAGAGACCCGTCTCGGCGGTGATCCTCCCGGACTCGACCGCCTTGGCGAGGGCCTTGTAGTCGCGCTCGTTCTGCTCGGCGTAGGCGTGGGAGAACTCGACGATCGCGCGGTCGAAGCTGGCGCTCATGCCGAGATAGGCGGCGATCGCAATGCGATCGCCGCTGCGCGCGTGAGCCCGTGCGAGTGTCCAGCCGCAGAGCTTGCCGTACTGCGCCATTCCCTTGGGGACCATCTGCTCGATTTCCGCCGAGCCCTTCCAGTCCTTGAGTTGCCGACCGTAGAAGTCGCGGGGTACGCCACCTTCTCCTTCCGGGTTGTGCACCCAGCCGAGGAAGATGTCGCTCGAGGCCTGCATCAGCCGCTGACCGTTGACCACTCGCTCGCCGTGGTTGTCGAACTCGCTCGGGGGGAGGAACTCCTCGAGCACCGAGGCCTCGGCTTCCTTCATCTGCAGGAACAGCGGGTCCTCACCGTCGCGGCCGAGCATCAGCGCGATCCAGGCGCGCGTGCCGACGCTCCCGACGCCCACCACCTTGCGCGCGAAGTCGGCCAGGCGGAACTCCTCGAGCAGCACGCGTCGGTCGTGCTGCAGTGTTTCGCGATAGGAGCGCAGTAGTTCGTGCAGAAGGTCGAACATCTCATCGCGCTCCCGGCCAAGCTCGAGGTCGTCGATCGGCACGATCAGTGGTGGTTCGGCGACGATCCGCGCCTCGCCGTCCACCTCGCGTGTCAGTTTGGAGAAGGCCGACATGCAGGTAGTCGCGCTCGACATGAGCCTCCGGCAGGCGGCGCACGCCGGCGGCCGGGTTGCGCGGGAGCTGGCCCTTCCTGCACGCATCGTTGAGGCACGCCACCAGCACGGCGAGCGCGTTGTTGATCGTCTTCGGCGCATAGCGTTCTTCGTCAACCGACCGCGCCAGCCAGCTTTCGATGGCTCCCGTCGAGAGCTTGCTCAGCCTGACCGGCCGGAACCCCGCGAGGCGCTTGCGCCCGTGGATCTCGTAGTCGGTGTAGGTACCGGACTCGAGGTAGGGGCGCCGGTTGCGCAGCCAGGTGTCGAAAAACTCGCCGAATGTCTCCGTCGTCGAGGTCTGCTCGCCCATCGCGGCGGAGACCACGACCCGCTCGCGCTCTCGACGTGCAGCGCGGGGACTTGCGAAGCCTCGCCTCGTGGCGCTGCGGCCGTCGGACTTGCGGTACTTGAAGTAGTAGCGCGTGCCCTGCCGCGTCTCATACGCGTAGATGCCATCGCCCGCCCTCGATCCATCCCGTTCCGGCGCCATTTGTTCTCAAATGTTCTCACAGATCGCCGATGGGCTGATCTCGCCGTCTGGGCCGGACATCAAAAAAGCGTAAGCGTTCAGTGGGTTGGGGGACATAACTCTTTAGCGTCGAATCTTGTGGCGTGGAGCGCGCTGAGGCGGAGGCGATCTACGACGCGGGGCGTGAGGCCGTCGTCGAGGTGCTGCTGGCGATGGATCGCCGCATCCAGCAGCTCGAGACACGCGTGGAGAAGCTCGAGCGCCAGCTGAACAAGAGCTCGCGCAACTCCTCGCTGCCGCCGAGCTCTGACCGGCCGGGCAAGCGCCGGCCCGTGCGCGACAGGGACCGCTCGGGACGTTCACAGGGCGCACAGCCAGGGCACGAGGGTCACGGCCGCGAGCTCTTGCCAGCCTCCGCGGTTGACGAGGTGGTCGAGCACTGGCCGAGACGCTGCCGCTGTGGCCACCTCTTCGCCGTTGGAGAGCTCCTGGCCGCGGGCGAGCCCTTGCGCCATCAGGTCGAAGAGCTGCCGATCCTCTCGGCGCAGGTGACAGAGCACCGCGCCCAGCGCGTGCGCTGCCCGGGCTGCGGCAAACAGACGCGGGCGATGCTTCCCGCGGAAGTCTCGAACAGCGCTTTCGGGCCGCGTCTGCAAGCGGCCATCGCGGCGCTGTCGGTACGCAACCGCGTGAGCCGCCGCGACGTGACAGAGCTCTGCGAAGAGCTCTTCGGAGCGCGCATCTGCGCCGGCACGGTCGACGCCATCCTCGCCCGCGCCGCCGACGCTCTGGAGGATCCCTACGACGAGCTGCTCGCGCGCGTGCGCTCAGGCGAGCACCTGAACATGGACGAGACCGGCTGGAGGTTGAAGGGCTCAGCGCGCGCGCTGTGGGGCATGTTCACCGAGCGCCACGCCGTCTTTCACGTCGCTCCCGATCGCCACGAGGACCATGCCAGGCGGCTGCTCGATGGCCACGAGGGGATCGTGACCTCAGACCGCTGGTGGGGCTATGCCCACCTGCCGCTCAGACGCCGTCAGGTTTGCTGGTCTCATCTCAGAAGGGACTTCAAGGCCCACGCCGAGGGCCTCGCCGCCGAGCGGGAGTTCGGGCTCCAGGGCCTCGAGCTCTCAGAGCGAGTCTTCTGGGCGTGGGAGGTATTCCAGAACACGGGTGACCGTCGCGAGCTGAAGCGCACGGTTCGTGCTCTGCAACGCCACTACAAGCCGATCATGCGCCGCTACACCTCGAAGAGCCCCCGTCACAAATATTGCTACCGAATGGCGCGCAACCTCTTGAAGCTGTGGCCGGCGCTTTGGACATTCGCCAGGCGCACGGGGGTCGAGCCGACCAACAACCACGCCGAGCGCTCACTCAGGGGCGCGGTCATCTACCGAAAGCTCTCGCTCGGCAGCCAGTCAGAGCTCGGGGAGCGACGCATCGAGCGGCTGCTCTCGGCGTCGGTCACCTGCCGCCTGCAGCGCCGTTCGCTGTTCGCCTACCTGAGTGAGCTGCTCGCCGCACACGCGCGCGGCGATCCGGCGCCCCTGCTCGCGTGAGCGGTCGAGGGGACTGAACGCTTACAAAAAAGCGTAAGCGTTCAGTTGGTTGGGGGACATGATCCCGGCGCGTCGAATCCCTATGCGTGGAGCGCTCTGAAGCGGAGGCGATCTACGACGCCGGACGCGAGGTCGTGGTCGAGGTGCTGCTGCGGATGGACGAGCAGATCCGCAGGCTGGAGGCCCGTGTCGCTCGTCAAGACGAGCGGATCGCCCAGCTCGAGCGGCGGCTGAACCGCAGCTCGCGGAACTCCTCGTCTCCGCCGAGCTCAGATCCGCCCAACCGGGCGTCCGAGCGCGGCAAGGACCCATCCGGGCGCAAACGCGGTGGCCAGCCCGGTCACGAGGGGCGCGGACGGGATCTGTTGCCGGCGTTGGCGGTGGACGAGGTGATCGAGCACTGGCCCTCGCGCTGCGGTTGCGGACACGTCTTCGGCGAGCAGGAGCACGACCGGGCTGGAGAGCCAGTCGTTCACCAGATCGAAGAGCTACCCGAGCTGACCGTGAGAGTGATCGAGCACCGTGCCCAGCGCCTTTGCTGCCCGCGCTGTGGGCGCAGATCTCGTGCGCAGCTGCCGCGGGAGCTCACTGCGAGCTCCTTCGGTCCCCGCCTTCAGGCAGCGCTCGTAGCGCTCTCGGTGCGCAACCGTGTCTCCCGTCGTGACGTGGTCGAGCTCGGCGAAGAGCTTTTCGGTGCCCGCCTGTCGACGGGAAGCGTCGATACCCTCCTCACCCGCGCCAGCGAAGCGCTCGCCGAGCCCTATGAGGACCTGCTCGGGCGGGTTCGCGATGCGGGGGCGCTCAACGCGGATGAGACGGGCTGGCGCACCGCCGGAGAGCGCCGCGCGCTGTGGGGCCTTTTCACCAGCCGTCACGCCTTCTTCCAGGTCGCGCGGGACCGTCACGAGGACCACGCCAAGAGCCTGCTCGCCGACACCCAGGCGGTCGTCACCTCTGACCGCTGGTGGGCATACCGCAACCTGCCTTTGCGCCGCCGCCAGCTCTGCTGGTCTCATTTGCAGCGCGACTTCGTTGCCCATGCCGAAGGACTCGCCGCCGAGAAAGAGTTCGGCGAGCACGGCCTTGAGCTCTCACACGAAGTGTTCTCGGCTTGGGAGACCTTCCAACACACCCACGACCGGCGCGAGCTCAAGCGCACGATCACCCGGCTGGCACGCACCTACAAGCCGATCATCGCCAGCTACGCCGCTAAGCGAGCTCGCAACAAACGCTGTCGCGGCATGGCGCGCAACCTTCTCAAGGCCTGGCCCGCGCTCTGGAGCTTCGCTAAACACGACGGCGTGGAGCCAACGAACAACCACGCTGAGCGTGGCCTTCGCGGCGCAGTCATCTACCGCAAGCTCTCCCTCGGCACCCAATCCCAGGGCGGCGAGCGGCGCATCGAGCGACTGCTCTCCGCCCACACCACCTGCCGCCTACAACACCGCTCGCTCTACGACTACCTCAGCGAGCTCCTCACCGCCCACGCACGTGGCGACCCACTGCCACTGCTCGCCTGACCAGCGACCCACTGAACGCTTACAAAAAAGCCCCGCTTAGCAGGTCTTTTTTATGCGCCCGAGTGGACTCGAACCACCACGGGGAAAACTCCCCACAAGGCCCTCAACCTTGCGCGTCTACCAATTCCGCCACGGGCGCAGCGGGGGGCGAGTATAGCCCGGGGTCGACTACCACCGAGCCGTTGCACCGATCCGCGCTTGCATCTGTCGCCCCTCGGCGCTACAGTGCGAACACACGTTCGTTTCAGGCCACCGTCCACCCGAACAGGGAGTTCAGAGACATGGATCTGACCAAGCGCCAGCAGGAGATATTCGATTTCATCCGCAAGTACTCGGCCAAGTACGGCTATCCGCCGACTGTGCGCGACATCGGCAAGGCCGTAGGACTGGCCTCATCGTCGACCGTGCATGCGCATCTGGCCAATCTCGAGAAGATCGGCCTACTGCGGCGTGATCCATCCAAGCCGCGTGCGATCGAGCTGCTCGACCGTGCCGTGGAGAGCGTAAGGGGGATCGTCCGCGCCGAAGGCCTTCCGCTGATCGGTTCGGTGGCGGCGGGAGAGCCAATGCTCGCCGAGGAGAATGTCGAGGACTACGTGTCGGTCCCGGAGTTGGCTGGCGGCGGGGAAGGTGAATACCTGCTTCGTATTCGCGGCGACTCCATGAAGGATGCCGGCATCCTCGAGGGCGACTACGTCGTGGTGCGTTCCCAGGACACGGCGCAGGACGGCGATGTCGTGGTGGCGATGCTTGGCGAGGAGGCGACGGTCAAGCGCTTCTTTCGTGAGGCCGACCACATCCGGCTGCAGCCGGAAAATGACGCGATGGAGCCGATTCGCAGCAAGGAGGTCAAGGTGCTCGGACGCGTGGTGGGCCTGATGAGAAGCGTCTGAACCCGCTAACTTGGTAGTGCAGGTCAGGCAGCCGCGAAGGCCAAGTGCCTCGAGGAAAGTCCGGACATCACAGGGTAGGGTGGTCGAGAGATCGACCCGGGGAAACCCGCGGGAAAGTGCCACAGAAACAAACCGCCGACGTCCGCCGTCCCACGTGAACGGCGGGCAGGCAAGGGTGAAATGGTGCGGTAAGAGCGCACCAGCGCCGCGGTGACGCGGTGGCTGGGCAAACCCCACTCGATGCAAGGCCAAACGGGACCGCTTGCAGGTAGCCCGCCAAGGTCCAGGTAGGCCGCTCAGATGGATGGCTGCTCAACGACAGAATCCGGCTTATCGACCTGCTAAGGAAAAGCCCCGCTCCGGCGGGGCTTTTCTATGTGCGAACGAGCGACTGAAGCTTCCGGGACCCGGCCGCGAGGAGTTGATGGCGCTACTCGGGTAGGGCCGAGGAGCGTTGACGACCCTCGGTTGGACCGCTCGCCAACGAGGCCGACGGCGTGCCGCTCAATCGAGTGAGAGCACGTGGGCGGTCTTGGCCCCCACGCGCCCCTCGAGCACCTCGAGGTAGACGTGCTGAACCGCTTCGAAGCCTCGGCTGAGGACAACATCAAGCCAGCCGCCCGCCCACTCACAGAACGGATGCCAGGCCTCAGAAACCCTGGTCTGAAGCTCGGCGGAACCCCAGTCCTCAGAGCGCTTGTTGACGCGATCGGGGGCGAAGAAGAGAGTCGGTGACGGTCCAGGCAGCTCGCCACCGCCAGCGCCGAGCTCCTCCCAGTGGGTGACCCCCACCGTCATGCTGTAGACAAGCTCCTCCGCATAGTGCGTATGGACAGCGAGGCGCACGGTTGCGTCTCCCGCAATATCGACGAACGTAGCCGGTCCTCGATCGAGTGATTCGATGGCGTCGTAGGTCACGGTGCGGGCGTAGATTCCGAGGTCTTCGGCGAACTCGACGTTGCGCTCGGAGGTCAGCCCAATCAGCTCGACTCCCTCGCGCTGCGCCAGAAGGAAGGCGGCGCCGATTGCGGTCTTGCTCGAGGCGCTTGAGATCACGATCGGCCCGCGCGCAGCTAGCCCGTCGTCGACGAGCTGGTCCTCGATCAGAAACGATGTGAAGAACAACGGACGCAAGAGCATCTGCAGATCCTCGGTGTCCGCTCGGTAGAACGGATCTGCGTCGGCCGCCAGGTAGCCCTGATACGCCGAAGGCAGCGCCGCTCGGTGCGGCGAGCCGTCGACGAAGCCGTCCGCGCCGGCGTGGGTTGGGGTCACCACAAGGTGGGAGGAAGGCGGCAGATAACCGTACAGGCGGGTTCCCGGCTCGACATCCTTTGCCTCGCTTTGCTCGACCTCGGCGAAGCCCCACATCGGGACACGACCCCAGCCCTCCTCGGCTGGAAAGAAGTCCCAGTAGGACATCATCTCGCCGAACACCGCATACGTCACGTTGTTTGCGGTCAGCCCGAAGCTGTCGACCCGAAGCAGAGTCTGGCCAGGCTCGAGTTCTGGCACCCTGGATTCCACGATTCGGCACTCGCGGAGGTCGTTGCGCTTGACCAAGAAATCGCTCATCGGCGCGAAGGATCCTCCCACACCCGACGTTGGAGCGCACGGCAGGAGGGGGGTCGCGGCACTCGGCCAAGTGCGCCAGTCCGGGGGAACCCCCCAGCTGACTTGGCGTTCCACCCGACGCACCGCACGACAGCGCTAATGCGTGCGCTGCCGGAGCGCACCTAAAACGCGACCAAATTGCAAAAGTCGCGCTCGCGCTTTCGGCCTGACAGCGAGCGTCCGAGGGGGTCGCGCGAGACGCACGGCTCGGAACGAGCACCAGGCGTCCCGTTTCGGGGACTCACGAGACCGCTCCTTTCGCCATAGGGACGCGACCGCGCGGTCGCGGGGGCGACCGCGGCTCGTCCAACTCGACTGTGCTGAGGACGGTGACGGTCGCTACCGCTCGCTCGCGGATACGCCGGTGTCCGCCTTGGATGACTCCGTGTGTAGAGTCGCGCGTCGATGGATGGTCACGAGACATGCCCGCTGCCCAATGATCCGACGCTCGCCGAGGCGGCAGTGGCGATGCGCGAGTCGGGCCAGTGGGGCGAGATCATCGACCGGCAGTGGCGGTGGTTCTACATCACCGATGACCTGCGACTGAGCTACGGCGGCCTGCTCGAACTAGCGCCGCTCCACCTCGGCGTGCACTACTTCGGGCCCGAGGCGGTGAGCAGGCGCCTGGAGTGGCGCAACGGCCCCAACAAGGTGGAGCTCAACCGCAAGATGCTGGAAAACATCGGCCCGTGGGCGCTCGCCGAGACTCCGGGAGGGCGGCAGGAGCTGCGCGAGCTCGTCGATCCCAGGCTCCGCGAGGCCGTCGACGGGCTCTCGTCCGCAGCCACTCCGCTGGCGCACGCGTACACGGGCCGCGGAATGGGCGTAGCCGGGGAGCTCATGGACGTCCAGGTGATGACGGTGCGGCTGCACGATGACGAAGGGCGGGCGGCCGGGATTGCGCTGACCTACAAGCCGGCGGCCAGCATGGCGGTGCTGTCGACGCTCGCCGGGGCGGGTGATCTGCGGCACTTCGAGCGCATGCACCAGGTGGCGCAACCGGCCCGCCTAGCGTCGGCTGTCCTGTTCGCGGACCTCGAGGCGTCCTCCGCGCTCGCCAGACGACTGTCCACCGCCAGCTACTTCTCGCTCGGCCGGCGGCTGGCGCGCGCGGCCGACCAGTGCATCATCGATGCCGGCGGGCTCGTCGGACGCCATGTTGGAGATGGCGTGGTCGCGTTCTTCCTCACCCAGAACGCGGGCTCGGAATCGGCTGCAGCCCGGGCGTGCATCCAGGCCGCTCGGGCAATCAGGCAGGCACTGGTCGACGTTAGCCGCGCGCAGCGACCTCGCTGCCGAGGATCTGGTCATGCGCTTCGGCCTGCACTGGGGAGCGACCCTGTACGTTGGCCAGATCACCACCAGCGGACGCGCAGAGGTCACCGCGCTCGGAGACGAGGTAAACGAGGGCGCCCGCATCGAGGCATGTGCTTCCGGCGGGCGTGCCCTTGCCTCAAAGGAGCTGCTCGAGCGCCTCGACCGCGAGGACGCGGCCACACTCGGGATCGATCCCGACCGCATCACCTACACACCCCTTGCAGATCTTCTGACGGCGACGGAGAAGGCACGCCGGGACGCACCTGCCATAGCCGTCTGCGAGGTGTGAAGGCTGAGGCGGAACGCAGCGTCGCTTGCGCTCAGACACCGAAGCGATCGTGTCGGTGCCTCCACCCTGGCCGACCGCGTTGGACGAGCTCGAGTCGTCCCAGCGCCGCCTCGCAACACGATCTCTATCGCCGGGGCTATGCAGAAGTCTGGGCGCCGCGGGCGTCGGCTGCTCCCGCTCGGGGCATGAAAATGCGGCCTTGAAGGCTGCTGCTCCGCTCCCACCGTATTAGGGTCGGGCGACCGGGACAGGGGCTTTCAGGGAGAACGCAGTGGGGCAGGCCGTTTTGGACGATGGGCTTCGAGCCCGAGCATGCTCAGTGGCCGCCCCTGCGACTTGCCCGGGTGAGCCGTGAGCTCGTATCGGTCGTTGTCGTTAGCCCGCTGCTTCTCCGCCAGTTCAACAACCAAGAGGAGGACGAGGTGAGATCTGTCGGTAGGTCCATCGGGTTGGACGTGCACCGCGATTTCTGCGAGGTCGCGATCGCACAGGATGGCGAGGTTCGCTCCTCGGGTCGGGTCGACACGACGCCCGAGCGGCTGGAGCTGTTCGGCTCAAGCCTTCACCCGCGCGATCGGGTGGCTCTGGAGGTGTCGGGCGGCGCCTGGGAGGTCGCGCGCATCCTCGAGCGCCACGTCGCACGGGTCGTGGTCGTGAGCCCCGCCGATACCGGGATCCGCCAGGCGCGCGCGAAGACCGATCGCCTGGACGCGCGCACGCTCGCGAGGCTGTTGGCGGCCGGGGAGCTTGACGGCGTGTGGTCACCGGATGAGCGCTGCCGGGTGATGCGCCGTCGCCTGTCGCGACGCGAGCAGCTGGTGCGCGCCCGCTCGCGCGCGAAGAACGAGATCCACGCGGTGCTCGTGCGCCGGCTCGTTGGCCGCCCGCCTGCCTCTGACCTGTTCGGGGTCAAGGGCCGTGAGTGGCTCGCCGAGCTCGAGCTGCCGCTCGAGGAGTCAGAGACGATCGAGGCGTGCCTGCGCCACATCGAGTTCCTGGACTCAGAGATCGCAACAGTCGAGCGCCAGATCGCCACAGAGGCCCTCGCCTCGGCTGAGATCAGGCGGCTGATGACCGTGCCCGGGGTCAACGTGATCTGCGCGGCGAGCTTCATGGCGGCGGTTGGGGAGATCGGCCGCTTTCAGAACCCGCGCGCGCTCACCGGCTACCTGGGTCTTGACCCGCGCGTCTACCAGTCGGGCTC
Organism: uncultured Solirubrobacteraceae bacterium; assembly: GCA_963730575.1. GTDB lineage: Bacteria > Actinomycetota > Thermoleophilia > Solirubrobacterales > Solirubrobacteraceae > Palsa-744. The sequence goes on from CAVSSG010000001.1 coordinate 211,100, forward strand.
AGCGCCGGCGACGGGCGGGCACATCTCAAAGCAGGGCTCTGCCTCGACGCGTTGGGCGCTGGTCGAGGCGGCGTGGTCGGTCGTTCGCCAGCCCGGCCCGTTGCATGCCTTCTATCAGCGAGTGCGTGTGCGCCGCGGACATGGGATCGCCGTCGTTGCGAGCGCGCGCAAGCTCGCATGCCTGTTCTGGTTCTTGCTCACCCGCGGTGAGGACTACGCCCACCAGCAACCCTCGCTGACCGCCAAGAAGCTACGGCTACTTGAGATCCGCGCTGGCGCCCGGACGCTGAAGGGCACACCGACCGGCACCTGGGCCACCAGGCAGGCCATGCGCGAGGGCGAGCGCAGACTCGCCGAGCAGGCCGAGGCCTCCTATGAGCAGATGGTCCGAGACTGGCAGGCAGCCGCGCCGAAGAAGGCGGGCGCGAGCGTGACACCGGGGCGCGCATCACAAAAGCCCTCAAAGGGCAAAGTCACGCGGCAGACCACGAGCCCCTGACGTCTGCTCTTCGACTCGTCCTCTACTCGCGCCCACCGGAAGCCTAACGCCCCAAGGGCCCCTCGACAACAAGCCGGCTGGCTCCGGCGGCGACCCCGCCTGCCCAGAAAGCGGTCGAATCCACGCCGTCTGATCAGCGTTCGGCCGAAACCGACGCCACAGAGGCGTTCTGCGGCCCTCCGGAGATCACCCGCGACCGATCCGATGCCTGAAATCTGTTCCTGAAATTAACCACCAGGCCCTTGACTTTCATCGGTCGTCCGGACCAGAAGCGTGAGCGGGGTCCGTCGACGCGCTCGCATTCGTGAGAACACGACAGTCTCTGCCGTGCCACCTCGCGTTGGCGGTCCGCTACTCAACATGCGAGGACCGTGCGCCCCGGCCTACTCGCCCCAGCCCTCATAGGCGCTGCGGTACCCCTCCAGGTCGAACCAGTACTCGCGAAAGTGGGTGCATCGGCCGTCACTGTCGTCGAGCTGGGCCACCAGGCAGCCGGCAATCGCCGCCTGCTCGGCTCCCTTGCTTGCCGTAACCCAGAACTCAGCCGCAACATGGTTTCCGTCGATCACCGGTTTCCCCATGCGAACGATCACCTCGCCCTGCGCGGCTTTCTCCTTCTGGACGTAATGGCGTAGCGCCTCTTGGCCGACAACAGTCTCCTCCGGGTGGGCTACATAGACGACATCCTCGCTGTGCAGCGCGACGAATCGCTCAATATCCCAGCTCTCCCAGCTTTGTCCGTAGCTCTCGACGTACGCCGCCGCCTTCTCTCGATCGAGACTCATGACTCCTCCTTCGGGGTTCAACGCGAGGGTCGCAATCACGGGGCAGTGTCCCCCAAGACGGGACGCGCCGAGGGGCCGGGACCTTTCGGCAGGTTTTCAAGAGCTACCGGTCGCGCGGCGACTGACGTCGGTCCCTTCACGCCCGCGGTGAGCTCGATCGGTCCAACTGCGTAAGCCGCTCGACAGCCGTCGTGACGTGAGTGAGGTATCGCTGGAGCGCCGCCTGCACAGGCGGCTCTGCCGCGTGGGAGGGAAGCGCGCGCAGCAGGTTTAGCCGGCTGTCGGCCACCCATGCTGAGAGATCGGGCTCGCTTAACCATCGCCCCTCCGTCTTCCACGTGCGGCTCATCATCCGCGGCCAGTCCTCGATGCTGCTGGCGTACGGATTCGGCGGGCAGAGCCGGTTCTTTTCCGCGCCGTCGTCCCGGTGGGCCTCGACGAAGCCGATGAGCGCTGCGTTGAAGCAGGGCGATAGGTGGCGCACCTGCTGGAGCACGATGCGACCGGCCTGGAAGATCGGGGTGGCGGGAGCGTTGGCCAACCCGAGTGCCGTGCAGTCCACATGCAGGATCTCGGAGCCGGTCTCGGTCTCCCCGCGCTCGAGCACGATGCGGTCGGCCTCGATCCGCCGTACATGGCCGAGCCTGACGACATCCACGATCTGCCGCAGTGCGTCTAGTGACCTGAGTCGTTAGTTCGTAGGCATATTGGATCTGAGGGCGAACTCCTTCGTCATCGACGACGATTGGAGGCGATCATGGCGCAGCGTGTGGAGGTCGTGCTCAGCGACCAGGAGCGTGAGGTGCTCGAGCGGTGGGCTCGGCGCCCGAAGAGCGCGCAGGCGCTGGCGCTCCGTTGCCGGATCGTGCTGGCCGCAGCCGACGGCGAGCCGAGCAAGGAGATCGCGGCACGCTTGGGCTGCAGCACCGACACGGTGGGTAAGTGGCGGGGTCGGTTTGCCAGGCGTGGTGTTGACGGACTGCATGACGAGCCGCGTCCGGGCAAGCCGCGCTCGATCGGCGACGAGGATGTCGAGCGCGTGATCGTCAAGACGCTCGAGGAGTCCCCGCCAAACGCTACGCACTGGTCGACGCGCTCGATGGCGGCCGCGACCGGGATGAGCCAGACCGCGGTCAGCCGCATCTGGCGGGCATTTGGGCTCAAGCCCCACCAGACCGAGACGTTCAAGCTCTCTCCCGACCCACAGTTCATCGACAAGGTCCGCGACATCGTCGGGCTCTACCTGAACCCGCCCGATGCCGCCGTGGTGCTGTGCGTGGATGAGAAGTCCCAGATCCAGGCGCTCGATCGCTCAGCCCCGGTATTGCCGCTGATGCCCGGCGTGCCCGAGCGACACACCCACGATTACGTGCGCAACGGCACCACCAATCTCTACGCCGCGCTCGACGTCGCCTCGGGCAGGGTAATCGCCGACATGACACCGCGCCATCGCGCCGAGGAGTTTCGCCGGTTCTTGAACCTGATCGACAGTTCGGTGCCGGCAGGACTCGACGTTCACGTCGTGCTCGATAACTCCTCGACGCACAAGACCCCAACGATCCAGCGCTGGCTCGTCCGCCACCCGCGCTTCACGCTGCATTTCACGCCCACCTACAGCTCGTGGCTAAACCTCGTCGAGCGCTGGTTCGCCGAGCTGACCACCAAATGGATCAAGAGAAGCGCCCATCGGTCCGTCCGCGATCTCGTCGCTTCGATCCGCACCTGGATCACCAACTGGAACGACGACCCCCAGCCGAGCAATTGTCAAATGTTGTGGATGACTGCATGAGATCTCTCAGGCGGCGACCCTCTCGTCCGTCGTTGTTGTTTCGTCATCCGTGACCCTGATGCCGTCCTTGAACTTCACTCCCTCGAGCACGTCAGCGACGAGCTCGTGGCCGTTGAACCTGCGCCATCTCACCTGCAGCGCGTCGAGCAGCTTGTAGGCCATCGCGAGGGCGGCCTTCTTTGATCCCGCGCCCTTGGTGACGCGGGTGCGGAGCTTCACCGTGGCGAAGCTCGACTCGATCGCGTTTGAGGTCCGCAGGTGGCGCCAGTGCTCGGCGGGGAAGTCATAGAAGGCGGTGAGGTGCTGCCAGTCGCGATCGAGCTTTGCGATCGCCTTCGGGTACTTGGCGTCGAACTCCTCGCGGAACCGTTGGCGGGCATGACCGGCTTCTGAGCGGGTGGGCGCCTCCATGATCTCGTGGAGCATCGTCTTGGCCCGCGACTGAAGGCGCTTGGGCAGAACGTCGAGCACGTTCGCGATCGCGTGCACCCAGCAGGCCTGACGACGCGCGTGGGGGAACACGTCCCTGAGGGCCGCCCAGATGCCAAGCGCGCCGTCACCGACGACGAGCTTCGGCTCGTTGATCCCCCGTTCCTTCAGGTCACGCATCACCGCTGACCAGCTCTCGGTGCTCTCGCGGTAGCCGTCCTCGACCGCCAGGAGCTCCTTGACGCCGTCCTCGCGGACTCCGATGACCACGAGCAGGCAGAGCCGATCGTCCTCGCCGAGGCGGATCGAGACGTGGACGCCGTCGACGAACCAGTAGGCGTAGCGGTGGAAGCGAAGCTCGCGACGACGGAACTCGGCGTGCTCTGCCTGCCAGCTCTCGGTCAGCCGCTGGATCGAGCTGGGCGATAGCCCCCGAGCGTCCTTGCCGAGCAGATCCTCGAGGGCGGGCCCGAAGTCGCCGGTCGAGAGCCCGTGCAGGTAGAGGAGCGGCAGCACCTCGGTGACCTTCGGCGAGCGCCGGGCGTACCTCGGCAGGATCTGCGAGCTGAAGCGCTCTCGCTCCCCGGTCTCCTCGTCGATGCGCCTGTCGTTCACGCGTGGCGCCTTGATCCTCACCGTGCCCGAGCCGAGCGTCAACCCGCGCTCCTTGGCCCGGCCATTGCGCACGACCAGTCGCTTGCCCTCCTCATCGCGATCCTCGGCGAACTGGTCGACGTAGTCGGAGACCTCCGCCTCGAGCGCGGCGGCGATCATCCTCCGGGCGCCCTCACGAGCGAGGTCATCGAGCGTGGCCGTGATCCCCTGCATCTGCTCCCCGACGGGGAGGGTGCGAACATTCTCCATGGCGTGCCTTCCTTTCCCGCCTTCTGGCGGTCGGTCTTGATCAACCGGGAAGGTACGCCGCCTTCGTTCTCGGGGTCATCCACAACTTTTGGGTATAGCTCCCCCAGCCCTACATCTGGCACAAGACCGCAGACCAAATCCTCGACAGCCTCGCCTCCTACTGCCAGCGAATCAACGACTCAGGTCACTAGCTCACGGGTGCTCAGCATCGTGCCGCGGTACATCGTCGCGGGCCAAGACGGGTCGATGCGCACGAGCCGCCCCGAAGCCTCGAGCCGCTCGATGAGCTCGTCGATGTTCGCCGCCTCGGCGCCGGCCTCGGCGTCGAGGGACAGCCCCTCCATCATGGCGCCGACCTGCTCCAGCGGCTGAAAGTGGCGGCGGTCGTAGAACCACGCGTCCCGGGGGCGAATCCAGCGAATCCGATCGGGATCGACGTTGTTGTCCAGAAGCCACACGCAAGCATCCGCCGCCGTCTTTCCCGACCCGAGAATGGTGTAGGAGGAGGCCGTTTGCGCGGCCTTCGGCAGGTCGTTGACGGGCACTACCCGTGCGCCCGATGCCACATCGAACGGTGCCGTGTGGGTGGCCGGGATCGACCCTTCCATGTACCGGGCGTCGACGACCTTGCGGCGTGCGTTGACGTCGTGAAGCTCGCCCGTGTTCAGGTCTCGGACCTGCCCACCGTCGCTCCCGCGGCCGAGATAGTCGTGGCGGGTGAGCACGCGAACCCGTCCCGTCCCCGTCAGCGCAGCGGCCGCCGCGGCGAAGTGCTCGCAGACCTCATCGCCGGTCGCCCGCTCGTAGTAGCCGGCGTTCTCGCCTGCCTGGTCGATGCGGTCCTCGCCGAGCGCCAGCGAGTTCACCCCGTAGTACGCGGAGGGCGTGTGCAAGCGAACGAACGGATACGCGTGCAGCCAATGACCCGCCGGGGCCGGTTGGCGGTCGATAACGGCCACCTCAACGTCCTTCGTCTCGGCCACCAGCGCGTCGGCAAAGGCGAGGCCGCTCGCCCCCGCCCCGACAACGAGATAGTCGGTGTCTATCAGCACACGCCTTTCTCCTCAGCTCATCCGACTGCGGTAGGAGCACGATCGTTCTATTCTGCCCAGAGAATAGCACGGTCGTTCCTTTATGCTTGGACCATGACAGAGGATGCTGAGCAGCAGACAAAGGGCACGCGAACCAGAGCTGCAATCCTCGACGAGGCCGCACGGCTAGCGACAGTCAACGGCCTGGAGGGCCTTTCGATCCGGCAACTCGCGCGCGCAACCGGGATGAGCAAGAGCGGCCTCTACGCCCACTTCGGATCCAAGCTGGATCTGCAGGTCGCAACGATCGAGGCCGCGCGTCAAACGTTCGTCGACGAGGTCCTGCGTCCGGCGCTGCGCGCGCCCAATGGGATCGAGCGCCTGCTGGCCCTCTGCGAGACCTACCTCTCCCACGTCGAGCGCCGCGTCTTTCCCGGCGGCTGCTTCTTCGCGGCAGCCGCAGTCGACGTCGGCACCCGGCCCGGCCCGGTGCATGACGCGATCGTCGCCCAACGACTCGACTGGCTAGCGCTGCTGGAGCGGCTCGCCCGTGAGGCAGCCGAGCTGGGTGCACTCGACCCCACGGCCGATCCCACCCAACTCGCCTTCGAGCTCCAAGCCCTCCTCGTGGCGGCCAACACCACGTTCATCCTCCAGGGCGACACGGGAGCGTTCGAGCGCGCACGCATCGCGATTCATGCCCGGCTACGGGTAGCCGAGCCCGAGTCAGCGCGGGTGCTGCATCCCGCGCAATGCGAGCGTCGCGACGCAATGGGGGCAGACTTCTAAGTTGGACGACTGGAGCACTGGCGCGCGTGACGCCCGAGACCGCCGCAATGCGCCGCGCGAGCAGTCGTCTGGCTGCTTCAGCGCGAGCCGGCCGGAGACGGCACGGCCAGCTGCCGGCAGACAGCACGGGCCGTGCCCAGAGGAATCTCTCGGTGACGCGGGACGGGGGTCCGCAGATCCCGCGCAGAATTGGCCCAGATCGCGTGCTGGGCGCCCTCACGAATCGGCTCGCAACCGTGGTCGCGAAGGTGGCCTTCGAGGTCTCGGCGCTTCAAGCGGCGAGGTTGATCGTCAGCGCCTCGACGTGCCCGCCGCCAATCGGCGGCTCACGACCCTCGTCGCGGTAGGACGCGATCATCTCGCGCGCAGCGTCGAGCAGCATCGCCCGCGCCCCCTCCGCAGTGGGCCCGCACGTGACGACCGCCGGCCACTCGGCCAGCTGGGCCATCGTCCAGCCGTTCTCATCCGGGGTAAAGACCGCCGTCAGCGTCACGGAGTCGCTCATACCTCCAATTATGCACCTCATCGATGATGCTTCGGGAGCCGAGCCGTCGCCCGAGCAAGGATTGCACTCCATGCTCGCCGACATCGCCCACGGCCTCCGAACATCAGCACGGTGACCGTCGCCGAGCTGTGGCAGCGCGGCCAGGTGGGCTGGCCGCGCAGCTTTCCCATCGCGCAGTTCCCGAACCCGCCACTGCTCATCGCGTTCGCGGGGTGGGGACTGGCCGCCGTAGCCGACGACGCAGCACACGACGTCGGCCGCGCCGTCTTCACCATCGGCCTAGGCGTATAGGCATGGGAGGAGGCGATAGACGGGGTCAACTGGCTCCGGCGTCTCGTCGGCGCGGGAGCGCTCGTTTGGCTAGTCGCCGGCCTGGCCGGCGAGCTATGAGGGCCACCGACCGAGACAACCGCTCCTGCGGGAATGCATAACGCACGGCCAGCTCCAACGTCGCTGTCGCAAGGGACGAAGCCCAGTCGTCTCGCCCCCCCCCCCCCGGCGACTTGCCTTCGCGCCTCAGCTGGCGGAGTGGTTGTGTTTGGTGGGGTGGTGGTTCGCTCCGTGGATGCCCGGGCTTATCTGGGTCCGCGACCTGATGGTCGGTGACGTGATGGTTGATCGGTCGTTCCGGGTGGAGCGATTCCGGCCGCTCAGTCTTTCGTCGGGCCGCCACGCTGGCGTGGGAGCCACAGTCGTTGAGGGAGCTGGTCGGAAGCTTGGGTGCCATCTTGGAGTCGTGGGCAGCGGAGCGCTGGAGCGGGATTGCGCTCAGGTGGTCGTGATCGGCTCGAGCGCGGCGGGGCCGAGCTCGCGCAGGATGTGGAAGGAGCGTCGCGCGAGCTTGCGCGCGATCGTCAGCGACGCGCGGGTGTGCGAGAGCCCGCGCGCCTTCAGCGCGAGATAGTCCTCATGGTCGGGGCTCTCGGGCCGAGTCGCCGACAGGGCGGCCTCATAGAGCGCCCAGCGCAGGTGCGGTGAGCCCTGGCGGTTGAGCTTGCCCACGCGTGAGCGCCGATCGGAGCGGTGCACGCCGATGTCGATCCCGGCCATCCGCACCGCCTTGCGCGACGCCGAGAGGCGCTGGACGTCGCCGAGCTCGGTGAGCGTCATCAGCGAGGTGAGCTCGCCCATGCCGAACTGGCGCCATCAGCGCACGGCAGCCGGTCTGCCGGCGCGCGAGTTTGCGAAGCTCTGCACTCCAGCGGGCGCAGCTGACCGTCGAGTGAGTCGATCATCGCCAGTGCGATCGCGATCCGCTCGCGCGCGTCGGCGGGCAGCTCGAGCTCCTGCGAGGAACTCGCGTCCGGCGGCCGCTGCGCAGCTCGGTCGGGCAGCGCCACCGATGCCGTGGTGAAACAGCGTCGCCTGGACGCGCTGCAGCCACTGCGTGCGCTCGTCGATGAGCGTCTTGCGCAGCCGCGCGCGCGAGCGCCACTCCCGCGACGTGTTCCGGCGGGATCCAGGATTCGGGCAGCCGTCCCTCGGCGAGCAGCGTGCGCAGCCAGCGCGCGTCCTCGCGATCGGTCTTCGCCCGGCGCTTGCGCCCGCGCAGCGCGCTCGTCTCGACCGGCTCGGCGAGATGCGGGACTGCACCGGCGCGCTGCAAGCGCACGGGAGACGAACAGCCAGCCGGTGCACGCCTCGAGCGCGACCTGCACCTCGCGACCCTCGAAGCGCTGCAGCCCAGCGCTCCACCGCGGCCGGGCGTCGCGTCGATCCGCCCGCGCATGAGCTCGCCCGTGTCGGTGTCCAAAGCGTCGAATGTGATCTGCCTGCGGTGCACGTCAAAGCCAGCTACGATCGTCATCTCGGGGCCTCCTTCGAGTTCCGGCATTGCCATTTCGCGCGAGTGTCTCGCGCTGAGCCGAGGGAGGCCCTGTTCATGCCATCTTTTGAGACAATGCACGTGCGGCCGCAAGCCGAAGCAGACGCACCGATCGCCCGACAGCGCGCGACGATCCGCTGCGCTACTTGACCAAGACTTGACTACGCGCTCAGGTTCTGGGCGGCGAAGCGACTACCGATCCACATCGGAAACGCCCATTTGCAGGGACTTCGCGAGTGGAGCCAACCCGGATCGAAGCGGTGACCTCCTGCTTGCAAAGAACGCCTGACGCGGCGAGTGAAGCTACAGAACTCAGACATTCCGCTCGGATCGGTAGCCGAGTCGCCGTGTCTCTTCATCGTCGAGCCCCTTAGTGATCTCCCCGTAGTGGTCTTCGATTCGTTTGATAGCTCTCTCGGCGAGCTCGCTCGCCGCCTGGATCGCCACGTCCCGTTCGGCCGTGGCTGTTTTCCGGGCGAGAAAGTAGAGCCTTCGCGCTGGATCGGGCTCGGATGCCTCAGCGGCCTCCTGCTCCGCTGTCTCGCGTTGGCTCTCCGCGAGTCCAGCTTCTTCCAAGCTATTCACGCTGCGGAGGTGCTCCCCCTTTCGTCTTCGCCGCGCGACCCGGCCGAGCACGGCTGACCTGAGCAGCTCATACCACAGGACCGCAGCGACGCCGTAAATCACGGCGAGGCCCAGCGGCATCTCAAGGATCAGTGCCGTCGGCGCCGTCACACTCAGATTTTCGGCCTGATCCTAGGAACCCATGAGCAACCCATATCCGCGCCCAAATGTCTTCTCGAAGCGCCACCCAAATGTCTTCTCGAAGCCCAGACTGTGCGAGCGCAAGAACGCGCGGATCCCGCCGACTCATCGCTGAGATCGCCGCTCGCCTGTTCGCCGAGCGCGGCTCCTGTCCTCGTGCATCGCGAACGTGTGCTGTCGATGCAAGGAGGACTTCTCCTTTCACGCCAGAAGGCAGGCGCCGAGTCGCTAGCTATGAGACGCCTGAATTTCGTCCCGAGCGATAGCGTCGAGCGTTCCGGTCGAGTCGACTGCTTCGCCCGCGAAAGCGAGCGTAAGTGTGTTCGTCTCAGTTCGTCCGCGTGGCGAGGTTGGATGACGCTGGCTCCGATGCGCTGCTCCGGAGGTCGAGCTTGAGGTGCGTCTCGCGCTCGGAGACGTCCCACAGGCGGGCGATCGCGCTGTCCATACCGATCCGTCGCAGGATAGGCCTGCGGACGGGAGGGCCGTTGTTGATGAAACGCGGAGCGTAGAACTCGCCGCCTTTCGCTGCCGGATCGGTAGCCGCTCGCAGCTGCGGTCGCGCGCCCTGCTCGGGCGTCATACCCGTGCTGCCCGCGAGCCAGTAGAAGAACCTTTGTGAGCGGCCACCGTCCGTCTCACGCACGCTCACCGCCTGCAGATCCGTGTTGGACAAGCCAGGGTGCGCAATCAGGCTCGACGCAGGAGCCCCCGCCGTCTCGAGGCGGCGCTGTAGACCGATGCCGAAGTGGAAGTTCGCGAGCTTCGCCTGTCCATACGCTCGCCACGGTCTGTACCGGCCATGCAGATGTGGATTGGCGGGATCGACCGCTCGGCCAAAGTGATGAGCTGTGCTCGTCACCGTCACGATCCGCGCTGCGTTCGCCCTCAGGAGCGCCGGTATCAACAGAGCCGTCAGAGCGTAGTGGCCGAGGTGGTCGACCCCGAACTGCGTCTCGAACCCATCCACCGTGCGGCGCTCGGGGATGCCCATCACGCCCGCGTTGTTAACGAGGATGTCGATTCGCTCGTGCCCTGCAACGATCTGCGCGGCGGCCTCACGCACCGCAGCCTGCGAGCCCAAGTCGAGCGGCACCACCTCCAGCGACGCATGCTGAACGCCGCCCCGGATGGCGGCGAGCGCCTCTGCTGCCTTCTGCTGGTTGCGGGCTGCCATCACTACGTGCGCGCCCGCGGCGGCTAGCGCTCGCGCGGTCTCGAGCCCAAGCCCTCCGTTGGCCCCGGTGACAACGGCGACTCGGCCCGTTTGATCGGGCATGTCAGCGGCAGTCCAACCCACGCGGCCCCTCTTTCAGTCGGACGTTCAAGGTCCCACGGTACTCCATGCCAGGCCCCGCGCTTTCCGGGGGGTGCGAACGTGCCTCGTCGCTCTCGGTTCGGCCGAGTCGAGTCGCAGTCATACAGTTGCGGTGAACACGCGCTCGCTTACGCGGCGCGAAGCAGTCGTGCGCCGGCCCTTAGCCGGCGCGATCGAGATTCCTCCATTGCGGTCGTCTCGGTCGAGATCATCATGGCGCTTGCTTCGGGACCAATAGCGAGCGCCAGCGGGCCGGATTGACTTTGGCTGGCGGGCACCTTCACAGCGAGCGGCGACGCGGTGCGCCTGTTGCGCAGGGTGCACCCGGCAGCGGCTGTTAGTCGCGCGCCAGCATGGCTGCCGCTTCACGCTCGAGGTCGACATACGGCTCGCCGCTCACGTCGACCGCGACCCGGTCGATGGTGCCGCCGACGAAGCTGTGCGTCTCGTCGGTCTGTGGGTAGTCGTCGGTCACGGCCTCCCCGCTGTCGCGACCCACACAGAGGCCCTCCCCGCCGAGGCTGAACTTGCCAGGCTGGGTTTTGATGCGGCTTTCCCCGACCTTCTGGTCGCCGTGGTAGAGCGAGAGGATCCCGGTCGCGACCCCCGGTGCGTCTTCGCCGTCCTTCTCAAAGTTCGCGGCCAAGATCAGCTTCTCGCCGACAGGCACGTCCTCGCTGCCGACGATCCTCTGCTCGGCGGACCCGACGAAGTTGTAGACGTAGTGCAGCCGGTCGTCCTTGATGTAGAGCGCGTGGCCGCCGAACCGCGCGCCATGGGCGAACAGCACGCCCTTGGCGCCCGGAGCGGGAATGTCCACGAGCGCCCCGACCCCGTAGGAGCGGTTGCGAATGTTGACAGCCTGGGACTCTGGAACCTCGGCCACTCCGGGGTAGTAGGTGTAGCGGTTGCGCGCCGGGCTCATCACGGGACGGGGTGTCGTGGCGATCTCGACCGGTCCGCGGTCGTCGATTGGGAAGCCGCCGTTGCGTCCCGCCTCGGCGTACCACAGGTTGACCAGCTCCGCGAGCCGCTCTGGCTCTTCCGCGGCGAGGTTGTGCAGCTCGGCGCGATCGGCGTCGGTGTGGTAGAGCTCCCAGGTGTCGCTCGCGAAATGGCCCCAGCCGCTGAGCGTCGGGTGGGTCGTGACGGCCTTCCAGCCTTCGTGCCAGATCGCCCGCGATCCGAGCATGGAGTAGAACTGCGTAGCCCGCGCTGTCGGCAGCGAGGCGCTATTGAAGCTGTAGCGCATGCTGATGCCGTCGAATTCGCTCTGGACGTGGCCGCCGAGCGTCTCGGGGGGTTCGATGCCGAGGCAGTCGAGGATCGTAGGCACGAGGTCGATCGCGTGGTGGTACTGCTCCCTTAGCTCGCCGTGCGCCTCGATCCCCTTGGGCCATGAGATGATGCACGGGTCGGAGGTGCCGCCGTTGAGCTCGTAGCGCTTCCACATCTTGAACGGCGTGTTGAACGCCATGGCCCAGCCGTTGGGATAGTGGTTGTAGGTCTTCGGCCCGCCGAGCTCCTCGAGCATCGCGAGGTTCTCCTGCATCGAGTCCGGGATGCCGTTGAACATCTTGTTCTCGTTCACCGATCCGTTCGGTCCGCCCTCGCCGCTGGCGCCGTTGTCGGAGATCAGCACGATCATCGTGTTCTCGAGCTGGTCGGTCTCCTCGAGATAGTCGAGCAGGCGACCGATGTGGTGATCGGCGTGCGCCATAAAGCCGGCGTACACCTCGGCCATCCGCGCGAACAGCGTTTGCTCGTCGGCTGAGAGCGAGTCCCACGGCCGGGTCACGTCGAGCGGGGGGAAGGGCTGTCCTTCGGGCCCAGTGCGGGTCTCGGTGGTGCCGATGGGGTTGATCGGCGGCAGCTCCGTGTCCGCGGGCACTATCCCCATCTCCTTCTGACGCGCGAGCGTCTGCTCGCGCAGGGCCTCGTAGCCCACGTCGAATTGGCCCTTGAACTTCTCGATCCACTCCTTCGGGGCATGGTGCGGCGCATGACAGGCCCCGAGCGAGTAGTAGAGGAAGAAGGGCTTCTCCGGCGCGAGCACCTTCGCGTCCTTGATGAACTCGAGTGCCTTGTCGGTGAGGTCCTCGGTGAGGTGGTAGCCCTCGCTTGGCGAGCGGGGCTGATCGACGGGGTGGTTGTCATAGACGAGATCCGGATACCACTGGTTAGTCTCGGCGCCGAGGAAGCCATAGAAGCGCTCGAAGCCGCGTCCGGTCGGCCAGTTGCGCCGGGAGGACGCGAGGTTCATCTCGGCCTCGGGGCACAGGTGCCACTTGCCGACCATGTACGTGTTCCAGCCTCGGGCCTCGAGGATCTGTTGGATCTGGCCGTTCTCGGGGGGGATCACGCCACTCCCGTTGGGGAAGCCGATCGCGCCCTCGGTGATGCACGCCATGCTGTTGCGGGTGTGGTTGCGCCCCGTGAGCAGGCACGAGCGCGTGGGAGAGCACAGCGCCGTCGTATGCATCTGCGTGTAACGGACGCCTTTCTCGACGATCCGCCCGATGTTGGGCGTCGGAATCGGGCCGCCATAGCAGTCCAAAGCCGAGTAGCCGACGTCGTCCAGCACGATGTAGAGCACGTTGGGGGACCCCTCAGGCGTCCTCGGCACTTCAAACGGCGTCCAGTCCGGCACGGAGTCGCGGATGTCGACGTTGATAACGCCCTTGAACGGCTCAGGCATCGAAGCACCTCACTTTGCGAATCGGTAGACGTTGTCCCGGGGAGCGGCGGCAAGAGTGTTCAGCGACGGTCAATCTACCCTCATCTCACGCATCGTGGGAGGCCCGTGTTGTGGAGCGCAACATCCCGGTGTGCTTCTCGGTCTGTTGAACAAGCAGGAACGCCAACACCCACACGGGAGCTCGCGCCCGCTATGCCGAGAACGCGGGCGGCGCACGCGGCATCCGCCTTGCTACCGCTCCGGACGACGACCACTCGTCCGTGCTCCGACGCGCCGGACGCTCGCTTATCTGCCCCGGGGAGAGCAGCAGTCTGAGGTTGGTCGACCTGAGCCGTCGAGGCTCGTCCTGAGCGGGCGTCTGCGTGTCGGTCGCGGACACGCTCGCATCCGCATGCGAAAGCAGGAGGCTCGGGTCAGCCCGTAGTCGCGCGTGTTGGGCAACGGTGTAAAGGCTGCCGGCCCGTTGGTCTTACCTACCTTCCAGCCAGGCTCGCGGTGTTGAGTCCGTAGCCGCCGTCGACCCGGATCACCGTGCCGGTTATGTAGGCGGCTGCCGGAGAGAGCAGGAAGGCGACCGTAGCGGCAAGCTCTGCCGGTTCGCCGATCCGGCCGAGGGGCAGCACCTCGCTCATCGCGGACTTGGCGGCCTCGGGCAGTGCCAGCACCTTCGGTGTCGCAATCAGTCCGGGCATCACGGCGTTGCAGCGTATTCCGTGACGTCCCCACTCGGCAGCGAGCGTGCGGACCATGCCCACAAGTCCCGCCTTTGCGGCCGTGTAGGCCACTTGGCCGGGAAGTCCGGTTTCGGCGGAGGCTGACGAAACGACCACCACCCGGCCGTCGCCCGACTCGCGCAGCGCCTCGAATAGCGCCCGGACGACATTGAATTGGCCGGTCAGGTTCGTGTCGAGGTCCATCCGCCACTCAGCCTCGGGGAAGCGCTCGGCACGGTGGACCGTGTCCACGACACCGGCGTTCGCGACCACGGCGTCACAGCCGCCGAGCCGCCCGACCAGCGCGGCCATCCCGGGGTCCACGGCCGAGCGGTCGCGGACGTCGAAGTCGTCGACGTCGCAGCCGGCTACCCGGCATCCGAGGCGCTCGAGCATCTCGACCGTTGCCCGTCCGATGCCGCCGCGGGCGCCAGTGACGATCACCCGCCGGCCGGCGGGTGTGAGCGGATCGCTAGTCACGGTCAAGCCTGTATCGGTCCCAGTGGCGGTCGGGGATCTTCGCGGGGTCCTTGTACCAGTACCAGGTGCAGGGATCGCGATCGAAGTCGCCCGGCGGATCGCTGGGATAGAGGGGGTAGCCGATCCAGTGGATCGGGAGGATCTCGTTCATGAACGTGCAGTGAGTGCAATAGATGGGGAAGCCCTTGCGGTTGTAGGCCCAGTCGTGCTCCTCCTCCATTACCGCGTGGCCGTGCTCGCCCTCGTAACGACCCATCCTCCAGAGCCGCTGCCCCGAGCCGCACGGGTTCATCCGGAAGGTGACCTTCTCGTCATCCTCCTCGATCGTGAAGGCGCCGGGCTGCGGCCCGGTGCCGCTGCACGAGTGCGCTCGCCACGTGGCGGCGAGTAGCTCAACGATCTCCCTGCGATCGCGGCTGTCGATCGCCCGGACGCTGCGCTTCCAATAGCGCTCCATGGCCCATCGCTGGGACTCGCCAACCGCGTCTTCGCCGCAATGCTCCTTGACCCACGTCATCGACGCGGCAATCCCGTCGATCATCATGTCGTGCAAGAAGCGCCACTCGTGCTTCATCTCCTCACACAGGGCCTTCGCCTGCTCGTGTTCACCGGCCTCGATCGCCTCGATCGCCCGGTCCATCGTCGGACGCGACATGTCGGTCAGCTCCTCGTCGGAAAACCAGCGCTCGGCCATATCGTCTCCTCTCAACGTCGTCCCGCGTAACATACTCCACGATTCGACGTGTCCGTTGGGAGCTTCCAGCGGTCACCAGCTCGGCTGCTTTGCGTGACTAGCAAGCGTCTTCCCGAGGCGCCCGGTCACGCCCGGGGGACGATCCACGAGCGCCTCGCGCGGTGTTCGGTGGACACCTGCTCTGCCAGCGGAGGGTGTCGCATGAACAGTTAAAATTGCCACCCACACGCCTGCCTCGCCTCGGCGAAAGCGAGCGTGTGCGGAGCCTCAGGTCGGGCGATCGAGCCTCGTCCATCTCAGGAGCCGGGGAGGTTAGCGCCGCCGCGCTCGCATTCGCACGGAAGCACTCTGACCTGGACCGGGCACCGGCCTTCGAGACGCCTAGGTTGCGTCCGCCGCGCGGTCGTCTGACGCGGGGCCGCAATCACGCTCGCACCCATGAGAGAGCACAAGCGACGCCGCAAACCGGGCTACACCTCGCAGACGGAGATGGCGGGCGCGTCGCGTCGGGCCTTCTCGGTTGCTGTCGGCAGGTTGGCGAGCGGCATGTAGGTGATGCGTGATGCGGTCAGGGTCAAGATCCAGCACGGCTGCGTCCTCTGGGTCAAGGCGCTCCGACAGGTCCTTCGAGGCGAGAGCGCGTCCGCCTGCGGCGCATGCCTCGATGCGGGCACCCTCGTTTGGCGCCTTGTAGGGTGCCATCGAGTGGAGGCCTATGAGGCAACGCGCCAGCGTCATATTGAACACCTGCTGCCCCAGATAGGCGAGCATTTCGAGCGGGTGGCGTGGTCTGCTGAGCGGCTGCGCGCCGAGCGAACGGCCCAACTCCGCGAGCTCGTCAGGATCGCGGTGCAGCGGTCCTCCTGGCATCGCGATCGGCTCGGGGACGTCGACCTGACCGCGCTTGACGCCGATGACCTGCGGCATCTGCCGGTGATGACGAAGGACGATCTGATGAGCAACTTCGACGCGATCGTGACCGATCCCGAGGTTCGTCTGGCGGATGCGAACGCTCATATCGCCAAGCTGGACGGTGACGCGTATTTCCGTGACGAGCTGCATGCCGTTGCGTCGGGCGGGTCGAGCGGTGTGCGGGGCGTGTTCGTGTGGGACTGGGATGCGTGGGCGACGGTGCAGCTAACGGCGATTCGGCGCGCGCTGTTGGACCGCATCGGTGACCCGGAGCTCGCGTCGCGGCCTCCGGTGGCGATGATCGTCGCAGCCGAAAATGCGACGCATTTCACGAGCGCGCTTTCTGAGACGTTTGCTACGGGCGCCGTTGAGACTCACAGGTTCAGGGTCGGCCTTCCATTGGAGGAGATTGTCGCTGGGCTGAACTCGGTCCGCGGCGATAACCTCGCGACCTACCCGTCGATGCTTGGCCGTTTGGTAGGCGAGGCGCGCGCGGGACGGCTTCAGATCCAGCCGCAGCGGATTCTGACGATGGCTGAGCCGCTGCTGCCCGAGACGCGCCAGGCCGCCGAAGAGACATGGCAGGCGCCGATCGCGAACATGTGGGGAACTTCCGAGGCAGGCGTCACGGCAATCGGCTGCTTCAAGGGCACGGGCATGCATCTCACCGACGATCTGGTGATCGTTGAGGCGGTCGACGCCGACGGGGACCCCGTCCCGGCCGGGGTGCGCTCGCACAAGGTGTATGTGACGAACCTCTTCAACCCTCTACTGCCGCTCATCCGCTATGAGATCACCGACGAGGTCACGCTCCTAGATGAGCCGTGCGCATGCGGGTCGGCGCACCGGCGCATAGCCGACATCGAGGGCCGGAACGACGACACCTTCATCTACCGAGACGGGGTGAGCGTGCACCCGCATCTCTTCCGTTCGATTCTGGGACGTGAGCCCGCTGATCTCCGAGTATCAGGTGCAGCAGACCCGAGCCGGAGCGGAGGTCATCGTCTGCGCAGACGGCGCGATCGATGTCGAGAGTCTCAATCACAAGCTCGAGAAGGCACTCGCGCGCTCGGGATGCCCCGAGCCGACCGTCACGGTCACCGTGGTCGAAAGCATCCCGCGTCTAGCCACCGGCAAGCTCAAGCGCTTCCTCCCGCTGTAGTCGGCGGCCCCCACTGGTCCTTCGTGGAGACGAGGCCTGAGCGCGCCGACTGAGGAGAGACACACGCCTGCTTTCGCGGCGCAATGCGGAAGTCTCCGCGTCTCTGCGCCTCAGCGCGCGTCCTCGTCCATTCCAGCGTGTGCCCAGAGTTGGAGGTGCTTATTGAAAGACGGCAGCTACCGAGCGCTGCCGGCTCGCCGGGTGTTCATACCGAAGCCCGGCAGGCCGCAGGAGCGAAGGCCGCTGTCGATCCCGACGGTGCGCGACCGTGTCGTGCAGGCCGCCTTGACGCTGGTGATTGAGCCGGTGTTCGAGGCGGACTTCTTGCCTTGCACGTTCGGGTTTCGCCCGCGCAAGTCGGCGCACGATGCGCTCCAGGTGCTGATCGATCAGTCCCGGGAGGGCAGGCGGTGGGTTCTGGAGAGCGATATCGCCGACTGTTTCGAGGCGATTGAGCACTCGGGGTCGATGGGCCTCCAGCTCAAGCAGACCAAGACGGGGATCGTGCATCTGGAGGAGGGAGGCGAGGGGCTTGACCTCCTCGGCTTCCACCACCGCCGGGCGCGCGGGGACCGTGGCTATCGGCATCTCAGATTCCTCGCCCGCTGGCCCTCACGAGAGGCGATGCAAAGGGCCCGCTCGCGGATTCGCGAAATCACGAACAGCAAGCGGCTCCGCGACCCGCTCGAAGTGAGCGTGCACGAGCTCAATCGGTTTCTGCGCGGTTGGGCAGGTTACTTCCGCTACGAGAACTCCTGCCGGCACTTCACCAAGATCAGCACCTGTGCGCTCGAGCGCCTCGCCCGCTTTGTCGCTAGGCGCCACAAACGGGCGTCGGGGTTCGGCTGGACGGTCATCCATTACTGGTCCTCCGACCACATGGGCCTGATCAACCTCGACGGAACCGTCGTCACGCCCAGCCCCTTCCGGGACTGGCGGGCCAAGCCGAAGGCCGGCGGTGAACGACGTCGGTGAGCCGTGTGCGGGAGAACCGCATGCACGGATCGACGTGGCGGCGGGAGGAACCCGGAACCGGTCGGCATTGCCGCGCGGAACTAGGCGCCTTCCGCCGACCCGACCGTGTGCGCGGTCCTGGCGTGCGCCCTCGCTCTGCCCGGACAAACAGACGCCGCGCCTGCCGAAGGAGCAAATCGCCACCGAGCGCCCGGCGCGCACTTAGAAGCTGTCTCATAACCCCCTCGGCTAGTTTGTCGAGGGATGGCGCGGACGTGGCTGCAGATTCGGGTTGAGCTCGAGGGCGGACGGGACATCGAATGCGATCCTCCGCCGGGCCGGATCTTCATGGTCGGCCCAGCCCACACGTTCGCGCAGCTGGCCGAGACGATCGACCTGGCGTTCGCTCGCTGGGACCTCTCGCACCTGCACGTCTTCGAGCTACCGGATGGCCGCCGCGTGGGCTTCGCGGACATTGACCCCGGCGAGCATGGGTGGCTTGATCACGACAAGCTGAAAGTCGCGCGGGAGCTCGCCCCGGGTGAGGAGTTCAGGTACACGTTCGACCTCGGCGACGACTGGCGCCACCGCTGCCGGGTAGAGGAGAAGATCGATCCACATTTGCTCTTCGAGTCCGGGAGCCTGCCGCGCCAGCCCGTGGTGATCTGGGGCTGGGGCTGGATACCCGATCAGTACGGACGCGTGGGCCCGGAAGGGTAGGCATCAGGGCCAGGCGAGCATGCGCTGGCAGATGACGGCGCATCCGAGCTGCATGAAGGCGAGGTGCAGATCGGGCGAGCGCTCATAGCGGATCCGCAGCCGGCGGAAGTTGTGAAGCCACGCGAACGTGCGCTCCACAACCCATCGTTCGCTGCCCAGACCCGATCCATGGTCTGAACCGCGGCGAGCGATCACGGGCTTGACGCCGCGTGCCCACAGCTCACGCCGGTACTTGTCGTGGTCATAGCCGCGGTCCGCAAGCACTCGCTCGGCTCTTCGTCTGGGGTGTCCACGCCGGCCGCGCACGGGCCCGACGGCGTCGACCAACGCAAGGAGCTGGGTTACGTCGTTGCGATGTCCGCCTGTGAGGCTGATCGCCAGCGGAATGCCGCTCGCGTCGGTCAGCAGATGGTGCTTTGAGCCCGCGCGGGCACGGTCGACCGGCGAGGGCCCAGTGTGGAGCCCCCCAAAACTGCGCGGATATGACTTCCATCGACAACCGCAGCGGACCAGTCGATTCGCCCCGCTGCGTTCAGGGCACGCAGGATCTCCTGGTGTAAACGCTCCCACACCCCCGCTCGCTGCCAAGCTGCGAGCCGGCGATGCGCTGTCGCCGGTGAGCAACCCATCTCCTGCGGCAGATGGCGCCACGCGATCCCGGTCACCAAGACGAACATGATCGCGCTGAAGCAGACGCGGTCATCAACACGCGGGCGACCGCCGCGCGGGTCCGGCCGGTGCTCGGGAAGGAGCGGCTGAACCGTCTCCCAAAGCTCATCTCTCACCCGCCACACCGAAGCTGCCATCGGACACCTCCTCGCCGGGTTATGTCTCCCTGACTAAGTTCGGTGTCGCTCGCTGAAGCCCTCCTGCCGGGGGTTATGAGACAGCTTCTTAGGCGCAACGGTCACCTGCTCGGGTCGGGTCAGACGGCTGATCTCATACGTTTGCCTAGCACAGCCGGCAATTGGCCGGCTGTCAGGCCGATAAGAGGTGAGAATGATCAGACGCGTGTGCACCCTCGCCGTGGCAACGGCGCTGCTTGCGTTGGCACACCTGGGCTCGGCTGGCGCCCGGCCTAGCGGGCAAGTTGTGAGCTGCGCCGCGGCCAACGCTGGCTGTTGGCTGACGTTGCCTCGCGTCGGTGCCCCTCCCCTCTCAGACGCAGCTGCAGCCCGGCTCGTGCACCGCTCGCGGTGGGAGCCGCGGCCCGAAAACTACGCCGCTAATCATCGCGTGCCCAGCAGCGCGGCCCTCACCTACTTCCGCTCGCACAGCGAAATGCCCTACAAGGACCAGGTCACGGGCGCATTCACCGGGACCACCGACGAAATCATCCAGTGGGCAGCCTACAAGCACGGTCTTGATCCAAACCTGCTCCGCGCTGTCGCAGCCGTGGAGTCCTGGTGGAACATGTCGACCGTGGGGGCCGAAGGCGAGTCATTCGGTCTGTTTCAGCTTCGCAGTCCCTACCAATGCTGCAATTTTCTCGCCGCGGGCGATACGGCTTTCAACGCCGACTACTACGCAGCAATTCTGCGCGCCTACTACGACGGTCGCGAGACCTGGCTAAATAGCGCCACAGGTAACGGAGCTCCCTACCGGCCAGGCGATCTGTGGGGAAGCGTCGGCGCCTGGTTTTCCGGTCGCTGGCACGACCCGGGCGCCGAAGGCTACATCGACAAGGTCAAGCTGTATCTGCGTTTGCGCGTGTGGCGACAGCGCGGCTTTTGAGAGTCGTGACTTGGCCGGAGCTGCGGATTCCGCGTCTGTAGCGGCCTACGGCGCGATAGGAGATGACGCTCGGGGGATCAGCGGCATGTTCATCGGGCTGCTGCTCGGCGGGCTGCTCGGGCCCATCAACTGGCGCTTGGTGTTCCTCGTGTCGGTGCCGATCGGCCTGTTCGGGACCGTCTGGTCCTACCTGAAGCTGCAGGAACGCGGCGTGCCGCACAGGGCGCCGATCGACTGGCTCGGCAACATCACATTCGCGCTCGGGCTGATACTCGTGATGGTCGGCATCACCTACGGGATACAGCCCTACGGCGACCATCCGCTCGGCTGGACCAATCCGCGCGTGCTGAGCGAGCTCGGCGCCGGGCTGGCGTTGCTGATCGCGTTCGCCGTGATCGAGCGCCGGGTGGCTGACCCGATGTTCCGCATGCCCCTGTTTCGCATCCGCGCGTTCACCTTCGGCGTGCTGTCGAGCTTCTTGGCAGCCGTTGCCCGCGGAGGACTGATGTTCATGCTGATCATCTGGCTGCAGGGCATCTGGCTGCCCCGGCACGGCTACAGCTTCACCGAAACGCCGCTATGGGCAGGCATCTACATGCTTCCGCTCACCCTCGGGTTCCTGATCGCCGGACCCGCGTCCGGCTATCTCTCAGATCGCTACGGCGCGCGTCCGTTCGCCACCGGCGGGATGCTCATGGCGGCACTCAGCTTTCTGCTGATGGAGATGCTCCCGATCGACTTTCCCTACCCGGCGTTCGCTGCGATCCTGCTGCTGAACGGGCTGGCCATGGGGTCGTTCGCGTCGCCCAACCGGGCGGGAATCATGAACAGCCTTCCGCCTGAGGACCGTGGCGCCGGCGGCGGCATGAACCAGACCTTCCAGAACTCCGCGCAGGTGCTCTCGATCGGGATCTTCTTCACGCTGATGATCGTGGGGCTGGCCTCGATGCTGCCCGCCAGCCTCTCGACCGGGCTGCGGGCCCACGGCGTGTCCGCGAAGCTGGCCCGGCACGTTGGCCACCAGCCGCCGGTCTCGATCCTGTTCGCCGCCTTCCTCGGCTACAACCCGATCCAGAAGCTGCTGGGCTCCCATGCGCTCAGCCAGCTCTCGCCCGCCAACGCGGCGACGGTGACGGGTCACTCGTTCTTTCCGCAATTGATCTCCAGCCCATTCCGTTCAGGGCTGCACGCAGCGTTCGCGTTCGCGATCGTCGCGTGCCTGCTCGCAGCGGTCACCTCGTGGTCACGCGGCACCCGGTACGTCGCCGACGAAGCGCCCGAGGAGCTTCACGCCGAACACGTGCGCATGACGGCGCCCGGCCCCGTGCCGTGATGAGCTCGGCTCAGATGCTCCGGCGACACAACATCCGCCGGTCAGACCACTGGTCGACAGAAAGTCAATGGGTCAGCCCGTCGCCAGCCCGAGGACCCACCGGCCGCGCCGGACGCCACTGCCCGACCCATCAACTCTCTCACTGAGAAAGTCAAGGCGTGAGCAGGCACCAGAACGGGCAGCTGAGCTTGCGCGCCACAGCGACGTCAGCGTTGCACTGGGCGAGCTCGTGAGGCGGGAGGTGGGCCGGCGGCAGCGTCGCACCGCGAGCGATGAGCAGGCCGTCCGTTTGGCCGTCGAGGACGCGCGGACCGTCGCCGACGAGCTCCACGAGCTGATCGCGCGGCTCGACCGGCCTGCGTCGGCCGCGGGCGCATCGGGGGAGCTGGCGTTGAGCGATGCTTTTGCGCGGTTCGCGCGCTAGTGGCGCAACGACTCGGGGAGCAGTGTCCGCGTGCTGCCGTCGGCGACGACTAGCACTATCGCGCGACCTTCGTCGGCAGCCCTGCGGAGCGCCGTCGTACAGGCGGACCGTCTCAATCTCGCCGTCGACTTCGATCAGCAGCACGACCGCGTAGTCGACGATCTCGCGTCGGGCGGTCTTGAACTCGACGTGGATGAACGCGCCGAGCCGGCGATCGAACAGGCGTGTGCAGTCGGCGCTCATGCTTCCAGCGCGCGATCGGTGACGATGGCGAGCAGGGCGGGCTTCCTCCCGGAGCGCCTCGCCGCGTTCATGAAGCGAGCCTATGCAGAGCCTCGGACCGCCCCGGGGCGAGGATCACGAGCACAGGGGCACCGCTCTGCGGGCGGCGCTGCCCATGGCAGCCGCTTGACCGCGCCGCGCAGCTGGTGCGCTCCCATATGGGTGTAGCGCTGCGTGGAGTCCAGGTGCTTGTGGCCGAGAAGCTCCTGTATCTGGCGCAGGTTCGCGCTCGCGCTCAGAAGCTCGGTGGCGATGACGCGGCGGAGCGGGTGGGGGGTTACGCGCTTGCGCTTGCTCACGCCGGCCGCCTCGGCCTAACGGCGGAACGCGGCGGCGAGGATCGTGGGGGAGAGGCGGCGATCCGCCTACCAAACCCTTGACCGGGGTGGACCACGGCGGATCTTTCTATGCTCTGTGGCGTGGCGATTGGCTCAGCTCATCGCGGTGCCGTGTCGTCCGGGCATGCTCGAAGCCGCGCCCTGCTTGGCGTAGCAGCCGTCGCCGGAGTCGCGGTCGTGGCGGTTGCGGTGGCCGTGTTCGCGTGGTCCGGCGTGACGCTGGCAAGCGACTCAATGGCGCTTGCGCGGGTGACGGTCCAGCCTCTGGGCGGGACGATCGAGCGCGTCAGGCATTCGGTCCGGGCGGTCAGAGCCGTGCCGCTCGCGATCGATGGCGGGCGTCTGACTCCGCTGAGGCAGCTGACTCCGGGCGAGCTCGTGTCGGTGGACGTCGAGGTTCGCCGGCCCGGATGGCTCGGCTGGGCGTTGGGCAGCCAGCACAACGAGCAGCTGACGCTGCGCGCGCCGGTCGCGCATGTGACCGAACCCTGGATGACCGTGCCCGTCGGGCTCAGAGGTGCACGTGCGCTTCGACCGGCCGGTGAGCGTGGTCGACTACGGGAGCAGCGAGGAACTTGATCAGCCGCACGCTGAGCGGCGCGCAGACCTCGATCTCGCTCGGCACGCAGCCGGCGACGGGCAGCACCGAGGTCGCTGCCGCGGCGCGTCCGTGGGAGAAGGTCGGTGCTCCCACGCAGGTGAGCTGGTTCCCGCCATCGCACGCTCGCGGTGATGGCCGCCATCCCGCCGCGGGAGGGCGAATCGCTCCCGCCACGGCGATCCATCTGACGTTCTCAAGCCGGTGAGCGAAGTGCTCGGCTCGAAGCACGCCCGCGGCTCTCGCCGGCGACCGCCGGGCAACTGGAGCGAACCGAACAGCCACACGCTCGTATTCACCCCTCGGGCTTTGGAGCGGCGCTGGGCTCTCAGCTGCGCGTCGAGCTCCCGCACGCGGTCGCGGTGGCGTCGGGCGCGCGGGAATGGGCTGCGCACGACCAGCGAGATCGAATGGACGGTGCCACCCGGCTCGACGCTGCGCCTGCAGCAGCTCCTCGCCCAGGCGGGCTATCTGCCGGTGGACTGGCGGCCGTCGGGGGCCCCGGTCGCGCGCACGCCGAGCGCCGAGGCGCAGGCGGCGGTAATCCCTCCGAGCGGGAGCTTCAGCTGGCGCTATCCGAACACGCCGCGGCAACTGCGGGCGCTGTGGAGCCCGGGTCAGGCGAACGAGATCACTCGTGGCGCGGTGATGAAGTTCGAGAACAACAACGAACTCACCGTTGACGGTCTCGCGGGGTCGACGGTGTGGCGCATGCTGCTCAGCGATGCGATCGCTGGCAAGCATCTCGAGCGAGAGGCTACAGCTACGTGTACGTGCACCGCGAAGTTCCGGAGACGCCACGCTCTGGCACGCGGGTCGCACGATTCTGACCTCGGCCGCGAACACGGGCATCTCCGGAGCGGAAACCGAACTCGGCACGTTCCCGGTGTTCGAGCACATCCCCGAAGGCACGATGAGCGGAACCAACCCCGACGGCTCCCACTATCAAGATCCCGGGATCAAATGGATCAGCTACTTCAACGGCGGGGACGCACTCCACAACTTCGACCGCGCGTCGTTCGGTACGCCGCAGAGCCTCGGCTGCGTCGAGCTCCCGCTCGAAGCCTCCGCGGAGATCTGGCCTTACACGCCGATCGGCACCCTCGTCACGATCGAAACATGAAGCCTCGCCTGAAAGGAGCCCATGTCGAAGGGACTCGCCGGGATCGCGGCCAGGCACCACTAAGAATCTTCTAAGTCCGCCCGCCGAGACGAAACTCTCGGCCGGCGCTGCCGTTAAGCGGATTGTCGGCCGACCGGCATCATCGGCCATCTCGCCTGAGCGCTTCGGCTGACCCCAGGAGGTTCTCAATGTCCCTGCCCCGCCGAGTCCTGATCGTGGTTGCAGCGTCATGCGCAGTGGCTGCTCCTGCCACGCCGGGCGTCGCACTCGCGCAGGGCGACGGCGGCGGTGAGCTTGCCCCGGCGCACGCGACTGAGCGGGGCGCCGCCGGGTCCGCGTCCACGACCGAGCGGAAAGCGCTGCGCCTCGCCACGCTGAGCACCAATTGGGCCGGCTACGTGATCACCGGGACCTCGCGTGCGCCCGTGCGCTTCAAGAGCGTTTCGGCGCACTGGGTGCAGCCGGCCGTCAACTGTGCTGATGGGCAGGGCGACTCGGGTTTCTGGGTCGGACTCGGGGGCTACCAGCAGTCCTCTCCGGCGCTTGAGCAGATTGGCACCGAGGCCGACTGCGCCAGCTCCGGTGGCGCCGATGACTTCGCATGGTTCGAGCTCGTACCCATGGGCCCAGCCACCCTGCGGCTCAAGGTCCGCCCAGGCGACAGCATCGCCGCGAGCGTCACCGTGACGGGCAGGAGCGTGTGGCTCGCACTGCGCGATCGGACGACCGGCGCACACTTCCTGACCACGCGAAGGGCGCCGGTGATCGACGTGGCCTCGGCCGAGTGGATCGCCGAGGCGCCATCGGCCTGCGACGGCGGGGGCAGCTGCCGCGTTCTGCCGCTTGCCGACTTCGGCTCCGTCGCTTTCTCGGATGCGCATGCGACGTCGACACACGGTCAGACGGGTCCGATCGGCGCCTCCGAGTGGTCGGCCACGGCACTCGAACTGCTCGACCTCGCCAGCCGCTTCGGGCACGCGCGCCCTTTCGGCGGCGCAGGGGCCGTGGCCACCGCGGCACCCACGAGCCTCGCATCTGCCGGTTCGGGGTTCACGGTCACCTGGCAGCAAGCATCGCCGCCAACCAGGAGCCCGGTGCCCGTAGGGCCGCTCGGCGGTTAGCTGCCAGTTGACGGCTCCAACCCGGCGGCCGCCCGTTTGCACCCACCTCGGTGAGCCTCTCCGCGCCCTTCCAATTCGGTCTCGGGCGCTCGTCCTACGCGGCGAGGGCCGCGGTCCCGTCGAGAGAGGGTCGGAAGGCGAGCTCGTCCGCGGGTTTGGGTCTGCCGATGCGGTAGCCCTGGGCGACGTCACACCCAAGGCGTGAGAGCAGCTCCAGCGTGTCGCCGTCCTCGATTCCCTCAGCCACGACCCGCAGCCCGAGGGCGTGCCCGAGGTCGATCGCGGCGCGAACGAGTTGCAGGTCGCGCTCGCTCTCACCGTTGCCCAGCGAGGTGATAAACGTGCGGTCGAGCTTGAGCTCCCTGACCGCGAGATTCGTCAGATGCGCCATCGAGGTGAAGCCCGTCCCGAAGTCGTCGATGGACACGACGAGGCCGAGGGACCGCAGTTCCTCGATGACCGCTTTCGACCGGTCGAACTCCTTGATGATGTTGGTCTCGGTGATCTCCAGAACCAAGGACTCGGCGGGGAGATCGTTACGCTCGAGCAGTCCGCGAACCGCCTCGGTGAACCCGGCTTCGAGCAGGTTCGTCGCCGAGATGTCGACCGACACCGCCATCATTCGCCCGGCGGCCCGCCAGGCAGCGCACTGATCGAGAGCCTGCGTGAGCACCCATGTCGTAAGCGCCCCCATCAGGTCGGCATCCTCCGCGAGGGGGAGGAACTTCAGGGGCGGCACCAGGACAAGCCTGGGATGGGGCCAGCGAACCAGGGCCTCGACGGCCAGGATCTCACCGGTGTGCAGGTCCAGTTGCGGCTGGTAGTGCAGCACTAGCTCGCCCTCCTCTATTGCCACCCGCAGTTCCTCGGCCAGCAGCAACCGGTTTCCGCCGTCGTCCAGGTCCTCGTCATAGAGCGCGATGGGAAGGCCGCCCAGCTTGGCTCGATACATCGCGACGTCCGCGCACCACACGAGACGTCTCGTGTCGGAGGCGTCGGTCGGAGCGAGGGCTATTCCGATGTTGGCCCCGACGTGCATGCTCACCCCATCCAGCACGAACGGCGACTCAAGAGCTTCTCAAGCACCGACATGTTGCTCGGCCGGCTGGTGTGCGTCCAGCCAGCCCGGTATCTGCTCTGGCGGGATTGGTCGGCTGAGGTGGAAGCCCTGGGCGATGTCGCAGCCATACTGCTCGAGGTCGTGCAGGTGCGACGGATTCTCCACGCCCTCGGCGATCACCGAGAGGTTGAGGCTGTGGCCGAGCTGGATCGTCGAGCGCACGATGTTGGCGTCCTCTTCGTTCTCTGTCATGTGCATGATGAAGGAGCGGTCGATCTTCAGCGTGTGCACGGGCAGGCGCCTCAGTTGCGAGAGCGACGAGTAGCCGGTGCCGAAGTCGTCGAGCGAGAAGCCGACGCCGAGCTCGCTGATGCGCGCGATCACGTCGAGGGCGCGCTTGGGGTCGCGCATGAGCGTCTCCTCGGTGATCTCTAGCTCGAGCTGGCTCGGCAGGGCGTCGTAGCGCTGCAGCAGCTCTTCGATCTCGTGGGGAAGCCGCGTGTCCAGCAGGCTGGCGGGGGAGAGGTTGACGGCCATCGGCACGACGCGGCCGGCTCGGCGCCACTCGCGCTGCTGGGCCAGTGCGCGATCGAGCACCTCGAGCGTCAGGGGCCGCATGAGACCCTCTCGCTCGGCCAGGGCGATGAACTCTCCGGGGGGCAGCAGGCCCAGACGCGGATGCTGCCAGCGCACGAGTGCCTCGACGCCCGCGAAGGAATTGCTGCCGATGGAGACCTTCGGCTGGTAATGCAGCACGAGTTGTTCGTGTCCGAGCGCCTGGCGCAGCTCGCTGACGAGCTGCAGCACGTCGCGCGTGTTGCCGTCGACCTCGGCCAGGTAGCTCTCGATGCCGATCTGCTTGGACTTGGCGCGGTACATCGCGACATCCGCGCATCGCATCAGCTCTGAACGTGTGGACGCGTGATCGGGGGCCAGCGCGATCCCGATGCTCGCCTGGACGGGGACGAGCAGGCCGTCGAGCGGGAATGGGTCTTCCAGCGCCTCGTGTAGGGCCTCGGCGGCATCGAGCGCTGCGTGCTCCCGTGCGTCTCCCAACAGCACGACGAACTCATCCCCGCCGATCCTCGCGAGCAGCGCGTCCGCGGGAAGTTCGGCTTTCAGGCGCACCGTCACCTGGCGGAGCAGCTCATCGCCGGAGTTGTGGCCGAGCGTGTCGTTGAGCTCCTTGAAGCGGTCGAGGTCGAGCAGCAGCAGCGCAAGTGGGCCGCCCTCCTCGAGGCCCCGGTCGGTGGCCTCGTACAGGCTGCGCCGGTTGGGCAGCCCCGTCAGCTCATCGGTGCGGGCTTCCACCACCGTTCGAGCGAGCAGGCCCCGCTCGCGACCGGCCAGGGCAAGACGCGCGAACAGCGCGACGATCGCGAGGGTCACCAGCACATGGGCGACGACGGGAATCCCGCGAACCGCGTCGACGACCAGCACACCGAGGATCATCAGTGCGAAGAAGCCCGTCATGACGTGCTCGGCCCATTCGCCGCCGCTGCGCTCGGCGGACGTGTTGGCAGTGGAGCTGCGCGTCCAGGCCGCCACGGCGATAAACGCCGTGGCCAGCGGCCAGGTGGCCGTGACCCAGCTGCCTTCCGCATAGGCGCCGTTGGCGAACTGGTAGAGGTAGATCGTGTGCCCCACCCCCGTAATCAGCAGTCCGAGACCGAGCAGCAGCCATGCTCTGCCGGCATCGCGGCCCATCAGAACGAAGCCGCCAGCGACGATGGCCAGCAGCAAGACGTCGAACGTCGAGTAGGTCAGGTTTGTTGCCACCACGGCCACGCTGCTGTGCATGGAGATCACGGTGGGGTCGAACAGCACGCTCGCGGCGACGCTCCCCAGAGCGAGGGCCCCGACCAGCCCTTCAAGCCAGGTAGACGCGGGAAAGTGCCGCGAGCGCGCACGGATGATCAGCATCACGCCGAGATAGAGCGGGGGATAGGAGCCCAGGAAACACGCGTCCGCCCACGAGGGATGGGGTGGGTTGGCCAGGTTCGCCAGATACAGAGATTCGTAGGCCCCGCCGAGGAA
Organism: uncultured Solirubrobacteraceae bacterium; assembly: GCA_963730575.1. Taxonomy (GTDB): domain Bacteria; phylum Actinomycetota; class Thermoleophilia; order Solirubrobacterales; family Solirubrobacteraceae; genus Palsa-744. Next base: position 240,082 of record CAVSSG010000001.1, read on the forward strand.
CAGCAGGCCGAGTCCCAGCGCGATCCACGTCCAGGCGCGGCTATCTCCCCCGACCCGCGCACGCCACAGGCAGAGCAGACACGAGGCGCCCATGATCGAGAGATAGACCCAGTCGCCCCAGAGCGCTCCGTTGTTCTGACCCCCCAAGCTGATCGTGACGTGCGCGCTATAGGCCACGGCACACGCGAGCATGAGGGCGAGCGCCGCGTAGGCGAGCCGCGGCGTGGACTCGAGCCCTCGCGGACTATCGGGGTCTGGAAGCCAACGCCGGGGAGCGCGGGCTGCGACGCCTTCGCGGGCAGCGTCCACGGGACCGCCCGAGGCGAGAGCGCGAGCGCGCGGCCTCTGAAGAGGTGTTGCCTTCACGCCGCGCGCGCCAGATGGCGGTAGCGGCCGATCGACGCTCGCACGAACGCGTGAACGACGGCCGCGTCGAACTGGGTTCCGGCGCAGCGCAGGAGCTCGAGACAGGCTCCGCGGTGGTCGCGCCTACGGCGGTACGGGCGATCGCTGGTCATGGCCACGTAGGCGTCGGTGACCGCGAGGATCCGTGCCTCAAGCGTGATCTCCGCGCCAAGAAGTCCGCGTGGGTAGCCGGTTCCGTCAGGGCGCTCGCGGTGGGTAAGGACCCAGTCCCTGACTTCGCCGAAGCTCGCATCCGCCAGCAGCGAAGCGCTGAGCTCGGGCTGGCGGCGGACCTCGACCCACTCCTCCTCGGTGAGCGGTCCCTCCTTGTTGAGGATGACGGGATTGATCTGGTCGCGTCCGGCGCCGCAGACGAGCGCCGCGAATCCGAGTTTTGCCACCCGACTGTCGCGGAGGTCCAGCTCGCGGGCGGTGAGCTCGGTCAGGTATCCCACGGCACGTCGCGCATTCGGGGCGTAGTTGATCCTCTGCAGTTCCGTCTGCTCGGCCCCGCACCGGTCGCACACCAGTACCAGTCGCAGCTCACGGGTCTCTCGCACGTAGCGAGCCCCACCACTCTGTAGTGCGGAGTGATCGCAGACCATGCTCACTTATCGGCCGTCGAGGGAACGAGCCTGATGACAGGGCAACAGATGTTGGACCTATGCCCAGCCGCTGGGACGACGCTTGCAAACGACCGCCCGGTCCGGGCGTGGCCGCTCAGGCCATGCTCACGTAGCCGGTGGCTTCGGTGGGCGAGCGCACGTTGAGGGCGACCTTGTTTTCGTAGTTGCCCTCGATCCTCTGAATGTCCCGCTTTGGATCGACTGGAGCTTCCCCTTCGACGGTCGTTTGCTGATTGGTCAGGCGCGTGACGGGCTCACGTTCGACGGCGAGCGAGGGGATGATCTGGCTCGTGTTCAGACCGGAGGCAAGTCCCGAGACGGTGAGGGGGGCGCCTGCAGAGGCCGAGGACGACGGCGGACATTGCGCTCGCCTACTTCAGGTGCGCGCCAGCTGCGAGGTCGAGGGCTTCGGCGAGCGAAAGGCGCTGCAGCAGGTCTCCGTGCGCGTCGCGCACCTCGAACGCGGTGGCGCCGCTCTGCTCGTCGCGCACCAGGCGCAGCTCGTGCCCCTGTGAGCTCAGGCTCTCATAGCGCTGCGCGGCCTGGTCCATCTGATCGAGGACGTCCTGCGGCGGACTGGCGGGTAGGGCGTTCAACGACACGGAGGCGTTCGTCTGATTGGTGGGAACGGCCCCGCTCACCCCGTTGGCCGCCCAGGAGGCGGCGACCTCCGCGGCGGCGGAGGTGCGCGTTACGGGTTTGGGTGCGGTGGCAGCCCCGGTTGGGATGATGGGCGAGCTCACATTTGCCTCGTCGGTAGCGCGCTCCGCCGGGCCATCGCCCCGGACCGCCTCTCGTTTGGGTTCGCCCATGGTGATCGACCAGCCTCCGTAGAGCTTGAGGCCCTTAGCGTCTCGGCGGGACGACCGTCCACCCCCCAGCCATCCGGTGCGGTCGGGTTCTTGCCGGTGATCGACCACGCGGCAAGAACGTGAAGCCCAACCCGCGCAAGTGCGGCGGGCATCGCGCCCCCAGGGGTCAAGCCCCGTCGGGAATGTTCCGATGAGGGTGGCGTTTCCCGTGCAGGCCGTGGCGTTCCGAGGCGATGAGAACGCCGGGGCTGCCCGCACGAGAGGCGACCACCTTCCCAGCGACAGTCGGAGCACCCAGTCATGAAAACCATGGAGCAGCACGTCGGCAGGGCGTCGGCCCCAGAGGTGACGGCCGTCTGGAGGGAGTACCGACGCACCGGCGACCTGAGGCTCCGGGATCGGCTGATCTTCACCTTCGCGCCCATGGTGCGCCACATCGTCTACCGCAAGGTCCGTGAGATCCCGCCCCATTGCGAGGTCGACGACTTCCTGTCCTGCGGCATGGAGGCACTGATCCGTTCGATCGAGCGCTATGACCCCGACAAGGGCGCGACGCTCGAGCAGTTCGCCTGGACGCGCATTCACGGGGCGGTGCTCGACGAGTTGCGCAGACAGGACTGGGCGCCGCGCTCCCTGCGCCGGGCGGAGCGCACGATCGGCAGCGCGAGGCAGCGGCTCGTCGCCGAGCAGGAACGAGAGCCGACGCATCACGAGCTGGCGGCCGCCGCCGGCATGACCGATGAGGAGCTGAGCGCGCGCATGCGCGATCTGGCGGCCGCGGAGGTGGGGTCGCTCAACAAGACCATCCAGGCGGACGACAGCACGACGATCGAGCGCATCGACACGCTGGAGAGCGAAGACGACGACTGCGACCCGACCCTCAGCGCAGAGCGCGCGGTCGCCAAGGCCCGCTTTCGCAAGGCCTTCGCCCAGCTGCCCGAACGCGAGCGGCTCGTCGCCGTGCTGCTGTATGTGGAGGGCCACACACTGAACGAAATCGGCGCGCGGCTGGGCGTCTCTGAGAGTCGCGTATCGCAGATTCACACAGAGCTGCGCCGTCGTCTGCGGGGGCTGCTCGAGAATGACGAGACGCTCTTCACGGCGGCTGGCTGGCACCCCTGAGGACGGGACGAGCTGGGAGCGCCGGGGCCTCCGGCGACCTTCCTGAACCCCGGCCCTGGGGCTCTACCGGTCCGGCGGGCTCTCCTCGTCGGCCTCGCCGTAGACGGAGACGTCCGGCTCCTCCTCCTCGACCTCGGTCTCCGCGTCGCGGATGATGCGCGTCGGCGTGTGCTCGTCTCCGTGAGAGGCGTGCTCGATCAGCTCCTGCTCGGCGAGCTCGAAGCCCTCGGACTCGCCGCCTCCGGCCTCCTCGACGGCCGACCGCTCCAAGCGGCGACGCTCGTTGAGCTCCAAGATCGGATCGGAGGGCAGGTCGTCGTCCATGAGCGAACTGTACTCGACGGCGAGGCGGCGATCACACGTGCAGCTGCTCGCGGGCGCTGTCCACGAGCGAGCCGCTGAGCTTGAGCTCGCTGAGCGCGTCGAGCATCGCGTCGAGCTCGCAGTCGATCTTGGCCGGCCATGGCTTCTCGGGATGCTCATCGAGCGTCTTCAGGCCGTTGCCGGTGATGATGGCCACGACGGTGTCATCGGGCGCGAAGCGTCCTTCGGCCGCGAGCCGCTCGAGGACCGCCACCGTCGTGCCGCCCGCCGGCTCGGTCAACAGGCCCTCGGTGGCGGCGAGCAGGTCGATGCCGGCGAAGATCTCGGGATCGGTGGCGAAGCCGCCGGTCCCGCCGCGTTTGCGCACCGCGTCGATCACCAGATAGCCGTCCCCCGGCGACCCGATGGCGAGCGAGTGCGCGGCGGTCTCTGGCTTCACGGGCCGGATCTCCGCCTCCTCGGCCAGGATCGCGTGGGCGATCGGGTTGCAGCCGGACGGCTGAGCTATGTGTATGCGGGTCGAGTCCGTGTGTGCCAGCCCCAGCAGCTGCAGCTCGCCGAGGCCCTTGTGCACGCGCGAGGAGAGCGTTCCGCCGGCGGCCGGGATGACGATGTGATCGGGCGCCTGCCAATCGAGCTGCTCGACGATCTCGAACGCGGCCGTCTTGGCACCCTCCGCGTAGAAGGGCCGAAGGGTGATGTTGGCGAACTCCATTCCCGTCGATTCGGCGACTTCGCGGCAGCGGCGGTTGACTTCGTCGTAGTTCCCCTCGACCTGGCAGACCTCCGCGCCGAGCGCACGGCAGGCGCGGGCCTTCATGTCCTCCAGGCGATTGGGGTAGAACACGTAGGCGGGGACCCCCGCCTTGGCCGCCAGGGAGGCGACTGCCGTGCCGACGTTGCCCGTTGAGACGCACCCGATCTCCTCCCTGCCGAGCTCGAGCAGCCGTGCGACCGACATCGAGACGACGCGGTCCTTGTAGGAGAGGCTGGGCCGCGAGGTGGAGTCGTCCTTGAGGTACAGGTTGCTCAGGCCGAGCTCGGCCCCGAGCCGGTCGGCGCGAATCAGGGGCGTGTAGCCGGCGTGGCGTCCGACGCGCGCCTGCGCCGAGGCGTCGACGATCGGCAGGAGCTCCTCGAAGCGCCAGATGTTCATGGGACGCTCCGCATGCGGCACCTCCTTGAAGCGTCGCGCCGCGAGCTCGTAGTCGTAGGAGATGTCAAGGCCCTTGCCGCAATTCGGGCAGGCGAAGACGGGCTCCTCCAGCGGGAAGCTCAGCTCACAGCGGTGGCACACGAGGCCGGTCGCGCACGAACGGGTTCGCTCCGCCGAGCCCCTTGCGGGAGGATGTTTCACGTCGACGCTCATGCCGGCACCTGGAACGATACGCCGGGCCACGGCGTTTGGGCCGCATGCTCCTCGTTGCCGAAGGCGATCCACAGCTCCTCGGCGAGATGGGGGGCGAGGGGCCCGAGCATCTGGACGAGCAGTCCGAGGGCCGCGATCAGCGCGTCGCTGTCGGTCCGGCCGAGCGCTCCCTGGCGCGCGACCACGCGCTTCTCGAAGTCCTTGATCCGGTCGAAAAGGCGCATGACGTTGCGCACGGCGCTGTGCATCTCGAGGCCCTCCATCTCCTCGGTGACCTTCTCGACCGCGGTCTCGCACCATTTTCCAAGGCGCAGGCGCAGGTGCTCGGTCGTGTCTCTGGCGGGCTCTCCGTCGAGGCCATCCGCGCAGGGCGGTCCGCCGTCGGCGAGCTCCTCGGCGATCGCGAGCTGGGCGTGGCAGTACTCCCACACCTGCGTCAGGAACCTGTGGCAGCGCAGCACGGCCGAGTCGCTCCAGTTCAGCGCGCGCTGCGGTCGGGCCGCGTAGAGGACCGCCAGCCGAACGGTGTCGGCGCCGTAGCGCTCCACGAGGGCGTCGGGGTCGACGACGTTGCCGAGGTGCTTGCTCATCTTGCGCCCGTCGCTGATGACCATCTCGTGGAACAGGCACCCGGCGAACGGCTCGCCGTCGGCGAGGAACGTCAGATGGCCGAGATCGCGAAGCGCCTTGGTGATTATCCGCTGGTCGAATACGAAATTGCCGCTGTCCGAGCCCGCGACCACCCGCTCGCAGGCGAGCCAGTGACGCAGGTCGCGCAGGGCGAAGATGTCGTTCAGCGCCTCGCCACGCGCCTCTGCCGGCACGCAGGCGGGAACCCACAGCCAGAGGGCGTCGAAGTGGCAGTCGAGGGTGTCCGTCTCGCGCCGTGCCGGACCATCGCAGCGCGGGCAGGTGGTCTCGACGAACTCGCGCGCCTCCGCCAGCGGGTTGCCGGTACCGGTCGGCTTGATGTCCAGCGGCAGCAGCACCGGCAGCTGCTCGTGCGGCACGGGCACCGCGCCGCACGTCTCGCAGTGGACGATCGGGATCGGCGTTCCCCACGAGCGCTGGCGCGAGATCGAGAAGTCATCGGCGCGATAGCGCACGGCCGGGCGTGCGGCCGACGCACGCGGCGGGCGGTCGCTCACAGGCGCCTGCGCGGCTGAATGCGCTGTCTGCCCGCTCGCGCGGGCGGACAGTCGCTCGGCGATCATCTCGTCGGTGCTGTCGGCCTCGGGGATCCCGAACACGGCAGTCACGCCATAGCGCCCGTCGACGAGCGGCGAGATGAGCACCGGCAGCGGATCGCCGCCCACGGGCGCGGGCACCGAGCGGCCGGTGTCGATCACGGGGATCGCCTCGGCGTCGCGCGAGCTGCGCTCGATGCCGCTCGAACGCAGCTCCTCCACGCGATCGCGCACGCCCTTCTCGGCGGCCCAGGTGTCGATGTCGGGGTGCTTGGGGGAGATCAGCACGAAGCGCGCCAGCTCGAGCGCGTCCGCGTGGGGCGTGAAGACCGTCAGAGTGCGCTCGTCCGGCGCCGGCAGGTCGACCTCGACCCCATCGACGCGGCCGAGCACGAAGCGCTGGCTCGCGAGCGAGTTCTCGTCCCAGTTCTCCAGCTCGTCGAGTCTCCGGTCGTTCTCCTGCACGTAGGCGCTCACGCGCAGGTGCCACTCTGGGCGCTGGACGAGCCGCACGGGGTTGTGGCAGCGCCAGCAAAGGCCGTTCTCGACCTGGATCGTGGCGAGGGTGGTCTGGCAGGTGTCGCACCAGTCGACGTTGCCCGTCCCGCGATAGACCAGGCCGGCGTCGAGCAGGACGAGGAAGAGCCACTGCGACCAGCGGTACATGATTGGGTCCGAGCTCATGAACGAGCGCTCCCAGTCGAAGGAGAAGCCGAGGCGATCGAGCTGGGAGGTCATGTGGTTGGCGCAGCGGCTGACCCAGTCGCTCGGGGACTCTCCGCCCGCGATGGCGCCCAGCTCGGCGGGCAGCCCGAAGGCGTCGAAGCCGAAGGCGAACAGCACCGCGTCTCCCCGGGCCCGCCAGAAGCGGGCGTAGGCGTCGCCGATGGAGTAGCTGCGAACGTGACCGATGTGCACGTTCCCAGAGGTGAACGGCGCGGATGGCTTGATGTAGCGGTGGGGCTGCTCCTCGACGATGGCCGGTGTCCTGAACGCGTCCCGCTCGCGCCAGGCGGCCTGGCGGCGGGTCTCGATCACCTGCGGCTCATAGCTCGTGTGCGCTCCGTCGCTCATGTCAACCGAGGATATCCGAGGGGGTTGGGCGGGGTGTGACGATTGCTATGCTCAGACTCACTTGGCCGTCGCCTCCGAAAAGCTCCAGCGGCCCTCCGCCCACCCTCTCGGCCCCGCCTGCGGCGGGGTCTTCTTGTCCGCGCCGGCTGTAAGGATCTGAGGATGGAGATCGAGATCGGTCGCGGCAAGAAGGGCCGCCAGGCATACGGGTTCGACGACATCGCGATCGTGCCTTCAAGGCGCACCCGCGACCCCGATGACATCGACATCTCCTGGAAGCTCGGGCCGTATCAGTTCGAGCTGCCGATGCTCGCCTCGGCGATGGACGGCGTGGTCTCGCCGCGCACCGCCGGCATCATCGGCGACCTGGGGGGACTGGCGGTGCTCAACCTCGAGGGGATCTTCACCCGCTACGAGGACGCCGAGGAGCAGCTCAAGCGGATCGCGTCCCTGTCCAGGGAGGTGGCGACTCGCGAGATGCAGGACATCTACCGCGCGCCCGTCAAACCGGAACTGATCGCCCAGCGGATAAGCGAAATCAAGGAGCAGAAGGTCGTCGTCGCGGCCTCGCTGACACCGCAGCGCGTGCGCGACTACTACGAGATCGCCATGGACGCCGGCCTCGACGTGCTGGTGATCCAGGGGACGGTGGTCTCCGGTGAGCACGTCTCGACGGTCTCCGAGCCGCTGAACCTGAAGGAGTTCATACCGACGCTCGACGTGCCGGTGGTCGTGGGCGGCTGCGCCTCCTATCACACGGGCCTTCACCTGATGCGCACCGGTGCGGCGGGGGTGCTCGTGGGCGTGGGGCCGGGGGCCGCCTGCACCACGCGTGGCGTGCTCGGGATCGGCGTGCCGCAGGCCACGGCGATCGCGGACGTCGCGTTCGCCCGGTCCACGCACATGCTGGAGACCGGGGAGTACTGCCAGGTGATCGCCGACGGTGGCATGCGCAACGGGGGCGACGTCTCGAAGGCGATCGCGCTGGGCGCCGACGCCGTGATGATCGGCTCGCCGCTGGCACGGGCCTACGAGGCTCCGGGAAGGGGCTTCCACTGGGGCATGGCGACCTTTCACCCGACGCTCCCGCGCGGAGCGCGGGTGGCAACGACCCAGAACGGCACGCTCGAGGAGATCCTGGTCGGCCCGGCGCGGGAGAACGACGGCACGTTCAACCTGTTCGGCGGGCTGCGCACGTCGATGGCGACCTGCGGACACAAGGACCTCGCCGAGTTCAACCGCGCCGAGGTCGTGATCGCGCCGGCGCTTCAGACCGAGGGCAAGGCGCTGCAGCGCGACCAGGGCGTCGGCATGGGCGCCACCAACGGCAAGGCGGCCGCCCTCGCCAATGACTGAGGCCGCCGCCACGGTGCCCGCGCCCGCGGCCGAGCAGCGCAGAGAGACAGCTGGAGCAGTCGAAGAGATAGTCGTACTGGACTTTGGCGGGCAGTACAGCCAGCTTATTGCCAGGCGCGTGCGCGACTGCGGGGTCTTCTCGGAGATGCTGCCCCACAGCGTGTCGCTCGAGGAGATCGCCAGACGCAGGCCGCGCGGGATCATCCTGTCCGGCGGGCCGGCGTCGGTGTACGCGCCGGGCGCCCCGCGGCTCGACCGCGGCCTCTTGGAGCTCGGGGTGCCCGTGCTGGGCATCTGCTACGGAATGCAGCTGCTCGTGCACGAGCTGGGCGGCCGGGTCGAGCAGGCCGAGGTGGGGGAGTTCGGGCGCTCGGAGCTGCACGTGCTCGATCCGGGCGTGCTGCTGAGGGAGACACCGCGCGAGCAGACGTGTTGGATGTCGCACCGGGACACCGTGTTCGAGCCGCCACCGGGGTTCATGGCGCTGGCGTCGTCCAGCGCATCGCCCGTGGCGGCGGTCGAGAACCGCCAGCGCGGCGTGTACGGGATCCAGTTCCACCCGGAGGTCGTTCACACCCCGTATGGCCAGGAGATACTCACGCGATTCCTGACCGAGGTGTGCGGCTGTGAGCCGACGTGGACAGCCGCATCGATCGTGGAGAGCCAGGTGCGGCGCATTCGCGATCAGGTCGGCGATGGCCGGGTGATCTGCGGGCTCTCCGGCGGTGTGGACTCCTCGGTGGCGGCGCTGCTCGTGCATAGGGCGGTGGGCGATCAGCTGACGTGCGTGTTCGTGGACCACGGGCTGATGCGCAAGGACGAGGGCGAGCAGGTGGTGAGCGCGTTTCGCGACACGTTCAAGGTGCCGCTCGTGGCGGTCAGCGCCGAGAGGCGGTTCCTCGAGAAGCTCAAAGGAGTCACCGAGCCCGAGGCCAAGCGCAAAGCGATCGGCGCCGAGTTCATCAAGGTCTTCGAGGAGGAGGCGGCGAAGCTCGCGGATGCCGAGGGCGGCGAGGGCGCACGCTTTCTGGTGCAGGGAACGCTGTACTCGGATGTGATCGAGTCCGGGGGAGGGACGGGAGCGGCGACGATCAAGTCCCATCACAACGTCGGGGGCCTGCCCGAGGACATGCAATTCGAGCTGGTCGAGCCGCTGAGGGCGCTGTTCAAGGACGAGGTGCGCGCGGTGGGAGCAGAGCTGGGCCTGCCCGAGCGGTTGGTCTGGCGCCAGCCGTTTCCCGGGCCTGGTCTGGCGATCAGGATCGTGGGCGGGGAAGCGACGAAGGAGCGTCTGGACGTGCTGCGCGAGGCCGATCACATCCTGCAGGAGGAGATTCGCGCGGCCGGCCTGTATCGCGAGCTGTGGCAGTCGTTCTGCGTGCTGCCCGACGTGCGCACGGTCGGCGTGCAGGGGGACGAGCGGACCTACGGGTACGTGGTGGTCGTGCGGGCCGTGACCAGCGACGACGCGATGACGGCGGACTGGGCAAGGCTGCCCTACGACCTTCTCGAGCGGATCGCCTCGCGGATGATCAACGAGCTGCGCGAGGTCAACCGCGTGGTCCTCGACATCACGTCGAAGCCCCCAGGCACCATCGAGTGGGAGTAGATAGCTCCTAGTCTCGCCACCCCTGGCGGCGTCCTCGGTCGCTCCCGTGCAGAGCACACTTCGCTTCCTGCGTCCTTGCCGGGAGCGACGATCCGTCGGACCTCGGCTTTGCTGGTCCCACGTTTTTGGGAGACACGTTCGCGCAGGTCCTCGAACAGCCATGTTGGCGCCGGCCACGACAGCCGCTTTCGCCGCCACGCGGACGAACATCGCCTATCGGACGAACATCGCCTATGATGTGCTCGCGCCGCGCGCTACTGCGTGGCCTTTTTGCGTGATGGCTCCCTCCACCAGAACCTACGTAGCCAAGCCGACCGACCGCGAGCGAAACTGGATGCTCGTGGACGCGAACGGCAAGACGCTGGGTCGCCTCGCGACGCAGATCGCCGACGTGCTGCGCGGCAAGCGCAAGCCCGAGTACACGCCGCACATCGACACGGGCGACTTCGTCGTGGTGGTGAACGCCGAGAAGGTGCACGTGACCGGGAACAAGCGCAAGGACAAGCGCTACTACCGTCACTCCGGCCACCCCGGCGGGCTGCGCTCTCGCAGCTTCGAGGAGATGCTGGCCAGAAGGCCGGAGGAGATCATCAGGCTGGCAGTGAAAGGCATGCTGCCGCGCAACCGGCTTGCGCGAAAGCAGATCACCAAGCTGAAGATCTACGCGGGGCCCGAGCATCCGCACGTCGCCCAGAAGCCACAGGCGTTGGAGCTGGACGCATGATGGCCGAGGAGGAGAAGCCCGAGACTCCCGAGGCGCCCGAGGCACCTGAGCAGTCCCACCCCGCCGAGCCCACGGCGGCCGAGGAGGGCGGGCCGTCCGCGCAGGGGGAGGGCGGGCCGGCGGAGGAGCAGGCGGGTGAGCCCACCGTGGAAGAGGTGGAGATCGTCGCCGTGGTCGAGGAGGCGCCCCCGCAGGCGCCGGTGTCCGAACAGGAGCCCCAGACCGTGACGGGCGAGGAGGCGCCGGCGCGGGTGAAGCCGTCCGTGCCGGGGGCGCACCTGGAAGTCGACATCGTGCCCGAGGGCGTCGATCCGCTCGGTCGGGAGGAGGCCTACGTCGATCCATATGCGATCGAGGAGGAGGGCGAGCAGGAGGAGAAGGCCGAGGAGGAAGAGGAGGAGCTCGTGGCCCCGATCGCCACGGCCGCCATCGACCTCGCCTCCGGCGCGCGCTACCGGGCGACGGGCAAGCGCAAGACGGCGATCGCCCGGGTGACGCTCAGGCCCGGCTCCGGCACCTACCTGGTCAACGGACGCACGCTGGAGGAACACTTCCCGCGGGTCACGCTCCAGCGGAGCATCCGCCAGCCGCTCGAGACCGTGGGCTATGAGGAGCGGATGGACGTGATCGCGCGGCTGCACGGTGGTGGCATCTCCGCCCAGGCCGGCGCCCTGCGCCACGGCGTCTCGCGGGCCTTGCTCGAGGCCGACCCGAATCTGCGCGGAGAGCTCAAGCGCCGGGGCTTCCTGACGCGGGATTCCCGTGCGAAGGAGCGCAAGAAGGCTGGCCTGAAGAAGGCGCGCAAGCGTCCGCAGTTCTCCAAGCGGTAGAGGACCCGGCCGCCCACATGGCGCGCAAGCTCTTCGGGACCGACGGCGTTCGCGGCGTCGCTGGCGAGTTCCTGACCCCGGAGCTGGCGCTCGCGCTCGGGCGGGCTGCGACGCACCAGACCGGCGCCGAGCGCCCGCAGGTGCTCATCGTGCGGGACACGCGCGAGTCGGGCGAGATGCTGCAGGCGGCGGTCGCCGCGGGAGTGAGCGCGGCCGGGGGTGACGCACTGCTGGGCGGCGTGCTGCCAACACCGGCGGCGCCGTTGCTCCTGGGACGGTACGGCTTCGACCTTGCCGCGGTGCTGTCGGCGTCGCACAATCCCTATCGGGACAACGGGATCAAGTTCTTCGCAACCAACGGCTACAAGCTGTCCGACGAGGCGGAGCTTCAGATCGAGCGAGAGCTCGAGCTGAACGAGCCATCGTTCCCGCACGGGCGCACGGCGGTACCGGCGATGGGACACGTGCGTGAGTTGAGGGGCGCCCCGGAGGACTATCTGCGCGAGCTCCACACGCACTTCTGCGAGCTGGATCTGGGCGGCTTGGACGTGCTGCTCGATTGCGCGAACGGCGCCACCTATCACGTCGCGCCGGAGATATTCAGGCGGCTGGGCGCGAAGGTGACGGTCACGGCCGACGAACCGGATGGGCGGAACATCAATGCGGGCTGCGGCTCCACGCATGTCGCGGCGCTCGCGGAGCGGATGCTCACGGAGGGCCATGCGGTGGGATTCGCGTTCGACGGCGACGGCGACAGGGTGCTGGCGGTGGATCGCAACGGCAGCGTCGTCGACGGGGATGAGCTGATGGCCCTGGCGGCGCTTCACCTGCACGGCTCGGGGCGCCTGAGCGGCGACGGCGTGGTGGTTACGGTGATGACGAACTATGGCTTTCACTCGGCGATGGAGCGCGCTGGAATCGAGGTCGCCACGACGAAGGTCGGCGATCGATACGTGCTCGAGGAGCTGCGCGCCCGCGGCTGGGTGCTGGGCGGGGAGCAGTCGGGGCACATAATCGAGATGGGCTTCAACCGCACCGGTGACGGCATCGCCGGCGCGCTGCTCACGCTGGAGGCTCTGGGGGGCCGGGACCTGAGCGAGCGCGACGCGATGGCCAAGCTGCCTCAATGCCTGGTCAACGTGCCCGTGCGCGACCGCGATGCGCTGGCGGGTGCCCGTGAGGTGCACGACGCGGTGAGCGTCGAGGAGGACGCGCTGATGGGCCGCGGGCGCGTGCTGGTGCGCCCGAGCGGCACCGAGCCGTTGGTGCGGGTGATGGTCGAGGCGCCCACTCGTGAAGAGGCCGAGCAGGTGTGCTCCAGGCTGGTCGAGCTGCTCGCCGAGCGGATGGGCTGAGAGCGCCCTCCCGGGGGGCATGAGGGCCGCTGGTATCTTCGATGCGGTGTGCGGCATCATCGGCTACGTCGGCAGACGCCCCGTCCGCGAGCTGCTGCTCGCGGGTCTGTCGAAGCTCGAGTATCGCGGCTATGACTCGGCCGGCATTTCGGTTCTCGCCGGCGACCACATCGAGGCCGTGCGGGCGGTCGGCAACCTGGACGCGCTGCGCGCCAAGCTCGACGATAGTTCTTTGACCGGCGCGGACGGGACCGTCGCGGTCGCCGCCGAGCCGGCCACGGTCGGCATCGGCCATACGCGCTGGGCGACCCATGGCAGGGTGAGCGAGGAGAACGCGCACCCCCATTACGACAGCGCGGACCGGGTGCACGTGGTGGTGAACGGGATCGTCGAGAACTACATGGCGCTGAAGGAGCGGCTGAGCGCCCAGGGCAGCACGTTCACCTCCGAGACCGACGCCGAGGTGATCGCGCACCTGATCGCCGCGCACGATGACGGCGATCTGGCTGAGGCGGTGCGCTCCGCGTACGGCGAGCTGCAGGGTCACTACGCGTTCGTGGCGATGAGCCAGCGAGGAGCCGGACGTTCTCGTGGGGGCGCGCAAGGAGTGCCCGCTGGTCGTCGGCCGTGGCGACGGCGAGCAGTTCGTGGCCTCGGCCGTGCCGGCCTTCCTGCGGAGACCAGGCGCGTGCAGTACGTGGAGAACGGCGAGATCGTCGTCCTGAGGCCCGAGGGCGTCACGATCATGACCCCCGCCGGTGAGACGCTCGAGCGGGCGGTGCATACGGTCGACTGGGACGAGGAGACCGCGGAGAAGGGCGGGTATGAGACGTTCATGCTCAAGGAGATCCACGAACAGGCCGACGCCGTCGCCGACACCATCGCCGACCGCACCGCGCGGGGGGTGGGGGTTGATCTCGATGAGCCTGGAGCCCTGGACGAGTCGATCCTGATCGACGTCAAGCGGATCGTCGTGGTGGCCTGCGGCACCTCCTATCACGCCGGCCTGATCGGGCGCTATGCGATCGAGGAGTGGGCACGGCTGCCGGTCGAAATGGACATCGCATCCGAGTACCGCTACCGCAACCCCGTCGTCGGCCCAGGAGACCTGGTGGTCGGGATCTCACAGTCGGGCGAGACGGCGGACACGCTCGCGGCGATGCGCCTGGCGCGCGAGCGGGGGGCGGCGGTGCTCGCCATCACGAACGTGGTGGGCTCGCAGGCCACGCGCGACGCGGATGGTGTCCTGTTTACCCGTGCCGGTCTCGAGATCGGTGTGGCCGCGACGAAGACCTTCCTGTGCCAGGTCGCCGCCATCTACCTGCTGGCCCTGCGCCTGGCCGAGCTGCGGGGCACGCTCGAGCCGGCCCGGCTCGCCGGGCTGGTGGGCGAGATCAAGCGCCTTCCGCGGTGCATCGACGAGGTCCTGGCGTCGGTCGGCGGGGACATGAGCCGTATCGCAGACAGCTGCTGGCAGAGCGAGTTCTTTCTCTATATCGGTCGCCACGTCGGCCTGCCCGTGGCGCTGGAGGGCGCGTTGAAGCTGAAGGAGATCTCCTACATCGCCACCGACGCCTACGCGGCGGGCGAGATGAAGCACGGCCCGATCGCGCTTCTTGACGACTCCACGCCGGTCGTGTGCGTGGCGACGGATTCCCCGGTGCTCGAGAAGCTCGAGTCGAACATGCAGGAGGTGCGCGCCCGGGGAGCGCGCGTGATCGCCGTCGCGACGGAGGGCAACGACCGGATCAATGAGCATGCGGACGCGGTTGTGCGGCTGCCGGCGGTGGACTGGATGCTCCAGCCCATCCTCGCGGTGATTCCGCTGCAGCTGCTCGCCTACGAGATCGCGCGGCGACGCGGGCTGAACGTCGACCAGCCGCGCAACCTGGCGAAGACCGTCACGGTCGAGTAGCGCGACGGAGCGTGGGACCCGTCCGCGCCCGGGGAGCCGAGCGCCGGCCCGAGCGCCGCCGTAGGACCGACCATCTAGCATCGCTCCTCGTGGACACTCTGCCCGACTGGCTGATACCGCTGCTTGACGCCGAGACGATGCGGGCGGTTGACCGGTGGGCGATCGAGCAGCGGGGCGTGCCGTCGCTCGACCTGATGGAGCGCGCGGGCGCCGGTGTCGCGCGGATGGTCGAGCAGATCGCACCCGACGGTCCGGTGGCGGTCCTATGTGGCAAGGGCAACAACGGCGGTGACGGGCTGGTGGTGGCGCGTCTGCTGCGCGACGCGGGCCGGGAGGTGGCGGTGGTGTTGGCAGCCCCGTCGCAGGAGCTCTCAGGGGATGCGCGCGAGAATCTGAGGCGGCTGACAGGCGATGAGCCGCTGGCGCTGGATGGCGACGGTGCTTGCGGCCGCGAGGCTTCGAACGCGATCGGGGGTGCCTCGGCGATCGTGGACGCATTGCTGGGCACGGGCTTTGTCGGCGAGCCGCGCGGCGTCGTGGCGGAGGCGATCGACGCGATCAACGCCGTCGTGACACCGGTCGTCAGCGTGGATGTCCCCAGCGGCGTGGACGCCTCCACGGGCGTCGTCCGCGGCCGGGCCGTCCGTGCGACAGTGACGGTGACCTTCCACGCGGCCAAGCCGGGCCTGTGGATCAGGCCGGGCAAGGCACATGCGGGGATGGTCGAGACGATCGACATCGGCATTCCCCGCGGGGCACCCGGCGGGGCCACGATCGGGCTGGCGGGGCCGCTGACGGTGTAGATCTGCTCCCGCGCCGCGACGCGAGCTCGACGAAGTTCACAAGCGGGCACGTGCTCGTCGTGGGGGGCTCGCGCGGGCTGACGGGTGCGCCGTGGATGGCCGCGTGCGCGAGCATGCGCGGCGGGTGCCGGATACGTGACCGCGTGCGTGCCCGCGTCACTGCAGGGGATCCTCGCCGGCGCCGGCCGCCCGGAGCTCATGACCCGCGGGCTCGCGGAAGAGGACGGTGGGCTGACTGTCGAGGCAGTCGACGGCGTGCTTGGGGAGACCGCGCGCGGCGGGGCGCTGGCGCTCGGGCCGGGCCTGGGACGCAGCGAGGGCGCGGTTGCGTTCGCGCGCGCGCTCGCGCGCCGGGCGACGGTGGGGCTGGTGCTCGACGCTGACGGACTGAACGCTCACGCCGGCTGCCTGGGGGATCTGGCGCTCAGGGATGCTCCCACGGTGCTCACGCCGCACGCCGGCGAGCTCGGGCGGCTTCTGGGGCTCGACAGCGCGGAGATCGAGCGCGAGCGCCTGCGCCATGCGCGGGCGGCCGCCGAGCAGGCGGGGGCGGTCGTGGTGTTGAAGGGCGATGACACGCTGATCGCCGATCCCCGCGGGGTGGTGGCGGTCAGCTCGGGGGACAGTCCGGCGCTGGCGACGGCCGGCTCCGGAGACGTGCTCACCGGGGTGAGCGCCGCGCTCCTGGCGCAGGGCCTCGACGCCTTCACGGCGGCCACGGCGGCGGTGCAGCTGCACGCCGAGGCGGGAAGGCAGGCGGCGCGACGGCAGGGCGGTGCCGAGGGCGTTATCGCCTCCGACGTGATCGCTGCGCTTCCGGCCGCGCGGGCGCGCGCCACTTCCGGGGACGGGCAGCGCAGCGGCGTACGGCGGCGATCCCCCGGCGATGAGCTCGCGGACGCGGACGAGCGATGACCCCGCCCAGGGCGCAGGCGAGAGTGAACTTGGCGGCGATCGAACGCAACTGCGCGCGTCTTCGCTCGGAGCTCGGGGAGGGCGTGGCGCTGTGCGCGGTGGTGAAGGCCGACGGTTACGGCCACGGCGCCGCGCAGAGTGCCCGTGCGGCGCTCGCTGGCGGCGCGAGCTGGCTGGCGGTCGCCTGCGCGCAGGAGGCGAGCGAGCTGCGCCAGGCGGGCATTCGCGAACCGCACGTGCTGGTCATGGGTGCGCTCAACACCCGTGAGCTGGAAGAGACCCTCGCGGCCGGTGCCGACGTGGTGGTCTGGAACGAGTCATCGGTGCAGGCGGTTGCCGGGGCGGGCGGTGGACGGGTGCACGTGAAGCTCGACACGGGCATGGGACGGCTCGGGACGCGCGACGCCGAGCAGGCCTCACGTGTGCTCGCAGCGGCCCGCGAGGCCGCCGGCGTCGAGCTCGTGGGGGCGATGACGCATTTCGCCACCGCCGACGAACTCGACGATGGCGGGTTCTTCGAGGAGCAGCTGGCCACGTTCGCGAGCTGGGTGGGCCCCATCAAGGCCGCGCAGCCCGATCTGCTGGTACACGCGGCCAACAGCGCCGCCATGCTACGCGACGTCGGCGCGCACTTCGACATGGTGCGCTGCGGAATCGCCGTCTACGGCATGGACCCCTTCGGCGATGACCCGGACGAGCGGGAGCTCGAGCCGGCGATGGAGCTCAGCTCATACGTCGCGGAGGTGAAGAGGTGCCGGGCCGGTGAGAGCGCGGGCTACGGCCGTCGCTTCGTGGCCGAAGATGACACCTGGCTGGGAGTGCTTCCGATCGGCTACGGAGACGGCTGGCGGCGCGGTCTGTCGAACAATGCCGAGGTGCTGATCGGCGGGCGTCGTCATGAGCTCGTGGGGACGGTGAGCATGGACAACATCACGGTCGACCTCGGGGCGGATCCCGGCGCAGAGCTGTTGCGTGGCCGACGGGCCGTCCTGATAGGCTCGCAGGCGGACGAGCGGATCACCGCCGAGGAAGTGGCGGGGCGGCTGGGCACGATCAACTACGAGGTGTCCTGCGCGCTCACGCCACGCGTGCCGCGGGTCTACCACCGGGATGGCGCGCCGCTTCGCCCGGATGGGGACCGGCGCGGGGCGGATGCCCGAGCCGTGGACGCGCGCACGGCATGAGCGACGGTCTGCAGGCGGCTCAGGAGGCGCTCGCGGGCCGGCGCGCCTGGCTTGTCGGGGGGGCGGTGCGCGACCGTGTGCTGGGCTCTAGGATGGGGGACCTCGACGTCGTTGTGGACGGCGATCCAGAGCAGGCGGCGCGCGCGGTGGCCCGCGCCGCAGGGCGCGCGGCGTGCTTCGCGCTCTCCGAGGAGTACGGAGCGTGGCGGGTCGTGGCGCGCGACTGCGCCTGGCAGCTGGACGTCGAGCCCCTGCGCGGAGGTTCGCTCGAGGCCGACCTGCGGCTACGCGACTTCACGGTCAATGCCGTAGCTGAGCCGATCGACGGGGGAGCGCCGATCGACCCGCTGGGTGGGCTGGCCGACCTTGCGGCTCGCCGTCTGCGCATGGTCGCCGCCGGCGCTTTCGCCGATGACCCGCTGCGGGTACTGCGGCTGGTGCGAATGGCGGTCGAGCTGGACATGGAGCCGGAGGAGGAGACGCTCCGATGCGCGCGCGAAGGAGCCGCCGCGTTGGAGCGGGTGTCGGCCGAGCGCGTGTTCATTGAGCTGCGTCGGATCCTCGCCTCGCCGCGGGCGTCGTGGGGCGTCGGGATGATGAGCGAGCTTGGGGCCACGGCGGTGGTGCTGCCCGAGCTGGAGGCGCTGCGAGGGGTCGAGCAGAGTCGCTTTCACCACCTGGACGTATACGGGCACACGATCGAGGTCCTCGAGCGGACGATCGCCCTGACCTCCGCGCAGCCCGCCCGGGCCCGTGAGCGCGATGCACTGCTCGGCGAGCACGGCGTCGAGCTCGACGAGCTGCTCGGCGAGCAGCTCGCCGACGGACTGACGCGCGCAGATGCGCTGCGCTGGGGGGCGCTGCTGCACGATGCGGCAAAGCCCCTCACCCGCGAGGTACGCCCGCAGGACGGCCGCGTGACGTTCATCGGTCACGACGTTCGTGGCGCCGAGCTCGCCCGAGAAGTGCTGGGGCGGCTGCATGCTGCCGGGCGCCTTCGTGATCACGTGGCGGCACTCGTGCGTCATCACCTGCGGCTGGGCTTTCTCGTGCACGAGCCGCAGCCGCTGTCCCGGAGAACGGTGTTCGGCTACCTGTCCGCCTGCTCTCCTGTCGAGGTCGACGTGACCCTGCTCTCGGTCGCGGACCGCCTGGCCACGCGCGGTGACCGCGCGCGTGAGGCGATCGACGCCCATCTGCGGGTCGCGCGCCAACTGCTGACAGACGCGCTGCGCTGGCGCGCCGACGGTCCGCCGCAGCCGCTGATCCGGGGTGACGAGCTGGCCGGCGAGCTGGGCATCCCGCTCGGCCCGCGCGTCGGGGAGCTTCTGCGCGAGCTCGCGGCGGCGCAGTACGCGGGTGAGATCTCCTCGCGCGAGCAGGCGGTGGCCCACTGCCGCGCATCGACCACCGACGGGGATGGTCGGTCTCCGGGCGCGACCATCTAGGCTTCTGCCATGGCCGATCCCAACTGCATCTTCTGCAAGATCCTCGCGGGCGATCTCCCCGCCACGATCGTCCAGGAAGACGCGCGCACGATCGCCTTCATGGACATCGCTCCCGCGACGCGCGGGCATGCGCTGGTGATTCCCCGCGTCCACGCGGTGGACCTGCTGAGCGTCGATCCGGAGGACCTGCACGCGACGGTCACGGCCGCCCAACAGCTCGCCCTGCGCGCGAAAGAGCGTCTTGGCGCCGAAGGCGTGAACCTCATCAACTCCTGCGGCGCCGTCGCCTGGCAGTCGGTCTTCCACTTCCACATCCACGTGATCCCGCGCTACGAGAGCGATCCATTGAAGCTTCCGTGGGCGCCGGCAGCGGGGGATCCGCAGGAGATCGCGGCCGTCGCGCAGGAGCTTACCGCCGGCTAGCGAATTAATCTCCACCGCTACCTTTGCCCGCGATTCGTGTTCAATGACCCATATGAGACGCATTTCCACCGCGCTGTTCGCGAGCCTCGTGCTCACGCTCGCGCTGCCCGCGGGCTCGTTGGCCACGCTCACTGAAGTCGGTGTGCTCGGAGCGACCAGCCCGCCGACCGTACCGAGCTGCCCCGGCAGCCCCTGCCTGGCGGTCAGCCGCACGACCGGGCTTCAGGTGCAGGTCGGGCGGGCGAACCACCCGATGAAGGTCTCCCGCAACGGCACGATCGTCGCCTGGACCGTCTCACTGGGCAAGCCGAACACGACGCAGATCAACTTCTTCAATGCCAATGAGGGAGGCGTGGCGGAGGCCGGCATCGCAGTCCTCAGTCTGCAGCGCAAACCGAACCTCACCTACAAGCTGATCGCGCAGAGCCCGCTCGTCAAGCTCCAGCCCTACTTCGGCGAAACGGCCGAGTTTCCCCTGGAAACGACGATTCCGGTCAAGAAGGGCGATGAGGTGGCGCTGACCGTGCCCACGTGGGCTCCGGTGCTAGCCCTCGGATTCAGCAAAGGCACCTCCTGGCGTGCGAGCCGGAGCAAGGCACAGTGCACCAGCACGAGCACTCAGACCGCCCACACGCAGGTCGGGACATCGGTGCAGTACTACTGCCTGTACCAGACGGCCCGCCTGACCTACAGCGCCACGCTCATCTCGACTCCGTAGGGCATCGCCGTCTACGGTGCGTTCGCGCCGCCGGTGGGACTTGCGCCGCCCGTGCTTTCGCTCGCGCCTTTGGAGCCGCCTGTTTCACTGGCGGCCTTTTCTTTTTCCCCCGCGGAGGTGCCGCCGGCCGCTCCGCTCGAGGAGCTGCCCGAGCCGGTGCCGCCGGACGCTTCCGTGCCGGCTTCGGTCTTGGCGGCTTCGCTGCTGGATGATCCAGAGGAGGCTTCGCTCGAGCCCGTGGCGGATGTCGTGCTCTTCGCCGAGGTCGATGTCGAGGTAGTGTGGGCCGCCGCCTGTTCGGCAGACGTGTCGGTTGGCGGGATGATGTTGGGCGTGCTCTTGGGCACCTGATCGGTGGTGCTGCTCGCGCCTCCGCATGCAGCCAGGGTGAGGCCGGCGAGGATGACGACCGACACGGCCAGGGTGGCTCGGCCGATCGAGGATCGGCCGGCGCCGCGGGGCAGCGGGCGATGGGCGCTTCTCACGCGCTCGGTTGTCTCCCGCCGGCGTGCACTCAGCGGCCCTTCACAGGGGTCGTCAGCGGTGCCATGCGCCTGCCGCACGTGGGACAGTCGTTGAGGTCCTTCTGGGCGAGCTGGTCGCAGGAGGAGCAGAAGCGCAGGTTCTCGACGGCCCAGGGCAGTCGCGAGGCCGAGGGGGCCAGGGGGAGGACCTTGCCGAGGACTTCGAGCGGATCGCCGGTTTCGCGGTCGAGGTAGATCTCGCCGGGCTCGGCCTCGATCACGACCTCCCGCCCGCTGGCGCGATTGCGCAGACGGTAGCGCTGGCTGCTGCTCATCCTCCAAACTCTACCTGAGCCGATGGGTGAAGGAGGCCGGATCGCGCGCCGCGGAGGTGCCGGGGCGGAGCGCCTGTGGAGTGGGGATGGGCACAGGTAGGCTGCCGGTCGGTGCGCGTACTGATTTTCCACGGCTACCTGCTCGGCGGGACGGGATCGAACGTGTACAACGCGCGCCTGGCCGATGCGCTCTCGAGGCTCGGCCACGAGGTGCACCTGCTCAGCCAGGACCGCCATCCCGAGCGCCACGCGTTCGTGGACGCGGTGGGGGACTGGGACGCTGGCGCGCTCGTGGTAAGGGGCCTGGACCGGGCGCGCTCGGACAGGACGGGGCGCTGCACGGTCTACCGGCCCGACATCGGGGACCTGCTGCCGGTATACGTGGCCGACCGCTACGAGGGGATCAGGGCGCAGACCTTCGCGCAGTGCAGCGACGCGGAGGTGGCCCGCTACATCGAGTCGAACGTGGCGGCCGTGAGCGAGCTGCAGGGACTCGTGCGCACCGAGGTGGCATTGGCCAACCACCTGGTGATGGGCCCGGTGATTCTCGCTCGGGCGCTCGCAGGCGAGGTGCCCTACGCGGTGAAGATCCATGGGAGCGCCCTGGAGTACACGGTCAAGCCCCAGCCGGAGCGCTTTCTGGGCCTGGCCCGGGAGGGTGTCGACGCCGCGGTCGCGGTGCTGGTGGGCTCCCGTCACACGGCCGCGAGCCTGTGGCGTGCGCTTGACGGGCAGCGCCTGCTCGAGCGCACGCGCCTGGGTCCGCCCGGCGTGGACGTCGAGCTGTTTGCGCCGCGCGGTCGGGCGCAGGCCGAGGCGGCCGTGGGCACCCTGGTGAGGACGCTGGGCAGCGGCGCGGCCAGCGAGGCGTTCGCTGGCGCCTTCGCCCGCGACGAGCGCGCCTCCGCCCGGGCGCTGGCACGCCTTCGGCCGGGCCGTGATCGCCTGGTGGCGTTCGTCGGGAAGCTGATCGTCAGCAAGGGCATAGACCTGCTGATAGCGGCGTGGCCGCTGGTGCTCGAGCGGGTGCCGCGGGCTCGGCTTGTGGTGGTCGGCTTCGGCGCCTACCGGAAGGGCTCAGAGCGCCTGTGCTCCGCGCTCTCGGCGGGCGACCTGCCGCAGGCGAGGGAGATCGCGCTCGCCGGCAGGGCGCTCGAGGAGCCAACGCCCGACGCTCCGCCCCTCAGGCATCTGCTCGCGTTCCTCGACGGCCTGCGGGCGGGGGAGCGCGATCGCTACCTCGCCGCGGCGCACGCGCTCGAGCGAGGCGGTCGTGCTCGCCGGGCGCCTGGACCACGAGGAACTGGCCGATCTGCTGCCCGCGTGCGAGGCGCTGGTCGTGCCGAGCACCTTTCCCGAGTCCTTCGGCATGGTGGCGGCCGAGGCGGCCGCCTGCGGCGTCCTGCCGATAAGCGCGGCGCACTCCGGGCTCGCGGAGGTCAGCGACGCGCTGGCGGGCGCGGTGCCCACGCAGGTCGCCCCCTGGCTGTCGTTTCCCGTCGACGACAACGCCGTCAGGGCCCTGGCCGCGCGTGTGGTGAGCTGGTTGGAGGCAGATCCCGAGCTTCGCGCGCGCACACGTGCGGGCCTCGTGAGCACCGCTCGTGAGCGCTGGTCCTGGGAGGGTGTGGCGCGGGGAGTGCTCGCGGCGGCGCGGGGTGAACTGGGCGATCTGCCCAAGCCGTGACGGGGGCGGGTCGCCGGCGAGCAGCAGCCGGGCCACCCGGTCGTTCGGATAGTGTTTCGCCCGCTCATGAGCCCGATCAGCGCCTCCCACGCCCGCGCCGATGCCGCCCGCCGCACGCCGGCGCGCCTCGGCCTTCGTGCCGCCGCGGCGGGGGGCCTGCTGGCTCGCGCTCGCCTTCGCCACGGCAGGCTGCGCCGTGAAGGGCGAAGACAACGCGAACCTGATCCTCGGCAAGCAGACGTTCGTCGCCAAGTGCGGCGCCTGCCACACGCTCGCCCGGGCCAACACGAAGGGCATCGTCGGCCCCAACCTCGACGAAGCCTTCCGTGCGAGCATCGCCGAAGGGCTCGAGCGCAACACGATTCGGGGGGTCGTCGAAGGCCAGGTTCAGTACCCCAACCCCGAAGGCGTCATGCCGAAGGACCTCATCAGCGGGGCGACGCTGAGCGACGTTGCGGCCTACGTGTCCCAGTCGGCTGACCGCCCCGGCCAGGACACCGGCCTGCTCGCGACCGCCGTGCCCGCGCCCGGTGCCGGCAAGCCGGCTGTCGAGAAGGCGGGCAAGCTCGAAATCCCTGCCAGCCCGACCGGCCAGTTGGAATACGTGGCCAACAAGGCAACGGCAACCGCAGGGACGGTCACGATCACGATGTCCAACATGTCGGGCGTCTCGCACAACATCGCCATCGAACCCGGTTCCGGCGGCGCCACCGCAAACGGGCTCGCCGATCGGTGCGAGCAGCTTCATCACCAAGGGCAGCACGTCGGTAACCGTCAGCCTGAAGCCCGGAACCTACACCTACTTCTGCCAGGCCCCCGGCCACCGTGCCGCGGGGATGTACGGCACGCTCACCGTCAAGTAACGGCGCGCACCCTCACAGGATCGCGCGTAGGACGATGACGAGGACCGCGATCACGATCGCGACGGCGACCGCGTAGAGCACGAGGCGGAAGGCGTCGCCCTCGGAGCGCAGGGGGTTGGGCACGGCCGGTGCTCCTAGGGGATGCGGGTGCCCGGCAACTGCGGCGCCGCTCAGAGGATGTAGACGGTCGTGAAGACGACGATCCACATGATGTCGACGAAGTGCCAGTAGATGCCGGGCACCTCGACCCCGCGGTGCTCCTCGGGGCTGTAGTGGCCGCGGAACGAGCGGATCGTCACGGCCAGCAAGAGGCAAAGCCCGATGAACACGTGGGCGCCATGAAGCCCTGTGAGCGAGTAGAAGACCGTCTGCTGCGCGTGGTCCTGGGGGGCGAAGCCGATGTTGGCGTACTCGTTGATCTGGATGAACAGGAAGGTGCAGCCGAGCAGGAAGGTCAGGAGCATGCCCGCCTTCAGCCCGAAGCGGTTGCCGTTCTTGATCGACGTCTGCGCCCAGTGCAGCGTGAACGAGGACGACACGAGAATCGCGGTGTTGATTCCCGCCACGAGCTCCGGGATGTGCGTCCCGGGCGCCGGCCATGCCTCGCCCTGGGCGATGCGGATGAAGAAGTAGGCCGTGAAGAACGCACCGAAGACCATCACCTCGGAGATGATGAAAAGCAGCATGCCGAGCAGCGGGGCCTCCACCCGCGAGCTGCGGTTGGCCGGCGGCGGATGCGCGTGCTCGTCGTGGCCGGCTGCGTGCGTGATGCTGGCGGCCTCCACGCTCGTCCCCTAGGCGGCTGGCGCCGCGGTCGTGTTTGCCCGCTCGTCGACGACCACGTGCTCGACCGGCGCGGCGGTGGCGCTGCGCACGCGCTCGATCAGGTTCGCGCGCAGCCAGCCGGAGCGCTCGCCGGGCAAGGTCGAGATGACGATGTCGTCGACCAGGAACAGCTCCAGCGCGTTCATCGTCGCCGTGTAGGGGTCGGGATCGCCGATCATCCCGGCGCACAGCAGCCCGGCCTCCTGCAGCCGGTCGAGCATCTTGGCCAGGCGTGCGCGGGCCTCGCGAGGTGCCGTGCCGCGGCCGTCCTGTTGGGGAACGACGGCGATGAAAAGGTGCTGTGCCCCGTGCGCGGCCTTGGCCTTCAGGTGCTCCATGAGCTCCTCGCCGCTCGAGGTCTTGCTGGCAATCACGAGCGTCACCCGGAAGGGAAGGCCTTCCTGCTCGGGATCGGCGATGATGTGCTCCACTGGAAGTCCCGAGGCGTTGCGGATGCGCTCGATCAGATCCCGGCGTAGCCAGCCCGAGTGCGTGGCTGGGTATGTCGAGACGATGACCTCATCCGGTCGGTGGTGTGCGACGGCGTCCATGGTGGCCAGGAAGGGGTCGGGGTCGCCCACTTCGCCGGAGCCGTCGATGCCCTCGGCGGTCACGGCGGCGATGGCCAGGTCGACTCGCACCTGCGCCGATTCGCGGACCGCCTCGTCGTAGATCACCAGACCCGCCGACGGCTTGCTCTGGGGCACGACGAGCCGGAAGCGGACGTCTCCCCTGCTGTTCCGTGAGCGCACGGCGTCGAGCAGCTTCGCTCCGCCGAGCGTCCGGTTGGCCACGACGAGGACCTCTCTCACCTGACTCGCCCCCCGCTCATCAGTCCGGCACCCGCACGCTGCTCGAGCCGGCTCCGACGGAGACCGGGGCCGGCGCGAAGACGCCGTGGACCGCGCCCGGCACGCCGTACTCGTACGGACCGCCGACCACGGTCGGAATGCGGTCGAAGTTGAAGACCGGTGGCGGCGAGGACACCTGCCACTCGAGCGTCATCGCCCGCCACGGGTTGGCCACGGCGCGCGGTCCGCCGCGCCAGCTCGTGACCATGTTGTAGACGAACAGCAGCGTCGAGAGTCCGAGGCCGAAGCTGGCGATCGAGATGAACAGATTCAGGTCGGCGAACTGGGACGCGTAGGTCGCCACGCGCCGGGGCATGCCCTGCAGGCCGAGGATGTGCATCGGACCGAACGTCAGGTTGAGGAAGACGAACGTGGTCCAGAAGTGCCATTTGCCCAACCGCTCGTCGTACATGCGCCCGGTCATCTTCGGGAACCAGTAGTACACGCCGGCGAAGATCGTCATCAGCGAGCCGCCGAACAGCACGTAGTGGATGTGGGCCACGATGAAGTAGGTGGCGCTGACGTGGATGTCGAACGGGATCATCGCGAGCATGACGCCGCTGATCCCGCCCAGCGTGAAGGTCGTGATGAAGCCGAGCGTGAACAGCATCGCCGAGTCGAGATGGAGGATCCCTCGCCATAGCGTCGCCAGCCACGAGAAGACCTTGATGCCGGTGGGCACGGCGATGATCGCCGTGGTGATGGCCATCGGTATGCGAATCCAGTTGGCCATGCCGGAGGTGAACATGTGGTGTGCCCATACGGTGAAGCCGAGCCCCACGATCGCCAGCAGCGAGAAGGCCATCATGCGGTAGCCGAAGATGGGCTTGCGCGCCTTGACGGCGATGATCTCGCTGACGATCCCGAATCCGGGCAGGATCATGATGTAGACGGCGGGGTGGGAGTAGAACCAGAAGACGTGCTGGTACATGAGCACGTCACCGCCCTTGCCGGCGTTGAAGAAGTTGAAGCCGAGCGCGCGGTCGAGCAGGATGAAGAACTGCGAGGCCGCGATGAACGGCGTGGCGATGACGACCAGTAGCGAGGTCGCGAAGTTCGCCCACACGAGCAGCGGCATGCGGAAGAAGCTCATGCCCGGGGCTCGCATCGTGATGATCGTCACGAGGAAATTGAGCGCGGTCATGATCGAGGAGGCGCCGGCGAACTGGACGCCGACGGAGAAGAAGGTCTGCCCGATCGGTGCGTTTATCGAGAGCGGGGTGTAGGCGGTCCAGCCATCGGCGAACGCGCCGCCGGGCGCGAAGAAGCTCAGCAGCATGATCGTTCCGGCGACCGGCAGAAGCCAGAAGGAGAGCGCGTTCAAACGGGGGAAGGCCATGTCGGGCGCGCCGATCATCAGCGGGTATCACGAAGTTGCCGAAGCCCGCGAACACGGGGACCATGAACAGGAAGATGAGCAGCGTGGCGTGGACGGAAAACAGGCCGTTGTAGGTGTTGGCGTCGACGAAATGAGATCCCGGCTGGGCGAGCTGGGCGCGCATGAGCATGCCGATCAGCCCGCCGACGAGCAGGAAGAAGAACGAGTTGACCGAGGTACTGGACGCCGATCACCTTGTGGTCGGTGTTGATGCGGAAGTAGTCCTTCCACGAGTAGGCGCCGTGGCCGGAGTGGTCCTCCGGGCGCGTGGGCCTGCCGGTGGCCCAGTAGAACCAGTAGTCCATGCCGCCGATACCGGCCAGGAACGCGAGCGGCACGACGAGCAGCGCCACGGTCAGGATCGCGTCCTCGTTGAGGTAGTGCGTGTAGGTGCTGTGTCCGGTGGAGGAGCGCACCAGCCAGGTCAGCGCGGTCGCGAATCCGACGGCGAGCACCATCCAGACGGCGGCGCGGTAGAAGCCCGGTGCGCGGATCTTCGCGACCATCAGATTCGTTCGGAGAAGCTCATCTGGCTGGCGAACATTACCCCGTGATCCCCCCGGAGGCGGCGCCGGCCGGCGCCGTGGCTCCGCCACCCGCGGCGGAGCTCAGCTGGCTGCGGATCCAGGCCTGGAACTGGGCAGGTGGCACGACGTGCACGGTGGAGCGCATCAGCGAGTGCCCGATCCCGCACAGCAGGTTGCACACGACCGGATAGCTGCCGAGCCGGTCGAGCGTCGCGCGGTAGTGCGTCGTGATGCCGGGCACGACGTCCTCCTGCAGGCGGAACGCCGGGATCCAGAAGGCGTGGATGACGTCCTTGGAGCGCATGTTGAAGAAGACGGTGTCGCCCTTGGGCAGATACAGCTGAGTGCTCTTCAGCGGCGCCCCGCCGGTGACCGACGAGGGATATTCGTAGGTCCAGAAGAACTGCTGTCCGACGACCCCTATCTGCACTTCGGGCACGCCCTTCGGCTTCTCTTCGTTCTGGTGCAGCACCACGAACGAGTAGCTCACCATCCCCATCAAGAGCAGTGCGGGCAGGGCGGTCCAGAAGACCTCGAGGCGCGTGTTGCCGTGGATCGGCGGCCCGTCCTTGAGCTCCTCGCCCGGCTTCATGCGGAACTGCCACACCGAGTAGAGGATCACCGTCACGACCAGCACGAAGATCGGGATCGTGGCGATCACGAGCACGTGGTAGAAGCGGTCGGTGTTATGCGCCTGCGTGGAGGCCTGGACCGGGAACCAGTGGATCTGGAAGCTCAGGAAGATGCCGATGGCGACGGCGATGAGGGCCAGCACGGCGGTCAGAACGATCGAGCGCTGCCTAGACATGGGCGGCGCCTATGCCGTGCGCGGGGTGGTTCTGTGCGGCGATCCTCTCCATTCGGAGGCGTGATCCTAATGCCTTCGCGCCCGGAAGCGCCGGGACCTTGACGGGAGGGCGCCGCGCGTAGTAGATTGAGGCAATCGTTGCAAGTATCTGACCGCTCGAGGGATTGAGCCGGAAAGGGGTCGCTGATGCAGGTTCGTGAAGGAATGACTCCCACCGTCCTTACCGTGGGCCCTGGCCACACCCTTCGAGTGGTCGCGCGGCTGATGTCCGAGCGCGGCGTGGGCGCGGCGGTCGTCATCGATCCCGAGGGGCATGGACCGGGCATCATCACCGAGCGCGACATCCTGCTCTCGCTCGCCGGCGGCGAGGACCCCGACCGCGAGGCCGTCGTCGATCACCTGACCCGCGACGTCGTGTTCGCGGCTCCGGACTGGTCGCTTGAGGAGGCCGCGGCGGCGATGGTGCGCGGCGGCTTTCGTCATCTGATCGTGCTCGAGCGGGGCGAGACCTTGGGCATCCTGTCCGTTCGCGACATCGTGCGCTGCTGGACCGACGACGGGGCGATCTGCGCGGTGCCGGCGAGCGCGGCGGTGGGCTGAGGAGAGAGGAACCGGAGGTGTCGCGCGCGGCGGGGGTGCAACGTGCGCGATGCCCCGGTTCAGTCGAGCGGCAGCTCGTCGATTTCGTGGCGCGTGTCTTTGATCCAACGGACGAGGCACGCCAGCGTCAGGATCACCCCGATGACCGTGAGCTCGATGAAGGTCGTGATGCCGATCAGCGACAGCGTGATCCCGACCGCGGTCAGCACAGGCAGGATCGTCGGTCCGGGCAGGTGGATCTCCTCGCCGACCGGCGGGATCTCGGGGTCGAGCGGGCTCACGAGACGTAGACCGCAGCCACGACGAAGGTGATGCCGAACATGAACATGCAGATCGCGCCCACGATCAGGCCGGTGCGGATGTTCTTCCTTGCCAGGCGCCGGTTCATCGTGGACGCCAAGAATACCGTCCGCTGCGAGCAGAGCGCCGGCTCGGGGCCGGCGAGCGCCGGCGCGAGGACCTACAGGTGCACATCGGCGACCATCGCGCAGAACAGCAGCGCCAGGTAGACGAGCGAGAACAGGTAGAGCCTCAGCGCCGAGCGGCGGTCGGCGCGGCGGTACAGGCGAACGGCGCCCGCGACGAAGCCGATGCCGAGCACCAGTGAGGCCGCAAGGTAGATCCCGCCCAGTCCGCCGGCGCAGAACGGCAGCTGCGTGACCGCATACAGGAGCACCGAGTACAAGAGGATCTGCCGCCGCGTCTCGGCCTCGCCGTGCACGACCGGAAGCATCGGCACGTCGACCTTCGCATACTCGTCCTTCATCAACAGCGACAGTGCCCAGAAGTGGGGCGGTGTCCAGAAGAACACGATGAAGAACAGGATCACGGCGGTGCCGCTGACCGAGCCGGTCACGGCGGCCCAGGCGACGAGCGGGGGCACGGCCCCGGCCGCTCCGCCGATCACGATGTTCTGCGGTGTACGCCGCTTCAGCCAGACGGTGTAGACGAACACGTAGCCGAGGAAGCCGCTGAACGAGAGCACCGCGGCCAGCGGGTTCACGGTCAGCGACAGCTCCAGCAGCGAGAGCCCGGCGAGCGCGCAGCCGAAGATGAGCGCGGCCCTGGGAGAGATCCGCCCGGCGGGGATCGGCCGTGTACGCGTGCGCTTCATGCGCGCATCGATGTCGCGGTCGAACCAGTGGTTGACCGCGCCCGCGCCGCCCGCCGAGAGGTAGCCGCCGAGGCACGTCAGGGCGACCAGTACCGGCGAGGGGTCGCCGGCGACGTACATCGTGGCGATCGTGGTCAGCAGGAGCAGCGACTGGACCTTCGGCTTGGTCAGCTCGACGTAATCGCTCACGAGCTGGCGCGCACGCGGGGCGACGCCCGGGACGCAGACCGCCGGGACGGCTCCGTCGATTGCGGGTGCGACGCCCGTAGGGGGCGCTGCGGCCATCAGATTCCCACCCGCGTGGCCCCGGTGGGAAGCGCGGCCTCGTCCGGGACCGGCCTGCCGGCGCTGCGTCGCTCGACCTCGCGGCGGATGTCCTTCATCGGTTCGGCCGAGCGTACCAGCGGGACCAAATCGAAGTTGTTCTCCGCCGGGGGCGACGTGGTGAACCACTCGAGCGTGTTGGCCCTCCACGGGTCCGGACCGGCCACGACGCCCACCTTGAGGCTGCGTGCGACGTTGATGATCGTGACCAGCACGCCGGCGGCCAGGATGAACGAGCCGACGGTCGAGATCAGGTTGTAGAGGGCGAGGTTGCCGACGTTGTCGTACTCGTAGATGCGCCTCGGCATGCCGTCGAGACCCATCACATGCTGGATCAGGAAGGTCGTCAGGACGCCCACGAACATCAGCACGAAGCTCACCCTGCCCAGGCCCTCGCTCAGCATCCGGCCGGTGATCTTCGGGAACCAGTAGTGGATCGCCGCGAAGATCGTGAACACCGCGCCGCCCATCAGGACGAAGTGCAGGTGCGCGACCACGAAGTACGTTTCGTTGACCTGCCAGTCGATCGGGTAGGTGGCGAGGAACACGCCCGACAGTCCCCCGATCAGGAAGATCGTCATGCCGCCCACGCAGAACAGCAGCGGCGTCTTGAACTCGATCGTGCCGCGCCACAGCGTGGCGATCCAGTTGAGGATCTTAACGCCGGTGGGCACCGCGATGAAGTACGAGCTGAGCATCACGAACACCAGGAGCGCCTCGGGAATGGGCGCGGTGAACATGTGGTGGGCCCAGGTTAGGAAGCCCAGGAACGCGATCGCGACGGTCGACGCCGCGATCGCCTTGTAGCCGAAGATCGGCTTGCGTGCGAACACCGGCAGGACCTCGGAGATGATGCCGAAGCCGGGCAGCACCATGATGTAGACCTCGGGGTGCCCGAAGAACCAGAAGAGATGTTGCCATAGGATCGGCGAGCCGCCCTCGGTGGGGTCGAAGAAGTGGGTGCCGAAGTGTCGGTCGGCGAGCAGCATCGTGACCGCCGCTGCGATCACGGGCAGCGCGAAGATCAGCAGGACCGAGTAGGTGAGGATCGTCCACACGAACAGGGGCAGACGTCCCCAGCTCATGCCGCGCGCCCGCATGTTGGCGATCGTCGCGTAGAAGTTGACGGCCCCGAGCAGTGAGGACAGGCCGGTCAGGTGGACCAGGTAGATCCAGGCATCCTCGCCTCCGCTCGGCGAATAGGTCGCGCTCGCCAGCGGCACCGCGCTCGTCCAGCCGGCTTCGGGCGGGTTCCAGAAGATCGAGGCGTAGAAGACGATGCCGCCGGCCAACAGCAGCCAGAAGGACAGCGCGTTCAGCCGCGGGAATGCCATGTCCCGGGCGCCGATCATCAGCGGCACGAAGTAGTTGGCCAGGCCGGCCATCATCGGCACGATGAACAGGAAGACCATCGTCGTCCCGTGCATCGTGAACAGCTGGTTGTAGACCTGCGGGGTGACGAGCGTGTTGCTCGGCGCGCCGAGCTGCAGGCGCATCATCAGGGCCTCCACGCCGCCCAGGCAGAAGAACACGAAGGTGGTGACCATGTACATGATCCCGATCCGCTTGTGATCGGTGGTCGTGATCCAGCTCGTCCAGCCTTTCGCCTCCGGCTCGACGCGGTGGGTGCTCACCTGTGGGATCGGGGCTGCGTATGTGGCCATGTCGTGGGCTGGTCTCCTCGATGTCCTAGGGGTTCTCTACCTGCCCGGCGCCGACTTCTGCGCCGAGTTTGGCTCGTGCCACGTGGGCCGCGGCGTTGGCCTGGGCTATCAGTAGCTTCTGGTAGGCAAGCCACGCGTCGAACTGCGCGGGCGGAACTGCTCTCACGGTCGCGGTCATGCGCGCGTGCCCGCGACCGCACAGGAATGCGCATTGGCCCTTGTAGATCCCGGGTTTCAAGATCTTCATCCAGGTGTAGTTGTGATAGCCCGGCACGGCCTGGAACTTGCCGCCCAGTTCAGGGATCCACCAGGAGTGGACCACGTCCTCGGAGACGAGGTTCAGGGTGATCGTGGTGTCGGTGGGAACGACCATTTCCTCGTAGGAGTAGGGAGCTCCCAGGCCGTCCGGTTCATTCGCGCCCGGGTAGACGTACTGCCAGATGTACTGGCGTCCGATGACCGTGATGTTGAGCGATTTCCCGTTCGGGGGCAGCTTGGGCGTGTCGCTGGCGTACAGCAGGCCGCTTTCCCCGGCCAGCGCATCCCCGGCCGGCCCCGAGTTCGGCGGGTTCTGAATCGTGGAGAGCTTCGCGAAGGTGACGATCGCGAGCGCCAGCAGGATCACCGCCGCGGCCACCGTCCAGCCGACCTCGAGGCGGGTGTTGCCGCGGATCTGGGCGGCCACCGCGCCCTTGCGCGCCCTGAACTTGACGAGCGCATACACGAGGGCACCCTCGACCAGCACGAAGATGACGAGCGCGATCGCCAGCGTGATCTTGTAGAGGCTGTCGATTTCGTTCGCATTGGGCGAACCGCCCGACTCCGGGGTGAAGAAGGCAAGGGTTGCGGGGAGTAGATGGCCCAAGGCGGCGGGGATTCTATTCAGCCCTGGACCGGTAGCGCTTGATGACTTTTGCCACGAGTGTCGACTAGGAGCCCGAGAAGCGTGCCGTGCGCTTTTCCACGAAGGCGGTGGCGCCCTCCAGGAAGTCCGCGCTCCCGGACATCTCCTGCTGGATGCGGGCCTCCAGGTCTAGCTGCTCGGCCATGCGCGAATACAGCCAGTTGTTCAGCTCGCGCTTGGTTCCGGCGTAGGAGCGCGTCGGTCCGCCCGCGAGCCGCGCCGCCAGTGCGGCGGTCTCCTCTCCGAGCTTCGCATCCTCGACGACGCGGTTCACGAGGCCCCACTCGAGCGCCCGCGCCGCCGCCACGCGTTCACCCAGCATCATCATCTCGGCGGCCCGGGCGATGCCGACGCGCGTGGGCACGAACAGCGAGGAGCCGCCGTCGGGGACGAGCCCAATGTTCACGAAGGCGAGCAGGAAGTAGGCGCTCTCGGCCGCAACGATCAGGTCGCAGCACAGAGCAAGCGAGCAGCCGATGCCCGCCGCCGGGCCGTTGACCGCGGCGATGACCGGCTTTGGCATCTCGCGGATGATCTCCATGATCGGGTGATAGCGCTGGGTGAGCATCTCGTAGACGTCCGGGCGTTCCTCGGAGGTGCTCTGAGCGGCGCTCATGTCCCTCAGATCGGCGCCCGAGGAGAAGGCGCGCCCGGCGCCGGTCACGACCACCGCCCGCACCGACTTCTCCTCGGCGGCGGCGCGCAGCGCGGCGAGCAGATCCGAGCCGAGCTGCTGGTTCCAGGCGTTCAGCACCTCGGGCCGGTTCAGCTCGACGGTGGCGGTGCCGTCGGCCAGGCGCACGTTGACCGTTTCAAGGCTGGTGTTCGACAGGGTCATGGGTCTCCTCTCACGCTTGCGCGGCGGTGGATGTCCTGCGCCCGGCACCCTTTACAGCCCGCCGGCGCCGGTTGATCCTATGGTGTGAGGCATGAACAGGTCGGTGATCGGGATGTGCGCCGCGCTCGAGCGGGCGCGATGGAGCGTGTGGGACCAGCAGACCTACCTGCTGCCGCGCAACTACCTCGACGCCGTGCAGCGCGCAGGCGGGCTCGCGCTGATGCTCGCACCCGACCCGCGCCTGACCGAGGATCCCGAGGAGCTACTCGAGCTGATCGACGGCCTGCTGCTGGCGGGCGGCGCGGACATCGACCCGCTCGCCTACGGTGAAGAGCCGCACCCGGAGACCGTCGCAACCGTGCCCGAGCGCGACTCCTTCGAGATCGCGCTTACGCGGGCCGCGATCGAGCGGGACATGCCGGTTCTGGGCATCTGCCGCGGCATGCAGCTGATCAACGTGGCGCTGGGCGGCACGCTCTCCCAGCATCTGCCCGAGCACCTCGGCCACAGCGAGCACCGACGCGTGGAGGGCTCCTTCGACGGCTCTGACCACGAGGTGAACCTGGTGGAGGGCACGCTGGCCGCAACGGTGGTCGGCTCCTCGCCCCACAACACCAAGTCCCACCATCACCAGGGTGTCGATCGCCTGGGGGAGGGTCTCCTTAGGAGCGGCACCTCTCCGGCCGACGGGCTCGCGGAGGCGATCGAGCTTCCGGACAGGCGCTTCGTGCTCGGCGTGCAGTGGCACCCGGAGGCGGACGAGGGGAGCCCGGTAATCGGCGCCCTGGTGGCGGCGGCGAGGAGCTACGCCGAGGCGCGGCGGGCGCGGTCCTGAGCCCCGGGCCCGCGCGCGGTGCGCGCCGGTGGCCGATATATTGCCCTGCGGTGCGGCGGTCGAGCGTGGGGGGGGCGGTCCTCAGAGCAACCGCGTGGGGGGTGGTCGCGGCGGGAGCGCTCGCGCCGCTGGTGCGCAAGCGGGTCAATGCCCCGCCGATCGTGATGCAGACGGTCGCGTTCGCCGCGCCCGTCGGTCTGTGCATCGCGGTTCGCCGCTCGCGGGCGCGCGACGTGGCCGCATGCGGTCTGCAGATGTGGGCTTACATGGCCGCCTACAAGGCGCCTCACGACGATCCCGACGCACAGCGCCGACGAGTGCACGTCGACTACCCGATCCTTGCCGACCGTGCGCTCGGCCTGGGCGAGCTGCCATCCCTGCGCCTGCAGCGAGCGCTCGCCCACGAAGGGCCCCAGGGCATCGAATGGGATGTCCTTGATCGCGTGCTGGTATGGGCGCACTGGATGTGGTTCATCGTGCCGCACGGCTCGCTCGTGTACATCCTCGTCAGTCGCCCTCGCGGCTTCCCGCGCGCGGCCGTCATGACATACGCGGTGTTCGACATCGGCGCGAGCTTCTACTGGCTGGCTGCCGACCGCGCCGCCGTGGTACGCGGCGAGCCTGCGGGATGAGGAGGGCGACGGCAAGCCGCAGGTGAGGCGGATGATGGTCGAGTACGGGGAGCTGTTCTGGCAGGACGGCTGGGGCTCGCTCTACAGTGTGTTCGGAGGCAATCCCCTGGCCGCGATGCCCTCGCTGCACTTCGCCACATCCGTGATGGCCGCGCTTCTGCTCGCCGAGGTGGGACCCGTCGCGGGCGCGCTCGGGTTCGCCTACGCCGCAACGCTCGGCTTCGCGCTCGTCTACCTGGGCGAGCACTATCTCGTCGATCTGCTGGCCGGGGCGGCGCTGGCGGGCGCGGTGCGCCGGCTCGAGCCCCGCGCCGGTCCGCTCGTGCGGCGAGTGGGTCGCGGTATCGCGGCTCTCGAGGCGATCGCCCAGGAGACGAGGTGAGCATCGCGTGGCCGAGAACGTGACCCGGCAAGAGCGCCACGAGACGGCATGTGGAACCCCCGACGCGCAGGTCGAGGTCGTCGAGGCGCAGCGAGGCGCGGGCCAGCCCCAGGCCGGCACTGGCGAGACGCAGGCCGGCGTGGGCGAGACGCAGGCCGGTGCGCGCGCCGTGCGGGACGACGCCCGCCAACGGCCCCCGGGCCCGGCGGCGGGTCCTCCTGCAGGGACGACACAGCCTGCGATCGAGGAGGAGATGCCGCGCGTCGCGCTCACGCGCCGGCGGGTCGTCGGCCTGACCCTGTTCATCCTCGCGGTGGTCGCCTTCCTGTACTTCGTCCTGCCCAGGCTCGCCGGGGTGGGCACCGCGGTGCATCACCTGGAGCGCGGTGACAAATGGTGGATCGCGGTGGGCATCGTGCTCGAGCTCTGCTCGTTCGCCGGCTACATCGTGCTGTTCCGCGCGGTGTTCGTGCGTGGCCCGAGCCTGATCGGATGGCGGAGCCAGCTATCAGATAACGATGGCCGGCCTGGCCGCCACGCGCCTGTTCGCCGCCGGCGGCGCCGGAGGAGTGGCTCTGACGGCATGGGCGCTGCGAAGGTCAGGCATGGAGCCACGGCTGGTCGCCTGCCGGATGGTCGCGTTTCTGGTGTTGCTGTACTCGGTCTACATGGGCTCGCTGCTCATCGACGGCATCGGACTCGGCACCGGCCTGTTCCCGGGGGGCGGCTCGTTCGCGATCACGATCGTTCCGGCGATCGTCGCGGCGATCCTGCTGGCCGCGACGGGCGCGGTGGCGATGCTCCCGGGCGATGTCGAGCGGCGCCTGTGGCGGTGGGCGTCGGGCTCGGGTCGTCTCGCCAAATGGGTGGCGGCCGGGGTGACCGTGCCCGCGCTGGCGGCGAGCGGCGTGCGCACGGCGATCGAGCTGATCCGCTCACGCGATCCCGGCCTGCTGGGGGCGCTGGCATGGTGGGGCTTTGACATCGCCGTGCTGTGGGCGATGTTTCACGCGTTCGGCTCGCCGCCGCCGTTCACCGTCATCTGGATGGCCTACTTCGTGGGCATGCTCGGCAATCTGCTGCCGCTGCCCGGAGGGCTCGGGGGCGTCGAGGGGGGCATGATCGGCGCGTTCGCCGCCTTCGGCGTGGACTTCAACCTGGCGGTGCTCGCGGTGCTCTCCTATCGCGCGATCTCCTTCTGGCTGCCCACGCCGCTCGGCATCGCTCGCCTACCTGCAGCTGCGCCGCACCGTGGCCCGTTGGCGCGAGCGAGCAGGGCAGGCCGTCCGCCGAGCGGACATCGGGCGAGCCGGTCGCAGCGGCCGGGACCGGCGGAGCCGGCGGGCGCGCTGCAGGGGTCGTGACTGCAAGCCGCGTCACACGCTACGGCGCGCTATACTATACAAAGTAAAGTGACCTCTGCGCCGGGCGGTGTGCCTGGCGGATTTGCGCGGCGCGCCGGCAGTCCAGGGGGCTCGCGAGGGGCCGGGCGACCCCCGGCCGGGAAAGTCGCGAGAATTGGAGGCGAGATGGGCGACATCGAGAACGTGATCGTGATCGGCAGCGGTCCGGCCGGTTACACGGCCGCCCTGTACACCGCGCGCGCCAATCTTCGTCCGCTGGTGATCGAGGGATTCGCGTGGGGCGGGCTGCTGCAGCAGACGACCGACGTCGAGAACTACCCCGGCTTCCCCGACGGCGTCGATGGGGCCGGACATGATGCAGAAGTTCCGCGACCAGGCCGAGCGCTTCGGGGCGCGCCTGCTGACCGAGCAGGCCGAGCGCGTGGAGCTCGCGAGCGAGCCCGGCGGCGTGCACAGCGTGTGGGTCGGGGATTCGGAGCACAGGGCGCGAACCGTCATCCTGGCGATGGGCGCCGAGCACAAGAAGCTGTGCGTCCCGGGCGAGATGGAGCTCGCGCGGCCGCGGCGTCAGCTACTGCGCGACCTGCGACGCGGCCTTCTTCCGCGATGCGCGAGACGATCATCGTCGGCGGCGGCGACTCGGCCATGGAGGAGGCGATCTTCCTGTCGAAGTTCGCCACGCAAGGTGACCGTCGTGCATCGGCGCGCGGACTTCAGGGCGTCGAAGATCATGCTCGAGCGCGCCCGCGCGCAGGAGAACATCGAGCTTCATGACGCCCTACACCGTGAGCGAGTTCGTCGCGGGCGAGAACGGCGCGCTGGGCCATGCCGACGCTGAGCAACACCGAGACCGGCGAGCAGCGCGAGATCCCGGTCTCCGGCGCGTTCATCGCGATCGGCCACGAGCCGCAGTCGGAGCTCGTGAAGGGGCAGATCGACCTCGACGAGAACGGCTACGTGGTCACCGAGGGCAAGTCCACCCGCACCAACTGCCCGGGCGTGTTCGCCGCCGGCGATCTCGTCGACCACACCTACCGGCAGGCGATCACCGCCGCCGGCTCGGGCTGTGAGGCGGCGCTCGACGCCGAGTGGTACCTGCGCGACACGCCCGAGGTGCCGACGCCCGCGGGCATGCCCGACGGCGACCTGGCCGAGGCGCAGTGGGCGCACCGGCGACCGAGCAGCGGCCGCGACCGCCGACGCGGCCGCGGTGCAGCGCGAGCCGCGGCTCTAGCGGCCGGCCGCGATGGCGCCCTCGAGCTCGAGCAGCCAGCGCTTGCGCTCGAGGCCTCCGCCGTAGCCGCCGAGCGCGCCGCCGCTGCGCAGCACGCGATGG
This sequence comes from uncultured Solirubrobacteraceae bacterium, assembly GCA_963730575.1. Lineage (GTDB taxonomy): Bacteria > Actinomycetota > Thermoleophilia > Solirubrobacterales > Solirubrobacteraceae > Palsa-744. The sequence continues at coordinate 278,012 of CAVSSG010000001.1, forward strand.
CAGGGGATGACGATCGGGATCGGGTTGGAGCCGAGGGCGTTGCCGGCCGCGCGCGAGCCGCGCGGGCTGCCGGCGTCGGCGGCGACCTCGCCGTAGCTCGAGCACGCCGCCGTAGGGGATCTCGGAGGTCACGCGCCAGCACCCGGCGCCCGAACGGGCCGATCAGCGTCCAGTCGAGCTCGAGCTCGAACTCGCGCCGGCGCCCGGCGAAGTACTCGTCGAGCTCCCGCCGCACCGGGTCGAGCGGCGCCGGCGCCTCGACGATCCGCGGCGAGATGCCGTCGGGCGAGGCGTTCGAGCACGGAGTCGACGTCCTCCTCGGGGAACGCCAGCTCGCACGAGGCCCCGCCTGGTGGCGGCGACGAGCAGCGTGCCGAACGGCGAGTCCGCGGTCGCATAGCTCACGTCGGCCAGCCCTTCGGCGGCCGACGCGGGCGGCGAGGCGCCGGGCGGCCCGCGCGGCCGCGCGCACGCCGGCGCTCGGCCCGCTCTCGGCCGGGTGCGTCGCCGGCGCCGTGCCCGCCGCGCGCCGCGCCGCAGCGCGTCCTCGATCGATCCTGGTCTCATTCATCGCGCGACGTCGCTCATGCCGGCACCACCTTTCTCAGTTCGTCAGTCCCTCGTGCAGCGAGCGCCGGGCCGCCTCCTCCGAGCAGCCGATCGCGGCCGCGATGTCGCGGTGGGGGAGATCGGCGACGTAGCGCAGCACGACCGCCGAGCGCTGGCGCGCGGGCAGCTCGCCGACGGCCTCCCACAGGGCCTCATCGCGTCGCCGGCGGCGACGGCGCCGCGCGCTCGTCGACGGCGGCCGGCTCCGCCACCGGCAGCGCCCGCCGCGCGCGCCCGCGGTGGGCGTCGAGCGCCTTGCGGTGGGCGATCGTCAGCACCCAGGCACGCAGGTTCGAGTCCGCGCGCAGCCGCGGGTAGGCGCGCAGCGCGGCGATGAACGTCTCCTGGAAGCAGTCCTCGGCCTCGGCTGGCGCCGACCGAGGAGACCAGGAACCGCCACACGGCGTCGCGGTGGGCGTCGAGGAAGCGCTGGAAGGGTGGCAGCTCGTCGCTCACGCTGATTGAAACGCTCGGCGGCTCGCAGAATGTGAGATTCCGCCGTCAGCTCTCGCTGCGTCGTAGTCGAAGAAGCCGGCCCCGGCCGCGCGTCCGAGCCGCCCGGCGTTCGCCAGCCGGCGCAGCGCCGGGGCCGGGCGGTAGCGCTCCTCGCGGTACTCCTCGCACAGCGCCTCGAGCACCGCCAGCACGTGGTCCAGGCCGATCGTCGTCCGCCCACTCGAGCGGGCCGCGCGGGTGGCTCAGCCCGAGCACCATCCCGGTGTCGATGTCCGTCGCGCTCGCCCACGCCTTCGCCGAGCGCGAACGCGGACTCGTTGATCACCTGGCAGACGATCCTGCCGAGCACGAGGCCCGGCGCGTCGCCGACCCAGGCGACGTGCTTGCCGAGCGCCTGAAAGAAGCGCTCGGCGCGCGCCGCCGCCACCGGCGAGGAGCTCTCGCTGCGGGTCAGCTCGACGAGCTCGGCCTGCTCGCAGGGGCGGAAGCACGTGGAAGCCGACCGCGCTGCCCCCCGGGTCCAGCGCGCCCAGCGAGCCCCTCGCGCACAGCAGCAGGCGGGCGCCGCCCTGGGGCTGCACGGCGCCGCGGCGGTCGGGCTGTGCGGCCGAGCTCGGCGTTCGCTCGCGCGCCGGCGCTGCGCGTCGCAGTCGACGATCAGCGCCGGCAGCACGCCGCCGGTGGGCGCGTGGGGCGAGCGCACCTCATAGCCGGCCTGCACCGCCGCGGCGCGCAGCTCATCGGCGAGCACGCCGCTCTCCGGCGATCACCACGACGCCCTCGCCATGGCCCGGCGGGCCGCGCCGTCGAGCGGGGCGGGGTCCTCGGGCCGGTAGCCGGCCGCGCCTCGCCCGCCGTAGTCGTAGTAGCCGCGCCCGCTCTTGCGCCCGTGCAGGCCGGCGGCGACGTAGCGGGCGGCGATCAGCGAGGGGCGCCAGCGCGGCTCGCCGAAGCTCTGCTCGTAGAAGCTCTTCGAGATCTCAAAGCCCGTGTCGACGCCGACGAGGTCCATCAGCTCGAACGGGCCCATGCGAAAGCCGCCCTCCATCCGGCAGATGCGGTCGATCGTCTCGATGTCGGCGATCCGCTCCTGCAGCAGGCGCAGCGCCTCCAGCCCGAACGGCCGGTTGCAGCGGTTCACGAGGAAGCCCGGGCCCGTCCTTGGCGTCGGATCACCGTCTTGCCCATCGCCTCGCCGGTGGCGCGGGCGAGCGCGAGCGCCTCCTCGCGAGGACTCGCTCGCCGGCGACCACCTCGAGCAGGCGCATCACCGGCGCCGGGTTGAAGAAGTGCATCCCCACCACCCGCTCGGGGTGGCTGGCGGCCGCGGCGATCGCGGTCACCAGCAGCGAGGAGGTGTTCGTCGCGAGCACGCACTCCTCGCCGACGATCTCCGACAGCGCCCGTAGAGCTCGTGCTTGAGCTCGAGGCGCTCGGGCGCCGCCTCGATCACGAGCTCGCACGGCGCGAGCGCATCCAGGTCGTCCACCGGCTGCAAGGCGCTCGGCGGCCGCCCGCGCCTCCGCCTCGGTCAGGCGGCCGCGCGCGGCTTCCTTCTGCAAGGCCCGTCGCGTGCGCTCTGCGAGCCCGCGCTGCAGCGCCTCGCGCGATCGGGTCGTACAGCAGCGTCTGCGCTCCCGAGCGAGCATGCCAGCTGGGCGATACCCGCGCCCATCGTGCCCGCGCCCAGCACGCCGATGACGGCGGCGGCGTCGCGGGCCGGGCCGGCCGTGCCGGCCCTCTCGTCCTCCATCACGGCGCTCGTGCTCGGACATGCCGATCGCTTCCGACGCGGCCGCGCTCAGGCCGGCACGAGCGCGTTGATCCCGGTCATCGCGCGCCCGATGATCAGTTTCTGGATCTGCGAGGTGCCCTCGTACAGGGTCGTCACGCGCGCGTCGCGGAAGTAGCGCTCGACCGGGTGGTCGTCGACGTAGCCGGCGCCGCCGTGCACCTGGATCGCGAGGTTCGCGCACTCAAGCGACGCCTCGGTCGCGTGGAGCTTGGCGATCGAGGTCTCGAGCGTGTTCGGGCGGCCCTGGTCCTTCAGCCATCCGGCGCGCCACACGAGCATCCGCGAGGCGTCGGTCTTCAGCACCATGTCGGCGATCATCGCCTGCACGAGCTGGAAGCTCGCGATCGGCCTGCCCGAACTGCTCGCGCTCCTTGGCGTAGTTGACCGACTCCTCCAGGCAGCCCTGGCAGATGCCCACGCAGCCGGCCGCGACCGAGTAGCGCCCGGAGTCGAGGTTGGACATCGCGATTTTGAAGCCGTCGCCGACCTCGCCGAGCACGTCGTCGTCTGCGACCTCCACGTCTTCGAGCGAGATCGACCCCGTGTCGGAGGCGTGCAGGCCCATCTTGTGCTCGATCGTCTGCGCGCGAGTAGCCGGGCTGGTCGGTGTCCACCAGGAAGCAGGCGATCCCCTTGTGTCCGAGCGCCGGGTCGGTCTGGGCGAAGATCAGCGCCACCTTCGCGTAGTTGGCCATCGAGATCCACATCTTCGCGCCGTTGAGCACCCAGCCGGAGTCGGTCTTCTTCGCGCGCGTCTTCTGGTTGGCGGCGTCCGAGCCGGTGTCGGGCTCGGTCAGCCCGAAGCAGCCCAGCCACTCGCCCGAGCAGAGCTTGGGCAGGTACTTCTGCTTCTGCTCCTCGGTGCCGAACTTGACGATGCCCGAGCACACCAGCGAGGTCTGCACCGAGATGACCGTGCGGATCGCCGAGTCCCCGCGCCCGATCTCCTCGACGACCAGGCCGTAGCTGAAGTAGTCGAGGCCCGCGCCGCCGTACTCCTGCGGGACGATCGCGCCGAGATAGCCCTGGCCGGCGACCTTCTTGACCATGTCCAGGTCGAAGTGGTGGTTGCGCGCGTTTTCGCGCGACTGCAGCACGATCTCGTTGTCGGTGAACTCGCGCGCGGTCTCCTTGATCAGGCGCTGCTCGTCGGTCAGGTCGAAGTCCATGTCTCTCCCTCTCAGCCTAGCTTTGGTGTCTTCCACGGCGCGTCCACGCGCCTCTCGATCTCCTCGGCGATGCCCTCGATCGGCAGGCGCTCCTGTGCCAGCGAGTCCCGATCACGCAACGTCACGGTGCGGTCCTCGATGCTCTGATGGTCGATCGTCAGGCAGAACGGCGTGCCGATCTCATCCTGGCGGCGGTAGCGCCTGCCGATCGCCCCGCCGGCGTCGTACTCGGCCTGCACGCGCTCGCGCAGCCGCGCGATGGACCTCGTGCGCGAGCTCCGGCTGGCCGTCCTTGCCCACCAGCGGCAGCACCGCGGCCTTGACCGGCGCCAGGCGCGGATGCAGCCGCAGCACGGTCCGCGTCTCGCCCTCGCCGGCGCCCTCGCGCTCGACCAGTTCCTCCTCGTAGGAGTCCACGAGGAAGGCGAGCGTCGCGCGGTCGGCCCCCGCGGCCGGCTCGATCACGTGGGGCACGTAGCGCTCGCCCGTGGCCTGGTCGAAGTACTCGAGCTTCTCGCCCGAGAACTCGGCGTGCTGGGTGAGGTCGAAGTCGCCGCGGTTGGCGATCCCCTCGAGCTCTGACCAGCCGATCGGGAACAGGTATTCCACGTCGCTGGTTCCCGAGGAGTAGTGGGAGAGCTCGTCGGGGTCGTGCGCGCGCAGGCGCAGGTGGTCGGGCCGGATGCCCAGCTCCACATACCAGCGCTCGCGCTCGGCCAGCCAGTGCTCGAACCACTTCTGGGCCTCGGCGGGCGGCACGAAGAACTCCATCTCCATCTGCTCGAACTCCCGCGTCCTGAAGATGAAGTTGCCGGGCGTGATCTCGTTGCGGAAGGACTTCCCGACCTGCGCGATCCCGAACGGGGGTTTCTTGCGCGAGAACTGCAGCACGTTCTTGAAGTTGATGAAGATGCCCTGGGCGGTCTCCGGGCGCAGGTAGGCGGTCGCGCCGGACTCCTTCACCGGGCCGATCGTCGTTTCGAACATCAGGTTGAAGTCGCGCGCCTCGGTCAGCGTCGCACTCCGTCGGTCTCGCCCGGATGCTTGGAGGGTTTGCGCCCGCACGGCGAGCTCGGCCAGGTGGTCGGCGCGGAAGCGCTGGCCGCAGGCGCGGCAGTCCACCAGCGGGTCGGTGAAGCCCGCCAGGTGGCCGGACGCCTCCCACACCCGCGGGTGCTGCAGGATGGCCGAGTCGATCGCCACGATGTCGTCGCGCTCCTGCAGCATCGCGCGCCACCACTCGTTCTTGACGTTGGTCTTCAACAGCACGCCGTAGTGGCCGAAGTCGTAGGTGGAGCCGACTCCGCCGTAGATCTCCGAGGACGGGAACACGAAGCCGCGCCGCTTGCACAGCGCGACGATCTTCTCCATCGTCACCACGTCGCCCGCCGGCGCGCTCATGGTGCCGCCCGCCGGCGGACGGGGACCTCGGGAGCGCCGGGCTGGTTGGGGTGGGTTCGCCGGTCATAGCGGCAGCGGATGGTAGTGGAGGCTTCCGCCACGGGATATCCCGTGGCGGGCCCGCCGTCGTCAGGTACCGCGTGGGCGCGGTGACGCGTGCGCATAAGATGGGCCGCCGTGGCGCGGATCTTGATCGTCGGCGGCGGCTGCCTGGGCAGGCGACTGGCGTCCGAGATGACCGGCGAGGGCACGCGGTGCGCGCCACCACCCGCACGCGAGGCGCACCGCGCCGCTGATCGAGGCGAGCGGGGCGGAGTGCTGGATCGGCACGCCCGATCGTCTGGCCACCCTGCGGGGGGCGCTCGAGAACGTCACGATCGCCTGCTGGCTGCTCGGCGGCGCCACCGGCACGCCGCGCAGATGCGCGACCTGCACGGCTCACGTCTACGGTTCTTCCTCGGTGAAGCCATCGATACGACGGTGCGCGGCTTCGTCTACGAGGCCGCCGGCACGGTCGCTGCGGAGGTTCTCGACGCCGGTGCGCGAGATCGTGCGGGGGACGGGCGAGCGAAACGCGATCCCGACGGCGTTCTGAGCGCCGACCCGAACGACCCCGCGGCATGGCTCGAGCAAGCTCGCGCCACCGTGGACGCGCTGCTCGAAGGTCGATGAATCCCCGTCGGCGTCAAGCCGGCCGGCGATTGATCCGATGATCCACCATGGCCGACCAACGCCCCCGATATGGGCCCGCGCTCGCGACGCTCGGCGCGATCGTGCTCGCCGTCTCGGTTTTCCTTCCCTGGTACGGCCTCAGCTTCACGGCCAACGGCGTCGCCTTCGCCCAGCAGGCGGGCGACCAGGCGGCATCGCAGTACGGCAATGCCGCTCTCCAGAGCTACATGGGCATGCTGCACGCCGATCTCAGCGGGCTGGTGGGCCACCAGTTCGCGGCCCTGAGCGCCCACCAGGTACTTCACGACCTCAACGTGGTGCTGCTCCTCGCCGCGGGTTTTGCGCTCCTGATCGGGCTGGTCGCGCTCGCGGGTGGCTCATCGGGGTCCTTTGAGGTCAACCGCGGCGCGCTTGCGCTGATCGGCGCGGTCGCCACCGTGTGCGTGCTCTATCGCATCGTCTACCCGCCGGCGGTGGAAGGCAACCTGTTCGCGATCTCGCTGCGCGAGGGCGCCTGGCTCGCCCTGCTCGGCTCGCTGGCCATCCTGGGCGGAGCGCTGTGGCCCCGCCGCCTGGACTCCCCTGCGGCCTCACGGGACGAGGTCGAGGGTACCCTGTCGAGCCTCTCCGGCTGGACCCCCGAGACCTGAGCGTCAGTCGATCCCGGGGGCGGGCATGAGTGAGTCGAGCCGCTCCAGCAGGTGCTCGAGGATGCGCGCGGTGGCCCCCCAGATGAGGTGCTCGTCGAGGATGTACGCGTCGGTCTCGAAGGAGATGCCGCGCCGTTCCAGGCGCGTGCGCGTCCTGCTCTGATCCAGGGCGCGCAGCGGCAGCTCGAGCACCGCGTCGACCTCTCGCGGGGAGAGCCCGCCAACGCATGGCCCGCGGGGATCATGCCGACGAACGGGTGGATCAGGTAGTTGGTCGCGAACGTCGACGTGGGCGGCAGCTCTCCGAGCAGCCTGACGGCCGTCGCGCTCAAGGCCGATCTCCTCCTCGGCCTCGCGCAGGGCCGTGTCGGCGAGGTCGGCGTCCTCGGGGTCCCGGCGCCCGCCGGGAAAGGAGATCTCCCCGGCGTGGCGGCGCAGGTCGGCGCGGCGCCTGGTGAAGACGACGTGCGGCTCCCCGTCTGGGCATCGAGGAACAGCGGCACGAGCACCGCCGCGTGGATCGGACCCGCGGGCGGGGGCTGATCGGCGGCCTGCCGAGGCGGGCGCTCAGGCGGCCATGTTGACGCGCTCGACGCGCTCCTGGAACATGACCTCGCCGTCGAGCACCCGGTGGACGGGACACTTGGCGGCGATCACCCGCAGACGCTCAACCTGCTCCTCGGGCACGTCGTCGGCGAGTCGCATCACCAGCTCGAACTTGGTCGGGCAGCCACGCTCGGCGGGGGTGTACTCGACGTCGACCTCGACGTGGCCGATGTCCCAGCCCTTGCGCGCGGCGTACATCTCCATCGTGATGGCCGTGCAGGACGCGAGGCTCACGGCGAGCAGCTCCTGCGGGTCCGGGCCCGTGTCCTGCCCGCCCGGATCCAACGGCTCGTCCACCGTCAGCTGGTGCTCGCGCACCTGCACGGTGTGCCTGAACGTTCCGTCGTCGCGTCGTGCTGTCGGCTCTCATCCTTGTCGGCCCTCCGAGTGATTCATATCAGTCCCCTCATGGACATGGCCTGGATCCCGCTCATACACATCTGATTACATGATACTCCCCGGACGGCGCTATTGCAGAGGGCTGAACAGCAGTCCGGTGAGCAGCTTGGGGAAGAAGTAGGTCGACTTCGGGGGCATGTTCTCGCCCGCCGCCGCGACCTCGCGGACCTGGGCGACCGGAGTCGGGCGCATCAGGAAGGCGGCATCGTACTCGCCGGATCGGACCATCGCGAGCGCCTCGGCGGTGTCGCGCGCGTAGAACAGGCCGTTGAAGTGCGAGATGTCATCGTCACTGAGCCCGAGCGCACCCTTCAGGAGCAGCGCCTCCAGCACGCCGGTGTCCAGATGGCGGTAGGCCTCGGAGCGCCCGGGCAGCGCGGCGTCGGCGATCGCCTGGTCCTTCAGCCGCAGACGGAACAGCCCGCTCGTCGCGCCCGTTGACGTAGCCGAGCTCAAGCGGTCCCTCCGCGGGCGCCGGCGCGATGTGCTCGACGCGAACCTCGGAGATCTCGAAATTCGCGCTCGAGCGCCTCCGCCAGCGCGTGGCGGCGCTCCTCGTCGAGCCCTCTGACGAGACGATGGGTGGGGAACACCGTCAGGCCGGGGTCCTCCAGCGCGACCAGGCACATCAGGATGTAGCGGTGCTCGCCCTCCCCGCCGATCTCCTCGGCGTAGGCCTGCATCGTCTCGTAGCGGTGGTGGCCGTCTGCGATCAAGCAGCTCCCCGTCGCCGGTGGCGGCCTGCACGGCCGCGATCGCCTCCGGGTCCGAGACGCGCCACAGGCGATGGACCGTGCCGTCGGAGTCGATGACCTCGCCCCACGGCGCCTGCCCGGTGGCCGGCGAGAGCGCGTCCCAGGCCGCGTGGGAGGGGTCCGAATAGAGCGAGAAGATCGGCGAGATGTTCGCGCGCGTGGCGCGCGTGAGGCGCAGCCTGTCCTCCTTGGGGCCGGGGTGGGTGCGCTCGTGCGGGCGAACGCGCCCGGGGCCGTACTCCTCGATGCGAACACGGCAGAAGAACCCCCGCCGCGTGAGCGTCTGTCCGTCGGGGCCGGTGTAGTCCTGCGTGTGCGCCCAGACCGCCGGCTCGCGGTCGCGCGACGAGCGCGCCCTGCAGCTGCCAGCTCTCGAACAGTTCGCGCGCGCTCGCGTACGGGTCGGGCTCGCCGCGGGGCAGATCGACGGCGACGACGTTGAACGGCGAGCGCGCGATCAGCGCGGCGCGCTGCTCGTCGTCGATCACGTCATACGGCGGCGCCACCACGTCCGCCAGCGGGCCCACCACGGACTGGTCGTAGTGGAGGGCGCGCAGTGGTTGCACGTCGGCCATGGCGGTGGCGGACCCTAGCAGCGCCGGAGCGCGCATCCGTGCAACTGTCCGCGGCGATCTCTACCCTTAGGTGCAACGGGGCGTGGCGCAGCTTGGTAGCGCACCTGCTTTGGGAGCAGGGGGTCGCCGGTTCAAATCCGGCCGCCCCGACTAGAGATTGGCCCGTTGGGACTAAGCAGGGACTAAGCGCGCGTACGAACTCGGCTCGGTTGCGCAGCGTGCGCACGCGCCCGTCCGAGCGCACGGCCCGGTATTCGGGCTTGAACCCTGCACGTGCAAGGTTGACCTGGATCAGGCCGCGGCGAGCGCCCGGACCTCGCGCCGATCGGTTGGCAGTGCGGCGCCGTGTTCGATGCTCGGCAGCCGCGCAGGCCGCGATGTACTGTGTGATCGGAGGAGCTAGGGGTGGGCGATATGACTCGCAATCAAGGAGGAATGGCGTGACAGGCGACGCTCCTCCTGCGCCTCCCGGCTGGTATCAGGATCCTGACGATCCCGGCGTACTGCGCTATTGGGACGGCACGGGATGGTCCTCCTCGCCGCCGACGGTGCCGCCGCCCGGTTCGCAGGTCAACACGCCGACTGGCACGCAGGGGCCCCAGTCCGCCAAATTCCAGGCGGCTCGCCGAACAGCCCTGGGTCTTCTGGGGCGCAGTGCTGGCCTGCATCGGCATGGGAATTGGTGCGGTGGGCACATGGGCGACCGCTCTGGGATTCATCTCGATCGCCGGGACAGCGGCGAAGATGGTCTGGTGGTCCTCGGGGCATCCGTTGCCGGGCTTCTCGCGCTCTGGGCGAGAACACGCCGCAACGGCGTCGGGCCCGGCATCGCCGCGATGCTCTTCGGCGCTATCGGCGCGGCAATCGCTGGCGTCGACCTGCACAAACTGAGCGGGATAGGGACGAGCGGACTTCTTCGGGCAGCATGTGCGCCTCGTCCATCCCGGCTGGGGGATCTACCTGGCCCTCGGCGCGGGAACTGCCTTCATCCTTCTCACGCTCGCAGTGATGATCGTCGGACCTGAGAGGGCGGGCAGCGAAGCAGCGAGCGGCGACAGGCGATCGTCGAGGAGCCGGCACAGCGCTGGCATCGGCTTTGTCGCCTCCTGATCGCCATCGGCGTGGTGATCGCGGTATCGAACATCGGTCTCCGCAAGACCGCTCTCGCGAGCGAAACGGCCACAACGCCGGCGAGCAACCATCAGCGACCACGCCCTCCAGCACAACCGAAACATCCCCAACGACGTCGACCGAAACCGCGACGACTCCGTCCAGTGCGAGTCAACCCCCGCTGGAAGCGCTGGAACGCTACTGGGACGACATCGGCGCTCACAACTACAGCGGCGCGTACACCTACCTAGCTCCCGGGCGCAAGCGGCCTCAGCGAATCCGAATTCATCTCAAGCGAGCAGCGGGCCGGCATCCAGCACGTCGAATTCCACGGGCAGCTCGGCGAAAGCTCGGGCTCAGGGAGCGCGACGGTCAACGTCGTCTCCCTCGTCACCCACGATGAACAGTTCGGTTGCCGCGTCTGGTCGGGCTCATACCAGATGACCGAAGAATCCGGCTCGTGGCGTATTGAGAAGGCCGCCCTGACTCCGCGCCCGTGCGGCTGAGAACGTGGGCGACACTCGCCGTTGCGCTGGTCGCGGTTGCCGCTGCTCTCATCGTCGCGACGCATACCTCTAGCGGCACTCGCGCGTCCACGCGGGCAGCACGACCGACGCCGCCGTCTACCCGGCCCGCCCAGCGCCACGTCCAGGTTTCGCTGGTGCAGCGGCTCTCCCTCTCCCAGCTGGCCGGCCAGCGCATCATCTATGCGTATTCCGGCCTGGTGCCGCCCCAATCACTGCTCGCATTGATCCGACGCGGGCGAAGCGGCCGGCGTGATCCTGTTCGCTCCGAACATCGGCACCCCCGAGGAGACTCGTTCGGCGGTTGCCGAGCTGCAGCGGGCGTCGGCGGCAAGCGTCGTTCACGCTCCGCTTCTGATCATGACCGACCAGGAGGGCGGACTTGTGCGGCGCTTGCCGGGGGCCCCCGAGCTCTCCGAGAAGCAGATCGGCGCAAGTCCCGACGCGCAGTGTTCTTGCCGCCGAATCGGGGCGGGGAGCGGACTCAACCTCGCCGGCGTGGGCATCAACGTCAACCTCGCACCCGTCCTCGACGTGTTCCGCCAGCCCGGCGACTTCATCGACAGCTACCAGCGCTCCTACGGCATGAACCCGGGTCTCGTCGCGGAACTCGGCGGCGCGTTCATCACCGCCCAGCAGCAGACCGGAGTTGCGGCGACCGCCAAGCACTTTCCCGGGCTGGGAGCCGCCGGCGCGTCGCAGAACACCGACGAAGCTCCTGTCGAACTCGACGTCCCGCTCAGTGAACTGCGCACTGTTGACGAGCTCCCGTACGAGACTGCGATCGCCGCCGACGTCCGCCTGGTGATGACCTCCTGGGCCACCTACCCGGCCCTTGATCCGCGCTTCCCCGCGGGGCTCTCGCCGAATGTGATCGAAGGGGAGCTACGCGGGCGACTCGGATTCCGCGGGGTGACCATCACGGACGGGATCGGCGCTGGCGCGCTCGCTGGCTACGGAGACGTCGCGCAGCGCGGCTTGCTCGCGGCCCGCGCTGGCGCAGACCTGATCCTCTGCTCAGCGCATGAGGTCGTGGAAAACAGTCCCGCCGAGGGCGCTGACGGTCCTCAACGCGATCACCAAAGCACTAGCCGACCGGCGCACTCGACCGACCAAGCGCCGAAGCCGCAGCCAACCGTGTGCTCGCGCTACGTCAGAACCCATGACTCCGCCGCGCTCAAGGCAACATCCCAGCATCACGCCGGCGTGAGCAATGAGCTCTGCGACATGCTCTGGCTCACGATCCGGGCGCAGCCTGGCCCGCGGCCAGCCGGTCTTCTCCTTGCGCGGGGGGACGGCGAATACCGTCTCGGGTGCGAACACGCTCGCGTCTGCGTCGATCGAGAGCACATACGCAAAACCGGCTTGGTCAAGACGCTCACGCAGCTTGCTGTCCTTGCCGTATGCCTCATCGCCAAGCACCGGTGCCCTCGGAACATCCCAGCCACCAGCCTGCTCTATCAGCCCCACCCCGAGTTCGGGCTTCGTCTGAAACTCGATCTCCTCGGGGATCTTGGCTGGTCCATCGGTGGTGCGTGAGCGCTTGGAGGCGTTCGCCGGCGAGGTGTTGGCCGGAGCGGTGAATCGCCGGTGCAGCTTGTGAATGGCGGGCTGTATCTGCGTGGCTTGATCGAGGACGGGTCCCGGAAGTCGCTTGAGCCGTTGGTCGCCAGGTTGAGCGGTGAGGCTGATTATGAGAATGTCTGTCTGCAGCCGCGCTCTCGGCCTGTGAGAGACGAATGTGGTAGCGGCTTTGCAGTCTGCCCAGAACCCGTGTTCTTGGCTTGCCTAGCCGTTCTCGGGGACGTCAGGTGCTCCCAGGCGCCCCCGAAGAACACTTTGATGGGGCGCCTTTGGGGCTCCTACTCGCCTCGATCGCAAAGGAGTCCGGCCGTGGGCTTACGGTTGGCCCCGATATGTCCCAACTCGACTCGAATCTCGCTCCGGTGCGGCTACCGCGCGAGAAGCTGCCCATCTACCATGCGCATCACCGCGCAAAGCACGAGCTGCTGCGGCGCTACATGGATGTGTGGCTACCGAAGCTCGGGTTCACCTACGGTCAAGTGGCGCTCGTGGACGGGTTTGCCAGCGCAGGTCGCTACCGCGACGGGCAGCGCGGGTCGCCGCTGATCATGCTCGATGCCTACGTCGGTCGATCGGCCGCCGATCGAGCGCGGTTCAAGCATCCGCCGCACTTCGTCTTCATCGAGCACAAGAAGCAATACCGCAACATCTGAAGGCCGAGATCGCGGAATATCCGAGGCACGAACGCTGCAGTGGTGGACGTGATCCACGGCAGCTACGAGGAGCAGTTCCCGAGGGTCATCGCACATCTCGCGAGCACCTACCACCAGCCGGTCCCGACATTCGCCTTCGTAGACCCGCGCGGCTACGCTGACAACCCGTTCTCGCACATCGCCGACTTCAAGCGCCGGATGCCCGGTAAGAGCGAGGTGATGGTGTACCTGCCCGCCGCGTTCATGGCGCGGTTCCTGGCGACCGGCATCACCGACGAGGCGCTGACCAAGCTCTACGGCGGGCCGACGTGGGAGGACGCAAAGGACGAGCAGTCACGTCAGAGGGCGGGGCAAAGGCTGGCCAGGTTGTTCGGCGACCGGCTCGGCGAGCACTTTGACTGGGTGACGAGCTTCAATGTCGAGCCCGAGCGCCGCAACGACTACTACCTGCTGTTCGGGACCGATCACAAGGACGGTCTGCGCGAGATGAAGCGCGGCATGTGGAAGGTGGACCAACACGGCGGCGAGGGCTTCAAGCAGGCCAAGACGCTTCCGCGGCAAGGACAGTTGTTCGGCGATGACTCGGTCGTTGTCCCCCGGACACGAGCATCCTCGGAGACATGCTCTGCTCTGAGTTCGGAGACCGGGTGTTCACCATCGCCGAGGCCGAAGATTTCGCGCTATGCCGGACACGCTACCTGGATAAACCGCACCTTCGCCAGTGGGCGCTGCGCCCGCTTGAGCAGGCCGGCAGGATCGAGATAGTCGAGTCTTCGCGGCGCCGAAAGAGCGACTACCCAGCCGGCACGAGGATGCGCTTCACGTGACGGCGAGCGCGTGCCGGCGCCGCTTGGGCTTGGGCATGTCGTTCCACTGCCTGCCCGCGAGCTCTCGGCCGCCGCTCTTCGGACGGTGACCTCCCCACTGCTTGAAGAAGAACGCGACGCCCTCGTCCACGCAGCGGTCGCGCAGATCGCGCACCCACTCGGGATCGATGCGGCGGTGGCGCGGGCCGGACTCCCCGCCAGCGATCAGCCAGTCGATGCCGTCGAGGTCGAGTCCTTCCAGCGGTCCGAGCAGCGGCTCGGCGGAGATGAAGCGCACCGCGGCCGGCACGTCGCGCAGGAGTCGGCGCGATGCACGAAGCGGCGGTTCTCGATGCTCACGCCCATCCATACGTTACTCGGCCAGGGAAGCTGCGGAGCGAGCTCGGCGAGGCGCTCGTGGCGCTTGGTCAGCACCTGGAAGGTGTGTTGTCTGCGCGAACCATGACGTCGAACACGTCGGCGACGAACTCGTCGGGGATGCCTCGTGGAAGAGGTCGCTCATCGAGTTCACGAAGACGACCCGCGGGCGGCGCCAGCGCAGCGGCAGCTCAAGCCGCTCCGGCCAGAGCCGCAGCTCAAAGCCCTGCTCGTAGGGATGGCCGGGCACACCGCGCCAGCGCTCAGCGAAGGTCTCCGCGTAGCAGTGGGCGCAGCCGGGCGAGACCTTCGTCGCAGCCGGTGACGGGGTTCCAGGTCGCCTCCGTCCACTCGATGCGGCTACGGTCGGCCATGCCGAGGAGTTCGGGATGGGTTGGTCAGCACCTGCAGACTCTCGCACAGGCTGCGGACGAACATATGTTCGTGCCGGTCTTCGGCTGCATGACGAAACAAATCTCCGCGCGCAAGCTACCGTGACCCCCAATGTCCCAAACTCGATATTCCCGTCGTGTGGATGCCCGGAGGCGTTCGGACCGAGATCCACCTCTGTTCCGAGGACACCCGCGGCGCATTCTGTCTGCTCGTGGATGAACCGCCGGTGGCTTGGTCATTACCGCCTCACCGCCACAGCAACGAGGCAGAGACGATCCACATTGTCGAGGGCGACTTCGTGATCGAGATCGACGGCGAGCGGTCGCGCCTCTCGGCCGGAGAGACCGTCCATGTGGACAAGGGTGCGATCCATTCGAGCACGAACATCGGTGCACGGTCCGGCCGGCGGATCGTGCTGTTCAGTCCTGCGGGGATGGAGCAGTTCTTTCTGGAGGCAGGCGTGCCGACAGCGGACAGCAAGATCGATCTTCGTGGCGCCCTCGCCTCAGCTGTGCGCCACGGCTGGGAGTTCGTGCCCGAGGCTTGAGCACCGAAGCTCCCCGGTGCGCATCTATGTGTTCGCTCTGCCTCCTGGGTTGGTGAGTGTCTACGTGTCTTGCCCCATGTTCGCCGCCGCCGGCTGGCGCTGCAACCCCCGCGAGGGGGTTCCCTGCGCCCCTTCGGGCTTTCGGTTCCGCTCGCCGGTCGGCGTCGTTTTGGGCTGCGTCACTCCCACCAACCAACCGAAGGAGACGACGCAATGAACATCAACAAGCTCATCTGCACAGGCCGTCTGACCAAGGACCCCGAGCTGAAGGCTCTGCCCTCCGGCACGACTGTCTGCGAATTGCGACTGGCCGTCGACGGCATGGGCCGTGGTCGCGAGGTCGGCTACATCAACGTGAGCGTTTTCGGCAGCCGCGGCGAGGCCGCCGCCGAGTACCTCGAAAAGGGCTGGCTCGTTGCCGTGGACGGACGCATCGAGTACGGCGAGTGGGACAGCGAGGAAACCAAACGCCACGACTACACGGTCGTGGGCAATGTCGAGTTCCTGACCGCCCCCCGTCCGGCCGACGAGTCCGAGCCGGCCAAACCTGCCTGCAAGGGGAAGGAGCCGGTGGCAGCCTGATCGCCGGCAAGGCCCGCGCCCTCGGGCGCGGGCCGCTGCGGGTCTGACCCTGGCGCTACCGTAACCCCATGTTCGACGAGACGTCATAGCCGAGGCGGCCCGCCGCCTGTCTGCTGCGGCGCCACAGGCGCGGGTGATCCTGTTCGGCTCCCATGCGCGCGGAGACGCGGGACCCGGAAGCGATCTCGACTTCCTGGTCGTCGAGCCATCGGTGGACGACCCGGTCGAGGAGTCGGTTCGTCTTCGTAGGACGCTGCGCGGCCTTGGGCTGTTCGCTGACGTCGTTGTCGTGAGCGAGCAGGAAGCGGAAGAGTGGCGCGAGGTTCGCGGGAGCTTGATCCACTCGGCGCTCTCTGAGGGCCGACCCCTGGCTGCCTGATGTCCGGCTCCGCTGATCTCCCCGAGTTGCTGCTTGGGGCTCGCGCGCGACGATGAGTTCGCAGCGAGATCGCTGCTGCCTGTGCAAGGCGTTGCCGATTCGATCCTCGGGTTCCATTGCCAGCAGGCCGTCGAGAAGGCGCTGAAGGCTGCGCTTGCATCCACGGGATGTCGAGTTCCCGCACACTCACGATCTTGATGGTCTGCTGGAGCTGTGTGAGACGAATGGGCTTGACGTCCCGGCGGAACTCGCTGGTGTGGAGGGCTTGGCTCCGTACGGCGTGCACATGCGCTACGGCACAAATCATGCCGCCTGTCTGGACCGCGGGCAGGCGTTGCGTTGGGCGGCGTCCGCCATCAACTGGGCGCAGACGCTGATCGCCCAGCGCGCCGACTAGGCGGGCGTGCTCGCCGGGGCCGGGAGCGCGCGGTGTCGGGCTAGGAGGCTGTGCACGGCCGGCCCGCGTTGTCGGTCTCCTTCGTCCCTTCGAGTTTGCATTCGCTGCCGTTGTCATAGGTGATGCGTTGGATCGGCTGGCCGTCGCCGGGTGGGGGCAGCGGGGCCGGAGACGTTCGCTCCGCCCTGGTCGAGCCTTGGGTTGGCGCGCGCGACGATGAGATAGGCGCCGTCGGCGTCCGAGTTTGATCGTGTGCAGTTGGCCTTCGGGCGTCGTGTAGGTGATGCTCCTGGCGGATGGGCCGAGCGTCCCGGTGAAGATGGCGCGCTCGTCGTTTTCGGGGCAGATCGGCGGGTTGGGGTGCGCTTCTTGATCTCCGGGGGGCGAGCAGCCGAGCGGGAGCCGCTGGCGGGAACACCCTGGGAGCTGACACTAGGGCCCCGTCCCGCCCGAAGCGCCCGCGGCGAGCCGCGACCGGCCCGGTGCGTGCGGCGGGCCGCAGTCGGCAGGGTTCTCGATGGCCTGCGGCGCCAGTGGGTGAAAGCGCCCGTCGTTTGAGAAGGCTCCGTCTTGTCCAAGGACGCCGAGCTGCCCGGATGCCATCCGGCCGATCTGGATGCAGGCGAGCCCGGTGGTCGTCTCGAGCGTTCGCATGCCCCAAGGCAGCGCCGCCTGCGGGATCCGCGGCGACGCAGAGATGGCCGACGCGAGCGCGGTGCGGCCTGTGGCGTCTGCGGCGTTGACCTTCGTGACGGGCCGCCAAGTCGCCGTTCGGCTTGCGCTCGCGCGACGTGCAACGGCACGAACACACGGCTGCTTATGGTGGGCGCCCCACGGTGGGCGGCGCTCAGGAGGACCAGACGCTTCGCTGTCGGGCCCTGCGGGACGCGCCGGTAATGGATGAGGCGCGTTTCGAGAATCGCCGGGTGTCCGGCGCGCGTCAGGTCCACCTGGCGCTCGATGACCGGCAGGTACGTGATGGGGTCGACAAGGATGACCTCACCGAAGACGGGCTGCAGGCGAGCGCCGCGGCGCCTTTGGGTGAACCCGACATCACCTTCGAGCTTCCATAGCAGCCGTCCGTCGAGCGCTTGTCGCCCGACGAGTTTGATGGCGCCTCCCTGATAGAGCTGGCGGTAGAACTCGAGGCCGTTGGGTTTGAGGGTCTTTTCGGCTCGTGTCTGGTCCTTGAAGCGGAATATCGTTCCTGCTGCGGTCGGCCCGGTCGACCAGATTTCTGTCCAGCCGGGGGAGAGCGCGAGTTCTGTCTGGACCTTTTCGCCAGGGCCGATGGTCTGCTCGCGACGCCTGCCGGTTGCGGCGTCAAGCCATTCACGATGGCGTAGCGCCGGCTGAGCGGCCGCCCGGAGAAAGGAGCGGATCGCAAATTCAGCTTCGATCACACCGTCCCCGGCGGACGTAGCCGCGTACGCCGCGGCGGCGACGTTCACCCCGGGGCCGGAGGAGCCCGTGGAGAGCACGAGCCCCGCGAGCCCGCAAGGACGCCGGCGACGGCGGCGGCGCCCGCGGCGAGTCTCCGCGAGCGTCGACGAGGCTTTGAGCCCCAGCCGGAGGGCTCTCTCGCAGGCATGTGAGGCTCTCGACGGGGGCGACCGGGGAGCTTCGCGACCGGGTTGGCAGCGGCGAGCAGCGTGAGAGGGTCAGTGGTCATGGGGATGCCTCCATCGATAGTTCCGATCGGCTCTCGGCGTCGGTGTCTGGCTGGGCAAGTGCGATCCTGAGCCGGGTCCGCGCCCGGTGCAGCCGGACGCGAACGGTCACGGGCGCTATCCCGAGGACCGCCGCGGCCTGCGTCGGTGACAAACCGTCCCAGGCGATCAGCAGGAGCAGCTCCCGGTCGCTGTTGCGCATCCCGCGAGGACGGCCCCGAGGGTTGGATGCTCAGCGCCGGCGGCTCCAGGGCCGCGATGGGCTCGGCGTGGCCAGGCGATGTCCCAGTCGCATACGGCGGGTCTCGCTGCGCCGGTGGGTGCTGAGCACGCGGGCGGCACGCCGATAAGCCATGGCAGAGGATCCGCGGGCACGTCCTCGAGCCGGCGCCAGCACACCGTAAAGACGTCGGCGACGACATCATCGGCGACCGATGCGTGTGCCCGCCGCATGACGTAGGCCTTCACGGCCGGTGCGTGACGGGCATAGATCAGCTCGAAGCGCTCACGCGGACTCATCCCCCCATAATGGCCGGCTACCGCCCGAGCGTTACAGCAGGCAGGCGCCCTGCCGCCCTCACTCAGCAGCTCCGTCGAGCGAGGACATCTTCTGGCTGACGAGCTGTGTCGATGCCACCGAGCGCACACCACGATCACGGGCGCCCGTCGTAGCGGGTGTCAGGCGGCTCACGGCGTCAGTGTGCTGATGTGAAGCGCTTGTAGGACCTGGAGGCGCTGGCGTATGCCGTGGGGGCTTGGCAGGATGCTCTGGAGGACGATCCAGGCGTTGCCTTCGCGGCGTGCGGTGATCGCACCGGGGAGGGCGGGGAGGGGGACGTTGACGATGTCGGGGTGTCCGGGGACGGGTTGCGCGCCGGGGATCGGTGTGAGTGTCCGTCCGGGTTCGTGCGCGTCGAGCAGCACGGCGACTTGGAGCAGCCTGCCGTGCAGGCTGTAGAACGTGTTGATGCAGGACGTGAAGGCCTGGCCTTCGATGTTTGCGGGTGGGGTGATGCGTTCGAGGGTGCGCCCGAACTCGGCGGTCAGCGCGGGCAGGCCTCGCTGTGTCAGCTCGCAGGCTCCTGGGAGTGGATGGTCGCTGATGCCGTGCAGCCGTAGGGATCGGCTGGCGTGGCGGTACCAGGTCCGCACCGTTCTTGGTGCGGACGCGGCAGGCCCGTAGCGGATCACGTCTCCGGCACGGTCGATCGCGAGCAGCGGGGTGGCGTGCACGAGGCGAGGATGTTCATCGCCTTCGGCCACCGAGTGTTCTTGGGCCTTGAGACTCGTGTAGGGAAAGGCGGTCCCGACGGGCGGGATCATAACCGGCGGCGAGTTGCTGGCCAGGAAGAACACGGCCGCCTCGTCTCCTCTCGGCAGCCCGGGAAGGGGCTTGGTCAGGATCGTGCTCGAGCCGACCCGCACGGCGCTCACGCCTGGCCCGGCGAGGACGAACCCGACCGTGCTCCCGCTCCCCGAGGTCTTGGGGTAGTTGGCTCCGAACAGCGGCCGCGCGGCTGTCGGGTAGCCGCCGCCCGTCTGACAGGTCCCGGTCCCGTCGGCGAGCCTGCCATGGGTGCTGTAGACGATGCTGGTGCACCACCCGCTGTCGCCGGCCTGCAGGTCAGGTGTCACCGCGATCCGGTAGGAGTCTCCCGAGACCGACCGCGGCGGACCCAATAGCGTGCGTGTGGCGCCGGGTGCGCCAGGGACCTCTCCGGTGAGTGGCTGTGAGCCGCTGCCGGTCAGCGACACGACCGCTGCGGCCGCGGAGGCGCAGATCACCAAGCTCACGAGCACGGCTGCGATCGGGTGCGCCCGCCACCGGCGCCGGCCCGATCGGAGGGTGCGCTCGCCCAGCGCGGGGCCGCGTGTGAGGACGCTCATCACGCGAGCCTCGACGGGATCTCCCTGCCCGGCGTCGTCGGGCGTTGCCGCGTCGGGTGCCGGGTTGGCCGCCGCCAGACGCGCGATTAGCGGGTCGTTGCTCATCGTGTGGCTCCTTCGGGCAGCGGGTTTGCTCGCGCGGGCGGA
>CAVSSG010000002.1:0-821345 GCA_963730575.1 uncultured Solirubrobacteraceae bacterium
TGCGCCAGCACGACCTCGCCGAGCCGTCCACGCCGTGCTCCGCCGACGAGTCCCGCCGTGGTGATCGAGTGGTGGGGAGCTCGAAAGGGCTGCCCGGTCGCCAGCCCGCCCGCGAGCTCGCCCGTGATGCTGTGGATTCTCGTCACCTCGATCGCCTCGGGCCTGCTCAGCGACGGGAGAATCGAGGACATGCGCTGGGCCAGCATCGTCTTGCCCGTCCCGGGCGGTCCGCTCAGCAGGCTGTTGTGTCCACCGGCTGCCGCCAACCACGAGCGCTCTGACGGCATGGTGCTGACCGCGCACCTCGCTCAGATCGGGTCCCGGGGGGTGTTTTGTGGCGTATGCCCGTCCGCCCAGCGGCCGGTGGGCTCGGGCAGGCGATCGCCGGGGCCGCCCATGGAGCACGCGCGCCGCGCCGCGGCAGCCGTTCGGCCACGGCCACCTCGATCCCCTCGATGAGCCTCGCCTCGCGGGCACGCGGGCCCGCGAGGATCAAAGCGTGCAGGCCCGCGTCGCGCGTCGCCTGCGCCACTGCCAGCGCGCCTCGGCACGGCCTCACGCCGCCATCGAGCGCCAGTTCCCCGAACAACGCGTGGCTCTCCAGCCGCTCCCGCCCAAGCTGCCCGCTGGCCGCGAGCAGCGCGCACGCGAGCGCGAGATCCAGGCCAGGCCCCGCCTTTGGCACGTCGCCCGGCGCGAGGTTGGCGGTGATCCGCCTGGCGGGGAACTCATAGCCGGAGTTGAGGATCGCCGTCTGAACGCGCTCGCGCGCCTCACGTACGGCGGTGTCGGCGAGACCGACGATCGCGAATGCGGGCAGCCCGGGGCGGACGTCGACCTCGACGGTCACGTGTCGCGTGTGCAGCCCTTCGATCGTGAACGTATGCGCCCGGCGAGCATGGCACCTTGTCTCCTCCCGCCTGTCTTGAGCGGAGGGAGCAAAGGCTAGGCGCGGCCTGGGACGGGCACTCGGGCGTGCGATGGCCGCCGTCGAAGACGGCCATCGCGAGACCATACATCATACCGTAACGCCGCTGTGGCTACTACAAACCCGGCGGGGTGTCGGGCCACGAGTTCCCGCCATCCTCGCCGTCGAGTTGGACCACCGGGACCCGCCTCCTGCCAGGGCGACCGTGTCGAAGCGTTTGCCGTCGACCACCATGTAGGCGTGTTCGGAGTCGGCGTAGATCGTGATGCACTTGCCAGGCCCAGCTTCGCCGTATGACTCAGACCCGTGGAGTCCTCGGGGGAGCCAAAGGCCCGGCGCCGTGAAGCGCGTATGAGACCGAGCCCGAGCAGTCATAGCCGGCCGACTGGAACGAGCCGTGGCCGCCGCCGTACACGTACGGTCGGCGTCGCGATTTCATCCCCGGCCGCGATCACCCTTGAGCACGACGCCCGAGGAGGCACCTTCGCCACCGCCTGCCGTGCTCACGGTCGACCCGTCGCCCGAGCCCTGCCCTTCGCCGCCGCTCGATGGCGTGCGAGCGCGAGCTCGGGGGGCGAGCGTGGGCTGGCTGTGACTCCAGGAGGCTCCACGTCGCCGGGCCGACCACCCCGTCGACGGGCAGCCCGTGGCGGGCCTGCAGCCGGCGGACCGCCGCCTCGGTCGCAGGGCCGAATTCACCGTCCACGGTAGGCGAAGAGCCGACTGCAGACGCTGCACCGCGCCGGCGCCGTCCGCCTCGCCGCCGCTCGCTCCGGCGCCCGTGGCGTGCCGGTGTGTGGACCGTCCCGCCGCGGGTCGGGCATGGCAGACGCAGGCGGCGTCAGGTCTTGCTGGCCGTGTATGCCGATCAGGCTCCACGTCGCCGGGCCGACCACGCCGTTGATGCTCAGCCCATGGCGGGCCTGCAGCCGGCGGACAGCCGCCTCGGTCGCAGGACCGAATCCGCCATCCACGGGAGGCGTAGGGCCGACTGCAGACGCCTGACCGCGCCGGCTTCGCTCCCTTCCGCGCCGCTCGTGGCCTGCTGCTCGCCTGACCCGTCGAGCGCCCGGCGAGCGCAGACGGCAGGCGGCGTCAGGTTTCCCCGCCGTGTACGCCGATCACGCTCCACGTCGCCGGGCCGACCACGCCGTCCACGCTCAGCCCATGGCGGGCCTGAAGCCGGCGCACGGCCGCCTCGGTTTCCGGCCCGAATTCGCCGTCGACGTGGGACGTGGAGCGCGCTCTGCAGCTGCGCCACCGCGTCCTTTGATCGCTTCGGGTTCACCGGAGCCACGCCGGGGAGGCTCGGTTTCGCCCGCGCCGGAGAACGACGGCCTCGCGCCCGCCTCGTCGGTCCCGTGAGTGACGGTTCGCCGGGGCGCGGTACGTCGGGATGTTCGCCGCCGAGCGCCTGCTGGCGCGGACTCGGGCCGCGCAGCGCGGCGCTTGTGATCGGGCCGACGATACCGTCGACCTGCAGGCCGCGGCTCGCCTGGAAGGCGCGCACGGCGCCTTCGGTTTCCGGGCCGAAGATGCCGTCGACTTTGATGCCGCCGAGGGCCCGTTGGAGCAGCTCGCACCTGCCTGCCTTCGCCACCGACGCTGAGCACGATGGAGTGTTCGGTCGTGGTCGGCGGCTCGGGGTTGGGCCGGCTTGGCGGGCCGTGGCCTGCCCGTCGGCCAGGCTGGCGGTCGGCCCCACCGTGAGTGCCGCCAGCGTCCCCAGGGAGATGCGCTTGGCGCGCGAGCTCGCCGGGACGAATCGAGGTCCGCGGCGCGCTGCGCGCCTGGCGAGCGGCCGAGCGACAGCTCCCAGAGTTGCTCCTGGGCCAGATCGCGCCGACCAGCAGTCTGACTGCGCGTGTCCACCAGCGCGGCCAACGAGGCACCTGGAAGTCGCCTGCGGTGTGAGCCTGCGCGCACGCTTGCGGCGGTGCACGGGCACGGCGTGCCCGGTGAGCGCTCGAGAAATGAGGCTTCCCAGGGGTCGAGCACAGCAAGATCACGCGGGAATCCCGACATGCTAGGCGTCCTTTCTCCATTGCTTGGCGCCTACGGGGTTAGCTGTCGGGCTCGCGTAACTTCTACGCTACGCCACACACTGTGGCGATTCGCCCCCACAGCTCTTTGGCTGCATTGGGTCCCCCGCTCCTGGACCCCTTGAGGCCCAGGACTCGGCACGAACGGAAGGCAAACTAACAGATTTCTCTGCAATTTGCGTTACAGAGGAAGGTGCGCGAGGTTTCGTGCCGACGGCCGACGGGCGCGCGCCGCGAGAGGCGTTGCTAAGTTCGATCTGGATGCGCAAAAAAGGTCTCGACTTTCGCGTGCTGATCGCGCTCTCTCGTGCTCGTTGTGATCGCGGGCGGCGTCGCGGTGCTCACGGTCGGGGGCTCCTCCGCCCAGCAGGCCGCAGGGCCCGCGCCGGGGCGGCAGACTACGACGCCTCGGGACTGCTGACGCCGGTCGAGCCGGCCCCGCCGCTGGCCCTGCGCAACTACCTGGGCCAGCCCGTCAACATCGCCTCCTACCGGGGCAAGGCGGTGCTCGTGACCTTCCTGTACACGAACTGTCCCGACATCTGTCCCCTGATCACCTCCAACCTCCGCGTCGCACAGAACCTGATGGGCCCGGCGGTGGCCGCCAAAGCGCAGATCATCGCGGTCTCGGTGGACCCACGGGGGGACACGCCCAAGGCCGTCGCCGCCTTCCTGGCTCGCCATGAGATGACCGGCCGCATGCAGTACCTGATCGGCTCCGCTCCGCAGCTCGCCCGGGTGTGGAAAGCGTGGGGGGTGGGCTCCGAACAGGACGCCCAGCAGCCCCAGTTCGTCAACCACTCGGGCCTCGTCTACGGAATCACCGGCTCGGGCAAGCGGGTAACGATCTACGCCGCGAGCTTCCAGCCATCGGAAATAGCTCACGACGTGCCCATTCTGGCCGCCCACTGATCGTTTCGCGATGGCTCGGCGCCTGCGAGCTCTGGGTTGGATCGCGGCCGGCGCCGCGCTCGTTGCGCTGATCGTGTTCGGGCTCGCCCCGCACGGCTCGTCCACCGGCGGGCCGCCGGCGCCCGCGCTTCCGCGCGAGCGTCTCGCCGGTCCGCCGGCGACGCTCTCGAGTCTGCTCTCGGAGAGCGCGGGCGGCCCCGCGCTCGTGGTCTTCTGGGCGAGCTGGTGCGGACCCTGCTCACGTGAGGCCCCCGCGCTCGAGCGCTTCTCCCGCAGTAGCGCCGGGCGGGGCCGGCTCGTCGGCGTGGACTGGAGCGACGGGCTCGCCGGAGCGCGAGCGTTCATCAGGCGTTACTCGTGGACGTTCCCCAACTTGCGCGACGCCGAAGGGACCGTCGGAAACGACTACCACCTGACGGGTCTGCCGACCACGTTCGTCATCGACGGCCAGGGGCGCATCCGCGCCGTGTTGCGTGGGCCCCAGGATGAACAGTCGCTCACGCAGGCGCTTGCCGGCGTCCGCCACAGCTGAGCCGTCCGGCCGTGCGCCGGACCGCAAGCTCCGTGCGCGCATCTCACCCGTGCAGGCTGAGCAGCGTCACGGTTGCGCGCGCGCGGTCGCCCGAGCAGTTCGCATGGACGGTCAGCGACGCGGTGAACCTGCCGGGTTTGCGGTAGCGGTGTGTGAACCGCCAGCGCTCGTGGAAGGGACGGCCCCCGCCGGCGAGGCAGAATAGGGGCACCGCGACCGGAGGGGCGCTCGTCCCGTCGCCGTAGAGGAACTGGTAGCCCAGGGCACCGCGAGCATCGCGCTCATAGGCGCTGGCGCTGAACAGGACCGGGGAGCCGGCCTTGAAGCGCGCGGGCGCAGCCGAAAGGGTGACCGTCAGGCCGGGCGAGCGCACGGTCGCGCCCACCGTCGTCGAGAGCCCGCCCGCCCGTTCGTCGCCCGTTGGGCCCTTCGTCCGGGCGACGCCCTCCGAGCCGCCGCAACCGGCCAGCAGTAGGCCAACGGCTATGGTCGCCACGACGAGCGGCTCGATCCGCAGCGCGCGGCGGGAGCATCCGTCGTGGGTGCTGCCGGGCTCCGCGAGGGCCAGCGGGGGTATCATCGGGCCCGTCGGCTGAAGGGGCTGGCATCGGAGCTTCGGCAAGGGGAGATTATGTTCGATTCGATCGTCGTTGGGACGGATGGTTCTGACACCGCCACTGAGGCGGTGCGCCAGGCGGTTGACATGGCCAAGGCGGTGGGGGCGACGTTGGAGCTCGTGAGCGCATACGCGCCGGTGCCAGAGAAACGGCTGCGTGGGGAGAGGCGTGATGCCCCCGAGGATGTGCAATGGGCGATCAACCCGCGCCAGGAGGTGGAGGCGTCACTCTCGCAGGCGGCGGACATCGCGCGGGATGCGGGTGTGCCCGCGAACACGCATGCGCGGCAGGGTGACCCTTCCGACGCGATCCTCGACGTCGCCGAGGAGCTCGGGGCGGATCTGGTGGTCGTGGGCAACAAGGGCATGACCGGAGCCAAGCGCTTCCTGCTCGGCTCGGTCCCTAACAAGGTCTCACACCACGCGCCCTGCTCGGTGCTCATCATTCGGACAACCTGAGTCGACGGCCTACGGGCTCAGGCGACCATCAGCTCGCGGGCCCGCGCGGCGAGGTGCCTGACGCCGAGTCGCTCGTACGCCGCCGCGGCCTTCGCGAGCGCCTCGTCGGCCGCGGCCGGGTCGTGCCCGGCGCAGGCGCTCGCCCAGCAGGAGCTCGCAGCGGGCCGCGTCGAGCGGGCGGCCGAGCTGCTCCCACGCCGCGCTGCCCGCGCGCAGCAGCTCGAGCGCTTCGGGCAGCTCGCCGGTCATCCCACGCGCCTCGAGCACGGCCGCTTCGCCGAGCGGGTAGTGGACGCGCTTGGCCAGCTCGGCGGCCTGCTCTGCGGCCGCCTGCCGCGCGAGCCGTCCTCGCCGAGCAGCGCGAGCAGCAGCGCGCGCATCGAGGTTGCCTGGATCGACTGCCCGATCAGGCCGGCGCGCTCGCACACCTCGAGCGCCTGCGCGACCGTGGCCTCCGCGTCGGCGAGCTCGCCACGGTCGCGCTGGGTGACCGCGAGCCCGAGCAGCGCGTTGAACGCGACCTCCGACCAGCCGACCTGCTCGGCGAGCTCGCGGGCGCGACGGAACAGCTGCGCCGAGGCATCCCAGTCGCCGTCGCGCCAGCGCAGCAGCCCCCGCAGCGTGTAGGGCAGGCACAGCTTGCCGACCAGGCCCTCGCGTTCGGCGAGCTCGGCGCTGACGTCGTTCGAGCGCGCCGACCTGCTCCCAGTCACAGCGGTAGAAGGCGAGCTGCGCGAGCGCGGCGTGCAGCTCGATCTGCGCGGGCACGTCGCCGATGCGTTGGGCCAGCGCGAGCGCCTCGACGTAGGAGCGCTCGGCCGCCGCGTAGTCGCCCTCGGCGTTCTCGAGGTGGTGGCCGAGCGCGAGCATCGCGAGCACGGTCTCGTTCTCGTCGGAGTCGCTGGGCGAGCTCGATCGCCCGCTCGAGGTTCTCGCGCGCCTTGGCCGTGTCGCCGATGCGGCCGAACACGCGACCGAAGATCCCGTGGGCGCGGCTCGCGGCACGCACCTCGCCGAGACGCTCGGCCAGCCGCAGCGCCTTCTCGGAGGCGTAGATGGCGAGCATGTTGTCGCCGACCTGCATGTACAGCCAGGCGGCCTCCTCATACAGCCGCACCAGCGCGAGCGACGGCGGGCCGTCCTTGATCAGGTTGATCCCCTGCTGGTGATGCTGGATCGCCTCCGTGCGCTCGCCCTTGTGCGCCAGCGCCGCGCCGATCTTGCGGTGCAGCTCGGCGACGTGCTCGAGATCCTCCTCGCTCGGCGTGGTACTCGAGCGTCCTGCTCCCACACCTCGATCGCGGCGTCGACCCGACCCAGCCGCAGCGCCAGGTCGCCCTGCTTCTCGCGCATGCGCGCCTGCTGGGCGCGGTCGCCCGTCGCCGAGCGGCGGCGGCGAGCTCGTAGTGGGCCAGCGCCTCCTGGTTGGAGTACAGGGCGCTCGCCGCGTCGCCGGCCGCCTCGAGGAACTGCAGCGCCTTGCTGCGCAGCGGAGCCAGCTCGCTCGGGTCGAGGTGCACCTCCTCGCCGAGCGTGGCGGCGCGGCCGTAGTGCTCGGCCAGCAGCGCGACGACCTCGTGCCGGCGCTCGCCGGCGCGCTCGTTCGATGAACATGCCGACCTCGAAGTGCTTGCGCGCGCGCACCGCCTTCGGCAGCATCGCGTAGGCGACGTCGCGGATCAGCACGTGCTTGAACGCGAGCTCCTGCTCGTCGGCCAGCCGCGCGCCCTTCGCCGGGGACGATGATGTCCTTCTCGCGCAGCGTCGGCCAGCGCAGCCTGCAGGTCGGCTCCCTCGGCCGCCGCCACCGGCGCCGAGCGCGCCCTCCCAGAAGGTCCGGCCGACGACGGCCGCGTGGGCGACGAGGTGGCGCTCCAGCGGCGCGAGCGAATCCAGCCGCGCGGCCAGCAGACCCTGCACGGTGTCGGGCAGCTCGGCCGCCTTGCTGCTTCCTTCCTCGGCGAGCCGCTGGACCATCTCCTCGGCGAACAGCGGATTGCCCTCCGCGCGCTCGGCGAGCGCCTCGAGCACGTCCGGCTTGGCGCCGGCATCGCGCAGCAGCGCTCGCGATCAGCTCGCGGGTGTCGGCGGCGGCGAGCGGATCGAGGAACAGGCTCGTCGTCGATGCGACGTGAGGCGCCCCAGCCCGGGGCGACGCTCGAGCAGCTCGTCTCTGGCCAGGCAGACCTGCAGCACCGGAGCCCGCAGCCACTGCGAGAGGTACTCGATCAGGTCGAGCATGCCCTCGTCGGCCCAGTGGATGTCCTCCCACGCGAGCACGAGCGGCTCGCCCTGCGCGAGCGCCTCAAGACAGGCGCGCACGGCACCGAAGAGGCGTCTCGCGCGCGCTGTGCGCGTCGCGTCTCACGCTCCGGCGGGGCGAACATGTCCGGGACCTCGATGCCGAGCAGCCGCGCGAGCAGCGCGATCCGCCGCGCGACCTCGCTCGGCGCCGTCGCCGTCACCGGCCAGCAGCGGCCCGAGCCGCGTCGTGAGCTTCGCCCACGCGACCTCCATGGGGTCGCCGTCGACGATCCCGCATTCGGCGCGCAGCATTTCGCTGAGCGGCCAGTAGACGACGCTCGAGCCGAACGACAGGCACCGGCCCCTGCGCACGCGCACGGGCGGGTCGCTGCGAGGTCGAGCGAGCGCTCGAACTCGCGCAGCAGCCGGGTCTTGCCCACGCCGGCCTGGCCGAAGACCGTCGACAAGGTGCGGGCCGTTGTTGCGCGCGACCCGCGCCAGCAGCATCTGCAGGGCGGCGAACTCGTCCTCGCGTCCGACGAGCGGGGCCTCGCGGTTCGCAGTCTGCGAGCGCCGCCGGTGTGCTCCTCCGAGCAGGCCGATCGCCCGCCAGGCCGCCACCGGCTCGGCCTTGCCCTTGAGCTCGAGCGGCTCGAGCGGCTCGTACTCGACCACGCCGCTGGTCGCCCGCTGCGTGCGCTCGCCGACGGTGATCGTGCCCGGGCTGGCGCTCGTCTGCAGGCGCGAGGCGACGTTGACGGCGTCTCCGATCACCGTGTAGTCCTCGCCGACCTTGCCCGCCAGCACCTCGCCGGTGTTGACGCCCACGCACAGCGCGAACTCGATGCCGTGGTCTGAGAGCAGCCGCTGGTTGAGCTCGCTCATGGCGGCCTGCATCGCCACCGCCGCGCTGACCGCGCGCTCGGGGTCGTCCTCGTGCGCGACCGGTGCGCCGAAGATCGCCATGACGGCGTCGCCCATGTACTTGTCCACCCGGCCACCCACGCGCTCGACCTCCTCGCCCAGGCGTCCCAGGAACCGATCGACGAGCGCCTTGACCGCCTCGGGATCGAGGCGCTCGGCGATCGCGGTGTAGCCGGACAGGTCGGCGAACAGCACGGTGACGGTGCGCCGCTCCTCCCTGGTCGCGTCGCCGTCGAGCTCGCGCGCGCGGCCGTCGATCTCCGGTCTCGCGGCGGCCCCGCGGCATGCGCGCGCCGGTGGCGCCCTCCGGCCGCGCCGGGGGCGTCTGCGTCCTCGATCGCGGTTCCGCAGGGCATGCAGAAGCGGGCCTGCGGGAGCGCCGGCGTCCCGCACGCCGGACAGCCCTGCTCGAGCTTAGTCCCGCAGGCCATGCAGAACTGCGCGTCGGCTGGATTCTGGGCCGCGCATGTACCGCAGGTCCGCGTGTCGGTCATCGTTCCGTCAATGATGACGCCTCGTGATCACCACGGGTACCCACCTGGCCGAATCGAGGTAGCGTGGGGGGATGCCCGAGCTCTCGCCGTCGCTCTACCGCGCCGGGGAAGGCGAGCCCCTCCTCCTGCTTCACGGCTTCACCGGCACATGGCTCCACTGGCGCCCGGTGCTGGCCGATCTCGTTCCCCGCTTCGAGGTCATCGCCCCAACGCTCGCCGGTCACGACGGCGGGCCCGCGTTTCCCGATGATGCGCCGCATACGCTCAAGGCGGCGGTCGACCTGCTCGAGCGTCACCTCGACGAGCTGGCCATCGACACCGCGCATCTCGTCGGCAACTCGATGGGCGGCACGCTCGCGCTCGAGCTGGCCGCGCGCGGCCGCGCGCGCAGCGTGGTCGCCCTCTCTCCCGGTGCGGGCTGGTGGCCAGAGAGCGGAGAGGCGCAGCGCGTCGCCCGGCTGTTCGCCCGCCAGACGCGCCAGCTGCGCGCGTCCCGATCACAGCTTGACCGCGTGCTGCGCTCCGCCTGGAGGCGCCGGCTGGCGTTCCGCGAGGTGATGCGCCACGGTGAGCTCCTCTCGACCGCCGATGCGATCGCACTGGCACGTGGTGCCCTCGGCTGCCAGGTGGTGGAGAAGGCCCTCGGTGCGATGCGGCGCGGCACCGATGCCGTGCCCAAGGACCTCGACCGAATCGCGGTTCCGGTTCTGATCGCCTGGGCTGAGCACGACCGGATCCTGCCGCTGGCCACCTGTGCTCCGCGCTACCGCTCCGCGATCCCGGGAGCCGAGCTGCGCGTGCTCCCGGGGGTGGGTCACGTGCCGATGTGGGACGACACACGGCTCGTCAGCAACACGATCGCCGAATGGGCCGGACGCCGTGTCGTGGCGGGCGCCGCCTGTTGACGCCGGCCGCGCTGTCGCAGCACGCGGTGACTGCCAATACGCTTGCGGTGTGCGGCGAATCGCGCTACTGGCCCTTCGCCCAGGGCGCGGACGGCGGTGCAGCGTCAGCTGATCGGCGCGAGCAGGTCGAGTCCGGGCTCGTCGGCAATACGGGATCGCCCCTTCGCGCGGCAGCGATCATGATCGCCCGGGCGATCAGAAGTAGGTGGACGGCGGGATCGAGAGCAGAGCGTAGATCTGGGCGATCGCGGCCTGCTCGAGCAGCTGGGGGGTGGATCCCTGGGCGGAGAGGAACAGGCCGCTGGGCAGGTGCAGGCTTTCCCAGACGTAGTTGACGTAGGACTGAGCGAGCGCGCGGCCCGAAGGGTCGTGGATGACCGAGTCCAGGTAGAGCAGATTGCGGAAGAAGACCGCCGGGAAGAAGGGGCTTTCGCCGGCCAGCTTTTCAAGCAGGAAGCTCGAGACGGCCGCGCGCGCGGTCGCAGTGGCCTGTTCGAGGTAGGTCCGGTCCCCGGTGCTCTGATAGAGCAGGACGCCGGCGCCGATCATCGAGCCCTGGTTGTAGCTCCACTCGGTCGGTTCCAGTTCCCCTTCCGCTTCCAGGTGGTCGGCGTACAGGTTGGTGGGTTCGAGCAGGCACTGCCGTACCCAGCCGTATGCCATCTCCGCGAACGCAGGTAGGCCACATCATGTGTGACCCTGTAGAGCTGGACGCCGAGCTCCGCGGCGGGGGCGTTGGTAACGGCGTTTCGTTCTTCATCGCCCGGGGGGACGATCGGAGAAGGGAACCCCGCCCGGACAGCGTTCCCCGGGGTTCGTCTGCCAGCCCGCCATCACGAAGGCCATGATCTGCTCCGCCTGGGAGAGCGCCGCGGAGCTGTGATCCAGCTTGTAACGCGCACGAGCTCGATCCCGACCCACTCGTTGTCGTCGTAGTAACTCGTGCTGCCGGCGTCGGTTGCCGTATAGGACGCAAGGCTCGCCTGGGGGGACGCCGCGGAGGAGCTCCATGGACCGCCGGAGCTCGTCTTGAAGTATTTCTGCAGTCCATAGAGCTGGGCGCCCAGAGCCCCGGCAAGCCTGCCGGCCAGGCCGGGGATGTGCGAGGAGCTGACGGTCGCGGCCAGGGCCTGCGAGAGCGGCCACAGGTAGGAGTGCGCGCCGGTGTAGGGCTGTTCGCGGTACAGGCCCGTGCCCTGGATATAGAAGAACCGCTGCATTGCTTCATAGGCGGCGAGGGACCGCGCCGGGTTGCCACGCAGGCCGGCGGGTGGGCCGGTGCTGATCGGGCGGCGCAGGGCGACGGCATGGGCGCGCGCGGCGGCACGGTTGCGAGCGGCGGCACGGGCGCTGATGTGAGGGTAGCTGCCGGCGTGCGCCGGCGGCGGCGTGGCGAGCGGCGACACAGACGCGAGGAGTACCGCGCACGAGACCGCGGCTAGCCACCTGTGCCTTCCGATGCGGGGAAGTGCGTGTGGTCTGATCGCCATCAACAATCAACACCAACAGACCGGCGGCCCATTTGATGTGCTCCCGGCGAAGGACATCCTCTCAGCGCAACCTCGCGCGATCAAGTGGCGCGCTTTTCCGAGCGCCGCGTCACCGGCCGCGGGCGCCGACTAAAGGTCATAGCGGAAAGATCGCTCCTTTGCGGCGCCCGCCGTGTTCCCCAAGAGAGCCCGACATGCACCGCCGCATACCTACACTGCTCGCCACGCCCGCCGTCCTGGCAGCCATGACGGTCGCGGTGCCGGCCCTCGCGGGAACGATCTCGGGCGGCGGCGCCCACGGCGCCGCCGTGAAGAAGTCAGGCACGGGCGGGCACTGCTTCACCGCTGTCGCGGGCCGGCACCACGTGCGTGAGTGCCTGATCGCGGGCCCCCAGGGCTCCGCGGACCCCGTGGCTTTTTGGGGCCGAACGGACCGCGGGGGATTCAGGGGAAAACGGGAAAGGTGGGAGCCACCGGGGCAACCGGCGCCACGGGAGTGGCGGGTGCGCCCGGCACGGCACGCGCATATGCGCTGGTCAGCCCCGAAGACGTGCAAACCAGCTCCTCCTCGGCCGGACTGGTGCCCGGACAGAGCACGGGCTTCAGCACGATTCGCAGCGTCGCAACCGGCATCTACTGTCTGGCGCCGGTGAGCTCCATCGATCCTGCCACCGAGGCCCCCGTTGTCTCCGGCGAGGTCGGCTACAGCGGCTCGGGAGCCTACGTGCCGCTGGCCGTGGTGTACGCCAAACAGCCGACAAAGGACTGCGGGCCCGATGAATTCGAGGTCAGGACCTACAAGCTCGAATCGGGCGCCCCCACGTTGTCCAGGGAAGTTGCGTTCACGATTATCGTGCCCTGACCCGCGGCGACGAGGGCTCGCGCGGCTCGATACCGCTCAAGGCGACGACCGGAATCGAACCGGTGCAGACGGCTTTGCAGAGCGTCCGAAGGCACTGCTGTTCGCTTGCCTAAGCGGTTTTCCGGGACCCCGGGTGCTCTCCGGTGCCCCCAAAAGACGCTCGATTGGGGAGCCTTTGGGGAGCCTAGCTTGCACCCACCGCCGCGCGATTTAGTCTGCGGCAATGGAAAAGAGATGACGAAGTTGAACCAAGCTTCGCAAGGGAGTCAACCGCGTCTAGGCTCTGCCGGTTGCTTAGCCACCAAGGCCCTCAACCCGATACGGGGGTGTAGATGGGCCCACTGGCGTCCAGATCAACCAACTTGCGAGGTTTTCTCAACGCGCTGGACGCATGGGACAGGGTGGATGTTGTCACGGTGTTGTCACCGACCGAGGCGTGGCGGCGGCGGTGGACACCGCCCGACAAATGCAAGCCCTGCCTTGCGTCGGTTGTGTGCCGGGTCCACGGCGCCGCGTCGCGGGCGGGCTTCTGCGGGCGGAGCGAGCGGCGCGCGAGTACTCAGGCCGTCGTCAGTTCCTCCTCCGCACGCAGCCAGTTTTCGAGCTCATCGCATCCGCCCTCCTCGAGGTGGATGAAGTAGGCGCGCTCGGCAATCTCGTCGTGGCTGGGCTTGCGCGGCCTCGTCGTGCGTTTGCGCGATGCGGTGGGCTTGTCGGCGGCCTTTGCGGGTTTGGCGGCGGCCTTTGCGGGCTTAGCGGACTTGGCGGCGGGCTTGGCGGGCTTGGCGGTCATACTCATCTACCTCGCGATCGGGTGCCTATCCACGCGGGATGTTACCGGTGCGATCGCCGTTCTTCGCGCTGCCCGCTGGGTCAGGACGCGAACGCCCGGAACCGCAGGCCCTTCGGTCTAAGCCTTGATCCACCGTTTTGTGACGGGGTCGTCCGGTTGGGCCAGTGAAATGACCTCCTGAGCAGGCAAGACGGGCCGTGCCAGCGGCTGCGGGTCCTGCACAGGAGGTCACCCTTATGGTGCAGGACCGTCCGGACCGACTAGCGGTGGCCTTCGATGACGAGCGTGTTGTCGCGAACGCTGGGATCTTGCTGCCAGTGACGCTTGGACAGCGGCTGGGTATTGAGGCGCTGGTCGATGAGATCGTCGATCTCGGTGAGCGCCCGGGGGCAGCGCGTCCGGGGCGCAAGGTGCTCTCGCTGGCGCACGCGATGCTGCTCGGCGCCGACAGCATCGATGACTGCGATCTGTTGCGCGTCGGGCGCACCGAGGCGGTTCTCGGCCACCATGCGATGGCCCCCTCGACGCTTGGAACGTTTCTGCGCTCGTTTACCTTCGGGCATGTTCGCCAGCTCGACCAGATGCTCGCTACTGCGCTGGCGCGAGCGTGGTCAGCGGGCGCCGGCCCAGACGAGGAGCGCCTGGTAATCGATATCGATTCGTTCGTGGGCGAGGTCCACGGGCACGCAAAGCAGGGCGCTGGCTATGGCTACACCGGTCAGCTTGGTTATCACCCGTTGATGGCCAGCCGGGGCGACACCGCCGAGGTGCTGCACGTCCGCCAGCGCAAGGGGCAGGCCAACACCCAGCGCGGCGCGCTGCGGTTCGTCCAAGAGCTCATCCCCAGGGTCCGCCGCGCCGGCGCGAGTGGTGAGATCCTGCTGCGCGGCGACTCGGGATTCTGGAACAAGAAGGTCTGCGCCTATCTCAAGAAGCAGGGCTGCCGCTTCTCGATCGGCGTGAACATGCACCCGGCTGTCGCGGCGCGGATCGCCCAGATCCCGGATGAGGACTGGCAGCCCGTCGAGGACTATCCGGACACGGGGGTCTGTGAGCTGGCCGAGACGACCCTCGGCGATGAGCGGCTGATCGTGCGCCGGGTGCACCTGCGCGTCCAGGAGGACCAAGGCGAGCTGTTTACCTACTGGCGACACCACTCGTTCATCACCAACCGCTCAGAGCCGATGCATCTCGTCGATGCTGAGCATCGCCAGCACGCCGTCGTTGAGCTGGTCATCCGCGACCTCAAAGACCAAGCCCTCGCGCACTTCCCCTCCGGTCACTTCAGCGCCAACAGCGCCTGGACGGTCATCGCCTGCCTAGCGCACAACCTCTCGCGCTGGAGCGCCCTGCTCGGACTCAGCGACCCGACACCCAGAACGGCGGCCACCACCCGCCGGCGACTGTTCAGCCTGCCCGGAAGGATCACCCGCACCGCACGACGATCAACGATTCACCTGCCCGCCCGCTGGCCCTGGCAGACCGACTTCACCCAAGCGCTCACGCGCATCCGAGCGCTCCCCGCCATCGCCTGAGCCGCCTCGAAGACAAACGCAGGAGCACACGCCACCGGCGAAGCTCCCGCCTTGTCGAAACACCCGCATCCTGAGCGTCTCTGCTTCGCCCGAGACCTCCAAGCCGAGCGCTTCCGCGCCCAACACGCATCACCGACGGCCTCAACTGGCCTCAGCCCGTGCAAAGCCGCCGCCAGCTGCCACGCCCTCTACAAACGGTGGATCAAGGCTAAGCCCCGGGCGAGCCATGCGTCCGGTAGACACGCTCGGTGTAGTCGTCCAACATCCGGCTGGCGCAGAACGCCGGCACGAGCGAGCGCATCGAGCCGCGGATGCGCGACAACCATTTCCGCGGCAGTCCGGCGTCGCGCGCGTAGAAAGTCGGGAGGATCTCCTGCTCGAGCAGGCGGTACAGCTCGGCGCTGTCGCGCGCGTCCTGGGCCTCGTGGTCCACGTCGACGTCGCCCGAAAGGGCCCAGCCGTTGGCGCCGTTGTATCCCTCAGCCCACCAGCCGTCCAGCACGCTCAACTGCAGCCCGCCGTTGGCGACGGACTTCATCCCGCTCGTGCCGCTGGCCTCTAGCGGCGGACGCGGGAGGTTCACCCACACGTCACAACCCTGCACGAGCCTGCCGGCCATGCCGATGTCGTAGTCGTGCAAGTAGATCACTTGGGCGCCGACGTTAGGCGCGCTCCTTAGCGAGAAGATGGTCTGAACGACGTGCTTGGCCTCGTCGTCGCTCGGATGCGCCTTGCCGGCAAGCACGATCTGGATCGGCCGTTCGCCGGCCAGCAGCCTCAGGCTGCGGTCGGGGTCCTGGACGAGCAGGTGTAGGCGCTTGTAGGTGGCGACGCGGCGCGCGAAGCCGATCGTGAGCACCCTCGGGTCGAAGGCTTGCGCTGCGGCTTGCACGTACTCGCGGATCTCGCCCCGTGCCAGCCGGTCGGCCATGCTGCGGTCGCGCACGAAGTCAACCAGCTCGGCGCGCTGCTGGCTACGGACGGCCCACAGCTCTGCGTCAGGCACGGCGTCCAGTGCCGCCCAGGTCGCGCGGGTCGGCGGCTCGCCGTAGCCAGTGCTCTCCCAGGTGGCGGTCGAGCAGGCGCCGCATCGGGGTGCCCAGCCAGGTGGGCGAGGTGTACGCCGTTGGTGACATGGGCGATCGGCACGCTGTCGATCGGACGCCCCGGCCACAGGTCCTGCCACATCGCTCGCGCGACGCCGCCGTGTCTGCGGCTCACCCCATTGGCCGCCCGGCTCATGCGCAAAGCCAGCTGGGTCACGCCGAAGGGCTCGTCGTTATCGGGGTGGGAGCGGCCTAGTCGGACGAGCGAGTCGGCGTCGAGGCCGAGCTCAGAGGCGAACGCGCCGAGTGCGTGGCCGACTTCCTCGGCTGGGTAGGTGTCGTTGCCCGCCGGAAGGGGCGTATGCGTGGTAAACACCACGCGCTGGCGGGCCGCCTCGAGTGCCTTGTCCAGCGGCACGTCACGTGCGGTCTCTGTGCGCGCCAGCTCCAGGGAGGCGAGCGCGGCGTGTCCCTCGTTCAGGTGAATCAGGCCGGGCTCGACGCCGAGGGCCTCGAGCGCGCGCACGCCACCGATGCCGAGCAGGGCGTACTGCGCCAGGCGGGTGATCGGGTCTCCGACATATAACTGTGAGGTAATCCACCGCGCCGGCCGGCGATTGTCCGGCCGCTCGGCGTCGAGCAGGAAGAGCGGGACCCGCCCAACGTCGACCCGCCAGATCTGGGCGACGACATGTTCGTTCCAGATAGGGACGCTCACGGTGAGCGGCCGTCCGTCGGCGGCCGTCACGAGCGCCATCGGGAGGCGTTCAGGATCGGTGTCGAGCCAGTACTCTTGCTGCAGTCCCAAGGTGTCGATTCGCTGGTGGAACGAGCCTTGGCGGTACATGAGGCCGACGCCGACAAGCGGCATCGCCCTGTCGGATGCCTCCTTGAGGAAGTCGCCGGCGAGGGCTCCCAGGCCCCCGGCGTAGATCGGGAGTGAGCGGTGGATGGCGTACTCCGCGCAGAAGAAGGCGATCGGGCGCTCCGGTCGGGGATGGGTCAGCGGGCGCCGAGTGCGCCAGCTCGCCTGCTGGCGTTCGCTCGAGGGAGGCCGCTCGGGCGAGGAGTTCGGGGTTCGCGGCGGCCCGCGACAATGACTCGCCGGAGGCCTCTTGGAGCAGGCGTACCGGGTTCTCCCCACAGAGCTCCCAGCGGTGCGGATCGACCGAGCCGAACACGTCCGGGCCGTTGGGGAACCAGGACCAGCAATAGTTGTAGGCGATGCGGGCCAGCACCGCCAGGGGCTCGGGGAGGCGTGATGCCAGATGAGCCGCCGCGCGCGCGATGTCCTGCTCGCCGCGTTCCATGCACGCGATCATGGCATCTTGATGCGCGGGCCGCCGGTCTATCTGTTCACTTCGCGCGACCCCCGGTCCGGTGCCGTTGAGCCGACGGGCCGGGCGTCCGCCTCGGTGGCTGCGCCGGCGTCCCCTCGACGACGGCGCCCGCAGCCACGTCGTGCGTGACGACCGAGTGCGCGCCGACGCGCGAACCCGCGCCGACGCGCACCCCGCGCAGGATCGCCGCTCGCGGCCCAAGCACCGCACCTGCCTCGATTCGCACCGGGCTCGAGACCAGCTCCTGACCGCGGATGGGGATCTCGACATCGTCGAAGCGCCGGTCGAAGTCGGTGATCACGACTTCGTCGCCCAGCACGCACCGCTCACCGATGAGGACGCCCGTCCGCGCGGCGATCGCGCAGCGGTCGCCGAGCACCGCACCCTCACCGATCGTCACCGTGCCTGCATGGACGTGCAGACGGCAGCGCTCGCCGAGCGACGCGCCGTCACCGACGATCACGTGTGCTCCGGCAGCGACATCGAACCGCAGTCCTGGCCCGAGCAAGGGCGGCCGCGCAACTCAACGCGACCGGCTTGTCGCACACGCACGCCCAGCGCGCGCAGGCGATGGCGCACGCCGGGCGTTGCGCGGGCGGTGGCGTCCCAGCGGGTGACGGTGAGGTGAATCCGAAACGGCGCTGGCATTGTTCGCGGATCCTAGTGGCGCGTGTCAGGCGTGAAGGCGCATAGCCTCGAGCCGGCGGCGCGCTAGATCGCGCGCGAGCAGGCTTCCCCAGCGAACAGCGAAGCCCGTGCGGGCGCGCCTGCTGCCGTCCGGATCCGCGAACGCCGAAGGCAGTCGCGGGATCGCGGGCGCCCGCTGCGGCGAGCGCCACGGCTGCGCGGTCGGCGATCTCGAGTTGGCCGAGCGCCGTTGGATGGACGGCATCGGGCAGCAGCAGGCTCCAGCCACGTAGGTCGGTCAGCTCGGCACACACGGCGCCGTGCTCGTCGGCAAGCCGCCGGATCAGCGCGTTCGCACGTGGCACGGCTGCGCCTGCACGCGGGCGCCCGAGGTCGAGCGGAATCGTCAGAGCTCAGGACACGTGTGGCACGCGCGCGCAGATGTGCAAGAGCGGCGTCCAGGGTGGCGGCGAAGCGATCGGGGTCCCAGTCGGGCCCGCGTGCATCGTTCACGCCGATATACAGGCACGCGAGGTCGTAGTCGGCCTGCACGCGCGACAACTGGTCCTGCACGAGCTCGGACGCGACCGCCCCGTCGACTGCGCGGTTGGTGTAGGGCAGGTCGAGTGCCTGTGCGAGCCACAGCGACCACGAGCGGGCCGAGACGCCGAGTGCCGGCTCGCCGTCGCCTTTGGTGATGCTGTCGCCGAGCGCGATCAGCCCCACGCGGCATGGCTCACCCACGTCGCTCATGCCCTTGCGCACATCGAATCTCGGCCGGACTCGCTGACCGCGAGCAACGCGACACGAGGACAGCCGGCCCGACTTCCTCCGTCGCAGCGCGCAGGCGACGCGCGTCTGCGGATGTGAGCTGAGTGGGTCCGAGCCGCCAGCGCCAGTTGCCAGTCGCACGGCCGGGTATGTTCATGCGAGCCTCGCTACCGAGGCCGAGCACGTCCTGCATCTGGACGATCGTCACCTGCGCCGGCGACGACATCAGCAGGCGAATCATCAGCCAATTCGACTCCTGCTCTTCGATCGACTCGGCCGCCGCGAGGTCACGCGCACGCCCTGCGCTCGGACGCCGGGAGCGTTTGCCACCAGCCGAGCACGGTGTCCTGATCGTGCGTGCCGATGTAGGCCACGCAGTGGGGCTCGTGGCGGCGAAGCTGATGCTCCGTCTGGGGCTCCTCGCCGAAAGCGAACTGGAGCACCGCCATACCCGGAATGCTCAGTTCCCGCCGCAGCTCGATCACGCGTTCGGTGATCAGGCCCAGGTCCTCGGCGAACACGGGCAGCTCACCCAGCTCCCGACGGGCGGCATCGAACAGGGCCGGCGTCCCGGACCACGCCGCCAGTGCCCCGAGGATGCGTCGCGCGCGCCCTCGGGCACCGCCCAGCAGGCGACGAAGCCGCGGAAATGATCGAGCCGCGCGACGTCGAACAGCTCGAACGTGCGCCGCAGACGCTCGACCCACCAGGCATAGCGGCGCCGCCGGTGCGCGGGCCAGTCGTACAGCGGGTTGCCCCATAGCTGCCCCACCGCGCTGTAGGCATCGGGGGGCGCGCCGGCTACGAGCCCATCGAGGAACAGCTCGGGATGGAGGCGGTGATCGGCGCTGCCGGGCGCGACGTAGATCGGCACGTCGCCGATCAGGTGCACACCGCGCTCCGCCGCGTGAGCGCGCAGTCGGCTCCACTCGCGGTCGAAGCGCACCTGGTCGTTTAGCGCGCGCGTGCCAGCCACGCGCTCCCAGTCGCCGATCCAGAAGGCGTGCCGTTCGCGGAACGCCGCCGCCTCCACGGGTGTGACAGGGGCAGCCGGGTCGGCGAGCAGGTTGCGCCAGGCGGCGAACGCGGAACGCGCGCGGTAGGGCGAGGCCTGGCGGTCCGGTGGGCCGAGCGGAAGCACCTGCCACCATGACTGTCCGGCGTCGGCAAGCCAGTCCACAAACGCGAACGCGGACGGCCCGAGACGACCGTCGGGCAGCGAAGTCACGTGCAGCTGGACGCCACTCGATCGCGGGTAGTTTGTGATGTTCACGCCAGGAGAACCGAAGATGTTGAAGGATTAGATCGTGCCCCGCACCCCGCGACCCGAGCCGGCCGGCGCCGAGAAGCAGCCGCCGTCGCGCATCCGCATCGAGCGACCACTGCCGAGAATCGACTGCGGACGCTATCCACCCAAGCGCTGCGAGGGCGATTCCGTCGAGGTCTCCGCCGACGTTCTCCGCGACGGCCACGATGCCCTGCGGGCGGTTGTGCGCTGGCGCGGGCCGGGTGAACGGCGCTGGCGGGAGGCGCCGATGTGGCCGACCGACGCGCATCTCGACGGAGTGCGCTGGGGTGGTTGCTTCGACGTCGAGCGGGCAGGGCTATGGGAATGGACGATCGAGGCGTGGAGGGATGCGTTCGCCACCTGGCGCGAGGAGCTGCAGCGTAAGCTGGCTTTCGGCCAGCGCGGCGTCTCGAGTGAGCTCTCAGAGGGCGTGGTCCTGCTGCGCGAGGCCGCTCATCGCGCGCGCGGTGAAGACCGGCACGTCATCGATCAGGCGCTCGCGCTGCTCGAGGACCCGGATGCGCCGGAGACTGCCAAGCACGACATGGCCCTCCGGCACGAGCTGCTCGGTGCCCTGGAGCGCCATCCCGATCGCTCGACATCGATGGCACTCGAGCATCCGCTGTCGCTCGACGTCGATCGTGCGCGCGCGCGCTTCGGCACCTGGTATGAGCTCTTTCCGCGCTCGTGGGGTGGCTTTGGCGGCGTCCGTGAGCAGCTGCCGCGGTTCGCCGAGCTCGGCATCGATGTCCTCTACCTGACCCCGATCCACCCGATCGGGGAGACTGCTCGCAAGGGTCGTGACGGGGCGCTCGCCGCCGGCGCAGGCGATCCGGGCAGTCCATGGGCGATCGGCGCCACCGACGGAGGACATGAGGCCATAGACCCGCGACTCGGGACAATCGAGGGCTTCGAGGAACTTGTCGCAAGCGCGCAGGAACACGGCGATCGAGATCGCGCTC
The DNA here is from genome assembly GCA_963730575.1 of uncultured Solirubrobacteraceae bacterium. Classification (GTDB taxonomy): domain Bacteria; phylum Actinomycetota; class Thermoleophilia; order Solirubrobacterales; family Solirubrobacteraceae; genus Palsa-744. The sequence goes on from CAVSSG010000002.1 coordinate 20,771, forward strand.
GACCTAGCGATCCACTGCTCGGCCGATCACCCGTGGCTGCGTACCCACCCCGAGTGGTTCATCCACCGGCCGGACGGGACGCTCAAGTACGCCGAGAACCCACCCAAGAAATACCAGGACATCTACAACCTCGACTTCGATTGCGAGCGACTGGCGCGCGCTGTGGGAGGCGCTGCGCGAGCTGGTCCTCTTGTGGGTGGCGCGCGGCGTACGCATCTTCCGCGTCGATAACCCCCACACCAAGCCGTTCGCATTCTGGGAGTGGCTGATCGCCGACGTGCGCGCTCGCCACCCAGACGTGATCTTCCTCGTCGGAGGCCTTCACGCGCAAGGCTGTTATGCGCGAGCTTGCGAAGCTCGGCTTCGACCAGTCCTACACGTACTTCACGTGGAAGAACTCGCGCGCTGAGCTGACGGAGTACGTAAGCGAACTTGCGTACGGCGAGGAGCGCGAGTACCTGCGTCCCAACTTCTTCGTCAACACGCCCGACATCCTCACCGCGTATCTCCAGCACGGTGGTCGCCCTGCTTTCGAGGCGCGGCTGGTGCTCGCTGCGACGATGTCGCCCGCTTACGGCCTCTACTCCGGATTCGAGCACTGCGAGAACCTGCCGCTGCACGAGGGCTCCGAGGAGTATCTGCACTCCGAGAAGTACGAGCTCAAGCAGCGCTCGCCTCGACGGCCCGCTGCTGGGGTTGGTGGAGCGACTGAACTCCATCCGCCGCAACAACGAAGCGCTGCAAGAGCTAGCGAACATCACGTTCCTTGAGACGGCGAACGACGCGCTGATCGCTTACGTCAAGCGGACCGGTGAGAACGTGCTCATCACCGTGGTCAACATCGACTTCCGAAACGCGCAGGAAGGGCTCGTCATGAGTGCCGGCGGAGCTCGGGCTGCCATGTGAGCTTCGATGTCCTTGATCTGCTCGACGCGAGCAGTTACGCCTGGCGCACAGGTGAGAACTTCGTGCGCCTCGAGCCCGGCAAGCGGGTCGCGCACGTGATGCGGGTGCAGCGGCCGATGACGCCCTCGACACATTGGTTCGAGTCCGACCCTTGTGGTTCAAGCACGCCGTGTTCTACGAGGTCCACCTGCGCGGCTTCTCCGACGCAGACGCCGATGGCTCGGGCGACTTCCGCGGCCTCACAGAGAGGCTCGACTACCTGGAGTGGCTCGGCGTGGACTGCGTCTGGCTGCTGCCGATGTTCGCCTCGCCGCTGCGCGACGGCGGCTATGACATCTCCGACTTCTACTCGGTGCACCCGGACTACGGCACGATCGAGGACGTCGGCAGCTTCGTCGAGGCCGCCCATCAGCGCGGCGTGCGGGTGATCGCTGACATGGTCATCAACCACACCTCCAGTGACCATCCGTGGTTCCAGGAGTCCCGCTCCAGCGCTGACTCGCCCAAGCGTGACTGGTACATGTGGTCGGACACCGACGAGCGCTACACGCGGGCGCGAGTCATCTTCCTCGACACTGAATCCTCCAACTGGACGTGGGACCCGGTTGCGGGCGCCTACTACTGGCATCGATTCTTCGAGCACCAACCGGACCTCAACTACGAGAACCCCGAGGTCCGGGAGGAGATACTCGACGTGATCCGCTTCTGGCTGGATCTTGGGCTCGACGGGCTGCGGCTCGACGCGGTGCCCTACCTCTACGCGCGTGAGGGCACCAACTGCGAGAACCTGCCCGAGACGCACGCGTTTCTCAAGCGCGTGCGCAGCGAGGTCGAGGCCGCCTACCAGGACCGCGTGCTGCTCGCCGAGGCGAACCAGCGGCCGGCCGACGTCGTGGAGTACTTCGGTGAGGGCGACGAGTGCCACATGGCCTTTCATTTCCCGGTCATGCCGCGAATGTTCATGGCGCTGCGACGCGAGGACGCCACGCCCGTGTACGAGACCCTCGCCGGTACGCCGGCGATCCCGGACGCCTGTCAGTGGGGCCTGTTCCTGCGCAACCACGATGAGCTCACGCTCGAGATGGTCACCCCCGAGGAGCGCGAGTACATGTACGCCGAGTACGCGAAGGATCCGCGCGGGAAGCTCAACCTCGGCATCCGCCGCCGGCTCGCGCCGCTGCTCGACAACGGGCGCGACGAGATGGAGCTGATGACGGCGATCCTGTTCTCGCTTCCGGGCAGCCCGATCCTCTACTACGGCGACGAGATCGGAATGGGCGACAACGTCTATCTTGGCGACCGGGACTCGGTGCGCACGCCGATGCAGTGGACCGGCGACCGCAACGGCGGCTTCTCGGCCGCGGACTTTGCGCAGCTCTACCTGCCGCCGCTGATGGATCCCGTCTACGGTTTCCAGGCCGTCAATGTCGAGGCGCAGCTGCGAACCCCCACCTCGCTGCTGCGTTGGATGCAGCGTATTATCGCGCTGCGCAAGGAGCACCCGGTGTTTGGCATGGGAAGCTACGAGCCGCTGCAGAGCAGCAACCCGCGCATATTCGCGCATATTCGTCGCTACGAGGACGATGTGGCGCTGTGCGTGCACAACTTCGCGCGCTCGGCGCAGGCGGTCGAGCTCGACCTCTCGCCCTACGAGGGCCGCCATCCGCTCGAGATGTTCGGTCGCTCGCGCTTTCCGCGCATCGGCGAGCTCTCCTACCTGCTCACGTTCGGTCCTCGCGGCTTCTTCTGGTTCTTGCTCGAGCAGGAGGAGAGCGACGGCCAGCGGGTGGGCGCACGATGAGCGCAGACGGCGTGCCGACGGCGTTCGCCGAGGGCGATCTCGGTTTCGTCGAGGAGACGGCGCTGGCCGCCTGGATCGCGCAGCGGCGCTGGTACGCGAACAAGGGGCGCGGGATCGCTCAGGCCAGCGTGGTGGAGGCGCAACCGCTCGGCGGCGAGCCTCCGCTCGTGCTGGCGCTCGTGGAGACGCGCCTGCAGTCCGGCACCCGTGACCTCTACCACTTGCTGGTCGGGCTGCGTCCGATTGCGGGAGGCAAGGAGGTGGAGGAGGAGGTGATCTACGAGGCTGAGGGCTGGGTCCTCCACGGGGCGCTCGGCGATCCCGCGCAGTGCAGGCGCCTCGCGCGGCTGCTGAGCAGGTCAGCGTCTTTCGAGCGCCCGAGCGGCCGGGTCGAGTTCCACGGGCTCGAGGGTTCGGCACCACTGGCCAAGGCCGGTAGCGTGCGCCCGCTCACCGGCGAGCAGAGCAACACGTCGATCGTGTTCGACGAGCAGGTCATGCTCAAGGTGTTCCGCAGGCTCGCCGCAGGCACGAACCCGGAGCTTGAGATGCTGCGCTTCCTCTCCGAGCGCGGCTGTGAAAACATCGCCGAGCTGCTCGGCTGGTTCGAGCATCGCGGCGAGCGCATCGACGCCACGCTTGGCATCGCCGTTCGTCATGTGGCCGGTGCACGCGACGGCTGGCGGATGGCGCTCGATGCGCTCGCCGCCGGCGAGGGCGACACGCTGATGGCACCGCTCGCCGAGCTGGGCGCGGTGACCGGCCGCATGCACACGCTGCTCGCCTCCGATCCCGCCGATCCGGATTTCGCACCCGAGGAGCCGAGCCTCGAGGCGACCGCGCTGCTCGCCGCCACGATCGATGAGCATCTCGAGCGAACGCTCGACAATCATTCCGAGGATTCCGCGCTGGAGCCGATAGCGGGCCGCAGCGAGGAGCTGCGCGAGTACATGCGGTTTGCGGCCCAGAGGGTCACGGGCGGGCGCCTGATCCGCCAGCACGGTGACTTCCACCTCGGCCAGACGATGGCCGGCCGCGCACGGCTGGGTGATCGTCGACTTCGAGGGCGAGCCAGCCCGCTCGCTGCTCGAGCGCCGGCGCAAGCGCTCGGCTCTGCGTGACGTCGCGTGCATGCTCGGCTCGCTCGCCTACGCGGCCGCCGCCGTTGAGCTGCAGCGAGGCGTGCGCCCGCCCGAGGATTGGGAAACGCGGGCGCGTGAGAGCTTCGTCGAGGGCTACCTCGCCAGCGTCGACCCCACACTGTTGCCCCCCGATCGCGCAGCGATCGAGCACACGCTCGCGTTCCTCGAGCTCGAGAAGGCCATCTACGAGCTGCGCTACGAGCTCGATCACAGGCCCGGCTGGGTGCCGATCCCCGTGGCGACGCTCTCGCGCCTGCTCGAGGCCAGAGCGACGTGAGCATCGAGCAGGAGGTCGAGCGCCTCGTAGCGTGCGATGATCCCGATCCCCACGCGCTGCTGGGTGCCCACCCGCACGACGGCGGCGTCGTGATCCGCGCCTTCCGCCCCGGCGCGCGGCGGGTGCGCGTGCAGCTCGACACGGGAGAGCGGGTGGCGCTGCGCCGGCGTCACCCCGCGGGGGTCTTCGAGGGGGTCGTGAAGGGCGCGGTCCTGCCGCTCGACTACGAGCTGCAGGTCGACTACCCACAGGGAAGCGTCTCGCTTCGTGACCCCTATGCCTACCTGCCCACGCTCGGCGAGCTCGACCTGCATCTCGTCGCCGAGGGCCGGCACGAGCTGCTCTACGAGCGGCTTGGGGCACACGTGCGCGAGATCGCCGGCACGCAGGGCACGAGCTTCGCCGTGTGGGCGCCGAGCGCGCGGGCGGTGAGCGTCGTGGGGGATTTCAACGGCTGGGACGGGCGCCTGCACCAGATGCGCTCGCTCGGCGGCGCTGGTGTGTGGGAGCTGTTCATCCCCGGCGCGGGGGTCGGCGCACGCTACAAGTTCGAGATCCGCGCCCAGGACGGAGCGCTCCTGCTTCGGGCGGACCCGTTCGCCTTCGAAGCCGAGCATCCGCCGCAGACGGCATCGGTCATCACGCGCTCGCACCACCGCTGGCGCGATCAGGGCTGGCTCGAGCGTCGCCACGCAGGGAACCGGCTGCGCGAGCCGGTCTCGATCTACGAGGTGCACCTGTCCTCCTGGCGCCTGAACCCGCTCGAGGGCAACCGCAGCCTCAGCTACCTCGAGCTGGCCGAGGAGCTCGCCGCCTATGTCAGCGGGCTGGGCTTCACGCACGTCGAGCTGCTGCCCGTGATGGCCCATCCCTTCAGCGGCTCGTGGGGCTATCAGGTGACCTCCTATTTCGCGCCGACCCCGCGCCACGGCTCCCCCGACGATCTGCGTGAGCTGATCGACGCCCTGCACGCGGCGGGTATCGGGGTGATCCTCGACTGGGTGCCGGCACACTTCCCCCGCGATGAGTGGGCGCTCGCGCGTTTCGACGGGACCGCCCTGTATGAGCACGAGGACCTCCGGCGCGCGGTCCACCCCGACTGGGGCACGCTCGAGTTCAACTTCGCCCGCAACGAGGTCCGCAACTTCCTGCTCGCCAGCGCCCTGTACTGGCCGCGCGAGTATCACGCCGACGGGTTGCGCGTGGACGCGGTCGCGTCAATGATCTACCTCGACTACTCGCGCGGGGAGGGCGAGTGGCAGCCGAACCGTTACGGCGGTCGCGAGGACCTCGAGGCGATCGCGTTCCTGCGCGAGCTCAACGAGGTGCTGCATGCGCGCGAGCCGGGGATCGTCTCGGCGGCGGAGGAGTCGACGGCGTGGCCCGGCGTCTCGCGGCCGACCTACCTGGGCGGGCTAGGGTTCGGCTTCAAGTGGAACATGGGCTGGATGCACGACACGCTCGGCTATTTCCAGCGCGACCCCATATACCGACGCTACCACCACCACGAGCTGACCTTCGGCCTGCTCTACGCGTACAGCGAGAACTTCATCCTGCCGCTGTCACACGACGAGGTCGTGCATGGCAAGGGCTCGCTGCTCTCCCGGATGCCCGGCGACCGCTGGCAGCGACTGGCAAATCTGCGCGCGCTGTACGCGTACATGTGGGCCCACCCGGGCAAGAAGCTCCTGTTCATGGGCGGCGAGCTGGCGCAGGAGGCGGAGTGGAGCCACGAGCGCTCGCTCGACTGGCACCTGCTCGAGCAGCCCGAGCATCGCGGAGTTCATTCGCTCGTATGCGACCTCAATCGCACCTATCGCGAACGCCCGGCGCTGTGGGAGCTCGATGACGACCCGGCGGGCTTCTGCTGGCTCGAACCCAACGACGTCAACGGCAACACGCTCTGCTTCATTCGGTCCTCCCGCGAGCGACGCGATGTGCTCGTCTGCGCCTGCAACTTCAATCCCGCCCCCAAGCTGCGCCACCGCATCGGCCTGCCAGGCCCCGGGGGATGGATCGAGGTGCTGAACACAGACAGCCGCCATTACGGAGGCAGCGATGTCGGCAACCTCGGCGGGATCGCGGCCGAGCCGACCGCGTGGCAAGGTCAGCCCTACTCGGCGGAGGTGCTCCTACCGCCGCTCGCCGTCGTGTGGTTCGTGCCCGAGGCTCGATGACCTACGCCTGGGAGCAACGCCTCGGCGCTGTGCCATGTGATGGGGGGAAGGCCTGCTTCCGTGTGTGGGCGCCGCGAGCGCGACGGGTGGCTGTGCGGTTGCGCGGCGAGTATAACTCGCTCCGGGACGCCGGTCACGGCGTGCATGAGCGGCTGCTGCCGACATCCGCGGGCGAGGACTACTGGTTCGTGCTCGACGGAGCGCCGCTGCCGGATCCTTGCTCGCGTTGGCAGCCTGCGGGCATCCGCGGTCCCTCGCGTGTGCTCGACACGCGCGAGTTCGATTGGACCGATCACGACTGGAGCGGGGTTCCGCTCGAGGATCTCGTGCTCTACGAGCTGCACGTCGGAACGTTCACCGAGGCGGGCACATTCGATGCCGTGATCCCTCATTTGCGCGGGCTGCGCGAGCTAGGCATCACTGCGATCGAGCTGATGCCCGTAGCCGAGTTCCCGGGTCAGCGCGGCTGGGGATACGATGGGGTGCAGATCTCTGCTGCGTACCGCGGCTACGGCGGGCCGCAGGGCATGCAGCGGCTCATCGACGCGGCTCACGAAGAGCGGATCGGCGTCGTCCTGGACGTCGTCTACAACCACGTGGGAGCTTCAGGCGTCAAGGCGATGGAGGCCTTCGGGCCCTACTTCACCAACAAGCACAAGACTCCGTGGGGCAAGGCGATCAACTATGACGACGAACAGTGCGACCCCGTGCGTGAATGGGTGCTGCAGAGTGCCGAGGGCTGGGTGCGCGACTTCCACCTCGACGGGCTCCGACTCGACGCGATCCATGCCATTCACGACGACAGCGCACGCCCGATCCTGCGCGAGCTGGCCACGCGGGTTCACGCGGTCGACCCACGAGCGCTCGTGATCGCGGAGAGCGGACTCAATGACCCCACGGTGATTCGCCCAGCCGACGTGGGAGGTCACGGTCACGACGCGCAGTGGGCCGACGACTTCCATCATGCGCTGCGCGTGCTCTTGACGGGCGACCGCGACGGTTACTACGCGGATTTCGGCGCGCTATTCGATCTCGCGAAGGCGTTCCGGCGGCCGTTCGTGCACGACGGTACCTACTCGGCGTATCGGCGGCGGCGCTTCGGAGCGCCCGCCGGCGATCGGGCACCAGCGCAGTTCGTCGTCTACTGCCAGAACCACGACCAGGTGGGCAATCGTGCCCGCGGCGATCGGCTGCCGGTCCAGGTGCGGCCGCTAGCTGCCTTCTGCGTTCTGCTTTCGCCATTCACGCCCATGCTCTTCATGGGCGAGGAGTACGGTGAGCGGGCACCGTTCCAGTTCTTCACCGATCACATCGATGTCGAGATCGCGCTGGCCACGAGCGAGGGCCGACGGCAGGAGTTCGCGCGCTTCGCCGCCTACGCCGGGGCGTTGCCCGATCCGCAGGCGCCTGAGACCTTCATGGGCTCCAAGCTCACGCGCGAGCGCGACCCGCGCCTGTCGGCGCTGTACACCGAGCTCCTGCGTGTTCGGCGCGCGCTGCCCGCGGGCGATGCGGACGTTGCCTTCGATGAGGCGAAGCGCTGGTTGCGCGTGCGCCGCGGTCAGTTCGAGCTGCTGTGCAACTTCGCCGACGCGGAGACGCTCGTACCGTGCGCCGGCGGCCAGGTCGTGCTCGCGACGCACCCGCCGGCGCAGCCGGAGCGGGACGGGGTGCGGTTGGCGCCGCTCGCGGGAGCGTTGCTGCGATGAGCGAGGTCTGGCCCGGCCGCCCGTTCCCGCTGGGAGCCACCTGGGACGGCGCGGGGACGAACTTCTCGCTGTTCTCAGAGAACGGTCAGCGCGTAGAGCTGTGCCTTTATGACGAGGGGGATCGTGAGACGCGCATCGAGCTCACCGAGCGCACCGCCTACAACTGGCATTGCTACCTGCCAGGGGTCGGCCCCGGTCAGCGTTACGGCTACCGCGTCCACGGACCCTATGAGCCCGCCAGTGGCCATCGCTTCAATGCCGCAAAGCTATTGATCGACCCCTACGCGAAGGTGATTGAGGGACCGATCCGCTGGGAGGCGGCCAACGTGCTGCCCTACGTTCCCGACGACACGCCGGAGGCCGATCTCGAGCCCGACGACGAGGACGACGTCGAGGCGATCCCCAAGTGCCTGGTCGTGAACCAGGCCTTCGACTGGGAGGACGATCGGCCACCGCGCACGCACTGGAGCGAGACCGTCATCTACGAGACGCACGTGAGGGGCTTCACCATGCGTCACCCCGGGGTGCGCGAGGATCTGCGCGGCACCTACGCTGGACTCGCCTCTGCGCCGGCGATCGAGTACCTGGCCTCGCTCGGCGTGACCGCCGATCGAGCTACTACCGATCCACCACATCGCGGACGAGAGCTTCCTGCCCGAGCGGGGGCTGACCAACTACTGGGGTTACAGCTCGATTGGCTACTTAGCGCCTCACGCGTCCTACGCGGCAACCGGCTCGCGCGGTGAGCAGCTGCGCGAGTTCAAGGGCATGGTGAAGGCACTGCATCGGGGCTGGGATCGAGGTGATCCTCGATGTCGTCTACAACCACACGGCGGAGGGCAACCACCTCGGTCCTATGCTCTCGTTCAGGGGCATTGACAACGCCAGCTACTACCGGCTCATGCCCGAGGATCCGCGCTACTACATGGACTTCACAGGCACCGGCAACTCGTTCAACCCGCGCCATCCGAGCGTGCTGAGGCTGATCATGGACTCGCTGCGCTACTGGGTGATGGAATGCCACGTTGACGGCTTCCGCTTCGACCTCGCAGCTGCGCTCGCGCGCGAGCTGTATGACGTGGATCGCTTGTCGTCGTTCTTCGACGTCATCTACCAGGACCCGGTGCTGTCGCAGGTCAAGCTGATCGCCGAGCCGTGGGATCTGGGGCCGGGCGGCTACCAGGTGGGCAAGTTTCCGCCGCTGTGGACGGAGTGGAACGGGGTGTACCGCGATGTGATCCGGGACTTCTGGCGCGGGCAGGCGCCGGCGAGCGAGCTGGCCTCGCGCCTGACCGGGTCCAGCGATCTCTACTCGCACGACCGCGACCCGTTTGCGTCGATTAACTTCATCACCTGCCACGACGGCTTCACGCTCGCCGACCTCGTCAGCTACGAGCACAAGCGCAACGAGGCCAACGGCGAGGATGGGCGTGACGGAAGCGACGACAATCGCAGCTGGAACTGCGGCGTCGAGGGACCCACCGACGACCGCGAGGTGAGCTGCGCTGCGCGCGCGACAGCAGCGCAACTTCCTCGACCACACTGTTCTTCTCGCTCGGCGTGCCGATGCTGTCCGGCGGCGACGAGATCGGCCGCACCCAACTCGGCAACAACAACGCTTGGTGCCAGGATAACGAGCTGTCGTGGTACGACTGGGATCTCGACGAGCCGCGCGAGCACCTGCTCGCCTTCACCAAGCGGCTGATCGCACTTCGCAGGGAGCACCCGATCTTCCGAACCGGCGCTTCTTCGACGGCATCGCGGGGAAGGCGAGGACTGCCCGATGCATGGTGGTTTCGCTTGGACGGGCTCAAGCTGACCCAACGCGACTGGGCGCGCCACGATCTGCATTCACTCGGCCTGTTTCTGAATGGCCGGGCGCTCCGCTACCCGGGTGTCCACGGAGAGGAGATCCGCGATGATTCGTGGCTGCTGATCTTCAACGCCGAGAGCGATGAGGTGACGTTTAGGTTGCCGCCGCGGCGCTTCGGCAAGCTCTGGAAGCTCGAGCTCTCGACGGCCGAGCCCGAGCTCGCGGCGGGCGCTTTCCAGGTCAACGCCCGGGGCGAGCTCGTGGCGCCGAGCCGCTCGGTGACGATACTCAAGCGGGCGGGGCGGTAGGGCTGACCGCGATGCGTGCCACCTACCGTCTCCAGCTCGGGGACGGGCTGGGCTTTCAAGAGGCGTGCTCACTCGTGCCTTACCTGCGCGAGTTGGGCGTCAGTCACCTCTACCTCTCGCCCCTGCTACAAGCGCGCTCGGGCTCGACGAGCGGCTACGACGTCGTCGACCCGAGCCGCGTCTCGGAGGAGCTCGGCGGCGAGCGGGGTTTGCGTGAACTGGCCGCCGCAGGGCTCGGCGTGATCGTCGACATCGTCCCGAACCACATGGCCGCCTGCGGGGAGAACCGCTTCTGGGCAGACGAACGCCTGCGCGGTCGCTTTTTCGACATCGATCCCGTCACCGGCCGCCATCGACGTTTCTTCGACATCGACGAGCTCGCGGGTGTGCGCCAAGAGGACGACGAGGTGTTCCAGGCGACCCATGAGAAAATGCTGCAGCTCGTGCGTGAGGGGATCGTGGACGGCCTGCGCATAGACCATATCGACGGCTTGGCTGATCCGGCCGGCTATCTGCACCGCCTGCACCAGGAGGGCGTCGCACAGGTGTGGGTGGAGAAGATCCTGCAAACGAACGAGGCACTGCGTGACTGGCCTGTCGAGGGCACCGTCGGCTACGAGTTCCTCAACGATGTCACCGCGCTGTTCGTGGACCAATGGGGGGAGAAGGGCTTGACACAGCTGTACGCCGAGTTCACCGGCGATCGGCGGAGCTTCTCCGAAGTGGCCCTGGGCGCGCAGGTCGAGCAGGCGACCACGACGTTCCGGCCCGAGGTTGAGCGCCTGCGTCGTATCGCGAGACCTGCCCGGGATCCCCGAGTCGCTCGCGCGTCTGCCGGCGTACCGGACTTACGTGGAACCCTCCTCCGGCGTGGTGAGCGACGCCGACCGCATCTCGATCGAGCTGGCGCAGATGCCTGCGCGCCTGGCGAGCGCCATGCTGCTCCAGACGCCGCAGACGCCGGAACTCGTGGTGCGTTTCCAGCAGACCTCGCCTGCGATCAAGGCAAAGGGGGTGGAGGACACGGCCTTCTACCGCTACAACCGCCTGCTGGCGCTCAATGAGGTGGGCGGCGATCCGGAGCGCTTCGGCATCGCGGTGGAGACGTTCCATGCGCGCAACGTGGAGCGCGCGCGGCGATTTCCACGGGGCTTGCTGGCTACTTCGACGCACGACACCAAGCGCAGCGGCGATGTGCGGGCACGCATCGCCGTGATCGCAGAGATGCCTCATGAGTGGCGCGCGCACGTGCTGCGCTGGCGCGAGCTCAACGCGGCTTTTCGGGACGGCGACGCGCCCGATGCGTGCGAGGAGTACCTGCTCTACCAGACGCTCCTCGGCGCATGGCCGATCGATTGCGAGCGCCTTGTGGGCTACATGCGCAAGGCGCTGCGTGAGGCGAAGCTGCACACCAACTGGTTGCGTCCGGACCGAGAATGGGAGGCGCGGGTCGAGCGGTTCTGCGCCCGCGTGCTGGAGCACCCACCGTTCCTCGAGGAGTTCGAACCGTTCGCGGCTGAGGTTGCGGCCCGAGGCAGTCGCGCTGCGATCGGTCAGACGCTCCTGAAGCTCACCTGTCCCGGCGTTCCTGACATCTACCAAGGTGACGAGCTGGAGATGCTCGAGCTGGTGGATCCCGACAATCGGGGCCCGGTGGACTGGAGACGTAGGATCTCGGCACTGGCGGCGTTGCAGGCCGGCGCGCCGCCGACTCCCGAGACGGCCAAGCTCCACGTGATCGTGGCCGCTCTGGAGCTGCGCGCGCGTCGGCCCGAGGCGTTTGCGGGCTCATACGTGTCGGTGGCGGCCGGCCCGACCGTGTGCGCATTCATACGCGGCGAACACGATGTTCTCGTGGTGGTGCGGTTGCGGCCCGGCGGTGTCGGGTCGCTCGTGCTGCCCGACGGTGCGGCGGGCGAGTGGCGAGACGTGCTCGACGACGGGTTTCGCGAGCTCGAGCGTGTAGTGCAATTCGAACAGGTCATCGGACCGTTTGGGGTGGGCCTGCTCGAGCGGACGTAGGTGGCCCGAATCGGTTATCTCGCCTCGGTCGAGCGGCCCCTTGGGCGCCGTGTCGGGAGAGCACGCTAAGCCACGCCGGCCACTCCCAGAGATAGCCTCCTACCCTCCTCTCCCTTTCCGCTGGAGGGCCTCGGCCCGACCGTCTCAGAGGCGATGTGGAAGGGCCGCCCGGTCGTCGCTTCGGCTCCGCTGATCGCAGAAAGGGGGCGACGGTCAACTGGCGCTCGCATCTCGTGGGCAATGCGACAGTGGAGTCGGAGTGGACGGAGGCTTGCGCGCCGCGTCCGACCGTGTGGCGTTTGCTTCTACTATCGCTAGAGCGACGCGCATGCTTTGCCCTCGTTAGCTCATCTTCTGCTAGCGTCGCCACCGGCCAGGCCTGCTCAGCTGCGCTCACAATCCCGCCGAAGGGCGACAATCGGGTCAATGACACCGGCTGACACTCAGCAGCAGCAGGTGTTGGAGCGCTTGCGCCAAGCCGGCGAGCAGCCGGTCACTTTTGCCGAGCTGCGCGCTGGCGGGATTGACTTCCCGGCCGCCGTCGTCGGCGAGCTTGAACTGAACGGATACGCGATTGAGCGCGTCTATGAGCACCGGCGGCTTGCTGGCGTACGGCTGGTCAATCCAGAATCTCGGGAGATGGCCGCCGCCGGATCCCCGTGGGGCCGGTGGCGCCGGCGGTCGTGGCCGCAGCGGTAGCCAGCCGCCGTCCGGGGTCTGCGCATAAGCCGCAACTCAGCTTTATGCGCCCTACGCACGTCCAGCTGTTGCGCCGTGCGGATTACGAGCCCGCAGAGCCGGCCTCCGGAGCGAGGCCGAGGTCGGCGAGCGCGTGCTCGTGGTCATCGGGCGCTCATCGTTCTGGTTGCGACCTCGGGCATGCTGCGCGGTCCATTGCCGCACTCTGGCCTGTTCACCGCGAGCGACGGCGAAGAACGCCCTTCGAGCCGGTTGTCGAGCCCGCGCGAGGCATGCACGCACAGGTCTCCCCGATGCTCGGCCGGTCGTCCCGTGAGCTGCGTTAGACACTCCTCGCAGTTTGCGGCTTTTGCCCGCTCGCTGCCTTCCCAAATGGCGCAAAATGCGGGCAACCAGAGAGAGAGGCGCAGAATGGACACGATGAAGCTGACCGACCAGCAGAGCCTGCGGATCGACACGCTCGCCGGCAAGCCAACGCCCACGCAGCCAGGGTCCGTGGACCTGATCCGTCGTCTGATCCGTCGCCTCCAGCTCGAAGCCTCGACCCAGCGTGGTGATGACCTCCACCACCCGAGCCGCCTCGAGCGCGCTAAGCGCCGTGCTGACGCCGGCCTTTGACACAGCCGCCGCCGAGTCGCGACGCTAACACGGCGTGGGTAAGCCGCGATGACCTGTGCTCACCCCTTCCGACAACCCTGGCAGGCTCAAGGTCCCTGTGCTCGGGATGATCGCCGGAGGTGGAGGCTGTACAGTCGAGCCGGAGGCGAAGGCTGTCGAGCCGAACCCGCAAAGAGCAGCCGGGTCCGCTGGCCGGCTTTCGCGAAGCTACGTGACGAGACCGAGATCCTGAAAGTGGAGGAGCTGATGGCCGATACCAAACATCGCCCGGCGGCAAAAAAACAAACTACTGCCCGCAAACCTCCCGCGACCCGTGGGAAGCGTGGTGCGAGCAGCTCAGTCCAGCGGACCACGGAGCTGTCCGAGGACGTGCTCAAGGAGCTCGAGGACGGTGCGCAGAGCGCGGTCGAGGCGGTGCGCAAGTTCCTCGGCACTGTCGATCGGGCGCTGCCTGCGAGCGGTGAGGGTCAGTCCAGGAGGGAGGAGGTCACCGACTCCGCCCTGGAGATGGCGCAGCGGCTGGTTCACACGCAGTCCGAGTTCCTACGCAAGGTTGTGGACAGTGCGGGCAAGTCGCTGAGCAGATCCGGCGACTCCAAGTAGCACGCGAGCGGGAGCGGCCGGCCTTGCCGCCTCTAGTGAGCGGTGCTGACGAGCACCAGGTGAGCATTCGGCTGGGCGACGTGGGACGCGCTTGGCGGGCGTTCGCAGCGACGGCTGGACGGACCGGCCGAGGCGAGCATCGCGTCTGAGCGGCTCTGGGTTCGGCGACTCGAGCCTCAAGCGCGTCTCGCAGTCGTCCTTCTTGCACGCCGCTACCGCTGAACCTCGCTCTCCGCTCTAGGCTGACGTGTGCACCGACGCTCCAGCGTCCCTGCGCCGACACGTCTTGACCTGCAAAGGGCGCTCAGCTCGGCGAGCCCACGAGCTCCCTCGGCGTGACGAAGGCGACGAGTTCGGCAGCTCCAGGCGTGAGCCCGCCCCAGCTGCACTGAAATGTGAGCGTGGCGAGTGCCGCAGTGGGGAACTTCTCCGCCAGCCGCTTGAGGTTCACCCCGTGCCGGCGAGACTCAGCGCCAGATCCCGGAGAGCGGGGTTGTGCCGATCAGCATCACCGAGTCCGCGCCCGCATCGACATCGCGCAATCTGTCGAGAAGATCGCTGGCGGAGGCGGTATAGAGGTCCTCTTCAATCCGCACCTCGATCTCGTCGCCGAGGCTGGCGCTGATTCGCTCGAGTGTCTCACGCGTGCGTGCCGAGGAGGAGCACAGCACAAGCGCGGGTGTAATCCGCTGGCGCCGGAGGTGATCGGCGATCACCCTTGAAGCACGATGCCCGCGGGAGGCCAGCGGGCGGTCGTGATCCGCGAGAGTTGGGTTCTCCCAACTGGACTTAGCGTGGCGGAGCAGATAGAGGGTATTGCTCATCTGCACAATGATGCCCGAGCACTCAATGTGCCCGCCATGTGCCTCCGCGAAGTGTCGACGGACTAACCAGCTGAGCACGCCGGTGCTGCTCTCGTGGCTGGGGGCCAGGCGGTCGCAGGTTCAAATCCTGTCTCCCCGACTACCTGAGGATTGATGCAGCAGGGTGCAGAGAACGGCAAAATATGCTGCAAATTAGCCTAATCTAGTAAGCGTTCAGTTGGTTGGGGGACATGATCCCGGCGCGTCGAATCCCTATGCGTGGAGCGCTCTGAAGCGGAGGCGATCTACGACGCCGGACGCGAGGTCGTGGTCGAGGTGCTGCTGCGGATGGACGAGCAGATCCGCAGGCTGGAGGCCCGTGTCGCTCGTCAAGACGAGCGGATCGCCCAGCTCGAGCGGCGGCTGAACCGCAGCTCGCGGAACTCCTCGTCTCCGCCGAGCTCAGATCCGCCCAACCGGGCGTCCGAGCGCGGCAAGGACCCATCCGGGCGCAAACGCGGTGGCCAGCCCGGTCACGAGGGGCGCGGACGGGATCTGTTGCCGGCGTTGGCGGTGGACGAGGTGATCGAGCACTGGCCCTCGCGCTGCGGTTGCGGACACGTCTTCGGCGAGCAGGAGCACGACCGGGCTGGAGAGCCAGTCGTTCACCAGATCGAAGAGCTACCCGAGCTGACCGTGAGAGTGATCGAGCACCGTGCCCAGCGCCTTTGCTGCCCGCGCTGTGGGCGCAGATCTCGTGCGCAGCTGCCGCGGGAGCTCACTGCGAGCTCCTTCGGTCCCCGCCTTCAGGCAGCGCTCGTAGCGCTCTCGGTGCGCAACCGTGTCTCCCGTCGTGACGTGGTCGAGCTCGGCGAAGAGCTTTTCGGTGCCCGCCTGTCGACGGGAAGCGTCGATACCCTCCTCACCCGCGCCAGCGAAGCGCTCGCCGAGCCCTATGAGGACCTGCTCGGGCGGGTTCGCGATGCGGGGGCGCTCAACGCGGATGAGACGGGCTGGCGCACCGCCGGAGAGCGCCGCGCGCTGTGGGGCCTTTTCACCAGCCGTCACGCCTTCTTCCAGGTCGCGCGGGACCGTCACGAGGACCACGCCAAGAGCCTGCTCGCCGACACCCAGGCGGTCGTCACCTCTGACCGCTGGTGGGCATACCGCAACCTGCCTTTGCGCCGCCGCCAGCTCTGCTGGTCTCATTTGCAGCGCGACTTCGTTGCCCATGCCGAAGGACTCGCCGCCGAGAAAGAGTTCGGCGAGCACGGCCTTGAGCTCTCACACGAAGTGTTCTCGGCTTGGGAGACCTTCCAACACACCCACGACCGGCGCGAGCTCAAGCGCACGATCACCCGGCTGGCACGCACCTACAAGCCGATCATCGCCAGCTACGCCGCTAAGCGAGCGAGCTATACCCAAAAGTTGTGGATGACCCCGAGAACGAAGGCGGCGTACCTTCCCGGTTGATCAAGACCGACCGCCAGAAGGCGGGAAAGGAAGGCACGCCATGGAGAATGTTCGCACCCTCCCCGTCGGGGAGCAGATGCAGGGGATCACGGCCACGCTCGATGACCTCGCTGGTGAGGGCGCCCGGAGGATGATCGCCGCCGCGCTCGAGGCGGAGGTCTCCGACTACGTCGACCAGTTCGCCGAGGATCGCGATGAGGAGGGCAAGCGACTGGTCGTGCGCAATGGCCGGGCCAAGGAGCGCGGGTTGACGCTCGGCTCGGGCACGGTGAGGATCAAGGCGCCACGCGTGAACGACAGGCGCATCGACGAGGAGACCGGGGAGCGAGAGCGCTTCAGCTCGCAGATCCTGCCGAGGTACGCCCGGCGCTCGCCGAAGGTCACCGAGGTGCTGCCGCTCCTCTACCTGCACGGGCTCTCGACCGGCGACTTCGGGCCCGCCCTCGAGGATTTGCTCGGCAAGGACGCTCGGGGGCTATCGCCCAGCTCGATCCAGCGGCTGACCGAGAGCTGGCAGGCAGAGCACGCCGAGTTCCGTCGTCGCGAGCTTCGCTTCCACCGCTACGCCTACTGGTTCGTCGACGGCGTCCACGTCTCGATCCGCCTCGGCGAGGACGATCGGCTCTGCCTGCTCGTGGTCATCGGAGTCCGCGAGGACGGCGTCAAGGAGCCCTGGCGGTCGAGGACGGCTACCGCGAGAGCACCGAGAGCTGGTCAGCGGTGATGCGTGACCTGAAGGAACGGGGGATCAACGAGCCGAAGCTCGTCGTCGGTGACGGCGCGCTTGGCATCTGGGCGGCCCTCAGGGACGTGTTCCCCCACGCGCGTCGTCAGGCCTGCTGGGTGCACGCGATCGCGAACGTGCTCGACGTTCTGCCCAAGCGCCTTCAGTCGCGGGCCAAGACGATGCTCCACGAGATCATGGAGGCGCCCACCCGCTCAGAAGCCGGTCATGCCCGCCAACGGTTCCGCGAGGAGTTCGACGCCAAGTACCCGAAGGCGATCGCAAAGCTCGATCGCGACTGGCAGCACCTCACCGCCTTCTATGACTTCCCCGCCGAGCACTGGCGCCACCTGCGGACCTCAAACGCGATCGAGTCGAGCTTCGCCACGGTGAAGCTCCGCACCCGCGTCACCAAGGGCGCGGGATCAAAGAAGGCCGCCCTCGCGATGGCCTACAAGCTGCTCGACGCGCTGCAGGTGAGATGGCGCAGGTTCAACGGCCACGAGCTCGTCGCCGACGTGCTCGAGGGAGTGAAGTTCAAGGACGGCATCAGGGTCACGGATGACGAAACAACAACGACGGACGAGAGGGTCGCCGCCTGAGAGATTCATGCAGTCATCCACAACATTTGACAATTGCTCTAAGCGAGCTCGCAACAAACGCTGTCGCGGCATGGCGCGCAACCTTCTCAAGGCCTGGCCCGCGCTCTGGAGCTTCGCTAAACACGACGGCGTGGAGCCAACGAACAACCACGCTGAGCGTGGCCTTCGCGGCGCAGTCATCTACCGCAAGCTCTCCCTCGGCACCCAATCCCAGGGCGGCGAGCGGCGCATCGAGCGACTGCTCTCCGCCCACACCACCTGCCGCCTACAACACCGCTCGCTCTACGACTACCTCAGCGAGCTCCTCACCGCCCACGCACGTGGCGACCCACTGCCACTGCTCGCCTGACCAGCGACCCACTGAACGCTTACCTAATCTCGGGTGCACGGGCGGCACGAAGCACCCCGTCTGAATCGATCTGTGTAGGACCGCTCGGGAGCATTTCGGGAGCAACCTGCTCCCGAAATCGCCGGTGGGCGCGAGAAGGACTGCACGGGCGGTCTGGCCGCCAACGCCGGTCGAGACGACGGACTGCCCCATGTGAGGCTCCTACCGACCGACCCCGGCGACCCGCAGATAGCCGAAGGCCGCCTCGGCAGGTCACCGCCTACAGCGTCTGCTCGGCCCACTGGGCGTTCTCGGCGTCGGACATCGTGCTTTAGCCCCAACTGCGGTTCGGGCTGGAGGGCACGTAGAGCGCGGCGCGACGACCTGCGACGTGGCGCGGCAGCTCGCGCACAGCTCGAGGGCCAGATCGGTCCAGGGGCTCAGTCGCCCCACTTTGCAGGGCTTTCGCCGTGCCAGGACGAACTAGGGAGGGATGATGTACGCAGATGCGCTTGAGCTGCCCGGGTCCGGCGTGAGCTTCCCCGGGCCGTTGTCGCAGCATGATGTGGTTGTGAACGGCTGGCGGGTGCCGTTCCTGCATGCGCAGGTCCACGACGGCGGCCGCCTGTCGATAGTGCTCGACAACCGCTTCGGCCTTGAATTGACGGTGGCCGAGGCTGAGCGCGTTGTGCCGTTCCTCGCCGATACCATCGCCGTTGCGCTCGGATACGACGCGCACCCGACTGCAGAGGACGAGGTCCTAGCCCCCTGTGCGCCTCACCCAAAGCCACGGCGCGTGGTCACCGTCGCTGGGCTCGGAGCTTGCGCTGAGGGGCCCTAGAACAGCGGCAAGGCGTCAAGGTTGTCGGCCTTCGGCAGGACACTGTCGGTCCTGAGGAAAGTCTCTAGGCAGGTCCTACAGCGGTACGGTGCAACCCTTGCTTCCTGTCCGTTCGGGGCCCGCGTGCGGAACTCCGAGCCCTTCCGCATGTAGTCGAGTACCTTCTCCTGGGTGAGCACTGTTCCGTCGAGCAGTTGGACCCAGCCGACGTGGCTGTGTGTGCCGGTGACGTACTTCATGCGGCGGGCAATAATGGCCGTGGCCATGGAGGTCACCTTTACTTCCTGGTTCGGTTGTCGTGGTGCCGTCCGTGGGGGCGCTGTCGCGGTCCTACTCTGGCGCATTCTCGCGCTTGATTGCCGATCACGCTTCCGAGTCCCGCAATGGGGCAACACGAGCACGTCAAACCCGGCAAACGATGAGGCGTTGTCTAGCGCAGAAGTGCAGAATGCACACCGGCGGTGGCGCTTCGTCAGGAGACCTGCGCGCCTGGCAACAAGCCGTCGCGAATGACCAGCAGCAATCTCAGCGCGATGGCGTGCCTTGGCCTCAGGCGGACAGCCCCGCGTCGCTCGTAACGCGCTTTGGAAACCGCTCGAACAAGGGCCGAGCGCAGTGGGAGCAACGAACGCCCGGCCCTGTTTACAGAACCCGGAGGACCGATTAGGCTTTGCGCGGGGGCTGACACCCTTCAGGAGGAAGGAAGCCTCCAGGAGGGAGGTCCCATGGGGAGGGGCCGTTCCAGGAAGCTCCCAACAGCACTCAAGTCCCGATCCCATAGGAGGGGCAGGGCTGGAGCGCCGGGACGGCCCCCCATTAGTTCGCTGGGCTGCCTGGGCGCAGGTCGCCTTAGGTCGGGTCGTTCGCTAGCGGGTTGCGCCTGCTGGGTGTTCTCGGCGTCGTTGATCGCCCAGCCAAGCCGCTCGACGAGTCGGGCCGCGCTGTGGTCGCTGGCGAGATGCGCTGAGTAGACCTGCTCTTCGAGCAGTACCGGGGCGTCGCGCTGTTCGGTTGGATCGGTCGTCACGATGATCGTGGGCATGCTTGCCGCGGCGGGCGTTGGTGGACACCAGGTCCTCATAGGGAAAGGCGCGCTGGGGGTACTTGTACTGGCGCTTCAGGTAGGAGTGGGTCGGGGTGCTGTCGAGGTAGAACCAGTACTCCTTGACGTCCTCGCCGTGGTTGCCCTGCTCGTTGGAGAGGCCGAACATCCGTTCCTTGAGGATCGGGTCGACGCCGTTCCACAGGGCCAGCGCCAGGCACAGTCGCTGCTGCTCGTCGCAGATCCCGGCGATCCCGTCCTCGCCCCAGCGGTAGGCGCGCGAGCGGGCCTGGTCGTGGGGGAAGTAGTTCCAGGCGTCTCCGCCCGCGCTGTAGTCCTCCCGCACGGTTCCCCACTGGCGCTCGCTGAGGTAGGGGCCCCACGCCTTCCACGCAATCTCGCCCGTGCGCGCCTCCTCCAGCCGCCTGTGCTCCGGGCACTCGGCCGTGGTGGGCGTTCTCGGAGTCTCGCAGGTCTTGGCCTTGGCCATCGGAGCAATTCTCCACCACGCGCGGCGCGCGGACAAGGGTCCGGGCCCCTCACGCCTGGCGGAGGCTGCAGCGAGGACACCTTTGTCGGGGTCGCGTAGGCGCTCGTGAACCTCCGACCGAGCATCACCGCCTGCCCAGCGCCCTCGCTTTCGGCGCTCCTCGGGGCGGTGAACACCCATCGACCTCGACCGGAATCGGCCGGCTACCCGCGCGGGGAACCGCGATGCTTTTGGCGCGCTACGCGCGCACCGTGCGCGACTGGCACGCAGCCCAGACGGAGAAGGTGGGCGCGAGTGTGACACCGGGGCACGCATCAAAGAAACCCCTAGAGGTGAAGCTGCGCGGCAGACCACAAGCCCCTGACGTCTGCGCTTCGCTACGTCATCGGCTCGCGCCCACCGCAAAGATCTCACATACCCGTCGCTCCCACAAGCCAGCGCCAGCGCGCCGCTGCCGACCCCGCGCGGGCGGAAACAATCCATATCGAGCTCGTCGGCCCCCGCTTGAGCCAAAACAAGGCCACAGGAGCCGATCTGCCGCCCTGTGAGGAGAGTCCGCAGCCGATCCGATGGATGAGATCGTCGCAAAGTGCGAGCGAAACGAAACCCCGACCCTTGTTTTTCATCCGTCGTCCGAAGCGGGCGCCGCTCCGCTGCCAGTCCTGACGCTCGCTCTCGCAGCATGAGAGAGTGGGCGCCACGTGGCTCGCCACGCGCACGGAGTTTCAGCCCGCGCCTAGCGGCTCATGAGCGAGACCAGCTCACTGCGCTGGCGCTCGGAGAGGCCGCCGATCGTCTTGCTCGGAGAGATCTGGCAGCGGGCGAGAACCCTGTTGACCTTCACCCTCCCGTACTTGGGGACGGCCAGCAGCATGTCGAACACCTTGGCCGTCTCGACGTACTCGGGCGGATTGAGCAGAACCGAGTGGATCGAGACGCGACCGGCCTTCAGATCACGCTTGAGCTGTGCCCGCTTGATGCGGATTTCGTTCGCTCTTTCGAGCGCGTCCATCCTCTGGTCTAGCGATCGCTGGGGGGCCATGGAAGCGTTTGAAGGTGGTGTGTTGGTCGCTGAGGAAGTCCAGTTCACCCAGCTCCAGTCCGCTTGTCTTGCCGTGCCTTGTGTTGCCTGTCTCGGGACGGATCTGAGCGGCGGTGGTCCCACCGAACCGGGTAGACGAATTCCTGGCAGTTCACGCAGAGCGCTAGGCCGCCGTCCGCAATCGGCGCGAACCGGTCGCCGCCGCAGGCGTAGCAGCCGCGGTCGTCCCGCCGATCGATCTCGGCCAGGCGCTCGGCCCGGGCGTACAGCGCACGCTCGACCATCATCCTGTCGGTCGCCATGTCGTGTCCCTTCTGTTCTAAGGATGCGACCCCCCGCCCGCATAGTCGGCGCGTGCGCGAGGTGTATGACATTGCTGCCAGGCGACGCATCGGCATACGGCACACGCGGCACGCAGCCGCTTGTCGCCTCGCTGCGAGGTCTCTTCCTTGATTGAGGCCGCTGTCGCCGAGATGCGAGCGGCCGAGAGATGCGAGCGCCTCCCCTCGCGCCTGGTTGCTTTGGGCAGGTCTACCGCTTAAACGCCCAGTTTGCGCACGTTTGGTGCAAATCGTCCGCTATTTGCGAGAATAATCGCCCCCGGAGAGCATTCAACACACGACATCCCCCAAGCCGGACCGGGGGCGACGCTGTCGCACTGGGCGAGAGCCCCTATTTTCATCGAGTTCCCAGAACTGCCGATACCGCGCTCCTAAGCCTGTCCGATGGATGGCAGGACCAGAGCCGGAGATGCGGGACCCATGGCGGGCTTTGCCCTTGCTGATCGGCTCGAACGCGAGCGACCCGGACGCTGGCGAGTACTTGAGCACGGCCAGGCCCGGACTTTCTACGGATGGCACCGCCGGCGGGGCTGGCCTACGGTCGTGACAACGGGGCGGAGCCGGGCGAGGAGGGGACGGCTTCCGTCAATGCAGTGCCTAACGGGACCCGCGTCCCGAAAGGAGGCAGATAATCCAATGCCAGAGACCGAGGTTCAGGAGACCGAGGTTCAGCGGCCAGAGACCGATGCTCGGCGCCGAATAGTAGACCGGACTACCGAGCTCTCCGAGGAGGTGTTTGAGTCGATCGAGTCAGGCCAGCGGGCCGCGATTGCGGCAATGCGCAAGTTCGTCGACACCGTCGATGCGCAGCTGCCGTCACTTGCCGATGAGCATCCGTCCAGGCGGCAGAACATCATTGACGCCGCCTTGGAGATGTCCGACCAACTGGTCCACACGGAGTACGACTTCCTTCGCAAGGTTACGCACAGTGCAGGCAAAGCACTAAGCGGACCGGGCGACGAGAAGTAGGGCGATTCTTGCGCGGCCGGCGCCACGGTCGGCTGCGCAAGGTCAGAGGCCCTGCCAGCCCTGGGCGTACCGCAACTTATGTGTGTCAGCTTCCCGGACATGCGGATTCCGCGCTAGCCCCGACGGATTTGCCGTTCGTTCCTGACCAGACGCAGTCTTGCCCGAGCTCTCCTAAACTGAGTCCCGGACGAACGCGGCCAGCGTCGTCATCTCACCGATCAGGTCCTCCTCTAGCGCGACCGAGTCCGCGAGGTCCGAGCTTCTGATCAACTCGGCGTAACTGGCCTTGGCTGCTTCGGCCTGCGCGCGGTCCTCCCAGGTGCTGACCGACACGAAGCGCCCGTCGCCAACGTCCGTCAGCGAATAGGAGACGAACCCCGGGTGATCGCGCTTGAACGGCGCCAGTCGCTCCCGCGCGTACTCAACGAACTCCTCGTAGGAGCCCTTTGTGATCTTGTAGATGCACATGTGGATGTGGTTGGTGATCGCCTGAACCACCGGTGCCTGCTCGGTTGAGTGACCGGCACGGGCGGGGCAACATTACTCCGACGGCACGATTGCGCGGCGCGCGTGAGCGAGCCCAGCGAGCTCGGTGGCCGGTTGACATCTACGCGTTGACAGTCGCCTACGGGCCGGCCTCTGGAGCGAGGGGGAGGTCGGTGAAGTCGTAGTAGACGACGAGCCTCGTGATCCTGCCGCTGCGGACGTGGAAGAGGCACGTTCCTCCCCTTGCCCCGGTCTGCTCGAGCTCCAGTCCGCTCGTCTTGCTGCGCCCGCTGGCGTGGACGCGCACGCGCACACGATCGTCGTCGAGCTCGCGGTACTCGTCGGCGAAGATGCGCCAGTCATCCCAGGCGCTCAGAAACTCGCCCCAGGCCTCTGCCATCCCGGCCAGCCCCGTCCGACTGCCAGGCTCGGGCCCTTCGACGACCACGTACTCGATCCCGGGGTGCGCCCACTCGGCCGAGCTGTAGTCGCCACGTTCCCAAGCCTCAAAGATCGACCGCACAAGCTCCACGTTCGCTGAGGCCATCGATCAAGCCTGGCATACCCGCCCATCTGGAGGCCCTGCTGGCCCTGGGGGTAGCGATTAGTTGTTGTGAATTGGCCGGAGTTGCGGATACCGCGCATCTAGCGCCGTCAGCCTGGGGCGGAGGGCTACTTGGCGTGGTCGGCGCTCCTGCTGGCGCACCCGTTTCTGCGGGGCTCTTCCGACCAGCCTTGAAACACTTGCCGCCGTCGCTGCGACGTTTCGGCAGACTCGCTTGCATTGCATCTGCCATTGCGTACAATAAGCGCGCGCGCCGCACCAAGGCGGCGCCGTGGGCGGTCTGAGGGTCCGGCTCGCGCATACGAGGCAGGGAGGAGCGGGAATGGCCCGCGTCATGGTGCAGATCGACAAGAATCGCGTGATTCTTGTGGACGAGAAGAACGTGCGACCCATCCAACCAGGATCCGAGCGGTCAGCGGGCCAGCTGCTTGACCGGATCGGCTGGGCAATCGGCGACGCCAGGCGCCGGACGGCTCGCCGTAGCATGCGGAAGTATGTGGCGGCGGTCGTTCCCCCGAGCGTCGGTCAGCAGAGCATCCGGACGGCGAAGGCACAGGGGCGCGCTCGCCTAGGTGGTGGAGGTGGGGTCACCCCTTAGCGGCCTGAATCTGGACTCTGGCCCGGCCCGCTGAAGGCCCTGCCAGCCTTGGGCAAAGCGAATAGTTGTCGTGAATTTCCCGGACCTGCGGATTCCGCGCTAGACGGGTTGCGCGGTCTTCGCGTTGAGTTGCTCGAGGAGGTTGCGTAGTTCCGCGACCCTCCGAGGCCCGAGCTGCTGCTTCCAGTCGGCCTCGACTTCGAGGACAATCTCGCGGATGGCCTGCACCGCCGATTGACCTCGCTCTGTGAGATGCACGCGCTTGAAGCGCTGGTCCTCGGCGTCCTGCCGGCGTGTGAGGTACCCGAGTCGCTCCAACTGTCCAAGCAGGTAGTTCATCGCCTGCTTGGTCATGCGAGCGTGCTTGGCCAGGTCCGACGGGCGCTGGTTCTCGGGTCCCGGGTACTGGAAGACATCGAGATGCGCCGCGACTAGGTCGCTGAATCCGCGCTCGTGTAGGCCGGCAAGCATGCGGTCGCGCACCGCCTCGAAGGGCACACGCAGCAGAGCGCCGATGAGCGGTCGCGGCGGAATGGCGGAGTTGGCATCGAGTACGGTCAAGTCACTTGACAGCATAGCGGAACCGGTGTAGGGTAGTCAAGCACCTTTACCCAAGCTCGCCGCAAGGAGACCAGAAATGCATGCAGCAGTGAGAGAGACCATCACCGTCGGCCAGCTCGGCGTCCGCTTCCTCGTAGAGCCTGGCGACTCGAGCGGGAGCGCTGCCGTCTTCGAGTGCTACGTCCCCGCCAGCTCCAGGATGCCAGCGCCCCACAGCCACGACGCCTTCGAGGAGACGATCTACGGACTCGAGGGCGTCTCGACCTGGACGCTCGACGGCGAGACGATCGAGGTCGGACCCGGCGAGGCGGTATGCGTCCCACGTGGCGCGATCCACGGGTTTGAGAACCGCAGCGGCATCGACGCGAAGTTCCTCGCGATCGCCACCCCCGGCGTCTTCGGACCCGACTACTTCCGCGAGGTAGGCGAGGTCCTGACCGCCTCGGCCGGCGGCCCCCCGGACCTCGCTGCCGTAGCTGAGGTAATGCGCCGCCACGGCCTCACGCCGGCCCAGCCAGCCATGACCTGAGCGTCTGGACGCCCTGCCAGCCCTGGGCGAAGCGAATAGTTGTTGTGAATTTCCCGCGGGTGCGGATTCCGCGCTTCTAGGCGGCAGAGCGCGGGACTCAGGCTCGTGGCGGCTGTGCCGAGGTGCTTGCTGATCGGACCGAACCAAAACGAGTCGGGCGATGGCGAGTAGTTGAGCACGGCCAGAACCGGATCTCCTACGGATGCCACCACCCGCGGGCTGGCTTTACGGTCGTCGCTACGGAGTGGAGCCCCTGATCCGCCCCCTACGTGTGGCTCACCGACTTCGTCGGCTGGCTGCCCATGGGCGAGCGCCTGCGAAGAGCCCGCAGCAAGGTGCCGGCGCGAGAGCAGCTGCGCGCCGCTACACGCGCCTTGGCTGGTGTGTTCTTCGCGCTCACGCGAGAGATAGAACCATCACGCACGCCCGAGGGCACCCGCAACCGGCCACACAGCACACGCGGCCATCTACCGACTCCCGGCCAGACACCCGACGCGTTACATGGAGGCTCGTCTAGCCTCGCGGGCAAAGCGCGGCAACGTGAAAGTTCTCGTGCTCGACGAACAGATCCGTGAAGGGTTTCGAATAGGGCTCAGCGCAGCGGTGGGCTACTGGTCAGCGAGTCCGGCCTTACCCACCGCTCGCCACACGACATCAACAAGCTCCTCATCTTCGATGTCATCCGGTGGGTTCAAGCCAACCGTCATACCACCGCGATCTCCCAGCCTTGCCAGCAGATCATCGCTCGCCCGCGACCACAGTTCCTCACGCAATGCACGCGTTAGGCGTCGCGCATCCTCATGGTTCACGCTGGTAAGCTTACAGCCTCGCATTCCTGCACCCTCACGCAGCAGCATGGCGCCCGCCCAGGCCCGCACGCTGGGTCTGCTCTTCACGCAAGACCAGTCCCTCTCTCAGTACGCGACGGGAGACCTCCTCCTCGCCAGAAGCGGGACTCCGGCGACTGCTTCCCTTGCACGAGCGGTAGCCCGACACCGAGGGGATCTCACTGCTGCTGCGGACGACGCAAGTCTCCGTTAGCGACAGAATCACACTCGCTCGCACCAGGAATGCGGCCGCGCCGGGCTGTACGACGCTCGAGTTCGTCGGGATCCTCGCCGTGTGGCGCGCCTCGGGCTATGCCGGCTTCCGCACCTCCACGAATCGGTACGCGGTCGGGCGTAGGTGTCAATATCCCGACCACGCTGTGTCTGCAGGTGCTACGCCAGCAGCGAACGTCCCGGCGCTATTCGAGTCACGTTGCTGGCTGGCTTTGCCGCGGCGCCCTACGCGCCGCTGCGTGGACGGCTCGGCTTCTTCGTGGCTGTGCGCGAGCCGCCAGTCGGAGCCGTCGTGCGACGCGTCGAGCGCGGCTGTGACTTAACCGGAGTGACAGCAGCGCGCAGCTTGTCGAGATCCTCGAGCAGGCTGCGGTTGGTCTTCAGCGCGTCCTTCCGCAGCGCCTGCAAGACCTTCGCCAGATCGCTGTAGGCACGCTGGGCGCCCTTACCCACGTCCTGAGCGAGCGCCTGCAGCGCTTGGCTCGCCTCCTCGAGCGCCTTCTCTAAGCGCTGTGTCGCTTGCTCCAGCTGCTTGCGGGTGGACGCGGATGTCGGGGCGGCGCCGGCGCGGGCGCGGCTGGCCGTGCGAGCGGCCGGTTTCTTGGCGGGAGGCATGCGCTGATCTCCTGATCGAATTGGACGTGTTGGGTCGACAAAGCCTTGCGCGCGACGGCCGAGCGGCGACCCCGAGCCGTCGCTGCCCGGCGGCTCGGCACACTACTCGGTGTCGAGCACCGATGTCACATTGAATCGCAGGCCACGACGCGACAGGCTGAAGCTCGCGCCGCGCGGGTTCGGTGGCGGTGCGCCGGGCTAGTCTCCGCAGGGGAGCGGCGAGCTCGTCGCCCGCCCAGCTAAGCGTCGGCGTTCGCGGAGCACCTCCCCACTCGCCGGGGCGATCTCACCGGTGGCTCCATACCTGCTCGCCTCGGCCACCAGAACCATTTCACACCCCTCCGCGCTGGCGCTTAAGACTTCAGTTGGTCGGGCCGACGAACGCGAAGATCTCGCCGCGGTGGACATCGAGATCGATACCGCACGCCGCCTCGAAGCCTGCGCACGGAGATGACCTCGCCCACCCGTCGGACAAAGCCTCCGCTGATGTCGCGCGCCTGCCGGCGCTCGGTAGGCGGCACCGACGCCTCGGGATACCATCACGGTCGAGAGGTTTGATGCCCAGTGCCTAAACTCAGCGGCCGTGAGTTGCTCTACGAGTGGCGGCGGCTCATGGATTCCGCGATCGCATCCGCGGCGTCCACGGCTGGGCGCTCGCAGCAGCTTCCGCGTGATCTACTGCGGGCGATGGAACGCCAGCTCGAGCTGGTGCAGGAGATTATCGAGCGTGAGCGCAGGCTGCAGCGGGAGTTGGCGGGTGGTCTCATCGCGCCCGTCGACGCCCTCTTCGATCTGCTCGAGGAAACCGGAGCGAACCTGCACCGGCAGGCGGAGGCGTTGGAGACCGCAGGGGGCCTGCTCGAGGAGACGGCTGGGCTAATGAGGCGCCAGGCAGAACTCTTCGAGCGGACGGTCGGCACGCTACGCCAGCCGACCAACCTCGCGAAGGCGGCCGCGGGGGTCGACCGGCGGCCGAGAAAGCGCGACAGTCGCGGATCTCGCCGCTGACCACGGACGCCTCGAGCATGAGGACGGCCCCGCGCGCACTCCTCGGCTACCAAGCTTGCGCCGGACGGTGGCGGCTCAGGCGCCAGGGTCGGATGCGTGCGGCGAACGGTAAGGCCCGGCGCGGAGCCGATCATCGTGAGCGACTACCGATCCACCTCCGTAGCGGGCCCGCGACGTAGTTTCCGCTAACGCCCGTGCGGCGGACTGCGAATAAACGTCCGGCGATGCGCGCGTACGTCCTGAGACCCACGCTCGTCGGAGCCTCCGCGGACCTCGCCATGCGCTCTCGGCGGACTGGCGAGAAGCGGCGAGGCGATGAGCGCGCCCGGAGAGATGCCTGCTTGCGCTGCGGGATGGACGTCAAATCGATTGCCATCACGCGCGCGCCTTTGATCAGTCTTTTCCGCAGTGGGTAATGTGCGGGGTGCCGTGCCTGAGGTGGACCTCCACGGACAGCGCATCACCTACCACCTGCTAGGGGAGGGCCCGACGATCCTCCTCATCCACGGAATCACCTCCAGCTCGCGCACATGGCGTTCGGTGATGCACGGGCTGGCCGAGCGGCACATGGTCGTCGCGCCCGACCTCCTCGGTCACGGCCGCTCCGGCAAGCCCCGCGGCGACTACTCGCTCGGCGCCTACGCCAACGGCGTACGCGACCTACTCGCCGTCCTCGGCATCCCCAAGGCGACCGTCGTCGGGCATTCCCTGGGTGGCGGCATCGCGATGCAGTTCGGCTACCAGTTCCCAGATCGTCTGGAGCGGCTGGTGCTGGTGGACAGCGGCGGGTTGGGTGAAGAGGTCAGCCTTGCGCTGCGGGCGGCGACATTGCCGGGCGCCGAGTTCGTTCTTCCCCTCTTGTTCGGCCCGATCACGCGCACCATCGGGCGCGCTGCCGGGCAGGTGCTCCGACGCCTCGGCGTGAAGGCGAGTGCCGACGTGCGCGGCCTGGCCGAGGGCCTGGACTCGCTGGGTGACTCCGACGCCCGGCGCGCATTCGTCCATACAGCCCGCTCGGTCATCGACCCAAAAGGCCAGCGGGTCGACGCTCACGACCGCCTCTACCTCTCCGAGGACGTTCCGACGATGCTGATCTGGGGGGCCAAGGACCCGATCATTCCGCTCGAGCACGGGCGCCGCGCGCACGAGCTGATGCCGCACAGCCGTCTGGAGGTCTTTCCGGGCGCCGGCCACTTTCCGTTCAATGATGATCCCGAGCGCTTCGTCGAGATCCTGAACCACTTCATCGCCTCGACACCTCCGGCCGACCTCAGCGGAGAACGGATCGAGGCCCTACTACGCCGCGGCCGGCGAAACTCGGAGGCATGAAGTCGGGGCAGCAATGCCAGAAGCACCCCCGCCGGTCGCCGCTCAGCCCGCGCCGCCGCGGCCTCGAACACGCGACCATTGAGTCGGACGAAATGTCCACCAGCGCCGAGCGACAACCAGCACTGGTCGACCGCGGCCTTCTCAGGACCTGCTGCGTCGACAGGTGTGCGAATGCCGGAGGTCGCCACGCGGCAACGATCCCATAGCGTGGTGCGCAACACATCTGAGGCAGACCGACCGGAGGGTACGCGGCTACTACGCGGCACGTGTGCTCGCACCCGGTGGGCCCCTCCTGCTTTCCGCGCACTGCGATCGTCCGCGTGCGGGCGAGCAGACTGCCACCTTGGGCGAGGAGCACGCGCCTCGTCGGTCTGCAACCGCGCGCTTGCTTCCAATCGAGGCTGTTTCGCAAACCCGGGTCCGTCCGGCGGGTTTAAGAAGCTTCGAGCATGGCTCAGAACTTCATCGAGTGTGATCGTGAGCAGTTGCTGTTGATGTCCCCCTCGCTGCGCGAGTGGCTGCCAGAGAACCACCTGGCGTGGTTCGTGATCGACGCGGTCAAGGACATCGACCTCTCGCCCTTCTACGCTCGCTACCGCGAGGACGGGTGGGGGCGCGCTGCGTATGACCCGGCGATGATGGGGTGGATTCAACTGGTTCTCGCAACGCCCAACGTTGAGGAGTTGCGATGGCCAAGAAAAGCCGTGCTACAGATCGTGCCGCTGCAGCAGGGACGCGTTCCGGGGGACGTCCGTCTGCTGGGCGCCGAGAACATCGGGAGCGTTTTTGGGCAGCGATCGCTCGAGGGGCATCAAGCGTCGACGCTGCCACGGAGGCGGGTGTGTTGCCGAGCGTTGGTGTCCGGTGGTTCCGCAAGGGTGGCGGGATGCCGTTTCTCACGCTCGCGCCGGTGTCTGGGCGTTATCTGTCCTTCACCGAGCGGGAGGAGATCGCGGTCCTGCTCGCTCGTGGTTCTGGGGTGCGAGAGATCGCGCGTCAGCTGGGTCGTGCGCCGTCGACGATCTCCAGGGAGCTGCAACGGAACGCTGCGATCCGCACCGGCCGGCCGGAGTATCGGGCCTCGACCGCGCAAACGCATGCCGACCGTCGCGCTCGACGACCGAAGCCGGCGAAGCTCGCTGTCAACCCGGAGTTGCGTCGCTATGTGCAGGACCGGCTCGCCGGGTCTGTGCAGCGGCCCGACGGGAGCGTCGCGGGTCCGCAGGTCGGCTGGGGCGGGCGGCGTCACGGACCGCGAAAGGACCGGCGCTGGGGGAAGTCTTGGAGCCCGGCTCAGATCGCTGGTCGACTACGCGTTGACTTCCCCGATGATGAGTCGATGCGGGTTTCCCATGAGGCGATCTATCAGTCGCTCTATGTGCAGGGCCGCGGAGCGCTGCGCCGGGAGCTGACAGCTTGTCTTCGGACAGGTCGGGCGCTGCGGGTTCCCAGGGCCAGGACGATGAGGCGGAACAGGAGCTTCGTGACTGACGAGCTGTTGATCAGTGAGCGGCCTGCTGAGGTTGATGACCGTGCTGTTCCGGGTCACTGGGAGGGCGATTTGATCCTCGGTCTGGACCGGTCTGCAATCGGCACTCTGGTCGAGCGCTCAAGCCGGTTCACGATGCTGCTGCATCTCCCGCCGATGGAAGGTCACAACAGCCCAAGAGCGAAGAGCAGCCCGGCGCTCACGGGTGCTGGTGCAGCGGCCGTTCGTGACGCGATCGCCGACACGATCACGACCCTCCCCGAACAACTTCGGCGGTCCTTGACCTGGGACCAGGGAGTCGAGATGGCCCAGCACGTGCAACTACGGCTCGACACCGGTCTGCAGATCTACTTCTGTGATCCACGAAGCCCGTGGCAGCGCGGGTCGAACGAGAACACCAACGGGCTGCTGCGCCAGTATTTCCCGAGAGGCACCAACCTCGCCAGGCACAGCGCCGAGGAGCTCGTCGCTGTCGCGGCGGCGTTGAACGGTCGACCGCGAAAGACACTCGCGTGGAGGACACCCGCCGAGGCGCTCACCGACTACTTGAGCGCCGCGGCCTGACCGCCGCCTGCAGCATCCAACGCGCGTGACAACTGCTCGACTGCGGCATCCCAGCCACTGGGGTGTCCGACGGTCGCGCGCGGCTGTCGCCGCTCCGGCCCGCCCTCCGGGCGAGCCTCCACGACGACAGCCGCAACACCAGGCAGGCGTCTGTCATCAGCCCTTGCCTTTACAGTCATCCACCACACCGCGTTGCGACGACCGGTTGAGCCCAAGTGGTCGCGATCGTCCTATACGCCTATTGCAAGGGGCAGCGCTCATCGCGGGGCATCGAGCGCGCCTGCCTAGAGGACGTCGCCTACCGTGTGATCGCGGCGAACCTCGCCCCTGACCACGTGACGATCAACCGCTTTCGCTCAGAGCACTCAGACGCGCTGGCCGGGCTGTTCAGCAGCGTGCTGAGCTTGTGCGCGCGGGCGGGGATGGTCAAGGTCGGCACGATCGCTGTGGACGGCACGAAGGTCCACGCGAACGCGAGCCGCGAGCAGAACGCCGACTTCGATCAGATCGCGCGGGAGATCCTCAAAGAAGCCGCCGAAGTTGACGCCGCCGAGGACGAGCTCTATGGCGAGAAGCGCGGTGACGAGCTGCCTGAGCACCTCTCTAGCAGCCAGGGCCTGGAACGGCGGCGCCTACGCGCACATGCGCCGCGTGCTTCAGACCGACTTCGGAAGCGCGCTTTATCGAAGACGCCAGGCGATGATCGAGCCGGTCTTCGGACATACGAAGTTCACCGCCGACTTCGACCCTGCTGCTCAGAAACCCTCGGTATCCACGGGCTTGGCCGTGGAATCAATCATCTAGAGGCGACGACCGGAATCGAACCGGTGTAGACGGCTTTGCAGGCCGCTGCGTAGCCACTCCGCCACGTCGCCAGGTAAGGCTCTCAAGGGTACCGACCCGTTGATACCCTTCGTCCTCCCAGGGCGATTAGCTCAGCTGGGAGAGCGCCGCCTCGACAAGGCGGAGGTCACTGGTTCGAGCCCAGTATCGCCCATTCGTAACAGGGGTAAGTGGCCGGACTCCAACCCCAATCCGCGTACATCAAACGGGGGCAGTCCATGGCACATGGGCCAGCTGTGTGATTACTCGCCCCAGCCGTTGAAGGGATTGAGGTGTCCGTCGGCTTCAAACCAGTACTGGCGAAAGCGCGTGCACTGCCCGGTCGTCGGGTCGAGCTGGGCGACGAAGCACCCCATGAGAGTCCCCTCCGGCTCGCCCTCGCGGTTGCTCATCGTGGCCCAGAACTCGGCCACGACATGGTTGCCTTCGACGATCGGCCTGCCCATGCGGACGCCAACCGTGCCAGCTTCGGTGTGCTCCCTGCGGATGTAGTGCGCCATCGCGTCCCGCCCGATGACCGTCTCATCGACGGGGTGCTCCACGTAGACCACGTCGTCGCTGAACAGGTCGATGAAGCCGTCGTAGTCCCAGCTCTGCCACGTTTGCCCGTAGCCCTCAACGAACGCTGTTGCCATCTCGCGACTAACCGTCATGGCTCCCCGTGGGTCTCACGAGTCGACGAATGCGGTCATGCGGATCGAGACGAGGACGTCGGGTAGCTCGACGCCGAGTTTGGCGGCGTAGCGGGCTGGCGGCTCGGCCGGGAACCACGTCGCGTACTCGTCGTTCATGCCTGCGAAGTCCGCCGGGCTGGTCAGGAGCACACCGACCTCGACGACGTCCTCCAGCGTCGCGCCCGCCGCGCGGAGGACAGCCTGGCAGTTGAAGAGCGCCTGCCGCGTCTGCTCCTGAATTGTTGAGCCGGCGAGGCTCCCGGTGTTCACATCGACGCCGACCAAGCCCGACACGTAGATGTGTTGTCCGGCTCTTGCGGCCTGGCTGTACAGTGGCGAAGAGGGGGCGTTGGGCGTTGAGATGACTTCTCTCATGCGCGAAAGCTACCCCGAAGATCATCGGGGTCTACGACGCGGGCGCACAGGACTCACGGGCGGCCGGTTCAGTGAGCCGCAGCCGGGCACGAATTGCGATGAGCGCGCGATCGAACGCGCCTGGGTCACCTTGCAGGATGTATGACGTGTTGGCTGCCACGAGCAGCGCCTGAAGCTCGAAGGCGAGCTGGGCGGGATCGGCGGTGGAATCGATTTGGCCCGGTTCGGCTGCCTCTCGAGCAAGCCGCTCGAGGAGCGCCAGCCAGTCGAGCCGTTGGGCGAGGATCGCGTCGTGTACCGGTCCCGGCTGGGTGCCGACGTCGACTGCGGCCGCTGCGAAGAAGCAGCCGCCGGGGAAGACGCGGCGTTCGACGTGGGAGAGGAACGCCTCGCAGGCCGCGAGCAGGCGCTCGATCCCCTTGGGTGCGCGCAGTGCTGGAACCAGGACCTCGTCGACGAACGTTTGGCGCGCGGCCTCGATCGTCGCTAGCTGCAGATCCAGCTTGGATCCGAAGTGGGCGTAGAGGCCGCTCTTGCTCATCCCGGTCGAGCGCGCGAGTTTCCCGATGGAAAGGCCCTCGAGCCCGTCGACCGTTGCGAGCCGTGCAGCCTCGTCGAGGATCGCTTGTCTGGTCCGCTCGCCCTTCGTCGGCGATGCGTTGGCTTGGGTCACGCTTCAACTATAAGGGAACGGTCGTGCTATTCTCTGGCAGCCGAATAGAACGATCGTGCTTCTTGGAGCAAGCGAGGAAGGCCTGGGGGGATCGCGTGGTGCTGCACACGGACTATCTGATCGTGGGGAGCGGGGCGAGTGGCCTAGCCTTCGCCGACACGCTCGCGGCCGAGGCTGAGAACGTGGAGGTGACCGTGATCGACCGACGGCAAGCCGCGGGTGGTCATTGGCTGAACGCGTATCCGTTCGTTCGCCTGCACACGCCGTCTGCGTACTACGGCGTGAACTCGCTCGCGCTCGGCGAGAACCGCATTGACCGGGTCGGCGAGAACGCCGGCTACTACGAGCGGGCGACCGGCGATGAAGTCTGCGCTCACTTCGCCGAGGCCGCCTCTCACCTCACAGGTACGGGACGAGTCCGCATTCTCACGCGACACGAACATCTTGGTCGCGGGCGCAAGGGCGAGCAGGTCCGGGACCTGGACACGGGTGCGATTCACGAGGTCTCGGTGCGCCGCAGGCTCGTCGACGCTCGATACCTGGAAGGGTCAATCCCCGCCACCCACACCGCCCCGTTCGACGTGGCGGCGGGCGCCCGGGTCGTCCCCGTCAACGACCTGCCGGCGGCCTCGTCGACGGCCTCCTCCTATGTGATTCTCGGCTCGGGAAAGACGGCGGCCGACGCGTGCCTCTGGCTTCTCGACAACGACGTGGAGCCTGACCGGATTCGCTGGGTTCGCCCGCGCGAGGCGTGGTTCTACGACCGTCGTCACTTCCAGCCGCTGGAGCAGGTCGGCGCGATCATGGAGGGCGTTTCCCTCGATGCCGAGGCCGGCGCCGGGGCGGCGAGCATCGGCGACCTCTTCGAGCAGCTCGAGGCCTACGGACGGCTGAGCCGCATCGACCCTTCGTGCCCCGCAACGATGTTCCGCGGCACGATGCTGAGCTCTGGCGAGCTCGACGCACTGCGGCAGATCGAGGATGTCGTGAGGCTCGGTCGAGTGCGACGGATGGAGGTGGATCGCATCGTCCTCGAGCGTGGCGAGATCACCACCAGTCCGGAGACACTCCACGTGGACTGCACGGCGCTCGGCTTGGCCGACGCACCCGCGACGCCGATTTTCGAGCCCGGCCGCATCGTGCTCCAGCAGGTGCGTCATCTCTCGCCCTGTTTCAACGCGGCGCTCATCGGCTTCGTCGAGGCCCACCGGGACGACGACACGGAGAAGAACCGGCTCTGCCGACCGAACCCGTACCCCAGCAGCATCGGGGACTGGCCGCGGATGGTGAGCCGCACATGGAAGGCCGAAGGGCGCTGGTTGAGCGAACCCGACCTCTCAGGATGGGTGGCCGAGAGTCGGCTGAACCTGGTCAAGGCCCTGCCCGATCACGCCGCGGAGCCGTCCGTGCAAGCGGCGATCAAGCGATATCTCACCAACGTCACCGCCGCGGTCGAGCGGCTCGATGAGTTCGAGCGGCCGAAGTCACTGGGGACGTGAAGCGACCGATGCCATCCAACACAGCTGATTATGCGTGGGGCACCAACGGTCGGTATCCGGAGCAGACGACGCGCATCCATCCGATTCGTCCGTCGCGCTCGGCCAGGTACGCCTGCTGCTCGACGATGAAGGGACCGTCTGGACAGGTGACGCGGAACCGGTGCCCCCGCTCGCTGCCGGTCGGCGACGCTGTCGCTCTCGAGATGCACCAGCTCCTCGATCTCGTCGGACTCCTCGAACCCGTTCTCGAGAAACAGCGCGGTAACCGCGTCACGGCCGCTGGCCTCCCAGTTTCGGCTGGGGGTCAGTCCACGAAAGTCGATGTCGGAATGCAGCAACTCGCGCATCCGATCGGCGTCCTTCTGAGCGAGGGCGCGTCCTGTCAAGCGCGGTTTCCCAAAGAGGTGACGCCCAGTATGCAGCCACGCTACGAACTACAGATCCCGATGCAAACAGACAACACCAGGCCGCTCCACCGCGGCCGGAGGAGGCTCACACCATGGCTGATAATGGCAACGTCGTGATCAATCTGACCACCGGGCACGAGGACGCCGAGAAGGTGACCATCGCCTTCCTGGTTGCTACCGCGGCCCTCGCCAAGGGGAAGTCCGTGGTCATGTTTCTCACCAAGGAGGCCGTCCGCCTTGCCCTGCCCGGCTACGCCGACGCAATCGAGGTAGCCGGAGCACCTCCGGTGAGCAGGCTGTTCGAGCAGTTCGCGCAGGGCGGCGGCGAGCTCTATGCGTGCCCGATCTGTTTCGAAGCGCGCAAGCTCGCCAGCGACGAGCTGATCGCAAACGCGAGGCTCGCAGGAGCCACACCGCTGTGGGAGTTCATCGGCGACGGCGCCACGGTCTTCTCCTACTGACGATGGCGTACGATCGGCAGATGACCCAAGGGCAGCGCGCGGGTGCGGTGGCGGCAGCCAACGAGGAAGCGGTGCGCGCATGGAACACGGTGCTGTATGAGCGGTGGAAGTCGAACCGCACGGTGTTCGTGGACGCGCTGACGCAGGTCACCGAGGAGGTGTTCGAGATCTTCCCGCCGCCCGAAGGCGGACGCTGCATCGATATCGGGTGCGGCTTCGGCGAGACCACCCAGCGGCTGGCTGAGCTCGTCGGACCGGGAGGCTTCGCGCTCGGCATAGATTCCTCGCCGCGGTTCATCGAGGACGCCCGCCGCGAGGCCGCCGAGGCGGGGGTCGAGAGCGTTGCGTTCGAGACGGCCGACGCGCAGACGGCTGAGTGGGATCCAATCTACGGCTACGCGTTCTCGCGGATGGGGACGCAGTTCTTCGCCGCACCGGTTCCGGCTATGCGCGCGATCCGCGGCGCGCTCAAGCCCGGCGGCAGGCTCGCCAAGCTCTGCTGGCGCCGCAAGGCCGAGAGCCCGCTATGGGCGGAGACCGAGCAGGTCGTCGAGCGGTTCCTCTCGCGCCCCGAGGAGTACGCGGCCGACACCTGCGGGCCCGGGCCATTCTCGCTCGGCAACCCCGAGACCACTCGCGGGATTCTCGAGGCCGCCGGGTTCAAGGAGATCGAGTTGCATCAGCGCGACTTCGACTACATCATGGGCGCCGACATGGACGAGGCGGTCGAGTCCCTGCTCGCGATCGGACCCGGCGCCGAGCTGATCCGCCTAAACGGCGATTACGGTGAGAGCCGTCGCGGCGAGATCGCCGAGGCCCTGAGAGACCACTACGCAGGCTGGCAGAGGCCTGACGGCTCGATAGTCGGCCGCGGATCCGTCTGGATCGTCTCGGGCACGAACCCCGGTTAGCGGGGCGTGCGGCGGGCCCAGCTTCCTCGTGGCCAACCGCGCGTCTCGCGCGTCGCCGAGCGGCTCTCGCTCGCTTGCGCGCGAGAGGGGACGCCGTAGCGTCCGCGAGCTACGCGGACGAATCTGGGAGCTTGGCCGTTGAGGTTGCCGGCGAGCGTCGCCTTGACGGACGACCACCGCACGGGTTCGCCCAGGAGAGCTTCTACGCGCACGTGCACGTCGCGAGCCTGCATCGGGTCGCGCTCGCCGATTAGCACCTGCGAGATGGCGTCGATGATCCGTCCTCGCCGTGGATGAGCGGCGGCGAGTGCTTCGCCAAGCGCTTCCAGTAGCGCACGTTCGACTGCGCTCGTCGCTGGCATTGCCCCTCGTGAATGCGCCTTTCAGCAAACCCTCCAGTGGTGCTGGAGGGTTGGAGTGGTGTCCACTAAGCTCCATTGACACCGATAGGGACGAAGTAGCGCGAACTTCGCAGCCTGATGCTGGATTTTGGGCTCGGCGGGGTGCGAAACGGTCCGAAGAAAAACGGCCGATTTGTGGGCCCACGGGCGCCCAGCGTACGCACAACGGTCGCAGGGCTGCGTACGCTAGGAAGCCAGATGCCGGGAAGCGGGAACCCAGGTGTCGCTACTGACGCCCAAAAAGACGGAAACCTGGACCTCCGTGATTCCGGCCGCCGACCCCTGTGCGGTGCAGCAGCGCTTCGATTCGGCTGGAGATATCGCCGAGGCGTTCACGCTCCTGTTGGCTCGTGATCAAACCGCTGGACGCAGCCTTTTCGAGGCGTGTCTTCTGTGCCGTGAGGATCGCTGCCTTCAGGCCTTCAACAGACTTCCCGGGCGTCGAGGATACGATCTGAGCCAGGGACTTGCCCGACTGGAGCTCACTGCGGAGCGTGGCTGCACTGATGCCCAGGTACTGCGCCTCGACGCCGTGGCCGCCAAGCCCGCCACCACCGAATCGATGGCCGAAAAAGGGGACTCCACCACCCTGCCGGGCACGCTTCTTCAGAGCGTCGGCCTGCGACTGGGTGATGCGCCCGGCGGTAACCGCCGCTTCGATCTGGTCGTTCCTCGCGGCTTTCAACGCAGCGGTGAGAGCACTGGGCGAGACATTGAGATGCTTGGCCACGTCGTCGATGTAGGCCTGACGGCCGGAACCGGCAGAGCCTTGCGTCGCGGCCACGGCCACAGCGCCACCGGCACCGCCCAGCAGGACGAGACCCGTCGCGCCGACTACCAGTTTCCTACTCGAGAATGATTTCAAGTCGATCCTTAACGTGTGGGATGAGAATCTCAGTAGAGCGGCCCGCGCTGAGCGAGGCCTTAACTGCCACTAAGAAGCACATAAGCCAATCCTTGCCTGTGGAGAACGCGGCGATCAAGACCCGCGCGGCAACGGACCGGGCGATCGCCGCCACCAACCTCGCTGCGAGGGTGGTCCGTCCGGGACCGTGAGTCGACTATTCCGAGGAGGCTTGCTCTGGCTGGGTGGCGAGCGTGACCGTGAAGGTGAGGCGTTTGGAGTCGCGCAGCACGGTGATCTTGGCGTCGGCACCCGCGTGGGCGGCAGAGAGCGCGTCTATCAGATCGTTGGCGTCGGCGATCGTGGTGGCGTCAAAGGCGACGATCACGTCGCCCGGGCGCAATCCTGCATTGGCGGCGGGGGTGCCCGACTTGACTTCCTCGACGAGCGCGCCCAGTTGGCCACCGGTTTCGGCCGTGCTCGTGGAGACGCCAAGGTAAGCGTGTTTGACCTGTTCGCCGCGCTCCAGCTGTGCAAGCTCGGCCGTCGCCAGGTCGATGGGCACGGCGAAGCCCACGCCGGTGCTCGTCTCGCTGCTGGAGCGGCCGAATTGGTTGGTGCCGGTTGCGATCTGGTCTGAGATGCCGATCACTTCTACCCTGGCGTTGAGCACGGGGCCTCCGGAGTTGCCGGGGTTCAGCGCCGCATCGGTTTGCATCACGTGGGCGATCGTGAACCCGTCGGGGGCTTCGATCGTGCGATCGAGCGCGGAGACGACGCCGGTGCTGAGGCTGCGGTCGAAGCCGAGTGGGTCACCGATCACGCCGACTGGGTCGCCGACCGCCAGCGTGCGGTCGCTGCCCAGGATCACCGGGTGCAGGCTCAGTCCGACCGGGCTGACTCGCAGCACTGCGACATCAGACGAGTAATCCGCGCCCAGCACCTTGGCGCCGCGGGTGACGCCGTTCTGGAAGGCGACTGAGATGGAGCTGGCGCCGGCGACCACATGTGCCGCGGTGAGGATGTCACCGCTACCGTTGATCACCATGCCCGACCCGAGATCCGTCTGGCGCTCTTCTTGAGTGCCGAACGGGGTGTTCACGGCGGTGACTGCCTGGGCGGTGATGTCGACGAGGCCTGGGGCGGTGCGAGCGTAGATCGGTGCCCAGCCTTCGTTCGCGGCGCCGAAGACGCCGGCCGGTTGGGTCTCTACCTGCGTCACCGTCATGCTCCTGACCGTTGTGGCGCCCGTGCGCAGTGCGCCCGTGGTCAGGGCGAGGCCGAGTGCCGCGGCAGCGCCTACCAGGGCCACGGCGATCATCGCGAGCACGAGTACCGGCCGAGCGACGACGGAAGACCGCGAAGGATCGAGCGTGGGCAAGGACATGGGCAGAAGCTATGTCGGTCGTGTGCCGGCTTCATCGGAACTGCGCCGTGCCTGGATGCGGTCAACTACTGATCGATGAATCGAGTGTCGAGGTGGGTAAGACCGTGTTCTCTGCGACTTGGGTGCTCGACGGCGGGCAGTCTGACCACGAACCTCGCGCCGCGGCCGGTTGCAGTGGGTTCGATCGTCGCGCTGCCATCGTGTGCTTCGGCGATTGCACGGACGATTGCCAGCCCAAGACCTGACCCCTCGGTGCCTCTTGCGGAGTGGCGCGCAAAGCGATCGAACACGCGGGCTTGTAGCTCGGCCGGCAGGCCCGGCCCGTCGTCCTCGACAGTGAAGAGGACCTCACCGTCGCACACGCTGGTGAGAGCCTGGACATGCGTGCCTTGCGGGGTGTGTCGTAGCGCGTTCTCCACGAGGTTGAGTACGAGCCGGTGCAGGTCGTCGGACACGCCGGAGACGACCGCGGGCTCGGCGTGTACCGAGAGCTCGTGCCCGTCCACGATCGGATCGAGTTCGCCGACGGCGTCCGCCAGCACGTCGGCCAGATCAACGGGGCAGTGTGGCTGCGCCACGCCGGCGTCGACGCGTGAGAGCACCAGCAGGTCATCGATCAGCCTGCGCATCCGCCGTGTGGATGCAAGTGCGTCCTGCACCATCTCGGCCTGCTGGCCGTGCAACTCCCTCGCCAGCAGCTCGAGGTTGGTAACCACGCTCGTCAGGGGTGTGCGCAGCTCGTGGGCGGCGTCGGCGAGGAGCTCATACCCAGGGCGCGCGCTCTCATTGGCAATCTTGCCCGGAGGTCCCCCTGACTGTGACTCGATGCGCGCCATAGAGAAGCGAGCCGCTATGAGAAGCTGCACCCGGCCCGGCGAGGGACCGATGCTACCGCTGAACGCGACGCTGTCGGCTCCCTTAGGGACTTGTGCGGATGCCGGGTCGACGGAGCCTTAAGAACTTGTGCGAGCGCAGGCCAGCAACAGCTCCATCAGGTCTACTGCTTCCGTGGGTGGCTGGTCCCCTGCGCGAAGTCTGACGGGTCCACGACTTCCCACCTAAGGTTTTCTGAGCACCCTGGACACATCAAGCGGGGTGGATGTTGTCATGGTGTTGTCATGGACCGAGGCCCTGCCCCGGCGACGGTGGCGCGGACGGCGCCCTTTTGACCTACCCGCGACGACGCGCTTGCTCAGCGTGAGCTATCGAGCTATCGGCTTGCCTTGCGTCGACAGTCGGCCATCGCCACGGCAGCTGCTCGTTTCGGTGCGAGAATGAGCCGGAAGCCGGTAGGACCGCCAAAGCGGTTAAACGCCCCGAGCGGCTCGACCGTCAGACGGCGCCGGGGTCCGGCGGAGGCGGAGCGCTCGTCTGTATCGCAAGCTCCGTGAGCCAGGGCGGTGCGTGCGGGCGGCCTATCATACGCGCGCGCACCTGCTGCCAAAGGTCTTCGCCGCCGAGCGCGAGGACGGCGCGGGCGAGCTGACCGGCGCTGCGGTCACTGATCGCGCTGCGCACGTATGTGGCGGCAGCGCGAAAGCGCCTGCCGGCGTGGCGGTGGTGAGACGCTACCTGGACCGTCCATCCGATGCTGCCGAAGCTGACCCCGAGGTGCTCGGCTGCGGCACCGTGCTTGGCGGCCATCAGCTCGAACCCGGACCGGGCCTCGGCAGGATCCGAGCCGGCGAACATGTTCGCGCCATGCTGGACGTAGGCCCATAGCACCTCCGCGACGGCTACCCCGGGCGCTTCAGCGGCGAGGCGTATCCACATATCCCAATCCTCCGGCCCACTTAACGTGGAGTCGAAGCCGCCGAGGG
Source organism: uncultured Solirubrobacteraceae bacterium (assembly GCA_963730575.1). Lineage (GTDB taxonomy): Bacteria > Actinomycetota > Thermoleophilia > Solirubrobacterales > Solirubrobacteraceae > Palsa-744. The sequence goes on from CAVSSG010000002.1 coordinate 62,601, forward strand.
CTCTTACCAGATCGGTCCGAGCTATAACGCCCGAGGGTGCGCCAATGCAGTTGTTGCGGAGCAGACGGCGCGCGAGGTCCTCGGGCGACGCTGCCGGGGTGACACCTAATGGGCGCAGCGCGGCATCGACGGCGACGTACGCCGACCAGCACCAACCGGCGTCCGCGGCCTGCGCTGCCGCAAGCTGGCGACGGAGCTTGCATGGCGCCCATAGATCGTCATCGTCGATGAAGGCGATCCATGGCGCACGCGCCACAGCGATGCCATCGTTGCGGCTGCGCGCGACGCCTTCGCGGCTATCGTGGCGGATGCTCCGCACGCGGGAATCGTCAAGCTCGAGCAGGCGTTGAGGCGTCTCATCTTCGGAGGCATCGTCGACGATTACAACCTCGAGCACAACATCCTGGGCGAGGGCAGTGCGCAGCGCGCGGGACAGCATCGGCCATCGATTGCGGGTAGGGCACACGACAGTCACCTGCGGTTCGCGCAGGCCGGCGTGGTGATCGGTATACGCTTGTTTGCCTCCATCTGCGGCAGCCATGTCGCATCTTTCCTAGTCGAGCTGCTCGTTTTGACTACCTGATTACCCGTCGGCGACATGAGCTGAACCTAACGGGTTCGTGAGAACCTTCTTACACGTGCTTTTGTTGCGGAGAGCCTTCTCAGGCATAAGCAGCCTCATTGGAGTCTCTTCGCTGAGGGCGACCAGCCGTGGCGAGAGGCGCGTGCCGTCCGGGCTGGACGCTCCCAGCTTCACGTTCGCGCACGTCCACACTGAGCCCCGCCGGCTAAGCCTGGATCCACCGATCATTGAGCCGGTTCTGTCCGGCTGCGGAAAAAGAATAACCTCCTGAGCAGGGCTTTCTCACGACTGTGTGCGCAGTCGGGCCCCGCACAGGAGGTCACCTTGATGGTGCATGTTGACGGGCCGGGCGGACTGGACGGTGTCGCGGTCGAGTTCGATGACGATCGGGCGGTCTGTGACGCGGGGATCCTGCTGGCGGCGTCGCTTGCCAGCCGGCTTGGGATCCAGAAGCTGGTCGATGAGACGGTCGATTTGGCGAGCGTGTCGGCGCGGCCAACCCGGGCGAGAAGGTGTTGACGATGGTCTCCGCGATGACGCTCGGGGCGGACTGCATCGAGGACTGCGATGTCCTGCGTGCCGGGCGCACCGGTCTTGTCCTTGGGCACCGGGTCGTGGCACCATCGACGCTCGGGACGTTCCTGCGTGCGTTCACCTTCGGGCACGTCCGCCAGCTCGACCGCGTGCTCGACCAGTTGATCGGGCGGGCGTGGTCGACGGATGCCGGTCCGGGCGATGAGCGGCTCGTGGTCGACGTCGACTCACTCGTCGGTGAGACCTACGGCCCCGGCAAGCAAGGTGCCGGCTTCGGCTACACCCGGGTGCGGGGCTATCACCCGATCCTCGCGGTGCGGGCGGACACCGGCGAGGTCATTCACATCCGTCTGCGGACCGGATCTGCGAGCCGCAGGATGGCCCGTTTCCTTGACGAGCTGATCGCCCGTGTTGAACGTGCCGGTCAGAGCGGGCCGAAGCTGCTGCGCGCCGACTCGGGGTTCTGGTCCAACCACACCTTCAGCCGGCTCGAGCGAGCGGGCTGGGAGTTCTCGATCGGGATCCGCCTGCAGCCCGCGGTGCGAGACGCGATCGAGGAGATCCCCGAGGACGCATGGGTGACGCTCGAGGACTACCCACCGACATCGATCGCACAGATCGCCGAGACCAAGCTCGGCGATCGCCGACTCGTTGTCCGCCGCGTTCCCACGTTGGACCGCCAAGGGCAACTGCTGCCCACCTGGGAGCTGTTCGCGTTCCTGACCAACCGCACCGGCGAGCTGAGCGTGATCGAGGCCGACCACCGCCAGCACGCCGTCGTCGAGCTCGCGATCCGCGACCTCAAGGACCAAGCACTCGCGCACTTCCCCTCCGGCCACTTCTTCGCCAACGCCGCCTGGACCGTGATCGCCGCGATCGCCCACAACCTCATCCGCTGGACCACGCTGATCGGGCTGCCGGGTGAGGTCATCCGCACCAGCCGCACACTGCGCCGGCGACTACTCAGAATCCCCGGCCGGCTCACTCGCACGGCCCGCCGCTTCACCCTGCACCTACCGTCCCGCTGGCCCTGGGAGCACGACTTCATCCGCGCGCTGGCCCCCATCCGAGCGCTACCCACCGTCGGCTGAAGACAAGCACCCCACGCCACACCCGAGCCGCCACAACGGCCGCTCGCTCCTGCTCGAGAAGACGCCCGCAACGCTCCGCGGGCCAACGAAGCCGAATCTCAGCGAACACGCCGGCGACTCGAAGCCCGAATCACTCATCACAAGCCACCGACCACGCCGAGCACGGCCTCCTCAACCGTTGATCGGTGGATTGAGGTTTAGTCGACGACACGCTCGGACCAGCTTGTCGCACTCGCTCCAACGTCGCGTCGGATCGCGGCGTGCGAGCGGGTTGCGCGGACGTCTCTGAAAGCGGCGCAGCCGTCTGGGCGCACCGCGTCAATCAGGCGTCGCGGGATCTGTGCTCGAGGACCTCCAGACGCTCGCGCAGTCTCAGAAGGAGGCTGATCTGCTGTCCGGAGAGCTCGCTCTTGAGCGTGGCTACGAGCTGTGCACGCGCGCGTATCGGCGCAGTGCGCAGCAACGTGAGCGGAAGCCATCGGTCTGCTGGCACCAGCATGCTCCACGTCAGGGGGTCGACCGCGTCGGCGAAACGCAGCTTGTAGCTCTGTTCGCCGGTTCCGAGGTCAACCACATCCTCGCCCCGCTCGAACGCCTCCTCGACCACGTCTAGGATCCCCAACAGCGCCGGTTTAATCCTGGCGAACCGCTCATCCCAGCCGCCGTTCAAGTACTGCACGCGGTTCCCGGCTGCGAGGAAAAGCTGTGCCGTGATCGGCTCCCCGTCGATCTCCAGCACCCGGAGGCGAAAGCGTCCCTCACGCCTGAGCAGCGACTCGCCGATGTCGTTGAGGGCGGCCGTCAGTCGCCCGCCGAGCCGCACGAATCGAGAGCTGCCACGACCTTCCCAGCGCGAGCTATGCAGGCGCGCGAACACGTCGATGTCCGCCCGCAGTGATTCGGGCGTGCTCGACCGCGTGGTTCCTCCGGCCGCGATGAACTTGCGGCGAAGGCGGCGCATCGCCCCGCGGAAGTTCGCACTCCTGGCCTCGAGCCACTCCTCGAACGAATTCGCCGTAAGCGACACCGTCGGGCACCCGTCCACCTGATAGCGGCACATCACTGGGTGCACGCTCGCCGGCCAGGCCTCGCGCAGCGATTGCGCCCAGTCCGAGCTGAGCGGCGTCCCCTCCAGCGTCACCAGGCCAGGCGAGGGCATCGAATCGACGAGCGCGAGCGCGAGCGCGCGCGCCACCGCAGGCTCATGACCCGGGGAGGCGAGCGGCGAGAGCCGGCCGGCAAGCTCGATCCCTGGCAAGCGCAGGGCGAGCGGACGACTGCCGACATCGGCGTAGAAGGGGGCAAGTCCGACGAGCTCCCCTCCCCGCCGCACCGCGATGATGCGTGGCATGGCGTCGCGCGGTGCGAGGTGCCGCCACCACGCCGTCACGCAAGCGGGGCACATCATCGGGATTCCAGCCGCCACGGCCAGATCGTCCCATTCACCCTCGATCGAACCGATCTGAGAGAGCTCGGTGATGAGCTCGCACGAGAGGTCCTGCCTGCCCGGAGCAACGCTAACCGACTTGCTCGCTCTCCCCCTCTCGTCGCGGGACCCTGGCGCCGCCTGTGTATCTGTCAAGAAGGTGTCAATTCCCGGGATGGGCCTGTCTCTGCAGCATGATCCTAGCAGTCACCCAGCGCTTGCCTTCGGCGGCCATCGCATCGGCAATCGATACACGATGGGTGGCAGGTGCCGGATGCGGCTCGGCTCGACCCATATGCCATCCACGGTCCTGAATGCGAGCCGGCGATCGCGCGGGCGCCGGCGGATGCGCCGTAGCGCGGTGGTGGTGTAGCGCTGGCCTGCAAGCGTCAGGTCGATCCTCTCGAATGCCCGCAGGCGAAGCTCGAGCTCATCCAGGCTCAGTTTCTCCGGGTCTTCGACGGCGCGGATCGCCTGCAAGTCGGCGCGGCTGAAGCTCGAACCGGGCTCGCCTTGCCCAACCAGCTTCTCGCCGGGAGAGGCGAGTAGGTCGAACAGGCTGTTCAGCTCCGAACGGGCCAGCCTGGTCTTGGCGCGCTCGATCGGCGCGGCGGTGGCACCTGGGCCGAGGGGCAGTGCTCCCTGCAGCAGGATCGGCCCCCGGTCGACGTCCTCGGTCATAAGGTGGAAGCTGAATCCGGACCGCGGTGCTCTCTCGTAGATGCTCCAGCTGGTGGCCGCCACGCCCTGGTACTGTGGCAGCAATCCGTTGTGGTAGTTGACGGGCACGTTGCAGGCGGCCAGCAGGGGCGATCGGAAGATCTGTTCGACCATTAGCGCGATGGTGGCGTCGGGTTCGAGCCGCCTTACGGCCTCGACGAAGCCCGGGTCGTTGACGCCCCTGGCTCTCGGCGCCAGCACTGGGATACGTCGGCGGCGAGCGAGGGAGGCGCATGTGGTGAGCAGCGGCCGAACGTTCGGCTCGGCGGCGGTGTTCAGGTTGCTGATGCCGCGGACGCCCCGTGCCGCCAGAGCCAGTGGCAGTCGCAGCGGCGAGGGTGGCTGACGCGCCGTGTCGACGATCGCAATGACTTCGCGGTCGTCCCGGGCGGCGGCCGTCTCCAAGCACCCCGCGAGCAGGGACACGCTGCTCTCAAGGTCCGGGTCGACGAACAGGAGCAGCCTCAGCGGGCGTTTGACCATCGAGCTGCGGTCCTTCCGAGCCAGGTCCGCCTGATCTCCGCGGCGATCTCAGTGGTCGCCTCGCCGGGCCCCTCGAACTCGGCCCCGTCGACAGACCGGACGGGCTCGACACCTCGCACGGAGCCGCTTAGAAACGCCTCTCCGGCCGCGACCAGCCGCTCTACGCTCAGCGCTTCCTCGCGGCACTCGATTCCGAGTGAGCGGGCCGCCTCGATCACTCTCGCCCGTGCCACTCCGGGAAGGATGCGCCCGTCGGCAATCGGGGTGATCAGCGCCTCCTCCTCGACGGCGAAAACATTCGCGCGTGAGGCCTCCAGCACCTCGCCGCCGGCGTCGAGCAGCAGGGGAAGGCGGCGTTCGGGCTCGCCGGATTCCATCGACGCCAATGCAGCCCGGTCGGCCCACTTGTGGGCGCCGAGTCCGCCGTCGATGACGAAGGGGCGCATGGCAATAGCACGCTCCCAGGCCGGGAACACGTCCTCCGGATCGACCGCAGCGGTAACTACGTCGGCACCGAGGACACCGGGCGGCCCCGGAGCGACTGTTAAGCGTAGCCGGCCGAGGGCCAGGGGAGCGGAACGGTCGAGTACCAACTCGCGCGAGCCCTGCGGCACCTCGGCGCCGAAGAGGTCGCGAACGCTCCGGCTCAACCGCGCGAGATGTGCCTCGAGCTCGATCGGCGAGGCCTCGACGATCAGCATCGTCTCGAAAACGCCCATCGCTCGGTCAGGCCGCACGATATGGGACACGCACGTATTGTGTCATTCTGCGCCGGTGCTGTCGAGTCTCTATCGCTATCTGCGGGTGCACGGCGTGCGCCAGACGGCGTCGGCGGCTTGGCAGGCGCTCCGCCGTCACGCCTATATCGAGGAGCGGCTGATCGTGATCGTCAAGGACCTCGACTCGATCGTCGAGCCCGGGCGCCCCACTGAGCTGCGCTTAGAGGATCTTGCAGCCGAGCACCTGTCCGAGCTCTCGGAGCTCAACCGCAGGCGCGGGCGGCCGGATATCGACCGCCGCTTCGCCCGCTACGTCGAGCAGGGCTTTCATGGCTTCGTCGCCTACCGCGGTGAGGAGCTGGTTGGCTACTACTGGTGGGTCGACCGCGACGTGCCCACGCTGTTTCCGGATCTGCGCAGGCTGGGGCTCGGGATCGAGCTCGGCGAGGGCGACGTCTACGGGTCCGATCTCTTCCTGCTCGAGGAGCATCGCGGCGGCGGGGCCGCCGCCGATCTTCTCTTCCAGGTCGAGAGCTCGCTGCGCGATCGCGGTTGCAAGCGAATTTGGGGCTACGTGGTCAGCAACAACCGCCCGGCCCGTTGGATCTACAGTTTGCGGGGATACGCGCCGATGTGGATAGTCAACAGGCGGAAAGTCCTTATCCGGCAGCGTACGAGTCGCGAGACCTCGTGATATTGGGGTGACGCCGTGAGTGTCGTGTCAGACGTCGAAGAATTCATAGTTCGTGAGATTGCGCTGGGCCGGGGTATCGACTCGGTTGCCCACGACCGCGACCTGCTCGATGGCGGTGTCATCGACTCGCTCGGGATCGTCCAGCTGATCTCGTTCCTAGAGGAGAATTACGGCATCAAGGTCGATGACGACGACCTCGACCCCGAGAACTTCCGCTCGCTGGACAGCATCGCCGTGTTGGTCGAAAAGAAGAAGATGAAGGGAGCATAGTCGCCGATGCTGATGCAACTCCTCTACGAGCAGGCGCAGGCCCGGCCGGGCCACACGGCGCTCGTCTACCGGGACGAGCGCATCGCCTTCGCTGATTTGGTGGAGCGGATCGAGCGTCTGGCGAGCGGCCTCTCTCAGCGGGGAATACGTCCCGGTGACGCCGTCGGCCTGGTGCTGCAGGATGGCCCCTGGTTCGTTGTCGCCCTCCACGCGATCACGGCACTGGGCGCAATCATTGTTCCTGTCAACCCAGCCTTCAAGCAGGCCGAGCTCGAGTTCTGCTTCAGGAGCACCGGAGTAGCCGCTGTGATCAGCGACGAGCGCACGGCCGGAGTCTGCGAGCGGATCGCTGCCGGACTTGAGCGTGAGGTCGAGGTCATAAGCACGAGCACCGCTCACGGCCAGGCGCACACGCTCGACGCCCTGCTCGAGAACGGGAGCGCCGAGCGTCTCGCCCCGCGATCGGCCGATGAGACCTTCGAGTACCAGTTCTCCTCCGGCTCGACCGGGCGGCCGAAGCGAGTACCGCGGACCCACGGGCAGTGCGCCGCCGAGGCCAGGCTTTACGAGTCGATCGGCCTGACCCACGAGGATCGGATCTTCAGTGCGATTCCGCTCTTCCACACCTGGGGTATGGGGGCCAGCGTGTTCGGTTCGGCCGCGTCGGGGGCGACGATCGTGATACTCGAGGATCCGCACCCGTTCCTGCTCAAGCGCCACCGAGCGCTGGAGCTGATCGAGCGCGAGCAGGCCAGCGTCTTCCCCGGCGTCCCGTTCAATTTCCGCTTGATGGCGGAGGCTCCAGCGGGGGCCGACATCTCCTCGCTGCGACTCTGCTTCTCGGCCGGCACGGCGCTGCCGCGTGCGGTCTTCGAGGCGTTCGGCGAGCGCTTTGGGGTGCTCGTCCGCCAGCTCTACGGCAGCACCGAGACGGGGATGATCACCGCCAACCTGAGCGACGATCCGGTGGCGACGTTCGAGTCAGTCGGGCCGCCGGTGCAAGGCGTCCGGGTCGAGATCGTCGACGACGACGGCACGGCGCTCCCGGTCGGCGGGACGGGCGAGGTCACGGTCGCGAGCCCGGCGGCCTCTAGCGGCTACGCCGACTCCGAGGAGGCGAACCGGGCAGCGTTCCGCGAGGGGCGGTTCTTCACCGGCGATCTCGGCCGTCTCGACGAGGATGGGCTGCTCTATCTGCTGGGACGCAAGAAGCTGCTGATTGAGCTTGGCGGATACAAGGTCGACCCGATCGAGGTGCAGGACGTGATCTGCGCGCATCCCTGCGTCAGCGAGGCGATCGTCGTCGGTATGACGGGAGAGACCGAGGGCGAGGAAACCGTGAAGGCCGTGGTCGTCTTGGCCGAGGACTGCGGCGAGGGTGAGCTGATCTCGTTCTGCCGTGAGCGGCTGGCTAACTTCAAGGTGCCAGGCACGATCGAGTTCCGCGACGAGATCCCCAAGAGCCCGCTCGGCAAGGTGCTAAGGAAGTACCTGGTTTGAAGACCCTGCTGATCGACAACTACGACTCCTTCACCTACAACCTCTTCCAGCTGCTGGCGGAGGCGAACGGAGATGAGCCGATCGTCGTCCGCAACGACGCCGCCGATTGGCCCGAACTGGAGCGACTCGAGTTCGACAACGTCGTCATCTCTCCGGGACCCGGAAGCCCAGAGCACGAGGGCGACTTCGGCGTCTGCGCTGAGGTGATCAGGAAGAGCCGCTTCCCTTTGCTCGGCGTCTGCCTGGGTCACCAGGGGCTGTGCTGGGTGCACGGCGGCAAGGTGCTGCCGGCGCCGGAGGCGATGCACGGACGGATCAGCGCCGTCCTGCACGAAGGCTCGCCGCTCTTCGCCGGGCATCCCGCGTGAGTTCCAGGCCGTCCGTTACCACTCGCTCTGCGTCGAGCAGCCACTGCCTTCAGAACTGGAGCCGATCGCGCAGACAAGCGATGGCGTCCTGATGGCCGTGGCTCATCGCACGCGACCGCAATGGGGGGTTCAGTTCCATCCCGAGTCGATCTGCACCGAGTACGGGCGGCGGCTGCTCGCCAACTTCCGCGACCTGACGAGGGCGCTCGGCGGGTCGGGAGCGCCGCCCGCGCGCCGCCGCGTCGCGCCGGCCGGCCCGAGCGCCGAGCGGCGTGGTGTCGCCGGCCAGGCAAAGCTGACCATGAAGCTCAAGCGGCTGGACAGGCTGTACGACACCGAGCGCGCCTTCGTCAGGCTCTACGGCGACCGCGAGACGGCCTTCTGGCTGGACAGCAGCAAGGTCGACGAGCGCGCCCGCTTCTCCTTCATGGGAGCCGCCGACGGGCCGCTGGGAGCGGTGATCTCCCACTCCGTCGCAGGCGGCGAGCTCCGGATCGAGCGAGCCGCCGGCACGGAAGTGCTGAAGGAGTCGATCTTCGACTACTTGAGTCGCGAAATGCGGCGTTTGCGCCACCTCTCCGACGAGCTTCCATTCGACTTCAACTGCGGTTTCGTCGGCTACTTCGGCTACGAGCTGAAGGCCGACTGCCAGGGCAGCGACGCGCATCGCTCGACCATGCCCGACGCCGCCTTCGTCTTCGCCGACCGGCTGATCGCCTTCGACCACCTTGAGCAATGCACCTACGTCCTCTGCGTGACCGAGCCGGGCGGCGTCGAGGAGGGAGAGCGGTGGATCGCCGAGACCAGCCTCAGGCTGGCGTCGCTGGCGCCCCTGAGCGCGCCGGAGGGCGATGGGCCACCGACTGCCTTTCGCCTCAGCCGCTCCCACGATCAGTATCTCGAGGACATCGCCACCTGCAAGCGGCGCCTTATCGAAGGCGAGACCTATGAGATCTGCCTCACGAACAAGATCACCGCCGAGGTCGCAGTCGAGCCGCTTGCGCTCTATCGCACTCTGCGCCGCATCAATCCGGCACCGTTCGCCGCCTACCTTCGCTTCGGCGAGCAGGCTGTCTTGAGCTCCTCCCCCGAGCGCTTCCTCAGCGTTGGCCGCGATCGCTGGGCCGAGGCGAAGCCGATCAAGGGGACCTGCCCCCGCGGCGATACCCCGGCCGAGGACGTACGCCTCGCCGAGGAGCTGCGCAGCGGCGAGAAGAACCGTGCCGAGAACCTGATGATCGCCGACCTGCTCCGCAACGACCTCGGCGTCGTCTGCGAGGTCGGCACGGTCCATGTGCCGAGCCTGATGCACGTCGAGTCCTACGAGACGGTGCACCAGCTCGTCTCGACGGTGCGCGGCCTACTGCGCGACGACGTCGAGCCTCCCGACTGCATCCGCGCCTGCTTCCCCGGCGGTTCGATGACGGGAGCGCCGAAGAAGCGGACGATGGAGATCATCGACGAGCTGGAGGGCGAGGCGCGCGGTGTCTACTCGGGGGCAATCGGCTACCTGGGGCTGAGCGGCGGCTGCGACCTCAACATCGTGATCAGGACGCTCGTGCTCGAGAGGAAGACCGCAACCCTCGGCGCGGGCGGCGCGATCGTGATGCAATCCGACCCCGAGGAGGAGTATCAGGAGATGCTCTGAAGGCCCGGGCGCCAATGGCCGCGATCGACCCCAGGGTCGATCCGCAGACGGTCTTCGAGGCGGTGCCGGATGTCTCTCGCAGTGTCTGACAGCATCGCGAGCGTGCGCTTCTCCCACATCATCGCCACGAAGGGCAGGCCCGCGCTGCTGCGCGATGCCGTCGAGAGCGCGCTCGCCTCGCTGCCGGCCAACGGAGAGATGATCGTTGTCGACGGCGATCCCGGGCGTTCCGGAGAGCCGGTGGTCGAGCATCTCGACGTCCCCGAAGGCGGCCCGCCAATCCGCTACATCGCCGGTGTCAGCGGGCTCTGCTCTCAGCGCAACGCGGGGATCGATGCTGCCCGCGGCGACGTGCTGGTCTTCACCGACGACGACTGCACGCTCGTCGAGGGCTTCTACGAGGCGCTGGCCGAGGCCTATCGTGACCCAGCGGTGATCGGCGCGACCGGACGAGTGCAGGAGCCCTTCGACAGACGCATCGGCAGCGACGTGGAGTCCTCACTACGGCGGGTGATCCTCGGCGGCGGTCGGCAGGGGACGATGACCAGCTTCGGCTTCCGCCGCTACATCCTGGACGTCGAGAGACCCCACACCGTCGAGTTCATGCCCGGAACCTTCATGTCGGCGCGTCGCGCCCTCGCCGCCGAGGTGCGCTTCGACGAGTGGCTGGAACGATTGAGCGGCTACTCCTTGGGAGAGGACGATGACTTCTCCTACAGGCTCTCGCGCAGGGGGATGATCCGCTACGTGCCCGGGGCGGCCGTCTACCACCACGCGCTGGGAAAGCACACGATCGACAGACGGTCCCTCGCCCGCCTCGTCGTGATAAATCGGACATACCTGTTCCGCAAGAACTTTGCTGGGACGCCGCGCGCGAAACTAGGCTTTGTTGCGCTCATCGCCCTCTTCTTCGGACACCGGATCGTCAATCGCGACTGGCAGGGAGTGCGTGGTCTGATCGACGGCGTGCGCTACGTCTGGCATAGGGATCTCGGTCGGGTGGGCACGGTGGCTCCAGCCTGGCGCCGAGCGTGAAACGGGGCTGAGCGTGAACCTCCTAGATGCCTACGTCGCAGGCGAGGAGGACAGCCGCCGACGCACCATACTTGCCACGAAGATGACGTCCAGCGGGCTGACGAACCACTCGACCGCCAGCATGACGAGCAGGTAGACGGCTGTGCCCGCCACCAGCGCGGCGGGCAGGCTGTGGCGCAGCGCCAGCGCCACCGCGGCCATCGCGGCGCCGCCGGCGAGCGACCCGATCACCGTGGGCAGCCACTGGATGGGTCCGGCAGCGCGGATTGTCAGTCGCGCGATCCACACGGTGAAGATCACCTCGGTGGCGAGCATTGACGCTGCCGCGCCGGCGGCACCGTAGATGGGGATCAGGATGAAGTTGAGCGCGACGTTGGCCGCGACCATAATTCCCGTTCGATAGGCCATCTGACGCGGGTCGCCCCGCGAGACCATGAGCGAGGTTGTGAGCGTCACGAAGCCGATCAGCGCGACCGCGGGCCCCAAGATGCGCAGGGGCACTGCCGCCGCCGTGAACGTGGGACCGTAGATCAGCCGGCAGATGGGTTCAGGCACCACCACGAAGGCGACGGCCAGCGGCATCAGCAGGATCAGCGAGCCCTTGATCGATCGCTGGACGACCGCATGCAGCGGGGGATCGCTGTCGGGCCCCAGATACGTGTACATCGCCGAGAAGGCGCCGACCAGCGCAAACGGCACGAACAGGGTGGATTCGAAGAGGCGGTAGGCGGCACCGTAGATACCGACGGCCGTCTGCGTGGCCAACAGGGCGAGGATCAGGGCGTCCGCCTTCGCCAGCAGCACGCTGAAGATGTCCTGCGCCGCGAACGGAAGGCTGACGGTCGCAAGGGTGGGCCAGTCGCGATGTCTCACGGTGCGTGTGGGGACGCCGATGGTGCGGCCCATCAGGACGAAGCCGATCGCCACACTCATGATCGAGCCGATCGAGTAGGTGATGCCCAGCCACACGACGCCGTAGCCGAGGCTCAATGCGACGATCCCGAGGGCGGCCGAGGACACCCGGTTGATCGTGTCCGCCGCGGCCGGTGGGCCGGCTCGCTCGTGGGCCGAGAACACGGCGAGCTGGGTGCGCGCGACCGAATCGCTGAATGCGCCCGGCGCCAGCGCCCATGCCGTCGCCTGAGCCTGCGCGCCGTAGCCCACGAGATGCAAACCGAGAAAACCGAGCACCAAGAGCGGTAGTGCCATTACAAACTTCACGGCGATGACGTCAAAGAACCGATGGTGAGTGGATGAGCGCTCTTCGGCAATCACCCGCAGGAGGTAGCGGTCGAGCCCGGGACCGACCGGGAGCATCACGAGCGTGGTGAAGGCGAGCCCGAACACGAACGCGCCGAGCCCGTGTGGGCCAAGCCGCCGCCCCGCGACGACGAACAAGAGCAGCGAGGCGAAGCGCCCGACTATCTCTCCGCCGCTGCGGTAGGCGGTGTTCATAATGGCCCGCTCCGCCACTGCTCTCACGCGTGAGGAGTGCGGCGGTGTCCGCGCCGACCGGGAGGGAGGGCTCCCGTCGGACTCCCCCTCGCCGGATTGGTCGCTGGGCGCCACACCCGTCATGCGGATGAGTCTAGAATGCCCGCGCGTCGACCCGTCCACGCTTGGCCGGGTAGTGGCGGTCACTTGGGGTCACCGATCGCGGTCGCGTGCTCGACAGTGATCGCCTCGTCGTCCCGTGGAGGGTCAATCGGAGAGCCCGCGCAAAGAGGCCCAGGAGTACTGCGAGATGACGATGAACACGTCCTGGTGTACGTCCATAACAGGCGCTTCGCACCATTCGGTGGTGAATCTCATCGCGGCAGCGCGATCCTGATGCCTGAGCAGCAGAGGTAGACCAGGGCGATGAGGGGTGCGGCCGAGTGGAACCCGAAGCTGCGGTGTGAGATCAGGCGGATGCGGCTGTTCAGACCCTCAAGGCGCCCGTTGGTGAGGCCGAGGCGGATGGCGGTGAGGATGCCATCGCGGTGCTGGCGGATCGTGCGCGCGAGCCTGACAAACGGCTCGAGCTTCGACCTCGATGCCCAGGCCAGCCAGGCGTCCAGGTGTTCACGCGGGCGTTGACGCTCCGCTCCGGCAAGGTTGTCAAGGTCGTGAGCTACTGGGACTGCGACCAGGCGCTCCGCCGACCTCGGCCTCACACCGGACACCGGCACATTACCCCCTGGCCCGACCCCTTGAGTTCGGCCCGCTCCTGGGTGAGGCGTTCGGCGGCGGCACGAGCCTCGTCGATGTCGCTGTAGGTGGTCATGCTCTCGATCAAGCCGTCCACGATTACCATGACGAACGCTACGCGTTCATGCAGTTCAGACGCGCTCCCGCCCGGGCGACCCCCCTGCCGAAACACCGAAAACGTCACACCACCACCGAGATCGACGAACTCACGAAGCTCAACGCGGAAGCCGCTCACCTTCAGCTACCACTGGGAGCGGTACAACGCCTCGGGCGAAGCCTGCAAGAACATCGAAGGTGCCGACGCCTCCACCTACGAACTCACGCCCGCAGATGTCGGCTCCACGCTGAGGGTCATCGTCACAGCGAAAGACGCCTCTGGGGAAGCTTCTGTAACTTCGGGCGCGACGGGCGTAGTGCAGCCCTGATATGGACGTGATTTTGTCAAGTGGGCGTGGTTGAGCGGCCCGTTTGGCGGGCTTGTTTTTGTGGTACTCGGGTCCGGCGCCGGGCGCGACTTCGACGGTCGCGTGGCGGTCAGTCTGACGATGCGGGGGTTTGGTTATCCCCAAGACGCTGGCTTCGTCGCCGGCGTGCGCTGTCTAGGAACGAGCGTGGCCGTTTCGGGCTGCTCATAGGGCTATCGCGCGTGCCGGCGGCCTTTGGCCCGGCGCCGGTGGTCCGAGCATCGACCGCTGTGTGAGTCAGGCGGTCAAGTCATGGCGCGGTCGCGGCTGCCCAGAGGAAGCCGGCGAGTTCGCGGGCGACAGCGATCGTGGCGACGTTGGCGGGCTTGCCACGTTCCTTGAAGCGTTCATGGGTGCGGCGCAGGCGGTGTTGCGCGCGCCAGGAGATCCGCAGGATGTGCTCGGGCTGTCCGGCCTGGCGGTTGCCCAGGTGGCACCGATCGCGGGGTTGCGCGTGTAGTGCCAGGCGGCCTCGACGAGCAGCCGGCGGGCGATGCTCGAGCCGGTCTTGGTGATCGAGCCTTGCACGGCGCTCTCACCGGACTGATCCAGCGACGGTGTCAAGCCCAGCCAGGAGCTGAGCTTGCGCGGGGAGCTAAAGCGCTGCCAGTCTCCGCCGAGCTCGAGATGCAGACTCAACGCGGTCAGCGTGTCGACGCCGCGGAAAGCTCGAAGCCTTGAGACAGTCGGCCATAGCCGCTCGTCCTCGGCGAGCCGCGAGAGCCGCTCATCGAGGACCTGGCGGCGAGCGAGCAGCCCGTCGACCGCGGCGAGCAGATCGATGAACGCCAGCTCGGTCGGCTCGAACTGGAAACGCTGAGAGCCGAGCCACCGCCCGTGGACCGCGTTCCAAGTCGTCTTGCCTTGATAGACGCGGCCCTCGACGAGCAAAAGCTTTGATACTCGATGACGAGCACGAGACAGATCGCGCCGGACCTGCTCGCGCGTCCTGCTCAGATGCCGGATCGCCTCAAGCCAGTCCGGCGGGACCACCACCTGCTTGAGCTGACCGGCCAGCAGCAGCCGTGCCAAAAGCTCGGCGTCCTTGCGGTCGCTCTTCACTCGGTCGCCCGGCGCGCGCGGGGTTTTGCTCGGCGCCACGACCATCACATGGACCCCCGCTGCCGCAGCGGCGCGTGCCAGCCCGAACCCGGTCGGCCCCGCCTCGTATGCGGCCCGCACCGGGCCGGGCAGCTCGGTCAGCCACCTCACCACCTCATCGCTGTCGCCGCCAAAGCGCGAGCGGCGCAGCTCGCCCGTCACCACATCGATCGCCGCAGCGTGCGTCGAACGAGCATGTACGTCAAGCCCAACTGCTGTCATCGTTTCTTGCATGGCCGGACCCTTTCGTCTGGGGTCAGCCGGAGCCCGTCTCCGGCCAGACAAACCCCCGTACGTGCGAGAGGGTCCGGCCAGCCTCAGACGGAAACCACGGCCTCAACGGCCATAGCGTCTAGGTCCTCCGAGGGCAAGCGAAATCCAGCCATGAATCCGAGCGCCACGATCAGCGCGTCGCGTTCTCGGTCGAGTGGATAGCGCCGCGCGCGAGGCTTGTCACCCCTGATAGCGGAGCGCGTGGGGCGGCGCAGGTAGGTCAGGACGAGAAACCAGGCAGCGAGGTCTACGGCAAGAGGCTCGGAGCGCGGTTGTGCGCGACCGACCGGCAACCGCCAGAAGCTGGGCCTGATCCAGGCATTTATGCACGAGCCCGAGCTGTTGATCCTGGATGAGCCGATCGCCGGTCTCGACCCGCTCGTGCAACAGAGCTTTCACGCACTGCTGGGCGAGGTCAGCGCTCAGGGCCGCACCGTGTTCCTCTCCTCGCACACGCTGTCTGAGGTCGAGCGCGTCACCCACCGCCTGGCGATACTGCGCCAGGGCCGACTGGTGGTCGTCGACTCGCTGGAGAACCTGCGCAAGGTCGCAGTCCAGCGCCTGGAGATCGCGTTCGCGGCACCCGTCGACGCAGGCGAGTTCCGATCACTGCCGGGGGTCACCGAGGCACAGGCTGACGGCTCGACGGTGAGCGTCGGATTCGAGGGCTCCGCCGACGCCGTCGTCAAGACCGCCGCCGACACGACGTGCGAGCGATCCGCCCCCGCGAGGACGACCTCGAGGACATCTTCCTGCGCTACTACCGAGCGGAGCGCGCCAAGTGAGCTGGCCGGCAACCGGCATCGCCCTCCGCCTGCGACTGCCCGCCACCCTCTCCGCGGGCATCGGTCTGATCGCGGTGATGACCGCCGTTGGAGCGCTGTTCCCCGCGGTCGGGCACTCGATCGGAAAGCTCCACGTTTCCGCCAGCGTGTCGAACCTGCTGGGCGGCGCTGACTACGGCACGATCACCGGCTGGTTCCGCAGCGAGATCGGCATCTTCTACGGCCCGCTCGTGATCGGCGCGCTTGCGATCACAGGAGCCGCGGCCACTACCGCCGGCGAGGAGGAGGACCGGATCCTCGCGCTGGTGCTCGCCCATCCGATCCGACGCTCACGATTGGTCGCTGCCAAGGCCACCGCGATCGCCGCCATCGTGGCGATCATCGCGTTCGCGATCTGGATAGGACTGATCGTCGGCGTGGCCGTCGGCGGCGGCGGGATCACGATCGCGCACATCACCGCACTCGCCGTCCAGCTCGCTTTCTTCGGGTTCGCCACCGGAGCGGTCGCGATCGCGCTCGGCGCCGGGACCGGCAACAAATCGCTGGCGGTCGGATTCGCCGCAGCCGTCGGCATCCTCGGCTGGCTGATCAACAGCCTCGCCCCGCTCGTCAGCGCCATCAGCTGGCTCAAGTACATCGCCCCCTACTACTACTACGCCGGCCACGACCCACTCACCCATGGCGCCGACGTCCCCGGCCTGATCGTCCTCGCCGCCCTCACCCTGCTGCTAACGGCAGTCGCCATGATCGCCATCGAACGCCGCGACCTCCGCTCCTAGCTCCAAACCCGCCACCAGAGAGACCATCCGCCCCCACCAAAGTGCCCCGACGCACCTGTCGATACCCCGAGTCAAACTCGCCTCGCCTCTTCTCCTACGGGACCGGCGGAGCGAGGCTGGGGGCTAGAGCGTGGGCGTCGTGTAGTTGTGGACTGGGAACTCTTTGATGTCCGGTGGCTCGGGGAACGCAAGGGCACCGAGGTCTGTGACGGCTGGCATGAGCCGGCTTTGAACGAACTCGTCGAAGGCGTCGCGGCTGTGCCAGAAGTCGAGGACGCCCCAGCCGCCGTCGACCGGGCCGGACGAGTGGAAGATCAGCCCGCGGGGTGGCCTGTTCTCGATGTCGAGGTGATCGTGGACAGCGATGTATTGCTCCTGGGTTCCCCCGGGAAACTTGATTTTCAGTCCGATGGCCATTGCAGGTCCTTTCGCGTTTGGGCGTGTCGGGCCGAGCATAGCCGTGTCTGAGGATCCCGAAGAGCCCACGGTAATTTCGGGGCCCCCTTACTCGACCGCGGCTAATCGGCCGCTGGATTTGGCTTACGCAAGCCAAAACCGGCTGCCGATGGAGACAGCGGTGTGCGGTCCCAGCAGATAGACGAGCACCACCCCGGTCGCTGACGGCGGCGTTCGAGAGCTAGTGCCCAAGCCCGCGCAGGTCGGCGGTGCCAGCGACCTTGGCCAACCCGTGCGCGGCCACTCAGGTGCTCTGTGCTGTGGCCTCCTTCTTGTGCGGGCGGAGCTTCGCCTTGAGCTCCTCGATCTTCGCGTCGATCTCCTTCTGGTGCTGCTCGTGGCGCTCCTTGTGCAGCCGCTTGCGCGCGTCCTTCGCCGCCATCTGCTGGGCCTCTTGGGCGGCAGCGATCTCCGCTTCAACCTCGTGCACCGGGCGTCTGAACACCTTGCCAGAGAGGCGAGCCATGTCGCTGTCGAGCACCTCGGGGCTCGGCTCGCTCACCTCGGCCACCAGCGCTGTGTGTCCAACTTTCACCGAGTGCGAGATCTGGCTCAGAGCCGACCTCGTTTCAAATTCTTCATCGAGATCGTACAGCGAGCCTGCCATCAGACCGGTTGCTCCCCCGATCAACACTCCCAGCGGTCCGCCGATGATTCCGATCAGCAGGCCGATAATGCCACCGGTGGCAGTTGCGACCCCGTAGCTTTCCCCGACCTCGTCCTTGATGACGACCTTCCCGTCGTCGTCGCGGATGACCACGGCCGCAGCCCGAAGCTCCACCTGGCCCTGCGAATCGAGCTGCTTGAGGCTCGTCAACGCCTCATAGGCCTCGCTGTCCTGTGCAAACGTCACAACGGCCACGTTCAGCCCACTTTCCCGCTCGTCGGACATGGCGTCTCCTTTCTCGAATGCATGAGATCTTCTGAAGCATGAGACCTTCTGCGGCTGGACGAGGCCAATCGTCTCGCCAACCACGACCAAGCGCATCGGTAGAGAGAGGAGGCTCAACCGGCGGGTTAATACGGAGCGAAGCGCAGCCAGCCGCGCGTCGTCAAGCTCAGATGTTGGCTCAGGTGCGGGAGCGACGATGTCCGCCGTCGGTCGCGCGCTGCAGACTGGACGAGAACTCGCTACCTACCGCGCGCATCGCTGCCCTAGTGGCCGTCGACGCGCCTGCTGCCTCCTATCTCACGCACATCGGCCCTGCGGCGGACGTCGGCGTCACGGTCGAGTAGGTTCAAGACATCCTGATCGCAGTGGCACCGATCCTCGTCACGCCGCGGACACTTCTGCCGCCGCGAAGATCAGCGAGGCGCTGGGATCGCCATCGTTGCGCCCGAGGCCGAGCTCGAAGCCGAGGAGGAGGAAGAGCGGTAGCCGCCCCGCGGGCGAGACTGATGCCCGGAGGTCAAGGCCAGTGCCGGGACCGGAGGCCACGAGGCCCCCGGGTTCGCTGGCCACTTAAGCCGACCCTGTCGCCTGGAAGTCCACCACCGGCGTCCTCACGGAGCCAGCCGGCGGGCCTACGGGCATCGGACGCTGTTGCCAAGCAAGGGAACGGCCAGCTGGGTAGTTTCCCCGCACGGCGGTTACGGTCTTCTCCCGTTGCCGCAGCACGGTGGCTTCGGAGACATTGCACTCAGATCGCCGCAATGGCGAAATCCAAGCCGGACTGGAGGTGTGCTGTGGACAACGAAGAGCGAGTCACAGGCTGGTGGGTCTTTGCGGGGATCCTGCTAATGATCGCCGGCGTTCTGAACATCGTCTGGGGCATCGCCGCAATCGCCGAATCGAAATTCTTCACGGCAACCGGGGCTTACTACATCTTCAGCAACCTGAACACGTGGGGCTGGATCACGCTCACCCTCGGGGTAATGGAGATCTTCGCCGCATTCTCGCTGTTCGCCGGCGGCTCGTTCGGGCGGTGGTTCGGCGTCATCGCCGCGGCGCTCGTGGCGATCGGGGCGCTGCTGGATATCCGAGTGCTGCCGTTCTGGTCGATATGCGTGTTCGCGCTGTCGGTGATCGTCATCTACGAGCTCGCCAAGCCGGAAACCTAGGCGCCGCGCCGGCTGGGCGTGCTCGGATCTGGCGTTCGGAACCGTGGTTTGGAGCGGATCCACGGCCCGATCACGATGAACCTCCCGGTTAGAGGCCAATCTGAAGCGCGGATCCGGAGCCCTGTGCCGCGCGGAGCCCTATGCCGCGGGATCGCACGTTCGTTCGCTAACTCTTGATGGCCTCCTTCAGCTCACTGGCGATTTCGTCGGTCGTGGCGTCCACCGAACGCTTCACGATCTTGGCGGCGCCCGTAATCGCCTTGTCGAAGCCCTTCTCGATTGTAGGTTCGCCGACCACGATCAGCCCGGCTTCGTCAGAAGTGAGCTCCTCAGCCGCTTCCTTGAGTTCCTTGCGACGCAATGTTCCGAGCCCTAGTACCTCAGGGATGACACGAACGCGCGGGCGATCCATCCGCTTGACGATGTGGGGCTTGCCGTTCTGCTTATCGATCACGGCCGCGTCGTACTTCCCAATCATCTCGTCCTTGTGCAGTTGCTCGAGGCCGTCGAGATCGGCCAAGGCGCTCGTGACGTTCTCGTACACCGCGGTGTAGAGAGCTACTTGATTCTCAGCCATGGGTCCTCCTTGGTCTCGGGTGATCCGAGAGACGATTCCATAAGGATGAGTAGCGTCGCCACGGTATTCGACGCTCCACGCCGCAGCATCCGTAATAGGGCGCAGTGCACGCGGGAGGACTGCTATCGGGACGCAGCGCCAACGGCCTTCCAGCAGCACTATGCCGATGCGTAGAAATCCGCCACCTATTGGCGGATTTCCGCCGATGATTCCTGTCGCCCCTGGTTGGACGCTACCGCATGAAGACGAGCGACGATCTCGCTCGTGAGCAATACTCCAGGAGGTGTGAAATGACTCCATCAGAGCAGCTCGAGAAGCTCGCGGTCCGTGCCAAGCAAGCCGAAGAACACGTCGCTGCAGCGAGAGCGAAGGCGAAGGCCGAATTGGAAGACCAAGTCGAGACGGCGCGCGCTTCGGCCCAAGCTCAGGGGGAGAAGCTGCGCGAGAAGGCCGACGCTGAGCAGGGGCAGATCCTGGATACGTGGAATGGTGCCCAGCAGGCGTGGAATCAGCATATCGCCCAGGCTCACGAGCGATTCGCCGCAAAGAAGGCGGAGCTCGATACGGCGAAAGCCAAGCGAACCGCCGAGCATGCTGAACGCGATGCCTCCTACGCGATCGAATACGCCTTTGCCGCAGTTGAGGAGGCAGAGTACGCGGCGCTCGATGCGAGCCTCGCGCGAATGGAAGCGGACCAGCTCTCGGGTGCGGCCGTTAGCTAGCAGCTGGCCCGAGGGAACACGCCTGTCAGGAGGTAGCGCATGTCCGAAGACCTCGACGACCTCGAGAACATCGTCGAGCAGGTGGGCCGTGCGCCAGGCGGCCGGCCGGTCAGGATGAGTAGGATCATGGCTCCGCTCGCCCGCTACTGGTGGGCGGAGCTGCTGCTCGGGGTGTTCTGGCTCATCATCGCCGTGGTGGTACTGAAGTTCGACCACGCTTCGGTAGTCACGGTGGGTGTGCTGACCGGGATCATGTTCCTGGTCTTCGCTGCTGAGGAGTTCGCTCTGGCGGCACTGGACGGCGGCGCCACTAGGTGGCTATGGGCATTCTTTGGGGTTGTGCTGGTGGCGGGCGGAATCGTTGCGCTGATCCATCCCCGCGGTACCTTTGCGGCGTTGGCCGAAATTCTCGGCTTCGTATTCCTGCTCATCGGCTTCATCTGGATGATCCAGGCGTTCGCCGAGCGGGCGTTCAACGAGCTGTGGTGGATGGGTCTGGTCAGCGGCATCCTGATGATCGTCCTTGCCTTCTGGACCAGCGGCCAGTTCTTCCTAGAAAGGGCCTACACCCTGCTCATCTTCGCCGGCATCTTCGCCCTGCTGAAAGGCGTCACCGACATCGTGCGGGCGTTTCAACTGCGCGCGCTCGCCGACTGACCAGGCCAGAGCGTAGAGTCCCCACCCGCGACTTCCACCGACTATTGCTGGGCAAGCTTCGCGGTCTTCGCCGCCATGCGGGGGCATCCTGCTTGCCGGCGAAAGACGCCGGTGCCAGACACCGGCGCTGCCCGCCCCCATCGTCTGACCAACACGCACCCGTTCCTCAATCGATCAGGGCCGACATCTTCCGTCGACGACCGTCTACGAGAGGCGGAAGACCTCGACGGGCTGGGCGACACCACGCATCTTGCGAACCCCGATCGGCTGCCATGCGTAGGAGTCGCCCGTGCTCTCCAACGGCGGATCGCGTGGCGACCAGCTCGTCGGCACCAGCAGCGCCGAGTAGGCGAGCCGCCAGGTTGACGGCTTGGCCAAAGTAATCGCCGTCGCGGGCAATCGCCACCCCGCAATGCACACTTGCGTGCACGCGCATCGATGTCGCGGCGCGTGCACGAACCATTATGCGCGCGCCGGCGGCCACGGCTGAGGGGGCGTCCCCATACGCGAGCATCACCCCGTCCCCCAACGCCTTCATAAGGCGAGAATCGTCGCCGCGCTCGAGGGCCACCGTTTCGAAGAATCGATCGACCGCCTCTATCGCAGCCTCATCACCTTCGGCATCTGCGAAGGCAGTGAAGTCCTTCAGATCACAGAACAGGAAGGCCACGCTGACCGCACCCGGCAGCGCATGACTGGATGCCTCTGCCTCGCTGACGGCTGCTTGTGCCAGCTCATGCTCTACCCACCGATGGTAGACGCCGAGGAGGACCGGATCGGCCAATGGGAGCAGCCGCTCAAAGGCGCTCTTCACTGCCCGCAGGCCCGCAAGGCGGTCCGCGTCATCAGCGCGCAGTCGCGGCTCGGCGTAGTGGCGAAACAGCTGCATGGCGGCCTGTGCGGCGCGCGCCAGAAGCGGACCCCATGCACGCCCGAGGCGCACGTCGAAATCTGGAGGCCATATGTCTTCCAGACGCCCGAGTTCGACGAACACCCGAGCCTCCTCCGGCGAGAATGCCGGCTGATTCGGCGCCGGGGGCCGAAGTCCAAAGGCCCCGATCAATGTCTGCAGATCGCCGACCCGCAGCCCCCCCTGTCGCTCGATCTCCTCAGCGGTCACGGTCCGCTCGGCTATCGAAGGCATCAGCACCGCGTCGAAGATCGCACCCTCCGGATCGCCACGCTCGACCGCATGCTCGATCACTTCCGCTGGGATCCCTACCGCCCGCAGGGCACCAACAACATCGCTCTGCGACGACGGTGGATCTAGGGGTACGCCCACGGATGCATCATCACGCTTCACGTGAAGTGAGCAACCCGACCAGCCAACGAAGGATGCGAGCATAACGAAGCCGCACCCTGAGAACCCCTCCACGTGGGGCGACGTCAAGCAGTGAGCCGGACCGACTTCAAAGCGCAGCCAACCGAGGTGCTCTGAGCACTGAAGTCGCTGATAGGATCGTCATAAATGAGCAGCGAGGCAGCAAGCAGCGAGGCAGCAAGCAGCGAGGCAGCGTCTTCGGTCGAGACGCGGACGGCGCCGCATCCCGATCGCCACGCGCGACGTCGCGAGCAGACACGCAGAAAGCTGCTCGACGCCGCGCGCGCGCTGTTTGCACGCCAGGGCGTCGAGAACACTCGGATCAACGAGATCACCGAGGAGGCGGACGTCGGTTTCGGCTCCTTCTACAACCACTTCGACTCCAAGGAGGCGATCGTCGAGGCCGTCGTCGCGGAGACCGTTGCGGCCCAGGGCAGCGCGATCGCCTCCGTCACGTCTGACCTTGATGATCCGGCAGAGGTGGTCGCCGCGGCGCACCGCTACTTCGTGAACCTCGCCCGCAGCGACCCTGAGTGGGGATGGCTGTTGATCCGCCTCGACGCGTCGCAGAGGATCGGCCTGAGGGCGCTTGGCCCGTTCGCCCAGCGGGACCTCGAGCGCGGCATCAGAGCAGGTCGCTTCCGCGTTCCTAACAAGCGCGTCGCGCTGCTCGCGGCGGGCGGAGCGCTTCTCGGGGTCATGGGTGACGTTCTGGATGGACGTGCACCGAAGGATGCCGACCGCCACCATGCCGAGGGAGTGCTGCGCATGTTCGGCCTGTCGGGGAAGGACGCAGCCGAGGTGGCGCGGCGGCCAATGCCGCGGGTCCCGCCGCCGGTGTCGTGAGCCGGGTGGTCTGCTAGTTGAAGCGGGCGATAAGCCCGCTGAAGCCCTGGAGCGTGTTGTTGCGCAGCCGGTTCGGGTTGCTCGTAGCCATACGGCGGACCTGGGGGATCATCGCGCGCAGCAGGGCCTGCATCTCGAGCTTGGCAAGGTTGGCGCCGGCGCATGCATGCGGCCCGTTTCCCCAACCGACGTGCGCGCCGTTGGCGCGGTGGATGTCGTAGCGCTCGGGATCGGGGAAGCGCGTCTCGTCGAGATTTGCGGCGCCGAACAGCAGCACCACTCGCGAGCCCCGCAGTAAGGGCGTGCCGTCGATCTCGTGGTCGCGCGAGAGGCGCCGCGTGAATCCGCGGATCGGCGAGGCGATGCGGACGTTCTCGACCACTGCGGCGGGAATCCGCGAGGGGTCGGCGACGATCTCATCCCACACGTCCGGATGGCGGCTGAGCACCCACAGCAGGTGGGTCGAGGCGAGGATCGTGGTGTCAAGCGACGGCGCGACGAAGTCGATCACGAGACCCCGGGCTTGTCGGGTGGTGATCTGACCGCGGTTGCGGGCGTCGAAGACGGCTGCGGCCCAGGTCCGCGGCGAGATCCCGGCCGCGCTGAAGCGCAGCGTGTGGATGAGCAGGCCGAGCGAGGCTGGCATCGCCGCCACGGCACGCCGGTTGAGTGGGCCGAGGAGATCGAACGTCCCGGCTGCCCAGCGCAGCATCCGCTCGCTCCCGCCGCGCACGCCCACCAGCTCGGCGACGACCCCGATCGGGAGCTGGCTTGAGAAGTCTCGGACGACGTCGAATGAGTCGCCGCGGCAGCACCGGGCGACGATGCGCTCCGCGTGTGCCTCGACGCGCTCGCGGATCTCCTCGAGCGCGGTCGGGCCGAGCTGTTGGCGCAAGATCCTGCGCTGGTTATCGTGCAACTGTCCGTCGCTAAACAGCGTCGTGCCGCGGCCCAAGCGGTTGGAGAGGCCGTTGGCAGCCACGCCATGGCCGCTGATGAAGGTCTCGGGATCACGCAGCGCCGCTCGCACGTCGTTGAAGCGGCCCATCGCGTACATGCGGTGGCGGGGGAGCCATACCGCGGCACCGCTATGCCGGATCCGGGCGAACGCGTCGCGGGAGTCGGCGAGGACATCGTCTGCGTAGAGGTCGATGTCGAGGCGGGGAGCCGACGAAGCTGGGGCTTTGGCCGATCTATCCGTCATACTTGACAAGCCTATCAGCATGGGCTAAGCTGGTTACCCATGGCGAACCCAGGGCACGATCTCGACTTCGACGTGGCGATCGTCGGTTACGGGCCGGTGGGTCAGGCCTTGGCCGCGCTGCTTGGGGCGAGCCGGTCATCGGGTGGGGGCGTTCGAGCGCTTCGGGGAGATCTACCGCCTCCCTCGCGCCGTCCATCTCGATCACGAGATCATGCGTTTGCTGCAGATGCTCGGACTGGCCGAGGTGCTCGCCGAGGAGATGATCCCGGTGCATGACTACCAGTGGTTCGGGGCCGACCGCGAGTCGCTCATGCGGTTTGAGACGCACGGCCCGGCGCGGTCAGGTTGGGAGACGGACTACATGTTCTTCCAGCCAGAACTGGAGCGCGCGATCGACCGGCACGCGTGCGGCCTGCCGACGGTGACCGTCGAGCGCGGATGGGAAGCCACGGGGCTGGTCGACCGCGATGCGGGCAATCGAGCTGACGCTTCGGCGGGTTGAGGAGGAGGAGGCGGGCAGGCTTGCGCTGACGGGCGACACCCGGACGGTGAGGGCTCGATGGCTGGTTGGTGCCGACGGCGCCAACTCGTTCGTGCGCGAGGCCGCCGGGATCACCCGCCGCGATCTCGGCTTCCAGGAGCGCTGGCTGGTCGTCGACGCCGAGCCCCACGACATGGGGGCGCTCGCGCACCTGCCGATCGCCAGCCAGTGGTGCGATCCCAAGCGCCCGACGACGATCGTGCAGAGCGGTCCCCGGCATCGGCGATGGGAGTTCATGCTGCTGCCCGACGAGCAGCCCTCGGATTTCGAGGATCCGGACAGGGTGTGGTCGCTGCTCGAGCCGTGGTACGGGCCCGAAGACGGTCCGCTGACCCGTAGCGCGGTGTACGAGTTCCGCTCCATGCTGGCCAACCAGATGCGCAAGGGACACGTGCTGCTGGTCGGTGACGCGGCCCACCTGACCCCGCCGTTCCTGGGCCAGGGGCTGTGCTCGGGTCTGCGTGACGCCGCGAACCTCGCGTGGAAGCTCGACCTCGTGCTGCGTGGCCTGGCGGGCGAACGGCTCCTCGACAGCATCGACCCCGAGCGCCAGCCCCAGAACGAGGCGGTGATCGGCCTGGCAGTGGAGCTGGGGAAGGTCCTCTGCCAGCTCGACCCGCAGGCGGCGGCCGAGCGCGATGCGGTGCTGCGCCAGGCCGAGCCACCACCGCCTCCCGAGCTCGCGCCGCTCACCGGCGGCGTTATCCACCGTCCGGTCGGCGGCGACGCGGATCCGCTCGCCGGCAAGCTCAGCGTCCAGGGCATGGTCTCCCGTGCCGGCCGCGAGGGGCGCTTCGACGACGTCGTCGGCCCGGGCTTTCAGCTGATCGTCGCCGAGGGCGATCCGCTGGAGCAGCTCTCACGCGAGCACCGCGCGCTCATCGACACGCTCGATATGACGGTTGCCTCGCTTGACGCTGACGCACCCCATGGTGTGCGTGACGTGGACGGGCGCCTGACCGCCTGGCTGTCTGAGCACGGCACCTACGCGGTGCTCGTGCGCCCCGACTTCTATGTGTTTGGCAGCACTTCCTCCCCGGAGCAGCTGCCGGCGCTGCTCGACGACCTTCGCTCGCAGCTTCACATCACTTCGACACCCGCTACCACAGGAGCGATCCCATGACCGACGCCGCCGTGACGCACCCCAAGTTCCATCACGTGAACCTGAAGACGACGAGGCTGCAGGAGATGATCGACTGGTATGCGGAGGTGGTTGGCACGGAGGTCGTCTTCCAGGACGCCACCGGTGCGTGGCTGAGCAACGATGGCGCCAACCACAGGGTCGCGCTGCTCGCCTTCCCGGGGTTCGCGGATGACCCGGAGAAGGAGACGCGCACGGGCATGCACCACAGCGCGTTCGAGTTCGCCAACTTCGAGGAGCTCAACGACAACTATCTGCGGCTGCGCGAGCGGGGGATCACGCCGGAGATCTGTCTGGACCACGGGATGACGTTCTCCTACTACTACCGGGACCCCGACGGCAATCACGTCGAGCTGCAGTGCGACACCTTCGGCGACTGGGCGGCCTCGAAGGAGTGGATGCACACCTCCGAGGAGTTCCACGCCAACCCGATCGGGCACTTCGTCGATGCGGAGAAGGTCGCCCAGGCCGCTGCGGGCGGCGAGCCGTTCGCCGAGATCCACCGCAAAGCGATGGCCGACGAACTCGCCCCCGCACAGCCCCCAGTCGAGATCCCGCAGGCCTCCCAATGAGCTTGGCTCGAGGTCGGGGACGTGGTCGCGGATCGAGATCAAGGGAATCGGCGTAGCTGACGCAACAACCGTGATCGAGGAGCCAGAAGCGCGTACCTCGCGCCCGAAACCGAGCTGCAGGCGGCATGGGCGCGCTGAGCGAGGAGCTGCGCGAGTTCCTCGATTCAAACCCGGTGGGCGTGCTTGCCACGCTCGCGTCTGACGGCAAGCCGCGCCAATCGCTGGTCTACTTCGCCCGTGAGGGGGATCGGCTGCTGATCTCGACGCTCAGCGACAGGCTCAAGGCTCGCGACACCAGACGCAGCGGCTGGGCATCGCTGTGCGTGATGGGGCACGAGCCGCCCTACCCGTCGGCGACGCTCTCAGGGACCGCGGAGATCCTCACCAACGACATCGGCCCTCCCACGGCCAAGGTCATGCAGCGGATCGCGCAGAGTGCCGAGCCTCCCGAGCCGATGACCGACGAGGCTCTCGCGCAGGCGGGGCGGGTCGTGCTGGCTATCCACGTCGATCGCGTCAGCGCCGCGAGCTACATCCCGGCGGCAAGCGGCTCGACCGAGGGGAGCTGACGAGTCCCCCACCGTGCACGCGGCCTGGTGCCGTGCTCGATGAGCGACCTACGCCAAACCCTGGCCTGCTGATCACTGCCGCAAGCTCGCGACGCTCGTGGCGACTGTCTCTCCCGCGGCGATTCGCACCGCCCAACGTGCGTCCTCCTCACGGTCGCCCAGTGCGCTGAGCAGATCGGTGGCTATCGAGCGGATCTGTCCCACGATCGCCGCTACCGAGAGGCTGCCGTTTTCCCGCAGGGCAGTGGCGGCCGCGGCAACGGCGAGGAGCAGTGGGCGTCGGCTGTCGGCGTGTTGGTGTCGCCGCCCAGTTCGGCTGCTAGGCCTGCAGCTGCACGTGCCAGCTGCTGCAGCGCGACCCCTATGCCCGCCGGCACGGCCTCGCCGAGCTCGATGCCACGAATGACAGCTCGTGAGAGCACCCGCAGATTGCGCACGGCGAGGTCCATGTAGGCGGCCGCCTGCGCCTGCGCCTCGATCTCGCGTTGCATGCGGCGCACTGTGGGAGACGTCCACATCGTCTCTTGGGCGATGCGCACCTCGTCCTGCCAGTTGGCTGTCTGGGTGTCGATGGCCCGCGCCCGTTCCAGAGCGCCGCGGGCGCGGGGCAGGTCAAGATCGTCCAGGGCAACGGCTATGTCACGGAGGGTCTCCGTGAACTCGTCGAGCACAGAAGCCGCAGCCGCACTCAGGGCTCGGCGGGGATCGGCCGGCGCCAAGGACGAGACCGCAAGAGCGACCGAGCCTCCGATCAGGACCTCGAGAAAACGTTGGCCGGCCAATCCGCTGCCCGGCGGTTGAACGGTCACGACAATCATCGCCGACAGGCCCGCCTGCAGTACGAACACACGACCGGCGTCGAGCAGCACGGCAGCGGACATCGCGGCGAGAGTGATCAGAAACAGCTGCCACCATCCTGTGCCGATGGCCCTCGCAGCCAGGTCGGCCACGCCGATCCCGAGCGCGACCCCGAGGATCAACTCGAGCGTGCGGCGCGTGCGTTGCGCGTAGCCGCTCGCAAGGCAGACGATCGCAGCAAACGGTGCGAACAGCGGCGAGCTGTGAGGAAAGGCCAGGCTGGCGAGCTCCCACGAGACGGATGCGGCGACTGCCGCCTGGAGAATCAGCCACATCTGGGACCGAAGCCGTGCGAGCCCGCGGTCGAGCTGGAGCGAGACTCGCGGCGCGGGCTAGCCATCATCCTGCCGGTTACGGCTCAGCAGTCGCGTGCGAAGCCCCCGGCGGGGGTCGGCCTCGCGCTCGGTGAGCAGGAACGTGATCCCGTCCTGGACGGCGAGCTTGACCTCGTCGCGGGTGGCGCGCGCCGCCCGGTCGTCTTCATGGCGCCCCTTAACCGTGTTGTCTGGATTGGTTCGCCGAACCAGAAGTACAGGCGCTCCGGGTGGGGCAAGAGCGTCGGGCCGACGCCGTGCACGATGGGCTGCATCGGCCAGCCGGTGAGCCTTTTGACGAGGTGGGTGAAGTGCGCGTAGGCGGGGTTGTTCTCGTCGATGACGATGTCGAGCATCTCCTCCGCGCCGACGGCGGCGAAGGGGATGATCGGGTAGCCGTGCTCGATCGCCAGGCGCGCGAACCCGACGCGCTCTTTCCACATGAGCTGGTACTTCTCGCCGCGTCGCTTGTTGACCTCGCGCGCGCCGCCGGGAAAGACGAGCACCGTCTCCCGCGCATCCATGAGCGCCCGGACGTTCTCGCGGGTGCCGCGCACCATGCCGCAGGCCGTGAGCAGCTCGCGCCAGATCGGGATCGCATAGTGGGCGTTCTCGCCCAGCGAGCGCACCGCGAGCTCGCGCCGCTTCCATATCTCCGTGAGCATGAACGGCAGGTCCAGGAACGCGTAGAGGGTGTGGTTCCCAGCGAGCAGCGACCCTTCGGTTGGGATGTTCTGCATGCCGTAGAACCTCGGCTGCGCGATCCGGCTGAGCGGTGCCAGGATCGTTGCCAGGTGATCGAGCTGCCCTCCGCCGGGAGCGCGGGTATCTCGACTGGGGCGTTTTCGTGCCGGGCCATCGCCTCAGCTCTGCGCCGGCCCCGAGCGGCTGACGAGACGCTCGAATTGTGCGAGAGCGCCCGCCCGTTCGACGGCCCTGAGCTCCTCCGCCCCGAACACCTCGCCGAGCGCGGGCTGAGGGTCGCCCTCGGGTGCGTACATGCGCGCCGCGAATGGCCAGTCGCTGCCGAACAGGAGATGGCCCGCGCTCGGCCACCCCGGCGACCGCCTGCAGGGCGGGCGGGTCTGCGATCAGCGCCGTGTCGTAGAAGGAGGCACGCGAGCGCTCTGTGTGCGCTCTCGGGCGCTCAGCAGTGCGCTGCCGGCGGGCATGCCCAGGAGCGGGCCGAACTCCTTTGCGGCGGCCGAGGCTGCGGCCAGGCGCGCGCGCAGCATCGGGAGGGTGCCGCCGCCGTGCGCGAAGTGCCAGCGGATGTGCGGGTATCTCTCGAATGCCCCGTTGAAGAGGAGCGACACGAAGGCGCGGGTCGTGTCGAACGGGTACTCGGCGATGAAGCCGGGCACGGACAGGTCGGGCTTCAGCTCTGCGGCTATGGAGGCCGGGTGGACCATCACCCACGCGCGGCGCTCGTTCAGCTCCGACAGGAGCGGCTCGAACGCCGGGTCGCCCGGGTAGCGGCCGCCGTAGCTCGAGAGCAGGCCGACACCGTCCAGGTGCAGGTCATCCAGAGCCCTGACGGTCTCGGCGCGCGCCTGCTCGACGTCGCTCATCGAGAGGACCGCGAACGCTCCGAACCGGCCCGGGTGTTCGTGCACCACCCCTGCTGCGTAGTCGTTGCACTCGCGTGCGAGCGCCGGCGCGCGCTCAGGGGCCACGAACTCGACGCCGGGATCGGAGACGGAGAGCATCTGCACCGCGATGCCGTGTGCGTCCATGAACTCCAGTGCGAGCTCGGGTGTCCACTCGGGAACCGGGATGCCGCCGATCAGCCACATCTCGGCCTCCTGCAGCGCCTCTTTGTACGCGGGTGCGCAGGTAGTGGGCGTGCACGTCGATCCGGTGCGGGCGGGCCGGCGGTCTGTCATGGCGTGTGCTCCTCGGGGTCGATTGCGTCGGGCATCGGCCTGCGTGCGATCTCGCCGGCCTCGGCGGGGTCGAGCGCCGAAGCTGCGCAGCACGCCTTCGGCGTGCTCGCAGTCGGCGCGCTTACCCAGTTCGCCGAGCAGGACGGCGTGCATCACCGCGATGAGGGCGCCTCCGCTCGCGCGCAGCGCGAGCCTGGGATCGGCGACTTGGAAGCGGCCGGCGGCGATGCCAGCTCGCAGATCACGCATCGCCGGCCTGCCGAGGACGTCGTCGGTGACGCGGTAGGGGACGTCCAGACGCACGAGCAGCCGCGCCCACTCGGGCTCCTCCCACGCCAGGCGCACGAAGTGACGGTGCGCGACGCTGATCGCCTCGGCGGGATCGTCTATCCCGGCGCGCCTTGCCTGCATGCGGCGCAGATGCTCGGCGAGCGTCTCCTGCAGCAGGGCTGCCAGGAGCTCATCCTTGGTGTCGAAGTAGTTGTAGAAGGATCCGATCGCGACGTCTGCGTCCTCTGCGATCTCGGCGACCGTCGTGGCGTCGAGCCCCTGCTCTCCGAAGAGGCGCTGTCCTGCGGCGAGCAGCGCGCTGCGCGTGCGCGCCTTTCGCCGCTCATTGCGTCCCGGGCGCGGGCTTGGCGCTCGACTTTCTCGGCGGCCATCGGGGCAGTATGCACGCGAGCCATATACTGAGTATATACTCAGTCTTGACTTCCTGTTCAGTCACCTGTATGTTCGCCGCCATGACCACTTCGAGTTCCACCTCAAGCCAGCCGGGCGCCTTCGACGAGGAGGTGCCGATACTGATCGTCGGCGGCGGCGGCGCGGGCCTCACCGCGTCGATGCTGCTGTCCGGCCTCGGCGTCGAGCACCTGCTTGGTGAGCGCCCTGCCGGAGACCTCGATCCTGCCGAAGGCGCACGTGCTGAACATGCGCACGATGGAGATCCTCGAGGACGCGGGCGTCGCCGGAGCGATCGAGGAGCGCAGCACGCCTCCGCAGCAGATGGCGGCGACGGCCTTCTACGCGGGCTTCGCCGGGGGCGAGGGCTACGGGCGCACCCTCGCCAAGCTCGAGTGCTGGGGAGCGGGCGGCGCGGATGAGAACTGGCTCGCGGCGAGCCCCTGGCACCAGCTGAACCTCCCCCAGATCCGCCTCGAGCCGGTGATGAAGGCGCACGCCGACCGGCTCGCGCCGGGGCGCATCCGCTTCAACCACGAGCTCGTCGAGCTCGACCAGGACGCGGACGGCGTGTCCGCGCTCGTGCGCGACCGGGCGAGCGGTGAGACCTACCGCGTCCGCTGCGACTACCTGATCGGCGCGGACGGGGGCCGCACGGTCCCGGGGCTGCTCGGCATCGGCTACGAGGGTCTCGGCGTGGTCAGCCAGACCGCCACGATCCACGCCACGGTCGACCTCAGCCGCTGGGCGGCGGACGAGGACGTGCTGCTGCGCTGGGTCATCTCGCCGCAGTACGGGGCCGGCGTGGTGCTCGTGCCGATGGGCCCGGAGCGCTGGGGTCCCGATTCGGAGGAGTGGGTGATCCACGTGTTCTACCCCGTGGACGCGGACCCGGAGGAGCTCTCCGACGAGCGCGTGAGGCCGACGCCCGCACCGCGATGGGCCTCGCCGCGACCTCGAGATGGAGGTGCACACCGTTCGGCGCTGGAAAGTCGAGGCCGTGATCGCGGAGTCGTTCCGCTCGGGCCGCGTGTTCCTCGTCGGGGACGCCGCGCACCGGCACCCGCCTACCGGCGGCCTCGGCCTCACGAGCGGGATCCAGGACGTGCACAACCTCTGCTGGAAGCTCGCCGCGGTACTCGGCGGCGATGCGGCGACGGCGCTGCTCGACAGCTACGAGCCCGAGCGGCGCAGCTCCGTCGCACGCAACGCCCAGCGAAGCCTCGAGAACGCCGTAAACCACCTGATGATCGCCCAGACGCTCGAAGTGTCGCCCGAGAACAGCGAGAAGCAGAACTGGGCCAACATCTCGCGCGTCTGGAGCGATGCGCCCGAGCACGCAGAGGTGCGCGCGGCCGTGCGCCGGCTGATGCGCGCGAGCTCGATGGAGTTCGACGAGCTGAACGTCGAGTACGGGTACACCTACGAGTCCCCGGCGATCGTCCCCGACGGCACACCCGCGCCGCAGAGCGCGGACGATGTCCGCGTCTACGAGCCCTCGACCCGTCCGGGGTCGCCGCTCCCGCACGCCTGGCTCGAGGACGACGAGGGGAACCGGCGTGCCGATCAAGGACCTCGTGCGACCCGGCCGGTTCCTGCTGATCGCCGGCGAGGAGGGCGAGGCCTGGTGCGAGGCCGCGCGCTCGCTCGCCGAGGCGCACTCGCTGCCCCTCGACGCGGTGCGGATCGGCCACCTCGACGGCGACTGGTACGACCCCCGCTGCACGTGGCTGCGCCACCGGGTGATCGGGCCGACGGCGCGCTGCTCGTGCGACCCGACCGGTTCGTGGCCTGGCGCAACACGGGCGTCTCGCAGGACCCCGCAGGCGAGCTCGCCAGCGCCCTCGACGCAGATCCTGGCGCGGCCGATCGAGATGCCGACCGTCCGCCGCAAACTGACCCAACGAACGATCGGAGACCAACACATGACCGACGCGGCAGTGATCCAACCGAAGTTCCACCACGTCAACCTGAAGACGACACGCCTGCAGGAGATGATCGACTGGTACCGGACCGCTGCGTCGGCGCCGAGGTGCTCTTCCAGGCCGACGACGGGGCGTGGCTGTCCAACGACGAGGCCAACCACCGGATCGCGCTGCTGCGCATTCCCGGGCTTCGTGGACGACCCGGAGAAGGACACGCGCACCGGGATGCACCACAGCGCGTTCGAGTACGACAGCTTCGAGGAGCTGAACGCGAGCTACCTGCGTCTGCGCGACGCCGGCATCACGCCCGACATCTGCCTCGACCACGGGATGACGTTCTCCTACTACTACAAGGACCCCGACGGCAACTACGTCGAGCTGCAGTGCGACATCTTCGGCGACTGGGCGAAGTCGAGCGAGTGGATGCGCGACGAGCGAGGAGTTCCACTCAAACCCGATGGGCACGTTCGTCGACCCGGCGCTCGTCGCCGCAGGCCGCCAGCCGAGGGCGCGACGCTTGCCGAGATCCACGAGCGGGCGAAGGCGAAAGAGTTCTCGCCCGGGGAGGCCCCCGTCGACATCCCCTACGCGGAGCTGACCGATGCGCCTGCTCACATTCGACGACGGCAGCGGCCCGCAGGCCGGCATCCTGGTCGGCGAGGACGTCGTACCGGCCGCCGGCGCTCGACGCACCGGCGAGCTCTGTAAAGGGCCTGCTCGAGGCCCTGGATGCGAACGGCCTGGCCGACCTGGGCGAGCGCGCGCAGGGCGCACAGGAGCGGATCGCGCTCTCGAGCGTCCGCCTTCTCGCGCCGGTGCCGGACCCCGAGAAGATCATCTGCCTGGGCCTGAACTACCGCAGACCACGCCGAGGAGTCCGGCCAGGAGATCCCGACCGCCCCGCTGTGGTTCGCCAAGTTCGCGAACTCCCTGATCGGCAGCGGCCAGGACATCGTGCTGCCGGCCGCCCACCCCGACTACGTCGACTACGAGGCCGAGCTCGCCGTCGTCATCGGCCGCACCGCCAGCAGGGTCGAGCGAGGCCGACGCGCTCTCCTACGTCGCCGGGGCGATGCCGTTCAACGACGTGAGCGCCCGCGACCTGCAGCTGCAGAACACGCTGTGGACGAGCGGCAAGGCGGTCGACACGTTCGCGCCCTGCGGCCCGGCGCTCGTGACGCTCGATGAGGCCGGAGACCTCGGCTCGCTCGCGCCTGCGCACGAGGATCAACGGCAAGGTCGTGCAGGAGGGCAACACGTCGAATCTCATCTTCTCCGTCGCCAGCGCGGTCGCCTGGCTGTCGCGGACGATCACGCTGGTGCCGGGCGACATCATCGCCACCGGCACCCCGGCCGGCGTCGGCGGCCCGCAGGGCATCTTCCTGCGCGACGGCGACACCGTCGAGGTCGAGGTCGACGGGCTCGGCGTCCTCACCAACCCGGTCCGCGCCGAATAGGCGCTCGCGGACCTCCCTCTCAAGCACCGCCACCGAGAATCCGGGAGCAACTCACGTGAACACGATCATCTGGATCGCGCAGGCCATCCTGGCAGCCGTATTCCTCGCCGCGGGCCTCATGAAGCTCACCCAGCCCCGCGAGGCGCTGCAGGAGAAAACCCCTTACGTGGAAGACTTCACGGACGGGCAGATCAAGGCCATCGGCACGGTCGAGGTGCTCGGCGCGATCGGCGTCGTGCTGCCCGCGGCGATCGGCGTCGCGCCGATCCTCACGCCTATCGCAGCATGCGGTCTGGCACTCACGATGGTCGTCGCCGCGGCCACGCTCATACGACGCGGTGAATACTCACACGTGGTCCTGAACGTTGTCATCTTCGCTCTGGCC
This sequence comes from uncultured Solirubrobacteraceae bacterium, assembly GCA_963730575.1. Classification (GTDB taxonomy): domain Bacteria; phylum Actinomycetota; class Thermoleophilia; order Solirubrobacterales; family Solirubrobacteraceae; genus Palsa-744. Next base: position 97,437 of record CAVSSG010000002.1, read on the forward strand.
GTGTTCGTTGCGATCGAGCGCTTCGGACCCGTACTCGCTGTAGGCGTTCCCCGTGGAAAGCCCCGCCGACGCCGCCAGGCCGAGCCTCCCACGCTGCAACGACAGGCGAGCGGTGAGCGCTCCATCCGGGACGCTCCTATAGACGCAAGTGGCCGCGTCGATGCGCCAGGCGATCGAGCGCAGCGCGAACTTCCCTGCGTGAGCGGGTCGGGAAAGCTCGTCGGTAGAGGGTCGCAGCCGGCGACACAGCGCGGCCTTGCCGCGGATCTCGTCTTGGCAGAGGCGAGCTGGACTCGGAGCTCTTGCGGGGCGCTGATGATCAGCGCGCCGAGCTGGACGATCGCGGCGCTGCGGGCCTTCACGGCGCTGTGGCGAGCTGCACGCAGCAGCCGGATCGACTCGACAATCCCGTCGGTCTGCTTCGGGACCGCGGTCGCCTTGCCGGACCGCGCGAGGCGGACGGCCATCTCGCCGTCGATCGGATCGCTGTTCGCGCGGCGGCGGGTGTGCGCGTGCGGCTGGTTGACCTCGAGAACCCGACGCTCGGACTCTCGGTAGGCCGGAGAAGCAGTAGCGCGGCGTGACAGAGCAGCCCGGCTTTCAACCCGGTCAGGCTGGCGCACCTGCCTCGCCGGCCTCGAAGACGCGAAGACCCTCGCCTGCCACTGCCGCCCACCCCTGAGGGATCGCGCCAAGACCCGCGCCTGTCTCGGGATTCCATCGCTCTGCATACCCGGAGCCGATGCAGCCCAGGACCAGTCTTTCTGCCAGGCGGCCAGCCTCCAGGTAGCGTCCATGGCGCTGTGCGGCAGTCATCATGAGATACAGCTCCTGAGGCCATGCATCGCCGCGCCAGTAGGCACCTGGGTCATAAGAGGGCTCATCGGCCGCAGTGCCTGAGGGCCCGTAGGGTCGCCAGAAGGCACGCCGGTCGAAGATCTCCGCCAGGGCGGCGTCGAGATAGTGGCGGTTCTCACTGACCAGCACGCCGAACAGCGCGTCAAGCGTGCGGACTGTAGACGTGCTGCTGGGACCCGCGAGGCAGACATCGCTCCACGTGCGTCGCGAGTCCACCCAATGGCTGTCGATCGCCTTCGCCAGTGCAGACGCCTTTGACAGAAGATCCTGGTTCGCGGTGACTTCACCCAGCTCCCGAGCGTTGAATGCCACGAGGGCGCTGAAACCCGCCGAGCCGACGTCGAAGCTCGGGTTGGCCCATGCGGCACCGTCCCGAAGCTGAATCGAGCGAACCAGCTCGCGCTTCTTCTTGTTCCATCGGCGCTCGTTGAAAGGCTCGACATGCCAACCGTCCCAGCGCGGGCTGTCATCCCAGCCCGTCTCCCATGGATGGACGACACGGATCAGGCCGGAGCCAGGGTCGCGACGATGCTCGAAGACGTAGTCGAGTCCTGCAGTCGCAGCGCCATACATCTGCTCGACGGCGAATCCACGCGCGGCGAGAACGCGCAGTGCGTGGCCGTACATCGGCGGCTGTGTGATGTCTGACCGACCGGGAGAATGCCACAGTGCCAGCGACGCCTCGGGCTTGGTCAGGTAGCCCATATGCGGAACGAAACCGTTGGGGAGCTGTAGAGACAGGACGTTCTCCAGCTCCTTGACGCCCCGAGGATCGCCGAGACGGCTCCAGGCGATGGCGTGAAAGCAAGAATCCCAAAGCCACATCCACGGATACTTCCGTCGATTGGGCATCGTGAACCCTGGCGTCGCGACCCAATTCAGCTCAAGGATGCGGCGAGAGGCCGCGTCTACCGTCTTGCGTCGTTGCTCCGGGGGCATCTCCCGGTAGCGGATCAGACTATCGGTATGAACGCGTCGAAGACCAAACATCACGGTCACTCCGCCAGCCAGCAGTGGAAGGCAACGTCGGCACGGCGTGCGCTAAAGGGCTGCGAGGACCGCCCTGGCCTCGGCGGGCCAGTCAGTGATGACGCCCTCCAGAAGACGTGCGGGATGAGGATCGGGCGCGCCTTGCGGATCGGGTCCGACCGCGTCACACATCGAATAGACCGAGAGGCCACGGGTCCGGGCCTCGGTGGCGAAGGCGCTGTCGACCGCGTCCCAGCAGATGGACAGCCCTCGAGCGCCTAGCGCGGCAGCATCGCTCAGGAGCCTGCGATGCTGCTTGGTGGTCCTGGTGTCGCGCAACAAAGAGACCTCGATGTCGGGCGCGTGGCGCACGAACCACTTCACTGCCTGCTCCGAGTAAGACCAAAGAAGGGTGCGATCCGCCATCCTCGCCTCGCGGATGTCGGCCAAGATGCCCGACACAACTCGAGGGTCCTTGACCTCAACGGCGACACCCATTCGGGTGCCCACGGCCGCCAAAGCCTCCCGCAGCAGCGGCGGTCGGCACGCAACGCCATGCTCATCGGCGGACTTGAGGCGAAGAGCGCGAATGCGCGACAGAGAGGTACGGCTGACGATCCAGAGGCCGCCGGCGGTGCGCCTGGTGAAACGATCGTGCATCAGAACGCGCTCCAGGTCACGGGTCCCGCGCACGTCAATCTCCACCATATCGGCGCCGAGCCCGTCCGCGAAGCGGATGCCGGCGATGCTGTTCTCAGGCGCGTGCTTGGGGCAGGTGCGGTGCGCGATCAGCAGCGGGCGCCGGGAGCCCCGTCGGCTCATGGGTGCCGGGCTGTCGATTGTCTCATCTTGGCCCAGTCTTGCAGACTAATCTTAGAGGCCCTGGACTTGCTGGAGCGCGACGTGCGCCTGGGCGACTGGTGCGCCATGTCGGCGAGGCCAGCGGCGTCGCGAAGCGGCAGCTGTATGCCGATGCAGCCGCGCTGCTGACGCCGATCAGCTGGCAGGAGCCATTCGGGATGGTGATGGTCGAGGCGCTCGCATGCGGCACGCCGGTGGTCGCGTTCGCCGAGGGCGCCGCGGCCGAGATCGTGATCGACGGCGAGAACGGCATGCTCGTGCCCGATGTCGCAGAGATGGCGCGTGCGATCGGCCGCCTCGACGGGATCGACGCGGGGTGGTGCCGCGCGAGCGTCGCCGAGCGCTACGACATTGCGGTCACGGCCTCGGGCTACGAGCGCGTCTACAGGCGGGCGGCGGGCCCGAGGAGCGCGCGCGCCGAGCTGGCGCCAGAGTGCCTCTCGCCGCGTGGTCGACTTCGAACTCAACTCGGGGCTGGGGCATGATGAGCGTTTGGGCCGTCTCTGAGCACATCGACTCCCCACAGCCCGCAGGCGCCCGGGCGAGCGAGGATGGGCTACGGGCTGTGGGCCCCGCCGGCGCGCCAACCGGGGCCATCGGGGTCGGCCCAGCAGGTGAAAGGCGATGCATCCTGAGACCGAGCCCGCTCCACGAAAGTGCGCTCACACGCTGTGCATCAGTAAAAGACCGCCCGAACTCAGTAGAAAGCCCAGTTCTGGCGCGAGCACCGGTCATCTACGGTTGCACAATGAGCGAGCGGCCTCCACGACAGCCTACGAGGCAACTGGACCGGGAGGTTGTGCGGTCGTCCAGGAAGCTCCACACAGCGTTCACGGACTTCCGCACAAGGTTCGCGCGAAGGCGAACCCGCGGCGAGTTCGTCAATACCGAACGAGAGATCTTCAGCGCCGACACTCCCCCCGACGTCACCAGCGTCCGGGCCAAGAGCAGCCGCCACGGCAAATCGACCGCCGACAAGTGGAATCAATAGCCGCGGGCCGTAGCGGGCTGGCAGGGTCCTCTCTCGCGACCCAGCACCGGCGTGCCGGCTTCGGCGGCGCAGCGGCCGCCGGCGATTTAGCTCCGGCGGCATCTGCTGCCGACTCGCCTGATGCCGTGTACACATTCCCGAGCGTGGCCGCTGGCGAATCGTTCCGATCACATGACGACAGCTCACCCCGCCAACCCTTAGGCTGCGTGGGTGCGTATCCCTTTCGACGGGAATGACCAGCACCTCGTGCGCGACGTGATCGCGTTGCCGCTGCGGATCGGTGCGTGTGCCATCCGGCTCGGCTTCCGTGTCGCCGAGCAGACCGCCACGGTGGCGTTGAGAGCCACAGAGTGGCTCGTTGAGGCAGCGGTGCCGCCGCCACGGGAGCGTCCTGGCGCCAGGGTCGACGGAGAGGTATCCAGCAGCATCCAGTTCCGCGTTGCAGAGCCGCCGCCGATCTATGAGACACCATCGACTCCGGCACCGACGCCCACGGCTGAGGCGCCGCCCACAGAGGCGATTCCAGCGGCGCACGTCTCAGAGGAGGTGCGGTTGACGCCATCGACTCCGCCACCGACGCCCACGGCTGAGGCGCCGCCCACAGAGGCGATTCCAGCGGCGCACGTCTCAGAGGAGGTGGAGCTCGTGGAGTCGTTCGCCGAACCCGGCGCCGAGGACGGCGCCGGCGCCGCCGTACACGTCGAGGAGCCATGGAAGCGCTATGGGCAGATGACCGCGAAGCAGATCATCGCCCGCCTGGCCGATGCGAGTAGGGAGGAGCTTGCCGCCGTGGAGCTGTACGAGCGCGTCCACCGAGGTCGCCAGACAGTCCTGGGCGCCGCCGACCGCCACTTGCGACGCGCGACGGCAGCGGCCCGCGACCGGAAGTAGGCCGGCGGGTCAGCTCCGGCCAGACACGATGGCGAAGCAACGCAGGAGCTATGGCTGACGGCAGTGATCGCGTCTCTGTGACTTGCCGCCATCACCTTCATAACCGTATATGGATTGCGCTGGACGGCGAACGCCCAACGGGCCTTCGTGATCATCCAGTCCGCGGTGGTGCTCCTCGCCTCGGTCTGGGGGATCGTGAAGGTCGCGGTGGAGCATCCCCGCGGCTCGACGGGCTTTCACCTGTCCTGCCCTCGCCATCGTGATCCAGGCGCTTCGGAGCTTTGGCGCGATCGCTCGCGCTGTCCGAACGTGTGGCGGTGCGTGGCAGCACGATCAGCGGGCAATGTGCGTGTGTCGCCAGGTGCCGGCAGGTGCTGCCGAGCATCAGGCGGTCTAGCGGCCCGTAGCCGCGCGAGCCCACCACGAGCAGGTCCATCTGGCCGCTGAGCGCGACGAGCTCCTCGTCTGCGAAACCGAACTTGGCCTCGCCCTTCACTGCCTCGAGCGCGGCCATTTCCTCCTGGTGCGCCTTCAGATCCTTTTCGAGAACGTCCTCCCAGGAGGTGCCGCCGTATCGGGTCGAAAGGGGGCTTGGAACCGGAATGACCCTGAGGGCACATACCGTGGCGCGGTGCTCGGTAGCGAGCTCGCTGGCCAGGGCTAGCGCATCCTCGCTCTCCGTCGAGCCGTCGTATCCCACGCCTATCCGCGTCAGACCGCCCGCGCTGCGTGCATACCCCAGGGGAGCGATGGCGACTGCGCAGGTCGCGCCGTCGAGGGAGGCGCGTGTGTCGTCGCGTAACAGCACCCGGCCGAAACGTGCACGATCGTGAGAGCCGACCACGAGCAGTTCCGCTCTCTGGCGCTCGGCGAGTTGGTGCAGACCGCGGCCAACCGTCCGGTCTACGACATCGATGAGCTCGGCCTCGACGCCGGTCGCCTTGCGCTCGCGCTCGAGCAACCTCTGCGAATCTGCATACGGCGGCGCGTCAATCTCCGCTTCAAGCGCCTCGTCCTCGGCGGTGGGCGGAAATAGTCCGCTCTCCCGGACATGCACAAGCGCCAGCCGACCCGTGGGCGTGACGAGCAGTCGCGCCAGCGCGATCGCGTCACGGCCGCCTTCGTGCCCGTCGACGCCCACGATCACGTCGCGAAATCGGGATCGCTGCTCGCGCATGGTCATCGCCCGTCAGGCAGCTCGACGCCTCGCATGAGGAGCACCGAACGGAGACTGTCGTACACCGCACGCTCGCTGACGCTGCCCAGCGCGAGTCGCCCGAGTACCGACGACGACCAGCGACGCCTGCTCATGTGACGCCGTCTCGATGATCACACCACTCGCCCGGACGGTCACCACGCACAGACCACCCTTGGTGCCGAAGCCGTCGGAGTCGCTTGACAGCGGGTTTGCAGCGATCGCTAGGCCGTCCTGCAGGATCATCGTCCCACTCTGCTCGGTGGTCGGTCGCGGACATCGGCGGTTGTCTCGGTCGCTGTGTGGAGAAGCCGCAGGATCTCGGCGCGTGTTGGTTTGATCCGCGCTGGCTCGATGAGTGTGTCACGGATGAACGCGCCGCCGCGTTTTCGGTCGTGGCCAGGCCCCAGACAAGGCATCTCCAAGACACGGACATGGCGAAGGCGAAAGACGTGGACCCGTACATGCCGGGCGTCTTTCAACATCCTGTGCGCAGCTGACGGCTCACGCGCGGGCGAGGCAGCCGTCAGGATCGCCGCCTCACCGGCCGGCCCCGCGGGTCGCCTGACGGTCTTGGCATCTGATCGACGAGCGGTAGCCAGCGTCCGCGCTGTTAGCGTCGCTGCTTAAGACGAGGTCCGAGCGCGTCAGCTGCAAGGCAGTAAGACGCGCGTTTTCACCGGGGCGATGCAGAAGTCTGGGCGTCGCCAGCGTCGGCTACTCCATGTCGTCCGCCGTGCCATAACGGCCCGCCCGCGATCCTCCGCGCCAGGCGCTCCCGACGCGCGCGATCACTTGGCGCCCAGCAGCCAAGGCGACGCGAATGGACGATAATCGCGAAAGACGGCTGCCGGGTGGTGGCCGGTACCACGCGCGAAAGGACAAAGCCATGGGTGGCCTTCCCAGCGAGCTGCGAGAGCTGATCGAGTCGGGTCCGCTGGCCCACCTGAGTACGATCAACGCCGACGGCAGCCCGCAGGTCACCGTGATCTGGATCGGTCTTGACGGCGATGACGTCCTTAGCGGTCACATGGGGCGGTATTTGAAGGTGCGCAACATCGAACGTGACCCGCGCGTCGTGCTCTCCTTCGAGGCGCCGAGGGACCGCGGCGCCTTCCTGAACCCGTATGCCGTACTGCGTGCGCGCGCGACGGTCGAGCCGGGCGAGGCCGCTTGGGACCTGCTCAACCGCCTCGCGAAGGTCTATCTGTCTCCCGTCGCGGAGTTCCCCGCTCCGAAGGCTCCCGGCTATGTCCTGCGCTACTCGGTGGAGCACATCGGCGGCGTCGGGCCCTGGGCTCCCTCGACGCGGTGAATCCGCGCACCGGACGCCGCCGGTCGAATGGGACCGCGGCTTGACACAGCTCGCGACCTGGCGGCGTCTAGCACGCTGCGAGTCCAAGCACTACCCGGCTCGCCCATGTGCGCTTCCGTGACGAACCGGTCGTCTCGACTGACGCCCCGAAGACAGCTGCCGTGGACGATTCTCGACAGCTCCGCCTGAGGGTCGGCAGACGCTCACTTACGTCTGACAAAGCAGTCGCGATCAACTCGTGAGGGCTGGCTCCTCCACGTCGTCCAACTGGGCAGTGTCGCAATCAACTGCTGAGACGCTTGCTGTCCGTGAGAATGCGGTCGTCTGGTCGCCCGCGAACACGCGCCCAGGCCCCAGCCTCGAGGCCCTCCGTAGGTTCATGTCAACTTTGACGTAGCTAGGGACACATCGCTAACGTCGCTCAGTCCACACCACTCGCGTCACCCTCCCGAGCAAGCTCGAGTTCAGCGGAAGCACGGTTGCGCTCCCAGTAGACGATGGCTTTCCTTACCTTGCCGGCGCGAGGGATTCCTCACACTCTTCGCTGCCTTCGCCAGGGGCGACGGGTGTGGCCCCAGTGCTCGAAGCATCACGGAAGGGTTCGTCGCCACCGTCTCGTTCCCCTCAGCGGGTCATCTCATCGGAACAGACCGCGCCCGAGCCGCGACCGCCTGACCCGTCGTCCGGCAGGGCTCGTCCGAGCGCCGTTAGGATCCAGCAGATGAGCTCCGTCGGCTATTCAGAAGGTCTGCCTGCGAGCCGCACCCAGACGTTATTCGGTCGGGTGATGGCGCTCGTCGCGCTGACGGTGGGGTTCGCGACGCTGGGGGCGTACCTGGGCCGGAACTTGGGCGGAGCCGGGTGGTTCGTGGCATGGTTGATCGCGCTCGGCTGTCTGGTCGGGCTGAACGTCGCAAGCGCACGCGGGAACCACAGTCTCGCGCTAGCGCTGCTGTTTGCGTTCGGCCTGCTTATCGGGGCGAGCGTGGCCACCACCCTCAACTACTACTCCGCCACCGATCCGACCGCGGTGCGCCAGGCATTCGGGGCGACGGCGCTGTTCGTGGGCGGCCTCGGCTCGGTCGGTTACGCGACCCGCCGCGACCTGTCCTTTCTGTACCGAGCGCTGTTCTGGCTGCTGCTGGGTCTCATCGCTGCCGGCATCGTGCTGATCTTTGTTCACATACCTGCCGCCTACACGGTGTACGCGATAGTCGGCCTTGCGATCTTCGGCCTCTATACGGTCGTGGACTTCAACCGCCTGCGCCGCGCAGGGACGGACGAGGCGATCCCTTTGGCCGCTGGGATCTTCTTGGACGTACTGAATATCTTCCTGCTTTTTCTTCGGCTGTTCGCGCGCTCGTCCCGTTAGGCCATGCCGTCGGCGCCGCCGCCCTGACCGTAACCCATGGCTGACCCCAAGTTGGTCGGCTTGGGTGGCGATCGTCGAGGAGAGCCGGCGACGAGGCCGGTCAACGCAGGCGTGCTAGGCGGGGTCGATCAGCGCAGACCATGTGATCTCAGCTGTGATCGTTACTCGAGTCACGGCCCACCTGGATTGGTCGGCTGGATTCCTCGTCAGACCACGCGGTTGTGCTCTCCCGGAACGGATCAAGTCGACGGCGGAGAAAGATGTAGGCGATTCCTCCGCCGGCCAGCGGCACGAGCAGGCCGACAGCTTGGTAGATGAGCACGGCGGCGATCGCCGCGTCGTGTGCGACGCCGAAGAGAATGAACATACCCGCCATGCCCCCGATCGTGCCGATGCCGGCTGGCAGCAGGGGGATCGATCCGCCGAGCGCCCCGATTATGTACGCCATGACCACGACGGCAAAGCTCGGTACCGGGTGCGCGTGGATGGCGGCGAAGGCACTCCAAAGAACAAGGATGTCGAACCAGAGATAGGCCTGCGCCCCGAGCACGCTCTTGAAGCCGCCGTGGTGGAACAGGAGCCGGTCGGTGTCCTCGACGGCGTCAGCTAGCGTGGTGATCGAGCTGGCGATGTTGGGGTGCTCGGGCTGAACCCGCTCGGCATATGTGCTCGCGCGGCGGGCGATCAGCAGCGCAGCCACGAGCCCAACCGCTGCCAGCAACGCTGGCAGGAGCGTCAGGGTGAGATCGTGCCTGCCGGCGAGGATGCCAGTCGCCATCCCGACGCCGAAGATCACCAGCGCCACTGCGTCGACGGCGGTGTTAAGAAAGCTAAGGTTGAACTCGCGCTCGGCTATGAGCTTGCTCGGCATCCCGAAGCGGCGCAGGATCCAGGCTCCCACTCCAATGCCTCCGAGCGACCCACCGGGCACGAGCGTGCCGCCTCCCAATTGTGCCCACGCGGCACGCGTATCCATCCGCCGGCCGCGGCCTTCACGGCTCAGCAGGTTCTCGGGATCGACGATCGCGCGCCAGGACACCACAAAGCCAGTCTCGGACAGAGTCTCGAGGGCTATCGCCCCGACCACCCATTGCCACTGCAAATGCTCAAGGCTTTCCAGCGCCTGCTCCAAGCCGGGAGCCAGCCGGAGCACGAGGTAAGCAAGGACGGCATAGCTGACCAGCTTCAGAACGGACTTCCTAAGCTCGCCGCGCGCGGTACTCAGCGCGTGCCGGGACCGCAACCGCGCGCGTTCCTGCCGAGACGCGACAACGTCCGCATCGTCTCCCATTACGGCTCGCTCACGCCGGGGCCACCATGTACCAATGATGAACACTTGGCGATGTGGCGTTGGACGCAGTTTGTGGGGGTGGCCATGGTTTTGTGCAGACTGCACCGGAGCGGCGTAGCCTCCTTCAATGCGGAAGGATCATGATGGCGTCACTGCGCGCATGAGCAACGTGGACACCGGGACACCCAGTACTGCGCCTACAGCGGGTCCCGGCGCCGACGGGAGTTCGACTGGTCCATCCGGCCGCAAGAGCTTTCTCGCCCGGCACAGACGGATAGCGGCCAGCCTCCTCGGCGGAGCGCTCGTGTTCGGCTTCGTGTATTACGTCGTGCCCCAGATCGTGGGCTTCGGACCCACCCTGGAACGTTTGCGTGCCGGGAACTTGTGGTGGCTGGGACTCGGTGTCCCGCTCGAGGCACTGTCGTACGGCGCCTATATCGTTCTCTTTCACGGCGTGTTCTCCCGGCTGGGAGGCCGGATCGGGTGGTGGGTCAGCTATCAGATCACGCTGGCCGGGGGCGGCGCCACGAAGCTTTTCGCCGCGGCCGGCAGCGGGGGCGTGGCCGTCACGGTCTGGGCGCTGCGTGCCTCCGGGCTTGCGTCCGCGGAGGTGGCGCAGGGGATGGTGTGCTTCGAGATCCTGAACTACGCCGTCTACATGGCGGCGCTGGCGATCGCCGGCTTCGGCCTCTGGATCGGGCTCTTCGTGGGGAAGGCTCCGTTCGTCCTGACGCTCGTGCCGGCGCTGTTCGGCCTCACGGTGATCGTGGTGGTGCTTTCCATGAAATGGCTCGCAAGCCCGGCCCAGAGCTACCTGCTCGCTCGCGCAAAGCGCTCGCATGGGCGCGCTGCCCGCCGGTGGACGCGCGCCGCCCGCTTCCCCCGGGCCTTGCAGGACGGCCTGCGCTCGGCGCTTGCGCTGGTGCGCAGCGGCGATCTTTCGTGGCTCGGCGCGATCCCGGCGTGGGGGTTTGACATCGGCACACTATGGGTGTCGTTTCGCGCCTTCGGTCACTCTCCCCCCGCCGCCGTGCTGGTAATGGGCTACTACGTCGGCACGTTGGGCAACATGCTGCCGATTCCGGGCGGGATCGGCGGCGTGGAGGGGGGAATGATCGGTGCGTTCCTCGGATTCGGCGTCAACGGCAGCTTGGCGGTGCTGGCCGTGCTGGCGTACCGGACGATCTCCTACTGGCTCCCCGCGCTGCCGGAGGGGGGCGCCTACCTGCATCTGCGCGGCACGGTAGGAGACTGGCGCGAACATGCTTCCCAGGCGTCTCCGCGCGGGTCCGCGCAAGAAGCACCGAGGGCGGAGGCGGAGCAACCCGCAACAGGCGCGGAGCATCAAACAAGGCGCGCGAATGGCGGAGCGTCAGCCGACGATCGCGCATAGGTCACGACGGAGATCACGTCTCCAACCACCGCCGTTAGCGCCGCGAGCATGGGGTGCCCCGTACACTCGCCACGGCCGTTCCGGCTCAACAGATCTTCCGCATCGACGATAGCGCCAGGATGTAACAAGAGCCCGTCTCCACAGAACGTCGATCGCGACAGCCGCGACGACGCACTCTTCAGAGCCGTCGACGAGGACGCGCACAAGCTTGAGTTACCCAGCTGTCGTGGCGCGCTCGACGGCGGCTGGGGCGGTTTGCGCCGCGGCTCGCGACGACCACCAGTCGGTGATGATGATCTGGATCGCGGCGGCTGTGGGAATCGCGATCAGTGCGCCGAGGATCCCGAGGAGCTCGGCGCCCGCGAGCACTGAAACGATGGTCACGAGAGGGTTCACATGCAGCGCGCGCCCGTAGACGAGTGGCTGTACGACATAGTCCTCGAAGCGCTGCCAAACGATGATGAAGGCGATCCACACAATGGTGGCGAGCGGAAAGTTCACCGTCACGGTCGCCAGTGCCACCACGATCGCGCCGAGCGTAGCCCCCACGAGGGGTAGGAGGTCGAAGAATCCGACGACAAAGCCGAGCGACAGGGCATAGGGCACGCCGAGAATCGACAGGACGATCCAGGTGGCCAGCGTGGCCAGGCCGCTGATTGCCATGTTACCCAGCACGTATTTCGCGACCGCCTGCTCTACTTCAAGCACCAGGCGCCGGTATCGCTCTTCGCGTGCGCCGGTTAACGAGAGCGCCATGTTCACGTTTTGGCGGCCGTGCAAGATCAGCAGGAAGGTCAGTGCCAGCACAGTGATCAGCTGGCCGATGAAGCTGAAGGCCGACACCGTCACGTCCTTGAGGGGGCCGGCGAGATGTCCCAGCGACTGGGGCAGCGTGCGGGCATCCTGCACGAGCTTCGCGCTGATGTGGTAGCGATTGTCATAGTGCCGAAAGGTCGAGTTGGCGCGGAGATCACGCGCGTATCGCGGCGCGTTGTGGGACAGCTGCCCCACCTCCTTGACCATGCTCGGCACCACCACCGCGCCGACGACGACGACGGAGGCGATCAAGACCACGAGCACGGCCAGGATGATCATCGCCCGCGGCAGGCGGCTGCGTCGATCGAACGAATCGACGACCGGGACGAGCGCGAGTGCGAGAAAGACGCTGATCCCAACAAGCCGGACGACGGTCCGCACCCGCCACAACAAGTACAGCGCGATCGCGCACCCAACGACGATGAGCACTATGCGCAGCACCCCGCGAAGCGATGGTGTCGCCAGGCGCAGAACGGGCAACTCGGTCATGGCCGGGCTGTCGTGGTCGCTTGTGCTCGGTTGCCGTGCCACTATGGGCCGCCGGCCGTGACAGCCATCTCCAATCGCCCAAACAGCACGACCGCCGACAGGTGCGACGATCGTAACGCACTCCCTACCGACCGGCCGTTCGCCCCTCCACCTTGACTGCGCAGCCTGTCGGAGCGGCTCGTGATCGAGTCAAGGGCGCCCGGCAGGACCGAGAGTCCTTGGCTGGGCGTTCGGGACGCCGCTTGCCGACGCAAGCAGCCCGACCTGCACCAAGACGCCGCAACGATGATTGATCGGTGCGCAGCAGCAAGGCGACGCCAACTGGGACCGGCCAGCTGCCTACGCCGGGCAGCGTCCGGAATGCGACGCCCCCAAGGGCCGAACCGGCCAGTGGGGCGACGACTGGCCTTCGCGCCAACCAGCTGAACCTGTGGGATTCGACGGTCGTCGCGGTCTCCTCCACCGCCCCGGCCTATTCGCTCGCCGCAACGCTCAGTCTTCTCTTCGTCGCATCGGCCTATGCCGGTCCGGCGGTGATCATCGTGAGCTCCATCCCGATGTTCTTCATCGCCGCCGCGTACTTCTATCTGAACCGCAAGGACCCGAACTGTGGCGCCAGCTACGCATGGATCTCCAAGCTCGTCGGTCCCCACGTCGGCTGGTTCACGGGATGGGTCCAGCTCGCGGCGAGCCTTCTGTTCTGCATCGCCGCGCCGATGCTTGCGGCAAGCTACACGCTCCAGTTCTTCCACGCCGTCGGCTGGATCAGCGCGGCCACAGCGGGGGAGCTATCGCTGACGGCGGGGATCGCATCTCTGTGGCTTGCCGCCATCACCTTCATAACCGTATACGGAGTGCGCTGGACGGCGAATGCCCAATGGGTCTTCGTGATCATCCAGTCCGCGGTGGTGCTTCTCGCGTCGATCTGGGGGATCCTCAAGGTCGCGCTGGAGCACCCACGGGGCTCGACGGGCTTCCACCTGTCCTGGCTCAGCCCGACCTCGATACACGGCACCGCAGGCCTGGCGGCAGGAGCAGTTCTCGGGTTGTTCTTCTTCTGGGGCTGGGACACGGCGGTCAACTTGAACGAAGAGTCCAAGGCAGCCACCAGGACGCCGGGCCGCGCATGCATCATCTCGATGTTCCTGCTGCTGTTCATCTTCGTCCTGAACATCGTCGCGGTGCAGATGCTGATCCCGAGCAGGCAGCTCGAAGGCCAGGGCACGAACCTGCTGTTCTATTTCTCCGAGCAGGTCGGTGGCAGCTGGCTGGGCTACCTGATGATCTTCGCCGTAATCATGTCGACCGTGGCGGACACGCAGACGACGCTCCTGCCGGCCTCCCGGCTCAGCTTGTCCATGGCGCGCGATGAGGTGTATCCATCGGTCTTCGCCAGGGTGCACGGCCGCTTCCAGACACCCCTGATCGGAACGGTCGTACTCGCCGGCCTATGCCTGTTCGGCATCTTCCTGCGGACCGTGTCGCCAACCATCAACAACGGGTACGGAAACCTCATCGACGACATCGGTACGCTCGTCGCGTTCTACTACGGCGCGACGGGCGTCGCCTGCGCGTGGGCGTATCGCAGGGTGATGCTCAAGGATGCGCGATTCTTCTTCACCGGTGTGCTGCTGCCATTCCTCTCGGGGGCCTTCTGCTTCTGGGTGGGCGACCGCGTGATCGCGCAGTCGGGCTTGAGCGCGGCGGCGCCTGTATTGGTCGCGCTGCTGCTAGGGGCACCGTTGGTCCTCCTCGCACAGCGCCTGACCCCAAGCGACTTCTTCCGCCGTCCGGCTATCGCCTACGAGTCGATCGATTAGGCCTTCGCCTCGGGCCGGCGTGTCGCCTGGTCGGCAGCTCTCGACGACACAGCCAAACACTCAGGTGCTTGTCGACGTCATGAGACCCTGGTCGTGGACGGCGGCGATCGATGCGACCGCGGCGTCACTGTCGAGATAGGTGCCGCTGACGCCGAAGCGGGGGTCGACCGCGCCGAGCGGTCGCATCTGCCGGTCGAGTTCGTAGAGCAGAGGGACGCCGGTCGGGAGGTTCACCTCCGCGATCTCGGAGTCGCCGATGCGATCGAGATGCTTGACCAGCGCCCGCAGCGAGTTGCCGTGCGCGGAGACGAGTACGAGCCGACCTGCACGGAGATCCGGGACGATCGCGTCGTACCAGTAGGGCAACACGCGGGCCAGCACATCCTTCAGGCACTCGGCGCTCGGCAGCACGTCGGGAGCGAGCGCGGCGTAACGCGGATCGCGCGCCGCCGCGAGCTCGGAGTCGGGATCGATGGGCGGCGGAGGTACGTCATAGGAGCGACGCCAGAGCAAGAACTGGGCGAGGCCCGCCTTGTGGCGGATCTGCTCCTTGCTCTGGCCCTGCAGGGCACCGTAGTGGCGCTCGTTTAGCCGCCATGACCTGCGCACGGGGATCCATTGTCGCTCGGATGCCTCGAGGGCAAGCTCGGCGGTGCGGATCGCACGGGCGAGCACCGAGGTGTGGACCACATCGGGCCGCAGACCGTGCTCGGCAAGCAGCGCACCCGCCCTGGCAGCCTCGGAGACGCCTCGCTCGGAGAGGCCCACGTCAACCCAGCCGGTGAAGCGACCTTCGGCGTTCCAGATGCTCTCACCGTGGCGGAGCAGCAGCAGACGCTGCGGCGGGGCGCTGACGGGACTTCGAGGTGCGCCGCTCATGCTGCCCCGGCTTCGGGAGCTGCCCTTGTGCGCTCGTTGTGCCGCTGATCGATCATCCGCTCATTCGCTCCCGTCGACGAACACCATTCAGAAGCAGTCTGACGGCGCTTCGCTATTCCGGCGGGTTCATCCTCATGTCCGCTCCTCCGCCGGCGTTCCCCATCGATGCTTGCGAGCAGCGGGTCCCCGCTGCATCGGCAGAGAGTGCGGATCTGCTGAGGGAGAACTACGGAAGCCGGATGCGCTCGGCCCGAGTAGGACCTTGTCGATGAGCGGGCCAGTGAGACGCGATCCACGCTGCAACGATGGGGAGCGACACAGTGTCTGTACGGTGGGCGAACAGGCGCCTTATGTGAGCGATGCAAATGAACCCGATGAGTCAGGAGGTAGCAAGTGTCAAGCGACCTGGAAGGACGCGGAGTCCTTCCACCTGGCCGCTGCGACGGTAGAGCTGTCGTCGCACGATCGCTGAAAGCTCGGCGCCGCTTCCCACCGATGCCGTTCATCGGGTACCCGGGGTAAGCATGCCGGTGCCGTGCTCGTCGCATCCTGGCTGGGTGTCCGTTGAGGCGCCCCGGCGGCCGGTGTTGTTCATCAATCCGGCATCCGGCGGAGGCAAGGCCGCGCGCGCCGGGCTCGCCGCCCTTGCCCGCGAACGAGGGATTGAGCCGGTGGTCCTTGCACCCGGCGAGGACCTCGAAGCCCTGGTCCGGGAAGCGGTGGCGGCGGGTGCCGACGCGCTCGGGATGGCGGGCGGCGATGGGTCACTGGGCGTGGTGGCGGCGGCCGCGTGTGCTCACGGGCTCCCGTTCGTATGCGTTCCCGCGGGCACGCGCAACCACTTCGCTCTTGACCTGGGCGTGGTGCGCCATGACCTGGTCGGAGCGCTCGACGCCTTCACGGATGGCCTCGAGCGCTCGGTCGATCTCGGGGACGCGAACGGTCGCCTGTTCCTCAACAACACCTCGATCGGGATATACGGTGACGCCGTCCAGCGCACGGGCTACCGGGATGCGAAGGTGCGCACGCTGCTGCAGACGGCCGAGGGCGTCCTCGGCCCGAGCGCTCCGCCGCCGCCGACATTGCGCGTCGTCGACGATCTCGGCCACGAACATCCGAACCCCGCGGTGCTCTTGGTCTCCAACAACCCGTATGCGCTGGATCTCCCACTGGCCCTGGGGACGCGCCCTGCGCTCGACAGCGGTCGGCTGGGGATAGTCGTCCTCGATGCGTTCCCCGATCCCAGGCACGGTCCCGGCCGGGCATGGACCGCGCCGACGCTCGAACTGACCGCCGATGAACCCGTCGCCGCCGGGCTCGATGGAGAGGCGGTCACCCTCGATCCGCCTCTGCGCTTCAGGATCAGGCCGAGCGCCCTCCGCGTTCGGATCTCGTCGATGCATCCGGGTGTCTCGCCATCCGCGCGGTTGTCCTAGCGCTCGCGCCTCCGGAGGCCATCAGTCGGCGAGTGTTCGATCTCGCGTACGTGAGTGACTGAGTCTCTCCTGGCTTTTGTCGGGGGTAGCGACAGCTATCGGAGCGTGGCCCGCGTCGAGATCGAGGACGTGATCGATAGCGATACGTTTGCCGTGGTTGTCAATCGCTGCCATGGTCGGCATCTGCCCGATGCGCCCGCGGAGACGCTCAGACGCACAGTGCTCTGGACCGTGCGCGACGGCCGTATCATGTGCGTCGACTTCGAGGTCGACCTGGGCTGATTGACTAGCGCGACGATGCAGACGGTCACAGCCACCCGGACACCGTCTGGAGCAGGTCGATCGCCCCCGAACGCGGATCGCCAAACGCGACATCTGGTCCCACACCGCGCCACGCTTGATCGTCGAGAGGCACCCCTGTATTGCGCGGAGAGCAGGCGCGCCCCGTGTGGTCAGCGAGACGCCCCAAGCGGACGAGGCCCGCTCGTCCGCGTCCCGACGCGCGCCACGCTCGCTTAGCCCCGGGAAAGGAGCAGTCTGAGGTCGGTCGGGCAGGGCTGTCGAGGATCGTCCGCAGCGGTCGTCTGCTCGGCACCGGCGCCCGCCGCCGCTCCTGCACGGATGCAAGCGTCTCACTGGCGAGGATTTAGCTCAAGTACTGATGCGGCGCATACCGCTTGCGAGCGAGTTCGTGTACGTACTGCGTGACTTGCCCGATCTCCCATCGCGCCTGCCGGCGAGACGCAGCCCTACGCGGTCTCGCCCGCACCACAACGCCACCGGTGCAACTGGGCCGCAGAAGCGGGCTGTGGGGCGGGTCGAGGAGCATGCGGCGTTCCGAGGACCAGATCCGCCCCGGTCCGGGTGTGCCGAGCGGGGCGGAGTGGGTTTCGGTTCCGCTCATGCCGCCAGCGCTGCGGACGCGGAGAGCGCAATCACGTTCCCCGCGGGGTCATGGGTCAAGTCGGCACTCGCCTCGTCCCGAGCCTCGTCCAGTCTCATGATGGCGTGACTCAGGGGTTCCTGCGACCCGTAGAGAACCGTGAACCGTGTCATCCCTGCCATCCCGGCGGGTCGTGGGGTTGCGCCTGCCGTCTGCCAGGTGTTGAGCGCGACCTTGTGGAGGAGGGTGCCGGTGTTGCCGAGGTCTCCGTATCCGATGACCGGCACGTAGTTGATGCGCGCGAAGCCCAGCACGTCGCGATAAAAGCGGAACGCCGGCTCGAGCTCCGCGACAGCGAGGTGGACATGCCCGACCGTCGCGCCGGATGCGACGGGCTCCGACAGATCGACCTCTGACACCACGGCGAGGAGCGGATTGAGGTCAAGCTCTCCCAGGCTCTCGCGTCGGCGCCCCTCGACGTCGATGATCTCGGGAGCTCTCTCGGTTTCCGGCCAGTTGACGGATCTGACGCGCTGTGGTGTCTCGAGCGCCAGCTCGAGTCCGATTCCGTTCGGGTCAGTGACATACAGAGACTTCGCGACGATGTGGTCGACTCCGGAGAACGGGGCCTCTGCGGCGAGTACCCGCGCGAGAACCTGGGCGAGGGCGTGCTCGTCCGGCAGGTTGATGGCCATGTGGTATAGGCCCGTGTAGCCGCGACGCGCCGCTTCCGTCGCCCCTGGACGCAGGACTATGAGCGGGTCGCCGTCAACGCCGAGAGCTACGGCCTCGCGCCCCTCGCCGAGCACGCGAAGGCCGACCAGGTCATGCCACCAGCTCACTGAGCGCTCAATGTCGAGGACGTCGAGGTGGATGGTGCCGATGCCGATGGGCTCCAGGTCGGACCGCCTGTCGTGGCTTGAGGACATGGTCAACTCTCCTTGTGGTGTCGAGAACTGCTGTGCGAATCGTTGTTGCGATCGTCGCGCCGACGAGAGTGATCCCTCATCGCACGATCCGAGCTATCCGCTTGGGTATCCTGCGCTCGGCGGTCGGTCGGTCGTCGAGTACCAGCCGGCCGTGAATGATCAGCTTGCTGGGGGTACGGACGATCCCGAGCGGGCTCCAGGTCATTCCGAGCTCCCGCTGATCGACGAGCGTGGTGGCCTCGATCGCGAGCTCATCGCCCTGACGTCGGAGGGAGGCGTCGAGATCGACAGGGACGATCTCTCCTGCCGCGTGCAGTCGGCCGCTGACCACCAGAACCTCTCGATCCAAGTCGGCACTGTCGGACACGAACCGGACCCGCGGGTGATTCTCGACGTCAAAGAAGTCGGCCGAGCGCAGGTGCTTGTCCCGCTGGGCGTTGTTGGTATTGAGGCTGTCCGCGTCGATCGTCAATTCGATCGCGGGCTCTTTGTGCAGGTCGAGGGTGCCCTCGAAGCGTTCGAACCGTCCCTCGACGTTCCGCAAGCCGTAGAAGTTTGGAACGCGGAACTCGATGATCGCGCTCAATGGATCGATTCGCCAGCGGCCATTCTCGATCTTGAACTCGTTGACGGGTCGGTGGGTGCTGGTGCTCATCACGACCTCCTTGGAGTTGTGTGTGCCAGGGAGGCTCGCCGCCGTTGGGGTGAGGCGTCGTCGCACGATTTGTGGGATTCGCCGTTCGATTCCGTCCACGCCGGCCACCGGTCACGCATGCAGCTGCTCTCACGCCATACCGCAGTCGCAGCTGACCTCGAGCAGCTCGAGCCCGAGTGCCTCGACCTCTGCGAACACGCCAAAAAGGGCAGACTGGTCGGGAAGCGCTCCGACGAGCGCGGTCTCGCCGTCCTCGATCGTCGCCTCCAGGCCTGGAAATGCGCCGAGCAGGGTCTCGCTGAGCGCGCCGCGAACTCTTAGCCTCAGCAGGACGGGGCTCACCGGACCTCGCATGTCTTGAGACTCGGTCCCCTGCGGGTGAGGGCACATCGCCCGGATCGTGCGATCTGTAGGGCCACGCGTCGCGCTGCGGCGTCGCGCCGGCTTCCTAGGCGCACGCCGGACGTCCGATCGCGCCACACAACGCAATGTAGAGTGGGCACGACAGATGGTGCGTGCGCCTGCTCCGTCCGTGGTCGCCCGGCGGGAGCTGTTCGACCTCTTTTCGGCCGACAGAGGTTGGGGGGTGGCCCTGCTCTCGGCACCGCCCGGGAGTGGAAAGACCGTGCTTCTCCGGTCGTGGATCGAGGACGCAGCGCTTGGCAGCTCCGTCGCCTGGGTGTCGGTAGAGCGCGAGGAGCACGACCCGCAGCGGTTCTGGCTGTCCGTGATCCGCGAGCTGCGCGCGACTACCGGCGCGGGCGGGCTCGTCGAGAAGCTTGAGCCATCGCCGACGTTCGATGGAGGGGCGCTCGTCGAGCGCGTCGTATCGGAGCTCTCCTCGCTGGAGGCCGGCATCGTGTTGGTGATCGATGACGTTCACGAGCTTCGCTCCCCCGATGCGCTGCGACAGCTCGAGGCGTTCCTCGACCGGCGGCCCCCGCTCCTGCGTGTGGTGATCGCGAGCCGCCGCGACCCCGGGCTCGGGCTGCATCGACTCCGCGTCGCCGGTGAGTTGATCGAGATCAGGGGTGCGGACCTGCGCTTCACCCTCGAGGAGACGCGCGAGCTGCTTGCGGCCGCAGGGGTCGAGCTGTCCGACGAGAGTCTCGCTCAGCTCCACGAGCGGACCGAGGGCTGGGCGGCGGGGTTGCGGCTCGCCGCGCTTGCGCTGGCCGGGCATCCACACCCGGAGCGCTTCGTCGCCGAGTTCACGGGGAGTGAGCGAACCGTCGCGGACTACCTGTTCGCGGAGGTGCTCGAGCGCCAGCCCGAGCAGGCGCGATGGCTGCTGCTCCGCACCTCGATTCTCGAGCGGGTCAACGGACCACTCGCCGATCTTCTCACCGGCACCACCGGATCGCTCCGGGTCCTGCAGGAGCTCGAGCGTTCGAATGCGTTCGTCGTGTCGCTCGATGCGAGCCGCTCGTGGTTTCGCTATCACCGCCTGTTCGCCGACCTCCTGCGCCTGGAGCTAGAGCGAACCGAGCCGGATGCCCCTCCGGACCTACATCTCGCCGCTGCGGGTTGGTACGAGGCGCATGGAGATGCCGTGGAGGCGATCCGGCACGCCCAGGCCGCTGAGGATTGGACGTTCGCCGCGCGCCTGGTGGCTGACCACAGCCCGAGCATCGCCCTCGATGGTCGCGCGGCGACGCTCGAGGCGCTGCTCGCAGGCTTCCCCCCCGGCTCGGTGTCGGCCGATCCGGAGCTCGCTGTGGCGTTCGCCCGCGGGGAGATATTCGGAGGCGAGATCGGCGATGCAGATGAGTACATAGCGCTCGCCGAACGCAACGCTCCCCGGGTGCGGGAGGAGCGGCGGCGGCACTTCGAGGTCTCGCTTCGGCTCGCGCGCCTGATGCTCGCCCGACGGCGAGGGGACTTCGTCTCAGCTCTTGAGGAGGCACGGCCCCTGCTTGCCGCGCAGGAGTCCGCACCAGGCGAGGCGGCTGTGGACAAGGACGTACGCACGGCTGCGTTCCTGCAACTCGGCATCGTCGAGCTCTGGTCAGCAGAGTTCGCGGAAGCTGAGCAACACCTTGAACAGGGGCTCGAGTTGGCGCGCGCGGGACGACGGCCCTATCTCGAGGCGCAGTGTCTCTCCTACCTCGCCGTAACAGCCGGGCGGCGCTCGCTGGCGCATGCCCGCGAGCGTGCTCTGGAGGCGATCGGGATCGCGGGGGCGCACGGCTGGGACGCGGACCGCGTCGTCGGTGCGGCGCTCGTAGCGCTTGGCAACGTCGACGTCTGGCAAGGCCGATTCCGCGACGCGGAGCAGTGGCTTGGGCGCGCGGAAAGCGCGGTCCACGCGGCCATGGAACCGGGAACCGGGCTCATGCTGCACGTGGCGCGAGGCAGGCTCAACGCAGCGCTTGGACGGTACGCGGACGCGGCCGCCGCGTACGGCGCAGCCGTTCGGCTGGAGGAACTCGTGGTGGGACCGCAGCTGATGACGGTGCCGTCGCGCAGGCTTCTCGCGCAGACCCAGATGCAGATGGGCGATCCTGATGGCGCCCGCGCGACGCTCGCCGAGCTCCGCGACGAGGAGGGGCGTGGCTCCGACATGGCGCTCGCCGCGCTCGCGTACGCAGACCTCGCCGAGGGGCACGAGCAAGAGGCTGTCGATGCGCTCGCTCCGGTTGTGGATGGCTCCCTGCCGTCCAACCCGATGTTGCTTGTGGAGGTGTTCCTGCTCGACGCTATCGCTCGTGAGCGCCTCGGCGAGAGGCGGACGGCTGAGGCCGACATCGAGCGAGCGCTCGAGCTCGCCGAGCCGAACGGGCTAATCTGGCCGTTCGTGGTGACGCCGGTTCGAGATCTGCTCGAGCGCCACCCGCGCCACGGCACCGCGCACGGGGCGTTGTTGAAAGACATCCTCAGCGTCATCAGCGGCTCGCCCCCGCCTTCGCCAGCGGGCGAGCCGGCGGCGCTTCGGGAGGATCTCACCGACAGCGAGCTGAGAGTGCTCCGGTACCTGCCCAGCAACCTCTCGGCGCCGGAGATCGGGAGCGAGCTCTACCTCTCGGTTCACACCGTAAAGACCCACATCCGGCATATATACGCAAAGCTCGGCGTCCACGGGCGGGCAGAGGCGGTCGAGCGCGCCCGCGAGCTCGGCCTGCTTGCGTCGTCATCACCGCTCAGGTGATCACCGCGGACCGCCGCTGAGGGCGGCGCGCAGAGATAGTGATCTTTCCCCGGGGGCCAATCGCACCGATCGTGCGATGACTGCTCACCCGACTCTAGTCGAGCCTACCCCTCACAACACCGTTAATGGGACCGTCGGGTTCCCTCGTGAGTGAAAGGCGAGACCAATGCAGAACTTAGCCCGCTGGACAATGACGCATCGCCGGCTCGTGATCGTTTCGTGGATCGTGGCCGCACTGGGGATCACGATGGTCTCCACCGAGGTCGGTCGCAAGAACTCGAGCGACTTCACCCTGCCGGGGACCGAGTCGGCGCGTGCCCAGGCCCTGTTGAACCAGAACTTCAAAGCCCAGGCCGGCGACAGCGACCAGATCGTCTTTCACGCGCGGACGGGAACGCTCGCGGCGGATCGCCCGGTGATCGAAGCTACCCTCTCAAAGGTCGCCGCGCTGCCGCACGTGACGGGCGTGATCAGCCCGTTCGCCGCGGGACAGCACGCGATCTCGGCCGACGGCACGATCGCCTTCGCCACGGTGAACTTCAACCAGCGCGCCGAGAAACTGCCCGTGCCGGCGATCAAGCGCGTGATCAGCGTGGCGAAATCGGCTGACTCCTCCGCCCTGCAGGTCGAGCTCGGCGGGCAGGCGATCCAGCAGGCCGAGGGAATGTCGGTCGGCTTCGCGACGGGTGTCGGGATCATCGCGGCGATCGCGATCCTGCTGCTCGCGTTCGGGTCCTTCAGCGCGATGGCGCTACCGATCGCCACGGCGGTGGTCGGCCTGATGGCAGGCCAGGGGCTCAGCTCGTTGGCCAGCCACGCGATCGCCATGCCGGACTTCGCCTCCTCTCTTGCGCTGATGATCGGCCTCGGTGTGGGCGTCGACTACGCGCTGTTCGTGGTCACGCGCTTCCGCGAGAACTACCGAAACAACGGCGGCGATGTGGAGGGTGCTGTCGAAAACGCGATGAACACCTCGGGGCGGGCGGTCGTCTTCGCCGGCCTGACCGTGGTCATCGCGCTGCTGGGCATGTTCGCGCTGCGGGTGAAGATGAACAGTGGCGTCGGCGTGGCCTCCGCGATGACGGTCGCATTGGTGCTTGCCGCCTCGATCACCCTGCTGCCCGCGATCCTCAGCAAGACCGGGCACAAAGTCGGCGCCGTCAAGGGCCGCGCCGCCCGCGAGGGTGCGGTCAGCGGGCGATTCTGGCGGCGCTGGGTGGGCGGCGTGCAGCGGCGCCCCGTGCCAATCGCACTCGCAGCCACCGGGCTGATGCTGCTGCTGGCCGTGCCCGCGCTCGGGCTGCGGCTGGGCATGAGCGACGCCGGCACAGAACCGACCAGCAACACCACCCGCAAAGCGTATGACCTGATGGCCAAGGGCTTTGGCCCCGGCTCCAGCGGCCCGCTCACGGTCGCGGTGGCGCTGCCGCAGGCCGGCGACACGGGTGCCGCCAACCAGGTCCGCCAGGCGCTGGCAAGCACGCCCGGAGTCGGCTCGGTGTCACCTGCACAGCTAAGCCCGGCCGGCACCACGGCGGTCGTGCTCGCCTACCCCACGACCTCCCCGCAGAGCCAGCGGACCACCGAATTGGTCAAGCAGGTGCGCGGCACGGTTCTGCCGCCGGTCGAGCGCGTTACAGGCGCGCGCGCCTACGTGGGCGGCCCCACCGCCGCCGAGGTGGACTTCTCCCACATCCTCGCGAACAGGCTGCCCGTGTTCATGGCGGTCGTGATCGGCCTGGCGATGGTGCTGCTGTTCGTGGTCTTCCGCTCGCTGATCATCCCGATCCAGGCCGCGGTCATGACACTGATGTCGATCGGCGCCTCGTTCGGGATCGTCCAGGCGCTGTTCCAGCGCGGCTGGCTCGGCGTACAGCAGGGTCCAATCGACGCGTTCATCCCGCTGCTCATGTTCGCGGTCATCTTCGGGCTCGGCATGGACTACGAGGTGTTCCTCGTCTCCCGCATCCACGAGGAGTGGAACACCCACGGCGACGCCAGTCGCGCGGTCCGCGAGGGCATCGCCCGCACCGGGCGCGTGATCACGGCGGCCGCCGCGGTGATGGTCGCGGTGTTCATCGCCTTCGCCCTCTCCGGCGAGCG
The DNA here is from genome assembly GCA_963730575.1 of uncultured Solirubrobacteraceae bacterium. Classification (GTDB taxonomy): domain Bacteria; phylum Actinomycetota; class Thermoleophilia; order Solirubrobacterales; family Solirubrobacteraceae; genus Palsa-744. The sequence continues at coordinate 121,731 of CAVSSG010000002.1, forward strand.
CATCCTCGAGATGTTCGGCGTCGGCATGGCCTCCGGCGTGCTGCTGGACGCGGTCGTGATCAGGATGCTGCTGCTACCCGCAGTGCTGCAACTCCTCGGCCGGAGCACCTGGGCGCTTCCCGAGTGGCTCGATCGGCGAATCCCGCGCGTGGCGATCGAGCCCGAGCAGGCCCTGGCCGCGCCGCCGCTGACGAGCATGCAGCCGGCGGCCGAGGCTACCTGAGCAACCCCCCGCGGACACGCAACAACGCCGCCCGTCCCACCGCGCAGGTGGGGCGGGCGGCGGCGTCCGTTCGGCGCCCGGGTCAGCTACGGCGTGCCCGCCTCCGGTGAGCACACGGAGCCCTGCGCCCCCGTCAGCGCTGCAGGGCGGCTGCCACCCGCAGACGGTGAATCGCACGGACCGTGCGATGACCGCTCACCCCGCCTGCGTCGATGCTCAGCTCCAGAACAACACGCTCATGGCTCGCCCTCACACACCGTGCGGGCACGCTCGGGCTCAGGAGGTTCAAAACGATGAACGACATGTCAAACAACTCTCGGGCTCCGCGCGGCGCCAGGTCCCTGGACGCAAAGTGGTGGACGCTGATCGCCGTGGGGATCGGCGTGTTCATGCTGCTGCTGGACCTCACGATCGTCAACGTGGCGCTGCCGGACATCCAGCGCGAACTGCACGGCTCGATCTCCGATCTTCAGTGGATCATCGACGCGTACGCGCTCAGCCTCGGCGCCCTGATGCTGATGGCCGGCTCGCTCGCCGACCTGCTCGGCCGCCGGATCGTGTTCGCGACTGGAATCGTGATCTTCATGGCCGGATCGTTGCTGTGCGGCGTGGCCCAGAGTCCGCTCTTTTTGACGCTCGCACGAGCCGGCCAAGGCGTCGGCGGCGCGACGATGTTCGCCACGTCGCTAGCGCTCATCGCAAACGCGTTCCACGGCAAGGACCGAGGTGTCGCGTTCGGCGTGTTCGGCGCGATCACCGGCGTCGCCAGCGCCGTCGGGCCCGTGCTGGGAGGAGCCATCACCAGCTGGCTGTCATGGCGCTGGATCTTCTTCGTGAACATCCCGATCGGGGCGGTCGCGATCACGCTCACGCTGCTCCGCGTCCGGGAGTCGCGCGACCCGGACGCGGAGCGCCCGGACTGGCTCGGCTTCATCACGTTCAGCTCGGCGCTGGGACTGCTGGTGTACGGGCTGATCGAGTCGAGCTCCCACGCATGGGGATCGAGCAGGGTCGCGGGACCCCTGACCGCGTCGGTCGTGTTGCTGGCCCTGTTCGTCGTGGCGGAGCTCCTCCAGCGCAGGCCGATGTTCGATCTGTCGCTGCTTCGCAACCCGAGCTTCGTCGGCGGCCTGCTCTCGGCGTTCGCGATCTCTGCCTCCGCGCTGTCGATGCTGACATTCGTGGTGCTCTACCTGCAGAACGTGCTGCACCTCTCGCCGATCCAGACCGGCCTGCGGCTGCTGGTGCTCAGTGGAGCGACGTTCATGACCGCCGGCATGGCTGGGCGCCTCACCGCGAAGCTGCCCGCGCGGCTGCTGATCGGCCCGGGCTTCGTCCTGGTGGGCATCGGGTTGCTGCTCGAGCGCGGCCTCACGGCGTCCTCCGGCTGGACGCACCTGCTGCCGGGGCTCATAGTGGTCGGCGCCGGGACCGGCATGGTCAACACGCCGCTCGCCTCGGTGGCGGTCGGCGTGGTGAATCCGCGCCGCGCGGGAATGGCCTCGGGGATCAACTCGACCTTCCGCCAGGTCGGGATCGCCGCGGGGGTCGCGGCGCTCGGGTCGATCTTCGCCAGCCAGATCCGCAGCAACGTCTCCTCGACTCTGGCGCACACCCCGCTGGCGCACAGCGCGCACCAGATCGCGGGCGCCGTCAGCTCCGGACACATCGCGCAGGTCATCGCGCACGCCCCTCCGGCGCTGCGCGGGCAGGTCGTAGCGGCTTCGACCGGCTCCTTCACACATTCGCTCAACGACATCCTGCTGATCGCGGCCGTGGTCGGATTCGCTGGCGCCGTCGCCGCGCTCGCGCTCATCCGGCCCAAGGACTTCGTCGACGTCGCCGAGGAGGCGCGCGGCGAGACGCGCTGGAGCCCAGATGCGGAGCCGGAGGTGGAGTGGGCTGCCTGAGCGGGATTCGCACTGAGCCCAACTCGATCACGCGCTGGGAGGCGGGTCCTTGTCGAGCAAAGAGAGGAGTAGGACATGAGCAAAGACAACGCCGAACTCGTTCCATACCGTCCGCAGGAACCGAACCCGCAATCAGGCGAGCGGCCGAGCCCCCGCCGTTCGCGGCTCGCCCGCGCTGCGCTGCCGATCGCCGTGTGCGCAGCGGTCGCCGCGACCGTGGCGGCGGTGGCGCTTGCCGCCAGCGGCTCGAGCGACAGCAGCGTTCCGCTGCACCCGCACATGCCGCCGATGGACATGGGCGTGGCGCCCCATGGCGGTCACGCCTCGTCGTCACCGTACGGAGCGGGGCGCGAAGGAATGGCGCCTCCCTCGGGGAACGGCCCGGAATCCGCAAGCGGGGCGCCAGCCGGAAGCGACCTTGCGACAAGCCTGGGACACAGGCTGGCCGGCAACGGCCAGGAAGCTGTGTCCCTCTCAACCGTCGAGGCTCTCGGGAACCAGCGACCTGGCGGCGCCCATGTCGACCTTGCGACCAAGACGGTGCGCTTCACAAGCAGCCAGGTCAATCTCGTGGTGGTCGCAAGCCCTCCCGAAGCAGACATGAAGTTCAGGATCGCCGGCCTGAACGACCCAACGATCGAAGTGCCAGCAAATGCGCAGGTCACCATCAGATTCATCAATGGCGACAATGACATGGCGCACATGTGGCTGCTCGAGGGCGGCGAAAACCGCCCCGAAGCGTTTCAGTCCGACGGGCACGGCGGCCAGCACATTGCGGCTGCCCCTCCTCTGGGCGACCCGACGTCCGCCGGTCAGCCGGGCGAGACCGTCAGCTTCTCCGCGCCGGAACCCGGCACCTATCAGTACGTCTGCCCGTTCCCCGGCCATGCAGAAGAAGGCATGTACGGTCGGTTCGTGGTGCGGAGCTGATTGCGGCGGCTTGCGCACAGGTCGAGCAGGAGACACCGTGAGCCGCGGCACGGCGTCAGCTCGTTTGGATGCCGAGCGCCGGCGGAGAGGAAATCCACGCTAAGCCCCAGGCATTTCACGCGCTGAGATGGCAGTGTGCCTTCGAACGCAACCGTCGATGTGAGCGCCGAGACGGTTTGGGTGACACGCCTAGCTGTAGAACCTGAGAACGTTGTTCATCCGGGCCTCCTTGGAGGCTGGTTGGTGTCGAAGCCACCAGTCCCAAGGAGGACACCGGATGAAGTTGCACGCTAACGCTCGTCTCAGCGTCAAGGGCCGTGAGCTGCTGGTCGATCGTGTGGAGGAGGCAGGGTGGTCGGTGATGCAGGCCGCCGAGGCGGCCGGAATCACCGGCCGGACCGCGCATAAGTGGCTGGGCCGCTACCGGGCGGAGGGAGCACCCGGCCTGCTGGATCGCTCCTCGGCGCCGTTGCGGGTAGCCAATCGCACCGAGGAGCGGCGCGTGGAGGCGATCGCTGCGCTGCGGCGTCTGCGAATGACTGGCGCGGAGATCGGCGAGGTCCTCGGGATGGCGCTCTCCACGGTTTCGGGGATCCTGACCCAGATCGGGATGGGCAAGCTCGGCCGTCTCGGGCTGGAGCCCGCTATGCGCTACGAACGCCAGGTGCCCGGTGAGCTGATCCATATCGACGTCAAGAAGCTCGGCAGGATCCACCAGGGCGCAGGGCACCGCGTGCACGGCAAACGCGGCCGCTATAACCCGCAGCGCACCGATGCCGAGGGCCGGGTCCGCAAGACCATCGGCTGGGAGTTCGTGCACATCGCGATCGACGACGCAACGCGCCTGGCCTATGTCGAGGTCCTCTCAGACGAGAAGGCACTCACAGCGATCGCGTTCCTCACCCGAGCCGTCGCGCACTACAACAGCTACGGGATCACCGTGCAGCAGCTCATCACCGATAACGGCGGCGCCTACCGCTCAGGCGTGCACGCGATCGCCTGCCGCGCTCTGGGTATCCGCCACCTCCGCACACGCCCCTACCGCCCCCAGACCAACGGCAAGGCAGAGAGGTTCATCCGCACCATGCTCGGCGGCTGGGCCTACGGCGCGATCTATCGCGACAGCGCCGAGCGGACCGCAGCCCTCGCCGGCTGGATCGACTTCTACAATCGCCGAAGACCCCACGGTGCCCTCAGCCACAAGCCGCCCATCACTCGCCTCAACGAGCTGAACAACCTCCTCGGGTCTTACACCTAGCTCTCTGCCCAATGCGCCGGAGAAGATTCGAACCTCCGCGAAGGCCTCCACGCGAAGGTGAACCGAGCTCGGTGAGCATAGGCCCAAAGCCACCGATACGCCTGCTCACAGAGCGATGCGAGCGTCTCGCTATCTCCGCACCGCGCTTGCGCTCAGGACGAGAGGGAGCTGACGAGGGCGACGACGTGATCACGCCTGCTTCGCCCATGCGTAAGCGATCGTCTCCCGAGCGTTAGACGGCGCGATCGAGAATCGTCCTGAGCGATAGCGTGCGACCGGGTTGGTCGCGTCTCACAACTGCTGTAAATAGCCGGAAGCCATCAAGGCAACGGCGTAGGTTCCCTCAAGTCCGGTCAAAGACAATTGAAGGAGGCCTACGCCGTGAGACGTACCGTACCGCCGTCGGCGGAGATAGAGGAGCAGATCGACCAGCTGCTCTCTGGTGGGGTGGGTGAGAACCCGCGGGAATCGCTGTCGAGCCTCGCCAAGCTCGGCGCCCGCTTGATCATCCAGCGAGCTGTCGAGGACGAGTTCGACGCCTGGCTCGGGCGCGCCAGGTATGACCGGCGACCCGACTATCAGCGGGGGCTGCAGAACTATCAGTCAGGGTTGCGCAACGGCTTTCGCCCGCGCAAGCTGCAGACCGCCGAGGGCGAGCTTTCAGTGGAGATCCCGCAGATCAGACAGGCAGCCGAGCCGTTCGTCTCAAAGCTCTTCCCGAGGGGAGCCAAGCTGTTGCGCACCGAGCCCCTGCGGGCGATGGTGATAGGTGCGTTCGTCAGGGGCCTGTCGATGCGCGACATCGAGTCGCTGTGCGATAAGGCAGGGCTCGGGAAGCTCTCGAAGTCGACCGCATCGCGGATCTGTGAGGAGCTCCGTGAGCGCTTTGAGGCGTTCAGGCGCCGCGACCTCTACGAGGTTCACCTGGCGGCGCTGTTCCTCGACGCGGTCTTCCTGTCGGTCCGCCCCGACGGACCCAAGGAGGGCGTGCTGGTCGCCTGGGGCTTCACCGAGGAGGGTGAGCGCGTGCTTTTGTCGGTGATGCTGGGGATGCGCGAGTCCCACGAGGACTGGCTCGCCCTGGGGCGCGATCTGATCGCCCGCGGATTGGGCGCGCCGCTGTTGATAGTCGCCGACGGCGCGCCGGGACTGATCAAGGCGGTCGAGCAGTGCTGGCCGGCCTCGGACCGCCAGCACTGCGCCGTTCACCGCGTGCGCAACCTCTTGGCGAAGCTGCCCGAGCGAGAGCGCGAGCGCGTGCGAGGCGCCTACTGGCAGGCGCTGGATGGGGCGATCAACGAATCCGACGGCCGGCAACGACTGAAGGCCCTCGTCGGAGAGCTCGATAAGGCCGGCTTCACCGCCGCCGCGAAGTGCCTGGATGATGATCTCGACGCCCTCGTCGTGCACCTGCGCTACCCGACCAGACACCGCCGGCGCTGGCGATCAACCAACCTGCTCGAGCGATCCCTCGGCGAGGTCAAGCGGCGCACCAAGGTGATCGGCCGCTTCCCTGGTGAGACCAGCTGTCTCACGCTCGTCTGGGCGGTGCTCGACCTCTACATGACCCACGCCACCAACGGCGTCAGGTTCACCCAGCTCGAGCGCCAACGACTCAAGCGGATCAGATACGAAGGCAACGAACCGACAACCCCCGAGGAGGTGAGCGCCGCATAGACTGAACACCACCGGGAACCTGAGCCGCCAGCGAATTTACAGCAGCTCAGGGACGCGACCACCGGGTTTCCCCCACGCTCGCAATGCCGTCTAAGCATCAGTGTGGCGGCAATACGTCACCCGGCCACGGGCGGGGCGCAGCGTGACGGTCCGCTCGACTTCGAGCTGACGGTCATCACCAAGCATTCAAGAGCCAAGGTATGATGACGCGCCGTCAACGGCCCGGAGCGCGCGCGGCGAACGTAGGCAGTCAAGATGGGAATCTTACCGTCCGCATGGCGGCCTGGGCACGAGCGTGATCCGGTTGCGGCCTCCCGCCTGAACGCTGTTGCTCAGCTTCGAGAACAGCGGGCGCGTCGTTGGCGCGAGACCGCTGCCGCGCACTCGCTGGAAGGCTCGCTGATCTCACTTGCGGCGATCATTGGAACCGAGGTTAAGGACCCGGCGGGTAACTCGGTCGGACGGCTTCGGGACGTTGTCGTTCGCTGGACCAGCGCAACCACATATCCATCCGCCACGGCGATCATCGTGCGCGCGGCAAGACGCGATGTGCTGATCGGGGCGCGCTGGGTAGAGGCTTCTCCGCCGGCATCGGTTCGCCTGCGATCGCCCGCGGCCTATGCCCGGGCCGTCGAGCGCCACCCTGGGGACGTCGCACTTGCGCACGACGTGCTCGATCGTCAGGTCATCGACAGAGACGGCAAGCAGCTGGTGCGTCCAGCCGATGTCTACCTGGCCGCGATCGACGGCCGCGTCGACCTGGTGGGGATAGAGGTGGGGCCGAGGGCGCTGCTCAGGCGCATCGGACCGAGGCGCCTGCGCGAGCGGGTGCGACCTGAGCGCGTCATCGATTGGGCGACGATCCGCTCGTTCTCTCCCGTACGTGCAGATGGCATCCGCGCTCGCGGCCATCGCTCTGCGCTCGCCGGCCAGGCCGGATCTGTGCTTGAGCTGGATGTCGCTGCCGGAGAGATGCGCGAGCTGCGTGCCAGCGAGATCGAGGCGGAGCTGCAGTCCGACACAGACGAGCCCAAAGACGAGCCGCGCGACGGATCGTAGTGACTGCGCTCGACACACCCGAGACACCAGCAGCAGGCCGCACGGGTGGGTTTCCGCGCTGGCTCAAGCGAGCGCTTGGCCTCCTCGCGATCCTCGGCCCCGGCCTGATCGCGGCGAATGCGGGCAACGATGCCGGTGGCATCCTGACCTACGCCAGCGCCGGAGCTCAGTTCGGCTACCGGACGCTGTTCCTCATGGTGCTGATCACGGTCGCGCTGATCGTCGTACAAGAGATGTGCTCCCGGCTTGGCGCCTACACGGGCGAGGGGCTCGGCGCGCTGATTCGAGAGCAGTTCCCGCTGCGCAGCGGCGCGAGCGCCATGATGCTCCTGTTCGTCGCCAACGCCGGGCTCACGGTGAGCGAGTTCGCCGGCGTCGGCGCCGCCACGGAACTGTTCGGCGTCTCGCGCTACATCGCGGTGCCGGTCGTCCTCATCGCAATCTGGGCGGTGACGGTGCTGGGCAACTACTCGCGCGCGGAACGCGTCTTCCTGATAATGGGGCTCGCGTTCCTCTCCTACCCGATCGCCGCGTTCCTCGGCCACCCTGGCGCCCGCGAGGTGCTGAGCAACCTGCTGTGGCCGCACTTCCTTCATTCCAAGGCGTTCCTTCTCCTCTCCGTCGCGCTGATCGGCACGACGATCACGCCCTACATGCAGTTCTACCTGACCTCTGCCGTCGTCGACAAGGGCGTCACGCCACAGTCCTACCGAGGAGAGCGGGCCGACGCCATCAACGGGGCGATCTTCTCCGACGTCATCTCGATCTTCATCATCATCGCCACGGCCGCGGCAATCGGCGGCAGCGGCCCGCTCACGTCCGCCGCCGAGGCGGCCAGCGCGCTGCGCCCCGTAGCTGGCGCCGCCGCCGAACAGCTGTTCGGTGTCGGATTGCTCGGCGCCTCGCTGCTCGCGGCGTCGGTTGTCCCCCTTTCTACGGCCTACGCGATCGCAGAGACCGCAGGGGTCGAGCGGTCGCTCTCGCGCAAGTTCCGCGAGGCGCCGATCTTCTACGGGCTCTTCACTGCGCAGGTCGTGATCGGTGCGGTGATCGCGCTGCTGCCCGGAAACGCCGTTGAACTCGTCGTCAACGCACAGGTGCTGAACGGATTCATCACGCCCGTGCTGCTGACCTACATACTGATCCTGGCCAACCGGCGCTCGGTGCTGGGCGACGCCGCCAACGGTCCGCGCTTCCGGGCGCTGGCAACGGTGTGCGTTGCAGTCGTGGGAGCCCTATCGGCCATCGTGCTGGTCCAGACGGTGTCCGGGTGGTTGTGACCGCCCCCTCCGCCCGGACCGACCAACCCAGCAGGAGCAGCCCAACCATGACCGTGACTGCTTCCGTGGCGAAGCGGTCGTCGCTACCGACGCGCTCGGCTGTGTCGCTCTGGACGGTGGCTGTCGCTCAAATGGTCGCGGGGCGTGAGCGGTGAGGTGCGTGTTGGTGGTCGCGTTGGCGGTTGTTGGGGCAGCCAAGCCGTTCGGGGGGGCCTTTCAGACCCCGGCGGCAGCTATTTGGTGCTTGTGGAGCTTCAGGAGGTTGTGGGTGGCGGTGATTAATCGCCACTCTGAGCGAACGGCCGATCTGCCTCGGCGCCCGAAGCGGTCGATCCGGCGGTTGAACTTCGTGTTGGCGAACACGGGCTCGATCATCGCCTTGCGACGTTCCTATAGATGTCAAGTGCGGTGTCGAGTGATCCCGATCGGTCCGGCGCCGCAGTTGATGGTGGTGGTCGCCCGGGTGGCAGCTGGACCTGAGAGGGCGGCGAGATCGGCGCGTAGAGCGTTGTAGGTTTCACGGGCGATATAGCGCTTCAGGCAGCGCATGACTTCGGCCTTCGTCTTGCCCTCGGCGGTGCGGCGGCGCAGATAGGCGCGGGTACGTGGGCAGTAGCGAAGGCGGCAGACGGTGATCAGGTGCAGCGTTCGGTTGGCTTGCCGGTCGCCGCCGTAGTTGAGGCGGTGGCGCGTGGTCTTGCCGGAGGACGCCGGGATCGGACTCGCGCCGCACAGAGCAGCGAACGCAGCCTCGCCGTGGAGACGGTCGATGTTCTGCCCGGCGGTCACGAGCAGTTGGCCGGCGTGCCCGGTTGAGATTCCGAGTAGCTGGGTGGTGCGCGGCGCGGCAGCGCGGACGAGCTGCTCGAGCTGCCGGTCAAGAACGGTGATCTCATCGTCAAGAGCATCGATGCGGTGGGCGATCGAGCGCAACGCGAACTTCGCCGCGTGGCTGGGCTGGCGGAGCTCGCCTGTCGTGGGCCGCAGCCGCCGGCAGAGCATCACCTTGCCGCGAATCGTCTTGCGGCGGGAAAGCTGATCGCGGAGCTCTTGCGGGGCAGTGATGATCAGATCACGAAGCTGAACCATCGCGGCGCTGCGGGACTTCACGGCGCTGTGACGCGCTGCGCGCAGCAGCCGGATCGACTCAACGATCCCGTCGGTCTGCTTCGGGACCGCCTTGGCCTTGCCGGCCAGGAACAGCCGAGCGGCCATCTCCGCGTCGATCGGGTCGCTCTTGCCGACACGACGGCGGGTGTGCGCGTGCGACTGGTTGACCTCGATGACCCGGACCCCGTGCTCGCACAGGTAGCGCACCAGCGCAGCCGCATACGAACCGGTCGACTCGACCGCTACGACGTCGAGCTCGCCGAAGCCGCTCAGCCACTCCAGCAACTCCCGGTAGCCGGCCGTCGTGGTTGGAAAGCTCTTCGTGGAGAGCAGCGCGCCGCGCTCATCAAGCGCGGCTGCGTAATGGGCGTCGGCGTGTGCGTCAACCCCGCCGACAACTAGCGCGTCCTCCTGCCTCATGCTGTGCATGTCGTCCTTTCGTTCCGGAAGGGCGGTCCGGTCGGGAAGGGCGGACAGAACAGTGACGGGGCACTTGTCGCGAGCAGGTTCCTATCAGGTCACGCCGCCCGACCCGACCACCCAATGAATGAGTGATCGACGGCGACCAGCCCGGGGCCGACAAGTCCCCACGAACGACACCAAGAGGGTCAGTTTATGCGCAGGTCAGACCCCAGGCCAGACGCCGGGCCTTATCTTCACTGTTTTCGGTAGAGCCCCCCACCGTGCTCGCCCTCGAGCACTCGTCGCATGTGCGCGTAGATGCCGCCGTCCCATCCTGGCCTTGAGCCTCGACGTTTGCCCGCGTCCGGTGGGATCAGCACCTGGATCCCCTTGTTGACCACACCCTCCATCTGCTTTTGGTGCCAATAGCCGGCGGCCAGAAGTCCAACACGGCCGCGCGGCCCCGGAGCGGGCCGCCTTGGTGTAACGGCGGCGGCGGACCGTACTCCACATCCGCGGTGAATAGCGCGGATACGGCCTCGAAGTCCCCGCGGTTGAAGGCGTCGCGCGCACGATCGAACGCGGCCTGAAGGACGCGGCGCCGCAGGGACTCGGGCACACGGCTCAGGCCGCGTGCGAGGAAAGCTGCCAAGCCAGGCGCACGCACCTCTATGCGGTCGGCAAGGGGACGATGGTTGGTCACGCCGATACGAGCCTATCTGGGCGGCGGATCGACGAGTGCGCTGCCCTGCCTTTCGCTGTACGGCCTGCTATCGCGGCACCCGCACCTCCGGGAAATTGACAACAACGATTCGCTTTGCCCAGGGCTGGCAGGGCCTCCAAGCGCCCGGGTACGCGTGGACGCGAAGTCGCTGCTCCCGACACCAGAAGGAAAAGAACCGCCGCCCTTGTTCAGAGCGGCGGTCAAGCAGGAGGAGAAGGTTTCCTGTTCTCGGAGCACCGTCATCCCAGTGGCCGAACTGAAGCGATCGGGTTCGGCGTGGACGAATGACCGATCATGCGCAACCGGACCGCTAGAAGGCGCGGCCCGCGTGCCACCCTTGCTCCTCATCAGCCACGCAAGCGAGACTAGTGGGGGGGTAACCTGCTGCGGACGGCGAATTGATCGGCGTGCTCGTTCTGACGCGCAAGCCCAACCAGAGCATCATGATCGGCGATGACGTTGAGGTCACGGTGCTCTCGGTGGTCGGGGAGAAGGTGAGAATAGGTATTCAGGCACCCTCAGACGTGCCGGTGTACCGGAACGAGATTTACCTGGAGATCCAGCGGACACATGGCGAGGGAGGCGGTGCAGGGACGCGGCCCACCCGCCGGACTGAGGCGCCGTAGAGGCGCCTCTAACGCGGTATCCGCAGCTCCGGGAAGCTGACAACAACTATTCGCTTTGCCCAGGGCTGGCAGGGCCTTCAGCGGGCCGGGCCAGAGTCCAGATTCAGGCCGCTAAGGGGTGACCCCACCTCCACCACCTAGGCGAGCGCGCCCCTGTGCCTTCGCCGTCCGGATGCTCTGCTGACCGACGCTCGGGGGAACGACCGCCGCCACATACTTCCGCATGCTACGGCGAGCCGTCCGGCGCCTGGCGTCGCCGATTGCCCAGCCGATCCGGTCAAGCAGCTGGCCCGCTGACCGCTCGGATCCTGGTTGGATGGGTCGCACGTTCTTCTCGTCCACAAGAATCACGCGATTCTTGTCGATCTGCACCATGACGCGGGCCATTCCCGCTCCTCCCTGCCTCGTATGCGCGAGCCGGACCCTCAGACCGCCCACGGCGCCGCCTTGGTACGGCGCGCGCTTATTGTACGCAATGGCACATGCAATGCGAGCGAGTCTGCCGAAACGTCCAGCGACGGCGGCAAGTGTTTCAAGGCTGGTCGGAAGAGCCCCGCAGAAACGGGGGCGCCAGCAGGAGCGCCGACCACGCCAAGTAGCCCTCAGCCCCGGGCTGACGGCGCTAGATGCGCGGTATCCGCAACTCCGGCCAATTCACAACAACTAGTTGTAAGACCCGAGGAGGTTGTTCAGCTCGTGTAGGCGAGTTCCGGGCGGCTTGTGGTTGAGAGCGCCGTGTGGTCGTCGCCAGTTATAGATCTCTAACCAGCCGGGTAGCGCTGCGGTTCGCTCGGTGCTGTCGCGGTAGATGGCGCCGTAGGCCCAGCCGCCGAGCATCGTGCGGATGAATCTCTCGGCCTTCCCGTTGGTCTGGGGCCGGTAAGGCCGGGTGCGTAGGTGCTTGATGTGCAGGGCCCGACAGGCGATCGCGTGGATGCTCGAGCGGTAGGGCGAGCCGTTGTCGGTCAGCAGTCGCTCGACGGTGATGCCGTGGCTGGCGTAGAACGCGACGGCGCGGCGCAGAAACCCGATGGCCGTGGTCGCCTTCTCATCGGCGAGGACCTCGACGTAGGCCAGGCGGGTAGCGTCGTCGATCGCGATGTGAACACACTCCCAGCCAACGGTGCTGCGGGGCACACCCGCTGCATCTTGGAGTCGGCCCGTATAGCGCCCACGTCGACCGGTCACGCGGTGTCCTGCACCGGAATGGATACGCCCGAGCTTCTTGACGTCGATGTGGATCAGCTCGCCGGGACGTTCGCGCTCATAACGGACGGCAGGCTCCAAGCCCAGCCGGCCGAGCCTGCCCATCCCAATCCTGGTCAAGATCCCCGAGACGGTCGTTACGGCCATGTCCAGGCACTCCGCGATCTCAGCGCCAGTCATCCGCAGACGCCGCAACGCAGCGATCACCTGGACACGCTCATCGGGCGTGCGAGAGGGGCAGCTCTTCGGCGCCGAGGAGCGGTCAAATAGGCCCCGCTCGCCTTCCGAACGAAAACGAGCGACCCACTTGCAGGCCGTGCGGTCGCTGACCCCAGCGGCCTCGGCCGCCGCCGCCAGCGACCAGCCCTGCGTGAGCAAACGATCAACCAGCAGCGCGCGCCCCTTGACGCTGAGACGCGCGTTAGCGTGCAGCTTCATCCGGTGTCCTCCTTGGTACTGGGTGGCTAGACACCCCCAGCCTCCAAGGAGGCCCGGATGAACAACGTGCTCAGGTTCTACAACTAGTCGCTTTGCCCAGGCGGCGCAGGGTCTTCCAACGCTCGGCTGCTCGCGAGCCAGGCAAGCCCCGTCCAGGGCTTGTCACCTTGCGCGACCGAACTCCGCGCCGGCCGCGCAAGGCAGCGCCCCACTTCTCGTCGTCCGGTCTGCTTACCGGCCTACCGACTTGCCTGCCCTGTCCACAGCCTTGCGAAGCAAGTCGTACTGCGCCTGGACCAGTCGGTCGACCATCTCCAAGGCAGCGTCGATGATCTCCTGCCGCCTGGAGGGATGCACGTCACCGAGTTTCTCGTCGACGGTGTCGACGAACTTGCGCAGCGCCTCGATCATGGACCGCTGTCCCGACTCGAGCCACTTGAGTACCTCATCGGAGAGCTCGGTGGTTCGGTCGACTGCGCTCGCCTGCTTGGCCCCATTGCTCTCTGCGCGGGGTTTGCGAGGGGCAGCAGCTTTACGTGCAGGCGCGCGACGTTTGGTTTTAGTCTCGGGCATTGGGATGTGCCTCCTTCATGGGATGTGCGTCCCGTCACCACTGCGTTCACGGAAGCCGGTCGACCGGCACCCCCGACTTACGGGCTCCGCTCGCGGCCACCATCTCGGCTAGGACCGTAGGCCAGCCCACCGGCGGTGCCATCCGTAGAGAATGTCAAGGTCGGTTGAAAATGCACCCCCCAGCGCCGGTTGAAAATGCACCCCCCCTGTGTTTCGCCGCCAGCGCGTGGAGCGAGGCGCGTAGCGCCGAGCGGAGCGCGCTGGCGGCGGCGCGATCGCCGAGCGGGGCGATTTCAAGGACTGCAGCGAGGAAATGAGGCTCTCAAGGGCGCCGTGCGGGCCTCTGCGGAGGCGGCGAGGGTGATTGGTCAGGGTGTTTCGGCGCTCTGACGGGCTGGTGGTGGCCCGAGGTCGCGGTCCTTCAGGCGGTAGGAGTCGCCTTTGAGGGAGAGGATCTCTGCGTGGTGCACGAGCCGGTCGACCATCGCCACGGCGACGGCGTCGTCGCCGAAGATCTCTCCCCATGCGCTGAACGGCTTGTTGGACGTGATGATCAGGCTCGCGCGCTCATACCGTCGGGAGACGAGCATGAACATGAGGTTCGCCGCCTGCGGGTCAAACGGGATGTAGCCAACCTCGTCGCAGACCAGCAGGGGGATGCGCTCGAGCCGTTTGAGTTCCTCCTCCAGGCGGCCGTGGCGTTGGGCTTCGGCGAGCAGCGCGACCCACTCGGTTGCTGTGCGGAACAGGACGCGCTGGCCGGCCAGACACGCGCGGATGGAGAGCGCGATTGCGAGGTGGGTCTTGCCGGTGCCCGGGGGTCCGAGCAGCACGACGTTCTCTCTTGCGTGCAGGAAGTCGAGCTGGCCGAGATGCTCGATCACCTGCTTCTTGATCGAGCGCTGGAAGGTGAAGTCAAACTCCTCAAGCGTCTTCCTGGCGGGGAAGCGGGCAGCACGGATGCGGCTGTCCCCGCCGTGCGCGTCGCGGGCGGAGGTCTCGGTCGACAAGAGCGCCTGCGCGAAGCGCTCATAGCTCCACTCCTCCGCCCGGGCGCGCTCGGCGAGCTTCGGCAGCGCCTTGGCGGCCGCCGGTGCCTTCATCGCCCTGAACAGGTGCTGGAGCTCTGAGGTGGCGCTCACGCGATCAACCCGTCATAGACCGCCAGCGGCCGCTGTTCGACCACGATCTCGCGCTCACCGCAGCGCTCCTTCAGCGCACGGGCGTGCTCGAGCGCCGTGATCGTGCGGTTCTTGGCGAAACAGCGCTCATGCGAGCAGGCGAGCTCGCCGGTATCCAGGGCGAACGCCGTGAGCCGCTGCTGGCTTGCGCAAACTTCAACGCGACGCCCCACCAGGTGGGGGTCAAGCGAATAGTCGTTGGTGTCAAAGCGCAGATAGGGGTCCGGCGGCACTCGGCTGACCCAGCGGCGGTCGCTGTCGGGCGCTTGCTCGGGCAATGCCCGCATCAGCTCGCGCTCCTCGGCGAGGCGGTCGACCGGGCGGGCCCTGAGCGTCCTGTGCAACCTCGCGTTGGCCTTCTGGAACCACGCGTCGAGCTGCAGCTGGAAGTCCAGGTGGTTGGCGAAACAGCGGCCCGGCTCGAAGTTGGTCTCCAGATACCCCTGGATGCGCTCGACGCCGCCCTTGGCCTGCGGGTCTTTGGCTTCACAGAAGTGCCAGTCGACGGGGAGCTGCCCGCAGAACGCCGCATAGTCATCGGTCGGGCGCCCGCCGCCAGCGTGCAGGCAGCCCTCGCGATCCCACACCAACAGCTCGGGCAGCGCGTCGAACGACCACAAGCAGCGCGTCATCCCCCACAGCACGTCTGGGGCCTCCTTGCTGAAGATCAACGCGCCAGCGCCGACGCGCGAATAGCCGAGACAGGCGATCACGACCCACGCACGGCGCAGCTGGCCGTGACCGACCGGCACGTGCGCCGAGGGCTCCCACAGATCCCACTGGCAGATCTCCCCGGGGCGATAGACCGTGCGCTGAAAGCTCCGCCTCGGAGCAAACAGAGGGCGCACCTCGCGCAGATAGTCATCCACGATCGTCTTGGAGCCAGCGAAGCCGAGCGGCTCGATCAGCTCACGAACACGGACCCCCGGCAGCTTCGGATCACCACGCAAGAGCTCGTGGATCTCCTGCTTGAACGGGTCGAGCTTCGACGGACGCGTTGGACGCTCATAGCGCGGCGGCGCCTGCGAGCGCAACGCCCGACGAATCGTGTTGCGGTCGACCCCGAAGCGCCGGGCCAGCTCCTTGATCGAGACGCCGCGGACGAAGTGTTCCCTGCGTAGCTCGGCCCAGCGCTCCACGTCCAGCACGCTCCTTCTCCCGGTCTCGGTGACATGACCGGACCAGGCTCGACAGTCCCCCGGACGCCTCCGCCACCACCCGAGGGGGGTCAATTTTCAACCGGCGAAGGGGGGTGAGTTTTGCACCGGCGCCGACAGAGAATGCGGACGTCGCCTGCCCAAGCTACGTGCCCGGAATGGCCGCGAGCAGCATTCGGCTCGCTTGGGAGCGATCACCGAGCGGAATCCGTAGCTCCGGGAAGATGACACATAAGTCGCTGTACGCCCAGGGTGTGGCAAGGAACATCGCCTCGTTCCAAGCGACCGTGATCCTCTCGCCGATCGGCTGCCACCCTACGAGAGCAGCTGACGAGCGCGGCGCGCGAGTCGTCAGGCCGTCGCTAACTCGCGCTCTGCACGCAGCCAGTTCTCGCGCTCATCACACCCGTCCTCCTCGAGGTGGATGAAGTAGGCGCGCTCGGCGATCACGTCGTGGCTGGGTTTGCCCCGCCTCGTCGTGCGCTTGCGCGAGGCCGTCGGCTTGTCGGCGGACTTGGCGGGTTTGGCGGGTTTGGCGGGTTTGGTGGGCTTGGCGGGCATGCTTATCTTCCTCGTGATTGGGGTGCCTATCCAGGGAAAATGCCAGCGCCGCGATGGCCGATCTCGGCACATCCGCAGCTCCGGGAATTCGACAACTAGATTCGACAACGGGCTGGCAAGGTCCTTCAACCCCCAGCCGCGATACTGCGTCGATGGCCTCGACGAATCTGGACCTCGTGCGCTCGATCAGCGCGGCCTGGGAGCGCCGTGACTTCAGCTCGACCGACTGGGCGCACCTGGAGATCGAGTACGTGATCGCCGACGGGCCCAACCCCGGCCACCATACGGGGCTGGTCGAGATGGCGGCGTTCTGGCGCGACTTCCTAATAGTGCTCCGTTAGCTCTTGCAGGAACTTCGCCCCGAGTGAGCGAATCCCTTCGCCGACTTGTCGTCGATGAAGGGAGCGACAATGGCGGCCGTGACAGGGTTGAAGCCGACGCAGCTGCAGAGGGTGCGGGGACGGTTGGAGGCGTTCGCTGCGGAGATGTTCGACTCGATGCCGCGCAAGGATCAGCGCGGGTGGGGTGAGGTGTATCTGCGCGGGTTGATGTTGGATGGCAAGCGCAAGTCGATCGAGCCGATGGCGGTGCGGCTGCTGGACGGGGATGAGCAGTGCTTGCAGCAGTTCGTCAACCAGTCGCCGTGGGATCCGGTGCCTGTGCGCCGGGCGTTGGCGCGGCGGATGGATCGTGAGCTGACGCCGGAGGCGTGGGTGATCGATGACACGGGGTTTCCGAAGTTCGGGAAGATGTCGGTCGGTGTCGCGCGGCAGTATTCGGGGGCGTTGGGGAAGGTCGGTAACTGTCAGATCGGGGTGTCTGTCAACGCTTGCAGTGACGAGGCTTCGTGCCCGCTGGATTGGCGGCTGTTCATCCCTGAGGAGTGGGATGAGGACAGCGAGTTCAACCGGGAGCGCCGCGAGAAGGCGAAGCTGCCCGAGGACGTGCACCACCTCGAGAAGTGGCGGCTGGCGCTCGAGATGATCGACGAGCTCCGCTCATGGGGGCTTGAGCCGCCGGTCGTGCTGGGCGACGGCGCCTACGGCGATATCACCGAGTTCCGCTCGGGTCTTGAGGAGCGCGAGCTCTCCTACGTCCTCGACGTCAAGGGCGCCACCTCGGCCTACAGCGAGGAAGTTCAGCCCGAGCGCCCGGAGTGGAAAGGCGCCGGGCGACCGCCCAAGCCGCGCTATCGCAAGGAGCCATCCTCGCTGAAGGAGCTGGCGCTTGCGCCCGGCAAGCAGGCCGCTCAGACAGTCACCTGGCGGGAGGGCACACGCGGCAGGATGACCTCGAGGTTCCTGGCGCTGCGGATCCGTCCGGCGAACATCCAGTTGCGCAACAACGCCAACCGAAACGGCGAGGAACTCCCGGTCCGGCTGGCTGCTGGCCGAGTGGCCCTCAGACAAGGACGAGCCGACCAAGTACTGGCTCTCCAATCTCCCGCCCCGCACGCCGCTCGAAGATCTCGTGCGGCTCGCGAAGCTGCGCTGGCGGATCGAGCACGACTACCGCGAGCTGAAGGACGCACTCGGGCTCGATCACTTCGAGGGCCGAACCTACCGCGGCTGGAACCATCACGTCACCCTCGTCTCGATCGCCCACGCGTTCCTAACCCTGGAGCGAACCCGGCGCCCGCCAGCCAGGGCGGCAGCCTGACCCTCTTCGGAATCGTCCGGGAGCTCCAAGCGCTCCTGGCCTGCTGGCAGGGCACCTGTCCGATCTGCCGCAGAGAACTGCCGCCCGACCATTACCTACGAGCCCCACCAACCTAACGGAGCACTACTAAGCAGCTGGGAGGACATCGCCACCGAGGTGGAGGAGTACCGCGAGCTCGACAGCGAGCGTGTGCTCTTGCTCCACCGCTTCAGTGCGCGTGACAAGACAAGCGGACTGGGGCTCGGCCACGTGCGGTCGAACGCGGCGGGCCTGTTTCACGTCCGCCGCGGCAAGGTGACGAGGGTCGTCCTCTACTGGGAGCGCGAGCACGCGTTCGCCGACCTCGGCCTCGCACCGAAGGCCTCTTAGCGCGGAATCCGCAGCGGCGGAAACTCGATCAAAACGGTAGACAACGCCCAGGCGTAGCGATCGTCTCCCGAGCCTCAGCCGGCGCGCTCGAGCATCGTCCGAAGCAGGCACCTCAACAGTGAGCGTCCAGGTGCTCGCTTTAACCCAGATGCAGCACTCACAGGCAGGCCTAGTGACCTGAGTCGTTGATTCGTTGGCAGTAGTTGGCGAGGCTATCGAGGATCTCGTCGGCGGTCTTCTGCCAGACGTAGGGTTTGGGGTCGTCGTTCCAGGTGTTGATCCAGGTGCGGATCGAGGCTGTGAGGTCGCGGACTGAGCGGTGCGTGCCACGCCTGATCCATTTCGTGGTCAACTCTGCGAACCAGCGCTCGACGAGGTTCAGCCAGGAGCTGTAGGTCGGCGTGAAGTGCACGTGGAAACGTGGGTGGCGCAGCAGCCAGCGCTGGATCGCGGGGGTCTTGTGGGTAGAGGAGTTATCGAGCACAACGTGCACGTCAAGGTGGCCTGGGACGGCTTGGTCGATGACGTTCAGGAAGCGGCGGAACTCCTCGGCGCGATGGCGTGGGGTCATGTCCGCGATCACCTGCCCTGAGGCGACGTCCAGAGCGGCGTAGAGGTTCGTGGTCCCGTTGCGCACGTAGTCGTGCGTCGCCCGTTCGGGCACGCCGGGCATCAACGGCAGCACCGGGGCTGTGCGGTCCAGCGCCTGGATCTGGGACTTCTCATCGACACACAGCACGACCGCAGCGTCGGGCGGGTTCAGATAGAGCCCCACGATGTCGCGGACCTTCTCGATGAACAACGGGTCCGGGGAGAGCTTGAACGTCTCGCTCTGATGAGGCTTTAGGCCAAAGGCACGCCAGATGCGGCTGACCGCGGTCTGGCTCATCCCGGTCGCGTGCGCCATCGAGCGTGTCGACCAGTGCGTCGCGTCCCTGGGCTTCTCCTCGAGCGTCTTGACGATCACGCGCTCGACATCCTCATCGCTGATCGAACGCGGCTTTCCGGGGCGCGGCTCGTCGTGCAAGCCGTCAAGTCCCCTGCGTGCGAACCGGCCCCGCCACTTGCCGACCGTCGAGTCGGTGCAGCCCAAACGCGCCGCGATGTCCTTGCTCTGCTCGCCCGCCGCAGCCGCAAGCACGATCCGGCAGCGCAATGCCAGCGCCTGGGAGCTCTTCGGGCGCCGCGCCCAGCGCTCGAGCACCTCCCGCTCCTCATCGCTCAACACGACCTCCACACGGTTTGCCATGACCGCCTCCCATCGTCGTGGATGAGAAGACAATTCGCCGCCAGGCAACCCGCCCCTGCGAACTAACGACTCAGGTCACTAGGCGGGCGAGCTGATTGGTGCTCCTTTGATCGATGAGGAGGAGTGAGCTCGGCGCTCGCCAACGATCGTAGCCTTCTCGGCCGTGAACTCGGTGTCTGTCAGCGCACCACGGCGGCAGGGGGCGTTGCCGCCGCTCTGCTCGACCGGCCCGAGGAGACCGAGCGCACTGATCTAGGGATCGGAATAGCGCAGATCGTCGGCGCCCGCTCGCCGCAAAATCAGAGGCTCGGGTCTACGCCGTGGCCCGCGCCACCGGGTGGTTCGCCAGGATGAGGTCGTCCGGGTCCCAGGTGCGCTTCACCTGAGCAAGGCGCTTGCACGTGTCCGCGGGCAGGAGCGCGTCGACATCGCAGGGCCGCTCGGCGTAGTTGAAGTAACCGATCTCGCGGCCCACGGATTCATCGCGTCCGCGAGCTTGTCGAGGGCGCTGTCGATCGGTTCCCGCAGCGCGGGGTCCATCAGCATGCCGATCCCCATCATCACGAACTCCTCATCCAGCTTCTCGAGCGCGCCGCCGTTCTCGGCCGGCCGGCGGAGCGCTCCGCCGAGGTGCCGAAGCTCGGCGAGCAGAAGCGGTGCTCCCGATTCGGGTCCGGCGACATCGACGAAAGCACTGATCGCGTCGTCTGGCAGCTCCGCAAGCAGTCGGTGGTGACCGAGTCCAGGCACCGGCGGCTCGGGGTCCATGGCTATCCGAGTCAGCCCGGCAGCCGGGATCTGCTCGAAGCTGTCGAGCACCGGCTCGCCGATCTCGCGTAGTGGCGCGATCGCCTGCTTCCCCTCTGCCTGGCTTCCGATGCACGCCGCGCTGATCGAGAGCCACTTCTTCCCGCGCAACGGCTCGGGAATGTCGGGGATCGGCGGGAGGTTGAGCATGCGGACCAAGCTTCCGGCCTCCTCCGGCGCGTCCGCAGTCCAGTCGCGATAGGCCCGGATCCCGTCCGCCGCGAGCTCGGGCGGGAAGACCAGAGCCCCGGCATAAACCTCCGAGATCGGCACCAGCTCCACATGTAGGGCGGTGACCACCGCGTACCCGCCGCCACCCCCGCGCAGCGCCCAGAAGAGGTCGGGATCGGTCGCCGCGTCGACGGTCCGGGCCTCACCGTCCGCGGTGACAAGCTCGATCGCGGTCACCCTGTTGCACGCCCATCCGTACTTTCGGCCCAACCAGCTGAGCCCACCTCCGAGCGTGTAGCCGGTCACGCCAACATTCGGCGAGGTGCCCGGCAGGAAGGAACGCCCACTCTTCGCCGCCGCCTCCCCGAGGTCCGCGACCCACGCGCCTGCCTCGACCCGAGCCCGCCCATCCTCGATCTCGATGCCTCGCATGCGCTCGGTCTTGACCAGGATTGCGTCGTCCAGCGATCCGAGCGCTACCGCGCCGTGTCCGGTGCCTTGCGCCGCCACCCTCAGCCCGTTGTCGCGCGCGAAACCGACTACCCTCGAGACGTCCTCGCCGCTCTCCACGAAGGCGATCGCGACCGGTCGCTGGTCGGCGGCCAGGTTCCAAGCCTGACGCGCCTCGTCCCAGTCGGGGTCGCCCGCTGTCGCAATACGTCCGCCGATCAAGAGTCCCGAGAAATCCGCCACGGCGCGGAATCCTAACAACAGCGCGCGACCGTCCGAGCCGGAGCTGGTTGTGTCGGTGCGCCTCCAGCTGCCCTCGGGCGCGACGGTGCCGTCGGGAGGCTGCGAAGCGGCTGAGGGCGCGGTGCACGCTGGGAACTGGGCGAGCCGTGCCGCTTCGGTGGGAGAGGAACACTCTCCGTGAGAGTGCTGCTCTACGCCGAAAGCAAAACTTCGAGATAGCCCAGTCGAGATGCCTGGATTGGACGACGTTCGAGCGCCCGGGCTGAGGGTCAGTTCACGCCTGCTTGCGGCACGCAACGCGGAAGCATCCGCGTTGATGCGAGGTGGCTGCGACGGGCGTCGCGGGGACTGACTAGAGTCGCACGCAGCTGGGTCGCTTTCGTACCCGACGCAACGGAGGGGTTTATGCTCAGGCTTCGCCCACTGATCGTCTTTGGCCTCGGCGCTTGCGCGGCGCTGTTCTTGGCCGCCACGGCGCTCGCGGTGCTGCCGAGGGCGAACAAGAGCTTCACCGGTACGTTCGGGCTCGCGCCAAGTACGAGCAAGCTCAGCTTCAAGTCGTCTGCCAATTCGCACGGGCTTACGAACTTCAAGTTCCAGACATTCGGATGCGAGGGGGGCGGCGGGCCGGGCGGCGTGCCCTACTTCACGGTCGGCTCGGTTACCGTCAAGTCAAACGGCACGTTCTCACTCACGGTGCGGCACAACATCTTCGCGATACCGACCGAAGTTAGGCTCTCCGGCAAGTTCAAGAGCGCCGCGAAGGCCACGGGGACGATTCAGATCTCCCAGACGTTCCCACCGGCGGACCTAGTGCCCGGCAACGCCTGTCATAGCCCGGCGCTTCCGTTCTCGGCGACGACGCACTAGGAAGCGTCTGGGCGGGATATTCGCCGAGCCCCCGGCAGTCCTTCGCGTCGGTTCGGATCCTGCGGTCGGGTCTTCGCGGATCTCAGCCCACAGAGGAGGCACCCAGTGAATGAGTGCCGAGCGCGCCCGGCAACGGTCCGCTCGCGCCCGCTTTACGCGGATGAGCGAGAGTCCGAGCGAGCGCGGTGTTCACGCTCGCCTTGGACGGTGGGTGTCGCACAAACTGCCTGCTCCGTCCGAGCAGTTCAAGACCATTTGTCGCATGGCTATGAACTTCTTGGCGTGCGATCGTGAGCAACCGTTCTTGATGCCCCCAGACCCGCGTGACTGGCTGCCGGAGGACCACCTGGCGTGGTTCCTGCTGGGCTCGGTCGAGCAGATGGATCTCTCGGCGTTCTATGGCTCCTACCGCACAGACGGCTGGGGGCGGGCGGCGTTTGAGCCCAAGTGGTCTCGCTTCTGCTCTACGCCTACGCGAGGGGCGAACGCTCATCGCGGGGGATCGAGCGCAAGTGCGTGGAGGATGTCGCCTACCGGGTGATCGCCGCCCAGCAGAAGCCCGATCACGCGACGATTGCGAGGTTCCGCGCCCGCCACGAGGACGCGCTGGGGAAGCTTTTCAGCTCGGTGCTCGGACTGTGCAAGCAGGCGGGCCTCGTGAAGGTCGGGGTAATCGCGATCGACGGAACGAAGGTGCACGCCAACGCCTCGCATCACTCAAACCTCGACTACGAGCAGCTCGCGAGGGAGATCATCAAAGAGGCTTCAGAGATCGACGCGGCGGAGGATGAGCTCTACGGGGATGCCCGTGGCGATGAGCTGCCCGAGCACCTGCAGAGCGCAGAGGGCCGCCGCGCCGCCCTTCAAGAGGCGAAGCGCAAGCTCGAACTCGAGCGTGAACAGGCCGGCGAGGCAGAGGCTGCCGAGGTGAAGATCGAACTCGACTCAGAGACCATCGTCGCGCGCCAAGGGGGCCGCGAGGGATGGCTGCGCGAGGCCCGCCACCAGCTCGATGAGCACCGTCGCCGCGAGGCCAAGCCGATCGCCCGCTCGCGCGCCGACCGGCTACTGGAGGCAGAGCGGCGCCTACAGCTTGACCTCTCGGTCGAGCGCCACGCCAACGAGGCCTACGAGCACTACCGCGCACACGGACGGGACACCCAGGGCCGGCGGCTCGGCCGCCCGGCAAAGCCATATGAGCCGCCCGATACCCCCGCGGGGAAGATCAACACGACCGATCCGGACTCGCGCAACGTGAAGACCCCGCGCAGCTACACCCAGGGCTACAACACCCAGGCCGTTGTGAACGAGGAGCAGATCGTGCTCGCCGCCGAGGTGAGCGCAAGCTCCCCGGACTTCGGGCACCTCGAGCCGATGGTCAAGGCGACCAAGAGAGAACTCCAAGCGATCGGTGTCACAGAGACCCCCGGGGTCGCGCTCGCCGACTCGGGCTATTGGAACGAGGAGCAGATGGACAACGTCGTGGCGAACGAGCATGTCCAGGTGCTGATCCCACCGGACGCCGGCAAGCGCAGCACTCCACGCCCTGGATGGGATGGCGGGCGCTACGCATCGATGCGAAAGACACTTGAAACCGACTACGGCGGCGGGCTCTACCGAAGACGCAAGGCGATGGTCGAGCCCGTGTTCGCACAGACCAAGCACAACCGGCGCATCGATCAGTTCCTGCGACGAGGGGACTCCGCCGCGCTCTCGGAATGGCGGCTGATCACCGCCACCCACAACCTGCTGAAGCTCCACAGGCGCCGGATGGCCCTCGCAACGGCCTGAAAGGGCGCCCCGGAGGCCAGGGTGCCGCGGGTAGCACCGACGGTCCGACAAACACAGACCGCGGGCCGGGCGATCATCGCCACAACCTCGTTGTCACCGTGGCCGCGAATCTTTGCGCGACATCCACGACGAGGCGGGGGCGCCGAGGCTGACGACCTGATCACGACTGCTTTGCCGGGCGTGAGCGAGCGTCTGCCGACCTCAGACGACGCGGTCGGAGATCCTCCATTGCGGCCATGAGCGCGACGCCCACCCGGAGTCCCGGAATCGCAAGGGAAGCGAGCGGTGCGAGCGAGCACGGACAGAGGCCGATCTCGCACACGCGCGACCGCGCGGCACGGCCTCCACTCGGGTCAGCGGACGCAATCCCCGCGTTCCTAAGTTCAGGGTGGGTGTGGGGCCGCCGCCAGCGCGACGACCCTCACCCTTTGCACTTCTGGTTTCTCGCTACCCCCAGCTGTTCAGCCAGGAGGCCGGCAGACCCACACGGTCGACCTGGCCGCTCAGTCCGTCAGGACCTCCGGTGGCGGGGAGTACGCCGTAGTTGGAGACGTACACGGATCCCCATGGCCCTACCGCCAGGCCGGTCGGGAACTCGAGGCCCGTAGAGGCGAGCACCTGCTGCGAGCCGTCGCGATGCACACCGATGATGGCGCCGGGCGAAGGCAGCCCTTCTGCTTCGAAGGCGTTGTTCAGCCCCTGCTGGTCGATCTCGAGCACGAGTAGACGGCCGGCCCAATCGAAGCCAATGTCACCGATCGCCGTGAAGCCGCTCGCGTACACCGTCGGCGCCTGCCCGGGGACGAGCCGGTACACGTCAGAGGTACCGGGTTCGAACGGCTCCCCTCCCAGCTCGCCCACGTACAGGGCGCCGTCGGGCCCGACCGCCACCGAGTCCGGCACGGCCTGCGCCGTCCCTTTGAAGGGTTCTGTCTGGCTCGGTCCCAGGAAGCCCGGCGGGAACGTCTCGGGAATCGGCGGAAAGACGGCGAGCACCGAGATCTCACCCGACCGCGAGACGAATAGCAGGTCGTTGGCCGCCGCGTCTGCGACCGCGAACCCTCCGTGGTAGGGGACAAACGAGTAGGGGTCGCTGTCGATTGGCTCCTCCAGCCCGAGTTCGGACAACGTGCCCGCCCCATTGTCCGGGTTGTGCAGGGCCTCGAACGGACCGAAGGCAGCCTGGATCATCGGTGATCCACCAATAGGAAAGCGCACCAGGTCTCCGAGGAAGGCTCCTTCGGGCCCGAAGGGCTGTTCATGGGTCGTGGGAGCGAGACTGTCCTGGAAGAGGACATCCAAGGCGCCATCGAGATAGCGAGCCTCTGCGGGGCCCGTCGCAGTACCTCCGGAAGAGACGGAGGGCAGGCCGCCCAGCACGGTGCTGACCTGTCCCCAGGGCGTGATGCGGTCGATCGCCCCCGACTGGTTCAGGCATTCTTGTTCTTCGCCGCTTCCCACGCAATTGCTCGAAGGGGCGCCATCCCCGGAGAGAGCGACAAGCACGCTCCCGTCGGGGGCCACCGTCAGCTTCTTAGGCTGGTTGAGACCCGTCGCGATCGGCTGGACGCCTTCGGCCTGGGGTGGCGGCCCATGATGGCGGCCACGATGATCAAAGCCGCGGCGGCCGAAGATGCCGCCTCGACCGCCGCCGTAGCCATGGCCGCCGTAGTTGTGGTCCTGCGTCGGTCCGCCATGGCCGTAGGCACCGTCCACAGACGGTCCGACTATCCCGGCCACGCAGCACGCCGCGATCGTCAAACCAACGGCGGCCAAGCGCCAGCGAGCGCGGTCAAGCGACGCGTATTCGTTCCTAGTTGAAATCGGTTTCACCTGCATCTCAGCCCTCCAGGCTCGTTGGTGACCTGATGGATTCTTCGCAAGGAGCTCGTGCCGAGCCCAGTTGCGGAACGTTACCCCCATCGCGACCAGCTCGAAACCCCGGGAGCCCCCCTGCGACTGCCATGTGGTTCGATCCGCGCCGCTAGACCCTATGGAGCGTCGCCGCCCTCTCCGTTTCGAGCGCAACCTGCACTCGGTTTGCACTCGATAGGCCCTAGACAGGTCGAGTCAGCCAGGGTCCACCGTGCACCCTGTTGCACCCTGGCGTAGGTAAGCGTTCAGTGGGTCGCTGGTCAGGCGAGCAGTGGCAGTGGGTCGCCACGTGCGTGGGCGGTGAGGAGCTCGCTGAGGTAGTCGTAGAGCGAGCGGTGTTGTAGGCGGCAGGTGGTGTGGGCGGAGAGCAGTCGCTCGATGCGCCGCTCGCCGCCCTGGGATTGGGTGCCGAGGGAGAGCTTGCGGTAGATGACTGCGCCGCGAAGGCCACGCTCAGCGTGGTTGTTCGTTGGCTCCACGCCGTCGTGTTTAGCGAAGCTCCAGAGCGCGGGCCAGGCCTTGAGAAGGTTGCGCGCCATGCCGCGACAGCGTTTGTTGCGAGCTCGCTTAGCGGCGTAGCTGGCGATGATCGGCTTGTAGGTGCGTGCCAGCCGGGTGATCGTGCGCTTGAGCTCGCGCCGGTCGTGGGTGTGTTGGAAGGTCTCCCAAGCCGAGAACACTTCGTGTGAGAGCTCAAGGCCGTGCTCGCCGAACTCTTTCTCGGCGGCGAGTCCTTCGGCATGGGCAACGAAGTCGCGCTGCAAATGAGACCAGCAGAGCTGGCGGCGGCGCAAAGGCAGGTTGCGGTATGCCCACCAGCGGTCAGAGGTGACGACCGCCTGGGTGTCGGCGAGCAGGCTCTTGGCGTGGTCCTCGTGACGGTCCCGCGCGACCTGGAAGAAGGCGTGACGGCTGGTGAAAAGGCCCCACAGCGCGCGGCGCTCTCCGGCGGTGCGCCAGCCCGTCTCATCCGCGTTGAGCGCCCCCGCATCGCGAACCCGCCCGAGCAGGTCCTCATAGGGCTCGGCGAGCGCTTCGCTGGCGCGGGTGAGGAGGGTATCGACGCTTCCCGTCGACAGGCGGGCACCGAAAAGCTCTTCGCCGAGCTCGACCACGTCACGACGGGAGACACGGTTGCGCACCGAGAGCGCTACGAGCGCTGCCTGAAGGCGGGGACCGAAGGAGCTCGCAGTGAGCTCCCGCGGCAGCTGCGCACGAGATCTGCGCCCACAGCGCGGGCAGCAAAGGCGCTGGGCACGGTGCTCGATCACTCTCACGGTCAGCTCGGGTAGCTCTTCGATCTGGTGAACGACTGGCTCTCCAGCCCGGTCGTGCTCCTGCTCGCCGAAGACGTGTCCGCAACCGCAGCGCGAGGGCCAGTGCTCGATCACCTCGTCCACCGCCAACGCCGGCAACAGATCCCGTCCGCGCCCCTCGTGACCGGGCTGGCCACCGCGTTTGCGCCCGGATGGGTCCTTGCCGCGCTCGGACGTCCGGTTGGGCGGATCTGAGCTCGGCGGAGACGAGGAGTTCCGCGAGCTGCGGTTCAGCCGCCGCTCGAGCTGGGCGATCCGCTCGTCTTGACGAGCGACACGGGCCTCCAGCCTGCGGATCTGCTCGTCCATCCGCAGCAGCACCTCGACCACGACCTCGCGTCCGGCGTCGTAGATCGCCTCCGCTTCAGAGCGCTCCACGCATAGGGATTCGACGCGCCGGGATCATGTCCCCCAACCAACTGAACGCTTACTGGCGTAGCATAATTAGCAGGGCTTTTGTGCTCTTGCTGCACCTTGCTGCATCTCGCTGCACCAGCCCTAATCTAGTCGGGGAGACAGGATTTGAACCTGCGACCGCCCGGCCCCCAGCCCTGCTCTCTGGACTCGCAGAGCCGCAGTTCTCGCTCATTCCAGCGCACCCACGTGCCGATGGGGTGCTTGTGGCGCTACCAGCAGAAACAGGACCAGTCCTCGCGCCCGATCGGATGTCGGTTTGGCCGATCGAGGGTGGCCGCTACGGCGTGGATGGCACCTACCAGGGTGCCACGGGCTTTGAGCGAGCCGAAGCGCAGCGGCGACACCTTGAGAGCGCACACCTCCAGGCCACCGTTCGACAGGAGTTGACCGACGGATGGACCCTGCGCCTCGGACCGTTGACCCACGGCGCGGCGTGGGCGGCCATCGAAGCCTTTCTTGGCCCTCCAGACGGCCGCGTGCGTTAGCCGCGGGTAGACAGCACCCTCGCGGAGCCCTTGCCAGCGCCTCAAATGGATGAGGCGTCGCACCTGTACACGGTTGGCGTTCGGCTTCAATCCACAAGCGCTTCGAGAGAAATTGTTCCCCAATTGTTCCCCAAGCACGGCGGCCCGCCCGCCCGCAAGTGCCATAGTTTGGCTTATCTAAAGGGAATGCCTTCAGGGTGAGCGAGGGGACTCGAACCCCCGACCGCCTGGACCACAACCCAGTGCTTGGGGTCGCAAGACAATCCCAGGGGGTTTCGCCCACCGCACCCTCAGTTGGGCTGCCCTGGAGGAGGCCGCCCTTTCGGGGGTCTGTGCGCATATCCCGTAGGACTTCTAAAAGCCCTGCAAACCGGCCGACTGAGAGGCTCCCAACCACCTCCGTGGGCGGCCGGGGGTAGCGGCACCGACCTAGTGGACAGCCGCTATTCGCCCCCCGGTACGGCCGATTGTGCCGGCACGTTGCAGGCGCGCCGCCCGCAGGTGAGCTCGTTGTGGACGAGTACGAGCGTGATCGTCACTATCACGAGCACGATCCCGTACAGCACGATGCGCCCGAGATGGCCGGTCGACTGCCTCGACTTTCGCGCGGGAGGGCCGGTCGTCGGTGTGTGCAGCGGTTGCGGGTCGAAGGAGTGATAGCAGTAGCAGAGCCGGGCAGCCTGTCGGATCTCGGCCCCGCAGCTGGGGCAGATCTTCATCGGCTCATCGCCCACCGAGGCCGAGCGCGCGTGCCCGGCGGGCTTGAGCCTCGGCGCGCGTGCGTCGAGAAGCTGCTGCAGTGCCAGACCGGCGAAGACATACACGGCATCAATGGGTATTGCCCGCGCGGCCAGGAGCGCTCCGACACCGAGAACGATCACCATCCCGATCGCCTGCGACCAGCCGACAGGATCTTTGAGCCCGTGTGCCGTGACAGTCGTGGGCGGCGGCGGAAGCGGTCGTCGGCGTATCAGGCAGAGTGCCTGGAGCCCGTCAGAAGGGACGCCCTTGTGCAGCGGACCCCAAACGCCCCAGCGGGGAATCAGGTTGAGGATCTGCAGGGCGCTGATTGCGGCGAGCGTGAAGAGCACCGCGCGCAAGCTCCCGGTCACGGCGTTGCCGACGAGCCATGCGACCATCGCAAGTCCCACATTCACGCCCGGCCCTGCGAGGACTCTGATTAGCACCTGCTCTCTCGACATGCCACGCCTGGACGATCGACAGAGACCTCCACCGCCGATCGGGGAGAACGACATGCGCAGCCGTCCAGCGCGAAACCTTAGTGCGCAGTCCGTACGACCGACGTAGACCTCAACAGGCCCGTTAGTGAACGACATCGAAGCCCCGGCGTGGCCGAGCTCGTGCGCCAACGTCACGAGCGGTAGGCCGAGGAAGGCAGCTATGACGAACAGGTCGGGACTGGCCATCCGAGAATCTCTCGGCCAATCTCATCGTTCGCTTGAGTGGCCACGGACCGTGCATCCACCAGCGGCGATGACATGTTGGGGGGCCAAACGATTCGCGTGCTCACGCTCGGCGTCGTCTTGGTGGCTCCCGAGCCACGGCGACGACGTTGACGCCAGCGGGATCGCCACTGCAGGCCCGTTACCCGCGACAACGCGCGGGTCGGGTGGGCCTACGAGTCGGGTGCTCTCTCATAGGCCCACCTGTGGGCCCACCCTGGGCGGCCGAGCACGTGCCAGACCGCTCGAAAGGTCCCTTGACAGGGGTGGTAACGAGGCCGAGTGCCGTGCCCGAGACAGCGATTTTCAGTCGTGTGCTCTACCAACTGAGCTATCTCGCCGCGCCGATCGATGCTAGCGGCTCTCCCCGCGGGCCGGGCTGCCCGGGCGCCTCGTGCGGAATGACCGTCTACACGCGGTCGAACTGCTCGACGAGCGCATCGTAGGTCAGGCGCAGGCCCTCGGCGATGGGCACCTGCGGTCGCCATCCCAGCTCCCGTTCGGCCAGGCTGCTGTCCAGGCAGCTGTGCTCGAGCTCTCCCGGACGCAGGTCGGCCAGCTCGGGCTCTAGTTGCGAGCCGGCGATCTCCCTCAGCCTGCTCCACACCGTCATCACGTCGGTCTGCACGCCCGTCGCGATGTTGTAGGCGCCGGCTCGCCCCGACGCGGCCAGCAGCGCGCTCACGACGTCGGTGACGTAGACGTAGTCCCGTGTCGGCTTCCCGTGCCCGAACAGCTTCGGGGCACGGCCGGTATGGAGGTGGTGGGCGAAGATCGCAACCACGCCCGCCTCCCCGTGCGGGTTCTGTCGCGGTCCGTAGACGTTGCCGAGCCTGCACACGGCGTGGGGTACGCCAGTGGACAGCGACCAGGTCTTCACATAGGCCTCCGCCGCCCACTTCGACGCGCCGTAGGGCGACAGCGGTTCGGGAATCCGATCCTCGCTCGTCGGCATCGGCGCGTCGTCGCCGTACAGCGCTCCGCCGGTCGAGGTGAAGACGACGGGTGCGCCGCATCTGCCGGCGGCGACGACCACGTTGAGGGTGCCCTTGACATTCACGTCGCAGTCGCGCCCCGGGTCCTCCACCGAGGCCACCACACTCGCCTGGGCCGCCAAATGGAAGACCGCCGCGGGCTGCACCTCCGTGAAGACCGTCTCGAGAGCGTCGCGGTCGACTATGTCGAGCTGGCGCAGCTCCGCCTCCGTTGCCACGCGGTCGGCATCGCCCGAGGAGAGATCGTCGACCACGGTCACCCCGTAGCCCTCACCGAGCAGGGCGTCGACCACGTGTGAGCCGATGAAGCCCGCACCGCCGGTCACGATCGCCTGGGAACTCACGCCGTGCAATCTACAGCGACGGCACCGGAACAGGCACGGCGAGCAGGTCCTCGACGGCCTTGACCGACTCGTCTATGCGCTCGAGCACCCTGATGGTGCTCTGATCTCCTGCGAGAGCCTTGCCCAGTGCGCCACCCCTGAGCATGATGGGAACCTCGGGACGGCTCGCACGGAGCTCCTTGACCGCACGCTCCACCGCGCCGGCGACCGCCGGATCGGTTGCGCCGAGGACGACGAGGGCGGGAGACTGACCTTCCACCTCGGCCAGTAGCTGCTCGACCGTCAGATCGGTCTCGAATGTCGCCTGGTACCCCGCCGCCGCGAGCTGGTCGCGAACCATCTGCAGCCCGAGCGTGTGCGGGTCCCCACGAAGGACCGCTAGCAGGACCCTCTCGCGCGGGGGCACGGTGCCGGCGAGCATGTACCGATACAGGGTCGCGAGCACGCGGCGCGTGATGCCGAGCGCGCGCTGTTCGCGGTCGATGTCGATCTCGCCCGCTTCGGTGAGCTCGGCGATGTGACGCAGCGCGGGGGCGATCACCTCGGCGTGAAGACCCGTGGGTGGGAGTCCGTCCTCGATCGCCGCGGCGATCGAGCCCTCGGCCATCTCCGCATCGCCGCGCTCGAGCGCGGCCGCGTAGGTCTCGAGCGTGCTCTGCATGAGCACCGCTGGATCGACCGGGACTGGGTTGCGGGCTTCTGGACCAAATTGGTCGAGCACTTCCATGAAGGCGTCGAGCACCATCGGATCGAAGTGGTGGCCGCGCTCTTCACGCATCATCTTCAGGGCGTCCTCCACGGGGAACGCCTTGCGGTACACGCGATCGCTTGTAAGCGCGTCGAACACGTCCGCCACGGCCACGATGCGCCCCTCGATCGGAATTGCCTCGCCCACCAGCCCTCGCGGGTAGCCGCTCCCGTCCCACTTCTCCTGGTGGCTCAGCGCGATCGTCGCCGCCATGTCGAGGATCGAGGAGGAGGAGCCCCCCACGAGCCGGTGGCCCTCCTCTGCGTGGGTCTCGACGATCGCACGCTCCGCGGCGGTCAGCGGGCCGGGCTTCAGCAGGATCGAGTCGGGAATCGCCACCTTGCCCACGTCGTGCAGCGGAGCGGCGTAGCTGAGCTTTTCGCAGAATTCCGGGTCCATCCCGAGCTGTTCGGCGAGCAACGTCGAGAATCGTCCGATCCGCTCGATGTGGGCGCCCGTGTCCTCGTCCCTGAACTCGACCGCCATGGACAGCCGGCGCACGGTCTCGGCCTGTGCGATCTCGAGCTCGTTCAGCGCTCTCTTGAGCTCGTCGGAGCGACCGTCGATCTCCTGTTCGAGCGCAATGCGGGCGTTCTCGCCGAGGCGCCACCCGAGCAGCACGGCCGCACATGCCAGCACGACCACGCAGGCGGTGATGACTGCCGGAGCTCCGGCCACGACGGCTCCCACGGCGGCGCCTGCGCCCAGCAGGGCCCAGGGCGCGTAGGCGAGATGGCGGGCCGCGCGGCTCGCAGGGGATCCGGGTCCTCGCTGCCCGGCGCCGGCGACCGGGCTCGAGGCAAGCGAAGGTGTGTGACTTTCGCTTCCCACAGGGCCTAATCGGCTGTTGAAGCGATTGAGGTTAGTTGTGCGCCATCCTGGGAAATCGCTCCCGGTGCGCGGCACCGGAGCCCTGGGCGCCCGAGCGACGGGCCTGCGATCGCCGGTACCAGGGTGAGGGAGAACCACCCCGCGCTGGGCGGGCCTTCGAAAGCTCGCTTGGGTGGCGCCCTTCACTTTGAACTCTTACGTCCTGCCCGCTTACGTCCTGTCCGGGTGCAGCTATCGTCCGTCCGCAGGCATCGTCACCGGAACGCTGTGGCTTGAACGCACCGGAGGACGCTGGACGCATGACCGGACCGACTGGTCCCGGCTAGCCTCCGGACTCGAGCTTCGTGATGTCGATCGCGTCCGCCGGGGGCGTGACCAGGACGGGGTAATTCCAGTCGTCGAACAAGATCTGGCCAGCAGCTGCGCCGCCTTTGGTGACCTCGACCGGATACGGCGGGCCGGTCGTGGCCACGTAGAGGGTCCCTCCTTCCGAGGGGTCCGTGAGGGCGATCACCCTCCGCCCGGCCACCGTGGTCGTGGGGCCCTTGACCAGTGCCCCGTGCCCTGTGAGCGTAGCGTCGACCAGCTGACGCAGATCGGTGAGCGAGCCCACCGAAGCTAGGCTTCCGCTGGTGGCCGACGCCTTCAGCCACCTCCCCTGGAGCAACTGCGCAGCGGTGGGGCCCGCGATGTGACGGTAGAAGGCGTTGCTTCCTTTGATGTAGACGGCGTCGGCGACGCGGATCAGTTCGAACGGGAGCCCGTTCTCCGAGATCTCCCCACGGGCCCTCTTCGCGTGCAGATACAGGTTGAGCGCGATCGGCGAGCCGGCGCTCGTGATCGAGCCGAAGACGTGAGCCGAGCTCGCATCGTCCGCCAGCACCTTGGCACTGGCGAGGATTTCGCCGGGGGTCTTCTCGGCGATGCCGTTGCCCTGCGAAGAGCTGCCGCAGCCCAAGAGCATCGAGGCCAAGAGGATCGGGACGAGCGGACCGGTGAGTGGCAGGAGGCGGCGGCACATCGCCACGCGGACTCTATTCAGCCAACCGGGCGTCCAATGCGGGCGCCGGCGGCTAGGGTATGCGCTGCCCATGGCGGCCAACGGATCAGCACTGGCGCCCACCGCGCAGCCTCAACCGCCGTCCTCGCGACGATTTCGCGGCGAGCATCTGCGCAGGCTCTACTACAAGCACTTCGGCGAGCGGCGCAAGGAGCGCCAGCTGTTCTCGACCGGCGCCTTCTTCGTGACGTTCGCGACCGTGCGAGCCATCACCCACGCGATTCGCGCCGAACGGGGTCCGTTCCGGAACATCACCCCCGGCGGGCGGCACATCCACCACATGACGTTCGGCATCACCGGTCTGCTCACGGTCGGCTACCTGTGGCTGCTCGAGGTCGGAACCGACCAGCAGCGCCTCGGGTCGCGGATCACCTCGGCGGTCTACGGGGCCGGCGCGGCGCTGACGCTTGACGAGTTCGCCCTGTGGCTGAACCTCGAAGACGACTACTGGAATAAGCAGGGCCGTGAGAGCATCGACGCCGTGGTGCTGTTCGGCTCGCTGCTGGGCCTGAGCGTGCTCGGCAGGGGCTTCCTGAGAGAGCTGGTGCGGCCCGAGGACTGGCACGTGTGACACGTGCGCGCGACCGGGCTCGGCTCCGCGGCGCTACCCGCTGCGGGCTAGACCGGGGCCGAGCTTGAAGAAGCCGAAGCCTTCGTCCTGGTTGCAGGTCATCGTGGTGCTCGTGTCTTCACAGGAGAGCTTCTGGGGGAACACCAGCTGGAAGTGCGAGCTCGGCAGCGTTTCGCCCCGCCGCGAGAGCCTCAGCTTGACGGCCCTGGCCCTGCCCTGCGGACCGAGCCGGTAGGCACGCCGCGTGGCGAGAAGCTCGCATGCGACGCTGTCCGAGGCAGGAGTCCATTCGCACCGGATGTTGGCGCTCGGCGTGGAGAAGTAACAGGGGACGTGTGCGCTGTTCGGTTTGCTGCACGGGTAGTGGCGGTGGGCGCCCCGCGCCGGCGAGCCCGCCGACCATGCCGGGGCGGCGGTGAACGTACAGGCCGCACAGGACACCGCCAGGACCGCGAGAAGCGCCGGGGCTCGGCGCCTCCGGATGCCGGGGTGAACGTGGTGCTCTGATCTCCGACCCATGCCCGCCTCCGTCCGCCTCGGAGCCCGCTGGCCGTGGACTGCACAGCCTTGGTGCGGCCTACACGCGCAAGGCTACTCCGCCGGCTCGTCCGCCGGCTCGCACGAGCGGCCCGGTTGCCGCCGAGCCACACCCGCCGGGCAGGTCTTCAACGATGCGCGCACGATGCGGCGCAGGAGGATCGGCAGCGACGGCGCGAGCCGCCTGGCGAAGGTCGGCCTTTTCGAAGGCCTTTCGCCGGGGCAGCTGCGGATGCTGGCCCGGATGGTGGATGAGGTCAGAGCCTCGCCCGGGGAGACGATCATGCGCCAGGGCGAGATGGGGTATGAGGTCCTGATCCTCGAGGAGGGCACCGCCGAGGTCCTCAAGGATGGCTCTCGCATCAACGAGATGGGCCCGGGCGACCTGCTCGGTGAGCGTGCTCGAGGTCGGGGGGAGCGCACGGCGAGCGTCGTGGCCACCTCGCCGTTACGCGCAATCGAGCTGACCGCGCACTTCATGCGCGAGGTGCGCGAGCAGATGCCGGCCGTCGGTGAGCAGATCGACCGCGCGGCGGCGGGGCGCCGGGAACGTGACGCGCAGGCCCGGGCATAGCCCGGCCAGAGGCTAGCCGTCGCCCCGAGTTGCCGCCGGACGGCGCGCCGGGGTACAAACCAGGCGGTCTGCGCCCCGCTTCTCTCGGAAAATGCGCGATGGCACAACCTGGCCCGCTCACGGAGTGGCATCGTTCCGGACACGGTCGCTCGCGGCCACATTCAAGGATGGGTTCCGCCCTCGGGGAGGCGTGGAGGTGTGTGCCGGCGCGGTCGACACACACAGCTAGGAAGGGAAACGCGTCATGGCAAGAATCATCGTCACGACCGAGCCGATTGGACGACTCGACCCGATGCCGCTGGAAGGCCCGCTGCTGCTCGACGAGAGCATCTGCTCGGTGCATCTCGACACCGAGCACGCGGCTGCTCAGTTCATACAGCGGATCGCCTGGGCCGTCATCGACGCCGAGAACGCCGAAGGTGCACAGTCCGATCGCCTGACACGCGGGTGAGCTGCCCGGTGGTCCCGTCGCCCCCATGAAGGCAGGGGAGCGACAGGACCCGGACGCGCGGGGGGCTCCGGCTGGCGCCGTAGCTCCTCGGCCCTTACGGGCATGCGGTCACTCACCACTCGGCGGTCCGGCCAGCACCTCCGCGATGAAAGCGACGTGGTCCCAGTTGACGTGCAGCGGCCCACCGGTGGTGCTCTCGAGCGTCACCGGGTTGGGGTGGTCGCGCCGTATGGCGTGGACGACGTCCTCCTCGTCCTGGGCGACGAGGACCTCGCTGCCTCCGTGGAAGACGATCCGAGTGGACAATTCTGCCTCCTCTGTCGAGTTTGACCGCGTGCCGGCGGCATCGTAGTAGCGTAGTCGCGAGGGGGCCGGGCTTCCGATCGGCGCCTTCGCCCGGACGCGCGGGACCGATCGGGGAGCAGTTGCCATGAGCGCCGTATCCGCCACCGCGACGATCGATCGCACACTTCGTCTCTTCCAACCGGCACGCCGGCCGGGCCGTACGCAGCTGCGCGACGGCTACCTCGATCTACTCGGCGAGGAGGACCCGACCGGCCCGCACCCGGGACAGCGGTGGATGGACAGCCGCGCGCTGCCCCTGATCTACGAGCGGCTGTGGCGCCCGCTCGGCGGACGCCTGCTGATGGGCGCGAGGGGGCCCGGCATGCGCGATGAGCATCGCATCGCACTCGAGATGCTCGCCCTCGCCGGCGGCGAGCGGGTGCTGGACGTGGGCTGCGGACCGGGCAACTTCACGCGCAGCTTCGCCCGCGCCGCGGGTGACGGCCTGGTAGTCGGCCTCGACGCATCCAGGTCGATGCTGGGCCGCGCGGTGCAGGACACCGACGCCGACAACGTCGCCTACCTGCGGGCGGACGCCTGCGCGCTACCCTTCCGCGACGCCAGCTTCGACGCGATCTGCTGCTTCGCTGCGCTGTATCTGATCGAGCGCCCCATGCGAGCCATGGATGAGATCGCGCGCGTGCTCGCCCCGGGCGGCCGTGTCGCGCTGCTTGCGAGCTGCAACCGCGGTCCGCTCCCCGCGGCCGTCACCAGCCCGTTCGTCAGGAGCGCCACAGGCGTGCGGATGTTCGGCCGCGGCGAGCTCACGGTCGCACTGCGCGTCCGCGGCCTCACCGACGTTGAGCAGCGCGTGTCCGGATTGGCACAGTTCGTGGCCGCGCGCAAGCCTCCTACCTCGAAGGGGACGAAATGACCCTCTAGGTCCTCGATGGGCTGGACCCTGAACCGCCACAGCCCGCTTCGGGCCTGGCCGAACTTGAGTCTGACGCACCCGGCTGATCAGTGCTCGGGCTCTTGGTCGGTGCATCGCCCTTCTTGGCCCGATACATCGCGCGGTCAGCATCCGCGAGCAGGTCCTCTACCGTCGCCCGGTCCGCGGCTCGCACAGCCCATCCCGTGGAGACCTCGACAGGCCGGTCGAGGCCGGCAACGGCGGACTCGGCGCACAGGCACTCCCGGATGTGAGCCTCGATTGCGTCGCGGCCCGACTCGTCCAGCCCGAGGATGAGTGCCACGAACTCGTCACCTCCGATCCGTGACACAACGTCCTCACGCCTGAGCGAACGGCTGAGAGCTCGAGCCACGGCGCCGATTGCAGCGTCCCCTGCGTCGTGACCGAAATCGTCATTCAGCTGCTTCAGGTTGTCAACGTCGAGGAACAAGAGGTGGGCCGCAGCCTTCTGGTGCTCGGCCACGTCGAGCATCTGAGAGACGATGGCCAGGAAGCCTCGGCGGTTGCGCAGTCCGGTGAGCTCGTCGGTCAACGCCAGTTCGCGCAGTCGTGCGCCCATCTCCACAAGCTCGCGTTCCAGCCTCAGACGCTCGGTGACGTCGCGGATGGTGGTGCACGTACGCCGTTCGCCGTTGGCCTGGCTGAAGACCCTGGTGCTCATCTCCACCTCGATGACGGCGCCGTCGCCACGGATCATCCTGGCCACCCCCTGCACCCGACCGGTGCGTTGGCGCTCGGCCAGAAGCGGGGCCCAACGTCTATCGCTGTGGTCGCTCATGCCCTGTCGCCCGAGGGCGCAGATCTCGGCCTCGGTCCTTCCGAGAATTCCGCATGCCGCAGAGTTGGCGGCCAGGACCCGGCCATCGGGCATGGTGAACAGCACACCCTCGAGACTGTTGTCATACATCGCGCGATAGGCCTCGAGTCCGAGGCGTTCCCCCGCCCTCTTCATCTCGCCTAGTTGGCCGCTGGCGGTTCGCCTCGGAGCCCTGCGCTTCGGCGTACTGTGCCTGGAATCGCCGGCGCTTCGCGGCATCGCCTCGACTGACCGATCGTCGATCCGCCCCGCTGGCGTGCCGCCGAGCCGCCGGGTTTCCTTCCCGTGCCGGTCGACGGGTTCGTCCGGCGGCGCCTCCGTGCGTATCTCGGGCTTAGAAGGTCGCACCGTCATCCTTGGTGGGAAATGCGAACGCCACTCGACAGATGCGTCGGCAAGCACAGCTAAATGCTTGAGCATTGGCGTGCGCGCCATGGCAACAGAAACGGTGCAGCCTTGGAGCGCAACCGGGAAGTGAATACCGCATCCGCGCCACTGGCCAGGAGGCAAGAAGATATGCCGCGCCAGCCAATCGGCCCGGAGCCGCGGCCAGGCTCAACGACAGCACGGCTCGCGACCTGAGCGACCTCTGCAATAGGACAAGGACCTGCCATACCCATCATCGTCGAGATCGCCCTGCTCGCGCTCGCAAGCACCATCCGGCCGACGAGTCTTGCGACTGTCTACGCGCTCGCGCGTGAGAGCTCGCCTCGCGAGCCAGCGACACCTCCTCGGTGGCGTACTCGAAATTCTCGTCTACAACGTCATCTGGTTCGCGTTGCCGATCGGTGCTCTCGCCATCTGCATCGTCAACCCGCCCGCCGCGCGCCGCGCCATCGAGGCGACCCGATACTGGGCGAGGATACTTGGCGAGCGTGCACACGCGCACGATGCTGCTGGTCGTCTCGTTCGGTGGCGGCACCGCGCTGCTCGTCTGCACTCACGGTGTGAAGCAGCCCCATCTCTTCCGGGTACTGGCTCGACGGAATCCAGATTGCACAGATCCACTGGGCGGCGTTCGGTTGGGCGCTCCTTACCGCCCTTCCCCCTCACACCGCATGGGATAGGCGGTAGGGGTCTCCCGACCGAACGCCAACCGCCGGGACGTTTGTGTCACTCGCCCGTGACGGCCAGCCAGCGGCTTCCCCTAGCGCGCGCCAACAGCCCGCCCGGCCCCCAAGCAGCAGGGCCGGCCAAGGGAGGCCTGTGCAGTCTCACCGCCTGTGCCCTCGATGTCGTGGCTTGTTAGTGGTTGCGGACAGTTAGGGGCGGTCACTGCCCTTGGACTTTCCCTCCGCTCGTGGTCGCCTTCTCTGCTACCCCGCGACGGTTGCCTTCCCCCGATACCAGGCGGCCGACGAGGCTGCCGCGCGCTGCGCATGACGCTCGTGCAAGCCGTATAGCAATGCTTGTACAGTGCGGTCGAGGTAGCTACTGTCTTCGGGTGAGAGGCATGGATGCTAATCCGGAAACAATGACACGGACGGTCATCCCCGCAGGAAAGAAGTTGTCGGAGGGAGGAGGCCGCAGGAAAGCGAGGGCCACCGAAGTGACGCGACGGCCGATGATGCGCTTGCTCGCCCTCCTCACGACTGCCGTAGCACTCAACGCAGCGCCGGCGCTAGCCGCCGCCAAACCGGCGCCCGAACCCTTGCCCTACACGAGCGTAACGCCCGCCAACGGCGCCACGAT
The DNA here is from genome assembly GCA_963730575.1 of uncultured Solirubrobacteraceae bacterium. Lineage (GTDB taxonomy): Bacteria > Actinomycetota > Thermoleophilia > Solirubrobacterales > Solirubrobacteraceae > Palsa-744. The sequence continues at coordinate 161,089 of CAVSSG010000002.1, forward strand.
GCTGGCACAGGGTATTTACGAAGGTGGATTCGAACCGATCCGCTGGACGTTAGTCTCCATCGCGGGACTCAACTCCGTCAGTGTCAACATCGCCGCTACCGCCACTGTGGGGAAAGATGGTAAGACGCTCTCCAACGTCGATCGTCTGCAAGGCTTGCTGCTATCCGAGACAGGGGCCAACGAAGGGGTCTACACGGGTATCGACGAGGCCGGTGTATACAGCGGCTGGTCAACCAAACCGGGCACCTACTACTGGCAGATCGAAGCTGAAACCGCGGCGAAGAGATACTTGAGCCCGATCTTCTCGCTCAATGTTGTGCCTCACACGGAGCCTGGCTCGCCGGCGCCCCCGCCGTCGCAGCTGCAACCGACTCCTTCGGGCCAGCCGTCGTCAGGTCCGGTACGCCAAGCCACGTGCGGGCATGGCTACACCCGAGCGAGCATCGGCGGAAGGGTGAAGTGCCTACGAGCGGGGCAGTCCTGCACATGGAGATACCGACACCAGTACCTTCGCTATCACCTCGCCTGTGTGAGGAAATCTCACGCGTTCCGGCTTGTCCGTCGTAAGGCCTAGCGGGGCTCGCCCTCCGGCTGCTGTCGAGCACGCCGATCCAACCGAGGCTTTCACCACCTGGGGTTGCGTGCAGAGCGCCGGGGAATGCAAGACCATCGCAGGCGTCCGCGAAACGCGGGTCACGGCGACGGGCCTGCCGTGGCGCTCCTCGCCGAGCAAAGAAGAAGCGGGTGTGGTCAGGGATGCCTCAGGCTTCGAAGTGAAACTTGAATGCTATGACCACGGCCAGCTTGAAGGATCGCTGCTGTTCAGCGGGAGCTCGACACCGCTCGAGCACGGCCGTGTCAGCGCGTCAAAGCCCACGTTTATGGAATTCGGCGCGGGATCGGGCGGACTGGAAGCCCTGGGTGGGTCCGTGAAAGGCAAGATCACGGGCAGGACCAAGCTCCTGGGCTTCGAAGAACAGGAACTCATAAGCGCACAATGACCCACACCGCGCCTGTTGGCGTGAGCTGGGGAAAGCCGCTGCTCGAGCGAAGCACGGCCTCGTGGGGTCGACTGTTCGGTTTCAGCCCCCCTTACCGCCTCTCCCCCTCACGCCGCCATCGCCACGTACTTGGTCTCGAGATACTCGGCGATCCCCTCGAACCCGCCCTCGCGGCCGAAGCCCGACTGCTTGACGCCGCCGAAGGGGGCGGCGGCGTTTGAGACGACCCCCTGGTTCAGACCGACCATGCCCGCCTCGATGCCCTCGCAGACGCGGAACGCGCGAGACAGATCGCACGTGTAGACGTAGGCGACGAGGCCGTACTCGGTGCGGTTGGCGGCGGCCAGCGCCTGTTCCTCGGAGGAGAACGTGGCGATGGGGGCGACCGGCCCGAAGATCTCCTCGCTGAACACGCGCGCGTCCTGTGGCGCGTGCGCGAGGACCGTGGGAGCGTAGAAGTAGCCGGGGCCGTCGAGCGGCTCGCCGCCGAGCAGGACCTGCGCGCCGCGGGATACGGCGTCGCCGACGAGCTCTGTGACCTTCGCACGCTGGTCCTCGTCGATCAGCGGGCCCACGTCTACGTCGGGCTCGGTGCCTCGGCCGACCTTCAGCGCGCGCATGCTCTCGGCCAGCCGGCGGGCGAACTCCTCGGCGACGGACTCGTGCACGTGGAAGCGGTTGGCCGCCGTGCAGGCCTCGCCGATGTTGCGCATCTTCGCCGCCATCGCGCCCTCGACCGCCGCGTCGAGGTCGGCGTCCTCGAACACGAGGAAGGGCGCGTTTCCGCCGAGCTCCATCGACACCCGCAGGATCTGCTCGGCCGACTGCTCGATAAGGCGGCGGCCGACCTCCGTTGAGCCGGTGAACGAGAGCTTGCGCGCGCGGGGATCCTGCAGCAGCGGCCCGATCACCGCTCCGGAGCGACTGGCTGTGATCACGTTGAGGACGCCGCCCGGCAGCCCCGCCTCCTCGAGGATCCTGGCCAGGGCGAGCATCGACAGCGGCGTCAGCTGGGCGGGCTTGACGACGATCGTGCATCCGGCGGCGATCGCCGGTGCGATCTTGCGGGTGCCCATCGCGGTGGGGAAGTTCCAGGGGGTGACGAACACGCACGGGCCGACCGGCTGGCGCATCGTGAGGATGCGCCCGGTGCCGGTCGTGTTGACCATGTAGCGCCCGTGGATGCGCACGGCCTCCTCGGAGAACCAGCGGAAGAACTCAGCCGCGTAGGCGATCTCCGCGCGGGATTCCGGGAGGGCCTTTCCCATCTCGAGCGTCATCAGGAGCGCCAGGTCCTCGGTCTGATCGACGATCGCCTGATAGGCGCGGCGCAGGATCTCGCCGCGCTCGCGCGGCGCGGTGGCGGCCCACTCCGACTGCTTGTCCGCCGCAGCCGCCAGGGCCGCGAGCGCGTCGTCCTCCTGGGCGTCGGCAACCTCGACGAGCGGCTGTCCGGTGGCCGGATCCTCGACCGCGAGCGTGCCGCCGCCGGAGGCGGCGCGCCAGCGACCGGCGATGTAGAGCTCGGTAGGGACCTTCTCGAGGACCGCACGCTCGCGCTCGGCGACAGTCACCGTGCAGCCCTCATACCACGCGGCGCAGCGCCCGACCGGGGACCCATGCGCACCGTCAGCGGCGATCGCTCTGCCCGCCGGACGTACTTGCCGATAAGAGGGCGAGTGCCCAACATCGGCTCAACCTATCACCGCCTTCGCGTCTGGTCGCTGGCCGCCCTTGCGGCCCCGCTGGCGCTGTCTGCCGGTCCGGCGACGGCGTCCACTCTCGTGATCAGCGGCGCGGGCGAAGGGCACGGCGTGGGCATGAGCCAGGACGGCGCCTTCGGCTACGCCCAGCACGGCTACTCCTTCCAGGAGATACTCGCCCACTACTACAGCGGCACGGCCCTCGGCCAGGCGCCGGTCGGCAGCTACGTGCGGGTGCTGATTGGCTCGAAGGTGGAGAGGATGCCGCTCGAACGGTACGTGCGGGGCGTGGTGGCCGCCGAGATGCCGTCCAGCTGGCCATTGGCCGCGCTCGAGGCACAGGCCGTCGCGAGCCGCACGTACGCCCTGACCGCACACGCGGGGGGATCGCGCTTCGACGTGTACTCGGACACGCGCTCGCAGGTCTACCGCGGGGTCGCCGCGGAAACCGCGCAGACGAACGCCGCGGTCGCCGCGACCGCGGGGCTGATCGTCACCTACGGGGGGGCGCCCGCGACCACGTACTTCTTCGCGAGCTCGGGCGGGATGACCGAGAACGTGGAGAACGTGTTCCTCGGCGCGGCGCCGGAGCCGTGGTTGAGAGCCGTGGCGGACCCCTACGACGCCGGACCGGCGTTCCGCTGGCAGCTGAGCATGAGCTTCGCCACGGCCGCAGCGCGGCTGAGCGGCCTGGTGAAGGGGAAATTCCGTGGGATCGAGGTCCTCAGGCGGGGGGTCTCGCCGCGGATCGTGTCCGCCGAGGTGCTCGGGAGCGCGGGCGCGACGCCGGTGAGCGGCCCCGAACTGGAGGCTCGCCTGGGTCTCGCGGACTCGTGGGCGTACTTCGGCGTGAAGCACGGCGCGAGCGTCATCGCGGAGCCCGACCTGAGCGGACAGCCGCCCTCGAGCGCGTCGCCTGCGAGCCCGAGCTCGGTCCGCGCAGCGGCGCCCCGGAGCGCACCCGCGCGGCGGCACCGCAGGGTGACCGTCACCGGGCCGCAGGGCGGCACGCCGGCGCCCGCACGCCCGCCATCGACCCTCGCCGGCGGCTCTGAGGCGGGATAGTCGCCGCGTCGCGGCCGGCGCGCTCACCGCGACGGCGCGATCCCTAACCTGGGTCGATGCCCGACCCGCTATTGATCGCGGACGTCCCGTGGCTCCTGTACCGGTCGTTCTTCGCGCTGCCCTCCTCGATCGTCGACGGCGAGGGCCGACCGGTGAACGCGCTGCTGGGAACGGTCAACGCGCTGCTCACCTTGATCGAGGCGCGCCCGCCGCGTGGCGTCGTGGCGTGCCTTGGCGCCGAGCAGGCCGCCTATCGCGTGCAGGCCTATCCCCCCTATCACGCCCACCGCGAGCAGATGCCCGCGACACTCGCCGCGCAATGGCAGAAGGCGCCGATCCTGCTTGGGAGCCTGGGCTGGACGGTTGCCTGCAGCGAGGAGCTCGAGGCCGACGACGTGATGTTCTCGTTCGCGCAGGTCGAGCAGGAGAGCGCAGGCAGGGCGCTGCTTTTGACCGGCGACCGCGATCTGTTCGCGGCGGTGAGCGACTGCGTGGCCGTGGTCGAGCTGCGCAAGGGCGGCAAGCCGCTCGAGGTGGGCCCGGCGCAGGTGCGGGAGCGATATGGCGTGGAGCCCGAGCTGGTGGCCGATTTCATCGCCATGCGCGGTGACCCCTCCGACGGGCTGCCCGGCGCGCCGGGCATCGGTGCCAAGACGGCCGCCGAGCTCCTGCGTCGGTTCGGCTCGCTGGAGGCCGTGCTGGCGGCGGCGCGCGCGCAGACCGCCGCGGATGAGCCCGGGGGCGCGGAGGGCGGCATGCGTCCGCGCACGGCGGCGGCGCTCTGCGAGAACGAGGAGCTGCTGCGCACGTTCAAGCAGATCGCGACACTCCAGCGGATCGAGGTAGAGCGTCCGGCCGACCGGGTCACCGACTTCGCCGGGGGGGCGCGCGTCGCGAGGGAGATGGGCATGAGGCGCCTGGCCGATCGCCTCGAGGGACTGGCCGGGCCTCGGGGACCCGGCGCCTGAGCCTGCGCTACGGAGTGAACTTGACCGTGATGACGTCCCCGTCGGCCATCACGTAGTCGCGACCCTCCAGGCGCAGGGTGCCGCGCTCGCGGGCTCCGGTGTAGCCACCGGCGTCCACCAGCTCGCGCCAGCCGATCACCTCCGCGCGGACGAACCCCTTCTGGATGTCCGAGTGGATCTCGCCGGCGGCGTGCCAGGCGGTGAGGCCGCGGCGCAGGTGCCACGACTGGGCCGGCTTGGCCTCGCCGGCGGTGAAGAAGGCGATCAGGTCGAGTAGCGCGAACGCCTCACGCACGACCCGCTCGAGACCCGACTCGCTGACGCCGAGCTCGGCGCGCATGGCCGCGGCGTCCTCGTCCTCGAGCTCGGCCAGCTCGGACTCGATCCGCGAGGACACGGCCACCGCGCGTGCGCCCTGGGCCTCGGCATGGGCGGCGATCTCGGCTGGGATCTCCTCCGAGCCCTCGTCGACGTTGGCCACGAACAGCACCGGCTTGCTCGTCAGCGATCCGAGGTCGCGCGCGGCGTTGGGCGCCTCCTCGGGCACCGCCACCGCCCGAGCCGGCCTGCCCTCCTGGAGCGCCTCGATGACCGCATTCAGCCACGCCTCCTCGGCGACCGCGACCCGGTCGCCGCCCCGGGCCTGTTTGGCCACGCGCTCGACCCGGCGTTCGGCCTGATCGAGGTCGGCCAGCACGAGCTCCGTCTCGATCGTCTCGATGTCCCTGAGCGGATCCACGCGGCCCTCCGGGTGAGCGACGTTCTCGTCGCCGTGAGCGCGCACGACGTGGACGATCGCGTCGGTCTCGCGGATGTTGGCGAGGAAGCGGTTGCCGAGGCCCTCGCCCTGATGGGCGCCCGCGACGAGACCGGCGATGTCGTGGAAGTCGACCGTGTCCCACACGACCTCCGAGGCCCCCACCGTGCGGGCCACGAGCTCCAGACGCTCATCGCGCACCGGCACCACCGCGACGTTGGGCTCGATCGTGGTGAACGGGTAGTTGGCCGCCTCGGCTCCGGCTTTGGTGAGCGCATTGAACAGCGATGACTTGCCCGCGTTGGGCATGCCCACGATCCCGATCCGCGTGCTCACCGCGGGGGCTCCTCGAGCCCGGGCACGGCGGGGCGCTGTCCGGCCGATGTGAGGCACGCGGCGAGCGCCGTGCCGAGCAGCGCTCCGGCGAGCACGTCGGAGGGATAGTGCACGCCGAGGTACAGCCGCGAGAACGACAGGCTCCCGGCCAGCACGTAGAGCGGCACCGCGGGGACGCCCAGGCGCGAGTAGCCGAGTGCGCCGGCGAACGAGGTGGCGGCATGGGCGCTCGGGAAGCTGAGCCTCGTCGGCGTGCGGGTGAGCGCCGGCAGGCCCGCGAGGTGCGGGCGGTGGCGGTTGGCGAAAGGCTTGATCGCGGTGTTCAGCGCGTAGGCGCCCGCGACCGTCAGCGTGGCGCGCCGCCAACCCGCCCTGCGTCGACCGTCGAGCACCTGTCCGAGCACGCCGATCGCGAGCCACAGCCCGCCGTGCTCGCCCAGGCGCGAGAACCGGGCCACGGCGCGCTCTGCGCGGGGGTCGTGTCCACGGGTGCGCGCCAGGCGCAGCACCCGCTCATCAAGCGAGCGCAACGTCCTACGCGCTGAAGCCGACGCGAAGCTCGTCACTCTCCGAGCGCACGTAGACGACCTGCGCGAGGTCGAGGCGGACGGGGCCCTCATCGCTGTCGATCTCGTGCCAGCCGCTGCTGCCAAGCGCCTCGTTGAGGGCCCTCAGCTGCTCGTCGCCGACCCGCAGGGCGAGCACTTGACCGCCCTGGAAGCCGATGCTGATGTGCCTGGCGGAGTGTGCCATCAGTGACCCTCGTTCGCCGCGGACGGTTCGACGATCTCGGTCAGCACGCCGCCGGTGCCCGCGGGATGCATGAAGGCCACGCGCGAGCCGCGGATGCCGATGCGCGGGCGCTCGTCGATGAGCGCCATGCCCTGTTCTGAGAGCGCGGCGAGCGTGGCGTCGATGTCGGTGACCTGGTAGGCGACGTGGTGAAGCCCCGGGCCCTTCTTCGCCAGGAACCTCCCGACCGGCGTCTGCGGCCCCAGCGGCGCCAGGAGCTCCACGTGGCCCTCGCCGACGTCGAGCAGCACGGCCTCCACGCCCTGCTCGGACACCACCTCGCGGTGGGCCTCCAGCAACTGGAAACGGTCGCGGTAGAGCTCGAGCGCCGGCTCGATCTGCTCGACGGCGACACCGATGTGGTCGATCCTGACGAACACCCCGGGGAGTCTATAGCCGCCCGCTGCCGCCTTCGCGCGAAGCGTCCGGAATGCCGACGTCCTGCGCGGGTGCGAGCTGCTCGATCGGGGCGGGACCGGCGGGGGGTCATGCGGCTCTGCGGCGACCACGCGCAGGCCGATGCCCGGGGCGCGCTCCAGGCGGGGCACGCCGTGCATGATCCGGTCGATCGAGTCGCGGTCGAGGACCTCGTGCTCGAGCAGCTCCCGCGCGAGCGCGTCGAGCTGGCGGCGGTGGGAGACGATCATCTTCTGGGCGGCGCGGCGCGCTTCCTCGATCAGGTCCTGTCGCTCCTCGTCGCGAATGCGAAGCGTGCGCTCGGACAGTCTCACGTCCCCGTCGGGAGAGCGCCCGACGCCGGCCGTGCCCATCGCGTAGTCGTGCACCATCGAGTGCGAGATGTCCGCCACGCGCTTGAGGTCATCGGACGCACCCGTGGTGATCGCGCCGAACACCACCTGCTCGGCCGTCCGCCCGCCGAGCAGTACCGTCATGTAGTCGAGCAGCTCCTCGCGCGTCTTCAGGTACCGGTCCTCGGCCGGCAGGTTCAGCGTGTAGCCGAGTGCCCGCCCGCGCGGGACGATCGAGATCCGGTGGACGCGATCGACCGACGGCAACAGCTCGCCGCACAGGGCGTGCCCGGCCTCGTGATAGGCGACGACCCGCTTCTCGTGCTCGTTGAGCACACGCCGCGACTGCACGCCCGCAATCACGCGCTCGAGCGCCGAGTCGAAGTCCGCGGTGGTGATGGTCGGCGCGCCGCGGCGGGTGGCGAAGATCGCGGCCTCGTTGCAGATGTTCGCCAGGTCGGCTCCCGTCAGGCCGCTGGTCTGCTGCGCCACGAGGCCCAGGTCGACGTCCTGGAGCGGCTTGTTGCGCGTGTGCACCGCGAGCACGCCCTCCCGCCCCTTCACGTCGGGCGGCATCACGAACACCTGTCGGTCGAAGCGTCCCGGGCGCAGCAGCGCCGGGTCGAGCTTCTCGAGCAGGTTCGACGCAGCGATCACGACCACGCGTCCACTCGAGGAGAAGCCGTCCATCTCCACCAGGAGCTGGTTGAGCGTCTGGTCCTTCTCCCCGGAGATGTCCATCCCGCGCCGCCCTCCGACGGCGTCGAGCTCGTCGATGAAGATGATCGCCGGTTCGTGCTTGCGGGCGATCGCAAACAGCCGGCGGATGCGCGCCGCTCCCAGGCCGGCGAACATCTCGACGAACGAGGCCGCCGACTGGGCGAAGAACTGCGCGCCCGATTCGTGCGCGGCCGCCTTCGCCAACAGGGTCTTGCCGGTTCCCGGCGGCCCATGCAAGAGGATTCCCTTCGGCACGGTCGCCCCCAGGGCCTGGAAGGGCTTTGGATCGCGCAGGAACTCGACGATCTCCGCCAGCTCGGCCTTGGCCTCGTCGACACCCGCGATGTCGGCGAAGGACACCGCCTGCTTGGAGGCCGGCTTGATCTGCTGCGGCTTGACCCGCGGCATCACCTTGAGCGTGCGCCAGAGCACGAAGATGATCGCCACGAAGAAGAGCACCGCGACCACGGGCTCCCACGCGAGCGCGAAGTTCTGGATCTCCTGCGCAATCGAGGTGTGCACGGCTGCGGGCGCCGGCACGGGTGCGACGACGGTTGCGATCGGTGCGCGCGGGTGCAGGAGCAGGACATGCGCCAGGCGCGACGCCGGCACCTCGAACACGCCACGCACTGCCGCCGTGACAGCCGCGTTGGTCCTTTCCAGCAGTTCCGCCATCCTTGGCATCACGCCAAGTATGGCGCTTCGCCGGGCGATTTACCAGAGTGGCGGCGAGGCTCGCAGTCCCGTCAGCCGAGCACCCGCACGGCGAGGTCCCGGAAGAACTCCGTCGCGAACATCAGATCGCGCACGTCGATCCGCTCGTCGGCGGAGTGGATCAGGGGAGCCGTCGCGAGCAGCGGCTGGTAGCGGTGGGGGAAGAAGCCGTAGGCGACACAGTCGGGAAAGGCTTCCCGGAAGTGGCGCGAGTCGGTGAAGCCCGGCAGGATCACCGGCACCACCTCGGCCCCCGGATCGCGCTCGCCGATCCACTCGGAGATCGCATCCATGAGCGGCGAGGACATCGGTGAGCGGTTGCCGACCATGCGCTCGGTGAACTCAATCGAGAATCCCTGCCGCTCCTGCTCGCCGAGCACCTCGGTGATGCCCTGCAACACCTCCTCCTCGCCCAGCCCGGGCGGCACGCGGCAGTCCACCTTCAGCTCGGCGCGGCTGGGGATCACGTTGATCTTCTCCGAGGCCCTGATTCGCGTCGGCGTGAACGTGACGCCCAGCATCGGCTCGAACATCGTCGCCAGTCGCGTGTCGGCCGCGCGCAGGTGCGCGACCGACCCCTCCGGGTCGGAGGAGTCCTCGCCGATCCTCTCGAGGAACGCCCGCGGCTCGTCCGTCAGCCGATAGGAGGGCTGGCGCGCCGCGAGGCGCTCGAGCACCGGGCCCATCTTCAGGAGCGCGTTGTCGCCCATTCCGGGCATCGACGCGTGCCCGGCCACACCGTCGGTGGCGACCGTGAAGCGGAAGACGCCCTTCTCGGCGCAGCAGACCCCGTAGCAGCGCCTGCCGCCGTACTCGAACACGGCGCCCCCGCCCTCGTTCACGAGCAGGTCGCAGCGGACCTTCTCCGGATGGGTCTGGGTGATCCACTGCGCACCCAGCTCGCCCCCGGTCTCCTCGTCGACGAGGGCCACGATCAACAGCTCGCCGCGGGCCGGGCGCCAGCCCGACCGCGCGAGCGATGCCGCGGCCGCCGTCTCGGCCGCGACCTGGGACTTCATGTCGAGCGCCCCACGCCCCCACATGAAGCCGTCCTCCAGGTCTCCCGACCACGGGTCGTGGGACCACGCGGCGGGGTCTGCGAGAACCGTGTCCACGTGGCCGAGGTAGCACAGCGTGGGTCCCGGCTCATCGCCGGGCAGCCGGGCGAGGAGATTGGGCCGTCCGGGCTCGGCACCCAACAGCTCGCACTCAAAGCCGGCCTGCTGCAGGTAGGCCGCCAGATACTCCTGCGCCGGGCGCTCGCCCCCGGGCGGGTTGACGGTGTTGAAGCGGATCAGTCGCTGTAGGAGCTGCTGTGCCTCGGCGGCCGGTGAGGGGGTGCTCATCGCCGAGATCGTACGCCGATCTCGGCCAGCTCCCGGGTGGCCAGCGGATAGTGGCACGCCGCGAGCGTGCCCGAGCCCTCTGCGGCGAGCAGCGGCTCCTGCAGCGAGCAGCGTCCCTGGGCCTTGGGGCAGCGCGTGTGAAAGCGACACCCGCTCGGCGGGTCGGTCGGGCTCGGGAGATCCCCGCTCAGCAGCTCTCGTGCGCCGCGGTCGGCCGCAGGATCCGCGACCGGCACCGCCGAGAGCAGCGCGGCTGTGTAGGGATGGCGGGGATGCTCGTAGAGCTCCTCGCCGGTGCCGATCTCGACGATCTTGCCGAGATACATGACGGCGACGCGATCGCACATGTAGCGCACGACCGAGAGGTCGTGCGCGATGAACACGACGGTCAGCCCGAAGCGCCTCTGCATCTCGCGCAGCAGGTTCAGCACCTGCGCCTGGATCGACACATCGAGCGCCGAGACGGGCTCGTCGGCGATCAGGAGCTTCGGTTCGAGCGCGAGCGCCCGCGCGACCCCGATGCGTTGGCGTTGACCGCCGGAGAACTCGTGCGGGTAGCGGTTGAAGTGCTCCGGGTGCAGCCCCACCATCTCCATCAGCTCCTGCACGCGGCGCCTGCGCTGCGCCCTGTCCCTGTGGAGGCCGTGAACCGCGAAAGGCTCACCCACGATCGCGCCGACCGTCCGGCGCGGGTTCAGCGATGAGTAAGGGTCCTGGAAGATCATCTGCATCTCCCTCCTGACCGCCTTCAGGGCGGCGCCCCTCATGCGGGTGATGTCCTCGCCCTCGAAGCGCACCTCGCCGGCGGTCGGGTCGAGCAGGCGCATGAGCAACCGCGCGGTGGTGCTCTTGCCGCAACCCGTCTCCCCGACTATTCCAAGCGTCTCGCCGCGGCCGACCTCGAAGCTCACGCCGTCGACCGCCCTGACCTCTGTCCGGGTTCGGCGGAACGACGCCCCCCGCTGGATCGGGAAGTGCTTGACCAGGCCACGCACCTGCACCAACGGCTCGCGCGCGGCGGGCGGATCTGCCAGGTACACGCTCATGAGCTCAGCTGCTCCCACAGCCGGCGTCGCAGCCGCGGCTCGAGCAGGCACGCGACCTGATGGCCGGGTTCGTCCGGCAGCTCGTCGAGGCGGGGATCGATGCGCGCATGCTCTGCTCGAGCGTAGGCACAGCGCGGATGGAAATGGCAGCCGGCTGGACGATTGATGAGGCTCGGAGGATTGCCAGGGATCGGCTCGAGCTCCTGATCGCGCGAGCGCTGCAGCGTGGGGATCGACCTCAGAAGCCCCCAGGTGTAGGGGTGTTCTGGCTCGGCGAAGAGGGGTCCGCTCGGGGCGAGCTCCACGATGCGCCCCGCATACATGACGGCGACCTCGTCGGCCATCTCGGCCACCACGCCGAGATCGTGGGTGACGAGCACGACCGCCATCTCCAGCTCGCTCTGCAGGCGCTCGAGCAGCTCGAGGATCTGCGCTTGCACGGTCACGTCCAGTGCCGTCGTCGGCTCGTCCGCGATCAGCAGCTTCGGTTCGTTGGCCAGCGCCATCGCGATCATCGCCCGCTGTCGCATGCCGCCCGAGTACTCGTGCGGGTACTCATCGACGCGGTGGGCGGGGTCCGCGATGCCCACCAGGCCCAGCAGCTCGACCGCCCGCCGACGTGCCTGCGCCCGGCTGAGGTCTTGATGGGCGCGCATTGCCTCGACCAGCTGGCTGCCCACCCTGTAGAGGGGATGCAGCGACGAGAGTGGATCCTGGAAGATCATTGCGATCTCGTTGCCGCGAATCGCGCGCAGCTGCTCCTCGGACAGCGCGAGCAGATTGCGGCCCTCGAACAGGATGCGCCCGGAGATGCTCGCGCCCATGCGGCGCGTGAGCCCCATGATGCTCAGCGCGGACACCGTCTTGCCCGAACCGGACTCCCCTACGATGCCGAGCGTCCTGCCGCGCGGCAGCTCATAGCTGATTCCGTCGACCGCGTGCACCAACCCGTCTTCGGTTGGGAACTCGACGCGCAGATCCTCCACCTTCAGCAGGGGCTCTTCGAGGACATTCACGAATAACGCACTCGCGGGTCGATGAACGCGTAGGCGATGTCAACGAGGATGTTCGCCAAGACGATGAACAGCGCCACCAGCAGGACGGTGCCCTGGATCACGGGGAAGTTGCCGTGGGTTATGCCGTCGTAGCTGAGCCGGCCGATCCCGGGGATGTCGAACACGGTCTCGATCAGGATCGCGCCCCCGAGCAGCGTGCCCACGTCGAGTGCGAAGATCGTCATGATCGGGTTGATCGCCGCCCGCACCCCGTGGTGCACGACGACACGGCGCTCGGTCAGGCCCTTGGCGCGCGCGGTCCTTATGTAGTCCTCCGACATCGTCTCGATCAGGCTGGTGCGCATCAGCCGCGCGTAGATCGCAGCGAAGCCCGCCGCGAGCACGAGCCAGGGCAGCAGCAGCGACGTGAACCATTTCCACGGGTCGCTCGTGAGGCCCACGTAGCTGCCCGCGCCCGGGAACACCTTCACCTGGCCGATGTCGGCGGCGAACAGGTAGAGCACGATCAGGCCGAGCCAGTATTCGGGCGCGGACACCAGCACCAGCGAGGCTCCCATGGCCGCCCGGTCAAGACGCGAGCGCCGTCGCAGCGCCGAGATGATGCCGACGGGTATCCCGATCGCGAGCCACAGCACGGCCGCGCCCACGGTCAGCGAGATGGTCGCCGGCAGCCGTTCGAAGATCAGGCTTTTCACGGAGGCTCCGCTCTCGTAGCTGTAGCCGAGGTCGAAGTGCAGGAACAGATTCTTCTCATAGATCCAGAACTGCGTGAGGAGCGGCTTGTTCAGGCCCAGGTCCGCGCGTATCTCGGCGATCACCTTGGGGCTCGGGCTGTGACCGGCGCGGAGCCTCGCGGGATCGGCCGTCGGCAGGATCCGGAACAGGACGAACATCAGCGCGGACACGGCCACGAGCAGCAGCACCCCCCACAGGACTCGCCGGATGATGTAGCGGGTCATCGGGGCACCCTCGGGTTCAGCGCATCCTGCAGGCCGTCGCCGAGCAGGTTGAACGCGAGCACGGTCGCCAGCAGCGCGATACCCGGGAAGACCATGTACCACCATGCGGTGTTGAACGTCGGCGTCGCGGCGGCGATCATCTGGCCCCAGCTGGCGGTGGGCGGTCGGATGCCGACGCCGAAGAACGAGAGGGCGGCCTCCAGCAGGATGGCCTGCGGGATCAAGAGCGTCGAGTAGACGAGGATCGGCGCGAACAGGCTCGGCAGGATCTCCCTGAACATGATGCGGGCGTTGGATGCGCCCAACGACCGCGAGGCCTCGACGAACTCCTTCTCGCGCAGCGACAGGACGAGGCCGCGGACGATGCGGGCCATGTACGGCCAGCTGGCCAGAGCGACGACGAAGATGATGACCCGCAGTCCGGGCTGGACGACGCCCGCCACGCACCCCCTCACCGCGCACGCGGCGCCGATGCCAATGCCGAGCAGGAGGATCGGGATCGCCAGCACGAGGTCCACCAGACGGGAGAGCAGGGTGTCGGCCCAGCCGCGGTAGAAGCCCGCGGTCAACCCCACCACCACCCCGATCAGCGTCGCGATCGCCGTGCCGAGGATGCCGACCGTCAGCGCAGCCCTCGAACCGTAGATGACGCGCGACATCACGTCCTGACCCAGCTGGTCGACGCCAAACGGATGAGACAGGCTGGGGCCCAGCGGACTGCCGAATGCGTCGGTGAGGTTCGGGTTCTGCACGTTCGGGCCGGGCAGGCCGAGCAGCGCTACCAGCAGCGGGGCAGCGATCGCGACGACGATCAGAAGGCAGATGAAGATCAGCGACGCGAGCGCCCAGCGGTCCTGGCGGAACCTGCGCCAGAACAGCTCCAGCGGAGAGCGGGCGGCGACCCTCCCGCCGCCCGCCACGAGGTCGAGTCCCGCTCCGGCGCCGGGCAGGATGTCGACGGCGCCGACGCTCATCGCGGACGGCGCTCTCTCAGAGCGCGTGGGGTCAAGCGTGGGAAGCGCAACGGATGTAGGAGTTCGACGACCTTCTCACGGCAACCTGCCGGGGCCAAGATGGCCTCTACACGTATCGGCACCACCAACGCGGGTCCTGAGGGCATTCGGCGCGATACTGAGCAGGGTGGACACTCTCTTCGACCCGCCCGGCGCGGCGGCCCAGCATCCGGACGCGGTCCATGCGCCTGGCGATCAGATCCCGGGTAGGCATCCACTGGCCGTGCGGGCAAGGCCGCGATTGCTTTCGGAGTTCGTCGGGCAGTCCCACCTGCTCGGCGCGGACTCGGCGCTCAGGGTGGCGATCGAGCAGGGCCGTCCGCACTCGATGGTCCTGTACGGGCCGCCCGGGTCGGGCAAGACCACGCTGGCGCGGATCGTCGCCGAGCACTCGCAGGCGGCATTCGAAGAGCTGAGCGCCGTGGCGGCCGGACGTGCGGAGGTTCGTGCGGTGATCGAGCGGGCCACCCACCGGCGGGATTCCAACGGCGAAGAAACGGTGTTCTTCCTCGATGAGATCCACCGCTTCAACAAGGCCCAGCAGGACGCGCTGCTGCCGGCCGTCGAGGAGGGCCTGATCACGTTGATCGGCGCCACGACGGAGAACCCCGCTTTCGAGGTGAACGGAGCCCTGCTCTCGCGCGTTCGCGTCTACGCGCTGGGTCCGCTCAGCGCGCAGGAGGTAGCGACGGTGCTGCGCCGCGCCGCGTCCGGACCGATGGAGGGCCGGGCGGCGGGCGATCGCGGGGACGCGGGCGCGATCGGGGTTGAAGAGGACGCGATCGACTTTCTCGCCGCGGGCAGCGGGGGTGACGCGCGCGCGGCGTTGAACGCGCTCGAGCTCGCCGCCGCCACTGCCGGTGAGCTGGGCGAGCGGCGCGTGACGCTCGAGCGGGCGAGGGATGCGCTTGCGCGCCGGCTGGTGCTCTATGACAAACGGGGCGACCGCCACTACGACTACATCTCCGCCTGGATCAAGGCCACGCGCGGATCGGATCCCGACGCTTCGCTGTACTACCTGGCGGTGATGCTGGAGGGGGGTGAGGACCCGCGGTTCATCGTCCGGCGGATGGTGATCCTCGCCTCCGAGGACATCGGCAACGCGGATCCGGGCGCCCTCTCGCTGGCCACCGCGGCGGCTCTCGCGGTTGACCGGGTCGGGCTTCCGGAGGCACGATACGCGCTCGCTCAGGCCGCCATCTATCTCGCCCTGGCGCCGAAGTCGAACGCCGCCGGGCGCGCGCTCGCGGCGGCCGAGTCCCACGTGCGCGAGCACGGCGCGGCGCCGGTGCCGAGCTGGCTGCGCCCGGGAGCGCGGCCGGGACAGCAGACGGGCGGCTACGACTACCCCCACGAGCGGCCCGGGCACGTCTCCCCGCAGGAGCTCCTGCCCGAGGGCGGGGCGGGCGAGCGCTTCTACGAGCCCGACCAGGCGGAGGCCGAGCTGGCGCGCCGGCTCGAGCGCATTCGCCGGGAACGCGGCGTCGAGTAGCGATAATCGCCTGACATGAGCACGTCCCTGGGCGAACCCGCGGCACAGGAGCACCTCCTCGTGCACGACCCGGCGACCGGCGCGGTCCTGGGCAGACTGCCCGCCACGGCGCCGGAGAACATCGACGGCGTGGTCCGGGACGTCGCCAAGGTACAGCCGCTGTGGGCTCTGCTGCGGGTCAAGGACCGGGCGAGGTACATGCGCAGGATGGCGCAGGCGGTGATCGACGGCTTCGACGAGCTGCAGGAGGGGCTGGCGCGGGAGCAGGGGCGCCCGCGCGCGGAGATCGCGTCGCTCGAGCTGCTCGCGGCGATCGACGCGCTGATGTGGATCGCCAAGGAGGGGGCGGACGTGCTGGCGGGCCGCCGGGTGGGGGTCCACCACTCGATGTCGATCGCCAAGCGCGCACGCATCGCCTACGAGCCCTATGGCGTCGTCGGCGTGATCGGTGCCGGCAGCGCTCCGTTCGCGCAGCCGCTCGGGCAGATAGCGGGCGCGCTGCTGGCGGGCAACGGCGTGGCCTTCAAGCCGGCGGGGCGGGCGGGCTTGGCGGGCGAGCGCATCGCGCGGGTGCTGGCCCGCGCCGATCTGCCGGAGGGCCTCGTGCGGATCGTGCACGGAGGGGCCGACATCGGCGTGGCGCTGGCTCGCGCGCCGGTGGACAAGATCCTGTTCACGGGCTCACCCGCCGTCGGGCGGGCGGTGGCGCGAGCATGCGTGTCGCAGGAGAAGGAGGTCGCCATCGAGCTCGGCGGCAAGGACGCGATGCTCGTGCTCGCAGACGCACAGCTGCCGCGCGCGGCGGCCGGCGCCCTGTGGGCGGGGTGCGCCGGGGCCGGGCAGGCACGTGGGTCGATCGAGCGTGTGTACGTGGTCAAGGAGGTCTACGAGCCGTTCGTGCAGGCACTCGTGCAGGCCGCTCGCGCGCTCGTCGTCGGCGACCCCGCCGATGCCCGCACGCAGGTCGGACCACTCGCCTCTCCAAGGCGCGCCGAGCACGTGGGCGCGCTGGTGGACGAGGCGGTGGCCGCTGGTGCGGAGCTCCGCTGCGGCGGCCCGGTGAGCCCGGCGGGCTGCGCCGGGGGCTCCTTCTATGCGCCCACGGTGCTCACCGGCGTCACGCACGAGATGCGCATTATGCGCGAGCCGGTGGACGGACCGGTCCTGGCCGTCATGGCGGTCGACTCGGTCGAGCAGGCGATCAGGCTGGCCAACGACTCCGAGTACGGGCTCGGCGCCTCGGTGTGGACGGCCGACCGCTACCAGGCCCTGCGGATCGCGCGAGAGCTGCACGCGGGGATGGTGTGGCTGAACGACCACCTCCCCGGGCCGACCGTGTCGCGGGGTCCGTGGGGCGCAGCCGCCGGAAGCGGCCTGGGGCGGACGCTCGGCCAGAGCGGGCTGAGGGCCTGCGCGCAGGAGAAGCTCATCAGCTGGGATCCGCCGACGACGCGCGGGCTGTGGTGGAGCCCCTACGACGAGGTGACCACCGCCGCCGCACGCGTGGTGGCGAACATGCGCTCGGCGCGCGAGTCCGACCGCGAGCAGGCCTGGCGCCACGGCGCCCTGGCGCTGGCGCGCCTTGGCGCGCGCGCTGCTGGTCGCAGATTGCCAAAGGGGTGGCGGTGAGGCTAGGGCAATGCCCGCCCAGGCCTACGCAGGCAAGGAGTGCGTCTGTCAGCTGCGCAGGGGGATCTGCGACCAGACGCTGCGTGCAGGGGATGCTGGACACGCCCTTCTACATCGCCTGCCTGAAACTGCAGGGTCGTCGCTGCCTGGTGGTCGGAGGTGGGGCGTCGGGCTGGAGAAGGTCGAGGGGCTGCTTGGCGTGCGGCGGTGACGTGACGCTGATCGCGCCCGAGGCCGTCGAGGAGCTGCGATGCCTACGCGAGCGAGGGCTCGATCCGCTGGGAGCAGCGCGAGTACGCGGGCCGGAGGATCTCGAGGGCGTGTTCATGGTGATCGCGGCGACCGATGACACCGACGTGAATATCGCCGTGTACGACGGACGCCGAGCGAGGGCGATGCTCGTCAACGTGGTGGACGTGCCGCCGCTGTGCAACTTCATCCTGCCGGCGATCGTGCGGACCGGCCCGCTGGCGATCGCGATCTCCACCGCCGGGGCCTCCCCGCGCTGGCCAAGCGCATGAAGCGGGAGATCGAAGGCCAGTACGGCGAGCCCTACGCGCGGCTCGCGGTGCTCCTCAACGAGGTGCGCGGCTGGGCGAAGAACACGTTGCCCACCTACCAGGACCGCAAGGAGTTCTTCGAGGGGATCGTCAACGGCGACCCCGACCCGATGGCGCTCCTACGCGACGGTGATACCCCGGAGGGCCGGGGGAGCAGGCGGTACGCGAGCTGATCGCGCAGGCGCAGGGCGCGTACGCGCCGGCACGTGTCGAGAGCCTGAGCGTGCGGCCGCGCTTCAGGTCGACGGGCTCGCTCGGCCACTACGGCGAGCGCGAGGCGCTCGCCGGTGTCTCGCTGACGCTGCCGACGGGCAGACGCTCGTCGTGCTCGGGCCGAACGGCGCCGGCAAGACGACGCTGCTGCGCGTGCTCGCGACGCTGCTGCGCCCCCACGCCGGCAACGTGCGGGTGCTCGGCGCAGCGCTGCCCGAGCGAGGCCTGGGCGGTGCGCGGGCGCATCGGCCTGCTCGCCCACGAGCCGCTGCTCTACCGCGAGCTGACCGCGCGCGAGAACCTGCGCTTCCACGCGCGCCTGCACGGCGTCGCGCGAGCGCGCATCGACGAGCTGCTCGGGGCCGTGGCGCTGGCCGGCCGCGCGCGACGAGCCGCTGCGGACGCTCTCGCGCGGCATGGTGCAGCGCGTCGCGATCGCCGTGCGGTGCTGCACGACCCCGAGCTGCTGCTGCTCGACGAGCCGTACGCCAACCTCGACCCGGCCGCCGTCGAGCTGGTGGAGCCGCTGATCGGCGCCGGCTCCGGGCGCACGCGGGTGATCTGCAGCCACGACCCGCTCGGGCGGACTGGCCGAGGCCGACCTCGTGCTCGGCCTGCGCGCGGGCCGGGCGGCGCTGCTCGCGCCCGCCGGCGGACGTCGACGCCGGACGCGATCGCGGAGCTGTACCGGTGAGCGCGCCGCCCGACGCGCCGCAGGCCGCGGCCCCGGCGGACGAGGCGGCTCGCCGCCGTCGGCGCACGGCGCGGTCGCGACCGCTCGCCGGCGCACCCGGGACGCGCGCGTGCGGGCGCTGCTGCGCAAGGAGCTGCGGGTCGAGCTGCGCACGCTCGAGTCGGTGCCGGGCATGTCGCTGTTCGCCGTGACCACCTTCGTGGTCTTCCACTTCGCGCTGAACCGCGACAGCGTCGAAGGCGACCTCGCGGCGGGCGTCCTCTGGGTGACGCTGCTGTTCGCCGCGATGCTGGGCGTCAACCGCCTGTTCGTCGCCGACGCCGAGCAGGGCGGCTTCGACGCCTTCCTGCTGGCGCCGGTCGACCGCAGCGCGCTGCTGTTCGCCAAGGTGCTCGCGCTGCTCGTCTACCTGGCGGTGCTCGAGCTGGTCGCCGTGCCGGCGTTCGCGCTGCTGCTGCTCGGCCCGTCGCTCGGCCAGGCGCTGCCGGACCTGCTCGGCCGTGCTCGCGCTCGGCGACCTCGGCGTCGCGGTGATCGGCACGCTCGTCGCGGCGCTCGCGGTGCGCACCCGAGCGCGGGACCTGCTCGGCCCGCTGCTGGCGCTGCCGCTGCTCGTACCGGTCGTGATCGGCGGCGCGCGGGCGACCTCGCCGCTGCTCTCGCCCGACGCACGCGCGGGGCCGCGCGGCCCGCTGGCTGCTGACGCTGGGGCTCTATGATCTGGTCTTCGGGCTGATCGCCTTTGCCCTGTTCGACTTCCTCCTGGAGGACTGAATGCAAGCCGCAAGCCGGCCCTCGGCCGGCTCTCCCGACACCAAGCCCCGCCGTCGCGGTGTTGTCCGGTACGCCACGGGCCTGCGCGCACTCAGCATCTCCACCGTGGTCGCGGTCGCTGTCACGCTCGGGCTCGTGTTCTTCTACGCGCCGCTCGAAGCCGAACAGGGCTTCCTGCAGAAGATCTTCTACGTGCACGTGCCGCTCGCGATCGTCGCGCTGTGCGGCTTCGTGCTCGGCGCGGTGTTCGCGGTCCTGCACCTGCGCACGCGTGACCCGCGCTGGGACATGCGCTCCTACGTGGCGATCCACATGAGCCTGATCTTCGCCGTCGGCGTGCTCGATCACGGGCTCGATCTGGGCGAAGGGCTCGTGGGGGCACTGGTGGGTGTGGAGCGAGCCGACGCTCGTGTCGTTCCTGATCATGTTTCTGCTGTACGCGACCTACCAGCCGCTGCGCTTCGCGATCGAGGATCCCGAGCGCCAGGCGCGCTACGCCTCGGTGTTCGCGATCACGGCCGGGGCGTTCGTGCCGATGAACTTCATCGCGGTGCGCCTCTCGACCGCCTATCTGCATCCGCGGGTGCTGGGCAGCACCTCGAATCTGCCGGCGCAGCATGGCATTCACCTTCCTGGTCTCGCTGCTGGCCATCACGCTCCTCTACGCGACGCTCTTCAAGTTCGAGCTCACGGCCAAGCACACCCGCGCGCAGCTGCGCGCGCTGCGCCGTCGCGCCGAGCGCGAGTCGGCCGTCGACGGGCGGACCGACGGGTCCCAGCACAGCGCAGCGCAGCGCCCGCGCTGTTGCCCGCCCCGACCATGGCGCGCGCGAGCGGAAGGTCGGCGCGATGATGCCCGCGCCGCTCTTCGGCGAGCTGCCGGCCCTCCCGCTGCACACGGCCGGCAAGTACGTGGCCGGCGCCTATGTCGTGATATTCGCGCTGGTGCTCGATATATGTGGCGATCATGGCCATCCGCGTGACCCGCGATCGAGCGCCGGCTGGAAGAGCTGCTGGAGCGAGCAGACCGCGCTCAGCCGCCCGAGGAGCTCGACGCTCCCCGCCCGGAGTCGACGCTGGTATGAGCGAGCTACTGGCGCTCGGCATCTCCCACAAGACGGCCCCGGTCGCCCTGCGCGAGCGCCTGGCGTTCACCGAGGCCGAGGCGCGGCGAGTTCGTGCAGGCGGCCACGGCGAGCGACAGCGTGCGCGAGGCGGTCGTGATCTCGACGTGCAACCGCACCGAGGTCTACCTGGTCGTCGGGGACCCGGTGCGCGCGGAGTCGGAGCGTGCTCGGACTGCTCGCCCGCCGCGCGGGCATCATGCCGACCGAGCTCGCCGAGGTGATGTACTGCCCGCGAAACTGCGACGCCGCACGCCAGCTCTACCGGGTCACAGCCGGCCTCGAGTCGATGATCGTCGGCGAGGCCGAGATCCAGGGCCAGGTCAGGCGCGCCCACGAGTCGGCGATGCGCGCAGGGTGCACAGGGCCGCTGTCCAACCGACTGTTCGCCGCCGCGCTGACGACCGGCAAGCGGGTGCGCTCGGAGACGGAGATCGGCTCGAGAAGGGTGAGCGTTCCGTCGGTCGCCGTCGACCTCGCCCTGAGCGTCCTCGGCACGCTCGAGGATCGCCATGTCGTCATTCTCGGAGCGGGCGAGACGAGCGAGCTGACCGCTCGCGCGCTCGCGGACCGCGGCGCCAACACGATCTTCGTGGCCAACCGTCATGCCGACCGCGCGCTGAGCCTCGCCCAGCGCTTCGGTGGCTCGGTCGTCGGGCTGGACGGCCTCCCCGAGCAGCTGCTCAGCGCCGACATCATGCTCTCCTCGACCTCCTCCCCCCATCCGATCGTCGGTGGCGAGGAGCTCGAGCTGGTGATGGGCGAGCGTGGCGGAAGTCCGCTGCTTCTGATCGACATCGCGGTACCCCGCGACGTCGACCCGAGCTGCGGCGAGATCGAGGGCGTGAGCCTTTACGACATCGACGATCTGCAGGCGGTCGTCGAGCGCAACCTGAGCACGCGGGCCGACGAGATCCCCCGGGCGCTCGAGATCGTCGAAGCGGAGATACACCGGTTCGCCCGCTGGCTCGGCCAGCTGGACACCCTGCCGGCGACTGCCGCCCTGCGAGAGCACGGCAACTACATCGTGGAGCAGGTGCTGGCCGAGAACGCGGAGCGCTGGGAGTCGGCCTCCCCGCGCGATCTGGCCCGCATCGAAGCGATCGCGCGGGCGGTGATGAGCCGCCTCTTGCACGAGCCGACGATCCGCCTGCGCAGCCTCGGCCAGGAGCGTGGCCATGCGAGCCTCGAGCTCGTGCGCGAGCTTTTCGGGCTGCGGGAGGACGACCCGGCGCAGGAGCAGCCCGGAGGTAGCCTGGCGGAGGTTCACGACCTGCGTCGCCGTCGCGAGCGCTGATGCGGGTCGGAACCCGGGGCAGCGCGCTCGCGCTGGCACAGGCACGGCTGGTGACCGACCGGTTGGCGGCCGGCCGGCCGGGAGAGTGCGAGATCGTCCCCGTCCTGACCGGCGGGGACCGCGGCGCCGGCGGCGAGGACAAGTCACGGTGGGTCCGCGAGCTCGAGGAGGCGCTCCTCGGCGGGAGGATCGACATCGCCGTGCACTCCGCCAAGGACGTGCCCGGCGAGCTGGCGGACGGGCTCTCCCTGGTTGGCGCGCCGGCACGGGCCGCCCGCGAGGACGTCCTGTGCGGAGCGGATGGGCTGGACAACCTGGAACGGGGGGCGCGCATCGGCACGAGCAGCCTGCGCCGCGAGGCGCAGCTGCGCTGCGCGCGCGAGGACGTCGATGTCGTGAGCATCGCGGGCAATGTGGACACACGCCTGCGCAAGCTCGCCGACGGGCACGTTGACGCGATCGTGCTCGCGCGCGCGGGCCTGCAGAGGCTGCAGATCGAGCAGGAGGTCGGGGCGGTGCTCGACCCGGAGCGATTCGTTCCGGCTCCGGGGCAGGGCATACTCGCGCTGCAGGCACGCACCGACGACGATCGTGCGCGAGTCGCCGTCGAGGGCATCCTCGACGCGGACACCTTCCGTTGCCTGCGCGCCGAGCGCGCCCTGGCCAGGGAGCTCAACGCCAGCTGCCGCACGCCGCTCGGCGCCTGCGCCGAGCCCGACGGCTCCGGCGGTCTGCGCCTGCGCGCGTGGGTCGGCCTGCCCGACGGCTCAGCCTGGGTCGGCGACGAGCTGGTGGGCGGCCCCGAGGACCCCGAGACGCTCGCACGGGACCTGGCCGCGCGGTTGAAGCTGGTCGGGGCGGGCGAGATGCTGGCGCGGGCCGAGGAGATGGCGAGGGTTGGGAGCGCCTGAGCGTCCGCCCGGGGGTTCGGCTGCGACGGGGGGCGGCGAGCGCTCGCCCGACGGCGCTCGCGGACGCGTCTACCTCGTGGGCGCGGGCCCCGGCGACCCCGGCCTGCTGACCGCGCGCGCGCTGGAGCTGATCGCGGCGGCGGACGTCGTCCTGTATGACCGCCTGATCCCCGCGCGTGCCCTGGACGGCGCGCGCGAGGACGCGGAGCTCGTGTTCGTCGGCAAGGAGGGCGGAGGAGCCTCGGTGCCGCAGGAGCTGACCGAGACGGTGATGCTCGAGCGCGCGCAGAAGGGCAGCATGGTCGTGCGGCTGAAGGGCGGCGATCCCTTCGTCTTCGGACGGGGCGGCGAGGAGGCGCTCGCGCTGCGCGGCGCCGGGATCCCCTATGAGGTTGTGCCCGGGGTCACGGCCGGTGTCGCCGCGCCGGCCTACGCGGGCATCCCCGTCACCCATCGCGGCCTTGCCAGCGCGGTCGCGCTGATCACCGGACACGGCCGCGCCGAGGGGGAGCAGGAGGACCTCGACTGGCCGGCGCTGGCGGTGTTCCCGGGAACGCTCGTGCTCTACATGGCGGTGCGCAGCCTGGCGCACATAACCGAGTCGCTCGTCTCCGCCGGGCGCCCGGCCTCCGAGCCGGCGGCGATCGTGCAGGCCGGCACGCTGCCGGATCAGCGCACCGTGACAGCCACCCTGGGCACAATCGCCGGGGCGGCCGAGGACGCGCACATACGGGCGCCCGCGATCATCGTCGTGGGAGCGGTCGCCGCGCTCGCCGAGGAGCTCTCGTGGCGCTCGCCGCGTGCGCTCGAGGGGCGCACCGTGGCGGTCACCCGCGCACGCGCCCAGGGCAGCGAGCTCTCTCGGCGCCTGGAGGAGCTGGGGGCACGGGTCGCCCAGGCGCCGGTGATCCGCATCCGGGCGCTGCCCGGCCCCCCGCTCGACCCTGCCCCCTATGACCTCGTGTGCCTCACGAGCTCCAATGCCGTCGACGGCCTGTTCGAACGTCTCGCAGCCGGCGGACGCGACGCGCGCGCCCTGGCCGGCGCGCGGATCGCGGCGATCGGACAGACGACGGCGCGCGCGCTGGCCAGGCGGGGCATCACCGCCGACATCCTGCCCGAGCGCGCCGTCGCCGAGGCGCTCGTCGAGGCGCTCGTCGACGTTCCGGCGAGCCGCACGCTGCTGCCGCGCGCCCTAGAGGCTCGCGACGTGCTCCCAGAAGCGCTCCGCGCACAGGGCGTCGAGGTTGACGTGCTCGCGCTGTATGAGACGATCGTCGAGCCCCTCTCGCCCGCCGCGCTCGCGGCGGCCCGGCAGGCGGACTACATCACCTTCACATCCTCCTCGACCGTGCGCTTCTTCCTACAGGCCATGCGCGCCGCCAACGACGCCGTCGATCACGACGCCGCGGCCTCCCCCGACGAGGGCACCCCCGTGGGCCTCGCGCCCACCACGCGCGTCGTCTCCATCGGCCCGGTGACGAGCGAGACGCTGCGCGAGAACGGCCTCGAGGTGCACGTCGAGGCCGAGCGTCACGACATCGACGGGCTCATCGAGGCGCTGCTCGCGGACGCGGCCGCAGGGTAGGGCTCCGTCGCTCCGATCTATGATCATCAGCTTCCTCTCCGACTACGGCCACCGCGACGAGTTCGTCGGCGTCTGCCATGGGGTGATGGCGCGGCGCTGCCCCACCGCGCGAGTGATCGACCTCACCCACGCGGTCCCGCGCCACGACGTGCGCACCGGGGCGCTCATACTGCGGGACGCGCTCGCCTTCATGCCCGCCGGCATCCACCTGGCCGTCGTGGACCCCGAGGTGGGGGCGGCCGGACAGCACGCGCGACGGGCCGTCGCGCTGCGGGCCGCCGACGAGGACCGCCTGCTCGTGGGCCCCGACAACGGGCTGCTCATGCTCGCCGCCGAGCGGCTCGGAGGCGTGCTCGAGGCGGTCGACGTCGGACGCTCCACCGAGCGTCTTGAGCCGGTGTCGGCAACGTTCCACGGCCGCGACATCTTTGCGCCGGTCGCCGCAGCCCTGGCGGCCGGGGTGCCGCTCGCCGCCGTCGGCGAGCCGATGGCGATCGAGGATCTGCGTCCGCTGCGGCTTCCCCAGGCCCACGCCGCCGACGGCGCGCTCACGGCGCACGTGCTGCGCGCTGACCATTTCGGCAACCTGATCCTCGACGTTCCCCACGCCCTGCTCTCCTCTGTGAACATCCGGCTGGGCGAGACGCTGACCGTGCACGCCGCCGGGAGCGTCCACCACGCTCGCTACGCGTCGACCTTCGCCGACGTCGGCCCCGGGGAGCTGCTGCTCTACGAGGACGCCCAGCGCACGGCTGCGCTCGCGGTGAATCGCGGCTCGGCCGCCGAGCGGCTCGGCGTCTCGCGCGACGATCAGATCGTCGTGCGACGCGGATGAGCGCACTCGGGCGCCCGCGGGTGCACCTGCGCAGCACCGACTCGACCAACGAGCGGGCCCGCCTGCTCGCGGCCGCCGGCGCGCCGCACGGGACGCTCGTCACGGCCGCCGCCCAGACGGCCGGAAGGGGCCGCCAGGGCCGCCGTTGGACGGCACCGGAGAACAGCTCCCTGCTGATGTCGCTCATCCTGCGCGCCCCGGCCCCGCTGCTGCCGCTGATCGCCGCCGTCGCGGTCTGCGACGTGACGGGCGAGGACGCTCGGATCAAGTGGCCCAACGACGTCGTGCTGGAGCGTGACGGCGGTCTTGCCAAGCTCGCCGGAATACTCGTGGAGGGCCGCCCTCAGGAGGGCTGGGCCGTTCTGGGAATCGGCCTGAACGTGGCGGTCCGCCCGAAGGACATGCCCGCGGAGCTTCGTGACCGGACGGCGTCGCTGGGAGGCTCCGCACGGGAGATCGAGCCGACGCTCGGGCGGCTGTTGCGGGCGCTCGAGCACCGCTTGGGCGAGCGTGACGAGGCGACGCTCGAGGCCTGGCGCGCGCGCGATGCGCTGCGTGACCGCGAGATCGCCTGGGGAGGGCCCGGCCCGGCTGAGCAGGTCGGGCGGGGTCGGGCGCACGGTATCGACGGGCTGGGTCGCCTCATCGTCGCCCTGGCGGATGGCGGCCGGACCGCCCTCGGCGCAGGGGAGGTCCATCTGGTGGATCCTGATTCGCTCGATACCTAGGCCGTCGCCGGCGGCGGTGCGCGCCCGTCGACGGGGAACGCCGGGTTCACTCCTCGGCGTGGTTCAGCGCGTCTTCGACGCTTCGCTGCAACGTCTGCTGCCCACGCTCCTGAAGGCCCGAGCCGCCGACCGACGGCGCCGGGTCGCTCGCGCGGGCGTGCACCGGCGAGGAGTCAGCGGTCCGCACTGCCTGCGCGCCGTCGGCACCGGCCCCGTCGAGGCTGTTCGCGACCTGGTCGGCGCCGACCGAGGGGCCCGACCCGTTGGCGGTGCCCTTCGGGCCCTTGCGTCGGCGCCTGGAGTTGCGGGCGCGGCGTTTGGGAAAGTTGCGCAGCAGCTCACGCGCGAGTGCGGGAGGCTTGCGCGCCATGCGCGTGCGGGCCCCTCGGAGCGCCTCCTCGGCCTCCGGGGTGTGCGCGAGCGCCGCCGCCAGGAGCGCCGCCGCCAGCCGACGGTCCTGCTTGCGCGCGGCGTGGATGAGGCGCCGGGCGTTGCGTGCGTGGGCGCCGCCGGCGGAGTTCACGAGCAGGCCGAGCAGGCGCTTTGTCTCCGGCCAGCGTTGCACCGCGTACTCCTCGTGGACATCCCGCGTGTACTCGGCCAGTCGCCAGATCCACGCGTTTGCCTGGTCGCGCCTGCCAATCCGCCGCTCGACCAGCGCACGAAGCATGATCTTGGTGGCCTCCTTGCGCTCCTCGCGCGGCCACCCGCCGATGATGTCGATCGCCGTGTCGAAGGCATCGGGATCGCGCAATGCGGCGATGTCGGTCAGCGCGCGCAGACGCAGCTGCGGGTTCTTGTTGCGCTGGACGGCCGTGATCAGGAAGCGACTCTTGAGCTCACCGGTCCGGTCGAAGTGGAGCATCGCCCGCGCCCTGCGCCAGCCGCTGGGAGCGACGCGAGCACCTGCCAGCGCGGCCCACACGTGCTGCTCGCCGTAGTCGAGATGCTCGACCGCGATCCGCCACAGCTCACGCTCGAAGACCGCGAACCGCCGCTCCTCCTCGGCACACACCGGCAGCACCCGCCGCTCCACGCGCATCCTGCGCCCGCGTCCGCGGCGCACCGGCCCGACCACGATCGCGCCGCCGCGGTAGACGTCGCGGTCGAGCAGCGAATGCAGCGTCACGACCGGGTCGTCGTGCTTGGTCGCCGGATGCACGAAGTCGACCACCAGCCCCGCCTCCTTGCCCGGATGCCGGCGCGTCACCCGACCCACGCGCTGCTGGTAAATGCGCTTTGAGGCCGTGGGCGCCAGATGCACGCAGACGGTCGCGCGCGGGCTGTTCCAGCCCTCGGCGAGCAGCTGGGCGTTGATCAGCACGTCGATGTCACCCCGCTCATAGCGCGCGAGGATCTCGGCGAGCTCGCGCTTGGGCGTCTCGCCCGAGACCCCCTGAGCCTTGATCCCCTCGGCCCGGAACGCCTCGGCGAGGTTGTACGCGTGGCGCACCCCGGCCGCGTAGACGACGCCGGGCACGCCGCTGAAACGCGTCCGATAGAGGTTGGCTACGGCGAGGTTGAAGGGCTGCTGGTCGAGCAGTTTGGCGAGCTCCTCCTGGTCGAACTCGGTATCCACCTCGCCCCGTCGCAACGGCACCTTGGCGATCGTGCGCACCCCCACGCCCGGGGAGATGCGCACGCAGCGCAGCGGGGCGATCACACCGCGCCGGGCCGCCTGGGCGAGGTCGAAGCGCGAGGTCTGGGTGGGGAACAGGTCGGTGACGTGACGTGCGATCAGCGCACCGGTGGCGGTCATGCCGATGAAGATCGGCCCCGTCCAGTTGCGGATGGCCGCACTCGTCTTCTCGCCCAGGGCCGTGTGCGCCTCGTCGCAGATGACGATCGTGTAGGCGCTCGAGATCTTGCCCGCGTTGCGCACGAACCACTGGTAGGTCTCGACGGTCACCGGCCCTTTGACCGAGTCCTCGCCCTTGAGCAGCGGACGGCTGATGCGCTTGGAGTAGCCGCGGTCGCGCAGCTCGCCATGAAACTGGTCCACCAGGTTGCGCCTGTGGGTGAGGATCAGCACGCCGCCGGTCTGCGACGCCTCGACGAATCCGAGTGCCGCGACGGTCTTGCCCGCGCCGGTGGCGTGCTCGAACCAGAACCGCTTTGCGGCGTTGGGGTCCTCCGGCTGCTCGGCCAGGGACTCGTCCTCGTCCTCGACCCAGTCCCGGGGCTCCTCGTCGGAGTCGCTCTGCAGCTCGCGCTCCTCCTCGACCTCCTCGTCCTCTGCAAGCTCGACCTCGTCCTCCTCGTCCTCCTCGTCCTCCTCCAGGTCCTCCTCCACGTCGGGGGCGGCACGCTGAACGGGGCCCAGATCGTCGTCATCCTCCTCGACGTCCTCCTCCTCGGGCTCCTCCTCTTCCTCCTCTTCCTCGCCGGCTCCCAGATCGCCCGCCGGGGCGGACGGTGCCTCGGACTCGGGCGGCTGAACGTCGTCCTCGGGACCGAGGATGTCCGCCGAGGCGAGCAGCTCGGGCGAGGCCGACGCGACGGCGCGGCCGTTCGCGCCACCGGCAGGACGCTGTGCCTCCGCGAGCAGCGCCGCCAGCGTACCCGACAGCGCGTCGACCTGGTGTGCGGAGAGCACCGTGCCATCGGCCAGCTTGGGCTCCTGCTCGGACAGCAGTCGCTCCAGACCGAGCAGCAGCGAGAACTCGCGGCGCCATTCGGTCGAGGGGTGCTTGGCCTTGGGGTCGGCCTCGAGCTCGGCGAGCGCGTGATCGAGTGCGCGCCTGCGCGGGGTGCCGGGCGCGAGCGCGACCTCGGGGTCCTCGCCCTGGTGCACGAAGCGCTCGCGCACGAGCTTTTCCGCGCGCGTTATATCCGCGGGAGTTGGAAAGGGCGCGACCGCGAGGGCCACTGAGGTGGACTCGGCCATTGAGGCTCTGGACTTCGAGACTGAGCCGCGGCAGAAAGTGGCTTCGGCGCAGCTCGGGAAATATGGCGCTCATCTTGGCGCCGTTCGTCGGATGCTTAACGCAACCAGACTCTTACTTCTCGCCTCTGAACATATAGCACGTCGGGGCGCGGATGAAGTCGACGTTCCGGGTGGCCGTCATCTGCCACCCTTTGCGGCGATGACGCCCAAGCGTGTCGTGATCGCATGTGGTTGCCTGGCCGTCCTGGCGCTGCTGGCCGTCGGGCTCGTCCAGCTGGCGGAATCCTCTCCGACGTCCGCGCCGCCGTCCAGGCTCACGCTCGTGCAGATGCGCGCGCGGCTGGCGGGCTCGCCGCCGGTGCTGGCCGCACTGCACGCCCAGGCTGGGGCGCTCTTGCCCGGCGGGCTGGCCGCCATTCAGGCGCGGCTGGCGGCGCTTCGCGGCCGGCCCGTGGTCGTCAACAAGTGGGCTTCCTGGTGCGCACCGTGCCGGTCGGAGTTCGCGGCCTTTCAGGGCGCCTCGCTCACACAGGGACGCGAGGTGGCCTTCATCGGCATCGACTCCGGTGACACGAGCCGTGCCGACGCGGCGGCCTTCCTTCGATCGTTCCCGGTGAGCTACCCGAGCTACTACGACCAGAGCGGCACGGCGGGGGCCGCGATAACCGATTCGACCTTCACGCCGGTCACCGTCTTCTATGACCGCGATGGACACGAGTACATCCACCAGGGGCCCTATCCGAGCCAGGCGAAGCTCGAACGGGACGTCCGGCGCTATGCCCTTGAATCCTGAACGCGCCATGCGCATGCGCCCCGGCGCTCACGGGGTCAGCGGCGGACAGGCTGCTCGGCGGCTGAAACGTGCCTGAGATCCGGATCGACCCGTTGAGCGGGCACAAGACGATCGTGGCCGGCGAGCGCTCGCGGCGCCCCGGTGGGGAGCCCGGCGGCTGGCTGCGGGAGCGCCCGCCCGAGCCGATCGATTGCGAGCGCGACCCGTTTGCCGACGGGCACGAGGAGCGGACGCCTCCCGAGATCTACGCGGTGCGCCCCCGTGGCGGCGACCCGGACAGCCCCGGGTGGACCGTGCGGGTGATCCCCAACCTGTATCCGGCGCTCGCCCCCGCTAGCGCATGTGCCGGCGCCGAGGAATCACCGCCCACCCCGGCGCGGCCGGAGCCCGAGCCCGATCTGTTCTACTCCGCCGCTGCGACCGGCTCGCACGAGGTGATCGTGAACGGTCCCCAGCCGGTGCACAGCCTCGCCGAGCTCCCCACCGCGCAGGTGATCGCCGCCGTCGAGGCTTGGCGCACACGCATGCGGGCGCACCGCGGGAGCGCCTGTGTGCAGCTGATCGTCAACGAGCGCCGCGAGGCCGGGGCATCGCTCCCGCACACGCATGCGCAGCTGTATGCACTCGACTTCGTGCCGAGCGCGATCGCGCGCGAGCGGGAGCGCTCGGGTGCCTATACGACGCGGACGATGGGCCAGAGCCTGCTCGGAGACCTGGTCGCCGAGGAGGTCAGGCTGCGCGAGCGCATCGTCGCGATCGACGGCGAGGCGGTGCTGATGGCGCCCTACGCCTCTCGCCTGCCGTTCCAGCTGATGCTCGCCCCGCGCCGGCCCCGCCCGCGCTTCGAGGACGACGGACCCTCCGGCGCGGCGCTATTGCACGACGGGCTGTGCCGTCTGGCACGCCACTTCGGCTCGAGCCCCCCGCTGAACATGTGGGTGCGCACGGCTCCGCGTGGGGCGGAGCACTTCTGCTGGCGGATCGACGTGCTTCCGCGGCTGACCCACCTCGCCGGTCTCGAGCTGTCCACGGGGCTCAACCTGAACATCGTCGCGCCCGAGCACGCCGCCGCCGTGCTGCGCGACGCGTGAGCCGCGCGTCGGGCCTCGCCGACCTCTAGGCTCCGCCACAGCAATGCCTCCCGAGGAACGTGTCCTGCCCCGCTTCGTCGCAGAGCCCCCGCAGGAAGAGCTGCCCTACGGGCGCTGGGAGCAGCGCCTGAGCCAGGAGCTCCTCACGGCCTGCGCCGGCCTGGCGGACGAGCAGGAGGATCTCGGCGAGCCCGGGGAGCTCGTCTGGTACCCGGACCGCAGCTGGCACGGGCGCACATACGTGCCGTGCACCTCGCTCACCTCCGGTGGGTACGAGCTGTTCGGCTACGTGCGCTTCGTCCCTGCCGGCGAGGACGACGAGCCCGGCGAGTTCTTCGCGCAGGTCGACTTCACCGAGGAGACAGCCCAGCACAACCCCGACTGGCGTATGGACCTGTGCGACGAGGTGATCGGCGTCTGGCGCGGGCACTCGGGCGCAGTTGCCACGATGACGCTCGTGTGGGGACACCCCCTCATCCCCGGGGGACGGATCGTGACCGCCGAGCTCGCCGATCTTGCCGTCGACCAGTGCGAGCTGATCGACGAGCGCTTCACGCTGATCGCCCCCGACGACTACCGCCACGACCTGCTCGAGATCAAGCTGTTCGGCTCAAAGAACCAGGAGCTCGCGTGCGAGTCGCTGTACGCGGGGGACGACGGGGACGAGGACGAGGAGCGCGACGACGGTGAGGAGGCCGCGGCGGACTAGTCGCGGCCTCCCGGTGCCGGCGCTACTTGGGTTTGACGTTGTTGCAGAGGGCGAGCGCCTCCTCCTTGGAGATGCCGGCCGGCACGTGCGAAGCGTTGACGAGTTCGACGCAGGCTTCGTGGGCTACCTGCTGCAGCGTCGCCGGGTTGCCGTTGGCGGCCTTTTCGCAGATCTTTTCAAGCCTGGCCTTGGCGCTCGCCGAGAGCTCGGACTGGGACTGGATGCCGTGCTTGCAGCCTGCGACATCCTGCTGGCCGGCAACGGATGTCCCCGCGGCGGTGCTCGTCTGGCCGGTCGTGCTGCTCTGGCTGGAGGTACTGCTGCTCCCGCATCCGGCGAGAAGCGCTACGCCGATGCTCCCGACGGCCAGCCATGTGGACAACTTCAGGGTCATATTCATCTCCATAGTAAGAAAACCAAGCTCGCGTGCCGTGTCTGGTGCGGCCCGGCAACCGTTGCCCGTACACGCTACACGGGTGCGGCGGACCGGCGGTGCAGCGACTTGAGATTCTCTCGCGCCAGCCGGCCGTGGGCTTGTGATCCCTGCGCGTCATCCCGCTGCTCGTGAGTCCCAACGGGACCTGCCCGGCAGCGGGTGCCTCACCGGCGGTGTGAAGCACCGGATGCCCCCGCCAGGAGTCGAACCTGGATTTACCGCTTAGGAGGCGGTCGTCTTATCCATTGGACTACGAGGGCGTGCTCGGTCGGCGCCGCGTACCGAGCCGAGAAGGCTACCGGCGCTCCCCGTCTGCGCCATCCGGCGCCTCGCCGGCGACGCGCTCCAGGGCGTCGCCGTGCAGGCGGTGGGTGATCCACTCGTCCATCGTGTGGGCGCCCAACCGCCGGTAGAAGCCGAGCGCCAGCTCGTTCCAGTCGAGGGCCGCCCATTCCAGCCGCTCGCCGCCCTGCTCGCGGGCGCGTGCGGCGACGGACGCCAGGAGCGCCCTGCCCACGCCCGCGCCGCGGTGGGCCGGGCGCACGAAGAGATCCTCCAGCCACACCCCCTCGAGGGCGAGGAAGCTCGAGAAGGTCCTGAAGAAGAGGGCATAGCCGACCGTCTCCTCGCCCCGCTCGGCGATCAGCGCCTCCGCCGCCGGCCGCTCGGAGAACAGCGCCTCTCTCAGCCTCTCCTCCGTGGCGCGCATCTCGTGCTCGAGGTGCTCGTACTCGGCCAGCTCGCCGAACAGGCCCAGCAGCACCCACTCGTCCCCCGGCCGGGCGGCGCGGATGAGGACCTGCGCGTCCACCGGCGCCATCCCTCAGGCCGTCTCGCGGTCGGGGCGATCCGGGTAGACCTCGTCGATCGTGCTCAGCGATACGTAGGGCGCGCCGGCCGCCCGTTCGATCCCGGCGCCGCCCCCGGCCAGTCGATCGAGCACGCTAATGACCCCGCAGATCTGCTGGCCCGCATCCTTGAGCGCCCCGATCGCGGCGAGCGTCGAACCACCAGTGGTGACAACGTCCTCGACGACGACGCAGCGGTCCTCCGGGACGAGCGGCGGCCCCTCGATGCGCCGCTGCAGCCCATGCGCCTTGGTCTCCTTGCGCACGAAGAACGCCTTGGCGCACACTCGACCCGCCAGGGCGGCGCAGGCCAGCGGGTCGGCACCCATGGTCATGCCCCCGACGGCGGTGCCGTTCCATTCGGACACCTGGGCCGACAGCAGCGCGCCCATGGCCGCGAAACCGAGCGGACGCAGGATTGCGCGCTTGGCGTCCACGTAGTACTCGGCGCTCGCCCCGCTCGTGAGCGTCACCGCTCCGATCACGAGGGCGTGCTCGCGCAGCTCGCGTATGAGGTGGTCACGCGCGAGCGCGAGGTCACTCGTATATTCGTCCAGGGCGTCCACGTGCGAGTCTAATCTAGCCGTGCGACCTCGTCGATCGCAATCCTGTGATTACTCCGCTGGCCAGATTGCTGCGAATTGCCTCGATCGTCATCTGCCTGATCGTGGTGGCGTCGTTCGCGATCTTCGCGGTCGACCAGGCACGCGGTGCGTCCTCCCAGCAGCAGCAGCAGCTCAGCAACGGGGTCGCCACGACCGCCGGCTCCCCGACGACCGGCGCGGCCGGGACCTCCTCGACGCATGAGAGCAGCCTGCACAAAGCGATCGACGAAGCCTCCAACAAGCTGACCTCGCCGTTCAAGAGCCTCACCTCGAGCTCGAGCAGCGAATGGGTCGTGCACGGCGTCGACCTCCTGCTCACCCTCGTCGTCTACGGCTTCGGCCTCGGCTTTCTCGCCAGGGCAATCCGCGTGAGGGTGTAGACGGACCCGGTTGCTAGGGACCCGCGTCGCCTCTGACCACCCGGCTGCCGCCGGCGCCCTCCTCGTAGACGTCCACCGCCGTCCCCGTCCGCACCCAGGCGTAGATCGCCGGTGCATCGGGAATCGGCACGCGCAGGCAGCCATGGCTCGCGGCGTAGGTGGGCACTTCGTCATAGCCGTGGATCGCGTAACCGCGGATGAAGTAGTTGGAGTCGACCATCCCCTCGGAGTTCACTCCAGGCGTCTTCAGATAGACCTGGAAGTGCCCGATCACGGTCGGCGTCGAGGGCTTGCCCGAGCTCATCGTGTAGATCGCCGCCACCCGCCCTCCGGGTTCGATCTCCGCGAGCACCTGCTTGGTCAGGTCGGCCTCGACGTGACGACCGTTCTGCCGATAACGCACGTGGAAGCTGCCGGCGCCGCGCTCGAGCAGCTCGAAGACGACCCGGCCCGCGGCGGGGACGCGTTCGAGGCCGGTCATCTTGCGGTAGGCGACGAGTGCCTGCCCGGTTCCTTCTTCGAAGACACCGCTCAGCGGTACGGAGTAGTGGAGAACGTCCAGCTCCGACTGAAGCAGGCGGACCGACTGGCCCTCGGCGCCTGGTCCGATGTTCGGATTGACGAAGCGGACGCCCGGTGCGCGGCCGCTGAAGGCGGCCTGCTGGGCTGTCGCGTAGTGCGCCGCCCGCACCTGCACGAGCCCGGGCAGACGGCTTTGAAACCCGAACAGGAACTGCCCCGCGGCGCTCGCGGACCGTCCGGCGAGCACGCTCACGGTCCTGACCTCGACCTTGCGCCCTTCGCGGTACACGCTCACCCTCACCGTCTGGCCGGCCACATACGGGGTGACTGTGCCGCGCACGACGATCCGCCCGCCCACGAGCGCGAACGGGGGATTGCCGCCGACCTTCTGCAGCAGGAGCTCGATGCGCCCGCCCACGGGCGTCGCCGGCGGCGCCGGCGTCACGGCGCTCGGCGAGGAGGGTGCCTGCGGTGAAACCGGCGGCGCTTCGGCACCGAGTGCCACCGGCGCGCCGGCCAGCAGCGAGAGCACGATCAGCAGCGCGACCGGGGCACCGACCGACGGTTTGGCACCCAGGGGGCCGAGGGGGGGTGACGATCGCCTCATCGCAAGGGGATCCTACCCGCCGTCGCCGACTGCAGCGATCGCCGCGTGTGCCCCGGCAGGGGGCTCCGGCGATATGACGCCGCCGCGTTTCAGCGCAAGAGCCAGCAGCCAGATGAGCGCGAGCGCGGCGAGCATCAGGATGGGGATCTGCCAGCCCCAGCCCTCGAGGCTGCCGAACGCGAGCGAGTTGTTCAGCGAATGCACCACGATGCACGGATAGAGCGATCCGGTGTAGCGGTAGAGCAGGCACAGGCCGAAGCCCAGCGCAGCGAGCGGCACGAGGTCCACCGCCGGAGCCGAGCCCGCGTGAACGCCGCCGAAGATCAGACCGGTGATGATCGCTGCCGGTGCGGTTCCGCGCCAGTTGCGCAGCGCGGTGAAGATGAAGCCGCGAAACAGGAACTCCTCGCAGACCGGGGCGATCACGCACGTGAGGGCCGCGCTGGCCAGCAGCAGGGTCGTGCTTTCGCCGGCACCGAGCTGTTCGAGCAGCTTCTCCTTTTCGGTGTGCAGCGAGGTTGCCCAGATGAGGCTGAAGAACAGGAACCCGAGCAGCGTGAGCACCACCAGTCCCACCGCCCGGCGGAGAGCCGTCGGGCGCAGGCCGAACTGCCAGGCAGCGCACGGTGCGCCCGCCCATCTGCGCGCAGAACACGGCCGCCAGCACGAACGCGACGTCCTGTACGACCGTGTCGGCGATCTCGAGCCCCGCCGGCACGTGCGAGGCGGTGATGTTCGCCCCGAACGCGAGCGCCGGGATGTCCACGAGCAGACCGCCCACAGCCGCCAGCACCAGTCCGCCCACCAAGGCCAGCGGTGCGGTCCACGACGGCCAGTCCGTGTCCGGGGACCGCAGGGCCCGGAGCGATGGCCCCTGCGGGGGCTCACGGCCCGGCGCAGGGGTGTTCGCGTACCAGGACGGCGTGTCGACGGCGGAGTGCTCTCCCCCGAGCTCGTCCATCGCGGCTAGGCCACCCAGTGCCAGGTGGCGAACTGGGCGACGAAGAGCGCCTGGAGCAGGCCCGAGGCGACGAGCGCCGGACGCTGCGCGCGCGGGTGGGCGGCGAGCCAGGACGCGAGCCACATGCTCAGCGGGAAGAGGACCACCAGGAAGCGCGGCAGCGACATCAGGGGCTGTGCCGTCACCGGGTAGGAGAGCGGCAGGGCCAGGGCGGCGATGACGTAGACGCCGTAGGCCGGCGGGAGCGTACGCAGCACGCCCATCACGGCGGCGACGGCCGCGATCAGGAAGGCGAGCAGCATCAGGTTGTGCCCGGCTTCGACGAACGGGCTGCCGGGGCCGGTCGGGAAGTAGAGGTGATGGCGCTGAAGCGACAGCAGCTGGCGCGCGCCCTCGAGCGCGGCCCTGACGCCGTCCCATACGCCGACGAAGGGACCCGCGAAGTGCCTGCCCCAGACGTCCTGCGGCGTGGAACGGCATCAGCCCGTCGCCGCCGGCAGCGGCAGGTAGGCCATGTACAGCGCGAGGCCGGCCGGCACGAGACCCAGCCACAGGAGGTCCCTGCGCGGCCGGTAGCGGGGACGGCCGACCGCCGCAGGTCCACCGAGAAGTCGGGCGCGCGGTCCTCGCGCGGCCCGTACAGGTAGAGGATCAGCGCCGGCAGCAGCAGCACCACGCCCGCACTGCGGGTCGCGCGCGGCCAGCGCGCCGAGCGCGCCCACGGCCGCCCAGCGGCCCTGGCGCGCGCACCAGAACAGCCCGACCGACAGCGCCAGGTAGAGCGACTCCGAGTAGACCGCGGAGAAGTAGAAGGCCATCGGCGCAAACGCGGTGACGAGTACGGCCAGGCGAGCGACGTCGCGGGCCGGCCGGTGCGACGGATCCGGCCGGGCACGTAGCGACAGCTCGAGCGTGGTCAGGCGATGGATGCCGTACAGCGACGAGCGCCAGCGCGATCACGCGACAGCAGCACGCCGGCGAGCACCGGCGGCAGGGCCGACAGACGCGATCGCGCGCAGGACCAGCGGATACAGCGGGAAGAACGCGGTGCGCGAGGAGGTGAACGAGCCCAGGTCGGGCCGGTAGCCGTAGTGGGCGATCACCAGGTACCAGGACGGCGTCCCAGCGAGCGGCCGGGGCCGCCAGCAGATCGCCGAGCCACCCGAATCCCTGCGTCAGCCGGGGGGATCGAAGGCGTTGCGCACCGGCCCGAAGCCGAAACGCCAGCAGCGTTCCCACGCCTGCGAACCAGACGAGCAAGCGCGAGCTCCACAGCGCCCGCCAGCTGTCGCGCACGGCGGCGCCATGCGCGCGGCGTCGGCGCGCACCGCGGTCCATCGCCGGCGCCGTCGGGCCGGCCCGCAGGGCGCTCGCGCGGCGATCGGCGCAAGCGGCTGGACCAGCTCGCTTGCGTTGTCCAGGATGGCCAGCTCGGCGGTGTCGGGGTTCATGTGATGTGGCGCCGAGCGCGAGAGCTGCGCTGCAGCGCAGCTGCGCAGGAAATCACACTCGGCGCGGTAATCTCGGCTACCCCCGAGATGTCAAGGCAAGCACGACAACGCCGGCGTCAGACACAACCGCCGCGGGCCCACACGGATTACTGATCGTGTTCGCGGGCGTGCTGGCGGTCGCTGATGTATCGTCGGCGCGATCGCCGCGGCCGGCTACGTCCTCAGCGTCGCGCGCTCCGCCCCGGCGCTCGACAAGCTGCACCCGATCCTCAGCGACGGCTCCTCGCAGGTGTTCGCCGCGGACGGCACGCGCCTCGGGTTCATCCAGTCCGATGAGCTGCGCAGCGCCGGTCTCCTGGAGCGAAATCCCGGCAGACCTGAAGAACGCCACCGTGGCGATCGAGGACCAGCGCTTCTACAAGAACGACGGCGTCGACTGACGGGGATCTTCCGCGCGGCCGTCAAGGACGTCCGCAACGGCGCCGCGCTGCAGGGCGGGCTCGACGATCACGATGCAGCTGATGCGCAACCTCTACCTGGGCGGCGACCAGCGCACGCTCAGGCAGAAGATCATCGAGGCCAAGCTGGCGATCGAGTACACCAACACCACAGCAAGCGCTCGATCCTCACGAGCTATCTGAACAGCGTCCCCTACGGCACCGTCGGCGGACAGACGGCGATCGGCGTGCAGGCGGCCGCACGCGTGTTCTTCGACAAGCCGGCATCACAGCTCGACCTCGCGCAGTCCGCGCTGCTCGCCGGCCTGCCACAGGCGCCCTCGCAGTACAACCCCTTCCTCGACCCCGCGGCCGCCCGGCAAAGGCGCAACGAGGTGCTCGCGAAGATGGCCCAGCTCGCACTACATCACCGCTGCGCAGGCCACCGCGCGCCGAGGCGCGCGCCGCTCGAGTGTCAAGTACGGGAACTTCTACTCGCAGCGGCGGGAGGACTTCTTCTTCGAATACGTGCGCGAGCAGCTCGTCCATCGCTACGGCGCGAAGACGGTCGCACAGGGAGGGCTCAAGGTCTACACGACGATCAACCTGAACATGCAGCGCCTCGCGCGCAAGGCGATCTCTGAAGTACTCGACGAGCCCGAAGACCCGGCGTCGGCGATCGTCACGCTCAACCCCGCCAACGGCGACATCGAGGCGATGGCGGAGTCCGAGAGCTACGAGAAGTCCCAGTACAACCTGGCCGCCGACGGACATCGCCAGCCGGGCTCGACCTTCAAGGCGATCGACCTCGCCGACGCTCTCTCGCGGGGCGTCGACCCGAACAGCACCTACTACCTCTCGCACACGCTCTACCCGGGCTGGCTGGCCAGCGAACCGAACTACAAAGTCGAAGACCTTCGAGGGCACCTCCCTGAACAGGTCGATCAACCTCGTCAACGCGACGCTCACCTCCGACAACACCGTCTACGCCCAGCTCGCCGCCGACCTCGGTGAGCGGACACGATCACGCAGATGGCCTACAAGATGGGTGTCACCACCCACCTGTCGAGCTACCCGGCCGAGGCGCTCGGCGGGCTGACGCTCGGCGTGACGCCGCTGGAAATGGCCGACGTCTACGCGACGCTCGCCGACGGCGGCTGGCGCAACACCCCGATCGCGATCACCAAGGTCGTGTTCCCCGACGGCCACGTGGATGCCAACTGGGGCACGCCGCACCGGGTGAAGGTGCTGAGCGAAGGGGTGACCGCCGAGGAGACGAGCATCCTCGAGCAGAACGTGCAGAGCGGCACCGCGACTCGCTCGGCGATCGGCTGCCCGACGGCCGCCAAGACGGGCACGACCAGCGAACTGGTCGACGCCTGGCTCGACGGCTACACGCCCGGACTACTCGACCGTCGTGTGGATGGGCTACCCAACAGGCGCGTCTCCATGACCGACGTGCACGGCGAGCCCCAGCAGGGCGGCTACCTGCCGGCGGAAATCTGGCACGCCTACATGTCGGCGGTGACCGAAGGCAAGCCGTGCGTGCCCTTCCCGCCGGCCAAGGAATCGATCTCCTACCAGGCCGTTCTACGGGAAATTCGCCACGCACGGGCTGACCTCGAAGCGGCCACGGAAGCCGAAACGTTCGAACCGCAGCGAAAAGACCAGCAAGCAAGAGTCGGGCATGCGCCACCACGGCCGAGAGCGCGCCGCCGGCCGAACGGCGAAGCCCTCAGGCCGGCACGGCGGCGGCAGGCGGTGCTCCGCAACACGACCGGTCGGCGCGCGACCCGAAAGCCAGGGCAGCCCGCTGCGCCCGCCGAGGCGGCACCTCGGGCGCACCGAGCGGCGGCCGAACCCGGCTGAGAGCGGCTGCGAGCCGGCTCCGAGCACGCCTTCGACAGGGGCGCTGCACTGGTAGTTTGAGTCTCGATTAATGCGAAACAACGGGCCTGCCGAGCCACTGAGCACGAGGCGGACCAGATGGGATGTGCGCGTGGCGAAGGAGGACAAGGTCGAATTCGAGGGCGAGGTGATCGAGGCCCTGCCCAACGCGATGTTCCGCGTGAAGCTCGACAACGAACACGTCGTGCTCGGGCACGTGGCGGGCAAGATGCGGCGCTTCCGGATCCGCATCCTCCCCGGCGATCGCGTCCGCTGCGAGCTCTCTCCCTACGACCTGGACCGCGCGCGGATCGTCTACCGGCATCGCTGAGCTCTCCCTGATCCGACATCGCTGAGCTCCCGCCTGCTCGAAGCCGGATCGCCGATCCGAGCTGCGGAGCGCGGCGCGTCGCAGCGTCGAGGGTGCTGCGGGGCATGGGAGACGACGCGGCGGTGGTGCGCGCGCGGCCCATCTGCGTGACCTCGGTGGACGCGATGGTCGAGGGCGTTCACTTCCGCCTGGGCGACGGCTGGGTGACCGCGGCGCGAGGTCGGCCGCCGCGCGCTCGCCGGGGCGCTCTCGGACCTCGCGGCGATGGGCGCCGACGCGGGCGAGGCCTATCTCGTGCTGGGCCTGCCGCCGGGGTTCGGCGAGGACGAGGGACTCGAGCTGCTGCGCGGCGCGATGGCGCTGGCGGCGCAGACCGGCACGACGATCGTGGGCGGAGACGTGGTCAGCGCGCCGGCCCTGACGGTCTGCGTCACGGTCGTCGGCTGGGCCGACAGCGCCGATGAGCTCGTCGGGCGCGACGGAGCGCTGGCGGGAGACCTGGTGGGCGTCACGGGCCGGCCTGGGCGGCGCGGGCGCCGGCCTGGCCGTGCTCGGAGGGCGCGCGCCCTCAGCGCCCGGCCGCGAGGCGCGTGCTCGCGCGCATGCGGGAACCCACGCCGCGCCTGGCCGAGGGCCGGGCGCTGGCGGCGCGCCGGCGTGCACGCGCTGATCGACGTCTCCGACGGGATCGCGACCGACGCCGGGCACATCGGCCGCGCGAGCGGCGTGCAGCCTGCGGGTGGAGCTGCGGCGCTGCCGCTGGAGGAGGGCGTGAGCGAGATCGCCGCCGAGCTGGGCAGTAGCCGGCCTGGGAGCTGGCGGCCGGCGGCGGGGAAGACTACGAGCTGTGCTTCTGCGCCGCGCCCTCGGACGCGTGCGCGCGTGCGAGGACGCCGTGAGCGCGGCACGCGGACGGCGGGCGCGGGGTCAGCTGGATCGGCGCGTGCGTCGAGGGCCCGCCCGGGGTGTCGCTGCTAGACGAGCGGGGACGAGGACGTGCGGCTGAGGGATTTGAGCATCGTTGGTGAGGACGGCGGTCGGCTGGCGGCTCGACCGTGCGAGGCGTGGCGGGCGGGCGTCTTCGATCGGGCGCACGGCAGCACGCCGCCCGGCAGCCGCCGGGCGGCGCCCACCGGCACGGTGCGGGTCAGGCGGGCGAACACGAGCAGGCGTTTGGCGGCGCTGAACAGCGGCGTGCACGCCGACAGCACGAGCCTCGAGTAGCCGACCTGGTCGACCGCCGCGCGGACGTCCGTGGGCGCGACGACCTCCTGGCCGATGACCGTGTAGGTGAAGTGCGCGTAGGGCATGTTCAGCAGGATGCGGTTGCCCGGGCGCAGTGAGTCGATGTGGCGGAAGGGCGCGAGGTAGGTCGTGCGGTGGCCGGCGATGGCCGTCGTGCCGGCGAACGCCCGGGAAGCTCGTTTCCGGGTAGATGCCGGGTCCGCTCTTCAGTTCTTCGGTGCCCGTGCCCTTGACGATCACGTAGCTGGCGCCGATGCGCGGGATCACGATGCGCCCGACGGCGTCGCCGTCGGCGGCGCGGTGCTCGAGCTCGCCGGCCAGAAACGCGAACCGCGGCGCTCGTCGGGCAGGCTCGCGAGCGCCCGGCGCTCGAGCGGCGGTGGGCGCGGCGTGTTCGATCGCGTGCAGCGCGCGGCTCAGGTGGTCCTGGCGGAATTTGGCGATACAGCGCGGTGAACGGCTCCTGCCAGACGAGCGTGACACGCGGCGTCGATCAGCGCCAGGGCGCCGAGCGCCGATCAGCGCTAGCGCCAGCAGGCGCGCCGCGAGCGCGGCGGCGCAGCCGGAGCGGCCGCCAGGCGACGGCGCCTCGTCGCCGAGGGGCCATCCGTTGTGGGCGAGTGTGCTCGTGATACGGGATCTCGGACATGCTCGTGGGCGTCTCGACGCTGCTCACATGGCAGCATAGACACCGGATATCAACGGACTGGCGCGACCGGCGGCTCGCTGGCGCCTAGCGCCGCAGGGCCGACTCGGTCCCGCCGAGCGAGCCCGGGCCCGGCGTAGGAGCGAGGGCCCGCGAATGGTTATCTCGGTCGCGTCGTCCGCTCCCACGCCCGGCGGGGCGGGCGCCGGGCGTCAGCGCGAGCATCGCGCCGGCGGCCAGGCAGCCGAGCGCGAGGCTCCACAGCAGCGCCCCCAGGACCCCGACGTGCCCGCCGGCGAGCGAGCAGCACCGCCGTCCACGCGACCTCGCCGGGACCGAGGCCGAGCTGATGGGCGTAGAAGGAGATGAGCAGCAGCAAGCGGGAGCAGGGCGCATCGCCACCAGGGCGAGCGCTGCCGAGCGGGCGCGGGCGGCAGCTCCGGCGAGACGATGAGCAGGAACAGGTGGAGCGCCGGCAGCAGCAGCAGGGCGGTGAAGGGGTCGACCGCCCACACCACGAGGCAGATGGCGAGCAGCACGAGCAGCATCGCCAGGCCGGCGGCCTCCGAGCTCGGGCGCACGCTCAGCCCCAGCCGCCGCACGAGCGATCGGCCAGCAGAGCCAGGCGAGCGCCGAGCACGAGCGCGCACCGCCAGGACGGCCCTCGCAGGCGCCGAGCCGTCGAACGGGCATCGCGCTCGGCAGCACGGGGGTCGCGGGAGCGGCGCCGACGCCCAGCCATCCGAGCAGATAGGCGAACAGCGCGCACAGCAGGAACGGGAACGCGCAGGCGAGGGTCCACAGCGTCCAGCGCCCGACCGGCTCGCGGCGGCGGCGCAGGCGGGCGAGCGCGTCGACGGCGAGCGAGGAGCGGTCCGAGCAGCAGCGCGGCCACGAGCAGGCGCACGCGCCCATGCGGGGAGCGCCTGGTGCTGTATGAGCACGCCCGTCTGCAGCGCGTGGGGCACATCCGGCGCCGTGTCCAGCGCGTCGACGGCGCTCAGCACGGCGCGGCCGAAGCCTTCCAGGCGTTCGGCGCTCACGGCCTCGCCGGCGGCCGGTCCCGCGTTCGCCGCGTGACCTGGACGAGCACGGCCGGCAGGCCGCGGGCGTCGAGCGGTCCCTGCTTCGCCGGCGGCGAGCGGGAACGCGAGATGGGCGAGCTGGCCGATCACGCTGGGGGCGCCCGGGTCCGAGCCGGTTTCCTGGGCGATCGCGGCGGCGAGCGTGCGCTGCAGCTGGATCGGGAGCCGAGCCGAAGCCGTCGGAGAGCGGCACGACGAAGGGCTTGCGCTCGACGTCCGTGCCGGCGAGGTCGCCGAGCACGATCGCCGCGTCGAGCGGTCCGTGTGAAGTGGGCCGCGAAGTCCGCCGCGCCGGCGTCGCCGCCGCTGCCGCCGCTCGTGGACACGAGCATGATCGTGCGCCGGGTCTCGCGCGTGGCGAACACGCGCGCGAGCTCGAGCAGCGCCGCCGTCCCCGAGACTTCCGCCGCGGCGCCCCGCGCCGAGCGGCGTCGCGGTGGGCGAGGATCACGATCGGCGTGGCGTCGGTCGAGCCCGGGCGCTGGGCGATCACCGTGGTGAGCGTGCGCTCGCCGTCGATCGTCTGCGCGTGGAAGCTGACTGCGTGCTGCACCGAGAAGCCCCCGCCGGCCGTCCCGCCGAGCGCCTCGAGCAGCTGCGCGATGTGCTGCGGCGAGCGCCTCGGTCGCCTGCGCTGCCCGGCGCGGCGGTCGGGGAATTCGGCCGCCAGGCTGTTGGCTTCGGCGCAGCGCGCTGAGCGCCGTAGAAGGCGTCGGGCGCGAGCGTCGAGGTGAGCGGGAGCGGGCCCGCGC
Source organism: uncultured Solirubrobacteraceae bacterium (assembly GCA_963730575.1). Taxonomy (GTDB): domain Bacteria; phylum Actinomycetota; class Thermoleophilia; order Solirubrobacterales; family Solirubrobacteraceae; genus Palsa-744. Next base: position 204,792 of record CAVSSG010000002.1, read on the forward strand.
GTCAGCGAGAAGGCGGCGATCAGCGAGCGCGAGCAGGAAGGGCACGAACGCCGCCCGATAGAGGCGCCAGTTGAACATTCGGCCTAGACCATAGTCCGGTCCTCGCCGCGCCGCAGCCGCAGGCGCGAGATTCGCGCAGCTGCCGGCAGAAAGATCCGGGCACGCCGGTTAGGTATCGTCCACCCGCGTGCTCCAGCCCGTGGCAGTAGGACACAAGACGCTCGCCGACTACACGCACATCTGCGGGCGGGAGCTGATCGCCGAGATCCGCGAGCTGGCCGAGCCGCTGACAGGGCAGCCGGGTCGTGCACATCTCCGCCACCGCGTTCGGCGGCGGGGTATCGGAGATCCTGTACACGCTCGTGCCGCTGATGCGCGACGTCGGGCTGGAGTGCGAGTGGCAGGTGATCTACGGGCGCGAGGAGTTCTTCAACGCGACCAAGCTCATGCACAACGCGCTCCAGGGCGCCTCGCAGGATCTCGACGAGGAGCAGTGGGAGACCTGGCGGCAGTACAACGAGATGAACGCGCGTGAGCTGTCGGGCGGCTGGGACGTGTGCCTGGTCCACGACCCGCAGCCGGCCGCGCTGTACGGGCTGGTGCCGGAGAAGGCGAAGGGCTGGGTGTGGCGTTGTCACATCGACCTGTCGACGCCCAACCCGCAGACGATCGCCCAGCTGCTGCCCTACATAGCGGACTACCCCGAGTCGCTGTTCCACATGCGCGAGTACGTGCCCGCGGGCATGAACGGGCACGTCAACGTCGTGCCGCCCGCGATCGACCCGCTGACGCCGAAGAACATGGCGCTCTCGCCCGAGGACGCCGTCGTTCGTGTGCGGGCAGTTCGGCATCGACCTCGACCGGCCGCTGATGTGCCAGGTGTCGCGCTTCGATCCCTGGAAGGACCCGCTCGGGGTGATAGACGCCTATCGCCTCGTCAAGGAGTCGATGCCGGATGTGCAGCTCGCACTGGTGGGCTCGATGGCCTCGGACGATCCGGAGGGGTGGGACTTCTTCAACGCGACGATCGCCCACGCCGACGGCGACCCGAACATACACATCCTCAACAACTTCAACAACGTGGGGGCGATCGAGGTCAACGCCTTCCAGTCGCACGCGGACGTGCTCATCCAGAAGTCAACTCGCGAGGGCTTCGGGCTGACGGTGTCCGAGGCGATCTGGAAGGCGCGGCCGTTCATCGGCGGCGACGTCGGCGGGATACCGCTGCAGATCGAGGACGGTGTCACCGGATATCTGGTGTCGAGCGTCGAGCAGTGCGCCGAGCGCAGCCTGACCGTGCTCGAGCGACCCGGCGCTCGGCAAGGCGCTCGGCAGGCGCGGAAAGGAGCACGTGCGCACGCATTTCCTGACGCCGCGCTACCTGCGCGACTACCTGCGGATCTTCAACGAGCTGAAGGCGGTCATGAGCGATGCGAGCCGGCACGGACGCCGCTGGTGCTGGTGTCCAACCGGGGGCCCGTGACGTTCCACGCCGACGGCGAGATCCAGCGCGGGTCGGGCGGGCTGGTGACGGCGCTGACGGGCCTCGCGTCGCATCGGGAAGCGATCTGGATCGCCTCGGCGATGTGCGAGCACGACGCGGAGGTCTCGCGGAGCCACGGCGGACGGGCGTTCCCCGTGCGCTCGCCGGGCGGGAGGAGAGTTCCACGTGCGGCTGGTCGTGAGCGACCCGCATGCATACGACCGCTTCTACAACGTGTTCGCCAACCCGATGCTGTGGTTCATCCAGCATTACCTGTGGGACCTGTCCAACGCACCGGACATCCGGCGGGAGGAGATCGAGGCCTTCGAGTTCGGGTACAACGCCGTCAACGAGGACCTCGCGCGGGCCGTGGTGGAGGAGCTCGAGGGGGTCGAGCGAACCGGTCGTGATGGTGCACGACTACCACCTGTACACGCTCCCCGACCTCGTGCGCCGGGCGCGCCCGGATGCCTTCCTGCACCACTTCATCCATATTCCCTGGACGCAGTCGGACGCCTGGCGGGTGCTGCCGACACGGATCCGCGAGGAGATATTCACGGGTCTTCTGGCGAACGACATCATCGGCTTTCACACCCGCTCCTACAGGCGCAACTTCCTGCAGTGCTGCCGCGACCTGATGGACCTGGAGGTGGATTTCGAGCGCGGGATGGTGTGGTTCGGGGAGCGGGAGGTGTGGGTGCGGGCCTATCCGCTGCCGATCGACCATGAGGCCACGCGGCAGATCGCACAGAGCGAGCGCGTGAGCGAGTTCGAGCGCGAGCTGCTGCACCGGCGGCGGGACTTCCTGATCCTGCGCGTGGACCGCGCCGACCTGAGCAAGAACGTGCTGCGCGGCTTCTCGGCGTTCGACCTGTTCCTGGAGGAGCACCCGGAGTTCTCCGAGCGGGTGACGTTCGTCGCCCAGATGATGCCCTCGCGTACCGATGTGCCCCAGTACGCGGAGTACCTGGAGAGGATCGAGGCCCTGGTGGCGGTCGTCAACCACCGGCACGGCACCCCGGACTGGATGCCGATCCAGCTGAAGCTGCGCGACGACCTCGACGAGGCGATGGCGGCATACAAGCACTACGACGTGCTGCTGGTCAACGCCATGTTCGACGGGATGAACCTGGTGGCCAAGGAGGGGCCGATCGTCAACGAGCGCGAGGGAGTGTCGATCCTGTCGGAGAACACCGGCGCGCACGAGGAGCTCGGCTGTCTACGCGCTGTCGGTGAACCCTTCGACATCCAGGAGCTGGCGAACTCGATCTACGCGGCGCTGACGATGGATGCGGCCGAGCGGAGCCGTCGCGCGAGCGGTCTGGTGGGAATCGTGACGTCGCGCGATCCCGGCGATTGGATCGACGAGCAGCTGGCTGACATCCGCGCCAAGGGTCGAAGCCGCTAGGCTTTCCCGCAGCGCTATGACCACGCCCGCACCGACATACGACCTGATGCTCATGCTCGACCCGGAGGCCGAGGAGGACGTGCGCGCGCGAAGATCGTCACCGACGCGCGCGTCGGCGATCGAGGCCCGCGGTGAGCTGCTGCGCCACGACGAGTGGGGCGACAGGGCGCTCGACCTACCCGATCGACCGGAAGGCCGTGGCGGAGTATCACCTGCTGCAGTTCCATGCCGGTGCGCCGGAGCTGCTCAGCGCGCTCGAGCGGACGCTCAAGATCACCGACGGCATCGTCCGCTTTCGGATCATCAAGCTGAGGCCGGGCGTCCCAGAGGCGCCGGGCGCGCCGCGCGCCGAGCGACGATGCCGCCGGCCGAGGCGCCGAGTCGAGCCGAGGCGGAGCCCGGCGACGGCCGCCGTGCCCGGGACCGATGTGGCGGTCGAGGCCGCGGGTGCCGCTGCGACCGAGCCGCCGGCCACGGCGGAGGCGCTCCCGGCGGCGGAGTCGCCGGCCGAGCACGAGGCCGAGGTCGGCGAGCCCGCATAGCCGTCCCCCGTTACGCCGACGGCGCGGGGGTAATAAGATGAAGCCATGGATTGGGCCGGCACCGAGGACATGAGCGAGCGCTCGACGAGCAGGACGGACAGGCTGCGCGCTTCGCCGCCGATGTTCGAGTCCAAGCTGCTTGATGCCCTCTCGCGGGTCCATCCGGCGGTGCCGGTGGTGATATTCGTGCCCGCGATCGTCTCTGCTGACGGCATGGGGGCTGCAGAGCGTCAGCGTTGCCGGTCATGCTGGGCTCGCCGCGGCGGGCTATGCGCTGTGGACGCTTTTCGAGTACTGGCTTCACCGCGTGGTGTTCCACTTCGAGCCCGAGGACGGCGTGGGCGCGCGGCATGCACTGGATCATCCACGGTGTCCACCACGACCATCCGAACGATCCGCTGCGGCTGGTCATGCCACCCGCGGTCAGCGTGCCGCTGGCCGCACTGGTGTTCGGGGTGCTGTACCTGATGTTCGGAGGCGACTATGCGCCCGGGATCGGAGCGGGGTTCTTCGCCGGGTACCTGGTCTACGACATGACCCACTACTACCTGCACCACTTCCGGCCACAGGGACGGCTCGGGAGGATGCTGCGCGAGCGGCACATGCGCCACCACTTCCAGGACGACACGCGTGGCTTCGGGATCAGCGCGCCCTATTGGGACGACCTGTTCGGCACCTCTTCGCGCGCCGGGCGAGCCGAATCCCGCGATCGTGACTCCTAGCCGGAAGGTCCCGCCCGCGGGCGGGTCTAGACTCCAACGCTCAAGCTGAGGAAGCGCAGCGATCCCGAGACCGGGACCAGATGAGCCGAGAAAGGAAGATGAGCCGTGGCCGCCACCAACATCAACAGGGTCGTGATGACCGGAAACCTGACCGCCGATCCAGAGCTGCGCTCGCTGCCGAGCGGAATGTCCGTGTGCAGCCTGCGCATCGCGTGCAACACCCGTCGCAAGAACGGGAGCACAGGCGAGTGGGAGGACAAGCCCAACTACTTCAACGTCACGGTCTGGGGCGCCCAGGGCGAGAACGCCGCGCGCTTCCTGGCGAAGGGTCGCCCGGTCGCAATCGACGGGCGGCTCGAGTGGCGCGAGTGGGAGGCCCAGGACGGGACAAAACGCCAGGCAACCGATATCATTGCCGACTCGGTGCAGTTCCTGGGCTCGCGAGACGAAGCCTCCGTTGGAGGTGGATCGCCGGTCGGCGGGATCTCCAAGGGCAGCGACATCCCGGTCGACGAAGGGGATTTCCAGCCCGCACCCGTCGCCGGTGGGACCGGCGACGATGACATTCCGTTCTGAGCAGCGCGAGGTTCTTTTGTCTTTAACCGTAAACAGCCACAGCCGTCCACGACGCACCGGTTCGCCGGGGGTCGCGTCCGTATGCCCGGGCGGCGGGGCTCTTCGCGACGGAGAGCGCTGATGGCAAAAGCACGCGGTCGCGGTAAGCCGGTTCGCCGGCGGGATAAGAAGGGCGGGCCCGGCAGCGGCCGGCGCAAGCCGTGCCAGCACTGCCGCGACAAGGTCGAGCAGGTCGACTACAAGGACGTCGCGTCACTGCGGAAGTTCATCTCCGAGAAGGGCAAGATCCGTTCGCGACGGATCACCGGCTCCTGCCGCCGCCACCAGGTGCAGATCGCCCGAGCCGTGAAGCGTGCGCGCGAGCTGGCGCTCCTGCCCTATGTGAACGAGGGCGGGCGCGACGACAGCCCGCGCCGCGAACGGGGCGACCGGGATCGGGAACGGTAGGGGGCCGCGATGCCGGAGGCGGTACTCCTGCAGGACGTCGAGGAGCTCGGCGAGCAGGGCAAGGTGGTCGAGGTGTCCAAGGGCTACCTGCGCAACTACCTGCTCCCACGCAAGCTCGCCCAGCCCGCGACCAAGGGGGCGGTGCAGGCGATACGCGAGCGCCAGGAAGCGGCCGAGAGAGCCGAGCGGAACGCCGTCGAGAAAGCCCAGGAGAACGTGAGCCTGCTCAACCGGACCGTTCTCACGATCCCTCAGCAGGCGGGCGCCGACGGCCGCCTGTTCGGGTCGGTCACCGCCCAGGACATCGCCACGGCGATCCGCGAAGCACGGGGGCTGAAGGTCGACAAACGCAACGTGCACCTCCCCGAACCGATCAAGAACGTCGGCACCTACATGGTCGTGGTGGAGGTGGTCGAGAACGTGACCGCCACGATCAAGACGATGGTCGTGGCGAAGAGCTGACCCGCCGGACGGCCCAGGCGACGGGCGGCGGCATCGATCACGGACGGTCTTCGCCGAGCTTGCAGTCCGCGCCGGCTGCGAACATGTGTTCGTGGTGAACATTTTCATCCGACATAGCGGAGAGCCGCCGCGAGCCGGTGGCGGCGCCAGCCTAGACTCGCGCAGGCCATGAGCGCCGTCTCTGCACTCAACGGCGCGGCTGCCGCCAACGGCGGGACGATCGCCCCGCCGCACAACATCGACGCCGAGCAGTCGGTGCTGGGCGCGATCCTGCTGTCCGATCGCTCGCTGTACGCGCTGGTGATCGAGGAGGGCCTGCGGGCCGAGGACTTCTACCGCGAGCGCCACGGCGTCATATACGAGACGATGCTCGCGCTGTACAACGAAAGCGAGCCGGTGGACGTCCTGACGGTCACCGACAGGCTGCGCCAGGCCGGCAAGCTCGCAGACGTGGGCGGCCAGGCGGCAGTGGACGAGCTGACCGGGGTGGTGCCCGCCGTCGGACACGCTCGCCGCTACGCGAAGATCGTGCGCGAGAACGCACTGCTGCGGCGGCTGCTGCAGGCCTCGTATGAGATCCAGGAGAGCGTGCTCGGGCATCAGGCTGCGCCGCGCGACCTCGTCGAGCAGGCGGAGAAGGCGATGCTCGAGGTCGCGCGAGATGATCGCCAGAAGGACTTCCGCGCCATCGAGGAGGTGCTGCACCAGGAGCTCGACAAGCTGCACCGCCTGTCCATCGAAGGCACCTCCCTTACCGGGACGCCCTCCGGCTTCAAGGACCTCGACGAGATCACCGGGGGCTTTCAGCCGGGAAACCTGATCATCATCGCCGCCCGCCCCGCGATGGGCAAGAGCGCGCTGGTGTGCAACATCGCCGAAAACGCGGCGGTGGAAAAGAACAGGCCCGTGGCCCTGTTCTCGCTGGAGATGGCCGAGGCCGAGCTTGCACAGCGCTTCGTCGCCTCCCAGGCACGGATCAAGGGAGAGGAGCTGCGCAAGGGTCGGGTGGCCGAGCAGCGCTGGCCGAAGATCCTAAAGGCCTCCCAGCGACTGGCGAGCGCGCCGCTGTGGGTCGATGACTCCAGTGACGTGGGGATGCTCGAGATTCGCGCGAAGGCGCGGCGCCTGCACAGCCAGCTCGACGGCGGACTCGGGCTGATCATCATCGACTACCTGCAGCTGATGCGTACCGACAGTCGCTACGACAGTCGCGTCACCGCCGTGGGCGAGCTCAGCCGCGGCCTGAAGATCCTCGCGCGCGAGCTAGGCGTGCCCGTGATCGCCCTGTCGCAGCTGAGCCGTGCCGTCGAGCAACGCCCCGACAAGAAACCCCAGCTCTCGGACCTGCGTGAGAGCGGGAACCTCGAGCAGGACTCGGACCTGGTCATGTTCATCTACCGGGAGGACTACTACGACGAAGAGTCAGAGCGCCAGGGCGAGGCCGACCTGATCATTGCCAAGCACCGCAACGGCGCGACCGGCAAAGTGACGCTGACCTTCCAGAAGGAGTACCCGAGGTTCATGAACTACGGTCGCGCAGAGCGCTTGGCGCCCGGCTCGCCGGATCCCCGAACGCCCGTCCCTGACGGGCCCGACGCCTCGGCATGAGCGAGCATGCGGACCGACACCTGAGCCCGGGCGGCATCGGTCGTCCTGAGCGGGGAGGAGGTGCGTGCCCATTCGACATGTGCGACGGTACGGGCTTCATCATCGATGAGCAGACGAATACGGCATCGGACTGCCGCTGCCGGGCGTGGCGGATCGCGAGGGTGCGTGCGGCGCGCCTTGAGGGTCGTATCCCGCGGCGCTACCAGGGCGTGTCCTTCGATCGCCCGCCGGTGAGCGACATCGCGAGGACCGCTCCCGACCAGATTCAATCCATACGCCGCTACCTGCGGGCGATCGAGCAGAACCTGGACTCCGGCAGAGGCCTGTGGATCGCCGGCGACGTCGGCACGGGCAAGACCACCCTGGCGATGCTGGTCTCGAAAGCGGCGCTCGACGCGGGGCGCTCGGTCGCCATCTACTCGCTTCCTCGCCTGCTGAACCTGCTTCGCGAATCGATGACCACCGAGGAGGGCATGCTCGACTTCATGGACCGGCTGACGGCGGTCGACCTGCTGCACCTCGACGACCTTGGCGCGGAGAACCAGACCGACTGGGTGCTCGAGCAGCTGTATTCGATCGTCAACGCCCGCTATGAGTCCGAGCGGGCGATCCTGGCGACCAGCAACCTGATGCCGGACGAGCTCACCGAGCGGCTGGGTGCACGTACGGTCTCGCGACTCGTGGAGATCTGCGGCGATCTGATACCCCTGTTCGGCGAGGACAAGCGGCGCGAGTTCCGAGCCCCGGCACGCTCGGCCTGACACGGCCCCCCTACACTCCGTTTGCATGCCTGGAATAGCGATAGTCGGCGCCCAGTGGGGAGATGAGGGCAAGGGCAAGATCACCGACCTGCTCGCCGAGCAGGCCGACGCCGTGGTGCGGTTTCAGGGCGGGAACAATGCCGGGCATACGATCGTTCGCGCCGGCGAGGAGTGGAAGCTCCATCTGATCCCCTCCGGCATCCTCTATCCGGGCAAGCGCTGCGTCATCGGCAACGGGGTGGTGATCGACCCGAAGATCCTGATCGACGAGCTCGATGCCCTGCGCGCGCGGCGCATCGACGTGAGCGGGCTGCGCATCTCGGCCAACGCGCACCTGATCATGCCCTACCACCTGCTGCTCGACTCGGCGGGGGAGACGAAACTGGGAAGCCTGCAGATCGGGACGACGCGCAGGGGCATCGGGCCGTGTTACGCGGACAAGGCCGCGCGGCTGGGCATCCGCGTGCAGGACCTGCTGGACGAGAAGATCCTGAAGAAGAAGATCGTCGCCGCGATGGAGCCCAAGCGCCTGTCGCTGCGGCCGTTCGAGAAGGACCCGGCGCTCGACCTGCACACAATGACCGAGGAGTACCTCACCTACGGCCACCGCCTGGAGCAGCACATCGCCGACACCTCGAAGCTCCTCTGGGACATGCTCGATGACGGCAGCAGGGTGATCTTCGAGGGCGCCCAGGGGGCGATGCTGGACATCGACCACGGCACATACCCGTTCGTCACCTCCTCGAACCCGCTCGCGGGCGCGGCCTGCGTGGGTGCGGGCGTCGGGCCGAAGAGCATCGATGAGATCTGGGGTATCTCCAAGGCCTACACGACGCGTGTGGGCGCCGGACCGTTTCCGAGCGAGCTGCACGACGCGATGGGGGAGCAGATCCGCCGGCGCGGAGGCGAGTTCGGCACGACGACCGGACGGCCACGACGCACGGGCTGGCTGGATCTCGTCGCCCTGCGATACGCGGCGCGGCTGAACACGATGACGGCGCTCGTCGTGACGAAGCTCGACGTGCTCTCGGGACTGGACCGCATCCATGTCTGCACGAGCTACCAGGGGGCCGAAGGAGCGACGTTCGACGACTTCCCCTACCACCAGACGGTGCTCCATCACACCACCGCCGGTCTGACCGAGCTGCGCGGCTGGAGCGAGGACCTGGGCGAGTGCCGCTCCTACTCCGACCTGCCCGACGCAGCGCGCGAGTACCTCGACTTCATCGCCGAGCACATAGGCGCGCCGGTGACGCTCGTGGGCGTGGGGCCGGGACGTGAGCAGGTCATCTGGACCGACGCTGCGCTCGAGACCCTGATGTCCCAGCAGGGCCGCACCGCCCTCGATCGGCAACCTGGCTAGGGCGCATTCAGACGCGGGCGCGTGCGAGCTCCCACTCGTCGGGCCTCCGGGCGGGCGGTCGTGCAGGCACTTCCAGGAATTTGCCGTCCGGCGATCGAACCCGGAACCTTGGGCCTAAGAGGGAGGCCCTGGACAGCGGGTTACGCCAGTTTACGGGGGATTGGGGCCAGTTGGACCATGTTGAATGGGGCCATATTTGTCGACTTCGGGACACGTTTCGGGACACGAATGCGCGCGCCCATTCGCACTCCGACCGGCCCCGCTTTCGTAGTACACTCCGTGCTACAGTTGGCCCATGGCCCGCTCCCTCCATGTCCGCTTGGACGACTCCTCGGCGGCTGCGCTTGACGTGGTTCGCGCCGGCGGGTTGACCGACTCCGAAGCGGTGCGCGCCGCCCTGCGCGAGGCCGCGGCACGCCGCCGAGTTCGCTCCGCGATCCGCGCAGAGGTTCAGCGCGTGGCCGCCGACGAAGGCGACTGCGAAGAGATGCGCATCATCCGCGAGCAGATGGCCGAGCTCGCGCCGCCGCTGGGCGAGTGAAATGGTCCGCGGCGAGGTCTTCCGGCTGCCGTCACGCCGCGGAGCGCGAGGGCACGAGCAACGCGGCGCGCGCTACGCCGTCATCTTGCAGGCCGACGAGTTCCTGGACCTCAGCACGACACTCGTGGCGCCAACCTCCGCGTCCGCACAACCGACGAGCTTCCGTCCCCCGATCATGCTGGGGGGGCGCCAGACGCGTGTCCTCGTCGAGCAGACGACCGTGGTCGACCCGCAGCGCCTCGGTCCATCCGCCGGACGCCTAGACGCCGGCGAGCTGCGCGCGGTCGACGACGCCCTCGCGCTCGTCCTCGGCCTGTGACACGAGCTGCCGCGCCGCTGCTCGTCCAGCGGAGCGGAAGCCAACCCCGCACCACCTACCCCAACTCGTCAGTCCTGCGGGGCGCCGCGACTGCGGCCGGTGGTTTCCCGCGCCCCCCGACGCTCAGCGGCACGCCGCATATCAGCTTGCGCGCGCGGCGGGTCAGCGCCGCGTCTCCGGAGGGCAGGAAGATGAGGTGGGCGAGGTCCGCGCAGGACATGCACCGCGGGCCCTGATCCTCCATCACGAGCTAGCCCCCGTCCGTGCTTTCGCAAGCCGCACATGTCCAGTCGTTCAGCGGCGAGACGACCACGAGGTCCTTGGAGCGGTGCGAGACGCTCATGGGGTCGATCCTAGCCTGACCCGCTCGGTCAGAACCTCATCGCGGACTCGACCGCGGCGAGTAGCTCGGCAGTGCCTTTCGGGGCCGAGCTGCCGCGTTGCTGACGAAGCAGGCGTGAGAGCACTCGCCGGCGGTCGTCCGATGCGAAAGGGAGCGGCAGCCGGACGCGGCACTGGCGACTGTGTGCTGATTGCGTCCCATCTCGCTGTGGGGTTTGAGAAGGCCCTCGTTCAGGCGTATAGGGCATTCGCCCGATGCGGGCCCGGCGGCCCGCGCAGATACTCGCTTCGACATCGGCGTCGACCCGCGACGCCGAAAGACCACAGGAGGCAGACATGTTCCTTGCAACCACCACCGTCGAGGACTACGAGCGCTTCGAGCGCATCTTCTCGACAAGCGGCGCCGAGAAGCGAAGCCAGCACGGGTCAAAGGGTGCGCAGGTGTTCCGCGACCCCAACGAGGAGAACCGCGTGTGGGTGCTGTTCGACTGGGACACGCGAGGGCTGGCAGAAGCTTCGTCGACGGACCCCGACGTCCCGCCGATCCTGCAGGAGGCCGGGCACAAGAGCCGGCCGCAGATGGCGGCGGCCGGCGGCAGCTACGACGCGTAGCGCGTCCCGGCCAACTTACACATAACCGTTCACATCACGTGGTCGTTTCGACCGAGATCGGAGGAATGTCATGCATGCATCAACACCCACACTGGGGCGGCCCATCAGGGTCGGAGTGATCGCCGACCAGACGGGCCCGCTGGCGCCATGGGCGTCGCAGACGCCAACGTCGCACGTATGGTGATCGAGGAGATCAACGCCGCTGGCGGCCTGCTCGGCCAGCAGATCGAGCTGTACCTACGGGACGGCGAGACGACTGACGGCGCGCCGAAGCCTGAGGCTGAGAAGCTGGTGCGGGAGGACCAGGTCGATGTCATATTTGGTGGCATCTTCAGCTCGACCCGGCAGGCGATCAAGGCTGCCGCCGTGGTGGAGGGCAAGACGCTCTACATCTACCCGGAGCAGTACGAGGGACAGGAGTGCGATCCGCTGATCTTCTGCACCGGGCCGGTGCCGGCGCAGCAGGTGGACCCGCTGATTCCGTGGATCATGCAGCAGACCGGCGCGAAGTAGGTTCGCGCTGCCGTCCGCCGACTACATCTGGCCACGGGTCATGAACGAGAAGGTGCGCGGGATCGTCGTCGGCCGCCGGCGGGGAGATCGTCGAGGAGGACTACTACCCGCTCGACCACGCCGACTAGGGCGAGGCGATCGAGAAGATCATGTCCCGTGGCGCAGAGGTGGTCTTCAACACGATCGTGCCTCCCGGAGCGTGCCGTTCTTTCAGCAGCTGCACGACGCCGGCTTCATCGAGCGGGGCGGACAGGTCGTCTGCACCTACTTCGACGAGAACTGCCTGGCGCTTGTCCCGCCCGAGCAGGTCGAGGGGCTGTACGGCTGCCTCGACTACTACCAGGGCGTGGACGACCCGTTCAGCAAGGAGCTGCTCGAGCGCTACGACAGCACGATTCCCTGGCAGTGCCCTGCTCACCGGCGGCAGCGCGTGCTCGGGCATGTACAGGGGGCTGCGGCTGTGGGAGGCCGCCGTCAGGGAGGCCGGGTCGCTCGAGCAGGGGGACGTCATCGCCGCCCTCGACCACGCCAAGATCGCCGTCGGACCCGGCGGGCCGGCGGAGATGATCCCCGGCCAGCATCACGTGCGGATGAACATGTACATCGCGCAGGTCCGTGGGGGCGCGCTCGAGATCGTCAACAGCCTCGGCGTCGTCGATCCCGACGAACCGACCGTGCCGGCACTCGCGCACGCCTAAAGCCGACGGTCGAGGGCCCCGGAGACCGGGGCCCTCGACCCCTCCTCTGCGCGACCCGGGGCGACCTTGACCTTCCCTGCGCTTGCGTGGCGCTCGTTTGAGAAGAGGATCGTGGCCGTGGAGACTCGGTCGTCGTTTGTGTCTTTGCCGCCGGCGAGTTCGGGTCCTCAAGCCCGCGCGCTCGAGTGGACCAGGTCTTGTTCGAAAGCCCAGAGCGTCGCTGCGGCGCGGGTCCGCACGCCGGCCTTCTGGTAGATGTGCTGGACATGGTGGCCGACCGTCTTTGCGGAGATGCCGAGAGTGTTGGCCATCTCGGCGTTTGATGCTCCCCGCACGAGGGACAGCACCACTTCGAGCTCGCGGTCCGTGAGCCCGGCCGGCAGTTCGCGGGGCTGTGCCGGGATCTTGTGGCCGGCCGCCGAGAGGACGGCATTGACTGCCTCCGGGTCAAGCTGTCCCTGTTGCGCCTCGCGGGTCAACTCGGCCTCGGCCGCTGGGGCGTCCAGGGCGGCGCGGTAGGGGCGCGCTTCGCGCATCGCCGCGTAGGAGTCTGCGGCGGCGAGGATGCGACTCAGGCGGTTGAGTCCCGGTGCTCTTGTGCCGCGATGGTAGCCGGACCCGTCCAGACGCTCGTGGTGGGAGCCGGCGAGGAGCCCAATCGGCGCGAGTGCCTGCGACTGCGCGAAAGCACGCTCTGTGAAGTGCGGGTGCAGGCGGACACGCTCCCACTCGCCGAACCCGAGTGGGGCAGGCTTCTCCCAGATCGCGTTCGATATCCCCACGCGCCCGAGGTCCCCGGCGAGCGCGGCCCGCCGCACTGCGCTCACCTGATCTTGCGGCAGGCCCATCCGCCAAGCGGCTGCCTCGGCGAGGTCGGCTGCACTGATCGAGTGCTCTCGCAGCCATGGCGATTTGAGCCCGGTGATCGCCGCGAAGGTCGAGAACGCGTCGTCGATGTCCTCCGGCTGGATCCAGATGACCGGGGCCGGCTCGCTGGCCAACGCGTGGTCCCATATCCTTGCTTCGTCGAGCTCGGCGAGCATCTCGGGTAGATGTTGCACCGCTAGCTCGGCCAGTCGCGGCTCGTACGCGGCTCCCGAGCGGCGCTCGATCACCTCGCACGCCTGCTGCATGCCGCCGACGGTCATGAAGACCGAGGCGTCGCGCACGACCTGGTGGAGCCTCATCGGGAAAGGGATCTCGTCGCCGGCGACAGCGGGGAATCCGCGCCCGTCCCAGCGCGCGAAGATGAACTCCAGGCCGTCGCGGACGCCGGCTGAGAGTCCGAGCCATCCGGCGAATCCCTGGGCGACCTCGCACATCATTTCGAAGCCTTCGCGGCCTCTTGAGGGTGCGTTGGCGATCGCTTCTTCGATGAGCTGGGCGCGGAGGTCGGGTGGCTGGCCGGCACCGACATTCGACCTGTAGAAGGCGAGCACCTCAGCCGGGTTGATCGTGTCGATCAGGTAGAAGGCGGCGCGATGCGCGATGTCGTCGCCGAACACCTGCGTCGCCTCGTGGCTGTTTGAGGTGCAGCCCGAAGCGTGCAGCAGCGCTATGTAGTAGGTGTCCGTGAGCTCTTGGGCACACGCGCCGGCCAGTTCGCCTAGGCCGACCGCGAGCACGGCCGTCCTCAGCGCGTGCTCGAGCGGCTGGCCTGTGCCGAGGTCGCTGGCCAGCGACAGCGCCCCGACGAGTTCCGCGGCTCGAATCGGCCGATCGGCCGAACTCGGCTCGCTCGCCGGTGCTGGTCTGCCCCCCAAAGCCACCAAACGATTCTACGCGCCGGCCCGCGCGCAAGGTTGTCTACGGCTCTCGCTGTGTCGAGCGCAGGTTCGGGGGAGCCGGGACCACCTAGCGTCCGCGAGCTACGCGCACGCGTACCGAGGTCGGCGTGCGCCCGTTCGCGCTCGAAACTGGACGAATGTTCGATTGTTGTAGGGCGCCTGAACGATTAGCGTCCTGGCCACATCGTTTTCGAGTGTGGAGGTCCGAGATGTCTTACGCGTATGGGCGCGCGGGACACCATGTCAAGCGCAGCCTGATGGTCGGGATGCTGGGCATGCTGGCAGCACTGACATTTGCCGCATCTGCATCAGCGGCCGGCAGCTTCGTGATAGGTGACGTCAACGTAACCTTCGGAGCTCCTGTCACGTTCTGGGGAGCGCAGTGGTCGCAGGCGAACCCGCTCAGCGATGGTGCGGCGCCAGCGTCCTTCAAGGGCTTCGCCGACACGTCCGGCCCACCGACGTGCGGCTCCAGCTGGTCGACCCGTCCCGGCAACAGCTCTGATCCCCCAGCTGGTCCGCTTCCGGAAGTCATTGACGTGATCGTCTCGAGTGAAATCACGAAGTCCGGTCCGACGATCTCGGGAAACACACTGGAAGTGGTCGAAGTGCAGACCGAGCCCGGCTACGCACCCGACCCAGGTCACGCCGGCACCGGTACGGTCATCGGACTCGTATGCAGCCAGCGCTACGTGGGGGGGTAACGTGACCTTGCCAGCCCTGGGCATCGCAGGGGTATAGCTCCAGCCTTCCCAAGCGCCTTCTTGCTCGAAACTGCCAGCTTGCGCTTCGCACCGCTGAGCGAGCGCCTGAGCACAGTCCCTGCGGGCTAGCGAAAAGGACGAGCACCAGGCGTCTCGGTGGTAGCTCGGCTGACGCCTTGACGCGCCGTCGAGAGTGTCGCTTTCGCTATGTCGGCGCTCGCCGCTGGTTCAGCGCGAATGCAGCAGTGGGCCGCTTCTGTGCGCGGGCATAAGACGGCAAGGCAGCGGAGCGTCTGCGGAATAGCGCTACGGGCGGTGCGAGACCGGAAGCGCCCGGATGCTCGTGGTCCGACCGGGACGAGGCGCGGGCCCTAGCCCGCGTGCGCAGCGCGTCTCACTAACCAAGGCTCACGGACGTCATTCTGACTGACGATCCGAGCGTCTTGCAGCCGGGACGCTGTGAAGATCGCTGCGTGACCGGCGGCGGCAGACCTGTCGAGGGGCCAGCGGTTCGCCGCGAGAAGGCTATGCGCCACCTCATGTTGTCCGAGCCGTGGGAGTGTGGCCCGCCGCGGTCCCGGGCGCCGCGTGCGACGCTCTTACGGCTCAATGCTTGGTGGGTAGCTGGTGAAGAGCCACCGGCCGTTGACCCTGACGAGGGTTGTCTGACCGGGGATTCCGCTAGGACCGATCGCGGTGGCGTGTGCCCCGTGGATGCTGAGCTTCAGGTGGGCCATGACCTGAGCGACCTCTATACGCCATTCGCGGGCCGTGAAGCCCGAGTCGTCGACCTCGGGGGTCTTGTGCCGCAGCACGTTTTGCAGGGCATCGAATGCATGTCTGCATGTGCCCTGGCCGCCCGCCGTGAACGAGTTGACGCCGCTGGCGGTCAGGCGAGAGCAGACAGCGCTGGCCGGGCCGAAGTACTCGGCGGTCAGGACGCTGCGGTAGACGGCTCGGATCTGGGGGCTGGAGCCGCTGGCGGCACTCGCTGTGGCGCCGCTCATCGCAACCGTTCCCAGGGTGATCGCAAATGCAGTCGCGGTCGCTCGGAAGCTCATCCTGGGCACACTCTACAGGCGGCTGGCGGCGCCTTGGCAGCAGCGGCGCAGCCCTTACCGACCGGCTGAGCCGGTCGGTCGTTTCGTGACCACGGTACGGACAGCTGCGAGTTTGCCGGTGCGGTAGGCCCAGGTGGTGGTCGCGCGCCCGGAGGCGCAGCAGGTCGGGTCGTTTGGTCCGTACCAGTACTCGGCGACGACGATCCGGCCGTTGACCCACTTGACCTTTCCCAGCAGCGGCACGTGCGACACCTTCGCACGGTGGGGCTGTTGGGGCGTGATCAGACCCACTGCGCGCGCGTTCGTCGCCGAGCCGCTGAAGACGACCTCGGCAAAGCGGATCTGACCGTCCGCGGTCCCGCCGTTGTTGGAGCAGACGACATCAACCGCGGCCGCGGGCCCAACGCCGCCAAGCTGACCATAGGTCACGTCGTACGCGGCCGCGACTTGAACGAGGTCGCGGTTTGAACCGGAGCTGTTGACGTCTCCGAAACCGGTGTGCGAGATCTGCGCGACGTGGTTGTGCAAACGGATCGGACTGTTTGCTTTGCAAGCCGCCCGCGGCAGGGTTTCGTTCTGCCAGCCGACCGCCTGGAGCGGCAGCGTGGTCTGCGCGGACGCGACCCCGGCGACGCCGACGACAGCAGCCAACGCTGCGGCACCGGCCAGGCCACCGATCCAATTCTCATGTCTAGCGACAACTCGATTAAGCATGGGGTTGGGTACCGCTCCTGTGTTTCGGCGCCCACGCTCGCGAGGCGAGCCTGCGCACATCATTCTCACACCCTCCTCGGCGTATTGCGCTGAGAACGTCAGCTCTGCCGTCGGAGGGGCTCGGACGGGTCCGTCCGCTGCAACCAGCCGGGTTCCTGGCCCGCTGTGGGCCGTCCGACTCTGCCTAGGCATTGTTGCTCCTGGATCGGCAGCGCGGTCGGCCCTGCATCCGGCGACGAGCGCGCCTCGGACCGACCCCGGGACGCCGGCTCCTACGAGGTGCTGCCTTCTGCTATTGGGTCCGATCGACACGGACGACACGCTTGCGGTTTCGCGCTGAACCAGCGGCGAGCGCCGACGGACTGACCAGCGAGTTGCCACAAAAGCGACAGCGCGCTTCAGACAGGCGCATCGGACGAGGCCCGAGTGCTTCGGCCGAGGGCAGCGAGACGACTGTCGTAGCGCGGCGTAAGCGATCATCACGCGCGAGGCTGCGCCGGCGCAACCGAGCCTCGTCCAGCTCGATGGGGCTGAGCTCGACCCCTGGAACGCTCGCTCGCGCCGCGAGTCAGATCCGCTCCAGGCCGGCTTCCATGCACGTCCGCGCTGTGGCCGCTTAGCACCTACTGGTCGTGGCGCCGCACCAGCCAGCGGGTAACGCACGAAACGCCTATCAGCAGCACCGCCAGCGCCCAGCAGCATCCCGCGAACACGAATCCGACTGGACGTTCCATGTACAGCGCAAACAGCGTTCCGATAGCGAGCAGCAGTCCTACATCGGCGACCAGCAACGTGCGCAGGACGATCCTGGATGCGGGCCGCGTGGGCTCGAGCCGCGCCAGCCAGCCGCCGGCCCGGATGTGCTCGTCGGTGCGCAGGCCGTCCTGCTCCACGGGAATCATCGTTCGCCTATCCGGCAAGAAAGTCAAGGACTGTGGTGAGAGCCCGGGAGCTCTCATCCGTCGAACGCTAGTCCGCGTTCCGACGCGCCAGACGCTCGCCCAGGTTCCGGCGGAAGCGAGCGTGTCGCCGGCCTGCGCTGGGACGCCTCGAAGTCGTCCGCAGCGAGCGTGAGCTGGCTGACGGCCGACGCACCTGCGCCTCCCGCGAAGCGGCAGCGCGAGTAGAGCTGCGCTACCGGGCGATGGGACCGACGAAGCCGGCATCGCGTGCGCCCCCCACAGCTCAAGACCTCGAAGCCTGTCCACTGCTCGTAATCATCCCGATCGGGTGCTTGGCGAGCAGCGGGGGCATACTTGCCCCGAGTGCTGCGGCTCGTCACGATCCCGATCAGTCACTATTGTGAGAAGGCCCGGTGGGCCCTCGAGCGGGTGCGGATGCCCTATCGCGAGGAGCGCCATGTTCAAGGCATCCATCAGTTCGCCGCGAGGCGCGCAGGTGGTGGGGCTACGGTTCCCGTGCTCGTAACGCCCGACGGTGTCATCGGGGAGTCGCAGGAGATCCTCGCCTGGATCGATGAGCGCACGCCCTCCGCGCACAGGCTGTTCCCCGGGGAGCCCGAGGCGCTGCAGGAAGTCGAGTGCCTCTGCCGGCGCTTCGACAAGGAACTCGGACCCAAGGGGCGGCGGCTGATGTACATCCACATGCTCGCCCAGCGCGACCTCGTCTTGCGCTTCAACAATAGGGGCGTGCCCGCCTGGGAGGACTGGGCGGTCCGGTGCGGATGGCCGCTCGTCGTGCGCTTCGTCCGGCGCGAGCTCGAGATCCGTCCGGGCATCGAGGTCGAAGACGAGGCCGCGGTCTGGCGCGAGTTCGACTACGTCGCAGGGCTCCTCGCAGACGGCCGTCCGCACCTGTGCGGAGAGCGCTTCGGTGCGGCCGACCTGACCTTCGCGGCGATGTCTGCCTCGGTTGTCGTGCCACCCGTGTACGGCGTCCCCCTTCCACAGCCCGACGTCCTGCCGCCCCCGACGGCGGCGCTGGTCGGGCGGGCACGCGAGCACCCCGCCGGGCGCTACGCGCTCGCACTCTTTGCGGCGTACCGGCGACAGCCAGTCCTCTGAGCGATCACCGGGGCAGCGCTGCTCCTTATCGTCCTGAACGACAGCCCGGGACCCCGCCGTCGAGGAGAGTGCTGTTGGTCGTCCGCAGCGGGCACGCGGTGGACCAAGACTCGGACGCTCGCATTTGGGCGAAACCGGCAGCGCGGGACCCGCACCGATACGGCAGTCCGTCACCCACCGCGCCCTCCGCTCCACACAGACTGGCGGGGGGGAGGGCGCATCAGGTGGGTCCACCCCATTGCTCGCCCGAACGGGAGAAGCTCCGACGAGCGTGGGTCTCAAAACGTACGCGCGCATCGCCTGACGTTTATCCGCAGTCCGCCGCACGGCGTTAGCGGAAAGATACGTTGCGCGCCCGCTACGGAGGTGGATCGGTAGTTCCTCACGATGATTGGCTTCGCGCCGGGCCCTAGCATTCGCGAGATGCCAAGCTCATGGGTGCTTATCGGCTTCATTTCGACCCGCTTGCGCCAATGAACGATGCGCCGCGATGCCGCCGCTGCCGGGACGTGATCGGCGTCTACGAGCCGATGATCCTGCTCGTTGACGGTAGGGCGCGCGAAGCGTCGAGGGCCGCTGAACCCGACGCTGCTACTCGCGGTGATTCCTACCACGGGTCCTGCTATGCGGAGCTCGTCAGCGCGGACGGCGCTGACGAGAAGTTCTCGTAGCTCTCGCGGCCCAGAAACGCCCCCGCCAAGCGCGTCGCGGGGTGTAGACTCCAAAGCGTTCCTGCTCGCTGGCCTCTCTGGTCGCTCTCTCCTCCTCGCGGGACCTGTTCCTTCCGAGAGTCACCTGAGAGGGGCTGGGTCGGATGGAGTACCGCTCGAACGGCGGGCCGCCGGTGGGCGTCCTGCTTGCGCTGGATCGTGTTCCACAGATGGCACGAGAGCTAACCGGTGCGCGCTACGCCGCCTTCGCGGTCTTGAACGAGCAGGGCACGGGGCTTGAGCATTTCCTGACCGTGGGTGTGGACGAGGAGACCCGCCGGGCGATCGGGCACCCGCCGCGCGGGCGCGGCGTGCTCGGCGAGCTGATCTTGGACCCGTCCCCGTTCCGTCTCGCCGATGTTCGCAAGCACCCGAGCAGCTACGGCTTTCCCGACGGTCATCCGGTGATGCGCAGCTTTCTCGGCGTGCCAATCATGATCCGCGGCTACGCGTGGGGCAGCCTGCACCTGGCGGAGAAGGCCGAGGGCGAGTTCACCAATGCGGATGAGCAGGCAATGGTGGCCCTCGCGAAGGAAGCAGCGGACACGATCCGTTTCGAGCGACGCTTCCAAGGGCAGGAGGCTGCGAAGTAATGGCGCTCGCCCTGGTCGTAGGTGGCCTCGCTCGTCATCCGACGAAGCGGGAGGACGCGAGTCGTGAGCTCCCAACAAGCGAGGAGAGCAGATGGAAACCGTAGAGCTCAGTCAGCAGCAGAGTGCCCGCATGGCCGAGCTGCCCGAGGACTACCGGGTGGTCGGAGTCGACCACTGCGCACCTCTGGTGCGCAAGCCCACCGGGCAGATCATTCGTATCCAGCAGAACGGCCGGCTGACCGCGGCCACCAGTGCGGCCAGGCACAGGCTGGCCAGCGCCTCGCCAGTGAGCGACGCGAGGAAGGGAGATCTCTCATGGCACGAATCATCGTGATGCCAGACGCGCCGCACCTAGAGGACGGGATCCACGGCACGATCATCTACGCGGAGGAAATCACGCCAGAACACCTGGATGACTTATTTTCCTCCGAACAGATCCTGGAGCGCTTGGAGGGAGCCGTGCGTGAGGTGGGCGCGAGCGCGACTAGATGAACATGGCGCTCGAGGCCCGGCAGCTTGATGAGCTAAGAACCCCTGAACCCTGCCGGTCTACACGGCGATCGAAAGGTGCGCGCCGGAGCGTATGTCTCGGGCGGGCCTCAGCGACCGCCGCAGAGGACTCGCGTGCTGATCCGGATGTGTGACCTCCGCAGCCTCCGCGTCGCTGATCGCCCACGCAAGCCGCTCGACCAGCTGCGCTGCCGCGTGGCCCGTGCTCAGATGCACTGGATGCACCTGCTCGTCGAGCAGCACCGAGGCGTCGTCCCGCAGCAGGGACGGATCGGTTGTGACGATGATTCTGGGCATGGGAGTCTCCCTACAGATTCGGCGTTGACCGGTTTCTCACGCCTGCTCGACGCCTGTCCCCCGGCGCGCCACCCTGGCCGGACGAGACGAGCGGCCGAGACGTTGCCGTTGGTACTGGGCGCCCGATACAAGCGCTGCGGGCAACATGATGCGCTCTCGGTACGGCGCGGCCAATGGTCCCTGGTCCAAAGATGTCACCTCGGGACTACTACGTTTGCGGCGAGCAGAGTGGCTGAAACAGGCATGAGCGCGACCGCTCGCGCAGCGATGCGAGCGCCTCACCGCCCCGGCGATTCGCTTGCGCCTGGGACGACGCGAGCGTCTCGAGGGACCCGATCACCGCGGACGGGTGATCCGGGCGAGGGGCGCGGAGCGCGCCAGCGCGTGGTTAGTGACTCTTCTTGTGGATGATATGTACGCCGTCAGCGGGGTACACGATCGACTCGTGCCGCTCGTCCCAGCGCACCTTGTAGTGCTCATGCCCGGGCTCGCCGAGGATCTCAACGACCTCCCCCCGACGAGCGGGCTCACCGTGGAGGCCCCGAGCCTCAAGCCAGTCACCGACGCGCGCCGCGGCTGGTGTGCTCTTCGCGCTCATGTAAGCGATTGAACCATTCCGACCGCCGCGCCGACCGCCGCGCCGGCCTGGTCAAGCAACGTCACGGCGCCAGGAGAATTGGTCCTTCTCGCGAGCCTTTCGCTCGCGTTGGGCGCCCCGGGCGAGAATCGCTAGTAGGCGCGGGTCCGAGCGCCAGTCCAGCGCATCAGTGTCGCCACCGCGGTGCACGCGAGGGACGGCAACAGAGCGGACTCGCTCGTCCTGACGCGGTTCGCGGCCAGCCGGACGCTCGCGCGAGGGGAGCTGCGCGGCCACTGACTTGGTAAGCATGGGAACCTCCTTGAGCGCCGTGCGGACACGACCTCGTTCAGAGTCGGCCCTCTTCAGCTGAGGACGAAACTGTCCGTGAGGTCGCCGTGGGCGTCCGGCCAGCGGTGGCCATGCGCGAGCGGATTCGAAGAAGCCGCGAGAAGCCTTGCACCACCCAACTTACCAGGTTCGTTCGCGAAAGCCTCATCCTTAGCAGCGTGGCACATACTGCCACACACGGGTGGAGCGACTGGACGACGACGTCGATCTTCGCCTCCCTCTCGCGAGCCGAGGCGGAGTCGCGAGATCCGACGCCCTCCTGCTATCTGCTTGCTTGCGACAGTCTCCGCAGCGTCACCACAGACGACCGCCTTGGACGACCTGCGAGCGTCTCGCGGGCGCGCGCGAGACGCCTCCTTTCGCCATGGGAAAGCAGTAGTCCGCCGACCGAGCACCCGGACGAGTGCTCGTCGTCCCGAGCGATAGCGTCGGACTAAGTTCCTCGCGCGCTCGCCGTGCCGCGGAAGCGGCGGTTCAACTGCCTCCAGATACGCACCCTCGGCCTCCGGCAGGGTCGCCGCATCGCGACGCCGACCGGATACTGCCCAGACGGTCGGTGGCATGATGCCTCCCTTGGGGCATTCCAATAGGAGGGACGGTAATGGCGGATGAGAACGACGAGATAGAGCCCGACGCAACAGCGCCCGGAACCGACGGCAGAAGCCGCCTGATGCAAGAAGTGGCCGAGCAAATGGACTCCATCGAAGCCGACCTTGGCCGCGATTTCGAGATCGGCCGCGTCATAACCATCGTCGAGGTCCAAAGACCCGATGGCGAGATCACGCTTCGTATTCGAGCTGGTCAGCTCCCGTGGGTCTCACTTGGGATGCTTGAGTACGCGAAGAAAACGGTGGAAGCCCAAATGAGGGAGGAGTAGACCCCGTACCGCGCGCATCCCTACCAGTCCTAGGGAGGAGTCATTCAAGCACTCTCGCTTCGCCCGGCGAAGCGGTCGTAAACCTGGCCTCGGGCGAGACGCCCGCAGGTCGTCCGAAGCAGCTGCGCGCGGGACACGGACATCGGCCGACCCACACTAGCGGCGGCTTGCATTACCATTTTGTGCATCAGGTGGTGGTTTCGTATCGGCTTAGTGTGGGGTATGGAGGCAGACCTTGAACCGCATATATCCGTCTTGCGTTGGGCGGCGACGTCCGGTTCTTGCAGTCTTGGTGACGATCATCCTGGGTGCGATATCAGCCCCAACTGCCAGCGCCACCGGGGCGCCCGTCAACACGGCGCCGCCAACTATAAAAGGGGAAGCGTTCGAGGGGCGTATTCTCAAGGACTTTCCGTCGGGCTCCTGGCAAAGCAACTCGCGCTTATACGTGACCTTCGAATGGCTGCGATGTGACTCTGCTGGCGGTAACTGCCAAACCATTAAAGGCGCGGGCGCGCGGCATTACATTCTGACTCGTCGCGATGCTGGCAGGACTATCCGCGTACACGAAACCGTTCGTAACAGTGAAGGCGTCGCATCTTCCGCTGTCTCAGCAGCGACCCCCGTTGTCCAAGCTGCCGGAACGGGCGTACTGAAGGTGCAATTCTCGGTAGAGAGCAAGCGCTTCAACGGGTGGGATATCATGAGCTTGACGAATCACGAGCCTTACTGCGTCGAATACTCCCTTTGGATGCCCGAACCTAGTGCCGGTGGCGTAGTTGGGCCGGGCCGTCAGGTCGGTTTCGGGGTGCGGCCCTCTCACGAAGGCGAATCTGCAGAGTTGCAGTTCTTCCAGTGCAGAAAGAAGGCTGGGCACCCGCCGCTAGCGATCGTGAGTTTTAAGTTTCGGCGCGGCTATCGGTCGCCTCCCACCATCCGCGGACACTAGCTATAGCTAGCCTGCCGCCGGGATGTCGTTGCAGGTAGAAGGAACGGCACGACCCAGCTGCTCTCTGCACCCCGTCCGACTGGGCAGCGTCGCGTGGGTTGTCCCGGACGCTCGCTTTCGGCTCAACGGAGGCGTCTCCGCCCATCGGCGCCGGGGCATCGCTTGTCGTCCAACTCGAAAGCCTGGGATCAGGCGAGCTACGCGCTCGCCTCCTGCGCGAAACCAGCAGTGCCGCTACAACGGACGCAGCCAGACGGAGCGTCTTGAGCTGTGCCCAGTGTTCGCCCGCACGCTCGCAGTCAAGGCGAAACCGTGGGGCCAGCGCACTCTGGGAAACTCGACGCACCTCCAACAGACCCGGGGGCGCTTCAGCAGTTGTTGCGGATCCAGGGCGGGGTTGACTACGTGGCGGCGGTGTGCGAGGTTGACGCGGAGCGGCGCGCGGGGCTCTCGGTCTCTGCCAGCCGGGAAGGGCGACGCAGGGAGGTTGCGATGGGCAGGATCGGGGCTTGTCGTTCGAAACTCGGCGGAGGGCGCCGTGCGCACTCGCCTTTGGGGTGGATCGGCGTCGCGCTCCTGCTGTCACTCAGCCTCGGGGCGTGCGGATCCAGCAAGACCAGCGCGAACAACGCGGTTCCTGCGACGGGCACGGTCGCGGGCAAGGGTTACGCGTATTGGCTCGAACATGTGCTGCAGCACGAATATGCCACCACCAGCTCACGCACGCCGCCGTTTTGCAGTGTGGTGAGCGTTGGGGGGCAGCGTGTGGCGTGGCTGGGTTTCGATGTCCCCTCCGGCGCGGTCACGTGCAGCGAGCCGGAGGACCGGGGTTTGTATGTTGAAGGGCTGTGGGGGAACTGCTCGACTCTGACGGAAGATCACTCTGGCTTCAGTACGACATCAGCTGAACTAGAGAAGTGCGCGCGTAGCAACTTCGAAAAAGATTTCGCGGGCGTGTCCCACGGTGTCACGCTCGACGGGCGCCTCATGCGCTCAGTTGTGACGGCCACCGGGGTGTTCTACGTGCCGAAAGTGGTGAGCGGAGGGTTGTGTAGCTACCCGTGTCTTGCGGAACCTACGGCGCATGCGGCCGGATATGGCTCCGGGTTGCTGCTGAGCGAACTGTCCAAGGGTACCCATGTCATCCATATCACGACCGGGGCGCCGGACAACGTGAGCGTAACCTTCACGATCCACGTGAGCTGACCAGCACCGCAGCAACCGACAACGCGGCTCACGCGCGGGCGCCTCGCCTCAAGGGGTAGCGGTTAGGGCCGAGTCACGAGACAGCCGCTCCGGTGGCTGAGTGATCGTCCGATCACGGGCAGTGCTCGCACTCGCAAAGGACGGTGGGTGTCGCACAAACTGCCTGCTCCGTCCGAGCAGTTCAAGACCATTTGTCGCATGGCTATGAACTTCTTGGCGTGCGATCGTGAGCAACCGTTCTTGATGCCCCCAGACCCGCGTGATTGGCTGCCGGAGGACCACCTGGCGTGGTTCCTGCTGGGCTCGGTCGAGCAGATGGATCTCTCGGCGTTCTATGGCTGCTACCGCGCAGACGGCTGGGGCAGGGCGGCGTTTGAGCCCTCGATGATGGGGTGGATTCAACTGGCTCTCGCAACGCCCAACGTTGAGGAGTTGCGATGGCCAAGAAAAGCCGTGCTACAGATCGTGCCGCTGCAGCAGGGACGCGTTCCGGGGGACGTCCGTCTGCTGGGCGCCGAGAACATCGGGAGCGTTTTTGGGCAGCGATCGCTCGAGGGGCATCAAGCGTCGACGCTGCCACGGAGGCGGGTGTGTTGCCGAGCGTTGGTGTCCGGTGGTTCCGCAAGGGTGGCGGGATGCCGTTTCTCACGCTCGCGCCGGTGTCTGGGCGTTATCTGTCCTTCACCGAGCGGGAGGAGATCGCGGTCCTGCTCGCTCGTGGTTCTGGGGTGCGAGAGATCGCGCGTCAGCTGGGTCGTGCGCCGTCGACGATCTCCAGGGAGCTGCAACGGAACGCTGCGATCCGCACCGGCCGGCCGGAGTATCGGGCCTCGACCGCGCAAACGCATGCCGACCGTCGCGCTCGACGACCGAAGCCGGCGAAGCTCGCTGTCAACCCGGAGTTGCGTCGCTATGTGCAGGACCGGCTCGCCGGGTCTGTGCAGCGGCCCGACGGGAGCGTCGCGGGTCCGCAGGTCGGCTGGGGCGGGCGGCGTCACGGACCGCGAAAGGACCGGCGCTGGGGGAAGTCGTCAATCGTGGCCATCGTCGCTTCTCCTTGGTTTGCAGTCTGGCTGCTGTCGGCGAGTCACGACGGCCGAGGTCACGTCTTGGCCGATACGCCTTGCCGGCCGTCGCTGGCCGCCAGCTCCGCCGGGCTGCCCTTGGGTGGGATGTGGGTCATGGCGCGCTCGGCCAGCGCGGTGATCGTGAGGGCCGGGTTGACGCCGACGTTGGCAGGGATGGCGGCGCCGTCGCAGACCAGCAGGTTCTGGTAGCCGAACACTCGGTGGCGGTCGTCGACCACGCCGGTCTCCGCGTCGGCGCCGATGACGGCCCCGCCGAGGATGTGGGCGGTCATCGGGATCGAGAAGATCGCCTCGGTGAACACCGCCTGGGCGGTCCCGCCAAGCTTGTCCTGCATCCACTCAGCGGCGCGGTAGGCGGTGGGAATCTTGTCTGGGTTGGGGTTCTCGGGATCTTGCGATGTGGTGAGCACTACGTTGCCGTTGGGCCAGCGGCGCTTGACGCTCAGGCGCATGGCGTTGTCGAGCGTCTGCATTACCAGCAGGATCACCGTGCGCCGCGACCAGGCGCGCACCCGCATCGCCCCCAGCGCCAGCCGAGGGTGGCGCAGCATGTTGAGCACGAGTTGCAGCGGCTGGTTCCGCCGCGTTCCGGCCTCGGTCATCAACCAGAACAAGAGCGACTGGGAGTCCGCACCCCGGCCGTAGGTGACCGGCTCGATGTGAGTGTCGGGGTCGGGGTAGATGCTCGAGGTGATCGCTACCGCACGTGTGAAGTCGCGCGCATCATCCGGAGCAGTGACCGTCAGGATCGACTCGCTGTTCGTGCGCACCAGGTGCCCGAGGCGGTCGGAGACCCGCGGCAGCGACCCGCGCAGCTTGCAGCTGAACAGGAGCTTGTTGGTGCCCAGGGGCCCCGCAGCGACGACCACCCCCCGGGCGCTCAGCCGCTGTCGGTCCCGGCGCACCCATGCTCCCGAGCGCTCGTGGGTGACCGCGTAGCCATCCGAGCCATCGGCGGCGTCCCGCGGACGGATGTCGACCACGGTGCGCTCTGGCAGGATCTCGACGCCCCGACGCTCGGCGAAGTAGAGGTAGTTCTTGACCAGCGTGTTCTTGGCGTTGTAGCGGCACCCCACCATGCACGAGCCGCAGCGGGTGCAGCCCGCCCGCTCCGGGCCCTCCCCGCCGAAGTAGGGGTCGGGCACCGTCGTGCCTGGCTCGTCAAGGAGCACGCCCACCCGCGTCTTCGCGTAGGTGTCGCCGAAGCCCCGCTCCTGCGCGTACTCCTTGAGCAGCAGATCGGCCTCCGAGTCCTCGTCGTAGGTGGTCACACCCAGCATCCGCTCGGCCTCGTCGTAATGCGGACCCAGCTCGGCCTCCCAGTCACCTAGGTCCACCCACTGGCGGTCGCCGTAGAACGCTGGGCGCGCGCGATACAACGTGTTCGCATACCCAAGCGAGCCACCCCCCACGCCACAGCCCGAGGCAACGAAGATGTCCTTGAAGATCGTGAGCCGGAGGATCCCCTTCAACCCGAGCTTGGGCAGCCAGTAGTAACGAGCCAGCTCCCAGGTCGTCTTTGCGAAGTCTTCGTCGCCGTAACGCCGGCCGCACTCGAGCACGCCGACCCGGTAGCCTCGCTCCGCCAACCGCAAAGCCGAGACGCTCCCTCCGAACCCCGAGCCGATCACCAGCCAGTCATAGTCGAAGCGATCGTCATCGCGCATCGTCACACCCTTCCAGCCGCGACCTCAGCCGGCAGCTCCGCGACGCAGCCGGTGCGTGACTTGGTCATGTTGATGTGCACCCTCGAGAGCCCCCTGACGGGAACCGCCGTCCATTTACGCAGTTTGATTGTCTCTCCGACTAGGAGCCGGTCCATCGGTACAAGTCCGCAGCTCAATCCACGACCACTACGAATCGACCCGTTCGCTGGGCTTGGGCGAGTCCGCGCTGCTCAACCGTTGCGCAGCGAGCCGACGGGACGCCCGTTGCTCCAGTTAGTGGCACGCCGCGCCAACGCGGGCGTCGCCGACGGCACTCAGCAGACTCGGACGAAAAAGCGGTCTGGACTCCCGGGCAGCCGACCACAGGCTCCTCACGCTCGCTTCCCTCAGGCGAAGCGGTAGCGCGGCCGTGCAGACGCGAGACGCCTGGACGTCGTCCCGGGCAGGCGTGAGCTACTGCGTAGGTGAAGCGCTCGCTTCTCGCGCAAAGCGCAAGCCAGGACCTACGCGGCGAGCGCGTCAGGCCCCGGCGGGTGACTCCGTCTCGATGAGCGCCGCCGCGCGCTTCTCGAAGGCACCGTAGCCATGCTCGCGCGAGGGCTCGAGCGCGCGGCGTGCGTGCTTCCTCGCGCCGGCGGCATCACCGCGTGCTGCGCGTGCCTCGGCCCAGCCGAGGTGACCACGCGCCGCCCACAGCGGCATATCGTTGGCTTCGTGGAACTCGCACGCGAACGCGAGGTGCTCATCAGCGCGCTCGTGCTCGCCCAGGACCGACGCGAGCAGACCCAGCCACAGCCTCACGTGACCGTAGCCCTGGACCGTCATCCAGACGACCTCCTCGGAGAATGGCTCCATCCGCTCGTATAGCGGCTTGGCGGCTTTGCCGTGACGCACCTGCGCTGCGGTGTCCGCGTAGAGCGCGAGCGTCGCGAGCATGGTGAGCACCGGGGCGACGTGTTCGAAACCGTCGCTTGCTGCGTCATCGAGGATCGTGCTCGCCTCGGCCTGGCGATCAAGCCAGCACAGCGACGCGGCCAATCCGGCGCGCCAGGCCACGACCCCGGGGTGGGCGCTGACCGCCTGTTCTTGCCTCTCGATGAGCTCGTTGGCGCGGCCCTGATAACGACGAATGAAACCGAGCTGCCCGCCGTAGACCTGGGCGGCGTCGGTCGGCACCGACTCCTGCCCGATCTGAAACGCCTGCCCAGCGAGGCGCTCGCCGACGTCTAGGCGACCATGAAGGAGTTCAAGCCCGGCGAGGATGAAGGCCGTGAGCCACTGGGCAGTGGGCTGCGCGAGTTCTTCGGCTGCCGCTTTCCAGCGCTCGATCGCCTGGTGAGCGCCCGCAAACTCGCCTCGTTCGACGCAGATGTGATGCGTGAACTCGTATGCCGCCATCTCGACGGCCGGGTCGCGCAGGTCCGCAGCCAATCCGGCCAGCTCGTTTGCGAGGGCGGATCGCAGCTCAAGAGTGTCGGCGGTCCACAGCGCGCGGAATGCAGTCTGCAGCACGTCGACCAAGGCTCGCGTGTCCTCCGCGCCGCGCGCCAGTGTGATCGCCTCTTCCGCGAGCGCTTGGCGGTGCGCGAAGTCGGGCTCCCAGCTCAGCTCCTGCGCTTGGAGCGCGAGCAGGCGTGCGCGGCGGGCCGGGTTGGGGGGATCGTCGAGCTCGATCGCCCGCTCGATCGCCTCGATCCGCTCCTGATCGACCTCGCCGAACGCGCGGCTCCCAGCAGACTCGCGGTAGTTCGCCAGCGCGGCCCTTGCGGCGAGCTCCCCGTCCTTCAACTCAGACGCGATGCGCGATGCCTCCAGCAGCGTCTCGCGGTAGGTGGGGTCGCCCGTCTGGCGCTGGGCCGTGCCAAGGCCGATCAGCGCCTCACAGCGCTCGGAACGGTCGGCGTCGCCCATCAGCTCGACGGCGTCGGTGAACAGCTTCACGGCCTCGGTGGGAGCGAGGCTGTCGAGCGCGCGTTGCCCGGCGCGCAGGGCGTAGTCGGCTGCCTTGGCCCTGTCGACCGACACAGCTGCGAGGCGCCAGTGAAGCGCGAGCTCCGAGAGGCGATCGCCGGGGTCCTCGTCATAGAGCTGCTCGAGCGCTTGGGCGACACGCTGGTGCATCCGCGCACGGCGCGTGGCGCCGAGTCCCTCATACAGCGTCTGGTTGATGAGCGAGTGGGCGAAGCGAAACTGCCCGACCCGGTCGCTGGACTCGGCCAGCAGCGAGGCGGCAACGGCTGCCTCTAGATGGTCCAGCAGGCGGTCCTCCGGTAGCTCTGAGCTCGCGGCGAGCAGCTCGATGTCGAACACGCGGCCGACCACCGCCGCCAGCCGCAGGACTTCGAGGGTCTCGTCGCCAAGGCGCTCCACGCGCCGCTCGATCACCTCGCGCACGCTCTCGGGCAGCGCGAGCCCCGCGGAGCGTTCCACGTGCCAACGCCCCGCTGTCTCGTCGAAAACGAGCGCTCCGGACTCTGAGAGGCCGCGCAGGATCTCCGCGACGAAGAAGGGGTTGCCGTCGGTCTCCCGCGCGATCTCGCCTGCCAGCTCAAGGCCGTCCTGGTCGAGCTCGTGCCCGGCTGCTGCCGTCATCATCTGCGCCACCTCGTCTGCACCGAGGCCGTGCAAGGAGACGCGCTGCACCCCTGCGACGGAGCGTAGGTCGGCGAGCACCCCGGTCAGCGGGTGGTCCTTGCCCAGATCAGAGTCGCGGTAGGTCGCTATCACCTCAAGCGCGCCGTGCTCGACAGTGCGCACCAGGTGCTTCAGAAGCGCCATCGACTGCCCGTCACCCAAGTGCAAGTCGTCGAGCACCACGCACACCGGCACGCTCTCTGCAACTTCTCCGAGCAGCCCCGCGACTGCGGAGAACAGCAGATACCGCTCGGTCTCAGGGTCAGAAGACTGCGGCTCGGGCAAGCCCTGCACGCGCGCAGGGAGCTTGCGGGCGAGGCGGGCAAGCTCGCCCCCGTGGCGCTCGACATGCTCGTGAAGCAGCTGCGCCGGGGCATGCTCGACAAGCTGCGAGCACACCGCGATCCACGGCTCATACGGCACCGCGAGCTCTTCCGAGCACCCACCCCAGCACACCGCGATTCCCTCCGCGTGCTCACGGTGAGCGACATAACTGGCGAGCCTGGTCTTGCCGATCCCCGGCTCGCCGCACAGCAGCACCACCTGGCGCGCCCCATCGCGCGCGAGCACCATCGCCTCCTCGAGCAGAGCGCGCTCCTCGATGCGTCCCACGTAGGAGACCGGTGGCACGGAGCGAAGCAGTGCCGGCAAGGGCCATGGCCCCGCGCCGGAAGCCTCCTCCTCAAGCGGCGCCCACGACACAGCGAACGCCTCCACGGGCTCGGGGAAGCCCTTCAGCTCCAACATGCCCGCCGACTCGAAATCGATGCCATCACATCGCCCCGCGAGGGTCTTGGCGAGCGCCGAGATGAGGATCCCGTCCGAGGGTGCCTGGGCGCACAATCGCGCCGCCTCCACCGTAGGCATCCCGAAGTAATCGCCGTCCTTCACGGTCGACTCACCCGCGCCCACCCCGATCCGCACATGCAGCCCCTGCTCCGCTTGGCCGTAACGGCGGTCGAACAACTGCTGCATCGCCACCGCACAGCTCACCGCGCCAGACGCCGAGCCGAACGCCACCATCAAGCCGTCGCCCAGGTTCTTCACCTCCTGCCCGCCGTTGGAGGTGATCGCTTGGCGCAACAGGCCGAAGTGCTCCTCGCGCAGCTCATCCGCGCGTACCGGACCCACAGAGGTAGCCAGCCGAGTCGAGCCGACCAGATCGGTCAGCAGGATCGTCGCAAGCTCAACTGACTCCGACACCGCATCCCCCATAGAAATAAGCTCGAGCAAGAGATCGTAATGCAGTTCTCCGGAGGCGGCATTGCCCTCGCAGCTCGGTGACCCACCGCTCCCCTGGCGCGACCGTGGAACCCGACCCGGCACGACCGGTTTCAGGGGCGAGCGAGCGTCTCAGAGAGAGCCTCGCTCACGCTCGCTTGGGACGATTTGGAGCAGTCGGGGATGGCCGCCCGCAGGCTTCTGCTGACGCCGGCGCGTGCGGTAGTCGGAGCTTGAGCGGTCGCCGCTCTTGGAGCTCGTACGACGCGGGAGCAGGCGGCTAGGCTCGCCATCGTGCACCTTGGCCGAGCTCGCAGGCCGAGCGCGCCGACGTCTGAGGCTAAGGCTCGACAGCGAGCCCGCCTAGGCGGGATCCGCAGCTCCGGGCAATTGACAAGAAGTGGTCAGATCGGGGTGAACCGGGCTAGGGTGTGTCGCGTGGCCGAGATCGAGGGGGAATTCGACGAGCGGTTCGGCGGTGTGGCCGAGGCGCTCGCGCGAAATCTCGACGACGGTAGCGACGTCGGCGCCTCGGTTGCTGTTGTGCTTGAGGGGGAGCCGGTGGTCGACATCTGGGGCGGCCACAAGGACGTAGCCGAAACCGAGGCGTGGGGGCCGGACACGATCGTCAACGTGTTCTCCACGACCAAGACGATGACCGCCTTGTGCGCGTTGATCCTGGCCGATCGCGGGGAGCTCGACCTCCATGCCCCTGTCGCTCGCTACTGGCCGGAGTTTGGGCAAGCCGGCAAGGATCGCATCGAGGTGCGCGAGTTGCTCGGGCACACTTCCGGTCTCTCTGGGTGGGACGTGGCGCTGGCGCCCGAGGAGCTCGCCGACTGGGACCGCTGCGCGTCGCTGCTGGCGGCGCAAGCACCGTGGTGGGAGCCCGGCACAATGTCCGGTTACCACGCGGTCACTCAGGGCTACCTCGTCGGCGAAGTCGTTCGCCGCATTACGGGTCGTTCCCTCGGCCAGTTCCTCAAGGAGACTGTGACCGACCCGCTCGGTGCGGATTTCCACATCGGACTGCCGCGCGAGGCAGACTCGCGCGTCGCGCCACTGATCCCACCGCCACCTATCGATCTGCGCGAGGCCGGGTTTCCCGAGCTCGGCGTGCGCACGCTTAGCAACCCCCCGATCACCGGCGCGGTCACCGCCGAGGAGTGGTGGCGGCGCGCCGAGATCCCTGCCGTCAACGGACACGGCAACGCCCGCTCGGTTGCGGCGATCCAGTCGATCCTCGCCTGTGGCGGTGAGGCTCGCGGCACGCGACTGCTTTCGGAGGACGGGGTGGCGGCGATCTTCGAGGAGCAGTCCAACGGACGAGATCTGGTGCTGAACGTCCCTCTCCGCTTCGGCATCGGCTTTGGTCTTGCCAGCGAGACGATGCCGATGGGACCGCGCTCCTGCGCGTGGGGCGGATACGGAGGCTCGCTGGTTTTCAACGACCTCGACGCCCGTGTGACGGTCGCCTACGTCATGAACAGGATGGTGGCCGGTCTCGTCGGCGATCCTCGCGGCGCGTCGGTCGTGATGGCGGCGATGCTCGCGCTGGCCAAGCGCTGAAGGGGTTGCCCGCGGTCCGGGTGAGAAGCGCATTGCGCCGCGTAAGCAGGCGTGATCAGGAACCCGGTCGTCTGCGCGGACAGCTTGTGCACGCTCGCCTTCGGATGTAAGGAGGCGTATCGGCTGAGCCTGGCGAGACGCCTGGAATGGACGAGAACCAGCACTGTCCATCGATCCCGGTCGCGTCTCACAACTGCTGTAAATAGCCGGAAGCCATCAAGGCAACGGCGTAGGTTCCCTCAAGTCCGGTCAAAGACAATTGAAGGAGGCCTACGCCGTGAGACGTACCGTACCGCCGTCGGCGGAGATAGAGGAGCAGATCGATGAGCTGCTCGCCGTGGGAGTCGGTGAGAACCCGCGGGAATCGCTGTCGAGCCTTGCCAAGCTCGGCGCCAGATTGATCATTCAGCGGGCTGTGGAGGACGAGTTCGACGCCTGGCTCGGGCGCGCCAGATATGACCGGCGCCCCGACTATCAGCGAGGGCTGCAGAACTATCAGTCAGGGTTGCGCAACGGCTTTCGCCCGCGCAAGCTGCAGACCGCCGAGGGCGAGCTTTCAGTGGAGATCCCGCAGATCAGACAGGCAGCCGAGCCGTTCGTCTCAAAGCTCTTCCCGAGGGGAGCCAAGCTGTTGCGCACCGAGCCGCTGAAGGCGCTGGTGATCGGTGCGTTCGTCAGGGGCCTGTCGATGCGCGACATCGAGTCGCTGTGCGATAAGGCAGGGCTCGGGAAGCTCTCGAAGTCGACCGCATCGCGGATCTGCGAGGAGCTGCGTGAGCGCTTTGAGCAGTTCAGGCGCCGCGACCTCTACGAGGTCCACCTGGCGGCGCTGTTCCTCGACGCGGTCTTCCTGTCGGTCCGCCCCGACGGACCCAAGGAGGGCGTGCTGGTCGCCTGGGGCTTCACCGAGGAGGGTGAGCGCGTGCTTTTGTCGGTGATGCTGGGGATGCGCGAGTCCCACGAGGACTGGCTCGCCCTGGGGCGCGATCTGATCGCCCGCGGATTGGGCGCGCCGCTCTTGATAGTCGCCGACGGCGCGCCGGGACTGATCAAGGCGGTCGAGCAGTGCTGGCCGGCCTCGGACCGCCAGCACTGCGCCGTTCACCGCGTGCGCAACCTCTTGGCGAAGCTGCCCGAGCGAGAGCGCGAGCGCGTCCGGGGCGCCTACTGGCAGGCGCTGGATGAGGCGATCGACGAGCAGGACGGCAGGCAACGACTGAAGGCCCTCGTCGGAGAGCTCGACAAGGCTGGCTTCACCGCCGCCGCCAAATGCCTGAATGATGATCTCGACGCCCTCGTCGTGCACCTGCGCTACCCGACCAGACACCGCCGGCGGTGGCGATCAACCAACCTGCTCGAGCGATCCCTCGGCGAGGTCAAGCGGCGCACCAAGGTGATCGGCCGCTTCCCTGGCGAGACCAGCTGTCTCACGCTCGTCTGGGCGGTGCTCGACCTCTACATGACGCACGCCACCAACGGCGTCAGGTTCAACCAACTCGAGCGCCAACGACTCAAGCGGATCAGATACGAAGGCAACGAACCGACAACCCCCGAGGAGGTGAGCGCCGCATAGACTGAACACCACCGGGAACCTGAGCCGCCGGCGAATTTACAGCAGCTCAGGGACGCGACCCGATCCCGGGGTCGCTTTCGCAATGCCCAAGAAAGCAGCACCCAGCGGACCAGCGGGCGGGCGAGGCCGGGGCACCCTGTCGCTCCGCGAACCCCGAAATCAGGCCGAAATCGGGGCTGAGTGCTACCCAAACCTGCTACCCCAAGGCAAAGTTGAGAGGTCACGGACGCTGGCGATATCCCCAAAACAAGTAAGCGTTCAGTGGGTTGGGGGACATAACTCTTTAGCGTCGAATCTTGTGGCGTGGAGCGCGCTGAGGCGGAGGCGATCTACGACGCGGGGCGTGAGGCCGTCGTCGAGGTGCTGCTGGCGATGGATCGCCGCATCCAGCAGCTCGAGACACGCGTGGAGAAGCTCGAGCGCCAGCTGAACAAGAGCTCGCGCAACTCCTCGCTGCCGCCGAGCTCTGACCGGCCGGGCAAGCGCCGGCCCGTGCGCGACAGGGACCGCTCGGGACGTTCACAGGGCGCACAGCCAGGGCACGAGGGTCACGGCCGCGAGCTCTTGCCAGCCTCCGCGGTTGACGAGGTGGTCGAGCACTGGCCGAGACGCTGCCGCTGTGGCCACCTCTTCGCCGTTGGAGAGCTCCTGGCCGCGGGCGAGCCCTTGCGCCATCAGGTCGAAGAGCTGCCGATCCTCTCGGCGCAGGTGACAGAGCACCGCGCCCAGCGCGTGCGCTGCCCGGGCTGCGGCAAACAGACGCGGGCGATGCTTCCCGCGGAAGTCTCGAACAGCGCTTTCGGGCCGCGTCTGCAAGCGGCCATCGCGGCGCTGTCGGTACGCAACCGCGTGAGCCGCCGCGACGTGACAGAGCTCTGCGAAGAGCTCTTCGGAGCGCGCATCTGCGCCGGCACGGTCGACGCCATCCTCGCCCGCGCCGCCGACGCTCTGGAGGATCCCTACGACGAGCTGCTCGCGCGCGTGCGCTCAGGCGAGCACCTGAACATGGACGAGACCGGCTGGAGGTTGAAGGGCTCAGCGCGCGCGCTGTGGGGCATGTTCACCGAGCGCCACGCCGTCTTTCACGTCGCTCCCGATCGCCACGAGGACCATGCCAGGCGGCTGCTCGATGGCCACGAGGGGATCGTGACCTCAGACCGCTGGTGGGGCTATGCCCACCTGCCGCTCAGACGCCGTCAGGTTTGCTGGTCTCATCTCAGAAGGGACTTCAAGGCCCACGCCGAGGGCCTCGCCGCCGAGCGGGAGTTCGGGCTCCAGGGCCTCGAGCTCTCAGAGCGAGTCTTCTGGGCGTGGGAGGTATTCCAGAACACGGGTGACCGTCGCGAGCTGAAGCGCACGGTTCGTGCTCTGCAACGCCACTACAAGCCGATCATGCGCCGCTACACCTCGAAGAGCCCCCGTCACAAATATTGCTACCGAATGGCGCGCAACCTCTTGAAGCTGTGGCCGGCGCTTTGGACATTCGCCAGGCGCACGGGGGTCGAGCCGACCAACAACCACGCCGAGCGCTCACTCAGGGGCGCGGTCATCTACCGAAAGCTCTCGCTCGGCAGCCAGTCAGAGCTCGGGGAGCGACGCATCGAGCGGCTGCTCTCGGCGTCGGTCACCTGCCGCCTGCAGCGCCGTTCGCTGTTCGCCTACCTGAGTGAGCTGCTCGCCGCACACGCGCGCGGCGATCCGGCGCCCCTGCTCGCGTGAGCGGTCGAGGGGACTGAACGCTTACCAAAACAAACGGATTTGCAGGCGCTTCCGGTAATGGGCCGTCCGGGGATCGAACCCGGAACCTTGGGCTTAAGAGGCCCCTGCTCTGCCGGTTGAGCTAACGGCCCGTGAGGGCGCCGGCCGGATCGGCCGGCTCGGTCTGCGATTCTAACCAAGCCGGCGCCGACGCCGGCCGTCTCAGAATACGATCGTGCGCCTGCCGTCGATGATCACGCGGTCGTCGAGGTGCAGCGAGACGGCTCGTCGCCAGGACCAGCCGCTCGACGTCGCGGCCGACGCGCTCGAGGTCGCGGGCGCTCTGGCGGTGGTCGACGCGGACGACGTCCTGGTCGATGATGGGCCCGTCGTCGAGCTGCTCGGTGACGTAGTGGGCCGTCGCGCCGATCAGCTTCACTCCCCGCTCATGCGCGCGGCCGTACGGATTTGCGCCGGCGAACGCGGGCAGGAACGAGTGGTGGATGTTGATCGCCGGCATCTCCACCCGCTCCAGGAAGTCGCCGCTCAGGATCTGCATGTAGCGGGCCAGCACGAGCAGCTCGGCATTGCCGGCGAGCAGCTCGAGGATGGCCGCCTCGGCCTGCTCCTTGCGGCCCTTCTCGACGGGCACGTGGTGAAAGGGGACGCCCGCCGCCAGCGACTCGTGCCGCAGGTCGGTCGTGGTTTGAGATCACCGCCACGATGTCCGCGTCGAGCTCACCGCGCCGCCAGCGCCAGAGCAGGTCGAGCAGGCAGTGGTCGTGGCGGGAGACGAGGATGGCGATGCGCTGGCGCTCGCCCCACCAGCGGATCTCCCAGTCCATCTCGAAGCGCCTGCCCACGGCCTCGTCGAAGTCCTCCTGGAGGCCTGCGCACGCGTCCGCCGGAGCTCCTCTGAGGAAGAACTCCGTGCGCAGGAAGAACCTGCCCGCCGATGGGATCGGAGGAGTACTGGTGGGAGGAGACGATGTTCGCTCCCCGCTCGAACAGAAAGCCGGAGACCGCCGCCACGATCCCCGGCTGGTCGGCGCAGCCGATCAACAGGCGCGCCGTGTAGCGGGGCGTCTCCTCGGGCCGGCCGACGGCGCGACCCGCCGGGATCGCCGGTCTCCTCCGGGCTGACCACGTGCGCGCAGACCCCGGCTATTTCGTCTTGGTCGACGAAGTGCCCGGCAGGGGCCTGGGTGGTCTCGTGTGGCGTCGCTGGGACCGTCGTGAGGGATCCGTTGGCGCTCCGCTTGACCTTGAATTTTTGCCGGTCGTCGACGTGGCCGATTCTTCGCTGGTCGCCGGGTTCTTCTTGATGGCGGCGAGCTCGGACCTTCAGCCGGGCCGCTGGGCGGCGCGGGGCGAGGCTGATCGCCTTTGCGGAGGCGAGGTCGCCCACGCGCGGGTTGTTCGCCTTGTAGGCGTACTCGGCGAGCTCGGCGAAGAGCGCACGCGCTCGTCGGCCGGGCGGCCACGACGATCTGCAGGACCTGCACCTCCGCGGCGGGTTCGTTGAGGCCTTCTTCGCCGAACACGCTCACCATCCGCTGTGGCCAGTTCGGGGTTGGGATTGGCGGGGTTCAGCGCCATGTAGCTGTTCCAGGAGTGGCGCGGCCTGACGCGAACAGTTCTTTGCCCTTGCTCGTCACGCTCTCCGGTGTTGCGTGACGTATGCTTCGTTGCCCGCTTCGTGCAGCTGGGCGTTGACGAGGTGTTCCCACGCGCTCGCGTTGCTGCGGCTGCTCCCTGGTGAGCTTCTCGTACTTCTTGATTTCGCTTCTGAGAACGTCGCGCCGCCCGAGCCTTCGTTGCTGGTCGCGGCGTTGAGATGCCCGCCGCCGCCGCAGCCGCCGCCGACGCCGAAGCCGACAAGCCCGACCCCGAACAGGAGCGCAAGGCCCAGTGTAGATGACTCGGACCGCGCGCCGGCGCCCGCGTCCCCTGAGATCGAACAGCATCAGTCGGACAGCTCTGGGTCTACGTGGTCGATGATCTGCTGCACGCTTGGCTCCGTTGCGTCGTCGCGGGATTGCGCCGGATCCCCTGCAGGACTCCGGCGCTCTGGTGTGCTCGTGCCGGCCGAGCGCATCCGCGGTCGCCACCTGCCGGCGCCGCTCCGATCGCTCAACGAGCGATGCCAGCAGGATACTCGCCTCATAGAGCACATACAGCGGCACGGTCTCAAGCAGGAGCGTGATCGCGTCGCCCGGGCAGGAAGGCGGCGACCGCCGCGCACGCCACGATCGCGTAGCGGCGGTTCTTGTGCAGCTGGCGCGGCGTCACCAGGCCGGCGCGCGTCGCCGCCAGGATCGACAACAGGCACCTGGAAGATGAAGCCCATCGCGAGCAGCACGGTCGCCGCGAACCCGTAGAACTGGCTCGCCTGGACGAGCACGTTG
The DNA here is from genome assembly GCA_963730575.1 of uncultured Solirubrobacteraceae bacterium. GTDB lineage: Bacteria > Actinomycetota > Thermoleophilia > Solirubrobacterales > Solirubrobacteraceae > Palsa-744. The sequence goes on from CAVSSG010000002.1 coordinate 243,407, forward strand.
AACTCGCTGGAGTTGAAGTTCACGAAGAACCGCACCGCGGCGGGCAGCACCACGAAGTAGCCGAACAGCACGCCCGCCGCGAACAGGAAGGGGATCGGCCGTGAGCAGCGGCACCGTGACGCGTCTCTCGTTGGGGCTGAGTGCGGGCAGGATGAAGCCGTAGAGCTCGTACAGGATCACCGGCAGCGAGAAGACGAGCGCGAAGTACGAGGGCCACCTTGATCGTCGTCGTGAACGGCTCGCCCACGCCGAGCGTGACGGGATTGTCGCCCGTTGGGTCGCGCGGGATCCTGGCCACGTCGGCCTTCAGCAGAGCCGATCAGCGGCGAGCAGCTGCGGCGCGCGTCGTGCGCCGAGAGGCCGCTGCGGGCTGCGCCAGCAGCGCCAGGGCTGCGCCTGCGTGTCGCGCGCGACTTTGAGCACGCCCTGCTGGGCCAGCACGGCCTGGCCGACCGTTCCCTGCGCCCTTGGCGACCTGCTTGCGTGTCTGGATCCTGCAGGGGTTTGTTGATGATGTGCAGCAGGGCGTGGTTCTGCCACAGGCAGACGCCGAACGCGACGGCCAGCACGGCGCCGCTGACGATCAGGCGGCTGCGCAGCTCATCGAGGTGGTCCACGAGGCTGAGCCGATCCTCGTGGCCGATCGTGCGAATCGCGCTGGGCATGGGCCTACATGAACCTACCACCGCGCTCTTCTGGTCCTCGTGGCCTGCGATCGACGTGCCGGAGCGCCGTGGACTCAGGGACGAGCGGCTTGTCCGGCGAGCTAAAGGCGACCCCGTCCCGGGGGTCGATGACGGGAGGGAGCCATGACCTTCGACAGCGATCCCGAAAGCCAGCACCCCGACGTCCGGCCCGGCGCTCGACGTCCGGCGGCAAGAGACATGGACGATCGTCCATCAACGACCGCGCGGACCCCCGGAGCAGCTGGTCGACCGGATCAGCTGCACGTCTGCTTTCACTGCGCGCGGCGAGCTCGTGTTCCCGCTGGACTGGTCCGAGGAGGGCCACCGCCACTGGAGGATCGTGCTGCGCTGTCCGGAGTGCGAGTCAAGGCGCGAAGGGCGTCTTCGAGCAGGCGGCCGTCGAGCGTCTGGAGGACGAGCTCGACCGCGCCGCAGCTGCGCTGCTGGGCGACCTCAGGCGCGTGACGCACGCGAACATGTCTGACGAAATCGAGTTCTTCATCCGCGCGCTCGACGCCGACCTGATCGTCCCCGGCGACTTCTGAGCCGACGGCGCTATCGGCTATCGATAGCGCTCGACCACGGCGTCGGCCACCATGTCGAGCAGCGCCGAGCGGCCGTCCGGGAGGATCGCCGGCAGCGCCGCCTTCGCCTGCGCGACGACCGCCAGGGCCTGCTCCCGGGCCTCGTCCAGCGCGCCGGTCGCGGCGATCCGCTCGCACAGCGCCTCCGCCTGCTCGGGACTCTCGAGCGTGCTCAGGTCGAACGCCGGCCAGCTCCTGCTCGCGCTCGCGCGCCAGGATGAAGCGGCAGCGTGACCGTGCCGTCGAGCAGGTCCCTGCCCGCGCGACTTGCCGGTGCGCTCGACCGGGCCGGAGACATCGAGCACGTCGTCGAGCATCTGGAAGGCCAGCCCGATGCGCCGCGCGAACGTCCCGAGCGCCTCGGCGAGGCGTGTCGAGCCGCCGCACGGCCGTGAGCGCTCCCAGGCGGCAGGCGGCCTCGAACAGCGCCGCCGTCTTCAGCTCGCAGCGCCTCAGGTAGCGCTCCACGGCGCACGTGCGAGGCGTAGGCGTCCTCGCGCTGCAGGAGCTCGCCCGCGGCGAGCGCCGAGCTGGCCTGCGAGAGCGCGCGCAGCTGCTCGGCGTCCTCGATTGCGCGCGAGCTCGGCGAAGGCGCGTGAGAACAGCAGGTCGCCGGTCGCGATCGCGAGCCCGCGCCCCGCGGCCGCCGCCACCGTGGGGTGGCCGCGCCGCAGCTGGGCGCCGTCGATCAGGTCGTCGTGGACGAGCGTGGCCGAGTGCACGAGCTCGACGGCCACGGCCGCGCGCACCAGGCGCTCCTCGCCCTCGCCGGTGTCGCGGCGGCCCGCCGGCCGACTGCGGCGGCCAGCACGACGAGCAGCGGGCGCAGCCGCTTGCCGCCGGCAACTGATCGTGGCGTTGGCCAGCGAGGCCAGCGGCGCACCGGCCTGTGCGGTCACCTGCTCCAGATGGAGCTCGGTGCGAGCCATGCGCTCGCGCAGCTCCCGCCCACCGCGCGCGCATGATCGCGTCGAGCCCATCCACGCCGACCGTGGGTCTGTGCGCGATGCTGCTGGGGACCACCGTGCTCATCATGCCCGTCCGCGGCGGAACGGTGCCCGCGTGGATGGCGACGATGCCTCCGGCCGTGAGCAGGTAGCCGATGTCGTCGAGGCCCGCCCGCTCCATCTCCGCCGCCAGCACGGCGGGCGCCGGAAAGCGCTTGACGGAGTTGGGCAGGTAGGTGTACGCGCCGGCGATCGCTGCCGGCGAGGACGATCCCCGCAGCCGTGAGAGCGAGCGCCACGAGCGAGCCCGCGAGCCTCCCGAGGGCGGGCACGACGCGGTCGAACCACAGTCCGGTAGAAGAGCGACAGCGGGGCGCGCGTGGGGGTGGTGATCTCGAGCACCACCACGCGGCCGCCCGGACGCACGACGCGAGCCAGCTCCGCAGACCGCGGGGAAGGTCGGCGAAGTTGCGTGCGCCGAACCCCACCGTCGGCCGCGTCGAAGAGGTCATCCTCGTAGGGCAGCTCCAGGGCGTCGCCCCACTCGAAGCGCGGCTGGACCAGCGCTCCGTCGGCCAGCCGAGGCCTTGGCGCGGGCCCGCGCCAGCATGCCCTCCGCGAAATCGCAGCCGACCACCTCTCCTCCCGGCGAGACGCGGCGCGCCAGCTCGATCGCCAGATCGCCGGTGCCGGTGGCCACGTCGAGCACGCGAGCTCGCCGGGACCGACGCGCGCGAGCTCGGCGGCACGCTCGCGCCAGTGACGGTGCAGGCCGGCCGTCATGGCCGTGTTCATGAGGTCGTAGACCCCCGCGATGCGATCGAACATCGCGCGCACCTCCACGGCCTCGAGCGTCCCCGACGGACGCCCCGCCGCGGACAGATCGCCGGCAACCGACGGCGCGGCGGGCCGCTCCGAGGCTCGCTCTAACCCGAGTCCGATGGGCGGCCATCGGCCGGCCCCGGCGCCTTGCTGAGCGGGCATGGACCGAACGCTACTTCAGCTGCGACAGGAAATTGACGACCGCCTTGAACTTCTGCGGCGGCAGGTTCTTGAACGACGGCATCGGCGCCGTCGGGTTCACCAGCGTGCGCGCGATTCCCTGGCGGGGCAGCCGCGAGGCGATGTGCGTCAGGTCGGGCCCGGGCCCGGAGTTGCCGTTGTCGCCGATCTTGTGGCACGCCAGACAGCCCGACTGGGCGACCACGGCCTTGCCGGCTTCGTATTCGGCGAGGGTGCTGCCGCCGGCCTGCACGACGGCCTTGGGCGTGGCCAGTTCGATCACGGTCGGCGAGCCCGCGTTGGCGCCCGAGTAGGTGAGGAACGCCATCGCGCCGATCACGACGATGCCGGTCAGCGTGGCGATCGGGCGGTGCTCGGGGCGGCGCTCGGGACCGCGATCGTAGAACGGCAGCAGGAACAGCAGGATCATGCAGATCGTGGGTACGCCGATCGTCGCGAGCCCCACGAGGCTCGGCGGCTTGATCACGCGCAGGAGCTCGAACAGGAAGAAGAAGTACCACTCCGGGCGCGGCACGTAGGTGGTGGTCGTCGGGTTCGCCTTCGAGCCGAGCTCGGCGCCCAGCACCAGCGACATCGCGATGATGACCGCCATCACCACGCACGCCATCGCCGCGTCCTTGGCCACGGCGTAGGGGAAGAAGGGCTTGCCCTGGGACTTGAGGATCGAGTATTCGCGGAGGTATTCCTCCTTCTGGCGCTGGTTCATCGCGCGAAGCGCCGCCGGATTCGCGGCTGCCGGCCGCTGTGGGGCGGTGCATCGGCGCTATACCTCGGTCTCGCGCAGCTCTGTGCGTCGTCTCGGCTTTCGCCCAGGGCGGCGCGGTCGTGCCGAGCTTGGTCACGAGGTAGAGGTGGGCGCCGATCAGCGCGGCGAGCAGACCGGGGATCAGCAGCATGTGGATGGCGTAGAAGCGCGACAGCGTGGTGGCCCCGAATTCCGAGACCGCCCCGCAGGAAGTCGCTCAGATAGGGCCCCAGCAGCGGGCCGGTGCCGTTGATGTTCACGCCCACGATCGTCGCCCAGTAGGCGCGCTGGTCGAAGGGCAGCAGATAGCCGGTGAAGGACATCACCATCGTGAGGATCAGCAGCACGACGCCGATCACCCAGTTCAGCTCGCGCGGGTACTTGTAGGCGCCGAAGAAGAACGTGCGGCCCATGTGCAGGAACACGAGGATCACCATCACGCTCGACCCCCACTTGTGCATGCCGCGCACGAACTGGCCGAGGAACACGTCGTTGGTGACGTAGCGAATCGATTCATACGCCCCGCCCGAGGGGTCGGGGCGGTAGTACATCGCCAGGAACACGCCCGTGACGGCCTGGGAGAGGAAGGCGAACAGGGTGGCCGAGCCGAGCGTGTAGAACCAGTTGGTGCCCTTGGGCACCTTCCTGAACATCATCCAGCGCGCGGCGCCGCTCGATGGAGGTGCGCTCGTCGACCCAGTCGACGACCGTGATGCCCGCATGCCGGCGTGGTCGGCCGGTAGGAGTCTTGCCGTTGCCCTCGCCCGGGCGTGAGGGCGGCGCCTTCAGCGGCGGAGGGTAGTGGGGGGGCTGGGAGCTTGGGCACGGTGTCGGGTCGCTGTTCAGGCCTACAGTTTTTGGGCGCCGGGCCTCGACGGATACAGGTACTGGCCGATGCCGTCCAGCGGCTCGCCGGGGTCGCGCGGCGAGAAGCGGCGCAGCTCGCTGTTGACGCTGAAGCGGGGACCGACCTGCACGTATATCGCCATCGACCACGCGCGTGTAGAAGCGGTCGAGCGGCCTCACCGGGGGTCCGCCGACCGGAACGCCCGAGCAGGTCATAGACGCCACCGTGGCACGGGCAGATGAAGCGCTCGGCGGCGTCCACCCAGCGCACCGGGCAGCCGAGGTGCGCGCAGCGGCTGGTGATCGCGATGAAGCGCGTGTTCGCGGTCATAGCGGTCGGTGTCGAGCGCCGGGTTGTGCTTGCGCATGTAGACGGTCGCCTGCCGGCCTCGCCGATGCCCGGGGTGAGCGTGACGACCACCGGGACATAGTTGTTTTCGGGGAACTGGTCGACGTGCCGACGGTTTCCCAGCGGTGCGGCGTGCTTTTGAAGATCGGGCCGATCGCGAAGCCGAGCGCCGGCAGCGTGAAGGACATGGCGGCGGCGAACCCGAGCCGTTTGCGGTGCCCGTCATGAACCGCCGCGCGTGATCGTCTCGCCCTCGAACGCGCCCGGGATTTGCCGGTCGAGCGTGTACTTGGACTTGTGCTTTGCGTGCTTGTCGGACACCGCGACCGAACAATATCGAGGCCGTGATTCAGTGCGGCGTCGGCAGTCCCCGCTGCGCTTGTGCGCATCGCCTCGATCGCCTGCGGCGCACCGGCGAAGGCGAGATCCTTCGCGCGCCTGTGGGCGTCGCTGGATCCCCATCCGACGGCGCGCGCGCCGGCGTCCCACACCGCGTCGGCCAGCGCCTGCTCGCCGGCGCCGTGCGCGAGCGCGCTGAGGGTGATCGTGTCGGCCAGCTCCGCCACCGCCGCGGTGTCGCCGAGGCCGACCAGCATGGCCAGCCCGATCGCGTAGAGCTGATCGCCGGCCAGCAGCCCGAGGTCCGCCTCGGGCGCGCGCACGACCCGCGGGAGTGCCGTAGTGCACGAAGGTAGCCCTCGTAGATGGCCTCGACCAGCAGCTCGTACTCCTCGCGCCTGCCCTCTGCGCGGGGGCCTTCGGCGGCGATCCGTGCGGGGCTCTCGGCGCGTCGCTGCTCCGCGCGTGTCCGAGCTGGGCTCGGGAGCTACGAGCGTCGCCATCAGCCCGCCCTCCTCGCGCAACAGCCCCGCCAGGCGCCGACCAGCACGTCGCTCATGCTCTCCACCCCTGCTCCGTCAGACTTCGGCGAACGCCGCGGCGGCGGCCTCGACGGTGCGCTCGATCTGCTCGGGAGTGTGCGCAAGCGACGGGAACCACGCCTCGAACTGCGAGGGCGGAGGGTAGACGCCGCGCGCAGAGGAGCTCCCGGCACCAGGCGCCATAAGCGTCCAGGTCGCACGCCAGGGCATCCCGAAGGAGCTCACCGGGCGATCGCAGAAGAACACGGTCAGCAGTCCCGGCGCGCTTGCGATCTGCACGGGAAGCCCCTCGGCGGCCTCGCGCAGCCCGGCTGCGAGCCGTCTCGGTGAGCGCCGCCAGGCGCACGTAGGCGGCGTCGTCGAGCAGCTCGAGCGTCGTCAGCCCGGCGGCGACGGCGAGCGGGTTTCCCGACAGCGTCCCCGCCTGGTAGACCTCACCGGAGGGCGCGAGCATGCGCATCAGCTCGGCCCTGCCGCCGACCGCCGCGCCGCGGGCAGGCCGCCGCCGAGGATCTTGCCCATGATCGTCAGGTCTGCGGTGCACGCCCGAGAGCTCCTGCGCGCCGCCGCGGGCGACGCGGAAGCCACTGATCACCTCGTCCAGCACGAGCAGCGCCCCGTTGGCGTCGGCGCGCTCGCGCAGCAGCTCGAGGAAGCCCTCACCGGGGCGCGACGAGGCCCATGTTGGCAGGCAGCGGCTCTGCCAGGATCGCGGCCAGGCTCGATGCTCTCGGTCGCCGCGATCAGCGCCTCGCGGTCGTTCCAGCCGACCACCACCGTGCCCGCCGCCGCGCTCGCCGGCACGCCGGGGCTCGCGGGCAGCGCATGGGTGGCCAGGCCCGAGCCCGCCTCGGCGAGCAGGCCGTCGACGTGGCCGTGGTAGGCGCCCGCGAACTTCAGCACGAGCTCGCGGCCGGTCGCCGCGCGCGCGAGGCGGATCGCGGTCATCGTCGCCTCGGTGCCCGAGGAGGTCATGCGCAGCATCTCGACCGCCTCCATCCGGCGCGTCCACCTCGACCGCCAGCTCCACCTCGCCCGCGGTCGGGCGCACCGAAGCTCGTCCCCTTGGCCGCCGCCTGCCTCGACGGCGGCCAGCACCTGCGGGTGCGCGTGCCCGTGGATCAGCGGACCCCATGAGCAGACGTAGTCGATGTAGCGGTTGCCGTCGACGTCGAGCACCTCGGCGCCCTCTCCGCGATCGAGGAAGATCGGGTCTCGCCCGATCGCCCGCATCGCCCGCACGGGGGAGTTGACCCCGCCGGGGATCACCTGCAGCGCGCGCCTGTACAGCGCCGCCGACCGAGTGTCGGTCAGTGCGGTCATGGCCCTGCCGGCGAAGCGTCGGCACGCGCGACCTCATCCAGCGTGTGCGCTCTCCCAGTTCTTGAAGTCCTCGGTGAAGTAGAGAAGGCGGATCTTCTTGAACTCGGTCGAGGAGTACAGGGTGGCGCGCTCGTGGATCCCGGTCTGCTCGGCGATCGCGTCGAGCACCGCGTCGCACTCGTCCTTCGAGCGCCCGTGGGCCATCGTGAACACGGAGTACGGCCAATCCTCGAATAGGTGGGGCGCTGGTAGCAGTGGGATATGCCGCGCACGGCGGCCATCCTGCGGCCGATGTCTGCGGATCTGCTCGTCGGGGACCTTCCACACGCCCATGCCGTTCGCCGAGAACCCCGCTCGGCGGTGGTAGAGGATCGCCGCCACGCGGCGCAGCAGACCCCGCTCCTGCATCTCCCGAAGGTGATCGAGGAAGCGCTCCTGGGTCAGCCCGATCGCGGCCGCCGCCGGCGCGTAGGGTTCCTCACTACGGGCATGTTCCCCTGGAGCGCGCGGATCACGGCGATGTCCAGCTCGTCGTAGGGCTGGGGATCGAGCTCGATCGGCTCGGTCACCTGCGCCGCGCTGGCAAGCGCCTCGGTGTCGCCCTCCATTTCGAGGTCCATGCGGATCTTGAACAGCTTCAGCGTCGGCAGCTGGCGCACCGACTCCGCCTCGGCCTCCCGCGCGAGCACCTCGAGCGTGCCCTCCAGGCCGAGCTTCGAGTCCGGCTCGGTCGCGATCGTGAACCACAGGTTGAACTCGTGATTGCGCAGGTAGTTGTGGGAGACGCCGGGATGCTCGTTGATCACCTGGGCCGCGCGATGCGGGTGCTCGGGGTCGACCTTGGCGGCGACGAGCATCGAGGAGTAGCCGAGCGCCCTCGTGTCGAAGATCGGCGTGACCTGACGGATGATGCGCTTCTGCCAGCAGGCGCTGCACGCGGCCCATCACATCCGCCTCGCCGATCCCGCCCAGCTCCGCGACGTGCCGGTAGGGCCGCGCCGCGATCGGGAAGCTGCCCTGCATCAGGTTGAGCAGCCTGCGGTCGAGGTCATCGAGCGGTATCGCCGCGCCGTCCTTGCGGCTGCGGATCTTCGGCACCGCGACGGGCTCCGGCTCGAGGCTCGACGGCGCGCTCTGCTCATCGAGCTCTGCTCCGTCGAGCCATCGGGCCGCGTCCTTGGCGTGGTAGGAGATGATCGTGTCGGCCCCCGCGCGGTGCAGCGAGGTGAGGATCTCAAGGACGGTCGCACGCTCGTCCAGGTAGCCGGCGGCGGCGGCGGCCTTGACCATCGCGTACTCGCCGCTGACGTTGTACGCCGCCAGCGGCAGCCCGCGTGGCGCGCTTGACGGCGCTGATCAGGTCGCCGTAGGCGAGCGCCGGCTTGACCATCACCATGTCCGCGCCCTCCTGCACGTCCAGCAGCGCCTCGCGCACCGCCTCCCGGCCGTTGGCGGGGTCCAGCTGGTAGCCGCGCCGGTCGCCGAACGCGGGCGTGGAGCCGGCCGCCTCGCGAAACGGCCCGTAGAAGGCGGAGGCGAACTTGGCCGAGTAGGCGAGGATCGGGATCTCCGGAGAACCCCTCGCCGTCGAGCTCGTCGCGGATCGCGCCGACGCGCCCGTCCATCATGTCCGACGGGGCGACGAGGTCGGCGCCGGCGCGCGCGTGGCTCACGGCCGTGCGCCCCAGGAGCTCGACCGTCGCATCGTTGTCCACAGCCCCGTCGTCGCGCAGCACGCCGCAGTGCCCGTGGATCGTGTACTCGCACAGGCACACGTCGGTGACCACGAGCAGCTCGGGCAGCGCCTGCTTGATCGCGCGCGTCGCCACCTGCACGACGCCCTCCTCATCCCAGGCGCCGGAGCCCTGCTCGTCCTTCTCGGCGGGAACGCCGAACAGCATCACCGCTCCGATTCCCAGCGCCGCCGCCTCGCGGGCGTCGGCTACCGCGGCGGAGATCGACAGGCGCTCGACGCCGGGCATCGCTGCGATCGGCTCGCGCGCGCGGCTGGGTCGACGCTCGCATCCGACCACGAACAGCGGCAGCATCAGCCGGCCCGCGCTCAGCTCGGTCTCGCGCACCAGCCCGCGCAAGCCGGCGCTGGCGCGCAATCTGCGCATGCGCGTCTGTGGAAAGGCCATCGCCTTCCCAGGTTAGAGCGTTCTCATCGGGGACGTGCAGAGCGAGCGCCCGGCACTCAGTCGACGCGCTGCAGCCCGACGCGCGCCAGCGCCGCGAACAGGACCGTCAGCCCGGCGAGGTGGACCAGCGCAGGAGCCGATCGACGGAGACGCTCCGTTGACGGCCGCGTCGAGCGCCTGAAGCGTCGCCTTGAAGGGGAATACGAACGAGACCACGCCGATCGCGTCGTACAGCGCCGACGGCGACCGAGCCTGCCGGCACGAGCGCCAGGAAGGCGAGCGGCAGCGAGAGCAGGAAGGCCAGCAGCGAGGCGGCGCGCACCTCGCGAGCGAGCGCGCCGATCGCCACGCCGAGAGCGCCGAAGGCGACCGCACCGAATGCCAGCGCCACGAGCCACAGCCCCACGCGACTCCAGTCGAGAGTCACGAACGCGCTGACTCCGGCGAGCATCGCGAAGGCCACCACAAAGGAGCAGACCGCGGACAGCACGGCCTTCTCGACCAGCAGCCGCTCGCGCGTGACGAGGCCGCGCAACAGGCGCGCGAGGACGCGCTCTTCGCGCTCGAGCGCCATGCCGCCGGCGGCCAAGCAGGACGCCGATGAACATCAACGACACGCTCACCGCCACCACCACCGCGAACGTGTTCAGCGGCGTGCGCCTGCCGTGCAGCAGCGTGCTCTTCACCTGGATCGGCTGGCTCACCGTCTGAAGCACGTTCTTGCTCACGGAGAGATTCTGCGCGGCGAAGTCGGCGAATGCCGAGATCCGTTCGAGCTTGCTGCGCGTCGGCCCCGGGCGGCTCATGGGCGAGGATCTCGTGCAGAGCCGCGCGGGATCTGGCTGAGCCCGATCAGGTTCGCGGGAGCGCCGAGGATGCCGAGGTTGCCACCGGCGAGCAGCAGATCGATGGCCTTGGCCGCGGCCTGCTGGATCTGTTCGGAGAACCCCAGATTGGCCTGCGCGAGCGCCGAGTTGAGCGTCGAGCGCACGAGCGACTGCTCGAGCGCGTCTCCGTTGTAGATGACTTCCAGCCGCGCCGGGGCGATGCTCGAGGAGAGCCGCGTGGCAAGGTCGCGTGGAATCACCACGGCCGCGAGCACGCTGCCCTGCTTGACCTTTTCGACGGCCTGTGCCCGCGAGGGCTCACGCACGGTCGTGACCTGGCTAAGCAGCTGCTGGGCGTACTGGCTCACCTCGACGCGCTCGCTGCCCACCTGCGACGGTCTGCCCGGGCGGGGTTTCATCGACGACCGCCACCCGCGGCCGCGACGGACTGCGCGAGATCGCCAACCCGATCAGCAGCGCGAGCGCCACCGGATAGACGACCAGCACCGCCACCAGCAGCCGCGAGCGGCGGAGGATCAGCAGATCCTTCAGCAGCAGCCAGCGCATCAGTGGCCGCGCTCGGCCAGGAAGGCGACGAACGCTCCCTCCAGGTCATCCTCACCGCGGCCGCTCGCGGCGATCAGCTCGGCCGGCGTGCCGTCGAACAGGAGCTCGCCGTCGGCCAGCACGATCGCGCGCGTGGCGTAGCGGCGCACCTCGCCGAGATGGTGGGTCGAGAACAGCACGCTCGTGTTCGCGGCCGCTCGCCGGCTCGGCGGGCCAGCGCGCCGAGGAACTCCCACAGCCGGGCGCGCTGGCGTGGATCAAGCGCAGAGGAGGGCTCATCGAGCGCGAGCACCTGCGGGTCGGCGATCAGCCCGAGTGCGACGTTCACGCGCTGGCGATTGCCGCCCGAGAGGACGCTCCACGCGATCGTCGCGCCCGCGCGCGGAGGCCCGGTGTGCTCGAGCATGCTCGCCACCGCCGCGTCGGGGTCCGCCACCCTCTCAAGGCGCGCGAACAGCCGCAGGTTCTCTTCGACCGACAGCTTCGAGTAGAGCGCCGGGCTCTGCGGCGACCACCCGATCGCGCCGCCGCCCTGCGCGCGGCGCGGTCGGGCTGAGCACCCTGCCCGCGCTCGGCTGCTGGACGCCCGCGAGGATCGACAGCAGCGTCGTCTTGCCCGCCCCGTTGGGCCCGACCACGGCGACGAGCTCGCCCGGCCTGACATCGAAGCTGACCGCGCGCAGCGCCTGGCGCTCGCCGAAGCGCTTGTCGACTCCCTGGACGCTGAGGACCGGCGGCTCTGCCTCGGCGGGCGGCTCGGCGGCCAGCCTCACAACAGCCCATCCTGCGAGCGCCCCCACGGCTCGAGCGTCAGATGACGGCTCAGGTAGACCGTCGTCTCGCGCAGCACCGACAGGATCGGGAGCGCCATCAGCGCGCCCACGATCCCGTACAGCTGCTCGCCCGAGCAGCAGCGCGAAGATCACGAGCAGCGGGTTGATGCGCAGCGTGTGGCCGAATATCTGCGGCGCCACGATGTGGCCCTCGAGCTGCTGGATGCCGAGGAACAGCAGCGCGACCCACACCGCGCTGATCGGGTCTGTGAAGAGCGCCACGAGGATCGGCGGCAGCGCGCCCAGGAACGGCCCGAGATAGGGGATCAGCTCCATCACGCCCGATGAACACGCCGAACACCACCGCGTACTTGCGCCCGTCGGGGAAGATGCCGAGCACGCCGAAGATGTACAGCGCCACGCCCGCCGTGGTTCCCATGATCGAGGCTGAACAGCAGCTGCCCGCCGACGTAGCGCGCGACGGCGTTCTGCACGAGCGTCGGGTAGTCATCAGCGCGCGTGCCGTCGCCCGGCGGGCATGACCCTGCGCACGAGCTTGCCGATGCGCGCGCCGTACAGCAGCATGTACACCGACAGCACGAACACGAGCACGATGTCGAAGCCGGCGCTCACGGCTTCGGTCAGCAGCGCCGCCGCCGAACGACACGAACGTGCCGCCGCTTTTGGAGAGCTTGTCCTGCAGCGTCTGCAGCGCCGTCTTTCCCTGCTCTGCCAGCTGCACGTGAATGCCGAGCCGGTGCAGGTCGCCCTGCAGGGTGAGGATCGTGCCGTTGGCTTCGTTGACGAGGTGGGGCAGGCTGTGCGTGAACGTCCGCACCTGATTGGAGATAGGGTTGGCGAGCAGCACGCCGATCCCGGCCAGCGTCAGGAAGAATCCGAGGTACACCGCGAGCACCGCCAAACCCCTGGGAAGCCGCGAGCGCTGGAGAAAGGCGACAGCCGGGTTGAGGATCAGCGCGATGACCGCCGCCACGACGAAGATCAACAGCACTTTGCCCGCCGCTTTCGCCAGCGCCCAGACCGCCAGCACCGCCAGCGGGAGCAGCACCAGCTGGACCCAGCGAGGAACGATGACGTCGAGGCGGCCCTGCCGCCGGCCGGTCGGCTGCCGGTGGAGTCCGTCGGCACTCCGCTCCTGCTCGGTCTGGCGGGGCCGCGTCGGGGGTGTTCTCGAAGACGCCGCTCACTTGCCCGCAACCATCGGCAAAGTATGGCTGAGCCCGAGGCGGCCCCTCCCCGGCCGCCGAGCGCGGTGAGCATCCTTTTCGTCGGCGACCTCGTCGGGCGGCATCGGCAGGCGCACGCTGCTCGACTGCCTGCCGATACTGCGCGAGCGCTACGCCCCCGGCTTCGTCGTCGTCAACGCGCGAGAACGTCGCCGGCGGGCTGGGGATCACCCCCAAGATCGCCGATGAGCTGCTTCGCGGCCGGCGTCGACGCGATCACGCTCGGCAACCACACCTACCACCGCCGCGAGATCTACCCCTATCTGGAAGCTCAGCCGCGGATCGTGCGACCGGCCAACTTCCTGCGCAGCCAACCCGGACGCGGCACCTGCGTGGTCGAGCACGAGGGGTTGCGCCTGGGCGTGGTGAGCATGAGCGGCAACCTGTACCTGCGTGCCGGCCGCTCGGCGTTCACCGAGATCGAGGTCGCGCTGGGAGAGCTCGGCGAGCGTCGACCACGTGCTCGTGGACATGCACGCCGAGGCGACCTCCGAGAAGGTCGGCGATGGGCTGGCACCTCGACGGACGCGTGACGGCGGTGGTGGGAACCCACACGCACGTACCAACCGCCGATGCGCGCGTGCTTCCGGGCGGGACCGCCTACATCACCGACGCCGGCATGACCGGGCCGCGCGGCGGCGTGATCGGCGTCAAGCGCGAGCAGGCGATCGAGTCGCTGCTCACGCAGATGCCCGTTCGCTTTGAAACCTCCGAGGAGGACCCCTGGCTGATGGGAGTGGTCATCCGCTGCTCGCGGCCACTGCGGGCCGACTCCATCGAGCAGGTGCTGATGCCACGGCCGCGCGGCCGGGCTCTGCGGGATCGCTGAAGCGGCCCAGCAGGGCGATCATCGCGAGCGGGAAGAACCAGGGGATGTACAGGTAGAACCAGTGGTCGATGCCCAGCTGCGTCGCGATCATCACCGCCGCGCACGCCGCCGCCAGACCGACGAGGTCGGGGCGGCGGGGGACGAGCGCGAGCGTGACGGCGAGCACGACGGCCGCGAGCTGGACGGCGAGCTGGACGCCCGCCGAGGCCGCCGTAGAGCCCCCAAACCGAGAACGGGGAGCCGCGTTCGGCCTGATAGGCGATCGTCCGCTCGATAGATGGTGTGCAGCGAATCGTGGCTGAGGGCGGGGATGGACGACGAGCGCCGCCGTGCCCGCGAACGCGACCACGAACAGCGCGAGTGAGCGCAGGCGTCGGGCTGGAGGCCCGCCCCGCCCGTGCGCACCTGGCCGTCGTGCGTGGCCAACAGCGGCGCGAGCGCGAGCGGAGCGAACTTGGTCAGGCCCGCGAGCGCGGCGAACGCGCCGGATGCCGAGCGGCCGAGCGTCGAGCGGTAGCTGCAGGCGAGCAGCGCCGCGAGCACGAGCACCGCCACGAGGGCGTCGTTTGAGTTGCTCTCGAGCGTGAACAGCGTGAACGGGTAGGCGACCCATGCGTAGGCGAGGGCGACACCGAGCGCCGGCCCGCGCACGCGGCGGCCGAGCAGGAACAGGAGCGCGACCGCGAGCAGGTCGAACGTGATCGCCGCGCCGTGGGCGGCGGGCAGGTCATCCCAGCGTGCCGCTCCAGCCGAAGACCTGCTCGAACGGGACGTACGCCTCATAGTTGACCGGGCCGTAGGTGTCGCCGTGTTCGTTGTCGGAGGGATAGGAGCCGTACAGCGGCTTGCCGTCGACGATCCGCTGCGCCCCCGATCACCCCGGCGTAGCCGACGTCGATCACGTTCGAGTCGGTGACGTTGAGCGCGATGCGGAAGCCCAGCAGGAACACCACCCCGAGCGCCAGCCACGGCACCGGCACGAGCAGGCGCAGGGGCCCGAGCTCGCGCGGCGTGCGCTCGCGGCGCATCAGCGCGAGCATGCGCGCAAGCAGGTAGAGCAGCGGCGGGTAGGCGAGCGGTACCGAGGCGTAGATGTGCGCATGGTTGAAGAACGCGAGCGAGACCGAGAACGACAGCAGCACGAGCAGGTCGAGGTGCAGCAGCGAGAGCGGCCGGCGGAAGTTGAAGAACGGGAGCATGAACAGGACGCACAGCGGCAGCCATACGTACAGGGCGTTCACGTGCATGCCAAACGCGCCCGGGTAGCCGCGCGCCATCGTCCACGCCACCTGAAAGCCGGTCCACTGTTCGAGCACCCGTGCCCCCGAGGAGTCGTCGATGATGACCTGGCCGATCTCGGTCTTGCCGTCGTGCGAGAAGTAGCTCACCTGCCAGTGAGAGCGGACCCTTCAGGTAGGCGCCAGCGTAGGAGCCGGGATACTTGCGGCGAACGGAGCGCATCTTCGGCGAGGGCGTCGGCGATCGTCGAGGACCCTGTCCGCCGACAGCCTGCGCCCGGCCGGCGGCGTGTCCGACGCCACGCACCGGACCGGCGCTTCCGCGCTGGTCGAGCGACTGGGCGGACGGTCGTCTTGAGCGGCCGTACTCGCGGGATGCGCGCGCGGTCGGCAACCGATGCCGCTGCAGCGGGGCGGCGCACCGAGGTGAGCAGGACGCGCAACCGCGGCGTTGAGCTGGAGTGCTCCTACGCCGTGCGCGAGACTCGGCTGCGGCGGGCCGGCTTCCGGCGCATCCGAAGTGCCCCAGCACGAGCGGGGCGATGTCGCGGATCGCCCATTGAGCCGGACTCGGCTGCGGGAGTCGCCACCCCGCAGAGCACGAGCGCCCCGAGCGAGTCCAGGCGTGCAGCGAGCCATGGCTGCCGCCGCCGAGGTGCGCCTGGCCGCCCCAGTCGACGAACTCGTAGCCCGGGCCGCCGACAGCAGCACCTCCCGGAGGTCGGGCAGGTGAGCGCCGACCATACGCGGGCGAGCGCGTCCGGGTAGGCGGGGGTGCTTCAGGCGTCCGTCCTGAACGGCCGCGTCGATCACGGCCGGCGGGCCTTCGACGCTCCAGTTCAGCGCCGCGTCGAATCCTCGAGCGGCCCGCCCGGACAGAAGCGCAGCTCGCCGTGGAGCGGGCTCGAGATGATTCCCTCGCTGGGGACGTCGTGAGCGTCGCGGCGCCAGCCACATGACGTGCTCGACGCCCTCGATCGCCAGCGCGCGCGTGACGACAGAGGCGCGCATCGCGTCGCGCTCGGTCTCGTGCAGGGCGTAGACCATCGCCGCGCGCTGGGAGGGGCAGACCGCGATGTGCGGCTGTTCTCCGCGCGAGCGATCCCGAGGGAGCGCGAGGGTCCGCGCACGCCCAGCTCAGCGAGCTCGTCCTGGAGCGCGATCGTGTGCGTGATCGGCGTCTGGGAATGGTCGGCCATCACGATCACCGCGTGCTCGGAGAGGAACTCGTCGATCCCGCCCGAGGCCTCGAAGACGCGGGCGAGCTGGAGGTCGGCCTGCGCGATCGACTGAACCTGCGCGTCGGGGCCGTACTTGTGCGAGTACCAGTCGTTGTCCGGGAGCGAGAGCAGCAGGAAGTCGAACAGATCGTGCTCGACCATGTAGGCCGGAGACGCAACCGGAATGACGGTCGCGAACCCCGGGCATGCCGAGTCCCGAGCGGCAGCCGGTCCGGCGCGACGCGAAGATGTCGGCATAGAACAGCTCGCGCGGGCCCATCACCGGATGGCGCATCAGCGTCGAGGCGATGCGCGTCAGGGCGGTGTCGCGCTGGGGCTCATGGCGATAGCGGCCGCGGTACATCAGATAGGTGGTGCCCGCCGTGCGCACGTCGGCGTCGTCGAGCGTCTCGAACACCGTCGGCGTGTCGCTCGACAGATGGGCGCGGTTCATGTTGTAGACCGTGTCGGTCAGCTGGCGCGCGATGCCGAAGCGCTGCGCGGCGCGAAAGCTCGAGCCGTACTCGACATAGCGGTCCTCCTCCCGGTGAAACCAGTTCATCGCCGGAATCCCGTGGCGGTCCTGGGCGACTCCGGTGACGATCGATGCGGCGCAGACGGGCGTCACGGACGGGAACGCCGCCACGCAGTCGGGCACGTAGCGCCCCCGCTGCATCAGCTCCTGGAGGGTCGGCGCGGCGCCCTGGCCGACCGTACGCTCGAGCATCGCGGGCGCCATCGCGTCGATCACGCACAGGACGAGCTTGGGTGGCGTCGAGCTCACGCGGGCCATCAGCGCCGCAGGATGCGCAGCCCGGCGTACTTCTCGTCGCGGCGGGCGCGCACCCGCCAGAGGAACCAGGCGAGCAGGACGACCGCCACATAGCCGAGCGGATGAAACAGCGCGACGAGCGACGGCGAGCACCAGCGATGCGGCGTCGAGGTAGACGGTGAGCGCCTCGCGCGCGCGCGCGGTCGGTCAGACGCCTGCGCGCGCCGAGCATCACCGGCGCAGAGGCACGCTGCGCGAGCCCCACCACGAGGAAGCCGCCGAGCAGCCCGGGCCAGGGGCTGTCGCCGTGCGCGGCGAGCGTGCCCGCGAACAGGAGGGCGCCCGCGCCGAATCCCAGGCCCGCGAGCGACGCCGCGAGCGGGTCGACGCCGCCGCGAGCGCTCCGCTGGGATCGACCATCGGCGAGAGCCCGAAGCAGCAGCTGCAGCACGTAGGCGATCACCAGCGCCACGACGACGACCAGAAGCCACCAGCTGGACTGCAGGAAGTGGAACGGTTCCGCGAGCGAAGCTCACGCCGAGCGCGCCCGCCGAGCCGAGCGCGCCGGCGAGCAGCAGCGGCAGGAACGGGCGCAACCCGCAGGCGGCCGCCAGGCCGGCGCCGAGACCTATGTAGAAGAAGATGCCGTTCATGCAACCAGCGTGCAGTGGTGCGCTACCGTGCAGGTGCCGCCCGATCTGCGATCGGTCGGGACGATAGACGACCTGCCAGCCGACCACGACGGAGGCTCGGCGGGCGCGGCGCGAATCGGAGGCTGAAGAAAATGGACCGACCCACCAAAGGAGCAGGCGACGGACGACGGGCCCGGCCGCCCGCGCACGAGCTCGCCCGCTACGAGAGCCTGTTCGCCGCGCGCACGCGCGGGATGAAGAGCTCGGCGATGCGCGAGATGATGGCGCTGACCGAGCGTCCGGACGTCATCTCGCTGGCAGGCGGGCTGCCGGACACGACGACGTTCGCGCCGGAGCTGTACGCGAAGCTGATGTCCGAGGTGGCCGCCGAGTCGACCGCGCGAGCGCTGCAGTACGGCCCAACGGAGGGGATGGCCGCGGCCGTCGAGTGCATCGTCGAGGTGATGGCGGAGGAGGGTACGCGCGGTCGATCCCGGCCGAGGTGATCGTCACGACCGGAGGTCAGCAGGTGATCGATCTGGTGTGCAAGGCGCTGATCGATCCGGGCGACGTGATCGTCGCCGAGGCCCCCACCTATCCGGGCGCAGTGCCGACGTTCGGCGCCTACCAGGCCGAGGTGGTGCAGATCGAGATGGACGCCGACGGGATGCCGATCGACGAGCTCGAGGCCACGCTCGACCGTCTGGCGGCCGAAGGACGCAGGCCGAAGTTCATCTACACGATCCCCAACTTCCAGAACCCCGGAGGCGTGACGATGTCGCTGGCGCGGCGCCGCCGGCTGGTCGAGGTCGCACGCGAGCGCGAGCTGCTGGTGCTCGAGGACAACCCCTACGGCCTGCTGCGCTACGAGGGCGAGCCGCTGCCGACGCTGTACTCGCTCGACGCCGAGGCGGTCGGGCGGGGCGGCGCCTCGGACCTGGTCATCTACCTCGGCACGTTCTCGAAGATCCTCTCCCCGGGGCTGCAGGCTGGGCTGGGCGGTGGCGCCCAGGCCGGTGCTCGAGAAGCTCAACCTCGGCAAACAGGGCGCCGACCTGTGCTCCTCGCCCGTGACCCAGCTGTTCGTGGCGGCGTACTTCAAGGACGGCGACTGGCGAGAGTACCTGGAGCGGCTGAAGGAGCTCTACAGCAGGCGCCGTGACACGATGCTCGAGGCGCTGGAGGAGCACTTCGGCGGGAAGGCGACCTGGACCAGGCCGCAGGGAGGGCTGTTCATCTGGGCGACGCTCGACGGCGGCGTCGACACGACCGACCTGCTCGCGCACAGCGAGGGCGTGGCCTTCGTGCCGGGGCGTGCGGCCTACATGGATGGACGCAGCGGCGCCTCCTCGATGCGGCTGAACTTCGCGGGGGTGCCCGAGGAGGACATCCGCGAGGGCGTGCGGCGAATCGGCAGGGTGATGGGAGGGCAGGCCGGCCTGTTCGGAGTGCTGACCGGTTCGCTTCGCCGGCCACCAGGCCACCGACTCGCGGCACCGATGCCGACGCCGAGCGAGCCGACGCCGACGATGGGAACGAAGCGCCGGGCGCGGGCGGCGGCCTGGCGGACGTCGTCGAGCTGCCGCAGCAGATCACGAGCAGCGGGCAGCCGGTCGCAGATCGGCCGGCGAGCAGCAGGATCGATGAGCGGCGGAGCCGTCAAAGACGGGGCCCTGAAGAGGAGCCGAGCGGCCGGACCGCAGGCGGACGGGACGGGTGCCCGGCAGGCGGGCGTCCGGCGCGTCGCCGTGCTGAAGGGCGGGACGTCGCTGGAGCGCAAGGTCTCGCTGCGCTCGGGCGCTCAGGCGCAGGGCGCGCTCGGCGCGGCTGGGGCACGACGTGGTGGCGATCGACGCGGGCCCGCAGTTGGTCGCGCAGCTGCGCGAGGCGAGAGCCGACGCGGCGTTCATCGCGTTGCACGGCTCGCGACGGCGAGGACGGCACCGTGCAGGGGCTGCTGGAGGCGATCGGGATCCCCTACACCGGCTCGGGGCCCTCCGCGTGCATGCGCTGCACCGACAAGGTGCTCGCCAAGTACCTGATGCGCGAGGCGGGCATTCCGACGCCCGAGTTCCACTTCTTTCGCGAGAGCCTCATTCAAAGAGCTGGGCGCGGCGGCGGCGCTTGCCGGATGTCGAGCGCGATCTCGGCTTCCCGATGGTCGTCAAGCCGGCGAGCCAGGGCTCGGCCCTGGGCGTCAAGTTCGCTCGCTCGAGCGAGCAGCTGCCGGGCGCGATCGTGGGGGCGCTCTCCTACGATCGCACGGTCCTGATGGAGCACTACGTGAAGGGTCGCGACCTGGCGGTGTCGGTTCTCGACGCCGTGGCGCCGGGCGGGCAGCCCGATGGCGCTGCCGGTGGTCGAGGCGATTCCGCGGGAGGAGGACTTCTACAACTACGAGTCCCGGTATGAGATCGGGATGACGACGTTCGTCTGCCCCGCCGAGCTCGAGCCGGAGACGACCGCGCGTGCCCAGGAGCTTGCGCTGCAGGCCTACCGGCTGCTCGGCTGCCGCGGGGTGGCGCGGGTCGACCTGATGCTCGAGGAGACAGGGCGAGGAGCTGCTGGTGCTCGAGACGAACGTCGTGCCCGGCCTGACCGAAACGAGCCTCCTGCCGCTGGCCGCCGACGCCGCCGGAATCGGGTTCGAGGAGCTGGTGGAGCGGATCCTCGCGAGCGCCGAGCCGCGCTAGCGGCCGCGGCGGTCTCGTGCTGCGGGGGCGCCGGGCCCTATGAGTCGCCGGCGGCGAAGTCCTCGGGAGAGACCTGATCGAGGAACTCCTTGAACTTCTCGACGACGTCCTCGGACTCCTCGACGTCGTGCTCGAACTCGATCGCCGACTCCGAGATAACCTCCTCGGCGGCGTAGATCGGGGCACCGGAGCGCACGGCGAGCGCGATCGCGTCGCTCGGGCGGGAGTCGATCTCGAGCTCGCGGCCGGCGACACTGAGGGTGATCGAGGCGAAGAAGGTGTTCTCGCGGAGCTCGGTCACCGAGACCTGCGTGCACTTGACGTCGAGCTCACCGAGGATGTCGCACAACAGGTCATGGGTCATCGGCCGCGGCGTGCCGGCGCCCTGGAGCTTCATCAGGATCGAGGCCGCCTCCGGGTGACCGATCCAGATCGGCAGGAACTTGTTGCCGTCAACCGTCTTCAGAAGCACGATCGGCTGCTTGCCAACCATGTCAAAGCTGACGCCGTAGATGACCATCTCCTGCACAAGGATCCTCCGGGAGGGGGAAAGGCCAGAGTATAGGTACCCGCTGGGCGCCGCCAACGACAAGCTGGACACCGCGTGGACGCCGGGAGCCGGGGCGCGTCGTCCGTGCGCGATCAGCTCCGCGTCCTGAAAGCTCCACAGCTTGTTGCCCAGGAAGTTCAGCGGCATCGCGCCGGCCACCGCAAGTGCCTGGGCGGGCACCTTGGCGATGCCGGCGCCCTCGCACGAACAGCGTCAGCAGCAGCAGGCTGAGCGCCTCAGCCGCGAGGCTGACGAGCACGAAGCGGATGGCCTGGCGGTGAGCACGGTCACCGCGAGGCGTCGAATGTCCAGTGACGGTTCAGGACGAAGTTGTTGAGAACCGCGACCAGCCAGGCGACGATCGAGGCGACGCGGTAGTCGACCCCCACGGCGTGCACGAACAGCGTGTAGACGACGAGGTTGACCACGAACCCGACGCCGCCGACCATCCCGAAGCGTACGAGCTGCAGCCAGTTGGCCGGCCGGCGCATCCCGTGCAGAAGGCGTAGGTGGGGTCGGATCTCCACGGCGGCCGTCTCATCATGCATCCGGCTAGCCTAGCGGCACTCTGCAGCGGAACGCCCCGCTGGCGTTGCAGCCGGGTGCGCTCGCTAGCCTGTTGAGGGATGAGATCGCGTCGGCAAGCGCCCTTCACGCTCGCCTGCCTGGTGGCCGTGGGCGTGCTCGTGGGCTGTGGCGAAGCCGGCGTGGGCACACTGGCGCATGACTCCAAGGCGACCGCCAAGGCTTCGGGGCCCCTGGCCGCCGCCGACCCCGCAGCCTCGGCGGGTGCCGCTGCGGGTGCCGCGGGTGCCCCGGCAGCCACGGCCGGGACAGCCGGCGCCACGGCCGGCACCGCCGCGGCGGGCTCGGCGGGCGCGCGCAAGGAGGTCGCCGACCCGCTGGAATCGAGCAGCTATCCGGCGCCCGCCTCGGTGCACCACAGTGCGGCCGCCGCCCCCTCTCGCGCCGGTGAAGAGATCGTCGCGGCCGGAGCGCCATCGGACGCCGAAGTACGTGCCGAGCTTGCGCAGATGCACGCCGCCGAACGCACAGCGCTGCAGACCCAGCACCAGCAGCTGACGCCCGTGGCGGGTGGCGAGTCGATCGGCGGCAACGGGACGATCCCGATCCCGCAGGACGTTCCCGAAGTCGTCCAGAAGGTGATCGCCGGCGCGAACGAGATCGCCGACTTCCCCTACGTGTACGGTGGCGGGCACGCGTCGTTCGTGGACGACGCCTACGACTGCTCGGGATCGGTGAGCTACGCGCTGGCCGCCGGCGGGCTGCTGAGCGCACCCGAGACCTCCGGTGAACTTGAGAGCTGGGGTGCCCCCGGTCCGGGGCGCTATATCACCGTGCTGGCGAACGCAGGGCACACCTACATGTACGTCGACGGAATGCTCTACGACACCGCCGGGCGCAGCGGCGTTTACGCGTCGCGGTGGCAGGTGGGCGCGGTGGACAACTCCGGCTACGTGGTGCGACACTGGCCAGGGCTCTAGCGGGCGGGAGTGCTCGGCGTGAGCTTCGCGATGCTTCTGTCCGTTCCGATTGCGCTAGACGGTGAAGCGGCCAGCGGCAACAACAGCGCCCTCGGCGTGATCTCGGTGCTGTCGATCGTGGTCGGCTGGGTCCTGCTGGCAGCGCTGTGGTACTTCGTGTTTCGCAGGAAGGCGAGCGAGAAGCGCGACGACCGCTCCTCGGAGTGATGCGTCCGCTCAGTGTTCGAGCGTGACGAGGCTGAGCACGGTGGTGCTCGTGGGGCCGCTGTGCGATGCGTTGCGGACCAGGAGCCTGACCATCAGCGAGACCTTGCCGAGATGGCGCAGACGTGCGGCCGCCGACTTGCCGAACTCGATCTTCAACTTGCTGTGGCCGCCCTTGGTGGTCACGAGGATCGCTTTCGCCACGACGATCTCGGGCGGCGTGCCCGCGGGAAGGCCCGTGGCACGCGGCCCGTGCAGGCCGATGTGCCGAGCGGTCGAGGCGGCGAGCAGCACCTCGAAGCGCCCCGCGACCTGTTCGTTGACCGAGTAGCTGACGAGCAGCCCCCCCGACAGGGCGTTCCTCAGAGACCGTGACAGCACCGCGGCTGTGGCCTGCAGCGCCGACTGCGGGCCGGCTCCGCTGCCCGGCGTGGAGCCGGCGGAGGCTGCGCCGCTGCTGCTGCCTGCGCCGCTGCTGCTGCCCGCGCCGCCCGAGGACGGTGATCCGCCTGCGCTTTTTTCACTACTGCGCAGCGGTCCTTTGACGGTGATCGACTTCGTTACGCTGCTTTCGTTTCCTCCGACGTCCCGCACTTTGAGCGTCACCGTGTACGTTCCGCCGTATTCGAAGCTGTAGAACTCACTGGCTGCACATTTGCTCAGCCACGGCGCGGTGCACGCGGGCGCTCCCGGCGCGAAGCCTGAGAATTCCTTTTCGACTTCACCGTTGGGCCCGCGGATTATCCACGTGTAGGTGGCGTACGTCGTCGTGATTTCCCCGGGGGACGCGAAGTAGCTCGTGGCGTCGAGGGTTATGTCGGACTCCATGCCGTCGAAGGCGACGACTTCGTGCACGTTGACCGGGTTCGGGACTGTGAATTCCGGAACCAGATTGATGTTTCCGATGCATGCCGCGCCGGGATATGGCAATCTGAGGGCTGCGAGGTTGAACGCGGTGTTCAGGTAATATCTGTGACTGCCGATCGCCGTGTTCGAGAGGGTGCCGGCTTCGCTTTCCAGGTTGGCGCCGGAGCTTCCACCCAAGGAGCCCGTCACGAAGAAGTTGCGGCACTCATCGGTCGCCTCATTGTGGGCAGGGTCCTGCCAGGCGTTCAGCAGCGGGTTGGTGACCGTGTTCTGCTGCTCGACGGCGATCTGGTTGACGATCAGGTCGGCCAGTCCCGTGTCCGGTGAGCCGTCGGGTCCGCGACCGTCCTGGTTGGGCTCCTCCTCGTGGGGACCTTCCAGTCGTTCGGCTTTTTCGACCTTCGCCCTTTCTTCAGCCGTCTTTTCTTTAATTCTTCCTTTTCCTTTTTGCTTTTTTCCTTCGCGTGCTCCTTTTCCTCGGGCGGGTTGGTGGAAGGGTCAAAGCCGCCGTCCTGGCACGCGTAGCCGCTCGTCTGGTCACCGGCTTCGAGGTGGTAGTCGCCCTGCCCGCCCGCGGTCCACGGGACAACCGAATAGAGGATCGTGTTCCCGTCGCCGCTTTTTGCCACTTCGGGGTTGGCCGCATCCGGGTTGATGTCCGAGTGATAGCTACAGAAGCTGTCGAGGTAGCTCGCTTCCGCTTCGGAGCCAGAGTAGTCCGAGCAGTGTCCGGCTTCCTCATCGACGCACACGGTCACACCGGGAGGCGTCAGCAGGTAGTAGATCGAGCCCATGCCCTTGGGCAGCCCGTGGAGGGCGATGAAGGCCTTGAGTTCTTCGCGTATCTGTTCATCGGTGAGGCAGACCGGGGTGTGGAATCCTTCGATTACCAACTGGTCGGTGAGTGTCAGGGGAGCAGGATCTGTGCAGCCCGAGACGGGGTACTGGTTGGTGTCCGTGTAGGCACCCATGAAGGTCGAGCGGTAGGACGCGGGCTGGTTCGTCGTGTCGGTGTACTGGCTATCCACGGCGAACACGTTGTCCGGGGATCCGCTTTCGGCGCCGAGACCCTGCATGAACGTGTCGATCAATCCCTGCCAGTCGCCGTGGTAGTGATCGGTCGGATCCCAGTAGATCACGTAGGTCTGGTTGGAGTGGAGGACCGCACCTTCGCCGGTGTTGGCGAATTGGGAGGCGGTTGGGGTGCCTTCGTGGAGGGCTTCGTTTTCGCGAGGCTGCAGTCCCACTTCGGTCGTCGTGCCCGGGGCGACTTCGATCTTCTTGACCACGGCGCCGGCGGGATCGGCGGCGAGGAGGATCCCGACCGCGGCGATCGCTGTCGAGCTGAGGACAAGCGCCAGTCGGCGCGCGTGCGAGCGCACGGTGCCAGAGCGCGTCGAGTCGGACGGGGGTAGCGTAGCCACGAGCCCATCATCGGCAGCAGCGGCCCGATGCCTTAGCCCGGATGGACGGGAATCGCAGCGGCTCGTCGCGCCGGTTGGCGCGCGCCCTGCTACCTCTCGGCGCGCCGGACCGTGCGCATGGGCGGGCGCTCGCCGGCGATGCGCTCGCGCACACGGTCGGCCGGGTGCGCCCAGGAGCGGGCGGCGAGCAGCGCCAGCGGGCGTGGCGCCCACCAGTTGAAGCGCCCGAGCAGCGCCATGAGCGCCGGGACCAGCATGGCGCGCACGACGGTCGCGTCGATGATCACCGCCAGCGCGGCGCCCACGCCGAACTCCTTCAGCGAGGCCACGCTCGACACCGCGAGCGACCCCACGGCAGCGCAGAAGAGCAGCGCCGCCGCGCTGACGACGCGCCCGCTGCGCTCGAGGCCGGTGGCGACCGCCACTTCGTCGCTGGCGCCGACGTCGTGCGCCTCCTTGATGCGCGCCAGCAGGAACACGCCGTAGTCGGTCGACAGGCCGAACCCGATGATGAACAGGATGATCATGTTCGTCTGCTCAAGCGAGCCGGTCGCCGTGTAGCCGAACAGGCTCTGCAGGCGGCCGTCCTGGAAGAGGAACACCAGGATGCCGAACGCCGCGCTGAGCGTCAGCAGGTTCATGATGAGCGACTTGATCGCGAGCGCG
The DNA here is from genome assembly GCA_963730575.1 of uncultured Solirubrobacteraceae bacterium. Classification (GTDB taxonomy): domain Bacteria; phylum Actinomycetota; class Thermoleophilia; order Solirubrobacterales; family Solirubrobacteraceae; genus Palsa-744. The sequence goes on from CAVSSG010000002.1 coordinate 268,946, forward strand.
ACCGACCCCGTCATCGTGAACAGGATGATCAGCGTCGTCGTCGCAAGGATCGCGAGCGCCAGCGCCATGTGCGAGCGCAGGCTCCGGTGCTGGTCATACTGGCCCGCCGCCACGCCCGCGAGCTCGGTCGGATAGGGACCGTGCACGGCATCGATCTCGCCGATGAGGCGCTGAGCCGCGCTGCTGAGCGGCGGATCCTTGGCGAGCACGTCCACCCGCCAGGCTCCGGACGCGATCCGCGCCGGCGGCTGTGCGGCCGCGACGCCCGGCAGGCGCGAGAGGGCCGCACGGTAGCGCTCGAGTGCCGGGCCCGCACCGTCCGGCGCATGCACGAGCGCGACAACGGGGTTGACGGGGTCGGCGGCGAACTGGGTGGCGACCGCCGCGTCCACGACGCGCGCGCTCGATCCGGGCGGCAGCACGCGGGCATCGGTCGCCCCGAGTTGCAAGTGCAACGCCGGAAGCCCGACGAGCAGGAGGCCCACCGCGCAGGCCGTCGCGACCCGTACCGGCCTGTGCATGACCCACGTCGCAAGCCGATACCAGTGACCGCCCTGCACCGGGCCCTCGGCCCGCCTGCGCACGCTCTGCAGCCAATTCGGTGAGAGCGCGTTGACGCGTGGGCCGAGCAACGTCAGGAGCGCACCCAGCGGGATGAGTGCGGCCGTGGCGGCGAGCACGGTGACCACGGCGGCCGCGATCCCCATCGACGAGAGCATGCGCTGGGGAAAGACGAGCAGCGAGAGCAGCGCCACCGAGACGGTGAGCGAGGAGAACGCGACCGTTCGCCCAGCCGTTCTGAGCGTCCGCTCGAGCGCCTCCGAGCAGTGCCCGCAGCGGACGAGCTCCTCGCGATATCGGTACACGACGAACAGCGAGTAGTCGATCGCCAGCCCGAGGCCGAGGCCGGTCACGAGGTTCAGGGAGAAGACCGACAACGAGGTCACCTGGGCCAGGGCGCGCATGATCAGCAGGCTGCCGGCGACCGCGATCGCGCCGACGATGAGCGGCAGCGCGGCAGCGACGAGACCGCGAAAGGCGAGCAGGGACAGCAGCAGCAGGATCGAGAACGCGATCAGCTCGACCTTGGGCAGCTGGGCCGAGATCGTGTCTTCGAGCTGGCTGAAGGTGAGCTGGTCGCCTCCGACGGCCACGCCGGCCACGCCGTGCAGCGCGCGTGCGGTCGCTCGCGCCGCGGCCGTTGCCGCGTGTTCGGAGGCGCGCGCGGCGAAGAAGCCGAGCACGAGGGTCGAGTGGCCGTCCCGCGACAAGAGGTCCGCGGGCCGGCTTGAATTGAGGATGTCGATGACATGCGACACGGCCCTCTGCGAGCTCATCTCGCGCGTGACGCGCGAGATGAGGGCGCGACCGGGGGCGGCGAGCACCGGGCCGGGGGTGCGCACGAGCACGACCAGCCCGGGCTGCGACGGGGAGCCGGTGGCCGCGACGATCTGCTGCTCGGCGATCGCGCTCGGGGCGTTCGGGTCGGAGGTCCCCCCGTTGCTCAACGAGCCGACGACGCCCGCGCCCACGACGCCGGCGAGGACCGTCAGCACAGCCGTAACCGCCAGTACTGGTCGGGCACGTCGATGTATGAGTTGGGTGAGTGCGTGCAAGGCTGCGGCGGCGGCCTACCGGTCGGCCTGAGAGTCGGTGCGACACCGCCGACGATCACTGCTACCCACCCAAACGGCGGGCGTCCTTCAGAGAGGGTACCGCGTTCCTTGGGCCAACCCGCCGCCTTGGCGGCGGCGACGGGGCCGGCGACCTACGTGCTCGCGCCGCGCCGTATCACGCGGTCGACCGCGACGGCCTCGCCCGAGCGCGTATCGGGGTAGACCACGATGACCGTGGGCGTCCCCCCGAACCACGCGCTCATCTCGCCCTCGCCGACGTACTCGGCGGCCCGCTGCGAGCCGTCGGCCTGGATCACCCAGATGTCCTCGCCCTTGTGAAAGAGGCTGTCGCCGATGTCGGTCATCGGCGTGCGCCCGGTCGCGCGGGCCGGCGGAGCTGTGAGGCTGGAGCGAGGCGGCAGCGCATCCTCGTGCGCATCTTGCCAGGTTCCGGCCGTGGCGGCGCGGAGCGGGGACGGCGAAGCCACCCCCGCTCCGCCACTCGTGTGCCGCTAGTGACCTGAGTCGTTGATTCGTTGGCAGTAGTTGGCGAGGCTATCGAGGATCTCGTCGGCGGTCTTCTGCCAGACGTAGGGTTTGGGGTCGTCGTTCCAGGTGTTGATCCAGGTGCGGATCGAGGCTGTGAGGTCGCGGACTGAGCGGTGCGTGCCACGCCTGATCCATTTCGTGGTCAACTCTGCGAACCAGCGCTCGACGAGGTTCAGCCAGGAGCTGTAGGTCGGCGTGAAGTGCACGTGGAAACGTGGGTGGCGCAGCAGCCAGCGCTGGATCGCGGGGGTCTTGTGGGTAGAGGAGTTATCGAGCACAACGTGCACGTCAAGGTGGCCTGGGACGGCTTGGTCGATGACGTTCAGGAAGCGGCGGAACTCCTCGGCGCGATGGCGTGGGGTCATGTCCGCGATCACCTGCCCTGAGGCGACGTCCAGAGCGGCGTAGAGGTTCGTGGTCCCGTTGCGCACGTAGTCGTGCGTCGCCCGTTCGGGCACGCCGGGCATCAACGGCAGCACCGGGGCTGTGCGGTCCAGCGCCTGGATCTGGGACTTCTCATCGACACACAGCACGACCGCAGCGTCGGGCGGGTTCAGATAGAGCCCCACGATGTCGCGGACCTTCTCGATGAACAACGGGTCCGGGGAGAGCTTGAACGTCTCGCTCTGATGAGGCTTTAGGCCAAAGGCACGCCAGATGCGGCTGACCGCGGTCTGGCTCATCCCGGTCGCGTGCGCCATCGAGCGTGTCGACCAGTGCGTCGCGTCCCTGGGCTTCTCCTCGAGCGTCTTGACGATCACGCGCTCGACATCCTCATCGCTGATCGAACGCGGCTTTCCGGGGCGCGGCTCGTCGTGCAAGCCGTCAAGTCCCCTGCGTGCGAACCGGCCCCGCCACTTGCCGACCGTCGAGTCGGTGCAGCCCAAACGCGCCGCGATGTCCTTGCTCTGCTCGCCCGCCGCAGCCGCAAGCACGATCCGGCAGCGCAATGCCAGCGCCTGGGAGCTCTTCGGGCGCCGCGCCCAGCGCTCGAGCACCTCCCGCTCCTCATCGCTCAACACGACCTCCACACGGTTTGCCATGACCGCCTCCCATCGTCGTGGATGAGAAGACAATTCGCCGCCAGGCAACCCGCCCCTGCGAACTAACGACTCAGGTCACTAGGTCTTGACGGCGACCGTGACGGTCGCGACGCCAAAGGGCAGTCCGGGGACGAACGTGCTCAGGCCCAGTGCGCTGTTCAGGGCGGTTGCCGCCTGCGCGGTGAGCGTCATCTTTATGTCGCTGGCAATGACGGTGCCATTCGGACCGGTCGCCCGCTTGAGCGAGGCGAGGTTGAGTTCGAAGATCGGCACCCGCTGGCCGGCGACCAGCGCGGTGAGCTGCTTCGTGCTGGTGTCGACGGTGAAGTTGGCCAGTTGGACGCTCTTGCCTCCATGGCTCAGGATCAGCCCGCCCGAGTGTTCGATCGTGCCCGCGAGCGTGGCCACGACGACCTGTCCACCGCTGACCGGGAACAGCAGGACGGTGTGGGCGGTGGCCGGCGCCACGGGCGTGATGGCTATGCCGGCCTGCTTGAGCGCCTGCGCGGTTGCGGGGTTGACGACCACCGAGGTGCTCTTGCCCACCACCGGGACGGGAGCCGACGCGCTGGCCGTGGTGCTCGTCGCGGTGGAGGCGCTCGAGGCGCTCGACGTGGTGCTGCTCGAACTGCTGCCGCAGGCCGCCACGCCGAGCGCAACGACAGCGAGCATGGGCACGACGGACAGCCGTCGTCTGTCGACAGGCATAGGGGCGTCCTGTGATCGTGGGACAGCACGGGGTTCTCGCCGCCATATGCTTGCGATCCTTCCCGTGCCGGCGATCCTGCGACCAGCGCGTCCGGGCGGGCAGGCAGGCCGCTAGGTTTGTGCGGTGAGGCCGTATCGCGCCATTTCGCCCGGCAGCGGGACATGAGCGCACTGTTCGCCCTGCTGGCGGCGCTGTGCAATGCGCTCTACGTGACGACCCAGCACATCGCGAGCACGAGCGGCCGCCCGGCCCGGGCCACGGGCCTGCGACTCGTCGGCTACCTGTTCCGCAGTCCGCTGTGGCTGCTCGGCTGGGCGGCTGCCCTGGGAGCGTTCCTGTTCCAGGCGGTGGCTCTGGACAAGGGCGAACTGTCGATCGTGCAGGCCCTGCTCGTGACCGAGCTCGTCTTCGGGCTGGTCCTGCGCAGGGTGTGGATCCGCCAGAGGATCAGGCCCGCCGCATGGGCCGCGGCGGCCGTCACGTGTGTCGGGCTCGCCGTCTTCGTGGCCATCGACGAGCCGCACGGCGGTAACCCGTCGCCCGCGCCGCACGCCTGGGTGGCGGCGCTGGCGACCTGCGGCGGGGCGGTGGCGATCATGGCGCTGCTGGCTCGCTCGGGCTCACCGACGCGTCGGGCCGCTCTCTACGGGGCGGCAGCTGCCGTTGTCTGGGCCCTCGAGGCCACGTTCATCAAGGCGGCCGCCGACACGCTGACCGAATCCGGCGCGGGCGCCATGTTCACGCACTGGCCCGTCTACGCCGTGGTCGTCGGTGGTATAGCGGGCACGGTGTTGACGCAGGCCGCGCTGCACGTGGGGCCGCTCAGGGTGTCCCAGCCGCTGCTGGTGATCGTGGATCCGTCCGTGAGCATCATCCTCAGCATGTGGCTCTTCAAGGAGCACTACGCCCACGACGCCGCCGCGGTCGCCGTGGGCGTGGTCGCGTTCGCGGTCATGTGCGTGGGCGTCGTGGCCCTGACGAGGACCGCACCGATGACGATGACCGCCGCGGACGCGGGCAGCGCCGTTGACGCCTCCGCCGTGCAGCCCGGCTGAGGCTTCCGTGAAGCTCGACCGCAAGACGGCTCACCGTCCTTCTCGCCGTCCCCGAGCCGGCTCGCTCCAGCGGTCCACCTACAGACCACCGGGGTCGCGGATCGCCGAGGAGCTCGGCGTCCGCGACACCTTCGGCGCGGCGAGTGCCCCGATACGAGCGATCAGGCTGTCCCACTCGGCCTCGGTCAAGTCGGGGCTCACGAGCAGCGGCGGCGCGCTCTCGCCCGTGCCCGCCGAATGAGCGACCGGAGTCGTCGTCGCGGAGCCCACAGGCGCCCCGCGTCTGGGCTCCAGGTACTCGATCTCTATGTCGGCGCGGTGATCGGGACGCGCGTGGGTGCGCGGCGCGCCCGGGTAGCGCATCAGGCTGATGATTTCGTGGGGGAGGAATTCGGAGGGAAGCGTGAGAAGCGTACGGATCGTGACGTCGGTGATCGTCCCGGCCCCCTGATGGCCGGCGACGGCGACGCCGTCCACCGCGGAGATATCGAACGCGGCCCGCTCCTGCCGCGAGGACCGCGGCCCGGCGGGCGCGTCCGGACCCTGATGGCAGGGCAGCCCGGTCACGCCCGGCTCAAGGCCGCTGCGGGAGAGGAACGCGAGCACCGCCAGGGCGCGCCGATCGAGCTTGCCCGATGCGATGTCGCGGCGCCCGCATGCCTCGAGCGTGATGCCCGGGTCCGACAGCACCGCGGCCTCGAGCTCTTCCTTTGACATGAGGAGGGCCCCGGCGGCGGTCGCCCCCAGCAGGGCGTCTTCCGCTTTGGCGCCCTGCGGGTGCAGCGCCGCAGCGAGCTGACCCCAGTTGGCCAGGACCGGACCGGGATCGATCGTGCCCGGATCGCCGGCCGGCTGGATGGCGAAGCGCAGGTGACCGTCCCTGGCGCCGCGCGGCACACGCACGCGGCCGAGCACGGTCCCGCTGGCCACGACCGATCCCAGGCGCAGGCGCAGCGGCTGCTCGACGTGCCTGCGCGGGGCCAAGCGAGCCATCAGCGTGGCGGCGGCGAGCGCGTCCGGGTTGCCGGGCCGGGCGAACAGACGGACCCTGCCCATGCCGGCGGGTGGCGCTTCGGCCGTGTCGACGCCGCGGACCCGGGCGCTTGCGGTTCCGGCCTGCTGGGACGCGTTGCCGGCCGGCTCCCTCACCTGGATGGTGAGGGGGGGCTGGCCGCCTGCGCCCGCCGCCTCCAGCACCGGGGACTTCACCGGCGGGCGCGGCGCCTTCGGCAGGACGTAGGTGCGAGCGAGGCTGCCGAGCCCGGCGTATGTGAACAGGTCCCCGTACACGTCGCGAAGAACGAGGTATTTGCCGAGCCTGGGCGACTCGCCGAACCGCACGATGCGCCCGTCCTGAACGGCCACCACCGAGGCATTGGGGGCGCTGATCAGGTCGAAGAGCCGAAGCGGCCGTGTGCGGGCCACGACGGTCCTCGGCCCTACCGCTGCCGCGGCAGCCGCGGGCGCGGGGGCCGGCGATGAACCCGGGGTGCTCGATTGGCCCGAGGAGACGCTGCCGGATCCAGCAGACACGGCTCCGGGGCCGCTCGAGGCTTCGCGGCCGCCCGCCGCCGTCGCACTCCCGGTCGCCGATGGCGGCAACAGGGCCGGGGCCGCAGCCGCCCAGGCGAGCTGCCTGCCCGTCACGGGCAGCCGGCCATCGATCAGTCCGGTGAGCGTCGCGATCACCGGACTGGGATAGCTCGAGATGAGCTTGGCGCGCAGCAGCACCGAGCTCACATATTCCTCGGAGTGGTTGTAGGCGAGGATCGCCGCGTGCAGGTCGGTCGCGGCCGCAGCTGCGCGGAGATAGCGCGCGGCGGCGAAGATAGCGTCCACCGGGTTGTAGGGATCCGCGTAGCCCGCGTCGAGCGCGTCGACTCCATATCCGAGCCAGGTCGCGGGCATGAACTGCATCCAGCCCACAGCCCCTGCGCTGGACACCGATTGGTCGGTGCCGTAGTCGGTCTCGATTTCGTTGATCGCCGCCAGGATCTGCCAAGGCACGCCGTATTGAGCAGCGGCTGCCTGGTAGATCGGCAGCAGAAACAGCGGAACTCGGTAGAAGCCGAGCGCCTGCACGGATGCCGCGGATGAGGCCACCGCCGCCGCGAGCCCTTCCGCCTGGCCGGCGAGGACCTGTGGTGGCGGTGCGACGTCGCTCGGAGTGGACGCCGGCTGGCCGCCTCCGGTGCGCTGCGCCGGGGATCGCGGCGCGAGTTTCCCCTTGCTCTGAGCGGACGGCCTGCGCCTGGCGCCGGTCGTGTGGCCGCTCGTCGGCTTCGCGTCGTAGCCCGCGGTCGTTCGCTGCCTGCCCTCGAGGCGCACGATGGGGACATGCGGTGCGCCGGGCAGCGCCTCGACCGCCGGTGTGCTCGGCGGCTGCGTCGTCGGCTGGGTCGCGACCGGCTGGGGCAGCGTCGAGGCCGCGCCCGACGGCGCTGCGGTGCCCGACGACGGGGCGGTGCCGGGTGCGCCGTTGGCGCTGGCCGCGGTCGAGGCGCCCCGCGGGGAGACCGGCGTCCCCCCCGGCACGCTCGCCCCGAGCGCGCCGGGCGAGAGGGCTCCGCCCATGCCGACGGCCGCCAGCCCGCAGGCGAGTGCAGAAAGGGCCACGCGGCAGGCCGCACGGCGTCTACCGGTCGTCGCCGGAGACCAGTCGAAAGGGGTCACCCTGGGTCGTCCCATGGTCGTCTTTGGCCCAGCTAGGCCACGATTGCGTGGGTTCGCCTGCCGGGACTCCATATCGGCAGGTGAGCGCGAACCCGTGAGGGATCCATCCCAAGAGGGCGCGGGGCCCCCGAGAAACTCGGCCGCCAGCCATCGGCGGACGAGCCCCGGGGGGCCGTGAAGCGGCGAGCGAGTGGGCGATCCAGGATTCGAACCTGGGACCTCTTCCTTATCAGAGAAGCGCTCTAACCGACTGAGCTAATCGCCCTTTGATGCTTCAACGGGTCATCGTAGTAGAGGCGCTTCATTCCCCGCCGCCCGCGTCGGGCCGTCAGCCACGCTGGAAGCCCTCTGGCGTGCGGGCGAGCGCCCGCGCGAGCGCGCTGTCCGGCGTACAGCCCCGCGCTAGCGGCCGTCTGCGCCGGAGCGAGGCTGCAGACGGCGAGCGAGCTCGACGGCCTCCTCGGGCGTCGAGAACGACAGCTCGGCGCGGTATCCCCCGCCGCGTGCAGCCCTCACTTGCACCTCGGCGCCGAGGGCCGAGCCGAGGGCCTCGGCGATCTCGCTGATCGCCTGGATCTGGTCGGGATGCCCAGCGCCCGCGGCGGCCCGGCCCACCCTCGGTCCGCCCGGCTTCGCTGTGTCGGCGGCGTTGCTCTGGCGCGCTCGTGCTTCGACGGTCCGCACCGACCAACCCTCACCGACGGCCGCGCGGGCGAGTCGCCTGCGCGCGCCGTGGTCCTCGGCCAGCAGCAGCGCCCGGCCGTGGCCCTCGCTCAGTGCCTCGGTCGCCAGCAGCTCGATCACCTCGTCGGGCAGATCGAGCAGGCGCATCAGGTTGCTCACGGCGACGCGGCTGCGCCCCACGCGCAGCGCCGACCTGCTCGCGCGTCAGGTCGAGCTCCTCGACGAGCGCGGCGCAGGCGCGTGCCTCCTCGACCGGGTTGAGGTCCTCGCGCGCCATGTTCTCGATCAGCGCGAGCTCGAGCGCCTCGGCGTCGTCGCGCGGTCGCACGAGCGCCGGGATGCGCCTGCAGGCCGGCGATCTGCGCCGCGCGCCAGCGCCGCTCGCCGGCGATCAGCTCGTAGGTCCCGCCGGCCTTCGGGCGCACGAGCACGGGCTGCAGCACGCCCGCGCTCGCCCAGCGAGCCGGCGAGCGCCGTCAGCGCCTCCTGGTCGAACCGCCGGCGCGGCTGCTTGGGGTTGGGCGAGATCAGCTCGACCGGCAGCTCGCGCAGCTCGTCCCCGGCTGCCTCCTGCCCTCGGCCGAGACCGACAGGATCGCCTCGAGGACCCCGGCCCATGCCGGGCTTTCGGCCTAGCCACGCGCCGCGACCTCCTTGGCGAGCTCGAAGTACGCCTCCGCGCCGGCGCTGTGCGGATCGTGGTGGGTCACCGGCAGCCCGTAGCTCGGCGCCTCGCCCACCCTCACGTTGCGGGGGATCACGGTGTCGAAGACGAGATCGGGGAAGTGTTCCCTGACCTCCCGCTCGACGTCGCGCCCGAGCCGCGTGCGGCTGTCGTGCATCGTCAGCAGCATCCCCGCCACCGTCAGGCGCGGGTTGAGCTCGCGCTGCACGAGCGCCAGCGTCTCGAGCAGGCCCGCGAGGCCCTCGAGCGCGAAGTACTCGGTCTGCACCGGCACGATCACCCGGTCGGCGGCGACCAGCGCGCTGACCGTGAGCGGCCCGAGCGAGGGCGGGCAGTCGAGCAGCACGTACTCGAAGCGGTCCCTCAGCGGCGCGAGGCACTCGCGCAGCCGCTGCTCGGAGCCCTCGATGCGCGGAAGCTCGACGTTGGCGCCCGCCAGACCCGGCTCCGGCGGGCAGCACCTGCAGGCCGGGGACCGATGAGTCGGTCAGCGCCTGCTCCGCCGTGGCCTCGCCCGCCAGCACCTCGTAGAGACCCGGCGACTGCGTGCGCGGGATCCCCAGTCCGACCGTCGCGTTGGCCTGCGGATCGACGTCCACCAGCAGGGTCTCGTAGCCGGCCTCCGCGATGCACGCGCCGACGTTGACCGCCGTGGTGGTCTTGCCCACCCCGCCCTTCTGGTTGGCGATCGCGTACACCGTGCCCACGCACCTGCAAGCTAGCGCCGATCGCCGACGGCCTCGCCGCGCGCTCCGCGCGAGCTCGATTCAGCCGCCGGAGCCCAGTGGCCGCTTGCGGGCCATCCCGGCGCGTCGCGGGAAGCGCTCGGGCGTGTCGCTCACCTTCACGTACACGTGCAGATGGTGGTCCCTGGCCCCCTCGAACGGGCGGCCACGGCGCGGACCTCCGACCGCTCCAGTCCGAGCTCCGCGGCTGCCCGCAGGGCAGCCTGCTCCTCGTCCTCGCGTCGCGCCTGCCCCGCCAGTCCACGAGCGTCGCCTCCCGAGGCGCAGCAGCGGCGCCGCGTACTCGAGCACCACCGGCTGCGGCGCCACGGCGCGCGCGACCACGACGTCGTGCTCGCCGCTGCCCGTCGCGCCAGTCCTCCGCCCGCGCGCACACCACGCGCGCGTTCTGCACGCCGACGCCGCCGAGACGCGCCTCAGGAACGCGCACTTGCGCGGCCTGGCTCTCGAGCAGCCGCACGTCGCGGCGGCGAGCGCCACCGCGAGCGCCAGGCCCGGGAAAGCCCGCACCGGAGCCAACGTCGGCGATCGTCGCGGCGCGAGCGGACCGCGCTCGAGCTCGAGCGCTGCCAGCGAGTCGGCGAGGTGCGCGTCGACCGCCCGCTGCGGGCTGCGCACCGCCGTCGGCGCCCGCTCGTCGCGCGCCAGCACGTCGAGCAGCGCCCCCAGCTGCTCCTGCTGCGCGGTCGTCCAGGCCGTAGCTCGCAGCCAGGGCGTCCAGCGCAGCCTGTGCGTCGCCGTCCGGCTCCATCAGCGCATCTCCCGCCGCCGGGGTGCGTCACGTTCACGGGCAGACGCCGTGATTTCACGTGAAACACCTGCTCGCGGCGCTCAGCCGTCGATCAGCGAGACCACCAGGTAGCGGTCGGGCTCATCGCCCTCGCTGTGCGTCTCCACACCGCCGTGATCGCGCAGGTGCTCGTGGACGATCCGCCGCTCCCACGGCGGCATCGGGTCGAGCTCCACCGGCTGACCGGACTCGCAGCGCCTCCTCCGCCGCGTCGTCGGCGTCGGCCCGCAGCGACTCGCGCGCGGCGCTCGCGATAGCCGTCGGCGTCGATCACGACGCGCACCGGCGACGGGCCCTCCGGGAACACGATCCGCTGCGCCAGGTGCTGCACGGCGTCGATCGTCTGGCCGTGCCTGCCGATGAACAGCCCCAGGTCCTCCCCCTCCAGGCGGCCCGTCAGCACGCCGTCGCCCTCCTCGACCTCGACCTCGCACGTCGAGCCTCAGCCCTTCCGCGATCTCCTCCAGCAGGTCTTCGAGCGTCTCCGCTGGGTCGAGCTCCTCGCTGTCCTCGCCCGCTCCTCGCCGGCTAGTCCTCCGCTCGTCGCTCATCGCCTTCTACCGGAGCGTTTCTTCTTCTTGCGCGGGGGCGGGGGCGGCGGCGCGCTCGCACCCGCGCGCGCGAGCCGCCGCCACCCGCGCGCCCCCGCGCCGCGCTCGCGCCGGCTTCGGCGACCGCGATCCGGCTTGCCGTTGGCGGAGCCCTTGCCCACGTCCGGCTTCACCGGTGGCGGCGGCGGGTCCATCGGCGTATGACAGTACTGCTGGCCGATCGTCCACAGGTTCGTGGTGATCCAGTACACGAGCAGGCCCGGCCGGATACCTGTAGAGGATCACGACGAACACGAGCGGCAGCAGCAGCATCAGGCGGCGCTGGTTGCGGGTCGGCCGCTGGCGGTCGCCACCAACGTAGAGACGAGCTGCGAGCCCACGTAGAGCACGATCAGCACGATCAGCGCCACGCCGGTCGCCTTGGCGGTGATGTCCGGGATGAACAGGAACTTGGCCGAGCCGGGGGCAACGACGTTGCAGCTGGCTTTTGCGAGTCATGTGCCAGCAACCGTACGGTGTCCCCGTGACCGTCGTCGTATGCCCGGGACGTGGACCGGTTTCTGCGGGATCTGGCTGTTCGTGAGGATCGGCCTGCCCAGTTCCTTCGTGTAGAACTGCTCATCTGTTCCCGCAGATGTCGATCTTGAGGTCGGTGCGCAGCATGTAGAACAGCGAGATGAACACCGGCAGCTGCAGCAGCAGCGGCAGGCAGGAGGCGAGGGGGTTGATTTTGTTCTCCTGGTAGAACTTCATGATCTCCTGCTGCTGGCGCTGTTTGTCGTCCTTGTACTTCTCTTTCAGCGCGTTTATCTGGGGGGCCAGCCGCTGCATCTCCTGCATCGACTTCAGCTGCCTGAAGGTCAGCGGCACGAGCACCGCCCGGATGAGCACGGTCAGCCCGACGATCGCGAGCCCCCAGCTGCCGCCGACAGGTGCGCGTGGATGAACACCATGATCGATTCGAACAGGCTGATCAGCGGCGAGAACGCGTCCTGGATGACGTTGGCGAGGATTGGCATGCGATCTTGGGATCTCGGCGGTCGTCTTGGGCGGTTGGTGGCTTGGGGTGTGGTGCGCTGCTCGTCGCTCGGCTGCGGCCGCCCGGCCCGGATGTCTACTCAGACGCCGGTGTGGGGACCGATCCTGAACACTCGCTGGGCCTGCACCGGATCGTACCCGCCGTAGCTCCACGGATTGCACCTGAGCAGGCGCCAGCCGGCCAGCACCAGGCCCCTAAGTATGCCGTACTCGCGGATCGCCTCAACCGCATAGCGCGAGCACGTTGGCTCGTACTTGCAGCGCCTTGGAAGCGCGGGCGAGATCCACGCGCTGGTAGACGATGATCGGGGCGATGCACGAGCGCCCGGGCCACGAGGCGCGCCCGGGCGCAGGAGCCCTCGGCGACTCTGACGACGGACCCGTCGAGCTCACGCGACCGTCGGCTCCGCCGCCGGCCGCCGCGCCCGCGCGAAGCCCGGCCCTTGAGACCAGCTCGCCGAGCGCCGCCTCGACACCCTCGAGGCCCTCGCGCTCGGCCAGCTCGCGGGCCGCGGGGCGGGCGACGAGCACCACGTCCTGGCCCGGGCGCCAGCTCGGGCTCGACGCGCGCGAACGCTTCGCGCAGCAGCCGCTTCACGCGGTTGCGCTCCACCGCCCCCCCGACCTTGCGCGACACCGACAGCCCCAGCCGCGGGCGCTCGGTGGAGCGTTCGGGAAAGGCGTACAGCACCAGGTGGCGATTGGCGGTCGAGCGGCCCTGGCGGTAGACCCGCTCGAACTCGGCGCTGCGCGACAGGCGGCCACGAGTGGAGTGCCGCGGGTTCATCGCGCGGGAGCCACCATCAAGCCGAGAGGCGCTTGCGTCCCTTGGCGCGGCGGCGCTTCAGCGTGAGCCGTCCGGCGCGTGTGCGCATGCGGTCGCGGAACCCGTGCGCGCGGGCTCGCTTGCGCTTCTTTGGCTGGTAGGTGCGCTTCATAGTCTCTGTTCTCCACGCCGACGGCCCATTCCCTTCGGGCGAGCAGAAATCGCCCGCGACCCGGCGAGTTCGCCGCCCAGTATACGACCAGCGAGCCCCGTTGCTGAATTTTCCCGCCAATTGCGGCGAGTGCCCGCCAAGCGCTCGCAGAGCGTGGGTTATAGTCGCCTGACCGGGTCCCAGCGGGCCCTCCTTCGATAGTAGAAGCCACCACTTTCTCCGGGGGAGAAGCGGATCAGACGCTGCCGTGAGCGCCGAGCTGGAGCACATATGGTCGCGGGTGCAGGCAGAGCTTGCACGCGCCGTCGACGAGCCGACCTACCGCATCTGGCTCGAGCCGCTGCGGGCCCGCTCCTTCGCCGACGGGCGCCTGCTGGTCGAGGCCCCGCCGCACGCCTGCGGATGGATCCGCGACCGCTTCGGCGGCGTTCTGCGTGACAGCGCCGCGACTCGTCCTCGGCCCGGGCGTCGCGGTCGAGCTGGTAGGTGGAACCTCTTGATCCGTCGTCCACGGCTTGCACGCGAGCACCGCCGGCGAGCCCGCCCAGCAGGGCCCGGACACATCGGGCGAAGCGTGGCGGCGACCGCATCGCGCAGGCCCCGGCGGGGCCGATGAAGCGCCCTCGGGCCCAGACCTCGGTTCGCTCGGCGGGCCGCTGGGCAACCCCAAGCTCACCTTCGACCAGTTCGTCATCGGCGACTGCAACCGGCTCGCCCACGCCGCCGCGCTGGCGGTCGCCGAGATGCCCGCGCAGGCCTACAACCCGCTCTTCATCTGCGGTCCGCCGGGAGTCGGCAAGACCCACCTGCTGAGCTCGATCGCGAGCCTCCTGCTCTCCCACAACCCGGGCCTGACCGTCCGCTGCACGACCGGCGAGGCCTTCACGAACGAGTTCCTCGGCGCCCTCGGCGGCGGCCAGACCGAGTGCTTCAAGGCGCGCTTCCGCCACGTCGACGTCCTGCTCCTCGACGACGTCCAGTTCCTCGAGCGCAAGACCAGGACCGAGGAGGAGTTCTTTCACACCTTCAACGCCCTCCACGACGGCGGCCGGCAGATCGTGCTCACCTCCGATCGCCCGCCGCACGACCTGCAGGCGCTCGAGGACGGCTGCGCGAGCGCTTCGCGGCCGGGCTCGTCGCCGACATCGAGCCCACCCGACCATCGCCACCCGGCTCGCGATCCTGCGCAAGCGCGCGCAGCACGACCACATCGAGCTGCCGACGACGAGGCGCTGGAGGTGATCGCCGCAGCGCGTGCAGAGCAACGTACGGGCGCTCGAGGGAGCGCTGATCCGCGTCGTCGCCTTCAGCTCGCTGACCGGGCGGCCCTTGACGGCCGAGCTCGCGCAGCGAGGTCCTCGATCGCCTCTACCCCAGCCGACCACGCCGGACGGAGACGCCCGCCGGCACCTCGGTGGGCGAGATCCAGGCCGCGGCCTGTGAGCACTTCGGCCTCTCGCAGCAACGGAGCTGCTCTCCACCTCGCGCACCGCCCGTATCGCCTGGCCGCGACAGGTCGCGATGTACCTCGCGCGCGAGCTGACGGGCGAATCGCTGCCGGCGATCGGCGGCAGTTCGGCGGCCGCGATCACACGACGGTGCTGCACGCTTGGCGGCGCCGACCGCCAAGCGCATCAGCCGAAGACGAACGCCCGCACGCGGCTGTGGAAAAGCTGCCAGCACGCGCTGGACGAGCACCGCTCGTGATCCTCGCCGTCACGCCCGACCGCTCCGCCTGAGAGACTTCCCTCAAACCCATGCACAGCCTCGTCCACAGCCTGATCCGGTCACGCCATTCACCCGCGCTGACAGCCGATACGCACATCCCCACAGCCCCTACTACCTTCTATTTCTCTCTCATAGCGAAGTATCATGAAGCTGTCTCTCTCGGCGGCCGAGCTGCTCACGCAACTGCAGACCGTCACGCGGGTGGCCTCTGCGCGCAGCGCCGTTCAGGCGCTCTCCGGCGTGATGATCTCGGCCCCGGCGGGCTCCGCGACCGAGCTGCTCGCCACCGACATGGAGATCGGGCTGCGTGTTCCGCTGCACGCCGAGGTGCCAGCCGGGCCAGCGCGGTCCTGCCGGCGCGACTGCTGCTCGATGTGGCGCGTCGCTGCCGGCCGAGCAGCTCACGATGGAGCTGCGAAGCGCCGAGCAGGACGTCGAGCTGATCTGCGGCCCGGCCACCTTTCACCTGCGCACGCTGCGCGCCGAGGACTTTCCGACGCTGCCCGCAGCCCGACGCGCGGAGACCCGCATCACGCTTGCCCGCCGAGGCGTTCGTGCAGACCGTCTCACGCGTGGCGCGGTCGGCCTCCCGCGATGAGACGCGCCCGGTGCTCACGGGCATCCTCATGTCGGCCTCCGGACAGGAGCTGCGCATGGTGGCGACCGACTCCTACCGGCTGAGCGTGAAGGAGACCGCCCTGGAGAGCCCCGCTGGAGGGAAGCCTCGAGGCGAACGTCCCCGCCCGCGCGCTGGCGGAGCTCGCGCGCATCGCCCAGCAGGCCGACAGCGAGTCGCTGGCCGTCAGCGTGGGGCAGAGCCAGGTCGTCTTCGAGCTCGGGGACATCGTGCTCTCCTCGCGGCTGATCGACGGTCAGTTCCCGAACTACCGCCAGCTGCTCCCGGAGTCGGTCGATCACGAGCTGCGCCTGTCCACGGCCGAGCTCACCGACGTGGTGCGGCGCATCAGCCTGCTCGCTCAGAAGAACGCGCCGCTGCGCCTCAGCTTCAGCGAGGGCACGCTGACCGTCTCGGCGCAGACGCCCGACGTCGGCGGGGCCAGCGAGGCGATCCCGGTGCCGTTCCACGGCGAGTCGTTCGAGATCGGCTTCAACCCGGAGTTCCTGCGCGACGGGCTCGAGAGCGTCGAGTCCGACGAGCTCGTGCTGAAGCTGATCAGCCCCCTGCGCCCGGGCCTGATCGAATCGCCGGACACGGGCGACTTCGTATACCTCATCATGCCGATTCGCCTAAACGTGTGATCTCATGGCCTGCGCATCTCGGCGTCCTCGGTCGCTCGCGTGCGTAGCACGCCACGCTCTCTGCGTCCTTGACCTGCTTGGCCCTGAGATCACACGACGCTTAGTTCATGAGGAGGGCTGAACGTGCGCGTTGTCAGCGTGCAGATGCGCGACTTTCGCAGCTACGCGCGCGCCGAAGCCGAGCTCGGGGAGGGTCTGACGGTGGTGCACGGGCCCAACGGCGCGGGCAAGTCGAACCTGCTCGAGGCGATCTACTTCGGCTGCACCGCGCGCTCGCCGCGCACGCGCAACGAGCGCGAGCTGGTGCGCTTCGGCGCGCAGGCCGACGCGCGTGGTGGTCCAGCTCGACGACGGCCAGCGCTCGCACGAGCTGAGCGTGGGCTATGCGACCGTTCTCCGAGCACGCGCGCCGGTGAAGCGCATGACGCTCGACGGTGCGCCGGTCGAGCGCCTGCTCGACCTCGACGACCGGCCCCTGCTGAGCGTCTTCGTACCCGATCGGCTCGAGCTGCTGAAGGGGTCTCCGGGCCTGCGCCGGGCGCACCTGGACCAGGTCGTGGCGGCTGTGTGGCCGCTGCGCGCGGAGCGACCGCCGCGAGTACTCGCGGGTGCTCGCCCAGCGCAACGCCCTGCTCGCCCGCATCCGCGCCGGCCGCGCCTCGCAGGCGACGCTGTCCACGTGGGACCGCGAGCTGGCGCGCCAGGCGATCGCGCTGGCGCAGCGACCGCGCCGCGGCGGTCGCGCTGCTGTCCGAGCCGTTCGCCGAGACGCCTGCGCAACTCGGCCTGCAGCGGCGAGGCGGCGCTCGAGTACCGCCCGCGCTCCGCGCGCCGAGGACGAGGACGAGTTCGTCGCCGAGCTGCGAGGCGCGCCTGCCGAGCGATCTCGAGCGCGGCTTCTCGGGCCACGGACCGCACCGCGACGAGCTCGCGATGCTGCGCGACGGGCGCGAGCTGCGCCTGTACGGCTCCCAGGGCGAGCAGCGCCTGGCGCTGCTGGCGCTGCTGCTGGCCGAGCGCACCGTGCTGGCCCGCGAACGCGGGCGCACGCCGCTGATGCTGCTCGACGACGTGATGAGCGAGCTCGACTCCGAGCGCCGCGAGCTGCTCGCCGGAGAGCTCTGCCGAGCGGGGGCCAGAGCGTGATCGCCACGACGGACCTCGCCCACGTGCCCGGTGCCGGCGCTGCGTCCGTCACGCGCCTGCGGGTGTCAGCGCCGGCACGATCCTGCAGCGAGGCGCTCGCCGCGTGAGAGGAGCGGCTCCGCGTTCGCTTTCCGTCGCCCTGCGAGGGCCTCACCGCGCGCTCGCGCCGGCGACGACGCTCGCCCGCGTGCAGGAGATCTGGGAGGCGCGCGGCCGGCCCCGCGATCGCGGCCGCCGCGCGCCCGACCGCCGAGCGCGACGGCGTCCTGACGGTGACCTGCGCGGCCGCCGTGTGGGCGCAGGAGCTCGACCTGATGGCCGGTCGAGCTGATCGCCCGCCTGAACGCCGCGCTGGGCCGAGGCGATCCGCGAGCTGCGCTGCCGCACCGGCAGCTGACCGCCACCGTGCGGGCTGTGACTCCGTTACGCGGTGGGACCGTGGGTGCGCCCATTTTCGCCCGTATTTGCAGGGATTTAGCGGCGTGGAGAGGGCCCGACCAGCGGTGCCCCCTGCTATTGTTCGGGACAATTTGATCCGCCCCGGCCGTGGTCTTCGCGCCCCGGAATCCGGGGCGTTCTCACGTCATCGGAGGGCCATTGGCCAAGGCAGCAACAGCTCTGAAGCGGACGCCGGCAAGGGCGGCGTCAACGACCCGTCGATGACGGGCGCGCCCACCAGCTACGACGCACAGGACATCACCGTCCTCGAGGGCCTGGAGGCCGTTCGCAAGCGCCCGGGCATGTACATCGGCTCGACCGGCGTCATGGGCCTGCACCACCTCGTCTACGAGGTCGTCGACAACTCCGTCGACGAGGCGCTGGCCGGGCTTCTGCACCGAGGTGGCCGTCACGATCCACCCCGACAACTCGGTCACGGTCGTCCGACAACGGCCGCGGGATCCCCGTTGCGACACATGGAGAAGGAGGGCCGCCCCGCCGTCGAGGTCGTGCTCACCGTCCTTCACTCCGGCGGCAAGTTCGGCGACGGCGGCGGCTACAAGGTCTCCGGCGGCCTGCACGGCGTCGGCGTCTCGGTCGTCAACGCGCTCTCGGAGCGCCTGCTCGTGGAGATCCGCCGCGACGGCTACGTGCTTCTCGCAGGAGTACTCGCGCGGGGCCCCCCAGAGCGAGCTCGTCAAGGGCGAGAAGCTGCCCGCCGGCGCGCCTACCGGAACGACCGTCACGTTCCTGCCCGACGCCGACATCTTCGAGACGCTGGAGCTCGACTTCTACACGCTCGAGGAGCGCCTGCGCGAGACCGCCTTCCTCACGCGCGGCCTGAAGATCTCGATCGTCGACGAGCGCGGCGAGGGGCACTCCGCGACGTTCCAGCTACGAGGGCGGCATCGAGGACTTCGTCGCCTATCTCAACGAGAACAAGGACACCGTCCACCGCAAGGTCATCTTCTTCGCCGGCGAGAGCGAGGAGGGCGCCGCCGAGGTCGCGATGCAGTGGAACTCCTCCTACCAGGAGTCGATCCACTCCTTCGCCAACAACATCAACACGCGCGAGGGCGGCTCGCACCTGAGCGGCTTCCGCTCGGCGCTCACGCGCACGCTCAACAAGTACGCGCGCGACCACGGCCTGCTCAAGGAGAAAGAGGACAACCTGTCGGGCGAGGACGTCCGCGAGGGGCTCACCGCGGTGATCTCGGTCAAGCTCCGCGACCCGCAGTTCGAGGGCCAGACCAAGACCAAGCTCGGCAACCCCGGCATGGCGGGCTTCGTCGAGTCGATCGTCAACACGGGCCTGGGCGAGTTCCTGGAGGAGAACCCCAGCGAGGCGCGCGCCGTGATCATGAAGTCCGTCCAGGCGCAGCGGGCCCGCGAGGCGGCGCGCAAGGCGCGCGACCTGACCAGGCGCAAGTCGGCGCTCGAGAACTCCACGCTGCCGGGCAAGCTCGCCGACTGCTCGGTCAAGGACCCCTCGCTCGCCGAGCTGTTCGTCGTCGAGGGCGACTCCGCCGGCGGCTCGGCCAAGCAGGGCCGCGACCGCAACACCCAGGCGGTGCTGCCGCTGCGCGGCAAGATCCTCAACGTCGAGAAGTCGCGCATCGACAAGGTTCTCCAGAACACCGAGATCCAGGCGCTGATCACCGCGATCGGCACCGGCGTGCGCGACGAGTTCAACATCGAGAACGCGCGCTATCACAAGGTCGTGCTGATGACCGACGCCGACGTCGACGGCGCGCACATCCGCACGCTCGTCCTGACCCTGCTGTTCCGCGAGATGCAGGAGCTGATCGAGGCCGGCTACGTCTACATCGCCAAGCCGCCCCTGTACAAGCTCAAGCAGGGCTCGCGCGAGCGCTACATCGAAAAGGACTCCGAGCTCGAGGAGATCCTGCTCTCGGACAAGTGGGAGAAGATCGAGATCTTCGACCGCCACGGCACCCAGTTCAAGCTCACCGAGGCACGCTGGCAGCGCTTCTCGCAGACTGCTCAAGCAGTACGAGGGCTGGTCGTCCTCGCTGCGCGCCGTCCACGGTCACGACATGGTCCAGTTCCTGGAGGAGTCCTCGCTGCTCGGCGAGCAGGTGATGAGCGCCGAGGCGGCGATCGAGGTGCTCAGCCGCGCCGGCCTCGAGGGCGAGACGCACGCCACCGAGCTGCTGTCGAGGAGGATCCCGCTCGAGATACGCGTCAAGGCGGTCGAGGCGAAGACCGGCTTCGCCCGCACCCACCGCATCAAGCGGGCGCTGTTCGACTCCCAGGAGTATCGCCAGCTCGCGCGCGTGCACGCCCAGCTCATCGAGCTCGCCGGGAGCCCCGCGTTCGACGTGCGCCTCGGCGACGCCCGCGAGACGGCCCCCTCCTTCGAGGCGCTTCGCACGGCCGTGATGACGGTCGCGCAGAAGGGGATCAAGCTTCAGCGCTTCAAGGGCCTCGGTGAGATGAACGCCGATCAGCTGGGCGAAACCACGATGGCCCCCACGACGCGCATGCTGGCCCAGGTGACGCTGGAGGACGCCGCCGTGGCCGACCGCATCTTCTCCAAGCTGATGGGCGACCAGGTCGAGCCGCGGCGGGAGTTCATCGAAGAGAACGCGCGCGCGGTCGCGAACCTCGATGTTTGACCTCGGGCATTGCGCCCTGCCGATGGAGGTGACGGATGGCGAGCGCTGATGTGATCAGCGGAGGCAACGTCGAACCGCGCGCGCTCGAGGAGGAGATGCGCACGGCCTATCTCGACTACGCGATGTCGGTGATCGTCGGGCGGGCGCTGCCCGACGTGCGCGACGGCCTGAAGCCCGTGCACCGCCGCGTGCTCTACGCGATGAACGAGCTCGGCCTCGGGCCCACACGCTCATACGCCAAGTGCGCCAAGATCGTCGGCGAGGTGATGGGCAACTATCACCCCCACGGCGATTCGGCCATCTACGACACGCTCGTGCGCATGGCGCAGGACTTCTCGATGCGCTACGAGCTCATCGACGGCCAGGGCAACTTCGGCTCGGTCGACGACGATCCCGCCGCCGCGATGCGCTACACCGAGGCGCGCCTGGCCCGCATCGCGACCGAGATGCTGCGCGACCTCGACATGGACACGGTCGACTTCGTACCCAACTACGACGGCTCGCGACGCGAACCGCTCGTGCTGCCCGCACGCTTCCCGAACCTGCTCGTGAACGGCTCCTCGGGGATCGCGGTGGGGATGGCGACGAACATCCCACCGCACAACCTCCGCGAGGTGATCAGCGCGACGATCGCCTACATCGACGACCCGGAGATCGACACCGACGGCCTGATGGGACACATAAAGGGCCCGGACTTCCCGACCGGCGGGATCATCCTCGGGCGTCAGGGCATCCGCGACGCGTATGAGACCGGTCGGGGACGTGTGCGCGTGCAGGCCAAGGCTCACGTCGAGCCGCTGCGACAGGGCAAGGAGGCGATCGTCGTCACCGAGCTGCCGTTCATGGTCAAGAAGCTCGGCGACAACGGGCTTGTGCAGAAGATCGTTGACCTCGTGCACGAGAAGAAGATCACCGAGGTCGCCGACATCCGCGACGAGACCGACAAGCGCGGCATGCGGCTCGTCATCAGAGCTCAAGCGCGACGTCATTCCCAAGGTCGCGCTGAACAAGCTCTACAAGCACACATCCATGCAGACGACCTTCGGCGTGAACATGGTCGCGCTCGTGGACAACGTTCCACGGACGCTCGACCTGCGGGCGGTGATCCACAACTACGTGGCCCACCAGCGCGAGGTGATCGTGCGTCGCACCAAGCACGAGCTCTCCGAGAAGGAGGCGCGTGCCCACATCCTCGAGGGCCTGCTCACGGCGCTCGAGCACCTCGACGAGATCATCGAGCTGATCCGCGGATCACGGGACCGCGACAGCGCCCGCGAGCAGCTGATCGCCCGCTTCGAGCTCAGCGCGATCCAGGCGACGGCGATCCTCGACCTGCGTCTCTCCCAGCTCACGGCGCTGGAGGCCGACGGGATCAAGCAGGAGCACGCCGACGTCACCGAGCGCATCGCCGAGCTGCGCGCGATCCTGGGCGACGAGTCGCGCGTGCTGAGCGTCATCAAGGAGGAGCTCTCGGAGATCGCCGAGCGCTTCGGTGACGAGCGGCGCACGGAGATCAGCCACTCCGAGGACGAGATCGACATCGAGGACCTGATCGCCGATCAGCAGATGGTGATCACGATCACCCAGAGCGGATACATCAAGTCGCTGCCCCTGGCCACCTATCGCCAGCAGCAGCGCGGGGGTCGCGGCGTCACGGGAATGGACATGAAGGAAGGCGACTTCATCGAGCACCTGTTCGTGTGCTCATCCCACGACTACCTGCTGTTCTTCTCCAACCGCGGCAAGGTGTACCGCTCGAAGGTCTACGAGCTGCCCGAGGCCTCAAGAACTGCGAAGGGGCGCGCGCTGGTCAACATCCTGCCGCTGAGCGAGGGCGAGCTGATCCGGGCCGTGGTCGTCCACGCGCGACTTCTCCGAGACGAAGTACCTCGTGTTCGCCACGCGCAAGGGCACCGTCAAGAAGACCGAGCTCGCCGCCTACAACACCCCGATCAAAGCCGATGGCATTATCGCGATCAACATCCGCGACGACGACGAGCTGCTCGCGGTGCGGCCGGTCGATCCCCAGGACGAGATCATCATGGTCTCGCGCAACGGCCTGGCCGTGCGCTTCGCCGAGTCCGACGTGCGCTCGATGGGCCGCGACACCACCGGTGTGCGTGGCATGGACGTCGGCAAGGAGGGGATGGTGATCGCGATGGACGTCGCGCGCGACGACATGGATCTCCTGGTGGTCACCGAGAACGGCTACGGCAAGCGCACGCAGATCGGTCAGTACCGCAAGACCAACCGCGGCGCCAAAGGCGTCAAAACGGTCGGGCTGACGGAGAAAAAGGGAGCCCTCGCGGGGGCTCTCGTGGTGCGCGACCACCACGAGCTCGTCTTCATAAGCGTCGGCGGTATGGTCCAGCGGACCTCGGCCGGCGGCATCTCGCGCCAGGGTCGCTCGGCCACCGGCGTGCGCGTGATGAACCTGAAGGGGGAGGACCTGGTCAGCGCCGTTGCGCTCGTGGTCGAAACGGCCGATCAAGAGGACGAGACGGTCGCGAGCGCTCCGCAGGACGCCGGCACGGGCGGCGCCGACGGCGCCGGCCCGAAGGCGGAGGGCTGACGCCGGGCCGGCCGATCGGGCCGGCCTCTTCAACTTGTCCAGATTGGGGTCGTCTCGCTCAGCTGAGCGGGTGGACCGGCCGACAGTCTGAGGGTGCGTCGTCAACAGCTCCTCCGTTCGACAACCGCCACGCTGCTCCTCGCCTGTAGCCTGCTCCTCGCGGCAGCAGGACCCGCAGCCGCCGGCACCGGCGGAGGCTGCCGACCGCTGGCGGACCCCTCCACGCACGTACCCCTGCTCGTCTGCCGCGCGGGCGCCAGAGGCGCGAACACACGCACCGGACACCGGTCGCGGCCGCTTCCGGGCGCGCAGGCGCGGGACCTGGCCGGAGCGGCCATCGCCAAGGTCCTCGCCACCCCGTGCCTGTACACGGAGCTGACCCCCGGACCGGCCGACCTCGACCTGGTCCAGTCGGCCGTGCTGTGCCTCGTGAACAAGAAGCGGGCCGAGAACGGCAAGGCTCCGCTGCTCGTCAACGGCGATCTCGAAAGGGCGGCCGAAGCCCACAGCCGGGAAATGGTGGCCGCGGACTACTTCGAGCACGTGTCCCCCTCCGGTGAGACCCCGTCCGATCGGATCAGGTCGGCCGGCTATATCCCCAACTCGACGGTGGGATATGTCGTCGGGGAGAATCTCGCCTGGGGCACCCTCGAGCTCTCGACGCCTCAGGCGATCGTCGAAGCCTGGTTCGCATCGCCCGAGCACCTCGCGAACATCCTCGAAGGTCAGTATCGCGAAACGGGCATCGGCGTCGTTCCCAGCGTGCCCGAATCACTCGCCGAAGGTCAGCCGGGCGCGATCTACACGGAGGATTTCGGCACCATCCTGCGCTGATCGCCTGCTACCGCGAAGCCGGCGCGTCGTCCGCTTTCGCTACTCTGGTCGGACCAGAGAAAGGAGGTGGTCCTAACGTTAGCTGACAGTTCGTGCGGGACTCTGGAGGTGACCGGCCGCTAGGTCGGGCAGGCTGGACCGCTTAGCGGAATCCAACCCGGGACACCCCGAGACGATCGCCGGCTCTGGTCCCTCCGGCCGTCTTTTCCGTCGTCTCGGTATTTCCAGTCAGAGACAGCATCGCGAAGGGCGCCGCATCTGCGGCGCCCTTCGCAGTTCTTCCGCCGCCAGGTCCGCCGCGCCGCTCGGCGATCAGGCCGCCTGCGGCAGGTACTGCAGCCAGGCGGACGGGATGGTGGGGCTCGCGACCTGGATGAAGATCTCCGCGCGTGGCGTGCGCGGAGCATGCCGTGGATGCATCCCCGCCTGGCGTGGCAGCCGGTCTCCCTTGCGGCGGTTGCAGGGCGCACACGAGGCGACGATGTTCTCCCAGCTAGAGGGCCCGCCCTTGGACCGAGGGATCACGTGGTCCACCGTCAGATTGGAGCGCGAGCCGCAGTACTGGCAGGTCCAGCTGTCACGGGCGAAGACGGCCCGGCGGGTGATCTTGCGCCGGTGCGCGTCGCGCGGAACGTTCACGTAGCTCATCAGGCGGATCACCACCGGGCGCGCGACCGTAGAGCTCTCGGAGTGGAGCTCCCACCGCCCGCGCTCGAGCAGCTCGGCCTTCTCCTTGAGCAGAAGCACCACGGCCCTGCGGACCGTGCATACGTTGATCGGCTCGTAGGTCGCGTTCAGAACGAGCACCCGACCACTCATCGCCGTAGAAGGCGACGTTCCAGGTCCGCGCCGCTGGTGCTCGGAGGGCGGCACGGACCCCACCGGCTCTGGTGGGACTGCGCTTTCCATCTTCAGCGCCGCAGTTTAGCGTGACGCTTGTCATCCCGTGGCATCGCGGGCCCGGCAATTCTCAACCCGCCGCTGCCTGGCGTGCGCCTTGGTAGGAGCCGAGCACGCGCACCTGCTCGCAGAGCACGCGCAGGCCCTCGACCGCGGCGTCGACCGCCGCCTCGCCCGGGCGGCCGGTGAGGTCGGCGAAGAACATGTAGCTGCCCAGCCGCTCGCGCCGCGGGCGCGACTCGATCTTCGTGAGGTTGATGTCGCGTCGCGCGAACTCGTCCAGGCACCGCACCAGCCAGCCGGGCCGCTCGGCGCCCGGACCCCAGAAGACCAGAGAGGTCTTCCAGTCTCCCGCCCCGCCGTCGCGCAGCGGCGGCGGGCTGATCTGCGATCGGTCGGCGCCCGGTTGCGCTCGCGCCAGCCACACGAAGCGGGTTTCGTTGTCGTCGCGGTCCTGCACGCCCTCGCGCAGGACCGTGCCGCCGTAGATCCTCGCCGCCAGGACCGTTCCCAGCGCTGCCCGACCACGCCGGCGGCCCGCCTCTGCGTGCTCGCCGGCCACGATCCGCACAGCCTCGGCGGTGGAGCTGGCCGGAAGGATCCTCGCGTGGGGCAGCTCGCGCCGCAGAAACCGCGTGCACTGCCCGGGAACCTGTGGATGCGTGAGCACCTCCTCGATCTCGTTCAGCGCGAGCGGTTCGGCGGCGATCAGCGAGTGCCTGACCCTCAGCAGCGTCTCCCCGACGATCTCCACGTCGCTCGCCTCGCCCGCGAGCAGGTCGAGCGTGACGCTGATCGATCCGTCGAGCGAGTTCTCGATCGGCACCACGGCCCAGTCGACCTGCCGGCGGCGCAGCGCCATGACCGTGTCGTAGATTGTCTGCAGGGGCACCGGCTCCACCGCCTCCGGGGTGCTGGCGGACAGCACGGCCTCCTCACTGAACGTTCCCTCCGGCCCGAGATAGCCGACGCGCGGCCGGGGATGAGATATCTCAGGCCGCGTGATCTGCGCCATCCCCTGCTCGGCCGGTGGGCAACAGGGCGAGGCGCACGGCCTCTGCCTCCTCCGGAGAGAGCTCCAGTTCGGGCTGCCCGTCGAGCACCTGCTTGGCATACACGCGTGCCTGATCGCGGTGGTGTATGCACGACAGGACGATCCCCGAGCGCTCGTCGTCCAGCAGCGCGATTGACACCGATTGGCGCCCCGAGAGCTCGTTGTAGGCGTCGTAGCGTACGAGCGCGCGGTGTGCGAGCCCCTCGCGCAGGGCGGCCTCGACGCTCAACAGGCGGGCGTCAAGACGCCGGCCGGCATCCTCTACGTATTGGCGCAGCGCCTCGAATGCGTCCTGCATGCCGGCCGCATGCGCGACCACGTCGCGCTCCTCGCGCTCGCCGAGCACGAGTCGCTGCGCGCGGCGCAGGCGGCGCACCCTGACTGTCAGCACCAGGCTCAGCAGGAGCGCCACCAGCGCGATGGCGGCTGCCCCGAGCGCGACTATGCCCTGGGTGTCGGTGAGCGTTGTGGCCACCGGCACAAGTTAGCCGCTCGCGCCACCGAGCAGCCGGGCAGACCTACTGTTCGAGGATCGCCAGGTAGGCGTTCTTCGTGCCTTCGTGGTTGGTTTCGCCCGGCACTGGCTCGACGTAGGCTTCGATTTTGGCGGCCACGCCGAGCGGGACGCCCGCGACCGGGATCTCGACGCTGACGGTCTTGCCGGGTTCGGTCTTTTCGATCGACGTGGGTGGCCTTGATCTGTTTGCCCGCGACCGTGACGGTCACGCCCGTCGTGACGTTCGTCTCGGGGAATTCGCCGTCATTTTCCACCTGGAGGGTGAACGTGGGACTGCCCCCTCCGGTGATGTGGTTGAGCGTGGGTTCGACTTCCAGCGTGTTGGTGCCCACGCTGACCGCCTTCAGGGTGCTGCCGTGGTGGCCCGGGAGCGGCTGACCGGTCTGGGAGGAGCTCGCCGACTGACCGGTCAGGCGCGCGGCGACCGTGCTCGGTTCAAGCCAGCCGAGGTTGGGCAGGAAGCTGCTGGGTGCGGTGCTTCAGCCCGTGAATCCCGCTCGAGGCGAGCGTCTGCTGAATCAGCGGGGCGACCCTTTGGGAGTAGACGACGTCGGAGGCCAGGAAGATCTCCATGTCGCCGGCGATCAGCGTGGTGGCCTGTTTGCCCTGGGCGCCGAGCGCCTGGGGCAGCAGTGCCGCCACCTTGTCCAGTCCTTCGGCCCGCAGGTTCATCACGAGCGTGAAGTTGCGCTGGGCGCTCGCCATTTCGCCGGGCACGCTGAGGCCCTTCGCGCGATTGGCGAGGCTCTGGGCCTGTGATCAGCAGCTGATCGACCTGCACCTCGACGTTCAGCGCGGACTTGCCCGAGGCACCGGTGAGCGTGGTGAAGAGCGGGCCGGAGACCTGTTCGTCGGATTCTGTGGCGATCGTGCTCACGTTGCGGTTGTAGCTCTTCAGCGCCTGCGTCCGTTCGCTTTTCACGCAGCCGTTCACGAACAGGACGATCACGATCAGCAGCACGACCGCCGACCCCCGCCGCCACGCGCCGGCGCACCATCAGCGTGTGCTGGTCGAGCGGAAGCGGGCGCCCGGAGCGCTGAGGCCGGCGCGGCCGCGGACGCTTCGTGGGCGCGTCGCCCGACCCGGGCCGTCGTCGAGATGATCGCGTCGATTGCTGGGCCGCTGTGTCCTCGCCGTCGTCGAAGAACGACAAAAGCTCGCTCCTTGCAGGGATTCTGGAAGTGCCCAAGTATGACTGCCGGCCACCTCCCTCGCGAGACTGCAACTTCTCGGTCAATGTGCCTCCTCGCGGCGGCGGGCGGCAGGAGGCGCGCCTGCGGACGGCGAACCTGGGACCCGGTGGAGTCGCCGCTCACCCTCGCCAACCCCGGACGGACACGCGAGCCACGCGGCGCGGTCGGCGGCGCGGTCGGCGCCCCGGGGGTCAACGATCTCGTGCTCGGGCGCTACCGGTTGCTCGAGTGTCTCGGGGTCGGGCGGCTTCGGGGTCGTGTGGCGCGCTCGCGACGAACTGCTGCACCGCGAGGTCGCCGTCAAGCGGATCCCGCTGGGGCCCGACGGAGACGGCGAGCGCGCCGAGCCGCGAGGCGCTCGCCAGCGCCCGCCTGGCCCACCCCGCGATCGTCGCGCTGTACGAGGCGTGCGCCGTGCAGGATGCCTTCTATCTGATCTCGGAGCTCGTTCACGGCAGGACGCTGGCCCAGCTGATCGCCGCGCGTTCTCTGTCGGACGACGACGTGCTGGACATCGGCGTCGCGCTGGCATGCGCGCTCTCGCACGCGCATGCGCGGGGCGTCATCCATCGCGACATCAAGCCCCAGAACGTGCTCATACCCGACGAGCGCGACGAGCGTGCGCCGTCGCAGGAGGGGTTCCTCGGCGCGGCGAAGCTCACCGACTTCGGCGGAGCGAGCCTGGCCGGCGAGGACGCGCTCACCCGCACGGGGGACGTGCTGGGCACGCTCGCCTACATGGCACCCGAGCAGAGCGAGGGGCGGCGAGGTGGGCGGGCAGGCCGATCTGTACGCGCTGGCGCTCGTCCTCTATGAGGCGCTGTGCGGCGTCAACCCCGTGCGGGGCTCGACTCCTGCCGCCACCGCGCGGCGAATCGGCAGCCGCCTTCCGCCCCTCGAGCGTCGCCGTGCGGACCTCCCCCGCGAGCTGACTCGCGCGATCGACACCGCGCTCGCGCCGTCCCCCTCCGCGCGGGGGACGCTCGATGGGCTGCGCCTCGCGCTTGAGCAGGCACGCGAGCTCGAAGCGGGTCGCACCCGGCGGCCATGGCGCCGAGCTGACGCGGCCGGGGTCTCGCGCGACGAAGCGCCCGAGACGACCCTCGAGCCGGCCGAGACCTCCCCGCCGTTCCCGGCCCCCCCGCCCGGTGCCGAGGCGGCGCCGGGCTCCGTGGAGGCGGCCCACGCGGGCTCACCCGACCGTGGCGAACCCGGCCGGCAGAGGCTGCCGCGATCGCTCTGGCTGGCCGGCGCCCTCGCGGCGGTGGTCTGGCAGGGGGCGAGCGGCTCGCCCGGTGCGGCGCTGCTTCTGCTCGCAGCCGGCGGGCCGCTCCTGCTGCTCCCAAGGCGCTGCGGACCCTCCTGGCTCGGGGGAACCCTGGCGCCCGTGCTCGGCCTCGCCGGTCTGGCCGGCGCCTTCCCGGCGATCGCGGGGCAGGCTGCGTGGTGGCGCAAGCGCGCGACGCTGGGCGCGCTCGGCTACTGGTGGCTGGTGCTGGCCGGGCCGCTCTTCGTGCGGGATCTGTGGTTGGCGGCACCCGCGGGCACGCCGGCTCACGCGGTGTGGGAGGGCTCGCTGTCGAGCGCGGCAGCCCACGTGCTCGCCCCGATGCTCAGCCTCGGCGTGCTGCTGGGAGCGATGCTGTGGGCCCTCGCCGCCGTGGTCCTGCCGTGGATCGTGCGCGGCCGCAGCGCCGCATTCGACGTCGTCGCCGCGACGGTCTGGTCCGCAGCGCTCGCCTCGGCCGCGCGTATGCTCGACAGCGGCCTCTCCGCCACGGGCGCCCATCCTATGCCTCGCGGCGCGATCCTCGGAGCGATCCTCGGCGGCGTGTTCGCCGTGGGCGCTCGCGCTCTGCGCGGTCCCGTCTGACGTAGCATGGCTCCACACCCGGCCCAGCCCGCCGGGCTGTAGCCCCTCCGGGGCCGGGCCGTGCGCCAATGAACCTGCTGAAGAGCGTCGAGACCACGATCGCCAACCTCGTCGAGGGTGCCTTCGGACGCATCTTCCGCTCCGAGGTGCGCCCGATGGAGCTGGCCCGCAAGCTCGCCCGCGAGATGGACGAGCATCGCACCGTGTCGGTGTCGCGCGTGTACGCCCCCAACGAGTATTCGGTGTGGCTCTCACCGCAGGACCGCGCGCGCTACGAGGGCGTCGAGCAGGAGGTGCTCGACGAGCTCTGCGCCTACCTGCTCGAGCATGCCCGCCGCGAGGAGCTGATCCTCGTGTCTCCATCCGCTGATCTCTTCCACACCGACGAGCGGACTGGCGCTCGGGGAATTCGGCATCCAGGCCCGCTCGGTGCGCCTCGAGGGTCACGCCGAGGAGCACCACGCGCGCGCGGCGCCAGAGCCCCAGCCGGCGCAGGAGCACGGCCAGACGATGATCTACAGCACCTCGAGGCGTGTGGGCGGCCCGGTCGAGGAGGCACGTGCGCGGCGCGCACCGGTACACGCGGTGCTCGTGCTCGCCGGGCGCCGCCGGACTGCTGCCTGCCGACGGGCGCGACGATCGGCCGCAGCCGCGACTGCGACATCGTGCTGGATGACGTCGGCATATCCCGCCGGCACGCGGAGATCCGCCCCGGTCCGGATGGCTGGACGGTCGAGGATCTCGGCTCGACCAACGGAGTGCTCGTCAACGGCCTGCGGGTACGCGGGGCGCAGCTGCTGCAACCCGGGAGACCGCCTCGAGCTGGGCTCTACCGAGATCATCTTCGAACTCGGATGACCACCCTCGAACCCGTATCGGTAGCGCTGAAGTTCGGCTTCCTCGCCGTGCTGTACCTGTTCCTGCTGTGGGTGGTGCGCAGCGCGCGCAAGGATCTGGGCGGCGGGCGGCGCGCCGTTCGCCACCGATCGCGAGATCCGAGGCCCCGGCACGATCCCACCCGACGCCACCGGCCTGTACTCGGCCTCCGCGCTCGGCAGCGCCGACGTCGCCAACCGGGCGCCGCAGGCTGGTGGTCGAGCGCGCTCCCGGCCACGAACCCGGCATGATCTACGACCTCGACGGTGACATCGTCCTCGGGCGCGGCGACCGCGCCGAGATCCGCCTGGAGGATCCGTTTGCCTCCTCGCGGCACGCCCGCATCTACGAGCAGGGCAACATAGTGGTCATCGAGGATCTCGGCTCCACCAACGGCACCTACCTCAACGAGGAGCTGCTGCAGACGCCGCGGCCGCTGCACCCCGGCGACCGCGTGCGCATCGGCGACAGCGAATTCGCCTTCGAGGTCGACTGAGATGCTGCGCGTGGCCGAGCAGTACGCGGGGACCGACACCGGGCGCCAGCGCCGCGCCAACGAGGACTCGCTGCTCGCCCGCTCGCCGCTGTTCGTGGTGGCCGACGGAATGGGCGGCGCGCAGGCCGGCGAGGTCGCCTCGCGGATCGCCGTCGAGTCCTTCAGGCACGGCCTCGACGATGCCCGCGAACCCGAGCTCGCCCTGTCGGCGCTCGCGCTCGCAGGCGAACTCGCGCATCCACGAGCTCTCCCACGCCAACGCCGAGCAGGCCGGCATGGGCACCACGCTCACGGCCGTCTACGTGGGCGAGCAGGAGGTGGCGATCGCCCACGTGGGCGACAGCCGCGCCTACTGCCTGCGCGACGGCGAGCTGCTGCGCCTGACCGACGATCACTCCCTCGTCGACGAGCTCGTCCGCCAGGGCCGGCTCACACCCGAGGAGGCGGTCGAGCATCCCCAGCGCTCGGTCATCACGCGCGCGCTCGGGCCGGAGGTGGAGGTCGAGGTCGACACCCGCTCCTTCCGCGCCGCGCCGGCGACGTCTATCTGCTGTGCAGCGACGGGCTCACGACGATGGTCGGACGAGGCGCAGCTCGCGGCGGTGCTGCTCGCCCATCCGCGGCTGAGCGATGCCGGGGAGGCGCTGATCGCGGCCGCCAACGAGGCCGGAGGGCGGGACAACATCACGGTCGTGCTGCTGCGCCTGGAGGAGGTGCACGCCGGCCGTTCGAGGACCCGACACGGCGCAGGCGCCAACGAGCGAACACGTCGATCACGGGGCACAGGCTCGCAGGCGGCGCACGCCACGATGACCGGCACCCGGCGCCGCGCAGACCACCCACGCCGCGGCGGCGCCCGTGCGACGCCGCGACCGCGTCACGCACCTGCCGAGCGTCCGTCCGGCGAGGCTCGGCGCGTTCGCGCCGCAGCGTGCAGCCTGCGGCGCGCCGGCGCGCTCGTGGCGTGGTGGTCGTGCTCGGCGTGCTCGGTTCGGCCGTCTACCTCGCCTCGCAGTCGGTCTACTTCATCGGCACGAACAGCCGCGGCCTCGTCACGATGTTCCAGGGGCGTGCCCTACCGGCTGCCCGGCAACCTGAACCTGTACAGCAGCGACTTCGTCTCGGGTGTGAGCGCCTCCACGCTGCTCCCCGAACGCCGGCGCGCGCTGCTCGATCACTCGCTGCGCTCGGAAGGCGACGCCGCCGCCCTGATCCGCAGCCTGGAACTGGGGCAGCTCGAATGAGGCCGCCGCTGTGAACCGTCCGATCGTCCGCCTCTACGGGCTCGTCGTCCTGCTGTTCGCGCTGCTCGTCGCGTTCACCTCGCGCTGGACGATCTTCGAAGCGTCCTCGCTGCGCGAAAACCCCGTGAACGCGCGGCGGCGTGCTCGAGCAGGAGCGCATCGACCGCGGCATGATCCTCGCCGCCGACGGCACCGTGCTCGCGCGCAGCGTGCGCGGACGCGAAGGCACCTATCAGCGCACCTACCCGACCGGCGAACTGTTCGCGCACGCGGTCGGCTACTCCTACATCTATCCCGATCTCGGCCAGACCGGGATCGAGCGCTATCGCAACGCCGCCCTGAACGGCGAAACCGGCACGAACCTGCAGACGATCCTCGATCAGCTGCAGGGCAAGAAACCGCAGGGCGACGAGGTCGTCACCACCCTCGACCCGGCCGCCCAGCGCGTGGCGCATCTCCGCGCTCGGCGGGCACCGCGGTGCGGTGGTGGCGCTCGATCCGCGCACCGGCGCGGTCAAGGTGATGGCCTCCACGCCCGGCTATGACCCCAACTGCGCTGCGCTCGCCGCGCGGCATATGCAGCGGCTCGACGGCGCGACACGGCCGGCCAAACCGCTCGTCAACCGCGCCACCCAGTTCGGCTATGCCCCGGGCTCGACCTTCAAGGTGGTCACGGCGACGGCCGCGATCGACACCGGGCGCCTTCACGCCCGAATCGACGTTGAGCGGGCGCGACCGCGTGCTCGATCTCCGGGGTCCCGCTGCAGAACGACGACGACGAGAGCTTCGGCGCAGATAACCCTGACCCAGGCGCTGGCCAAATCGGTCAACACCGTCTGGGCGCAGGTGGCCGAACGGCTCGGCAAGCGGACGATGGCGCGCTACATGGACCGCTTCGGGTTCGACCGCAAGCCGCAGCTCGACTATCCGGCCGAACAGATGTCCGCCAGCGGCGAGTACCTCGGCTCCCGGCTGATCTCGCCGACGAGCCCCCAGGTGGACGTCGGGCGCATGGGCATCGGCCAGGACAAACTCGAGGTGGTTCCGCTGCAGATGGCCGAGGTCGCCGCCGCGGTGGCCAATCACGGACGCCTGATGGTCCCCCATCTGACCGAACGCATCGTCGAAGCCGACGGGCGCACCGTCGAACGTGTATCGCCCCGCGTGCAGTCGGTCGTGATGAAACCGTCGACCGCGGACGCGGTCACCTCGATGATGGAGGCGGTGGTCAAGCGAAGGCACCGGCACCGAGGCCCAGATCCCGGGCGTCCAGGTGGCGGGCAAGACGGGTACGGCCGAGACGCAGATCGGGACGGCGATCAACAACGTCTGGTTCATCGCCTTCGCGCCGGCGGCCGATCCGACGGTGGCGATCGCGGTGACCCTCCAGGGAGTGCCCGGGCAGGGCGCCGCGTTTGCGGCGCCGGTCGCCCGGCAGGTGATGGAAAGCCTGTTGCGATGATCGAGGCCGAGACGATCATCGACGGTCGCTACCGGGTGCTCTCGCGGCTCGGGTCCGGGGGCATGGCCGAGGTGTACCTGGCCGAAGACCAGCTGCTCGGGCAGGCAGGTCGCGGTGAAGGTGCTGCACCAGCACTTCGCCGAAGACCAGGAGTTCGTCGAGCGCTTCCGCCGCGAGGCCTCGAGCGCGGCGGCGCTGTCGCACCCGAACATCGTCGGCGATCTTCGACCGCGGCGAGTGGAACGGCACCTACTACATCGCGATGGAGTACGTGGCCGGACGCTCGCTGAAGACGATCGTGCGCGAGCAGGGAGCGCTCGATCCGGCGACGGCGATCGACATCGTCGTGCAGATCCTGCGCGGCGCGCGGTTCGCGCACAGGCGCGGCGTCGTCCACCGCGACCTGAAGCCCCACAACGTGATCCTCGACGAGGAGGGCCGTGCGCGGGTCACCGACTTCGGGATCGCCCGCGCCGGCGCCTCGGACATGACGCTGACCGGCTCGATCATGGGCACCGCCCAGTACCTCTCCCCGGAGCAGGCTCAGGGCCACGCAGTGAGCGCGCCATCGGACCTCTACTCGGTGGGCGTGATCCTGTACGAGCTGCTCACGGGGATGGTTCCGTTCGAGGGCGAGACTGCCGTGGCGATCGCCTTCAAGCAGGTCTCGGCCGAGCCGCTGCCGCCGAGCGCGCTGAACCCGGCCCTTCCGGCCCGCGCTGGACGCGATCGTGCTGCGCGCGCTGGCAAAGGACCCGGCGATGCGCTACGCGGATGCCGAGGAGTTCATCGCGGCGCTGCAGCGGCGCGGCTGGCACTGCCCCTGTCCGCGGGCGCGGCCGTTCCGCTGGCGGCTGCGGCGCAGCAGGACCCGACCACGGCACGCGGCCCGCTGCTGCATGCCCGCGGCATCCCCGCTCGAGGAGGCGCACGCCAGCGCGGCGAATCATCGCCGGCGTGTGGCTGTGGTCGGCCGTGGCGGCGCTCGTCGTGGCGGCGCGTCGGTGCTCGCGGTCGCTGCTGCTCCTCCGGCGCGGGCCGGGTGAAGGTTCCGGACGTGGTCGGGCTCACGAAGCGGCCGCGGTCGTGCAGGCTGAAGGCCGCCGGGCTGACACCGGTCCCGACGTCGGCGAGCGAGCACGACCGTCGCCAGCGGCCTGGTGTTCGACCAGACGCCCGCCGTACGGGGTCCTGGTCGTCGACGACGGCGCCGCGCGTGAACATGATCGTCTCGAGCGGTCTCCCGACCACGCCGCTCGCGAACGTCGAAGGGCTCACCGCGGCCCAGGCGGTGAGCACGCTGCGCGCGGCCGGCTTCAAGCCGACGACCAAGGACCAAGGCGAGCGCGATCGGTCGCCGAAGGGCTCGTGATCGGCACCGAACCGGCCGCCGGCACGAGGCTGCCGGTGGGCAGCACCGTGACGGTGCTCGTCTCGAGCGGCCCGTCACCGGTGCGCGTGCCGGACACGGTCGGCCAGTCCCGCGCCGCCGCCGAAGCGGCGCTCGACACGGCCGGACTTCGCCGTCGGCGCGATCACCCAGCAGGTCTCGGCCACGCAGACGCCGGAAACGGTGCTGTCGCAGTCCCCGGCCGCCGGCAGCATCGCTGCGCGTCGGCGGGAAGGTGAACCTCGTGGTGGCGAAGGCGCCGAAGGAAGTCGCCGTCCCGGCCGTGGTGGGCCAGAACGAGACGGAGGCCGCCGCGGCTCTCGGCCGTGCCGGGTTCTCGCCCGAAGATGGTGACCGCGCACGACCACCGAATCCAGCCAGGTCGGGGTGGTGCTCAAGCAGAGCCCCGCCGCCGGCGCCGCGGCGCCCAAGGGGGCGACGGTGACGATCACGCGTGGGCGTGCTGGGCACGCCGACCGACCACGCCGACCACCACGACGCCCACCACCACCACGCCGACCACGCACCACGCCGACCACCACCACGCCGCCGGCCGCCCCGGCCGGCTGAGGCGGACGACGTACGTGAGCACTCCCGCGGATCCGCCGGCCGAGCGCTCACGGTCGCGGTGCTCGCCGGCGGGCGCTCCTCCGAGCACGAGGTGTCGCTGTCCTCGGGGGCGGCGGTGCGCGAGGGCCTGCTCGCGTGCGGGCACGAGGTCCTCTCGGTGGAGATCGGGCGCGACGGAGCCTGGCGTCACGACGGCGAGCGGCTGAGCGTGACCCCCGGAGACGGGCTGCTCGGGGTGGATGTCGTCTTCCCCGCGCTGCACGGGCCGTTCGGCGAGGACGGCACGGTTCAGGGGATGCTCGAGACGCTCGACGTCGCCTACGTCGGCGCCGGCGTGGCGGCGTCGGCGGTGAGCATGAACAAGGTGCTCTCCAAGGAGCTGATGTCCGCCGACGGCGTGCCGCAGGTCGACTACGTGGGCGTGCGCCGAGGATCGCTTCAGGCGGTCCGGCGAGGAGGTGCTCGCCGAGATCGCGGAGCTGGGCCTGCCGGTGTTCGTCAAGCCCGCGCACCTGGGCTCCTCGGTGGGGATCGTCAAGGTCACCGAGGCCGACGCGTATGCGCGAGGCGCTGGACGAGGCGTTCGCGCACGACGAGCTCGTGATCGTCGAGGCGATGGCGCCGGGAGTCGAGGTCGAGTGCGGCGTGCTCGGACGAGCTGCGCTCCGCGCGATCGCGCCGGCCGGCGGCGCGCGCTGGCCTCCGTGCCCGGGGAGATCGTCTTTCCCGGCGACTGGTACGACTTCCGCGCGAAGTACACGGCCGGGGGCATGGAGCTGAGGGTGCCGGCGCGCGATCATCCGCCGCGGCAACCGAGCGCGTGAAGGAGCTCGCGCTTGAAGGCGTTCATCGGCGCCGGCTGCGACGGGCTGGCGCGGGTGGACTTCTTCGTCGACGGCGAGCGGGTGCTGGTCAACGAGCTGAACACGATGCCCGGCTTCACGCCCACGAGCGTCTACGCCAAGCTGATGGAGGCCTCCGGCGTCGCCTACCCGCGAGCTCGTCGACCGTCTCTGCCGGCTGGCGCTCGAGCGCCACGCGCGGCGGCGGCGCTACCGCTACTGAGCCCGCGCGCCTATTTGAACAGCGTCAGTTCGGCGATCGACGCCGACTGCATGTTGGGCGGCAGCGTGGTGATCCAGATAGGTAGTAGCGAAACGCGCTGCCCGCCGGGGTTCAGCTGGA
Organism: uncultured Solirubrobacteraceae bacterium; assembly: GCA_963730575.1. GTDB lineage: Bacteria > Actinomycetota > Thermoleophilia > Solirubrobacterales > Solirubrobacteraceae > Palsa-744. Next base: position 305,401 of record CAVSSG010000002.1, read on the forward strand.
TGCGTTCGTCGTCGTCGACGTAGCTGCTCGCCCCGACCGGCCCCTGCCAGCCCCGTGTCGGCGAGCGTGCGTCGTGTTGCCGTAGGGAAGCGACGAGCGGGACTGCGTTGGCGCACGTAGATCTGCACCGCGAAGCCCGGGCGTGGGCGTCTGGATTTCGAGCGCCTTGGCCGACCACGCCGGGAGAGGCGTCGAGGTACAGCCCGGCGCCGACTCCCGCCCGCCTTCTTCAGGGTGCCGTCGTAGTACTGCTCGGTGCTCCACATCGTGTTCGGGTCGCTGTCGACCACGTTGTCGATCAGGTCGTGGTTTTCCGGCCCGGTGCCGAACGGGTTGTAGCCGTGGGCGGAGGTCTGGGCGAGGGGGACGGGTTCAAGGCCCGGGCTGCGCGATGGACGCCGCGGGGCGACGCCGGTGCCGCGGTGCGCGCGCCGCCGGCGAGCGCGATCAGCGCGACCGCGACGAGCGCGGCGATGAGCGCCAGCGAGGCGACCCAGCGCGCGGGGTGGCGCATGCGCCAGGGCAGGCGCCGGCGCGCGGTGCCGGGCAGCGTGCGCAGCACGGTCGTGACCTCGCCGGTGGCCTGGCCGGAGCGGGAGGCCTCGATCGCGAGCACATCCTCGAGGTCGGCGGCCATGCTCGGCGGCGTCGGGGTAGCGGTGCGTCGAGGTCCTTGGCGACCGCGCGGTCGAGCACCGAGGCGGTGGCGGCGGAGACGTCGGGGCGCAGCAGCTGCACGTCGGGCACCTGCTCGCGCACGTGCCTCATCGCGACCGCGACCGGCGACTCGCCGCGGAAGGGCACCTCGCCGGTGAGCATCTCGTACAGCACGACGCCGAGCGAGTAGAGGTCCGACTGCCCGGTCACCGGCTGCCCGAGCGCCTGCTCGGGCGAGACGTAGTCGGTCGTGCCGAGCACCCGCCCGGCCATCGTCAGCCCTTCCTCGGTGAGCGTGCGGGCGATGCCGAAGTCGGTGATCTTGGCGCCGCCTTCGACGCTGATGAGGATGTTCTGGGGCTTGACGTCGCGGTGGACGATCAGGCGCTCGTGGGCGGCGCCGAGCGCGCGCGCGATCTCGATCGCGTAGGCGATCGCCTGCGGGATCTCGAGCGGCCCCTCGCGGCGGATCAGGTCCTTGAGCGTCTCCCCCTCGACGTACTCGAGCACGATGTACGGCGTGCCCACCTCCGCGCCGTCGCCTCGGGATAGTGCGCATCGGGCGAGGGCTCCTCGCCGGCGTCGATCACCGTGACGACGTGGGGGTGGTTGAGCTGCGCCACCGAGCGCGCCTCGCGGCGGAAGCGCTCGAGCTGGTCGGAGTCCGAGGCGATCTCGCGGTGCATGAGCTTGATCGCGACCGGGCGTTCGAGCACGGTGTCGAAGGCCAGGTAGACGGTGGACATCCCGCCGCGCCCGATCTGGGCGTCGAGGCGGTAGCGCCCGCCGAGCAGGGTCCCGAGGACGGTCATCGGCTCCTATTGTGGGCGCGGCGCAGGCGGCGGATCACCACCAGCGCGAGCGCGCCGCGGTAGAGCGAGAAGGGGAGCAGCGCCGCCCGCGCGGCGCTCCGCCGCAGAGACGCGGGCGCTCGCGAGGGTCGAGGCGAAGGCCGCGCGGCCCCGGCGCCAGCGCACGCGGCGCGCGCCCGTCTGGCGGCGCCGGCGCGAGCCAGCCGGCGCACCTCGAGCGCGCCCGCTCCGAGGATGCACCGGCAGCGCCGCGTGCCAGGAGAGCGCCTGCGCGTCGCCGCGGGCGAATCCGCGCGCCCGCGCCGCGGTGAGGGTCGCGCCGCTGCGCGAGACGCCCGGGATCAGCGCGACCGCCTGGGCGAGGCCGAGCGCCAGCCCGTCGCGCGGGCCCGCGTCCTCCAGCGGCGGGTCCGCCGCGCGGCGCGCGCGTCCGCGAGCGCCATCGCCACCGCGCCGGCGACGAGGCCGGCGGCGATCGAGCGCGGCCCACCGAGGCGCCGCTCGATCAGCCGCGCGCAGCGCATACCCGGCGATCGCCGGCGGCGCCAGCGAGCAGGCGATCGATCGCGGCCCGGCGCGCATCGATGCTCGGACGGCGTCCTCGAGGAGCTCCCCGCGCATGTCGATCGCCAGCGCGAGGCCCGCCCCGGCGTGGAGGGCGACCTCGAAGGACTTGCGCAGCTCGGGGTCGAGCTCGTGAGTAGCTCCAGCCCGCGAGCCACGGCAGCAGCGCCGTGTGCGCCGAGGAGGAGACCGGCAAGCAGCTCGGTCGGGACCCTGCAGGAGGCCCAGGGCGACGCGCCTGGCAGGAGGGGAAGGCCGGTTTCCGCGCGCGGTTGAGCACCGCTTCGTGCTTCAGCCCACGTCCGCCGCGGGGTCGGCTCTGCGCCGACGGTGGATGATCAGATAGGCGATGCCGACGACGACGAGCGCGAGGATCGCGTAGTCGACGTACTCGAAGTACTTGCGCGCGCTGGTCCAGTCGCCGCCGAGCGCTGTCCGAGGAAGGCGAGCCCGACGCACCCAGGGGATCGACCCGATCAGCGACAGCACCGTGAAGCGCCCGAGCGGCATCTTGGCGACGCCTGCGGGCAGCGACACGAACGCCCTCACCAGCGGGACGAGCCGCCCGAACAGGACGGTCGGCTCCCCGTAGCGCTGGAACCAGCGGTCGGCGCGCGCGATCTGGGCGGGCCCCATGTGCAGCTTGGCGCCGTGCCGTTCGAGCAGCTCGAGGCGCCCACCGCGGCCGACGCCGTAGGCGACCCATGAGCCGACCATCGTCCCGAGCAGCCCCGCGAGGATGATCCCGAGCATCGTCAGGTGGTGGTGGGAGGCGCTCTGGCCGGGGTTCGCGACGGCGAAGCCCGGCGAACAGCATCACGACCTCGGAGGGGATCGGGATGCAGGCCGAGCCGAGCGCCATCAGCGCGAACACGCCGGGAAGCCCGGCGTCGCGCACGAAGTGCGAGGTTTCGTTCACGAGCGTCTCGGAGATCGATGCCAAGCACGAGCATGGGCAGCGCAACGATACCGTGCGCCTTTCCATGCGCATCTGGATCGATCTGACGAACAGCCCGCACGTGCTGGTGATGCGACCGGTGATCGAACTGCTCACACGCGGACGGGCACGACGTGCGCGTGACCGCCCGCGACTTCGCCCAGACGATCGAGCTGTGCGAGCGCTTCGGCATCGCCCACACAGCGATCGGCCGCCATCGCGGCGAGCGGCTCCTGGCCAAGGGCGCCGGCCTGGCCTCGCGCTCGGCGGCGCTCGTGCGCTGGGCGCGCGCCGACGCCCGCGCGCAGCGGCAGGCGCTTCGACATCGCCCTCGGCCACGGCTCCAACGACGTGACCGTGGCGGCCGCGATCCTGCGCGTGCCGAGCGCGACGATGTTCGACTACGAGTGGGCGACCGTGCAGCACAACGTCAACTGCCGCCTGGCGCGCGCGGTCGTCGTGCCCGACGCGATCCCGCCGGAGCGCTTGGAGCGCTACGGCGCAAGGGGCAAGGTGCGTGCCTATCGAGGGGCTGAAGGAGGAGTACTACCTGGCTGACTTCGAGCCCGACGCAGCGCGGTGCTCGAGCAGCTGCGGCTCGACCGCGCCCGCCCGATCGTCGTCGTGCGCCCGCCGCCGGAGGTGTCGCTCTACCACCGCTTCGAGAACGACCTGTTCGCCCGCGTGCTCGACCGCCTGCGCGCGGCCGCCGCCGAGGACGGGGTGCAGCCCGTGGTGCTGCCGCGCGTGGGCTCCCAGCGCGGCGAGCTCGCGGGCGTGCCCGGCTTCGTCGTGCCCGAGCACGCGATCGACGCCCAGTCGCTGATCGCCCACGCCGATCTCGTGATCTCCGCCGGGCGGGACGATGAACCGCGAGGCCGTCGCGCTGGGGGTCCCGGTCTACACCACCTTTGAAGGACGACTGGGCGCGGTCGATGAGCGGCTGATCGCCGAAGGCCGCATGCGCAAGCTGGCCGGCCGTGGAGCAGCTCGACCTGGGCAGGCGCGACCGCGGCGAGCGCCGAGGCGCGCGTTCGCCGCGATCCCAGGATGCTGCTCGAGCTGCTCCTGTCGCCCTGCTCGCTGCGCTGCCGCGCCGGCGGCCCGCAGCGTCGTATCTGGCCTTACAATCCGAGAATGCGCCGACGGATCCGCTCGGCGGCCCTTCCCCTTCACCGGCACTCCCTGCTCCAGCTGGCAGTGGACGGGGTGCTGGTCGCGATCGCGTACTACCTCGCCTTTCAGCTGCGCTTCGACAACGGCCCCACCGGCTTCTACGCGCTGCTGCGCGAACGCACGATCTGGTGGGTGCTGGTCGGGGAGCCTGCCCGTGCTGGTCTTCGCGCGCGTCTACCAGCGCCGCTGGCGCTACTCGGGCCAGCGCGACTACGAGGCGGTCGATCCGCGCGGTCGTCGCGATCGTGCTGCTGACGGTCGTCGCCGTCGTCGTGCTTCGCCCGGTGCAGCATCCCACCCACCACGGCACGTCGACGATCGGGCTGCCCAACGGCGTGATCGTGCTGTTCTTCCTGCTCTGCCTGCTGTTCCTGCTCGGCGTGCGCATGCTCGCGCGCAGCGTCTACGAGCGCCGCCCGCTGGCCGCCTTCCGGGGCGGGCGCAAGGGCGAGCGCAGCGTGCTGATCGTGGGCGCCGGCGACGGCGGGCGGCTGGTCCTGCGGGAGATCGCGCGCAACCGCGAGCTCGGGCTCGCGCCGGTGGGCTTCCTCGACGACGACCCGGGCAAGCGCGGGCTGCGCATCGACGGGGTGCGCGTGCGCGGCAACACCGAAGAGCGACCTTCCGCGCATCCTCGAGGAGTCCGAGCCCGACGAAGTCATCATCGCGATCCCCTCCGCGCCGGGGTCCACGCGCGCGCGCATCGTGCGCGAGTGCCGCCAGCGGGGCGATACCGGTGCGCACGCTGCCCACGGTGTTCGAGCTGCTCCAGGACCACGGCACGATCGCTCGGCAGGTGCGCGAGGTGCGCGTGGAGGACGTGCTCGGACGGGAGGCCGTGCACATGGAGCTCGACCGCGTCGGCGCCTACCTGGCGGGTGAGACCGTGCTCGTCACCGGCGCCGGCGGCTCGATCGGCTCGGAGCTCTCCCGCCAGATCGCCCGCGTCGAGCCGCACCGGATCGTGCTGCTCGACCACGCCGAGGACAACCTCTTCGCGATCCAGCGCGAGCTCCAGGAGGAGCGCCACGTGCCCGCTGCGGTTCTCTCGGCCGTGCTTGGCCGACTGCAAGGAGGAGGAGCGCATGCGCGAGGTGTTCGCCGAGCACCGTCCGACGGTCGTGTTCCACGCGGCTGCCTACAAGCACGTGGGGCTGATGGAGGCCAACCCGGTGGAGGCGGTGCGCAACAACGCGATCGCCACGAGGGTCGTAGCGCACGTGGCCGGTGCGCTCGGTACCAGGCGCTTCGTGCTCGTGTCCACCGACAAGGCCGTCGCGCCGGCGACCGTAATGGGGGCGTCCAAGGCGCTCGCCGAGTTCGCGCTCGAGGCCGCCGCGGCGCGCTTTCCCGACACCGGCTACGCAGCGGTGCGCTTCGGCAACGTCCTCGGTTCCTCGGGCAGCGTCGTGCCGATCTTCCGCCGCCAGATCGAGCGCGGCGGCCCGGTCACGGTCACCGACGAGCGCATGACCCGCTACTTCATGACGATTCCCGAGGCCGTACAGCTGATCATCCGCTCCGGTTCGCTCGCCCGCGAGGGGTGGGCGTCGCCCGCCGAGCTTCCGTCGTCCGGCGCGCGTGAGCGGATAGTCGCCGGCGCGGAGCGAGCGCCGGGCGCCAAGGTGTTCGTGCTCGACATGGGCGAGCCGGTTCGGATAATCGAGCTCGCGCGGGCGATGATCGAGCTCTCGGGCCTTGACCCCGACCACGACATAGACATCGAGATCGTCGGCCGCCGCCCCGGCGAGAAGCTGCACGAGGATCTCTTCAACAGCTACGAGCATCCTCGGCCGACGGCCGCGGAGAAGATCCTGCTGGCCGAGCGCGCGCCGCTGGCGGTGGAGGCGGTGGAGTCGATGTTCGCGGAGATCGGCCTGCTGGTGCTCGAGGGTGACGCGGCGGGCCTCGCGGCCAAGGTGTCCGAGCTGTCCGCGGCGCGCCTGGAGTCCCGGTCGAACGGAGCCGGCCAGATCGGCCCGCGCGACGACGCTGCATCGGTGCGCCTGCGCCCCTCCTACACTCCCGGGGTTCATGACGTCTTCGCTGCTCGCGCTCTCGCTTTCGAGCTCGTTCACCAAGATCGGAGCCCTTGCGGCGTTCGCGGCCCTGTTCGGGATCGCAGTGCTGTCGCTGCTGCTCTTCTCCCAGGCTCGCGAGCTGAAGCGGCTGCGCGAGTGGGCGGGCCGCGCTCCGGAGCGCGCCGCCGAGCTCGAGCAGCGTGTAAGCGCCGCCGCGGCCGTCCCTGCTCAGCAGCCCGCCCCGTCCGTACGTGCGGTCCCCCGCCCCGCTTCGATGACGGCCCGTGCGATTGGGGCCGTTCCCCCCGGCGCCCCCCCGCCGACCCCGGGCTCGACGCCACCGATCCCGCCGCCGGTGCCCGCCGTGACCGCGGTGCCCGGCCAGGCCGTGACCGCCGCGGGAGCCACGGCGGCCTCCATCCAGGCCCGGGCGCAGGGACAGCCTGCGCCCCCGGACGCCCCCGGTCAGGCCGCGACAGGAGGCGTCGCGGTGCCGGCCGGGGCTGCGGCGAGCGCCGCGAGTGCGCCGGCCGGCCCCCCGACCGCCGCCTCACCACCCGTCCCGGCGGACGGGACGACGCCGGCGTCGCCGCCCGTCACGGCCGGCACTCCAGCCCCACCTCCCGTGCCGGCGGGCAGCGCGGCGGCAGCGGCGGCGATGGCGCCGGCCGCCTCGGCGGTGAGCGGTGCCGCACAGACGAATGCAGGGCGCCTGGCCCAGCCGCAGGCCCAGTCGGTCGCCGGCTCGGCCGAGACGCCCGGCGGCGCGAGCCCACCGTCCGCAGACTCCGCCGAGCGCTCTCCCGTCGCGCCCACGCCGGCGTCTACGTCCGCGGGCGTCGCCGGGTCCGCGGGCCCCCAGGCCGCCGCGCCGCAGAGTCCCGCCCCGTCGAGCGCTCCGCCCGCTCGGCGCCCGATCACCGCACCCCCGGGCTCTGAGGTCGAGCCATCCGCCGCGGCTGAGACCCACTCGCCTGCGCCTGCGCCTGCGCCTGCGCCCGCGCCCGCGCCTGCGACCGTCGCCGCCGCAGCGGGCGCCGCCGCAGCGGGCGCCGCGCCGCGTGCACCGGCTCCCCTGCGTCGGCCGCCGGGACCGGCAGCCCCGGCGCAGGGCGTCGGCGGGCGCGCGGGCAGCGAGGCGCCGGGCGAGTCCGGTGCGAGCGCACCGTCACGCCGCGAGCTGGCGGGGATCGCGCCCGAGGTCGCCAGAGGCCCCGTTCGGCCGGGCCGGACCGAGACCGTGCGGCGCTCGAGCACCGCTTCGCGATCGGCGGCGACCGGACGCTCGCCGGCCCGGGCAACGCTGATGATCGTCGGCGGCGTGCTGGTCGCCCTGGCGGCCATCGTCGTGATCGTCTCCTCGGTCGGCGGCTCGGGCGGCAAAGCGGCGACGAGCACGGCCTCCACGGCCGGCGGGCAGCCTCGCGCCTCGCACCCAAGGACACACGTGTTACGCCACTCGACCGGATCGAGCTCGCCGGCGGCGAGCCCGGCCGAAACGCACGTCGTGGTTCTCAACGGCACGGAAACCACAAACCTCGCCCACGATGTCTCCGGCCTTCTGCGCCAGAGCGGCTATGCGCAGGCCACGCCGCTGGCCGGGCGCCCAGCCGGGGAAAACCAGGTGACCGTCGTCGAGTACGCCCCGGGTCATCAGGCCGAAGCCCAAGGGGTTGCGCGGTCTCTTGGGGTCACGCACTTGCAGCCGCTCGAATCGTCCGCGGCGTCGCTGGCGGGCACGGCTGCGGTGGTGGTGGTCGTGGGCGCCGATCGGGCGTCGTCTGCGGGTGGGAGCGGAGCATCCTCGGGCGCGGCCACGACAGCCGTCCCGTGAGCTTCCTGGACATACCCGAGCGTTCGGGCAAGCCCCGTGAGCGGGGGCTGACGCATGTGATCGACCGCGGACTGTCGATTGCGCAGGTGGAGGGCCTTTTGGAGGTTGCGGGCGCGAGCGTCGATGTCGTAAAGCTCGGCTGGGGGACGGCGATCGTGAGCGCCAACCTGCGCGCCAAGCTCGAGTGCTACGCGGCTCACGGCATACCGGTGGTACTCGGCGGAACGCTCACCGAGCTGGCGATCCGCCAGAACCGGGTCGAGGGCCTCATCGCGTGGCTGCATGATCTCGGTCTGCGCCACGTGGAGGTGTCAGACGGCACGATCACGCTGGACCCGGCGGTCAAGCGCGAGCTGATCGAGCGGCTGGCACCCGAGTTCACGGTGCTCGCGGAGGTCGGCAGCAAGGACGCCGACTTCATCATGGCGCCGTACGTGTGGGTGGAACAGATCGAACGCGATCTGGAGGCGGGCGCGTGGAAGGTGGTCGCCGAGTCCAGGGAGTCCGGGACGGCGGGCATCTACCGGGCCGACGGAGAGATCAGGACGGGTCTGATCGATGAGATCGCTCACGCGATCGACGCCGACCGGCTGATCTTCGAGGCGCCGCTCCGCGAGCAGCAGGTGTGGTTGTTGAAGCGCTTCGGAACCGAGTGCAATCTCGGCAACATCGCCCCCGACGACGTGCTTTCGCTGGAGACGTTGCGCCTGGGACTGCGCGCGGACACGCTTGAGCTGTTCGCGCTGGACGGCCGCGATTGAGCACCGCTGGCGGCCGGTCGATAGGAGATCGGCCGGGGCAGATCGTGTTCGCGCTGCTGGTGCTCGCCTGCTTCGCGGCGTTCTTCGTCACCCAGCGGCTGAAGCACACACCGACCGCCGTCCAGTCGTTCAAGCTGACACCCTTCTTCTCGCCGACGCCCACCGGCCACATCAAAGCGGAGAGGATCTCGTTCAAGCTCGCCAAGGCGGACGAGGTGACGGTCACGATCGTGACCGTCGGCGGCGATGTCGTGGCAACCCTCGTGCGTGATCTTCCGGTGGCCCGCTACAAACCGCTCTCGCTCCGCTGGAACGGTCGTCGCGGCACCGCGCACCGGTACACGCTGAGCGCGGGCGCGAACGGGCGGGCGATCATCCTGCCCGCGACCGAAGGCGGGCTCGCTCCGGCCGGTTCCTACCGCGTGCGGGTAACCCTGCGCAAACAGGCTCGCACGGTGGAATCGCAACGCAGCTTCACCCTGGTCGGGCGATGAGCGGCGCGGCGCCCTGGATCCTCGCAGCCAGGCTGCCCGGCCCGGGGGTCATAGCGGCTGCGCTCATCGGTGCACTGGCGGTGATGGTCGGCCTGACGCTGCTCATACACCGTCGTGCGGAGTACTTCCCACTGCTCGTCGTGCTGGCGCTCCCGTTCCGGCTGCCGATCTCGGCGAGCGGCAGGACCGTGAACCTGCTGATACCCCTGTACTTGGTGGTGGGCGCCGGCGCGCTCGAGTGGCTCCTGAGGCGGCGACTCGGCGCCGGGAGGCGGGACACCGAGCTGGAGCGCTCGGGTGGGGAGCACGGGCCCGCCCGCGTCAGCCGCCCCGTCGAACCCTCGTTGCGAAAGCTGGCGGGCTGGGCCTCGCCGAGGGGGCTCGAATGGCTCCTTCTGGCCTCGGTCGTGCTGTACGTCCTGCAGACCGCCTACTCGGTCGATCACGCCAAGGCGGCGGAGAACATCGCCTTCTTCTACCTGCCGTTCGGCGTCCTGTTCCTGCTGCTGAGGGACGTGCACTGGACACGCCGGCTGCTGCTCGAATGCCTCGCTGTGGCGGTTGCCCTGGCGGTCCTGTTCGCGGGTGTCGGCTTCGTCGAGTACTACCGAAAGACCCTGTTCCTGAACCCGAAGGTGGTCGCGGCAAACCAGTACGACAACTACTTCAGGGTCAACTCGGTGTTCTTCGACCCGAGCATCTACGGGCGCTTTCTGGCGCTGGTGATGATCATGGTCATGGCTGTCGTGCTGTGGAGCCGAGACCGGCGCGTGGTGCTGGGCGGCGCGGCGGTGCTGGCATGGCTGATGGCCGGACTGGTGACGAGCTTCTCGGAGTCGAGTATCGCCGCGCTGCTCCTGGGGCTCGCGGTGCTGGCCGCGTTTCGCTGGGACGTGCGCGGAACCATCTATGTGGTGCTCGCCCTGTTGGCGATCGCCGCGGTCATCCTCCTGGCGGCCCCCTCGAGCCTGCACTTCGGCCTGAAGGGCAGCAGCGGCTCCACCAACAATGCCACCAGCGGGCGCACCAACCTGGTGTCCGGTGGCCTTGAACTGTTCGCCGAGCGCCCGCTCGAGGGCTACGGCTCCGGATCGTTCGAAACCGAGTACGAGCGGCACAGCGCCTCGAGCATCCAGAACGCCACCTCGGCATCGCACACGATCCCGGTGACCGTCGCCGCCGAGCAGGGGATCATCGGGCTGGCCCTGTACGCGGCCCTTCTCCTCGTCGTATTCCTGGTGCTCTTCAGAGGTGCCGGCCGGTCCCCGCCGCGGATCGCGATCGCCGCGTGCGTTGCAGCGCTCGTGCTGCACACGTGGGCCTACGCCGACTTCCTCGAGGACCCGCTCACGTGGACGCTGCTCGCGGTCGGCGTGGCGTGCGCGCGGGCAGGGGGTTCGACGTGGGATCTGCCGGTAGCGTCTGAGCCGTGCGCGGCTACCTGAAGCGCCTGGTCACGACCGGGGCGGCCTACCAGTTCGGGGACATCGTCGCCAAGGGGCTGGCGCTCATCACCCTGCCGCTGTACACGCGACACGTCAGTCCCACGGGCTACGGTGCAGCCGAATCGCTGTTGACGGCGGTGATCCTGTCCAGCATCGTCCTGCGCGCGGGGCTCGGCGAGGCGTTCATCCGCTTCTACTTCGACGACGAGGATCACGCCCGGCGCGAGCGCATCGCTCGCTCGGTGACCGCTGCGGTGGTGTGGACCACGACGGTGGCCGCGCTGCTGGTCGTGGCGTTTGCAAGCGAAGTGTCCCGCTTTCTGCTGGGGCAGGACGATCCTGAACTTATCTACTGCGCCGCGCTCGGCCTGTGGGCGTTCACCAACCTCGAGATGGTCTACGCACAGCTGCGCGTGGACGAGCGCACGCGAACGTATGTGATCGCGTCAGGCGCCAACGTCGGCATGACGGTGACGTTCACGATCCTGCTCGTCGTGTTCGCCAACCAGGGCGCGCGCGGGCTCTTGCTGGGCAACTTCGGCGCCTCGGCGATCGTCGTGCTCGGCCTGTGGTGGGTCCTGCGAGCGCGCTTCTCGTTCGCCGTGAGGATCGCCGATCTGCGGGGGATGCTGCGGTTCGGGCTGCCCACGGTGCCGGCGGACGCGAGCGTGTACGCGTTGCAGGTGGCCGACCGCTTCTACCTCTTCCGCGTCTACTCGCACAGCTCCGCCGGGCTGTACGCGATCGCGATCAAGCTCGCCACCGTGGTGTTCCTCGTCGTGCGGGGGTTCCAGTACGCGTGGCCGCCGCTTGCCTATTCGATCGAAAGTGACGAGCAGGCGGCGCGGCTGTACTCGTTGGTCACCACCTACTACGCGCTCGCCACGGGCGTCGTCGTGTGCGCCGTGGCGCTGCTTGGCCGATGGCTCGTCAGGCTGCTGGCGGCGCCGACGTTCTTCGGTGCCTACCGTGCGCTGCCCTGGCTGGCGCTCGGCTGGGCGCTGTACGGGCTGTACCTGGTGTTCGTGGTGATCGCGGGACGCGCGCGGGTCACCTCCCGCAACTTCGTCGCGGCCGCCGCCGGTCTGGTCGTGAACGTGACGCTACTCGTGCTGCTGGTTCCCCACAGTGGCGCCGGGCTGGGAGTTGCCGGCGCGGGGATCGCGCTGTGCGGCGCCTACGCGGTCATGCTCGTCGTCATGTACCAGCTCACGCGCAGCCTCTTCAAGGTCGGTTTCGAATGGCGCCGCCTGGCCCAGCTGGCGACGATCTTCGCGGGCGTCGCGGTCTCCGGCGAGGTGCTGCTGCCCACCATCGGCCTCACGGGCCTGCTGCTGCGCGTCCTGTGGCTCGCGCTCGTGCCGGCGCTGCTGCTGCTGACGCGGTTCTTCCATCCCCACGAGCGCGCCCAGGCGAAGGCGCTCGTCGCCGACGGCCACCGCCGCGTCGTGGCCTTCAGGGCGGGACACGGTGAGGTGGAGCAGTACGCCGAGGATCCTCTGCGCGACCTCTAGGCGTTGCGGTTGTACTCCTCCGCGGCCTCCCTCAGACCCTCGCCGCGGCTGGGCTGCAGGGTGGCGGTTGCGTGGCGCCAGTAGCGCCGCGCCGAGTGCCCCGGCACGACCAGCGCGGCGAGCGCGCGCAGCGCGTAGGTCCAGGCGGTCAACCATCTCACCGCCCGCGCGGCGGCGGCAGAGTGGTGCTTGCGCATGTACAGGTCGCGGTTGCGCGAGAGCTCGACGATCCGCCGCTCGGGGACGGCGTCGGTGGACAGCTGCTCGTGGTGGACGGCAACCGCATCGGGGACGTACACGCTGCGCCAGCCGGCGCCGCGCAGGCGGCGCGCGAAGTCGACCTCGTCGGAGTAGACGAAGAAGTCGGGATCCAGGTAGCCGACCTGCTCGGCGGCCGCACGCCTCACGAGCAGCGCTGCCGACTGGCACCAGTCGACCTCGCGCGCGCGCTGTCCCTTGCTCTGTACGGTCAGCAGGCGATGCAGGAAGAGGGCGCCCGCGAGCGCGGTGCCGACCGAGGGAAAGCGCCACGCCGAGGCCTGCGGGACTCCGTCGGGGCGCACCAGCCTCGCCCCGGCGCACGCCGCCGCCGGGCGCTCGGCCAGGGCGTCGTGCAGGGCGCGTGTGGCCCCGGGCAACAGCTCGGAGTCCTCGTTCAGGAGCAGTGCATAGCGCCCGCGGGCCCGTCGCAACAGCTCGGAGTCGTTCAGCGCCTTGCCGCGGCGCTCGGACAGCGCGATCGTCTCGTCCACGGCCGGGTGCTCGCGTGCCGCCCGCGCGGACCCGTCACGTGAGCCGTTGTCGAGCACGAGCACCTCGGTCGCGAACGGCACGCTGCGGCGCTCGCGCGCGATTGCGTCGAGTCCGCGCATGAGAAGCTCGCGCTGGGAGGTGTTCACGACGCAGTAGGAGAGCTCGACCGCGTCGGCGTCGTGGGGGGCCTCGGCGGGCGGGTCCTCGGGTCTCATACCCCCATTGTCTCCGCGAGCGCACCTATTGTCCTTCCCGTGCGCGTCCACGTCGTCGATCCTTCGGCCTACACGCCGCCGTACGATGACGCGCTGTGTCGCGCGCTGGCGGCGGCGGGGGCCGAGGTGGAGCTCTACACGAGCCGGTTCGCCTACGGACCGGTGGCGAGGCCTCGGGGGTATGCAAGGCGCGAATTCTTCTACCGGATGACGCCCGGCGCGAGCGGGTCGCGCCTGCGAATGGGAGCGAAGCTCCTCCAACACGTACCGGACATGCTGCGCTACCGTGCCGCCGCGCGCACCGCCGACGTCGTGCACTTCCAATGGCTCACCGTCCAGCACCTCGATGGACATCTGCTCACGGGCCTGCGCTCGAGCGCCGCCCGCCGCCCGCTGGTGCTGACCGCCCACGACATACTTCCCCGCGAGCCCCGTCGCGGACAGCACGAGGCCCAGCGGCGGGCCTACGATCACTTCGACGCCATCGTCGTTCACTCCGACCACGGCCGGCTTCGCCTGACCGAGAAGCTCGGCGTCGAGCCCGCGCGCGTGCACGTGATCCCCCATGGTGTGCTGCGCCCATGGGAGTCGGCTCCCGACGGGGACGGCCGCCAGGCTCCACTGCCGGCCGAGCTGCGCGGGTTCGAGGGCCCGGTTGTGCTGCTGTTCGGCCTGTTGCGCCCCTACAAGGGGCTCGACGTCCTTCTGGATGCCTGGAGGCGCGTCGGCCCTGGAACCCCCGGCGGCGCAGAGCTGTGGGTCGTCGGCATGCCGCGCATGGACCTCGACGCGCTAAGGGCCTCGGCGCCGGCGGGGGTCAGGTTCGTCCTGCGGTTCGTGTCCGATCGGGAGATGCTCGCGCTGATGCGCCGGGCGAGCCTCGTCGTGCTGCCCTACCGCGACATCGACCATTCCGGCGTCGCCTTCACCGCCCTGGGGGCCGGTGTGCCGCTGCTGCTCAGTGACGTGGGTGGCTTTCCCGAGATCGCCGCCACCGGCGCGGCGCGCACGGTGGCGGCGGGAGACAGCGACGCCCTGGGGCAGGCGCTCGGTGAGCTGCTCGCAGATCCCGCCGCGCTGGCGGCGATGGCGGCCGCCGCGCGCGCGGCGGCCGCCGGCGAGTACGCCTGGGAGCGCATCGCCCGCCAGACGCTGTCGCTGTACGAGGACCTCCAATGAGCATGATCCGGCGATGAGGACTGCGCTCGAGATCGTCTTCTGGCTGTCGGTCGGGCTGATCGTGTGGACTCAGGTCGGCTACGCCACGGCGCTGGCGCTGATTGCGCGGCCGCTCGCTCGCGCGCGGACCGCGAAGCCCGCGGTCGCGGCGGGCGGCGCGTTGCCCCCGGCGCTGTCGCTGATCATCGCGGCGCACGACGAGGAGTCGGTGATCGCCCAGAAGGTGCAGAACGCCCTGAGCCTCGACTATCCGCGCGAGCGCCTCGAGGTGATCGTCGCATGCGACGGCTGCTCTGATGCGACCGCGGCGCGCGCCCGCGAGGCGGGCGCGGACCTCGTGCTGGAGCTGCCACGTGGCGGCAAGATCCGCGCCCAGGACGCCGCCGTCGAGCGCGCGCACGGGGAGATCGTCGCGTTCTCCGACGCCAACGCGCTGTGGCGGGCAGACGCTGCACGCGCTCTGACCAGGGCCTTCAGCGATTCGCGGGTCGGCTATGCGTGCGGACAGGTGCAGTTCGTCCGGCCCGGCGACGGCGGGGGCGCTCCGAACCAGGAGGGGGTCTACTGGCGCTACGAGCTGGCCGTGCGCGGGCTGGAGTCGCGGCTCAGCTCGATCACGGCCGGCAACGGCGCGATCTACGCGACCCGGCGGGACAGCTACATAGTGGTCGATCCGATCATGGGTCACGACCTGTCGCTCCCCTTCAACATGGTCAAGCGCGGTCTGCGCGCGGTGTACGTGCCGAGCGCGCTCGCCAGCGAGAAGATGGTCCCGTCCCTCGGAGGGGAGTTCGCGCGTAAGCGTCGCATGATGAGCCACACGTGGCCGATCCTTCTGCGCAGCGGCATCCTCTCGGTTCGCGGCTACCCGCCCGGCTATGCGGTGATGATCTTCTCCCACCGCCTGCTGCGCTACTGCACGCCGGCCCTGCACGTGGTGGCGCTCCTCGCCAACGTGTGGCTCCTGGCGCTCGGGGCCGGTCCGCTGTTCGTCGTGACCTTCGACCTGCAGATCGCGCTGCTGCTCGCCGCGGCGCTCGCCGGCACCGTGCGCCTGCGGCCCCTGCTGATCGCGCGCTACTACGTCCTCAGCACGGCCTCGGTGGCCGCCGGTCTGTGGGACTGGCTGCGCCACGGCACCGCGGCGTGGTGGGATGTGGCCGAGGGCACCAGATGATGATCCGCCGCGCGTTCGACATCATCGTGTCCGCGCTGCTCTTGGTGCTCACCGCGCCGGTGCTGGCCGCGGCGATGCTGGCGATCCGGCTTGAGTCTCCGGGCCCGGTGATCTACCGGCAGCGGCGCGCCGGGCTCGACGGGGCCGCGTTCGACGTTCTGAAGCTGCGCACGATGGTCGAGGGTGCCGAGCACAAAGGCGCGGGCCTGGCCGTCGATGCGAACGATCCCCGCATAACGCGGGTGGGCGCGATCCTGCGGCGGACGTCGCTCGACGAGCTCCCTAACCTGCTGAACGTGCTTCGCGGCGAGATGTCCGTGATCGGGCCGAGGCCCACCCTGCCGTCGCAGGTCGATCAGTACACCCCCCGCCAGCGTGGACGGCTGGCGATCAAGCCCGGCATCACCGGTTGGGCACAGGTGAACGGCCGTGCCTCGCTGCCGTGGGACGAGCGGATCGAGCTCGACCTCTTCTACATCGAGCACCGCTCACCGCGCCTGGACCTCGAGATCCTGTGGCGCACCGTCGCCATCGTCCTGGGCGGCTCCGGTCTGTACAAGGGGGGCTCGGGCGGATGGAAGGGGAGCGCATGAGCCGGCCGGCCGCCCTGCTGACGGGCGTGGGCAAGCGCTACGACATCGTCTCCTGCTTCGCGCGCCTGACGAGGACGGTCGCCGTCGACCCCTCCGCGCTCGCGCCGGCCCAGTATGCCGCCCAGGTGCGCGCATCGGCCCCGCTGATCGAGGACCCCGGCTACGTACCCGCGCTGGAGCGGCTGTGCGAGCAGCACGGTGTGGGCGTCGTGCTGCCGCTGACCGATCTCGACATCGAGGTGCTCGCCGGCGCCCGGGCCGAAGGTCGCCTGCCCGCGCTCGTGCCGTCCGTGGAGGTCGCACGGGCGACCTACGACAAGTACCAGACCCACCTGCTGCTCGGCCGCCATTCCCTGCCCTCGCCTCCGACGGTGTTGCCCGAGGAGGACCTCGACGCGATCGCCTATCCGGTGATGGTGAAGCCCCGCCGCGGCTCCGGCGCGCGCTCGATCCACCGCGCCGAGGACCCCTCGCAGGCGCGCTTCTTCACCGGCTACGTGCGCGAGCCCACGATGGTGCAACGCGCGATGGGCGGTCCCGAGCTCTCGATCGACTGTCTCGGCGACCTTGAGGGACGGTGCCTGAACGCGATTCCCCGCACGATGCTCGAGTCGCGGGGCGGAGAGTCGATCAAGGGCCAGGTGATCCACGACGCTGAGCTGATCGAGTTGGGGCGACGGACGATGGAGGCGCTGCGGATCGCCGGGGCGGCCACCATCCAGGTGTTCCGCGACCCCGAGATCGGGCTCGGGATCACCGACGTGAACACGCGCTTCGGCGGCGCGTTCCCCGCGCCCGTCTACGCGGCGCTGCCCGGACGCAGCTACCCGGAGCTGATCGTGCGCCTGGCCGCCGGAGAGACGGTCGAACCCCACGTGGGGGACTTCCGCGCGGGCATGACGTTCACGCGCTACTACTGGCAGCTCGAGCTCGACTCCGAGCTGCTGCCGACCGGGCGGGAGATCGTGCCCGGCGGCCCACCGCCACCGCGCTGAACCGCTGGGCTAGAATTGGACGCTGTGGCCACACTGCTTGCCGACTCCCCGCCGGCCTCCCCGGACGAGCAGCCGCCCGTCGCGGATCCGTCCGGCGCTGCGCCGGAGTCCGCCCCCGAGACCCCCCAGCGCCAGTGCGCCAAGTGTGGCGCGGCGATGGACGACGGTCAGGGCTGGTGCCTGCAGTGCGGCGCCGCGGCTCCCGGCAGTCTCGCCACGCGCACGCCGGGCTGGCGCTCGACCGCGACCATCCTCGGCGCCACGTTGCTCCTCGCCATGGGAGCTGCGACGGCGGCCTACGCGGCGCTGAACAAGAAAGAAGGCACCAAGCCCACGACTGCCACGTTCGTGCAGAGCCCCGGTGGAGCCGGGACCGCCTCGACCACGCCCGGCACAACACAGACGACGCCGCAGGCAAGCGTCCCGACGGCCACCACTCCACCGCCTCCCAAAGCGAGCGTCAAGCCGCCGAAAATCCCCCTCACCGCCGCCACGCCGAAACCGGCGGCCACGACCACTCCGGCGGCAACGACTCCGGCCGCCACGACCCCCACGACCAGCAGTCCGACGGCGACGACCCCGACGACCGGCACCACCAACAGCACGACATCGAGGCCTAACCCCATCCTGCTGGACACCAACGCGGTCAGCACCTACAACCCCAACAGCTACCCGGCGAGCGACTTCGGCGAACCCAGCCTGACCATCGACGGCGAAACCTCGACGGCCTGGACGGCACCCGTCTACCCGGACATGTCGCCCAAGATGGCCGTGGGACTCCTCATCGACCTGCAGGCCCCGCAGAGGCTGTCGGAACTCGAGCTGATCAGCTCGACGCCGGGAATGACCGTCCAGGTGTTCGGCGCCAACGGAAGCGCCGCTCCGACCACGATCACCGATCCGGCATGGGTCAAGCTGACCAAGCCGCTCGTCGCCAAGAATAGGCATGAAGCGATCAAGCTCGGCGACTCCACGACGGGGTTCCGCTTCGTGACGCTGTGGATCAGCCAGGCCCCTGCCGCGTCGGCCGGGACGCCGCAGACGCCAGGGAGCGTGAGCGTGAACGAAATCGAACTGTTCCCCGCCAAGTAGAGGACGGCGGCGCCCGCTTCACCGGCGCGTGCACGGACGGCCGCCGAGGTCGGGCGGCGCGGGGCCCCGAGGGGCGCTGCGCCTCAGACGGAGGTGGCGCTGACGCGTTTTGGCTGGCGCTTGGAGGAGCCGCCGGCACGGCCGGACTTGGAGCCCCAGACCTGATCCAGGAAGGAGGCTATCTCGCCCGTGAGCCGCTCGGGGCGCATGCGCAGCTCCACGAGCGAGTCGGCCACGAGCAGGCGGGCGTTCGGCAGCTCGTCGGCGAGCATCCCGGCGTCCGAGAAGGGGTGGATGGGGTCGCGGCGGTGGCCGAGCACGAGCGCGGGCACCTGAAACGTGCGCCGCTCGGTGCGGTGGGGCGCGATGCGCCCGAAGAACAGTCCCTGCAGCAGCGCGCCGCCGGGACCCGGTTCCTGGCGGACGAGGTCGAGCATGACGTTGCCGTAGTGGGGGAGCAGCCACCGCGGCACCCTGCGCGCACCCTGCGCGAGGAGCTTCATGATCGGCTCGCCGAACGTGAGCGCGACGAGCTGCGGCGTGAAGAACAGGGCACTCCACAGCAGCGCGTTGTCGAGCACCGGCATCTCGATGACCATCCCGCGCAGTCGCTCCGGCGCCACGGAGGCCAGCTCGAGGGCCGTGTTCGCTCCTAGCGAGGTGCCCATCACGACGGCCTGCTCCAGCTGCAGGTGGTCCATCAGCGCGATCAGCTGCTGGGCGTAGATCGCCATCGAGTAGCGCCACATGTCGCGCGGACGGTCCGACTGGCCGTGGCCGAGCAGATCCACGGTGATCACCCTGTTGCCGCGGGCGGCGAGGTTCTTGGCCAGCGGGCGGTTCATCTCCTGGGAGAGCAGCAGCCCGTGG
Organism: uncultured Solirubrobacteraceae bacterium; assembly: GCA_963730575.1. GTDB lineage: Bacteria > Actinomycetota > Thermoleophilia > Solirubrobacterales > Solirubrobacteraceae > Palsa-744. The sequence continues at coordinate 324,490 of CAVSSG010000002.1, forward strand.
ACCAGGATCATCGGACGCCCGCCGGCCGGTGCGCTCTTCGCCGTTCGCCCGCGCCCGCCGGCCGCGGTCACGGCCGCCGGCCCCCCGCCGTACTCGGTGTAGGCGATGCGCTGTCCCTCAAACTGGAACGAGGACATGTTGGCAGCCTACCGCCTGTTCGCCGATTCGTGTAACCGCGCATGTTCTATGGCACGCTAGCTTTGGGGTTGACACCTGGGGGCTCCCAGCTCCCAGCCCCGCAAGAGCACAGGAGGACACAGATGGCAAAGCAGCCCCGCAACCTCGCCGGACAGGTCGCCGCGATCACGGGTGGCGCACGCGGCATAGGTCGCGTCAGCGCGGAAGCGTTCGTGCGCCAGGGCATGAGGGTGGCGATCGGCGACATCGACCTGCAGGCGGCGCGGCGTACCGCGCAGGAGCTCGGCCCGAGCACCGTCGCGCTGGCCCTCGACGTGACAGACCACGGCTCGTTCTCGGCCTTCAGGCATGGCGTCGAAGACCAGCTCGGCCCGCCCGACGTGCTGCTGAACAACGCCGGGATCATGCCGATCGGACCGTTTCTCGACGAGGACGACGCCACCGCGCGGCGCATCCTGGACATCAACGTCTACGGCGTCATCCTTGGCATGAAGGTGTTCCTGCCGCGGATGATCGACCGTGGATGGGGCCACGTCGTGAGCATCGCCTCGCAGGCCGGCAAGTACGGGATCCCGGGTGGCGCTACCTACTGCGCGAGCAAGGCGGCCGTCATCAACCTGAGCCGCGCCGTCCGCAAGGAAGTGCGCGGAACGGGGGTCGAGATCTCGGTGATAAGCCCGGTGGCCGTGAACACCGAACTCGCCCACGGCCTCTCGGAACCGCGCCACCCCCAGTTCCGCAAGATCGAGCCACAGCAGGTCGCCGAGGCGATCGTGGACACCCTGCGCGTGCCGCGGTTCGACGTGCACGTGCCCAGGCAGCTGTTCGTGAGCGAGCGGCTCTCCGCGCTGCTGCCGATCTCGCTGCAGGACGGCCTGTTTCGCATGGTCCGGGCCGACACGGTGCTGTCCGGCGCCGATCCGGCCGCCCGCAGCGGCTACGAGTTGCGCGCCGCGGGCTCGACGCCGGCGCTCGAGGCTGCCGAGGAACCGCCGCGTATCGCGCAGACGGCGGGCGACGAGCAGCAAATCGGGGGCTCCATCGGTTAGGCTCGCCGACGATGCACGCGGCTACGCTTCACCTGGTACCCATCCTCGCGGCGGAGAAGAGCAGGGTCCCGTTCTACATAGCGGGTGGCGCGCTCGTGGTCTGGGCGCTGGTCGTCTCCATGGCGATCGGGATGCGCCGCCCCGATTTCCCGGGCGGGGAGAGTGGCGAGCGCTCGGTGATCGCGATAAGTGTCGTGCTCGTCCTCGCCACCTTGGCTACGGCGGTCATCACCGCGAGCACCCCCGCCAAGAGCGCGTCCTCATCGTCCGCGAGCTCGACGAAGAGTGCCGTCGCGGTCGAATCCTCCACTCCGGCGGCCACTGCGACCACGGGTACGCCCGCGCCGCCGTCATCTCCCGCCGCCGGAGCGTCCAGGAGCGCGCTGAGCCTTGCGGCGAATCCGGCCGGCCTGCTCAGCTACAACACCCGCCAGCTGAGCGCGAAGGCGGGGAAGGTGACCATCACGATGACGAACATGTCCCAGCTCGAACACAATGTGACCGTCTCCCAGGGAACGACGGTGCTTGGAGCGACCCCGACCTTCGACGGGGGCAGCAGGACGCTGACGCTGGACCTGAAGGCCGGGACGTACACCTTCTATTGCTCGGTTCCCGGCCATCGCCAGGCGGGCATGGAAGGTACGCTCACCGTGAGCCCCGCCTAGTCCCTAGGTCACCCCGGAGGGGGTGCGCGACGACAGTCGCCAGGCGAACAGGACCGCGGCCACCGAGGTCGCGAGGTTAAGGCTCGAGACCAGGGGGCGCATGGGAATGCTGAGCAGCGCGTCGGCCCGCGCGATCAGCTCGGGACTGAGGCCGTGGCGCTCGGTGCCGAAGGCGAGCACCGCGCGGGGGGGCAGCTCGGAGGGGTCGAGCGGTTCACCAGACGGGTCGATCGCGAGCAGCGGACGGTCCGGGCGCTCGAAGACCTCCGCGGGCTCCACTCGGGAGACCGCCACTGCGTAGTGCAGTCCCGCGGCGCCGCGCAGCACGTCGGGGTGCCAGGGGTCGTGGCTCCCCGTCGTCAACACCCCCGCCACGTCAGCGGCCGCGGCGACACGAACGCAGGCGCCCACGTTGCCCAGGTCCCTGGGGTCCTCGAGCAGTACGACGGGAGCCGCCCGGCGGTCGGCGAGGACGGCCAACGGGTCGACACGTGGCCGCTCGGCCATGCTCATCACGCCGGTGCTGGGCGCCAGCGGAGCGAGCTTGTCGAAGACTGCGGGCTCGACCTCCCGCACCAGCGGTTGCAGGCGCGAGCGGATGTCGGGAGCGAGCAGCGTCACCAGCCGGTCGAGCTCGGCGGGGTCGCGGGAGACGACCTCGAGCACGTTCGCGTCGAAGCGCAGGGCGTGCTTGAGGGGGTGAAAGCCTTCCAGCACCGCGAGCGAGGGATCGCGCCGCGCGCGGCCGAAGCGCGGGATGAGTGATCCATCTTGCACTCGGCGATAATGGCATGTCCAGATGAGGCTCGAGGGCATCCACCACATCACGGCGATCACAGCCGACGCGGTCGGGAACGTGGACTTCTACGCGGGCGTGCTCGGCCTGAGAATGGTGAAGAAGACGGTCAACCAGGACGACCCGACCGTCTACCACCTCTTTTATGGCGACGAGCGCGGCTCCCCCGGCGCCGACCTGACCTTCTTCGAGTATCCGGGCGCCGCACGCGGGAGCGCCGGGGCGGGAATGGTTCACCGGATCGTCTGGCGGGTCCCTTCTGAGCAGGCATTCGGCTTCTGGAAGGACCGACTGGACGCGCGCGAGATCGACGCGAGGCTGACGGAGGGCGGCCTTCTGTTCGTCGATCCGGAGGGCCTCGAGCACGAGCTGGTGCTCAGCGCTAGCGGCGATGAGCCGTTGAGCGCACACGCGCCGAACATCCCGCCCGAGTATGCCCTGCAGGGTTTCGACGGCGTGCACGCGTACGCGGCCGACCCGGATCTCAGCGAGCGGCTGCTCGGCGAGGTGCTTGGATTCGGCACCGACGGGACCGGTCGCTGGGAGGCGTGGGGCGAGAGCCGCAGCAGCTTCTACGCCTACGACAAGCCCCCGGTGGGAGCCGCCCCGCGCCAGGGCGCCGGGACCGTCCACCACGTGGCGTTCGCCTCCCAGCCCGGCGACCAAGAGGCCTGGCGCGAGCGTGTGGCGCAGGCCGGCGCTCATCCGACGCCCGTCATCGACCGCTTCTATTTCCGTTCGGTCTACTTTCGTGAGCCCAGCGGCGTGCTGTTCGAGATCGCAACCATCGGCCCCGGGTTCGCGGTCGACGAGGACGCCGAGCATCTCGGCGAGCGGCTGTCGCTGCCGCCGCGATTCGAGCCCCTGCGCTCGCGCCTCGAGGACACGCTCACGCCGCTGCCCAACCCGCGCGCGCCGAAGGTCTAGACCACCCGGCGGATCAGACGATCTCGCGCAGGCGTCCGCTGTGGACGTCGTAGACGAAGCCCCTCACCGAGTCCGTGTGGGGTATGAATGGGCTCGCCTTGATGCGCGTGATCGACCGCCGGACGTCCTCCTCGAGGTTGGGAAAGAACTCCGAGGACCACGGCGGCTCGGTGCCGGTCTCCTCGAGCAGCGACTGCCTGAAGGCGTCTTCGGTGAAGGCGAGCATGCCGCAGTCGGTGTGGTGGATCAGGATGACCTCCTCGGTCCCCATGAGCCGCTGGGAGATCGCCAGCGAACGGATCCCGTCGTCTGTTACGACGCCGCCGGCATTGCGGATGACGTGCGCGTCGCCCTCATCGAGCCCGAGGGCGCCGAACACGTTCAGGCGCGAGTCCATGCAGGCGATCACGGCTACCTTCTTGGCTGGCGAGCGTGGAAGTGCCTGCTGCTTGAACTTCGCGGACCACGCGACGTTGTTGACCAGCAGCTCATCGGTGGCGCTCATGGGTCTAAAAATATCCGGATCGGGACGAGATCCGCTCGATCGGGGCCTCAGAAGGTTTTTTCCCCGAGCTGAGGCGGACTCTTAGGTGGCCTTGATCAGGAGGTGGATACTCATAGGTGCGACGTCGAAGTCGCAACGCACAACCTCCTCCTGCGTGCACGTCGTCCGGTCCGCTCCCCCTGCGGGCCGGACCTGTTTAACGGGCCGCGGCAGCCCTGACCATGGGTCGCGGAGTCCCAAGCCCGCGAGGTAACAGCGCGATAACAACGCGGCCAGGCGCCACCGTAAGCTGAAAATAGTGGTGCTCCGGTGGCGATCCAGTCCAGGTCAAGGCCAACCGACCTCAGTGGAAAGCGCACCCCCGCCAGCAGCGAGGGACTTCGACGAGGAGATCGTACGGGCCAGCCGGGAAGTCGAGGCGCTCAGGCCGCAGATGGCCGAGGTGCTGACGGCCTGGCTCGACGCGACCGCGCCATGGGCGGCCGACTTCTGGGAGCGCGCTATCACCGAGGCCGTCCACGCGAACCCCGACGCGGTCATGGCCCTGGGCGAGGACGACCGCAGGGCCGTCAAGGAGGACGCGGCAGCTCTCATCGCGAGCGCTCGTCCCCACATCCAGCGCCGCCTCGTGGATGACCGGCCCAAGGACTGGCCGCATCTGAAGCCCCAGACGGACCCGGACGATCCCGCCTTTCGTCCACACGGCATCATCGGCCCGTTCGACGCGAGCAGGGCAACGAGCTCCGGCCGTCACAACTCGGTTCCCGAGGCGGTCGCCGGCCGCCTTAGTGGCGTCCTGGGCGACGTGGCATCGGTCTCCGAGCACCATGGCTTCCTGCTGACGGGCTTCGAGCGCGGCGATCCGTACGGCCACAAAGGCCAGTGGCATCCCGATCGCGGGCACAAACCCGAGTGGTCCGAGGCGATGGTCGATGCGATGACTGACTACGCCGCGCTCCACGGCAGGTACGTCGCGGCGCTCGCGGAGGGCGAGAGGGTCCTCGCTGAAAAGAAGCACGCCGAGGCCGCCGACCTGTGGGAGCGGACCTAACTGGCCGCCACGCGGGCACGGGCGTAGGGCGGGGAGCTAGCGTCGCAGGCACCGAACCCGGCGGTCGGGCGGTCGGGTGTGGTCTGATAGCTTGCCCTTCCGGGCGATTCGATCGGGGATCGATGATGAGGGTGGATGCGAACGGCTATGCCGCGACGGTCGATGAGGCCGGGAACGCGGCGCGCGAGGCGGAGCGGACCGGCTACGACGGCTGGTGGTCGGTCGAGACCCAGGTCGACCCCTTCATCGCCTGCGCGGTGGCGGCGGAGCGGACCGAGCAGGTTCAGCTCGGCACCTCCATCGCCGTCGCCTTCGCGCGCAACCCCATGACGGTCGCTCTGCAGGCCAATGATCTGCAGGCGCTCTCCGGCGGGCGCTTCGTGCTCGGCCTCGGCTCGCAGATCAAGCCGCACATCACCAGGCGCTACTCGATGCCGTGGTCCAAGCCCGCCGCGCGCATGCGCGAGTTCGTGCTGGCGATACGGGCGATCTGGGACACGTGGGGGACCGGTGCCCCGCTGGACTTCCGCGGCGAGTTCTACACGCACACCCTGATGTCGCCGTTCTTCAACCCGGGCCCCAATCCGCACGGCTGCCCCAGGATCGTGCTCGCGGGCGTCGGCCCGCTGATGACCGAGGCGGCCGGGGAGGTCGCCGACGGGCTGATCTGCCATGGTTTCTCCACCGAGCGATACGTGCGGGAGGTCACCGTCCCCGCGCTCCAGCGTGGCCGCGCGAAGACGGGCCACGGCCTCGAGGAGTTCGAGATCACCGCTCCCGGCTTCATCGTGGCACGCGACTCCGAGGAGGAGATCACCGAGGGGACACAGATCGTCAGGCAGCAGATCGCCTTCTACGGTTCCACGCCCGCCTACCGCCCGGTGCTCGACCTGCACGGCTGGGGCGATCTGCAGGATGAGCTGCACGCGATGACCAAGCGCGGCGAGTGGGACCGGCTCGCCGAGCTGATCGACGACGATGTCCTACACACGTTCGCCGTGATCGGCACGCCCGAGGCTGCGCTCGCGGAGCTCGAGCGCCGCTACGGCGACATCGCCACCCGTGTCACGCTGAGCCTTCCTCCTGAACACGACGAGCAGCGCTGGGCGGCGCTGTTCGACTCGCTGCGCGCCGGCGCCCCGGGGTGAGCTCGTTGAGCGGATTCGACGCCGAGGCATGCGTCATCGGTGCCGGGGCCTCGGGGCTCGCCGCGGCCAAGGCGCTCGTCGATCGCGCGATCACGTTCGACTGGTTCGAGAAGGGATCGATGGTCGGCGGGCTGTGGCGGATCGACAACGACAACGGCGGGGCGGCGGCGTACGAGACACTGCACCTGAACAGCTCGCGTCCGCTGACGCAATTCCCGTCCTACCCGATGCCGAGCGACTGGCCGGACTACCCGTCGCACGAGCTGATGGCGCAGTACTTCCAGGACTTCGCCGAGCACTTCTCGCTCACGGGGCGCGTTCAGTTCAACACGCCCGTCACGCGCGTGGAGCCACTCGACGGCCCCGGGGCGCCGGGCGCGGCCGGCTGGGCCGTGACGACGGATAAGGGAACGCGCTCCTATCGGTGTGTGCTGGTGGCGAACGGCCACCACACCGTGCCCAAGATCCCCGACTTCCCGGGCGAGTTCACCGGCAGCTCATTCCACGCCCACGAGTACCTCGAGCCCGCCGTGTTCGACGGCAAGGACGTGCTTGTCATCGGCGTCGGCAACTCGGGAATGGACATCGCGTGCGACGCGGCGAAGCTCGCCCATCGGGTGTTCCTGGCCACACGACACGGTGTGCATGTCCTGCCCAAGTACGCGTTCGGCCGCCCGATCGACCAGTTCGGCTCGCCTCTCAACGCGTACATCCCGTTTCCGATAGAACGCGCGCTGTACGAGCTCGTCCTGCGGCTGAGTGTCGGGCGGCCCGAGGATCGCGGCCTGCCGAAGCCCGATCACCGGCTCCTATCGGCCCATCCGACCGTGTCCGCTGAGCTGCTCGACCGCGTGGGGCACGGCGACGTCAGGATGAAGCCGAACGTCGAGCGGCTCGAAGGCGAGCAGGTGCGCTTCGTGGACGGAACGGTCGAGCATGTCGACACGCTCGTCTATGCGACCGGATACCGTGTCTCGCTGCCGTTCTTCGCCAAGGACGTCTATGACCCAGCCGCCAACGCGATGCCCCTCTATCAGCGCGTGGTGAGTCCCGACCGGCCGGGCCTGTTCTTCATCGGCTTCGTGCAGACGGTGGGATCGAACATCCCCCTGATGGAGCTCCAGTCCGAGTGGGTCGGCGACCTGATCACCGGCTCGGCAACGCTGCCGTGCGACAGCGAGATGCGAGCGTGGATCGCCGGGGACCAGGCCGCGATGGCCAAGCGCTACGTCAGGTCGGAGCGTCACACGATGCAGGTCGACTTCTGGCGCTACGCGCGCGCACTGAGACAGTGCCGCGCGCACGGCGCTGAGCAGCCTGCCGGCCTGCTGGGCAGCCGGCCATTCGCCCTCACGGGCCTGCGCCGCAGCCGGCGCGGTTCAGCACCGCCGACGTGGACGCCGCCGCCCACGTCCGAGCAGCGAGCACGAGCGCCCGACAGCGAGCAGCCGGAGGACCGTCGGGCCGAGAGTGGCGTTCAGCTGCGATGAGCGAGATCGTCGTCTTCGGCGCGACCGGTTACACCGGGGAGCTGACGGCTCGCGCGCTGGTGGCCCGCGGAGCAGGGCCCGTGCTGGCCGGACGCAGCCCGAAGCGGCTCGCGGCGCTGGCGGCCGAGCTGGGCGGCCTGCAGACGCGAGTCGCGGATGTCGCCGACCCGGCCAGCGTCGCCGCGCTCGTCGGTCGCGGGGACGTGCTGCTGTCGACCGTCGGTCCGTTCGCCCGCTGGGGCGCACCGGCGGTCGAGGCGTCGCTCGCGGCCGGCGCTCACTACATCGACTCGACTGGCGAGGGCGTGTTCATCCGGCGGGTCTTCGAGGAGTGGGGGCCGCGGGCGGCCGCGGGCGAGAGCGCGCTCATCACGGCGTTCGGCTACGACTTCGTGCCCGGCAACCTCGCCGGCGGCCTCGCGCTGCGCGACGCCGGCCCCGAAGCCTCGAGCGTCGAGGTCTGCTACTGCCCGCCCGGGGGCGGCAGGCTCAATGAAGTCAGCGGTGGCACACGCGCCTCGGCCGCGGGAGCGATGCTCGAGCCCGCGTTCTGCTGGCGGGGCGGGCGGATCGTCACCGAGCGTGGCGCGGCCCGGGTCAAGCACTTCAACGTGAGGCCGGACGAGCAGACGGCCGGTTTCAGCCTCGCGGGCTCCGAGGCGTTCGCGCTTCCCAGGCTGAACCCGGACCTGCAGGCTGTCGACGTCTACCTAGCAGCCGGCAAAGCCTCCCGCCCGCTGGCGGTGTTCAGCGCGGGCCTGAGCGCGGTCACGAAGGTGCCCGGCGCTCGCTCGCTGCTGCGCGGTCTGATGGATCGTGCCGTCAGGGGCTCAACCGGTGGTCCCGACGCGGACTCGCGCGCGAACAGCAGCTCGTTCGTGCTCGCCGGCGTCTATGACGCGGCGGGCGGCCTTCTGTCGGTGGTCCGTCTGGAGGGCGTCAACGTGTACACGTTCACCGCCGAGATCCTCGCGTGGGGAGCCATGACCGCCGCGGCCGGCGGCCTGCAGGGTGCCGGCGCACTCGGTCCTGTCGATGCATACGGCCTGGACGCGCTCCAGGAGGGCGCAGCCGACGCGGGGATGACGGTCGTCGACTGACACGCCGCGACCGGGCTGCCGGCTTGCGGGGTCGCCGGAGTCGGTGCTCTGGGGGGCGAGGAAGGCGGCTCAGCCGCGGCGTATTGCGCCGATCTTGCGGGCACCGACCGTGTCGCTGATGGCGGTCGTCAGCCAGATGATCAGCGTGGCGACACGTATGTGTGCGCCCCGTGCACGGTCAGAAGTCCGCGTGCAAGCTCCTCGAACGGAACGGGCGGAGAAGAGCGAGCGTCCGACTCTAGGCCGGTGCAGACGCCCGCGTGGGACCAAACTCGATAGCCGATGCGCCCGGGCTCAGGCGTCTGTTTTCCCATGGCGAGTGGAGGCGTCTCGGAGGAGTCGCGCGAGACCGCTCCTCCTGGTCCTTTTCCGGGCGTGATCGGTGGCTTTCCTGGGACGCTTGCTCGATGGCCAAACCGGCGGCGCCGTGATCTGCTGATTGGTGCCCGGGGGGACCGTGTCGCGTGCCGGCTCAGCGTGTCGGTTCTGCGGTGGCTGGTTCGACGTGTTGCTATTGCTGGGATGCGAAGCTACGGGGGCAATCGACGCTGGAACTCAGACCACGACGAGTAGCGGAGTCAAGGCGATGCGCTTCATGATGATCATGATCCCCAACATTCCCGATGAAGCTGACTGGGCGCCGAACCCCGAGGCGGTGGCCGCGATGGGCCGCTACAACGAGGCGCTGACCGAGGCGGGCGTGCTGCTGGGCTTGGACGGTCTGCATCCGGCGGACAAGGGTGCGCGGGTCAGGTTCTCCGGCGGCACCGCCACGGTCACCGACGGGCCGTTCCGTGAGGCTAAGGAGGTGATCGGCGGCTACTGGCTGATCCAGGCGAAGTCGAAGGAGGAGGCGGTCGAGTGGGCCTCGCGCTGCCCTGCTGCGGACGGCGATGTCATCGAGGTTCGCCAGGTGTATGAGATGTCTGACTTCCCGCCCGAGGTCCAGGGTGCTGCGCGCTGAGAGTGCCGTCGGCCCGGTGAGAGACATGCCTGAGCGTCGTGCGCGATCTACGCCGTTTGGCGAATCGCGGCGGCGACAATCATCCCGGGGAGCGCGCGAACATCCCAGGCGCTCGCCGAACGCATGGTCGCCGCGTGTCCTTCGCGGAGGTCGCGTCGTGGTCCTGCGGGTTAGGATCGCGGCGGCGTTCATTGACGATCGACGGGACGGGGAGGAGGACTGATCGATGCTCACGCTCTACGAGCACCCGTTCGCCCACTACTGCCAGAAGGTCCTGGTCGCGCTCAACGAGCTAGGCGTGGCCTACGACGTCCTCGAGGAGCAGCGTGACTTCGACCGCGCGGAGCTGGCCGAGCTGTGGCCGCCCGCGTCAATTCCGGTGCTGCGCGACGGCGACCAGATCATCGGCGAGAGCTCGATCATCATCGAGCACGTCGCTGGCGCCGAGCTTGTGCCGTCGCTGGAAGCCCGGAAGTGGGACCGTCTCTGCGACAAGTACATCTCCGACGCCGTCCAGGCGATCGTCGTCGACACATTCGAGGAGCGGTTCGACGAGCGCACCGTCGCCCACGCGCGCGGCCGGCTTGACATGGTCTACGGCATGATCGAGACGCAGCTCGCCCAGCACGAGTTTCTAGCCGGCGACACGTTCACGATCGCCGACTGCTCCGCCGCTCCGGGCCTGTTCTACGCGCTGGCTATACACCCGTGGAATGAGGACGTGCACCCGCAACTTACGCACTACTACCGCGGGCTGGCACGCCGGCCGTCCTTCGCCAAGGTGATCACGGACGCGCGGCCCTACCGTCATCTGTTTCCGATGCCCTGGCCGGCCGACTTCGACCGCTACCACTAAGGCCCCGAAACCGCCGCGCCAACTGCGACTGCTACCGCAGTCCGCTCCGTCCTGCTTGGTCCTCAATACGTCATTCCCAGCGAGACGCCGACCGCCCGAAAGGCGCGTAAACGAGGGCCGGGACGCCCGCGTTGCCTCGGAGAGCGGTAGCCAACGAAAGCGCCCGCCAGACGCTCGCCCCGGGAAGAGCAGTAGTCTCGCCGCAGCCGGCCTCAGCAAGCGCAACTCGTACAGGGCGAAAGCGCGCGGCGCACCGGTTCGGGCAGTCGCCCGCCTCCAAAAGCGAGCGCGTGCGCGTCTCGCAGGGCGTCTGGCTACGAGCCCTCAAGGGGCTCAAGGCCAGCAATCCTGTCTTTCATCGCCTTGATCACTTCGCGGGAGTGACCTTGCCAGCCCGTGTGCTCGCCGATGACCAGCAACGGCTCCCGCGAGCGGTATGACCGTATTGGATTACCCGGATACTTCGTGTCCGTCAGATTGGGGTCATCCACGATCTGCCCTGTCGGTTCCACTTCATAGATTCTGCCAGGACCCGCTCCGAGCGCCAGCTCAGCTCCCCAAGCGGCTGCGTCCAGGCTACCGGTCAGATAGACGTAGCCTGCCTGCTTCCGCGCCCCGAAGTTCGAGCGATAACCGGGCTCGATTAGGTCTCCCGGCGTCAGGTCGGCCGTGTGCCATGGTAGAAGCGCTGTGAACTAGGGGCGTCGGTGGCTGCCATCGGCTCGCTCCTCGTGCTCTTACAGGCGCCGGATAACGGTCGCCGGGACACCCGCCACGAGCGTTGCCGGAGGGACGTCATGCGTGACGACTGCGCCGGCTGCGACGACAGCGTCGGCTCCGATGCTCACACCCGGAAGGATCGTGGCGGCAGCTCCGATCCAGACGTTTGTAGCGATGGTGATCGGCTCAGCGGTGATATACGCCTTGCGTTTGTCGGGCTCTACGGGATGACCGGCTGTGATCAGGTTGACCTTGTGAGCGATCATGACCTCGTCTGCGATGTCGATGGCTGCGTGGCCCGTGAACGCGCATTCGTGGCCGATGAAGACGGCTCGGCCGACCGTGATGTTCAGCCCGTAATCCGCGTAGAAGGGAGGGATGAGATTGAAGGTGTCGCCGACCGCCTTGCCGATCAGCTCTTCGAAAACCTTCTGGATCACCTCCGCTTCGTCCATATGGTATTCGCTGAGCTTGGAGGAGAGCCGTGTGGCGACCTTGACCCGATCGTGGAACGCGCGGAACTCCGGCGTCCTCGTTGCGATCCACTGACTATCGTCCATCCAATCCCTCAACAGGTTCGGCCCGGTGTGCTGCCCGGACCCGTCATCGTAAGCCTGGACCCGGCGACCACACACCGGGCTGAGCGTCAGGCTGGGTGCGGCAAAGCCGTCAGGGTGCGGGCACTGCTGCGCGGGCCGCGCGATCTGGCGACCGCTTTGAGAACCCAGCGAGCGTCCGCCCCACAGCGCGGCAGACGCGCGCAACGATGGCATGAGCAGGGACCTCCTCAGCTCAAGCGCGGATAGTCCGCGTAGGTGTTCAAACCATGGAGCTTGAGGAGGCCCCAGATGGCAATCGTAATGGGACTCGACCAGCACAGAGCACAGATCACTGCGGAGTGGGTCGACACGGTGACGGGCGAGGTCACCCGCTCGCGGGTCGCCCCGGCGCATCGCGAGAGCGTGCGCAAGTTCTTGGCGCGCTTTGATGGTCCGGAGCTCGAGGTGGCCTTGGAGGCAACCACCGGGTGGCGTTTCGTCGTGGAGGAGCTGCACCGGGTAGGCGCGAGGGTACATCTGGCCGAGCCGGCGGAGACCGCCGCGAGACGAGGGCGCAAGAAGCGCGCGAAGACCGATCGTGCTGACGCGCGGCTGTTGCGCGAGCTGGTGATGGTGGGTCGCTTGCCGGAGTCGTGGATCGCGCCTGAGCACATCCTCGATCTACGCGCGCGCGTGCGGTTGCGCCATACGCTCATCGACGAGCGGGGGGAGTGGCAGCAGCGGATTCACGCGGTGCTCTACCACCACGGCGCTCCGCACCACCATGGCGTCGGTCTGTTGACCGGGATGGGTCGCGAGTGGCTTCAGAGCCTCGAGCTGCCGGCAACCGCGCGCGAGCAGGTAACGGTCGCGCTGCAGATGATAGGCGCCGTGGATGCTCAGCTCGCGCCGATGGACAAGGAGCTGCGCGCCTACGCCCGGCGCCAGCCAGGCTGCAAGGCGCTGATGGGTCTCTACGGGATCGGTCATCTGACCGCGGTCACGATCCTCGCCGAGCTCGGCGACGCACGGCGGTTCTCCTCCTCGCGCGAGGCGGTCCGCTACTCGGGCCTGGACATCACCGTCCACCAGTCCGATCAGCGCCGCGCTCCCGGCCACCTCTCCCGCCAGGGACCGCCCGCGTTGCGCTGGGCGCTATACGAGGCCGCCCAGTCTGCTCACCGCACGAGCAGCCCCGACCGCGAGTACTACCTGCAGGCGGCCGAGCGACTCGGCGGCAACCGCGCCTGCCTTGCGCTCGCGCGCAAGCTGCTCAAGCGCAGCTACCACACCCTGCGCGAGCTCGGCGAGCAGGCGCTTCAGCCCGCCTGAAACGGTCGTGCGCGCGCAGCCCTCGCTCAATCCGATGCACCGCGGCCGGCTCCCGGCATCGTCCTGCCGCCACGCCTGCGTGGACGGCCTCCAACGACTGAGCGGCCGCAATGCTTACCCCAGCGGGATCACCCCATCAACCATCATGTCGCCGACCCGCCGCACGGCAGGGTCGTGGACCGAGATACGGCTGGGCGCCCGCGCGCACTCACCGACAAACAGCGTCAGCACGGCGCCTGTCACACGCTACGCGCTGCCCACGGGCTGGCCCACGCGTGACAGAGCACCGCCGCCGGCGCTAACGAGCACGAGCGTCGAGGAGCTCTAAAGACTCCCCGACGTCAACGAAACAACAACAAGCCTGCGCGCGCTTGACACGGGACCCCTGCACAGATACGGACGATTCTCGAAAGTGCTGGCCGGTGGCCCGGAGACGCCTCCTTCGCCTGGCGAAGCGGTATCGACGGCCGCGCTTGGCTCAGGTGTTGCGGTCTCGCGAGACCATTCCCCGCTAGAGCAGCTCGGCGAGGCTCCGGGCCGCTCTCGCGGCGCCGTCGACCTCCACGTCGCGATAGTCGACGTCGCGGCCAATCTCCTGCGCGATCGCCGCGGCGATCTGCTCCGGCGGGGAGTCATCGAAGTCCATGCGGCGACCGGCCCCGTAGCGTTCGAGCCGGTGGCGGACGTGGAAGTTCTGCTCGAAGTGGTGGCGTAGCGGGAAGTAGAGGAATGGCCGCTTCTGTGCTGTCAGCTCCATCGCCGTGGTCAGCCCGCCCTGCACCACTGCCAGGTCGCAGGCAGCCAAATGCCGGTAGAGGTTGTGGACGTAGGGGACCACCTCGAGCCCGGTATGGGAGGGGAGTGACTCGGGGTCGATGCGGGGGCCGGCGACGACGATCATGCGCAGCTCGGGGACGCGCTCCTTGGCCTCCGGGAAAGCCGCGATGACCCGGCGCAGCAGGTGGGCGCCGACGCCCGACCCACCGACGGTGACGATGCAGACGCGCTCGTCGTCGCCGTAGCCGAGCTCGGCGCGCAGCTTGGTGCGCTCGCCGAGGTCTGCCGGGTCGAAACCGGTCACGTAGCCCGTGAAGTCGAAGTTGCGCTCGGTCCAGTCGCGAATCATCGGCAGTTCGGGCCCGAGTCGCTCGGGGACGATGTCGTCCGGGTTCCCCACGAACAGGGCCTGGTCGCGGACCTCCGGGTGATTGGCGACGTGGTCAACCATGTCGGCGTTGTAGTCGGCGGTCAAGAAGCGCTCACGCTTGTCCCCGTCGTCCATCGGCAGGAAGCCGACGAAGTCGGTCAGCCATGCGAATGGGACCCGCTTCTCGCGCGGGTTCTCATGCAGGTAGTAGTCCAGCTCCCACGCCTCGTCCCCGATCCATAGGTCATAGCGCTCATCCCGCACGACGTCGTGGAAGAGCATGAAGTTGGCGGCCAGGACCTCATCCATCCGACGCAGCGCCTGGAAGCAGTGCAGGTCGTGCTCTGCGGACTCCGACTCAATGTGATGGGACTCATTCGCCAAATGAGCGCTGGCGGGGTGGATGCGCTCGCCCTCCGCCTCGAGCACCCGGGTGACCGGGTCCTGGGCGAGCCAATCGATCTCGAGGTCCGGTTGCAGGCGGCGCAGCTCGCGGGCGATCGCGACGTCACGCTGGGCGTGGCCCAGCCCGATCGGCGAGGAGATGTAGAGGGCGCGGGGACGGTCGTCGGGGCGGTGCACGGTAGGGTCGCGCGGCGTGCGCGCTCGCCCAAACGCATCCTCAGCGAAGTCGCGCAGCGCCAGGTTGACCTGCACCGGCTTGCGCGCGTGCGGGAAGTGGCCGGCGCCCTTGACGACCTCCAGCTCGCCCCGTCCAAGGCGGGCCAGCGCCCGGCCGTCGCGCGGCGGCGTGATCCGGTCGCGACTGCCGCTGACAACAAGCATCGGGCAGCCCAGATTCTGTGCCAACCCGCGGAGGGTGCGGCGATCGCGCAGCCACCGGCCCAGCGCCGTCGCGATCAGCGTCTCAGGATCGGTATCGAGTGCCCATCCCACCCCGTCCTCAATCGCCTTGGTCGAATGCGGCTCGGGAAGGCATCGCGAGATGAACCACTGCGCGAAGTCGGGGTAGTCCTGGTACCAGTGGACCGCGTTCATGCGCCCCCACCAGCGGTAGACGTGCATGCGCCGCTGAAAGACCGAGCTTGTCCACGGATGGAGCAAGAACGACCAATGCGACGGCGTGTAGGGGAACATCGGGCCGATGAAGGCTGCGCCGAGTACGCGTTCGGGCGCGAGCCGCGCCAGCTCGAGTAGATACTGCGCCCCGCGCGAGAGGCTGACCATTACAGCGCTCTCGGTCCCGCTCGCGTCCATCACGGCGACGCAATCACGCGCGAATTCCCCGGGCCCGTAGCGGACCGGATCGCGGCAGCGGTCGGCGCGACCGTTGCCTAGGCCGTCCATCGTCAGCACCCGGAAGTGGCGCGCGAAGTAGGGGATCTGCATCTTCCAGTGGCGAGAGTGGATCAGCGACCACGTCGGTATCAGGAACAGCGTCTCCTCGCCCTCGCCATAGACCTCGTAGAAGAGACGCTCGCCCTCGCGCTCGACGTAGCCCTCGCTGTCGGGGTAGCGCGCCCGGGTCGCCTCCACACCCAGGAGTTCTTCCACGCCGAGCGGCCGCGGTCCTGTCCTCGTATCGGTTGTCATCTTGCTTGCCCTCCTTCGAGGAGCTCGGCGATCAGCCGCGCCGCCTTCGCCGCTCCGTCCACCTGCACCTCGCGGTAGTCCACCTGACGGTCGATCTCCTCGGCGATGGCTGCCGCGATCTTCTCCGGCGGTGAGTTCTCGTAGTCCATCGGGCGCCCGGCGCCGTAGCGTTCGAGACGGTGGCGAACGTGGAGGTTCTGCTCGAAGTGGTTGCGCAGCGGGAAGTACAGGAACGGCCTGCGGTTGGCGATCAGCTCCATGGAGGTCGTAAGCCCGCCCTGCACGATCGCCACGTCGCACGCGGCGAGGTGCCGGTGAAGGTCCGCGACGACTGGCCGGATCTCCAGCCCGTCGTGCGCCGGCAGGGTGGCGGGGTCGATGCGCGGACCGGCGACCACCACCATGCGCAGCCGCGGCACGAGCCGGCTCGCCTGCGGGAAGCTTTCGATCACGCGCCGCAGCAGCGGCGCGCCGACGCCCGAGCCACCGACCGTAACGACGCACACCTGCTCGTCGCTGAGGTACCCGAGCTCGGCTCGCAGCGCGTCGCGATCGGCGAAGGCCCTAGGGTCGAACCCGGTGACGTAGCCGCAGAAGCTGTAGTGGCGTTCGGTCCACTCGCGGATCGACGGCAGCGACGCTCCGAACGTGCCCGGGACGATGTCGTCGGGGTCGCCGACGAAGATCGAGCGGTCGCGCACGCGCGGGTAGCGAGCGATCTGCTCGATCATCTCGGCGTTGTAGTCGGCGGTGAGCGCCGCTTCGCGCGCGTCGCCGTCGGGCATCGGCAGGAAGCCTACGAAGTCGGTCAGCCACGCGTAGGCGGCCGACTTCAGCTCGGGGTTCTCGTGCAGAAAGTAGTCGAGATCCCACGCCTCGTCGCCGATCCACAGGTCGTAGTGGCGCTCGCGCACGACGTCGTGGAAGACCATGAAGTTGGCGAGCAGGATCTCGTCCATCCGCCGGAACGCCTGAAAGCACGGCAGCTCGTGTGCGCTGGCCTCGGATTGCATATGCGCGGACTCGCCGGCGAGCTGCGCGCTGGCCGGGTGCACCCGCTCGCCGCGTTCCTCCAGGACAGCCGTGACGGGGTGCTGGGCGAGCCACTCGATCTCCAGGTCGGGGTGCAGCTTGCGCAGCTCGTCGGCGATCGCCACGTCGCGGCGGGCATGGCCGAGGCCGATCGGTGAGGAGATGTACAGTGCCCGCTTGGCGCGCGAGGCGGCGCGCTGCCAGCGCCGCGGCGGCGCGGGCGGGCACAGGAAGTCGCGCAGCAGCAGGTTGACCTTGACGGGGTCGCGCCCGGTGGGCATGTGCCCGGCGTTCTCGAGCGTCACCAGCACGCCGTTCGTCGCCTCCGCCAGCGCCTTCCCCTGCGCGTGCGCGCGCACGAGGTCCAGGTCGCCATGGATCACGAGCGTCGGGCAGGCGATCCGCGCGCACGTCTCGCGCACCGGCTCGCGCGTCGGCAGCCCGAGCCCGCGCGTGGTGTCCGCGAGCACCTCGGGGTCAGTGTCGAGCGCCCACGCGATGCCGTCCTCGATCTGCTTGGTGGAGTGGGGCTCGTTGACGCACTTGCGCAAGAAGAACTCGAGGAAGCCGCGGTAGTCCCTGCGCCAGTAGTGACTGTTGTACTTCGCCCACCCCTCGTCGGTGTCGAGCGGCTCGTCGAAGGCGTGCTGCTGGCGCTCGGGGTGGTTCGGCGCGAGCGCGAGCGCGGGGCCGATGCAGACGATCGAGTCGACGCGCTCGGGGTGCTCGGCGGCGAGGATCGTGGCCCACCGCGCGCCGCACGACAGGGCGACGAGGCTCGCGTGCGCGGTGGCGGTGGCGTCCATCACTGCGAGTGTGTCGAGCACGAACTCGTCGGGGTGGTAGGCCGCGCCGCCGGACGGGCGGTCAGAGCGGCCGTTTCCGCGCCCGTCGAAGGTAATCACCCGGCAGTGGCGTGCCAGGTAGGGGATCTGACCCTTCCAGAAGCGAGAGTGCACGATCGACCACGTCGGCAGCAGCAGCACCGTCGGCTCGCCCTCGCCGTAGAGCTCGTAGAACACGCGCACGCCGTCGCGCTCGACGTAGCCCTCTTCGTCGGGATAGCGAGCGCGGGTCTGCTCGGTGCGGGCGCTGAGCCTCTCGCCCGCTAGCAGCCTCGCGTTCGTCCCAGTTTGAATTGCCATGTCGCCGCCTCTATCTCACAAGATGGTCTGTTTTCGCCGTGTAGTCAACGCGGCGGCCCTTCCGGGTCGCCGCGTTCTTGCTCCATGTCTCTATGCCTTCAGTTCGTAGAGGACCGAGAACGGGTCCTCGATGGGGAGCTTGCGGAAGTGCGCGAAACCGGCCGCGTAGGCAAGCTCGCGCGCCTTGTCCTCGCCCATGCACGCGCCGATTCCCGCGCCGCCGTGGGCGAGTGAGGTCGTCATGCAGTAGAGGGTGCTGACGTTGTAGAGGAACTTGCCCAGCGGGTTGCGGTTCTCCTCGACCTCGCCGGAGGCGTTCATCTCCAGCATCAGGTAGGTGCCGTCCTCTCGCAGTGCCCGCCGGACCGCGCTCATCAGCCCCACCGGGTCGACGGAGTCGTGGACCACGTCGAACGTGCTGACGAGGTCGAACGCGCCCTCCGGCAGCTCGGCGCCGTCTGCGACGGTGAACGTCACCCGCTCGGCGAGGCCCTCTGCCTGAGCGTTCGCGCGCGCTCGATCGATCGAGCCGGCATGCACGTCATAGCCGTGCACGCTCGGCCGCGGGGAACGCCCTGGCGATCGTGATCGGCGCTCGACCGGACCCGCAGCCGACGTCACAGGCCGAGCCCCCCTGCTCGAGCTTTTGCTGTATGCCGGGCAGCGCCGGAATCCAGGTCTGGACGAGGTGGTGCTTGTACCACGGGGCGGTCAGACGCTCGATCGCCTCGTACATGTCCGGCAGGTAGCGATCCTGTGTGACACCGCTGCCCGTCTTGAACGCCTCGGCCACCTGCGGCGCGACCGTCACGGTCGGCACGACCATCTGCAACAGCCCGCCGGTGAAGAGCGGGAACTCCTCGTCGGCGAGCGGCAGCGCGTGCTCGGGCGGCAGCAGGTAGGTGTCGTCCTCGCTGTCGTGCTCGAGGTACTCGGCGGTCGCCATCGACCCCAGCCACTCGCGCAGGTAACGCTCGTCGAGCCCCGTCCTCTGCGCAAGCTCCGCAGCTGTCACCGGTCCCGACTGCGCGAGCGCGGAGAAGATGCCGAGGCGGTCGCCGATGTAGGTCAGCCCTCCACGCATCGCGGTTCCTGCATCGAGCACGATCCGCTCGACGAACGCTTCGAGCTTCTGCTGGTCAAGCTGCACTTCGGTAGCCATCTGTGTCTCCCTTCGCGGTCTTTGCTTGTGAGAGCGACTCTCACAGGGCCCCGTGGCACCAGCGCGAAGCGCGCGCGAAAGGCCCGTGAATCCGCGTAGGCTTCGTCCATGCTGCGCGTCCAGCTGCTGGGGGAGCTGACGCTCGAGGCGGACGGCAAGCAGATCGAGCTGCCCGCGAGCCGACGGGCGCGTTCGCTGCTGGGTCTGCTCGCGCTGGAGCGGCGCAGCCATCCCCGCGGCCAGCTCGCAGCGCGGTTCTGGCCGGACGTGCTCGACGAGAGCGCGCGCACGAGCCTGCGCAGCGCCCTCTCGGCGCTGCGGCGTGCGCTCGGCCCCGAAGCCGACCGCTACCTGCTGGCCACCCGCGAGGCAGTCGCGCTCGCCGGACCCGACGACGTGTGGACCGACGTGGGCGAGTTCGAGCGGCTGCTCGCCGCCGGCCAGCTGGAGGACGCGCTCGAGCTCTCGGACGGCGAGCTGCTCGCCGACCTCGACGACGACTGGATCTATGAGCGACGCGAGGAGCACCGTGCGCGGCTGGTGGCGTTGCTCGAGCGGATGGCCGCTGCCGCGCAAGCCGCTGGAGACCTCGCCGCGGCGATCGCGCTCACGCGCCGGCAGGCCATGCTCGACCCGCTCTCCGAGGAGGCCCACCGCGAGCTGATCCGCCGCCTCGCTGTGAACGGGGATCGCTCGGGGGCGCTCACCACCTACCGCCGCCTCGCCGACCGCTTCGCCTCCGAGCTGGGGATCGTGCCCTCCACCGCCACGCGCGAGCTTGTGGAGCAGATCCGCGCGGGCGCGAGCGCTGCGGCTGCTCCCACCTCGCCGCCGCCCGCATCGGGACCTCCCCCACCAGCCGACTCTCTCCCGCCGCAAGGCGGTTCGCCGTCGCCCGAACCGTCTGTCCCCGCGGCGCAGGGCGAGCGCAGGACCGGCACAGTTACGCTGCTGTTCACCGACCAGGTCGGCTCGACGGAGACGCTGCAGAGA
This sequence comes from uncultured Solirubrobacteraceae bacterium, assembly GCA_963730575.1. Taxonomy (GTDB): domain Bacteria; phylum Actinomycetota; class Thermoleophilia; order Solirubrobacterales; family Solirubrobacteraceae; genus Palsa-744. Next base: position 344,803 of record CAVSSG010000002.1, read on the forward strand.
CTCGGCGACGAGGAAGGCGAGCGGCTGCGCCGCGCACACTTCGCCCTGCTGCGCGAGGCGGCGGCGATGCACGGCGGCGAGGAGGTGAAGAACCTCGGCGACGGGCTGATGGTGGCGTTCGTCAGCGCGGTGGACGCGATCGCCTGCGCGATCACTATTCAGCAGGCCGTGCACCGCGCCCGCGCTGGCGGCGAGCTGGCGTTCGCGGTGCGCATCGGCCTGAACGTCGGCGAGCCGATCCGCGACGAGGGCGACTACTTCGGCACGCCGGTGGTGATGGCCAAGCGACTGTGCGACGCCGGCGCCCCGGGTCAGATCCTCGCCACCGAACTGGTGCGGGGGCTCGTCGGCACACGCGGCGGGTTCTCATACCGTCCGCTCGACCCCTTCGCGCTGAAGGGCGTCGCCGAGCCGGTCGCCGCCAGCGAGGTGGTGTGGGAGCCGTCCTCCGAGCAGCGCGTGCCGCTGCCGGCGCTGCTGGCCGGCGGGGACAGCGGTGCGTTCGTCGGGCGCTCCGACGCGACGGCGATGCTGAAGGCAGCATGGGACACCGTGCGCGAGCGTGGCTTCCGCGCCGTGATGCTCGCGGGCGAGCCCGGGATCGGCAAGACGCGCCTGGCGAGGGAGTTCGCCCGCGCCGCCTACGAGCAGGGCGCGACGGTGCTGGCTGGAAGCTGCCACGAGGAGACGCTCGTCCCCTACCAGCCGTTCGTCGAGGCGCTGCGCCACTACGTCGCCTGCTGTCCCCCCGCCGAACTGGCCGTGCAGGTCACGCCCCGGCGCGTGCAGCTCGCCGCGATCGTGCCGGAGCTGGAAGATGCGCGCGGCCCCTCCGCCCCGACCGGCCCGGGCGCCGAGCAGGAGCGCTTCCGCCTGTTCGAGGCGGTCTGTGCGCTGCTCGTCGATGCCGCACACGTCCGCCCGATGGTGTTGTTCCTGGACGACCTGCACTGGGCCGATCAGCCGAGCCTGCTGCTGCTGCGCCACCTTGCGAGGTCAGCGCGCGACACGCCGTTGATGGTCCTCGGCAGCTTCCGCCCCGTCGAGGTCTGCGACGAGCACCCGCTCGCCGAGGCGCTGGCTGAGCTGCGCCGCTCACGGTCGGTCGAGCTGCTGGCGTTGGCGGGGCTCGCCGAGGCTGAGGTTGCCGAGCTGATCGCCGGGCGCGCGGGGCGACGGGCGCCGCGCAGGTTCGTGCGTCGCGTCGCCGATCGCAGCGAGGGCAACCCGTTCTTCATCGAGGAGCTGCTGCACGACCTCAGCGCAGAGTCCGATTGGGATGTGGCGGCTGGCGGCGTGCCCGACAGCGTCAAGGATCTGTTGCTGCGCCGCCTACGCGGGCTAGGCGATGACTGCCGCCAGGTCCTCTCGGTGGCTGCCGTCGCCGGCCGCGACTTCGAGCTAGACGTGCTGGAGCGCGTGCTCGAGCACCCACGCGATCGTCTCATCGATCTCGTCGAGGAGGCGATCGACGCGGACGTCCTTGTCGAGTTCGCGCAGCTGGTGGGACGGCTCAGCTTTTCGCACGCGCTCTTTCGCGAGACGATCTACGGGCAGCTCTCGGGGACGAGGAAGGCGGCCATCCACGGGCGGATCGCCGCGGCGATCGAGGAGGCGCCCACGGATCGTCCCGACGAGCGCGCCGGCACGCTCGCCTACCACTACCGCGCCGCCGGCGAGCTGCACAAGGCGTTCGACTACCACCGCCAGGCCGCCGCGGCGGCCGAACGGGTCCACGCGCACGAGACGGCGCTGGAGAACCTGGAGGGAGCGATCGTGGCGGGCGAGATGCTGGGCATGACAGCCGCCTCGGAGGAGTCGATCCGCGACCTCTATTGCGCTCGCGCATGGATGCTCGAACTGCTCGGCGAGCCCGAAAAAGCGCTGGCGGACCTCGAACACGCGCTGGAGGGCGCCCGCGCCGCGGGCGCCCGCGCGAGTGAGATGCACGTGCACAACGCCCTCGGACTGCACTGGCACGTGCGAGACCCGCAGGCCTCCCTACGCTGTCACGAACGGGCTCTGGCGCTGGCCGAGGAGCTCGGCGACGAGACGGGCCGGGTGAGCGCGCTCAACCGGCTCTCGCTGGTGCTAGCCAACGAGCTGGAGTTCGCCGAGGCGGTCGAGCTGGGTGAGCGCGCGCTCGCGATCGCACACGCAGCCGGCGATGACATCGCCGTCAGCCGCGCGATGGACAGCCTCAAGTTCGTCGCACTCCAGCTCGGCGACATCGAGCGCCTGGAGGAGCTGTGCGCTGAGCTCGAACGGTCCCAGCGCGAGCGCGGCGACCACTACTTCCTGCAGTGGACACTGATGGAGTCCTCCTACGCGCCGGCGGAGCGCTGCGACTGGTCCGAGGCCGAGCGGCGCGTCGCCGAGGCGCTGGCCATCAGCGAGCGCATCGGCGACCCCAACAGCGGCGTGCTGATACGTGACGTGTCGAGCTGGATCGCGCGCTGCCGCGGCGACTACGCGCGGTCGCTCGCCTACGGCGGCGAGGCCATCACGCGCGCGGACACACCGGGCGCGGACTGGCTCGGCTGGGCCGCGGCGGCGCTCGCTACGCCCCTTCTGGACCTCCGCGCCGCCGCCGAGGCAGTGGCCGTCCTCGAACGCGGGCTTGCCGCCGCCGAGCGCAACCGCGCGCGTGGGCAGACCTTCCGCTGCCTGGGGGGGCTCTCGTCGGCGACGCGGATGGCGGGCGACGAGCCACAGGCGCGCGCCCTCGCCGAGCGCGCGCAGCAGATCGCCGAGGGTGTCACCACGCCGCCCGGCACCGTCGACTTCTGGGGCGAGCGTGCCTACTGCGCTATCGCCGAGACGCAGCTCGCCGCCGGCGAGGTCTTGCGCGCCGAGACGATGATGCAGGCCCGCCTGCAGGCGTGGGAGCGCAGCGGCGCGTGCAGGTCGATCGTAACGACCGCCCGTGTTCTCGCCCGCTGCGCCGAGGCTCGCGGCGACTGGGCCGCGGCGGCGCAGATGCTCGCGCGTAGCGCCGATGCGGCCGGGCGCGACGGTCCGATCTGCGAGCGCTGGCAGATCGAGGCCGGGCTCGCCCGCGTGGCCGCCGCGGCGGACAGGTCCGAGGAGGCCGAGGATCACGCCCGCAGCGCACGCGAGCTGATCGATGCGATGGCCGCGTCGGCCGGCGACGAGCAGATCGCCGCGCGCTTTCGCGAGCACGCGCTCGCCGAGATCGCGCAGCCGGGCCCGACGCTAGGCCACTAGCGGCAGTCGCCAGTCGACCTCAATGCCAAGCAGCTGGGGATCCTCTAGGGAGGATCCGAATGCTCGCTCGAGCGGCCTCCTCTGGCTCCTATAGGCAAGCACCGCCTCGAGCTTGCGGGCGTAGTCCTCCTCCCGCAGCCGATGCGCCGCGACTGCCATCTGCCCGGGTGGCAGCCCGGTCGCCTCGAGCTGGCTCGCCCATTGCTCGGCTGCCCGATCCGCGCCCGAGGAGGACCCCCCGTTGAGCACCCACCGGGGCCATCCGAGCACGGTCGCGTGAGGCAGGTCGGCGTACAGCGTGACGTTGGCGCCCTCTGCGTGCAGCGCCAGCGCGGCGGCCCGCACGGCGGTATGGTCGCGATGGTGATCGCCGAGGCTCGCGGGTGCATATATCCGGGCGCCCGCGACGATCACTCCCCGCAGTGCCTCGACGATCTCTGCCGGGGCCTGGTCGGCCTCGCGGTACTGGCTGTCGAAGAACGGCAGGTTCACGGGCGCCCGCCCGGCGAGCGCGAGCGCCCTGCGGTCCTCCGCGATGCGCCCGCGAACTGCCGCGGCGGAGTCGCTCGCACCCGCGAACCGGTCCCACCAGCCGAGCACCCCCGCGGGGGGCTCGCCCGCAAAGACATTCACCACGAGCACCTCGCCGGTGCCCACCAGCAGATGCCAGCACGAGAGCACCGCGTCATCGAAGTGGGGCGAGAGGACGACCGAGTCGGCACTCATCTGCGCTTACTATCGCGCGCCAGCGTGCAGCCATCGTGAAACCGTCGCGAAAGCTTGCATCAGGCGACCCGCTCGGAGTCCAGACGCTAGCGATTCCGTCCTTGACCGCGCTAGCAGAGATGCTTTCTTTCGTCGCGAAGCGGTCGCCGCTGCAGAGGGAGCCAACAGGGTCGCTCGGGATGACGAGCAGTGGTCCGCCCTCCGGCGGGCTGACGCTCGCTTAGCCATGGCGAAGGAGGAGTCTCGCGAACGCTGGGCAAGACGCTCGCGAGTCGTCCGAACCAGCAGCGTGAAGGCGTACTGCACTGTTGCTTTCGGCGATAGGCACTGCTCGCGCACCGAGCCGGGTCACGCTCGCTCCTGCCAGCCAAGCAATGCGGGAGCGCCACTGCTCGGGCCGCTGACGACTCGAGCTCGTCCCGAGCAGGAGCGACTGTTGCGATCGAGACGGCGAGCTAGCTGCGCGAGCCTGAATTGCAGCAGGGCGCCCGCGCCGGCCCGCATGCGCGGGCGGCGCGGCACGCATGGCCAGCCAGCGGTGTTCAGCTGAGTGGAGCGCAGGCGGTGAGCCCGTAGCCATGGGCGACTTTGGCGAAGTCGTCGAAGGCGGCGGGGCCGGCGAGCGCGGGGTCTTTCTCGATCCTGGCGACGTCACCGGCGAGCAGGCGGTCCATCGTCGTGATGGTGGCCTGGCCGCCGGCGGGCGTCCCGATCGCTTGGATCTGACTCAACTGAGACTTGATCTGGGGGATGAAGCTACCGGCGATGATGTGCGCGGCTTCGACGGGGCTGGGGTGGCTGGCGAGCTTGAGCGCGGTGGCGGCGAGAGGGCCGTTGGTGGCGTTGCAGATGGCGTTTGCCTTTGCGACGTATTCGGCCTTGGCGGGCGCGCCGGGCGCGGTGCTCGCAGCGGTGCTCGCACTGCTCTTGCCGCCGCCCCCGCAGCCGGCGGCAGCGAGGATGAGCGCAGCGCCAGCGGCGAGCGCAGTGGGCCTTGAGAGAACGGTGACGGTACGCCGCCGGGGGACGAGCGGGTGACTGTCGAGGTTTAGGTCGGTCTTGAAGTTCATGGGGCTCCTCGTTCGCCGGGTGGAAGTCACGTAGCGAAAGCGAGGCGTTAGGTAGGTCCTCATCGGCCTTGTCGAGAGTCGACGTCGATGAGGTGACTTCCGCATGGCGCGTTGCAATGCACCAGACCGCGTGAATTATCCGTCCACCCGCGAGCGGTCTGCGTGTCAAGGCGGGGTCCGATTCCGATCTGAAGGAACGTCGGAAGCGAACGCCGGCGAGAGATCATGAGGAGCACCCCGACGAGCCAAGAGCCCCGATCAAACGCCGAGCGGCCCCGCGGTGGAGGTTGAGGATGCTCGCGTTGCGCCACCTGCTCTCGGCCGGCCGGACCCGTCTCGGGATCTGGCTTCCCCTGACCCTCCTGATCGTGCTGGTGGGCTTGACGTCGTCTGTTCTGCTAGCGCAGTCGCTCGCGAACAGCGAAGCGAAGAACGCGCGGGACATGTTCCGTTTCGCCTCCGATGAGATCGCCTCCTCGCTGAAGCTGTCGATCAGCCGCGAGGAAGACCTGGTCGTGGACACGAGCGCGCACGTGGTGACGAGCCCGGCGGCGCGCACCCCGGTGGCGTTCGATCGCTGGATCGAATCGGTGGAAGCGATGCGGCGATTCCCGGAGCTCGAGAACACTGGCTTCGACGTCCTCGTTCCGGCATCGCGGCTGGCGGCGTTCAAGGCGCGCCAGGCGAAGGATCCGATCCGTCCGTTTGGAGCGCGCAGCCAGGGGGCCTTCGAAGCGGGGGTGGTCCCGAGCGAAGGTCGATCGTTCTACTGCCTGGCAGCCGCGGGGATGGCCCGCGGCGCTGAAGCGTACGTACCGCTGGGCGTCGACTGGTGCGCGCTGGCGCCGACGATGATGTACGACCGCGACGCCGGTGCCCCCAACTACGCCCCGGTCACGCTGGCGGGAAAAACCACGCTGGGGGTTGCGACGCCCGTCTACAGCACGGGGACGCCCCCACGCACCGTGGCGGCGAGACGGCGAGCGTTCCTGGGGTGGCTGGGGGAGCTGCTGGTGCCCGACGTGGTCATCAGCCGCGCCCTGGAAGGCCACCCGAACGTTGCGGTGAAGTTCGGCTTCAGCTTGCCGACCTCGCACGTCGTGTTCTCGCACGGCCGGATCCCGCAGGGCGCGATGACGGACACGCTGGTCGTTCACAGTGTGCCCGCGGCCCACTCAAGCTGGGTCTTGCAGACGTTCACGCCGCGGGTCTCGAGCGTGCTGTTCAATCGACCGAACGCGCTGCTTTGCTTGCTGGCCGGCGTTCTGCTGACGCTGCTGGCGAGCTCGTTCATCCTGCTATTGGCGACGGGCCGGCGCCGCGCGCTGGCGCTCGTGCACGAGAAGACGCGCGAGCTCTCCCACCAGGCGACGCACGACGCACTCACCGGACTGCCCAACCGCGCGCTCGTGCTGGACCGCGCCAAGCAGCTACTAGCGCGCACTGCGCGCCAGCAGGGCACCTACGCGGGCGCTCTATTCATCGACATCGACGGCTTCAAGCACGTCAACGACAACCTCGGGCACGCGGCCGGAGACCTGCTCCTGATGGCCGTGGCAGAGCGCCTGCAGAGCACGGTGCGCGAGCAGGACACCGTAGGCCGGCTTGCTGGGGACGAGTTCGTCGTCCTCGTCGACTCGCCAGCCGACGATGCGATACTCGACATTCTCGCTGATCGCATCACCGAATCCCTACGCCAACCCGTCGAGCTCAACGATGGCCGTGAGGTCTTCTCGGTGACCGCGAGCATCGGGATGGCAATCGGGCAGTACGCCAGCCCCGATGCCCTGCTGCGTGACGCGGACCTCGCCCTGTATGCCGCCAAGGCTGCCGGAAAGGATCGCTACGCACTGTTCGAGCCGAGCATGAACACGGGGGTGGCGGGTAGGTCGGAGCTCGAGGCAGATCTGAGCGCCGCTCTGCGGGACAGGCAGTTCTTCCTGCTCTACCAGCCGATCTTCGACCTGCCAAGCCGAGAGGCGGTCGGCGTCGAGGCGCTCATCCGCTGGCGCCATCCGCAGCGGGGCGTCGTGCCTCCAGGCCACTTCATTCCGCTGGCCGAGGCGAGCGGGCTGATCGTACCGATCGGCCGCTGGGTTCTCGATGAGACCTGCCGCCAAGCGGCGGCATGGGCCGCGGAAGGCCTCGAGATTGGCGTTTCAGTGAACGTTTCGGCCCATCAGCTCGGCCGAAGCGACCTCGTCGACGATGTCCGCCGCGCGCTTGAGAACTCCGGGATAAGGCCCTCGTTGCTGACGCTCGAGATCACCGAGACCACGCTCATGCAGAACGTGTCCGCGGCATGTGAGCACGTCGGGGCTATTAGGGCGCTCGGCGTGCGCGTCGCGATCGACGACTTCGGCACCGGACACGCGTCTCTCTCACGTCTGCAACGCCTGCCGGTCGACATCCTCAAGATCGACATGAGCTTTGTGGCGGCATTGAACAAATCCGGGGGCTGGAGTCGCGAGCTGATCCATGCCAGCGAGCTGCTCCAGGCCATACTGGGCGTGGGCCAAGCCCTCTCGCTGGCGGTGATCGCGGAGGGCATTGAGGAGCAGAGCCAGATGGCCGCACTCGAGGCGATGGGCTGCGAGATGGGCCAGGGCTTCCTCTTGAGCAAGCCGAGCCCCCCGGAGGTCATCAAGAGCCTGCTGGGTTCCCGTGCGGCACGTCGAGCTGTTGGTCCACCTGTCGTGTGACGCGTCTCCTCCCGCACGCGATCCCCCCCGGAGTCTCTCCAGACGTTGACGATGCATCGACGCCAGGGCAGCCAGACCGGTCTATGCACCTACGCGGGAAACTCGGCCAGCACCGCTACTACGAGCGCCAGATCGCGGGCGGTGGCGACGACTACTACTCGGGCAGGGGCGAGGCGCCGGGGGAATGGGCGGGCTCGGGGGCGAAGGCGCTCGGACTCTCAGGCCATGTGAGCGCCGAGCAGTTCGGAGCGCTGATCGCGGGGCTTGATCCCAGGAACCGGGGTGTGCGCCTGCGGGCCTCCGAGCGGGATCCCAAGGTGGCGGCGCTCGATCTGACGTTCTCTGCGCCGAAGTCGCTCAGCGTCCTGTTCGCCGTCTCACCTGAGGAGTTCTCGGATGAGCTCGTGGCCTGCCACGAGGAGGCGGTGCGGGCCGCCCTGCTGCCACACGAGATCAAACCAACCCGCCCGCGCCTCGCGCGCGAGGATGTCCTCGACGTCCGTGAGGTTGCCGGTCTGCTGCACATGCCGCTCTCGACGATCTTCGACTACGCCCGCCGCGGCCTCCTACCGGGCCGCAAGCTCGGCCGGCGATGGGTGTTCTTGCGGGACGAGCTCGACGCTACGCTGCGCACAGCCCCGCGTTCAGCAAGCGTCTCGCCGGCACCACAACCTCCTGTATCGCAGAGGCAGAAGAGCGCAAAACAAACCGTCAAGCGGTCCCCGACGGCGGTACCCTACGACGCCTCCGGCCAGCAGCGCCTTCGGCTCGACTGACCAAACAAACCCCTGTGCAGGGGTCTTGGGAAATGGAGCTAGCCGGACTCGAACCGGCGACCTCCTGGGTGCGATCCAGGCGCTCTCCCAACTGAGCTATAGCCCCGAGCACGCACATCGGCGACCGTGCGCGGGCCACAGAAGTGTAGTTGCAGAAGGTGATCGCGCGTGCGCAGTATGGTTTGCCGGCGAAATGGGATTGCTCGATGACGCCATCCGCGATCACCTGGAGCTCAAGCGCCTCCGGGGCGCTGATCCTGGCGAGGTCGCCCGTGAGCAGAGGGAGGCCCTGGAGCCGGTCTTCAATGACGAGGACGCCATGGGCGAGCAGCATCTGCCCTCCGCCCCTGAGGACTTTGATCCTTCGACCGGCAGCGAAGGCAAGCCCCTCGGAGTGTCGCCCGTTGCGGCTGCCGATGCGATCGATGAGCCCGCCGGCGCACCGAACGCCGCGGGCGGCAGCCAGGAGACCGCCGAGCTGGATATGCAGTCGGTGCTGGACAGGCACGAGCAGGAGCCCGAGCAGACCCTCTTAGAGGCTCCGGCTCACGAGGTTCCCGCGGACGGCCACAGCCCGCCGGATGGTAACGACGAGGATTCCCTGGAATGGGAGGTACCGGGAGAGTCGCCCGCCTATTTTTTCCTGATATGTTTGTCCATCCGCAGTACACCCAAAAAACCAACCCCCCCCCACACGCGGGGGGAGAGGGCGGGGCGGCCCCACCCTACACCTAGTCGAGCCCGGGCGCCGACCGGGGATTCCGTTTCCTACACTCAGAACCCTGGGGCCATAGCTCAGCTGGGAGAGCGCCTGCTTTGCAAGCAGGCCAAGGCGCTTCAGGCTGCTACGCCGCGTCGCTGATGACCCGCGAATTAGCGGCATTCGCACCGCTGCCACCCTCGGTCTGCTTCCGTCTGCTGCGCCTTGTCGTTTCCATGTCGTTTCCATACAGCCTGTCCAACCTGTCGCGACGCCCGTCGCTTCTGCGCGCGACATCGAAGGCGTGGACGTAGCACCGCTGCGTGGTCGCGATGTCCTTGTGACCGAGCCTCGCACGGACCTCCTCGATGTCCCAGCCATGGGCAATGAGAGCGCTCCCATGCGAGTGCCGGAGGCTGTGAAAGGTCGGCGCGGGCAGAACCACCTCGCCCTCGACTTCGACGGCTCCGAGGTCAGCGCGCTTGACCGCCCCAGCCATGACACGCCCGCCTATGTTCCGATGATCGTGGCCGGTTCCGCGTGACGTGACGAACACGAGCGCATGAGGCTCCTGACGCTCGGTCTTGAGGGCGTGCTCGCGAAGTTCTCCGATCAGTCGCGGTGTGACCTCAAGGACACGTCTAGAGGCTTTGGTCTTGAGCGGGACTCGCTTGCCTTGTCGGTCCAACTGAAAGGCGACCGTGATCGTTTGGTCGCTGAAGCCCACGTCCTGCCACGTCAGCCCCAGAACCTCCGCGAGCCTCAGTCCTGCCTCCGCTGCGGTTCGGAAGATCAGACGGTGCTTAGACGGCACGGCTGCGAGCAACCGAGCAAGCTCATCGCTTGAAAGCACACGCTTGGGCTTCTCGTCGTCCGTGTTGGGACGCTCGCCCCGTTCGAGCAACGCGACGGGATTCGGCTCACGAAAGCCAAGGTGCCGGGACGCATACTTGAACACGGACGAGAGTACGGTGAGATGGCCTTTGATCGTCCAGCCCTTGAGCCCTTCGCCTCGCTTCTCGACCACGTAGCTCGCGACCTCGGCGGGCGTGATTCGCGATAGGCGCTGGGTGCCAAAGTACGCGCGCAGATGTTTGAGCCCGTTGGAGTACGCCCCTTGCGTGCGGGGTCGAATCGTCCCGCTGTGGACGCGCCACCAGCTATCGGACGCTTCGTCGAAGGTCAGGCGGGGGTTAGCGCCGCAATCCTCGCCACGGGCTCTCTTAGCGTGCTCCTGGGCGAGTGCTGCTCGGGCAGCCTTCAGTTTTCCCTCAACGACGCGCCAGCGCAGCTTGCCGCGCGCGTCGCGCCAGCCTATTTCGAGGCGACCGTCAGGGCGTTCATAGATGCCGCTCTCAACGCGAACGCGGCGAGGGGTAGGTTTCGCCTTGTTCATGGAGCTAGTACCTCCGTGGGCCACGCCCCCGGACGGTGCAACGTCGCGGGGGCACCTTGTATCGATTGGTGCCGACGATACACGGTGCAGCCTAACCTTCCCGCCAGGCGTCAAGCGCAGAGCGTTTGAAGTAGAGCTTGCACCCTGGCCCGTCCTGCGCAAACGGGATCGCGCGTTCAGCGGTGAGCTTGTGCAGGGTGCTGCGAGGCAGGCTCAGATATTCGGCAGCCGCATTCGCGTCGAGCCATTCATCGGGAGGCGAGGAAACCGACCGTAGATACGGCCCAAGACGCTCCGCCAAAAGAGCGCACGCATCCTCGTCCAGCGCCTCGATCAAGGCAATCGCGGGATTGCTCTGACTGTGCGAAAGGACCCGCGAACCGGTGGCGGCCCTGCCGGTACTGCTCTCGATTGTTTGTCGCGCTGCCATGGACAGGGAGCGCGAAGCGTGTTCTCATAGCCGCTTCGCGCTTTCTCAGCATCGCCACGACAGTCCTACGGTAGCAGCCGACTTACGGGCCGACGAGGCAGGAGCGCTGTTACCTCACGCGGGGTCGCCGGAACCGCCTATCTCCTCGCGTGAGTCCCATGTGCCGCGCAGCGTGACGGGAGATCGAACGCGGGTCTAGCCTGCGCCCGAGTCTGTCGGGCGGGGTTTGCCTAGCGATGGAGTTGTACGTCTTGCCCGCGAACACCATATTCTCGATGAAGTCCCTGTTCTCGTGCATGCAGACGCGACAACGAGGCTCCGTGTAGTCGTAGCCCTCGACCGGCGCGAGCAGATGTCGCAGCCCAACTGGAATCCTGCATCGCTCGACGTGGGTACGTGTCGGACGGGTGGGAGGATGGTTGACGAAGGGCCTGCTCATGAGATGACGCTCAAACTAGGTCGAGGTACGGCAACTTTGCAATCCCCGCGTTTACGGGGTTTCTGTGCCTATTACCTCATTGGAGTCGCCAGAAAGGCAGCGGTAACTTCTTGACGACCTACGTGGCATCACCCTGAGCGAGGGTCCGGTCGGCTGCTCGCGTGTCGATCCGCTTGGAGAACCCCCGCTCCCGGTGCTCCTCGCACGCGAGGCGTAGCGTAATCAGCCTCAGCGCCGCGAGAGAACTGCGCACCGCCTCCTGTCGGAACTCCGGCGCACCGCGCTGCCCGTCGCCATCTCGACTCCCTTCCCGGACGCCCAGCGCGCCCATTCTCAGGGTGTCAACGACAGCGGCGCAACTCCAGAGGTACGACCCAGACCACCCTACACCGTAGTTCAACGTACGAGCGACTAGTGAGTCATCGGCCAACGCCTCGACCTTGAAAGCCTCATCGCAGGGCATCCGGTCGGGGCATTGGCATGCTTTGTTCACTGAACCCGTCTGGTTTCATACTATGTCTGTAACCAAAAGTAGTTTCCCGCATCTTGTGGTAATTGACTGGACAACGAGCGGATGGTCCTGTATACTCCGGGGAGCAGAAAGGACAGCACCAATCGAAGCGGACCCGGATTCCCTATCCAACTTGAAGGATGAGTTAGCTGCGTCCGCATTCAAACAACCAGAAAAATACCTCCGCGATGTATCGAGCATCCGGAGGCGTGGACAAGAGGAGTGAGCCTCAATGTCAGCAAGCACCATACCAGACGCAAAGCCAGTCGAGCGCCCTCGTAAGGTTTGGGTACTCCGAGGCAACCCAGGCGGCGGGCCATTCCACGATGGCGATTTCTGCGAGGGGTTCACCACCAAGAAGGAAGCCGTAGCGGCAGCAAAGGCGCTGGGGCACAACGTCAACAAGTTCACGGCGGATTCCTCAATGGCCGTCTGGCAATACCCGGACGCGGGCGGGACGATCATGCTCTCACCCGCGGCGCGCAGAGCCTTCCCGGACTGCGAAGGTTGGCTCCGGGACATTGGCGAGGTATGTGCCGAACTTGATCCCGACATCGACTTGGGCGGGTTGTGGATTCATGTCGTCAAGCTCAACACACGCAACGGGGACCGCGCCAACGGGATTGCTTGCAGCCACAAGCTCTCAGGCAACGGGTGGTCGGTTTCGCGTTTCCACACCGCAGGCGAGATTGAGATTAGGATTTCCGACGCGCCAGATATGGCCGAGTTCATCGAGGTCGTCGCGCATGAGATGCGTCATATCGGCCAGTTCAAGCGAGGAAGCTCATCCCGCACGATGGGACTCCAAGGCAGTGAGTATTTTGGACACCCCGCCGAGATTGACGCACGCAAGTTCTCGATGAAGGTCTGCCAGGAGTTCGGGGTCAAGCCGTCAGCTTCCACGACGGTAGCCAAGCTCTCAGGTGTGAGCATAAAGTTGCTCAAGGCCGTCAGTGAGGGTTCGGGCGAATCGTTGGACCTCATCGAGCACCGGGCGCATCTAGACGCCGAGTTTCGTGCGAGGCTTGATGAGTTCGCCAGGCAGATGACCGATTACGACGAGCAGTGGGAGCACGAGTTCAACGATGTCGTCACGGAGCACGACTTCTATGCGGCGCGGTATGGCCTACTCGTCCAGCACGTTTGTGAGTGCGCCCCCAACGAGTGGCCAGCCGGTTTCAAGTTCCCCACGTTCGATGTACCCGCTTCGGGTCTCGTGTCATGAGCACGGCTACCAAGACACGGCGCAGGTCGTCTCAGGCAATGCAGCGCGAGCCACGTCGCGGCGTGTCCCATATGACCCCACTATGGCGCGGCGCACACGAGCTAGCGGAGCTTGGCTTTCGAGTCTTCCCGTTGAAGCCGCGAACCAAGACGCCAGCCATCAGGAAATGGCAGGAGAGGGCGACCACATCGTCAACGCAGATTCGTAGATGGTGGACGAAATGGCCGGACGCCAACATCGCGATTGCCACCGGGCAAGGCTTGGTTGTCCTGGATATCGATAGTGACGAGGCGCTCGACTACGCCTACGAAAACGGTTTACTCGACGATGAAACGCCTACGGTGAAGACCGGACGGGCTGGGGATGGCATCCATCGCTACTTCAAGGATGCCGATGGCAACGCAAAGACCCACATGCTGAAAGACGGCGATGTCAAGATCGAGGTCAAGGCCAACGTTGCCTACGTGGTCGCACCTCCTAGCGTGCATCCCGTTACAGGCGCTCTGTACGAATGGTTTACCGATCCCTACCAACCCCTCGCTTTGGTACCGGAACGGGCCGTGGCGACGCCGCAACACACCTCTCAGGCGATGTTTGACGAGGGTGAGACAAGGGATGGCGTGCTTGTAGAAGGCGAACGCAAGGTTCGTTTGCACAAACTCGCTTCAGCGATGAGGGGGACGGGGATGCTGGACGACGAGATCAGGAGCGCCCTCGCGACCGCCAATGAAGCTCGTTGTCTGCCTCCGCTAGAGGAGGAGCACATCCGAGACATCGAAAAGAGCGCGCTCGGCTATCCGGTCGGATACAAGCCCGACCTCGACCTCCTGACGGTTGAGCGACTTACCTCAAAGCCCTCGTCGCTCGCTGTCTATATCGCTATCCGCGATGCCTGCGGATACAGAGATCGTTGCCGCGTCGCGACCGAACGTCTGGAAGAGAAGGCCGGGAAGGCCCGCGCCACGATATTCGCGGCGGTCAAAGACCTTGAGCGGGCTCGTGTGATCGATGTCACCAGGACCCAGATCAGGGGGCGGGATCAATGCAACGAATACCGTCTTCTTGAGCTTCCGACGAACCCAGCATGCGACTTGCTCGACACGCCCCCAATGGTTACGGCTGTCTAGTTTCTGAACACCTATGCTTCTCCTATGTCTATAGGAATCTTCTACACAACCTACCTCAGTAAATGTGTTCAGATTCTAGACACCGGAGAGCCTGTGCGAGTCGAGAGCCAGAGCCACGATTGGACGGTCAACGGGTTAGCTATCGGAGGGCGGATAGCAGAAGCTCGTCAGCGCCTCAGAAACCACCTTCTAAGCCTCTCACCGATACAGAAGGCAGGAATCCCCGTAGCTGGTAAGTCGAAGGCGAGAGAGAGCCCTATATGAGGGCTAGGCGACGACCCTTGACTACACTGTGTCTTGGTCGATTGAGACGGCTGGGTGAACCGAGGTAAGGACTGGATGATCTTGGGTTTCGTCGCTGCGTTCATACTATTGGTGGTCTGCATTTCTTGTTGGGGGTCCGAACTCGCCGAGTGGACCAAAGACAAGCTGAAGGACCCCGACGAAATCTCCTGCACCTGCGGCCACGCACGGAGGCGTCATTGGAAGCAGATCGGATTTCCCTATTCGCTTCAGTGCCACGAGTGCGAACGAGAGTTTGGCGGCGGCGTCCACATGACCGCAGCCGAACGCGCTAGACCGGCACGGGAAGCGCGGCAGGCAGAAGCGCGAGAAGCAGCACAACCGCTTCCCTGGCGTGCCCACGCGGCTGACGGGAGCGTCATCGGCGTCTTCGACGACAAGGAAGAAGCCGAAATCTGCGCTGCGCAAGCCCAGCCCTGGACACGGGCAGCAGCGGAGTTGCGCATCCGTCGCGGAGAAAGCGATCCGTATGCCTATCCAGGTGGCTCGGTGCATCGGCAGATGAGAATGCCACCGCAGCCGCCCCAGGTCATCCTGCCTCCTGGAGTCTCCGCAACTCGCTAGTGCGCGCGATACTGCATCGATGGCATCGGAGAATCTGACTCTCGTGCGCTCGATCTACGCGGCATGGGAACGCGGCGACTACAGATCGGTGGACTGGGCGAACCCCGAGATGGAGTACAAGCTCGCCGATGGTCCCTCCCCCGGTACATGGACGGGCATCAAAGGGATGACGGAGGGCTTCCGCGAGGTCCTGACTGCCTGGGAGGATTGGGGCGTGGTCGCGGACGACTACCTCGACCTATCAGGGGATCGTGTCCTCGTGAGCTTCCATTGCACCGGACGCGGCAAAGCCAGCGGCGTGGACCTCGCGCAACTGCACGTACGCGGGGCAACCCTGTTCGAAGTCGGCGACGGCAAGATCACCAGAATCGTCCAGTACTTCGACAGAGATCACGCTCTTGCCGACCTCGGCCTCACACCGGACACCTGCACCTGACCGCTACTCAGACAGGCCCGCCGCCCGCAACGCCCCGCCGTGATCGTGTAGGGCGTCGAGGGCTTCCTGCCATGTCCAGTAAAGGTCTTGTCGCGCGACCAGACCGCGCCGCGAGAAGTAGTAGATGGTGCCGGTCATCTGAGTAGTGATAGCGCCGCTGGTTTGACCGCGCCCGACGAGCGTGCCGCGCAGGGCGACGCGATCTCCGAGGTCGATGATCTGTTCAGGCTGGAAGCTAACGTCGTCCATATCCTGCTGCGTGTCGCGCCAGAGGTCGATGAACCCCTGGTGACCGTCGTAGCGTTCGGGCAGACCGAGAGCGCGAGCGAACTCCCCCGGTGCGCGTATCTCAACGTCCGGCTCGTAGAAGAGCAAGCCGACCGCGTAATCCTCTCGACTTCCGGCCTCAAAGCCGCGCGCGAGGGCGCGCTTTAGCGTGCGCCGCCGCACCTGCGATCCAGGCGGCAGACGCGCAAAGCCTCTCGGCAGGAGCCGCACGAGCGGGGTCGGCAGCCGCAACATGACCCGCTCTTCGATGGAGCGGCCCGCCACCACGTCCCCCTCAGCCACCGTCCCGTTCCTCGGCGAGGCGTTCGGCGGCAGCACGGGCCTCGGTGGCATCGAAGTAGGGTTCGACGTGCTCGATCTTGCCCCCCGTCCCCAGAAGGACCCAGCCCCTGAACTGTTCGACCTGGCCAGCACTAGCGACCGGACGACCGACTTCCCGGACGCGAGCAAACGCGACCCCCTGGCTGAGCGCAGCGATCTCTAGTACCTCGGTCTGGTGATCTTCGAATGTCTCCCACCACTCCGCAATGAAACTTCGTATCGCTGCCACGCCCTCAAAGCTGATCCCAAGCCCCGCATGACTCGCATCGTACACCGCGTCAGGTGCATATAAGCCCATAAGCCCGTCAAGATCGTGGCAACTCGCGGCGTCGAACATGCTCCGCGTAAGCTCCACCAGGTCGGGGGTCGTGGACTCCTCCTCGGACATCACGTTGGCAGTATTCCGCAGACGACGTGTGGCGCACCCGAGGCGAGCCAAGACGCCGCCTGCACTCGCATATTGCCCTCGCTGCGCCTGCATTTCATAGAGCCGCTTTGCGCTGAGTGCCTCCGAGTGCTTCACTTCTCTCATGGGCGGCGCGTGGTCCGCCCGCTTGGAGGCACGGAGGGCGAGCGATGACGTGCAAGGCCCTACGGGGTATCGGGGGAGCAGCCTGTATTGCGATGAGCCTGCTCGCGGTGACGGCGAGCGGATCGATGGCTTCGGGGGTCAAGCTCTGCGTGTCCTCACATGAAGGCTGGCCTGCGATCAGCCCCATCAGGGGTGCCTGCCCAAGCGGCTACACCCTGACGGAACTTGGGGGCGCTCAAGGCCCGACAGGCCCGAGCGGGCCGACAGGCAAAGAAGGAGCCAAAGGCGTGACCGGGGCTACCGGCCCGACCGGCGCAACGGGAGCCACGGGAAGCAACGGAGGCAACGGCGCAACGGGAGCCACCGGACCGCAGGGCGTGACCGGAGCGACCGGAGCCACCGGACCGCAGGGGGTAGCGGGAGCAACCGGACCCCAGGGTCCCGAAGGCAAGACAGGCCCGACCGGACCACAGGGTACGACCGGCGCGACCCGAGAAGGACCGGCAGGCCCAACAGGACCCGAAGGACTTCAAGGTCCGGCAGGTCCCGCAGGTGCTTCGGGGTCGAGCGTGGTGGCTCGGGTTAGCGCCGGGCCGACTGCTGTTGGCCACTACCCGGCATACATCCCGGTTTCGCTCGTGGGCGGCACATGGACTCAGCACGCCGAAGAACTTAGTGTCCTCACGGGGCAGGCGACGTTCACGTCGCCTGCGGGGTCTCCTGGCTGCGGCGTAGAAATCCAACTGCTTATCGACGGGCAAATGGCGGGAGCCGCCTCTACCATCGTGGCAGGCGCTTCGACGGCAACGCTGGACATTCACTGGGAAGGCGGAACCGGAGCAAAGACGGAATGGCTCTTCGAGCCTGCGGTAGACACGGTTCACACCCTTACGGCTCGTGCAACCAGGAGTTGCGAAAATAACGTCGAAGTGAGCGTCTCCGTCGACGTAATCGGCATCCACTAGAAGCCTCAGCGTGGTGGCCTGTGCCTCACAGCACGGGCCACCAGTCGTACGCCCCTCAGTCTAACGCCTGGTCTAGTCTCGCCGACCCCGGCACGAGTCGCAATAGACGACCCAATCGTCGCTGTGGAGCCAAACTTGACGCTTCATCCAGCGCGGAGTTTGTAAAGGGACCAACCCCCGATTACAACGAAACGTGAGCGCAGCCTGAGGGCGTATCCTTCGTCGCACGCCTTGGGGGCAGACAAATATGCGTCTACGTAGGTCATCGCGAACCACCGTCATCGCCAGCCTCGTGCTCGTCGTGCTCGTGCCAGTAGCCTGCGCGCCCGGTTTGGCCCAGGCGGAAGAGAGGACCAGCGTGTCGATCTACCAAGCGTTCACGCCAAACGGGTACGCCAAGCTGCACACGCGGACAAGGGCTGGCTACTGCTGGGTGGGGTCGCTTACAATCGCTCGGCGGGACGCATGGCGGTGTTTCGTCGGTAACTACATCTACGACCCCTGCTTCAGCGCCGCACGCGACCCCGGCATCGTCGTGTGCCCCGACGCGCCATGGCGCATGACCGGTGTCAAGATACGGCTGACCAAGCCTTTGCCCCGCGCCTATGGCAACCACGGCGCTCCGTCGCTGCGCTTGAAACCTTGGGCAATTGAACTCTATGACGGTCGGCGCTGTCTGTTTGCTAGCGGCGCGTCCTCAGTGGTGGAAGGCCAGAGGCTCAACTACTTCTGTGGCACCGGTAAGGAAGGTCTGTGGGGATTCCCATACCGTGGCAGCGAGCCTTGGACGATCCTCACAGCACCAATCGAGGCAACGGAACTGAGCGAACGCGCGACTGTGCGTCACGCCTGGACGTAGATCAAGGGCGCTCCTGTATGGCGGCGGATGACGATGCCCGCCGTACACAACCCCTCCCTTGTGGTCACGGACTCACGCTTGCCGGACGCGGAAATCCGCTTTAGAAGACGGATCGCCAAGGAACGGTTCTGTACAGGGCAAGCGAAGCGAAGTGCGTGAGAGGTGGGTGCGGAGTTGCTACCTGGCGTGTTCGCTACGGCGCATCGGGCGCGGCGATTGCGGTTGCGAGTTCCTGGACTAGCTGCTCAAGAGCGGGGTCGCGGGTGTCGTCGGTGGGCGATCCGTCGAAATGGTAGGAGATGTAGCGGAACCGACCGCCTCGTTCGCGACCGTTTGCGAAGAAGCAGGCGCTCTTCTCGGACTCTGGCGACGCCATCATGCGGAACAGTGGCGCAAGCTCCAGCGCATCAGAGACAGGCTCAGCGTCTTCAAGGAGGTACAGCGACCGCGCCTTGAGGTGCCTCAGGCTCGCCAGCGGGCGCTTGCGGAAGTTTGGGTTGTGGCCCGTCATCCGTCGAGCGTTGGCATAGAGATTGATCTCGCCGTCGAACTCTCCCGGACCTGGCTCTACGAGGACCGTCGAAGCGAAGGTTCGCTCGGTCGTCTCGCGCAATTCCGCGAGTAACCTCTCCAGGGTCTCTAGGAGGGCGCGCTTCGCTTGAACGCCCACGGCTCGGTTGTGCGCGAGGTCCTTGCGGGCGTCATTGGCCTGCTCAAGCACGCCCCACAGGCGCTTATCGCATACGGTCTCAGCGAAACGCGCGTCCGCGATGGCAAACAGCGCGATTCGGGCCTGCTCTCCTGCGGGTGCGGGCGGATCAGCCGCGTTGTCGGTTGCAACAGCATCCTGTAGCTGGATGCGCACCCACTTGGCAAGCTTGAAGCCGAGCTTGATCCAGCTTCCGAAGGTGGCTTCCTCAAGAGGGTGGAGGCCGCGTGGGCCTGGTTCGGCGATCTCCTTCAGCTTGGTCTTCCACAGTGACTCGTCGCGACGAGTGGCAGCGAGCAGAACCGCTACGCCGAACTCCGCGAACGCCTCGAAGAATTGCAAGAGTCGCTCGACCTTGGCCTCGGGCGACGAGTCCGCGATGTAGCGGTCGAGGATTGATGCGAGCGGAAACGGCAAGCGGTTCACCCACGCCTCTAACGGGTGCTCCCAGTAAGCATCGAGTCGCTCTTCGAGAAACTTGGCGGCGACCGGATTCGCTGCCAACTCACTCTCGAATGCCTCGACCTCCGCCTGCAATGCATGGAGTCGTTCGTGCAACCCGATGGCACTCCGCTGCTTCGATAAGGGCGGAAGTGGTACAGAAAGAGTACCTACCGCCTGGAGGCTGAGACGTGGAATCGTCACACCGCTGGATACGGCCTCGCGCGCGATCTTGCCGGTGTTGCTGTTGAGCCACCACGCCACGTAGTCGGCCCGTGCAAGCTTCTCGTCTAGCGCGATCTCATACGCTTTACCCGTCGAGGCTGCATTCTTTGGAGGGGCGGGTGGCTCTAGGCCAACCACTCCGCGTACCTCACGCACGTAGATCGCGTTGTCTCGCGCACTACGCTGGTCTCCGACTTTGGTCGGTGGCAATGCCACGATCTCCGTCGAGATGTCAGCCAAGCGTCTGAGCGGAGTTCGCGACGCGCGCAGCCGTTGCCGTAATTCGTGCTGAGCAGCGAACGCGCCCCACCCCTGGTAATCGGACTCAGCGACGAGCGCGCCGGTCTCGATGACCCTGCCTGGCCGACGTGCGAGGAGGTTGCGGACTAGTGGACCAGCTTCACCCCCTGGCGCGATATGCGCAACAAAAACCGCGTCCTGTTCCTTACGGTCGAACACGATTAGGTTGGTCCTGATCAGCGCCATAGGAGCCAACCCTTGAGCGACCGTGATCGCTGCGTTGAGGTGAATGCCCTCTCGTCTGAGGTGCTCGCGTAGCTGGGCCGCCTGCTTGGCATGAAAGAACATGTCGCTGTGAAGAAAGACCGCCTGGCCGTCATCGCCGATTTTCTTTGCTGCCTCTGCCATGACCCAATAGGCGAGATCGCGGCGATACACGCCTGGCTCAAGAGCGCCTGGCAGGTCGCGGCGTGGCGCAAGGCCGATTGGGGGTGATGTCGCTACAAGATCGAACGGACCCTCGACCTCTGCCAACGTATCCTCTGGCCTTCCTCCGAGCCACTCGATAGAGCGGCTCGGGCCGGTCGGCAGCAGATCGGCAAGGTGCTCATTCGGTACCAGCCCGACCGCACGCTTGACGGAGGGAGCTTGTGACGCTTCACCGAGCACGGCTGGGGCGACAACGAAGGGGTCAAGGACCGACGACGGTGACCACGCATCCGCTAGGGCTCGTACCAGATCGAGAAGATGCCCGGGCCGGGTGATCTCTGAGTGGCGCGGCATCCCAAGCAGCTTGTTCACATCGCTCCAAGTCAGGCCGCGTTGCGCCTGGATCACCTGCCAAACCAAATCGAGCGTCATCTCTCGATCTCGCATGCTTGCCAGTTCTTGCCAGGCTTTGGCGTAGGCGGTGTCGCCGATGCCGGTCTCGCGAGTGGCCATGGTCAGATCGCGCCGCGTGCTCTTTGATAGACGCGGCTGGCGTAGAGGCCCTTCAGCGCTTCCCGTAGCTCTGTCTCATCAAGAACCCGCTTGACGATTGCCTCGTTGTCGTCCATGCGGCTGATGATCGTGCTCATGAAGCGATCATCGAAGGCGAGGCGGAAGTTCTCAAGAGTGTTAGCTCGCGCCTGGTCGATGACCGTTGGGATCGGCCATCCAAGTCTGCTCGAACTGGTCGAAGAGCAGCTTGTCGCGCTCGTCAAGGTTTAGGCCGAATCGCTCGTTGAGTTGTTCGATGATGTCCGAGAGCGGTTCTAGGGGCGGCTCGGCCTGCTTGCCAGCGCCCTCTCCGTAGATTGTGATGACCTCGCCTGTCTCCGCGTCGAGCGAGAGGGAACCTTCGGAGGTGACCTCGTTACGAAGGTGCGTGAGTTCGACCTCTTCTCCGAGATCGAGGCGTTCGACGGTTGCTGCATCACGCAGCTTGGACGCCAGCGCTCGGCAGTACGTGTAGTCGCGCTCAAGCGTCGAGTCTTGGAACGAGACTACCTGGGAGAGGAACGAGTAGATACGCACGAACTTGTCTACGCCTTCCTTGAATTCAAGCCGCTGCTCCTCCTCCAAGAGCCCGAAACCTCTCAACCGCTGGGTCGAGTAGGGCGTAGACCTTCCCGTGATCCTTTGGACGCTCGATCTTCAGCAGCAAGGCGACCGTAGCCTCGATCTCCTCTGGCCGCAGGACATCGAAATCGTCTAGGCGACGGCGAGTGTCGAACAGCAGGTTCGGATCACTCGGGGGAGCGACGGTTCTCCCGTAATACGGCTCGAACGCGTCAACGATGTCCTCGGCCTCGTTGCGGAAGTCAAGGACGAACGTGTCCTCCTTTTCCCGATGCCAGCGGTTGAGCCTTGAGAGCGTCTGGACCGCGCTCAGGCCGGTCAGAATCTTGTCCACGTACATCGTGTGGAGCAAAGGCTGGTCGAAACCCGTCTGGAACTTCTCAGCGACGATCAGTACCTGGTAGGCGTCTTCAGCGAAGCGGTCAGCCGTTTCCGACATGGGAAAAGCATTCATCTGTGCCTCGGTGTAGGTCAGGGCCTTCTCGTCAATGACCGTGCCCGAGAACGCCACTAGCGTGGTCAGGTCCTCGTAGCCCTTGCTCTTGATGTAGCGGTCGAGCGCCTGCTTGTAGCGCACAGCGTGAAGGCGAGAGGAAGTGACGACCATCGCTTTCGCCCGCCCGCCAATCTTGGGAGCCGTGTGGGTGCGGAAGTGCTCGATGATGACCTCGGCCTTCTGGGCGAGGTTCGTCGGGTGCAGCGACACGAAACGGGCTATCGCACGTCGTGCCTTCGGTCCCTCGTAGGTCGGGTCCTCGGCGACCTTCTTCTCGATCCGCCAGTAGGTCTTGTAGGTGGTGTAGTTGGCCAGCACGTCGAGGATGAAGTGCTCCTCGATGGCCTGCCGCATCGAATACAGGTGGAACGGCTCGTAGACGCCCTTGTCCGGGTTGAGACTGCCGAACATCTCAAGCGTGCGAGCCTTCGGCGTCGCCGTGAATGCGAAGAACGAGAGGTTCGGCTGTTTGCCACGGGCACGGACCTCTTTCGCGACGGCCTCCTCAACCGGATCGGTTGCCGCAGCGATGAAGCCCGCGTCCTCCGCCTCAGCCGCCGTTAGCTCCTGCTCCTCGGTCGCTCCGAGGACAAGGCGCAACTCCTTCGCCGCCTCTCCGGTCTGGGAAGAGTGCGCCTCGTCCACGATCACGGCATAGCGCCGGTCAGGAAGCAAGCCAACCTTGTCGAGCACGAACGGGAACTTCTGCAAGGTCGTGATGATGATGCGGGCCTGCTCTCCGGCGAGGGCGTTCGCAAGCTGGGACGAGTCCTCATCGATCCTCTCGACCACTCCCCGAGCGTGCTCGAACTGGTAGATCGTGTCCTGAAGCTGTTTGTCCAGGATCACCCGATCTGTGATCACGACCACCTTGTCGAACACCTTCGAGTCGCTGGCGTCGTGCAGCGAGGAGAACCTGTGAGCAGCCCAAGCAATCGTGTTGGACTTCCCGGAGCCAGCAGAGTGCTCGATCAGGTAGTTCGACCCAGCGCCGTGCGTCTTGGCGTGGGCCTCTAGCTTCAGCACCGCATCCCATTGATGGAAGCGCGGGAAGATGACCTTCTCGGCTGCACGGCGAGCAGCCGGAGAGCCTTTCGAAGGCCGCTCAACGTGGATGAACCGGGCAAGGATGTCCATCCAAGAGTCACGGGTCCAGACACGCTCCCAGAGGTAGGAGGTCCGATGGCCATCGGGGTTCGGTGGGTTGCCTGCTCCGCCATCATGGCCGAGGTTGAATGGCAGGAACTGCGTAGCCTGGCCTGCGAGCTTGGTGGTCATTGCCACGCGATCCGGATCAACTGCGAAGTGGACGAGAGCACGGCGAGCGAGACTGACGTTCTTCGGGTCCCGGTCGGTGCGGTACTGCCTTATGGCGTGCTCGACCGTCTGGTCCGTCAACTGATTCTTTAGCTCCGCAGTAGCAGTAGGAATGCCGTTGACCAGGAGGGCTAGATCGATTGTCCTGCCGGAGTCGGCGTCGTAGGGGAACTGGCGGGTGACGCTCACTCGATTGGCCTCGTACAGCTTCTGAAGCTCTGGCGTCAGGCCGTGGGCGGGCTTGAAGTACGCCAGATGGATCGTGACCCCCAAATCCACGACCCCGCGCCTGAGCACATCAACAGTGCCTCGGTTATCAAGCTCGCTTGCTAGCCGCTTCGCGAAACGTGCCCGAGCTTCCTGCCCATGACGACCGGCGAGATCGGCCCAGTCCTTCGCCTGTGTAGCCTCAATGAACGCGAACAACTCGTCTAGGTCCAGCCCGAGGGTCGCGTCGAAGTTCGACGGCAGGGACTTGAGATAGCCGTGCTGGGTGAGCAAAGACTCCTCGATGGCATCCTCGAAAAGCTTCTCGTCAACGCTCATGCCACTACTCCGGGGATCTGTAGCTCGCCCGTCACGGCGGCGGTGATGAGCGCTTGGCGATGCTCTTGGAGACGAACTCGCCCCTCTTCGTGCAGGCGAGACAACTCATGCGTTGATCTCTGGACTCGGTTGAACCGCGCAGCGAGTCTTACTTGAATAGGCACTGGAGGCAGTGGGATCGTCTGTGCGAGAAGATCAGGAAGTAGCAGGTTCTTCAGCGTCGTTGCGGCATTCGTTTCATTGAGATACAACAGAATCAACGGGAGCAACGTCCTCAGGAAGCCAACGCTCAGTCGATCTCGCGGTAAGACGCGGCAGACGCGTTGATTGAGGGCCGCACGCCCGCCTTCCCAAGTACCGCAAGCGAACTCCCCGGTAAGGCCGACGATCAGATCGCCAGTATTGACGTATGCGCTGTCGGGAACGTTTGTCGCTACATAGGTGTCCGTGTAACCCCTTACCACGTCACCGATTCTAATGAGCGGAGTGCCCGCCGAATCGTGCGAAATATCATCCGAGTTGAACGCATACCCGTTACTAACGTGTACGACATCCCTTAGACGGACGACCGGCCAGGTCCTCGGCACCTGCCCCGCCCACCATGCGAGTGAGACAAGCTGAGTGTCGTTCTCCCCGTCTATCGCCGTCCCAGAGAATGTCTCTTCCGCACGCACTCGAAAGAGTCGTTCCTCCAGCAACTCGACCATCCGCTGCTTCTTCTCGATGAGCGCATCAATACGAGCGGTTTCGGTGTCCAGAAAGTCGGCGATGACAGATTGTGTCGCAAGCGGTGGCAGCGCAAGCGGCACGGTCTTCAGATCATCCCACGCGATGTCATTCTGATTCGGCGGCATCCACTTTGATATGCGCCTAAGCTCCTGTGCCCATGGTGCGGCGTGCAGAAGGTAGTCGGCGTACCTACTATCCACCATGTCTCGTCGTGGGCGGCAAACAAAATAGGCAGGGCTGACGATCCCAGAGAATTGCGATACTCCAAGTGCGCCTTGCCAAGTGCGGAGTTTGTTGAAAACGAGATCGCCTGGCTGCACAACCAAGTATGACGAGAGATCGTCGCTGAGTGCCTTATAGGAGTAATCGCGGCTCGCTCTGGGTAGTACACCCTGGCCCGTAAATACGGACAGCGGTTCAAGAGCCTTGCCACCGGCCTTCTTTGATCGGTCGAACGCAACATCCAGCCGAACACTCGTCCACTCGGGCGGCAATACGGCTCCTGGCGGAGAAGTCACCGCGCTACCTCGGCCAGCAGCGTCTGAATCTCGGCCTCTAGCACTTTGATCTCGGCATCGATCTCAGCCAGCGGTCGCGGTGGAACGTATTTGTAGAAATAGCGCGTGAGCGCGATCTCGTAGCCGATCTTGGTCTTCTCATGATCCACCCACGCGTCTGCCACGTAGGGGAGAACCTCACGCTCCACGTACTCTTCGACCGAGGTTCCGTACTCAAGGCTGGCGAGGCGCTCGGTCGGGTCTGCCTCCCATGAGACTGGGATGTTGGGTAGGGGGACCTTCTCGTTGTCTCGAAGCTCGGGGTCCGGCTGCGGATCGCCCCTCCGGTCGGCGATGATCGGGGCGTCGGAGTCTCGAAAGCTGAGGACATCCCAGACCTGTTTATCGATCCCCTTCGGTACGGAGCCGAGCTTGGAGGCCATCTGTTTGCGCTGCGTCGCGGTGACGCCCACGAGGTCTTTGAGCCGGGCTTCTAGGTCTGCTTGCTCTTGAAGCGTGAGCTTCTTCCACTGCTTGGTCGCGGTCAACTGCTCTATTGCGTCCGAAGGAACCTCCCAGCGCAGACGTAGTGGCCGCTCGACCGTGATGCGCTGATAGCCGAATGCCTCGTTCGGGAATATCTTGACTTGCTCGTGTTGTCCGAAGTCGGCGTAGAGCCGTGTGATTTCGTTGATCTGTTCGGCGCTGATTTCCTTGCGCTTTTCTCCGAGAGACTTGCGCATCTTGACCGAGTAATCGCGGGCATCGATTAGCTGGACCTTGCCCTCGCGCTCTGGGCGCTTGCGGTTAGTGACGATCCAGAAGTACGTCGAGATGCCGGTGTTGTAGAAGAGTTGATCTGGCAGGGCAACGATGGCCTCTAGCCAATCGCTCTCGATGATCCAGCGGCGAATCTCAGACTCCCCAGACGCCGCCGCTCCGCTGAAGAGCGGCGATCCATTGAAGACGATGGCTAGGCGGCTTCCTCCGTCCTCGACGGGCTTCATCTTCGAGATCATGTGCTGAAGGAAGAGGAAGCTCCCGTCGTTGATCCTGGGCAGGCCCGCGCCAAATCGCCCGCGAAATCCGAGGCTCTCATGCTCGCCACGGATCGAGCCCTCGACCTTCTTCCACTCGACGCCAAATGGCGGATTAGCGAGCAGGTAGTCGAATGTCTCGCCCTGGTGGCCGTCCTCGCTGAAGGAGTTGCCGCACACGATGCGCGAGGGGTCATCGCCCTTCAGCATCATGTCCGAGCGGCAGATGGCGTACGTCTCGTCATTTAGCTCCTGGCCGAAGACCTCAAGGCGGGCAGTTGGGTTGTGCTCGGCCAAATAGTCCTTGGCGACCGAGAGCATTCCCCCAGTCCCGCAGGCTGGGTCTAGGAGCGTCTTGATCGCGCCTGGATCGGCAAGGGCCTCATCGTCCTCTGCAAAGAGCAGGCTCACCATGAGGCGGACGACCTCACGGGGGGTGAAGTGCTCTCCTGCCGTCTCGTTCGATAGCTCCGAAAAGCGCCTGATTAGCTCCTCATAGAGATAGCCCATCTCCGTGTTCGAAACGACCGAGGGGTGCAGGTCGATGTCCGCGAACTTCGAGATGACCAGATACAGCAGGTCGGCTTTGGCCAGGCGCGTGACTTGCCCGTCGAAGTCGAACTTGTCGATGACCTCCCTCGCTCCTGGACTGAAGGCCGCGATGTAGGCTCGAAGGTTGCCCGCAAGCTGCCCTGGATCGTTCAGGAGCTTTCGGAAGTCGAGCGGCGAAGTGTTGAAGAACCTCTCGCCAGCGACGTTTTCGAGGACCGGCTCGACGTTCTCAATCCGGCCTTTGAGCTTCTGGGCACGGTCGAGGACGGCCTCCTTCGTCGGCTCAAGCACGCAGTCAAGGCGGCGCAAGACGGTCAGGGGGAGGATGACCCTGCCGTACTCCGACTGCTTGTAGTCCCCCCGCAGCAGGTCGGCCACCGACCAGATGAAGGCAGCGTGGTTCTTGATCGTGTCCTCAGCCATATCGCCTGATCCCCTCGTCATACCCCGCGTTTCGGGGCTGAGCCTATCGAGGCAGACGGCGCTGTGGTCGGGTCCCGTGCTTCACGCGGCCAGCTTCGAGATGCTCGCGATTGGCTGCGTCTGACCGTGCGGCTCCTCGGACGCTCTAGCCAGCCTTGTGGGGCGCGGGGAATCCGGGTCTGTGGACATCTCTGGGTCCAGCACGTCGCGCCACACCAGCCCTGCCTTGATTCGCGAGACATGGCTTTGCGTGATGCCGTAGCGTTCGGCCAGGACGTGCTGCGGCTCATTGCATCGCCTGATCTCGATCACGTTGGCACGGGTGAGCTTGCACTTGCCGCATCGCCTCAGGTTCTCGCGCCTGTCCACAGCCTCCAAGTGATCCACGTCAATGCACGCGCGTTCACAGCACTTGTGGTCAATCTCTAACCCATCCTCTATCTCCCCGTGGACCCGTTCGAATTCGGCACGATGGGCTAGAACCTTCTTACCACCCAAGGACTGCCTTACGTAGCCGTCTTTGCCCGCTGCGAGCGTCGATATCAGACACGGGGTCGGATACCTGCGTTGCTCCACGACTCCCCTCACTAACTTGCGGTTCTGATGCCCCGGCACCCAAGGCAGCGGCTGGCCCTTGATTCGCCCTCCCTTCCGGTTGGTGGTCTTGGCAAGCGCAGTTCGCCCGCCACACCCGCACTGGCAATGGCGGATGGGTGGCAGCGACTCCGGGTGACTCTTGCTGGGCGGAACGGGCGGCATCGCCTATTAGCAACGCGAATGGGTGAAGAAACATGTACATGCGTCTCATCCCGTCGTTTGAATCAAGAGCCGGTGCCTGATAAAATGTGTACTCGG
This sequence comes from uncultured Solirubrobacteraceae bacterium, assembly GCA_963730575.1. Classification (GTDB taxonomy): domain Bacteria; phylum Actinomycetota; class Thermoleophilia; order Solirubrobacterales; family Solirubrobacteraceae; genus Palsa-744. Next base: position 373,031 of record CAVSSG010000002.1, read on the forward strand.
AAACCATCAAGAGCGGTCGAGCGATTCAGCGCGATGACGCCGCAGCAACCGACCGTATGGCACGGTGCTACTGCTGAAATCGATGGAGGTAATGTGAAGGTTCTTGCGTACACTCGCTGTTCAACTGAGGAGCAAGCAGTAGAAGGCGTGAGCCTTTCCACTCAGCTTGGGCGCATCGAAGCCTGGTGCGAGGCCACCGGTGCGGAGCTTGCGGGAGTGATTGAAGATGCGGGCGTGTCAGGAACTCGCCCGCTGGCTGATCGTCCTGGCGGTGCTCGGGTAGCATCTCTCCTAGAAGCCCGCAATCCTGACGTTGATGCGGTGATCGTCGTGCGCCTAGACAGGCTGGCAAGGAATGCAGCCGATGCTCTGCACTATTTGCACAAGTTCGCAAGAGGCTCTGTCGGCCTGGTGTCCATCGATGATCGCCTCGATTTGGCGTCGCCTCAGGGCAAAGCCATGGCGCAGATGAGCGCGGTCTTCGCGGAACTGGAGCGCAACCTCGGGGCTCAGCGGACTTCAGACGCCCTCTGCGGACTTCGTTCGCTCGCGGCGAGGCTTACGGACCAACGCCCTTCGGTTTCGAGCGTAACGGCGACAGCCTGTTCCCCCACGAGCCCGAGCAGAAGGCGCTCGCCAAGATGAGGCGAGCTGAGAGCGAAGGGCCAAAGCTATCGAGCTATCGCTCACTCTATGAATCGCTCGGGAACCCCGGCCAAGAACGGCGGCGCGTGGTTCGCATCATCGGTGCGCTCCACCCTCTTGACTAGCGAGAAGGTAGGGCTTCCACGGGCGGCAGTGGCGTGAGCCGTGATACCAAGGCGCAGACTGCATCGCACTGCTCGTGTGGTTCTGCCCTACGGTGGGAGGCGAGGGAAAGCTACGGGGAACGGCGGTCGCTCGCCCTTTGCTCGAACGCGAATTGTGGGCTGATCACGACCGCTTCGCCGAACGGGTCTGAACCGCTGCAGGCGCTGGAGTCCTTCCTGCTCGGACCACTCCGTGCCAAGCGATACCTGAACCCGTGGGCGCGGCTGTATTGGAAAGCAAGCCGGTCGGGATTCATCTGGCGTCCCCATCACGAGGTTTGCCCCGACTGCACCGGCGAGATTACCGTGCAACTCGGACTGCCTCCGCTGATCGAAAGGCAAAACGATCCGTATCAGGTCGTCCTGTGCCTCACCTGCGGCACGGCGAACATCGCCTGGTGGATGGCCGGAGAAAGGGTCGCCATCGCAATCGAGGGGAGCGAGTGGAACGAGCCTTCCACCGCTGTGCTGATCTTGAAGCGTGTCCTCGAAGAAAGGGCAGCAATGACTCGCGACGGTCAGACGTGGGACTTTCTCCAGTGACCGCCTCGGCCTCCCCGTCCCGAGCCGAGCAGGTAGACGAGCGAGTATGTGTGCTGTGCGGAACATCGCTCGCCGGTCATCGCCCGCACGCCCGTCATTGCAGCGGCAGATGTCGGGCCGAGGCAGCGAGAATTAGGGCGATTCTGAGCGGAAGAGAACCCTCCGGCTTCCGCTCCCTCAAAGAGCGGCGCGAAAGCGCACACAAGGACCGTGTGAGCCTCTGGGAGGGACATACGCCGATGGCTCTGACCCCGGAACGGACAAGAGGGAAAGACCATGACTGACTATGGCGACCAGCCCGATCCTCGAAGGGTTCGCCTGTATCTCTGCATCTTCCAGCCCTCATCGCTCGACCGCGTTGTCGAAGCCGTGTCTGTCGCAACCGCCGACGAGACGCGAGTGTACGTCGAGCGCCATGGCACTGGCTATCGGTGGAGCCTCACTCACCCCGGAGGCGCGTACCCCCTGCTCCGCATAACGGCCCGGTTCCTACGCATCGACTATCACCTTCTCGTGATCGGCTTTCGCAGCATCGCCGAGGGCGTCTACGTTCTGTCCAGCGATCCCGATAGCGACAAGGACCCAGATTCCTGGTCGGTCATCGAGTTCGATGGACCAACAGCGCCAGCAGATGTGAAGGCACGTATCGAACAGGCGCTCTCGTGACTCATGTCGAAGGCTGACCGAGGGCGCCAAGCATCCGCAGCCGCCTCCGCTGACCGCCGAGCACATCCGGACGCTGCTAGCCGCCGAGAAACCATCTTGAGGCGAGACGCATAGCCGCAACCGGAGTCGCGACGATGCCACCGATAACGACCGGAGGTCACTAGTGCTCGCTCATGCGGACGCGAGGGAAAGGGTTCTGCGACAGCCACGCCCCTCTGGCAAAACCGTCCGAGGTTTAGGGAGTTCCCTCCGATCCTGAGAGAAAAGCGACCCATCGAAGTCGCGGAAAGTGAAAATCTAGAAGTCGATTAGCCAAAAGGGGTCTCACCATCCTTACTGGCGGCTGGTACCTGGCAGAGCTTATAAGGGTCCCGGCGAGGCTCACGGCGGCGACTACCTGGCAGGACTGCGAAAGGGGTCCCGATGAGGCTCTTGGTGGCTGGCCAGTCAGGAGCCTCCTCCTGCCCCCAACGGGAGCTAGAACCGGCGCACAGCGACCGCAATCTGAGGTCGCCGGACTCCGGCCCGAAGAGCCGCCCACACCCAGTCCTCCTGAGCGGGCTTGAATGTCTCGCGAGGACCCTTGCACTCGATGAAAATCGCTGAACCGAGAGGATCGAGATCGCCCCAGGCAACCACGTCCGGCACCCCGCCCTTGCGCGAGGAGATGTGCTGGCGGATCGTCCTGTCGAGAGACACAAGCCAGTCCGGTGCTTCGGTCAGGCTGCTGACCCATGGCCGCCAGATCGAGGGCACCCGCTCGACGCTGTACCCGCTGAACCAGAACGCATGATCACGCGCCACACGTAAACGCTTGGCGACCTCGACCTCCTGACAGCTTCGCAAGGGCTGCCTGCCGTCGAGCGAGTAGACCTGTCCGCACCCCTTGCCGAAATGCTCGCTCCACTCGCCAATCGGCCCGTCCCACTGGCGGAAGTCGAACTCGATCTGCGCCACCAGGCTGGGAGGTCCATACTCCGGCGACTCTCGCGGTCGCCTGGCTGCAACCAGTACCTCTCCCCTCCGCGTTGCGCCGATGCCGTCGATCCAGTCCATGGCGAGCATCGGAGCACCCTACGGCCTGGCTGCGGCGCTCGCCGCGAGCGCCAGCCCCGAGGACTCCCGATGCGGTGCTCCTCGGGACCGCGCCCCTTGCGAGTTACAAGCCAAGCGGGATTGGCTTGAACAAGTACTCCTTCGCCCTTACCCCCGGAACAGGTGGCACCCACCGGCACGCTCACGAGAAGTCTTGCCGATGCCGATGCGTCCAGCGCGATGGCCGACGAGGAGCTACATCTCGGCATTGCGGGGAGCAGCGCGAGCCGCGAGGCCGACCGTCTGCGCCAGGAGCGCGAACGACGGAACAGCGAACGGAGTCCTCTTGGTCGCGCCTGGGCGGGTGTCTTCCGGTCTGCTGACGACAGAAAGCGACTTGCCGACGAGCGGCACTGGCGAAAGGCGGCTGATGGCCGGTTTCTGGCGCTGACTCCCGGCTTAGTCATGGCATGAGTCGGGAGCCAATCTTTCAGCGATACTACGGATAGCAGCCATGAGCAGGTCACTTACATCGCACCCGGTATCCGCATTCTCCTTTACTCATCCGTGTGCGTTCTTCTTCTTCTTCTTTCGCTTCCTTCTCGCTCGCGTGCGTTTCCTGTTCACGCGCCGGGGTGTGGTCTTCGGCTTCGGTCCTCTGTTTTTCAACGTAGTTGCTGCCGCCTACTCCTTGTGCGTTCATTTCGACCGCCTGATGGCCTTCCATCGCGGTAAGCATTCCTTCAGCAGGTTCGGTACTGCTTTCTGGTTCCCCAGGTCGGCGCTGCCGACCAACAGTGGCGTTCCCATTTTCCCGACCCCATTCTGCCGAATTCGTGTTGATGGGCGAAAAGGATTCCCCTCCGGGAGCAACGCTGGGTTCCACCCACGAGCCGCCTGGCTGCTGCACGAACACTGTCCGACTAGCGACCACGATGCATGCCTTCGGTTCAATCGTTGCCCATTCCGCTGCACTCGCACCTTCCTTGCCACTTAGCACCACGTACCTGCTTTCGCTGCCGCCGTACGTGGCAACGGTCGCAATATTCGAGGAGATCGTTTGACCCGCAGCCCTGATGCGTTCATCTCTCCCCGCGCTGGCGTTCCAAGCTTGCACGCACCGCGAGAGCGGACTCTGGACCGACGCGGTTGTTGCCGCAGTGTTCGGCGGTGACGCGGACTTGGAGGAGCCGCAGCCAGCCGCGCAACCGAGCAGTGCGAGCGCCGTACAGAACGCCGTCAGGTTCCTCATCGCCGTTGTCGCGTTTCGTTCATCGGATTGCCCGTCGAGGGCCGCTCGTAAACGAGGTGGTCAAGCGCCGACCCAAGGCGTGACGGTGCGCGCCCTGGCCGCCAACAAATCCTCGGAGCCCGAAATCGAGTTTGTCTCTGGGGTCCGGCATTCGTGTCCCCGGAACGCCTAGCTCGCGAACCGAAAGCCGCAGTAGCGACAAACATGCGCGGCGTCCTTGACCCACTCGGCGCACTCGGGACATCGCTTGACTGGATCGCCGTCCGAATCCAGCCTAGTACCTTGAACTGACGTAGCTGCCGGACTCGCGACATGCGCTCCGGTGGCTGCGCTGCGACTCTCCGGCACCGCGACCCCAGACGGGTCCCAGGCAGATGGCGCAAGCGCCTCGCTCGGGCGTTCTCGGCCCGCAAGGAACATCACCCCTGTGCTGCCCACCGCGATCATTGCCAGCAGCAGCGTCACAACACCCCACGCCGCATCCGAGGCGTGGACTTCCGATGGTGCTTCGGGAGTAGACGCCAAGCCGATGATCGAACACACGACCATCGCGAAGGCCGCCACCACGGCGAATCCCAGCACTGTCGGGGGGAGATTAGGCTGATCGTTGGGGACCCGAAATAGGCTCGCCGCACTCGTGCCAGCCACCAGCACCGCTCCCGCCACGATCAATGCACCAAGTGCCGGGTGGGCGGTCCAAAGCCCTTCGCCCTTGGTCAGTGTTCCTTCGGTCGTTCCTGCAATCGAAAATACGTACCAGTGCGTAGCCGTCAGTGCCCCTGCAATTATCGCCGCGATCAGGGCGACGACACGGGCGGTGCGAAAAGCGGCTGGAGCGTTTGCGACTGACGCAGGGTCAACCCATTCGGGTGGCGGTGTGGTCGGGATTGGTTTAGCGGGCGGGGCGAGCACGCCGTTCCACCATGACTTCCTAACCCAAACGCCGCCAATCCGATCCCAGTAGCGCGCGTGACGGGGATTCGCTGGGTCGGGGTACCAGTCGGACTGGACCCAAGGCTCAAGTATCGGGTCTTTCCAGCCACACCGCTCGCATTCAGACTCGCCCGATTCGAAACCCTTGGCCTGACACTTTGGACATCGGCCAGCCCACATGCCCCCAAAGGACTCAAGCAGTCGCCGGAGCGGAGATGCGCCCGCTTGCGGATGTGTGTTGCTCTCGCCCTGCTCGGGAGCCACGCCCTCTTGTTTCGCGCGCAACGACGCCTCGGCAGACTCTTGACCGCCAGAGGGGTCGTCTCTAGTGCTCATCACGCTTCCCCCAGCCTGGACTTCCGCCGCTTTCGAGGACACTTGAGCGCGTGGGAGATTTCCTTGCCTTCATGCCCCGACCGGCCTTATTCATGCACTGCATGTTCTGGGGGCGTTTCGCCTCCTCCGCACCCGGCCACGCCTCCCAGTAGGACGAGCACCATAGCGAGTGTCATCAGCCGCCTGATGACGTGCTTATCGGCTCGTACGAAGACTCTACTTGAGTTCGACTCTATGGACCACGAGCGGCCTTGGCCACGAGGGTGGCGGACGTGGCTCCACGATCCGAACCCCAACTCGCCCTCGGACAGGCCATCCGCCATGCGAGGCTCAGTCGCGGCCTCAGCCAGGAGGAGGTTGCACACAAGGCCGACCTGCACCCGACCTGGCTCAGTCATATCGAGGCAGGTCGCAATCCGGCCTGGGGCACCGTGCGGCGCATCGCCTCCGGTCTTGGGATTGAGGTTTCAGAGCTTGCGCGGCTCGCAGAGCAGATCGACAAGACCTAGCTCCCACCAAGCGCCAAAGACACGTCGCCGGTCGCCATCTCAGCTACGACACCGGTGCCGACTGTCAGGAGAAGCCCCCGTGGTGCCGATACCGAACCGCGATGGCCAGCGAACACCTTGGTGATCCCGGTGGAAGCGCCCATCTCAACGCGCAGCGTCTACGCGAAGAATACGAAGCGCTGAGGGCAAGCCGCAGCCCTCTCGGGCGCATGCTCACGGCCCTCTTTCCGTCTGCCAAGGAAAAGAGGCTTTGCCAGGAAGAGCGCAACTGGCTCACTGGCGCTGAAGGCGAGCAGGGCCTCGCGAGTTCGCTTGCCCAGCGTTGTCCTCACGTCCCCCTGCTCCACGACCGGCGCGCGCCTTCGAGCCGAGCGAACATCGACCACATCGCCATCGCGCCCTCCGGCGTCTACGTGATCGACTGCAAGCGGTACAGGGGCAAGATCGAGGTCGCCACTCCCCTCTTGGGAAAGCCCAAGCTCAAGATCAACGGACGCGACCGGACGAAGCTCATCGACGGCCTCGACAAGCAGGTAGCCACGTCAAGGCTGCGCTTGGCGACGTTGCTGAGGATGTTTCCGTCCACGGCTGCCTCTGCTTCGTCGCCCCCGAGCTACCCGCTCTATTACGCCAAGCGACTCGCGAAGCGCCTGAACCAAGAAGGCCCGATCACGGTCGATCAAGCACAGCGACTCAAGGAAGAGCTTGCACGATGTCTTCCGCCAGCGTTTCCATAGCGTTTCCATGGGCTCTGCCCCCGAGGGCTCCGAGAGGCCATCGACCCAATAGAATCGGGCTCTCGGGGCCATAGCTCAGATGGGAGAGCGCCTGCTTTGCAAGCAGGAGGTCACCGGTTCGATCCCGGTTGGCTCCACTGCAGAAGTGCCTGCAAATGGGCCGGTTTTAGTAAGCGTTCAGTTGGTTGGGGGACATGATCCCGGCGCGTCGAATCCCTATGCGTGGAGCGCTCTGAAGCGGAGGCGATCTACGACGCCGGACGCGAGGTCGTGGTCGAGGTGCTGCTGCGGATGGACGAGCAGATCCGCAGGCTGGAGGCCCGTGTCGCTCGTCAAGACGAGCGGATCGCCCAGCTCGAGCGGCGGCTGAACCGCAGCTCGCGGAACTCCTCGTCTCCGCCGAGCTCAGATCCGCCCAACCGGACGTCCGAGCGCGGCAAGGACCCATCCGGGCGCAAACGCGGTGGCCAGCCCGGTCACGAGGGGCGCGGACGGGATCTGTTGCCGGCGTTGGCGGTGGACGAGGTGATCGAGCACTGGCCCTCGCGCTGCGGTTGCGGACACGTCTTCGGCGAGCAGGAGCACGACCGGGCTGGAGAGCCAGTCGTTCACCAGATCGAAGAGCTACCCGAGCTGACCGTGAGAGTGATCGAGCACCGTGCCCAGCGCCTTTGCTGCCCGCGCTGTGGGCGCAGATCTCGTGCGCAGCTGCCGCGGGAGCTCACTGCGAGCTCCTTCGGTCCCCGCCTTCAGGCAGCGCTCGTAGCGCTCTCGGTGCGCAACCGTGTCTCCCGTCGTGACGTGGTCGAGCTCGGCGAAGAGCTTTTCGGTGCCCGCCTGTCGACGGGAAGCGTCGATACCCTCCTCACCCGCGCCAGCGAAGCGCTCGCCGAGCCCTATGAGGACCTGCTCGGGCGGGTTCGCGATGCGGGGGCGCTCAACGCGGATGAGACGGGCTGGCGCACCGCCGGAGAGCGCCGCGCGCTGTGGGGCCTTTTCACCAGCCGTCACGCCTTCTTCCAGGTCGCGCGGGACCGTCACGAGGACCACGCCAAGAGCCTGCTCGCCGACACCCAGGCGGTCGTCACCTCTGACCGCTGGTGGGCATACCGCAACCTGCCTTTGCGCCGCCGCCAGCTCTGCTGGTCTCATTTGCAGCGCGACTTCGTTGCCCATGCCGAAGGACTCGCCGCCGAGAAAGAGTTCGGCGAGCACGGCCTTGAGCTCTCACACGAAGTGCTCTCGGCTTGGGAGACCTTCCAACACACCCACGACCGGCGCGAGCTCAAGCGCACGATCACCCGGCTGGCACGCACCTACAAGCCGATCATCGCCAGCTACGCCGCTAAGCGAGCTCGCAACAAACGCTGTCGCGGCATGGCGCGCAACCTTCTCAAGGCCTGGCCCGCGCTCTGGAGCTTCGCTAAACACGACGGCGTGGAGCCAACGAACAACCACGCTGAGCGTGGCCTTCGCGGCGCAGTCATCTACCGCAAGCTCTCCCTCGGCACCCAATCCCAGGGCGGCGAGCGGCGCATCGAGCGACTGCTCTCCGCCCACACCACCTGCCGCCTACAACACCGCTCGCTCTACGACTACCTCAGCGAGCTCCTCACCGCCCACGCACGTGGCGACCCACTGCCACTGCTCGCCTGACCAGCGACCCACTGAACGCTTACGCAAACTAAGCCTTGATCCACCGTTTGTAGAGGGCGTGGCAGCTGGCGGCGGCTTTGCACGGGCTGAGGCCAGTTGAGGCCGTCGGTGATGCGTGTTGGGCGCGGAAGCGCTCGGCTTGGAGGTCTCGGGCGAAGCAGAGACGCTCAGGATGCGGGTGTTTCGACAAGGCGGGAGCTTCGCCGGTGGCGTGTGCTCCTGCGTTTGTCTTCGAGGCGGCTCAGGCGATGGCGGGGAGCGCTCGGATGCGCGTGAGCGCTTGGGTGAAGTCGGTCTGCCAGGGCCAGCGGGCGGGCAGGTGAATCGTTGATCGTCGTGCGGTGCGGGTGATCCTTCCGGGCAGGCTGAACAGTCGCCGGCGGGTGGTGGCCGCCGTTCTGGGTGTCGGGTCGCTGAGTCCGAGCAGGGCGCTCCAGCGCGAGAGGTTGTGCGCTAGGCAGGCGATGACCGTCCAGGCGCTGTTGGCGCTGAAGTGACCGGAGGGGAAGTGCGCGAGGGCTTGGTCTTTGAGGTCGCGGATGACCAGCTCAACGACGGCGTGCTGGCGATGCTCAGCATCGACGAGATGCATCGGCTCTGAGCGGTTGGTGATGAACGAGTGGTGTCGCCAGTAGGTAAACAGCTCGCCTTGGTCCTCCTGGACGCGCAGGTGCACCCGGCGCACGATCAGCCGCTCATCGCCGAGGGTCGTCTCGGCCAGCTCACAGACCCCCGTGTCCGGATAGTCCTCGACGGGCTGCCAGTCCTCATCCGGGATCTGGGCGATCCGCGCCGCGACAGCCGGGTGCATGTTCACGCCGATCGAGAAGCGGCAGCCCTGCTTCTTGAGATAGGCGCAGACCTTCTTGTTCCAGAATCCCGAGTCGCCGCGCAGCAGGATCTCACCACTCGCGCCGGCGCGGCGGACCCTGGGGATGAGCTCTTGGACGAACCGCAGCGCGCCGCGCTGGGTGTTGGCCTGCCCCTTGCGCTGGCGGACGTGCAGCACCTCGGCGGTGTCGCCCCGGCTGGCCATCAACGGGTGATAACCAAGCTGACCGGTGTAGCCATAGCCAGCGCCCTGCTTTGCGTGCCCGTGGACCTCGCCCACGAACGAATCGATATCGATTACCAGGCGCTCCTCGTCTGGGCCGGCGCCCGCTGACCACGCTCGCGCCAGCGCAGTAGCGAGCATCTGGTCGAGCTGGCGAACATGCCCGAAGGTAAACGAGCGCAGAAACGTTCCAAGCATCGAGGGGGCCATCGCATGGTGGCCGAGAACCGCCTCGGTGCGCCCGACGCGCAACAGATCGCAGTCATCGATGCTGTCGGCGCCGAGCAGCATCGCGTGCGCCAGCGAGAGCACCTTGCGCCCCGGACGCGCTGCCCCCGGGCGCTCACCGAGATCGACGCTCTCATCGACCAGCGCCTCAATACCCAGCCGCTGTCCAAGCGTCACTGGCAGCAAGATCCCAGCGTTCGCGACAACACGCTCGTCATCGAAGGCCACCGCTAGTCGGTCCGGACGGTCCTGCACCATAAGGGTGACCTCCTGTGCAGGACCCGCAGCCGCTGGCACGGCCCGTCTTGCCTGCTCAGGAGGTCATTTCACTGGCCCAACCGGACGACCCCGTCACAAAACGGTGGATCAAGGCTTAGGCCCATACGGTGCGTCCGCCGTCCCGTTTAACAAAGAAGAAGTCGGTGTCGTTAGGGACGCGACCTCAGGCGTCGAAGTGAAGCTCGAATGCTATGTCAACGGACAGCTTGAAGAATCGCTGCTGTTCAGCCGAAGCTCGACACCGCTCGAGCACGGCGGCACGAGCGCGGGCAAGCCGACGCTTATGGAATTAGGCGCGGGATCTGGCGAACTGGAAGCCCTGGGCGGGTCCGTGAAAGGCACGATCACGGGCAAGACCAAGCTCCTCGGCTTCGAAGAACAGGAACTCATAAGCGCCCAGTGATGACTGCGCTCAGAGACGCCGATTGCGGGAGGGAGACCCCCCTGCTGCCTGAGCAAGAGGTCACCTGGTTCAGACGGAGCGACCTCCTGGGTTTAGGCAGGCGCTCGTAGGTTGAATCGGCCAGTTCGACGGCGAGATGGGCCGCAAGCCCGACGGCATCGACTACACGTCCCTAGAGGAGTTTCAGAACGACGCTTGACGCACGAACTCGTCCCGCACGGGCAGTACAGGGCATTCGCTGGCTCCCCGAGGCCGACGCGCTGGAAACGATCGAGATGAGCGCGTCTTAACGGCCTTCACGCAGTACACTCAGGCTCGGAAGAAGGGGAGGAGTCATGGCGGACGGACATGGGGGGCTTAGTTCCGAGCGGCCTGCTAATTGGCGCGCGTCGGTCGGCGTGCGCTGGGCGGGGCCTGCGGTGCGCCTGGTGGTTGTCGCGGTTGCCCTCTTCAGCTCTGTGCTCACCCAGGCAGCGAGCGCGTATGGACCTGGGTTCTCTTGGACACCTTCTGCGACTGAGCCCTACGCGGCGTGCGGTCGTCCTACGCCTGGTCATGCTGAGTGCTTGGCGGTGCTCGTTCCGCCCGCCACAAAAGCCTCCTTGACCGCCCCGCTGCGAGAAGCCGCTCCGTCGGTGAGCCCGACCTACACGGGCACCGGTGTCGGGGGAGGCTATGGTCCCGCGGACCTGCGCTCCGCATACAATCTCCCCTCAGAAGCAGAGGGCTCCGGACAGACGGTGGCGATCGTCGACGCCTACAACGATCCCAATGCAGAAGTCGATCTGGGCACCTACCGCTCGCAGTATGGGATCCCGGCGTGCACGACGGCCAACGGCTGCTTCAAGAAGGTCAACCAGACCGGGGGCACCACCAACTACCCATCGTCGAATGCCGAATGGTCCGTTGAGATCTCCCTCGACGTGGACATGGTGTCCGCCGCCTGCCCGAACTGCCACATCCTGCTGGTCGAGGCCGAATCGAGCTCAAGCGCCAACCTGGACAAATCCGAGGACGAGGCGGTCACGCTCGGGGCGACCGAGGTCAGTAACAGCTGGGTTGGCCCGGAGGAATCCGATGAGACATCGACGGACAAATATTTCGATCACCCGGGCGTGCCGATCGTGGCAGGGGCGGGCGACTCCGGTTACGGAGTCGCCTACCCGGCAGCCTCGCAGTATGTGATCGCCGCCGGCGGGACGAGGCTGATTCAGGCATCGAACTCGCGGGGGTGGACTGAGACCGTCTGGGAGGAAAAAGAAAAGGGAATCGGCACGGGCAGCGGCTGCAGCGCCTATGAGCCAAAGCCAACCTGGCAGACCGATAAAGCATGTACGCGGAGGACAGATGACGACATCGCGGCTGACGCCGCGGTGGAAACACCCGTCTCCGTAGCGGATTCATACGAACTTCCGACCAAGTTCGCCGAACGGTCGACGCAGGCGGGATGGACGTTGGTGGGTGGGACTAGCGCCGCCAGCCCGTTCATCGCAGCGACGATGGCGCTGGCGAGCCCCCATACGAGATCACTCGGCGCCGAGGCGTTCTACATGGAGGCCACAAGCGGCGGCGGCATCAACGATGTGGTGTCCGGGAGCAACGGAAAATGCACGCCGCCCGCCGAAGACGAATATCTCTGCACCGCACAGGTCGGCTACGACGGGCCGACGGGCGTGGGCACCCCCTGGGGCGCCCCGCAGGCGCCGCCGACGGTCGTCACAAAAGCTGCCTCTTCCATCACCCAGACCTCGGCCACCCTGAACGCAACGGCGAACCCCAACGGCGGGTCGGTCAGCGAATGCAAGCTCGAATACGGCACCACGACCTCCTACGGCTCAAGCGCGTCGTGCGCCCCATCGCCGGGGTCAGGTGAAAGCGCGGTGGCAGTGTCCGGGTCGATAGCGGGCCTGACTGCGAACACGACCTACCACTTCAGGATCTCGGCAGCCAACTCCGGCGGCACGACCAAGGGCTCAGACGAAACGTTCAAAACGACGGAAGCAGCCGCCACGCCCCCGACCGTCGAAACAAGAGCGGCCTCGGCGGTCAGCCAGACCACCGCGACCCTAAACGCGACCGTGAACCCCAACGCCGGGTCGGTCAGCGAATGCAAGCTCGAATACGGCCTAACAAACACCTACGGGTCAAGTGCCACTTGCACGCCCTCGCCGGGATCGGGGACCAGCCCCGTAGCGGTCTCCGCGGCCGTCACGGGCCTTAGCCCGAACACCACCTACCACTTCAGGATCTCCGCCACGAACGCGGGCGGCACGAGCAAGGGCTCTGACGAAACCTTCAAAACACTCGTGAGCCCACCAACCGTCGTGACCAAGGCGGCTTCATCGGTCGCGCAGACTACCGCGAGCCTGAACGCGAGCGTGAACCCCAACGGCGGGGAAGTCAGCAAGTGCGAATACGAATATGGCGAAACCGCTGCTTACGGGAAAACGGCTCAGTGCGGCTCGCCGCCCGGGTCGGGGACGAGCCCAGTCGAAGTCACGGCCTCGCTTACGGGGCTCACAGCGAACACCACCTACCACTTCAGGATCTCAGCGACGAACGCGGGCGGAACCAGCAGGGGGTCTGACGAAACGTTCAGGACGCTGCCGAACCCTCCGACGGTCGCGACGTGCTCGGCGGCATCGATCACCCAGACCTCGGCGAGGTTGCACTGCACGGTTAACCCCGGCGGCGCCGAAGTCACCGAATGCAAGTTCGAATTCGGCACCACCAACTCATACGGCTCAAACGCCGCGTGCACGCCGCCGCCGGGGTCGGGGACCAGCCCGGTCGAAGTGTCCGCAGAAGTCACGGGCCTTAGCACAAACACGACGTACCACTTCCGGATCTCGGCGACGAACTCCGGCGGCACGGGCACAGGCTCTGACGAAACGTTCACAACCCTGCCGAACGCCCCGATGGTCGTGACCAAAGCGGCCTCGGAAGTCAAACAGACGACAGCGACGCTGAACGCGACGGTCAACCCCAACGGCGGGAACGTCACCAAATGCGAATTCGAATACGGCGAAACGACCTTCTACGGCAACACGGCCTCCTGCGCCTCGCTGCCGGGTTCGGGGACGAGCGCCGTTGCGGTCTCCGCAGCGGTCACCGGCCTCGCAGCGAACACGACCTACCACTTCCGCATCTCCGCGACGAACGGCGGCGGCACGAGCAAGGGGGCAGACGAAACGCTCAAAACGCTGCCCAACGCCCCAGCGGTCGTGACGAAACCGGCCTCCTCGGAAACGCAGACCACGGCGACGCTCAACGCGACCGTCAACCCCAACGGCGGGAACGTCGAAAAATGCGAATTCGAATACGGCGAAACGACCTCCTACGGCAAAACGGCCTCCTGCGCCTCGCTGCCGGGATCCGGAGAAAAACCGATAGCGGTGTCCGCGTCGGTCACGGGCCTTGCCGCGAACACCACCTACCACTTCAGGATCTGGGCGACGAACGCGGGCGGCACGAGCAAAGGCTCTGATGAAACGGTCAAGACGCTCCCGAACGCCCCGACAGTCGTGACCAAACCGGCCTCGGAAATCAAACGGACGACAGCCACGCTGAAGGCGACGGTCAACCCCAACGGCGTGAACGTCGAAAAATGCGAATTCGAATACGCAGCCGCCGCGTACTACGAACTGACGAAATCCTACGAAGTGGCCGTGGCGTGCACGTCGCTGCCGGGCTCGGGCACCAGCCCCGTCGCCGTCTCCGCGATGCTCACGAGCCTCACGGCGAACACGACGTACCACTTCCGGATCTCGGCGACGAACTCCGGCGGCACGGGCACAGGCTCTGACGAAACGTTCACAACCCCCCTGAACGCCCCAGCGGTCGTGACGAAACCGGCCTCCTCGGAAACGCAGACCACGGTGACGCTCAACGCGACCGTCAACCCCAACGGCGGGAACGTCGAAAAATGCGAATTCGAATACGGCGAAACGACCTCCTACGGGAAAACCGCCTCCTGCGCCTCGCTGCCGGGGTCGGGGACGAGCCCCGTCGAAGTGTCCGCAACGCTCACGGGCCTCACGGCAAACACGACCTACCACTTCCGCATCTCGGCGACGAACGCCGGCGGCACGAGCAAGGGCTCTGATGAAGCGTTCAAAACGCTGCCCAACGCCCCGACGGTCGTGACGAAACCGGCCTCGGCGGTCACTCGGACATCGGCGACGCTGAACGCGACGGTCAATCCGAACGGCAGGGAAGTCACCGAATGCAAGTTCGAATACGGCGAAACCAAAGCGTACGGGTCCACGGTCCCCTGCACGCCGTCGAAACCGGGGTCTGGCAGCGGCCCGGTCGCGGTGTCCGCAGCGGTGACGGACCTTGTCACGAATGTCAGGTACCACTTCAGGATCTCGGCGACCAACGCCGGCGGCACGAGCACGGGCGCAGACCAGAGATTCGAAACCGATCCCCCGACGGTGGTGACCCAGGGGGCCTCGTCGGTCACGCAGACCACGGCGACTCTCAACGCCAGCGTGAACCCCGGCGGCGAAGAACTCAGCGAATGCGAGTTCGAATACGGCACCACGACCGCCTACGGATCAAGCGCGCCGTGCTCCTCCACGCCCGAAGGCGTGGAATACCCCGTGCCCGTGTCCGCATCGATCTCCGGCCTCACCGCCAACACGACCTACCACTTCCGCATCTCGGCCACCAATCCGAGCGGCCCGAGCAAGGGCACCGACGAAACGTTCAAAACGTCGCCGAACTGCACGGCCGAAGGCTACTGCGCGACCTTCACTGCCCCCAACAACATCGAAGGAAGCCTCAAGGAACCCGAAGCGCTGGCCGTTGACGGAAGCGGGAACACCTGGGTCGCGGACTCGGGCCACGACCGCGTCATCGAGTTCAACTCCAAACACGAATACCTCAGGCAGTTCGGCTCGGAAGGCACCGCCGAAGGCCAGTTCCAGGGGATCAGGGGCATCGCCACGAACAAAGAAGGCGACGTCTACGTCTCCGACTACGCCAACGACCGCGTGCAGGAGTTCTCCCCGACGGGCGCCTTCATCCGCAAGTTCGGCTCTGCGGGCACCTCCGCCGGGCAGTTCCTGCATCCCACCGGACTCGCGGTCGACTCGAGCGGCAACGTGTGGGTACTCAGCAGCTTCGGCGTGATCGTGCAGGAGTTCTCATCAGAAGGCACCTACATCTCGGGCTTCGGCTCGCTGGGCACGGGCTCCGGGCAGTTCGAGGGAGCGGCGGGCATCGCCATCTCCGGCGGGAACCTGTACATCTCCGAATGGTCTAACCAGCGCGTGCAGGAGTTCTCGTCCGCCGGCGTCTTCATTAGGGCCTTCGATGAAGCGGGCTCGGGCACCGGCAAGTCGAGTTTGCCGTGGGGCATCGCCACAGAACCCTCCACGGGCAACCTCTACGTCGCAGAAGTCGGCAACGACCGTGTGCAGGAGTTCAGCTCCTCGGGGACCTTCATCGCCGCCTTCGGCTCGGCCGGCTCGGGCGCAGAACAGCTCTCTGCACCCAAGGGCGTCGCCGTAAGCTCCACAGGTGCGATCGCGATCGCCGACACGGGCAATCAGCGGATCGAGCAGTGGAGCTCAGGCGAACCCCCCACCTATACCGGCACCTTCACGGCCCCCAACAACATCGAAGGCGCCTTCAAGGAACCCGAAGCGCTGGCGGTCGACGGAAGCGGGAACATCTGGGTCGCGGACTCGGGCCACGACCGCGTCATCGAGTTCAACTCCAAACACGAATACCTCAGGCAGTTCGGCTCGGAAGGCAGCGGAGAAGGACAGTTCCAGGGGATCAGGGGCATCGCCGCAAACTCAGAAGGCGACGTCTACGTCTCCGACTACGCCAACGACCGCGTGCAGGAGTTCTCCCCGACGGGCGCCTTCATCCGCAAGTTCGGCTCTGCGGGCACCTCCGCCGGGCAGTTCCTGCATCCCACCGGACTCGCGGTCGACTCGAGCGGCAACGTGTGGGTGCTCAGCAGCTACGGCGTCATCGTGCAGGAGTTCTCATCAGAAGGCACCTACATCTCGGGCTTCGGCTCGCTGGGCACGGGCTCCGGGCAGTTCGAGGGAGCGGCGGGCATCGCCATCTCCGGCGGGAACCTGTACGTCTCTGAATGGGGCAACCAGCGCGTGCAGGAGTTCTCGACCGCCGGGCGATATATCATGCAGTTTGACGAAGCGAGCTCAGGCATATCCAGCCTGCCGTGGGGCGTCGCCACAGACCCGACGACGGGCAACCTCTACGTCACAGAGGTCGGGAACAATCGCGTGCAGGAGTTCACTGCCGAAGGCAGCTTCATCGCCGCATTCGGCTCCCCCGGCTCTGGCAACACCCAGTTCTCAGGCCCTAGGGCGGTAGCCGTGAGTACCACCGGCACCATCTACGTCGCCGACACCCTCGACAATCGCATCGAGGAATGGATGCCGACGCCGTAGGGCCGGGCAACACCGCCCCGCGTGCCCGCGGCGGCGCCGGCATCCGCTGCTTCCCTTGGGCAGCGGTCCGGTTCTGCTGCCCAAACGCAGCCTGATCGGGCCTGATCCCGCCATATCCGCACGGCGAGGCAGGGGTCGCAATACCGCAGAAACGCGTGGGAATTGGGCGATCCAGCGACTCCGCCGTCCCGTTTTGCGAGCAGGAGGTCACCGGTTCGATCCCGGTTGGCTCCATCGAGGAAGTGCGTGCAAATGGGCCGGTTTTAGTAAGCGTTCAGTTGGTTGGGGGACATGATCCCGGCGCGTCGAATCCCTATGCGTGGAGCGCTCTGAAGCGGAGGCGATCTACGACGCCGGACGCGAGGTCGTGGTCGAGGTGCTGCTGCGGATGGACGAGCAGATCCGCAGGCTGGAGGCCCGTGTCGCTCGTCAAGACGAGCGGATCGCCCAGCTCGAGCGGCGGCTGAACCGCAGCTCGCGGAACTCCTCGTCTCCGCCGAGCTCAGATCCGCCCAACCGGACGTCCGAGCGCGGCAAGGACCCATCCGGGCGCAAACGCGGTGGCCAGCCCGGTCACGAGGGGCGCGGACGGGATCTGTTGCCGGCGTTGGCGGTGGACGAGGTGATCGAGCACTGGCCCTCGCGCTGCGGTTGCGGACACGTCTTCGGCGAGCAGGAGCACGACCGGGCTGGAGAGCCAGTCGTTCACCAGATCGAAGAGCTACCCGAGCTGACCGTGAGAGTGATCGAGCACCGTGCCCAGCGCCTTTGCTGCCCGCGCTGTGGGCGCAGATCTCGTGCGCAGCTGCCGCGGGAGCTCACTGCGAGCTCCTTCGGTCCCCGCCTTCAGGCAGCGCTCGTAGCGCTCTCGGTGCGCAACCGTGTCTCCCGTCGTGACGTGGTCGAGCTCGGCGAAGAGCTTTTCGGTGCCCGCCTGTCGACGGGAAGCGTCGATACCCTCCTCACCCGCGCCAGCGAAGCGCTCGCCGAGCCCTATGAGGACCTGCTCGGGCGGGTTCGCGATGCGGGGGCGCTCAACGCGGATGAGACGGGCTGGCGCACCGCCGGAGAGCGCCGCGCGCTGTGGGGCCTTTTCACCAGCCGTCACGCCTTCTTCCAGGTCGCGCGGGACCGTCACGAGGACCACGCCAAGAGCCTGCTCGCCGACACCCAGGCGGTCGTCACCTCTGACCGCTGGTGGGCATACCGCAACCTGCCTTTGCGCCGCCGCCAGCTCTGCTGGTCTCATTTGCAGCGCGACTTCGTTGCCCATGCCGAAGGACTCGCCGCCGAGAAAGAGTTCGGCGAGCACGGCCTTGAGCTCTCACACGAAGTGTTCTCGGCTTGGGAGACCTTCCAACACACCCACGACCGGCGCGAGCTCAAGCGCACGATCACCCGGCTGGCACGCACCTACAAGCCGATCATCGCCAGCTACGCCGCTAAGCGAGCTCGCAACAAACGCTGTCGCGGCATGGCGCGCAACCTTCTCAAGGCCTGGCCCGCGCTCTGGAGCTTCGCTAAACACGACGGCGTGGAGCCAACGAACAACCACGCTGAGCGTGGCCTTCGCGGCGCAGTCATCTACCGCAAGCTCTCCCTCGGCACCCAATCCCAGGGCGGCGAGCGGCGCATCGAGCGACTGCTCTCCGCCCACACCACCTGCCGCCTACAACACCGCTCGCTCTACGACTACCTCAGCGAGCTCCTCACCGCCCACGCACGTGGCGACCCACTGCCACTGCTCGCCTGACCAGCGACCCACTGAACGCTTACCGGTTTTAGGGTCAGTCCGCCGCACAGCAGGAGGCCGCACAGAACGCGCAGATCGCGGAACTCCAGGCTCAGCAGCCGCCCGCCGCGCCCCCAGCGGCGCCGGCCGAGCCCGACGACGCCGCGCAGATCGAAAAGTACGCCGCGCTAAAGGGTCAAGGCCTTATCACCGAGGAGGAGTTCGAGGCGAAGAAGAAGCAGAACCTCGGCATCTAGCCGCGCCTCGATCGCGTTCACGCACTGCTACCTCGACATCGACCTCGCGCACCGAAGGGGCGCTCAGGCGGGGGGGGGGGGACTGAACGGACTCCGCCGCTTGGTCTGGTGCGGGCGCCGCAATTCAAGCCCGCGCTCATTGGCTGCGGCAAGTGGCTATCACGACCGTCAGCCGTGTTCCGTCGGAATCGACGTTGGTAGCCTCCCGCTGGCTTGGGATACTGCCGTCGCTGCCAGCGGCCGTGATGGCTTGGGCACGCGCCGCCGCCGATGGTAAGGGGATGTTGCCTGTGGCGGCTGACCCCCGCGTCCCTGGGCAGCAGTGGGCCTACCACTCGCCCTCCGCGGGAGGCCATGCGGCCGCCTCTGGCGAGAAGCGGCGAGACCGGACCGCTCAGGGGTTTATGTTGGCTAGCCCCTGCGGCGTTCGGCGCGGTCGAGGCGCTTTTCGAAGCGCTCGTCACGGATAGTTCGGCGCGCGAACACGTCCGCGGCGGCGGTCGTCGCCCAGATGATGAGCGTGGCCCAGACGTAGGTCTGCGATCCGTGCACCGTGAGGCCTGGCACGACGGCGACGGAGATGAACAGCGCGATGACCGTCGACGCGAGCGCGAGCAGGCCGGCGAGCGCGATCGACGGCTGGCGCACCAGGACTTTGAGCGCGAGGAACTGCACGACGATATGCGCAACCCAAAACACCAGCGTCGCCTCGAGCAGCCCGGCAGCGCTGATCGAGAGGTTTTCGAGCGCGACGTCACATACCAGCAGCCCCGCAGCCACTCCGACGAGGCCTGCGAGCAGTCGGATGGCCCACCTCCTCAACATGCGCACTTGGAGCATAATGGTTCGCGTCTGGTGCCGGCGGCGCGACAGGCAGCTCACGTTCGTTTCCACAGGGCGAAGCGATAGCGACGCTTAGCAGCGCGAAACGCCTGAACGTCGTCTTGCGCGAGCGTCAGAGGCGTGACCACGGGAAGCAGACGGCGACTGGCGCCGTCGTCTACCAACGACCACCTCGCCCGATACTGTCACTGGTGCGGGGTGTTAGGGCGGATATGAGCGCTTGTATCGACGTTATTGGCCGGGGTTGACCCGGGGGGTCTAGCGATGTGGTTCAAGCGCGTGGCGGCTGTCGGGGTCCTACTGGCCGTCGGCGTAACGGTCCCTGCGGCGGTAGCAGAGGCTGGAGCGTTTGGCGTGGCCGCGGACCTGGCGACACCAGCGTTCCCCAGCTCGGTTTCGGCTGTGGGGGGCGTCGTCGCCTGGGCGGCTGAGGCTGGACCCGGCCACCGGTTTGAGATCGTCGTCCGCCGCGGAAGGCACAGCAAAGCGCTGACCGCAACCTCGGCCGTGGGCTGGATCGACGGAGTCAAGTTGGGAACCGACGCCGACGGCCGCTCGATCGTCGTGTACTCGCGCTGCCCGCACTCGCCGTTTGCGAACGCGATCGTAGGTAGCGCCGGGACTGACGGCTGCCGCTTGTGGTGGGCGCCGACGAGCGGGGGCAACGCCCATCGAGTCAATGCAGCGCCGGCGGACACGAGCGTTGGTGTCGCCGACCACGGCGTCGTCGTCTTCGCCGTGCAGCCCAATACAGCCCGCGCAAACCAGCCTGCCCGCATCGAGACTGCGCGGCTGACCGGCACCTCTGCTCGCGCACTGAAGCTGCCGAGGCCGGATGGTGCCACGATCGACGAATCAGTGCAAACGGGGCGCAGGTCGCCATCAGCGAGGCTCCAGGCTCGTCGAACTCCAACATGGGAGCCTCGGAGATCTGGCTCGACAACGGCGGCGCGGCGCCCCACCTGATCGCGAAGGTCGTTTCCGACGACAACCCGATCGACGACTCAGAGCAGTTCTTCGATGGTCTGACGTTGACGAGCAGCTTCGTCTACGCGTTTCTGTACTCCGAGGGCGGAATTGTCCCACCGGCCGCCTCGCAGCTGGAGCAGATCTCGCTCCCCGGCCTGGCGAGGACCGTGGCGTCGTGGGCACCAAGCGCGGCGCTGAGCAGCGACGGCATCAACGCTACGGCTTTCGATCCCAGCAACAGGCGTCTGGTCCTTGACCTGTTCTCCCCGCAGCTCGAATTCTCGACCGTGTCGGCGTCCTGCTCGACCCACGTTGGCAGCACCCAGACCTGTCCAGTCGTGCAAACCGGGCCCGTCACGTTCGGCTGAACCTCCAATGCATAACCCAGCGAAGATTGTGAGCGGACAGAGCACCATTTGCGCTCGCGCCCGCTGCAAGCGTTCGTGTCGGGCGCTCTGTCTCAGACGACCGCCTTGGACGATCTCCGAGCGCCTCGGTTGAGAGCCGGCATACGGGCTCGCCCATCCTGTGGCCGCGTAAAGAGTCGCTGGCTGGGCAACATCGTGACCGGCGGTCAAGCACGGCGCGCCCGCGCTGTCGCATATTCCCCGTCTGGCAGACTGCCGGCCATGAGCGAGACGAATCAGGCGATCGACCCGCAGCTGAGCGCTCAGCGTCTCGCTGGAACGTTCCCCGGCAACCTCGGAATCGAGCTGACCGAAATCAGCGACGAGAGGGTGCGTGGTCGCATGCGCGTGGATAGGCGCCACCTGCATCCTGAAGGCTACGTTCACGGAGGCGCGTGGGTGGCGTTTGCGGACACGGTCGCAGCGTGGGGCACGCTGCGCCACCTGCCCCAGGGCCGCGGATTCACGACGGTAGAGCTCAAGATCAATGTGCTCGCGTCGGCCACCGACGGCGATGAGCTTACAGCCGTCGGGGAGCAGCTCCACGGTGGCTCTCGCACGCAGGTCTGGCAGGTGCAAGTGTTCCGCGGCGAGCGCTTGGCGGCGCACTTCGTGTGCACCCAGATGATTCTGTGAGCACCTCGGACGCGGCTGCACGCCCCGCGGTGCGCGCCGACCTCTGCTTCAGCAGTCGACGCGCAGCGCCGGAAGCCTCGCGGGGCTGATCCCTGCCTCGAGGCATGCCAGATATGCGATGCCGCGATGTATGCCGTCGATCACGAGCAAGGTGCCGTCGAACACGCCTATCCGCATGACCACATCGCTCCTCCACCTCTTGCTCGCCATGTCATCGATGAAGCGGTTCACCCGCAGATCATCCGCATGGTCCTCGGCCAGGTCCAGCGCTTTGCTGCGCTCGCGGTAAATCGCGAGCAACTCGCCGACGGTCTTGTAGCTTCGGTCCACGTAGCCCATGAAGCTGGCGAACAACGTTGGCGTCCTGGCCAGTTCTTCGGCCGAAAGGGGCTCGAGAGCCATGCTGAGATGCTCCCTCGGCAGGGTGCGTGGGCATATGGTCCGTCGGCCAAAGATGTGCCCCCCTGTTGTTACATCTGTTGGATAGGTCGGCGACGTGCCAAACGGCTCGGACATGGCCGTCGAATGGACCTATTGCAGGCGCGCTCCGGCCTGAATGAACGCCCGCCAGCGCTCGCGCCGCGCCGAGCGCTCGCGGGGATCGCCCCTCGATGCCACCACGCGGCCCTCCGGCAGCCGCTGCGCGGCCTCCTCCACGCTCGCGAACACACCTGCCCCGACACCTCCTAGCATCGCCGCACCGAGGACGGTCGCATCGGTGTGCCCGACGGTTAGCGGCAGGCCGAGCGCGTCGGCCTGGATCTGCAACAGCGTCTCGTCGTTGGTCAGGCCACCGTCGACGCGCACGCGCCGGATGGGTACGACCTCCGACATCGCCTCGACGATGTCCGCGACGCGCCAGGCGATCGCCTCGAGAGCCGCTCGCGCGACATGCGGGGCGCCCACGGCCGGGTGCAGCCCTGCGATTACGCCGTGCGCCGCCGGACGCCACCAGGGGGCGCCGAGCCCCGTCAGCGCGGGGAGCACGATCACGCCGGCGCTGTCGTGCACGCCGGCGGCGGCAGCGGCCAGGGCGGGGGCGTCGGCCGCCAGGCCGAGCCCTTCTGCGAGCCAGTCGAGCAGCGAGCCTGCCGCGAACACGCCGCCGTCCAGCGCGCACGAGATCGGCCCCAAGCCTCCCGCGCCGTCAGGTGCGGCCCAGGCGATCGTCGGCAGCAGGCCACCGGCGAGGACAAGTCCGTCGGTACGTCCGAGCACGAACACGCCCGTGCCGTACGTCGCCTTCAGCTCGCCCGGATGGACCGCCCCGGAGCCGGCAAGCGCCGCCTGCTGGTCGACGAGTTGCGCGGCGAGCGGGATCGCGATCGGCCAGCGTCCGTGCCGGAGCTGCCCCAGCGAGCCGAAACTCGGACCGACTGCGGGCAGCCACTCCTGCCGCATGCCGAAGGCCGACAGCAGCCCGTCGTCCCAGTCGCGCCCGCCCGTCGCCAGCAGCTGGGTGCGCGATGCCGTCGAGAGATCCGTGGCGAATCGGCCCCCGAGCCGGTCGGTCAGGAAGGCGTCGACGGTGCCGAGGCGCAGACAGCCGGCATCTCGCGCCCGTCGCACGTCCTCGTGATTGTCAAGCAGCCAGGCGAGCTTGCCGGCCGAGAAGTAGGGGTCAAGCGGCAGGCCGGAGCGCTCGACCGCCTGCGGTGCGATCTCGGAGAGCAGGGATTCATGGCGCTTGTCCTGCCAGACGATGACGGGCGTCAACGCGCGACCGCTCGTCGCGTCCCAGGCGAGGACGGACTCGCCCTGATGATCGAGTCCCGCAGCGATGATCTCGCGGTCGCCGGCGTGCTCGAGCACCTCGGCGACCGCGTCCACCACGGCTTCGAGGATCAGCTCGGGATCCTGCTCGACCCAGCCGGGGCGCGGGTGCGTCACTGCCACTGCGCGCCGCGTCTCGGCCACCGCGCGCAGGTCGTCGTCGAACAGCGCGGCCTTCACGGCGGTGGTCCCCTCGTCGATCCCCAAGAGCAGCGGGGAGCTCATCGCGCGGGCGGCGCCTTGGTCGACCTCCCATGGTGGCGCGCCGCACGCTCCCACCAGGAACCCCCCGCCGGGGCGGGCTGTGGCGTCGGCAGGGGACGCTCGGGCTCGAGCACGATCGAGGTCCGACCGGCAAGCAGGCCCGCGACGTGCTCGCCTATCCCCAACGAGGCCGAGAGGCCGGTCGAGCGGATCGCGGCGACGTGGATCAGGCCGGGCACCCTGCGCGACAGCTCGATCACGTAGTTGCCCTCGCGCCCCGCCGGGCGCAGCCCGGCGTAGGCACCGATCTGCCCGGCCCGTTCGAGCGGGGGGTACATGCGCGTGGCACGGGTCACGATCAGCTCGCCCGCATCGGCCTCTACCGACCAGTCATCCTTGTCCTCGCGCTCGCGTGCAGTCGGTCCAGCGATGATCTGGCGGTGGTCGACCGTCGGGAATACCAGCACGCCCTTGCCGAGCGTCGAGGGCACGGGCAGCAGGATCTGCTCGAGCGGCTCATGCTCCGGTGGCGAGAATACGAGGAACTCTCCCTTGCGGGGATACACGGTCACGGGATCGTCCTGCGCCAGATGTGCGACCTCGTCGGCGTGCAGGCCGGCGCAGTTGACCGCCGCGCGCGTGTGCCATCGTCCGCCCGTCGCCAGCTCGACGAGGACGCCTCCGTCGGCCGTTCCCGCGAGCCGGCTGACGCGCGCGTTTAGCACCACCGTCGAGCCGCCTGCCTGCGCGGCGAGCGCGAGCGCGTGAGTGAAGGCGACCGGGTCGGTGACGGCCTCACCCGGCACGATCAGCGAGCCGTCCCCGTCCAGGTGGACCTCGACGCGGTTTACGCGAGCGTTCTCTGCCAGGCGCAGGACAGCGGTGCGCTCGTCCTCGGTTCGCGGCTTCAGCTGCGCCCCACACGGCCACACCGCCACTCCCAGCTCTCCCAGCAACTCCTCGCGCAGTTCGGCTGAGCGCAGGATGAGGCTCGTCTCCAACTCGCCCGGATGGGAGTCGAAGCCGGTGTGAAGGATTCCGGAGTTCGTGCCGCTGGCCCCGAACGCCAATCCGGACTCGGACTCGAGCAGCACCACATCGACGCCGCGGCGCGCCAGCGCATGTGCCACGGCGCATCCCACCACGCCGCCTCCGATGACGGCGGCCTGTGTCTCGGCGGCTTTCATCTGGCGAGAATCTCAGTGATCGCCACCCCCACCATTGGAGACATGCTCCCGTATTTGCGCACATGGGAGCCCGTCCTTCGGCGGAGCTCCACGTGACGACGCTCGAGATCCATGCGGATGGGCCGCGATAACGGCTGCGGCCCATCTCGCATCCTCCTCCTCGTACAGGCCTTCCAGGGAGCCTGCGGTGTCTTTCCCTGACCGTTCTCATTGGATCAGTACTTGGGCACTCCGTGTTGCGCCAATGTGGCGCGGCGCGTCATCCAGATGCGCCAGGTTGTCCCAATCGGTCCCCGGCACGACGTTCCGGGCCGCAGTCGCAACGAGGGCTCGCTCGTCCCGGCGCCCCGGGACCAGGGTCTGCTGTCCTGCAGATGGAGCCCGCCCGAGTCGGCCGGCGGTGAGGTGGGACAATGTGGCGCGTTTCGCCGATCGCATCGCACCACATTGGTGCACCACACACCGCGCGAACAGTGGTACGCATTGGTTATGGGAAACCAGGGCGAGGTCGGGAGGGCATGATGGCTCGCAAGGGGACGAGGGCCCTGCGGCTGTCCGACGGCCCGGGCCACGATGCCGCGTCCGTGGAAAGCGTCCGTGCCGGCCTGGCCGAGCGGTTGCAGACGCGGCGCTCGGAGATCGCCGAGGCGGTCTTTGCCCGTTTCCGCGAGGCCGGTTTTGACCCGGAGCAGGGCGAGGACGCAGAGTACGTTGCCGGGTCGCGTGCGGCGATTATCGAGGCGGTGGACTACGGCCTCGGGGCCATCGAGCGAGGGGAGGAATGGTTCGGCTCGATACCGCCGGCAGCCGTGGCGCAGGTGCGCCGTGCCGCTCGCGACGGTGTGAAGCTCGAAAAGGTCCTGCTCCGCAACAGCGCCGGCCACACCGTGCTCGAGGACTTCGTCGTGCAGGAGGTTGACTTCGCCAGCCAGAGCATCGTGCTGCGTAGCGTGTTCGCAACCCTGGGGGCGCTGCTCGACCATTTCACGGCCGTACTTGCCCACGAGTACCAGCGCGAGGTGGCGCGAATGGCGCACACCCCCGAGCTGCGCCGCACCGAGCAGGTGCAGCGGCTCATCGCCGGTGGGCCGGTTGAGGCCGCCGGGCTCGACTACGAGCTCGACGCGGAGCATCTCGGTGTGGTCGCGGTGGGCGCGAAGGCGCGCGAGACCGTTCGGGCCCTGGGCCTGGCAATCGGTTGCGAGCTGCTGAGCGTCTCGCCCGGCGCGGGGACCGTGTGGGCGTGGTTCGGTGGCCGGC
Source organism: uncultured Solirubrobacteraceae bacterium (assembly GCA_963730575.1). Classification (GTDB taxonomy): domain Bacteria; phylum Actinomycetota; class Thermoleophilia; order Solirubrobacterales; family Solirubrobacteraceae; genus Palsa-744. Next base: position 399,173 of record CAVSSG010000002.1, read on the forward strand.
GGGTGCTCGACATCGCAGATCTCGGGCGTCTGGTCTCCTCCGGGCCGTACGCGGGCGTCTCGCTGGCGGTCGGCGAGTCAGGGAGGGGGATCGACGGATGGCGTCTCACCCACCGGCAGGCCCAGGCCGCGATGCTCGTCGCACTGCGCCGGCCACAGAGGCTCACACGGTACGCCGATGTGTCGCTGCTCGCGGCTGTGCTGAAGGACCACGAGCTGGCGAGGTCGCTGGTCGAGGTCCATCTGTCGCCGCTCGAGGGCCGGAAGGACAGCGCCGTGGCGCACGAGACGTTGCGCGCCTACTTCGCCGCCGGCTGCAACGCGGCGACGGCCGCGGCCGCGCTCGGGGTCGACCGCCACACGGTCGAACGCCGCGTGCGTGCGATCGAGACGAAGCTCGGCCGGCTGCTGCATACCCGCCGGGCCGAGTTGGAAGTGGCGCTGCGCCTGCAGGAGCTCGATGAGCTAACCGGACCATCGGACGGCGGCCGGTCGCGGTCGCGGTGAGCCCATCAGATGTCCTCGGCGAACCTGGACCTCGTGCACTCAATCGTCGCCGCACACGAACGTGGCGACTTCAGCTCCGCCGCGTGGGCGCATCCCGACATCGAGTACGTGATCGCCGACGGTCCCTCGCCCGGCAGATGGAAGGGGCCCGCCGGGATGGCGGAGGCCTTCCGCGGCAATCTGATCGGCTGGAAGGACTTCCGGATCGAGGCGGACGAGTACCGCGAGCTCGATGATGAGCGCGTGCTCGTGCTGACCCGCAGTACCGCGCGTGGCAGGGCGGGGGCACTGGTGGCCGGGCGGATGCGAGCGAAGGGGGCGGTGCTGTACCAGCTCAGCGCGGGCCGGGTGACCAGGCTCGTCTACTACTGGAACCGCGAGCGTGCGCTCGCCGATGCCGGCCTCTCCGAAGCCCGCCGATAGCCACCCGCGCGGCGGTGGGCGAGGAGCGTCAGTTCGTTCGAGGGGTCTGAAGGCGACGGCCGGCTGGCGGGCAGCGGATCGCCGGCGGCCGAGGGCGACTCGACTGACGTCGTCAGCTCAGGAGGGCGACGGTGCGGGAGGGGGGCCGGGTGTTCCCGCCGCACGGGTCTGTTCGTCCTGGAACGGGTGGTAGGTCTCCGTCAGCGGGGCGATGTAGGCATGCGAGCGCGCGATGTAGGAGTTGGCCAGGACCATCAGGTCGAACAGGCCCCGCGGCATCCTGCCGGTGATCACGATCACGAACCAGGATGCGACCGCGCCGATCTCCAGCATCAGCGTCATCACGTAGGGCAGGACAGGATCGGGATCGCGAGGATGATGCAAAACAGCGTCTTCGGACGGCTGTAGCGCTCGAGCGCCTTGAACCGCATCCGCACGGGATAGGACACAAGATGATCCCCCTTTGGTTCAGCGGACATCCTGCGATTTGGGCGACTCTCCAGCCCTCGCTGGACGGGGGCCGTAACATTGTGAACAAATGCGAGTAAAGGACCGTCGTGCGGGCGCAACTGCCGAGGATCTCGCGCCCACGGGCGCGGATGACGGGCCGATCGAGATCGTCGAGTACGAGCCCTCCTGGCCGTCCTTTTTCATCGCCGAGCGCGAACGGTTGGCCCCGCTGATGCCGGGCATACCGATCTACCACATCGGCTCCACCGCGGTCCCCGGACTGGCGGCCAAGCCGGTGATCGACATGATCGCGTTGGTCGACGATCTCGAGGCGAAGCTCGAACCCCTGATTCAACGGGCCGGCTACCAGCTGCCCGCACGATTCAACGAGCATCTGGTGCATCGCCGCTTCCTGTGTTACCCGACGACCACCTATCGAACGCATCACTTGCACCTGGTCGACGAGCTCGAGGGCGTCGAGCGCTGCCTGCACTTTCGCGACAGCCTCCGCCACGATACAAAGCTCGCCGCCGACTACGCCGCGCTGAAGCGGGCGCTCGCCGCGCGCTATCAGGCCGACCGCGAGGGATACACGAACGCCAAGACCAGGTTTATCACCCGGGCCGACGGTTCGGGCAACGGCGACATTTCGATCTAGGGCCACGCTCTTCCCGCCGGATCTGCAGCTTGCGCTTGGTCGGGACCGCCGACCCGCTAGCCTGGAGTCATGGTCACTCAGGCGGAGCGAGCGGCCGAGCGCCGCCGGGAGAAGCTGGAGCAGATCCAGCGGCAGGTGCAGGAAGGCTCGCTCAAGATCCGCAGGATGACCGCCGAGGAGCGCCGACGCTTTCCCGCCGTGCCTGCCAAGGCACGGCGCAAGTGACTAACTTCTTCGTCGCGGGCATCGATGCGGAGGGGGCGCACGAGGAGGCATACAGGGAGCTGCGCGCCCAGTCTCTGATCGCCGCCGGTTGTCCCGCCCGGGCCCGGCGGATCTTCAAGCTGAGCTGTCGCTTCGATGGGCAGGACCGTGAGATCGAGGTCGGCAGACCCCTTTCCAAGGGTGGAGACGTGGTCGTCGCGATCCTCGACCACGGGCGCTTCGAGCCCTTCTGCGTGCATACCGCCGACGCGGGCGAGGGCTCACCCGCGCGGGTCAGCCATCCCGTGTACTCGGTGACCGAGTTCTCATGAGCACCGAGCGCTCGGTCCGCGACGCTGAGATCCACGCCCTCGTGAAGCGCCTTGCGCGGCCACACCCCTCCGGCGGGGACGTCGTCGAGCGGGCCGCGCTCCTGGCGTCGGGCAGCGACTTCACGGCCGCGATGACGTGGATCACCGAGCACGCCGGTGTGGCCGAGAGGATGGTCCCCGAGGCTTCCCGGCGAGGTCTGCACGGTCCGCGGCTTGGCCTCTCGGGGGGTGCCGAGATGCGGGTTCCGCTGCGCTTCGTGCTGCCCGCCGGCGCGCTGGACTGAGGGTCGACCGCCGCTCGACCGGGTTCGCACCCGTCGATGATCGATTCGGCGGGTAGAGCGAGCGGTCCTACAGCGGCCGCGCCGCCGCCGTGTCCGCGACGCCGGCGCGCAGGGTCAGCGACAGCACCGACGCCTGGGTGAGCAGTGCCACGCCCGTTGCGAGCGCGAAGCTGGCGGGTACCCCCAGCGTGCGCAACGAGACGGCCAGCGTGAAGCAGAACAGCGCGAACGCGCCGAAGCCGGCGACCAGCCCGCGCAGCAGTCTCTGGACGTCGGCCGGGCCGCGCTGGACGTGGGTGAACGCCGCGAGGACGCTCGCGATGATCGGGAACGGCGCGAGCAGGCCGCTCAGCTCAGGGCCGAGCCAGCCGGCCACGGCCGTCAGCGCCAGCACGAGTGCGAGGGCGCTCACCGCCCGCATCGGCAGATCCCAGCCGGGGGGCCTCCTCTGCGGCCGGCCATCGTGGCGGGGGTGGGGAAGGATGAGCAGTGCGCAGGCGAACGCCAGACACGCGATGGCGAGTGCCGCCGCCGGCGGGATCGACACCGCACTGAGCAGCGCGGTCGCTAGGAGGAACGCGCTCCAGCCCGCGAGCAGGCTGATACCCCAGGACACGCGTCCGGCGAGGTGTGCGTAGACGACGACGAACGTGGTCAACGACACGAGCCCGAGCAGCGTGCCCGCGGCGGCGCTGGCCGCGAACACCCGCCCGTGGGCCGCCGCGTAGACAAGCAGGATCGGGCCGGCCACGACGGGCAACGCGGCTATCAGGCCGCCTACTCGCACCCCGTAACGGCGTGCGATGAGTGACGCGCCGACGACGAAGCTGGGCGCGAGCATGATCTTTGCGGCGAGCAGAGCCACCCCCAAGATGATGACTGCTCGCGCGTCGGTTTGGCGTCGCGCGCCGTCCCCCGGTAGGCGGAACCCCGTAGGCTCCTCTGTTGCCAGGCGAGAGAGAGGAACGAGATGGGTTTCATAGCGCCGTCGCCACCCCCGGTCGATGTCGAGGAGTGGAAGCAGCTTCCCTATCTGCAGCGCATCAAGCCGCTCGCGCAGGATTGGGCGATCAACGGCTTCGGCACGCCGACGGCCGTCTACCTGGCCTACGTAGTCAAGCTCGTCGTCTTCGTGCTCGGTGCCGCGCTGGTCATCTCCGCATCGACCCCTGCCCTCGGCGGTCTGGGGAGCATCTCGAGCTGGTGGACGGACCCGATCGTCTTTCAGAAGGCCGCCGTGTGGACGATGCTGTGGGAGATCATCGGGCTCGGGGCGGGCTCCATGCCCCTCACCTTCCGCTTCGTGCCGCCGATCGGCGGCACCCTCTACTGGCTGCGTCCCGGCACGATCCGGCTTCCGCCGTTTCCCGACCGCGTTCCGCTCACCCGCGGCTCGACGCGAACCTGGTTCGACGTGGCTCTCTATGCCGGCGTGCTCGCCGCCGGCATGAACCTGCTCGTCTCCTCCGGCGAGGCCGTCGCGGGCACACCGGCCGGCCGGCTGGACCCGGTCGCGATCGGCGTCATGCTCGGCCTGCTCGCGCTCCTGGGCCTGCGCGACAAGGTCTCGTTCCTGTGCGCGCGCCCAGAAGTCTACGGGCTGCTGCTGCTCGTCTTCCTGTTTCCGCTCAGCGAAGTGATCGTCGCCAGCCAGCTCGTGCTCGTCTGCATCTGGTGGGGCGCGGCAGCGTCCAAGCTCAACAAGCACTTCCCCTTCGTGGTGGCGGTAATGATCAGCAACACGCCATGGAATCGATCGCGCCGGGCCAAGAGCCGTCTGTATCGAGACCACCCCGACGACCTGCGTCCCTCGCGCGAGGCGGCGTTCGCCGCGCACCTCGGCACGGTCATCGAGTTCGCGCTGCCGCTGGTGCTGCTGGTGTCACGTGGAGGCACGCTGTGCACGATCGCCGTGGTGGGGATGATCATCTTCCACGTGCACATCACCTCCACCTTCCCGCTGGCGGTGCCACTGGAGTGGAACCTGTTCATGATCTTCGGCCTGCTCTTCCTCTTCGGCCATTACGGCGACGTCCCGTTCTCAACGCTCCAGGATCCGCTGCTCGTGGCGATCATTGTCGTGATTGGCGTCGTCATACCGGTGATCGGCAACTTCCGCCCGGACAAGGTCTCGTTCCTTCCGTCGATGCGCTACTACGCGGGCAACTGGGCCACGAGTCAGTGGTTGTTCCGCAGGGACGGCGCGGAGGAGAAGTTCGATCACGCGCTCGACAAGCCGGCGCGTGTCCCGGTCGAGCAGGTGGCCGGCATCTACGATCGCGAGACCGCCGAGCTGCTGCTCACGAAGGGCCTCGCGTTCAGGTCGATGCACTCACACGGCCGAGCGCTGAACGGACTGGTCTTCCGGGCCGTCGAGGACATCGAGGAGTACTCGGTTCGTGAGGGTGAGCTCATCGCGGGAGTTGCCGTCGGGCTGGAACTTCGGCGATGGGCACTTCCACAGCGAGCAGCTGCTCGAAGCGGTGCAGGAGCGCTGTCGTTTCGGCGAGGGCGAGCTGCGGGTGGTGATGCTCGAGTCCCAGCCCGTGAACTCCCCGCGCCAGCACTACCGCATCTACGACGCCGCCACCGGCCTCGTCGAGGAGGGCTGTGTGCGGGTGGCCGACATGGTCGAGCGCCAGCCGTGGCTCGATGAGATCGGCACGTTCCCGGTCGAGGTGGTTGCCCCGAGCGCCGCCCTGAAGCCCGCGGGAGCCGCGGTGTCGCAGTGAGCGAGGCGATCGTCGTCGGGTCCGGCCCGAACGGCCTGGCCTGTGCGGCGGTGCTCGCGCGGGCGGGAGTCAAGGTGAGCGTGCTGGAGGCCGAGTCCACGATCGGTGGTGGCAGCCGCACGAGCGAATCGACGCTTCCGGGCCTGCTGCACGACGACTGCTCCGCCGTGCATGCGATGGCGGTCGGAGCGCCGTCGCTGAACAAGCTCGGTCTCGAGCGCCACGGCCTGGAGTGGTGCTGGCCGGAGGTCGACCTCGCACATCCGCTCGACGGTGACGGCGCGGGGGTGATGGTGCGTTCGATCGCGGATACCGCAGAGGGACTCGGCGAGGACGGGCGCGCGTGGCGGCGCCTGTTCGAATCCTCAGCCGCGGGGTTTGAGCCACTGAGCGAGGACATCATGCGACCGCTTCTGCACGTGCCGCGCCACCCGGTCCGACTCATGCGGTTCGGGCTGCCGGCGGCACTGCCCGCGACGCTGCTGGCGCGCGCGTTCGCAGGCGAGGAGGCACGGGCGCTGTTCGGCGGCTGCGCGGCACACTCGCTCAGCCCGCTGTCGCAGCCGATGAGCTCGGCGATCGGGGTGGCGCTGATCTGCGCCGGCCATCGCTACGGCTGGCCGGTGGCACGCGGCGGGTCCTCGCGCCATCAGCAACGCCCTGGCCGCCGTCGTGCGCGAGCACGGCGGGAGCATTCAGACCGGGCGGCAGGTGAGGTCCCTGTCCGAGCTACCGCCGGCCGACGCGGTCGTGCTCGACCTCGCGCCCGGCGCCGTCGTCGAGATCGCCGGTGAGCGGCTGCCCGCGCGCGTCGCGCGCGCCTACCGGCGCTACCGGCACGCTCCCGGGGCGTTCAAGGTCGACCTCGCGGTCGCCGGTGGCGTGCCGTGGCGCAGCGCGGCCGCTCGCCGCGCGGGCACCGTGCACGTGATCGGGGCCTTCCGGGAGATCGTCGGCGGCCGAGCGCGCGATCAACCGCGGGCGCATGCCCGAGCGTCCATTCGTGCTCGTCTGCCAGCAGTCGCTCGCCGACCCGACCCGCTCCAAGGACGACGTCCACCCGGTCTGGAGCTACGCGCACGTCCCGTCCGGCTACACCGGCGACGCGACCGAGGCCCTGCTCGACCAGATCGAACGGTTCGCGCCGGGACTGCGCGAGAGGATCCTGGCGAGGGCAGTCCGCTCGACGACCGAGATGGAGCGCTACAACGCCAACTACGTCGGTGGCGACATCATCACCGGCGCCAACACCGGGCTGCAGGGCGTCATCCGCCCGCGCCTGGCCTTCGACCCCTACAGCACGGGCATCCCGGGCGTGTTCATCTGCTCCGCGGCGACCCCGCCGGGGGCCGGCGCGCACGGAATGAACGGCTACAACGCGGCCCGATCGGTTCTCGGGAACCTGGCGAGGTAGAGCAACTACGCCGTCACGCGCCCATGCTCGGCCCGGGCATGCTTAGATTATGAGCCTGTCAGCATCCTGAACTGGCAGATAGCGCGCGCCCGTAGCTCAGTGGTCAACGGTTCTCTTCGGGGAGCCAAAGAGCAGCGGTCTTTCAAGCCGCAGGCCGCGGGTTCGATTCCCGCCGGGCGCACTTTTCGAAGTATCTGCAAACCGGTGGGTTTCAGAGCCGGGCGGGCAGGGCGAGCGGGGCCATTTCGGCGAGCGGCTCGGTCCACAGCCGCTGATGTACGTCGATCTTGATCATTGTTGGTGGCCCGTCCTAAGCGGCAAGAGGCTGGTGGATACGGGCTCCTCGCGCCGGGGCGCGGATTGGGGTTCGTTGCACCGGCGCTGAGGCGTGCCCGGAGAGCGCGTTCTCCTGCTCCTCGGCATCGATGATGGCCCACGCCAGACGCTCGACGAGCTGCGTCGCTGCGTGCCAGGTGCTCAGGTGCACCGAGTGGACTTGCTCGTCAAGAAAGACGACGGCGTCGGCGGGCCGCTCGAGGGCGGCGTGTGCGGCCTCGGTCGTGACGATGATGCTCGGCATTGGAGCTCCTTTGGGGTTCGAGGTGTCGGAGTAGTGGATATGCGTCCGGCAGAGGACGTCGGCGTATCCGGAGGGGTCCACCCAGGGAGGGTCCATCCCTGGGTACTCAGGAGGAGGGGCGTCAGGATGCGTCAGGAGGGTTCACAAAGCCCGGACACGCCCGCCGACGCACCTTGGGCGCAAGCCTTACAGCTCCCCGAAGCCTTGCGGAGCGTCTCGCTGCCTCGACGCGTGGTGGTGGGGCGGCGCGATCGCCAACCAATCCGCCAGCACCGATGGGTCGCAGCACAAACGCCGCACCTGTCTGGTCTGGAGTGGACTCTCGTCCTCGGCAGGCCGGCCCCACCAAGGCCGTCAGGTGACCTGCCTCATCGAGATCACCCTGCCTTAAGGCGATTCAGGCGGTTCAACTCCAGCCGCCCGACGACCGGGGCGATCCTCGCTGTTGTTCAGCGGCCGCGTTTCGCCCCGGGGGCGGTCGGCCCAGCCGACGACACTCCCAGCTGCCGTCGCAGCCGCGCCCTCTTCTCGACATCGACGCGGCCGCGCCCGAAGGCGTCGACGCGACGCCAGCGTCCGGGGATGTCGAGCAGCTCAAGCCGGCCGATCCCGATCGGCAGCGCGGGATCGACGATCAGGTGATCCTCGAGCGGCTCGAGTCCGAGCATCGTCCGGAGCAGCAGCAGCGGCGCGCCCGTCGACCAGGCCTGCGGGCTGCACGCGGTTGGGTACTGGACCGGGTACTTCGTCACGCTGCGCTCGTAGCCGCCGAACGCCTCCGGCAGGCGGCCCGCGAAGAAGTCGGCGGCGTCGAGGATGCCGGCTGCGATCTGCGCGGCCTCGTCCTTGAAGCCGTAGCGGCGCAGGCCCCAGGCGATGAATGAGTTGTCGAACGGCCAAACGGTGCCGACGTGGTAGCCGATCGGGTTGTAGCGCGCCTCGCCCTCGGCCAGCGTGCGCACCCCCCAGCCCGAGAAGAGGCGCGGCCCCATCAGGTGGCGCACGACGGCTCCGGCCTTGGACTTGTCGACGATCCCGCTCCACAGGAGGTGGCCGTTGTTCGAGGTCAGTGCATCGACCTGGTTGCCCTCCGCGTCGAGCGCCAGCGCGAAGTACTCGTCGTCCTTCACCCAGAAGTCGCGGTTGAAGCGGCGCTTCAGATCCGCGGCGCTCCTCTGCAGTTCCTCAGCGAACGCTGGGTCCCTCCACACCTCGCGCGCGAGCCGCGCACCGCGCACCTTCGCGTCGTATGCGTAGCCCTGCAGCTCGCAGGTCGCGCGCGGGAAGCCGGGCAGACGCCCGTCGCGGTAGGAGATCGAGTCCCAGGAGTCCTTCCAACACTGGTTCTCAAGGCCCGTCTCCTGGTTGCGGCGCTCATAGGAGATGTAGCCGTTGCCCATCAGGTCCGCGTACTCGTCGATCCATCTCAGTGCCGCACGGGCCTCGAACTCGAGCTCGCGAACGAGCTTGCGGTCGCCCGACCAGCGCTCGTACTCGTCGAGCAGCACGACGAACAGCGGCGTCGCGTCAGCTGAGCCGTAGTAGGGCGAGTGTGGTCGTTCTTCGAACGCCGTCAGCTCGCCGTAGCGCATCTCATGCAGGATGCGGCCCGGATCCTCGTCGCGAAAGTCATCGATCCGGGCGCCCTGTCGAAGCCCGAGCTCGCGCAGCGTCGTCGCGGCGAGCTCCGGGGTGAAGGGCAGCGCCTGCAGGCTGGTGAGGATGCTGTCGCGACCGAACATGGTCATGAACCACGGCAGGCCGGCCGCCGGCAGGCTCCGCTTCCCCGCGGTGAGCGGCGAGAAGCGCAGGGCGGCGAGGTCGACGAGACTGCGCCGGTAGGTCGCCTTCAGCGGCTCCCAGTCGCACTCGAGTTGCGGCGCGCCCTGAAGCCAGCGCTCGAGGTCCTGTTCCATGTGGGGTCGCGCGCTGCGGATTTCCCGCCCGTACTTGGGTCGGTCGAGCCGCTGTCTCATCGCCCCCGTCGCCGTCACCACGTCGAGGTCGGTCGTCCAGCTGCCGTGGGGCTCGATCCTGACCTTGAAGGTCAGCCCGTTCTTGTCGACCCGCGCATGTGCCGAGGCCGAGATCAGCGTCGCCTTCTCAAGAGTGTCGCGCCGGTAGGAGAGCATCAGCCGGCCGTCCTTGACCGCCGAGTCGTAGCGCCCCTTCTTTGTCAGCGCGTCCTTGACCTCGAACAGGTCGGCGAAGTCGCTGCCGGCGTCGAGTCGTACGGTCAGCTCGACTGGCTCGTCCTCGTGGCTGAGGATCGTCAGCTCCTCGTGGAAGCCGTCGCCGACAGCCCGCTCGCGGATCACCGAGAGCTTCGCGTCGACGTACACGGTCCCGGTTCCGGGTACGAGGAAGAACCTCGTCTCGAAGTAGTTCACCTCGTCGACCGACAGGGCATTGAGCCGCTGGCCGTCCACCGTGAGCACCCACTTCGACAGGAAGCGGGTGTCGAACGAGAAGAGGCCCATCGGGTCGGTCATCGACGCTTCGACGTCGCCCCGCGTGTCGCTGACGACGAACGTGTTGCCGTCGAGGATCTTGACCAGGTCGTCGTCGCTCATCGCCTTCCCCTTGCGTCGCCCGCCCTGCGTTTCCGTCTGCGTGTACGTGGTGGGCCTGGAAACACGCGCTGGAACAGCATCAGCATCTCGAGGTCGCCCTCCACGTCCACGGCCTCGCGCAGAAGGGCCGCCTGCACGTTGATCTCGCCGCTTGCCAGGCGGTCGAACACCTCTCTGTCCGCGCGCAGCGTGGCGTCGGCTGCGCCGACCTCGCTCGACACCTCGACGTGGCCGTTCTCGACAGAGACGCACCAGTGGTCGGTGTGCCTGTCGTGCCTGAGTTCGAAGCTCACGCTGCCCTTGAGCTTCTCGAGCAGCGGCTCGTGACCCCGGCGGGCGAGGTCATCGAAGAAGTCCGCGGTGGCGTCAGTCAACTTCAGCCCTCCGATTGGTCCCACTGAGCGAGATCCGAGCGGCCGTGAGGCCCCTTTGCACGAGCTTACACGTGGGATCCGTGCGGATGCTGCCCGAGCATCGCGTCCTCGCGTCGTGCCCGCATCCGTCATTCGCCACGCTCGTGGCGCTCGGAGGAAGGTGCGGGCGGTTGGTCGTTTCTTTGCAAGCCCGACCCCGTGCTTCGAGCGTGTTGACATTTGGCGTAAAAGATGATTTATATGTCAGCGACTTGAACTGGACGACAACCGCAAGGATGAGGGTTCAGCCAGTGCCCGAGTCGAGGAGCGACGAGGGCGACCAGGGGTTGCAGACGGGAAGCTTGGGTGGGCAGGATGCGAAACCAAGATGGGGACGGACAGAGAATGGGGCGGTTCGCTTGTCAGCAGCAGCGTATGCTTCGTGCGCTTCACGGTCGGTGGCCATACCGTCGCTCACACTGCCGCGACGACCTGCACTGGCTGGTGCGGGTGCGCCCGGAGAGGCGCTGGTGTTCGACCGGACGCGCACATTCGATGGCCGCCCTGCCGGTCTGCGGCCGGCGACCCCACGCCGGGTGAACGAACTTGGGGGGACCGGGGAACGGAGGAGCGGGAGGACCGCCTATCCCGGCAGGCCCGATAGCGAGGAGGAGCGGGCCTGCTGGGATGGGCGGTCCTTGAACCGCCCGTCTGCCTGACCGGCGAGTTTCGCGATCGCGTCGATCAATCCCGGCCAGATCACCCGGGGCATGTCATGCCCCATGCCCCTGATTCGCATCAGCCTGGCACCGGTGATCGCGCGTGCGGTCGCCCGGCCGCCCGAGTAGGCCACCAGCCGGTCGGCGGTGCCGTGGACCACGAGCGTCGGAGCGCTGATGGCGCGCACTTCGCGGGTTCGGTCGCCTGACGCTGTTATCGCGGCAAGCTGGCGCGCGGGGCCGCCGGGGTCGTGGTCGCGCTCGTAGCTCGCGGCGGCGACGGCGCGGACGTCATCGGGGTCGCGGGGCAGGCCGGTTGAGCCGATCGCCGCGAATACGGCTTCCGCTCGGGCGATGAATGCCTCTCGTCCCTCTTTCGGCCTCCTCAGCAGCATCGGGATGAGCCTGGGCGCCGGGCGTCCGCTCCAGGGGCTGCCGGTGTTGGACATGATCGACACCAGCGAGCAGACCTTGCCGGGATGGCGGGCCGCGAGCGTCTGGGCGATCATCCCGCCCATCGACGCGCCGATCACGTGCGCGGGCGCCAGCTCGAGCTCGCGCAGCAGGCCGGCGGCGTCCGCCGCCATGTCGGCGAGGGTGTAGCTCGCGGCGTGCCTGGAACGAGTCACGAGCTGCGGGATCGTGGGCGTGTGACCGTGTAGGTGGGTCGAGCGCCCGGCGTCACGGTTGTCGAAGCGCACGACGTGAAATCCCCGGTCCGCGAGCGCCTGGCAGAAGTCCTCCTGCCAGGCCACCATCTGCATGCCGAGCCCCATGATCAGGAGCGCCGTAGGATCGGCGGGGTCGCCGAACGTCTCATAGCAGAGGGTGATTCCCCGGCCCACGTCGCAGAGCTGCTCAGACATCGTTCACCAACTGTACCGGCCCATCAACGCTAGGATCGAGCGGATGCCCGACCGCGACATCCAGCGACTGTCGATCGACACGATTCGGGGTTTGGCGATGGATGCGGTGCAGCAGGCCAACGCCGGACATCCCGGTACGGCTATGGCACTCGCTCCGCTGGCCCACACGCTGTTCACCGGGTTCTTGCGGTGCAACCCGAAGGACACCACCTGGCCGGATCGCGACCGCTTCGTGCTGAGTGCCGGGCACGCGTGCATACTGCAGTACTCGCTTCTGCATCTCGTCGGCTACGAGCTCGGCCTCGACGATCTGAAGCAGTTCCGCCAATGGGGCTCGCGCACCCCCGGGCATCCCGAGCGCGGCCACACGCCCGGGATCGAGATCACGACCGGGCCGCTCGGCCAGGGCCTCGGCAACGCCGTCGGCATGGCCATGGCAGAGCGCTTTCTGGCAGAGCGCTTCAACCGTCCCGGCCACGAGATCGTCGACCACCGTGTCTACGCGATCTGCTCCGACGGCGACCTGATGGAGGGAGTCAGCCAGGAGGCGGCCTCGATCGCGGGGCACTTCGGGCTCGGCAAGCTGGTCGTCTGCTACGACGACAACCACATCACGATCGACGGCACCACCTCGATCTCCTTCGACGGCGAGCAGCACGTGGAGCGCTTCCGGGCCGAGGGCTGGCACGTGCAGCGGGTCGAGGATTCAGAGGACCTGGAGGCCCTGCACGGCGCGATCGAGCGGGCACGCGCCGAAGAGCAGCGCCCGTCGTTGATCGCGATCCGCTCGCACATTGCCTACCCCGCGCCGCACGCGGTCGATACCGCCAAGGCCCACGGTGCGCCGCTGGGGGAGCCGGAGGTGAGGGCCACAAAGGAGGTCATGGGCTTCGACCCCGAGGTCAAGTTCTGGGTCGACGAGAGCGTCTATCGGCACATGTCCCTGATCGAGCGCGGCGCGGCCGCGCAGAGGGAGTGGAAGGAGCGCCTGTTCGACCCCTGGCGCGAGGCCTTTCCGGACATGGCGCGCGATTGGGATCTAGCCTCGCGCGGCCGGCTGAGGGATGGCTGGCGGGAGTCGCTGCCGCGCTTTCGGGCCGGCGAGGAGCTCGCCACCCGCTCGGCCGGCCAGAAGACTATGGCCGCGTTCGCGGAGTTCGCCCCGACGATGATCGGCGGAGCCGCCGACCTCGTCGAGTCGACGAAGACGCTGTTCGACGGCGGCGGGGAGTTCTCCAGGGTGCACGCCGGACGAAACGTGCCCTTCGGCATTCGCGAGCACGCGATGGGCGCGATCGTCAACGGCGCCGCGGCCCACGGCGGGATCGTCAAGCCGTACGGATCGACATTCCTGGTGTTCTCCGACTACATGCGCCCGAGCGTGCGGCTGTCCGCGCTCATGGGTCTGCCCGTCGTCTGGGTCTGGACCCACGACTCGGTGGCTCTCGGCGAGGACGGCCCGACCCACCAGCCGATCGAGCACTACGCCGCGCTGCGCGCGATCCCCCACCTGTGGGTGATCAGACCGGCCGATGCGAACGAGACCGCGGTTGCGTGGCGGGTGGCGCTCGAGCGCGAGGACGGTCCGGTCGCGCTGCTGCTCTCCCGCCAGAACATCCCGGTGCTCGACCGCGACGAGCTCGACGAGCGCCGAGGAGCTCGAGCTGGGCGGCTACGTGCTGTGGGACTCGGGTGCCGGGGGAGCGCAGGCGGTCACGGCCGGCCGGGAGGATGGCGCCGGGCGACGATCCCGACGTGATCCTCATGGCCACGGGCGCCGAGGTGTCGCCGACGCTCGCGGCCGCGCAGATGCTCGCCGACGAGGGCTCTCGCGTGCGGGTCGTCTCGATGCCCTGCATGGAGCTGTTCGAGGCCCAGCCGCTCGAGTACCGCGAGCAGGTGCTCCCGCGCGAGGTGAGCGCGCGCCTGGCGGTCGAGCCGGGCGCGACGATGAGCTGGTGGAGGTGGGTGGGCTCGGAGGGAGATGTCCTGGGGCTCGACCGATTCGGCGCCTCGGCACCGGGTACCACGGTCTTGAAGGAGCTGGGCTTCAGCGCGGAGAACATCGCCTTGCGCGCCAGGGCTCTGCTCGAGCGGCACGAGTCCGATACCGAGCTGAACAAGGAGATCGAACGATGTCCTCTGTAAACCTCTCCCCGCTGCGGCTGCTGTCCTCGCTGGGGCAGAGCGTGTGGATCGACTTCCTCTCCCGCGAGTCGATTCGCGGCGGGCACCTGCAGAGCCTGCTCGATGAGGACTCGGTCGTGGGCGCGACGTCGAACCCACGATCTTCCAGAAGGCGATGGCCGACTCGGGACGCCTACGAGGGGCAGCTGTCGCGAGCTCGACTCCGGACTGGACATCAAGGACGTCTTCTGGGCGCTGGCCGAGCAGGACATACGCGAGGCGTGCGACCTGTTCCGCCCGGTCTGGGACGGAGGCGAGGGCCGCGACGGGTACGTCTCACTGGAGGTGGACCCCGGCCTCGCCTACGAGACGCTGTCCACGTTCGGTGAAGCGATGCGCATGCACGAGGCCGTGGACCGGCCCAATCTGATGGTCAAGATCCCCGCCACCAAGCCGGGACTGGCGGCGATCGAGGACGTGATCGCCAAGGGCCGCTCGATCAACGTCACGCTGATCTTCTCGCTGCGCCGCTACGCGGAGGTCGCCGAGTCCTACCTGCGCGGGCATCGAGCGCCTGATCGCCGAGGGCGGCGACCCCGCCACGGTGGCGTCGGTGGCGAGCTTCTTCGTCTCGCGCATCGACACCGAGGCCGACAGGCGCCTTGACGAGCTCGGCGGCCACGACGCACCTGAAGGGCAAGCTCGCCGTGGCCAACGCGAAGCTCGCCTACAGCCACTACCAGCAGGCGTTCTCGGGCCCGCGCTGGGAGTACCTGGCATCGAAGGGCGCCAGGCCGCAGCGGGTGCTGTGGGCATCCACATCGGTGAAGAACCCCGTCTACCCCGACACGATGTACGTGGAGGAGCTGATCGGCCCGGACACGGTCAACACGATGCCCGAGGAGACGATCAGGGCCTACCAGGACCACGGCCGCCCGCAGCCGCGGCTCGGATCGGGGCCTCGCGGACGCACGCAGGCTGCTCGACGAGCTCGCGCGCGCCGGCGTCGACTACGAGGACCTCACCGACACTCTCGAGCGCGAGGGAGTTGAGAAATTCTCCGACTCCTTCCAGGAGCTGCTCGGGGCCCTGCAGGATAAGCGCGCCTCGCTGGTTGCAGCGTGATCTGGCCGGCGAGCTGATCGCGCCGGAGCCGGCCGCCGCCGATCTGGTGGAGGCTGGGCCGCGGTCATATGTGCGCCCGGCGGGTCAGCGCCCGGCGGGTCAGCTGTAGGGGATCGGGATCAGCACGCGGATCGTCAGCGGCCCGGACGGGAACGCGGTCTGCGTTGAGCGTGAACACGCGGAAGTCATGCCCACCGTAGCTGTAGCTGCCGCTGGCGGGAACGGCTCCGGGGTTCGGACCGAGGCTGTTCTTCACGAGCGTTGAGCCCATGTACATCAGCACACGAGTCCGCCAGGCGACCGGCCAGCCGCTTGTAGCCCTCGTCGTCCTGGATCGACAGCACGAAGCTGCCGATCGTGCGTCCGTCGAGACGCAGCGGGGCTTCACCGGCGCGAGCACGAACGGGCCACCGACATCGGCGAGCAGGCGCCCGCCGGCGCTGACCCGGAGACGGACGATGTGTTGGTTGAGCAGGGCCGACACGGCCTGCCTGGTGGCCGCCGGTTCGCGCCGCGCCACGGCACGCAGCAGGGCGGGGCTGTTCTGGACGCGGTGGACCTCCGTGAGCGCCCGCCCGCCGGCCTCGCCCGCATAGATGAGGCTCGCGATGTGGCTCATGGTCTTGAACAGGGTGTCTTCGCTCGTCGGTCCACAGAGCTTTCTGGTCGAGTCGATCGTCCTCAGCAGGTACACGTCCACGGGACCCGAGGGGTAGCGCTGTGCCGGGAACGACGTGTACTGGTAGTCGATGCCGTGCCAGCTGAGCGTGCCCTGGCGGGGCAGCTGGCCCGCGGGCAGCTCGAACGAGCCCGCGATGCTGCGCCCGCCCGACCGCAGGGCCACCGCGCCTCCGGTGATGCCGTCGGTCTCGAGCAGGAATCCTTCGTCGCTCCACACGCTCGTCACGAACGTTCCGATCGGCGAACGGCTCGTCCCCGTAATGATCCCGCTCACCGGGGCGAGCGCGGCGGGGCTGCCGACATCGGCCAGCACCTTTCCGCCGCGCATGATCTTCAGGTTCGTCATGTGTCCGGTGGCGATCAGCGCGAGGGCGGCCGTGCGCGCGGCGGGGGCGTCGTCGCGTTCCACGGCTCGGCGCAGGGGCCGCGACGCGTCGATGAGATGTGCCGCCACCACCGTCCGTTCGCTTGCGACACCCTCGCGGTAGATGCGCATGGCCACATCGCCGAGCGCTCCGAGCACCGTCTGTGCGCATGTCGTGGAGGCCGGTTCGCCCGCGCCTATGTGTGCGACCGAGCTGCTCTGCGAGCTGGCCCCGCAACCGGCGAGGACGGCCGTCGCCGCCAGTGCGATCGCCGCTCCCGTCAGGAGCGAGGAGATAGCCGCGCGTGTGAGCATCCGCGACATGCTAGGGCCGAGCCGATGGACGGCAGGGTGAGAGGTCTCTCACTGCGGCGGCGGGTACACGGCCAGCCACGCGAACAGGCTGGTGGTGGCCGCCTGCGTCTGCAGCTCCCCCGGCAGGGCGTCCTGCGCCGGGCAGCGTTTCGCCGTTCCAGGAGAGCAGGTACAGGCCTTCGCCGTTGAGCGCGCGCGTCTGCGCGTCGCGCGCGTTGTCGGCCGCCAGCGCATACAGCGTGGGGTCGTGGTTCGAGCGAGTACAGGGCGAGCATCCACTGCAGGTAGATCGCGTCGTACTGCGGGGAGAAGTCGAGCAGGTAGCCGAAGCGATCCAGCGCGGTGGCCGTCAGCGCGCTCGGACGCGTTCGCAGTCGCGCGGCTTCTGCGGTCAGCTGGCACAGCACCGCCTGCGCGTAGATCAGCGGCGCCTCGATGTAGTCGATCGGCGTGGCGTCGAGGTTGCTTGCCGGCGTACAGCCCGTTGGCGGCGCTGAACCCGGCGGTGTTCGCCCAGGCCAGGAACATGCGCGCCGTCGCGAGGTAGCGCGGTCGAGTGGGTCTGCTGGTAGAGCAGCGTCGCCAGCAGCGTGCCCGAGGCGAGCGCCTCGCCGGCCTTGTAGGGGTGGCTGGTGTTCCACCAGATCCCGCCGCCCTGGCGGTCCCAGCCGGCGGCGGCGATGTAGGCGAGCGCCCGCTCGGCGTCGCCGAGCCAGCGCCGGGTGCCGGTCGCGCGGTAGGCGTTCAGGAACGCAAGGCCCCACCAGCCGTTGTCGTCGAACCAGGTCTGGGTGTTGGCGCGCGGTCGCCCGGGTAGGGCGAGTAGCCGGGCACCGGGCGCAGCCCGCGGTTCAGGTAGCGCTCGGCGCCCGTGGCGAAGCGCGCCACGCGCCCGCCTGTTGGCCGGCGTCGGGCTGGGCGATGGCGATCGCGTCGATCGACTCGAACAGCGGCACGATGTCCCAGATCGTGGCCAGCGGGTAGCGGTCGCGGTCGCCGAGCCGCGCGTCATACCAGCCGCGCCGCGGGATCGCGCCAGCGCCGCTCGGCCACGCGCGACGCCCGCTCTGCGCCAGCGCGAGGTATCGCTGCTGGGCACCGCTCAGCGCCTGCGCGGCCCCGGCGCGGGGCGGGCGCCCGGCGGCCGCGGCGATCGGCGCCGCGGGGCCGCAGACGGCGGTCAGCGAGCATGGCGAGGATGAGTGCGGGCTTGGCCATATGATCCAGAACCCGACAGTTGGTCACAACGTCGCGTGTTCTCGGCACGGATGCTGCCCGCGCTGCATTGTCTGCCCATACTTCGCCGGTGGCACCGAATATTTAGGCGCCGAGTAGGTCAGCAACCGATGAATGTGGCCGAATAGACGACCATGGCTCCCATCCCGAATCCGCCGCCCTCGAGGCCCACGTCCCGATGCCAGCCCTCCGAACGCAGGGCGTGGCTGCTCGCGTGCTCTGATCGGGGCGCTCGGCGTGGCCGTGCTCGTGGCGGTGCTCACCGGCCTGGTCGGCCAGACGGCGGCGCCGCGGCGCACTCCTCGCCGCCCGCCGTGCCCGTCGCGGCGGCGACCCCCACGCCGGGCCCGAGCCGCCGCGGCGAGCGTTCTCGCCGGAGAGGCGCGGCACCGCGTCGGGATCGCCGCGCCCGCTCGCCGCCGAGCTACGCGCACGGCGATCGTCGCCGCGCCTTCGCGCCTGCAGCAGAGCGTCGACGCCAGGCGCTTCGTCGATCAGACCCAGACGCACATCTCCTACCGCTGGATGGAAGGCTTCTACCCGATCTACGCGGTCGCCCAGCGCACGTTCGGGGTCAACTGGCTGCTGATCGCCTCGATCCACATGCAGGAGTCGGCGTTCTCCACGGCGCCCGGCATCTACCACGGGCTGAACTTCGCCGGCTGCTGCGGCGGGCCGATGCAGTTCAACGTGACCAACGGCCCGCGTTACCACGTGGCAGCTCGTCAGCAACTCCTACATCTACGGCAAGCGCCCCGCCTCCTACAACCACATGACCGCCACCCACCCGTCGATCTACGACGACTTCGACTCGATCATGGCCGCCGCCCACCTGCTGTCCGCGGACGGGGCTGAATGGCGCTCGACGGCGCCGCGTGGGATGCGGCCTATGACTACTACGGTCACGACGCCACCGGCGTGACCTATGCCGACGAGGTGCTCGCGCGCGCGATCGGCTGGTCCCAGCACGGGTTCTGCATCAACTGCGGGGTCGAACCGGCGATGGTCGAAGCCGTGCACGCCGCCTACGGCGCGCCCGTGCTGGCGGCGTTGAGCGGCCCCGTCGCCCACTCCGCGACGCTCGACCGCAGCGCCCGCCCCGGCGCTGAGAGCGGATCGGCTCGGTCGCGCGAAGCGCAGGCGGCGCTCGGCCTGCGTCAGCAGCTCGCCGGCGACCCGGTCGGTCGCGCCGAGGCGCCGCCGAGCAGGCGGCGCGAGAGCTCGGCGCGGCGGAAGTACAGGGGCGCGTCGTGCTCCCATGTGGCGCCGATGCCGCCGTGCACGGAGATCATCGTGCGCGCGGCCTGATCGAGCGCGCGAGAGGCGACCGAGCGGGCGGCGTTGGCGGCGAGCGGGAACTCCGCGGGCGCCCCGTCGCGCGCCCAGCCGGCGTAGTAGAGCAGCGAGCGCCCGTTCTCGAGCTGGCGCAGCACCTCGGTCAGGGAGTGCTTGATCGCCTGATAGGAGCCGATCGCCCGGCCGAACGTGAAGCGCTCCTTGGCGTAGGCGACCGATACCTCGAGCGCCGTCTCGACGCTGCCGATCGACTCCGCCGCGATCAGCGCCTGTGCCAGATGCCAGGCGCCCGCGAGGGACTCCTCGGGGGCATCGAGGACGACGGCGGGCGCGTCGCTGAGCGTGACGTGCCCGAGCGAGCGGGTGGCGTCGTAGCGGGTCACGGCCTCGACCGTGCACCCCCGGGGCGTCGGCCAGGATCGCCACGCCGATGGGCCGGCCGTCCTGCAGCGCGACGCCCACCAGCACGTCGGCGCCGGGGGCGTCGGGCACGAACGCGAAGCTGCCGTTCACGGCGCACGCGTCCATCCTCGTCGGTGGCTCCGGCGCTCGGAAGCGCGAGCGCGGCGAGGCCGTGCGCCGGGTCGCGTGCTCCAGCTGTCCGTCGAGGTCGTCGGGGGGTCGCGCGGGGAGGTAGGCCGCGCGCTGCTCGCCGCTGGCGAGGCCGGGCAGAACTCGGCCGCGTCCGGCGCGTCGCCGAGGATCGCGGTGGCGGGCAGGTGGCCGAGCAGCTCGCACGCTCGCGAGCACGCGGCCGCACTCGCCCGAGCACGAGCATCGCGTCGAACACGTCCAGGCCGGCGCCGTCGTGCTCCTCGCTCGATCAGCAGCCCCGGCCAGCCGGCCTCGCATGCGACCGGCCACAGGTCGGGCAGCGCGCTCTCGTCTCCGTCGAGGGCCTCGCGTGCGGCCTCGAACGTCTTGAAGCGCGACAGCGCGCCGCGTGCGGCCTCGCGCAGGAACACCTGCTCGTCTGACAGTGACAGATTCACGGTGACACTCCTTCTGTCGTGTGCGACCGGTTCATGCCGCCGCCGTTTCCTTGGAGCGCAGCTCCGAGAACGGGATGCCCTTGTCCAGCCGCGGCTCCGGCGGCAGTCCGAGGACGCGCTCGCCGATGGTGTTGCGCAGGATCTCCTCGGTCCCGCCCGCGGACTTCAGGCCGGGCAGGAACGAGATCATGTATGCCCACTCGCTGTCCTCGGCCAGCGCGTCGGGGCCGAACACGTCGGCGATCAGATCGCCGGCCTTGATCGCGCCGTTGACGATCGTGACCTTCGCGAGGCCCGCCTCCGGTCCCGGGATCTGGCCCTTCTGAAGCGCCGTCAAGGTGCGGTAGCCGGTGAACCTGACCGCCAGCAGTTCGCTTGAGATCTCGCCGAGCTGGTGGCGGACGTTGCGGTCGCGCCGTGCGTGCTCGTCGCTCGCGATCGCGGCGGCGAAGCGGTCGGAGTTGTAGCCGAACCCCTCGCCGCCGAGCCCGATCGTGACGCGCTCGTACATGAGCGTGGTCAGCGCCGTGCCCCAGCCGTTTCCGACTCCACCGACGACGGCCCCGGGCTCGAGCGCGACGTCGTCGAAGAACACCTCGTTGAACTCCGCCTCGCCGGAGATCTGGCGCAGGCCGCGCACCGTCACGCCCTCGGCGTCCATCGGGACGACGAACATGGTCAGGCCCTTGTGCTTGGGCACATCCGCGTCGGTGCGCGCGAGCAGCAGTCCGTAGGAGGCGAACTGGGCGTTGGTCGTCCATACCTTCTGGCCCGACAGCCGCCAGCTGCCGTCGTCCTGAAGGCGCGCGCGCGCCTGCACCGCCGCGAGGTCAGAGCCGGCGGCGGGCTCGGAGAACAGCTGGCACCAGACCTCGTCGCCGTGGAGCATCGGCCCGAGATAGCGCGAGCTTCTGCTCGTCGGTGCCGTTGGCGATGATCGTCGGGCCGAGCATGCCGACGCCGATCGCGTCGAGGATGCCGGGCACCCGTGCGCGGGCGATCTCCTGGCCGCAGATGACCTGCTCGATCGGCCCGAGTCCCTGTCCGCCGTACTCCTTTGGCCAGGTCACCCCGGCCAGAGCGCCCTCGGCGAGCTTGCCCTGCCAGACGCGCCGCGCCGCGATTATCTCGTTCTCATCCTCGAGCGCTCCCGGCCCCTGGAGGATGGGTGCTTCGGATGAATGCTCGTCAAGCCAGCGCCGCACCTGGGCGCGGTAGGCGGCCTGCTCAGGGGTGTCATCAAGATCCATGCCCGCTCCTTTGGCTGACTGACTGGTCAGTCAGTATAGACCCAACGGGCCCGGCCGTGGTCAGGCGCCGTGCGCCCGCGTTCACGCGCCACTCGCGCACATTCGCCCCCGCGTTCGGGCGCCGTGGGCCCGCGTTCAGGCCCGGCGCGGTCAGGCGCCGGGCGGGATCGGCGGCTCGGGCACGGGCGCCTGGTGGTAGACGCTCTCGAATCCGCTGTCGAGCAGATCGGCTGGCCTGC
Organism: uncultured Solirubrobacteraceae bacterium; assembly: GCA_963730575.1. Taxonomy (GTDB): domain Bacteria; phylum Actinomycetota; class Thermoleophilia; order Solirubrobacterales; family Solirubrobacteraceae; genus Palsa-744. Next base: position 420,892 of record CAVSSG010000002.1, read on the forward strand.
GATGGCCGGGTCGGGCGAGTCGAGCAGCACGACGCCCAGGCGCACGCCGTGGCGCTCGGCCGTTGCCACCAGGCATTTGCCGGCGGCCAGCGGTGTAGCCGGTCTTCAGGCCCGTCACGCCCGGGATAGCCGTAGATGAGCAGCGGGTTGTTGTTGTAGAGGAACAGCCTGCCGCCCTTGATCGGGAAGGGCAAGCGCCGCCGTGATAGGTACGCACGATGCTGGCGATGCGCGGCTGTTCGAGGTCGACGTGCGCGAGCATCGCGAGATCGGCGGCGCAGGAGTAGTTGCCCTGGTTTACGTAGCCCGACGGCGAGGAGTAGCGCGTGCAGCCCATCCCCAGCTTGGCCGCCTCGTGCGTTCATGCGCGTCGACGAACCGCCTGACGCGGTGCCGGCGACGTGCTGCGCGAGCGCCATCGCGGCGTCGTTGCCCGAGGGCAGCAGCAGCCCGTAGAGCATGCTCTCGAGTCGCACGTGCCTGCCTAGCGGCAGCACGCCGACCTTCGAGCCGGCGGCTTCGACCGCCTGCCTGGTCACGAGCACGGGCGCGTCGGCGGGCGCCGACTCGACCGTCAGCAGCGCGGTCATCATCTTCGTCAGGCTCGCGATGCGCAGGCGCTCGTAGGGATTGCGCTGCCACAGCACCTGGCCGGTGTCAGGTTGAACAGCAGCCCGGCGCGGGGCGGGGTTCGAAAGGCGATGTGCACGGGGTCCTTGAGGGGCGTCGCGATCCCGGCGAGCGCGAGAGGCGGGCTTGCCGAGCGGCAGGCCGCTCGGCGACAGAGCGCCGGCGCCGGGTCGGCTGGTCCGCCTGCGCCGCGTGCGTGGCCGCGCTGGCCGTGTCGTGGGCTGGTGTGCGACTCGGCGAGCGCCATCACGACGAGCGCCGCGACGATCGCCAGCGCGAGCGCGACCGCCAGACGCGCCGCGCCTGCGCCGCGGCGGCTGTGCTCGCGCCTGCGGCTCGGTCTCGGCGTCGTGAACGGAGGGTGCTCATCGGCGGGCGGGCGGCTGGAGGAACGTGCTGGCGTGCATCAGGTCACCGGGGAGGATTGCGCAGCGCGCCGACGATCCCCACGGCAAGCAGCACGAGGATGCAGCACGGACAGCAGCGCTGGCCAGCGTAAACCCTTCCTCGACGACCGCGGCGAAGGTGAGGAAGGCGAAGCCGGCGATGAACACGAGCGCCACGCCGAGGACGGGCAGGCGCGTCATGTCGGCAGGGTCCCGGGCGTGGCCATTGCGATCAGTACGCGGGCAGCGGCGGCGACTCGGGCCTGCCGCGCCCGACGAACAGACGGATCAGCGAGCAGGCCGAAGAGCGAAGCCGCCGACGTGCGCGAAGTAGGCGACGCCTTCGCCGCCGCCGACCGGGCTGGCCAGGCCGGCCGCGCCGAAGAGCGAGCTGCACGACGAACCAGAAGCCGAGCAGGAGCAGCGCGGGGACCTCGACGATGGTCACGAAGAAGATCGATGAACACGAGGCTGAGCACGCGCGCGCGCGGATACAGCAGGACGTAGCCGCCGAGCACCGCCGCGATCGCCCCCGAGGCGCCGAGCGTGGGGATGGTCGAGTCGGGGCGCACGAGCACCTGCGCGCCCAGCGCGACGAGGCCGCCGAGCAGGTAGAAGGCCAGGAAGCGCCCCCGCCCCATCGAGTCCTCGACGGTGGGGCCGAAGATCGCCAAGAAGAGCATGTTGCCAAAGATGTGAAGGAAGCTGCCGTGCAGGAACATCGAGGTGAACACCGTCTGCCCAGGTCGCGGGCTGCGCGGGCGGCCGCCGTCGCCGCCAGCGCAGCGACTGCCCGGCTGGCGCTGACAGGCGACCGTGCTGCCGAGGCCTTCGAGCGTCCGTACCCCGACCAGGTCGCAGTGCGTCGCCGGGATGGGTGAGCTCGTAGGGGATCGCCCCGTAGCGCACCGCCACGTTGCTCGCTCGGCCCCCCGAAGAAGCTGCCGCCGTGGCGGATCTCGAGCAGATAGACGATCACGTTGATCGCGACGAGCGCGACCGTGACGAGCGGAAATCGCGCGAGCGGAATGTTGTCTTTGAGCGGGAACATCGCTGCAGGCCCCCGGGCGCGAGGGCGCCGCTGAGCCTATCCGCGGGCGCGCGCGCGGCGGAGGCTCCGGCGGGCCGACCGCAGCGGCGGGTGGGCGGTCGTCCGCGCTACGCGCGCGCAGCCGTCGCGCCGCGTCCGCGGGGCTGCGGCACGTGCTCGTCGGCGTGGTAGCTGGAGCGCACGAGCGGGCCGGCGGCGACGTGCTCGAAGCCGAGCTCGTAGGCGGCCCGCTCGAGCGCGGCGAACTCGTCGGGGTGCCAGTAGCGCACGACCGGCAGGTGGCGCTCGGAGGGGCGCAGGTACTGCCCGACGGTGAGCACCTGCACGCCGTGCTCGCGCAGCGTGGCGAAGGCGTCCACCATCTCCTCGTGGGTCTCGCCCAGCCCGACCATCAGCCCGGACTTGGTGAGCACCTCATCGCCCGGCCATCTCCTTGGCCATGCGCAGCACGCGGCAGGAGCGCGCGAACTCGGAGCCGCGCCGCGCCAGCGGATACAGGCGGGGGACGACCTCGACGTTGTGGTTGAACACGTCCGGGCGCTCGGCGATGACCTTCGCCAGCGGCATCTCCTGGCCCTGGAAGTCGGGGGTCAGCACCTCGATCTGGCAGCCGGGCGCCTGGCGGCGCACCTGGCGGATGACGCCGACGAACGCCGAGGCGCCCTTGTCGGGCAGGTCGTCGCGGTCGACCGAGGTGATGACCGCGTGGCGCAGGCCCATGCGCGCGATCGAGCGCGCCACCCGTGCGGGCTCGAGCGGGTCGTTCCAGGTCGGCTTGCCGGTCTTCACGTTGCAGAAGCCGCAGCGCCGCGTGCAGGTGTCGCCGAGGATCATGAACGTCGCCGTGCCGCGCTCCCAGCACTCGCCCACGTTCGGGCAGGCCGCCTCCTGGCAGACGGTGTGCAGGTTCTCCGAGCGGATCAGCTCCGAGAGGGCGCGGTAGCGCTCGCCGCCGGGCGGCGGCACCTTGAACCACGGCGGCTTGCGCTCGCGCAGCGGGCCGCACGTCGGGGCCGAGCACGCTCAGCACGTCCATGCCGCCGGGGTTCGCCCGCGACCTGGTGGCGCTCATACGGGCATGGGCGTGGCGTGCCGGCGGGGGATCGATCCGATGGGGGCTCGCTCGGCCGCGATGCCCGGCGGCGTGCGGGGCGGCGATGCCGAGACGCTGCGGCGAGACCAGGCGCTGGCGCCGTGCGTGCGCCTCGCAGAAGCTGCTCGGCCATGCCGCCTGCGGAAGCAGCGGATCTGCGATCGGAGCCGGGTCTGCAGGCGCCGGCGGACTCGCCGGCGATCGAGGTCATCACGACGTCGGGCAGCCCGCAGGCGACGACCCAGGAGAACGGGCTCGAGGTCGATGTCGACGTTCACGGCGAAGCCGTGGGTGGTGACCCCGCGTGAGACGTGGACGCCGATCGAGGCGATCTTGCGGTCCTCCACCCACACGCCGGTGTAGTCGGCGCCCTCCGCGCAGCGCGAGCGCGCCTCGATGCCCTCCTCGGCGAGCGCCGCGATGATCGCCGACTTCCATCGTGCGCAGGTAGGAGCCGATGTCGGCGATGTGCATGATCGGGTAGCCGACGAGCTGGCCGGGCCCGTGGTAGGTGACGCGCCCGCCGCGGTCGGTGTCGACGACCTCGATGCCCCTGCGCGCGGTAGAAGTCCTCGCCCGAGCGGCAGCTCGTCCGTCGCGCGAGCGCCGCCCGCGCGTGTACACGGGCGGGTGCTCGAGCAGCAGCAGCGTGTCGGGCAGCTCTCCCGCCTGGCGCCGCGCGCGGACGTGCTCCTGGATCGCAAGCGCGTCGGGGTAGGGCACGTCCCCAGGTGGCAGACCCAGAGCTCGTCGGGGGATCGGTCGGTCGTCGCTCATCTGCTCGACTCAGCCTAGCGGCGTCGCGGCCGGCTGCGCTACAGGGTCGAGCGCCGCCGGCGCCTCGAGCAGCTCGCGGATGCGCGCGAGGAAGCGGGCGGCGTCGGCGCCGTAGAGGATGCGGTGGTCGCAGGCGAGCGTGACGGTCATCGTGTGGCGCGCGACGACCTCTCCCTCGCGCACCACCGCGCGCGGCTCCACCGAGCCGACCGACAGGATCGCCGCCTGCGGCGGGTTGATGATCGCGGTGAAGCTCGTGACGCCGTACATCCCGAGGTTGGAGACCGTGAACGTCCCTCCGCCGAGCTCCGGCGGCGTGATCGTGCCGGCGCGCACGCGCTCGGCCAGCGCGCGCGTCTCGCGGGCGATCTCCCCGAGCGACTTCTCCTCGGCGTCGAACACGGTCGGCACGACCAGCGCATCCTCGGCGGCCACGGCCACCCCGACGTTGACGCGCGAGTGCAGCTGCAGGCGCCCGTCGCGGTAGCTGCCGTTGGCGCGCGGATGCTCGCGCAGCGCGAGCGCGCAGGCCTTGACGACCATGTCGTTGTAGGTCGGCGCCTGCGACCTGGGAGAGCCGCTTGAGCTCCGTGCGCAGCTTCACGCACTCCTCCATGTCGATCTCCGCCTGCAGCGTGAAGTCGGGGATCGTCGCCTTCGACTCGGCCATCCTCCGCGCGATCGTCTGCTGGGTGCGGGTCAGCTCGACCGTCGTCGTCTCGCCCTTGGCCGTCGCGACGGCGTCGACGTGCGGGCGCCGTGCGGGGCCGCCGGCGCCGCGGCCGGCGCGTGCGCGGCGCGGCGGCGCTCTGCACGTCTGGCCTTCACGATCCGCCCGCCGGGCCGCTGCCGCGTGAGCGTGTGCAGGTCGACACCCGCTCTCCCGCGCGATCCGCCTGGCCAGCGGCGAGGCCTTCACGCGCCCGCCCGCGGCTCTCTCCGCCGCCGGCCGAGCCTCGGCCGCGTGAGCAGCGCCCGGCGCCGGGGACTCGGTGCCCGCGAGCACGCCGGCCGGCCCTCCCGCGGCCGGCCCCTCGCTCGAGGACCGCCGCGGCAGACTACGGCGCCGGCGCCCCCGACGTGCGCGATCAGCTCGCCGACGGCGAGCGTGTCGCCCTCGGCCGCGACGATCTCAAGGACGCCCTCCTGGTCTGACTCGTAGATCATGGTGGCCTTGTCGGTCTCGATCTCCACGAGCTCCTCGCCGCGGCGCACCGGCTCGCCGTCGCGCTTGAGCCAGCGCAGGATCGTGCCCTCCTCCATCGTGTCCGACAGGCGCGGCATGACGATGTCGGCCATCGGCACGCTCGGGCCGGCGTCCGTCGAGGCCGAGGGTTTGCAGCGCGGCGCGCACGATCTGCGGCTCGTGCGGATAGGCGATGTCCTCGAGGGGCTTGGAGTAGGGCATCGGCACGTCGGCTCCGGTCACGCGCGCGACCGGTGCGTCGAGGTCGTCGAAGGCCTGCTCGGAGATCAGCGCCGCCAGGTTCGCGCCGACGCCGCCGTGGGGCCAGCCCTCCTCGACGACCACGCAGCGGTTGGTCTTTGCGACCGAGGCGAGGATCGTGTCGAGGTCGAGCGGGCGCAGCGTGCGCGGGTCGATCACCTCGGCCCCCACGCCGTGCTCGTTCGCCAGCGTCTCTGCGGCCCGCTCGGCCGTTAGCGCCATCCGCGAGATCCCCACGATCGTCACGTCGGCGCCCTCGCGTGCGACCCGGGCCCGGCCGAACCCCACGAGGTGCTCCTCATCCTCGGGCACCTCGCCGCGCACCCCGTAGAGCGACTCGTGCTCGATGAAGATCACGGGGTTCTCGTCGCGGATCGCCGTCTTCAACAGGCCCTTCGCGTCGGCCGGGGTCGACGGCACGGCGACGAGCAGCCCCGGCACGTGCAGGAACATCGCCTCCAGGCAGTGCGAGTGGGTCGGTCCCAGCTGGTGGCCGGCGCCCTGGGGCATGCGCACGACCAGCGGCACCCTCGCCTGGCCGCCGAACATGTAGTGGATGTGCGCGGCGTGGTTGACGATCTGGTCGAACGCCAGCAGCGCGAAGTTGATCGTCATCAGCTCGACCACCGGCCGCAGGCCGGTCATCGCCGCGCCCACCCCCATCCCCACGATCGTGTTCTCGGAGATCGGCGTGTCGCGCACGCGGCGTTCTCCGAACTCCTCCAGCAGGCCCTCGGTGACCTTGAACGCCCCGCCGAACACGCCGATGTCCTCGCCCATCAGCATCACGCGCTCGTCGCGGCGGAGCTCCTCGCGCAGGGCCGCGTTGAGCGCCTCGCGGTAGCGCAGCTGCGCCATCAGGACGCGTCCTCGCCGGCTTCAAGCGCGGTTGTCATCTGCTGGGGGATCTCTTGCGCGCCCCGTGCGATCTCCTCCGTGCCGTCCCGTGACGGCGCCGGAGGCGTCTGCGGGCTCGTCGTCCTCACCGAGTAGGCGCCGCGCACCTCTTCGTCGAGCACGTACACGTCGTCATACAGCGACTCGGGCGCGGGGAAGGGCGAGGCCTCGGCGAATCGCCACTGCCGCGTCCACCCGCTCGGTCGCCTCGTGCGTCGATCAGCGCCCGCCGCTCCTCGTCGAGGATGCCCTCCCGCTCCAAGAGCCCGCCGAAGGCGGGGATCGGGTCGCGGGCCCGCCACTGGGCGACCTCCTCCTTGGTGCGGTACTGCTCGGGGTCGGCCATCGAGTGGCCGCGAAAGCGGTAGGTGACCGCCTCCACCAGCACCGGCCGGCGCTCCTCGCGCACGCGCCGCACGGCCTGCGAGACGACGGCGTGGGTGTCGAGCACGTCCATCCCGTCGCAGCGCATCCCGGGCACGCCCAGGCTCTCGCCCTTGCGCTGCAGGTCGGTGACCGCGGAGTGGCGCCGCAGCGCGGTGCCCATGCCGAACTGGTTGTTGGTCACCATGAACACCACCGGCAGCCTCCACAGCGCCGCCAGGTTCAGCGTCTCGCCGAAGGTGCCCTGGTTGGAGGCGCCGTCGCCGAACGTGCACAGCGTCACCTCGTCGGTCCCGCTGCTGGTCGCTCGCCAGCGCGATGCCGGCGGCGATCGGCAGGTTGCCGCCGACGATCCCGTAGCCGCCCATGAAGCGGCGGGCGAGATCGAACATGTGCATCGAGCCGCCGCGCCCGCCCGAGCAGCCGTCGACGCGCCCGAACAGCTCGGCCATCACGTTCTCCGGCGGCGTGCCCCGCACGAGCGCGTGGCCGTGCGAGCGGTAGGTGGAGATCAGGTAGTCGTCGCTCGCGCAGCGCCCGCGCGCTGCCCACGATCGTGGCCTCCTCGCCGATCGACAGGTGCAGGAAGCCGCCGACCTTCGCCCGCGCGTACATCTCGCCCGCCCGTTCCTCGAAGCGGCGGATGAGCGTCATCGTTGCCAGCCACTCGCGCGCGTCATCTGGCTCGCGGCAGGCTGGGCGCCATCACGCGCTCCACGGTACTCCAGCGCGCGAGGAACTCGTCCGCCTCCAGCCGCGCCAGCTCCTCGCGCAGCGCACGCGCGAGCCGCGAGGCCGCGTGCGGCGGCCGGTCCCAGAACAGGACCACCTCCCCGCCGTCGATCTCGACGACCTCGATGTGGTCGACGCGCTCGGCGTCGGCCAGCAGCGCCGGCGTGCGCCCGCCGCGCGTCACGATCAGCCGGTAGGCGCGGTTGGCCTTCACCCGGCAGGCACTCGCCGCGAGCCGCGCGCCGCGCATGTGAAGCGCCGCGTCCTCGATCGCGCGCTCGCCGAGGAACACGCGTGTCACCGACGCTGACCGCGGGAACGTCGAGCGATCCCCGCCCGTGCCGCGCCGCGCGGTTGCAGCTGCGAGCTCCCGATCTCCACCGAGCGCAGCTCAGCGCCGCGCAGCACCGCGCGGGATGCATCTCGCAGGCCGCCGCGGCGATCAGCACGTGGTCTAGCTGCATCGAGGCCGTGCCCGCCGGCGAACGCCTGGCGGAAGGCCGCCTGCGCGAACGGGACGGCCCGGCCGATCGACTTGGCGTAGGTGGCCACGCGCATCGCGAGCGTCGCTGTCGAACGGGAACGGGTCGGGCCAGCGCAGCGGCTGCAGGCCGCAGCTCGTCGCGCGGCGCGGCGAGCTCGGCGCGCAGACCCTCCGTCCTCCTCGCGGCGCGGAAGGCGTCGAGGCGTCCGCGCCCGCCAGCTCACGGGCGAGCACGGGCTGCCACTCGGCCGGGCCCGGCAGGACGTGCAGGATGCGCTCGGCCGCGAGGTAGGCCTCGGGGCTCGACAGGTCGAAGTAGAAGCTGCGCCGGCGGATCGCTCACGATCAACCGTGGATCAGCCAGCCGTCCGCCGCGCGCCCGGCTTCCATCACGGCCTCCGACAGCGTGGGGTGGCCGTGGACGATCGCGGCCACCTCGGCGATAGCCGCCCTCGAGCGCGCGCACGTTGACGAGCTCCTGGATCAGCTCGGTCGCGCGGGAGCCGACGATGTGCCCGCCGAGCAGCTCGCCGTACTTGCGCTCGCCGACGAGCTTGACCAGGCCGCGTGCGGTCGCCGTAGACGATCCCGCCGCCGACGGCGCCGTATGGCACCTTGCCGACGACCACGTCGTAGCCCTCCTCGCGCGCCTGCGCCTCGGTCAGCCCGAAGGAGCCGACGTTCGGCGTGCAGAACGTCGCGCGGGGGATGTCGACGTAGGCGAGCGGATGGGTCTGGCGCCCGGCGGCGTCCTCGACGGCGATGATGCCCTCGTCAGAGGCCTTGTGCGCGAGCGCGGGGCCGGCGACCAGGTCGCCGATCGCATACACGCCCGCGCGTGAGGTGCGCATGCGCGCCGTCGACCTTCACCAGTCCGCGCTCGTCGAGCTCGACGCCGGCCTCGGCGAGCCCGAGCCCCTCGACGTCCGCGCCGCGCCCGGCGGCGATGACGAGATAGTCGACCTCTGCGCTCGGCTGCTCCCCCGGCGCCGTCGCCGCCGGGCGAGCCGTAGGAGAAGCTCACGCCTGCCCTCGCCCGGGCTGCACGTCGGCGATCGGCGTGCCGGTGTGCACGTCGATGCCCTGCCGCTTGAGACCGCGCTCGACCAGACGCGAGATGTCGGCGTCCTCGGTCGGGCAGCACGCGGTCGAGCGCCTCGAGCAGCAGCACCTCGCTGCCCAGGCGGGCGAAGCCCGAGGCGATCTCCGCGCCCGAGGCGCCCGCGCCGACGACCGCCAGGCGGGCGGGCAGCTCCTGCAGCGCCCAGGCCTGCTCGGTCCCGATCACGCGCCCGCCGAACTCGACGCCGGGGATCGGACGCGCGACCGAGCCGGTCGCGAGGATCACGGTCTGCGGCGGAGATCGTCTCGCCCGTCGACGCTCACACGTTCCCGTCGGCCGTCAGCGACGCGTCGCCCTCGATCAGGTCGATCCCGTTTTTCTTGAACAGCCCCGCCACGCCGGAGGTGAGCGTCGAGACGACCTTCTCGCGGCGCGCCTGCACGGCCGGGTAGTCGACCTCGACGCCGCCCACCCTCAGCCCGAACTCCTCGGCGTCGCGGATCTCGGAGAGCAGGTCGGCCGAGCGCAGCACCGCCTTGGCGGGGATGCACGCGTAGTTCAGGCAGCGCCCGCCGACCTTGTCGCGCTCGATCACCGCGGTCCTTTTCCCGAGCTGCGCGGCGCGGATCGCGGCGACGTAGCCGCCCGGGCCGGAGCCGATCACGATGCAGTCATAGGTGCGCGCCGCCATTCGCGCCTGAGCCTATCGTTCCCCGGCTTGGATGCGCCCCATCACCCGCACGAGCTTCCAGAACAGCCAGCCCGCCGAGCCCGATGCTCAGCAGGCACACGCGCCGCCGCGGGGATCGTCGAGGCGACGACGAGCGCGAGCGAGGTGACGAGGATCTGGAAGGCGAGCAGCGCCTCGAAGCCGAGCACCGCCCAGTAGCGCCGGCGGTACATGCCCAGCGCGAGCAGCCGCCAGCACCGCGGCCAGGAACACGCCGCCGGGGAGCGACCCGCCGTGGCGGCTGAGGTCGTGGACCGTCGCCGCGCCGATGATCACGCCGAGCGCCAGCAGCGCGCAGACCGCGACGGCGATGAGCAGCGCGAGCGGCCGCTCGTCCTCGCCGAGGGGCTCGAGCGCGCCGGCGGCCGGCGCGCTCCTCCTCGGCCGGTCGTCAACTCCCGAGCCCTCCAGGGGCGCGCGCGTCGAGCAGCTCGCGCAGCGCCCGCGCCGCGCGCTGCGGGTCCTCGGCCGTCGGCGATCGCCCGCAGGACGACCGCCCGCCGCGCGCCCGCGTCGATCGCCTCGCCGAGGTTGCCGGCATCGAGCCCGCCGATCGCGAAGAACGGCACCGGGCGAGTGCTCTGCGGCGTAGCGGACCAGCTCGAGCCCGACGGCCGGGCGGCCCGGCTTGGTCGGGGTCTCGTGCACCGGGCCGACGCCGATGTAGTCGGCCAGCGCCGCGTCCTCGGCGTCGATCTCGGCGGGGGCGTGCGTGGACAGGCCGATCAGCATGTCCGGGCCCGACCAGTCTCGCGCACCTCTGCGACCGGCATGTCGTCCTGCCCGACATGCACGCCGTCGGCCCCCGCCTCGAGCGCCACCGAGGGGCGGTCGTTGACGATCAGCAGCGCACCGAGCCGCTCGCACAGCGCCTGCGCGGCGTCGGCGACCGCGACGAGCTCGCTCGTCGTCCAGGTGCTTCTCGCGCAGCTGCACGATCTGCACGCCCCCGGCCACCGCCGCGCGCAGCAGGTCCGGCAGCTCGCGAGCCCGCCGGCGCCCGAGGCCGCGCGATCGACGCAGCGCGCCGCACACCAGGTACAGGCGCGCGGCGGCGAGGCGCGCGCGCCGCTCGGCGCCGAGGTCCTCGATGGGCATGGACCCAAGTCTGACAGCGGGCTAGCATCAGGCCCAGTGCCAGCTCCGCAGTCGCTCCTCGCCGGATCTGCTCGTCCTCGGCGGCGGCGTGATCGGCCTGTCGGTCGCGTGGCGCGCGCGCGAGCAGGGCATGTCGGTGACGGTGCTCGAGCGCGGCGTCATCGGCGCGGGGCACCTCGCGCGTCGCCGCGGGCATGCTCGCGCCGGTCGCCGAGGTCGAGTTCGGTGAGGCCGGCCGGCGGGTGCTCGAGCTCGGGCTGCGCTCGGCGGAGATCTGGCCCGCCTTCGCTCGACGAGCTGCGAGGCGGTCGCCGGCATGGACGTGGGGCTGATGAGGACCGGCACGCTCGCTGCTCGCCCGCGACGAGGACGAGGCGCGCGAGCTCGAGCGCCAGATCGCCTTCCGCGACTCGCTCGGGCTGCGCGCCGAGCGCCTGCGCCCAGCGAGGCCCGCGAGCGCGAGCCGGCGCTGGCTCCGACCGTGCGTCTGGCGCTGGAGGCGCCCGAGGACCACTCGGTCGATCCGCGCCTGTTGCTCGCGGCGCTGCGCCGCGCGTGCGAGGCGGCCGGCGTGCGGCTGCGCGAGCACGCGCAGGTCGCCCGCATCGAGTCCGACGCCCAGCGGCACGCGCGTCACAGGCGTGACGATCGACGGCGAGCGGCACACGAGTTCGTGGCCGCGGAGCGCGTCCTCATCGCCGCCGGCGCATGGGTCGAGCAGATCGAGGGCTTGCCGCGCGCACGCCCGCGTGCCGGTGCGGCCGGTCAAGGGTCAGATCCTGCGCCTGCGCGATCCGGCCGGACCGGGCCTGTTGCGAGCGGGTCGGTGCGCTTCGAGGGCGGCTACTGGTCCCGCGCGCCGACGGCCGCTACGTGCTCGGCGCGACGTGGAGGAGCGCGGCTTCGAGCACGCGCACCACCGCGGGCGCCATCCACGAGCTGCTGCGCGACGCCCACGAGCTGCGTGCCCGGCGTCTCGGAGCTGGAGATCGAGGAGCTGTGCGTCGGGCTGCGCCCGGGCACCCCCGACAACGCGCCGGCCATCGGCCCGGGCGCGCTCGAGGGCCTGACGTGGGCGACCGGCCACCACCGCAACGGCATCCTGCTCGCGCCGCTCACCGCCGAGCTGGTGGTCGGGCTGCTCACCGGACGGCCCGGACGACCCGCTGCTCGCCGCCTGCGCGCCTGCTCGCTTCGCGGCCGCCTCCGCGCGCCGTCCCGGCGCCGCCGATGCGCCCGTCAGGAGGGTGGTCCGTCTCATGATCAGCCTCAACGGGGAGGACTCACGAGGTGCGCGCGGGCGAGACCTCGCCGCGGTGCTCCAGCGGCTCGGCATCTCACGCTCGACGCGCGCGGCGTCGCCGTCGCGGTCGACGGCGAGGTGGTTCCGCGGGCGGCCTGGGAGTCGTTCGTGCTGCCGGCGCGACGCCGCGTGGAGGTGCTCACCGCGATGCAGGGAGGATGATCCGGCGATGAGCACGGCGTCAACGCGGTCGCGACTCGCCGACCACGCGCGCCGCGCCCGCACGGCGAGCCCTCGACGATCGCGGGCAGGACGCTGCGCTCGCGCCTGCTGCTCGGCACGGGCGGGTTTCCGCTCGCTCGAGCTCCTGTCGGAGGCGATCGCGGCCAGCGGCTCGGAGCTCGTGACCGTCGCCCTGCGCCGGCTCGACCCCGCCGGGACGCTCGCCGGCCGCGGATCGCTGATCGACGTGCTGTCCGATGCGGGAGTCGAGCTGCTGCCGAACACCGCCGGCTGCTACACGGCCCGCGATGCCGTCATCACCGCCCGGCTCGCGCGCGAGGCGTTCGCCACCGACTGGATCAAGCTCGAGGTGATCGGCGACGAGGACACGCTCCTGCCCGACGCCCCCGAGCTCCTGCGGGCCGCCGAGGAGCTCGTCGACGAGGGCTTCGTCGTGCTGCCCTACACGACCGACGATCCCGTGCTGGCGCGCCGGCTGGTCGACATCGGCTGCGCCGCGGTGATGCCCCTCGGCTCGCCGATCGGCAGCGGCATGGGCATTCGCAACCCCTACAACATCGCGCTGATCCGCGAGGCGGTCGACGTGCCGGTCGTGCTCGACGCCGGCATCGGCACCGCCTCCGATGCGGCCCTCGCGATGGAGCTGGGCTGCGACGCGGTGATGGCCGCCTCGGCGATCTCGCGCGCGCAGGATCCCGTGCGCATGGCGCGCGCGATGCGCGCCGCCGTGCAGGCCGGTCACCTGGCGCGCGCGGCCGGGCGCATACCCCGCCGCTCCTACGCGAGCGCCTCGACCCCCGAGGAGGGGCTGCCCGACTTCGCCCCGCGCTGAAGCTCCTCGCGCCGAGTCCCCCGCTACTTGACGACTTCGATCGTCCCGTTCATCGATCGCCGGGTGGATCGTGCACTCGTAGTGGATCACGCCCGGCTCTGGTCAGCGTGATCTCGTAGGTACCGACCTTCGCCGAAGTCCCGGAGGCGAAGTGCTGGGGCCGCTCTCGCTGGTCACGTTGTGCTTCACCGAGTCGTAGTTGGTCCACCTGACCGTGGTTCCCACCTTCACCTTGAGCGTGTCCGGATGCGATCGTGATGTTGCGGTAGGCGATCTGCACGATGCCCGCTCTGCACCGGCGCCGAGGCGGCCGGGGCGGCGTATTTCGGCGTCGTGTTCGTTTTCAGTTCGCCGGGCTCGGTGCCGGTGTGGACCGTCGCCCTGGCGCTGCCCACGAGTGGTGGTCGAGCTGGCGGTCGAGCTGCTCGAGGATCCGCAGCCGGTGGCCAGCAGCAGCGCGGAGCAGGCGATCAGTCCTGACAGGCCTCTCATCAGCGTCGACAGGCCTCGGTTCATCGCTCGACTCACCCTAGCCTAGACTGGCTCGCCCATGTCGCGCCACTTCCTCACCGGGGCCGAGCTGAGCGCCGCCGAGCTCGCCGCGCTGCTGGATCGCGCCCTGGAGCTGAAGGCGGCGCCGCTCGTCCTCGCAGGCGCTCGCCGGCCTGAGCGTCGCGCTGATCTTCCAGAAGCCCTCGACCCGCACGCGCGTGTCCTTCGAGGTCGGCGTCCACGAGCTCGGCGGCCATGCCGTCGTGCTGCGCTCCGAGGAGCTCCAGCTCTCGCGCGGCGAGGCGCTGCGCGACACCGCGATCGTCCTCTCCCGGCACGTGGCCGCGATCGGCGTGCGCACGGGGCCCGACGCGGTGCTCGAGGAGCTCGCCGAGTACAGCTCGGTACCGGTCATCAACATGCTCACCGCCAGCCACCACCCCTGCCAGGCGCTCGCCGACCTGCTGACGCTGCGCGAGGCGTACGCGGTCGCTCGAGGGGCTGCGGGTGGCCTACGTGGGCGACGGCAACAACGTCGCTCGCTCGCTCGCCGTGCTCGGCACGCTCGCCGGGATGCACGTCGCCGTGGCCTCGCCCGACGGGCTACTCGCTCGAGGCGGATCTCGCAGCTCGCCGCGGGCGCCTCCGGCTCGCTCACGCTCCACTCACGACCCGCGCGAGGCGGTGCAGGGCGCCTGCGCCGTCTACACCGACGTGTGGGTCAGCATGGGCGATGAGGACGACCGCCGAGGAGCGCCGCGCGGCGCTGGCGGGCTATCGGGTGGACGACGCGCTGCTCGACGCCGCCGCCCCGGGCGCGTTCGCCATGCACGACCTGCCCGCCCACCCCGGCGAGGAGATCTCCGCCGAGGTCCTCTACGGCTCCCGTCAGCGCATCTGGGATCAGGCCGAGAACCGCCGCCACGCGCAGAAGGCGCTGCTGGAGCTGCTGGTGGTGGACGCCATGGCGATGACGCCCCGCAGTCCGCCGCCCCGGCGCGTCGAGGACCGTCCGCGCCCGCAGCGCGGGGACGAGCTCGAGCTGCAGATCGAGTCGCTCGCCTTCGGCGGCGAGGGCGTGGCGCGGCTGGGCGACGGCGGATACGTCGTGTTCGTCGCCGGCGCGATCCCCGGCGACCGCGTGCGCGCGGTCGTGCACAAGCGCAAGCGCAGCTACGCGCACGCGCGCACGCTGGAGGTGCTCGAGCCGAGCCCCGAGCGGATCGCCGCCGGTGGCCGACCATCCCGGCGTGCCCTGGCAGGTGCTCCCCTACGAGCGCCAGCTCGAGATCAAGCGCGCGCAGGTCGACGAGGCGCTGCGGCGGATCGGCCGGCTGGACGGCTTCGATCTGCAGGACATCGTGCCGGCCGTCGAACAGTGGCGGTATCGCAACAAGCTCGAGTACTCCTTCGGCGTCGTGCCCGGCCGAGGGCGCAGGGCGGCGAGCAGCTCGTGTGCGGCTTCCACGTGCCCGCGGGGGCAAACCGGGTGGCGCCGATCGAGGACTGCATGCTGGCATCAGAGCGGGGCAACCTCGCCGGGAGGTCGCGTTGCGCTGGTGCCGCGAGCAGGGGCTCACGCGCTGGGAGCGCGGTGGCGGCCGCCGGGCGCCCGGGCGCAGAGGACGGGCACGAGCCCGCGGGCCGCGCCCACGGCGAGCGCCGCGAGCGGATCGCGCCGGCGCCCGACGGGCGTGCGCGACTGCGCAACCTCGTCGTGCGCGAAGGCCGGCACACCGGCAAGCTGCAGATCCGCATCGTCACGACCGACGGCGAGCTCGAGGCCGGCTCGCTGGCCGCGGCGCTCAGCCGAGGCGCTCGGCGACAGCCTCGCGGCGTGCTGTGGACGCGCTCGCGCGCCTCGCCGAGACGACCGCGGGCGGCGAGACCGAGCTCGTGTGGGGTGAGGCCGGCGCTGCCCGAGCGCCTGGGCGAGCTCGACCTGCTGATCTCCCCGGAGGCGTTCTTCCAGACGAACACCGAGATGGCCGAGCTGCTCTACGGCGTGGTGGTCGAGTACGCCGCGCTGGAGGGCTGGGAGCGCGTGTACGACCTGTACTGCGGGATCGGCACGATCGCGCTCACGCTCGCCCCGCGCGCGGGCGAGCTGTGGGGGATCGAGCTGGTGGAGGAGGCCGTCGCCGACGCGATCGCGGGGGCGCGTCGCAACGAGATCACGAAGGCGCACTTCTTCGCCGGCGACGTCGCGCCTGGCGCTGCCGCGAGCTGCTTGAGCGCGCCGGTCGCCCGGACCTCGTCGTCGTCGACCCTCCCCGCGCGGGCCTGTCGAAGAAGGTGGTCCACCGCATCATCGACGCCTCGCCCAGGCGCATCGTCTACGTCTCCTGCAATCCCACCACGCTCGCCCCCAACGCGGCCGAACTGGTGGAGGCCGGGTGGGCGCTGCGCAAGGTCCGCCCGGTGGACATGTTCCCCCAGACCCATCACATCGAGTGCGTGGCGCTGTTCGAGCGTGGCGACGGCGCAGCCGCAGGCTCCGGGTAGGGTTTCCGCGATGCGCGCCGTGACGATCCGCGATAAGGAGCTCGTGATCGAGGAGCATCCCGACCCCGTGCCCGGCGCGGGCGAGGTGCTCGTGCGCGTTCATGCCGCCGGGCTGAACGGCGCCGACATGATGCAGCGGCGCGGGCTGTACCCGCGCCGCCCGGCTCGCCGGCGGACATCCCGGGAATGGAGCTCGCCGGCGAGGTCGCTGCGCTGGGACCGCAGGCGCGAGACGCTTCGCGGTGGGCGAGCGGGTGATGGCGATCGTCGGGGGTGGCGCCCAGGCGGAGCTGGCGACGGTTCACGAGCGCCAGCTGATGGCGGTTCCCGAAGCGCTCGACTGGCCGCGGCGGGCGGATTTCCGGAGGTGTTCACGACCGCGCACGACGCGCTGTTCGTGCAGGCCGGGCTGCGCCCGGGGAGCGGGTGCTCGTGCACGGGGGCGCCGGTGGCGTCGGCACCGCGGCGATCCAGCTGGCGCGCGCCGCCGGCGCGCGGCCGGTCGCGACGGTGCGCCGCGCCGAGCAGCGCGACGCGGTCGCGCGCCTCGGCGCCTAGGTGATCGCCCCGGAGGGCTTCGCCGAGCACGGCCCCTTCGACGTGATCCTCGAGCTCGTCGGCGCCCCCAATCTCGCGGACGACCTGGCAGGCGCTGCAGACGGGCGGGCGAATCGCGGTGATCGGCGTCTCGGCGGGGCGAAGGGCGAGCTGAACCTGCTCGCCCTGATGGGCAAGCGCGCGCGCATCCACGGCTCGACCCTGCGGTCGCGGCCGCTCGAGGAGAAGGCGATGGCCGCGCGGCGGATGGAGAGGGAGGTCCTGCCGCTGTTCGACAGCGCCACCTGCGCGTGCCGATCGCTGAGACCTACCCGCTCGCGGAGGCCGCCAGCGGCGTACGAGCGCTTCGCCGCCGGCGGCAAGCTCGGCAAGATCGTGCTCGAGATCCCCTAGCGCCGGCCTCTCAGTAGGGGGGCTGCGCGGCGTACCAGTCGCCGAGCGCGCGAAACGCCGACCAGAATGCGCGCTTCGCGTCCTGCTCGTCGAGCGAGTCGTCGATGCTGGGGACGTACAGCGCGTCGATCGTCGGCGTGAGCTGCTGTAGCTCGCCCAGCCTCGGCTCGAGCTCGCGCGCCAGCGGGATGTCCATCTCGTCGAGCGCCATCAGGGCATCGGCGCCCATGACGACGACGATCTTGGGCTGCACGATCGCGACCTCCGCCACCACGCGGGCCACGCACGCGGGGTCGGCGAGCGAGGGGTCCGAGAGCGGGCACTTCACGCAGAGCGTCCCGTACACGGCCAGGGGATCGATCGAAAGGCGCTTGAGCGACTTCATCAACGCTCCGCCCGCCCTTCCGTAGAAGGCGACGCCCTCCTCGATCTCCGACAGGCAGCGGCGCGTACTTGAGCAGCATCACGTCGGCCTGCGGATGGCCGGAGCCGAGCACGGGCATCAGGTTGCCGCGCGGGCAGTGCGGACAGGCCTGCAGCTCGCGTGTGAGCGTGTTCAGCTCACGAATGGCGCGCTCCAGGTACTTCTCGCGGATCTCATCGTCGGTCACCGGCATCGCCCCGAGGGATTTGACGACGCGCTGCCTTGTCCTTGGCGGTGCATCAACAGTTGCGCTCTGCCTCATGGGTTCCACCCTTCCCGGGAGCCCGCTTGACCCGCTTGACCCGCCGTGCCCTGCTCGCCTGCCGCGCCGCCGGCGGCGTGGCCCTGGTCTGCAGGAACTTGAGCGCCTGCACGTACAGCAGCGAGGAGGGCCGGGTGAGGATGTCGGCGTCGCGAAGCGACTGCAGGAACTCCTGCGGCCCGTCGAAGTCGCGCATGCGGATCCGCACCGAGCCGAGGCCCTGCGCGACGTGCGAGTCCGAGCCGGCGCCGGCGACGATCCGGTACTTGGCGGCGAAGCGCGCCGCCTCCTCGTTGAAGGCCCCGATCGCCACGCGCGGGTTGAAGACCTCGATGGCGTCCACCTCGTCGAGGATCGTGAGCAGGTGCTCGTAGTCGGGCACCGAGTGCATCCGGTCGAAGGGGTGCGGCACGTACACCAGGCCGCCCTGGCGCCTGATCTCGGCGACCGTCTCCGAGAGGCTCAGCCCGCGCGGGATCTTCTCCTCGATGAACAGCCCGATCACCTCGCCCTGGCCGGCGGTCTTGATCTCCTCGCCGACGATCACCTTCACGCCCGCCTCCGCAGCCTGCGCGGCGCGCCTCGAGCGCGCCCGGAGATCTCGTTGTGGTCGGTCACCGCGATCGCTCCGAGTCCCTGCGTGTGCGCGGTCGCCAGCAGCACCTCGACGGGCGTCGCGCAGTCGCTCGAATGGTCGGTGTGCATGTGCAGGTCGACGTCGATCAGCGGGCGCTCCGCGAGGCTGCCGCTGCAGCGCGGGATCACCGTTCGAGGCGTGGCGGCGAGCGGCGAGCATCGCGGTAGATCTCCTCGAGCGCATCGGCCGCGCCCTCGCCGTCGGCGATCAGGCGGTAGTCGCCCGGGAAATGGTGGGCCATCAGCTCGACGGTCGGCGGGCAGGCTCGCGGTGCGTGCGTCGAGCCGGCCGAAGAAGCTCTCCACGAAGCGGCGGGCGACGAGCGTGGAGAGCAGGCGCTCGGTGGGCGCGTGGAAGGAGCCCACGTTCAGCGCGCGCGAGTGGCGCAGGGCGGCGTTGGAGGTGCTGGGCGCGAACGGCTCGTGCACGTGAACGAAGTCAAGCTCCACGGTTCTCAGCAGTTCCTCGACCGTGCGGGCCACGTCGATCGAGAGCGCCGACGTACGTCGGCGGGCGCCGCTTGCGACGTCGAGCACCTCGCCCACGGCGATCACCCGGGGAGTGCCTCGATCGGTCCCCTCCAAGCAGGCTCTCCGGCCGTGCCCGGGCCGCCCGCAGCTCCGTGCGCGAGGCCCGCACGCGCTCCTGCGAGCGCGACGGGGCCAGTATCAGCACCCGATGCCCGCGCCGCGAGAGCTCGGAGGCGACGCGCTGGACGTAGCGCGTTCACCTCGTTCTCCTGCGCCTCCCACGGGTACGGGGTCACATGGGCTATGGAGAACGGCGAGGACATCGGCCCCGCCATTATCTCGACTGCCGCGGTTTGCGAGCCGTCTATCTCGCGGCCGGCGTCCTGGCCGCCCGCGTCCTGCCGGTGCTCGCGGATCGCGGGCTCGCCTTGGCGGCAGAGGCGCCCCGGGCGCTTGCGGGGGCCCTCGTGCCAGGCCGCCCGCGTAGGTGGCGATGAACTTCTCGGTGTCCACGCGCGCCTGCTCGTCGGGCCGCTGGTTGTGCGGCGACTTCATCAGGTAGGAGGAAGGTCCGTCCAGCTGGCCGCTCACGCCGTGGTTGAGCGCGAGCTTGCAGCAGCGCACGGCGTCGATCACGATGCCCGCCGAGTTCGGCGAGTCCCACACCTCGAGCTTCAGCTCGAGGTTCAGCGGCACGTCGCCGAACGCCTGGCCCTCCACGCGGATGTGCGCCCACTTGCGGTCGGTCAGCCATGGCACGTAGTCGGATGGGCCGACGTGGATGTCCCCGGCGGGGAGCTCGTGGTCCATGATCGAGGTCACCGCGTTGGTCTTCGAGATCTTCTTGGACTCCAGCCGCTCGCGCTCGAGCATGTTGTAGAAGTCCATGTTCCCGCCCACGTTCAGCTGCGAGGTGCGCTCGATCTCCACGCCGCGCTCGGCGAACAGCCGCGCGAGCGTGCGGTGCACGATCGTGGCGCCCACCTGGGACTTGATGTCGTCGCCGACGATCGGCAGGCCGGCCTTCTTGAAGCGCTTGTCCCAGTAGTCCTCGCGGGCGATGAACACGGGGATGCAGTTGACGAAGGCGCAGCCGGCCTCAAGCACCTGCTCGACGTACCACTTGGTGGCCTGCTCGGAGCCGACCGGCAGGTAGGAGACGACCACGTCGGTGTGGGTGTCCTTGAGGATCTTCACGATGTCGGCGGTCTCGCCGGGCGCCTTGGTGATCTTCTCCTTGAGGTACTTGCCGAGGCCGTCGTGGGTCATGCCGCGGTACACGGGCACGCCGAGGCTCTTGGGGACTGCCCGCCGCCCCTTGGCGAACTTGATCGTGTTGTTCTGCCCCGCCCAGATCGCCTGGCCGAGGTCCTTGCCGACCTTGGTGGAGTCGATGTCGAAGGCGGCGGTGAACTCGATGTCGCGCACGTGGTAGCCGCCGAGGTCGACGTGCATGAGGCCGGGGACCCGCTCGTGAGGGGTCGGCGTCGCGGTAGTAGTGGACGCCCTGGACGAACGCCGAGGCGCAGTTGCCCACGCCGATGATCGCCACCCGAACCTTCTCGGACTGATAGCGCCCGGCGCCGTTCTCGAGAGCGCACGGTCGTTGCCTTTGGGCCGCGCCGTTGACTGCGGCTTTGCCGTTGGTTTGCTGTGTGCTCACAAGGAAATTCCTTCCGTAAAGTTCGCTCTAACTACTCCGCCGCCCGCGCGAGGTCACACGGACAGCTGGCGCGGACATGCCAGATCCGCTGCGCGACGGTGATCAGGCTGAGCGCGGCCAGCACGTACACGGCGGGCTCCAGCAGCTCGAAGTTGCCGAGCGACGCACCCTTTGCGAACAGCAGGCCGATCGCGAGGATGACGACGCGCACGGGTCGCGTGGCGATGCCGACCTTGCACTCCACGCCCAGTGCCTCGGCGCGCGCCCGCGTGTAGCTGACCATCAGCGAGGCCAGCACGGCGACGACCACGGCGGCGGCCGCGACGCGGTTGCCCTGCAGCACGAAGTAGCCGACCACGGCCGCCAGCACGATGCCCTCCTCGACGCGGTCGAGCGTGGAGTCGAGGAACGCGCCGAACGGCGTGCCCTTGCCCGACATGCGCGAGTAGCGGCCGTCGAGCGTGTCCATCGTCGAGCCCACGATGAAGGCCACCCCCCGAGGAAGAACAGCTGTTCCCACACGAGCACCGCCGCGACCAGGTTCAGCAGGAGGCCAGTCAGCGAGATCGCGTTGGGGGTCAGACGCGACTCGATCAGCCGGTCGCGCATCAGCTCGCGCCGCTGCGTGGCGGTGAGCGTCCCTTTGCCCCGCCGTCTTCGCCGGCGCCGCACCGGAGCCCTGCTCGGTGCGTGCGCGCGCCGGCGACGCCGTTTCGCCTGCTGCGCGGGGGGGCGTGTCCTCTGGGTGCCATGCGATCGCTCTCTTGCCTCTAGCCGCTGCTCAGGGGGGGACGGCCGAGAAGCGCCACGCGCCGGGCTTCACGCGCGCGAGCCACGCGCGCCGTAGGCAGACAGCCCGGCGGTCACCGCGCCGAGCATCGCGTCGACGATGAAGTGGTTGGCCGTCGCCACGATCACGAACGCCATCAGGAACGGATACAGGAGCCACAGGACCTTGACGATGCCAGGCGCGCCAGCCGGGCGAGCGGCCAGCCGATCATCAGCGCGAACGCGACGTGCATCGAGGGCACCGCGGCATAGGGGTTGAACAGCGCGGTCATGGATGCGCTGGCGTGCGAGACCTGGAAGGCCGGTGAAGTCCGAGACGCTGTCGATGAAGCCCCACTCGGGCATGAACCGCGGCGGCGCCGTCGGGAAGACGGTGTAGCCGACGAGCGCGATCGCCATCGCGATCATGAACATGTTGCGCACGAAGTAGAAGTTGCGGTTGTGGCGCAGGTACAGGTACACGAGCGCGCCGACCGTGACGGTCGTCTGCGCGTTCACGTACAGCCAGCTGGAGACCTCCATCAGCAGGCGGCTGCCCGACGCCCACGCCTGGACGGAGGGCTCGACGAACACGTGCAGCGTGCGCTCGAGCGAGATCAGCTCGCGCGCATGCGCGAAGGCCGCGTTGGCGTCGCCCTCGACCAGGCCGCGCACGAGCCGGTAGGCGAGGTAGGCCGCACCGAACAGCGCGACCTGGCGCAGAACATCCAGCCACCCCTGTGGCAGGAGGCGCCCCTGCAGAGCACGAACGCGGGCGACCATCGTCGACGAAGCCTAGACGATGCTCAGCGGCAGCGAGTGCCGTGGCTGAAGATCCTGGCGAGCGAGAAATCGATCACCACGTGCAGGATGCCCGCGCGGTCGGCCTGGACGTCGGTCCACCCGCCGGGCGCTTCGCTCACGCACCCGTGGCCGCGCGAGACGGCCCAGTAACCGGTGAAGTGCACGCGCACCAGGTAGCGGCCCGGCCCGGGCACCGACAGCGTGAAGGAGTCGCTCGCCATGCTGCGTCATCACTGCGGGCGCTTCGGCGAGCGGTCGGGCGTCGAGCACGGCGAACAGGCGCCAGTGTGCCGAGCGCCAGACTTCACGCAGGAAGCTCCGCGCTTCTTGCGCCGAGCCGGCGCCTGCCGCACCGCGCCCGGTCGCGAAGGCGCTTCGCAGCAGGTGGCCCTCGGCCGTCGCCGAGTAGTCGAGCGGGGCATCCGGAAGGGCGACGTAGGAGATCGCCTGCTGCGACAGCCACGCGTGGTAGCGGGCGGCGCTCAGCGGCTTGGATTCTTCGTAGAAGAGCCCGTTGCGGTAGCCGTCGAGCTGGCGCTCCCAGCCGCGGGCGATGGCGACGTGCGGGGCGACCCACCCGCCTCCCAGTGGTCGCGCGTGGGGACCACCTCGATGCGTGCCGGCCGCGCGGAATAGCCGACGCCCAGTGCGTGCAGCTCACCCAGCAGGGGCGCGTAGTAGGAGGCCCGCACGGATGGGTTCGAGATGGCCGAGGCGAAGTCCGACAGCGGGGCGTTGATCTGCCAGTAGAGCAGGAAGGGGGCGAGCACGAGGCAGCATCCCCCGCCGCAGCGCGGAGCGGTCGGCAGCACACACGCAGCCAGCGGTCCGGCGACGAGCGCGCCGAGCCGGT
Organism: uncultured Solirubrobacteraceae bacterium; assembly: GCA_963730575.1. Lineage (GTDB taxonomy): Bacteria > Actinomycetota > Thermoleophilia > Solirubrobacterales > Solirubrobacteraceae > Palsa-744. The sequence goes on from CAVSSG010000002.1 coordinate 443,811, forward strand.
CGACGTTGGCACCGACGGCGGTGGGGATCACGTACGCGCCGATGTAGCGCCGCCGCGTACAGCAGGGTGCCCACCTTCAGCACGCGCTGCTCGACGCCGATCAGGACCGCGATCGCGAGCACGCCCGCGAGCCCCGGGTAGAAGGCCGACGGCACGAACGGCTGCGTGCCCCCTTCGGGGAAGGCCAGCTCGAGCGCCGCGATCGGCGTCAGCGTCGCGAGCGTCATGAGCACGGGGAGCGTTCGGGAGTAGGCGATCCGCGCCGACCGCGGCCCGTGGGACGCGTCCGCGCGGGCCAGGAAGGGCCCGCGCGGGCCCGCCCGGCGCCTGATCGGGCCGAAGTGGCCCGCCATCGCCCAGGCGAGCGTGGCGAGGGCCAGGAACCCTCCGGCCACGGGGCTCGCGAGCGGGCAGGCGAGGGCGAGCACCAGCGCCGGCGCCCGCCGGTTTCGCTGGGCGGCCACCAGCGCACCCAGGCCGACGGCGAGTCCCAGGTCGAACGGCACGCGGCCGGCGAGCAGCGAGACGCCGGCGCCGAACGCGAACCAGACCGCCGCGATGCGCGCCGCCCGCGCCGGGAAGTGCCCCTCGATCAGCGCCGCGAACAGCGCCGCGGCGAGCGTCATCGACAATGCCGCCAGCAGCGCGGGGCCGATCAGCCAGCCGAGCGCCGGGGCGAGGAGGCTGTAGGCGGGCAGGTGGTGTCCCCCGTACCAGCCGTTGTCCCACAACGTGAAGCCGACCCGGCCGAACAGGTTGCTGCGGTAGGTGGCCGCCGCGAGGTCCGCGCTCTGCGGCGCGATGATCAGATACAGCACGCCGAGCACCGCGGTGATCGTCCAGGCGGGCACCCGGTCGATCGTCCAGACGGGCTCCGAGCGGGAGCTGGCGATTGCCGGCAGCGGGCGGGCGGACATGCCGCTGCTCACCCGGCGGCGGCGCCCAGGAAGCTCGCGACCCGGTCGATCACGTCCGGTCGGTCAAGCCACGGCACGTGCCCGGCGTCGGGGAGCTCGAGGAGGTCCGCGTTCTCGAGCGCTTGGGCATACGCCTTCCCGAACCTGTCCGGGTATGTATGGATCGCACATGCCCCAGACCACGAGGGCCGGCATCTCAAGGCGGTCGAGGTGCGCGCCGCCGGACGCCAGCACCTCGGGCGGTGAGCTGCGGTACAGGCGCAGGATCGCGCGCTGGGTGCCCTGGTCGAAGTGGTCGAGCACGCTGTCCTCCCAGGCCTCGCGGCATCGGCCCCGGCGTCGCGTTCATGTCCTTGGTGGCGTACCGCAGCAGGGGTCGGCCGGTCGCTCCCATCGCGAGCTCGCCCAGCCCGGGGGTGCGCCAGATGCGCGCCCAGCGGTGCCAGCGGTAGCCGGGCAGGAGCGGCACGGCGTTGATGACCACGAGCCGCTCCACGCGCTCGGGGTGGCGTTGGGCGAAGGCCAGGCCCACGGCGCCCCAGTCGTGCACCACGAGGCTCACGCGCTCGAGGTCCTGATCCTCGAGGAAGCGCTCGACGAAGTGCGCGTACTCGTCGATCGTGTACTGCAGCTAGCCCGGCTTGCCCGAACGGCCGAAGCCGGGGAGGTCGGGTGCGAGGCCACCGGTCCTCTGCAGGAACGGCAGCCAGTCGTCCGAGTTGGTCGGCACGCCGTGCAGGTACAGCGCCGGTCGCCGGCACCTCCGCGGGTGTGGCGGCGCTGCGCCAGAACAGAGGCAGCCCGTCGAGCTCCTCCTCGTGATCGCTCACATCGGGCACCGGGCGAGGATATAGAAGGCGTGCGCCTGATCGCAGGCGGGGCAGGTACGGTGAGCCGGTGCCCTCCCTCTCCCGATCCGCCCGCCCGGGCGCACCTCGCCGGAGCTCCGCCTCGCGCCGGCCGGCGCCCGGGTGGGCTCCGCCGTCGCGCGCGCGGGTCGCGAGGATCCGCGACCGCCTGCGCGAGGTGTACGGCGTCCCGCTGATGCGCCCGCACGGCCATCCGATCGCCGAGCTCGTGCTGACGGTGCTGTCGCAGTCGACCAACGACCGCAACCGCGACGTCGCCTACCTGCGCCTGCGCGAGCGCCTGGCGAGCTGGGAGGCGGTGATGCGGCGCGCCCGTCGCCGAGGTCGAGGAGGCGATCAGGCCCGGTGGCATCTCGAAGGTCAAGTCGGCTGCGCATCCAGGCGATCCTCCTGGCGATCGCGGCCGACCCGCGGGACCCGACCGCCCGGCTGTCGCTCGACTGGCTTAGGTTCGCGCCCGTGTCGCAGGGAAGCCGCGACTATCTGGTGAGCCTCCCCGGCGTGGGCGCAAGACGGCCGCGTGCGTGCTGCTGTTCGCCTACGGCCTGCGTGAGGTGCCGGTCGACACGCACGTCTCGCGCGTGGGCACCCGCCTGGGGCTGCTGCGTGCGGGCGCGCCGTTCGGTGAGCTTCACGACCAGATGCTCGCGCTCACCCCGCCCGGCCAGGAGCTCGAGCTGCACGTCAACCTGCTGCGTCACGGCCGGCGCACCTGCCACGCGCGCTCGCCCGCGTGCGCCCGCTGCGCGCTCGCGCGCATGTGCCCCGCCCGCGGAACGTTCGGGTGAGGCTCACCCGCCGCGCACGGGCCGGGCGCTCGCGACGTGCGCGTCTCAGCCCCGCGGCAGCACGGCGAACGCGATGACCGCGTAGTGCAGGCCGGCGGCGGCGATCACGAGCGCGTGGAAGACCTCGTGGTAGCCGAACACCTTCGGCGACGGATTCGGCCGGCCGCTCGCGTAGACGACCGCCCCGATGATGTACAGCAGGCCGCCGAGCGCCAGCCCGGCGACGCCCAGCCAGCCGATCGTGGCGGGCAGCTCGCCGAAGATCGCCGCGGTGACCAGGCCGAGCAGGACGTACACGGCGGCGAACAGCCACTTCGGCGCGTCGATCCACGCGAGCTTGAACACGATCCCCGCCGAGCGCCCCGGCCCACACGACGATCAGGATCGTCTTCGCCAGCGTCCCGTGCAGCGCGAGCAGCGCGACCGGCGTGTAGGTGCCGGCGATCAGCACGAAGATCATCGAGTGGTCCAGGCGCTTCATCCAGCGCCGCGCCGTCGGCCGCCAGGTGACGCGGTGATACAGCGCGCTCGTGCCGAGCAGCGCCGACACCGCGACCGCGTAGATGCTCGCCGCGAGGCGCGCCCGTCCGTCGGAGGCCGCGAGGATCAGCCCCACGCCACAGGCCAGCGAGACGAAGAACGCGTACTCGTGCGAGACGCCGCGCAGCTTGGGCTTCGGCGGAGCCGACAGTACGATCAGCCGCGACGCCGCTCTCATACGTTGACGGTAGCGCCTGGCGGCGCGCTTGTCATCCCATGGGCGCCCGCCCGTGAGGAGCCGGGCGAACGAAATCGCCTGCGCCGGACGGACGGAATCGCCTCCGGGGCGACGTTGACGTTACGCTCCGACCGGGGCCGCGTAGACGGCTGCGCCCTCTTCCGAACCCCCGCGTTGCCGGGGGCGCGACCGCCCGGCGACCGCCCCGAATCGACGCGCAGTTGCATCGTGTAGAAAATCTGTCATAGTCTCAATCAGATTTATTCAGCTTACTCGAAGGAGCATTCCCACATGGGCAAGACCATAGGCATCGACCTCGGCACGACGAACTCGTGCATGGCCGTGCTCGAGGGTGGCGAGCCCACCGTCATCGAGAACGCCGAGGGCGGCCGCACGACCCCGTCGGTCGTCGCATTTACGGCCTCCGGCGAGCGCCTCGTCGGCACGGTCGCCAAGCGCCAGGCCGTCACCAACCCGCAGAACACGATCTTCTCGATCAAGCGCTTCATGGGCCGCAAGGAGGCCGAGGTGCGCGAGGAGGAGTCGATCGTCCCCTACAAGGTCGTCTCCGGTCCCAACGGCGACGCGCGCGTCGAGGCCAACGGCGAGCAGCACTCCCCGCCGGAGATCTCGGCGATGATCCTGCAGAAGCTCAAGACCGACGCCGAAGCCTATCTCGGCGAGACGGTCGACGGCGCGGTGATCACCGTCCCGGCCTACTTCAACGACGACCAGCGCCAGGCGACCAAGGACGCCGGCAAGATCGCCGGGCTCGACGTCAAGCGCATCATCAACGAGCCCACCGCGGCCTCGCTGGCCTATGGCCTGGACAAGGAGTCAGACCAGACGATCCTCGTGTTCGACCTCGGCGGCGGCACGTTCGACGTGTCGGTGCTCGAGATCGGCGACGGCGTGTTCGAGGTCAAGTCCACCGCCGGTGACAACCACCTCGGCGGCGACAACTTCGACAAGGCGGTCGTCGACTGGCTCGTTTCGGAGTTCAAGAAGTCCCAGGGCATCGATCTGAGTGCCGACCCGATGGCGCTGCAGCGGCTGTACGAGGCGGCCGAGAAGGCGAAGATCGAGCTCTCGACCACCCAGGAGACGCAGATCAACCTGCCGTTCATCACCGCCGATGCCTCCGGGCCCAAGCACCTCGACACGCGCCTGACGCGCGCCAAGCTCGGCGAGCTGACCTCGGCGCTTCTGGATCGGGTCGTGGCGCCCGTGCGCCAGGCGATCGACGACGCCAAAGACAAGGGCGTCAAGGAGATCGAGCACGTCGTGCTCGTCGGCGGCATGACCCGCATGCCGGCGGTGCAGGAGAAGGTCAAAGAGCTGACCGGCAAGGAGCCCCACCGCGGCGTCAACCCGGACGAGGTGGTGGCCGTGGGAGCGGCGATCCAGGCGGGCGTGCTCGCCGGCGACGTCAAGGACGTGCTGCTGCTCGACGTCACCCCGCTGACGCTCGGCATCGAGACCAAGGGCGGCGTGATGACGAAGCTGATCGAGCGCAACACCACGATCCCCACGCGCAAGGGCGAGGTGTTCTCGACGGCCGAGGACAACCAGCCGTCGGTGGAGATCCACGTGCTGCAGGGCGAGCGCGAGATGGCCAACTACAACAAGTCGCTCGGCAAGTTCCAGCTGACCGGCATCCCGCCGGCGCCGCGCGGCATCCCGCAGATCGAGGTCGCCTTCGACATCGACGCCAACGGCATCCTCAACGTCTCGGCCAAGGATCTGGGTACGGGCAAGGAGCAGAAGATCGAGATCAAGGCCGGCTCGGGGCTGTCCGATGAGGAGATCAAGAACATGGTCTCCGACGCCGAGACCCACGCCGAGGAGGATCGCGCCGCGCGCGAACTCGCCGAAGCGCGCAACAACGGCGAGAACGCCGCCTACCAGGCCGAGCGCCAGCTCGCCGAGCTGGGCGACCAGGTCGACGCCGACTCCAAGGAGCGCATCGAGGCAGGCGATCAAAGAGGTCCGCGACTCCCTCGAGGAGGAGGACCCGGCTGCGATCAACGCCAAGACCGAGGCGCTGCAGACCGCGTTCCACGCCGATCTCGGAGGCGATGTACCAGCGCGCGCAGGAGCAGGCCGCGGCTGCCGGCAACGGCGCGTCGGCCGACGGCGGCGGGGCATCCTCCGATGAGGAGGACGTGGTCGACGCCGAGGTCGTGGACGAGCCGAAGGCATAGTGCGCGATGACCGACGCTGAGCAGACGATCGACGAGCAGGAGCTCGACGAGCAGCCGGGCACCCCGGGCGCGGACGCGCCCGGGGATGGCGCACGGCGGCCCGCCACACAGACCGCCGGCGCCGAGGGGACGCTCGCATCGGGTGGGTCCTCCGGCAAAGGCCAGGAGCCGGACGGCGAGCTGGAGGAGATCGAGGAGGACATCGACGAGCTCGTGAAGACCGCGGCCCAGCGCGACGAATACCTGGCGCTCGCGCAGCGCACGCAGGCGGACTTCGAGAACTACCGCAAGCGGGTCGCGCGCGAGGCCGCGGCCGCCCAGGCGCGCGGGGTCGCGAGCCTGGCCAGGGAGCTGTTGCCCGCGCTCGACAACCTCGACCGCGCGCTCGAGGCGGCGGCCCAGGACGACCCCCTGCTGGAAGGCGTGCGCCTCGTGCGCACCGAACTGCTGGACGGCCTCGTACGCGTGGGCATCGAGTCCTTCTCGCCGAGCGGCGAGAGCTTCGACCCGGCCCTGCACGAGGCGATGGCCACCGTCGAGCAGCCCGAGGATGGCGCTGACAGCGGAACCGTGGTGGAGGTCTACCAGCCCGGCTACAGGCTGGGCGAGAACATCATGCGCCCCGCCCGCGTGGTCGTCGCCGCCTAGCCCGGGGGTATCGATGGCATCGCGTCCGGACTACTACAAGACGCTCGGAGTCGACAAGAAGGCGACCCCGGATGAGATCAAGAAGGCCTACCGCAAGCTCGCGCGTCAGTACCACCCCGACCGCAACCCGGGCGACGCAGAGGCCGAGGCCCGCTTCAAGGAGATCTCCCAGGCCCACGACGTGCTCGGCGATCCCGAGAAGCGCAAGCAGTACGACACCGGCGCGGGCCCGTTCGCGACCGGCGCGGGGCCCGGAGGGGGCTTCGGCGGCTTTGGCAACTTCGACTTCGACGCCTCGTCGATGGGCGACATCCTCTCGAACCTGTTCGGCGGTGGCGGCGGCGGGCGCCAGCGCCAGCGCCAGCGCGCTCAGCGCGGCGCCGATCTGGAGGCGCAGGTCTCGATCTCCTTCGACCAGGCGATAGCCGGTGCGCAGGTCCCGCTGCAGGTGCCGATGCACACCGTGTGCGACACCTGCCGCGGCACCGGCGCGAAGCCCGGAACGACGCCCACGGTGTGCCCGCGCTGCGAGGGCCGGGGCATCGAGACGCAGGGGCAGGGCATGTTCTCCATCTCCCAGCCCTGCTCGCGCTGCCGCGGCTCGGGCACCGTGATCGAGGACCCCTGCCCGACGTGCCACGGCTCGGGCGCGGTGCGCACCGTCAAGCGCCTGCGCGTCAACCTCCCTGCCGGCGTGCGCGACGGCAGCCGCATCCGCCTGGCCGGAAAGGGCGAGCCCGGCCCGCAGGGCGGTCCCGCCGGCGACCTGTACCTGATCGTGCACGTGTCACCCTCGTCCGTGTTCGCCCGCAAGGGCGACAACCTCGAGGTCGAGGTCCCGCTGACCATCCCCGAGGCGCTGCGCGGCGCCGAGGTGAAAGTCCCGACGCTCGAAGGCTCAAAGACGCTGCGCGTCCCCCCGGGCACCAAGCACGGGACGGTCCAGCGGCTGCGCGGCGAGGGGCCGCCCAAGCCCGGCTCCGGCAAGGGCGGATCCGCGCCCCAGCGCGGCGACATCCGCTATCGCTTCGTGATCGAGGTCCCGAAGGAGCTCGACGAGGACCAGCAGGCGGCCGTGGATGCCCTTTCGCAGGTCCTCGACGGCGACCCGCGTGCGCGGCTGTTCAGCGCGGGATCGACCGCGAGGACCGGATCGGCCGCTGCGGACGGGGGTGGAAGCTGATGGCCATGAAGGACGGAATGGGGCGGCGGAACGATTCGCCGGTCGGCGGGCCCGTCTCGCGGCGCCCGCCAGCCACGGTCACCCGCGTGGAGGTCGAGACCGACCGCGGCGTGTTCATGATCTCGGTTGCCGCCAAGCTGGCGAACATGCACCCCCAGACGCTTCGCACCTACGAGGCGCGCGGCCTGATCGAGCCCCAGCGCTCGCCCAAGGGCACGCGGCTGTACTCCCAAGAGGACGTCGAGCGGCTGAGGCGGATCCACGAGATGACCGTTGAGCTCGGTCTGAACCTGGCGGGGGTGGAACGCGTGCTCGACCTGGAGGAGGAGATCGAGGCCATGCACGCGCGCATCGAGGAGATCGAAGTGCAGGCGCTGCGTGCGCAGGTGCGTCTCGCCGAGGAGCTCGAGGAGGTGCGCCGCTCCTTCCGTGCGGAGCTCGTCGTGCCCTACCGCGGCGGCACCGAGCTGGTGCGCGCGATCGACGCGGTTGCGCCCATGCACACTTCATCCGAGAGGAGATCCGATGGCCCCTGACGGAGTCCCGCCCACCGCGCAGAGCGCCCAGGAGGAGGAGCAGAGCCCCCTGGAGCGTTTCGGCCGCGACCTGACCGAGACCGCGGAGCAGGGCAAGCTCGACCCCGTCATCGGCCGCGACGAGGAGATTCGCCGGGTGATCCAGGTGCTCAGCCGGCGCACGAAGAACAACCCCGTGCTGATCGGCGAGCCGGGCGTCGGCAAGACGGCGATCGTCGAGGGATTGGCCCAGCGCATCGTCTCCAAGGACGTGCCCGAGTCCCTGCGCGACCGGAGGGTGATCGCGCTGGACATGGGAGCGCTGATCGCCGGTGCCGCCTACCGCGGGGAGTTCGAGGAACGGCTGAAGGGCGTGCTGAAGGAGGTGGCCGACGCGCAGGGCAAGATCATCCTGTTCCTCGACGAGCTGCACACGATCGTGGGTGCGGGCGCCGCCCAGGGCTCGGTGGACGCCTCGAACCTGCTCAAGCCGATGCTCGCGCGCGGAGAACTTCGCTGCGTGGGCGCCACGACGCTCGACGAGTACCGCAAGTACATCGAGAAGGACGCGGCGCTGGAGCGCCGCTTCCAGCCCGTGACGGTGGGCGAGCCCACGGTGGAGGACACGATCGCGATTCTGCGCGGACTGAAGGAGCGCTACGAGGTCCACCACGGCGTGCGCATCCAGGACAGCGCCCTGATCGCCGCCGCCACGCTGTCCCACCGCTACATCGCCGACCGCTTCCTTCCGGACAAGGCGATCGACCTCGTCGACGAGGCCGCCTCGAAGATCCGAATCGAGATCGACTCGCTGCCCACGGAGATCGACGAGGTCGACCGGCGCGTGATGCAGCTCGAGATCGAGCGCACCTCGCTGCGCAAGGAGAAGGACGAGGCCTCGAAGGAGCGCACGAAGGCACTCGAGTCCGAGCTGACCGAGCTCAAGGCACGCTCGGCGGAGATGAAGCAGCAGTGGCAGGCCGAGAAGCAGGCGATCGCCGGCATCAGCGAAGCGAAGGAGCGCCTGGAGGCCGCGCGTGGTGAGATGGAGCGCGCGGAACGCGAAGCGAACCTGCAGCGCGCCGCCGAGTTGCGCTACGGCGAGATCCCGGAGCTGGAACGCAGGATCGCCGAGCGCGAATCGGCCGAGCACGAGCGCGGGGGCGAGGCGCCGGTGTTCCTCAAAGAGGAGGTCGACGCCGACGACATCGCCGAGGTCGTCGGGCGCTGGACGGGCATCCCGGTGAGCCGGCTGCTCGAGGGCGAGACCGAGAAGCTCATCCACATGGAGGAGCGCCTGCACGAGCGGGTCGTGGGTCAGGACGAGGCGATCGAGGTCGTCGCCAGCGCGCTTCGCCGCTCGCGTGCCGGCCTGCAGGATCCGAATCGTCCGATCGGGACGTTCCTGTTCCTGGGTCCCACCGGCGTGGGCAAGACCGAGCTGGCGCGAGCGCTGGCGGAGTTCATGTTCGACACCCAGGACGCGATGATCCGTATCGACATGTCCGAGTACATGGAGAAACACTCCGTCTCTCGCCTCGTGGGGGCGCCGCCCGGCTATGTGGGCTATGAAGAGGGCGGCCAGCTGACCGAGGCCGTCCGCCGCCGGCCCTACTCGGTGGTGTTGCTCGACGAGATCGAGAAGGCCCATCCCGACGTCTTCAACACGCTGCTGCAGGTGATGGACGACGGGCGCCTGACCGACGGCCAGGGCAGGACGGTCGACTTCAAGAACACCGTCCTGATCATGACCTCGAACATCCCGGTGGGGGACGAGCTCTCCGACACGGAGCTGCGCAGCGCCCTGCTTCCGCACTTCAAGCCGGAGTTCATAAACCGCCTGGATGACATCGTGCGCTTCCACTCCCTTACGCGCGAGCAGATCGCGGAGATCGTCGACCTGCAGGTCGCCGGCGTCATCGCCCGCGTCGGCGAGCGCGGCGTGCACGTGACGCTCACGGACGCCGCACGCGAGCTGATCGCGAACATGGGCTACGACCCCGCATACGGCGCCCGGCCGCTGCGGCGGGTGATTCAGAAGCAGCTCACCGACCGTCTCGCGCTGGCGTTGCTGCAGGGCGAGCTGCGCGAGGGTGACTCGGTGCGCGTGGACGCGGTCGATGGGGAGCTGGCGCTGGAGAAGGCCGGCGCGGAGACGGTTGCGGCCTGAGGCAAGACGGTTGCGGCCTGAGGCAGCCGCCACACTCTGGGCGCAAGCTGCTGGGCTTGCGCCCAGGCCCACTGCTGCGCCGTCAACCGTTCGGTTCGTTCCCACGTGGAGCCCGAACGGGCGGCTGCACCTGCGAGGAGCGGGTCGCCACCCGGTTGACTCCCGCCGGCGCGGAGCCCGCCGTCTGAGGCGGCCGCGCGGCGCCGGTGGCACCCAAGGGCCGCGGTCGGCCCGCGTTCGCGTTGACGCCGGAACGGCTCGGTGCCCCGCTCTGGGGCGAGTGACGCGACGACGAGGACTGACTCGCGATCGAGCCTGGGCTCGCCATCGAGTTCGCGCGTCGGGATGGTTGACCCGGCACCGTGGTGGTCCCGACGCGGGCTGCCGTGGAGGCTTGCGAGCCTGCACCTATGCCGACCATGCGGCCGCTCGGGGCGGCGCTCCCGCCGCAGCCTGCGAGAAGCGCCAGTGATGCCGCGACGAGCGCGGCGCCCCGCAGGGAGCGAGCGGCGCCGCTCCCGGCTGGGAGCGGCGCCGTCAGCGCTGCGACGACAGCTGTGACTACTGTTCGGCCTTGAACGTGACTCCGTCGATCCCGCATGCGCTTTCTTCTTTCGCGAGGAACGTGATCACTTCGCCGCTGCTCTTGATCTGCAGGTTGCCCGGATTACCTAGGCCGACGGCGAGCGGTATGAACAGCTCCAACGAGGGGCGATCGCCCGCCGGAAGCGTGAACGCGGTGTGTTCGCCCACGGGGCATTTCATCGTTCCCCGCAGGTGCACGAAGCCGAGGCTGTCCTTCATGTAGCCCGGTTCGGAGTAGCCCGCGAATAGGGAGAAGCCTGCTTCAAGCGTCACGGCACTGTATTTGGGCTGTGCGGCGGCCGCGTACGCCGACGCCGGTTGGCCGTCCAGCTGGCTCGCGTTGGTGGCGTTCGTTGCGCTCGTCGCCGTTGACGCCGTCGTAGCGCTGCCCGCGGTCGCCGCGCTGCCCGCCGAGCCCGCGCTGCCCGCCGAGCCCGCAAACAGGACCGACAGTTTGGATGCCTTGGCTTTGATCTCGCTGTCGGCGACCGACTTGGAGATCGACTTGACCTGTTTCTTCTGCGTGCTGTTCAGCCCGACGGCTTTAGCGATCAAGGCGACCGGCGCGCTCGCGAATGACGTGCCCCCGGCCGCAAGCACCAGCGCGATGGTCGAGATTACGAGCGCCGGCGAAATGCGCCCCCTGCTTGACTTGCTCATGGCGTGCTGGACGGATTGCGGGGGCGCGCGGTCTGCACTCACCCATTGGCGGTCGCTCCTCCGCGCACCGTCCTCCGATCCGCTACAAACGACACCGAGCGCGACGCGCCTGCGATCAACCCCAACCCACGCGAGGAGCCCCCTCATGCCCACCTACATCATGCTCTCGACCCTCACCCCCGAGGGCGTGCAGACCGTCAAGAACAACCCGCAGCGGATTCAGGAGGTCAACAAGGAGGTAGAGCAGCTCGGCGCGAAGGTGACGGCGCAGTGGGCGACGCTCGGGCACGTCGACTTCATCTCGGTCGTCGAGGCGCCCGACGAGGCCACGATGGCGCGCGTGTCGCTGGAGCTCGGCTCGCGCGGCACCGGTCGCTACGAGACGCTCGCGGCGATCCCGGTGGAGGAGTTCATCGCATCGCTGTGACGGCCGCGCGCCGTGCGCGCGCCCGCGGCGCCATCCCGGCTCCGCCCGTGGCGCGGCGTATGCTGGCGGGCGCGATGATGTCCGCCGACGCCATGAGGCCCGCGTGCGCGACTCGGCGCACCGGTGCCGGGAGGTGGGGCGTGGAGCAGGTGAGGCCCGACGGCAGCGGCCCGCGCGGGCACGGGCCCTCCGGCCAGGAGGGCCGCCCCGGCGGGGGTCCCGGATATCTCACTCGTACCCGAGCCGCTGGCCGAGGCCGAGGTGCGGGCCGAGCTCGAGGGGTTCGACGTCGACAGCCCGCGCGTGGGGATCGTGATGGGCTCGAAGAGCGACATGGAGATGATGGAGAAGGCCGCGCGCGAGCTCGAAGAGCGGGGCATCCTGCACGAGATGCGGGTGATGTCCGCCCATCGCGAGCCTGATGTCGTGGCCGAGTACGCGAAGAACGCGCACATGCGGGGCCTGCGCGTGATCATCGCCGGCGCCGGCATCTCGGCGGCGCTGCCCGGCGCGGTCGCCGCACACACCGATCTGCCCGTGATCGGCGTGCCGCTGTCCGGTCGGCTGACCGCCGCAGGCGGCCTGGACGCGATCCTGTCGATCGTGCAGATGCCCCCGGGTGTGCCGGTCGCATGCGTCGGCCTGGACAACCCGCGCAACGCGGCGATCCTGGCGGCGCAGATCCTCGGGTCATAGGCGTTGATCGCCCGCTACACCCGGCCCGAGCTCGGCGGACTGTGGACCGACGAGGCTCGCATGGAGAGCTGGCGGCAGGTCGAGGTCGCCGCGTGCGAGGAGCTCGCGGGGCTGCTGGGTGCAGAGGGGCCCACGCGAGTCGAGCTGGAGGCGATCCGCGGGGCGAGCTTCACGGTTCAGGCGGTCAACGAGCGCGAGCGCGTCACCGATCACGACATGGCCGCGTTCGTGGACGTGCTGGGCGCCTCGGGCGGGGAGGCGGGGCGGTGGATCCACTTCGGGCTGACATCCTCGGACGTGCTCGACACGGCGCTCGCCCTGCAGCTGCGTGCGGTCGGAGAGGTGATCGTGCCGGGGGCGTTCGCGCTGGTGGCGGCGCTGCACGAGCGCGCGCGCGAGCACACGCCGCTCGATCTGCGTGGGGCGCACGCACGGCGTGCACGCCGAGCCGACAACCTTCGGGGTGAAGCTCGCGGGCTTCGCCTTCGAGGCCCATCGCAACGCCTCGCGCCTGCAGCGCGCGTTCGCGCAGGCGGCGGTCGGCGCGGTCTCCGGAGCGGTCGGCACCTACGCCGCGACGAGCCCCGACTTCGAGACGCGCGTGCTCGCGCGGCTGGGCCTCGAGCGCGAGGACGTCTCCACGCAGGTCGTCGCCCGCGACCGCCACGCCGAGCTGTTGGGCGCGATCGCGCTCGCCGGCGCCGGCCTCGAGCGGTTCGCGACCGAGATCGCGCCATCTGCAGCGCACCGAGGTGCGGGAGGTGCAGGAGCCGTTCCGCGCCGGGCAGAAGGGCTCAGCGGCGATGCCCCACAAGCGCAACCCGATCAAGAGCCGAGCAGATCTGCGGGCCTCGCGCGCGTGCTTCGCGGCAACGCCCAGGCGGCCCTCGAGAACGTCGCGCTGTGGCACGAGCGCGACATCTCCCACTCCTCGGTCGAGCGCGTGATCCTGCCCGACTCGACGATCCTGCTCGACTACCTGCAGCACAGCGACGATCGCGCTGGTCGAGGGCATGACGGTCGATGCCGAGCGCATGCGCGCGAACCTCGAGCTGACCCACGGCGCGCTGTTCTCCCAGCGGGTGCTGCTCGCGCTGGTCGGCGACCCGTCCGGCTCCGTCGGCGATGCCCGCGACGAGGCCTACCGGATCGTGCAGGAGCTGGCGCAGCGCGCGTGGGACGAGGGCGTTCCCGCTGCGCGAGCTGCTCGCGCAGGACGAGCGCGCGCGGGGTCTGGACCTGCGAGGCGATCTTCGACTACGACCACTACGTGCGCTACGCCGAGGAGATCGTCGGCCGCCTGGACGAGATGGCCTGACCCTCGCCCGCGCTCGTGCGCCGACATCGCCTGAGCGGTGCGCCCGTGCACCGGCGGCCGGCTCGACCCCCCGCCCGCTGGTAGCATCGCGCCACGTGACCACGCTCGCCGAGCTGCCCCTCATCGCCAGCGGGAAGGTCCGCGAGATGTACGAGCTCAGCTCGGCCGAGGCGACGCCTGCTTGATGGTCGCGAGCGACAGGATCTCCACCTACGACGCGGTCCACCCGACGCCCGATCCCCGACAAGGGCAGCGTGCTGACGGGTCTGTCGGCGTTCTGGTTCGAGCAGACCGGCCACATCGTGGCCAACCACCTGGTCTCGGCGACCGAGGGCGTACCCGCGGAGGTGCGCGGGCGGGCGCTGGTCGTGCGCAGGCTGCAGATGCTGCCGGTCGAGTGCGTGGTGCGCGGCTACATCACGGGGTCGGGCTGGAAGGACTACCAGGCGACCGGCAGCGTCTCGGGGATCGAGCTGCCGGCGGGCCTGCGCGAGTCCGAGCGCCTGCCCGAGCCGATCTTCACGCCGAGCACGAAGGCCGACGAGGGGCACGACGAGGCGATCGACTTCGAGCGCGCCGTCGGAGCTGGTCGGCGATCGTGCGCTGATGGAGCGCGTGCGCGACGTGTCGATCGACCTGTACTCGTTCGCCTCCGAGCACGCGCGCGAGAACGGCGTGATCCTGGCCGACACGAAGTTCGAGTTCGGGATCGACGAGAGCGAGGGCGCGCCGGCCGGTGCCCACGGGCACGCCTGGTCCTCGGCGACGAGGCGCTGACGCCCGACTCCTCGCGCTACTGGCCGCTCGACGGCTACGAGGTGGGACGAGCGCAGCCGAGCTTCGACAAGCAGTACGTGCGCGACTGGGCGGCGCACAGCGGCTGGGACAAGCGGCCGCCGGCGCCGCCGATCCCCGAGGACGTGGTCGCGGGCACACGCGCGCGCTACGTGGAGGCCTACGAGCTGATCACGGGCGAGCCGTTCCAGGCATGGCTGGAGCGCACCGACGCCGCCTCCCTGGCGGAGGAGTGAGGGGCGGTGAGGGCGCGCGTGCTGATCCGTCCGAAGGCGGGCATCCTCGACCCGCAGGGGGCCGCGGTCGAGCGCGCGCTGCCGGCGCTCGGTTTCGCGGGCGTCGCCAACGTGCACGTCGGCCGGCTGGTCGAGCTCGACGTGCAGGACCCGGCGCAGCTCGAGCCGATGTGCGAGAAGCTGCTGGCGAACCCGCTCATCGAGGACTACGAGGTCGTGCTCGCTCGACGGTGGGCATGACGCCGGAGTGAGAGTTCGGCGTCGTCCAGTTCCCGGGCTCCTGCGACGAGGTCGACGCCTGGGCGCCGCCGCGAGGTGCGGCGAGGCCGAGCTGCTGTGGCACGGCGAGCGCGACCTGAAGGGCGCCGACGCGATCATCGTGCCGGGCGGGTTCTCCTACGGTGACTACCTGCGCGCGGGCGCCATCGCCCGCTTCTCGCCGGTGATGGAGTCGGTCATCGCGTTCGCCGGCGAGGGCGGGCTGGTGCTGGGGATCTGCAACGGCTTTCAGGTGCTGTGCGAGGCGCACCTGCTGCCCGGGGCGCTGCTTCCGAACGCGAACCGGCGGTTCACCTTCCGCCAGCTCGACCTGCGAGGTGGTCAACGCGGACACGCCGTTCACGAGCGCGTGCGTCGAGCGGCGAGCACCTGAGCATTCCCGCCAAGCACTCGTGGGGGCGCTACTACGCCGAGGCCCAGACGCTGCGACGCGATGGAGGAGGGCGGGCAGGTCGTGCTGCGCTACGCGCCCGCGCAGAACTTCAACGGCTCGCTGCACGACATCGCGGGCGTGTGCAACGAGGCCGGCAACGTGTTCGGCCTGATGCCGCATCCCGAGCACGCGGTCGATGAGCTGACGGGCTCGACGGACGGGCTGAAGATCTTCCAGTCGATGCGCATGGCCGTCGAGGGCGCGCACGTATGAGCCCGGCGCCGATGGCGAGCGAGACCTCGACACTGCCCACCCTCGAGGATGCGCTCGCGCTGGGGCTGACGCGCGAGGAGTACGAGCTCGTGTGCGAGAAGCAGGGCCGGCCGCCGAACAGCTCGAGCTGGCGATGTACTCGCTGCTGTGGAGCGAGCACTGCGCCTACAAGCACTCGAGAAGCTCCTGCGCACGCTTCCCACCGAGGGGCCGCACGTGGTGATGGGCCCGGGCGAGAACGCCGGCGCGGTGGACGTGGGGGGCGGGCTGGCGTGCGCGTTCAAGGTCGAGTCGCACAACCACCCGAGCGCGGTCGAGCCGTTCCAGGGCGCGGCGACCGGCGTCGGGGGGATCCTGCGCGACATCTTCGCGATCGGCGCGCGGCCGATCGCGGTGCTCGACTCGCTGCGCTTCGGCGAGCCGATCACTCCTCGGGCGCCGCGGGCGCACGCTCGCGCTACCTGCTCGACGGCGCCGTGGCGGGGATCGGGCACTACGGCAACTCGATCGGCGTGCCGACGGTCGGCGGCGAGGTGTACTTCGAGCGGCCCTATGAGCAGAACTGCCTGGTGAACGCGATGGCGCTCGGGCTGGCCCCGCGCGAGCAGCTCGATGCGCAGCGCCGCCGCCGGTCCCGGGAACCTGCTCGTGCTGTTCGGCGCGTCCACCGGCCGCGACGGCATCGGCGGCGCGTCGGTGCTCGCCTCGGCCGAGCTCGTCGCGAGCCGACGGCGACGGAGGGCGCGGCCGCCGACATGCGCCCGACCGTGCAGGTGGGCGATCCCGTTCGCAGGAGAAGAAGCTGCTCGAGTGCTCGCTCGAGCTGCTCGAGCGGGGGCTGCTCGTCTCGCTGCAGGACCTCGGCGCCGCCGGGCTGACCTCCTCGGCCGTCGGAGATGGCGTCCAAGGGCGGGGTGGGGATGGACATCGACGTCGCCGAGGTGCCGCTGCGCGAGGCCGGGCATGGAGCCGTTCGAGGTGATGGTCAGCGAGTCCCAGGAGCGGATGCTGTGCGTGGTCGAGCCCGGCGAGCCTCGAGGCGGTGTTGAGGGTGTGCGAGAAGTGGGAGGTCCACGGCGGCCGCGATCGGCACGGTCACCGACACGCGGCGGATGCGCGTGCTCGACGGCGGCGAGCTGGTCGGCGACATGGCGGTGAGCGCGCTGGTGGACGAGTGCCCGCTGTATGACCTGCGAGCCGGTCAGCGCCGGGGGCCGCGTGTACGAGCCGCCGCCGGCCACGCTGTCGGTGGATGCGACGCCCGATGCAGATGCTGCTCGCGCTGCTGTCCTCTCCCAACCTCGCCTCGCGCAGGCCGCTGTTCGAGCAGTACGACGCGATCGTGCAGTCGCGCACGGTGCGCCGCCCCGAGCAGGCCGACGCGGCCGTGCTCGCGCTCGACCCGCCGCCGGCCGGGCCGGTGCCGGCGCTGGCGGTGAGCATCGACGGCAACGGCAGGCGCGTCGCCGCCGACCCCTACCGCGGGACGGTCGCGGCGGTGCTCGAGTGCGCATCGAACCTCGCCTGCGTCGGCGCCGAGCCGCTGGGCACGACCAACAACCTCAACTTCGGCAACCCCGAGAAGGGGCACATCGCCTGGCAGCTGACCGAATCGGTGCGCGGCCTCGGCGACGCCTGCCGCGCGCTCGCGGCGCCGATCGTCGGCGGCAACGTGTCGCTCTACAACGAGGGCGCCACCGGCCCGATCTACCCGACGCCGGTGATCGGCATGGTCGGCCGACTGCCCGACGCGCGCCGGGCCGGGCGGCTCGGGCTTCCGCGCCGCCGGCGAGCGAGATCGCGCTCGTGGGGCCTCTTCAGCCCGTCGCTGGGCGCCTGCGAGCTGGCCAAGCTGCGCGGCGAGCCGCTGCCCGACGGCCTCGCAGGAGTTCGACCTCGACGCGGTCCGCGCCGCGCAGATCGCCGTGCGCGACGCCGTCCGCGCGGGCACTGCTGTCGAGCGCCCACGACATCGCCGAGGGCGGGCTCGCGGTCGCGCTGGCCGAGTGCTGCCTGGCCGGAGCGTGGGTGCGACGGTCGGCTGGGCGAGGATTTCTGGGAAGCGATCGCGCCGCGTGCGCCTGGTCCGCGGGCGCCGCGCCGGCTTCCAGCGCTGCTGACCGCTGCCCTGTTCGGCGAGGGCTCCGGGCGGGTTCGTCGTCAGCGGCGAGCGCGACGGCCTGCGCGGCCTGGGCGAGCGCGTGACCGTGTGCGCACGATCGGGACGGTGGGCGGCGAGGCGCTCGCGATCGGCCATCGCCGCAGGGGCCGGCGGGATCGTGACGGCCACGCTCGCCGAGCTTGTCGAGGCCGCACCGTGGAGCTCGAGCGAGCTGTTCGCGCCTGACGCGGGCCGTGCGGCGAGCAGCTGCTCGCATGAGTACCCTGCTAGCGTGTGCTCGTAATGCGTGAGGGACCGCGCGATGAGTGCGGAGTGTTCGGACTTTATGCGCCCGGTCACGAGGTGTCGCGTCTGTCGTACTTCGCGCTGTATGCGCTCCAGCACCGCGGGCAGGAGTCGGCGGGCATCGCGGCGGCCGACCGCGGCGGGCACATCATCACGCGCCGCGAGCTGGGGCTCGTCAGCCAGGTGTTCAGCGAGAACGACCTGCGCACGCTCGCCGGCGAGCTCGCGATCGGGCACGTGCGCTACTCGACCACCGGCTCGAACGCCTGGGAGAACTCCCAGCCGGTGCAGCGCTCGGAGGGCACCGACGGCTCGCGGCGCGAGGTCGCGCTGGCGCACAACGGCAACCTGATCAACGCCGTCGAGCTGCACGACGAGCTGCTCGAGCGCGGCGTCACGTTCAGCTCGACCTCGGACTCGGAGATCATCGCCGCGCTGATCGCCACGCATCCGGCGGAGCTGCTCGAGGACGCGATCGCCGACGTGCTGCCGCGGCTGCGCGGCGCCTTCTCGATCGTGGCGATGACCAAGGACCGGGTGGTCGCCTTCCGCGACCCGCACGGCCTGCGCCCGCTGGCGCATCGGCGTGCTCGAGCCCGAGCCGGACGATCCCGACGGCGGCCGGCGCTACTGCGTGGCGAGCGAGTCGTGCGCGTTCGACATCATCGGCGCGAAGCTCCTGCGCGAGGTCGAGCCGGGCGAGGTGGTCACGCTCGGACGGCGACGGCCTTCAGAGCCGCAGGTCGTGGCCCCGGGCGCCAGGCGCGCCTTCTGCGTGTTCGAGTACATCTACTTCGCGCGCCCGGACTCGCGCATGAACGGCACGCGTGCTGCAGGTCGCGCGCGGGCGGATGGGCGAGATCCTGTGGCGGGAGGCGCCGGTGGAGGCGGACCTCGTGATCGCGGTTCCCGACTCGGGCAACCCGGCCGCCCGCGGGCTGGCGCGCGCGGCGGGGCTGCCGCAGGACGACGGCTTCGTCAAGAACCGCTACGTCGCGCGCACGTTCATCCAGCCCGGCCAGGAGCTGCGCAAGCACGGCCTGCGCCTGAAGTTCAACCCGCTGCCCGAGGTGATCGCGGGCAAGCGGCTGGTGGTCGTCGACGACTCGATCGTGCGCGGCAACACCACGCGCCAGATCGTGCAGATGCTGCGCGACTGCGGGCGCCGCCGAGGTCCACATGCGCATCTCCGCGCCGCCGATCAAGCACCCCTGCCACTACGGCATCGACATGTCCACGCGCGAGGAGATGATCGCCCACGGGCGCACGACCGAGCGAGGTCGCCGCCGAGCTAGGCTGCGACTCGCTGCACTACCTGTCGCTGGCCGGCGTGTACGAGGCGGTGGGCGCGACGCGCGCGACGCCACTGCGACGCGTGCTTCACCGGCGAGTACCCGCTCGCCGGCGACGGGCGAGGCGAACGGCAAGTACGCGCTGGAGGAGGAGCGCCAGGCCGTGCCCCTGGTGCGGCGCGCGTCAGGCCTAGCTCGGCCGCGTCTAGCCGAGGTGATCCTCGCGCGCGCCGGCGGCGTCGTTGTAGCGGTTGTTGTAGGGCCGGCGAACGATCAGCCCGCCGCCGCGGCCGTGAGCGCAGCGCGTAGCCGAGGGCGACGACGATGATGAGGGTGATGATGATGGCTGTGAGCATTGACGTGTCCTGAAGTCGATTGCCGGATTGCTCCTCCACCCTCGCCATCCATTGAACGACGGACGTCGAGCGCGCTGTGTGACGCTAGCGCTCCACAGCTATCGTGCCCGCGCGTGCCTGAGCGACTTGCCGATCGCGGTGCTCGTGTCCGGGACGGGCACGAACCTGCAGGCGCTGCTCGACACCGTGCACGGGCGCGAGGCGCGAGATCGTGGCGGTGGCCTCGAGCGTGGCGGATGCCCCGGCGCTCGCGCGCGCCGCGGCGCGCGGGCGTGCCGAGCGCCGTGTTCGCCCGCGCGGACTACCCCGACCGCGAGGCCGCGCGACCAGGCGCTGGCCGACTGGCTCTACGGAGCGCGGCGCGCGGCTGGTCGTGGGCGCCGGCTACATGGAGCTGCTCGGCGACGCCTTCCTCGCGCGCTTTCCCGGCGCCGTGATCAACGTGCACCCGTCGCTGCTGCCGGCCTTCCCCGGCCTGCATGCGATCGAGCAGGCGCTCGACTACGGCGTGAAGGTGTTCGGCGTGACCGTGCACTTCGTCGACGCGGGCGTGGACTCGGGGCCGGTGATCCTCCAGCGCGCGGTCGAGCTGCCGGACGCGCGCGAGCCGCAGGAGGTGCTGGCGGCCCTGCGTCCGCTCGAGCACGCGCTGCTGGCGCGAGGCCGTGCGCCTGTTCGCGCGCGGGGCGCTGGCGGCCGACCCCGCCAACCCGCGCCGCGATCGCTGAGCGACGGGGTAGGCTAGGGAGGCTCTGAATGCTCTCCGAAGGCGACGTCAGGACCGGCCAGGCCGGCGGGGATCGAGCGCGCGGCGCCCGGCGAGGTGCGCGTGCGCCGGGCGCTGCTGTCGGTGTCCGAGAAGGACGGGATCGTCGAGTTCGCGCGCGGCCTCGAGGAGCTCGGCGTGGAGATCGTCTCCACCGGGGGCACCGCCGCGAGCTCGCGCAGCGCGGGCATCGCGGCGCAGGCCGATCGAGGACTTCACCGGCTTCCCGGAGATCATGGACGGGCGCGTGAAGACGCTGCACCCGCGCCTGTACGCCGGGCTGCTGGCCAGGCGCGACGACGAGGCGCACCTGCAGCGCGGCTGCCGAGCAGGGGATCGAGCAGGTCGACCTCGTGTGCGTGAACCTGTACCCGTTCGAGCGGACGGTCGCGCGCGGCGACGCGAGCGAGCGAGGAGATCATCGAGAACATCGACATCGGCGGCCCGACGATGATCAGGGCGGCGGCCAAGAACAGCGCGTTCGCCGCGGTCGTCGTCGACCCGAGCGACTACGAGCGGCGTGCTCGAGCGAGCTGCGCGAGTCCGACGGACGGCTGTCGCTCGACACGCGCACGCGGCTGGCGGCGAAGGCGTTCGCCTGCACCGCCCGCTACGACGCGGCGATCGCCGACCTGGTTCGCCGCGGCGCACCTACGAGGGCTTCCCGCCGACCTGGCGCGACGCCTACGAGAAGGTCAGCGACCTGCGCTACGGCGAGAACCCGCACCAGAGCGCCGCCTTCTACGCGCGCGTGGGCGCGCCCACGCACCTGCTCGACGGGGTGCGGCAGCTGCACGGCAAGGAGCTGTCGTTCAACAACCTGCTCGACCTCAGCTCCGCGCGCGAGCTGGTCGAGGACTTCGACGGCGCCGGCCTGCGCGATCGTCAAGCACAACAACCCCTGCGGCTGCGCGCTCGGCGCGAGCGGCCAGGTGGCCTACGAACGCGCCTTCGCGTGCGACCCGCAGAGCGCCTACGGCGGCGTGATCGCCGTCAACCGCCGCGTCGACCGCGCGCTGCGCAGGGCGCTGCTCGAGCAGTTCATCGAGGTGCTGCTCGCGCCGGGCTTCGACGAGGACGCGCTGGAGGTGCTGGGCGAGAAGAAGAACGTGCGCCTGCTCGAGCTGGCGCGACTGGCCCGCGCCCAGCCACGAGGTCGAGGCCAAGCCGGTGCATCGGCGGGCAGCTCGTGCAGACCCGCGACGTCGTCTCCGAGACGCGCGAGCAGATGCGCGTGATGACCGAGCAGGGCGCCCGAGCGAGGAGCAGTGGGAGGACCTGCTGTTCGCCTGGAGGGTCTGCCGGCACGTGCGCTCCAACGCGATCGTGATCGCCGCCGCCGGCGCGACGATCGGGATCGGCGCCGGCCAGATGAGCCGGGTCGACTCCGTGCGGATCGCGATCGAGAAGGCCCAGGCCGCCCAGCCCGAGCTGCTGGCCGGCGCGGCGCTGGCCTCTGACGCGTTCTTCCCCTTCGCCGACGGCCCTCAGCTGGCGATCGACGCGGGCGTCACGGCGATCATCCAGCCGGGAGGCTCGGTGCGCGACGAGGACGTCGTCGCCGCCGCGGACGCGGCGCGGCGTCGCGATGGTCGCGACGGGTGTCCGCCACTTCCGGCATTGACGGCGCCTCTCCGGTCCGGTCGAGGCGTCCAGCCGAGCCGGCCCGGGTCCGGTCCGCACGCGGGTGCTTCGGGTCGCTTGCGCCGGGGACTTGAAGAATGGAAGATAACGATATATCGTGAGCTTACTTAGATAGTTCACGATAGGAGACAGATATGATTGGCATTCAACATATTCGACAGGCGGTGGACGCTGCGGCACGCCGGCCGCCATCGCCACGGCGGCGTTCGCGTCCCGGGCCCGCGGAGGCGGCTCGGCGGCGGCCCGTTCGCGCGCTTCGGCCCCGGCGGCCGCGTGGACGCGGCCGCAAGGCGCGGCGCGGCGACATCCGCACGGCCGCGCTGCTGCTGCTGGCCGAGGAGCCGCGCAACGGCTACCAGATCATGCAGGAGGTGCAGGAGCGCAGCGACGGCGTCTGGCGCCCGAGCCCGGGCTCGGTGTACCCGGCGCTCCAGCAGCTCGAGGACGAGGGCCTGATCCGCTCCGAGGAGATCGACGGGCGCAAGCTGTTCCGGCTGACCGACGCCGGTGAGGCCTACGTTGACGCGAGCGCGGCGAGGGCAGCGCCGCGCGCCGTGGGAGCAGATGAGCGACGACGTGAGCGATCAGGCGCACGAGCTGGGCAAGCTGATCCGCGAGGTCGCCGTCGCCTTCGCCCAGGTGATGCGCACCGGCTCCGAGGCGCAGATGGGCGAGGCGCGCAAGGTGCTCGCGACGACCCGGCGGGACCTCTACCGCATCCTCGGCGAGGGCGACCCCGAGGCAGGTATCGTGGAGGAGGACGCCTGAGCCCGACGACCCCGCACATGCCCAGCGAACTCGAGCACCGCGATCTCCCGCGGCCATCGACACAGATCCCGCGCCGGACCGAGCCGGCGCGGGCTGTCGCCGCGCCTCGCAGACGGCGCCGCCTGGCCGTCTCGGTCGAGGGCCTCGTCAAGCGCTACGGCGAGATCGAGGCCGTGCGCGGCATCGACTTCGAGGTGCGGGCCGGCGAGACGTTCGGCTTCCTCGGCCCCAACGGCGCGGGCAAGTCGACGACGATCAACATGCTCTGCACGCTCGTGCGCCCGACGGCCGGGATCGCGCTCGTGGCCGGGCCACGACGTCGTGCGCGAACGCGACGAGGTGCGCCGCAACATCGGCCTGGTCTTCCAGGACACGACGCTCGACGGCTACCTGACCGCCGAGCAGAACCTGCGCCTGCACGCCGAGCTGTACGGGATGCCGCGCGAGGCGGTGACGCGAGCGGATGCGCCAGGTGATGGAGATGGTCGGCCTGTGGGAGCGGCGCGGCGAGCCTCGTGAACACGTTCTCGGGGGGGATGAAGCGGCGCCTGGAGATCGCGCGCGGACTGCTGCACTCCCCGCGCGTGCTGTTCCTGGACGAGCCGACGGTCGGCCTCGACCCGCAGACGCGCAGCTCGATCTGGAGCTACATCGCAGAGCTCAAGCGCGACGAGGACATCACGATCTTCCTCACCACCCACTACATGGACGAGGCCGAGTACTGCGACCGCATCGCGATCATGGACCGTGGCAAGATCGTCGCGCTCGACACGCCCGAGGCGCTGAAGGCGAGCGTCGGCAAGGACCGCGTGCAGATCCAGACGGGCGACGACGATGCGGCGATCGCCGCGCTGCGCGAGCGCTTCGGGATCGAGGGCGTGCTCGCCGAAGGCGCCGTCACGTTCGGCGTCCCCGAGGGCGAGCAGTTCGTGCCGCGCCTGTTCGCGGAGCTCGGCCAGCCGATCCGCTCGGTCAGCGTCTCGCGCCCCTCGCTCGACGACGTGTTCATGTCATACACGGGCACCACCATCCGCGACGCCGAGGCATCGCAGGCGGATGCGATGCGCAACTTCGCGCGGATGATGAGGCGCTGATGGCCACCGAGCATCGCCACCCCTCCGTGCGACCCGAGCGTCACGCCACGGCGACCCGGTCCCGCCCACCATGTCGCGCGCGTACGCGTGCCGGCGCGCAGCCTGCGCAGCGAGCTGCGGGCGATCCGGGTCGTATGGAGGCGGGAGCTGATCCGCTTCTCACGCGACCGCCTGCGCATCCTGACCTCGCTGATGCAGCCGTTCCTGTTCCTGTTCGTGCTCGGCACGGGCCTCTCCTCGCTGGCCTCGGCGGGGACCCACGGGGTCAACTTCAGAACCTTCATCTACCCCGGCGTGCTGTGCATGGCGGTGATGTTCACGGCCATGTTCTCCGCTGCCTCGATCGTGTGGGATCGCGAGTTCGGGTTCCTGCGCGAGATGATGGTCGCGCCGGTGCGGCGCAGCTCGATCGTGCTCGGCAAGTGCTTCGGCGGCGCCACCGTGGCGGCCTTCCAGGGGCTGATCGTGATCGCGATCTCCCCGCTGGTGGGTGTCCCCTACCAGGCTCGGCCTGATCCTCGAGCTGTTCGCGCTGGCGCTGCTGCTCGCGTTCGCGATCACCGCCTTCGGCGATGATGTTCGCCGCGAGGATCAACCAGATGCAGTCGTTCATGGCGCTGATGCAGATGGTGATCATGCCGATGTTCTTCATCTCCGGGGCGATGTTCTCGGTCGCCGAACCTGCCCCCGTGGCTGGCGGTGCTCAACCGCCTGGACCCGCTCACCTACGCCGTCGAGCCGATGCGGCCGCGCGATCTTCGCGCACCTGAACATCAGCGCCGCCGCCGCCAAGGCGCTCGACCCGGGCGTCACCTGGTGGGGCTGGCCCGTGCCCACCGCCTCGAGGCCGCCGTCATCGCGCTGCTCGGGCTGGTGATGCTGTTCATCGCGATAGCGGAGTTCAGCCGGGCGGAGTAGCGTCCGCGGCCGAGCGGCCGGAGTCCTCGCCTGCGCCGCCGGCCGGCACGCGCGGGCGGTCTGGGGTCGTCAGTCGATCGCCCGGGCGGCGACGCCGAGCAGCGGATCCTGGTCGGCGATCGCCTGATCGCTCGCGTGTGCGGTGGCCGGATCGAGCTCGCGCAGTGCCTCGGGGAGTGCTGGGTTGCGGCGGAAGCGCGTTTCAAGCAGCGGCTGCAACCCGCCACGCAGGAGGATCATCGGGCCGACCCAGCACGGCGCCCACACGCGCGCCGCGCGGCGCTCGATTCCCCGCTCGATCGCGTCGATCGCCTTTGAACAGGGGGGCGGGACGGAGTAAGAAGCCCGGCCCCTCCAGGAGCTTCGCCGAGGTGTGGGCGAAGCCCGCGCGCACCAGGTCGGTGTCGAGGAAGCCGAAGTAGGCGCAACCGACCTGCGCGCCGGTGTGGGCGGTCTCCAGCGCAGGGAGTCGCTCAGCGCCTCGACGCCGGCCTTGGTGGCTGTGTAGGCGCCGAGCAGGGGGCCGTGGGCGACTGCCGACAGCGAGGAGATGTTCAGCAGATAGCCGCGCCGCTCTTCGATCTGCCCGATCACGGCACGGTCAGTCCGCCAGACCCCCAGGAAGTTGACGGCCAGGATGCGCTCGACCTGCTCGATCGGCGCGGTGGCGAGCGCGCCGTTGAACTGCAGGCCCGCGTTCGCGATCGCGACGTCGATGCCGCCGAAGCGCTCGACGGTGCCGGTCACGGCCCGCTCGAGCGCGCCGAGGTCGGTGACGTCGGCCTCGAATGCTGCGGCGCGGTCGCCCATGCGCGCCGCGAGCTCGTGCAGCCGCTCGGGCTCGAGGCCCACCAGCGCGACGTTCGCGCCCTTGCGGTACAGGCGCTCGGCGGTCGCGGCGCCGATGCCGCGCGCGGCGCCGGTGATGAACACGGTGCGGCCGTTCACGTCGAACGGCCGATCCGAAGAGCGGCTCATGCGAGCGAGCTCCTCCAGGCCGAACCGCTGTGCTCGACCGGCTGAAGCGATGCGGCGGGAGAGGGCTGGCGCATGGGCGGGCGCTCACGCGGCGGTGGCGGGCGCTCAGGCGGCGCTGTTACGGGGGAGCGCGGGCGAAGCTCGTAGTCGCCGGGGCGGAAGCGGCGCAGGCGCCGGCGGTAGCGCAGGGTGTGCCCGGGCCAGATGGCCGCGTTCCTGCCGTTGGCGTCGATGTACCAGCTGGCGCAGCCACCGGAGTTCCACACCGAGCCCTGCAGGCGACGCTGGATCTCCTCGTTGTAGCTGCGCTCGACCTGCTCGCGAACCTCGACGACGTCCTGGCCGGCACGGTCCATGAAGCGCAGGCAGTCCATCAGGTAGTGCAGCTGGGACTCGACCATGAACACGAGCGAGTTGTTTCCGAGGCCCGTGTTGGGGCCCACGAGCAGGAACAGGTTGGGGAAGCCCGCGACCACCGTGCCGAGGTAGGCCTGCGGGCTGCCGCGCCAGACTTCGGCCAGCGTGCGGCCGTCGCCGCGGTGGATCCACTCGGCGGCCGGCATGTCGCTGACGTGGAAGCCCGTGCCCAGGATGATCGTGTCGAGCTCGCGTTCGGTGCCGTCGGCGGTGAGGATCCCGTGCTGCGTGATGGCGCGGATCGGGTCGGTCACGAGCTCGACGTTCGTGCGCTGGAGCGCCGGGTAGTAGTCGTTGGAGATGAGAATGCGTTTGCAGCCGATGCGGTAGCTGGGCGATAGGCGCCTGCGCAGCTCCGGGTCTGTGACCTGCTCGCGCAGGTGCTTGCGTGCGATCCGCTCGGGCAGCGATCCCTCGCGAGGATGCATGAGCGGAGCTACCACGAGCTCGTTCATGCAGTAGACGGTGGCGCGCATGAGCCGCTGGGCCGGGGGAAAGGCGCGGAAGAGCAGCCGCTCCCGGCGGGTGGTGGGACGGTCCCGGCGGGGGACGATCCACGCAGGCGTGCGCTGGAAGACGTGCAGCCTGCCGACCCGTGGCTGGATCTGCGGCACGATCTGGATGGAGGACGCCCCCGTGCCGATCACCGCCACGCGCTCGCCCTCGAGGGCATGGTCGTGGTTCCAGCGGGCGGAGTGGAAGATCGTCCCCTGGAAGCTGTCTATTCCCTCGATGTCGGGCAGCTTGGGCTCGCTCAGCGGGCCCGTCCCGGCGATCAGCATGTCGGCCGTCAGCTCGCCGCCGGTCGTCTGGATGCGCCACCGCTCGACGTCGGTCTCCCATCGCGCCGAGGTGACCTCGTGGCGGTAGCGGATGTATCGATCGATGTCATGCTCGCGGGCGACGCGGCGCAGGTAGTCCCATATCTCCGGCTGGGGCGAGTACGTCCTGCTCCAGTCTGGGTTGGGTGCGAACGAGAACGAGTAGAGGTTCGAGGGGATGTCGCAGGCGCAGCCCGGGTAGGTGTTGTCGCGCCAGGTGCCCCCCAGATCCTCGGCCCGCTCAAGCACGACGAAGTCCTCGATGCCCTCCTGCTTGAGCTTTATCGCGGCGCCGAGCCCCCCGAAGCCCGAGCCTACGATCGCGAAGCGGTGGTGGGGGGTCACTGACACCGACTAAGCGTACCTTGGTAGGCTCGGCCCATCGCTGAGTTGGGTCCATCCTCGCCCGCACTGGAGCTCGCCGACGCGCTGCGGCGCCACGAGCTCTCGGCCGTCGAGTTGCTCGACGCCTGTCTGCGCGCGGTCGACGAGCTCAACCCGCAGCTGAATGCGGTGATCTGGCGCAACGACGAGGACGCGAGGGCGGCGGCCGCGGAGGCCGACCGGCGTCTGGCGGCGGGGGAGCATGCGCCCTTCCTCGGCGTGCCGCTGCCGATCAAGGACCTCACGGCGGTGGCCGGCTGGCCGGTGACCTACGGCTCGCGCGGCGCGCCGGCCGGCGTGAGCGAGGAGAGCGAGCTGGTCGTCGATTCGCTCCTGCGTGCCGGGTTCGTGCCCTGCGCGCGCACGAACACGCCCGAGTTCGGGCTGATCACCGTGACGGAGAACAGCCGCTATGGCGTGACGCGCAATCCGTGGGACACGAGCCGCTCGCCGGGCGGGTCGAGCGGCGGCGCCGCGGCGTCCGTGGCAGCCGGCATGTTCCCGATCGCCCATGCCAACGACGGAGGCGGCTCCATCCGCATACCCGCCTCCTACTGCGGGCTCGTCGGCCTGAAGCCGAGTCGCGGCCGCGTGCCCCACCTGACGCAGGGCTGGCTGGGCGGCGTGGTGGAGGGGGTGGTCGCGCACACGGTCGCCGACTCCGCCGTGGTGCTCGACGCGATCGCCGGGCCCGATCCACTGGCCTGGTACAACGCGCCGGCGCCGTCGCGGCCGTTCGCGCAGGAGGTGGGCGCAGAGCCCGGTCGCCTGCGGATCGGGCTGATGGCGAATGCGCCGCTTGGGATACCCACCGACGAGGCATGCACGGCGGCCGCGCGCGCCGCCGCCGCGACGCTGGAGGAGCTCGGCCACGCCGTCGAGGAGGTCGAGGTGCCGACCACCTCCGAAGAGATGATCCCCCCCTTCATAGTTCTCACCGAGGGTGGCCTGGCCGACTACGACGGCGTCGACTGGTCGGCGGTCGAGCCGCACATCGCACACCAGCGTCGCATGAGCGGCGAGCTCGGCGCCTATGACTACGTGCTCGCCGCGCGCACGCTCGAGCGGCTCAGTCGCCGCGAGGTCGCGCGCTGGGGGCGCGACTTCGATGTGCTCCTCACGCCGACCTCGGCGATCCTGGCGCCGGCGGCCGGTGCGGTGCTCGCGGCCGAGCACGCGGCGCCCGATCAGCCGGTAGCGGACGTCATCGCCAGCGTGTCGTTCACCGCCTTCGGAAACGTCACCGGCCTGCCCGCCGTCAGCCTTCCGCTGCACTGGACCGAGGCGGGCCTGCCCGTCGGCGTCCAGCTCGTCGGCGGCCCGTGGCAGGAGGCGAGGCTGATCGCGCTCGCCGCCCAGCTCGAGCGGGCGCGGCCCTGGTCTGACCGCCGCCCGTCGCTCGCGCAGCTCGCCTAGAAGGGGTGGGCTGGACGACGCGAAAGTCCTCACCGGCGCTGTGGTCGACCAGCAGGGTGAAGCCCGCACTGTCGGTGTAGAAGGCCTTTGCGCGATCCACGTCGGCCGCCGGGACGACGATGAGCTCGAGCTTCCAGTCCATCAGGCGACAGTACCTCAGGGGCGCACTGTCCGCCACGACCGGGGCATCGCCGTCCGCCACGCGGCGGGGGCTGCGCCATGTAGTCATTCTCCGGGACGATGAATGCGAGGCAGGCAGACGCCCCCGTCGGCGCGCGGGTCGGCCTGCGCGAGGTCCTCGTGCTGTGGGGAAGGATCGGCTGCACCGGCTTCGGTGGCCCGCCCGCGCATATCTCGCTTCTGCGCGAGCTGTGCGTCGGGCGCAGGGCCTGGTTGAGCGATAAAGAGTTCGAGGACGCGATCGCCGCCTGCAATCTGCTGCCCGGCCCGGCGTCGACGCAGCTCGCGATCTGTGTGCGTGGCGGGTCGCGGGTCCGCTGGGAGCGCTCGTGGGCGGCGCCGCGTTCATCGTGCCCGGCCTGGTGTTGATCCTTCTGCTCGCCGCCGTGTTCCTCGCCGCCTCGCCCCCGCTGTGGGTCCGCGGCGCGGCGGCCGGCGCTGGAGCGGCGGTGGCCCCGGTGGCCGTTCGGGCCGGCGCCGGGCTGCTCCCGGCCAGCTGGCGGCGCTCGCCGGCGCATGTCCGCTGGGCCTCCTACGCGCTGCTCGGCGGTGCGGTGGCGGCCACGCTCGGCCCGTGGCTCGTGCTCGTGCTGCTGGCGAGCGGGCTGATCGAGGTCGTCTGGCGGGGTCGTGAGCGCCGCGAGGGGGCTCGTTTCAGTCCACCCCTGGCCGTTGCTCGCCGCCGCGGGCGCTGCGACCGGCGGGGTCCTGGCGCTCATATGGGTTGCCTTCAAGGTGGGCGCGCTGTCCTACGGCGGGGGCTTCGTGATCGTCCCCTTGATGCAGTCCGAAGCGGTGGGCCACTACCACTGGATGACCGCCGGGCAGTTCCTGAACGCCGTCGCGCTCGGCCAGGTCACCCCCGGGCCCGTGGTGCAGACGGTCGCCGTCGTCGGATACGCGGCCGGCGGCATCGGGGGCGGCCTGCTCGCCGCCGTCGTCGCGTTCGCTCCCTCGTTCGCATTCATCCTGCTGGGGGCCAGGCACTTCGATCGCCTGCGCGCGGATGTCCGCGTGCAGGCGTTTCTCGACGGCGCCGGCCCGGCCGCGATCGGCGCGATCCTGTGCTCCGCGATCCCGCTGGCGCTGGCGCTGCACACGACCTGGCAGTTCGCGCTGCTCGCGGGCGCTGCGCTCGCGCTGCTCGTCCTGCGCCTCGGCGTCGTCGCCGTGCTGCTCGCGGCGGCGGTGATCGGCGCGATCGTCGGCGTGGCCGGCGTGGCGCCGCTGTGAGCTACTGCCCGCCGGGCCAGGCGGCCTCGCCGATGACGCCGTCGCCATCCTCGGGCCTCGGGCCGCCAACGGCGATGATGTCGAGCCCGTCGGGGCCGGCCTCGAAGCCACGCACGACCTCGGGCGCCACGCGCACCACGTCCCACTGGCGCAGATCGTGGACCTCCTCGTCGAGGAGCACGCGGCCCGAGCCGGCCGAGACGATGTAGGCCTCCTCCTGCTCGCGGTGACTGTGGGTGAACGGACTGCGCACATTGGGGCCGTAGCGGAAGTGGCTGATCCCGAGGTCGCGGGATTCGATCTGTTTGCGGGCGAAGCGACCCTCGACCCCGGGCGCGCGATCGCCCACCGAGTTCTCGAGCTCCATCAGGTTTACGATGGTGAAGCGGGACACACGGCCTCCTTTGGCAGAGCGGTTGGCGGGCTTGCACCGCCAACCTTAGCCTTCGTGTCCACAGTGCCCGGCCTCCGACTCCGCAGGAGCATCCGCCTGGTCACTCGCGCGCCAGCGCGACGACCTTCTCGACCGCCTCCGACAGCGCGCGCGGCACCTCGGCCGGCTCGATTCGCGAGAAGCGCTGCCACGCGCGAGCGGGCTTGTGACGGTGCCCGCGCAGGCCGGCTACGGCCTCGAAGTCGGGCGCGAGCACGATCGTTCGCGCCGGTCCGGCGAGCTCGACGATCTCGGAGTTGATTACCCGCTGAGCCTGGCTCGGTCGCCTGCCCGAGGGAGCGTCGCGGTCGTGGACGGCGACGCAGGGCACCCGCACGGCCTTGCAGATGCGGATGAACAGCCGCATGTTCGGCTTGCCGCCGCAGTCCACGATCGTGATCTCCTCGCGATCGACGTCGTAGCCGAGTGCGGAGAAGACGAAGGGGAACGTGAGCTTCTCCGTGCGGCCCTCGACCAGCAGCGCCGCACGGGCCAGGAACAGCTCACCTCGCTCGGCGTCGATCTCGCTGAGGGCGCGAAAGCTCTCCTCGGCCCCGAGCGGCTCCGGCTGGATCACGCTCGTCCCGGTCCGGGCGCTGTGCTCGACCAGCGCCAGCTCCTCCAGCCGACCCACGTTCAGGAAGGCCGGCTCGTGCGTCGAGTAGAGCACCTGGTTGCCGTTCTCGGCGAACGTCCTGAGCAGCCGGTGGAAGTAGCGCTGGGACTGCGGTCGCAGGAACAGCTCCGGCTCCTCGATCAGCAGCACGAGTCCGCGCTCGCCAGCCCGGCACAGCTCCTCGAGCCCGGCGACCAGTGCCGCCGCGGGCGCGGCCGAGGAGCGGCTCTCGCCGACCGAGAAGTACTCGCTCGCCACTCGAGTGGCACCCGGCGCGCGCGTCGGTGCGGCGACTAGCCCCCCGGATCGCAGCGACGCCGGCATGAACAGGACGGCAACCTCCTGTCCGGTGCCCCTGGGCGAGGCGGGCGGGTTGGCTTCCAGGACGATCTCGTCGCCGTCGCCGAGCGTGGCGCTCAGGTGGATCGCGCCGGAGCCGCCCGCGCTCACGTCGCCCGTCGCGGGCGCGGGCGCCCCGCGCTGGAGCAGCATCCAGATCGCAGCCAGCACATTCGACTTGCCGACGCTCGGACCGCCGACCAGCGCGCATACCGGACCCGGCGTGAAGCTGACCGACCGCGCCGATCGGAACCCCCGAATCCGCACCTCACGAACCCCGAACGTCGCGCCGGCCACCGGGCACACCCTAGAGCGCCCCGCTCAGCGGCGAGGTTTGCGGGCCTGCGCCTTCTTCGGCCGCCGGGCGACCCCCGTGGCCGCCTTCGCGAGCTCGGTCGGCTGGCGCAGCGTGCCGATCGTCCGCTCGAACAGCTCGGCCTGTTGCTTCATCAGCCGGGCGGTCTCCTCGAGCGCCCGCCCTGCCGCCTCCACCGCCTCCGCCTGGTGGCGCAGGGTCGCCCCGCTGTCGGCGAGCAGGTCGAACACAGCGTCGATGGGCGCTATCAGAGTGCCCGCCAGCTCCCGCTGAAGCCTGCGCTCGCGCTCGATGATCTCCTGCACGAGCTCGACCTGGTGTTGCGTCGCCCGCAGCAGATTGCGTGGCAGCTCCGCGCGCCCACCCGCGGACGCGATCAACGACTCCATCAGCGCCCGCCACTCCTCGAGCAACTCGCGGCCGCTGCGCTCAGGCACCGGGCATCAGGCCCCTGTGCCCTCGATCCGCCGCTTGAGCTCGCCGGGGCGCCCGTTCACGAAGATCGCCCGCGTCGCCGCCTCCACGGGTCCGCGGATGACGAGGCCGAGCACGCGGCCGGGGTCTGCGTCGAGCTCGAACGTCGCCCGCGTGCGACCGTTGCCGAGGTCCTCGAGCTGCCAGGCGCCCTCGACGGACTTCATGTCGCCCTTCTCCTGTGTCCAGGAAAGGCGGGTCGGACCCTCGTAGCCGAAGCGCACGTGCGACTTGATCCGCCTGACCTTGATGTCGCTCTCGGTTTCCACGAGCGTGGGCCGGCCTTCGGCGTCGCGCTCGAGCACGGTCATCTTGTCCAGTCCGCCCTGCCATTCCGGTGCCGTGACGACATCCTCGACGATCGCCCAGACCTCCTCGAGCGGGGCCTCGATCTCGGCGCTGGCGCTGCCGCCCAGGTGCGCCATCACGATCCCCCGATCCGCTCTGAAGACACCATTGCCACAGCAGAGACTACCCTCGCCCGTCCGGGCGACTCGGCGAGCCCGCTGCACGGTGCCGAGTCAGAGCTCCGCGAGCGGGCCGGCCGATCAGCCGGCGAACGAATGGAATTCGCCCAGCGGGCTCGGGAGCGTGGGCGTGAACGGTTCGAAGGCGTACGGTTTCGTGGCGTCGAAGCCGGCTCTCTCGGCGGCCCTCCGGGGAGCTTGGCGAGCGGGCGCGGCCCCGCGGCCGGTCGATCTCTACGAGTCGACGCCCTCGGCGGGCGTCGCGACCACCTGGTAGCGGCCGCTGGCCGAGCCGCGCAGCAGCTCGCGCAGGTGCGGCCCGGCGCCGCGGGCCGGCAGGGTGATCTCCACTTCGATCGTGCCGGACCCGCGATCCAGGATCTGCAGGGGTCCGAGGTCTTCGAGCAGGTCGAGCATGTCGCGGTTCGTGGCCAGGATCAGCGCGGTAAAGCGAGTGATTCCCTCTTCGCGCGCGAGGTCGGCCAGCAGCCCTAGCAACGCCGTCCCCAGGCCACGGCCCTGCCAGTCGTCGGCCACGGTGACCGCCGCCTCGGCGACCTCCGCGTCGCTGCGCGAACGCACCGACCGGGCCACGCCCACGAGGGTTCCGTCGGTTGTGAGGGCGATGATCGCCTCGTGGTCGTGGTGGTCGACCTCTGTCAGGTAGCGCAGCATCGGCCCGCTGAGTTCCGACATCGGTGACAGGAAGCGCCGGTAGCGCGACTCCTCGGACAGGCGTTCGAAGCCGGCGCGCAAGGCCGGCGCATCCGACGGACGGATGGGGCGCACCGTGACGCTCGAGCCGTCGCGAAGCGTTACGACGATCTCGCCCAGCCGCGCCAGCTGCGAGCCGGGGGTGCTGGTCGATGCCACAATATCCCGTACTCTCTCACGCCGCGGGCGCACGGCTCATCCGCAGTTATCCGCACCTGGAGGGGCTGCCGGGCGCGACCGAGGAACCCGGTCAGGCTCTCGAGCGTCTCGTCCTCTCGCTCGAGGAAGAACGCGTGGCCCCCGCCCGGGATGATCCGCAACCTCGCGCCCGGGATGCTCTCGAGCACGGTGTCCATGGGCGGGGCGCGCCGGGGCTGTCCGGGCTCATTCGACGATGAGCGTGGCTTTCATGCCTTTCTTCTCGTGTTCGGGCAACGAGCAGAAGAGCGTGTAGCTGCCGGCTTTCAGGACCACCTCCTGTTCGGTTGACACGTGAGCCGGCGTGTTGGCAAAGGAGTCCACGACTTCGCCTTCCGCGGGGAGAATGTTCAGGTTGTGTTCGTCCTGGCCGTGATTGACGAAATCGAAGATCACCTTGCCGGCCGGCACCGTCGTGCGCGAGAGCGTGTAGCTGTACTCGACGGCCGTCACCTGTACGTGGGGAATCGACGTCGGCGCCTGTGGCGGTGCGGCTTTGGTCGGTTCCGGTTCGCCGACCGCCGATCCCGGGACGGAGGGTGCACCGGAGCCAGTCGACCCGGTCACGCCCTTCGTCGTGTCGGTGCCGTGTGACCCGGGAGCCGTCGCGGCCGGCCTCGAGCGCCGGTGCGAGGAGCGGGTCCGACAGCCGGCCGGGTGACGCTGCCCCCGCCTGCGCGCCCGCGCACGTGCTGCGCACCCGCGCCGGTGCGTCCGGACCGGACCGTGTCTCCCGCGACGCGCCGGCGTCGCGAACGCGATGCCGCCCGCCGCCGCCAGCGCGCACAGGCCGAGTGCCAGGAGGGTCGCTAAGCGCCCCGCCGGCCACACCATCAGGCGATCAGCTGCGGGATCGGTCCGTAGGCACTGGGGCCTTCCAGACCCGTGCCCGCGCCGGGGATCACGAGGCCCGCTTCGGTCTGGAACCACTGCCCCAGCAGCGCGGCGTACATCGCGCGGTAGTCCGACGTGTTGATGAGGTTTTCGTTTTCGTCGAGTTTGCTCAGTCCCGGGAACTCACCGACCATTTTGCCGTTGACGCGGGAGCCGATCAGGAACGCCACGCCCCCCGCTCCATGGTCGGTGCCCGAGCCGTTTTCGCGCGGGCGTCGGCCGAACTCCGACCAGAGCTGGATGATGACCCGGTCGTCGAGTTCGCGGGCTTCGAGGTCGCGCTGGAAGGCAACCAGCGATTCGACCGTCTGTCCGAGGTTCGTGCTCAGCGTGTCGACCTCATTGGAGTGGGTGTCGTAGGAGCCCACGGCGGTGAGGGACGCGCATTTGATCGGCAGCGCTTCGTCGGCGAGCATCGCGGCGAGCGCCGCTAGACGCGCCGGGAAGTCCCCGCCGGTCGTCGGATAGGTCACCGGCGAGGTGAAGCCCGGTTTGCCTTCGTGTTCGGCGAACGGCGCCACCTGGTTGCGGATGATGTTCGTGTCCAGTGAGGCGGTGCGCGCCTGGGCGTAGGCGGGCGATGGCGCACCGAGCGCACCGAGTGCGCCGAACGTTTCGAGCGTGGGCGCCATCAGCGGTTCATCGAGCCCGTATGCCCAGAAGGTGTAATCCGACGGGGTGGACACCGCGGCGACGGGCACCCTCGCCGTGGCGAGCGCCGGCGCGAGCGAGTAGTCGAGCGAAAGACCCTGCAGGGGATTGCCCGGCTGGCCGGCGACGTCCAGGTAGCGGCCCATCCAGCCCGTGCGCGTCTCGGCGTTCAGTTCGCCGACCTCCCAGTAGTGACGGCTGGTGAAATGGCTCTCGTCCGGGGGGTCGTAGCCGATCGCGGGGAAGACGGTCACCTTTCCCTCACCGTGCAGCTGTGCCAGACCCTTGGCCTGCGGATGCCACATCAGCGTTTCATCCTCGCTGAACGGTTCGCCTTCGCCTTCTGCGCGTCCGAGCACCGGACGCAGTTCGTGGTACTCGGCTTCCTTGACGGGCGCGAGCACCGAGAGGGCGTCCCAGCCCCCTTCCATGAAGATCGAGACCAGGACCGGCTGATTGGTCGGTGTCGCCGCGGCCGCCGCGGCGATGCCCTCTTCCAGGTGACGCGGCGACAGCGCCGCGGCGCCGTACACGGAGAGCACCGCGCCGGCCGAGCGCAACAGGAAAGCGCGCCTGTCCATGCCGGTGCCGGCCGGCACCGGCATTCCCGGCTCGATCGAGGGCAGGCCGCGGCCCGCCTGGGCGATACCCGCTCGCAGGAGCTGCGAGCGGGTGAAGTCGTTACACGAGCAGCTTGCGGTCATGTTCAGCTCACCTGCATGTCGGGGGAGGTGGCGATCAGCATGCGCAGCGCGTTCTGGCGGATCGCCCTGTAGGGGCTCTGCTGCCACGAGGCAGTGATGCCTTCAAGGCAGGACTGGGCGAACTGCGCGAGACACTGCTCAGATTCCGCCGACAGCGGCGGGTTCGCCCAGTACGCAAGAGCGTTCGCGAGTGCCGCGGATGGTTTCTCGGTTTCGCTGTATGCCGCTTCGCCTTCACCCGGCCACGGATTGGCATAGCTCTTCGCGGTGGCGTAGCTCGCCATTTCCCAGCGCGCCTTGGCGGTCGAGGTGTCGAGCCAGTGGGTGAAGTCCCATCCGGACACGTTGGGCGGGTAGAACAGCTGCTGCCCGGCGCTCGCCGACAGCCAGGCCCATGCGGTCGTGTCGATCGGGCGCCTGATCGCACGCAGCAGGCCGGCGTTGTAGACGACCGGCGGGGTGACCAGCTCGGGCCCGTTGAGGAAGGTGGGGTGCTGGAGGATCGCCTCGACGACCGCCCGGATGCTAAAGCCGGAGCTCGTGTAGAGCCCCTGGAGTGATGCGAGGGTCGCCTCGTCCGGCGGTTCGGGCACGAAGTAGCTCCACAGCCGGCTGACGAAGTAGGAGGCGTGAAGCGGGTTGTTCACGCACAGGCGCACCGCGTCTTCGTAGTTCCAGTTGCCCGTCTGCCCGAACACCGTCTTCTCGCCTTCGTCGTGGCGCGAGGGGTCGAAGTGGAAGTTCTGGTACCCGCTGCTTTCCGTCCATTCGGCCGTCCAGCCCGTGAGCGTGCGAGCCATCTCTTTGACGTCTTCCTCGGTGTAGGCGCCACGGTCGGCCCCGAGTGAGAACAGCTCCATCATCTCGCGCGCGTAGTTCTCGTTCGGTTCCCACTTGTCGTTGTAGATCCCGTCCAGGAACACGAGCATCGCGGGGTTTTCGGTCACGGCGAGGAACAGGTCGTGGAAGCTGCCGAGCGCCTTTTCGCGGAAGAGGTTGTTCTGGTCGAGCATCCGCTGCTGGTCGTTGACCTTTTCGTTGGAGTTGGCGAACCAGTCGTGCCAGATGTAGGTCATCCTCTCGACGAGCTGCTGGTCGGAGCGGATCATTCGGTCGAGCCACCAGCAGTGGTCCTGTCCCCACGCGCTGGCGGGTTCCAGCGCTTCGCCCTCTTCGTCGGTCGGTTCGGGTCCATTCAGGACGGCGGCGCCGCTCGGCCGCGTCAGCCCGAAGACGACCTGTTGGATCGGTGCTCCGACGAGCGCCTCCGCCTGGCCCGGTGTCGGCCCGAAGCCGGCCCGCCACAGCAGCCGCTGTGCCTGGGCGAGAGTGATAGGCGCGCTCAGCGCGGCCGGGGGCGTGTTGGAGGGCGGCGGCGGGTTGACCGGGATGGCGGGCGGGGCGGGTGCCCCGGGCAGCCCCGAGACGTGCCGCTTCACGTGCTTCTTGTGCACGCGTCGCTTCGTGCGCTTGGAATGCTTCGAGCGCTTGTGGTGCGTGCCGTCGTGCGTGCGCGGCTTGCCGTGGGTCGTGTGCCCGGCGTGGACCTTGCCCTTGGCACGCGCTCGTTTGAGGTGCTCCTCGTTGCCCGGACGCGGACGCGCCGACGGCTGTGCGCGGACGCTCGCGGTGGTGGCGCCGGCCGACTCGCTCATCGACCCGCCACCACCCAAGGACACGAGATCGCAGGACGTCCCACGCGCCGGCTCTCGGCCCGGACGGTCGACCGGATGAGGCCGCGGCGGCGATATGGACGCCTGTTCTACCGGTGGAGCGGCTGCGGCCTCTGGAGATGGCGCGGCCGCTGCCTCTCAGGCATGTCCCAGGAAGGCCGCACGCTGCCCTCAGCATCGCTCTCGATAGTGCGTTCAGAACTGCAATCGAACTTGAAAGGTGATCGATGGCCATCCCGCTTGCAATTGCCCTGAACGTCCTCCTTGACCTTGGAGTCATCGCCGCGCTCGCATATGCCACCTCCAGCGCATCGCGCCTGACCCCCCACCGCCCCGCCGCCGGCCGCGCCACGCTGCACGCCCTCCCAGCGCATCAGCGGGCCCAGCAGGGCCCGGCCACGTCGCCCGACCTCGCCGCGTGAGCGGCGAGGTCGGGAGGGCCGGCGCCTTCACCCGTCGAGGGCGACCTCTAGCATCGCCACCGGCGCGGCCGCGCCGACCGCTGCGGGGCACGCCACGTTCGTGCTCCGCCCGTCGATCCCGAGGAGGCCCTGATGTCCCTGCAGACGCTGCTTTACGACACGGCGGACCAGGTCGCCACGATCACCCTGAACCGGCCCGAGCGGCTGAACACGATCGTGCCGCCGATGCCCGAGGAGCTCGAGACCGTCGTGCACCGGGCGATCGCCGACCCTGAGGTCAAGGTCATCGTGCTGCGCGGCGCGGGACGGTCGTTCTGCGCGGGATTCGACTTCGGCGAGGGCTTCCACCACTGGGATGAGGCGATCACCACCGACGGTGAGTGGGACCCCGGCAAGGACTTCACCGCCGCGACCTCCCAGAGCCTCGGCGCGGTGCCCAAGTTCATGAGCCTGTGGCGCTCGCCCAAGCCGGTCATCGCCCAGGTCCACGGCTGGTGCGTGGGCGGCGGCAGCGACATGGCGCTCTGTGCCGATCTCATCATCGCCAGCGAGGACGCCCGGATCGGCACCTCCTACTCACGCATGTGGGGCTGCTACCTGACCGGCATGTGGCTCTACCGCCTGGGCCTGACGAGGGCCAAGGAGTACGCGCTCACGGGCAGGCCGCTGTCGGGAGTCGAGGCGGTCGAGGCCGGGCTGATCAACGCCGCGGTCCCGTTCGAGCGCCTGGAGGCGGAGGTGCGCGAGCGGGCCTTGCAGCTCGCCACGCTCCCCCCGTCGCAGCTCACTGCCATGAAGCTGATCGTCAACCAGGCCTACGAGAACATGGGACTTGCCTCCACGCAGCTGCTCGGGCCCGTGCTCGACGGGCTCATGCGCAACACGCCCGAGGCGCGGAGCTTCATAGAGCTCGCCGAGAGCGAGGGCGTCGGCGCCGCTGTCACGCGCCGGGACGCCGCCTTCGGCGACTACAGCCTGGCCTCAACAGAGCAGAAGCCGAATCCCGAGAACATCATCGTGGCCGGGCGTCCGCCGGCTTGACTGTCGGGGCTCGTCTGCCCCGGCCCATCCGGCCCCCGGCCCATCCGGGCTAGGCGACGGCCTTCAGGGCGGTCCTGCGCTCGGGTCTGGCCGGGCCGGCGTTCGGTGTCTCGCCGCTGCGCGCCGGCAGCGCCAGCCGGAAGATCTTGCGCACCACCGAGCCGAACTGCGAGTGCAGCGGGCCGGCGTTGTAGGGGAGCCCGTAGCGCTCGCAGATCTCCCGCACCTGCTCGGCGAGCTCCGCATAGCGGTGCGCCGGGATGTCCGGGTAGAGGTGATGCTCGATCTGGTGGCTCAGGTTGCCCGACAGGATGTGGAACAGCCTGCCGCCGGTGAGGTTGGCCGAGCCGAGCATCTGGCGCAGGTACCACTGGCCGCGGTTCTCGTTCTCGGTCTCCTCTTCTGAGAACTCGACCGTGCCGTCGGGGAAGTGCCCGCAGAAGATGATCGTGAACGCCCACACGTTGCGCACGAGGTTGGCGGTCGCGTTGGCGCTCAACACGAGTGGCGCCTGCGGACCCGAGATCAGCGGGAACAGGACGTAGTCCTTCAGCGTCTGCGCGCGGACCTTGCGCCAGATGCCGCGCAGCAGCTCGGGCCGGCTGCGCCACTCGATCTCGCCCTCGTCGATGAGCTCGACCTCGAGGTCGTGCATCGCGACGCCGTACTGGAAGAGCAGCGCGAGCGCCAGCGCGTAGACGGGGTTGCCGAGCCACCGCGGCCCCCACGGTTCCTGCTCGGTCATGCGCAGCACGCCGTAGCCGATGTCGCGATCCTTGCCGACGATGTTCGTGTAGGTATGGTGCATGTAGTTGTGCGAGTGGCGCCACTGATCCGCCGGGCAGGCCGTGTCCCACTCGAACTCCTTGCTGGAGAGGGTCGGATCGTTGGTCCAGTCGTACTGGCCGTGCATCACGTTGTGGCCGATCTCCATGTTGTCGAGGATCTTCGACAGCGACAGGGCGGCGACGCCGGCGATCCACGCGGGCGGCAGGATGCTTGCGAAGAGCAGTCCGCGGCCGCTCACCTCGAGCGCGCGCTGGGCGCGGATGACGTTGCGGATGTAGTCGACGTCGCGGTCGCCGAGGTCGTCGATGACGCGCTGGCGCAGGGCGTCGAGCTCGGAGCCGAGCGATTCGATCTGGGCGGGGGTCAGATGGGGCGTGGTGTTTGGCATGGGTTCTCCTGGTGGGGTGAAGGGGTTGGACCGACAGGCCTCGTCAGAGGTCGAGCTCGACATCGCCGGCCGGCACCGACACGCAGAGCTGGATCTCCTCGTCCTCGAAGGAGGAGAGCTCGCCGCTGTTGACGTTGCGGACCCGTCCGCCGAGCTTGCGGCGGGTGCACGTGTGACAGATGCCCATCCGGCAGCCGTACGCGGGCGAGAGGCCGGCCTGCTCGGCCTGCTCGAGCAGCGTCGCGCCGCTGGCGGACACCTGCACGCCGCTGGCGGTGAAGCTCACGTTTCCGCCGGGCTCGCCGGGCAGCGCGGACAGGCGGGGCCCGAGGAAGCT
Organism: uncultured Solirubrobacteraceae bacterium; assembly: GCA_963730575.1. Lineage (GTDB taxonomy): Bacteria > Actinomycetota > Thermoleophilia > Solirubrobacterales > Solirubrobacteraceae > Palsa-744. Next base: position 484,595 of record CAVSSG010000002.1, read on the forward strand.
CTCGCTGTGCACGTGCTCTTCGCGGCCCTCACGCGCCCACAGCGCGCGCGTGCCCTCGATCAGGCCGGACGGACCGCAGACGTACACCTCCGCCTCGCGGTGGCGGGGGTCGACCGCGCGCAGCTGCCCGCGCGAGATATGCCCGCGCGTCCGGTTCCCCGGCCCGCGCGTGTACAGACAGGCGACGCGCACGTTCCGGTTGCGTGCGGCGAGCGCCTCTAGCTCGTCGGCGTAGGGGACCTCGCGCCTGTGGCGCGCGTAGTGCAGGAACGTGACCGGCGCGTCGTGGCCCTCGTCGCAGAGCGTGCGCAGCATGGAGATCACGGGCGTGATCCCGCTGCCGCCGCTGACCAGCAGCAGGCGCTCGGTGCGGGGCGTCGGCAGTACGAAATCGCCGCCGGCCTGTGTCAGCTCGACGACCATGCCCGGGTGGGCGTGCTCGCGCAGGTATCGCGACACGAGCCCGTGTGGATGCGAGCGGATGGTGAACTCCAGATGGCCGTCGGTGGCGTGTTGCGAGCTGGTCGGCGAGTAGCAGCGCGTACGACGCACGCCGTCGATCTCGACCGTCATCGAGGCGAACTGGCCCGCGAGGAAGCCGCGCCAGAGCTCGTTGGGGCGCAACCGGAGCGTCGTGCTGGTGGGCGTGGGGCGGCGCACGTCGACGATCTCGGCCCGCACATCGCGCAGCGAGAAGCCCGGCCGCACGAGCTCGAGGTAGCGCTCGACGCCGTGAGGCGCGGCGAGGGCCTCGAGCAGGCCCGATCCCGCTAGGCGGCGAACCAGGCGTCGCGCACCGGCCGCTTGGTCCAGACGCGCACGCGTCGCCAGCCGGAGCGGCACGGACAGCCGATCAGTAAACATCTGTTCACCGACAATAGCCGGATCGAATCGTGCCGTCAATCCGCTTTGATAAAGATACTATGTGCGCTACGGCACACTAAGCGTGTAAACGGATATTCACGAGGAGAGCCGGCCAGACCCATGACAGCGCATCCGCATGCACGCAGACGTCGGCGCGGCTCGGCGACCCTGCAGACGCGCTCGGAGCGCAAGCAGCGCACGCGTGAGGCGCTGCTCGACGGCGCGCTCGAACTGCTCGACGATCGTGCCTTCGGAAGCCTCAGCCTGCGCGAGGTGACGCGCGCGGCGGGGATCGTGCCGGCGGCCTTCTACCGCCACTTCCAGGACATGGACGAGCTCGGCTTCGCGCTCATCGACGAGTCGTTTCGCCGGCTGCGCCAGATGCTTCGCAGCGCGCGCGAGGATCGCCGCGACTACGACGGGGTGATCCGCGCGTCGGTTGCGATCCTCGTCCGCCACGTGCACGAGAATCGCCTGCACTTCCGATTCATCGCGCGCGAGCGCAGCAGCGGGGTGCCTGCACTGCGCCGGGCGATCCGCGGCGAGATACGCCTGTTCAGCAGCGAGCTCGCGACCGACCTCGCGCGCTTTCCCGACCTGCGCACGTGGAGCTCGGACGATCTGCAGATGATCGCCGGGCTGATGGTCAACACGATGGTCGCGACAGTCGAGGCGATCCTCGACTCTCCGCCGGAGGATCCGCTCGCCGAGCAGGACATCGTCATCACCGCCGAGAGGCAGCTGCGGCTGATCGCGCTCGCGGTCCCGCACTGGCACGGCGCAGCCTCGGCGGCGCTCGCGGACGACGTAGGGCATGTTCGCCAACGGGCGAATATCAAGTGATATCCTATCGATATGCCTGCCGATGCGACTCCGCTGTTCGTCCGGCTTCCTCGAGAGGATGCCGAGCATCTGGAGCAGGCAGTCGCCGCCTCCGGCAAGAGCAAGCGCCGGCTCGTCAGTGAGGCGGTGCGCGAGCACCTGACCGACGATGGGCTCGTGGTCGGCCGCGCCGCCCTTCGGGAGGTTGGCGATGAGGTGATGACCGCTGCAGAAACTGCCGCGCTGCTCAAGCTCGACGAGCCGGCCGTTCTCGCCGCGGCCGAAGACCGGCAGCTCCCAGGCCGGCAGATCGACGGCCATTGGCGCTTCTCGCGCAACGCGATTCTTACCTGGCTCGCAGGCCAAGCAGAGCGCCAATCAGCCGATTAGGCGCGAACAACCCCATCGGGTCTTACAGCCCGGCCGACCAGCGCCGCGCGTCCTGCCTCGGGAGCCGGCGCGACCGTCGGCGCGACCGTCACGCGGCCGGACGAGGCCGTCAGGCGGCGAAGCGCTGGGCCGCCCGCGCTCGCCGTTTGGCGGCCTCGAGCTCTCGGTCTTTGGGCGGAGCGGAGCTCACCAGTCCATCGAGTAGACGAGCCGTTGCCCGCGCTATCTCATCGACGGCCTGATCAAAGGCCTCGGAGTTGACACGCGAGGGCTTTGTCGAGCCGCTGACCTTGCGAACGTACTGCAGCGCGGCATCGCGTATCTCGCTGTCCGTCGCCGGCGGATCGAAGTTGTGGAGCGTGTGGATGTTGCGACACATGCCAACCAGGGTAGTGGGCAAGCAGTGCTCGCGCAGACGCGCAGCCTGCGGCGGCGGCCGTGTGTCGGGCGCATGCCCGACGAGCCCGTAGCGATGGATTTCGAGCTTCGGCATGCACCAGCCGCCCGCCTAGCCCCCAGGGTCGCAGCAAGCTCTGTTATCAAGCACTTCGCGATGCCCCGTGCGGGACTCGAACCCGCCCCACCGGATTAAAAGTCCGGCGCTCTACCAGATGAGCTAACGGGGCTCGCGCGCGATAGTGTGGCAGACGATCGCCTCGGTCGAGTCCAGATCACAGGATTCAAAGGAGCGTCTTGGCACCGGCGGCGCGCGGTCGGCCAGGCTGTGCTCAGGGATGTTCGGAGGCCGCGACGCGCAGCAGCTCCTCGATCTGCGTGAGCTTCACGCGCGGGCGGCCGGCGGGCTCGCCCAGGGAGCGCTCGTGGCGGTCAATCGCTTCCCAGCCCTCGTATGTGACCAGCTCGGGCCGGCGGGAGCGCAGAAGCGCCTCCACCGACGCCGCGTCGCCATGGGCGGGAACGTGCACGGTCGAACAGCCCGCGGCGGACCCGCCGTCACCGAGCAGATCCTCGAGCATCGCGTCAACCGTCTCCTGCGCGTCACGCTTGTTCGTCCCGATCACCCCCGAGGGACCCCGCTTGATCCAGCCGACGACGTACTCACCGGGCAGTGTGGCGCCCGTCTCGGGGTCCAGCACGCGACCGGCCTCGTTGGGGATCACGGCCGAGCGCTCGTCGAACGGGACACCCGGGAGCGGAATGCCGCGGTAGCCGATCGCGCGGAAGGCGAGTCCGGCGTGGATCGTCTCTCGGCGCTCGGTGGCCTGCGCGCGCAGGCGCCCGTCCGGTCCCGCGACGAGCTCGTTGTGGATCAGCTCGACCGCGCCGAGGCGCCCGTTCTCGCCGGCGATGAAGGCGCGGGGCGAGAGCAGGAAGCGCAGGACGATGCGCTTCGGACGCCCTGCGGGAGGGCGCTCGGCGTAGGAGCGGAGTATCTCGACGTTACGCCGCGAGGTGACGTCGGCCTGCGCGTCGGAGTCGGGGACCGCCAGCGCGCGGTCGAGCTCGAGCGGATCGACGATCACGTCGGCCTGCTCGAGCTCGCCGAGCTCGAGCAGCTCCGGGTTCGTGAAGGCCGCCTGGGCCGGGCCGCGACGCCCAACGACGACGACCTCTGTGACGTGGCTCCGGGCGAGGACCTCGAGGGCATGGTCGGCCGTGTCGGTGGGTGCCAGCTCGCCCGCGGCCAGCACGAGCATGCGGGCGACGTCGAGCGCGACGTTGCCGTTGCCGATGACCACCGCGCGGTCGGCCGACAACAGGTCGAACTCCAGGTGGGTGTGGTCGGGATGGCCGTTGTACCAGCCGACGAACTCGGTGGCGGCATGGGAGCCGGGCAGGTCTTCCCCGGGAATCCCCAGAGGCCGGTCCGCGGGCGAGCCCGTGGCATAGACGATCGCGTGGTAGTGCTCGAGCAGGTCCTCGCGGCTGACGTGCTCCCCGAGCGTCACGTTGCCGAAGTACCGGAAGCGCGGATGGGCGGCCGTCTTCTCGTACACGCGTGTGACCGACTTGATCTTGGGGTGGTCGGGGGCGACGCCCGAGCGTACGAGGCCCCACGGGGTTGGAAGCCGCTCGAGCATGTCGACTTCGATGCGCTCGGCGGAGTCCTTCAGCAGGTGACCGGCTGCGTAGAAGCCGGCCGGTCCCGAGCCGATCACGGCGATGCGGATTGGGGCTTCTTCGTTCATCTGCGCGTGGGCGGAGGGAATCTCGGCGGGCAGGGGATTGCGGGCAGGCCCCATTCGGGAATGGGCGCGGCCCGACTCGAACGGGCGACCCCCTCGGTGTAAGCGAGGTGCTCTAGCCAACTGAGCTACGCGCCCGGGTCGTGGAACCCAAGGCTAGCGGGCAGGGGCACGCCGTCGCATCGCCGCCTGCGAAGCTTGGCGGGTGAGCGCGCGCAGAGCGAAGGCCGGCCGGATGGCGGCGTGGTTGGCGGGGGGAACAGCACTCGCGCTGGCACTGGCACAGGTGCTCCTGCCGCGTATAGCCGCGAGCCGCATCTCCTCGCGCGTGGGCCGCTACGGGAGCGTCGAGAGCGTTGACGTGAGTGCCTGGCCCGCGCTGAAGCTGCTGTGGGGGAGCGCCGATTCGGTGACGGTGAGCGCTGGGCATCTCAAGCTGAGCCCTGAGCAGACCGCGCAGCTCTTGTGGGAAGCGCGAGGTGCGAGCACCATGGAGGTGACGGCGTCAAGCGTGCAGGAGGGGCCGATCAGGCTGAGCGACGCAAGCCTTCACAAGCACGGAGAGGCGCTCACGGCCAAGGCCAGGATGACGGCTACGGACGTGAGGGCGGCGTTGCCCGAGGGCCTCGACGTCACGCTCATCTCGAGCGAACACGGCGAGGTACGGGTCAGGGCCAGCGGTGCTCTCTTCGGCGTGAAGACCTCGGTTGACGCCGTGGCCGGCGCGAGCGAAGGTAGGCTGATCGCCCATCCGCTCGGGCTCCTGCTCTCGGGCCTGCGGCTCACCCTGTTCTCCGATCCGCACGTGCTCGTCGAGGGCGTGGGCGCGAGCATCGACGATCGCCGGCCGCCGGGCTATGAGCTCACGATGAGCGCGAGCCTGCGCTAGGTGGCGCCGTGGTCGCCTCTGCCTTGGCATACTGGACAAGCGCGGAAGAGTCACGCGTCATCTCCCGCGCGAACGCGGGGGCGTAGCTCAGTTGGTTAGAGCGCTGCCCTGTCACGGCAGAGGTCGCGGGTTCGAGTCCCGTCGCTCCCGTCCCAGAAAGGCCCTGCTGAGGCGGGGCTTTTCTCGTGAGCGGTGAGCCCAGCTGGACGCTCCTCGGTCGCGCTGACGCACTCTAGACGCACATTCATCTCACGAACCTTGGCGATCTCGAGCTCCGGATCGACGCGCTTGCGCTCGGCGTACTCCTCGATCAGATGGGCGTAGGTCGAGAGCAGCACCGCCAGCGAGTGGCCGGCCTGCTGGGCGATCCACACCGGCTGACGGCCCTCGGCGAGCAGCAGCGAGACAAAGCTGTGCCGCAGGTCTAGGTGCGCGGCACCGGGTCCAGGCCGGCGGCGCGGCAGGCGGGCGCCCATTGCCGCTCGCGCCAGTTCTCCCAGTCGGTCTTCGTCCACGGGGTGCCGGCGGCGCTCGCCCCCACGATGAGCGCGCGAGCAGGCGGGCGGCCCACAGCGAGGCGGTACTCGCGCAGGTCCTGGGCGAGCGGTGCAAGCAAGCGCACGGCGCGGCGCCGGCCGGTCTTCGTCGCCTTGATCGAGCCGTCCGGGTTGCCGGCGCGCTGGACGAGGATCGTGTGCTCGTGCACGTCCTCCCAGCGCAGCGCGCGCAGCTCCCCCGGCCGCAGGCCGGCGTAGGCGAGCAGCGAGACGATAAGCGCGTCACGCCGGCGAGTCTGCGGTGTGCCGGGCGGTGGCAGCTCGTAGCGGCGCCGGGGCCGCTGGCCGGGCGGTGATGCGGCGATCTCGCGCGCCGCCGGCTGGCGCAGCGCGAGGGCGATCGCCTCGATGGTCGCGGGCGCGAGCGGGCTCACCGCGTCCCGCTGATTCGCCTTCGGGGCGCGCACGAGCGAGATCGGGTTGCCGGGGATCGCCTCGCTCTCGGCGGCGTGGCGCAGCACGCTCGAGAGCAGCGTGCGCGCCTTGTGGATCGTCTCGGCACTGGTCCCGGCCCGTCCGAGCGCAGCCTGCCACTCGCGCATCCGGGCGACCGTGAGCTCGACAAGGGGGACGTCGCCGAGCGAGTCGACGATGTGGCACTTGCACACGCTCGCGTAGCGGTCGCGCGTGGCCTGCTCGAGCGTGGCGGCGTGCTCCGGCGCCCAGCGATGCTCGATCCACCAATCGAGCGTCGGGCCGCCGCGCGTGGTGAGCTGCTGGACGGACAGCGGTCCCAGCTGGCGTCGGCGTCGGACCTCGGCCTCCCACGCCTGCGCGTCAACGCGACGGTCGAACAGGCGGGAGCGCTGACGACCCTGCTCGCGCCAGCGAGTCACCCAACCCGCTCGGTTCCGGGCTCGCTCGACGCTCACGATGCGCCCCCGTTATAGCGGCGGCTGACCGTGCCCTTGTCGATCCCGAGCGCCAGCGCGGCACCGCGCACCCCGAGCCCGTGTGCGAGCGCTTGGAGCGCGATCTCGTCGCGGGCGCGCTCGGCCTCCTCGACGGCGCGTTGCGCGCGCGCGAGCTTGCCGGACCAGCGCCTGCCCTCTGCCGTCATGTACCCCGGCGGCCGTTGCATCGCCCCGACACTACCTCCTCCATGAGCGTACGTTAAGCGCAACGCTATGGTCGCTCTCGGATAGCCGCGAAGGAGGCGCGCTCACGCCGTGGCGCACGGCGTAGCGCCGGTGCCGACTCGGTCGAAAGGGAGCGGCACGGCGGCGGGCCGATTTCGAGCCGGCCGGTCGGGAAGCGCCACTCCCGCCCCACCTTCTCGGCGCCCTTGACCCGGCCTTCACGTGCCATCCGCACGAGGGTGTCCGGGTGCAGTTTCGCCGGCGGGGCGGCCTCGGCGGCGTCGAGCAGACGGTCGGGGCCGGTGGTCAGGTAGGGCCGCAGCAGCTCGGCGAGCTCACGGCAGGCGAGCTCGTCAAGCTCGGCGAACAGCGCGGCGGCAAGTCGGGGAGGGGTTGGCTGGGAGTGCTCGCTACGCGTCACGATGCCCTCCCGGGGCGAGTGGCGCCGGCCGTCGGCGCCCAGGACACGCCCGACCTCTCTCCACGCGCGAAGACAGCGTGTAATCGGCCGCGGGATCGATCGGGGTGGGAATGACCATCACCCATAAAGCCGACCAACGTCCTCTCCGAGCGAGCAAAGTACGCTCTGGGCCGACCGATGCACGCCGAGACCGCCGCGAGCGTGACAATCTCAAGCCGGTAGCTCGCCGTCCGCGGCGTCGATGCTGCCGACCGCCCTGATGCTGGCGATGACGTCCAGACCCCTGCGGCGCTCCTGCCCCCTCGATGCTGCTGTTCACGCTGCGCTGGCTCCGCCACTGCCGACCGGAGCCACTACCTGCCTCGTCAACCGCGGCGTCCACGCTACACCTCCACCGCCGCCAGCCGCACCACTGCTATCCCCGATACCTGACGTGACCTCGCTGCCATCGACCGCTCAACCGGTGCCCGCAGTTGCAACCACGAGCCTTGCCCGACCCGTTCGTGTTCGTTCCCAGACAACCCCTGCTGCGTTTGCCCTCGACTCTCTTCTGCTGCCGGCTCGCTCCCGTTCACCACTCTGCATCTGGCCTCGCCATAAACATCTGTGATGTGTTGGTCGAGGAAGGGGGTCCCCGGGTCGAAGCGAAGCGGAGAGGCGGGGACCCCCTTCCTCGGGCCAGCTGCAGAGCCAAATTTCGGGAGCGAGCGGGCAGCAGGGTCTTCGGATAGGGGGCCGCCTCATGAACGAAGAGCCAACGGACCCCAGGCTGACTCGCTACAGGGCGGCGAGCGTAGCGGAGACCCCCATCCGAAGACCCGCACGGGAGACCGACGGTCGCATGAACGTCTTTGGGCTGCGCTTTTCAGCCTCTGCAAAGAGCGAGGGCAGGTCGTACTCGATGAGGCGCGGCTCACAGACGGCCGGCTGCTCGCGGAGCGCCGCCGGCAGGCTCGGCGTTCGCCTCATCATCCAGTCACCGGCGAGGACCTGCTCGCGGCTAGCGAACAGCACCCGCTCCCTCGCCGGGCAGGTGTCTTCGTGAGGATCCGTGTGCTCGCCTCCATAGGAGGCGGAGAGGGTCTCATCGGCCGTCTCGATCAGACGGCTCAGCGGACCCTGGCGTGAGGTCAGGAAGATCACCGCCGGCGCGATGGCGTGCGCGGCGAAGGGTCCTTTTCGCCAGCCGTCGAGCAGCCAGCGGTCATAGCGGCGCAGGCGGTCGATCTGCTTGTGGGGGCGCTCAGTACGGTCGTACTCGATCAGCACCGCGAAGAGATCCTCGCCCGCTCCTCCGATGAGGGTGGCGTCGGGCTCAAGCTAGCCCGTGCGACTTCCTGCCGGATAGAGGCGTGTGCCCGGCGGCAGCTGGGCCGCCGGTGAGCGCTCGGTCTCGCCGTCCCCGTCGATCTCGATGTGCCCGTTGCGCGGACCGAGCCAGCGAAACGGCATCCGCCCGATGAGTGCCTCCTCGCCATCGCCGGCCGCTTCTTGAGCGATGTGAAGCACGATCGATGCGAGCTGCAGGTCGTGTTCTGCGTAGCTGATGCTGGTCAGCGGGACGGGTGTGTAGCGGCGCTCGGCCGGGACCATCTCGCACTCTTTGAGCGCCGAGAAACCAAGAGACGTGAGCCGGTAGTTCCACTCGGCGCGTCCGTAGGCGGATGTCGGTCGGAAGTGGTCAACGTATCCGGCGTCGTGCAGGCGCTTCAGGCGCATCTGCGCCGCGCGCTCCGGGAGAAGCCCCACCCGAGCGCGGTGAGGTGGCTCATCGAGAGGAAGTTCGCTCCGTAGAGCAGCGCCATCAGGCGCAGGTCCCGGTCTGTGAGGGTGAGCCGAGGCGGCCGTTCCGGTCGCCGTCCCCATGCGATCGTTCCGGCGCTCAAGTCCTCGCCCGCGAGGAGCGCCCTTTGCGCGATTGTGAGGCCGATGTTGGTCATGGGTCCGCTGCCGGCGCCCACCGCCGGTCGGCGAGAAGGCGGGCGCTGTATAAGCCGCGCCCGGGCGGACTCGCGCAAGCGAACTCGTCACTGAGACCCGTAACCCTTCGTCAGGGAACGGCGACACCCGTCGTGGCGAGACGGAGCGCGGCGGTGACGCGCAGCGTGCACATAGCCTTCGGCTCCGCTGGGCGTCAAGCTCGCCTTCGGCCGCGCTGCGCGCGCCGCTGTCGCGGCGAGCTTGACCCCGCGAAGCCTTCGGCTAAATATCTCTTTCAGGTCGGCTGCGCCGAGCGCTCGCTCGCGCGGGGCGGTTGCCCCACAAGGTCCAGTCGTTGGCGCCGGAGTACCTTCCCAGCGTGGGTGTCGAGCACAGCAGCCGCCAGGAGGAACGCGCCCGACGTCAGAAGGCGAGAGCGCTCATCGCCGAATATCACGAGCAGCAGCTGCTCGCGCTGCTCGAGCACGTTCGCGACGGGTTCACGCGACTGGACCGCAGCGAGATCGACGCGTTCGAGCTCGACGAGCTGATCCACCGTTACAAGCGCTCGGCGCGCGAGCTCTGGAAGTTCTGCGGCCAGACCGGCAGCGACTGGGAGCGCGCGGCGCGCACGCTTGAGTGGCTACGCGAGGAGGGCGACGAGCCCGATTGGTGGCAAGCCGGCGAGCCGCGCCGCCGAGAATCGTAGTGATCCCCCGCGCGCTCACCGCCCCTCCTTTTTGCGAGAGCGGTGGGTCCATGCCGTGTGTTCTGATCCCACGGGAGCAACGCGAGGAGGGCGGCGAGCGACGCGCTCGCAATCGGGGACAAAGCAGCAGCCAGCCGCGTGCTGCCGGTCGCTGCTGCTCATCGTCGAGGCTGTTGCACAAACAGTGAAGATAAGGCCCGGCGTCTGGCCTGGGGTCTGACCTGCGCATAAACTGACCCTCTTGGTGTCGTTCGTGGGGACTTGTCGGCCCCGGGCTGGTCGCCGTCGATCACTCATTCATTGGGTGGTCGGGTCGGGCGGCGTGACCTGATAGGAACCTGCTCGCGACAAGTGCCCCGTCACTGTTCTGTCCGCCCTTCCCGACCGGACCGCCCTTCCGGAACGAAAGGACGACATGCACAGCATGAGGCAGGAGGACGCGCTAGTTGTCGGCGGGGTTGACGCACACGCCGACGCCCATTACGCAGCCGCGCTTGATGAGCGCGGCGCGCTGCTCTCCACGAAGAGCTTTCCAACCACGACGGCCGGCTACCGGGAGTTGCTGGAGTGGCTGAGCGGCTTCGGCGAGCTCGACGTCGTAGCGGTCGAGTCGACCGGTTCGTATGCGGCTGCGCTGGTGCGCTACCTGTGCGAGCACGGGGTCCGGGTCATCGAGGTCAACCAGTCGCACGCGCACACCCGCCGTCGTGTCGGCAAGAGCGACCCGATCGACGCGGAGATGGCCGCCCGGCTGTTTTTGGCCGGCAAGGCCAAGGCGGTCCCGAAGCAGACCGACGGGATCGTTGAGTCGATCCGGCTGCTGCGCGCAGCGCGTCACAGCGCCGTGAAGTCCCGCAGCGCCGCGATGGTTCAGCTTCGTGATCTGATCATCACTGCCCCGCAAGAGCTCCGCGATCAGCTTTCCCGCCGCAAGACGATTCGCGGCAAGGTGAGCTCTGCCGGCGGCTGCGGCCCACGACAGGCGAGCTCCGCCAGCCCAGCCACGCGGCGAAGTTCGCGTTGCGCTCGATCGCCCACCGCATCGATGCTCTTGACGATGAGATCACCGTTCTTGACCGGCAGCTCGAGCAGCTCGTCCGCGCTGCCGCGCCGCGCACCACCCAGCTACTCGGAATCTCAACCGGGCACGCCGGCCAACTGCTCGTGACCGCCGGGCAGAACATCGACCGTCTCCACGGCGAGGCTGCGTTCGCTGCTCTGTGCGGCGCGAGTCCGATCCCGGCGTCCTCCGGCAAGACCACGCGCCACCGCCTCAACTACGGCGGCGACCGGCAAGCCAACCGAACGCTGCACCTGATCACCGTCTGCCGCCTTCGCTACTGCCCACGTACCCGCGCCTATCTGCGCCGCCGCACCGCCGAGGGCAAGACGAAGGCCGAAGTCATGCGCTGCCTGAAGCGCTATATCGCCCGTGAAACCTACAACGCTCTACGCGCCGATCTCGCCGCCCTCTCAGGTCCAGCTGCCACCCGGGCGACCACCACCATCAACTGCGGCGCCGGACCGATCGGGATCACTCGACACCGCACTTGACATCTATAGGAACGTCCCCCGAAGCCCTCACTGAGCCCGTTCTAAGGGCGGGGTCGAAAAAGGCGAAGGCGATCGCTCGGCCACGGCTCGTTCGCGTTGACCTCGGCGCTCCCATTGCCCTCCACGGCCCTCACAGCAAACGCCACACGGGTTCTCGCCGGCGGCTTTGTGCAACAGCCTCGCCGTGAAAGCAGCAGTGCGCGGTCTGTTGCGCCGGCGTCGTCGTGTCGATCTCCTTGAGTGGGAGGGATAGGTAGCGTGTCTCCCCTGGTCCGTGGCCTCCGACGACAGAACTCAGGTGGGCCTGGGCCGGACCGAGGGATATCTGTCTACCCAAAGATGCCGTGAGAGGGCGGTTCGAGACAGGCATCGCGGCTGATGACGGCACCTGCGCCTGAAGCAGTTACCCTTGTGCCGGTGGCTCTATCGATCTGCTGCCTGACAGCCAGCCCGAGCAGAGCTGCTGCTGTCCTGGGGGCGCTCCGGCGTACCGCCGACGAGATCGTGGTCGCAGTGGATGTGTCGGGCGGCGAGCAGGATCTGGACGCCGCTTGCCGGGGTGGCTGACGGTCTGTTTCAGATCGAGCTTGACGCATTCCCAGAGCCGGCCGTGGCCTGGCTCCACGCGCAGTGCTCAGCCGACTGGATCCTGCGCGTCGACGACGACGAGGTTCTCGGCGCGAGCCTGCTCGAGCAGCTGCCGGAGCTCACGCGGGCGCGGAGACGTGCTCCAGTACTGGGTCGCGCGGCGGTGGCTGTATCCCGACCCCGGGCATTGGCTCGATGAGTGGCCGTGGTTCCCTGATTTTCAGGGGCGGCTGGTCCGCAACGATCCCCAGCTGTGGTTTCCTGGGCTGTGCCACAGCGGCGTGGCGCTCGCGCTGCCGGCCCGCTACCTCGACAGTGGCCTGTACCACCTCGTGCATCTGCTGTCGGATCGCCGAGGAACGCGAGCGCAAGGTCGAGCGCTATCGCACGGTCGATGCGGCGCTCCGGGTGACCGCGGCGGACCCTACCTGTCGACCTTCTACCTGCCCGAGCGTCATCCGGGCGTTCGGGCTGCCGGCGTGGACCCCCGCGACCGCGGTGCCATCGACGCGGTGCTGGCGGGGCCGGGGGAGGCCTCCTCGGTCGAGGTGGCGGGGCCCTGCGCGCAGCGCGTGAGCTCGTGCCGAGGTGCAGGCGCATTGGGCCGAGCGAGACTTCGATGAGTCGGGGTACTGCGCGACGATCCGGCCGGTCGACGTCCACCGTCGAGTTGGTAGCCAACGATCACCGGCCGTTTCGCGTCTGCGTCCGCAACGAGGGGAGCGAGTGGTGGCCTGGCGGCGAGAACCGGCGGCCGCTGATCCGCGTGGCCTACCAGTGGCTGACCCCGCAGGGCGCCGTGCTCGAGCGTGAGGGGCACCGCACCCCGCTTCCGCACCCGCTTGCGCCCGGCGAATCCTGTCTGGTGCGAGATGAACGTGACTTCGCCAGCGACCGCCGGGCGCTACCTGCTCGCGCCAGACCTAGTGCACGAGCACGTCAGGTGGTTTCAGTGCCAGTCCCCGCCTGTCGAGATGCTGGTCACGGTCAGCCCGACGCTGCGCCGCGATGACGCTCTCGGTCTGCTGCCTTACGAGCGATCCCGGGGCGCGCGTGGCTGCCATCCTGCGCCAGCTGCGACCAGTCGCCGACGAGATCGTGGTGGCGGTGGACTCGCGGCTGGACCCACGCCGCCTTGGCCGCTACGCCGAGGTCGCCGACCGGCTACTGCGCTACGAGTTCGTGGACTCGGCCGAGCAGGCCGTCCCCTGGATCATCTCTCAGTGCACTGGCGACTGGATCCTGCGGATCGACGGCGACGAACTCGTGAACTCCCACACTCATCGAGCGACTGCCGGAGCTGATCCGCAGCGCGCGACGTCTTTCAGTACTGGCTGCCTGCCGCTGGCTGTTCCCCGACGCAGACCACTACCTGGCCCAGCCACCCTGGCATTACAGCAGCCCACGGCTGGTGCGCAACGACCCGGCCACGCTCTGGCATGCGGCCCTCTCGCATGGCCGCTTCGAGCCCGTCTTCCCGTCGGTCCATCTCAGCGAGGGCTTCTACCACTCCTCGCTTCTCGTGAACGACGTCGCATATCGCGAGGCAAAGGTCGCCCACTACCTGTCCATCGCAAGCGGACACAGCCGCAGTGTGCTCTCAATCGATGTGGCAGCGTTCTACTTACCCGAGCGAGACCAGAGGTTCGGCGTCGCTCCGGTCCCGTCCCGGCGCGCGATCGTGCCGCCATCGCGGACGTCCTCGCGGCCTCGGGAGATGAGCGGCCAGGACCACCCGCAAAAGAGATCCCGATGTGGAGCTGGGGCGAGATTCAGCGCGCCGGGCCACGACGAACGCTCGCAGAGACAGCCTACCGGGGCAAGATCGAGGTGTTCGAGCGCGCGCCCACGCTCTATGGTGGCCAGCAGCGTCCGGTCACAGTGCGTGTCCGCAACACCGGAACCGAGCACTGGCCAGGACTGAACCGGGAGCCCTGGATCAAGCTCTCGTACCGGTGGCTCGCGCCGACCGGCACAGCTCAAGAGAGGCGGTCGGACACCTGCCTACCCGCGAGCTTGGCTGCCGGAGCCAGCGCACTCATACCGGTGGTCATCGAGGCTCCCCTGAGTGCCGGACGACACACCCTCGAGCTCGAGCTCGTCCACGAGGATCCGCTCCACGGGCACACCATCAGGCGCTTCGCCGCGGTTTCGCTTTCGATCGACATCGAAGCTGCGGAGCGAAACCCTTGGCAGTGAACGCTCCACCCGGATCCTCCCCGCGTGGGTCACGTGGCAAACAGGCGGCCTGAGTCTTGTGTCGACGCGCCGACGACCGCATTCCCACTACAGCGAGCGCGTCGGCGGACGCCGCTCACGCTCCTGGATCGGACGACGTCCGAGCGCGCCACCCGACAGGCTCCTCACGCTCGCTTCCGCCAGGCGAAGCAGCAGTCGGCGCTTAGCCGGTTCGTGCCGTCGAGTCTCGCTGCCCATGCCTACGCGATCGTCCCATCCTTGACGGACCCCGGCCGTCAGCATAGGGTCAGGCGCCAAGCAAGCAAGTCAAACGTAAGGGGGTCTGGTCATGTTGTTCGGATTGTTCTACACGCCGGCTGGTGGGGCGACCGAGGAGACAGAGAAGCGCGTCCTTGAGCTGTTCGCGCAGTGGAAAGCGCCTTACGAGTTCAAGGCTTTCTACGCTCGCTCGGACGGAAAGGGAGGCATCGCCATCATCGAAACGGACACCGCCGAGGCGGTTCTCGAGGGCATCACCCCCTGGACGGCATTCCTCGAGTTCGAGGTCTCGCCCCTCGTCGACATCCAAGCGGCCGTGCCCGTGATGCAACGCGTGCACGAGTGGCGCGACTCGGTCGGCTGAACTGCCCCGCCCTATGCTGTCGTCTCGCTCGATGCTTTGGGGCGGTCGACTAGCAGGTCTCCAAGCTGTGGCCTGTGCCTACGGGCGTAGGCCACCGTGAGGTCGCGCTGGTGCTTTGGTGGCAATGCAGTCACCCGGAACAGACACGATTCGACTGGAGGGTCGGCGGGAGGCGCCTGGTACCGCGCGGCACGTACTGGCCCGACTGGTTTCCGGTTTCCTCCCGCCGTCACATCGATCCGTGCATGCGTTTCTCCCGCACACGGCTCACCGACGCCCTTCACCGCTGGCATTCGGCTTCGCCCGCTTGACCCGCCAGTCCTGGAAGGGGCTGGGGGTGACGACGAGTCGGTCGAGGCTGACCAATCCCATGCGGTTTGCTGACACGAAGGCAACGACAGTCATGCCGTAGCCAGACCTTCGTTTGTGGCGTTTGGCCACGAACAGAGCGGGTCGCCGCAGCGCATAGGTGGTGATGCGGGCGAAGTGAAGGCGGCTATTGCCGTAACGGAAATAGTTCGCCCAGCCGCGCAGGTAGTTGTTGAGGTCCTGCGCGATCACCTCGACCCCGAGTAGGAGCCTGCGCGGGGCCGTGATTTCACGGATCCTCTTGCGGGCTCTTTGCATCGCTTCTCGCGAGGGCCAGCGGGCGAGGAATCCCGGCGGAGACGACTGCTTGGCTGCGCGCGTGAGAGTGCTTGCCGGCGCCCTCCGTCGGGGGCCGTTCATAATATGTGCGGATGCGGGTTCTTGTTCTGGGCGGGGACGGCTATCTAGGCTGGCCCACCGCTCTACATTTCTCAGCGCGCGGCCACGAGGTCGTGGTCGTGGACAACTTGGCCCGGCGTCGCTGGCATCGAGAGCGCGCCACGGCCTCGCTGACGCCGATCGCGTCGCTCCCGGATCGGATCGACGCCTGGCGCGAGGTCTCGGGCCGGGACATCGTCGCGCACTTCGGCGATGTCACCGATGCGGGGTTCCTGGACCGTGTGATAGCCGACTTCCTGCCCGAGGCCATCGTGCACTACGCCGAGCAGGCCTCGGCGCCCTACTCGATGATCTCCCGCGAGCACGCAGTCGAGACCCAGGTGAACAATGTGGTCGGAACGCTCAACCTCCTGTTTGCGGTGCGTGAGCACGTCCCGGCCTGTCACCTGGTCAAGCTCGGCACGATGGGTGAGTACGGGACCCCGAACATCGACATCGAGGAGGGCTATATCGAGATCGAGCACAAGGGGCGCCGCGACGTCCTGCCGTTTCCCAAGATGCCGGGCTCGATCTACCACCTCTCGAAGGTTCACGACTCGCACAACATCCACTTCGCCTGCCGGGCCTGGGGGCTACGCGCCACGGACCTCAACCAGGGCGTCGTCTACGGCGTGGACACCGAGGAGACGGCCCTCGACGAGCGGCTGGCTACGCGTTTCGACTACGACGAGTTGTTCGGCACCGCGCTGAACCGCTTTTGCGTGCAGGCGGTGATCGGTCACCCGCTGACCGTGTACGGCAGCGGCACGCAGGTCCGCGGCTTTCTGAACGTGCGAGACACGCTGCGTTGTGTTGAGCTCGCGGCGCTCAACCCGGCGGACCTCGGCGAGTTTCGCGTGTTCAACCAGTTCACTGAGCAGTTCAGCATCATGGAGCTCGCCGAACTCGTCAAGCGTGCCGGCGATGCCCTTGGCTACGCCGTCCAGATCGATCGCTACGTCAATCCTCGCGTCGAGGCAGAGCACCACTATTACAACGCGGTCAACCAGAACCTCCTCGGACTCGGGCTAAAGCCGCACTACCTCGGTGACGAGCTCGTCCAGTCGATGTTGACCGTCATAGCCCGCCACAGACACCGCGTGATAATGGACGCCATCGAGCCGAGCGTCCGCTGGCGTCCCGACGCAGCGGGCTCGCTGGAGCGCGAGGCCCGGCTCGTCGGGATCTGACCCGGCAGCGATCCGCTCAGCGCAACCGCACCGGCGTTCGCGGACCGGCGGCGTAGATCTGCCAGTCCCCGTTCTCGATCACACGCCATCCGCGCGGGATCGCCGAACGGGTGCGGTCGGTCAGGTCATGGCGCTTCAATTCTGACCACGTCGCCGGCGAGGGCTGAACGATCAGCCGCGTCTGCGGTTCGACGTGGTCCACAACGACGTTATAGGGAACGCCTAGCACCCATGCGAGCTCTGAGTTGTCGACTGCGCCGAGCATGGCCACGGAGTGTCGAGGCGCCCCGCGAACGTCGATCAAAGGCAGCGCCCGGGTCACGTCGCGGGTGAACGTCCTGCCGGTGTCGTGGGTGACGGAGAGGCTCTGGAAGTTGCTGCGTAGCGCATCGACGCTCCTTGACGCGCTCAGTCCGATGACGAGCGCGGCGCCGGCAAGCCCTACCGCTCCGACGAGCGCCGGCGAGGATCTGCGAGATCGCGAGAGAGCGCAGGCTGGCAGCATTGCGCCCGCTGCAGAGAGCACGCACAACAGCGCGACGAGGACCGAGAAGTCCCGCCCCGGGACATTGAAGTTCGAGCTCGCGAGGATCAGGATCGAGAGCACCGCGAGCACCGTCGCGGCCAGCGTGGTTGCCGCAGCTCGCCTGGGCGCGAACCATGCCAGGGCGATGACGCCGAGTCCGCTCGCGAGGAGCACCGCTGTCGGCAGGTAATCGCGCAGCGTGCCCCACAGAGCATGCGGTGAGCTGGTGTGCGTGCTCTGAACCGCCGGTCCCGTCGTGTTGCGAAGCGAGTACAGCGGATCACCCAACAGCCCCCATTCAAGTCCGGCCCATAACACGATCGGGCCGAGCGTCAGGGCAGCGATCGGCAGCCAGCGGCGCGGGGCATATGGATGACCGGCCCGCCACCACGTCAAGACGCCGTAGGCAAGGAGGAACAACCACGCCTCCGGCCGCGTGAGCCCCGCCAGGATCAGAAGAGCCCACGCGCCGGCTCGGCGTTCCTCGAGCTCGAACACGAGCGCCCACAGCATGAGGGTCGCGAAGGGCAGGTTGTTATAGGCGACGAGCGCCAGCACCGGCAGCAGCGGGGTAGCCAGCACCAGCAACCCGGCCACAGCCGGCGCAGGCTGGCCAAAGCCGAGCAGCTCGACGACCCGCCACGCCCCGGCCGCCAACAGCACGAGAGCCGCCAGGCAAACAACGACGGTGACGGTCGGGGCAGCCGAGCCGAACAGCGACAGCACGGCGCCGGCCACGATCGGGAGCGGCTGGAAGGTGCGATGTTCGAGAAGCGGCAGGAAGCCGTGGCGCAGATCCCTGCCCCAGTCCAGGAATGCATAGGTGTCGTCGGTGACCGCGCCGGGGCGAATGAGGTAGCCGATGACCGCGCAGACCGCGGCGAAGGCGATAAGTCCGAGCGCTCGCAAGCCAAACCGTCGGGGCCGCGCCGACTGTGCCCGCTGAGGAGCCGACACTGTCGGGATCCTCCTGTGCGGCTCAACCGCGGTCCGGCTGGGTCCCATGGCCGCTGATACTGGCAGAAGGGGTGTGCGGAACGATCTGGATGACCTATCCGTTCATGGCATTAGTCGGCGGGCGCCTCGCCTGAGTGCCTGCTGGAGCTTTCTACGCCCGCCGGTCGTCGTGCTCGTCCGCCTTGCAGGGTCTGGAAAGCCGGCAGGGTTCACGCCGGCTAAGCGTCCGCGAGCTCCGGCCCGGCGGGCTCCGCGGCCGAGGCCCTGCGTATGCGCCGACGGGGGGTGCCCCGCACCAGGGCGCGTCTCCATGCACTGATGATGGCCGAATGGAACCCCCATCCGTAGCGCAACGCCGGCGGCTTTTTGGAGCTGCCGTGCTGGCGGCGCATAACCTGCACTGGAACCTCCTCGAGCCGGAAGCCGCGCGTGACGGCCTCGATGAGGAACTCGGCCGCATGGAACTGCGGCTGGCGCAGGTCCAGCTCTGGCAGCACCTCCGGAAGCACCGCGCGAAACCCGTTGGAGCAGTCGGTGATCTCCACACCGGTGAGCACGCGAACGAAGCGGTTGAAGAAGGCGATTCCCAGCTCACGGGCGAACGCGCCGGGCTCGGCGCTGCCGAGGATGCGTGACCCCTGCGAAACCTCCGCGCGTCCGCTGAGCACCGGCTCGACCACCTGCTCGAGCTCCTCGGGACGGTGCTGGCCGTCGGCGTCCATGGTGACCACGATGCGGGCACCAGCGTCGAGCATAAGCGAGTAACCCGCCCACAGCGCCGCTCCGCCGCCCCGGTTCTCGGGCAGCTGTGCCACCACGACACCGGCGGCGAGCGCCGCGTCGGCGGTGCCGTCGTGCGAGCCATCGTCAACGAGGAGCACGCTCGCCGGGACACCGCAGATCCGCTCCGGGATGCGCCGCAGCACTCCATGGAGGTTGTCAGCCTCGTTGTGCGCGGGGATGACGACGGCGATGCGATCGTCGAAACGCTCCGACAGATCGGAGGCCGATAGGGGCCGTTGGTCGGCCCACACGTGCACGCCATCGACGGCCCGTGCGAGGTTTGGATAGCGCGACATCAACTTGTCCCCCTGCGAACGACCATCTCTGCGCACCAACCGCGAGATGGCTGCGGGGACCCATAACTCTAGCCGCCGTCGAAGCGACCTTTCCGGGCGGCACTCCGATCGCAGCGGATCCCCATCGCGACCCAGCTGCATCGGTCGCTGACCCCACCGCCCGGCCTCGTAGAACAGAGTCTCGCTGCTTCTTGCAGCTGACCGCGCCCTTTCCCACTACCGAGACCGATCCGAACGCGGCACCAGCCCTCACTTCAGCGCTTCACCCCGACAGTGGGCATCACAGCAACTCGGTTCGCAGCTCCTCGGCCACGACCGGGCCGACCCGGTCGACCATCGCGGTCGAACACACAAGATCGGTCGTCAGCACCGCGACCATCTCAGCAGCATCGGAACTCACACGCCAATCATCCACCCTCGCGGAGGTTTGGGCAGGGACGTCAGGCTCTGCGACCTCGCACCGCAGCCGTCCCGTGTTCGGCAACGACTGTCAAGCGAGATTGCTCCCTTCCAGCTGTTGCACCCGGGGCCAGGCCACCCATGCCACCGCCGGAGACCCGCTGGCACCCGCCAGCCTGGAGCTCCCACCACCGAGCCGGCCGAGGACCACGATACCGCCACCCGAGTCCGCTTAGATGGAGAACCAATACGGTCGTACGAGGTGCAGACCGCTACTGCGGCTGCTTGGCGAGTTCGCGGGCCCGCCCGGCGCAGTCGACCAGGTATAGGCCTTCACTTGTGTGTGCCCGCGCGCCATGCCAGGCGGCGAGCGGCACCTGCGGGCAGACGCGCGCTGCGGCACGGCTGGCGGCATTGCCGCCGAGGTAGGCGTAGCTACCGCCGAGCAGCAGGTAACGCGCCTGCCCGGACGCGACCAGTCGGCCGAGGGCCGGGCCGTCGAGCGCCGGGTCGACCCCCCCGTAGCCGCCGAGCGCGGACGCGCGCAGCCCGAGCAGGATCGGACTGTCGGCGGTCAGAGACGCCTGGGTGAGCAACTGAAAGCGCCCGCCCGCGCCGTGCGAGAGGATGTAGCGCATCAGCGCGTCATCGGTCGCGAGCTGAGCGCCGCTGAGCGCGGCGCCGCCGTTGCCGCCGACAGCCCGCGGACCAGCCGCCGGGAAGGTGCCCTGCACCGGCTGGCGCCAGGTCGTCGCCGCATACGCCGTCGGGGCGACGAGCAGGACTGCGAGCACCGCGGCCAGGCTGGGGCGTGAAAAGCGGCGCGCTCTCACCGCCACGAGCGCGCCGGCGGCGGCCACTGGGACGAGCATCACCTGCCAGATGCCTAGATAGTGAGCCCGATGCAGCAGCACGACCTGCACGGCAGCGGTAGCAAGGACAGCGGCGAGAATGAGCGGGCGGGACCACCGTCGCTCCGGGCGCACCATCGCGGCGAGCCCGGCACCGACCATGACCGCCGTGCCGGGGCCGAGCGCCGAGACGTAGTAGGGGTGCACGATGCCCCGTGACACGCTGAGGAAGCCCGCCTCGCACAGCAAGAACCCGCCGAACACGATCAGCCCGGCGAGCCTCGGATCGCGGCGCGCCGGGCGTGTCAAGCGCGATCGCGACCAGGCCGAACGAGGGCGAACGCGAGCATCCAGGCGTCCTGATCGCCGAAGCCGCTGCGGAACAGGCGCAGCGGCCCAGGCGAGGTGCCGAACGCGATCGGGCATCTCGGTGATCGTGGCCGCCACCTTCGGCGCGACGTCGGGCGAGGGCTGCGGGCAGGCGCACCGTCGAGGTGCTCGCCCCGCTCAGCGCCGCGGGCGCTTGGACTGTGGGCTAGCACTTCCCGGTTGGCGACCGGTCCCGGGCCGCCTTTCTGGCCGCCGACGCGTCCGAAGCCGTTGTAGCCGAACGTCAGCCCGAGCTCGGAGTTGTCGGTCGAGCTACCAACGAAGGGGCGGTGCGTGGCGGGAGTGAGGTCGACCGCGACCATCCAGGCCAGCGACAGCACGCCGCATACGACGCCGGCGAGCAGCAGGTGGCCCACACGGCGACGCACCGGACCCGGCGCGCAGCAGAGGTAGCCGGCGGCGATTCCGGGGACGACGAGATATGCGGCGAGCGCCTTCGTGTTGAACGCGAGCGCGACGAGTACCGCCGAGCCGAGCAGCGTGCGCAGTCGCCCGGTCTCGATCGCGCGCAGCGCCGCCCCGCAGGCGAGTGTCATCAACAGGATCAGCAGCGCGTCGAGATTATTGTCGCGCGAGACGGCGACGAACGCCGGGAAGGCGGCGAGCGTCAGCGCGCTCGCCGTCGCGGCGAGCGCGCCGTAGCGCTTGCGCACGATCACGTACAGCGCGGCGACGGTGGCCACGCCCGCGAGCGCCTCCGGCAGGAGCAGGCTCAGAGGCGCGAAGCCGAACAGCTTCGCGCTGGCCGCTTGGACCCAGAGCCCCAGTGGCGGCTTGTCG
The DNA here is from genome assembly GCA_963730575.1 of uncultured Solirubrobacteraceae bacterium. Taxonomy (GTDB): domain Bacteria; phylum Actinomycetota; class Thermoleophilia; order Solirubrobacterales; family Solirubrobacteraceae; genus Palsa-744. The sequence goes on from CAVSSG010000002.1 coordinate 506,275, forward strand.
ATCGAGATGAGACCGGCGGGGTCAGCCGAGACAAACAAGAAGTTGTGCCACGACCGCAAGCATCGACTTCACGCCGGCGGAGTAGTAGACGTTCGCGTATCCGTTCTGGCCGAGCGCCCATGTGTTGAGCAAGACGGCGAGAGTGATCGCGCCAAGCATCGGGACGTAGTCGAGGCGTGCGCGCTTGACCTCGGGCGTGAAGAGCGGCGGCGCCCGATACGTACGCTTCTGGTCGAGGACGGTCTCTGGCACGCGTGACCTCTTATACGACATGCCGACCGACCCCGCGGTTGAGCAACCGACGCGATGGGCCCGCCCGAGCACATAACCTTCTCACCTTGGCGCTCCCACGGCAGATCAGGCCGATCGCAGCCGCACTGCTGCTAGCCGGCCCGCTTGGCCTCGTCGCGAGCCCCGCCGCCGTTGCGGGCTCGACGGCACCGCCCTGCACGCCGCCGAGCCTGAACGTCTCGGCCGCTCGGGCCGGCGGGGCGGTGACGGTCTCGCCCACACCGAACAGCGTGGACGCTTCGTATCGCACGCAGATCAGCTTCGTTGGTGTCCCCGCGGCGGACATCACCCAGATCTCGGTCGTTGGATCGCACACCGGTCCACACCCGGGTACCCTCGAGGCTTTCTCGCAGGGCGACGGTGGCAGCTTCCTGCCCGCCACCCCGTTCGCGCAGGGCGAGGTCGTCACGGTTCATGCAGAGCTTCAACGAGCGGACGGCGCGCTGCCGTTCTCCTGGCACTTCACCACGGCCGAGATTGACGTGGTGAGCCGCTCGCTCGAGACGCCGCCGGGCCCGCCGCCACCACCCAAACCGAGCGAATTCCAGCACTTCGTGTCGCGGCCAGATCTCACGCCGCCCGTCGTGACGGTGACCACCAACACCGGTGAGCAGGCCCCGGGCGACCTGCTGCTTGCACCCTACGCCGGCCCCGGGCCAGTACGGGCCGATGGTCCTCGACGGCGCCGGCGGCCTGCTGTGGTTCAAGCCGCTTCCGGCCGGGGCACGCGCTGCCGACTTGCGTGCACAGCTCTACGAAGGCCAACCCGTCCTTTCCTGGTGGCAGGATCCGCTGATCGCCGGTGGCCAAGTGGCAGCGGCGTCGTAATCGCCAACAGCTCCTACAGGCAGATCGACGTGGTTCGCGCGGGCAACGGCTATCAGCCGGACCTGCACGCGTTCGAAATCACCCCCCACGGCACCGCGCTGCTGACCATCTACGACGCGATCCGCTGCAACCTGCAGGCATACGGCGGTCCGACCAACGGCGCCGTCGCCGACACGCTATTCCAAGAAATCGACCTGCGGACGGGTCTCGTCCGCTTCGAGTGGCACGCCCTCGATCACGCCCCGCTCGTCGACTCCTACGCGCCTGCGAAGCCGAGCAGCCCGAATTCCCCGTGGGACTTCTTCCACATCAACGCCGTCTCGCTGCACGGCGAGACGATTCTCGTCGACTCACGGAACACCTGGGCCGCCTACGACGTCAACGCCAGCCAGCGGACAGGTCCTCTGGCGCCTCGGCGGGAAGCAGTCGAGCTTCGCGATGGGACCAGGCGCGGCCCCTGCCTGGCAGCACGACGCACGCGAAGGGGCCGGAAGGCACGATCACGTTCTTCGACAACGGCGGCACACCGAAGGTTCATCCCCAGTCGCGGGCGATCGTGGTGCGGCTGGACATGGAACACAAAACGGCGACGCTGGTCTCGAGCTTCACGCACGCAAGCCCGCTACTGGCCGCCAGCCAGGGCGACTTCCAGCCGCTCACCGGGGGCGACTGGATGGTCGGCTGGGGTCAGGAACCGTTCTTCTCGGAGTTCAGCGCTTCGGGCCAACTGCTGTTCGATGCGCACCTGCCGACGCCTATCAGTCCTACACCGTTCTGAAGGCGCCGTGGTCAGCCGCTCCCGCGGAACGACCGCGCATAGCCGTGCGCGCCGGTGCGCACGGCGGCATAGTTGCCTATGCGTCCTGGAATGGGGCCACCGGAGTCGCACAGTGGCGTCTGCTGGCCGGTGCGAGCCAGCGGTCGCTGAGCCCCGTAGCCACGGTCCCGCGCCGGGCATTCGAGACGCGGATCGCGATCATGGCCGCGCCCCGCTACGCCGCTGCTCAGGCGCTCGGCGAACAGGGCCAAGTCCTCGGGACCTCCGCCGTCACCCGAGGCTGAGGGCACCATGCTCAGAGCTATGCACCCTGACGGTCGATCTAGGACCTATCCACTGCCCCCTGATGAGGCTTAATGAAGCGCGAGACCGTGCAATCGCCCGCGTGCGTGTGGTACTGGGCGCGGCGCTCTGCGCCACGCTGCTCCTAGCGTTCGCTCCCAGCGCGCTAGCTCGAGCCGCGGAGCTCAGGGCGATCCCACTATCGGTCTCGATAGATCGGACCCACCCTGGGGCACCGGTTCCGGGGGACTTTCTCGGGCTCTCCTTTGAGCTGTCGGACCTTCAGCAGGTAGCCGGCTACGCGGGTGACGGCGACCTGATCACGCTGCTGCGTTCGCTGGGTCCTGGCGTGCTTCGCTTCGGAGGCGTGACGGCCGACACGCGGGTTGCCTGGACAGACGAAGTGACCCCCCGCCCCCCTTGGGCGTCGGGTGTTCTGGAAGTCGGAGATCTGCGCAAGCTGCGCAGCCTCGCGGCGAAGAGCGGATGGCACATCCTGCTGACCATCGGCCTTGGCCATTACGAACCCGAAGCCGCTGCGCGCGAGGCGGCGGCGGCGAAGGCGACACTCGGGGAATGGCTCGAGGGGATCGAGCTGGGCAACGAGCCCAACGCCTACGTCCAGCAGGGTCTGCGGTCAGAACCCTGGACGTTCGTTCAGTACGACGCCCAGGTGGCCGCTTACCGCAGCGCGATCGAAGCCGCCGCTCCTGGCATCCCCTTGGCCGGTCCGGACGTGTCGTGGTCGGGCGCCCTTGAATCCTGGGGGCTGCCTGAGCTGATCGATCAGCGGCCCGCCCTGCTCACCGCACACCACTACCCGCTCACCTGCGGAGAAGTCCCGGCGCCAACGATCGCCAGGCTGCTCAGCCCGCTGACTCAAGGGAAGGAGGTCAACTTGCTTCGTCGCGACATGTCGCTAGCGGCGGCGAGCAATACGCGCCTTCGTCTCGACGAGACAAACACCGTCTCCTGCGGTGGGGTGGCGGGCGTCAGCGACACCTTCGCGTCGGCACTGTGGGCGGTTGACTTCCTGGCCCGGGCCATGTACATGGGGGTGGCCGGGATCAACCTGCACGGACACCCCGCCAATTGCGACGGCTACACGCCGCTGTGCGCACGCACTCCTGAAGCCCTCGCCACCGGCGCCCTGTCAGTGCAACCAGAGTGGTACGCGCTGCTGCTCGCCAAGGCGCTGATCGGCGACCGCCCGCTTCCTACGATTATCGGTTCGACGGGCCAGCCCAACCTCGACGTCACGACGCTGGTCGCCAGCGACGGGACGCTTCACTTCGTGGTCGTCGACGACGACCCGCCCGGAGCTCGCGGCGCGGCCGTGCGGCTGTCAGTGGGGACCGGTTTTCGGGACGCGAGCATCCTTGCGCTTACCGGGCCCTCGCCTGCATCGCTCTCGGGGGTGCGGCTGGGAGGGCGAGCAGTGTCGCCCAGCGGCTCTTGGGGTGAGCCCCGGAGGCTGCCCCAGGCGCCCAACAGGCACGGGGTGATCACGGTCGATATCAAGCCCAGCAGTGCCGCGCTGCTCACCGTTTCACCAGTGCGCAACATGCGTAACCAAGTAAACGGCCACGCGTCGGGCTAATTCGGGGCGGCTAAGAACAGGCAAAGGACACTACCGGGCACCTGGGCGCGAAGGTGATCGCCCGCGCGGTCGCGGAGTGTCGCGCCGACCTCGCGCCGAGCAGCGCGTAGCCGCACAGACCCTCGCCACCGCCACCTGACACCGCCACTCAATCACCGTTAACCAAAAGGGAACGTCTTAGGTTTATATGGCGGTGGCTCTCAATGGCGGTCGAGAATGTTAACTCAGCAACGGAGGCTACACCCTAACTGTAGTGTCTTTGGTGCTGGGTACCGCTCTCTAGGGAGGGGAGCACGGCGGGCGCAGGTTCAGTTACGAGATAGCGACCCTTAGTGGACAAGGCCGTGCATTTTATGCCTACGGCACGGGCAAAGCGGTGTGAGGGACTCTCGATGTAGCGGAAAAGGATTGAGCAGGCGCCCAAGGAAGCTGAGGCGGCCACAATAATGAAGAGCCATGGAGGTAAGGTGGCTCCCACTAGGAAGGCAAGGGCAACCACCAGGGGCTCATGTACTAGATACAGGCTGAAGGCCCTGTGCCCCAACCACTGCATCGGTTTTGACTCAAAGGACTTGCGCCAGGAGACGAGCACAACGGCGGCAATCACGGCCAGGCAGGCACCCAAGACAACCAAGGTAAGGGTGGCCCTCGTGTAGGTAAGCCAGCGATCTATCGTCAACAAGCAGATGCAACTGACGGCGAGCAGACTCTTGAGGGGCAGATTGAGCCAGGAGCGCTTGCTCCAGCGCTTCGCGAGGTCTTGGAGGCCCTTCAGCTCGAAGGCCAGGACCACTCCGAGGACGAAGGGAGGAATCTCCAGGCTGAAAGCACCTGTGCCGTGCCAAAGGAACCAGAAGCAAAGCAGAACCACTCCCAACCTGACGATGCGCCAAGCAAAGGGAACGATGAGAAGCAGAGGCAGGAGGAGAGCAAAGAGCACTATCCAATACATGGTCCATAGCGCAGTATTGAAGGCCCAATTGCCGGCCTGCGGGCCGAGAACGAGACTGTGGAGCAGTCCTTGCCAAGAGAGTGGCGTGGCATGTGTGTTGAGCCACGCACTGGCTCCCGGGATGGCCTTATGGCTAACTACTACGCGCATGAGGGCAGCAAAGCCCACCGCCACCCAGGCGGGCCAGTACAAGCGCAAGAGACGCGAAGGGTAGTAAGAGGCGAGGCGCAACTTCTCCTTGCCTACCACTGGCAAGGCAAGGACTAAGCCACTGAGCACGAAGAAGACAGCGACGAACTCAGGACCTGCCCAGAAGATGTGCAGGGGCGTGTAAAAGACTAGCCAATCAAGAGAGCCCTTAGGAGGGATCTCGGCCCGGCTAGGAGAGTTGTAGAGGGCAGCTAGCTTAGGAGCCGAAGCTAGCAAGGAATGGTGAATGAGCACTACCAGTGCCGCTAGCCCACGCAACCCATCAAGGGTACGGATGCGTCCCTTGTAAGGTTGGGTCATAGTCTCTTGGGTCATAGTCTCGGTGTAACTTGGCGGGCACCTCGCGAGCAGCGACGGCCTGCACTAAGTCAACCTGGTGCTGACGACGTGGGAGGACTACATCGCCACCACTCTTGACGAGATCATCGCGCTTCGCAGATCTCGCCGAATGTCTCGCGACGGATCCTGCTACTGCTCGACGACCTCGATGCGCGCGAGCCAGACTACCGACGGCCCACACTCGACGCGCTGGGTGGTCTTATCCGAGTCCCCGTCGGCTTCGCCTGCGCGCTCCCCGGCCCAGACTGAACGGCCGGTCCCGCCACCGTAAAGGCCCTAGGTGTATTCGGCGGCCATTCGGGCCGCCGCCACGCACTCCTACGCCGGCGCGTGCTTTGCGGGCGATGCGAGCGCCTGCTACCTCCGCGCTTCGCTCGCGCTATGGACGAGGCCCAGTCGCAGCCGCCCAGGCTCGCGAGACGCTCGCTCGCGCCGGGCTAAGCAGTCGTGTGGGCGCCGTCAGCGCCGGCACCCCCTGGTCGTCCTAAGCAGGAGCATCAGCGACGTTTACCGAGGTGCTCGCATCTGGGCGAAAGCACAACTCCGAGCAGATCCGCCACGACCACCGTCCTGAGCTGGACTTCCCCGCTTCAGACGACACTTTTGACTTGATGTTCTTGGTAGTGGGGCTGTCTGTTTTCGCAGCGTATAGGAGCTCTGTAGTCGGTTGGTGAGCGCATGCCGAGCGTGGAGTGTCGTCGCTGGCGGTTGTAGAACGCTTCGATGTACTCGAAGACGGCGGAGCTGAGTTCGCGCCTGCGTGGGCCACGACTGGCGGTGGACGAGCTCCTTCTTCAGCGTGGCGAAGAAGCTCTCGGCGACGGCGTTGTCATAGGCGTCGCCGCGCGAGCCCATCGAGATCGCGATGCCGGCGTCACGGGCTTGCTGACCGAACCCCAGAGAGACGTATTGCGACCCCTGGTCGGAGTGGTGAACGAGTCCGGGGTCTGGCCGGCGGCGATGCGACGGCCATGCTGGAGCGCGTCGGTGACGAGCTCGGTGCGCATGTGCTCGGTCATCGACCAGCCCACGATCGCCGGGAGTAGGCGTCCTGCACGGCGGCGAGATAGAGCCAGCCCTCCCAGCTGCGCAGGTAGGTGATGTCGGCGAGCCACAGCACGTTCGGCGCGAGGGTCGGAACTGCCGTTCGACGAGGTCATCGGCGACCTCACGCCCGGCACTCGGATCGTGGTTCGCCCCCGCTGCTTGCGGTACGAGGCCGGAGATCCCGGCGGTCGCATCAGCCGCTCGCACGCGCTTGCGCCGACACGATGCCATGCGCCATACGCAGCTCGGCATGGACCCTCGGGGCGCCATAGACGCTGCGCTTGGCCTCGTGGATCGCCTTGATCTTCTCGGTCAGCCACGCGTCGGTGAGCGCGCGTCCGAGGGCGCCGACGCTCCCAGTCGTGGAAGCTCGTGCGGTTGACCTCGAGCGCTCGGCACATCAGAGCGACGGGATAGCCGGTCTTCTCCGCGGCGATGAACGAGAACACCTCACTCAGCGCCCGTCGTTTCCTTGGCGAAGAAGACCGCGGCTTTTTTCAGGATCTCCTTTTCCATCTCGAGCTTCCTGACCTCCTTGCGAAGAGCGCAGCTCCTCGCGCTCCTCGTGGTCAGACCCTCGCTTGCCCTCGTCGACCTGCGCCTGGCGGCGCCACACATACAGCGTCTGATCGGACACGCCGAGGTCTTGGCGACCTCGCTGACGGGCTTGCCCTCAGCTCAGCAGCTCGAGGCTTCACGACGGAACTCCGGGGATACGGCGGCTTGATCTGGGCACTTGAACCTTTGGGGTTGAAGGAAGTGTGAAGGGGGAAGTAGCGACAGCGTCGGGGCAGGTTCCGGCCCAGAACGTCGCCTACGTCCCTAACAAGTAGCGGGAGCTGTTGGAGAGGGGTCGAAGGCAGACCGTCGCACGGTTCCGGCAGAGCACTCCGATGGCGTCGGGTCGCGCCACTATCGTTTTCGATCTCGCAGCGCGATCTCGCAGTGCCGTCTCGTGGCGCTTACGAAACCGCGCGATCGTCGTGTGGTCAGGCACCTCGTTTGCCGCGATCACACGGTAGGCGATGTCCTGCACGCACTGGTGCTCGATCACGCGAGAGGAGCGCTGTCCCTTGCAGTAGGCGTAGAGCAACGATCGCGACCACTTGGGCTCAACCGGTCGTCGCAACGCGGTGTGGTGGATGACTGTAAAGGCAAGGGCTGATGACAGACGCCTGCCTGGTGTTGCGGCTGTCGTCGTGGAGGCTCGCCCGGAGGGCGGGCCGGAGCGGCGACAGCCGCGCGCGACCGTCGGACACCCCAGTGGCTGGGATGCCGCAGTCGAGCAGTTGTCACGCGCGTTGGATGCTGCAGGCGGCGGTCAGGCCGCGGCGCTCAAGTAGTCGGTGAGCGCCTCGGCGGGTGTCCTCCACGCGAGTGTCTTTCGCGGTCGACCGTTCAACGCCGCCGCGACAGCGACGAGCTCCTCGGCGCTGTGCCTGGCGAGGTTGGTGCCTCTCGGGAAATACTGGCGCAGCAGCCCGTTGGTGTTCTCGTTCGACCCGCGCTGCCACGGGCTTCGTGGATCACAGAAGTAGATCTGCAGACCGGTGTCGAGCCGTAGTTGCACGTGCTGGGCCATCTCGACTCCCTGGTCCCAGGTCAAGGACCGCCGAAGTTGTTCGGGGAGGGTCGTGATCGTGTCGGCGATCGCGTCACGAACGGCCGCTGCACCAGCACCCGTGAGCGCCGGGCTGCTCTTCGCTCTTGGGCTGTTGTGACCTTCCATCGGCGGGAGATGCAGCAGCATCGTGAACCGGCTTGAGCGCTCGACCAGAGTGCCGATTGCAGACCGGTCCAGACCGAGGATCAAATCGCCCTCCCAGTGACCCGGAACAGCACGGTCATCAACCTCAGCAGGCCGCTCACTGATCAACAGCTCGTCAGTCACGAAGCTCCTGTTCCGCCTCATCGTCCTGGCCCTGGGAACCCGCAGCGCCCGACCTGTCCGAAGACAAGCTGTCAGCTCCCGGCGCAGCGCTCCGCGGCCCTGCACATAGAGCGACTGATAGATCGCCTCATGGGAAACCCGCATCGACTCATCATCGGGGAAGTCAACGCGTAGTCGACCAGCGATCTGAGCCGGGCTCCAAGACTTCCCCCAGCGCCGGTCCTTTCGCGGTCCGTGACGCCGCCCGCCCCAGCCGACCTGCGGACCCGCGACGCTCCCGTCGGGCCGCTGCACAGACCCGGCGAGCCGGTCCTGCACATAGCGACGCAACTCCGGGTTGACAGCGAGCTTCGCCGGCTTCGGTCGTCGAGCGCGACGGTCGGCATGCGTTTGCGCGGTCGAGGCCCGATACTCCGGCCGGCCGGTGCGGATCGCAGCGTTCCGTTGCAGCTCCCTGGAGATCGTCGACGGCGCACGACCCAGCTGACGCGCGATCTCTCGCACCCCAGAACCACGAGCGAGCAGGACCGCGATCTCCTCCCGCTCGGTGAAGGACAGATAACGCCCAGACACCGGCGCGAGCGTGAGAAACGGCATCCCGCCACCCTTGCGGAACCACCGGACACCAACGCTCGGCAACACACCCGCCTCCGTGGCAGCGTCGACGCTTGATGCCCCTCGAGCGATCGCTGCCCAAAAACGCTCCCGATGTTCTCGGCGCCCAGCAGACGGACGTCCCCCGGAACGCGTCCCTGCTGCAGCGGCACGATCTGTAGCACGGCTTTTCTTGGCCATCGCAACTCCTCAACGTTGGGCGTTGCGAGAACCAGTTGAATCCACCCCATCATCGCCGGATCATGCGCCGGGCGCCCATGACCATCGGAGCGATAGGACGCGTAGAAAGGCGCCAGATCCATCGCCTCCACCGAGGACAGCACAAACCCACGCGAGGTGATTCGCCGGTAGCTACTCGCGAAGGCTCGGCGCCATCAACAACACCTGCTCACGATCACACGACAGGAAATTCTGGGGCATGCCGGGATTGTCTTAACGACGCCGGATAGCACCACCCTTTACGCAACGCCCTCGCCTGGATGCGGCACTCGCGGTCGTAGACCGGATGCGCGCGCTGCCGTTGTACACGCGCGCCGATTGGCGTCCACGGCGGCGCTCAGGTGGTCTGGAGGCCGCGACGGCGTGACGCACTCAGGGGGCACACCGCACACACCAGCAGCGTGATTTGGTGTCGGGTCGTCTGCTCAATTTCCCTGCAACTACGGGACATTGCGTAAGCGTTCAGTGGGTTGGGGGACATAACTCTGTAGCGTCGAATCTTGTGGCGTGGAGCGCGCTGAGGCGGAGGCGATCTACGACGCGGGGCGTGAGGCCGTCGTCGAGGTGCTGCTGGCGATGGATCGCCGCATCCAGCAGCTCGAGACACGCGTGGAGAAGCTCGAGCGCCAGCTGAACAAGAGCTCGCGCAACTCCTCGCTGCCGCCGAGCTCTGACCGGCCGGGCAAGCGCCGGCCCGTGCGCGACAGGGACCGCTCGGGACGTTCACAGGGCGCACAGCCAGGGCACGAGGGTCACGGCCGCGAGCTCTTGCCAGCCTCCGCGGTTGACGAGGTGGTCGAGCACTGGCCGAGACGCTGCCGCTGTGGCCACCTCTTCGCCGTTGGAGAGCTCCTGGCCGCGGGCGAGCCCTTGCGCCATCAGGTCGAAGAGCTGCCGATCCTCTCGGCGCAGGTGACAGAGCACCGCGCCCAGCGCGTGCGCTGCCCGGGCTGCGGCAAACAGACGCGGGCGATGCTTCCCGCGGAAGTCTCGAACAGCGCTTTCGGGCCGCGTCTGCAAGCGGCCATCGCGGCGCTGTCGGTACGCAACCGCGTGAGCCGCCGCGACGTGACAGAGCTCTGCGAAGAGCTCTTCGGAGCGCGCATCTGCGCCGGCACGGTCGACGCCATCCTCGCCCGCGCCGCCGACGCTCTGGAGGATCCCTACGACGAGCTGCTCGCGCGCGTGCGCTCAGGCGAGCACCTGAACATGGACGAGACCGGCTGGAGGTTGAAGGGCTCAGCGCGCGCGCTGTGGGGCATGTTCACCGAGCGCCACGCCGTCTTTCACGTCGCTCCCGATCGCCACGAGGACCATGCCAGGCGGCTGCTCGATGGCCACGAGGGGATCGTGACCTCAGACCGCTGGTGGGGCTATGCCCACCTGCCGCTCAGACGCCGTCAGGTTTGCTGGTCTCATCTCAGAAGGGACTTCAAGGCCCACGCCGAGGGCCTCGCCGCCGAGCGGGAGTTCGGGCTCCAGGGCCTCGAGCTCTCAGAGCGAGTCTTCTGGGCGTGGGAGGTATTCCAGAACACGGGTGACCGTCGCGAGCTGAAGCGCACGGTTCGTGCTCTGCAACGCCACTACAAGCCGATCATGCGCCGCTACACCTCGAAGAGCCCCCGTCACAAATATTGCTACCGAATGGCGCGCAACCTCTTGAAGCTGTGGCCGGCGCTTTGGACATTCGCCAGGCGCACGGGGGTCGAGCCGACCAACAACCACGCCGAGCGCTCACTCAGGGGCGCGGTCATCTACCGAAAGCTCTCGCTCGGCAGCCAGTCAGAGCTCGGGGAGCGACGCATCGAGCGGCTGCTCTCGGCGTCGGTCACCTGCCGCCTGCAGCGCCGTTCGCTGTTCGCCTACCTGAGCGACCTGCTCGCCGCCCACGCGCGCGGCGATCCGACGCCCCTGCTCGCGTGAGCGGTCGAGGGACTGAACGCTTACGACATTGCCGGATGCTGGCGGACCCTCATTTGTTCTGTCACGGCAGAGGTCGCGGGTTCGAGTCCCGTCGCTCCCGTAATTCACCCCCGCCGTCCGCCGCCGCGGCTAAGCGCTGAGGAACCGCCGCAGCGCGCGCCTGGCCGCCGGCAGCCGTCGCCCGGCTTCGAGCTCGCGGATCGCGATCTCGGAGGTCATCGCGGCGAGCAGCTGCGCGGCCGCGCGGGCGTCTGCCCAGCCCATTGCCTTGAAGCTCGGCACCGCGCTCAGTGCGAAGCGGTCGTGGCGGGCCGACATCGACGCGGTCAACGCGGCGTTGGCGCGTGCCTCGAGTGCCAGCGCCTTGATCGCCCGGTCGGCCAGGCACACGTCGAGATACGCTTCGACTCCGGCCAGGATCCGCTCGGCACCGGCCGGCACGGCCGCCGTCGCCTCGGCGACGGCCTCCTGAACCCGGTCGTGGAAGCGCGCGTGGAGTGCGTCGATGAACGCCTCGCGATCGGCGAAGTGAACGTAGAAGGTGCCCTTGGCGACGTGCGCCTCTTCGACGACGCGGTTCACGCTGAGGCCCGCCAGCCCGTCGCGCTCGGCAACGGCGACGCCGGCCGCCAGCAGCGCCTCGCGGGTTCTGTGCGCGGCGGGAGCGGTTGGCTCGCCTGGCACGCTTGTCTTGACCGGCATCAACCAAGCCTACATGACCGACCGGTCACTCAAAATGACCGACCGGTCAGTCATGTGATATGTTCCCGTGCCATGCCGATACTCGAGACCGCCCGGGGGCCACTTGCCTACGACGAACGAGGCGCCGGCCACCCGATCGTGCTGCTCGCGAGCGGCGCCCACGACCGCCACGACTTCGACGAGTTGCGCGACCTGCTGCCGGATCGCTTCCGCTCGATCTCGCTCGACTGGCCGGGCCACGGCGAATCGCCGCCGGGCCGGAGCGCGGCGAGTGCGATGAGCTTCGCCGATGTCCCCGAGGAGCTCGTGTCGCGCCTGGTGCCGGAGGGCGCAGTCCTCGTCGGCAACTCGGTCGGCGGCTTCTCGGCCGCGCGCATGGCGCTCCGAAGGCCGGAGCTGATCAGGGGGCTGGTCCTCGTGGACAGCGGTGGCTTCATCGGACGCCCGCCACACGTCCGCGCCTTCTGCGCCCTGATGGCGCGGCCATGGTTCCTGCGGCGCATTTACCCGTCGTTCGCAACGCGCTACATGCGCCCACGCACCGCCGCGGACCTGCGCGCGAGAGACGTCGGAGTGGCGACGACCAGGCGCGATCCGGGGCTGCGGGCCGTGAGCGAGCTGTGGCGGAGCTTCGCCTCGCCCGAGCACGACCTTCGGCGCGACGCGAGCTCGATCACCGCCCCGACCCTCTTGATCTGGGGCCGGCGCGATCCGGTCATTCCCCTAAGGGTCGGCAGGCGGCTTGCCACGACGATCCCCGGGGCAGAACTCGTCGTGCTCGACACCGGCCACGTGCCGCACACCACCGAACCCGAGCAGTTCGCCGCCCATCTCGTGTCGTTCGCCGACCGTTCGTTCGATCGCTCCTCCTCGGCGCAGTTGCCGGCGTGAGCGCACACCTTCGGTGCTATCGGGCCCATACGCGCGCCAGCACGGTGCCGTCGCCGGGCACAAGCGCGCGACCGCACTGCCCTCACAGAGCATCTGGCGGTTGACAGGTTGCAAGCCCCGATGAACCGCAAACCCGCCGGTGGGCCCCCGTTGCGGTTGCGCCGCTGATGCGTTTCAGGTGAGCGTCACCAGCTTCTCGCGTGCGTGCTCGATGAGCGGCAGCTCGGCCCGAGAGCCGGTGGCCTCGACCGCTGCGGTCGCCCTGCCCAGCGCCTCGTCCGCCGCCGCGACCCTGTCGGGGCCGTCGCCGGCCAACAGCGCCTCGGCGAGAACGCGGTAGCCGAAAGGGAGCATTGACTCGTTGCCGCGCTCGTGCGCGAGCCTGAGCGACTCCTCCGCGGCCGCCAGGGCTCCGTCGTGATCGCCCGCGCCGAGCAGCGCCTCCGACAGCGCCGCAACCCGCTGGGACTCGAATTCGAGTCCGGTGCGCGCTTCGCGGCCAAGCTCGATCGAGCGCTCGATGGTCGCGACCGCTTCGCGGAACTCGCCGACCATGTGTCGCGCGTATCCCAGGTAGTAGAGCGCCCAGACCCGCGAGAACGCGCCGCCGATGCGCTCGGCGATCTCGAAGCCCTGGGTCGCGCGGGCGAGCGCCAGCTCCCCCTGCCCGTTGGTGCGCGCCACCCACACGTAGGAGCTGAGCACCCAGCCCTCGGTCTCGAGGTCCCCTTGCTCGCGAGCCGCCCCCAGCGCGCGTTCCAGCGACGCCTCCCCCTCCTTCGGGTAGCCCATGGTCGCGGGGACCAGGCCCCGCATGAGCAGACACCATGCATAGGGACAGACCAGGCCCATGCCACTGCCAACGGAGGGGTCATCGGCGCCCAGCGTCACCCCCTCCTCGAACAGAGCCAGTGCCTCGGCGGAGCGTCCCATGACCCAGCGGGCGTAGGACGGAACCCCGAGCGAGGCCATGCGCAATCCGGGCTCCTCGATCTCCGCGCGGATACGCTCAACCTCCTCGGCGAGCTCGCCGTACTCCTCGACGTAGCCGCCCACGCATCTCACGGTGGCGTAGGCCGCCGTGATCCTGAGCAGGTCCGTGCGGCTGCCGCTTTGCTCGGCCAGCGCCCTCCCCGCCTCGTAGTGAGCCGTGGCCTCCTGCTCGGAGATGCCGAGCCGCCAGCCGTATTCGAGCCTGGCGACCCGCGCTGCCAGTGCCAGCTCGCTCGTCTCCGGCGAGTCGGGCAGCGCTTCGAGCAGCTCTGAGACCTTGCGCCAGTGGCGGAGTGACTCGGCAACGGCGTTCATGCCCGCCCAGACGGCGGCGCGCGCGCTCCAGCGGGCCGCCGCCAGAGGGGGATCGCCGGCAGCCTCCCAGTTCCGGGCGATCAGGGCGGCACGCTCGTCGAGCCTGTCCGGATGGAGATCCTCCAGAGCCTCGGCGACCCGGCGATGGACTGTCGCGCGGCGCTCACCGAGCTGGGAGCGGTAGGCGACCTCCTGGGTCAGTGGGTGCTTGAACGCGTAGATCGTTTCCGGGTAGAGCTCCTGCTCGTAGACGAACTCCGCTGCTATCAGGGCTCGCAGCGCCGGCTCGAGCGCGCCGTCGGGGAGCGCGGTGGCTCGCGCGAGCACCGGCGCGGAGAACTCCCTTCCGACGACGGCGGCGCTCTGGAGCAGGCCCTTCTCTTGCTCTGAGAGCCGGTCGATCCGGGCCGCGAGGATCGCATTGACCGTCGGCGGGACGCCGGTCTGATCGACCGGTCGCACGAGCCGGTAGGAGCCTCGCTTGCCCTCGAGGTTGCCGGACTCAGCGAGTGAGCGCACGACCTCCTCGATGAAGAACGGGTTTCCCGCCGTCCGTTCCTGGATCAGGTTGGGGAGGCCGTTCAGCGAGGGATCCGCGCCCAGCAGCTCGGCCAGCAGCACCCTGATCGCCTCGGGTCCCAGCGGTGCGAGGGAGATCTGTCGGTAGTAGGACTTGCGCATCCACAGGGCGCTGTACTCGGGGCGGAAGTTGATGATCGCGAGCGTCCGCGAGCTCTGGATCGCCTCGACGAACTGGGTCAGGAAGATCTCGGTGCCGGGATCGAACCAGTGCGCGTCCTCGAGCAGGTAGATCCCGGGGTTGCTCTGGCTGCCGGTGTGGACGAGGCGCTTGACCATCTCGAGCAGCGCCCGCTGACGGGCGTCGGGATCCATGTGTGGCGCAGGGCGTTGCGGATCGGGAACGGCGAGGAAGTCGAACACCAGTGGCAGGCTCTCGGCGAAGGTCTCGTCGAGCAGCAGCATGCGCCCGGCGATCTTCTCCCGGGCCTGCTGGTCGGAGTCGGACTCCGCGATCGCGAAGTAGCTGCGCATCGTCTGCAGCACGGGCAGGAAGGGGATCTCCGTGCCGTGTGCCTGGCCCTGACCCTCGTAGACGGGGATACCCCGCCTGCGGGCGCGCTCGAGGAACTCGTGGCACAGGCGGCTCTTGCCGACACCCGCCTCCCCGACCACGCCCACCACCGCGCCGCGGCCCTCATGCGACTGCTCGAGCGCTCCTTCGAGCGTCGCGAGCTCGTCCCCGCGCCCGACGAATTTGGTGAAGCCGCGCGCCCGCGAGATGTCAAGGCGCGAGCGGGCGCCGCCGGCTCCCATCAGCACGTGCACCCGCACGGGATCGCTCACCCCTTTTACGTCGAACTCGCCCAGGTCCTCGAGGTCGAGGTAACCCGCCACGAGCTTCGCGGTCTGCTCGGTCACATACGCCCTCCCCGGCTCGGCGAGGGACTCCATGCGCTGGGCCAGGCCGACCGTGTGGCCGACAGCCGTGTATTCCACGCGGAGGTCCTCCCCGATCTGCCCGACGACGACCTCCCCCGAGTTGATCCCCATTCGCACGGAGAAGCTCAGCCCATGGGCGCGGCGCACTTCGGTCGCGTGTGCGGCGAGCTCGCGCTGCAGGGTGAGCGCCGCCCAGCACGCGCGCTGGGCGTGGTCCTCGTGCGCGACAGGCGCACCGAACAGGGCCATGATCCCGTCGCCCGTGAACTTGTCGACCGTGCCCTCGAAGCGGTGGACGCCGTCACACAGGATCGTGAAGAAGCGATCCATGATCGAGCGCCACAGTTCGGGGTCGGTCCGCTCTGCGAGGTCCATCGAGCCGATCACGTCCGCGAACAGCACCGTGACCTGCTTGCGCTCTCCGTCGAGGCTGTTGCACAAAGCCGCCGGCGAGAACCCGTGTGGCGTTTGCTGTGAGGGCCGTGGAAGGCAATGGGAGCGCCGAGGTCGAGGCGAACGAGCCGTGGCCGAGCGATCGCCTTCGCCTTTTTCGACCCCGCCCTTAGAACGTGCTCAGTGAGGGCTTCGGGGGACGTTCCTATAGATGTCAAGTGCGGTGTCGAGTGATCCCGATCGGTCCGGCGCCGCAGTTGATGGTGGTGGTCGCCCGGGTGGCAGCTGGACCTGAGAGGGCGGCGAGATCGGCGCGTAGAGCGTTGTAGGTTTCACGGGCGATATAGCGCTTCAGGCAGCGCATGACTTCGGCCTTCGTCTTGCCCTCGGCGGTGCGGCGGCGCAGATAGGCGCGGGTACGTGGGCAGTAGCGAAGGCGGCAGACGGTGATCAGGTGCAGCGTTCGGTTGGCTTGCCGGTCGCCGCCGTAGTTGAGGCGGTGGCGCGTGGTCTTGCCGGAGGACGCCGGGATCGGACTCGCGCCGCACAGAGCAGCGAACGCAGCCTCGCCGTGGAGACGGTCGATGTTCTGCCCGGCGGTCACGAGCAGTTGGCCGGCGTGCCCGGTTGAGATTCCGAGTAGCTGGGTGGTGCGCGGCGCGGCAGCGCGGACGAGCTGCTCGAGCTGCCGGTCAAGAACGGTGATCTCATCGTCAAGAGCATCGATGCGGTGGGCGATCGAGCGCAACGCGAACTTCGCCGCGTGGCTGGGCTGGCGGAGCTCGCCTGTCGTGGGCCGCAGCCGCCGGCAGAGCATCACCTTGCCGCGAATCGTCTTGCGGCGGGAAAGCTGATCGCGGAGCTCTTGCGGGGCAGTGATGATCAGATCACGAAGCTGAACCATCGCGGCGCTGCGGGACTTCACGGCGCTGTGACGCGCTGCGCGCAGCAGCCGGATCGACTCAACGATCCCGTCGGTCTGCTTCGGGACCGCCTTGGCCTTGCCGGCCAGGAACAGCCGGGCGGCCATCTCCGCGTTGATCGGGTCGCTCTTGCCGACACGACGGCGGGTGTGCGCGTGCGACTGGTTGACCTCGATGACCCGGACCCCGTGCTCGCACAGGTAGCGCACCAGCGCAGCCGCATACGAACCGGTCGACTCGACCGCTACGACGTCGAGCTCGCCGAAGCCGCTCAGCCACTCCAGCAACTCCCGGTAGCCGGCCGTCGTGGTTGGAAAGCTCTTCGTGGAGAGCAGCGCGCCGCGCTCATCAAGCGCGGCTGCGTAATGGGCGTCGGCGTGTGCGTCAACCCCGCCGACAACTAGCGCGTCCTCCTGCCTCATGCTGTGCATGTCGTCCTTTCGTTCCGGAAGGGCGGTCCGGTCGGGAAGGGCGGACAGAACAGTGACGGGGCACTTGTCGCGAGCAGGTTCCTATCAGGTCACGCCGCCCGACCCGACCACCCAATGAATGAGTGATCGACGGCGACCAGCCCGGGGCCGACAAGTCCCCACGAACGACACCAAGAGGGTCAGTTTATGCGCAGGTCAGACCCCAGGCCAGACGCCGGGCCTTATCTTCACTGTTTGTGCAACAGCCTCCGTCGAGGTCGGCCCTGGCGTCGCGGATCTTCTCGGCCAGGTGCTCGGGGGTGGGAGGGCGGACGGGCCCACCCGCCGCGCCGTGCCCCGCCGGTGTCCGCGCTCCGTCACCTGCCGGGGAGCCGGTGGCGCTCAGCGAGTGCCCGCAGGCATTGCAGAACTTCTTGCCCGCCGGATTCTCCGCGCCACAATCGGGGCACTCCACCACCGCGGCAAGCGACGCGCCGCAGTCCCCACAGAAGCGAGCGTCGTCCGGACTCTCATTGCCGCATGAACGGCACACCATCTCCGCGGGGAGCTTACGCTCACGAGGACGCGGCTGCCCTGGCGCGACGGCATACTGTTCGGGTGTCCGCAATCCAGGTGCGCGGGCTGCGCAAGTCCTACGGCGATCACGAGGTGGTCCGGGGCATCGACCTCGAGGTCGGCTCCGGCGAGGTGTTCGCGTTCCTCGGTCCCAACGGGGCCGGGAAGACCACGACGGTCGAGATCCTCGAGGGCTACCGCTCGCGCGACGGGGGCGAGGTGAGCGTGCTCGGCGTCGATCCCGTGGCGGCCGACCGCCGCTGGCGCTCGCGCGTGGGCCTCGTGCTGCAGTCCTGCACGATGCCCGCGGAGCTGACCGTGGGGGAGCTGGTCGCGCTCTACGCCGGTTACTACCCCCACCCGCGCGCCGTGCCGGAGACGATCGAGCTCGTTGGCCTTGCCGAGCAGCGCGACGCCCGCACGGCGCAGCTGTCGGGCGGACAGCTGCGCCGCCTCGACGTGGCGCTCGCCCTGATCGGCGACCCGGAGCTCGTGTTCCTGGATGAGCCGACGACGGGCTTTGACCCGTCGGCCCGCCACCACGCGTGGGAGGTGATCGCGAACCTGCGCGAGCTGGGCAAGACGATCTTCCTGACCACGCACTACATGGACGAGGCGCAGGCGCTGGCCGATCGGGTCGCCGTGATCGCGGCCGGGGAGATCGTCGCCGAGGGAACGCCCGAGACGCTGGGCGGCCGCGACCGGGCGATCAGCGACGTCTCCTTCACCCTGCCCCCCGCCAGCAGCGTGACCGAGCTGCCGGCCGAGCTCGCGCCGCTCGCAGAGCTGCGCGACGGCCGTGTCCACATCCCGGCGCCTGAGCCCGCCCGGGTGCTGTATGCGCTGTCGGGCTGGGCGATCGCGCAGGGCGACGGGCTTCGCGACCTGACGGTCGGCCGCCCCACGCTCGAGGATATCTACCTGAAGCTGACCGACGGCGCGGAGGCCTCCGCCGGCGGGCAGGAGCGCTCGCCGTGAGCGGACCAGCCCTGTTCGCTCTCCAGTTCCGCACCGACCTGGCGCGCTTCTGGCGCAATCCGCAGTCGCGCTACTTCACGGTCCTGTTGCCGATCGTCTTCCTCGTCATCTTCGCCGCGATCTTCAAGGGGACGACGATCGTCGACGGCAAGGCGATCGCCATCACGACCTTCTACGTCCCGGGGATCATGACGCTCGGGATCATCTCGGCGAGCTACGTAAACCTCACCCAGGCCGTCGTAACCCAGCGCGAGAGCGGTGAGCTGAAGCGCCTGCGCGGGACCCCGCTGCCGGCGAGCTTCGTGATCTCGAGCCGCGCCGCCGTCGGCGTCGTGGTCGCGATCGTGATGTCGGCGCTTCTGCTCGCGCTCGGCGCGGTCGCCTACGGCGTGACCGTGCCCTCGGCGATAGTCGGGCTGACCCTCGCGGTCATCGTCGGGGCCGCCTCGTTTGCGTGCATCGCGTTCGCGGTCTCCACGCGGATCACGGCGGCCGACGCGGCCGCGCCCGCCACCAACCTGACCGTGCTGCCCCTGTACTTCATCTCCGGCGTGTTCGTCCCGGAGAGCCAGATTCCGAGTTTCCTGCACGACGTCGCCACCGTCTTTCCGATCTACCACCTCTCCCAAGCTCTCCTGTGGCCGTTCGTGCACCCCCACGGCACGGGCATCTCCGCGTCGAACCTGGCGATCGTGGCCGCCTGGGGCATCGCCGGACTGCTGTTCGCCGCGCGCACCTTCCGCTGGTCCCCGTACGCCCTCGGGTAGGGGCCGCCCCGGTCGCCGGTGACCCTAGACCTCGAGCGCTGCGGCCGCGACCCGGTCGCCGGCTTCGAGCGCCGGCCAGTGCCCGACGTCCTCGAGCGCCGTGAACGGCGCGTCGGGCAGGCGTTCGCGGATCCGCTCTGCCATGTGCGCGCCCGAGACCGGATCGAGCATCCCCCACACGAACGCGAGCGGCACGTCGGTTCCCTCCAGGGCGCCGACCCACCGCTCGGCGTGCTCGGCGCGGTCTGAGATGTAGCGAATGAGCAGGTGGCCGATCGCCTGACCGCCGTTGCGAGCGGTGGCGTGCCAGATGTCGGCGCTGTCGCGCGCGGCGTCGAAGTCGGGGGCGAAGGTCGGCGCCAGGGCGGCCACGAACAGCTCCTCGTTGACGATCGCGCTGATCTGCGGGCCCTGCTCAGGGTCCAGCAGCGCCAGCTGAACCGGCTCGGGACGATGCAGATCGGGGTACAGGCCTCCGTTGAGCAGGTGGACGGCCGTGAGCTCGACGGCCAGGGCGCCCTGCGCCCGGCGGGCGAGCAGCTCCTGTGTGACGGACACCGCGTAGTCGTGCGCGACGATCGCCGTAGAGGTGATGCCCTGAAGGGCCCACAGCGCCTCGACGAGGTCGGCCTGCTCGTGCAGCGAATAGACGTGCTCGGCCGGCTTCTCCGAGGCCCCGAAGCCCAGGAAGTCCGGCAGCAGCAGGGCGTGGCGGGTGGCCAGCGCCGGCGCGACCCGGGCCCAGTCATAGGACGAGCTCGGAAAGCCGTGCAGCAGGGTCATCGCCGGCCCCGAGCCCGTCCGCCGAGCGAAGATCCGGCGATCGTCCTGGCCCAGCCGCACCGTCAGCGACTCGCCTGAGGACCACCACTCCTCGATGCCGTTCACCGCGTGCAGTATGGCGCAACCCGACGCCCGCGTCGGCGCGGAGCGCGGCCTCAGGGGAGCGGTTGGCTGTTAGGATCGCGCGGCCATGGCTAACGGCTCGACGCGCGGCGCGGTCCTTCTCACCGGCGCCTCGACCGGCATCGGGCGTGCGTGCGTCGAACATCTCGACGGCCTCGGCTTCACCGTGTTCGCCGGTGTGCGAACGCAGTCGGATGCCGATTCGCTGCGTGAGGGGGGATCCGCGCGGACGCGGCCGCTGCTGCTCGACGTGACCGACGCTGAGTCGATCCGCGTCGCGGCGGACACGGTCGAGGAGACCTTCCCCGCCGGACTCTCCGGCCTCGTCAACAACGCCGGCATCGCCGTCGGCGGACCGGTCGAGTTCGTCGCGCTCGAGGAATGGCGCCGTGTGCTCGAGGTCAACTTCGTGGGGCAGATCGCCGTCACCCAGGCGACCCTGCCGGCGCTGCGCAGGGCGCGGGGGCGGATCGTCAACGTGACCTCGATCGGCGGTCGTCTGGCGACGCCGTTCTTCGGCCCCTACAACGCGTCGAAGTTCGCACTCGAGGCGGTCACCGAAGCGCTGCGGCTCGAGCTGCGCCGGTTCGGCGTGCAGGTCAGCGCCGTGGAGCCGGGGGCGGTCGCGACGCCGATCTGGGACAAGGGCCGCGCCGCCTCAGAGCAGCTGCTTGGGAGCATGGGGGCCGACGGACTCGAGCTCTACGGAGCCGGGATCGAGGCGCTGCGCAAGGGCATCGCCAGCGCCGCGAGCGCGGGCGTGCCGCCGCTCGAGGTGGCAAAGGTGGTCGAGCACGCACTGATCGCGAACCGCCCGAAGGCCCACTACGTCGTGGGGCGCGACGCGAAGATCCGGCTCGCCCTCTCGCGTGTGCTGCCAAGCCGCACGATGGACAAACTCATCGTGCGCAGGATGGGGCTCTGACGCGAGCTCGCCCGCGCGACGGAGCGGAGCGGTGACGCCGTGATAGGCCGGGAGCATTGATGGCGCTGTTCATTCTCGTCCGCCACGCCCAGTCGACGCTCAACCTCGTCGGGCGCGTCAACGGCGATCCCGCGGTGCCCGTCGAGCTGACGCAGGAGGGCGTCGAACAGGCGCATCGGCTCGGACTGCAGCTGGCCCAGCTGCCGATCGACCTGTGCGTCCACACCCGCTTTGTGCGTACGCGCCGCACCGCCGCGATCGCGCTCGAGGGTCGCGGGGTTCCCTTTCGCGAGGAGCCGCTCCTCGATGACATCAAGCTCGGAGAGCTCGAGGGTGAGACGACCGCGGACTACCGCGCCTGGAAGCAGGAACACACCCGCCGCGATCGCTTTCCCGGCGGTGAGAGCCTCGAGATGGCCGCGCTGCGCTACGCGCGGGCGCTCGCGCGCCTCGCCTCAACCGGGGCCGAGGTCGTTCTGGTCGTCTGCCACGAGATCCCGCTGCGCTATGCGATCAACGGGGCGGCGGGCTCGGCGACGCTCGAGGCGCCGATCCACGACGTGCCCAACGCCACCCCGTTCCTGTTCGCCGGCTCGGCGATCGAGCGGGCGGCGCAGGCGATCGAGCGGCTGGCGGGCAGGTAGGTGGTCCGCGTGCCCCTCCGGGCGCCATCCGATCCCCTCCAGGCGCGATCATGTCGTCCATGGATGGCGGAGCAGTTGAGCTGCGCGGCTATGGGCCCGCCGACGCGCCTGCCGTGCTCGAGGTGCTCCAAGCCGCATTCGGGGCCTGGCCGCAGGGGATCGAAGGGGTCGATCCGACCGAGTTCTTCCGCTGGAAGCTCGACGAATGCCCGTTCGGGCCCCAGATGTCGGTAGTCGCGGAGGTGGACGGTGGACTGGTTGGCTTCACCGGCCAGCTGACGTGGCCGTTCAGGCACCGGGGACGGACCATCGAGGCCATCCGCGGCATGGACCTCGCCGTGCACCCCTCGCAGCGCGGGCGCGGCATCTCTCTGATGATCACGCGCGCGGCGATGGAGCGAAATGCCGCCCGGGGCGTGGCGATGACGTGGAACAACCCGAACGACCAGAGCCGCCCAGGGCTGCTGAAACTGGGCCGCGGAGTCGTGGTGCTGCCTCGTTTCGCCGCGCCGCGCTGGACGATCGGACGGACGATCGGGCGGGCCCTCGGCAAGGGCTCGCGGACCCCCGAGGACCTGCAGATCGAGGCAGGGACGGCCGGAGAGGTGCTGCGCGACGGCGACTACGTCGCTCGGGTGCTCAGCGCGGTGAAGGAGCCCGACGACCGGCTCGTGACGGCCAGGGACCTGGACTACCTGCGCTGGCGCTACGGCCGCTTCGGGCTCTACCGTGCCTTTCGCGCCGACCCGGACATGGACGCTGCCGGCATCGTGATCTTCCGCCCGCGCCGGAGCGGCTCCTTCTGGGTCGCGGAGATCTGCGAGCTGCTCGTGGCGGGAAACGACCAGCGGAGCGCCCGCCGCCTGCTCGGCAAGGTCAGGCGCGCCGCGGGCACGGACCTGCTCGGTGCCAACTTCAACTCCCGGCGCGAGGCTGCCCGCTGCGGGTTTGTGAGGGTGCGCGGCGGGTCGCTGCTCACCGTCCGGGCGATCCAGTCCGATCTCCCCGACATCGCGCATCCGGACTCCTGGGGCCTGTCCTATGGAGACATAGAGCTAATCTGAGCCGCCGGCATAGAGCTCATCCGAGCCCGCCGGCGCCTACATCTGGGAAGTGGGCGACAATAGGTGTCCGCGTGTGAGTACCGTCACAACCCCTCCTCCGCCGCTTCCTGCGCAGGAAGCCATGCCGCCGGAGCCGCCGCGCCGCGCCTGGTGGATGACCAAGCGGTTCGTGCTCGCCGCCGTGGGGATCGTGCTGATCTCGGGCGGTGCGACGGCCGTGCTGGCCCTCAACGAGGTCGGTAAACTCGTCGACGCGCTCGCGGAGAGCCGGGCCGTGAAGATCGCCCCGGCGGTGCTCGCGCCCACCAGCAAAGGAGCGCCGGAGACGCTGCTGCTGGTCGGCAACGACCAGCGGCCCGCCCCCAAGGGCAACCCCAACGGGTTCGTGATCCCGCACTCCAACGAGATGCTGCTCGTGCGGATCGACCCGAGCAAGCCGACGATCTCGATGCTCTCGATACCGCGCGAGCTGCAGGTCACCATCCACCCGCACGACGCGCCGCCCGACGTCAACCGCATCAACGCCGCCTACGGGATCGGAGGCGCCCAGTTGATGACCGAAACGATCAAGCAGGTGCTCGGCATCTCCGTCAACCACGTGTTCGTCCTCACGTTCAAGAACTTCAGGCGCGCGGTCGACGAACTCGGCTGCGTCTACATGGGCGTGGACCGTCGCTACTACCACGTGAACGAACCCGGCGGCGAACAGTACTTCGAAATCAACCTGCAGCCCGGCTACCAGCGGCTGTGCGGCACCGAAGCGCTCGAATTCGTCGCCAACCGCCACGAAGACACCTCGCTCACCCGTGACGCCCGCGACCAGCGCTTCCTGCTCGAAGCCAAGGCCGAGTACGGCGGGTCGCTGTTCGACAACCGCGAAAAGTTCGAGCGGATACTCGGAAGGACGGTGGAAACCGATCTGCACGGGACGGGCGCCGTCCTCGACCTGCTCGAGCTGCTCGTCGAATCCGAGAGCAAGCCGGTGAGACAGGTCCCGTTCAACGTGACCCTGCTGCCGTTCTACGACACCGCCTCAGAACAGCAGATCCACGAATCGGTCCAGTCGTTCCTCGGCGGCACGGCACCGATCAGGAGGCAGAGGCTCGGCAACTCCCCGCGCCCCGGGCGTCACGTCCATCACGCGAGCGTTCCGGGGCCCACCCTCACGCCCACGACCTCCGCCGAGCTCGAACACGCGCGCTCGCAGGCGCCGCTGCTGCCCTTCCCCCTCGAGTATCCGAGGGTGCGCGACAGCTTCGCCGGTGCCGAACCGGACACGCTGCGCCTGTACTCGATCCGCGACCAGCACGGCCACCTGCATCCGATCTTCGTGGTCGCCATCGACCGTGGACAGCTCGGGCAGTACTACGACGTCCAGGGAACGAACTGGACCGACCCGCCCCTGTTGAGCGACCCCCGCCAGACCGTCCACGTCGGTCCACGCACCTACGAAGTCTCCTACGCCGGTGAACACGTCAGGGTGATCGCCTGGCACGAAGGCGAAGCGGTCTACTGGATCGAGAACACGCTCACCAACGACGTCTCGCCCCAAGCGATGCTCGCGATGGCCGAGCAGACCCTCCCCGTCATCCACGCGAGGAACAGCACGGGCGTGCTCACGGCGCCGACCGGCGTCCACCCCGTCAACCTGGCCCCGCGCAGCGCCACCGCGGTGAGCCTGACCTCCAAGGTGGGAGCGGCGCTCGGTCTCCTCGGGATCGCCGTCGTGGCCCTGTTCTCCCTCGTCCTGTTCGCCCGCCAGCGGGAGCTGAAGCTGCTGCGCGAGCAGGTGGCCGGCGCCTTGGCCCTCGAGGCACGCCAGCGCCCGCTGTTCGCCCTCGCCGGCATCCCCTACGCCGAGCCCGCGTCAGCCGGCTTCCCGGCGCCCGAGCCGGCGCCCGCCGCCACTCCGCAGGCCGAGCGGACCGCCGCAACCCCGGAGGCCGAGCGGACGGCCGCCGCCACTGCGGCGGACGAGCCGGCGGCCGTCGCGACCCCCGGGGCCAAGGCGGCACCCACCATCTACCGTGCCCCGAGGAGCTGGCGCAGAGGGGCGCTCATCCTCGCCGGCGCCACGATCGCGGCGGCGCTCATCGCCTTCGGCGGCTACCGCCTGGATGAGCACCTGTCCTCGTCATCCGCGCCCGCCGGGTCATCGGTCGCCGTCGCCGTCTTCAACGCCACTCCGACGCCGGGCGCGGCGCACCGGATCGCCCTGACCCTCAGCAGGGGCCGTGTCCACGTGGGAGAGGTGGGCGACATCAACGCAAGCCTCAGCCCCGGCACCTACGTGCTCTACCCGCCCGGCGCCCAGGCAGAGGCGCGACGGGTGGCGCGACTCCTGCCCAGCCCGCCACCCACGGTCGAGCCGATCCAGCCGCAGCTGCAGGAAGCGGTCGGCCACCACAACGAGATCGTCGTCGTGGTCGATTGACGGCGCCTGCTCCCCGCGTACCGCCGCGCGGGTTGCCCGTCTTGGCAACGTGTGAGCATGGGGCAACGCCGCACGGCGGGTGAGGTCGAAGATCGACCGACCCGTCGACCGACCCCGCTGCATCTGGCCACATCACGACACCACTTGACGCGGTCAAGGGAACGGAGAATCGATGAGCGAGCCCACCTATGGCGTCGTCAACGGGCATCAGGTCCATGCCCGCACGATCGACCACTTTTCATACGTCCTGAGTCGCAAGAGGCTCAAGGACGACGTCCGCAAGGTCGAAGGCGTCAATGCGAAAGTCGGACTGACGATCACGTTGATCGTGGGCACCATGTGGTGCGGGTATGCCTTCGCCTTCCTGGCCCTGGTCGCGCTGCCGTCGGCGATCAAAGAACTCGAAGCCGGGCATACGCTGGCGGGGGTCGCCTGGCTGTCGCAGACGTTCTTCCAGCTCGTTCTGCTCCCGATAATCATCGTCGGGCAGAACCTCCAGAACGCGGCGGCCGACGCCCGGTCGGCCAAGACGTTCGACGACGTCGAGGCGGTCAAGCAGTCGCAGGCGACCGCGCTCGACCGCCTCGACGAACACACCGCAGGAGGCATCAAGACCGTTCTCGACCGCATCGATGCCCTGGAGGCGAGGCTCCCGCGGCCGGCCGCCTGAGATGGTCTGACGGCCGCCTTCGGCGGCGTCCGCGTGCGGCGGAGGCCCGGCCCTGAGAAGATGCGATGAGATGAGCTACAGCAAGGGCCTGCATGAGGTGGGCGACGGCCTGTACGCCTACCTGCAACCCGATGGTGGATGGGGGTGGAGCAACGCCGGGCTGATCGTCGACGGCGAGCACACGATGCTCGTCGACACCCTGTATGACCTGCCACTGACCGAAGAGATGCTGCGGGTGATGCGCGACACGGTGCCGGCGGCCGCCCGGATCGGCACGCTCGTCAACACGCACGCGAACGGCGATCACTGCTACGGCAACCAGCTCGTTGCGGGCGCCCGCATCGTCGCCTCTGAGCGCACCGCGGCCGAGATGCCAGAGCTGCCGCCGGCGGCGATGGCCGCGCTCGTCGAGCAGGCACCGCAGATGGGCGAGCTCGGCGCGTTCTTCCTCGAGCGCTTCGCCGCGTTCGACTTCAGCGGGATCGAGCTCGCGCTGCCCGAGCAGACGTTCAGCGGCGAGCTTACGATGCGTCTCGGCGAGCGCAGCCTGCAGCTGATCGAGGTGGGACCCGCGCACACGCGCGGGGACACGCTCGTGCACGTGCCGGCTCAGCGGGCGCTGTTCTCCGGGGACATCCTCTTCTCCGGAGCCCATCCGATCGTGTGGGCCGGGCCGGTGTCCAACTGGCTGGCCGCGTGCGAGCGGATTCTCTCGATGGACGTGGAGGTGATCGTGCCGGGCCACGGGCCGCTCGCCGGTCCCGACGACGTGAAGGAGGTTAAGGCCTACTTCGAGTACCTCTACACGGAGGCCGGCTCGCGCCTGCGCGATGGCATGACCCCGTTGCAGGCCGCGCGTTCGATGTCGATGGACCGCTGGGCCGACTGGCGCGAGCCCGAACGCCTGGTGGTGAACATCGCGAGCATCTACAGCGAGCTGTCGGCCGAAGAGGAGCCGCTGAACCCGCTCGCCGCATTCGAGCAGATGGCCGAGCTGGCCAGGACGCCCTGAGCGGCGCCCGCGTCAGCCCTTGAACGTCGAGGGGCCGAGGTCGCCGAAAGGCTCATCGCGCTCGTGCACGGCCTGCCTGAAGCCGTCCGCGGCGGCGCGCCGCTGGAAGGCGTAGCCCTCCTCGGTGTGGCGGGCGATCCCGTCGAACACCGTGCCCAGGAGCTGCGTCTGGTGCAGTCCCTGCGCATACAGGGACTGGTTGACGAGCAGCTTCATCATCTGCAGCTGGTTCAGCGGGTTGCGCGCGATCCGCTCCAGCAGGATCTCGGTGCGCTCGTCGAGGTCCGCGCCGGCGGGCGCCTCGATCGCGAGGCCCCAGTCGAGCGCCTCGGTGCCCGACAGCGAGTCGCCGGTGAACAGCAGACGCTTGGCACGCTGCGGGCCCAGCCGGTAGGCCCACATCGAGGTCGTCGGTGAGCCCCAGACCCGCGCCGGGGGATAGCCGATCTTCGCGTCGGCGGCGATCATCAACAGGTCGCTGCACAGCGCCATGTCGGTCCCTCCGGCGACGCAGAAGCCGTGCACCTTGCAGACCACGGGCTTCGAGCAGTGGAACAGCGACATGAACGCACGGACGTTGCGGGTCATCATCGCGTAGTCGATCATCGGATCCCAGCTACCCGAGGGATCGTGGTTGGCCGCGATCACCCCCGGGTCGAGCGGTGAGCCCGCGGGCACGCCGGGCGCCTGCGCCCCCGTGCCTGCCGGGGCTTCGGCTGACTCCACGAGGTCATAGCCGCCGCAGAACCCCTTGCCGTTACCCGCTAAGAGGACGACGTGCACCGCCGCATCGAGGTCGGCGCGCTCCACCGAGCGCTCGAGCTCGCCGGCCAGGGCCAGCGTGATCCCGTTTCCCCGCTCGGGACGATCGAGCGTGATCCGCGCGACGCGACCGGTCACCTCGTAGGTCATCGTCGTCAACTCGCCCACACCCCCATTGTCGTCGATACCGCTCACGGAAAGCGCGCGGCCCACGACTCCGCTTCGATGCCGGCGGCGTTGATGATGCACGAGAGCATGCGGTACCACCCCGTCACGATCACGAGCTCGAGCAGCTGGTCGTCGCGAAGGCGCGCAGCCAGCTTCTGCCAGAGCTCCTCGGAGATCGTGGCCGTGTCGAACAGCTCGTCGGCGGCCGCCAGGAGCTGGGAGTCGTGCTCGGACCAGACGGGGTCCTCGGCCGAGCCGTTGACGGTGGCCGCGAGCTGCTCGTCTGTCAGCCCGAGCGGCCCGCCGAAGGCCACCGCGTGCACCCCCCACTCGTACTCCGCGCCGGCCCGCGCGCACGTGCGGTGGATGAGCAGCTCCCGGTCGCGCGTTTTGAGCCGGCCGTGACCGAGGATCCCCGATCCCACCGGCCGCATGCGCGAGGCGAGCTCGTCGTGGACGGCGAGCGTGCGGAACAGTCGCAGCGGCTCCACCTCGCCGCCCGGGGGCATCCACTTTCTCAGGAGCGTCGCGATGTCGGGGTCATAGGGCGCCTGCAGCGGGGCGATCCTGGGCTGGGGCATTGGCTATCCTCTCTGCTTCGACAATCGAAGCAAGGAGTCTAGCTTCTGTTTTCGCAGCACGCAAGCGGTGGCGGTGGTGGCGGCGGCGGCGGCCCGGTCGGCCCCCGACCCGGAAGAGCGGTACGTGGCTCGCGTCGGGGCCGGCCGATCATGGCCCTGTTCGATCTGCTCGGCCGCCGTTGGACGCTGCGCGTGCTGTGGGAGCTGCGGGACGGCGGCATGACCTTCCGCCGGTTGCAGGCGCGCTGCGAGGCCATGTCCTCGAGCGTTCTCAACCAGCGCCTGCGCGAGCTGCGCGAAGCCGGCGTCGTCGAGGTGCATGAGCAGGAGGGGTACAAGCTGACCGCGGAAGGGGAGGCCCTGCTGCGCGCCCTGGCACCGCTGCACGAGTGGGCGGCGCGCTGGGGTGAGCGCGCCTAGGAACGACGCCCGGGCGCGCCGGGCCCCGCGGGCTCGTCCAAGTCGCGGGCCGTCATTTTGGACGTGGGTCGAACGACCAGAGCACCGTGGGCGCCCAGAATCGACTCATGCCCACCGTAGACCCCCCGGTCGAGGCTCCGACCAGGCGCAGCCCGCCGAGGCAGAGGCCCAAGCGCCACTCCAAGGGCCGCGCCGCCGGTGAGCGTGCACCCGTGCGGGGTGATCTCCCCTTCGAGGAGGGCGCGATAACCGGCGGGCACGCGACCGAGCACGATCGCCGCGTGCGGGAGTCGATCGACGGGACTCGACCTGGGCGAGCTGAGCGCGGCGGTGGCCCGCGATGCCAGCGAGCGAGGCGTCTCGTTCGGCTCGGCCGACGGCGAGCAGGCCGTTTCGCATCGACCCGATCCCCCGCGTGATCGACGGCCTCGGAATGGAGCGTGCTCTCCGACGGCGTGGCCCAGCGCGTGCGGGCGCTCGAGCTGTTCGTCAGGGACGTGTACGGCGAGCGGCGGATCGTGCGAGCCGGCGTCGTGCCGGCGCGCTGCCTCGACGGCGCCCCGCACTACGAGCCGCGACTGATGGGCATGGGCGAGGACATCCGCTCGTGGATCACGGTCGCCGGCCTCGACGTGGTGCGCGACAGCGACGGCTCCTTCAAGGTGCTCGAGGACAACCTGAGAACGCCGTCGGGGATCGCCTATGCGGTGGCGACGCGCGAGGTGCTCGGGGCGCACCTGCCGCCCTCCCAGCGGGCTTGCGCGTGCGCTCGCTGGATGCGCGCCTTCGGAACGCTCGGCGACGCCCTGCGCGCGGCGGCGCCGGCGGCGGCCGGCGCGGATCCCGGTGGTGGTCCTGCTCAGCGACGGGAAGCTCAACTCGGCCTTCTACGAGCACGCGACGATCGCCGGCCAGCTCGGCCTGCCGCTGGTTCTCACAGAGCAGCTGTCGGTTCGCCGTGGGCGGCTGTTCGCGTCAGATCGACGGCGCCGAGCGGGCGGTCGACGTCGTCTACCGGCGCACCGACGAGGACCGGCTGACCGACGATCAGGGCAGACCGACCGGGATCGCCGAGCTGCTGCTCGAGCCGGTCCTCAAGGGCACGCTCGCCTGCGTGAACGCCTTCGGCACCGGCGTCGCCGACGACAAGCTGGTGCACGCCTACGTCGAGGACATGGTGCGCTTCTACCTCGGCGAGGAGCCGCTGCTGCGGTCGGTCCCCACCTACGATCCCTCCCAGCCGGGCATGCTCGAGGAGATCCTCGAGCGCATCGGCGAGCTGGTGATCAAGCCCCGCAGCGGGCCACGGCGGCTACGGCGTGGTGATCGGGCCGCACGCCCGCGAGCCGAGGATCTGCGGGCGACGGCGGCGAGGCTGTCCGCCGCGCCCGAGCGCTTCGTGGCCCAGGAGACGATCATGCTGTCGCGTCACCCGACCGTGACCGAAGGGCGCCTCGAGCCGCGGCACATCGACCTGCGCCCGTTCGCCATCTCGAGCTCGGAGACGGCGTACGGGTGCTCCCGGGCGGTCTCACGCGCGTGGCCTTCGAGCCGGGGTGCGCTGGTCGTCAACTCCTCCCAGAACGGTGGCAGCAAGGACACCTGGGTGCTGGCATGAGCAGCCCGCTGATCGGCGTGACCGTCTCTGAGATTCGCCACAAGAGGACGTCCAGAACGTCCTCCACGGCGAGCCCACGCAGACCGAGATGACGCTCGGGCTCTGCCTACATGCGCGCCGTCGAGATGGCCGGCGGGCTGCCGGTCGCGCTGCCGCCGCTTCACGATGGAGAACGTCGACTCGGCTGCTGGACCACCTGTCGGGGCTGCTGCTCACCGGAGGGCCCGACCTGGATCCCTCCTGCTACGGAGCCGAGCCGCATCCCGAGCTCGGCCCGACCGACCCCGTCGTCGACGCGTTCGAGGTCGAGCTGTGCAGGCGCGCCTACCGGCGGGGAATGCCGATCCTCGGCATATGCCGGGGCGCGCAGGTGCTGAACGTGGCCCGCCAGGGGCACCCTGCATCAGCACGTGCCCGACCTCATCGAGGGAGGGGTCGAGCACCGCCAGACCGAGCCCGGGCATCAGACGACCCACGAGGTGCGCGTGGCGCCCGACTCGGCCTCGCCCAGACCACCGGCGGCGGCCCGGTGAAGGTCAACTCCTTTCACCACCAGGCGATCGACCGGCTGGGCGCTCGATCTGCGCCCGGTCGCATGGGCCGAGGACGGCGTGATCGAGGCCGATCGAGGGCAAGGGCGGGCAGTTCGGAGGCGCTTCGTCCTGGGCGTGCAGTGGCACGCCGAGACGCTCGTCGGCGAAGCCGAGCAGCTGGCGCTGTTCGAGCGCCTGGTCGAGGCCGCCGCGGCTCGCCGAGCGCAGCCGGCCTGATCGAGCGCCAGGACTCCGACTCCGGCGAACAGGAGGACTCCGGTGCCCACGCCGTCTGAGACCCTCGCGCCGCCGGTCGAGCTCGCCGGCCACGGGCTCGTGGGCGCGGTGGCCGCGCCGACGTCGCGCCCTGGACGGTCGGCGTGGAGGAGGAGGTGATGCTGCTCGACCCCTCCGGACTGGGCGCTCGCCTCGCACGCCGACGCGGTGATCGCGCGGCTGACCGGAGAGCTGGCGGGCCACGCGAGCCCGAGACCCATGGCTCGGCGCTCGAGCTGCGCACCGACCCGCACGCGACCGTCTCGGACGGGACTGGCTCAGCTCGAGGACCTGCGCGGCGAGCTGGCGCGGGAGCTCGCGGCGGTGGACCTCAGGGCGGCCGCCGCGGGCCTTCACCCGTTCACGCTGTGGCAGGACACGCGGATCTCCGACGGCGACCGCTACCGCTTCCTGTACGGGTCGATGCGCGAGCTCGCCCGGCGCGAGCCCACGTTCGCTCTGCACGTGCACGTGGCCGTCCCCGATCCCGAAAGCGCGATGCTCGCCCTCAACCGCCTGCGCTCGCACCTGCCGCTGCTGCTCGCCCTGTCGGCGAACTCGCCCTTCTGGCAGGGCCGCGAGACCGGGCTGGCCTCGGCTCGCACGCCGCTGTTCCAGGCCTTTCCCAGGGTGGGCATTCCGCGCGCCTTCCGTCGACTACGAGGACTACGTCTGCACGATCGACCTGCTGCTGCGCTGCGAGGCCTTCCCCGAGCCCACGTTCCTGTGGTGGGACGTCCGTCTGCAGCCGCGCTTCGGGACGATCGAGGTGCAGGATCATGGACGCGCAGACCACCGTCGCCGACTCGGCGGCGCTGACCGCGCTCGTGCAGTGCCTCGTGCGGCTCGAGGCCACCGAGGGCTCGGGAGCCGACCCCGCGATCGATCTGCCGGAGGTGCTCGCCGAGAACCGCTTTCTCGCCGCGCGCGACGGAGTCGACGCGAGCCTGATCGACGCACGCCTGGGACGCCGCTCGCCGGTCCCGGACGTGCTCGAGTCGGTGCTCGCCATGTGCGTGCCCGCATGCCGAGGAGCTCGGCTGCGCCGAGGAGCTGCAGTGGACCAGGAACCTCGCCGCCACGCCCGAGGCCGGTGCGCCAGCTGGACCTCGCGCGGGGGCCCGACAAGCTGCCCGGCCTCGTCGAAGCGCTCTCCGCCCTGTTCTAGATCACGCCGCGCCTTCCGGATCACCTTCCGGATCAGATACACGTCGGGCGCGGGTGTGAGTAGCATCGAGCGATGCTCGCGCTCACCGCCGCACCCGGCGCCTCGGGCAAAGTGGCGCTCAGGGAGGTGCCCGATCCACAGCCGCTGCCCGGCCAGGCGCTCGTGCGGGTGAGCGCCTTCTCGCTGAACCGGGGAGAGGTGAGGCGCCTGGCCGAGATGCAGGATGGGGATATCACCGGCTGGGATGTGGCGGGCGTGGTCGAGCGGGCCGCCGCCGACGGCTGGGGCCCGCCGGCAGGCGCCCGCGTGGTCGGCCTGACCTCGCGCGGCGCGTGGGCGGAGCTCGCGGCGCTCGACACGGACATGCTCGCGGCGCTTCCCGACCAGGTCTCCGACGCCCAGGCGGCGACCCTGCCGGTCGCCGGCCTGACGGCGCTCAAGGCGCTCGACGTGATCGGCTCTGTGATCGCCCGGCGCGTGCTCGTGACCGGGGCCAGCGGCGGCGTCGGTCGCTTCGCCGTGCAGCTTGCGAAGCTCGCGGGGGCCCACGTGACGGGCGTGTCGGCCAGTCCCGAGCGCGCCCGCGGCCTGATGGAGCTGGGCGCAGACGAGGTGATCGAAGAGCTCTCGCCCTCGGGCCCGGAGTTCGACGCGATCGTCGAGGGCGTGGGGCAGCGACGCTCGGCGCGGCCCTCCAGCGGGTCGCCCCGTCGGGCACGGTCGTGTCGTTCGCCTCCAGCGACCAGGCTCCGGTGCAGTTCCCCACGAGGAGCTTCTCGGGCGTGCACCGCGCGCGCGCCTGTACGGCCTGTTGCTGTGGGCCGAGCTCAACGGGGCCCAGTCGGCTCCGAGGGCCTGCGCCGGCTGGCCGAGCTCGTCGCCGCCGGGCGCCTTGAGTGCTCGGTGGACCATGAGGCGTCCTGGCGTGAGGCCCCCGAGGCGATCGAGGCGCTCGTCGACCGTCGCATCGCCGGCAAGGCCGTACTGCGGGTCGACTGACCGTCGAGCCCTCGCCCGCGCGCCCGCCCGCCCGTCCGTTGGCGCCCGCCCGCCCGTCCGTTGGCGTCCGCGCGCCGGCCGGGAGCCCGCTCAGACATAATCCCCGCGATGCGAGCCGTCCAGATCGTCGATCTCAGCGGTCCCGACAGCGCGCTCGCGGCTCGTCGAGCTGCCCGAGCCCGAGCCCTCGAGCATGCTCACCCCCGGCAGCGGCGTGGTGATCGACGTGCACGCCGCCGGGGTCTCGTTCCCCGAGGTGCTGCAGACGCGTGGCGAGTACCAGCTCAAACCGCCGCTGCCGTTCGTGCCCGGCAGCGAGGTCGCCGGCGTCGTTCGCAGCGCCCCGACGGACGCGCAGGTGAAGGCGGGCGACCGCGTGGCCGCCTTCTGCGGGCTCGGCGGCTTCGCCGAGACGGCGGTGGCGGCCGAGTTCTTCACGTTCGCGCTGCCGCCGAGCTCGACTTCGCGCAGGGCGCGGGTCTGATCCTCAACTACCACACCGCCTACTTCGCGCTCGTGTTGCGCGGGCGCCTGAAGGAGGGCGAGACGGTGCTCGTCCACGGTGCGGCCGGCGGCGTGGGCACCGCGGCGCTGCAGGTCGCCAAGGCGCGTCGGGCGCCCGCACGATCGCGGTCGTCTCAAGCGAGGCCAAGCAGCGGGTTGCCGAAGAGGCCGGAGCGGATGAGGTGTTGCGCCTCGAGGGAGCGATGGAAGGACGAGGTCAAGGCTCTCTCGGACGGCGGCGTGGACGTGGTGCTCGACCCGGTCGGCGGCGATCGCTTCACCGACAGCCTGCGCTCGCTGCGCGAGGACGGCCGTCTGGTCGTCGTCGGCTTCACCGGTGGGTCGATCCCGGAGGTGAAGGTCAACCGGCTGCTGCTCGGCAACACCGAGGTGGTCGGAGCCGGATGGGGCGCCTACGTGATGGGCAAGCCCGATCTCAACCGCGAGATCGGCGCGGCGGTGGACCGCATGGTCGACGAGGGCTTCATCCGGCCGATCGTCGGCGAGCGCTTCCCGCTGGAGCGGGCCGGCGAGGCGCTGAAGGCGATCGACGAGCGGCGCGCGACCGGCAAGGTCGTGCTGGACGTGCGGGCGGACTGAGCGCCCGCGCGCCGCCGGGCGTCGCGGAGCGCATCGTCTCGCGGTTATCCCCCTCTCTGCCCGGGGGGAGAGCCGCCGCCTTCCGGTGGCCGGCCGCAGTGACGTGCGGCGCTCGGCGCGGTCAGGATTGTGAGCATGGCCGCACCCGCCGGACCCGTCGCAGAGTACCGCGGAGCAGGCTCCCGCGGATGCGGCGGCTCGACGCGGCGCCGGCCGGTCGGGCGGTCGAGGCAGCGCTGCCGGTCCGACCGCCCGAGGAGATCCGCGAGCCCGTCCTCGTGAACGTGGATCGGGCGATCACGGCGCGTGATCACCGCCGTGCCGCCGCTGGCGCTCGCGATCGTCGGCTGGCTGGCCTGGAACCGCGAGCTCCACTGGCGCGACATCGCGATCTTCCTGGTCATGTACATCCCGGTCGGCCTCGGCGTGACGGTCGGCTTTCACCGCCTGCTCACCCATCGAAGCTTCAAGACCTCGGCCGGCATGCGGGGACTGTTCGCGGTGCTCGGGACGATGTCCGTCGAGGGTCCCGTGATCTCGTGGGTGGCCGACCATCGCAAGCACCACGCCTACTCCGATCGCCTGGGTGACCCGCACAGCCCGCACGTCGACCACGGGGTCGGCTTGCGAGGAGCCCTGCGCGGCCTCGCGCACGCGCACGTGGGGTGGCTCTTCAACCACTCCCAGCGCGGCGGCGCGCGATCGCTTCGCCCCCGACCTGGTCGCCGACCCGGTGATCAGCTTCGTCGACGCCACGTTCGTGCTGTGGTCGCTCGTCGGCCTCGCGATCCCGTTCGGCCTCGGCGTGCTGATCGGCGGGACGCGTCGGCGCGGGGCTCGAGGGAATGCTGTGGGGAGGGGTGGCGCGCATCTTCGTGCTGCACCACGTCACCTACAGCATCAACTCGCTGTGCCATTTCTTCGGCCGCAGGCGCTTTGCCACCGAGCGATCAGTCGCGCAACCTGCTGTGGCTCGCTCCGCTCTCCTTCGGGGAGGCCTGGCACAACAACCATCACGCCTTTCCGACCTCGGCCGTCCACGGGCTGGGCCGCGGGGAGATCGACTTCTCGGGCATCCTCATCTCGGCCCTGGAGCGCGCCGGGCTGGTGTGGGATGTGCAGCGGGTCAGCCACGACAGGCAGGCGGCCAAGGCGCTCACGGGGTGATGCCGCACACGCCTGCGCCGTGCGAGGATTGGCGCGATGGGCGAGCGAGCTCAGATCGCCGGATGTCCCGGCTGCGCCCCCGGGGCGCCCCGGCGGTGGATGCCGACGCTGGCGGCCGGACTGTCGCTGGCTGAGTATGCCCGCTCGCTGGTTCGCCGCCTCGCCGCTCTGACCGCGGTCCTGTTGACCGCGATCTGGGCGCTCGACGGGCAGGGGTACTTCTGGCCGGCCTGGGTCTGGCTGGGTCTGATCGTGCCGGTGCTGCTCGACTTCACGGCGCGCTGGGCCTGGCGACATCCGCGCGGCGCCGTGCGCCGGGTCGCATGCGTGTGGGCGCTCGTCAGCGTCGCCGCCGTGATCCTGCTGATGACGTGGATGCTCACCTGGCTGCTGGCGGGCGTGCACGAGTTCTGGCCCGCATGGGCGCTGCTCGGCCTCGCCACCGCGGGTAGCGCCTACTCGCTGATCGCGCTGCACGACCGCGTGCTGGTCGCCCGCGGGCGCCGCGCGCTGAGGGCCAGGATCGACCTGCTGACGCGCACGCGCCGCCAGGCCGTTGACGCGCAGGCCGCCGAGCTGCGGCGCATCGAGCGCGACCTGCACGACGGGGCACAGGCGCGGCTGGTCGCGCTGACGCTCCAGCTGGGCCGCGCCGAGCTGCGCGCCGACGAGCGAGCCGGAGGTGCGGCAGCTGATCGGCGAGGCCCAGCGTGAGGCCCATCACGCGATCGCCGAGCTGCGCGACCTCGCGCGCGGGATCGTCCCGCCGCTGCTCGCCGATCGCGGGCTGGTCGCGGCCGTCGAGTCGCTCGCGGCCCGCTACGGGCTGGGTACGGCGGTCCAGGCGAACACCCGTCGCAGTCTTGCGCCGGCCGTCGAGAGCGCCGCCTATTTCGTGATCGCCGAGGCGCTGACCAACACCGCCAAGCACGCCGGCGCGCGGCGCAGCTGGGTCCGCCTCGGCGACGAGCACCGGGCGCTGGTCGTGATCGTGGGCGACGACGGCCGCGGCGGCGCCGACCCCGGCGGCTCGGGGCTTGCCGGGCTGCGCGCCCGCGTGGAGGCCCTCGACGGAAGCCTGAGCCGTCGTGAGCCCCGACGGCGCAGGGCACCGTGGTGGAGGTGAGCATTCCGTGCGGGTAGTGATCGCCGAGGATCTCGCGTTGCTGCGCGAGGGGCTCGTGGCGCTGCTGCGTGAGAACGGGATCGAGGTGGTGGCCCAGGTCGAAGACGGGCCCGGGCTGTTGAGGGCGATCGCCGGGCATCAGCCGGACCTGGCGATCGTGGACGTGCGCCTGCCGCCGACGTTCAGCGACGAGGGGCTGAGGGCGGCGATCGAGGCGCGCCGCAGGCAGCCCGCGCTCGGGGTGCTCGTGCTCTCCCAGTACGTCGAGACGGCCTACGCCAGCGAGCTGATCGGCGAGAACACCGCGGGGATCGGGTATCTGCTGAAGGAGCGGATCGGCGACGTCAGGGCATTCCTGGACGCGCTCGCGCGCGTGGCCGACGGGGGCACGGTGCTCGACCGCCAGGTCGTCACCCAGCTGCTCGTGCCGCGCGACTCCTCCACGGACGCGCTTGACTCGCCTGACCACGCGCGAGCGCGACGTGCTCGAGCTGATGGCCGAGGGACGATCGAACACGGCGATCGCCGAGAGCCTCGTGGTCACGCCCGGGCGCGGTCGAGAAGCACATCACCAACATCTTCTCCAAGCTCGACCTGCCCGCCTGCGACGACGATCACCGGCGCGTGCTCGCCGTGCTCGCCTACCTGCGCGTGGCGGGCTGATCGGCCGCTTGAGCGCGCTGCCCTGGGTCCGAAGAACGGGCACGAGCGCCAGGTAGATGACCTGCGGCGCCAGATGCCCTCGAGCTCGGCTGATGCGGCCGCTGTCGATGTAGTCGTGGAGGATCTGCCAGATGCCTCCGGTGATCGCCTCGGCGGCGATCACGGGCACCTCGCGGCGGCTGCCGGCGAGCTGATAGCCGGGTGCGAGGTACGCGGCAGAAGGCGCTCAGGGCCTCGTCGCGGATCTCGATCGCGTCGGGGCTCGCGGCGAACGTGTCCACGAGGCTCAGATGCGCGTGGTCGGGCTCGGAGGCGATGTACTCGATCAGCGCGCGCAAGCCGGCCGCGAGCGCGCGCGGCCAATCGTCTGGTAGCGCGTCATGGCCTGGCGGAGACGAGCAGCGCCTGGTGCATGCTGACCTTCAGCGCGCCGAGGAATGCGTCGTGCTTGGTCGGATAGATCTCGTAGAACGTCTGGTGGGAGACGTTCGCGCGCCGGGCGATCTCGGGGATCGTCAGGCCGGCGAGGCCCTTCGCGGCGACGTCGCCGCGGTCGCTTCGATGATCCGCTCGCGCTGGTTCTTCACGACGAAGCTTGCGCGACAGGGCATGGCGGCCGCTGCGGCAGGCGGCCCTTTCACCTGGCGCGTGCGCTCGCTCGATCATGGTGCGCTCGGCCGGTCGGCTGCGCGGGCTGCGGTGGCCGCCGGCGCACGCAGCGCCCG
Organism: uncultured Solirubrobacteraceae bacterium; assembly: GCA_963730575.1. Taxonomy (GTDB): domain Bacteria; phylum Actinomycetota; class Thermoleophilia; order Solirubrobacterales; family Solirubrobacteraceae; genus Palsa-744. The sequence continues at coordinate 544,624 of CAVSSG010000002.1, forward strand.
CGGAAGCTTCAGGCGGGTAGCAGGAGGCCCAGGCGGCCAGTTCGTCGGCGAGCTCGGGCAGCTCTGCTGAGCGTCCCGGCGCAGCCGCGTGGCGGTCACCTCGCGCACGCCGCCGAGGATGAGCTTTGACCGTCAGATCGATGGTCCGCTCGGTCGAGGCGGGATCGCGGCTCGAGCGGATCACCCGCTCGAGCGCCTCGCAGCGTGAGTTTGCGACGCTCGAGCGCCTTGGCGCCCGCGCCGAAGGCGCCGAGCACGAACAGCGACATCGCCTCGGGCTCGGCGGCGGCGAGCTCGCAGAACGCGCGTATCCCTGCCCGCAGGTGTCGTCCGCGGTGCCCTCGCGCTTCATAGGCCGCCGTGACCGCCTTCGCCGCGCGCTCGGCGATCTCGTCGTATGCGCCGAGGAAGAGGGCTTCCTTGTCGGCGTACAGCTCATAGAAGGTCGGCCGCGAGACGCGCGCGAGCTTGGTGACGTCGAGGATGCGCACGGCCCGGTATCCGCGACGGGCGATCAGCTCGATCATCGCCCTCTGCAGACGTTCGCGCTGGTCGCGCCGGACGTCCTCGGGGTCGAGTCCGTGCGTACCGGTGGGCAGGCGCCGGTAGCGCTCTGAGGGTTCGGCAGATGGCTTGGTCATGCACCCCAGCCCGCCCTTCAGAAGACGGGCGTCTCGGTGTAGTCGCCGAACACCTGCTGCAGCGACTCGACGATCTCGCCCTCGGAGGCGTGCGCGCGGGCGCAATCGAGCAGCGGCTCCATCAGGTTGCGCTCATCGTGCGCGGCGTCCTCGCGCAGCGCCGCCAGCGTGCGCTCGACGGCCGCGCCGTCGCGCTCGCGCGCGCGGCCTGCAGGCGGCCGATCTGCTTGCGTTCGAGCGCCGGGTCGATGCGCAGCGTCGGCAGCGGCTGCTCCTCGGCGAGCGCGTAGCGGTTGACGCCCACCACGACCCGCTCGCCCGGCGTCGATCTCGCTGCTGGAGCGCGAACGCCGCGTCGGCGATCTCGCGCTGGGGGTAGTTGCGCTTGACCGCCTCGACCATGCCGCCGAGCTGATCGATCTTGGCGAAGTACTCGTAGCAGCGCGCCTCCATCTCGTCGGTCAGCGCCTCGACGAAGTAGGAGCCCCCGAGCGGGTCGACGGTGTTGGTCACGCCGGTCTCGTGCGCGATCACCTGCTGGGTGCGCAGCGCGATCGTGACCGCCTCCTCGGTCGGCAGCGCGAGCGCCTCGTCGTAGGAGTTGGTGTGCAGCGACTGGGTGCCGCCGAGCACGCCGGCGAGCGCCTCGATGGTCGTGCGCACGATGTTGTTGAGCGGCTGCTGCGCGGTGAGGCTGACCCCGGCGGTCTGCGCGTGGAAGCGCATCTGCCACGAGCGCGGGTCCTTCGCGCCGAACGTCTCGCTGCAGCTCCCGCGCCCAGATGCGCCGCGCGGCGCGGTACTTGGCGATCTCCTCGAAGAAGTCGATCTGGGCGTTGAAGAAGAACGACAGGCGCGGCGCGAACTCGTCGACGTCGAGGCCGCGCTCGACGCGCCTGCTCGACGTAGGTGAGGCCGTCCTTGAGCGTGAACGCGAGCTCCTGCTGGGCCGTCGAGCCGGCCTCGCGGATGTGGTAGCCGGAGATCGAGATCGGGTGCCAGCGCGGCATCTGCCGCGTGCACCACTCGATCATGTCGCCGCACAGGCGCATCGCCGGGTCGATCGGGAAGCACCACTCCTTCTGGGCGATGTACTCCTTGAGGATGTCCGCCTGGATCGTGCCCGAGAGCCGCTCGGGCGGGGTCGGGTCGGGCGGGGTCCGAGCCCGCGGCCACGACGTAGAAGGCGAGCATGATCGCCGCGGGGGCGTTGATCGTCATCGACACCGACACCTCGCCCAGGTCGATGCCCGCGAACAGCGTCTGCATGTCGTCGAGCGTGTCGATCGCGACGCCCTCGCGGCCGACCTCGCCCGAGCGAGCGCGCGCTGGTCGGAGTCGTGGCCCATCAGCGAGGGCATGTCGAACGCGGTCGAAAGGCCCGTCTGGCCGTGCTCGAGCAGGTAGTGGAAGCGCTCGTTGGTCTCCTCGCTCGTGCCGAAGCCCGCGAACTGGCGCATCGTCCACAGCCGCCCGCGGTACATCGACTCGTGGATGCCGCGCGTGAACGGGTAGGAGCCCGGGCGCCCGATCGGGTCCTCGGGGCCGCCGATGCCGGCCGGGAGGTCCTCGGGCGTGTACAGCTCGCGCACCGGCTCGCCCGACAGGGTCCGGAAGTCGGGCTTTGCCCCCGTGGAGGGCTTCGCGCTGACCGCCATGACACCTCCGAATCCTACCCACCACCCAACCGCTAGCCTGGCTTGCAAGCTATGCACAGTGAGCTGAGCCGGCTGGTGGGCGCCGAGCATGTGCTGGAGGCGCCCGCCGGATCGCCGTACAACCACGACGCCGCGCGGCGGCGGGGCGTCGAGGGACGCGCCGAGGCGGTCGTGCTGCCGGGCAGCGCCGAGGAGGTCGCCGGGGTGGTGCGCTGGTGCTACGCAGCACGACGTGCCGATCGTCCCCGCGGGGTGGCGGCACCGGGCTGACGGGCGGTGCGGTGGCTTTGGCCGGCGGCGTGGTGTGCTCGCTGGAGCGCCTGCGCGCGGGTGCGCGAGCTCGAGCCCGCGCTGTGGCGCATCCATCCCGAGGCGGGCGTCACCACGCGCCACGTGCAGCGCCTGGCGCGGGAGAACGGGCTGATGTTCGCGCCGGACCCGGGCGCCGCCGAGCAGTCGCAGATCGGCGGGAACGTGGCCACGAACGCAGGCGGGCCGCACGCGCTCAAGTACGGCGTGACCGGCAACTGGGTGAGCGGGCTGGAGGTCGTGGTGGCGCCCGGGGAGCTCATCGAGCTCGGCGGGTGGATCGGCAAGGACGTCGCCGGCTATGACCTGAAGCGGCTGCTGATCGGCTCGGAGGGGACGCTCGGCGTGATCACGGCCGTGCGCCTGCGCCTGCTGCCGGCGCCGGAGGCGGCGCTGGCCGCTGGTCGTGTTCCTGCGCACGCGAGCCGAGGGCTGTGCGGCGATCGGCGAGGTGTTCGCCGCGGGCCTCGAGCCGTCGGTGCTCGACTTCCTCGACGGCGAGACGCTCGGGATCGTGGCCGGCGCCTATCTGCGCGAGAGCCGGGGATCAAGGGACGCTGTACCGGAGGTCCCCGCGCAGGCCGGCTTCGCGCTGATCGTCGAGGTCGACGGCACGCGCGCGCAGGCCGAAGCCCAGCGCGCGGGGGCTGCTCGAGCTGCTCGGTCCGGCGGCGGTGGCCGTTCACGAGCCGCCCGACGCCGGCTCGCTGTGGCGCTGGCGCGACGGCGTCAACCGCGGTGGTGACGGCCGTGCGCGGGGCGAAGGTCAGCGAGGACGTCGTGTTCCCCGTCGAGCGGCTGGCCGAGGGGCTCGAGCGGGTTCGAGCAGATCGCCGCACGCCACGGCCTGCGCTCGTGCGCGTGGGGGCACGGGGGCGACGGGAACGTGCATGCGACCGTGCTCGTCGACCCCGCCGCGGAGGCGGAGCTCGACGCGGCCGAGGCGGTCGCGCGAGGAGCTGTTCGCGCTGGCGATCTCGCTCGGGGGATCGGTCGACCGGCGAGCACGGCGTGGGGTGGCTGAAGCGCGGTCAGCTCGAGTCCCAGTGGGACACGCGCGCGGTGCGAGCTGCACGAGCAGGTCAAGCGTGCGTTCGATCCCAAGGGCCTGATGAACCCGGGCAAGAAGCTGGCACGGTACCCTGCCGGCTCGCCTGTCATATCTAATTGAAAGGAAGCACCCGATGAACAAGTCCCAGCTGATCGATGCGATCGCCAAGGACACCGGTCTCGCCAAAGCGGACGCCGCCCGCGCGCTCGACTCGTTCGAGGGCACGGTGGGCAAGACGCTGAAGAAGGGAGAGGACGTCATCATCACCGGCTTCGGCAAGTTCTCCGTCGTCAAACGCGCCGCGCGCAAGGGTGTCAACCCGAGGACGGGCGAGCCCGTCAAGATCAAGGCTTCCAAGGCACCCAAGTTCTCGCCCGGCGCCACGCTCAAGCAGACCGTGCACCCCAAGAAATAGAAGCTCACCGATGACGCTCGTCAGCGAGCTGGAGCTGCCCGCCTTCGACTACTCCGATCCGTCGATGCGCGGGGAGCGCTTCCATGCCGCGATGGACGAGCTGCGCTCGCAGGGGTGGCTGGCGGAGGGTCCCTACGGCTACATGGCGCTCGACCGCGAGTCGGGGGAGTTCTTCCTGCGCACGCGCGCGGCGATCTTCCCGGGGATGAAGATCGCCGAGATCTTCGGCGTGGGCGAGGGGCCGCTGTATGAGCAGATGCGGCGCAACATCCTGCACCTCAACGGCCCCGACCACACGCGGCTGCGAAGCCTCGTCAACCCGGCGCTGTCGCCGCGCGCGGTGGAGCGCTACAGGCCCGCCATGAGGGGGTTCCTGGAGGAGCTGTACGCGCAGGCGATCGCCGATGCGCCGCTGGCCGGTGCGGACGGCGGGGGCGGGCGGGGAAGGATCTCCTGCGAGTTCGTGCAGGCGTTCGCGAAGCCCTATCCGTCGCTCACGATCGCGACGGTGATGGGCGCCCCGATCGAGGATGCGCCGAAGCTCCACCACTGGTCGAACTGGATCCAGCGGCAGTTCGACGCGGCGAGCATGGCCGAGCGAGCGCGATCAGATCGAGCAGGCCGTGGAGGAGTTCTACGAGTACGCGCGCGCGCTCGTGGACGCCCGGCGTCGCGACCCCGGCGACGACCTGATCTCGCGGCTGATCGAGGCCGAGGATCAGGGCGACAGGCTCGACGAGGTGGAGTGCATCAACCTCGTGTTCAACGTGCTCGTCGGCGGCGTGGACACGAGCCAGAGCCAGCTCGCCCACACGATCAGGCTGCTGGCCGAACACCCCGAGCAGTGGGCGATGCTCGAAGCGGACCCGACGCTGGCCGAGCAGGCGGTCGAGGAGGGGCTGCGCTATGAGCCGATCACGCCGTTCACCGCGCGCATCACGACCGAGGAGGTGACCTTCCGCGACGTGACGTTTCCGGAGGGGACGGTGGTGATGGTGTGCGCGTTCACCGGCAACCGCGACCTCGAGGAGGCGGCCGGCGGGGCGGGCGGTCCGGAGGCGTTCGACATCACCGCCGAGCGCGCCCGTGCCCGCGTGCTGACGTTCGGCGCCGGCGTGCACTACTGCCTGGGCGCCAACCTCGCGCGGGCCGAGCTGCAGGAGGCGCTCGCGTTCCTGGCCCCGCGCATGCACGAGCTCGAGCTCGACGGCGAGCCGGCCTTCGAGAGCATCACGGGCATCTACGGGCTCGCGGAGCTGCCGATCAGCTTCGTCCGCTGACGGGCCGTCAGGTGCGGCGACTGCGCTCGAGATCCTCCTGAAGGCGCTCCAGCACGCGCACCACCCGCAGCCCGCTGTGGGCGTCCGAGCGCGGTGGCGTGCCGTCCCTTATCGCGGCGAGGAAGTGTTCACACTCCAGTCGCAGCGGCTCGTCGTTGGAGATGCGCGGCGAGAAGATGTCACCGCTGCGCGTGATGTACTCGCCGTAGGAGCGCGTGTCCTCATCGAAGCCCTTGTCGTAGACCGTGAGCTTTCCCTCCGCCGCCATGTCGTCGAACGTGGCCATGCGCTTGGAGCCGACGACCGTGAAGCGGCGCTCCTTGTGCGGGTCGAGCCACGAGAGGTGCAGGTGCGCGGAGATTCCGGAGGGGAAGCGCAGGAAGCAGAAGACGACGTCCTCGACGCCCGAGCGCAGATAGGACTCACCGCGGGCGCTCAGCTCGTCGGGCTCCTGCTCGACCAGATGCAGCAGCACCGAGACGTCGTGCGCCCCGAGGCTCCACAGGGCGTTCTCGTCGGCGCGCACCTTGCCCAGGTTCAGGCGGTTGCCGTAGATGTAGTAGATCTCGCCCAGCTCGCCCGTCTCGGCGAGCTGCTTGAGCTTGCGCACGCCGGGGTGGTACTCGAGCAGGTGGCCGACCATCAGCGTGCGGCCGGAGCGCTCGGCCGCCGCGACCGCGCGCTCGGCGTCCGCGACCGACTGGGCCAGGGGCTTCTCGACGAAGCAGTGCTTGTCTGCATCGAGCACGCGGACCGCCAGTTCGGCGTGTGTCGGCACGGGCGTGGCCAGCACGATCGCGTCGAGCGTCTCGTCCTCCAAGAGCTCCTCGATCCGGTCGGTCATCTTCGCCCCGGGCACGATCGGCGCGGTGCGCTCGCGGGCCGCCGGCGAGGGGTCACAGCACCAGACGAGCTCGGAGCCCGGGAGCGCGTGGAAGTTGCGAGCCAGGTTCGGGCCCCAGTAGCCAAGCCCGACGACCCCGACGCGCAGCGGCTCGCTCATCCTCGACTCGGCAGTGCGCCGGGAGCGCTCACCGCGGGAGCGGCTCGGAGTGCCGCGAGCGCCGTGGCGATGGCCTCGACGACCTCCCGCACCTGCTCGGCGCTCAGCACCGGGCTCATCGGGATCGCGAGGTTCGTCCGTGCGAGCTCGTCGGTCACGGGCAGCTCGACGTGGGCTCCCCATCGCGCCATGGCGGGTTGGCGGTGAACGGGCGTGCGGTAGTAGCCTCGCGCCTGCACGCCGACCTCGGCGAGCCTGCCGGCGAGCTCGTCGGCGTCGGGGTGGCGCACGACGTAGAGGTGCCAGGCGGGCTCGACGCCCGCGTTGACGGTCGGCGTGGCGACGAGCGAGCCGAGCCCGGCCTCTTCATAGGCGCCGGCGCCCGCCCGGCGGCCCGCCGTCCATCCATCCAGGTGGGGAAGCAGCACGCGCAGCGCCGCGGCCTGGAGCTCGTCCAGCCGGGAGTTGTAGCCGACCTCCTCGAACAGGACCTTGTCGCGGGACCCGTGAAAGCGCAGCATCCGGGCGCTCTCGGCGATGCCCTCGTCGTCGGTGACGATCGCGCCGCCGTCGCCGAAGCAGCCGAGGTTCTTTGAAGGGAAGAACGAGAAGGTCGAGACCGTCCCGAGCGACCCCGCGCGGCGACCGTTGGCGACGGCGCCGGCCGCCTGCGCGGCGTCCTCGACTACCGTCAGGCCGGTCTGCTCACGTATCTCCCGCACGGGCGCCGGATTGCCGAACAGGTCGACCGCGATCACGGCCTTCGTGCGGGGGGTGATGGCCGCCTGCACGGTCTCGGGCGTGACGTTGCCCGTGTTCTCGTCGACGTCGCAGAAGACGGGCGTCGCGCCCGTCGGGGGGATCGCCTCGGCGGTCGCGTAGAAGGTGAACGAGGGGACGATGACCTCGTCTCCCTCCCCGACGCCCGCTGCGCGCAGGGCGATCGTCAGGGCGTCGGTTCCGTTGGCCACGCCGACCACGTGCCCGACGCCGAGGTACTCGGCGAACTCGCGCTCGAAGGCCTCGACCTCCGGCCCGAGGATGTAGCGCCCGCCGTCAACGACCGCCGTGAGGCGCTCGACAATCTCCTTCCGCAGCGGCTCGAGGGGTGTGGACGTGTCGAAGAGGGGAACGGCCATGGCGCGCCCATCGTAACCGGCGCCGCTCGGGAGACACGCTCGCGAGTCCCTGCGACAGCGCTGCCGCCACCGGTCAAAACACCCGTCGGCGCTGCGCCGGAGCTGTGCCGAGCGCCACGTGAAAGAATCGGGGGGGGGGCATGAGGCCTCACCGAGCGACAAGGGTTTGAGATGACCTTGCGGTTACTGAAGGCGTGGTTCGTGGCAGGCCTGGCAATGGCCGCAATCGCGGCCGATGCCCAAGCGGGCGAGTACCACGTGTACACATGCCGAACCCCCTCGGGCGAAAGCGCTCCGGCGGATGGGTGGAGTTGGGTCTGTGGCCGGGCCGGCGGTCTACGCCGAAGACACCTGCGAACGCGGTGGCGCACTGATCGCCGCTCTCGGCGACGCGAAGCGTACCGCCGATGCTGACAGCGCTACATGGGCGTTTGAAGCTCCCGCCGGCGAGAGCATCGCGGCCGCGACGCTGTGGCGCGCGGGCGACGCCGCTGGCGGAGCGTTGCGTGGATGCTGCGTATGAGTTCTGGCTCGCGGGTCCAACTGAAACCGACATCTTTGAAGAATGCCTCTTTGGTTTGGGATGCACTGACAAGGGAGATCTCGCTCAGCCTCAGTCGGCCGAGAATCGCGTTGTCGTGCCCGTCTCCAACCTGAGTTCGCGTCTTTACGTAGAGGCCTCATGCGGAGGGACGGCAAAGTTCGAATGCAAGGAAGGCGAACACGACCAAAGCGGCTATGCAGCCGTCGTGGACCTGTACGCCGCGGACATCGTGCTCGAACAGAGCGCGGGGCCAACCGCGAGCAACGTGAGCGGGGAACTGGCGAATGCGCCGGTTGTGCAGGGCTCGAGCGACGTGGCGTTCAGCGCGACGGACCCCGGGTCGGGCGTGTATGAGGCGGTGTTCAGCGTCGACGGCCAGGTGGTGCAGAGCACGGTGGTGGACGAAAACGGGGGGCGGTGCAGGAACGTGGGGCAGACGACGGACGGGCTGGCGGCCTTCCTGTACGTCCATCCGTGCGCTGCGTCCGTGAGTGCGGACGTGCCGTTCGACACCACGAAGGTGAGCAACGGCCCGCATCATCTGATCGTGAGCGTGATCGACGCCGCCGGGAACGCGGCGACCGTGCTCGACCGGCAGATAACGGTCGCAAACCCCGGCGCTCCAGGACCGGCCAACGGGACGGACGCCTCCGCCCAGGCGAAGCTGAGCGCAAGCTGGAAGGGCACGAGCAGGGAGCGGATCACGCGCGCGTACGGAAGCTCCGAGTGGGTCGACGGTCGGCTGACGGGACCCGGCGGCGTGCCGATCTCGGGCGCCGTGATCGAAGTGGTTGCCACGCCGGCCTATTCCGGCGCGAAGCCGGTGACGATGGCAAGCCCGCGCACGGGGGCGAACGGACGCTTCAGCATGCGCGTGGCGCCGGGCCTGTCATCGCGGACGCTGCTCTTTGTCTACCGTAGCCATCTCGGTGATGCCGCGCCGGCGGCGACGCGGACGCTGACGCTCCAGATGCGCGCGGGTATCTCCCTGAGCATCGCCCCTCGCACGGCGAGCGTGGGCCGGAGCATCTTCTTCCGCGGGAGGCTGCTCGGGCAGGCCCATCCCGGCGGGCGGCAAGCAGCTGGTGCTCGAGGCGCGCTCTCCCGGCAGCCCGTGGATCGAGTTCGACGTGATCCGCACCGATGGCCGCGGCCGCTACCGGGCGAGCTACCGGTTCAGGTTCGCGGGGCCGGCCGACTACGAGTTCCGCGTGCTCTCCGAACCCGAAGCCGACTACCCGTTCGCGGCCGGCTCATCCAACGTCGTGGGCGTGCATGAGCGGTGAGAGAGGCCTGAGCGCGACCGGCGTCCAATAATCTGCCTGCAGTGAAGGCGGTGATCCTGGCCGGAGGTTTCGGTTCGCGATTGAGCGAGGAGACGGCCGTGCGTCCCAAGCCGATGGTGGAGATCGGCGGCAAGCCGATGCTGTGGCACATCATGAAGATCTACGCTGCCCATGGGATCGAGGAGTTCGTGATCTGCCTCGGCTACAAGGGCTATCTGGTCAAGGAGTACTTCGCCAACTACTACCTGCACACGTGCGACGTGACCTTCGACCTGGCCGGAGGCGGCATGGAGGTACATCGCTCCGAGACCGAGCCCTGGCGGGTGACACTCGTGGACACCGGTGAGCACACGATGACCGGGGGGCGGCTCAAGCGGGTCATCGAGTACGTCGGCGATGAGGACTTCTGCTTCACCTACGGCGACGGCGTGGGCGACATGGACATCACGGCGGTCGTCGCCTTCCACCGCGAGCAGGGAACGCTGGCCACTGTCACCGCGGTGCAGCCCCCCGGCCGCTTCGGCGCGCTGAACATCGATGGGACACGGGTTGGGGGGCTCAGAGGAGAAACCACGCGGCGACGGAGGCTGGGCGAATGGGGGCTTCTTCGTGCTCTCGCCCGGGGCCGACCGGTACATCGACGGCGACGACAGCGTCTGGGAGCAGGAGCCGATGCGCGTCGTCTCGCTCGAGGAGGGCCAGCTCGCCTGCTACCGCCACGAGGGGTTCTGGCGGGCGATGGACACGCTGCGCGACCGCAACGAGCTCGAAGAGCTGTGGCGCTCCGGCGCGGCTCCCTGGCGGACGTGGGCCTAGCGCAGCCGATGGCCAGCGCAGATCTGCCGCGCGTCGGGAGCGTGGACCCCGACTTCTGGCGGGACCGCCGTGTGATGATCACGGGGCACACGGGCTTCAAGGGCGCGTGGCTTGCGCTGTGGCTCCAGGATCTCGGCGCGCGGGTGACGGGCTTCTCCGCGAAGACGCCGGCGCAGCCGTCGCTCTATGAGCTGGCGCGCGTGGGGGAGGGCATGGAGAGCATCGAGGGCGACGTGTGCGAAGCCGATGCGGTGGCCTCGGCGGTGGCGGCGGCCCGCCCGGAGGTCGTCATCCACATGGCGGCGCAGTCGCTCGTGCGTCGCTCCTTCGTCGAGCCACGCGAGACGTTCCAGATCAACGTCATGGGCACGGTCAACGTCCTTGATGCCGTCCGTCGGAACGGTGACGGCGTGCGCGTGCTCGTCAACGTGACCTCCGACAAGTGCTACGAGAACCGCGAGTGGGAGTGGGGCTACCGTGAGGTCGAGCCGATGGGCGGTCACGACCCCTATTCGGGTTCAAAGGGGTGTGCCGAGCTCGTCACGGCCGCGTATCGCCGGTCCTTCTTTCTGGATGGCGATGGCACGAGGATTGCCTCTGCGCGCGCTGGCAACGTCATCGGCGGTGGCGACTGGGGCGAGGATCGGCTGGTGCCGGACATCATGCGGGCCGCGCTGGCCGGCGGGCGGGTGCGCATACGAAACCCAAACTCGGTCCGCCCGTGGCAGCATGTGCTGAACCCGCTGAGCGGCTACCTGGCACTTGCGCAGGCGCTGTGGGACTCGCCCGAGCTCGCGGCGGGGTGGAATTTTGGGCCCGCCGAGGAGGACGCACGCCCGGTCGGCTGGATCGTCGAGCGCATCGGCGAGCTGTGGCCGGATGAGATCCGATGGGAATTTGACGACGGTCCCAATCCCCATGAGGCCCGCTACCTGAAGCTCGACTCCTCCCGTGCGCGAACCCGCCTTGGCTGGCGTCCGCCGGTCGCTCTCGACGCGACGCTTCAGAGCATCGTCGAGTGGTATCGGGCGCTACGGGAGGGTGCCGACGTGCGCGCGGTCACCATGGCCCAGATCAAGGCGCTCCAGTGAGGGCGACGGCACATAGCCGCGGCGGATGAGCTCGGCACGCCCGCTGAGGATCGGCATCGACGCTCGTGCGGCGGTCGATGTACCGGCCGGGCGCGGGCGGGTCGTGCGCGAGCTGTTGCGGGCGCTCGCAGCCCGCGAGGACGTACACACCTATCTCTGCTACGCGCGGACGCGCTGGGAGGAGCCGCTTGATGCGCGCTTTCAATGGCGGGAGATAGCGACCCGCGACCCGTGGTGGCACCTGCGCACCGCGCGCGCGGCACAGCGCGAGTGCGACGTGTTCCTGTCGAGCAACTCCTACCTGACACCGCTGTTGATGCGCACGCCGTCCGTGGCGATCGTCTACGACCTCGTCACGTTCGAGCCCGCGATGCGACCGAATCGCCGTTCGGCGGTCATCGAGCGCCTCACGCTCGGTGCCTGTGTGCGACGCGTCGCGGCGATCATCGCGATCTCACAGGCGACCGCGGATGCGCTGGCCGCACGCTTCCCGGCTGCCGCCGGGAGGACGACGGTGGCGCTGCTCGGGACCTCGCCGGCGCTCGCCGGATCGGCGCCGACCGAGCCGCTCCCCGAGCCCGGCTTCGTGCTGGCCGTCGGCACGCTCGAGCCGCGCAAGAACCTGCCACGACTGGTGGCCGCCTACGCTGAGCTAGACGAGGCGGTGCAGGCGCGTCATCCGCTCGTCGTGGTGGGAGCGCTCGGCTGGGAGACAGGCGAGACCCTCGACGCGTTGCGCTCGCTGGACGAGCGGGCGATCCTGCTCGGTCACGTCTCCGACGCGGCGCTGGCGGAGCTCTACCGCCGCTGCTCGGTGTTCTGCTACCCCTCGCTCGGGGAGGGCTTCGGCCTGCCCGTGCTCGAGGCGATGGCTGCCGGCGCCGCCGTTCTCACGGCGGCGAATTCATCGCTGCCGGAGATCGGCGGCGAGGCCGTCGAGTATGCCGACGCGAGGGACGTCACGAGCATCGCGGCGGGGCTCGAACGACTGCTGAGATCGCCGGAGCGTCGCACGGAGCTCGGCATCCTCGCGGCCGAGCGCGCGCAGCGGTTCTCATGGGCGAGCTTCGCCGGGCGCACGCTGGAGGTGCTCGAGCGAGCGGCGCGCGGAGGTTGAGCCGGCGCGGAGGCCCGGTCGCCCGGGCTGCGTAAGGCAGAGTGTGCGCATAGAAAGCGGAGCGCCGTCGTGTCCCGACGGCCGCAACGACGTCGCGGTCGGATACCGTGGCCGGAGGTGAGCTCCTCCGTCGCAAACGCACGCAGCGACGACGTGCTTGTGACATCACAGGCCGGGCCGAGAGCTGCGCGAGGTGGTCTGCTACGTGTGGGCGGCTACCTCGTTGGCGCCGCGCTCGGCATCGTCTCGGCCGCCTTCCTGTTCCGGCATCTCGGCGTGGGGGACTCCGGCCGCTACGTCACCGCGACGACGATCGTCGCGCTGTTCGCGGGCCTGACCGATGTCGGACTGTGGAGTATCGCGGTGCGCGAATTGTCTGCACGCTCGGCAACGGACAACCGCACGGTGATGCGGGATATCGTCGGCCTGCGGCTGGTCCTGTCAAGCGGGGCCGCGATTGTCGCGATCGCCTTCACCGCGGTGGCCGGCTACCCGCGGGTTCTGGTGATCGGAGTGGCGGCCGGGGCACTGGCGATGGTCCTCCAGAGCCTCCAGCTCACCTGGACGGCGGTCCTCGCGGCGCGACTGCGCTTTGGCTGGATCACCGGCCTGGAACTCGCCAAGCAGGTCCTGAGCATCGCTGGGATCGTCATCCTGGCGGTCGCCGGGGCCAGTCTGCTCCCGTTTCTGATCCTCACCGTGCCCGTGGCGGTCATCGTGGCGCTGCCGACCGCGATCCTCATACACGGGGAGGCTCCGCTGCTGCCGCATTTCGACTACGCCGCATGGCGGCGTCTGATGCGCGACGTGTGGCCGTTCGCGGCGGCGACGGCCGCGGGCGCGCTCTACTTCAGCGTCGCGCTGATCCTGATCTCGCTGATCTCCAACGAACACCAGACCGGGTACTTCAGCGCGTCCTTTCGGGTGGTCGGCGTGCTGTTCGCGCTCCCGGGTTTGATCGTCGGGTCCGCGCTGCCGATCTTCTCCCGCGCCGCGGGCAACGATCACGCACGGCTGCAGTTTGGCGTTCAGCGGACCCTCGTCGCCGCGACGATCTTCGGCACGGTCGTCGTGCTCGGCGTCTTCGTCGGCTCCAAGGACATCATTGCGATCGTCGCGGGACCCAAATTCAAGCCGGCGGCGGAAGTGCTTCAGATCCAGTGTCTCGGCCTGCTGGGATCGTTCGTCGCGGCGGTGCTGGTGTACGCGCTGCTGAGCCTCGGCCGCCACCGCGCGATCCTGCTCTTGGCCTGCGGACCGCTCATTACGAACATAATCCTGACCGTCCTGCTCGCGCCGACCTACGGCGCCGCCGGTGCCGCCGCGGCGACGGCATTCGGCGAGATCCTGATCGCCAGTGCGTCAGCGCTCGTGCTGGGCCGCGCGATGGCACCGCACGCGATATCGATGGCGCCGGTCGTTCGCTCGATCGTCCTGGCAGTGCCCTTTGCCTGCCTCGTGCTCGTCCCGGGCGTGCCGTCACTCGCGCTCGCCGTCCTGGCGGTGGCTCTCTACCTGGCAACGGTCTGGCTGCTCGGCTGGCTGCCCGAGGGGTTGCTCAGGGATCTGCGTGGGTGAAGGATCCGGGCGCGTCGTGGACGTTCTCGCGCGAGCGGTGCGAATGGGGGTCAGTATGAGCCGATGCGTCCTGGCTTATCACCACTGAGAACGTCCGTGTAGATCCGCTCCATCCGGGCCACATAGGAGTCGAACGCGTACTCCTCGCGCAGCCAGGCGCGCGTGGACTCGAGCCCCTGCCGGCCCTCGCCCGATCGCCAGGCGCGGATCGCCTCAGCCGTTGCGCGCGGGTCCTGCGCCGGGACCGTCTGCACGCCCGGGTGGCCGGCGAGCACGTCGTAGACGCCTGCGCCGGGTGTGAGTATCACCGGCGTTCCCGACGCGATCGCCTCGAGCGGCGCAAGCCCCCACGCGTAGCGCTGGCTTAGGATCACGAACACGTCGGCGGCGGCGTAGGTGTCCCTCAGTTCCGCGTCTGAGAGCGCCCTTCGCGGCAGCCTCACGCGGCCCGCCAAGTCGCGCGCGGATATCTCCCGAGCAAGCCGGTCCGCGTACGCCGGGTCGACGTGGTCTGAGCCCGCGATCAGCGCGTGGATCGAGGGATCGTCGGCCAGCAGCGCCATCGCCTCGATGAGGTCCTCGAACCGCCGGTGCTCGACGAGGATGCCCGAGCCCACGACCAGGAAGACGTCGTCGCCGACGCCCAGCCGGGCGCGCGCCGCGGCCCGGTCGGGTGGATCGAAGAAGCTCGCCGCCGGGCCGACGGGCACGACGACAGCATCCCTGTGGTAGCTGCGACGGACCATCTCGACCTGCTGCGCGCTCAGCACCGCGATCGCGCTCGCGCGGCGGGCGTCGAGCAGGTCGGGCCACGTGAGGGCGGCCTGCAGCGCACGGCGCAGCGGCGGGCGGGGGCCGGTGATCGTCAGCTCCGGCACGATCGCCCGCTCCCAGAGCGATTCGTCGTTGCGCGTCCACACGAGCGGAACCGACAGGCGCCCGGCGGCGATCCGCCCGGGCCGCAGTGCGATCCACTCGTGCGCGTTGACGACATCAGCGTCGTCGGGCACGAGCCGGGCGACCTTCGGCATGTCCAGCCAGAAGCGGCGGGCCAGCGCCCTGTTGCCGGTGGGCATCTCGCAGGTGCCGCGCCTGACCGACCGAATCTCGAGCTGATCCGATGCGTAGGAGAACTCGCTGTTGGGAAGGAAGTCGTGGCAGGCGACGGTCACGCGGTGACCGCGCCTGACAAGTCCGGTCCCGAGCTCGAGCATCAGCCGCACGCCGCCGCCGCCGCCGGCCTTCCCGCCGACGTGATGGTGGACGAGCGCGATGTGCATGTGGGGAGAGTCGGTCTTCCAGCCAGTGCCGAGCGGGCGGCGCGAGGCCGACGGTCCAATATCCTCAGCGCGGATGCTATCCACACCTTCCTCTGAGCGTGATCCGCCCCTCGCGGACGCTATGGAGAGGGAGGGTCGTTGCCGGGAGGGCCCTCGCCGCCTGGATGCCGGAGGGTCCGCGTGCGCCGCTTGAGGATCCTCCTCTTCAATCCCTCCTATCCGCCCGTCGCCTGCGGAGTCGGCGCCTACACGCGCGGACTCGCGGTGGCGCTCGTGCGTGCCGGCCACGACGTCACGGTCGTCACCGGCGCCCGATCTGCGGCCGTGGACGATGGGCCACCCCGCGTGCTGGCGCCGCTGCGCGACTGGGGCGTGCGGGCGTTCCTCAGAGCCTGGCCGCGGTTTGCGCGGCCACGTCCGGACGTCGTCGTGTCGTGCTATCCGGCCGTTATCACGAGGGGCCCCTACGCGCGCCTGCTGTTCCTCGTTCCGGGACTGGCCAAGGCCCTGCTCGGGTGGCCGCGGACGATCTTTATCGTGCACGAGTTCGTCCGCGCGGATGACTCCGAGCAGCGCCTGCTGGGGCTCGCGCTGCGGGCTGCGGACCGGATCGTGGCCGTGGGCGAGGCCGAGCGCGACGCGATCGTTGCACGCTATCCGTCCCTTGCCGCGCGGACGGTCGTGCGGCCCAACCCCTCGACGATCCCCGTCGCGTCCTTCGATCCGGCGGCGGATGCGCGCATGCGCAGCGCGCTCGCGCCTGAGGGAGCGCCCCGTGATCGCCTTCATCGGGCTGCTTCGGGCTGCGACGAAGGGGTTCGAGGATCTGCTGGAGGCGCTCGCGCGGACCGACGCCCTGCTCGTGGCGACCGGCTCGCTCGATCCCGCCGACCCCTACCACACGCACGTCGCCGCCCAGATCGAGCGGTTGGGGATCGCCGAGCGCATACGCTGGCTGGGGTTCGTCGGCGACGACGAGGCGGCCCGCATGCTGCGCGCGGTCGACGCGGTCGTGCTGCCCTATCGCGGCGGCGCCGAGAGCGGCTACACGAGCCTGCTCGGGGCGCTCGTCAATGGCGCGGCCGTGATCACGACACGCGGCTCGCGGACCCCGCCGTGGCTGCGCGACGCCGAGACGGCGCTGCTCGTCGACCCCGAAGATGCCGCGGGCCTCGCGAGCGCGATCGACCGGCTGCTGAGCGACGAGCGCCTCGCGGCCCACCTGCGCGAGGAAGCGCGCAAGCTCTCCTTCGGCTGGGACGGGGTCGTTGAAGCCGTGACCGCGCGGGGGAGGATACCGAGCGCTCCACAGCTCGCCGCCGCGCCGCTGCGCCGAGCTCGCGTCACGGCGCGTCCTTCGCGATCGGGCTAATCGTCTCCGCGGACGAAGGCTCCGTACAGGAACGTGTAGTCCTTGCCCGCGTAGTGAATCGGCGGGCTGCCGGTGTGCCGGATCGTGCTGCCCGGGTCCGTTGTCGCGTGCAGGTTGTGAGTTCGCGCGGTCGCGACCAGCGATTCGATCTCCGTTGCGTCGAAGATGCGCCAATCGAGGTCGAACATCCGCTCGGTGGTGGGGATCTTCGCCGGCCAGTAGTCGGTCGTGAAGACGAACACGCCTCCGGGGCGCAACAGGCGACTGACCTCGCGACAGAGCTCATCGTCGGGCACTCCGTGCTCGATCACGCTGATGGCGCTGATGCCCGCGAAGTGCCCGTCGGGCCACGGGGTGGCCAGCAGGTCGCCGACCTTGTAGTCGATCACGTCGGCGTAGGGCATCCCCAGCACGGCTGGATTGAGGTCGATCCCATACAGCTTGCGATAGCCGAGCCGCTTAAGAGCCGGCAGCATCTCGCAGGCAAAGCAACCGATATCGAGGATGGCGTCATCCGGGTCGAGCCGCAGCGACGAAGGCCTCGAGCGACCTCTGCACATCCCAGGTCTTGAGCACGAGCGCGGGGTCGGGGCGGTGCAGCAGGCGCCGGGCGATCCGCTGCCTGAGGCTCACCTCGGGCGGCGGATCCAACAGGCCCCGCTGTTGCAACTCGCGATCGGCCGACGCGATCTGGCTCTGCTCGCGCAGAACAGCGAACTCGAGCAGCGGAGACTGCTCGCCGGTTTCTCTCATCAGGGCGTCGGACAAGCTCTCGCTAGCTTAGCCTCGAAAGCGGTCGCGAGGCGCCTGGTGACCGGGGCTCGCGGGCAAGAACTGCTGCGCCGGCCGCGGCACGCGGGCCGGTCAACCCCGCGTGCTCAGTAGATCCGGCGCAGGCGCAGGACGACACGCCGATTGACCACCTGGGCGCCGGTGAAGGCAGGGCGGGGCGTCAACCTGTAGATCAAGCGATAGATCCGGTTGCGCAGCGAGGGGTCGCGATAGGCCGCGGCAGCCAGACGATCGACCGTCGCCTCCTCGCCGCTGCCGTTTCGCTCACTTTCGAGCTTTGCCGACAGCAACGTCCACGGTGGGAACTCGTTCGTGACCACCCGACGGATGTGGCGGGCCTCGGGGCTGTCGGGCGGAAAGTACGCGCTTGCGAGGCTCTGGTATCCGTCGATCGCCTTGGCGTAGCGGTGGACGAGTCCCCGATCCATGAACGAGTCGTTCTCCGTCCGCTTGTAGAGCAGCGAGGCGGGGATGTAGTGGAGCCGCAAGCCGTTGGGGATCATCCGAAAGATCTGAGCGACGTGTGCCCAAAGGCTTCCGATGAACGCCTCATCGGGGCCGGCCGCGTCCCAGCTCTCCTTCCTGACGATCAGGGACCCCGCGAAGCTGAAGAACGCCGTCGTGGTCTGCGCGCGCTCGAAATAGCGCCGGCGGTCGCGCTCTGAACTGAGATCGAACTCCTGGTCCGTGGCGATGCGGGCGACCCGATGGTCTCTCACCGGATCCATGTCGAACGTGCACAGCGTCAAACCGCAGAGATACACATCGCAGCCCGAGCCGATGCGCCCGAGGACCTGCTGGATCGCGTCGGACTTCATTATGTCGTCGGCGCAGAAGATCCAGCAGTATTCGCCGAGCGCCAGATCGACAGTCCGGATGAGGTCACGATCGATGCCGCCGCGCTCGTCCTGGCGGTGGTAGCGCACCGCGGCACCGTTGCGCTGAAAGGACTCAACCACCTCCGCGGTGTCGTCGGTGGAGCCCCCGTCCAGCACCACCACCTCGCTACCCTCGACCAGCTGGGGCACGATGCTCGCCAGCGTGTCCCCGATGAAGGCGCCGAAGTTGTAGGTGGGTATGCAGATCGAGAGTCGAACCGCGGACTCTCGCGCGGCGTCAGTGTCGACCATCTTCTGACCTTAGCCGCCCGCGCCGGCCGTCATCCCTGCGTGCCGCCTGATCGAGGAGTGCGTCGATCCTCTCCCGCTCAAGGCGCTCCGACGATGCGAACCTCTGGCAGCGGCACGATGAACTTCCCCCCGCGCTTCAGGAACTCCTGCTCGCGCTCGAGGAACTCGTCGAGGAAGTGCCAGGGCAGGGCGAGGTAGTAGTCCGGGTTCATCGCCCGCGAGTCCTCCTCGCTGATGATCGGGATCTTCGTGCCGATCGTCTCCGAGCCCCACTTGTCCGGGTTGCGGTCGGCGGCCGCCTCGATGAAGGCGCTGTCGAGGCCTGCGTACTGGAGAATCGTGTTGCCCTTCGTCGACGCGCCGTAGACGTGGATCTTGCTTGCCTTCGCCATGAAGCTTCTTGCACATCGCGACGAGATCGTCGCGGACGCGTTCTGCTCCCAGCCGGAACGCCTCGTAGGGCTCGGGCGCGTCGAGCGCCATCTCGAACTCCTTGACGCGCAGCGCCATCAGCGAGTCGAGCTGCTCGGGCGTGCGCGTGTGCTGGCCGGCTGTGCCCGATGAACAGCCGGATCGATCCGCCGTTGATGTCGTTTAGCTCGGCGGAGACGACCTCGAGACCCTCTTCGCCGATCAGCCGCTCGATCACCGCGAGCGAGTAGTACTCCAGATGCTCGTGGACGATCGCGTCGAATGCGTTGGCTTCCAGCATCATCGGCAGATAGTGCAGCTCGATCACCCAGATGCCCCCCTCCGCGAGCGCCTCGGCGACGTCGGCGACGAACGTACGCGGGTACTCGAGGTCGTAGAACATCGCGATGCTCGTTATCGCCTTGGCCTTCTGATCGGGACGGCGCTGGCGCAGCGCCTGTCGCTGAGTAGAAGTCGTTGACGACGTCGTATCCCTTCGCGATCGCGTAGCGCGCCACGTCGGAGGGGTCGAAGCCGAGGTAGCGCAATCCCTCGCGCCTGGTAGCCGTCGAGCAGTGTGCCGTCGTTGCAGCCGATGTCGACGACAAGGTCACCGGCCTCCAGCGGCACGATCGCTTCGACCCCGCGGGCGATGCCGTGGAGGTTCTCGGTCATCGTGCGGTTGACCCCGCTGCGGTACCAGTAGGAGCTGTAGAGGATCGAGCCGGGGACCGTGTGCTTGGTCTGGATGAGACCGCACGCCTCCTGGTCGCGCGTCATGTCGCAGCGCACGAGCTCCAGCGGAATCGCCCGCTCGACCGGCTGGTCGCCACCGGGATCGGCGAACGCTCCCGCGATGCGCTGCTCGCCGAGCGAGAGTACGGGAGCGAGGTGCTGGCAGCCACAGATGCGGCACGTGGTACGCGTCGATCAGGCTGGTGCGTGGTGCAGGTTTTCGGGTGCTCATGCTGTGCTCGGGCGCGCTCGGGCGCAGGCGACCAGGACGGCACTATGCCATAGGCGGTCGACGTCGTGCCACGGCTGGCGTGGGCGGTCAGCCTAACGCCTGCTCGCCACGGCGGGTGTTCGCCGGAGAGCTCCCTTGCGCCTGCCCGGACCGCGGTCGCGGGCGAAGGCGTGGCGCAACGGAGGACCGAAACCGGCCTCCGATCGCCCGGATCTGGCCGGCACCCCTGCCCACGCGGTCACCCAAACGCAGCTCCGAGGGCCGCACGTAGACGTCATTCGGCTCGATGTGCCGCCAGAGCTCGTATCCCCGTCCACGCATGTAGGTGCGGTAGCGCCGCTCCCCGAACAGGTTCTCGATGATCAGCACTCGCGGCGTGAAGCGAGCCACGTCCAAGCCTTCCATGACCTCGAGCTCCCACCCCTCGACATCGACCGACAGGATGTCTATCCGCTCGACCGCGGGCGCATGCTCTGCCAGCAGGGTGTCCAGGCGCCGCAGGTCGACCTTGATCGGCGTGATGCTGAGGTCGGAGTCGATCAGACGGGCATAGGAGTCCTTGATCCCGAGCGACGAGAACGACTCGTAGGACACCTGGCCGCCACGGTAGGCGGCGCCGTGGGAATCGACGATCGAGAAATCGACGTCGTCCTCGTCGTGATCGCCGCAGGCGTACTGTAGGACGTCGTGTCCCTGGGCCCGGTGCAATTCGCAGAACTCCGGATTGGGCTCGATCGACACAACGTTCCAACCCAAGCCGCGATACAACGCGCTCACTGATAAGTAGGTTGGATGAGCCGACCCGACCTCGACCAGCACACCCGCTTCCTGGTCAGCGAAGAAACGCTCTCGGACCTCTCTATCGACGTTGCCCTCGGCTCCCGGCAGGGCGCCCGCGATGTGCTCATCGACGCCCGCGTCGCGGCTGGAGCCGGAGACCTCCGCCCTATGGGTCGCGACGCTCATCGGCCCTTTGACCTGCGCTCGCCGGCTGGTTTCTCCCAGCCGCCGTCCAATGCCGCACCGTCGCAGTCGGTGATCATGGGTGCTACATCGACATCGAGGGCGCGCAGCCTTAGCCTCGCGCCAACAGCGCCAGGCGCACTTCCGTGAGCTCGCCGCCACCCCACATCGGCCTGAACCTGATCTTCCTCGTCCCGGGGGAGACGGGCGGGATGGAGGTCGCCGCACGTGAGCTGATTCCGGCGCTGCTCGCCCAGGCGCCGCCCGGCATGCGCTTCACGGCGTTCATCAACCGCGAGGCAGCTGGCGCCGCCGGGCCGTGGGGCGAGCTGCTGCCGGCCGTGACGGTGCCGGTCAGCGCGCGCAACCGCGATGCAGTGGGTGCTCGGCGAGCAGGCGCTGCTTGCCGCCGCTGGCCACCCGCGCGGGCGTGGACCTCGTGCACAGCCTGGCGAGCACGGCGCCCGTGCGAGGGGCGCTTTCGGCGGGTGGTGACCGTCCACGACCTGATCTACGCACGCTTTCCCGAGGCCCACTCGGGCATCCGCGACAAGGGCATGAGGGTGCTCGTGCCGTGGGCGATCCGCCGCTCGGACCGGGTGATCGCCGATTCGCACAGCACGCGCGAGGACCTGATCGAGCTGCTGGGTGTCGCGCCGCGGGCGCATCGACGTCGTGCCGCTGGGCCTTGGTGCCGTGCGTCGCGAGTCGCCGCTCGAGGAGCTGAGACACGCGCCGCGCTTCGATCTCGGCGAGCGCCGCGGTGGTGCTGAGCCTGTCGGCCAAGCGGCCGCACAAGAACCTGGGCGCTCTCATCGGCGCGCTGGCGAAGCTCGCAGCCGACGTGCGCCCCCTGCTGGTGCTGCCCGGACTATCCGACGTGGCACGAGCAGGAGCTTCGCGAACGCGCGCGCACCGCCGGCGTCGCCGGCGACGTGCGCTTTCTCGGATGGCTGTCGGGGGAGGAGCTCGAGGGTCTGTGGGCGCTCGCGCGCGCGTTCGTGTTCCCTTCGCTGTACGAGGGCTTCGGGCTGCCCGTGCTCGAGGCGATGGCGCGCGGTGTGCCGGTCGCATGCTCGAACGCCTCCTCGCTGCCTGAGGTCGCGGGCGACGCCGCGCTGCTGTTCGATCCGCGCGATGAGCGGGCGATCGCCGCTGCGCTTCAGCGGCTGCTGGACGAGCCGGGGCTGGCCGAGGACCTGCGCGCCCGCGGTCGCGCCCGAGTGAGCCTGTTCACGTGGGACCGCACCGCGCGGCTGACGCTGGACAGCTACGCGCGTGCGCTCGGGCGCGCGTAGCCGGCGAGCACGACCTTGAGCGAGGACTCGAGCGACAGCCGCTCGGCGTTCTCGGCGAACCAGCGAAGCGGTGCGCTCGCGCAGCTCGATCCCCGCCTCGTGCACGCGCACGATCGCGTCGGCGATCGCCTCGGCGTCGGCGCTCGGGACGACGATGCCGTTGACGCCCTCCTCGATCAGCTCGGTCGCCGCGTTGTCCTCGCCCGCGACCACGATGCTGGGGGTTCCCCGCGCGGCGGCCTCGACGACGACCATGCCGTAGCCCTCGCGGCGGGAGGGGAGCAGCATGCACAGCGCGCTGCGCATCTCGCGTCGACGCCGCTCGGCGTCGACGAATCCGGGCGCGAGGACGGTCTCCCCCAGCGCCGTGCCCGGCGATCGACGCGTCGAGCGCCGGTCGCGCTCGGGGCCGTCGCCGAAGAACTCGCCCCGCAGCCCCGGGAATCCGCGCGGCGGCGAGCGGCCACGCCGCCACGCCGAGCGGCGCGCTGCTTCTCGGGGATCAGCCGCCCGGCGAACACCACGACCGGCTCGGCCCGTTGCGGGGTGACGGCGCTCCAGCGATCCGGCGTACTACCCCGCGCAGCACCGTCACCTCGCCGCGCAGCCCCTCCTCGCGCAGGCGCGCGGCATGCAGCTCGCGAGAAGCAGAACGCCCGCTGGGGGACGCGCGCGCACAGCAGCTGCACCAGCGTAGCCCATCGCGCCCGGCCGCGCCGCCGAGGTAGTCGCGCCAGTAGGAGCGGCTCCACACCTCGAGCCAGTCGACGACCAGCTCGAAGCGCGCGAGCGGCCGCACGAGGCGCGGCCGCCAGCAGCGAGAAGTACGGGAACGACGCACGTGTGCACGACGTCGTAGCGGCGGCCGTGGCGCAGCA
Organism: uncultured Solirubrobacteraceae bacterium; assembly: GCA_963730575.1. Lineage (GTDB taxonomy): Bacteria > Actinomycetota > Thermoleophilia > Solirubrobacterales > Solirubrobacteraceae > Palsa-744. Next base: position 567,643 of record CAVSSG010000002.1, read on the forward strand.
GGTGCACGAGCACCCCGAGCCCGAACACGAGCGGCGGCAGGATGCGCCTGCGCCCGCCGGCCGTGTACAGCGCCATGCGCGGGCCCGCGGTCACGACCCGCACGCGCTCGTCGAGGTCCAGCTCGCTCGCCGCGCTCCCACTGGCGCAGCGTCAGGTAGGTGACCTCGTGTCCCTCGGCCGCCAGCCGCTCGGCGAGGTTGCGATACCAGCGCTCGGCGCCGCCGACGGTGTACGGGAAAAGGCAGTCGTAGACGACGCAGACGCGCATAGCGGTAGCATCATCTCGCGAATCCGCGCCACTTTCCGCCCGCCCGCGCGTTATAACCGCATGACCCCGCGTCCGCCTGGGCACCCGCGTGGCGTCGAGGACCCAGGCGCCGAGTCACGCCATGAGCACAGTCGTCCAGACAAAGCCCCCCGGTCGCCGCGGACGCCGAGGATCGCTCGGCGCCGCTGGTGTCGGTCGTGATCCCCTGCCTGAACGAGGCCGAGAACATCGAGGCGTGCGTGACCGCCGCGCTCGCCGGCGCTTCGAGGCATGGGCGTGACCGGGCGAGGTGGTGGTGGCCGACAACGACTCCGAGGACGACTCCGCGCGGCTGGCCGCCGAGGCCGGCGCGCGCGTGGTGGTCGAGCGCAGGCGCGGCTACGGCAGCGCCTACCTGGCCGGGTTCGCGGCCTCGCAGGGCCGCTACATCGTCATGGCCGACGCCGATCTGACCTACGACTTCAACGAGATCCCCCGCTTCGTGGCGGCGCTCGAAGAGGGCGCGGAGATGGTGATCGGCGACCGCATGGACAACATCCAGCCGGGCGCGATGCCGTGGCTTCACCGCTACGTCGGCAACCCGATCCTCACCGGCCTGCTCAACCTGTTCTTCCGCACCGGCGTCAACGACGCCCACTGCGGCATGCGCGCGCTGCGCCGCGACGTGCTGCCGCGCCTGGACCTGCGCACGACCGGCATGGAGTTCGCCTCGGAGATGGTCATCAGGGCCTCCAAGGAGAACCTCAGGATCGCCGAGTTCCCGATCGAGTACCACCCGCGCGGCGGCGAGAGCAAGCTGTCGAGCTTCCGCGACGGCTGGCGCCACCTGCGCTTCCTGCTCGTGCACAGCCCCAACCACCTGTTCATCTTCCCGGGCGCCGTTCTGGCCGGCGTGGGCACGCTGATCGTCGTGTTCGTGGGCGCTGGGCTCGACTTCTTCGGGCGCGCCTGGGGCCTGCACGCGCTGATCGGCGGCGCGCTGCTGATGATCGTCGGCACGCAGGTGCTCGCCCTGGGCCTGTGCGCGCACGCCTACGGCACCTACTTCATGGGCGAGCAGGACCCCTGGTTCGACCGCATGCGCGCGCGCTTCCGCCTCGAGCACGGGCTGCTGCTGGGCGGCGTGTTCGCGCTGATCGGCTGTCGTGATGGGTGCGGTGATCGTGGCCACCTGGATCGCCCACGGCTTCGGCTCGCTCGCCGACGAACACCTCGCGGTGATCGCCGCCTCGCTCGTGATCGTGGGGATCCAGATCTTCTTCTCCTCCTTCCTGCTGTCGATCCTCGGGCTGCGCCGCCGCTAGCGTGCGGCTGCTGCGCCGGATTCCGGCGGTCGTCTTCGCCGGTGACCGCGCGTGTGGCGCGCGGCGCTCGTCGCGGCGCGTGCCGCTCGTGCTGCTGATCGCCTTCTACTGCCTGCGTCCGCGCGACTACTACACGGGCACCGACAACGTCGAGGTCTACACCTACGTGGTCGAAACGCCGGCCGGCGAGCCGGTGTGCGTGCCGGGCCTGCACGATCCCGGCCGGCACCGGCCGGCTGCGTCTGCAGCTCATCTCGCGCACCCGCGTTCGCCCGGCGCTGAGGCTGGCGCTGACCGCTGGCCGGGGCCGCGCGCGCACACGATCGAACGCGAGCTCGGCCCGGTCAGCGGTCGGCGCCAACCGCATCAGCGCGGCGGTGTTCGCGATACCGACGCTGCCGAGCCATCCCGGCCGGCGGCCAGGCCTCGCTGTGTCTGACCGCCGGCCGACGTCGTCAACTGGGGCGGCACGCCGCTGCCGACGCGCTCCGAGCCCGTATCCGCCGACGGCGGGCGGGCGTCCGCTCGCGGCGCGCATCGCCGTGTGGTATCTCCCGCCCGCGGGCTCGCAGCGCAGCTACCTCGCTCGCGCGGGCGAGATCCTCGCGCCGCGCCTCGCTGTTCCGGCCGGACCCGGTCGGACCGTGGCTGTACGTGCTGATCCTGCTCGTCGTGCTGCCCGGGCTCGCGCTGGCGTCGCGTGCGCTGCCTCGCGCTGGCCGCGGCGCTCCCGGAGCGCAGCGTGCGCCGCGGCGGCTGGCGGCCTGGCTGTTCGCGATCGCCGCGATCAACTTCGCCTGCTGGGCGCTGATCACGCCCCCGTTCCAGGCGCCCGACGAGGTCGACCACTTCGCCTACACCCAGTCGCTCGTCGAACGGGGCAAGGCGCCGTCGCGCAACCCCGGCTCGCCGCTGCCGCGCTGGTCGAGCTCTGAGAATCTCGCGCTTGGAAGACATGAGCTTCTTCACCGACCACCAGGTCGGCGACACGCCGCCCGCCGTGGCTGTCCTCGCAGGCAGCGCTACTACGCAGCGCAGGTGGCCGAAGCTCCATCCGCGCAGCTCCGACGGCGGCGGCAACGAGACGGCGGCGACGCACGGCCCGATCTACTACGCGGCGCTCGCCCCTGCCTACCTGGCGGCGAGCTCCTCGCCGTTCTCGCAGCTGACCCTGATGCGCCTGACCTCGGCGCTGATCGGGGCGCTGACCGTGCTGTTCACCTTCCTGCTCGCGCGCGAGCTGGCGCCCGGGCGCCCGTGGCTGGCGGTTCTCGCGGCGCTGCTGGTCGCCTATCGAGCCGATGTACGGGTTCATCTCGGGCGCGGTCAACAACGACGTCGGCGTCAACGCCGGCGCGGCTGCGCTCGAGCTGCTGCTGATACGGATGCTGCGCCGCGGCGTGACGCTTCCGTGGGGCCTGCTCACCGGGCGCGCTGCTGATCCTGCTGCCGATCGTCAAGGGGACGGCCTACTCGCTGTATCCGGTCGCCGCGATCGCCGTCCTCGTGGCGGCTCGTGGCGCCACCACCGGCGATCGGATGCGGCCGGATGGGCGCGGGCTGGCCGTCGGCGCCGTCGCGGTCCACGAGCTCTCAGCGCATCTGTCCAGTGCGTTCGAGGCCTCGCAGGGCAACACGCCCGGTACCGGCTCGGCCGTGGGCGTGACCAGCGCGGCGCTGCGAACATCCCCTCGGCTATCTGGGCTACCTGTGGCAGGTGTTCCTGCCGCGGCTCTCGTTCATGGCCCCCCACTTCGAGAGCACCATTCTGCCCGGCGTTCGTGATCTTCGTCGAACGCGGGTGGGGCGCGTTCGGCTGGTACGACGTCTTCTTCCCGCATTGGGTGTACGTGGTGATCCTCGTCGCGATGCTCGCCGTTCCCGCTGCTGGCGCTGCTGGCGGCGCGGCGAGAGTGGGCCTTCGTGCGCACGCAATCTGCCCGAGGCGGCGATACTGCTGCTCATGCCGATCGCCGTGGTGGCGGGCTTCGAGGCCGCCTTCTACACCACCGGGACGCGGCCTGTGATCGCGGAATTCGGGCGGTACGCGTTTCCCGGCCATCGCTCCCGCTGGCGGTGCTCGTCGTGGCCTCGCTGCACGCCTTCGGCCGCCGCTGGGCGCTGTTCGCCGGCGCGGGCCTGCTGGTGGCGATGCTCGCGCTCAGCTACGCCGCGCAGCTCGTGACGCTGACCGGGTTCTATGCCTGACCGACGCGGAGCCGTCGATCATGCCTGAGCCTGACCCCACCGTCGCGATCCCCGTACGCGACGGCGGCAAGCTGCTCGAGCGCACGCTGGCTGCGCTGGCCAGACAGACGCGTCGAGCACGAGCTGCTCGTGTGCGACTCGGGCTCGACCGACGGCTCGGCGGCGGCTGGCGCGCGCGCACGGCGCGCGCGTGCTCGAGATCGCCCCCTCGCAGCTTCAGCCACGGAGGCACGCGCAACCTGCTGATGCGCGAAGCCCGGGGCGCGCGCGTGGCCTGCTCACCCAGGACGCGGAGCCGGCCGACGAGCGCTGGCTGGAGCGCCTGCTCGGGGGCTTCGAGCTCGCGGACGACGTGGCGATCGTCGTACGGGCCCTACCGCCCGCGGCCGGATGCCGCCGCTGCCGGTGCGCGTGGAACTCGAGCGGTGGTTCGCCTCGCTCTCCCCCGACGGCGAGCCCGCGGGTGGAGCGGCTCGCGCGCGCAGGAACGCTCGCTGCCGGTCGTCGAGCTGATGGGCAGGCGCGGCTTCTTCACCGACGCAAACGCCTGCCTGGCGCGCGCGGCCTGGGAGCGCGTGCCGTTTCGCGAGGTTCCCTATCGCCGAGGATCGCGTGCTGGCGATCGACATGCTGCGGGCCGGCTACGCCAAGGCGTTCGTTCCCGAGGCCGCCGTGCTGCACTCCCACGACTACACGACGCTGCAGCAGCTGCGCCGCTGCTTCGACGAGTGGCGGGGGCTGCGCGAGGTCTACGGCTGGCGCGAGCCCGCCTCGCCCGGCCCACCTCCTCGGCCGGCTGCGCGGGGAGCTCGGGCAGGCGCACGCGAGCAGCTGATCGGTCAGAGGCGTGCCCGTCCGGCGCCGTCGCGCGACGCTCGCGGCGGTCGCCGCCACCATGTCGATCTGCCTCGCGCGGCGCGCTGCTCGGCTCGCGCGCCGACCGGCTGCCCGCACGGCGCGAGGCGCAGGCTGTCGCTCGAGGGCCGCGGCGGGCTTTGCGCCCCTGGATCTGGAACGCCGAGCAGCTCGCCACCCACCGACCACGCTCCACATCGATGAGCGATAACCCACTCGAGGGGCGCCCGCAGGGCGCCTTCTCGAACCTGAGACGGCGGATCTACCTGACCTACCGCTACCTCGGCCTGCGCACGATCCTGTTCCGGCTGCTCACCTTTCCGCTGCGCTTCACGCCGCTGCAGCGCCGCCTGCGCCTGCGCACGCACGCGCGTGACCAGGAGGTGCGCCGCGCCGTGGCGTGGTATCGCGAGCACGGCCGGCCGGTCGACATCGTCATCCCGAGCTACCGCGACGCCGCAGCGTCCTGAGACGCTCGTGCGGAGCATCGCGAAGACGGTGCGGCGCGGGGATGGCCCGCGTGATCGTCGCCGATGACTGCAGCGGCGCCGAGCACGTGGCGGCGCTGCGAGCGGCTCGACGGGCATCGACGTGCTGATCGCCGGCGAGGAGAACGTCGGCTTCGCCGCGAACACCAACCGCGGCCTGCGCGCGAGCGACGGCGAGCGCGACGTCGTCGTCCTGAACTCCGACATCGAGGCGCTGCCGAAGCTGGCTCGAGTGTCTGCAGTACGCCGCTCACCGCTACGAGGACGTCGGCATCGTCGGCGCCCAGCTGCAGTATCCCGACGGTCGCATCCAGTTCGGCGGCACGGTGCGCAACCGCGACGCGCCCGAGTGGTTCGACCACCGCTACCGCTTCAAGCCCGCCGGCTGGGGTCCGGCCGGGCGCACCAGCGCCGCGCTGGCGGTCACAGGCGCGTGCATGTACGTGCGCCGCGAGCTGATCGAGCGGATCGGCCTGCTCGACGAGCGCTACGCGATGGCCTACGAGGACGTCGACTGGTGCCTGCGCGCCTGGCAGGCGGGCTTCGGCGTGCATCTACTTCCCGGCCGCCCAGCTCGTCCACCACGAGTCGGTCACCCGCGGCACCGAGCTCGGCGAGCGCGAGCGGGACTCCCAGCGGCTCTTCTGGGAGCGCTGGTCGGACTTCTTCGACGCGCGCTCGGTGACGGCCGGCTCGACTGCAGGACGCTGCCGATGGGCGGCTGCGCATCGTCTACGTGACGGAGGACACGGGCGTGGGCGGCGGGCACCGCGACATCTTCGAGCACCTCAACCGCCTGTCCGCGCGCGGCCACGACGTGTCGCTGTACACGCTCGGCGATCCCCCCGAGTGGTTTGCCCTGCGCGTCCCGGTGCACAGCTTCGCCGATTACGACGAGCTCGCCCGCGCGCTCGCCGAGCTCGAGGCGATCAAGGTCGCGACCTGGTGGATGACCGCCGCGCCGGTCTGGAGGGCGAGCATCGCGCGCGGCATCCCCGTGTACTTCGTCCAGGACATCGAGACCTCCTACTACCCCGACGACGAGCGCGCCCGCCATGCCGTGCTCGACTCCTACCGCCCCGAGTTCCGCTACATGACGATCTCCTCCTGGAACCGCGAGCGCCTGCGCGAGCTCGGCCTCGATGCCGAGCTGATCCCGCCGGGAATCGACCTGCAGACCTTCCGCCCGCGCGCGGACGTCGCGCGCCGCGAGGACATGGTGCTCGCGCTCGGGCGCTCGAACCCGCTGAAGAACCTGCCGCTCACGCTCGCCGCCTGGAAGAGCCTTGAAGACGCCGCGCCCGGAGCTGTGCCTGTTCGGGATCGAGCCCGAGCTGGCCCGGGGAGAGGGCGTGCGCTACGTCGAGTCGCCCGACGACGAGCAGGTGAACGAGCTGTTCAACCAGGCGACCGTGTTCGTCCAGACCTCGACCCACGAGGGCTTTGCGCTGCCGCCGCTGGAGGCGATGGCGACCGGCGCCGCCGTCGTGTGCACCGACGCGCACGGCAACCGCGACTTCTGCCGTGGACGGCGTCAACTGCCTGATGGCCGAGCCGAGCCCGGCGGCGGTCAGCGCGGCGCTCGCGCGCCTGCTCGCCGATCCCGAGCTGCGCGCGCGTCTGGGCCGCGCCGGGATCGAGACGGCGCAGCGAATATGCATGGGAGCGGCGCATCGACGCGCTGGAGGCGTTCTTCGAGGGGTGGCCGCGTCGCGGCGGATGGCGCTGGCCGGTGAGCTCGCGCCGGAGATCACCGGGCCGGGACACCTGAGTGCGTCGCGGGCGCTGAACGGCGTTGCCTGCAGTTGCGCTTGTGGTTGCCCCGACGGCTACAGGATCCTCGGCGATGTGCGGCGCCTCGCGGTTGAAGTACCAGAAGCCGAGCACGAAGAGCGCCGCCACGATCGCCAGCGGCTCCAGCAGGGCCGCCCAGCTGCCGAGCGCCTGTCCGGCGCTGAGCGTCGCGTGGTTGATCATCGCGTGGCGGAACTGCTGGAAGATGGTCACCAGCGGGTTGAGCGTGTAGAGGTGGTAGAGGAAGTGGTCGACGTGTGTGCCGTGGAGGGCGAGCTTTTCGCTGAACGACTTCAACGGGGATGATCACCGGCGAGGAGTAGAAGAGGATCTGGGCGAAGACTTCCCAGATCGGCTGGATGTCGCGGAAGTTCACGAACAGCGCCGACAGCAGCATCGCGATGCCCGTGCGAGAGCACGGCGAGCATCGCGAGGATCAGCGGGAGCTCGAGCCAGCTGAGCATCGGCCGCACGCCGGCGATCAGCGCGAAGATCATGACCACGATCAGGTTCAGGCCCAGGTTGAACAGCGGCAAGCAGCACGACCGAGATCGGGATCGCCAGCCGCGGGAACTGGATCTTGCGGACGAGGTTCTCCCGATCGACGACGCTGCGCACCGCGCCCGCTGGTCGCTTCGCCGAAGAACGTGAACAGCACGATCGAGCCGAGCAGCTGCGCTCCGTAGAACTGGCCCGCTGCGCCTTTGGCCTTGTCCACGTGGAAGATCAGCACGAAGAACACGTACAGCACGCCGAACAGCAGCAGCGGCCGCATCACCTGCCACACGTAGCCGAGCGCCGAGCCGAAGAACTTCAGTTTGAATTCGCTGCGCGCGATGTTGTAGGCGAGGTGCCAGAAGCGCGGCCAGCTGTCGCTCAGCGCGCGCGGGCCGCGGATCGGCTGTCCGAGCCGGCTCGGTCGGAGGGCCGGCGCGCTCACCGCGCCGCCTCCGGCCGGCTGGACCTCGCTCGACCGCCGAGGTGTCCCAGCGGGTCACCTCGGTCTGCACCGGGATCTCGACCATGCCGCCGCTCGCGGTCATGCCGGAGACGACGAACGACAGGCCGCCGGCGAAGCGGTCGATGACGTCCAGGCCATCGCCGCGGTGGGTGATCGTCAGGATCGGGTGGTAGCGCCCGGGGGCGAGCATGTTGTGGAAGGAGAACGCGAACACGGCCTGCTCGCCCTGCCTGGAAGCCGCCGGTCTGCTCGTGGTCTTGCGGCCGTGGTGGCCACGACGACCGGCTGGCGCTGCTCGTTGAGCAGCGTCATGCTCACCGCCGGGTCGAGCACGTCGGCGTTGAACGTCACCAGCACCTTCAGCGTCAGCGGCTCGGACTGCGGGGCCACTGCGCGGCGCTCCGCGCGGTCGTCGCCGAGCCACACGTCGCTCACGCGCGCCGTGCCGTCGCCCATGCGTGCGCTGCCGACGTCGGCGTCTTCATAGCCCACCCGGCGCCCGAAGGCGATCTCCAGGTAGCGGTCGGCGACGTCGCGCGGGTCGCCGATGCTCACGATCTCGCCGCGCTCGAGCAGCATCGCGCGATGGCAGAAGCGCGTGACCGCGCCCATGTCGTGCGTGACGAACACGATCGTGCGCCCTTCCTCGCGCATGCGGTTGAACACGTCGAAGCACTTCTGCTGGAAGGCGGCGTCGCCCACGGCCAGCACCTCGTCGATCAGCAGGATGTCGGCGTCGACCTGGATCGCCACCGAGAAGGCCAGGCGCACGTGCATTCCCGAGGAGTAGTTCTTGAGCTTGAGATCCTGGAACTCCTCGAGCTCGGCGAACTCGATCACGCGCTCGTAGCGGGCCCGCGCCTCGCGCGGGGAGAGGCCGAGCATGATCCCGTTGAGCGCGACGTTGTCGTAGGCGGCCAGGTCGGGGTTGAAGCCGACGCCGAGCTCGATGAAGGTGGACATCCGCCCGTTGCACCAGATCTTCCCCTCGTCGGCGCGGTAGATCCCGGCCAGGCACTTCAGCAGCGTGCTCTTGCCGCTGCCGTTGCGCCCGACGATGCCGAAGAACTCGCCCGGCGCGACCGCGAAGGAGATGTCCTTCAGCGCGTGCAGCTCCTCGTTGCGCGTGCGCCGCAGCGGGTGCAGCGCCCGCTCCTTGAGCGTGTGCTGCGCTCCTCGGGGATCTTGAAGCGCTTGTGGACTCCCTGGGCCGCCAGCGCGGGGCGTCCTGAGCGGCTGTCTCGCTGGGCGGCACGGTTACTGGAGGGTATAGCGGGGAGCCGGGACGTCGGGCGAGGGTGGGCTCAGCCCGCCGGCGGCGCAGGCGGCGATGTGCGGCGCGATCGACGGCGCGCGCGGCTGCGAACGCCCGGGCAGAGCGCGCCGAACAGCGGCCGGCTCACCGCGGGCGCGCGCTGAGCGCGAGCAGCGCGCGCTGGAGGCTCCTCGGGCAGCGAGCCGTGCGGGCCGATCAGGCTCCGCCCCGAAGCCGACCTCGGCGTTGAGCTCTTCGTACATGCGCTGCGGCTGTTCGCGCTCGCGCACGAGCCTCTCCGCCGTCGGCATCGTGCAGCGACGCTCAGCCTGCGTTCGCGCTCGGCCGCATCGCGGCTCAGCGTGGCGGCGTCGCGCACCGGCGCCAGCGCCGCCTCGCGGTAGATCTCGACCATCAGCGCCGCGGCCGCGCCGGCCCAGGTGAGGGCGCGCGCGGCGCCGGCGAGCGCGTCGCACATGGCGCGCGCGGGCGTCGTCATCGGTCAGCAGCGCATGAACCGCTGCGGCGCTCTGCCTCGGGGTCCCAGGGAACGATCGCCGCCGTCTGCTCGGGCGCCGACCTCGGCCAGCGAGGACTGCGGGGCGAACACGCAGGGGACGCCGCTGAGCGCCGACTCGAACGGGACCAGGCCGAAGCCCTCGTACACCGACGGGTAGACGACCGCGCCGGCGTGGCGCGATCAGCCAGCCTTCTCCGCCTCGCTGACCGGGCCCAGCGCACACCACGGACTCGCGCAGCTCCGGCTGTTCCTCCAGGCAGCGCGTGCTCGAGCTCGAGCGAGGAGCCGTACGGGACGTGCGTGCCGGCGAGCACGAGGCTGCCCTCGCCAAGCGTGCTGCTCGCGAAGCGCGCGCCAGCAGACGCAGCGCGAACACCCTGTTCTTGTGGCGGAAGTCGGTGCCGAGGCAGAGCAGGAAGCCGGCTGCGAGGGACTCACCGCGGCGTCGCGAGTGCCGGCGGGCGTCTGCGGATCGACCGGGGGGCGGTGGTCGAGGCCGGGCGGCACGATCCTGATGCGCGTCCTCCTCGACGAGGGCGTCTGAGAGCAGCTCGCGGCGGGTGTGATCGGAGAAGACGACCACCCGCTCGGCCGCCGACATGCCGTGGCGGCTCGCGCGCCGGTAGTCCTCCCACGCGTCGGCGTCGGCGAAGTAGCCGGGGTTGCGATAGGCGATCAGGTCGAGCTGGCTGAGCACGAACCGCTCGCCGAGGCGCAGCGCGAGCGCGACGTCGCCGGGCGAGAACGTCTGCTGCGGGCGGTGAAAGACGGTGCTTCTCGGCGTGGCCGGGATCGAGGTCCTCGGCCGCGAGGATCTCGGTCGCCGGGTAGGCCCGCGCAGCAGCTCGAGCGTCTCGCGGTCGATCCGCTCCGCGCGCACGAGCAGGCGCAGGCGCAGCGCCCGCGTGTGCGCGAGTGCGCGGATCAGCTCGAGGATGTGGACCTGCGTGCCGGTGACGGCGCCGTCGAGCGCGCGCGCGTCGAGCGTCACCCACAGCCGCGGTCGGGGCCCGCGCGCGGCCTCCAGGGCGCGTGTGAGCACGCTCGAGTCCGCGAGCGCGGGCGGCTCGGACAGATACGGGTAGCGCTCGCGCAGCTGCGCGGTCAGCTCCTCGGCGCCCGGGCGCCGCGGCGGTGCGAGGTCCGCGCACGACGACGTCGTCGGCGGCGACGTGCGCCAGGCCCGAGAGCAGGCAGCGCTGGGCGAAGTCGATCTCGAGCGCTCAGCCGCACATCGAGCTGCTCGTCGAGCGGACCGGCCAGCTCCAGCGCGTCTCGGCGCACGTACACGCACGGCCCGACCGCCCGGCTCAGGCGCGGATGCAGCGTGAGCGTGTGCTCGGCCAAGCTCGCCGGCCAGCTCCGCGAGGTCCTCCGCGGGGAGCGTCTGCATCCGACAGCGCGAGCGCCGTGCCGGCGTCTGCCAGGGCGCTCGCGGTAGCGGTGTTCGTGTCCTCCCTCGCCGCCCCGCGCAGGGTGGCGAGCCAGCTGGGGGTAACGCGGCAGGGCTCGCTCAGCAGCACGACGTCGGCGGGCGCCAGCATGCGCGAGCGCACGGTTGACCGCGGCGGTGAGCGGGGCGGCACCGTCGCTCGAGCGCTCGGTGCCGATGTGCACCATCCACAGCGAACGCCCGTCGCCGGCCTGCTCGTCGAGCAGCCGCGCCAGGCCGCCGCCAGGTTCGGCGTCCGCGCCGCCAACCACCACGATCGGCACCCCGGCGGGGGTGTGCGCGAGCACGGTCACGATGCAGCCCTCGGCGCCTTCGTCGCCGTCGGGGACCACGATCACGACGCAGGGTTCGCCCCTGACGAGCTCGGGCCGGCTCGTCGGCGAGAGCTCGCTCGAGCTCATCGCCGTCGGGTGCGGGACGGCGGCGGGCCCGGGTGAACAGCCGTGCGGGCGGTCTGCGAAGCGGTTCGTTGCATTGGGCGATAATGCCAGTCAGCCCGTGCCGATGAGCGCCGACGATCAGATCACACCGGCCGTCCGCGCCGCCAGGCTGCTGGACCGCGGCCCCGTGCCCGTGCCGCGGCGCTCGTGGCCCGAGCGGGTGCGCGCGCTGCTGCGCAGGGGGCTGCTGCTGGCTGCGCGCCCCCAGGCTCGCTACCAGCGTGAGATCGACGACGCGATCGTCGCCGGCCTGCGGCACGCCGATACCGAACTCGCGCTCCTGCGCGAACGCTACACCGAGCAGACTGAATACCTCGAGGATCTGATTCGCGAGCTCATCCTCACGGCCGAGTCCCTGCGTCGCGCCGTCCTCGACGTCGACGCATCGTCGGCTCCGGTCCGACGGGCGGCGGAAGAGCTTACGGAGGAGCTTAAGGCGCTGCCGTACATGGCCGGCAGTCCGTTCGAGCGCCTGCAATCGCCGGTGGGAGAGGTCTTCGGGTTCAGCTCGCGCCTGCAGCCGGACGGCAGTTCGGACTATGTGGCCTTCGAGGAGCTGTTTCGCGGACCGGCGGATCGCGTGACCGAGTCCCAGCGTCCATACCTGGCCCTCGTGCGCGACCACGCGCCGGTGCTCGACGTCGGCTGCGGCCGCGGCGAGTTTCTCGCCCTGCTCGCCGAGGAGGGCATCGCCGCCAGCGGCATCGACAGCGACCCCGGCATGATCAAGCGCTGCCAGGCGCTCGGCGTGGACGCGGCGCTGGCGGACGCCAACGAGCACCTGGAGACCCTGCAGGACGGGACGCTCGGCACGGTGTTCTCTGCGCAGGTCGTGGAGCACCTGCCCCTCGCCGAGCTACAGCGTATGCTCGAGCTAGCACGCCGCAAGCTGCGGCCCGGCGGCCTTTTCATCGCCGAGACGGTCAACCCGCACTGCGTCTCATCGCTGAAGACCTTCTGGGTCGATCTCACCCATCAGCACCCGATCTTTCCGGAGGTCGCACTGGCCATGTGCGCGATCGCCGGCTTCGAGTCGGCCTATGTTTTCGCACCGGGTTTCGACAGCTACGAGCACGCCCGCTTCGAGTCCTCGGCCTACGCGGTGGTTGCCACGGCGCCGCGCGAGTAGCGAGACTGATGCGGGTCGTCACCCTGGCGACGCTCGCCACGCATGCCGCAGGCGCGGGTCCTCGGCGGCTCGCTGCGCGCGCCATCAGCCGGACTGGCCGCTTGAGATCGTGCTGGTGGGGCGCGCGGACGGCGCGCCGGCCCCGGTCGCCGTGCGGAGGAGCCGCTGCACGTGCGCTCCGCGCGCACGAGCTGCTCGACCTCGACGTCGAGACGCTGCTCGCTCGCCACGAAGCGGAGGACCTGAGCATGCTGCTGTTGCCGCGGCTGCTGCGGGCGCTACGCCGAGCGCGGCGGCGGAGCCGGTGCTGCACCTGCCGAGCACCGCCTGGGTGCTGGGCGGCCTGGAGCCGATCGAGCCGGCGCTGTCGACGCGCAGCGTCCTGCTCGTGCCGCGGATGACCGCCGATCTGCCCGACGACGGGCTGCGAACCGTCGCGCAGCTGCAGATGGAGCGGGCGGGGCGCATCGAGGAGACGATCATGGCCGTCGACGGCACGCCGGGCGCCGAGGGCTTTCTGGTGTGGTGGGCGCAGCATGTGGAGCAGACGCTCGGGTCGCTCGACGCCCGCCAGAGCGGCTCTCGCCCCGAGGACCGTCCTGGCTGGCGCGCTTCCTGGAGCTGGCGCCGGCGCGCTTCTGCGACGGCGGTCCTGGATGATCCCGGGCTGCAACCTCAACATGTGGAACCTGCATAGCCGGACGCTGGAGCCGGGACCCGGATGGGGCGCTGGTCGACGGACGCTGGCCGCTGCGCTTTGTCAACCTGCCGGGCTTCGACCCCGACCGGCCCTATCGCCTGAACGCGATGGCGAGCCGCGCGCGGGTCAGCCGCTCGCCCGTCCTGCACGAGCTGTGCGAGCGCTACGCCGAGCGAGCTGGTGGCAGGCCGGCTGGCGGGATGTCCGAGCACCGCGAGGAGGTGGGTCGGCGCCTCGCCGACGGGCTCGTCTACGACGACTCGCTGCGCGCGCCTGTACGCACGCGGCGCTGGCGCTCGGCGAGCACTTCGAGGACCTGTTCAGCGAGGAGGGCACGCGCGCGTTCATCGCCTGGCTCGAAGGGCCCGGCCCCAAGGGGCGGCGCGCACGGCATCAACCGCTACGTGTTCCATCGCGTGGCGCGCGAGCGCCCGGACGTGCATGCGCGCCTATCCCGACCTCGACGGCGCCGACGGCGCCGGGTACGTCGCACTGGTGCTGGGCGTTCGGGCGCGACGAGCTGGCCATCCCCGATCGCTTCATGCCCCCGCGGCCGGGACAGGCTCCGCGCGCCGACGTCACCGGCCGCCGCAGACGCCGGTGCAGAGGCGGACGCCGCCCGGCGGCGACCACAGCCGCGCCGCTCCCCGCCTCGCCCTGCGCGACCGCTGCGGCGCCCGGAACGGACGGCCCGGCGGTGCGCCTGACCGGCTACCTCGGCCACACGCTCGGGCTCGGCGCGGCGGCCCGCGGCTACGTGCAGGCGCTCGACGCCGCCGGGGTCCCCGTGAGGACGGTGAGCGTGCCGCTGCACCATCTGGCGCTGCCGGTGGAGCTGGAGCGCGGGGTACGGCCGGCACGGATTCGAGGATCTCGTTCACGAGGGACGCCACGGCTTCGAGATCGTGGCGGTCAACGCCGACGAGCTCCCGGACTTCGTCGAGCGCCTGGGCGAGGACTACTTCGAGGGGCCGCGCATCGGGATCTGGGGGTGGGAGACCAACGCGATCCCGCCCCGCTGGCAGCGGGCGTTCGCGCTCGTCGACGAGATCTGGGTCTACTCGCGGTTCATGGCCGAGAACATCGGCGCCGTCGCGCCAGTGCCGGTCATCGCCCTGCCGCCGCCCGGTCCAGCCTCCGGCGGAGCCGGCCGGCTCCGCTGCGTCTGGGGGTTCCCGACGGCTTCTTGTTCCTGTTCGTGTTCGACTACCTGAGCACGATCCAGCGCAAGAACCCGGTGGGGCTGATCGAGGCATTCAAGCTCGCGTTCGCGCCCGGTGAGGGGCCGCAGCTGCTGATCAAGACGATCAACGCGCCGCTGCGCCCGCTGGCCGAGGAGGAGGTGCTGTGGGCCGCGCACGGGCGTCCGGACATCCACGTGATCGACCGGTCGCTCAGCGGCGAGGAGCTGAACGGTCTGATGGCGGCGTGCGACTGCTACGTCTCGCTGCACCGGGCCGAGGGGTTCGGGCTGACGATGGCCGAGGCGATGGCGATCGGCAAGCCGGTGATCGGGACCGGCTACTCGGGGAACGTCGACTTCATGAACGCCGAGAACAGCTATCTGGTCGACTACACGATCGGCAGGGTGGGACCGGACTGCGAGATCTACCCGCCGGAGGGCGAATGGGCGGACCCGAGCGTCGAGCACGCGGCGCAGCTGATGCGCCGGGTGTACGGCGACCCCGAGCAGGCCGCCCGGATCGGCGCGCGGGCGCGCGAGGACATCGCTCGGACGCTCTCCCCGGAGGCGACCGGGGCGGCGATGCGCCGGCGGTTGGAGGAGCTGTCCGCTGCTCCGGGCCGGGTAGGGTTGCGCGATGTTCGGCGAAGGTAGCTCAATCCGACGGCTGCCGTCTGTGGAGCAGCCCGGCGCGCGGTGCAGGGGCTATCGGCTGGCGCGAAGGACGGCCGAGCATCTGGGGCTGCAGGTGGTGCTCAAGACCTATTACAGCCCGATTCCCGATCTGGCCAACTCCCGAGGCGTGTGGCAGGCGCGCGATCCGCTGCGCGGGATCGACCTGGATCTAGACGCGCAGATGAGCTTCGTGGAGTCCGAGTTGAGCGGGCATGTCAAGCAGCTCGCCTGGGGCAACGATGTTGCGCCCCAGCACTCCTATGAGCCGAACAGCCACTCCTATCCCCTTCCCGATGCCCGAATCCTCTACGCGATGATTCGCCACCTGCGACCGCAACTCATCCTGGAGCTCGGCTCGGGCCAGACGACGCGCGTGATGGCCCAGGCCGCTCGCGAGAACGCTCGCGACGGCGTGGCCACGAGGCTGCGTGCCTTGGATCCGTTCCCCACAGCGGTCGACGACAGCCTCCCCGGCGTCACGGAATTGCTTCGCGCCAAGGCCCAGGACGTCCCCGACGAGGTGTTCGCAGAACTGCAGGCAGGCGATGTCCTGTTCGTGGACACGACGCACACCGTGAAGATCGCCAGCGACGTCAACCACATCATCCTGCGCGTGCTGCCGCTGTTGAACGAGGGTGTGCTCGTGCACGTTCACGACATCTTCCTGCCCTACGAGTACCCGCGGTTCTTCTTTGCCGACTATGCGCTCTACTGGGCCGAGCAGTATCTGCTGCAGGCGTTCCTGGCCTTCAACTCGAGCTTCGAGGTGGTGTGCGCCGTACACGCTCTCGGGCGCGAGCGGGCCGCGCGGATGGCGGCGGCGGGTGCGCTCACCGCCGGGGAGATCGGCAGCTCATTCTGGATCAGGAGAGTGGCAGCGGCCGGGTGAGATGGTCAGGCTTCGGCGATCGCATTCTCAGGCGCTCCCCCCGGCTTGATGACCTCCATCCACTGATAGCCGACGGGCGCCGCGCAGACTTCCGCCGCCGCGTCGCCGGGCGCTACGCGCAGTCGCTCAGGCTGGGGTTCCGTCGGCAGCAGCACGATCGGGCCGAGGCCGCGGGTGTCGGGATCAACATCATCGCCGCTTCCCGGGTGCAGGCTTCCGCCGCCGCGCGCGAGCAGCAGCGTGTGGCGTCCGGCGGCGAGGGTTCGCGTGCCGATCTGCAGGAACTGGCCCGGATAGCGCTCCTGATAGGCGATCGTCCCAACCGACCGGCCGTCGAGGATGAATTTGACCGGCCGTCCCACGGTGCCGGCCATCCACAGGCTGTAGGTGCCGGCGCGTGGGAGCGTGAAGCCGATGCGATCACTGCCCGCGCCGTAGGCGACCAGCTCGCTGCCCTGTGCCCGCCAGTAGTCAGGATGCACCCCCGTCGTCGGCAGGACCACGGTCGTCGCCGGCGCGGTGACGTAGGCGACCTGCGCGCCGGTGCCCGCCCGCCGCACCGCCGCCGCCAGGTTTCGGCAGAACGTCGCCGTGCGCTCGTGAGGAAGCCCCGACAGCGGGTAGTGCACGTACACGCTCGCGGCCGGGCGATCGCGGCGCCAGACATTGAAGTAACCGGTCTGCTCCACTAGATCCCAGTTGCTGGGTGCGCGAACGCCCTCGGGACTGCGTGGTTCGACGACGAGCTTGAATTTCTGCAGATATGAGAGGCGAAACTGGTTCAGGGTGAAGGAGAAACCGACCCCGCCAGGCTCGACGACGCCGGGCGCGAGGCCGAATTCACCATGGGCCGGGTCGACGCTCGAGGTGCCATCCTCTTCGCGCAGGAAGTACTCGGCATACTCGTCGAATCCAGGAAACAGCGCCGGTCCCTGCCCGCTGTAGCGCTTGCCGATCGCCGCGAGGTCGTGGTAGCGGGCCGCGGGCGCGAGGGTGATGTCGTGGTAGATGATGGCATTGCCGTACAGCACACCGCCGGCGATCACCGCGGCGACGAGCCAGCCCAGCAGCGAGATGCCGCGTCGCCTGCTCTCGCGCAGCGCGGCGGCGCCGGCGAAGGCGAGCGTGAGGGAGAACACGCTGGTGATCGTGAACGACTTGAACTGCAGCCATGCGGTGCTATGGGCGATGTAGTAGGCAAGCGCGATCGGCGCCGCGATGCCTATGAATGCCAGGACCCAGCTGCGACGGACGAGCGCGTAGAGCACGCCCAGAACCGCGAACACGAGCACGAGCACGTCCAGCCGGTGAGTCATCGTCACGTGCACGAGGGGGAAGCGGTAGTCGCCGGTGAGCCAGACGCCGGCTGCCGACCATTTCGGGACCGCGGCGGCGAGGTTTCCGAGGCCGAGGTCCACCGTACCCCCGATCGCAGTGGCGGCGATTCCGCTCAGGGCAGTCGCCGCGCTTACGATCCCCGGCAGCGAGATGACGATCGCGATCCCGGCGAGCAACGCCCAGCTGGCGAGCGTCGCTAGCCGATGGGGCCGAGTCATGGTGACGGCGAACACCCCGAGCAGGAGCAGGCCGAGCCAGGGCGCGACGCCGAGACTGAAGGCAGCGAAGGCTCCCGAGATGGCGACTGCCGCCGGCAGTACCGACATGCGCGGACCCTCCCCTGGGAGCCGCTCGGCGAGAACGGCGGCCACCACCATCAGGAGACTGGCCGTTGTGAGCTCCTTGATGCCGCCCTCGAGCGCATACGCGTAGAGCAGGTTGGGCTGGATCGCGACGACGGCCCCGAGCGCGCGCAGGGGACGGCTGGTGGTTGCACGCCCCAGCAGCGAGTAGATGGCGACCGCCCCCATCGCCGCGGCGACGGCATGGTAGAGCTGGTAGCACCAGGCCAGATCGGTGCGGATGAGGGCCGCGATCGTGCTGAGGGTCGCCTGCCCGCCTCCGGGGTAGCCGATGTTGTTCTCCTTCTGAACGACCAGGTGATAGGAGGATTCGCTCCCGACCGCGGTCCGCCCGGCTTCGGCCAGGTGCTGGGCGAAGTCCATCTGAAAGCCGATGTCGACGATGCGCGAGTAGCCGGTCCAGGTGGGGGTGCCGGTGAGCAGGGTGGGCGCGGCGATGGCCGCGAAGGCGGCGAGCCCGGCGAGCGCCGCCCACGGGATGCCCTCGACATGGGGGCGTCGCAGCGTCCCGCTCCTCGCCTCGAGCGCGAACCCGGCCACAGCGATGAGGAGCGCGATGGCACCGGTGGCGGGGGCAAGCCAGGCGATGTAGGTCGTGAACGAGCACGTGGCAACCAGAAGCGCGAAGCCGACCGGTAGTACCAGGACGGCGGGCAGCCAACCAGCTCCCAGCCTGCGCACGAGCAGGCCCCCGCCGGCGCTGAGCCCGAGCAGGACCAGTGGGAACACGATGCAGCCGCTGATGAATGATCCGGTCAGGCGGATATCTATATCGGCTGAGTCGGCTGAGGCGCGCAGCCAAGACCGATGCGTCACGCGTGCTGAAGAGGACGGAGCGAGGCCATACTGTCCGCCTTATGGGTTCAACAGACGATGTCCTGACGTCCGCGTCGGCCACGGACTGGCACGTGATCGTCCTCAGCTGGAATGGGTGCGAGGATACGTTGCGCTGTCTGGACTCGCTCACAAGGGTCGAGCATCCGAACCTCGGGATCGTGTGCGTCGACAACGGCTCCACCGACGGAACGCAGCGAGCGGTCCGCGAGCGCTTCCCGCAGATCACCTTGCTCGAGGCCGGCGCCAACCTCGGCTACTCCGGTGGCAACAACCTGGGTCTGCACTACGCACTCGAGCATGGATCGCGCTGGATCGTCCTTGTGAACAATGACGTCACGGTGGCGCCCGATGTGATCGAGGGCTTCGAGCGCGCCGCACGAGCCTGTCCGCGCGCTGGGATCCTGGCCGGCAAGGTCTACTTCGCCGATCGGCCGCGGACCATCTGGTTCGCCGGGCAGCGGGTGAGCGAGTTGCTGGGCTACTCCGGGCGTCCGCGCGGCTACGGGCGCCGCGATGGGCCGCGCTACAGCCGCGTGCGGACCACTGGTCGGGCTGTCGGCGCCTTGATGGCCGTCTCGCGCGAGACGATCGAGAGGGTCGGCCTGCTCGACGAAGATCTGTTCGCCTACGTCGAGGATGTCGACTGGGCGCTTGCGCGTGCGATCCGCCGGGTTTGAGGTTGCGTTTGCGCCCGATGCCCGCGCGTGGCACCGCGTCTCGGCTTCCACCGGGGGAGAGGCGGGATCGACCCACACGCTCTACTACGGTGTCCGCAACACGGTTGACGGTGCTCGAGCGCAGGCGACCGCTCGGTCGCGTCGGCAGCGCTGCTACGCCGTACGGTGATCCTGGCCACATTCTCGATGCATGCGGTCACCCGCTCGCACCGCGTGAGGCTTTGAGTGCCGTGCGCACCGGCTTCCGTGACGCCCGTCGGGGTCGTCTGGGTCAACGCCCGGAAGACGGCCTCGCCCCCCGCTAATCGCCGCGCGGGTGCCTGCGCCTCAGGTTCGAGCGCATCACGGCCCTACTCACGCTTACGATCCCGGTCACGCCACCCGTCCCGTACGCGGCCGGCCCATACTGGGCCGCGGTGTTCCACTCGCGACGAGCGCCGGCGCGCCGCGCCTGACCGAGCATCATTGCGGTGCTTATCGTGCGAGCGTGCCGCTGTAGCTCCGGATACCTTGCCGTCACGATCGCCATCGCCATCAGGCCCTCCTCGTAAAGTCACGCCCGACGTCTCGCCTCGCGTGCTCAGGTTGTCGTCGTGGCGACGGTAGCGGACGAGGGCCTCATCGATCGCGACGCAGCGTCCATGGCGGAACACCTCGATGTCGAAGAGCCAGTCGTTGGTGTAGGTCAGGCGCACGTCAAAGCCGGCGGGAGGGCACAACGACGAGCGGATCATCGTCGCGGAGGGGAGCATCCTGTAGGTCGGGTCGAACCACAGCTCGATTCCTCCACTGCGCAACGGAGAACCGTTGTATCATCTGCGAGAAGCGTCCGATCGTGCGCCCGCTGTCGGAGTCGAACACCTCCGCGTCGTGGGAGCATCCGGCGGCGCTGGGATCCGCGTCGAGCGCCGCCACCTGGCGCTCGAGCTTGCCGGGCAGCATGACGTCATCACCGTCAAGCCACGCGATCAGCTCGCCCCGGTGAACAGCGAGCGCCCGGTTCAATGCAAAGGGCTTGCCCTGGTTCTGCTCGGCGCGAAGGACCCGGATCCGCTCCGGATCGCGCTCCGCAAACGAGTCGCGCGATCGTCGGCGTTGCGTCGGTAGATCCGTCGTCGGAGATGATCACCTCGAAGTCGCGCGTAGCTCTGGGCGAGCACGCTCTCGACCGCCTCGGCGAGGAAGCGCTCCTCGTTGTGGACCGCCATGATCACGCTCACGCGGGGTTTGGCAGTCATGGCCCAGGGACGCGCCGGCGATGGCATTGATCGGGTAGCGAAAGGTCTCGACGATCCCGCTCGAAGGCCACGGGTTCCCAGATTGTCAGACGATGGCCTCGCAGCACCAGCACATTGGTGGGCATCGGGGCAACCTATCGATTACGCAGGCATCTCTGTCCCTCATCGGTCTGGCCAAGGTCTCGCCTACGATGTCCTTCGTGGCCGCACCAGTCGAGCATGTAGCGGACGGCCTCTCCGCGCCGCCGGAGGCCGGCTCGGAGGACCTGCTCGACTCGGGAGACGCGGGCCGACGATACATTCGCGGAGGGGCATGGCTCACCGGGGCATATGCGGTGAACCTGCTTCTGAGCCTGGCCGCCGTGCCGCTTGTGATCCGCCACCTCGGCCCCGTCGACTACGGACGCTTTGCAACGGTCACCGCCATCATCTTCATCGTCGCCGGCTTTACGGAGGCCGGTCTCACGAGCCTGGGTGTGCGCGAGTACACCAACCGTTCCAAGCAGGAGCGCCCGCGGCTCATGCGCAACCTGATCGGCCTACGGCTGACGACGACAGCTCTCGGCGTCCTCGCGACGATGTCCATCCTTGCGCTGGTGGGCGAGCCGGACGTCGTGGTGCTCGGGCTGGCAGTCGCCGGCACCGGGTTGATGGTGAGGCTCGTGGCCGACAACTACGCGATTCCGCTGAATGTGCAGCTTCGGCTCGGCATACTGTCGATCCTTGGGATCGCCTACCAGTTTGCGCTATGCGCGGGTTACGTCATCCTCGTACTGCTCGGCGCGGGTGTGGTCCCGCTCCTTGCGGTGACGATCGTCTCCTCCGGGGTGCAGTTGCTGGGGATCGCCGTTGTGGTCCGCGGTGAAATCCCGCTCCTACCCGCCTTCGACGTGTCCGTCTGGCGACGTCTGCTGCGTGAGACGCTGCCTTTCGCAGCAGCGTCCGCGGTAGGCATCATCTACTTCCGCGAGGCGCTCATCCTCATGTCCTTCCTCTCCACTGGACGTCAGACCGGTTACTACTCCGCCGCGTTCAAGATCGTCGAGGTGCTGACAACCGTGCCATGGATACTCGCGGCATCAGGACTGCCCATACTCGCACGGGCCGCGCGCGATGACTCCGCGCGGTTGAGCTACGCCGTCCAGCGACTGTTCGAGGTTGGGTTGATCCTCGGAGTGTGGATGTCGGCGTCCACGATCGTCGGGGCCAAGCTTGGGATCGACGTGGTGGCGGGCGCCAAGTTCCACCCGGCGATCGGCGTTCTTGAAATCCAAGCGCTTGCGATCGTCACGAGCTTCATCGCGGCCATCCTGGGCTATGCGTTGCTGTCTCTGCGGCAATATCGACAACTTCTGCGTGCGAACGCCCTCGCCGTGTTGATCGTCACCGTCCTGTCGTTCGTCCTGATACCGGCTCATGGCGCACGTGGTGCGGCGATCGCACCGACCGTCGCCGAGGCTCTTCTGGGGGTCGCATATGCGGTGAGTCTCGCCAGGAGTAAGGCCCGCCTGCGACTCTCGCTGCGTATCGTCCCGGGCTTGGCGGTCGGCCTCGGCGTGAGCCTCGCGGTTGTCTACGCGCTGCCCGTGTCATCGGAACTGATCCGGCTAGTGGTGCTCGCCTTGGTGTACTTCCCGCTGCTCTACGCGCTCAAGGTGATCCCCTTCGAGATGGTGGGCGCGCTCATGCGCCGCGGCACGTGAACGAGCTGTCGGCGCCGACGGGCGGCTGCACACAACCTCGGTCGTGTCCGGCCCGACCCTGCCCCCCTGCGCGGCGCCCAAGCGCTCACGGCTGCCGGGCCAGCCGGTGTCGAGATCGCACGCGAGCTGCTCGCCGCCAAGGTTGCTGGGCAGCGTGGCCCAGTCGCTGGACGCGGCGACCAGAGGACTGAAGCGTGTCTGCGCTCGTCGACGTCACCGTATCGATCGTCAACCATGAGAATCGTGATCGAGTGCTTGCGTGTCTGCATGGCCTGCTGGGCGACACGCGGCGCCGAGCGAGGCTGCAGGTCATCGTCGTCGACAACGCCTCTCAGGACGGATCGGCGTCGGCGATCCGCAGTGCCTTTCCCTCCGTGGAGCTCCTGCAGCAACAGCGCCGATGCGGGTTCGGTGCAAACCACAACGCCGCCCTGCGACGTGCGGCCGGCCGCCATGTCCTGCTGCTCAATGACGACACGCTGGTGCGTCCAGGCGCTGTCGATGCCCTCACGGACTACCTCGATGAGCATCCCGACGTGGCTCTGGCCGCGCCACGCGTCGTCAACCGTGCGGGCGATGAGGAGGCCTCGGCCTGGAAGCTGCCCACAGCCACCCGTGATGCGCTGGGCGCGATCACGCTCGGAAGACGGCCCAAGCCCCTGTCCGGCGGAAGCGCTCCCCGTCGTGTGGGCTGGGCAACGGGTTGCGCGCTGCTGGCACGCCGGGTCTCCATGCTCGCCGTCGGTGGCTTCGACGAGAGCTACTTCATGTATTCCGAGGAGGTCGACCTCGCCCGCCGTCTGGCGGATCTAGGACTGCAGACCCACTGGGTGCCGGCCGCCACAGTCGTGCACGACGGCCAGGCTTCCACCGGTGGCCACGCCTCGACGGCGCGTGCCGTCGAGATGTCGCGCTCGCGCCGCGAGTATTGGCGACGAAACTACTCTCGCCGGGGCCGGCTGCTCGCACAAGCCTCTGTCAGCGTCGAGTTCCTCGCGCTCGCCCTCGCGTCGGCCTTGCGCGGAAGGACGGGAAAGCCGTTCTGGATTCAAGCCCGGGAGTGCTGGACCGACACCTCGCTTCCAGGCCTGCGCGAGCAGGCCATTGAGTGGAACGCGCGTGCCGAGGTGTGATACTTCCAGCGCCCATGCCGCCTCCCTGCATCCTGTATCTGGTGGGGCTGTGAAGGTGATAGGCGGTAAGGAGGTCTGAAACCGAACGCTCGCCCCTGGGCAGTTCGTACTCGCGCTGCGTGCGCGTAGCGGTTAGAGGAGCGAAGCCCGTAGGTTGCGCCATGCGCTGCGTGGCACTACGGACGCAGAAGCGCATCGGCGCTGATGACATGCGAGCGATCGCAAAGCAGCGGCGACGCGGATCGCCCGCGTGAGCGGCGCGTAGCAACTGTTCGGTTTGGAGGCCCCTCAACGCCTATCCCATGTGGTGTGAGGGGAATGGGTGTAGGGGCTGGCGTTTTGGCGGCAAACCCGGTCGGTGTTCGCTCGCGGATCGGCCTCCGTTGCCCTTCGTACCCGCGTGGGAACGGGGGCTGGGCACCGCCGACTTGGCCCGGAAAGCAGGAGCGCGCTGAGTGGTGGCCCATGCTCTGAGCACAGACCACCACCTGGCTACCGGCTTCGCGTTCGCTGCTAACCGGCGCAGAGAGCGTAGGCAGTGATGGCGGTTGCGGAGGTTGGTCTGAAGAAACCACCTTGAACGACCACAACACCTGTCGCAGTCCGGGTGCCGTTCAACGGCACGGCGCTCGGATAGGAGTTCATGATCGACCCCTCGTGGCACCAGTGTTCTTGATTTCCGTGCAACCGCCCACAAGAGTCTTGTTTCCAGAGCACGACGCGGTCACGGGGCCTACGACAGTGCCCACGGGTGGGCGATGTGCACTCGTCACGGAAGTTCCCGTCACGCGCGTCACAGCGGTGGGTCCGGTAGGTCCGGTCGGCCCGACTGCTCCGGTCACACCCTACGGTCCTGTCGGACCGGTGGGTCCTGTCGGGCCGGTCGCTCCGGTTACGCCCGTGGCTCCGGTCGCGCCATTCGCGCCCGTGGGGCCAGTTGCCCCCATCGGACCCGTCACGCCATTCGCGCCCGTGGGCCCTGAAGCGCCGGTCGCTCCGGTCGCTCCGGTTTCCCCCGTTGAGGCGCCGAACACGCACGCCGCGCCCTGGTACGTGTTCGAGCCGACCTTGTGTCCGTACGCGCCGGCGACGATCGTGTCGCCCGAGATCGCAACCGAGCGGCCGAGGTAGTCGCTTTCGGCGCCGTCTGAGGCGGTCAGCTCGGCGGTCTGGGGCATGTTCGAATTGTTCCCGGCAGCCTCGGCTTCATCTGCATCGCCGCGATTTTGCACCTCTCGAACGTCGAGCCGCCCTCTATGCCTCAAGCGCCCGGCGATAGCTTGCGAGCGTCCCCTCTGCCGCCGCCTGCCAGCTGAAGCCGGCCGCACGCCCGCGCCCTAACTCGCGAAGCCGCCCGGCGAGCTCTGCCTCTCCGATCAGCTTCGCGATCCGTCGCGGCGATCTTCCCGGGCACACGCGGGTCGAAGTACAGCGCTGCGGATCCGGCCACCTCGCGCAGCGCGGGGAGGTCCGAGCACACGACCGGGACGCGAGCGCGCCATCGCCTCGAGCACCGGCAGGCCGAAGCCCTCGTGCAGCGTTGGCAGCACCAGGCAGTCGGCGAGCGCGTACAGCGACTCGAGCGTCCTCGGTGGAGAGCCGCCGAGCAGGCGCACGTCGTCCGCGACACCGGCCGCGACCGCCCGCGCGCGAAGGGAGCCATCGTCGGTGTCGTGGCCGGCGATCACCAGCATCGGACGCTGCTCCGAGCTCGATCAGCGCGAGCGCGTCGATCAGCACGGGCAGGTTCTTGTGGGGGAGATTGGTCGCCACCACGAGCGCGATCGGCCGCTGCCCAAGCCGGTGGTGCTCGCGCACGCCGGCTGTCGATGGGGCGGCCGGCGGCGGGCGCACCCCGTTGGGGACCACGTCGATCCGCTCGGGCTCGAATTTCCAGGCCGGCGACGATCTCCTCGCGACCGGCCGCCGAGACCGCGATGATCCTGTCCGCGCCACGGGCGCCGAGTGAAACCAGCGCCGAGGTACCGGTGCGCATCGGCCACGAGAGCAGCTCGGGCACGGCCAGGTAGTGCAGGTCGTGGATCGTGACTACGCGGCGGAAGGCCCCCAGGCCGGCGCGAAGTTCGCCATCGAGTGCAGTAGCTCCACACGCGCGCGGCGCGCCGCCAGCGGAGACCAGCGCGAGCTCTCCGAGCGCCCACTGACCACGGCTGCGCGCCGAGACCGGAACGACCACGGCGCGCATCCCTTCCCCGAGCTCGGCGGCCAGCTGCGCCCCGGCATCGCGGTTGACGAAAGCGACCAGCTCCAGCTCAGGTGAGCGCTCGAGCAGCGCCGGGACGAGTTCACGGGCGTAGATCTCGCGCCCGCCGGTCTCACCGGGAATCAGGTAGAGAAGGTCGAGGCCTACGCGCATCAGCTCGCGAGCAGGGACGAGGACGCGGCGGACCAGCCGCCAGTAGAGCGCCTGGGGCAGGCTCAGCCAGGGGCTGCGCGCGGCAGCCAGATACGGGCTGTCGAGCGAGGAGGTGAGGTGGGAGGCGAACTCGCGCGCGCCGATGCGCCGGCTGCGTTGGACCGCGCGACGGCGTTCGAGCGTGCGCGGAAGCCCGGTGATCACGGCCGCCTGGGCCCGCAGCTTCGCACCGAGCCAGCCCTGGCGCGCCGCCACCGCGAGCAGGCCCAGCTCGGCGGCGAGCAGAGCCGGCGCGAGCATGGCAAGCAGCGGGGCAGGGTAGACGGACAGCACCGTCCGCCAGCGATTGCGCTCCAGCCAGAACCACTTGGACGGTCCCCTTGTCGAACTCGTAGCTGTGGGTGACCCGCGCAGCGGGCACGACACCGACCCGCTGTCCGGACAGCCACAGGCGCAGGCCAAGGTCGAGGTCCTCCCCGTACATGAAGTACTCGGGGTCCAGCCCGCCGCAGCGCCACCCAGGCCTCGCGCCGAACGACCATCGCCGCCCCCGACGGGAAACGCGATCTCGCGGTCGTCGGCGGGCAGCGCCGAGAGCGGGCGCTCGCAGTCGCCGGCCCAGCCGATGCCCAGGTAAGTGGACCACTCCGCCGCTGGTGTTGATGCGGCCGTCCTCGAGCAGCACCGCGGCCTGCCACGCGCCCCAGTCGGGATGCTCGGCTGCCGCTTGCCGCAGCAGCGTCAGGCAGTTCGGCTGCGGCCGCGAGTCGGGATTGAGGAACAGCAGCAGCGGCGCCTGCGTCGCGTCGGCGCCCACATGGCAGCCGCCGGCAAAGCCGAGGTTCGCGCCGGTCTCGAGCACGGTCACACGCTCGCTGCAGCGAGCGGGCTATCGTCCGGCGTGCCGTCGGTGGAGGCGTTGTCGACGATCACGAGCTCGTCGTCGTCGCGCAGCTGCCCAGCGAGACGCCGGGCCAGAGTCGGGCAAGCGTGCTCGGCCGATTGGTGGGTGACCACCACGACGGCCAGCGCGTCGGAGCCGGGTCGGGCAAGCCACTCAGCGGCTGCCTGAAGAGCTCTTCGCGGCCACGGCGGGCGACGGCGGCTCGGCGGGTTCGTCAATGTCGCCAGTCGACCTCGGCTGGTCGTCGGAAGCGGCGATCCTCTCGCTGCCTCCAGGCGCTCTTGCGGTCTCCTCGAGGCGCTGTTGCAGCAGGGCGACGCGCTGAGCCAGGACCTTGTTCTCGGATCGGAGAGGCGCGAGACCGCGAGCGAGAAGTGCAGCAGGATCATCGCGATCAGCCCGATCGCGACGGCGAACAGGGCGGATGGCGGGTAGGAGATGCCGACGTCGTGCGAAAGCGAGGTCAGCAACCCCTTCCATGCGACCAGCACGAACAGCGTCAAGCCGGCGAGCAGCCACAGGATCGCGTAGCGCTCCGACAGATGCTTGCGGCGCACCAGCTCGAACAGCGAGCAGACAGCAGGGCGAGCGTGATCGCGATTGCGAAGTCCGCGCTGGAGCGTCAGACCCTGGTCACGACGGCCTGCTCCGCTGACTCGGCCCGCATCCGGCGATCGTCCGGGCGTCTTCGGAAGAGACCGACGAACACCGCAAGCAGCACCTTGACCATGTAGTAGACCGACTGGGTGGAGGAGATCGCCGACTCGCCGGTCAGCCGCGGTCGCATCTGCACCGGGATCTCGCAGCTGCGCAGCCGGTGGGCGTGCATCAGCAGGATCGCCTCGACCTCGGGATAGTCGTGGGGATAGTCGCGCGCGAACAGCTCGATCGCCCGCCGGTTGGTCATGCGAAAGCCCGAGGTCGGGTCGGTGACGCGCTGGCCGGTGATCAGCGAGACGACCCCCGAGAAGACGCGGATCCCGACGCGGCGCACAGCCGAGGAGCGGTAGCCATCGCCGTCGGGGTCGAGGAAGCGCGAGCCGGTGACCATGTTCAGCTCGGGATCGCCTTGCAGACGATCGAGCAGGTCATGGATGTGGCGTGGTGTCGTGCTGCCCGTCGCCGTCGACCTGCACGGCCACCTCGTAGCCGTTCTCAAGGGCGTAGATGTAGCCGCCCTGCATGGCGCCGCCGATGCCCAGATTGAAGGGCATGCGCAGCACGGCCGCGCCCGCGCGGCGAAGCGCGCTCCGCCGTGGCGTCGGTCGAGCCGTCGTCGACGACCAGCACGTCGAAGTCTGGCGCTTGCTCGTGGATCGCACGCGACGGTCGGCGGCGATCGCCTTCACCTCGTTGAAGGCGGGAACGATGGCGAGATTGCGTCTCATGAGAGCTCGACGGGGCTGCACAGGAGGCGTTGTGTTGCAACGCGTCCGAAGGCGCTGAGTTGCGAACCCCAATCTGGCGGATGCGATAAGTGTAGGGGCAAGCTCCGTCGTCCGTTGCCGCTGCGCCCAGATTCCCGGGATTGACAGGGCAGAAGTGTTCCGGACCACAGATTGCAACCGTCGGCTTCTACTCGAGGATCAGTCTCAGGAACACATGGTCGGTCCGTGGCGCTGGATCCCCCGCACACGTGCTGTAGTGGCTAGACTTCACTCGTTCTTGCTGGCTCAACGACGTGAGTGAGTTGGGGCGTTGTGTATTTCGAGGTCCCGGTGCGATGATCGGACTCGTCCCAGCGCCGTGATCATCGACGAGTTGCAGAGCCGTCCTGCGTATGAACGCTCCCGTCGGTATTCAGCCAGCGATAGGAAAGCCGGATCGGCGGGTCCGAATCCAGGCTCGCCGGCCACCGGTGCGTTCC
Source organism: uncultured Solirubrobacteraceae bacterium (assembly GCA_963730575.1). Classification (GTDB taxonomy): domain Bacteria; phylum Actinomycetota; class Thermoleophilia; order Solirubrobacterales; family Solirubrobacteraceae; genus Palsa-744. The sequence goes on from CAVSSG010000002.1 coordinate 596,202, forward strand.
CTCGTTGCTCACGGCAAAAAAGAGATGCCGCTGCTCGAAAGGTGCCATTGACGATGTCGGCTGGCGCGCTTCGATGCTCGCCCGATAGGCACCCTCGCTAACCGCGCCTCCCTCCCACACCCGGTCCATCTCCTGCAGGGAGACGAACGTCACGCGCTCACCGGGAGCCTTCGACATTTGCAAGGGTTGCTCCGCGAGCGCCTGCCCGATCGATGCCCGATCCTCCTCATCCACGCGCGAGTCGGCGGCGATGATGATCTCGTCGGCATATGGACGCAGGGGGCGCAGGCAAGCGGCCACGCGCACGGCCGGATCTGCGGTGATAAGGCATACAGAGAGCGACACGCCGCGGGATTATGGCGCCTCGGGCGACCACGGCGGTTCGAGTCGGAATGGCGCGCAGGGCTCCGCACGAGTGCAAACTGCTCGTGACACCATCCGTCGATCCACGCTCAGCCCGCTTGAGCCCGTTGCCGGTCATGCCGACCTCAACCACGATGATCGAACATTTCGCCGTCTCGACCCGTGGACACGCCCGTCGCCTGCTCTGGGCCATCTCACTTGCCGGCCTCCTCGCGCTCTTCGTGGCGCCGACGAGCGAGGCAGCCATCATCACCTTCGGCAGCCCGCTGTCGGTGCCGGCGACGTTGAACACGGCGACCGACCTCAGCTACCTCGGTACCTACACGGCGGTGCCGCCCTCGCCCGAAGCTCCGACCGGCCTCTTCCACACCCCGCACTTCGGTGCCGATACGGCCCTTTGGAACGTGACGCAGGCGGCCGGGGACCCCCGCGTTCCGGCCACCGGCCAGGCCCTGCAGGTGAGCCTCGAGGGCTGCGCCGAGGCCGCGCCACATGGGCCCGCGCCGCTGACCCAGATCCATTTCCAGGACCTCTCCCCGCTGCCGGGCGGAGGGGCGCAGGTGAATCTCAGCTCGCAGGCATTCAACATCCCGGTCTGTGGCCAGGGCGGAGCCGGCCCCTCGAAGATCACGACATACGAACCCACCAACCTGTGCGTGAGCGCGGGCGACTACGTCGCGTTCAACGACGACGGGGGATACGTCGAAAACGTCTACCGGGCCGGTGTCCCCTACCAGGTGTTGGGTGCCGTGAAGGGATCGACGGCCGACTCCTTCGTGGCCAACAACGGCACCGATAACGGCGCCGTCCTGTCCTCCTCGGATACTGCCGCCAACGACGGCTTCGCCTCCAATCCGGGCGAGGAACTGATGATGCAGGTCAAGCTCGGTACAGGCCCGGACGCCACGCACATCTGTCCCGGTGGCAGCCAGGGACTGCCCCTGTTCTCCCGCCGGTGGGAATCCGCCCGCAGACCGACGGGATCAACCACAGCCGCGTCGTCGCGGTCGCCATCTACTGCAGGGTCACTCCCGAATGCAAGGGCGTCGCGATGCTGAAGGCCGGGCACGGTCACGCCTACGGCCGCGCCGGCTTCAGTGTCCCCGCGAACAGGACCGCGCACGTGCCGATCCGCCTCGCTCCTGAAGCGATCGGCCTGATCCGCAGGCACAATGGCGTCTCGGCGACGTTCACCGCCCTCGTCGCAGGCAGGTCGTTCAGCCAGACGATCACCGTGAAGATCTTCTAGCGCGGTCGGACTCGCACGGCGGATCACAACCCGGCTCAGGGCCAGTCCCAGCAGTGCAGCCCGGCTGCGGGACGCTCGAGCGCCACGGCGCCGACGGCGTCGTGGCCCACCTCCAGCTCCGCGATCCAAAGCTGGCTCGCGCCTGACCGGCTCTCACCGATACCGGCCCCGCGGCACTTCAGTGCGGCCTCGTGGCGGGTCCACATGCGCAGGAACTCTCGCCGGCGGGCAGCCCGATCGAGACCTTCGAGTCGCATGGCCTCCTCGGGGCCGAACACGCGCGCGGCGAGCGCGAGCTCGTCGATCGGCCGGCGAGCCACCTCGACGTCGACTCCCACGGCACGCCTCTCGGTGAAGGCGAAGAGGGCGAGCTGACCGGAATGCGACAGGTTGAAGGACGGGCCCGCCGGCTCGAGCGCGGGCTTGCCGTGCGGTCCGCTGGAAAAGCGCAGCGCGCTTGGATCCCGCTGCAGGTAGAGGCCGAGCAGTGCCCGGAGCACGCCCCGTGAGCGGGTCCACAGCCGGCGATCGCGCTCGCTCACGAGACGCTCGGCCCGGGCGCGCTCCTCATCACAGAGCAGCTCTGAAAGCTCATCGGCAACCGCTGTCGAGGTCGGCTCGCCATACGTGAACGGCGTCCTCGGCCAGTCGCGGGCGGGACGGGCCGGGCGCCCAGTCATGAGCTGCGCTCGCGGGTTGCGAGGGTCTGCTCGCCGGGTGCGAGGATCGGGCAGGCGTGGTGCCTGGCATCGACAGCGAATATAGGTCAGCGCGTGCCAGCCGGCACGCGGGCGGGCCATCGCCCGCGTCACGAGCGCTAACCTCCGCCGCCGTGCACCCGCAGCGCACCCGTCTAGCCGGCCTGGTCGCGATCGAGCCCGCCGTCCATGGCGACGAGCGCGGCTTCTTCTGCGAGACCTACAGGCGCGAGTGGCACGCCGAAGCGGGCATCCCCGAGGATGAGCTGTTCGTGCAGGACAACCACTCCCGCTCGGTGCGGGGGGTCGTGCGGGGCATGCACTTCCACGTCGGCCCGGGTGTCGCCAAGCTCGTGCGGTGCGCGCGGGGGCGCATTCTCGATGTCGCCGTCGACCTGCGCAGGGGCTCGCCCACGTACTCGCAGTGGGACGCGGTGGAGCTCGACGAGCAGAGCATGCGTGAGCTGTATGTGCCAGTGGGCTTCGCCCACGGCTTCTGCGTGCTCAGCGAGGTCGCCGACGTGCTGTACAAGCAGACCGCCTACTACGACCCGGCGCTCGAGCGGGGCATCGCCTGGGATGACCCCGATGTGGGGATCGAGTGGCCGCTGAGGTGCGAGGAGCTGATCATCTCCGAGCGCGACGCCAACGCGCCACGGCTCGCCGAGGTGGCCGACGAACTGCCCTTTGAGTGGCATCCTTAACGCCGATGCGGCCCGGTCTCGAACGCCTGCGCGAGCGCACGAACGGCTACACCGTCACGCCCCGCCAGTACGTATGGGTCGTCGCATACGTCGCGCTGGGTGCGCTCACGCTGATCGTGCTCACCGGCGCCGCCGTGCGGCTGACCGGGTCCGGGCTCGGGTGCCCGACCTGGCCGAAGTGCTACGGCAACGTCTACCCCCCGCTGAACAGCCATGCGGTGATCGAGTTCTCCAACCGTCTGCTCACGTTCCCGGTCGTCGATCGCGGCCGGGGCGGCGTGGCTGGTGGCGCTGCGCCGCCGGCCCTACCGGCGCGACCTCGTGTGGCTGGGCGCGCTGCTGCCGCTCGGCGTCGTCGGCCAGGCCGTGCTCGGCGGTTTCACCGTGCGTGGCGCGCTCGACTACGGCTGGGTGATGGGCCACTTCGCGCTCTCGATGCTGATCCTGGTCGCGGCGGTGGTGCTAGCTTGGCGGGCGGCGCACGAGCCGGCGGAGCTCGCCGAGCGTCCCACGAGCGACCGTTCGCTGGTCCTGTCGGTGCGCGGGCTGGCCGCGCTCGGCGCGCCTGACGATCTTCGCCGGGACCGCCGCCACGGCCGCCGGGCCGCATGCGGGGGGCTCCCCGGGGCAGAGGATCAACCGCCTGAGCTTTGACGGGCGCGGGACGATGGACTTCGTCATCCATCGCCACGCCGAGATCGCTTTCGTGTTCAGCCTGGCGGCGCTGGCCGTCTGGTGGCTCTCGCGCCGGCGCGCGGCTGAGCCCGTTTGCAGCCGGACGCTGACCGCGCTGTCGTGCTGCTCGCGCTGCAGGGCGTGGTGGGGCTCGATCAGTACGAGAACCACCTGCCGACAGAGCTCGTCTGGGTGCACGTCGGCCTGGCCTGCGGCGTCTGGCTCACGGTCCTGTGGGCCGCGTGCGTCGCCGGTCGTCTGGCGCCGCGCGGGGCGCAGCTGGCCGTCGAGCGGGCGGTCGGCGGGCCCCTGCCGGCGCGCACGCCCGTGAAGTTCCCCGGAAATTAGGGCTTTTCCGGAGCGTTGGATGGGCGTTTGGGCACGCCGCCGTCCTCGCCAACGGTTAGCCTGCTCACAGCAACGACACTCGAGAAGGGAGTGGGATGACCAAGAACGACCTAGCTGAGAAGGTCGCGGAGCGCAACGGACTGTCCGCCAGCGAGGCCCGTCAGGTGTTGGAGAGCGTGATCGAGATGGTCTCCGACGAGCTGGCGGCCGGGGGTGAGGTCGCGCTTGCGGGCTTCGGCAAGTTCAGCGTCAGCCACCGAGCGGCCCGCGAGGGACGCAACCCGTCGACGGGCGCGCCGATCAAGATCGCGGCGAGCAAGTCGGCGAAATTCTCCGCCGCCAGCGCGCTGAAGAAGCGTCTGAACCCCTGAGCCTGCCTCCGGGCGGCCGGCGTCCAGAGGTCACCGGCCTATGAGGGGCCCGTGACCTCTGGGCGGACGGCGCCCAGGTGCGTTCGGACGGATGGGCGATGCTCACGCGGCCCGCGAGCCCGGATAGCGGGGAAGGCCATCGTCTGGAATGTGCTCCCAGGAGGCCGCCGAATCGACGAACTGTCGGTACTGGGGCCTGATACCCGGGTCCCGGTCGAGCGTACCCAGTCGCACGACGACCTGCTCGTCAGAGGACGGGTCGCCGCTGAACAGGGCTGAGCCGCAGATTGCGCAGAACAGCTTCGGCACGCCGGTCGGAGGCTTGTAGGAGCGCAGCTCCTCCTGCCCGCTCAACAGGCGGAAGCCTGCGCGTGGAACGAGGCCGTTGGCCGAGGACGCCGTACCCGTGCGCCGCTGGCAGTGCGTGCAGTGGCAATAGCGGGCGACGGACAACGGGGTGGTGATCTCATAGCGGACCGCACCGCACAGGCATCCGCCCTGCAGCGGGGCCTCGGGCGAGGGAGGAACGGGCTCGGTCACGGCCGGATCATACGGCCGCGTCGCCCGCGCCGGTGGCGCTGATGCGAAAGATCGTCCCGGTGTCCCAGTCGCCCACGAGCAGGGAGTGTTCGGGCGCGATCGCGATCGCCAGCGGGTTGGCGATCCCCGTGAGGAAGGGCGTGACCGAGCCGCTGTAGTCATCCGAGCCCGAGCGCGTCAGCGCGACGCGCTGCACCTTCGCCACGTTCCACTCCGGGACGATGGCCGAGGTCGCGATGCTCGTGCCGAGCTGGCCGGTCACGATCGCAACCCCTCCGACCGCCCCGTGCTTGTCGAGCACGGCAATCGGCTCGGGGACGCCGGCGCACACGGCGCCACCCTGCCCGTAGCAGCCGGGAAAGCCCCAGTCCTGGCCTTCGCGCACGAGCGACAGCCAGTCACCCGGGGTGGCCGCGCCGAGGTCGTCGCGCTGGTTCATGGTCACGAACAGATCGCTCGTTCCGGGGAAGAAGGCCAGCCCGAAGGGTGCACGGACACGGCTGGCATAGAGGCGCAGATGGCTGCCGTCGGGCAGGAAGGAGACGATCGACCCGGACCACTGCGACGTCGGCGTGCAGTGGTCGCACGTCGCGGTGATGCCCATCAGGAAGCGCCCGTCGGGAGCCATGACGAGGAGGTTGTTCTCCCCGCCTGCAACCGGACCGTCGAGGATCGTCGCGTGCTGCGTGAACGCCCTGCCGTTGAAGCCGCCGAAGGCGTCCACACGCCCGACCGAGGCGACGTACAGCCGGTTCCCATACCAGTCGAGACCGAGCGGGTCGTCGAGCCCCGTCACCACCTTGACCGCGCCCGCGCCCTGCCTGGGGATCATGTAGACGCCGTCGTGGGTATGGGCTTCGAGGCCCGCGGCCGTCAGCCACAGCCGGCCCTGCGCATCGAAGCTGAATGCCGCCGTCGTCGGCGGCCCCTTCGCGTAGACCGTGGCCTTCAGCCCGGCCGGCCCCTTCAGGCCGGCGCCGATGGACACGAGTGCCTGCGTCTGCGCCGCCTTGGGCGCCGAGCCACAGCCCGCGAGCGCAGGCAGCGATGCCGTGAGCACCAGCGTCGCCGTCCACAACGGGCCGGCGACGCGGCCGGTCCCGCTAATGGGCGGCCCCACTCACGAGGCGGTCACGCCCGGCCCGTAGCCGGAGTAGCCGGCAGGTGCGCTCGAGCCCGGTCCGGGTCCCGGAGAGTAGCTTCCGCCCGACTTCTGGCCCATGTTGGGGCAGGGCGGTTTCTGTGCGTTCGGTGTCGGCGCGCCCTGCGGGGACGCCGGCGTGGTGGCCGGGGACGCCGGCGTGGTGGGCGTCGAGGTCGTGGGCGCTGCGGCGGCACCCGCGATGCCCACGATCGCGCCGCCCGCGGCGAGCGCTCCCATGGCGATCACTGCTCTGAGTCTTCTGGACATGTGCATCGGTCGTGCGACCTCCTGTCGATGTCTGTGGTGCTGCTGTCACTCATGATCCGTGTCGCGCCTAACGGCAGATGGTGGGTTTCCTATGGGTTTCGTAAGAGTAGGCGTATTCCTGCAGCTTCAAGCCGTGACCTGGGCCCAGGCCCCTGGCCGCGGCGAGACCGCCGCGCCGCAGCCGTCGTCTAACCCCTGAGTGTCGCTGAGGATCGGGCGGTCGGGTGGTTGGCCGCCAGGTCCGCGGCGGTGACCTTGGCTGTGACGCGGACGCGGACCCATGAGTTGATGCGGCGTAGCAGTCGCCGTCCGACGCTGGTAAGCGGAATGCGCGCCGTTCGTCGGTTGATGGGCCGTTCGATTGAGAAGAGCGGCACGGTGCCCCTGGCGATCGTCTGGTCGGCCGCGGTCACGGTCACGACGGCGATCGCGGCCCCGGATGACCCGAGCGCGACGGCGACGCCCTTCTTGCTCAGCCGAGTGCTTGCGACGCGCACGCTGACTCGCGCTCGCGTTGCGCCGGTGAACGCCGTGTCGAGTCGGTAGGAGTGATCCAGGGCCGCGAGCGCGAACCCGTTGACCCACGCGAGCGGTTCCGGGCCGCCTTCGGTCGGGACCGCCTCGCTGGCTTCGACCATTCCGCCGAACAGCAGCGTGCCGTCGGCGCGTTGAATGACTCCGCTCGGCATGAAGCTGTTTTCGCGCAGGTTGGCGATCGCGCCCGGTGCATAGGACCCGCCGCCGAAGGGGAGCGTCACGGTGAGACCTTTGGGGCCGCCGAGCGTGGGGTCGATCTGCCCGGCGGCGGTCAGGCGCAGGATGCGCGCGCGGGTCGGACGTTCCGCCGCGGGCATGCCCTGCGCCACCGGAACGAGCGGCCCCCCGGCATGCACGCCCAGGGTGACCAGGAGCGTGCCGCCGCCGCCCGTCGCGAGCAGCTGGCTGATGTACCCGGGGCTCGGTCCGAGGTCGGTCGCGCCGGCGCTGCCCCAGCTCGTGTCGAGCGTGCCGGCGGCGGTGTAGCGCCAGATCTTGTTGTCAACCAGCGAACTGGGCATCGGGTAGCCGTACAGCTCGATCGCACCGTCGGATTCGACCAGCATGCTCTCGACGCCATAGAAGGGAAGTTGGATGGGCACGCCGCCGTTGAAGCTTCGATCGGGACTGCCGCCGGCGGTCAGGCGCAAGAGCTGCGAACCGGACCGCTGGCCTGTCTGCAGCACCATCGACCCGTCGGGACGCACCGAGAAAGCCCCGAGCCCGCCCGCAAGCGTCAGCACACCATCGCTTCCAAAGCTCGTGTCGCGTGAGCCGTCCGGGTTCAGGCGGACCAGGCCGGAGACCGTGCTCGGCGAGAAGGGAGGGCCGATGATGCTCGGCAGGACGACGTCGCCGCCGGGCGCCAGCTCGGGCACGACTTCGTGGTCGCCGCCCTCGGTCGCCACGGGTACGCCGGAGACGTCCAGCAGGCCACCATGACCGAAGCCCGGGTCGGGCGTGCCGTTGGGCAGCAGCCGTAGGAGCTCCCAGTCGGGGAAGCGCGTGATACGCGGTTCTTCGGATCCCGGGTAGCGATTGGGACCGAGGATCAGCAGCTTCCCTTCGGGCAGCGCCAGGATCTGCCACGGCAGCAGCCTGATGGGCGTTAGCTCCACGCCGCCGTCACCGAACCGCCGGTCGAGGCGACCATTCGCCAGCAGCTCGGCGATGGCGAGCGTTCGATTGGCGGGCCCGCGTTTGCCGGCGGCGCTGACCGTGCCGGCTACGACGGTGTTGCCGTTCGGCAGTGGGAGCGTGTCCGGGATGTCCTGCTGCCCCAGCATCGGCAGCACCTCGCGACCGGCCGCAGGCTGCACGGCCGCCCGCCATTGCGCGCCTGGCGACGCGCCGGCAGTCGTGGCAGCCGGTGCCCCGTAGGCGCTGGACACGATCAGCATCAGCGCAATGCATACGCCCGGTAGAAGCGTGGAAATGGACCGTCGCACGGTTAGATGATGCCGCGAAACCAGCTCACTCCAATCAGTATTCCGCCGTGATGCTGACGTGTGGTCGCACGTGGCGACCGCGCGCGGGCGCCGGCAGGGATTCCAGGACAGCACGCCCACGTGTGGAGCTTCACCGACGGGGAGGCGACCACGATGACGGTCTACGGGCGGCCGGCCGAAGGCCTCGAGGCCGTGGGGCTCGAGGCCGTGGGGCTCGAGGCGCAGGCGCTCGGCAGCCGCCCACGCCACGATTAACTGTTTCTCTCATTCGCGTGGCCGGACGTAGGAGTTAGTGTTTGGCGCCACTGAGTTCTTAGCTCACACACGTCGGCGGCTTTGTATGCCGGGAAGTACGTCACGAATTGCCCGATTCGGGCAGGTGGATTATCCCTCGACATACGTGTGTGTATGCCCCCTCGGTCAAAACCTAAGTCCTTTGTCCAACAGCCCTGTACATCGCCGCGGGACGGGGCATCCTTGCCTTCTCGATGGCTGTGCAACGGCGATCGACTCACGACGAGGGAAGCCCGTCAAGAGTTAATCGAGCGCCGCACATTAATGACGAGGGACCGACCAGTCAGGAGACTGTGACATGCAACCGCTTCAGGCCTTCAGGAACTCATTGCGAAACGTTTCACCACCAGACGCCACCGCGGACTGGAACAGCTTCGAACTGACCGTAGAAGACGGACCGAGCCGCCACGATGCGCAGATGCTCACTGGGCGCACCGTACCGGTCGACCCGTATACGGCATGGCTCGAGCAGCGTGAAGCCGAGCGGCGCGCCGAGGCCGCACCCGCGTGGCCGGCCCGGCGGTTCAGTCGCGCCCCCCGGGCGGGCTCGCACGCCACGGCAATCGGGCGCACCGCCGCCGGTGGATCCCGAGTGCGCGAACGAGTCTGAGAGAGTCAGCTCAACTGGACGTGGCGGCGTCCGCGCGCTGATACGCGGGCCGCTGCGAGAGGCGCTCGACGTACTCTTCGATGCCGTCCGGCAGCATGTCGGCGAAACCGGCGCGTGCCGGCCAGGACATCGACGAGCCGATCAGCACGTCGGCCACGGTGAAGCGGCCACCGACCAGGAACTCGTTGCCGTCGAGCGCGTCGGCCACCGCGCGCGCCGTGGCGTCGAAGCGCTCCCGCGCGAGGGTCGCGCGCTCAGGGTCCGTCTGCGCGTACACCGCCGCTTCGATCAGCGGCGGCTCGATCTCGGCAGGGGAGAAGACGGCCCACTGGTAGACCAGCGCTCTGTCGTGGGTGCCGACCTGCGGTATGAGACCCGCCTCGGGGTTCAGGTCGGCCAGGTAGAGGCAGATGGCGGCGGACTCGAACACGAAGCCCTCGTCATCCTCGAGCACCGGCACGCGACCGAGCGGGTGGCGCGCGAGGTGCTCCTCGCCGCGGCTCTCCTCGCGTGTCATCGTGGTGACCTCGTAGGGCTCCTCGAGCTCCTCGAGCGTCCAAGCGACTCGTATCGGCCGGCCGGCGTACTGACGGTGGATGACGCGCATCGTGGCCGGCACCATAGCGGCTAAAGTCGCTCCGGCGATCATCGTCGCGCCATACGACCCCCGGATGAGAGGAGTGGCAGCGTGGATATCGGTATCGGATTGCCCAACGCAGTTCGTGGAGTGGACCGGGCAGGCATCGTCGATTGGGCGGGACGGGCCGAGCAGGCGGGCTTCTCCTCGCTGGGCACGATCGATCGCATCGTCTACCCGAGCTACGAGTCGCTGATCTCGCTCGCGGCCGCTGCGGCTGTGACGGAGCAGATCCGGCTCGTCACCGACATCCTGATCGCCCCGCTGCGCACGAACACGGCGCTGCTGGCCAAGCAGGCGGCCACGATCGACCACCTGTCCGGCGGGCGGCTCGTGCTCGGCCTGGCGGTCGGCGGCAGGCAGGATGACTACGAGGCCTCCGGCGCCGAGTTCACGACCCGGGGCCGCGCGTTCGATCGTCAGCTGGCAGAGCTCAACAGCACCTGGTCCGGTGGCGCCGTGGGCCCTGAGCCGGCGAACGGCAGGCGCCCGACAGTGCTCATCGGCGGCGGATCGGACGTCGCTTACCGACGGGCCGCCGAGCACGCCGACGGCTGGACGATGGGGGGCGGTACACCGGACGTTTTCGCCGAGGCGATGGGCAAGCTGAAGGCGGCGTGGAGCGCAGCCGGGCGCGAGGGCGAGCCGCGGACGATGGCGCTGTTCTACTTCGCGCTCGGCGACGATGCCGAGCGGACCGCCCAGAAGAGCCTTACCGACTATTACGCCTTCCTCGGTGACTATGCCCAGCAGATCGCGCAGTCGGCCGCCAAGGACGAGCAGACCCTGAAGGGATATCTCGCGGCCTTCGAGCAGGCGGGCGCGGACGAGGTCATCTGCTTCCCGACGTCCCCCGACCCCGCCCAGGTGGAGCTCCTCGCGCGCGCGGTCGGTCTCTAGCTCCACGCACCCGGCTCGACGCAGCACACAACAACCGGCGCCCCCACCGCGCTACATTCGGGGCAGTGCCCCTGCGCTTGGCGAGCCTCGCGCTCTGCACGGCCATGCTCGCGCTTCTCGCGGCGGCGCCCGCCGATGGCGCGAGGGCCCGCTACTACCTGTCTCTGGGCGACTCGCTGGCACAGGGCATGCAGCCCGACGCCGCCGGTCTCACTGTCAACACCGACCAGGGCTACGCCGACCAGCTGTACGCCATCGAGAAGCGGAGGATCCCCGGCTTGAAGCTCGTCAAGCTCGGCTGCGGAGGCGAGACCACGACGAGCTTCCTCACCGGCCAGGGCAACTCCGGCGACGCCCTCCTGCTCGGGTGCGATCCGGCGGGCGGCTCGCAGATGGTGGCGGCGGAACGCTTCCTGCGCGAGCATCGCCGCCCCGGCGAAGTGGCGCTGCTGACACTTGACATCGGCGCCAACGACATCGACGGGTGCGAGGCCGAAGAGCGCGATCGACGCGATCTGCGTGATAAGGGGCGCGGACCGCATCAGCGCCAACCTGCCCGTCATCATGCGCCGGCTGCGCCGTGCGGCGGCACCCGGCACGCCGATGGCCGCCATGACCCTGTACAACCCGTTTCTCGAGCTGTACCTGACTCCTGGCGGCCAAGCCGAAGCGATCGCGAGCGACGAATACGCCCACAACGTCAACGAAGGGCTCGCGCGCCTCTACCGGGCCGGCGGGTTCCGAGTCGCACATGTCGACACGGCCTTCCGCACCTACGACCTATCCAGGAAGACGAGCCTGGCAGGGCAGCCCCACCCGGTGCCGGTCGCGGTCGCCGAAGTGTGCAGACTCACGTGGATGTGCGCGCCCGCTCCCGTGGGGCCCAACATCCACGCCAACCTGGCCGGCTACGACGTCATCGCGCGAGCGTTCGCGACGGCGTTCGCCCGAAGGGGAGGTTCGTGATGAGCGATCGCAAGCAGAATGGCGCAAGCGCGCTGGTGTTCGGCGCGCGCAATCTCGGCCGTGCGGTTATCGAGACGCTGATCGGGCACGGTTGGGCGGTCGCGGGGGTGGCTCGCTCGGACGCCACGCTCGAGGGCGTCACAGAGGCCGGGGCGCTGGCGCTTCGGGCGGACGTCACCGATCAGGCCAGTGTCCGCAGCGCCGTCGAGCAGGCGGCCGAGGCGCACGGAGGCGTCGACCTGGTGCTCAACGCCGCCTCCGCCTACGGCGGCACTCGCAGCGGGCCATTCGGCGGCGACCGATCGCGGCGGCCAATGCCGACGCGTTCGACTCGTGGGCGGTTGCGCCCGCGCGCTCGGCCTTCAGCTTCCTCTCGGGGGCGGGAGGCTTCCTCGTCGAGCAGGCGCGCCCGGCAACGCTCATACAGGTGACGGGTGGCTCGTCGCGGCGAGCGATGCCCGGACGCGGGCTGTGGGCCGCCGGCGCGTTCGGCGTCCGCGCGATCACCCAGGCTGCGGCCCTCGAGCTGCGCGGGCAGGGCATACACGTGGCACTTCTGATCGTCGACGCCGGCATCGAGCCGCTGAGCGGGCCCACGCGCGCGGGAAGCGTGCCCGAGGCGATGGCCGACCCCCGCCAGATCGCCGCCGCCGTGCTGTTCCTCGCCCGTCAGGGATCGAGGGCGGCGACGCATGAGCTCCAGGTCACCCCGCTGGCCGAGACGTGGGTCCCGTGAGCTCGCCCGGGCCGCCGGGATCCGTGGACGACGGTCATCCGGACACGGACGCGCGCGTGGCGATCTTCGCGCCGAACCCGCTGCTGACGGTGACGCTCGAGATGGAGGGCGGCGACCGCCAGAGCATCCACTTTCACGCCGGCGGGCAGGCGGTGTGGGTGGCGCGCATGGCGGCGTGCCTGGGCGCGAGGCCGTGCTGTGCGGCTTCCTCGGCGGCGAGAGCGGAGAGCTGTTGCTGCCGCTGCTCGAGCGCGTGACCGGCGGGGCAGAGCTGCGCATGGTGCCGACCACGAGCGCAAGCGGCTGCTATGTGACCGACCGTCGCTCCGGCCAGCGGGAGCTGCTGGCGATGAAGCTCAGCGACCCGCCCTCCCGGCACGAGCTGGACGAGCTGTTCTCGCTGACCTGCTCGCAGGCGATCGCCTGCGGCTGGTTGGTCGTGACCAACCCGATGCCCGGCGAACTCGCTGCCCGCTGGAGATCTATGGCGACCTCGTGGCGGACGCCCGCGCGGGCGGGTGCCGGACGCTCGTAGACCTGTCCTCGCCGCGGCTGGACAGCGCCATTCGGGGCGAGCCGGATGTCGTCAAGATCAACGATTGGGAGCTCGCGGAGTACGTGCGCGGACCGGTCTCGACACCGCGAGCTCATGCAGCGCGGGTGCGCAGCGCCTGCACGACGGCGGCGCGCGCAGCGTGATCGTGACGCGCGGCGAGCTGCCCGCGCTGGTGCTGCACGAGGGAGCGATTCGCGCAGTTGACCCCGCCACCCTTCGAGCGCGGCTTCCGCGAGGGCTGCGGCGATGCGATGATGGGCGCCCTGACGGCGGCCTGGGCGCGCGGCGAGAGCTTCGAGCAGGTCCTCGAAACTGGGTGCCGCGGCGGGCGCCGCCAACTTCCTGCGCCGCGGCCTGGGTGGCGCCTCGCGCGAGGTAGTCGAAGCAGCTGGCCGGGCAGGTGGTGCTCGAGCCGTGGCCCTCGAGCCGCCGGCGCAGCCGAGGCTAGCGTCCCGCCGGTCGCGCAGGCCCGTCAGGAGCGGGGCCCGCCGCGGACGCTCCTGACCACGGCGGGACGACGCGCTCGCCGCGCAGCACTGCCCACGGGGCGTCTTCGGCGATCCACGCGACACGCTCGGCGGGGACGGGTCGCTGCGAGCCGCGCGAGGCCTGCGCTCAGTCGCACCGGACGGCCCGCCAGCGAGGAGTGGGCGTCGGAGCCGAGCAGGTGCACGAGCCCGTCGCGCGCGAGGCCCAGAACGAAATCTCCCCCGGTGCCCTCGGCGATGAAGTCGGCGGTCCACTGGATCAGGCATCCTGCGCGCGACGAGCTCGCAGCAGGCGCTCCTCGCAGGTCCGCGCCGGCGTGGCGCTCGGGGTGGGCGACGATCGCGCGGACCCCGCGCGCCGCAAGGCGCTCGACGAGCGTCGTCCAGTTCGACGCCGAGCGGACCGGGCGCCGGCTCGAGCAGCACCCAGCCGTTGCCCGCGAGCGAGAGCCCGCGCAGCTCCTCGGCGGTCAGACGCTCGGCGGCGCGCTGCGCGACCTCGCCCCCCATCAGGATCCGCACGCCGACCCCCCGCCGCAAGAGCTCGCGCTCCAGCAAGGCCACGCGGCCGGGCAGCTCGGAGATGCGGACGTCGTGATCATCGCGGATGTGCGGCGTGGCGCACACGACCGCGATCCCGTCCTCGTCGGCCTGACGGGCCATCGCCACGCTGTCCTCGAGGCTCGAGTGCCCCGTCGTCGAGCTCCGGCAGGATGTGGCAGTGGACATCGACCAGCCCGTGGACGGTCCGATTCGCCGTGGCGTTCATCGAGATCGGGAGGGTAGCCCTCTCGCTCGGGTCGGTGCGTCGGGCGCTGCGAGGCTCCGGTTCAGTGGACCTGGTGGGAGTCGAACCCACGCCGCTGGGGCTAAAAACCCGCTTGGCGCCAACCCGGCCAGGTCCTCTGATCGGTCAGCCGCACGGTCCAATCATCAGGCCGCGCCGCCTCGAGATCAAGCAGCTCCGTTTTCGGCGCTTCGCGGTGTGAGGACCATGACGGGGATTCGCCGCGCACCGGCGCGCCGCTGGTAGACGTCATAGCCGGGATAATTGTCGTTGACCAGGCGCCAGAGCTCCTCGCGCTCGCCGGCCTCGGCCTCGTGTGCGGTCACAGGGATCATCCTGCCGTCGACCTCGACCTCGACGTCCTGGTGCGCGGTCAGGTTGTGGTACCAGGCCGGGGTGGTGCTCGGCGCCGGCCTTTGAAGCGACCAGCACGAAGTCCTCTCCGCGTGGCGTGAAGAGCAGTGGGGTTACCCGCGGTTGTCCGGTCCTGGCACCGCGCGCGTGCAGCAGCAGCACCGGCTGTCCCATCGCGATCTTGAGCCTGCCCTTCGTGAGCGGAATCAGCCGCTTGTCGATCGTGGGAAAGACCGTGATGAACAGCACTCCGCCCAATCGACTCTGGGCGAACCGCGCCAGCAGGCGGTCGACCGGCGTCTTCTCGCTCTGGCCGCGGTAGCCGCGCTCGGGCATGCCGGCCACGATACGCGAGGACCCCTCGCGGCGCTCGGCGGGCATGCGGCGGTCGGCGCCGGCAGCCGCGCAGGCGCAGGCGCAGGCGAGCCTATAGATTGAGGATCAAGATGCGCGCGGACAACGACGGTGTGGGCACCGAGTACGAGGTGACCGGCGAGGGCCGGCCGGTGGTGCTGCTGCACGGCTTCCCGGACTCGGGCCGGCTGTGGCGCAACCAGGTGCCGGCGCTCGCCGAGGCGGGTTCAAGGTCATCGTTCCCGACCTGCGCGGCTATGGCAGATCGGACAAGCCGGAGGGAGGCCGAGGCCTACGGCCTGGCGCTGCTGGCCGGCGACGTGGTCGCCGTAATGGACGACGCCGGGGTCGAGAGGGCGCACGTCGTGGGCCACGACTGGGGCGCGGCGATCGCATGGGCGATGGGGTCGTTCGTCCCCGAGCGCGTCGACCACCTGGTGGCGCTGTCGGTCGGCCACCCGGCGACGTTCCTCGCCGACGGCTTCGAGCAGCACGAAAAGTCGTGGTACATGCTGCTGTTCCAGTTCGTGGGCATCGCCGAGCGAGTGGCTGTCGGGCAACGACTGGGCCAACTTCAGGACTGGGGCCACCACCCCGACGCCGACACCGTCATCGCCGAGCTGGAGGCGAACGGGTCGCTCACGCCGGGCCTGAACTACTACCGGGCGAATGTCCCGCCCGGAGTCCTGCGTGGAGCCGGCCGTGCAGCTGCCCGCCGTTCAGTCACCCACGATGGGCGTGTGGAGCACGGGCGACTTCGCGCTCACCGAGGCGCAGATGAAGAGCTCGGCCGCGAACGTCGCCGGGCCCTGGCGCTACGAGCGGCTCGAGGGCCCCGGGCACTGGATGCAGCTCGAGGCACCCGACGAGCTGAACCGGCTGCTGATCGACTTCCTGCACGCCTGAGCGGACGTGCAGGACTCGCAGCGAGGGCCGCGACACCGGTAGTCTCGTGCACGCGATGCGGATCCTCGTCACCGGCGCCAGCGGCTTCATCGGTCGCGTCAGCTGCGCCGAGCTGCTGGCAGCGCGGACACGAGGTCCAGGCGCTGGTGCGCCGGCTGGGCAGCCAACCGCCCGGCACGACGGCGGTCGCCGGCGACATCACCTCCGACGGGCTGGCCGCGCGCTCGCTCAGGCCCAGCCCCGACTGCGTCGATCCACCTCGCCGCCGAGATCGCCACGCAGCGCGACGAGCGCAAGGTCGCACGCGGTCAACGTCGGCGGCACCGCGCGCCTCTCGACGCCTGCCGCGCACTCGCGAGCGGCCGAGGGCGGCGAGGCTCCGCGGATCGTGTTCGCCTCGACCGTCGTGACCGGCGAGGCCCACGGCGCGCTGCTCGACGAGAGCACGCCGCTGCCGGTGCAGACGCCCTACGGGCGCTCCAAGCAGGCGGGCGAGCGGCTCGTGCTCGACTCGGGCCTGCCGGCGGTCGTCGTGCGGCCCTCCCACGTCTACGGCGCCGGCGGCTGGTTCGCGCACGAGATCGTCGCCCGGCTGCGCCAGCCCGGGCGCTTCGCTGTCATCGGGCGCGGGGACAACCTGTGGGACGTCGTGCGCGTGCGAGGACGTGGCCAGCGCGCTGGCCGACGCCGCCGAGCGCGCCGAGCCGGGCGAGATCTTCCACGTCGTCGACGACGAGCCGATCACCTGCTACGACTTCATCGCGCTGGCCGCCCGGGCGCTCGGCGTCGGCCGGCCGCGACGGGTGCCGGCGGCGGTGGCCCGGCTCGTGGCCGGGCCCAACGCCGTGAGCGCGGCCACCCGCTCGGCGCGCTCGAGCAACGCCAAGCTCAAGCGCGAGCTCGGCTGGACGCCCGCGCTTTGCCAGCGCGCGGAGGGCGTGCCCGACGCGGTCGCCGCGCTCAGCTGAAGGCCCAGTCGCCGATGGCCTGAGGACGCTGCTCGGGCACCCAGTGGGCCACCCGGTCGAGCAGCTCGACGTGCAGCCGGGGCTGGCCCTCGACCGGCCCGGCGGCGATTCCCCTGGTGACCGCGTCCGCCCGGCCGAGGATCAGCGTGGTCGGCACCTCGAGCACCTCGCCCGCGTAGCGGCCCCTGGCGATCGGCACGAGCTCATGGGTCAGGAACGTCCGGTACATGGCGACCGTCACCGCGGGCGGGATGTGCTCGGCGAACAGAGCGACGTCCCGGGGCTCGAGCCGGTCGGGTCCCCGCCCGACCTGGAGGATCCTGCGCACCATCGGGTCGGCCACGCGCGGGCCCGCGAACGGAAGGCTGATCGGCCCCTGGTAGCTCAGCAGCACCGCGAGCCCGCGCGGGTCGCGCCTGACCCAGGGGTGGGGGATGCAGACCGTGAGCATCCGCTCGATGCGCTCGGGTGTACGCAGGGCCGCGAGGAAGCCCGTCCACCCGCCCCAGTCGTGACCGATCCACGTCGCCCGCTCGATCGCGAGGGCGTCGAGCAGGGCGAGCAGGTCCGAGGCGAGCTGCTCCTTCTCATAGCCCGTCGCGGGCGCCTCGCTCCAGCCGTGGCCGCGCAGATCGGGGGCGATGACCCGGAAGCGCTCGGACAGCGCCGGGATCACGTTGCGCCAGCTCCACCAGTTCTGGGGCCAGCCGTGGACGAGTAGGACGGGCGGCGCATCGGCCGGGCCGGCGAGCGCGACGTGCGTGCGCAGCCCCCCGGCATCGACGTAGTCGTGTCGGACGCCCGGCAGCTCGGGAGGCTCATCCATCGAGATCGGAGCCTATAGGTCCGGGTCCGGGCCCGGCCATCCGTGCGCCGGTCGAACCGGTCAGCCGAACAGGGCGTCGACCGAGACCTCGATCCGACGGCAGCCGAGCACCGCCTCGGCACCGGACGATTGCGCGTCGAGGGTGCGGGTGACGGCTGAACAGGCGCTGCACGGCGTCGGTCAGGAAGCGTGAGGCCTTGCCGTAGCCGTGTGCGTCGTCGCCGCCGCGTGGGGCGATGGTAGTAGCGGACGGGCACGTAGACGTGCAGGCCGCCGGCGCGGCCGGGTGAGCGCGACGTAGAACAGCCGCCGCTCCTCGGCGATGCCCTCCTCGCTGCCGGTGCTCATGTCGGCCGGGAAGTTGCCGTCGTAGGCGGCGATCAGGTGGACGGCGTCCCACTCGAGGCCCTTGGCGGAGTGGACGGTGCTGAGCACGAGGTAGTCCTCGTCGAGGTGCGGCGGGCCGGCGAGGTCGGCGCTCGAGGCCGGCGGGTCGAGCACCAGCTCGGAGACGAAGTGGCGCACGTCCTCGGCGCCGCGCGCGGCTGCCGCGAGCTGGTCGAGGTCGGCGACGCGCATCGCGCCGTCGGGATAGCGCAGGCGGATCAGCGGGGCGAGCGCTGCGCTCAGCCGCTCGACCTGGGCCGCGGCGGTGTCGCTGCTGCCGGCGCCGGCGGCGGCGAGCGCGGCGATCAGCGCGTCGGCGTGCTCGAGCGAGCCCTCGGGGATGTGCGCGGCGCGCCTCGGGCCAGCGCTCGAGCTGCGGTGCGCCCGCCGTCGGGCGCCGCAGCGCGTCGAGGACGCGGCGGGCACGCGTCGGGCCGACGCCGTCGAGCAGCTGCAGCACGCGGAACCAGCTCACCTCGTCGGCCGGGTTGTCCGCCAGTCGCAGCAGCGCGATGAGGTCCTTGACGTGGGCCGCCTCCAGATAGCGCAGGCCGCCGTACTTGACGAACGGGATGCCGCGGCGCGTCAGCTCGAGCTCGAGCAGGTCGGAGTCGTGGCCGGTGCGGAACAGCACCGCCTGCGCGCGCAGCTCCATGCCCTCCTCGCGCGCGGCAAGGACGCGCGTCGCAGACCTCGCCCGCCTGCTCGCTTTCGTCGCGGGGGAACACCAGCTCCGGGCGGCTGGCCGCCCTCGCGCTCGGTCCACAGCCTCTTGGGGAAGCCGAGCGCGGTCCTGCTCGGAGACGGCGTTGGCGACCGCGAGGATCGGCGTGGTGGAGCGGTAGTTCTGCTCGAGCGTCACGCGTGTGCGTGCCGGGGAACTGCTCGGGGAAGTCGAGGATGTGGCGGGCGCTCGCGGCGCGAAACCCGTAGATCGCCTGGAAGTCGTCGCCGACGACCGTGAGGCCGCGGCTGTGCCCGGCGCAGCCCGCGCACGATGTCGACCTGCAGCCCGTTGACGTCCTGGTACTCGTCGACGAGCACGTGGTCGAAGTCGCCCGCGATGCGCGGCCCGATCACCTCATCGACCGCGAGCGCCCGCCAGTAGAGCAGCAGGTCGTCGAGGTCGAGCAGGCTGAGAGCGCGCTTGCGCGCGCCGTAGGCGCGAAAGATCTCGCGCCAGCGCGTCGCGGTGCTCCTCACACCAGGGGAACGACTCGGCCAGCACCTCCGCGAGCGGGGTCTGCGCGTTGACGGTGCGCGAGTAGATGTCGAGCATCGTCTGCGCGCGCGGGAAAGCGCCGGCGGCTCGCCGCGTGACCGCTGCTCCTGGCGCACGAAGTCGAGCAGGTCGCCGGCGTCGCCGGCGTCGAGCACGCCGAAGCCCGGTGCGAGCCCGAGCGAGGAGGCGTGCGCGCGGACCATCCGGTGGGCGACCGAGTGGAACGTGCCGCCGACGATGCGGCCCGCGTTCGGGACGACTCGCTCGGCCAGCGCTGCCCGCACGCTCGACCATCTCCCGCGCCGCCCGCCGCGTGAACGTGAGCAGGAGGATCCGCTCCGCCGGCACGCCCTCGGCCAGAAGCCACGCCACGCGGGCGCACAGCGTCGTCGTCTTGCCCGTACCGGCGCCGGCGAGGATCAGCAGCGGGCCGCCCGAGTGGGTCGCGGCCGCCCGCTGCTCGGCGTTCAGCGCATCGAGCCACACACACGAGTCGCGGTCGGTCGGCATGATCGCTGAAGCTAGGTCACCCCTCGGATGGGGCGCACGCGACCTTGCAGCGGCATGCCGCGCACCCGGGGGCACCAGCATCGGGCGTTGAGGCTTTGACGGCGCCGCCCGTCAGCGTCGGCCGAATCTAGCCGGGGGCCACAGCGCTGGCCACCGTCGTGGTCGGCTCCGTAGCCGTGCTGGACGGGTCGATCAGGATCTTCGCGTGGACCTCCGGATCGCCGAGGGCGGTGAACGCGGCGTCGACGCCGTCGAGCCCCACCGTTCCCGTCAGCAGGGGGAGGGATCGACCCTGCCCTCGGCGAGCATCTGCAGGGTGTCGCGGAACTCGAGCGGCGTGTAGGCGAGCACGAATCGCAGGTCGATCTCCTTGTTGATCGCCATCATCGGCACGATCTCGTCGGTGCCGACGCACACGCCGACGACGACCACGCGCGAGAACAGCGGCGCGCCGTCGATGATGCTCTCGATCACGCCGGGCACGCCCACGCACTCGAAGATCACGGGGTGCTTCGGCGCGCCGCCGAGCGCTTCGGCCAGTCGCCAGGTGTGCCACCAGCCGACGGGCAGGCGCCCGAGTTTCTCGCGCGTGCCGACGGCGAGCTCTAGCGCGGAGGGCATGTCGGTGAGCTGGCCGCGCCGGCTCACGGCGGTTAACGGAGACGCGTGCGCCGGGTCGATCACGACATCCGCGCCGCAGGCACCCGCGAGCGCGCGGCGTGCCGACGAGTAGTCGCTGGCCACGACCGTGCGCACTCCCCTGGCCTTGAGCATCAGGATGACCCCCAGCCCGATCGGTCCGCAGCCGACGACGATCGCCACGGTGCGCCTGCCAACGTCGCCACGGCGTACGGCGTGCCACGCGACCGCCAGCGGCTCGGTCAGCGCGGCGACATCCGAGCGCAGGCCGTTGGGCACCGGCATCATCAGCGACTCCTCCACGAGCAGCTGCTCGGCGTAGGCGCCGGGAGCGTGCACCGACAGCCCGACGGCGTCCACGCCGCCCCCACCGCGCAGGAGCGGCAGGGCGACGACGCGCGTCCCGGCCGGAACCTCGCGCCGGCACCCCGGGCCGTACTCGGCGACCTCGCCGCAGAACTCGTGGCCGAAGACGATCTGCTCGTCAGAGCGGGCAAAGCGCTGATAGCCCACCCGCGCGGCCATCTGCGCCCAGTCGTCGCAGCCATGACGCGCGTGCAGGTCCGAGCCGCAGATACCGCAGCGAAGCACCTGCAGGCGCACCTGCCGTGGTCCCGGCACGGGCTCGGGCCGCTCGGCCACCTCGAGCTCGCCGTGCGTGCACACCACCGCCCTCATGGCGCACCCCGCAGGTTCAGCCGGCCGGTCACGCTCGGATCGTACGCCTCCGGCGCGCGGCGCGAGAGCTCGCTCCCACCGGGGGATACGGCGCGGCCTGGATGTGCTGGCGCAGGAAGCTCCACGCCAGCCAGGTGGCCGAGACGGTGCTGGTCTGCCCCGCGTCGGGTGGCAGTGCTCCCGGAAGCTGGTGGTTGCCGCCGAAGATCTCGATGTGTTCGACGGCGGCGCCCTCGGCGCAGTGGGTCCAGTCGTAGCGCTCCACGCGCGGCGCGATGCGGCTGTCCGCCGGCGGGCCGCTGCAGCCGTCCTGCTGACCCCAGGCCGCGAGCCACGGCCACACGGCGCCCGCCCCGTCCGGCCGTGAGCCGTCGTAGGGCACCGAGCCGTCGGCGGTGCCGTGGACCTCGACGACCGAGACCGGGTTGGAGGGCCTGCACGGCGGCAGGCTGCCGTACCCGCCGGCGATCGACGCGAACGCCGCGAAGCGCGAGCTCAGCACGCAGGCGACCCGCGCGGCCATGCCCCCGCCGTTCGAGACCCCGGCCGCGTACACGCGGCTCGTGTCCACGCACCAATTGCTCTCCAGGTAGTCGAGCAGGTCGGAGATGAACTGCACGTCGGGACCGCCGCCGGCCTGGCTGTCGTAGATGTTCCAGAACGTGTGCCCGCCCTCTTCGTCGACGGGATTCGGGTAGACCGCGATGAAGCCTTCGGATTCGGCCAGCACCGAGAAGCCCGAGTAGCTCTCGAAGAACTTGCCTCCGGCGCCGTGCAGGCCCACGAGCACGGGCAGTCGCTGACCGGCGGCGGCCGGCGGGACATACAGCATCGCCGTACGCTCGATCCCGCCGCTCTGCACGGTGACCTCGCTGTTGCCCGGCGTCGGCGTCAGTTGGCAGGGATTGACCGCGCCCTGGGCCGCGCCCGCGTGCGCACATAGCAGTGCGGCGGCGAGCACCACCGGGAGCAGACTGGTGCGAATCCTGCCCACGCACCAACGATACACTCGCTGCCGAGGTGGGATCGAACTTCCGCTCGGTGTGCCTGCTCGCGCTGCTCGTGGGCGCCCTGCTGCTGCTCGGGCCCGGTGGCGCCGCCGCGCTGATCGTCTACGGACCGCCGCGCGCGGTGCCCGGTGCCGGTGACTGTCTGCATGACCCGGGCTATGAACCGGCCGCCGATCAGGTCTGTCCCGGCGTGGCGACGGGCCTGGCCGGCGCCCAGGCCGTGGCCGTCAGTCCGGACAGCGGCAGCGTTTACGTCGCCGGGAACGACGACGTGGTGGCGCTGGCCCGTGACCCGGCCAGCGGTGCGCTGGCACCCGCGCGCTCGCCTTCCGCTCGCGCGTGCATCGGCTCCGGCGCGGGCGGTCCGTGCGCCACGAAGGACGAGACCCTGAGCGGCGCCGACGCCCTGGCCGTCAGCCCCGACGGCCGCTTCGTCTACGTCGGCGCGTCGGACACGGCGGCGGTGAGCGCGTTCATCCGCGGACGCGACGGCCTGCTCGTGCCGCTGACGCATGGGCGCGGCCCGTACTTCGGCTGCGTCGCCGGTGCGTCGCTCACGGGCTTCGCCAAGCCCCGCTGCGGTGGTCGCATGAACGCGCTGAACGGAGTTGACGCGCTGGCCATCAGCCCGGACGGGCGCGACCTGTACGCCGTCTCCTACGGGCTCGAGCCCGGCACCGACTCGGTCGTGACCCTGCAGCGCGATCCGCGCAGCGGCGGCCTGCGGCCGCTCCCCGGAACGCGCGGCTGCGTGCAGAGCCTGCCCGGAAGCGGCTGTCTCGCCCTCGCCGGCCTCGAGGGCGCGAGCGCGATCACGATCTCCGCAGACGGGCGGTTCGTGTACGTCGCCTCGGAGCTGAGCGGGGCGGTCAGGGGATTCCTGCGAGAGCCCGGCACGGGCGCCCTGAAGCCCCTGTACGGCCCCGGCGGATGCATCTCCTCCGGCAATCGCCCGGCCCGCGACGTGTCCTGCGACGCGATCGTGCCCCAGCTCGCCGGTGCCCGCTCGATCGCACTCAGCCCCGACGGCCGCGAGCTGTACGTGGCCGCATTCGACCCGGGCGCCGTCGTCGTGCTGCGGCGCAATCGCACGAGCGGCCGGCTGGCCGTGTCCCCGCCGGACTGCCTGCAGGCGGCCACCGACGCCAGCTGCCCCGTGGGGCTTCCCTTCCTGCGTGGAGCCGCCGCGCTGGCGATGGGGCCGGGCGGCGTCGTCTATGTGATCGGCGAGAGCGCCAACAGCCTGGTCGAGCTTCTTCGCAACCCCACCGACGGCAGCCTCACGCCGGCCGGTGAGAGCCCGACGGCGGTGAACTCGCTGAGCGGCCCGGCCGCGCTCGCGCTGTCACCAGACGGACACAGCATCTACGTGGTCTCGCCCTTCGACGAAGGCGTCGCGGGGTTTACGGGCTAGCTGCTCTAGCCGTCGAGGGTCATCGGATTGTCAAAACTGGGTCACGAACCTTGCTCGGACGCTCGTTGTCATCCCCGGGGTGTCGCGGCCCGATCAACCTCGCTGGCGAGTTCGGTGTAGGCTGCGCACCTGATGAGCGTGCGGTCTAGCTTGCCGGTGTTGCGGCGGGCGTGCCCAGTGGGGGTGCTCTTGCTTCTTTTGCTTGCGCTGAGTGCGTGGAGTCTCGCGCGGGCGCCTGGCGATGCATTCGCCGCCGGTGGCGTGTGGAAGGGAACCGCCGAGGGAATTCGCGTTGATCACGGCGAGCTTCACTCCGACGAAGTCACGTCCTCCAGCGCCACCAACTATCAGGTCGAGTTGAGCTTCTCCTTCAGCGTGCGCAAAGACGGTGAGGTGACGGGCAGCGGCAGCGGGTACTACACCGACGCGCACTGGCACCTGTCGGGCGTCAACGGCAAGGAAGGCTCATTCGATTGCGAACCGCCGGTGTCGGCCAACCAGTTCGGGGTCCAGGTGAGCGGACACAAGAGCGGCCATGAGGTGCTGCTCGCGTTGGCGATCCCGGATGCGACCGAGACCAACGAAAACACCCCCTGCGGCGGGAACTACACAGCCTTTGAAACCACCAGTCATTACATGGCTGAATCTCTGGACGTCGTCGGTGGCAACGAAGTGCACCTCTCCAGCACTGCGCCGACGTCGCTGACGCTCGAAAAAACGGTCGAAGCAGGCGACTCTGAAAACAGCAAAACACACCTGTACATCTGGTCCTTCTCGGTAACACCGCCCGGCAGCGAATCCCCCAGCGAATCCGGCTCGGGCGGAGCTGCTGGGCGCGCCTGCTCGCTGTCGCTCACCCGCGTCGCCGCCAGGCCCTCACCGGCACACGCGGGCAAACCGATCATCGTGTCCTTCCACGTCTCCGCGGCGGCCAAAGCCTCGCTGCTCGTCTCGCCGCTGGGCGGCACGTCCAGCACAGTTGTCGCTCGCAACGTCCCCAAGGGGCTCAACCAGCTCGTCTGGGGCGGCTGGCTCGGCACGATGCAGGCACCGGCGGGCCAATACGCCCTGACCGTGCGGGCGAAGGGGTGTCGCAAGACACGCACCCACGTTCTCAGCGTAACCATGCAGTGAAACCCGCGCGGCGCTGGCGACCCTCCAGCGGCAGGCGGGCTTCACGCGGCATTGCATCAGGCGGCTCTATTCCCTCAGATTCGGCTCGCTGCCTGACCTCGACGGCCGGCGGCCGGCACGCGTGAAGCCTGCCTCGCTCGCGGCGGCAACATGCTCAAGCACCTGCCGTCGGTGCCTGAAGGACGGCCGGGCGCGACATAGCGCCCGGCCTGAAATCCTCGAGACTCGCTTTGGACATCCCGTGACCCGCGCCGGGTCACGGGGATGACCCTCTACAGTCAGCCGCAGCCGGTGTTGTTGCCGCAGCTCGAGCACGTGTAGCAGGAGCCCGTGCGCTGCATCATGCCGCCGCACTGGCTGCACGCGGGCCCGAGGTCGAGGCCCTGCAGGCGGGCGGGCACCACGGGCGGCGAGTCGGTCAGCGCGGCCGTCGGAGCGCTCGTGCCGCCGCCGCCGGCCTTGGCCTGGGGCGGGTCGGCCGCCTCGTCCTGGGCGCTCGGCCCGGCCGTGTCGGTGCTGGCTATCGACTGGGCGGCGTCCTGCGCGGCCATGCGGGCGCGGACCGCCGGGGTGAGGATGCCGAGCTCCTCCTGGGCGTCGGTGTCCAGGAAGCGCGAGGCCAGCCAGCGCATGATGTAGTCGGGCATCGACTTGGCGAACGGGATCTCCGGGTTGCCCGTGATCCCCTCGGGCTCGAAGCGCATGTAGCTGAACTTCCGCACGAGCGTCTCCAGTGGCACGCCGTACTGCAGCGCGATCGAGATGGCCGTGGCGAACGAGTTCATCATCCCGCGCAGCGTCGAGCCCTCCTTGCCGATGTCGGTCAGGAAGATCTCGCCGACCGTCCCGTCCTCGTACATGCCGGCGGTGATGTAGCCCTCGTGGCCGCCAATCGAGAACTTGTGCGTGAGCGACCGGCGCTCGCGCGGCATCCGCTTGCGCCGCGGACCGGCCTCCGCCAGCGCCCTGCTGACGGCCTGCTCGACGATCTCATCAACGTTGGCCGGCGCCTCTTTGTCCTTCTGCGCGTCAGTGCGCAGGGCCTGTGCGGTCTTCGACCCGTCGCGGTAGATCGCAAGCGCCTTGATCCCCAGCCGCCAGGCCTGCGTGTAGGCGTCGGCGATGTCATCCACCGTCGCGCCCTCGGGCAGGTTTACGGTCTTCGAGATCGCACCGGAGATGAACGGCTGCACCGCGCCCATCATCTTCAGGTGGCCCATGTGCGAGATCGCGCGCTCGCCCACGGCGACGTCGAATACCGGCAGGTGCTCCTCCTTCAGGCCCGGTGCCCCGACGATCGTCCCGTGCTCTGACAGGTAGGCCTCGATCTGCTCGATCTGCTGGTCTGAGTAGCCGAGCGTCTGCAGCGCGAGCGGCACCGTGCGGTTGACGATCGTCATCTGCCCGCCGCCCACGAGCTCCTTGAACTTCACGAGCGAGAAGTCGGGCTCCACGCCGGTCGTGTCGCAGTCCATCAGGAAGGAGATCGTGCCCGTCGGCGCGAGCACGGTGGCCTGGGCGTTGCGGTAGCCGTTTACACAGCCCAGCTCGACGGCCTCGTCCCAGGTGTGCCTCGCGGCGTCCAGGAGCGCCCCGTCCGCGCAGGTCTCGCGGTCGATCTCATACGCCGCGTCGCGATGCATCTCCATCACGTGGTTGTGCGCCTCGCGATTGATCGCGTACCCCTCGTAAGGACCGAGGGCGGCTGCGACCTCTGCCGACCTCCGGTAGGCGCGGCCTGTCATGAGCGCTGTGATCGCCGCCGCCGCCCCGCGGCCTTCATCTGAGTCGTAGGGCACGCCGTCGGCCATGAGGTAGGCGCCCAGATTGGCGTAGCCGAGCCCGAGCTGGCGATAGGCGTGCGCGTTCTGCGTGATCTCCTCGGTCGGATAGCTCGAGGGGTCGACGATGATCTCCTGTGCGAGCAGGACGATGTCGACCGCATGCTCGAACGACTCGACATCGAGTGTGCCGTCCTCGCGGCGGAACTTCATCAGGTTCAGCGAGGCCAGATTACAGGCCGAGTCATCGATGCTCATGTACTCCGAGCACGGATTTGAGGCCGTGATCGGGCCGGTGTTGGGATTGGTGTGCCAGCGGTTGATCGTCGTGTCGTACTGCATGCCCGGATCGGCGCACCGCCACGCCGCTTCGGCGATTTCCCTCATCAGATCCCGCGCACGCACGGGCTCGCCGACCGGCTCGCCGGTCGAGCGGGCGGTCAGCCTCCACTCGCCGTCATCCTCGACGGCGCGCATGAACTCGTCGGTGACCCTGACCGAGTTGTTCGCGTTCTGGTACTGGATCGACTTGAAGCCCTCGCCGTCGATCGACATGTCGAAGCCCGCGTCGCGCAGGGCGGCAGCCTTGTCCTCCTCCCTGGCCTTGCACCAGATGAACTCGCGGATGTCGGGGTGGTCCACATCGAGCACGACCATCTTCGCCGCGCGGCGCGTCTTGCCGCCGGACTTGATCGTGCCCGCCCAGGAGTCCGCGCCGCGCATGAACGACACCGGCCCCGATGCGGTGCCGCCCTTGGCGAGCGGCTCCATCGAGCCGCGGATGTTCGACAGGTTGATCCCCGAGCCCGAGCCGCCCCTGAAGATCATCCCCTCCTTGGTGTTCCAATCGAGGATCGACTCCATCGTGTCCTCGACCGAGAGGATGAAGCACGCGCTGCACTGCGGGCTCTCCTCGAAGCCGACGTTGAACCACACCGGCGAGTTGAACGCCGCCATCTGGTGCAGCAGGATGTGAGTGAGCTCGTGCTCGAAGGCCTCGGCGTCCTCGGCAGAGGCGAAGTAGCCCAGCTCATGGCCCCAGCCGGCGATCGTGCCGGCCACGCGGCCGATCATCTGCTTGACCGAGCGCTCGCGCCCCGGGTCGCCCATCTGTCCGCGGAAGTACTTCTGCGCGACAATGTTCGTCGCGTTCTGCGACCAGCTCTTCGGAAACTCGACGTCCTTCTGCTCGAACGCGATGCGGTCGCCATGGCCGATCCGCGCGTCGCGGATCTCCCACTCCACGGCGTCGAACGGATGCGTTCGGGGGGAGGTGAAGTAGCGCTTGATCTCGAGCGCGGCGCCGCTCGTCGCGTCCTTGATGATGGGTGGGTCGGTGGCTCGAGTCATCGGGTTTCCTCTCTGTGCGCCGGCGTCGGGAACGGCCGCTGCGGAAGGTGGTCGGGGCCGGGCATGATGCCGCTTGCGCCGGACGGAAAGCGGAGAGGCAGACCTCTCATTTTAGACGGCCGCCGGGCCCGGCATGGGCCGGCCGGCGGGGCCGCGACGGACCGGCCGGCGGCCCCTCGGGCGCTCAGCGACCGAGCCTCATCCAGTCGGCGAATTCGGCACACGTCTCGGAGACGTGCATGCCGGCCTCGGCGATCGAATGGCGCAGCCACTGAAGCCACCGCGGCTCGAACGCCCGCCGGCTCATGACCGCCCAGGCGAGGACCAGCAGGACCACGACCACGGCGATCACCGCCACCGCGATCGCGCCCGCCGAGTAGCCGCCGGTCTGGGCGGCAATGATGAGAGAGGGCGAGATGATGAGTGCCAATGCTAGAGCCCGCGCGGGCCGCTCACGCCAGGCCGCGCACGGCGGATCCCGTCAGGAGCTCGTCCACGGCCGCGAGCGCGTCGGTGAGCACCTTCTGCGGCGGCTGGGTCGCGTCGATGACGGCGATCCGGTCGGGCTCCGACGCGTGCGAGCTCGTCATACGCGGCGGCGACCGCCGCGAAGAAGTCCTCCCGCTCGCGCTCGAGGCGGTCGGCCTCGAGGCCACGCCCGTGCTGGCGCTCGCGGCCGGTGGAGGGCGCTATGCGAAGGAGCAGCGTGCGGTCCGGCTCAAGCACGCCGGTGGCGAACAGGTTGATCGCGCGCACCTCCTCCACGCCGAGGCCGCGCGCCGCCCCCTGGTAGGCCAGCGAGGAGTCGACGAAGCGGTCGAGCAGCACGATCGTGCCCTCGGCGAGCAGCGGCCTGACCCGCTCGTGCACGAGCTGCGCGCGCGCCGCCGCATACAACAGCGCCTCCGTGCGCGGCGCGATCGTGAGCGCCGGGTCCTTGACGAGCTCGCGGATGCGCTCGGAGACCTCGACGCCGCCGGGCTCGCGGAGCAGCTCGACCGCGTGCCCGCGCGCCACGAGCTCGCGGGCGAGCGCCTGCGCGAGCGTCGACTTGCCGGCGCCGTCCAGCCCCTCGATCGTGATCAGCCTGCCGCGGGCCATCCCGGCACCGTAGCGGCTCTAGGATGACCGTCGTGAGCGACGCCGAGCCCACCGCGGTGCCGGAGGGGATACCCGACCCCGCCACGGTGCTCCCGGGCATCGACGCGCACCCGCACGCACGCGCGGTGCTCGCGGCGGGCCTGCCGCCGCGGGGCGAGCCCTCGCACGCCTACCTCTTCCACGGCCCCTCCGGCACGGGCAAGCGCGCGATCGCGCGCGCGTTCGCCGCCGCCCTGCTGACCGACGGCGCGCGCGACCCGGCGAACGTAGCCGAGCGGATCGCGCGCGACTCCCACCCCGACTGCGTCTGGGTGAGGGCCTCGGGCGCCACCGAAGTGCTCGTGGGCGACATCGAGGAGCCGGTCGTTGAGGCCGCCACGCGCACGCCCTTCGAATCCACGCGGCGCGTGTTCGTGATCGAGGACGTGGACACGATGAACGAGCAGGCGGCCAACCGCATGCTGAAGACGCTCGAGGAGCCGCCGGCGTTCGTGCACCTGCTGCTGCTGACCGACCGCCGCGAGGACGTGCTCGCCACGGTCGCCTCGCGCTGCCAGCCCGCGCGCTTTGACCCGCCGCCGCTCGGGCGGATGGCCGAGGGCCTCGGCCTCGCAGATCCCGAGCGCGCGCACGCGTGTGCGAGCCTCGCGCTGGGCGACGCGAGCCTCGCCTCCTACCTGGCGGGCGAGGCCGGCGGGGCACTGCGCGCCCGCGCCGAGGACTTCGTGCGCTCGTCGCTCGCGGGCACGACCGGCACCCGTCCGTGGCAGGGCCTGCTCGAGCTCGCGCGCGCGGCGGCGGGCGCCGCCGGCGAGCAGGCCGAGGAGCGGATCGCGCAGGAGGTCGAGCTGCTGCCGAGCAAGGAGCGAAAGCGCTACGAACGCGAAGGCTCCGAGGCCAGGCGCCGCGGCGAGCGGCGCGTTCGCATGCGCACGCTCGACATGGCGCTGCGGCTGGGAGAGCTGTGGCTGCGCGACATGCTGTGCATCTGCGAGGGCGCCCCCGAGCTGATCCACGCCGTCGATCGGCGGGCTGAGCTCGAGGCGGACGCGGCCGCGTTGGGCCGTGGGCGCGCGCGCGTGCGCAGGGCGATCGAACTGGTGCAGCAGACGCGCATGAGCCTGTCGTTGAACGTCTCCGAAGAGCTGGCGCTCGAGGCGCTCGCCTACCGGCTCGAGGATCTGCTGGCCGCTGCCTAGCTGACGGGGGCGATCGGGCCGAGGTCGGGCTCGATGCCGTAGGTCTCGAACGCGAGGAAGCGGTTGAACAGGCGGTTGTCGGGCCCGTGGAAGTCAGAGGAGCCGGTGGTGAGCAGGCCGAGCGCCCGGCAGCGCCCTGCCAGGAGCTCGGTCTGCTCGCGGGTGTGGGTCAGGTAGAAGGCCTCCACCCCGTCGATGCCCAGGGCGTGGAAGCGCTCGATCGTCGCGAGCGCCTCCTCGGGGTCCTCGAGGTCCCAGAAGGGGTGCGCCCACACGGCCACGCCGCCAGCCTCGTGGATCGTGTCCACGGCCTGCGCGACGGTCGGGATCTCGCGCATGCGGAAGGCGGGGCGGCCCTCGACGAGGTAGGCGCCGATGAATGAGCCGACCTCGTCGATGCCCTCGTCCTTCAGGCGCCCGGCGTTGGCCGGGCAGGCGAGCACGGCCTGGGCCAGGTGGGGGCGGCCGATCGGCTCACCTGCGGCCCGCCGCGCGTCGAGCTCGTGCTTGTCGAGCTCGAGGCCGAGCTCGCGCAGGCCGGCCGCCATGCGCATCGTGCGCTGCTCGCGGTCGCCGAGGAAGCGGGCCAGGCGCTCGGCGAGCGCGGGGTCTGAGTGGTCGATGCGGTAGCCCAGGATGTGCAGTTCGCGCCGCGGGCCGCCGTCGTCCAGTTCGCGCCGCGGGCCGCCGTCGTCCACCGCGGAGATCTCGACCGCGGTGACCACCGAGATGCCGACCCGTTCGCCCGCCGCGAGCGCCTCGGCGATGCCGGCCATGGTGTCGTGGTCGGAGAGTGCCAGGAGCTCGACGCCGGCCTGCGCGGCGCGCTCGACTACCTCGGCTGGTGCCAGGGCGCCGTCCGAGTGCGTTGAGTGGGACTGGAGATCGAAGCGCGGCGCCACGCGCTGAAACGTATGGGATCGGGACCGTGTCCCGCGCCGGCGCAGCCGTGCCCGGGCGACTCCTCGGGGACGGCGAGCTGCTCGTCCACGTGGCGGGCCAGGGAGGAGCGCATGGCGCACACGGCGGCGTGGTAGCGGCGGGCCATGCCCGAGAGCGTCCACTGCCCGCCGGCGTCGAGCGCCTGCAGGTCCGCGTGCGCGGCGTCGGTCTGGGCGGCGCGGTGGGACGCTTCGGCCCACAGCAACTCGAGGTAGGCCAGGGCCGCGCCGAGCTGCTCCTCGGGGATGCAGCCGGGCTGTTGCAGCTCGCCGAGCACGGGCACCACCTCGTGGTTCAGCCAGCGCTGCTCGCCGTGGGCCCGGAGCAGCAGACAGACGTCGGAGATGAAGGGAGGGTGGTGGTGGCGTCTCATGTTCGAGCGTCCGTGCTCTGCGGGCGTCGGGCCCTACCGGTGGCTTCGACTCGCCGGCACGGCGGCTTTAGGAGACGGATCGAGGTTCCACGCTTCTTGGGGGAATTTCCGCAGCTACGGGCGCCCGGGCCGGCGCGAACGCTCCGCGGGGCGATGCACGGGCAACGCTCAACAGTGCCCCGCGATCGACCGATGAGATCGCATGGTCGGCTCGGATCCGACCGGCCGCACGGCCGGACAGTATGCGCGCTCGACGGTCATGCGCCTGCGCATGCGCACGCTCGTGTGGCTCGGGGTGCTGGCCGTGGCGACTGCCGCCCTCGGCCGGGCGTTCGGCCTGCACGACCTGCGGTTCCTCGCGGCGGAGATCGCGCTGTTGGTGAGCATGTTCGTGATCTCCCGCTACGTGCTGCCGCTCCTCGAGCGTCGCGACCGCGGCGCGAGCGCCGAGGAGCACGTGGGCGAACTGCTCGACCAGCTGGCCCGCGACGAGTGGCGGGTGATCCACGACGCGACGCTCGGGCGGGGCAACATGGACCACATCCTGGTGGGGCCGGGCGGCGTGTTCACGATCGAGACCAAGAGTCATCCCGGGCCGGTGCGGGTCTCGCGGGTGCACGGCGCGACGCTGCGCCAGGTGCTCGCCGAGCGCAGGGCCATCGAGGAGATAACGGGGATGGAGGTGGAGGCGCTGCTCGTGTTCAGCCGCGCGTGGGTAGACAAGCCGCTGGCGCGGCGCAAGGGCGTGCGGGTGCTGCCCGCGAGGATGCTGATCGGGTATCTGAAGAGGTGCCGGCCGGTGCTCTCCCGCGAGGAGGTCGAGCGGGCCCACTCGAAGGTGGCGGCGGCGCTCCTGGATAGGACGTATGCGGGCAGGCGCTAACGGCGTATGGAGGCGGACGATAAGTTGGTAGGGAACACGATGGCAATGGCACCCTTCAGCCCGCGGCTGGGCTCCCCCGAGGGTGAGTCTCGACGGGCGCGGCTCGCGCTGGTGATCGCGGCGGTGGGCATCGGCGCGATCCTGCTCGTGTACGCCATCTCCCCCGGCGTCAGGCACGCCGTCCGTCACGTCGCGCACACCGTCAAGCACGACGTGAGCCGCGTGTTCCATCACGACGTCGATCACAAGGCCGAGAAACACGCACCCGCCAAGCCACGGCCAAGCCGGCCGCCAAGCCCGCCGCGAAGCCTCCCGCGACGGCGCCCGCCCGGTCCCCGGCCACGTCCGGCTCGGGGTAATGTGCAGGGCATGGCGAGCACCGCCCCCGCCGCCCCGGCCGGTTCGCTGAACGGCGCCAAGCCACGCGAGCCCGGCGGCTCGGGGTCGCGCCCGCCGCACTCCGTGTCGCCGCCGCTGCCGCCGGGCCCGCGCGCGCCGGCGATCGCGCAGACCGTGGCGTGGGCGCTAGCGCCGACGTGGCTGCTCGACCAGTGCGCGAAGAGGATCGGCCAGACGTTCACGCTGACGTTCGCGCCGAGCGGGCTGAAGCTCGTGATGGTGAGCGACCCGGAGGACGTGCGGACGGTATTCACGGCGCCGGCGGAGATCGCGCCCTCGGCGACCGGCACCTCGCCCGTGGCCCCGATCATGGGGCCGAACTCGGTGCTCACGCTGACCGGCGAGGCGCACATGCGCCAGCGGAAGCTGTTGTTGCCGCCGTTCCACGGGGAGCGGATGCGCGAGTACGAGGACGTGATCGTGCAGGCGACCCGCCGGGACATGGAGAGCTGGCCGATCGGCGAGCCGATGCGCCTTCAGGAGCACACGCGGAGGATCACCCTCGAGGTGATCCTGCGTGCGGTGTTCGGCGTGGAGGCCGAGCGCATGGAGGAGCTGAGGAGCGCGATCGCGGGGCTGATGACGCCGCTTCACCCGCTGGCCGTGCTGCTGTTCTCGCTGCGCCGGCCGAGCCTCGACCGCCCCACAGGCGCTCTCGGCCGATCACTCGACCGCCTGGACGCGGTCGTGTACGCGGAGCTCGAGCGGCGCCGCTCCCAGGAGGACCTGGCCGAGCGCACGGACATCCTGTCGCTGCTCATGCAGGCGCGCGACGAGGACGGCCGGCCGATGACCGACCCCGAGCTGCGCGACGAGCTCGTGACGCTGCTCCTTGCAGGGCACGAGACGACCTCGACGTCGGTGGCGTGGGCGGTCGAGCGGCTCGTGCGACACCCTGAGAAGCTGAGGCGGCTGATCGACGAGGTCGACGCCGCGGCGGACGGCGGCGGTGACGAGTACATGACGGCTGTCGTGAACGAGACGCTGCGCGTGAGGCCGGTCGTGCCGATCGTGGCGCGGATGCTCAGGCAGGACATGCAGGTCGGCCCGCACCTGTTGCCCGCGGGGACGCGGGTGATGCCGAACATCTACTTGACGAACCGCAACCCGCGCGTCTACGAGGACCCGGCCGAGTTCCGGCCCGAGCGGTTCCTGGACGAGCCGCCCGGGACGTTCTCGTGGATCCCGTTCGGCGGGGGCATAAGGCGCTGCATCGGCGCCTCGTTCGCGGTCGTCGAGATGAAGCTGATCCTGCGCACCGCGCTGAGCGAGCTCGAGCCGAGCGTGCCCGAGGGCGCTCGCATGTGGCGCCGGGGCGAGTGGGTCCGCCGGCGCGCGATCACGCTGGTGCCCGCGGCGGGCACGCGCGTCGTGTGGCACCGTCGCAGCCGAACCGCCGGCTAGCGTCTGTGGCGTGAAAACGAACGGGACGCCGGAGCGCCTGCTCGAGCGGTTCGGCCTGGAGGCCTTCAGGCCGGGCCAGCGCGAGGCCGTGCAGGCCGCGCTGTCCGGTCGAGACTGCCTCGTCGTGATGCCGACGGGCGGCGGGAAGTCGCTCTGCTACCAGCTGCCCGCGCTGGCGGCCGAGGGCGACCCCGACCGCCCGCTCGTGGTCGTCGTTAGCCCGCTGATCGCGCTGATGTCAGACCAGCTTCAGAGGCTGAGACAGGCGGGCGTGAACGCGACGATGCTGGCTTCCGGCATGGAGGAGGGCCACAACTCAAACGCCCTGAGGGAGATCGGAGAGGGCGCCTGCCAGCTCGTGCTGGCCGCGCCCGAGCGGTTCGCGTCAGGTGCCTTCCGGGAGGCGCTCGCGCGACGCAGCGTGGGGCTGTTCGTCGTGGACGAGGCGCACTGCGTGGCCGAGTGGGGCCACGACTTCAGGCCCGACTACCTGCGCCTGGCCGACGCGATCGAGTCGCTCGGGCGCCCGGCGGTGATGGCGGCGACCGCGACGGCGACGCCGCAGGTCTCCGAAGAGATCGCCGCGCGCCTCGGCCTGCGCGAATGGGTTTCGATCCGCTCGGGCTTTGACCGGCCGAACCTCGTGTTCGACGTGGTGAGCGTCGAGGGCAAGGGCGCCCTGGCGCGAAAGCGCGCGGCGCTGCTGCACGTTCTGAGCGCAGGCGACGGCCCCCCGGCGCTGCCGGCCATCGTGTACTGCGGTACGCGCAAGGACACCGACGCGGTGGCGGCGATGATCGCCGAGCGCGGGATCGCGACCGTCGCCTACCACGCCGGCATGACCCCCGAGAAGAGGCGGGAGAGCCAGGCGGCGTTCATGGAGGGCCGGGCGCAGGTCGTCGTGGCGACGAACGCGTTCGGCATGGGCGTGGACAAGGCCGACGTTAGGACGGTCGCCCACTGGGCGCTGCCGACGAGCCTCGAGGCCTACTACCAGGAGGCGGGTCGGGGTGGGCGCGACGGGCTGCCCGCGCGGGCGCTGTTGCTGTCGGCGCGGATGGACCTCGGCCGCCTGATCAGGTTCATCAAGGAGCGCGAGACGAGCGTCGAGGACGTCAAACGCTACGTGGCAGGGCTGCGGCTCCTCGCCGACGGCGAGGAGCTGTCGATCGGGCACGGCCAGCTTGACGAGCGCGAACGGGTGCTCCTGTCGATCGCCGAGCGCGCCGGCGCGGTCGAGCTCTCGCCAGGCGGCCGCGACGGGCTCCTCGTTCGTCTCACCGGTCGCGGCAGCCCGAGCAGGGCCTATGAGGCGATCAGGGCCGCGAGGAACCGCAGCTGGGAGTCCTACCGCTCGATCGAGCGCTACAGCACGGGGGCCGAGGTGTGCCGGCGCCGGCAGATCCTCGACCACTTCGGCGACGAGGAGGAGTGCCGGCCGACGGGCCGCTGCTGCGACGTGTGCGACCCCGACCTCGCGCTCGAGCGGGCGGTGAATGCGCCCGTGAAGGCCACTCGGCGCGCCCGCGGAGCCCGGGCGACGGACGCCCCACCGCCGGCCGGCGCACACGCGCCCGCCGACCTTACGGCCGCGGACCTGCGTGGGGCCGACCCGGTGGACGAGGGCGAGTTCGAGCGGCTGAGGGCATGGCGGTTCGGGCGCGCCGAGGGCAAGCCCGCCTACACGGTGGCGGCGAACGCGGTGCTCGAGGAGGTGCTGCGCCGGCGCCCGGCGACCCTCGAGGAGCTGATCGGGATCCGCGGGATCGGGCCGGCGTTCTGCGAGAAGCACGGAACATCGCTGCTGGACGTTCTGGCGGAGCTTTCAGGTGCACCTGATTCGCAGGCGGCGCTAGCATCAGGGCCCGCGCCGATGTAACTCAGCTGCGCAGCGGGTTCGCCGTGCAACCAGTCGACAAGACCATTCACGAGGACACGGCGTTGGACGTTCCGGAGTCCGGGCTGGATGCCTTCGGCGCCACGTCGGCGCCGGCCAAGCCCCCGCGCTCGGAGCGCTTCAGGCTCGCCCTGCGCGCGCTGGCGGCGCGCATCGCACATGGGGTCGCACGCGGGGTGTGGTGGAGCGTGCCGTGCATCGCCGCCGGGCTCGCCGCCGCGATCCCGGTCATCAACTCGACGGTGAAAGCCGTGCGGGCGGGATGGGCGCCGGCGGGGGACGACGGGATCATCACCACGCGCGGCTGGGACGTCCTGACCTCGCACACGCCGCTTGTCGGCCAGTACTCCGAGGCGGGCCTCGTGATCCACGGGCAGGTGATGCACAGCCCGGGCCCGATGCTCTACTGGCTGATCGCCCCGGCCGCGCGGTTCGGCAGCGTGACGGACATCGCGTTGACGATGGGCATCGCCAACACGCTCGCGATCATCGGCTGCGTGATGCTGGCACGGCGGCGCGGCGGCCTCGTCCTGATGTTCGCGACGGCGATCGGGATCGCGCTGATGAGCCAGTCCTTGCCGACCGAGGCGATGCACGACGTGTGGAACCCGGCCGCCGGCCTGTTCCCGTTCCTGCTGCTCGTCTTTCTGGGATGGTCGCTCGCGTGCGGCGACTACGCGCTGCTGCCGCTCGCGGTGCTCGTCGCGAGCTTCGTCACGCAGACGCACCTGATGTACGCGGCGCCCACGGCGGTCGTGCTCGCGGTCGGCTTCGGGGGGCTCCTGATCCGCGCGATCGTGCGCTTGCTGCGGCGCTCCAGGCGGGACCCGAAGGAGCCGAAGCGCCGGGTCTGGCCGTGGGCGCTCGCCGCGCTCGTGGTGGCGGGCGCCTGCTGGACGGCGCCGGCGATCGACCAGATCGAGAACAACCCGGGCAACCTCGCGACGATCGTGCGCACCGCCGAGCACCGCGGGCCGACGCTGGGCGGCACGGTCGGCTGGACCGCCCTCGTGCGCTCGGTGGGGGAGCGCCCGTGGTGGCTGTACGTGCCGGCAAACGAGTGGGAGCGCAAGTACGACGTCCGCCACAGCCCGACCAGCGCGCAGAGCGAATCGGCGATCGCGATCCTGGCCGCGCTGGGCCTCGTGGGGCTGATCGGCGCGTTCAGGCGGCGCTTCGACGTCCTGGCCGCGGCCCTGATCGGCCTCGGGATGTGCGCGGCGATCGGCCTGCAGGCGGCGTCGAACCCGGCATCGACGCTGCTCGCGGAAACGCTCGGCTACACGCTGTGGTGGGGCTCGGAGCTCGGCTTCTGGGTGTGGCTGATCCTCGCGTGGGCACTATGGCTCGGGCTGTCGGGCCTGGCGCTGATGGTCGTGCGGGCGCTACGCCGCCGGGCCGGCGTCCACGGGGTGGCGCTGCCGCGGTGGATCAGGCCCTTCGCGATCACGCTCGCCTCCCTGGCGAGCCTCGCCGGGGCGGTCGCGGTCGGCAACGCGGTCGCCGCGACCGCGAAGCCCGACTCCCACAGCTACGACTACCGGCCGATCGCAACGACCGCGGCGGCGATCGAGCGGCTGATCCCGGCGCGGCAGACGATCGAATACAAAAACGGAGGGCTCGATACCGCCACGCAGCCGATGGAGCCCGCGATCCGCTTCTTCCTGGTCCGCCACAACGACCGCGTGCTGGCCAAGGGCTCCTACCTGCGGCTGGGCAACTACTACGAGCTGTACCGCAGCCGCCCCGTGCAGTGGAGGGTCCTGCTGATCGACGGCAGCCACCCGCAGCCGCACATGACGCTCGCCTCGCGCGTGCGCTACACGAGCCCCTGGGGCAGGGAGGTGATGAGCGCGTGGGTGCAGAGGGTGCCGCCGCCACGGGCGAGGCCCTACGCGAGGCCCGCGTCCGCTGCTGTACGGTCGAGTCGTGCACGCGCATCCGCTGACACAGCGCTCGGCAGCGGCTCTCGCTAGCGCGATTCGCGCGGGCCAGGTCTCCTCGCGCGAGGTCGTGGAGGTGCACATCGAGATGTGCAAGGACCGCCAGCCGCGCACCGGGGCGATCGCCGTCGATCGCTTCGAGGCCGCCCTGGCGGAGGCCGACGCCGCCGACGCACGCGTCGCGGCCGCCGGCGGGGGCGAGCTGCCGCCGCTGCTCGGGGTGCCATGCACGATCAAGGAGTCGTTCGCCGTGCGGGGCATGCCGAACTGCGCGGGCCTGTTCGCGCGGCGCGAGCACCGGGCCGGGACGACGGCTCCGACCGTGCAGCGCCTGCTCGACGCCGGCGCGATCCCGCTGGGCCTCACGAACGTCTCCGAGCTGACGCTGTGGATCGAGTCGGAGAACCGCGTGTACGGGCGCACCAACAACCCGTATGACCCCTCGCGGGCGGCGGGCGGCTCCTCCGGTGGCGAGGGCGCGGCGGTCGGCAGCGGCGCGTCCCCGTTCGGGCTCGGCTCGGACATCGCCGGCTCGATCCGCATCCCGGCGTTCTTCTGCGGCGTGTTCGGGCACAAGCCCTCGAACGGGCTCGTGCCCCACACGGGCTCCTACCCGGTCCCGCACGGCGAGGCCAAGCGCCTGCTCTCATTCGGCCCGCTGGCGCGCTGCTCCGAGGACCTGATGCCGGTGCTCCGGATCCTGTCCGGGCCGGACGGCGCCGACCCGCTCGTCACGGCCGAGCCCGAGCTGGGCGATCCGGCGAGCGTGTCGCTGAAGGGCCTGCGGGTGCTGATCTCCGAGGCGGCGTTCCTCCAGCCGATCGACCGCGAGCTGCTCGCGGCGCGCGAGCGCGCCGCCGGTGCGCTGGCCGCGGCCGGGGCGCGCCTGGAGCGCATTCGCCTGCCGCAGATGCGCCGCATCAGCGAGCCCTACCTGGCGACGCTCGGCGAGGGCGAGTCGCTGGCGGAGATCCTGGCGCAGGGGGGAGCGGAGCCGATCACGGTGAGGAGGGCGCTGCGGGGCGGCGGTCCCCACACGGTGCCGCTGAGGGTGCTGTCGCTGCTCGAGCGGGCCAATCGCCTGTCCCCGCCGGGACGCGCCAGGAAGGCGATCGCCTGGGGCAGGGAGTACGCGCGGGAGATCGCGGAGACGATCGGCGACGGAGTGCTGCTGCACCCGCCGATGGCAAACGTCGCGCCGAGGCACGGGCGCACCCACGGCCGCTTCCTCATCACCCAGCCGATGGCCGTCTTCAACCTCGCGGCCGTGCCCGTCACGCAGGTGCCCCTTGGCCTCGGCTCCCGGGGGCTGCCGCTCGGCGTGCAGGTCGCGGCCGGTCCCGGCCGCGACCACGTCTCGATCGCCGTCGCGATGGAGCTCGAGCGCGTGTTCGGCGGCTGGGTGCCGCCGGGCGCCTGATCAGGAGGCGCGCCGGCCCGCGGCCGCCGCCTGGCGCGGGGCCTCGCCGCCGGCCTCGCCGCCGGCCGCGAGGCGCCGCGCCTCTTCGCTCGTCGCACGGACCTGCGCTTCTTCGGCGGCCGCCCGGCGCTGTGCCGCGCGCAGCGAGCGTCCGGCGAACAGCAGCCCGGTCTCCAGGTGTTCGCTCACTTTTTCAAGACTGTGCCCGCCGGGATAGACGGCGCTCTGAGCCTGTGCGCCGGCGGCGCGGAGCTCGGCGGCGAACTGCGGGTCCTCTGCGGGTTCGGCCACCGGGTCTTCTTCGGCGCCGTACAGGAACGCGTGCAGGCCGAGGCGCGACAGGACCGGCCTGTCGGCCTGCAGTTCGCCTTCGAGGTTGTTGAAGAAGCCGAGCCAGCTCTCGACGACAGAGAAGCGGTAGGGGTTGGCCAGCGCCACGTGCATCGCGCCGAAGCCTCCCATCGAGCTGCCGGCGATCGCGCGCCCGGCGCGCGTGGGGATCGTCGGGAGCATGCGGTCGATGAGTTCCTGGACTTCGACCACGTAGCTCTCGCTGTGGCGGGCGCCGATGTTGCGCCAGTTGTTGAGGCCCGGCCGGTCCTGGATCATGACGGCGATCATCGGGGGGATCGCGCCCTCGCCGATGAGGTGGTCGAGGTCCTGCTGGATGCCGACTTCAAGGAACGC
This sequence comes from uncultured Solirubrobacteraceae bacterium, assembly GCA_963730575.1. Classification (GTDB taxonomy): domain Bacteria; phylum Actinomycetota; class Thermoleophilia; order Solirubrobacterales; family Solirubrobacteraceae; genus Palsa-744. The sequence continues at coordinate 636,301 of CAVSSG010000002.1, forward strand.
GGTCGCGTGCCCGTTGCGGCCGTGCAGGAGGTAGAGCACGGGGTAGCGGCTCGACGTGCTCGCGTAGCCGGGCGGCAGGTAGACGAGGAACGACCCTTCGGCGTGGAGCGACGCCGAGGCGAAGCTGGCCTTGTCGATCGAGCTTCCCGCGCCGTCCTGGCTGACCAGGACGAGCGTCGGCAGCGCCGGTGCGGCGGTCGAGCTCGCGTTGGAGATGCTCGCGGGCGCCGGCCGTTCGGGCGGCCTTATGCCGAGGACGCCGTCGAGCGTGAGCGACCCTTTGAGGGCGAGCGCGAGGCAGACCGCGGCCAGGGCGCTCAGGAGGGCCGCGATGAGGATCCGGCGCGGCGTGGCGCGTGCCTGCCCGGGGATCGACCCCGAGTGCGCGGGGGCTGCGACCGCGAGCTCGAGCGGGGGCGGGAACGCCGGGACCCACGACGGAGGCAGCGGGGTGGGCTCGGCCGCGCGCCCGGGCCAGGCCCAGTCGCCCAGGCTCTCGAGCCAGACGTGCGTTCGGGACGTGTTTGTACCGCCGGGCACCCGCCAGATTCAACGGAAGATCGCGGGCAAGAGCCAACCTCTGCACAAACCCACCCAAACCGCTGCTACCGTTGATCAATCAGGTTGGGCATCTCGCCCAACATCGCAGTGCCAGCGCTCGTAGCTTTTGCTCAGCAATCTCCGCGTTCGCAGCACTAACAACGCAGGAGGTAATGAAAATGGCTACTGGAACCGTCAAGTGGTTCAGCGACGACAAGGGCTTCGGGTTCATAACGCCTGATGACCAGTCGAAGGACCTGTTCGTGCATCACAGCGCGATCGTCGGCGAGGGCTATCGCTCGCTCGCCGAAGGCGCAAAGGTCTCCTACGACGCCGAAGCCGGCGACAAGGGACCCAAGGCCACGAACGTACAACCGGTGTAGCGCCTGCCGGGCCTGCCGGCCGTAGCCCGGTCTGCAGGCCCGAGCACGCCCCGGGGTGGTTCCACAGAACCGCCCCCGCACGCCGTATCGGTTGGTCCTAGAGACCGGCCCGAGCCCGCCGGGCCAGGCGTCGCGCCTCGCGCAGGGGCTCCGGCGCACGCACGCGCCCCACGGCGGCGAGAACCACGGCACAGGCCGTGTCAAGGTCGGTGCGCCAGCCCGGATGCACCGCCAGAGGCCGGGCGTGCCTGCGCGTGCGAAGCCAGCAGCCGACGGTGACACCGTCGAGCGCGAGGTCGCTGTGCGCTCCCGGCTCGTCAGCCGGCCACTCGCCGCGGGCCAGCAGGGGTCGGTGGGTTACGCCGGCCGTGGGCAGGTCGAGTACCGCGCCGAGATGGAGCGCGAGGCCCGCGCCGCGCGGGTGGTCGCGTCCGGTCGCGTTGACGAGCAGCACCTCGGGTGCCCGCGGGAGCGCCCGGACCGCGGCCTCGAGCAGCGGTCCCTCCCGCAGGGCGAGGAGCCCGGGCTCGTAGTCGCCAGGGGCGTGACGCGAGGTCACGGCTGTGGCGAGGATGCGGGAGTCCAGAACGACCGCCGCCCCGGCCCACCCGAGCTCGTCGCGCACGCCGCGTGCCCCGTGCGCAAAGCAGACGTAGCACCCGCCGATCGCGTAGGGGCGTGCCGGCGCCCGCCAGCTCGGCGGCCGGGCGCGGGCCAGCGCCCTTTGGAGGAGGCTCAGCCCCTCGGCGGAATCGGGCCAGGATCCGGACGAGACCACGGCGCCAGAAGCGTCGCCGGGCGGTTGCGGCAGGGCATCGCCGGGCGGCCGGCTAACGGCCGACCTGCCAGAGGCCGACATCGTGCTTGGCGTCGAGCCACCGTTCGGCGTCGCGCCGGCCGATCAGGATCAGCTCGTCGACGAACTCGCGGGCGAGGAACAGGTAGCTGAGGAGCTCGCCGTGGACAGGGCTGCGCTCGGCGTTGACGAACCGCCCGAGCAGCGCGAGGTTGCTGTCGCGCACGAGGCCGGTGACGCCGGCGTAGCGGCGCGCGTAGACCTCGCGCGCGATGCGCCCGATCTCCAGGCGATCGGCCGGCGCGACGAAGATGTAGGGGATCGTCCGGCGCCGCCGGCGGCCCTTGCGCCCTGAGCCGCGGCCGGCGGCCTTCGACCCGTTCTTCGACCCGGCCGTCGCGAGCGTCTCATTGACGGTCGCGAGCGTCGCGACGTCATCGGCGAGCTGGTCGGCGAGCACGACCTGGAGCAGCTGCGCCACGCCGTCGAGCGCGTCGGGCCGCGCCTGCGCCCCGGCGGGGGTCGAGGAGGAGTTCAGGCCGATCACCACGACGCGCTCGGCGCCCAGCGCGAGCGCCGGCTTCGGGGAGAGTTGAGGCGCACGCCGCCGTCGCCGTACCAGCCGGCCGCGGTGCGCGGCCGGCGGACCTCGACCGCCGGGAACGCGCCCGGGATCGCCGCGGACGCGAGCACGTGCTCGGGCGCTAGCCGGCCGGCAACGTAGTCGATCGCGCGTGCGGGGTCGGGCGCGGGTTCGGGGCCGCCATGGTGGAAGACGACGCTGCGCGTGGTCGCGTAGGAGGTCGCGACGACCGCCGCGGCCGTCAGCCTGCTGCGCTCGACGTTGTCCTTGAGCTGCTTGAACGAGACGAGTCGCCGCAGCGTGGGGCCCAGCGGCGAGGGGTCGAGCAGGCCCGACAGGTCGGCGCCGGGCAGGCCGGCGAGCATCGCCGTCGCGGTCAGCAGACGCCCGAGCTCGCTCGGCGAGGCCAGCGGGCGGAACGCGTCGCCCCAGCGCAGCTCGCGCCACATGTCGAGCCCGGCGGCGGCCGCTCCCTCCAGCGATTCGTGCGCGCGAGCCGCAAGGAACGCGCTGTTGAGCGCGCCGATGCTGGTACCGACGAGGATGTCCGGTGCCTGGCCGCGCTCGACGAGCGCCGGCCCCAGCACCGACAACGCCCCCATCTCGTAAGCCCCGCGCGCCCCGCCGCCGGCGAGCACGAGCGCGATCCGCTCACGGTCGGCAGCTGGCTTGGCGGGCTGGGGCATCGTCGGCGGAGACTAACGCTCCCTCCGAAACGCCGCCGCTCAGCTGCCGGCTTTGGCTTCTTCGCCTTTCCCTTCTTCCCCTCAGCTGGCTGGCGCGCTCTCGCGTGGTGGGCGGGGCACGCTGATTGGTAGCTAAAGGGATACCACGCGAGATCCGAGTAGCTGGGTAGGCACGAGGACCCCTCCGCAGATGGCGCGCGCGACCGTAACCCGACAGACCGCAACCACGCTTCCCCCTCCCGGCGAGCTGACGCGCGTCCCGCCGCACCCACCGTCGCCGTTGCGGGCGCCCCGCCGCGGACCGCTGCAGGCGGCCCTGGAGGGCCGGGGCTGGAGCATCGTGCCTCCCGTACTGGACCTCCTGCTGCTGTGCGCGGCCGTCGTTCTGGCCCTGGGGGGCGTGAGCGCCACGCTGCACGTGGACGCCCTTCGCGCTCCGCTGCTGGCCCTGCCGCCGTTGGTCCTGTCGCTGCTCTACCTGCGCGGCCTCTACCGCACGCGCCTGCGCCCCCCGGTCCTCGATGCGCTCGTGCCCGTCCTCAGCGCGGTCTCGGTGGGCGCGATGGCCGTGGCGATGCTCGGCCTGTTCGCGAACGGCCAGGCCCCGCCCCAGTCGGAAGGGCTTCGGGCGTGGCTGTTCGCGCTGCTGGCGGTGGGACTCGGGCGCATGTGCCTGTCTCTTGCGCAGCTGTGGGCGCGCATTCATCGGCTGGTGGAGAGGCCGGTGCTGATCATGGGTGCGGGTGCGGTCGGCGCACAGGTCGCGCGCTGGCTGGAGGGGCATCCCGAGTATGGCCTCGCACCGGTCGGCTTCCTCGACGACGACCCACTATCGATAGCCGCCGTGGGCGGGCGCGCTCTGCCCGTGCTCGGCTCGTTCGAGAATCTCGACGAGACGGTGAGGCGCACGGGCGTGAGAGACCTGATCGTCGCGTTCTCCTCGGTGGCCGACGCGCATCTGAGCAGCCTGATCCGGCACTGCCAGGAGATGGGCGTCCGGGTGTCGGTCGTGCCGCGGATGTTCGACGCGATCAACAACCGCGTGGACTACGACACGCTCGGGGCGCTGCCGCTGATGTCCTTCACACGGGTGGACCCGAAGGGAGCGCAGTTCGTGCTCAAGCACGCGTTCGACCGTGTGTTCGCACTGGTGTCGCTGGTCGTGCTCTCCCCGGTGATCCTGTGCTCGGCGCTGGCCGTACGCCTGAGCTCGAGCGGACCCGTGCTGTTCCGCCAACGCCGCGTCGGTCGCGACGGCAGGGAGTTCGACCTCTACAAGTTCCGTTCGATGCGCGTGGGTCCGGAAGATGTCCCGAGCGATGAGGACGCCGGACCACTGGATTTCCTGATCGGCGGGGACACCGCACCGGGGGGCGTGGAGGGCGAGGATCGCCGCACCGCGGTGGGACGCTTCCTGCGCCGCACCTCGCTGGACGAGCTGCCCCAGCTGCTGAACGTCCTGCGCGGTGAGATGAGCATCATCGGACCGCGCCCGGAGCGCCCCGAGTTCGTGGAGCTGTTCAGAGAGAGCATCGACCGCTACGCCGACCGCCACAGGGTCAGGTCCGGGATCACCGGCTGGGCCCAGGTACACGGGTCGCGCGGGCAGACCTCCCTGGCTGAGCGTGTCGCTTGGGACAACTACTACATCGCCAACTGGTCGCTCGGGCTGGACCTGAAGATCCTGGCCCTGACCGTCGTGGCGGTGTTCAGCAAAGCGGAGTGATCGCAGCGCGACGAGGTCGCTGAGCGGCGTCGCTGACGGGGCCGGCTAGGACGTGGTGTAGCCGGGGATGCCGACGCCCGCCAGGAGAGGCCCGACGACCAGGACGCCCGCATGCGCGCAGGCCGGGAACGCGAACGGGATCGTCTGGGCGATCCGCTGGCCCGGGGGGTAGACCTTGAGGCCCGCGGCGCCGACCGACCTCGAGCAGACGGCACCCCAGTCCACGATCCCAAGGCTGGCGTGCGCCGTCTCACCGGGCCGGAGGGTGACCGTGACGCTGCGCTCGCCGTTGCGCCGCGCGGGCGGTCCGATCTGCCTCAGGCCGCCGCCGTAGGCGGACACCCCGGGGTAGCCACGGAGCGTGCAGGTGCGGTGGCCGACGTTGCTGAACTCGAGCGGGTAATAGTAGGTGCCGGCGGTACCGCCGCCCAGGCCCAGGCCAAGCCACGCCCTGGTGGCGGCGGGGGAGCACTGCCGGGCCACGGCTGCGGCGCGGCTGCCGGGCGATGGTGCAGCGGACGCGAGGGCCGCACCCGGCAGCACGACCGCGAGGCAGCTGACCGCAGCGGCCACGGACTTGGCAGGGGCAGGCATCTTCCACGGAGACTAACGCCATGCGGCTGCGGCGACGCTGGGCGAGCGTGGCCAGGTCGAGCACGACGCTGTCGCTCCCAGGCTCATCGGGGGAGCGTAGCTGTGGCAGACTTGCTCGTCAGTGCAAACCGTGGGAAGGTGGCCCTGATGAAGCTGTACATCTGTTACGGGACATTCCCCGCCCCATGGCGTCCGGGCGGGCATCCCTGCCGCAACGCCTACCAGGCGCTGAAGGACGCCGGTCACGACCCCGAGCTGGTCCGCTCCTACGGCCTGGCCCCGCTGCCGAAGTTCCTCAACGCGACGTCCGGCCGGCGGGAGGTCGAACGCCTCACGGGCAACCGTTGGGTGCCGACGCTCGTGCTCGATGACGGGACCGTCGTGGATGGGTCGCACGAGATCGCAGACTGGGCCAAGGCGCACCCGGCCTGAGCCGCCGAGCCAGGCCTGAGCCCCTTTACGCGTCGCGCAGTATCTCCTCCAGCGTGGCTGCTCGCCACCGGGCGGACGACCTGTGGGGATCTACGAGCGTGTGCGATCGCGACGCGCTGATCGCAGGCGTGCCAGCAGCCGCTTCCTCGCCTCTCGCCGGCGCACGTTGACCGGCTCGACGACGCCGAGCAGCCGCGTGTTGGCTCTGGCCTGCCGGCGCGCCAGAAGGCCGGCGCCGAGCCCGATCGCCGCCAGCCCGGCGAGCATCAAACCCGGGCGGGCCAGCTCGCGGCCATACTCGCGCCGGACGGCCGGCCACAGCTCACGGTCGATGAGCTCGCTGAGCGCGTCGGGCCGGTTCGAGAGCTCGTGCGGCTCGATCGCCGGCAGGAAGGCGAGCTGCACCCGTCGCGGCTTTGGGATGGGTCCGAGCCACAGCTTGTGGGTGCCGGCGATCGCCGCGGGGATGATGGGGACACCCGTTTCGAGCGCGAGTCTGCCGGCGCCATGGTGCGGGGAGCCGAGCACCTCGGGATCCGCGATCCTGGTGCCCTCGGGGAAGACGACGACCAACCCGCCCTGCTCGAGGATCAAGCGGGCGCTCAGCATGGCCTCGGCATCGGCCGCGCCGCGACGGACCGGGAACGCGCCGAGGCGCGGCAGAAGCCAGCCGAGCGGTCCTTTGAAGAGCTCGGTCTTTGCCATATAGCGCACGTGGCGCCGGGTGGCCATCCCTACGAAGAACGGGTCGAGCAGGCTCTTGTGGTTGGGCGCGATGATCGCGGCGCCGGTGGCGGGGATGTGCTCGGTCCCAGAGAAACGCACCCGAAACCACAGCCGCAGCACGGGCGTGACCAGCACACGCGCGAGCGCATAGAGCGCGCCCAGCACGCCGCGCTCGCGCGCATACAGGTGCGCCCTTTCGAGCTTCGCACGCTCACGCTCGTCTGTCATGGATCGCGTGCGCGAGCCGGCGCGCGTTGCGGAATTGCCCGGATCGTCTGGTCGGAGGCGTCTATCAACCGGCTCCCACCGCCGGTCGGCGCCGTGATCGCTTGGCCTCGCGTGGGCGGAGCTCTGAGAACGAGCGCCTGATGCCCTCCGCGAGCACCTCTACGTCGGGTGCCGCCATGCGGTCTGCGTTGAGGCCGAAGACCATCTGGCCGGCGTATGAGACGACCGCGATGCCGATCGTGTGGCCGGCGAACAGAGGTACGAGCGGGAGGACCTCGACGAGCGGGGCGCCGAACGCATACAGCCGCTGCTGGGGCCCGGGGACGTTAGTGATCGTCAGGTTGAACATCCGGGTGCCACCGAACATCGACCGCGCGAGCAGTGCGCCGGCGAGCGGCGGCCCCATGTCGGCGAGGTCGACGATCGTCTTGCCGCCGGTGCGTTGCGAGCCCTCCTTGAGCTGCTGCGCGCGCTCGACGACGCGGCGGTAGCGCGCGAGCGGATCCGCCTCGGTCACGGGCAGCTCGACGAACAGCGACGTCAGCTCGTTGCCGAGGGCGTGCTCCCGGTCCTCTGGGCGGATGTTCACCGGCACCTGCGCCCGCAGGTCGCCCTCGGGCAGCGCACCGCGGGAGAGCAGCAGTTCTCGCAGCCCGCCCGCGCAGAGCGCGAGCACGACGTCGTTGACAGTGCCACCGAGGTGCGTCTTTATCGCCTTGAGCTCGGCAAGGTCAAACCGCACGGTGGCAAAGTGCCGCGTACCGCTCATCAGCCCGTTCAGGCTCGACTGCGGCGCCCCGATCACCTCATCGCGCACGATCAGCTCGACGGCCGCCCGCAGTCGATCGAGTGATTCGCGCGGGTGCAGCGCCGCACCCACGCCGGCCCGCGCCCCGCGCAGGACCAGGCCCGGCGAGAGCCAGAAGCGGCCGTTGCCGTGCTCTGCGAGCTCCTCGCCACTATCCCGCAGCGGCCGCGAGCGCGGCGGCGGGGCCTCCGGCGAGGGGTCAAGCAGGGCGTAGCCGATGTCAAGCGAGCCGACGCCATCCACGAGACAGTGGTGCGTCTTGGTCACGAGCGCCCAGCGTCCCTTCTGGAGCCCGTCGAGCAGCGTCATCTCCCACAGCGGCCGGTGGCGGTCCAGGCGGTGCGACCAGAAGTCCCCCAGCCACTCGTGCAGCTCGGTCTCGCCGCCCGGCGCCGGCAGCGTCGCGTGATGCACGTGGGCATCGAGGTCGAACGCCTCTGCCGGCTCCCAGGTCAGCCAGGTGAGCGGGCCGGCATGCGGACCGGAGAGCTGCTGGGCAAAGCGCGGCAGGGCCCCCATCCGGCCGCTCACGTAGTCGCGGAGCTCCATGATGTCCGGCGTGCCGCCGCCGGGGAGCGGATCGAAGATGAGTGCCGCGCCGATGTGCATGTGCGCGGTCTCGTCGAACTGCTCGAGCTCGAGGAACATCGTGTCCAGCATGCTGAGCTGCTCGCCCATGGCCTCTGCCTCCCAATCGGCGTGGTCCTTCATCGGAAGTTAGCGCGCGGGGCGCGACGGGGCATCGGAACAGGCCCGCGGGGCGGGTCCGTACTTCCCCACGTCCCCGGGCCGGCAGCCGCTTGCGCCGGCGCTCGTTTGTGCGATCCGCCGCTCCCCTCACTCGACATGCTGTCCGCCGCCGGCCATGTCCAACCCCCGGGCGACGAACACCTCGCGCAGGAGCCGCGGACGGTCGGTCATGACGCCGTCCACGCCGAGGTCAAGGAGACGGTCCATGGTCGCCCGGTCGTTGATCGTCCACACATGGACGGCGAGTCCACGGCGGTGGGCAGCGCGCACGAAGCGGGCAGTGACGATCGGTACCCGCCCTCGGTTCAGCGGCACCTGGATGCAATCGGCGCCCTGGCCGAGCATCCGCCCGAACGCTCCCGTGACCCGGGCCACGGCGACCGCCCGCGGCCCCATCGACGTGCACGCCCGCCCGCCGCTCAGCGCCCGGATGCGGAGCAGACGCCGATCGGAGAATGAGCCGCAACACACGCGGTCCCAGGCATCGAGGCGATCGATCACCGCCACCAGCGGCTGCACGCAGGCGTCGGACTTGGGATCGACGTTCACGCAGGCATCCGGCCAGCGCACCAGGATCTCCTCGAGCAGAGGTACGCCGATGCCGTGGCCGCGAAACGGAAAGCTCTGCCCGCCATCCGGCGAGTAGTAGTAGGCGGCGTCGGCCGCCTGCACCTCCGCCAGATCGAGCTCGCAGATCGCGCCGCAGCGATCAGTGACACGGTCCAGACGATCGTCGTGGAAGGCGGTCACGAACCCGTCGCGGGTGATGTGGGCGTCGGTCTCCAGATAGCTGTAGCCCAGGTCCACTGCGGCCTGGAATGCGGGCATCGTGTTCTCGGGCGCATCGTCGCCACCGCCGCGGTGCGCGATCGCGACCGGTCCCGTCCGGTCAAGGAACGGGTGCATCCGCCGCCCCGGCCACCGTGTAGATCTCCGGCTGCCAAAGGATGTCGACGGCCGGCAGTCCGAAGGCGGCTGCCGCTGCGCCGGCTCCGGCCAGAAGCCCTTCGCGGATCGCCTGACGCGACCACTCGAGCTGACCGATTTTGGGCGTGTCGAGCGGCGGTGTGATCTGAAGGAGGCCTGCATCGTCCAGACCGGTCCTCTCGAGGTGTTCGGCTTCGGCGTTGTAGCGGTCCGGGCGGTCCTGCATGAGCGGCGCGACCGCCGGAGGGGCTGCCCTGTGCGCGAGCTCGATGAGGGCGCGGGGGTATTGACCCAGGCGGTGGCCGACGGGGCGTGATCGGAGGACCAGCACGTGGGTGGCCTCCCTCGATGCGGTCGCGTAGGGCAGTGACTCGATCAGGCTTCCGTCGCCAATTGGTCTGCCCCGAAACGAGACGGGAGCTCCGGAGAGCAGCGGCAGCGAGCAGCTGGCGCGGACCGCCATCGTGAGCTCCTCGACCGTGGAGAAACTGCTGAGCAGCTGGAGCTCTGAGCTCGTCAGGTCCACGCCGAGCGCCGCGAAGGCGGGGCCCGCGGCAAGACCCTGCGGATCGTAGGGCTTGCGGCGAGAGATCAGCTCCTCAAAAAGGAAGTCGAAGTTGATCACCGCGCGACCCTTGAGCATGCGCAGCGGGTTGGCAAACTCCGGATTCGCCGTCGTGTCCAGGTAGTTCGTTGAGCCCATCGCCGCTTGGCCCGCGGCCGTGAACGAACCGTTCAGCGCGCCCGACGACGTGCCGTAGATCAGGTCAACGGCATCGATCAGGCCGGCCTTCTCCAGCAGCACGCACATGCCTGCCGAGACGACGCCGTGCCATCCACCTCCCTCGATTGCCAGGGCGATGACCGCCTGGTCGGTCCGCGCACCCCGCCGGCTGCCCTCGGCGAGGCGAGTCAGCATCAGCTCGATCAGCGGATGCCCGTCCCCTCGCGGAGATGCGGCACGTTTCGAGCAAGTGTCTGTTGAAGTCTCATTCGAGCCACGTTTCGCTCCGGTTCGTCGAGGGCGTCCTCCTCGAGAGTACGATCGATGGAGATGGAGGCGCTTGGGCCACTGATACCCGACGACAGTACAAGCGCTTCTCGCGTGTGGCGTCGTGTGCGCGGCATCGCCGTCGAGTTGATCACCCTGGTGCTCATCACCGTGCTCTCACCGGTGCTCCTGCTCGGCGCGGCCACGGTCGATGCAGTGCTCTGGTTGCGCGCGCACAAGCCGTGGATGGCGGTCCGTCTGCTCGCCTTGTTGTGGTGGTTCCTGGTGGGCGAGCTCTACGGCCTGATCGGGCTGCTCGGCATTTGGGTCCTGTCGGCTGGTCGGGACGGCGCTCGCCGGCGGGATCGCGTGTATCGCCTCAAGGGCAACTGGCTTGCGAGCCACCTGGCGGGCATCCGTGGGCTGTTCGGCCTTCGGTTCGAAGTGGAGGGGCTCGAGCTGGCCGGGCCGGGCCCCGTCACCGTGCTCATGCGCCACGCGAGCATCATCGACAACGCGCTCCCGGACGTGATCGTCGGTCGCGCGCACGGGCTCGGCCTCCGGTTCATCATCAAGCGCGAGCTGCAGATGCTTCCGACGATCGACATCGGTGGCCGCTGGGTGCCGACGCTGTTCGTGCGCCGCGCCTCGGGCGACACCCCGGCCGAGCTCGAGCGGATGCGTGCTCTGACCGTCAACCTGTCCTCGCACGACGGCCTGCTGATCTATCCGGAGGGCACGCGCTGGACCCGCGAGAAGCTCGCCCGTGCGAAGGAGATCATCGCCGAGCGTCAGCCGGAGATAGCGCCTCTGGCCGCTCGCCTGCGGTACGTGCTGCCACCTCGGCTCGGCGGCACCCTCGAGCTGCTGGGCTCAGCGCCCCAGGCCGACGTGGTGATCTTCGGTCACGTCGGCCTCGAAGGCTTCGAGTACATCAGCGACATCTGGTCCGGCGGCCTGGTGGGAACGACCATCCGGTTGAAGTTCTGGCGCTTCCCTGCCGCCGACGTACCGAGCGATCGCGACGCACTGATCGCGTGGCTCTACGACCGCTGGCTGGAGCTCGACGACTGGATCGGCAAGGTGCGCTCGGGCGGTCCGACCGCGCTCAAAGCGACAGCCGCTGCGTGAGATTCTTCGTTGCAGGTGTGGGCGGCGGTAGACGCAGCGGGCTCACGAGAGACAACTTCACTCCAAGGCCAAGCCGGATGCGCACGGTGGGAGAGCGGATCCGGCAACTCACCGACGCTCGGTGAGCGAGGCTACCCCGCTGACGCGCCCGAGTCCTCGTCGCCGGCTATCGGCGTCGCCACAGCCGTAGACGGCGCCGGTGTGGGGCGGCTTTGTGGGGGGATGCCGGCTCGAGCAGGCGCACGCCGACCAGCCTCCCCCGGTCATAGACACGGTCGATCGCGTATCCGTTCAGCTGGAGCTCGCTCACGACGGCGGCCGGGAAGTCAATCCCAGCGTCGCGGAGCTCGGCGAAAGCGACCGGCTGATCCCCGGCACGGCGCAGTCGCACGAGCATCCGCTGCTGCTGGGTGTCCACGTCGCTCGCGAAGCGGAGCATGTCCCGGCTCACCTCGAGCGCATTGGCCCTCGGCCCGGAAACCGACGCGGTGCGGTTGTCCTCGTCGCGTTCGGCCTCACTGGTGAGCGACGTCCCGCTGGCCCCGTGTGCCATCGCTGCAGATTGATGTGACATGATGAATCTCCTGTCAAAGGACGCGTCGTGTCTGTCAACCGAAACGGACGACAGACACGAAAGGCTCTAGGCGGCTTGGACGCTGACCGCCTTGGGTCCCTTGTCACCGGCCTGTGCCTCGTAGTTGACCTTTGCACCCTCAACGAGCGAGCGATAGCCCTCACCGATGATTGCGCTGTGATGGACGAACAAGTCCTTCGACTGGTCATCAGGCGTTATGAACCCGAATCCCTTGTCGTCGCTGAACCACTTCACGGTTCCTGTAGCCATTGTCTTTCCCCGGCGTTAATAGTGCTGCGAACGCGGAGATTGCTATGAGCAAGGCTACGAGCGCTGGCACTGCGATGTTGGACTAACTACGTCCAACCCAATAGGTCAACGATAGCAGAGCAGGTTTGCCTCGATCTTGCTTGAAGAACCCGCAGGTCCTGGAAATCTCCCATGGCCGTGGCAGGTGCAATTGCCAGCTCAGCCCGGGCGCTTGCTGTCAAATCCTTCGAGCGCGCGAGGACGAGCGTCGGGGAGGCGCTGTGGAGAATCGGCGGCTCTGAGCCCTCCACAGCTGTGACGGCGGCCGACTTCACTCCAGCGACACCGCCGGCCTGATCGTCGAGCAAATTGTGAACCGGCCCTTGTATTCCCCGGAAGGGTGCCTCGAGCTTTGTCGCTGAAACGTAACTCGCTAAACTGAGTCTATGGGCATTGACGCAGATCGTAGGGCTGAGAGACGCTTGGTCAAACTGGAGGATGTTCAGCGGCAGATCAAGGAAGGATCGCTCACGATTCGGAAGATGACGGCGAAGGAGCGCAAGCTCTTTCCCCCCCGCGCGCCCGTGGGCTCTCGCAAGTAGAGACGCTCCGTTCGCCGGTATCGTCCGTCGCCGCCCAACTGCCGCTCATGGACGGCATTTTGTGCTGGTCCCGGCGATCCACGCGTGGGCGCAGGCCGCCTCGGTGGGGTGAACGGTTACAGGGCCTGTTGTGCCTGTTGGGTGTCCTCGGCGTCAGTTATCGCCCAGCCGAGCCGCTCGATGAGCTGGGCCGTGTTGTGGTCGTTATCGAGGTGTATTGAGTAGACACTCTCGTCGAGCAGCACTGGAGCTGCGTGTTGGGTCGTTGGGTCGGTCGTCACGATGATCCTGGCCATGAAATCTCCCTCGTTGATCTTGGGGTGATGTCGATCCACCTGTCGGGACAGTCGCATGCCTTCCTGTGGGCGGGGTAAAACCGGGGTGGGACAGAGCAGCGCATTGAGGGCATGCGGACCGCGCTAAACTTGTTGGTGCGTTCGATGAGTCCCAGCTCTTCTTGCTTTTCGGGCGATCTCAAGTCAGAAGGGCAGAGAGGCGGATGGCCATGGCCACCGCAACGAAGAAAGCCAGCTTTGCGTCGCACGATGAAGCGGAGCGTGCCGCACGCTGCGCATATGACAGTGCCGGCACGGCGCGCTTTGAGGCCCACGTGGCCGAACAGCGCCAGCTCGTTGCCGCGTGATGTCCTCGCGCCATCTCGGCTGCGCAGCGTGCCGGATCCGGCTGCATGCGACGGCGCCCGAGATCGACCTGCTGGAGGGAATGTGCCCCGTTTGCGGCATGAAGATGAAATTGGCATCGTCTGTCTCGGACTTGACGGGGTTCCGATTGTTTGACCTGAGTCCGCTCTCGGACCAGGAGCCGAGAGAGCGGGCGAACATGCTCGGGCGGCCGGTTGACCCCGTGGCTCGCCGCGAGGGTGCGGTCGCGGATGCACCGGGTGTACACCTCGAGCGTGCGCCTCGAGCGTGCGGTCATCCGCCGCCGCCGCGGCTGCCGCCGTCCAGTCCGGCCGAGGCGGCCGCGCATTAGAATCGGTGGCTGGCGGACCGCGACGACAGACGAGGAGACTTCGAGATGAACGAGCATCAGCCAGACGCCGAGTGGAACGTCGCCGAGTGGCACGGAAAGATGCTCGTCGATCGCGACGGCGAGAGGATCGGCAAGCTCCAGGACGTCTACGTCGACGTCGAGAACGACGAGCCGCAGTTCGCCACCGTCAAGGAGGGGTTCATCGGCCGCCACTTGACCTTTGTGCCGGTGGGCGGGATCAAGGTCGGTCCCGATGAGCTGCAGGTAGCCGTCGCCAGGGAGCAGATCAAGTCCGCGCCCAACATCGAGCTGCACGGCGAGGAGCTCTCGCAGGCGGACGAGTCGGCGCTCTACCACCACTACGAGCTGAACTACACCCCGCCGGACACCGAGAGCGGACGCCGACTCGCCCGCCGCTGAAACATCACGCCAGGACCGACCGAGCACAGCCGCCCAGAAAACACCAAGAAGATGTCCGTCGAACACCTGGATGACCTGCGCGAGAAGGCTCGATACGCCCGCGAGCGCTACCAGCTGTACAAAGCGAAGGCCTACGGACCACGGGACACCAGCCCGGCACGTTTGCGCGAGCTCCAGCGCGCCTACGAGCAGGCAGAAGCACGTCTTCGCGCCGCTGAGGCCGACGAGCAGCGTGCCCCCACTCCGGGCGCGAGCCCGCCGGGTCTCAGCTGACGCACCCGCCAGCCACCGGCACGCCTTAGGCGACCTCCTTCGAGCGCTCGATCTCCGCGTTGACCTCCGCCCCGAAAAGCAGCGCGACATTGGTGAGCCACAGCCAGACGAGCAGGATGATCGCGGCCGCGAATGAGCCGTAGGTCACGTTGAAGCTCTTGAAGTTGGCGAGGTAGCCTGAGAACGCGGCCGACGCCGCAAGCCACAGCGCCACTCCGACGAGCGCCCCTGGCATGATCCACCGGAACGTTCGCTGTTTCACGTCGGGTGTGACGTAGTAGATGAACGAGAACACGAGCAGCGCGCTCGCGCATGCCCCGGGCCAGCGGACGATCCGCCAGACGGTGGCCGCCCCGACCCCGAGCAGTTCACGCGCTATGTGCCCTCCGGCGAACATCAGCACCAGCGTCGTGAGGACCAGCGCCAGCAGGGCGAAGATCGAAGCAATGTCGATTGCCTTCCGGCGAACGAAGCTGCGCCCGTGGTGCGCCTGGAACACGACATTCAGGGCGCGCCGAGCGGCCTCCAGGTAGCCGGTTGCGCCGTAGAGCCCGGTGATGACGGCCAGGACGAGGGCCGCCGCGGCAGTGCCCCTGCTCTTGAGTGCCGCCCGCACCGCCGCGGCCAGCGGCGCGAGGGTGACGGATGGCACGACACCGCGCAGGTGAGCGACGATCGCGTTGTATGTAGCGGGAAACTCGCCCAACACGCCCAGGAGCGACACTGCCAGAAGCAGCATTGGAAACAGCGACATCAGTGCGTAGTAGGTGAGGGCGGCGGCGTGGTGCGTGCCCTGGTCGTCGTAGAAGGACACCACGGAGCGCTTCGCGACCTGCCATGCGCGCCTCACAACCGAAGAACGTATCGGTCAAGGACGATGACCATGTCAAGGGCGAGACACAGAGCTGCGCACTGGCCGTCAGATCGATCAGATCAACCGCGAGCTGAGGACGGACGGCGCCGATCATCCCTACGTGCTGCTGCTGACGGTCCCCGGGATCGGGTGGGTGCTGGCGTTCACGATCGCCTCAAGAGATCGGCGACATCACCCGCTTCGGGAGCTAGAGTTCAGGCGGTGCCGCTGCTCGGAACCCTTCAGCGCCTCGGTGTAGGCCCACACGGGTGTGCCCGCAGCCTGGGAATTGGGCGCCGGTGAATGGGCGAAAAAGGGCCGATTAGCACGACTTTTGCCGACGTAGCTCAGCTGGTAGAGCACTTCACTCGTAATGAAGGGGTCCGGGGTTCGAGTCCCCGCGTCGGCTCTGGGAAAAGGCCTTGTTTGCTGGGCTTGGGTGTTCATCCCGAAGCCAGGCGGGCGGCTGCGGCCGCTCGGGGTCGCCAACGCATGACTCAGGGCCACCGTGGATCGCTACTCCTTCTGATGTAGAGAACTCTCATCTCCTTCTCCATGCCGGTTTATCCCGGCGCTCCCTGACCGCTACTCAGAGAGTCCCGCCGCCCGCAACGCCGCGCCGTGATCGAGAAAAGAGCGACTGCGCAAGATCTTCCCGTCGCGAAGCTCAAGGACCATGGCAAACGGCGCAGCTACTGGGACACCGCTGCCCTTCCCGCGTCCTTCACCTCGACCGAGCACGAGCACGCGGTCGTCGAGATCGCGAAAGTCGGTACCGAATATGCGCAGCTCCTCCCAGGTCTCTTCGATCTCCGCCAGATACGATTCCCAGCCCTCACGTCCTCGGTAGACCCGGTGCTCAACCGACCCTTCGAGCGCTGGGACGAACTCGACATCAGGGGTCGCAAACTCGTCAACGACATTGAGATCGCGCCTGTTGATCGCCTCAAGCAACCGCTTGACGATCTCCACGTTCGCCTCGGACATCGCCTACTCCGAGACTCCAATGGCTTTGAGGGCTTCGCCTCTGTTGAGGTAGAGATCAAGCCTGATTGCCTTGCCATCGCGCAGGGTCCAAAGGTGGGCGGTCCTGTGGGCCTCCACCTCGGCTCCACTGCCGCGACCTCTGCCGTGCTCTACCGCGAGAGTGAGCACTTGGTCCCCGGCGTCGATCAGTTGCTCGACCTCGGGTCGGTATTCATCGAACGCCTCGTACACCGAGCGCATGTAGCTCCTGATTCCGTCATGGCCCCGATACACCTCGCCAATCCCCACCCAGGCTGCCTCCTGGTCAGGGTTCAGCTCGATGCTCTCATCCAGCGTGGCGTAAACCGTGCTGAAGTCGCCCGCTAGCCAGGCTTCGTACATGCGGCGAACGATCTCCACGTTCTCCCGCGACACCGCCTAGTCCTCCAGGCCCACGGCTTTGAGGGCTTCGCTCACCTCCAGATAGATACGCAGTCGCGTGATGCGTCGGTCGGTTCCGAAGTAAGCGACCGACGCGGACGGGAACTCGAAGACGACACCGCTAGCCCGCCCGCGTCCGTGGACGCCACCGATGGCGATCACAGCGCTGCCGACCTCACGCACGTCGTCCAGGCTCAAACGCCACTCGGCGAACTGCTCGTCAATGTCGCGCGTCCACTGCTCGATCCCCGCGTGACCTCGGTAGGGCTCTCCCACAACTGAGGAGAACGGAGACTCGAACTCAATCGTCGGATCGCAGTATTCCGCTACGACATCCAGGCTACGATCGCCCGCGTTCCAGCGCTCGACCATCGCGTACATGGTCTGCACGTTCTGCCGCGACATCGCCTACCCCCCAATCAGTCGTCAGAGCGCAGGGGTTTGTTTACGAGTTTGCCGACGAGGCGAAAAGGCATCGAGATAACTCTAAGGACCAGCGGCTGGTGCTCCTCACTGGCCAGGGCGTCGCAGCGGTCGCACCGGGGCCGACCACCAAGGCCGGAGACGCGATGCTCTTGCTTGATCGCTTTGCCGTGGTCGCACAGGGAGTTGTCGTGATACACATTCCGGTGCGTGGGCGGGTACTCGGGGCTATCCGTGTGAAACGGCGATTCGTGCGGCATTGTGTGGCTCCTCTCTGGTTCCCCTAAGCCGCTCGCGGTCACGAGGGCCAAAGCTCCACCAGGTTGGGGTCGTGGACTCTTCAGGCATCGCGCGCTCGTGCCTTGGCGAGGCGTTCGGCGGCAGCAGAGCCACCGCCGATGTCGAGATAGATCTCCGTCCGCGCGATCTTTCCCTGTATCCCCAGAATGACCCACCCTCTCTGCTGCTCGACATGACCGCCGCCGTCTGCCAGCCGACCGTCTTCCCGAACGCGGGAGAACACCACTCCGTTCCCGAGATCAACGACATCCAGCACATCCAGATGCAGATCAACCCATGTCCGAAACCAGTCCTCGATCCAGCCTCTGATGGCAGCCACGCCCTCGAAGGTACCCAACCCCTGGTCAGAGAGGTCCCAGACTGCTTCGGGGGCATGGAAGCCCATGATCGCGTCAACGTCATGGCGATTCCCGGCGTCAAACGCCTGTCGCACAAGCTCGACTGGGCTGAGGGACTGCTCAGGCATTACGCCCCCTCTCCTCGGCGAGGCGTTCGGCAGCAGCACGGCCCTCGTCGATGTCGCCATAGCTCGACCCGCGCATGAACACACCGCCGTCCCACACGCTGACCCACGCCTCCCGCGTCCGTACACGCGCACCGCTCCCGGCAGGACGAGCATCCTGGCGGACGACGGCGAAGATCACCCCATTGTCGAGATCAAGGGCCTCCTCAAGCTCGAACCTGAGGTCCTCGAACGATCTGTAGTAGTCCTCCCAGAAGTCACGGATCGCCTCTAGGCCCTCGAAAACTCCCAGGCCCCTGGCCGACATGTCAAGCACCGCATCGGGACCGTAGACGCTCATCTGCGCGTCAAAGTCACCCCGGCTAAAAGCCACCATGGTTCGGCGCATAGACTTGAACGCCTCGGGGGTCGTGGACTCCTCGGACATCGCCCGGTGAGTATCTCGCAGGCGACCTTGCGACGTCGGGTAGATCAGCTTCTTCTACCCAGATCGAATGTGGCCCGATACGGATGCTCCGACCGCGTGGCGATCAGACGCGCCGCCGTCTCGTCGGGAGCGCAGAGCTTGAACCTCGCCGCCGGGACCGTCCCAGCGGTTGATGGTGTGCTCTTTGACCTGGACCCTATGACGTGCGCGCGCGTTGTCCGCGGTCCTCATCGAGCTGCGATGACCATGCGTCCGAGACCATGTCCCAGCCGTCAAGGCGACCCGAGCGGCAGTCGATACGAGCGAGGACGATAGCCAGTGCCGAGGTGCCAAGGCAGAGCGTCCAGAGGACGCGTAGCAAAGCCGGCGGCTCTCGCAAGAGGGACGCATCGCCGCTTGAGGCGATTACCGAGGGCTGGCGCCCTGTAACCGGATCCGAGGAGGATTCAAGATGTTGAATCGACTGCGCCAGCGCTCACAGGACGAGGGTGGTTTTACCCTCATCGAGCTTCTGGTCGTTATCCTGATCATCGGCATTCTTGCCGCCATCGCAATCCCCTCGTTTCTGAACCAGAAGAGCAAGGCGTACGACGCCTCGGCGAAGGAGCTTGCTCGCACGGCCCAGACCACCGCGGAGACCTACGCGACCGATCACGGTGGATCCTACGCGGGCATCTCCACCGGAGAACTCGTAAAATACGAAAGCGGCCTGCAGGAATGTGGGTCCAAAACGCCCGCCGAACAGACCAACGCCTGCTTCAAAGAAGCCGGCGAAGAAAGTTCGGGCAAGGGCTACAAAGTGGTCACCCGTGCCGCCAACAGCGGTGACGAATTCACGATCGTCCGGAACGAAGCCGGGGAAATCAGCCGCACTTGTAAAAGCTCGGGCACCGGTTGCTCGGGAGCTGCATCGGGCACCTGGTAGTCGTCACATCCTTGAGCGCACAGCGTTCCGGCCTCCGTGGAGGGCTCGAATTGCTAGGTACTCGCGGCCGCGCGGTCGCAAGTACCGTCCCAAGCGGTGCTTGGGCCGCGGAGCAGACCCCGAGGTCCTCGACCGCGGCGTTCGGATGGTGGGCGAGCCTGTCAGGAGACCGACAGACCAGACGGTGCTCGCGCTGGAAGGCTGATCGACCTCTTAGCTAACACCCTAGCTAACAGATGCTAGTCTTTGGCCATGGAGGTTGGAATGCACGAGGCCAAGACGCAGCTCAGCCAGTTGGTCGAGCAGGCGCTGCGGGGCGGGGAGATAGTGATCACGCGCGGGGGCAAGCCGGTGGTGCGGCTCGAACCCGTCGCGCCGACGACCGGAGCGCTCGCACTGATGGGTGTCTGGCAGGGTCAGGTGCAGATCGCAGATGACTTCGATGTGCTTCCCGCCGATGTAGCCGCGGCGTTCGCCGGCGAGTGAGCCTGCTGCTCGACACTCACGTACTGCTCTGGCTCCTTGGCGGCGAGGAGACTCGCTTCGGTCCTGACACCCTCCACGCGCTGCGGGACGGGACGGCGGTTGTGAGCGCCGCCACCGTGTGGGAGGTCGCGATCAAGCGACGCCTGGGCAAGCTCAAAGCGCCATCGAACCTGGTTGACACCGTCGCCGCTGCCGGCGTCCAGCTCCTCTCGATCGCCGCTGTGCACGCCGAGTACGTCGCCGACCTGCCGGATCTCCATCGCGATCCCTTCGACCGGATCCTCGTCGCCCAAGCGGTGCTCGAGAGCCTGACGATCGTTACTGCCGACGATGCGATTCAACGCTACGAGGTCCCGACGCTCGATCCGAGAGGCTGAGCGCCTTCGAGAGTTCTCCCAGCGCAGAGGCTTGTAGTTCTTCGTCCGTTCCGCTGGAGAGGGGACACGCCTCAGTTCGCTCCGAACTTCGCCTCGGACTCCGAAGGGTCGATAGAAAGCGATGGACGACGCCCGACCCATGGTCGGCCCCGGTCGCCCCATGACGAACCTGATGCGAGTGAAGGATTCGCGATCCCGCCCTCGTATTCCGGTAGCCATACCAATGTCAGGGAGTTGATGTGCACATGATCCTCGGCCTCACCGTGCTTGGCCTGAAGTTCCACGAAGAAGTCGATCTGACGGCGATCGGGACGCTGCTCCTGGCGGCGGCGACGTTCCTGGCGCTGATTTTCGTGAGCCGGTCGCTCAAACAGACCCAGGCGCAGATCGAGCTGGGGCAGTGGCAGCTCGCCGCGACGCAGGAGGAGATCGGCTTCTCGCGCAAGGAGGCCTGCCTGTCGCGCACCGAAGCCGAGGTCACGCACCGACCCGCGGTGGTGCCCGTCGCGGGCGGAGAGCACGTGACGCTCGCCGGCGGTGAGGAACTACCGGCCGGACCCGCCGTTCCGGAACGTGGCCTGCTCGTCGTCCCCATCATGAACATCGGTCTGGGACCCGCGCTCTCCCTGGAGGCGACGATCGAGGGTCTCGACCCGTTGGACCCCCGCTCCCCGGACCCGCGGCCCGGCCCCATCACGGACCCCCAGCCCCTGGGAGCGGTGACGGGCATGTGCATGTCCGAAGTGATGGGCCTTGAAGCCGCCATCGACGGCCTGGGCGAGGTGCCGAGCTTCAAGTTGACGCTCGCCTACCGCGACATCGCCGGGAAGGAGTGGCACACAGTCGCCACGTGGGTGGCCGAGCACGAGCGCTACGCGGACCTGTCCGTCCGCTCCCACTGGCCCCGCGTCATCGACCCGCCACCGCGCAAGCGCGAGGCGTTCCGGCCGAGCCCAGAGCGCGAGCGCGAGTTCGCCGAGTTCGGCCTGCTGCCGGCGGACCGGCAGCCGGCGCAGAGGGCGGCTTTCTAGCGCTTTCTATCGACCCTTCACCAGTCGATAGAAGACAACAGACGGGCCGGCCGGATGACAACGGAGCGCTCCGGGAGGATAGAGTCGGCGTATGGCTCTCCGAGCGGTCGGGGGGTAGGCGGGGATGCGAAAGCTCCAGAGCCAGGGCCTCCACCACATAACCCTCGTCGGCGCCGACCGGCAGACCTCGATCGACTTCTGGGAGGGCCTGCTCGGGATGCCGTTCGTGTTCGAGCAGCCGAACCTCGACAACGCGGCCGAGAACCACCTGTACTTCGACCCCGGCGACGGGCGCCTGATCACGGTGTTCACGAACGAGGAGCGCACGCCCGACCCGCGCCGCACGCCGACGGACCCCGGGTGCGTGCACCACATCGCGATCTCCCTGTCCCGTGCGACCTTCCTGCAGACGGTGCAGCGGCTGGAGGAGCGCGGCATCAAGCACTCGGGCGTGAAAGACCGCGGGTTCATGGACTCGATCTACTTCAACGACCCGCTGGGCCTGACGATCGAGCTCGCCTCCTACCGCTTCGAGCCGCCGTTCGGCTACACGCACGCCGACGTCCTGTTCGAGGCGCACCGCCTGCGCGTCGAGCGCGGCGAGGAGAGCATCGCCCCGGTTCACCTCGCCGACGCGATCGAGGAGCTGATCGCGCGCTCGCGCGAGTCGCTGTCGGAGGACCGCTCGCCGAAGAACCCCTACTGACGCAGGCCCGGCGCTCGTCGGTGGACGCCGGCGCGGGGACGTCGGCGGATGGCGGCCCGGCGGCCGGGTCAGGCCGTGGCGGCGATGATTTCGGCCACGAGCTCGCGCAGGTCGTGGTTCGCCTCGTAGACCATCTGCTGGCGAAGCGCCCCGTTGCCCCTTCGCAGCAGGTCGCGGACGTCCCCGAGCTGCTCATAGCAGCCGAGCTCGCGGGCGTGTGGGGCAAGGCGCTCGAGAAGCGCCTCCGTCATCTCCCTGGCGCCCCGGCGCACACCCGTGGCGTGGTCGAACAGCTCCGCCTCGAGGCCATGGCGCGCCGCCAGCCAGCGGTTCTCTTCAAGGAGCTCCCACGGCGGGTCGAGCGGCTCGAGGCCAGACTGGCACTCCTCGGTGAGGAGCTTGACCAGCGAGACGACGAGCGCGCCCAGCGCGATCGTGTGCTCGACCCTCGTCTGTGAGTCCATCGCGCGTATCTCGACGGTCCCGAGCCGCGGATGCGGGCGCACGTCGTACCACAGGTAGGTGTAGTCCTCGATCATCCCGCACGAGCTCATCGTCTCGATACGCCGCTCGAAGTCGCCCCAGCTCTGAAATCGCGGCGGCAGGCCCACGCGGGGCAGCGCCCGGAAGACGGGCACCCTGCTCGACATCAACCCGGTCGGCTGGCCGCGCAACAGCGGCGAGTTCGCCGACAGCGCGATCAGCAGCGCCAGGTGGGGGCGCAGGCCGTTGGCCACGTAGATCGCCTCCTCGGGGTCGGCCATGCCGACGTGCACGTGCATGCCGAACACGAGCTCCTGGCGCGCCACGTAGCCGAGCGAGCGCACGAGCTCGCGGTAGCGGTCGTGCCCGACGATCCGCTGGTCCTCCCAGCGGCCGAACGGGTGGGTTCCCGAAGCCCCGATCTGAAGGCCCTGGGCCTGGGCGCGGTCGCGCACGAGCGACCGCAGCGAGGCGAGCTCCGCTCCGGCCGACTGGATGTCCTTGCAGGGCGAGGTCGAGATCTCGAGCACCGACTCGAGCAGCTCGGGCTTGATCTCGCCCGCCGGCGGGTCCTCGCCGAGCATCGACTCGATCGCGCTCACCAGGTCGAGCGTGGAGGAGTCGAGGATCATGAGCTCCTCCTCGATCCCCACCGTGTAGCGCGGACCCTCGAAGTGGTGATCCATGGGCGCACCCTAGCCGTCGTACGTCACCGAAGCGGCCTGACGGTCGGGCGGCCCGGTCAGCTGACGGCGAGCAGCTCCCACTCGTCGGGCACGCCCTTCAGCTGGTGAAGGCCCCGGCTCGCGAACGTGTAGCCCGAGCCGGCGACCAGGTCCTTGACCGTGCGCGAGGCGAGCAGCTCGCCCGAGCCGGCGAGCGCTGCCACGCGCGCGGCGATGTGGACGCCGAGCCCCGAGATGTCATCGCCGCGAAGCTCGACTTCACCGGTGTGCACGCCCGCGCGGATCGCGATCCCGACGTCGGAGAGCTCCGAGCGCAGCGTCTCGGCGCAGCGGAGCCCCCGCCCCGGAGCATCGAACGTGGCGAGCATGCCGTCGCCGGTCCCCTTCACGAGCCGCCCGCCGCAGCCGGCGACGGCGCTTCGGCAGATCCCGTCGTGCTGGTCGAGGACCTGCCGCCAGGCGCTGTCGCCCAGTGCGGACGCTCTCGCGGTCGAGTCGACGATGTCGGTGAACAGCACCGTCGAGAGCACGCGCTCGCTCCGCCCTGCGGTCGAGGGATGCCCGGTCACGAACTCCTCGATCAGCGACAGCACCGTTTCGAAGTCGCCCCACTGGGGTGGGTGGGTGTCTCCGTCGAGCTCCTCCAACCGCGCGCCGGGAATGTGCTCGGCGAGGTAGCGCCCGTAATCCACGGGAACCAGGCGGTCGCCCGTTCGGTGGGTGACGAGCGTAGGGCACTGGATCGAACCGAGGATCGGGCGGAGGTCCATCTCCCTGATCCACCTCCACGCGGCGAGCAGGCCTCCCGGGGTCGTGGACTGGCGCTCGAGGCGATTCATCCAGCGCAGGAAGTCGGCATCGCCGACCTTGCTGGGCGCCATCGCCCGAACGCTCAACGTCTCGGGCGTCCCCCACTTCTCTGCCCAGCGCGGGAAGTACGCATCGCCGAGAGCCGGGTCGATCCGCGCGAAGGATCCGTACAGGAGCAGGTGGCTCACGCGCTCGGGGTGGGTCGCGGCGAACATCGCCGCCGTCGAACCGCCTTCCGAGACCCCTCCCAGCGCGACGCGCTCCGCGCCGACCGCGTCGAGCACCGCCTCGAGGTCGCCGACCCGGTCATCGAGGGTCGGAACCCCGGTGTCGCGGTCGGACAGCCCCTGGCCGCGCTTGTCGTAGTGCACGCAGCGCGAGAACGATGCGAGCCCGGTCAGGTACAGCCGAGACTCCGGGTCCTCCCACAGCAGCTCGATGTTCGAGACGATCCCCGGAAGGCCCACGAGGGTCACCTCGCCCTCGCCGAACACCTGATAGGCGATGTGCGTGTCGCCGTTACGCGCATAGAGCGTTTCGGGCACCCATGTCGAGGAGTCCGGCACGGCGGTCATCTGAAGAACATACCGGTCCGCCGCTCGAGGCATATGATGCGAGCGCTGCATTCAGAGGAGAAGGCTGCCGGGGCCCTGAGGGGGGCCCGCACGGCCGCAGGTACTCAATGGAGAGGAGATTCGATGTTCAAGGTCAGGGCGACGATGGTCGCCACGGTCGCGGCTGTGCTGATGTTCGTAGCGGCGCCGGCGACGGCGAGCGCGAAGTACTCGGTCCCCTACGGCAACTCGGCGTTGGGGGACGCCATCTGGAACGAGACGTGGGCGCCTGAATCGGTCGAAGGCGCGAACAACAACTGCAAGCCGAGCTCGGCGCATCCCTACCCGGTCGTGCTCGTGCACGCGACGCTTGCGGACGAGGGGTCGAACTGGGTGACGCTCGCGCCGCTGCTGGCGAACGAAGGCTATTGCGTGTACGCGTTCAACTACGGCGCGACGCTGGCCTCGTTCGAAGTGTGGCCGTTCATCGGGCCCCGCATCGACGGCCTCGGGCACATCGAAAAGTCGGCAGAAGAACTGAGGTCGTTCGTCAACTCGGTGATCTCGAAAACGAAAGCGTCGAAGGTCGACCTGGTCGGCCACTCACAGGGCGGGATGATGCCCAACTACTACATCAAGTTCCTCGGTGGGACATCGAAGGTGAACGAGCTGATCGGGCTCGCGCCGAGCAACCACGGCACGACGCTCGACGGGCTGGCGACGCTTGTTGAAAAGTTCCCGTTCGCGACGGAAATCGTGACGGGCCTGCTCGAATTCCTGGGAGCGCCCTCGCTGACAGAACAGGCGGCGGGCTCGGCGTTCAACAAGAAGCTGTTCGGCTCCGGAGAACCGGTCGTCGAAGGCGTGCGCTACGTGGTGATCGAGACCGAACACGACGAGGTCGTCACCCCTTACACGAACGCGTTCCTCAGCGGATCGAACGTGACGAACATCCTCGTGCAGAGCCAGTGCCCGGCCGACCCGGTCGCGCACATCGGCATGTTCGACGACTCGCCGGCACTGCAGAACGTGCTCAACCAGCTCAGCTCGAGCCCCAACCCGTCGTTCAAAGCGAGTTGCAGCAACTACGGCCAGGGCATCTAGCCCGGGGGCCGTCTAGTCGAGAAGAGGTCCTGGCCCCCCGTCGGGGGCCGGGACCTCGCCGGCCGCGGGCGAGGGGTATGCTCGCCGGTACCCGAGGAGAGGAAATGCGATGGCTGTCGGTCTGAGATTGAAGTTCGACGGAGGCACTCAGGAGCAGTACGAGGCGATTCACGGGCGCATGAACGTGGACGCCGATCCGCCGCAGGGCATGATCTTCCACTCGGCCGGCCCGATCGAGGGCGGCTGGGGAGTGCTCGACTTCTGGGAGTCGCGCGCGGCATTCGACAGCTTCGCCCAAAATCAGCTGATGCCGGCCGCGCAGGCGCTCGGTGATCAGGGGTTCCCCAGCCCGCCGGACATCCATGAGTTCCCGGTTCACCACTTCACCAGCCCGTAGGCGCAGCAGTCGAGCGCCCAGTGCCGGCACCTGCTAGACCGGGCAGCGGATGCGAGTCTTCATAACCGGGGCCTCGGGGTTCATCGGCCGGGCGCTCCTCGAGCGCTACGTGGCCGAGGGCCACGAGGTGCTCGGCTGCGACTTCGTGGCCGATGAGCAGCGAGGCGTGGTCGCGGGCGACGTCGCTGTGCCCGGCTCCTGGCAGGAGCATGCGGCCGGCTGCGATCTCGTGCTGCACACGGCGGCGACCGTGTCGTTTCGCCTCGAACGTCCCGAGCAGGTCTGGCGGGCCAACGTGCTCGGCACGGCCAACGCGATCGCGGCCGCCGAGCGCGCCGGCGCCGGTCGCTTCGTGCACTTCTCCTCGGTGACGGTGTTCGGGTTGGACTTCCCCGACGGGGTGAACGAGCGCTACCCGGTGCACAACACCTACATGCCCTATCCCGACACGAAGATCGCCTCCGAGCAGGTGGTCCTGCAGGCGCACCTCGACGGCCGCGTGCCCTGCACGGTCGTGCGGCCCGGTGACGTGTACGGCCCGCGCTCGCGCGCGTGGGCGATCATCCCCACGGAACTGATCCGCAGCAGGCGGCTGACGCTGCCCGGCTACGGCCGCGGCATCCACTCGCCCGTCTACATCGACAACCTCGTCGACGGCGTCGTGCTCGCCGCGGCATCAGCCGACGCGGCGGGCCAGGTCTTCACGCTCTCGGAGGGCATCGGCGTGCCCTACCGCGAGTTCTTCGCCCCCTACGCGGAGCTCGTCAGCCAGCGCCTGCTCGTCGTGCCGACGCCGGTCGCGATGGCCCTCGCCGCGGTCATCGAACACGCCGCGCGCCTCACTCCGGGCGACAACGAGATCAACACGCTGGCGCTGCGCTACTTCCTGCGCAGGGGCACCTACTCCTGCCAGAAGGCGCGCGACGTGCTCGGCTGGGAGCCGCGCATCGGACTCGACGAGGGCCTCGAGCGGACGATCGCCTGGCTGCGCGAGCAGGGGTTCGCCGCCTCCCGGTAGCGGCGCCCCTCGTCCGCGGGCGCCGCTACTCCTCGCCGACGGCCCCTGCTAGCCGCTCACCGTCCGGTAGTCCTTGACCGGGACGATCAACGCGAGGCGCCTGAAGCGGGGCTTCTGCTCGTGCGGGCCTGTGGGCGAGCTCTCCTCGTCGGCGTCGGCGGGTTGAACGTCGCGCTCGTCGAGCGGAGGGCGGCGGTCGTCCATCTGGATGAGTATGTGGGACATGACTCTTCCTTTCGTGGGGGCAGGGTCAGTGTCGCCGCCATGCTTAACGGACCATGAAAGAAGGTGTGAGAATCGCCTAATAACGGTTCGCCCCCGCTCCAGGCTCGGTTCCTCGGTAGAAAACCACGATGCCCGGCCCGGTCGCGACGAGTAGCCTTCGGGCACTGCATCGCCGGGTCGCAAGTCACGAGACGGGAGGTGGTCAGATGAGTGAGAGCGAGGCACGGGTCTCCCGCGTGCTGGCGATCGACGCGGGCGGCACGATGACCGACACGTTCATCGTCGACGAGCACGGATCGTTCGTCGTCGGCAAGGCGCAGACGACTCCCGAGAACGAGTCGATCGGCTTCATGGCATCCGCGCGCGACGCGCTCGGGCAGTGGGGCTCGTCTCCCGAGGAGGGCTTTCCCACGATCGTCTCGGGCATCTACTCGGGCACCGCGATGCTCAACCGGCTGTTGCAGCGCCAGGGGTTGAAGGTGGGCTGCATCGTGAACGCCGGCCACGAGGACTACCTGCGCCTCGAGCGCGGCATCCAGACCTACATCGGCTCCTCCTACTCCGACCGCCTGCACCTGGCCACCCACTTCCACAACGAGCCGCTCGTGCCCCGCGCGCTGATGAAGGGCGTGCGCGGGCGAATCGACGTGTTCGGCGACGAGGTGCTGCCGCTGCGTGAGGAGGACGTGCGCGAGGCCGCGGCCGAGCTGCTCGAGGAGGGCGTGCAGGGCATCGTCGTATCGCTGCTCTTCTCCTACCGCAACGCCTCGCACGAGAAGCGGGTGGGGGAGATCGTCGCCGAGGAGAAGGCCCGCCGGTCGGTCAACGGCTCGGTACCCGTGTTCCTGTCCTCCGAGCTCTACCCGATGCGCCGCGACCTGCCGCGGCTGAACTCGACGCTGATCGAGGCCTACGCCGCCGAGCCCTCGCGCGCGACGCTGAAGGAGGTGCGCGAGGTCACCAAGAGCGAGGGCGCGCGCTTCGAGCTGCGGGTCATGTCCGCGCACGGTGGGACCGTGTCGATCGAGACCAAGGAGCTCGGGCGCACGCTCGTCTCCGGGCCGATCGGCGGCGTGGTCGGCGGGCAGGCGCTCGCGCGGCGGATGGGCCTTGAGAACGTGCTCTGCACGGACATCGGCGGCACCTCGTTCGACATCGCGCTGATCACCGACGGGCGCTTTGAGATCACCCAGACGCCCGACGTGGCGCGATTCCTGTTGAACATGCCGCTCGTGCGCGTCGACTCTATCGGCGCCGGCACCGGGTCGTTCGTGCGCGTGAACCCCAACTCCAACCGCCCCGAGCTGGGACCCGACTCGGCCGGCTCGCGCATCGGCGTCTCCTGGCCAGAGGGCGGCCTTGACACGGTGTCGGTCACCGATCTGAACCTCGTGCTCGGGCGCCTGAACCCCGACTACTTCCTGGGCGGAGAAGTCGCAGCTCGACGTCGAGGTCGCGGCCGCGGCGATCGAGCGCCAGATCGCGTGGCCGCTCGGGCTGTCCGTGCACGCGGCGGCCGCCGGGGTGATCGAGCTGTTCGAGCAGACGCTCAAGAACGAGGCGGTCGGGCAGATCCTCGGCAAGGGCTACTCGCCGGCCGACTACGCGCTGCTCTGCTACGGCGGCGGCGGGCCTCTGCACGTGGCCGGCTACACGGAAGGCACCAACTACCGCGAGGTGCTCGTGCCCGCGTGGGCGGCCGGCTTCTCGGCCTTCGGCTGCGCGTGCGCCGACTTCGACTACCGCTACGACCAGACCGTCGACCTGCCGCTCTGCCGGCGTTCGGCGCGGCCGAACGGGCTGCGATAGGCACGATGATCACGGGAGCCTGGCTCGCGCTGCAGGACCGCGTGGCCGCGGAGTTCTCGAAGTCCGCGATCGACCGCGAGCGCATCCGCTTCACCCACGCGGTGCGCATGCAGTACTACGGCCAACTCAACGACATCGAGTTCGTCTCCCCGCACCCCGCCCTGGAAGGGGCCGCCGAGGTGGAGGACCTGATCGCGGCCTTCGAGGACGCCTACGCGAAGATGTACGCCTCCTCGGCGCGCTCGCCCGAGTTCGGCTACCTCGTCACCCACGTGATCGTGCACGGCACCGTCGACGTCGAGAAGCCGGCGCTGCCGCAGATGTCCGAAGAGCCGGGCACGCCGCCGCTGAAGGCGAGGAGGCCCGTGCACTGGGGACGCGCGAGCGAAGGGGAGTTCGTCGAGACCGACATCTTCCAGCTCGAGGAGATCCGCGCCGGCAACACGATCGAGGGGCCGGCGATCGTCGAGCACTCGGCCACCACCTTCGCGATCCCGCCCGGGCGCCGCGCGGAGCTCGACGCACACCACATCTTCCATCTGCACAACGCCCAGGAGGTCTAGCCATGGCGATCGTCGACTCCACGCGCGTCACCGAGACCGGCACCGAGCGATCGGGCATGGGCTGGGAGGGCCGGAGCCTCATCGAGATGCTCGAGGAGTCCGAGCGCCTGTTCGCGCAGACCGGCCACTACGCGGGCCTCGAGCAGCTCGAGCTGATGCGCTCCGACCCGATCGGCTACGAGAAGCTGTTCTCGCGCCTGCGCGGAGGGCTCGTCTCGGCGCGCTCGACCGCGCTCAACATCTCCGCCTCGCCGATCGTGCGCGAGCTCGGCGAGCTGTGCTTCGCCCTGTACACGCCCGAGGGCGACTCGGTGGCCCTGTCCACCGGGATCATCGTCCACGTCCACACGATGTCCGACGCGATCAAGTGGATGGTCCGCAACGGCTACGAGCAGAACCCGGGCATCTCCCCGGGCGACATCTTCGCCAACAACGACCCCACGATCGGCGACGTGCACAACGCCGACGTGCAGACCTTCGTGCCGATCTTCTGGGAAGGCGAGCTCGTGGCGTGGGCGGGCGGCGTCACGCACGTGCTCGACATCGGCGCGAGCACGCCCGGCGGCGTGCCGGTCGGCCCCACGATGCGCTACGAGGACGGCATCGACCTGCCGTGCATGAAGGTCGGCGAGCGCGACGAACTGGCCCGTTGGCACCTCGAGCGCTGCCGCAAGCGCACGCGCGCCTCGGCCTACTACCTGCTCGACGAGCGCACGCGCCTGGCCGGTTGCCACATGATCCGCTCGGCCGTCGAGCGCGTGCTGCTCGAGGAGGGCCCCGAGCGCTTCAAGCGCTTCAGCCGCGAGGTCATCGAGGAGGGCCGACGCTCGTTCAAGGCGCGCATCCGCGAGATGACCGTCCCCGGCCGCTACCGCTCGCCGGCGGTCTTCGACGCCGAGTTCGCCGACAAGGAGCAGCTGCCGGCGCGCGCCCGGCGGGACATCCTCATGCACTCGCCCTTCGAGGTGCGGATCGGCGGCGACGGCACCTACGAGCTCGACTACGACGGATGCTCGGCGTGGGGCTGGCACTCGATGAACTGCACGCCCTCGGGCATGCAGGGCGCGATCTGGGTGATGTTCACGCAGACGCTCATCTGCAACGACAAGGTCAACGACGGCGCCTACTTCGCGATCGAGACGAACTTCCCCGAGGGGACGATCGCCAACATCGGCGACGCCGAGGGCTCGACCGCGATCGCCTGGGCGTTCCTGCAGCCGTCGTTCACGGGCTTTCCACGCACGATCTCGCGCGCCCTGCAGGCGCGCGGCTTCATCGAGGAGGTGCTCGCGGCCTACTCGGTCTCGGGCAACGTGCAGCAGGGCGGCGGCATCGACCAGTACGGGGCCTCCTCGGCGATCATGAACTTCGAGATCTCCGCGCAGGGGATGGGCGCGAAGTACGTGCTCGACGGGACCGACTACTGCGCGGCGATGTTCAACCCCGAGGGCGACATGGGAGACGTCGAGATGTGGGAGCTGATCTCCCCGTTCGTCTATCTGTCAAGGCGCGTGAAGGCCTCCTCGGGCGGGCCCGGCCGCCATCGCGGCGGCTCGAGCTTCGAATCGCTGTTCATGGTCAACAAGACGCCCTTCTGGGAGCTTCAGAACATCGGCACCAACCGCGTGCTCTCCTCCGCCGGCCTGTTCGGCGGCTACCCCGGCGCGACCGCCTACATCCACAACATCAAGGGCGCCGATCTCATCGAGCGCGCGCACCGCGGCGAGCGCTACCCCGTCAGCGACGGCGACTTCGAGAATCCCGCGCTGATGGAGATCCAGGGCAGCGTCCGCGAATACAAGAACGACGCGATGACGCTGCTGTCCCCGTTCGCCAACGGCGACCTCTATCTCAGTGTGATGAAGGGCGGCGCCGGCCTTGGCGATCCCCTGCTGCGCCCGGTCGAGCATGTCCAGCGCGACGTCGAGGAGGGGCACCTCCTGCCGCGCTTCGCCGAGTCGGTGTACGGGGTCTCGGACCGCGAGGCCTTCCGCCGCCGGCGCCTCGAGCGCGCCGTGCCGGTGCGCGAGTGGGTGGCCTCCGAGCGCCGGCGCCTGCTCGACCAGGACCTCGTCGAGCCGCTCAAGGCGATGTATGCCGAATCCATGCGCCTGTCCGCGCGCTGGGCCGCCGAGTACCGCGGCTTCTGGGAGCTGCCCGAGGACTTCGACTTCGACGTCTCAACGCCGACGGTCACGGTGCAGAGATCGGCGCCCGGCAGGCTCGACCCCGACGAGGCGGCCGACGCCTTCCTCGCCGCCTCCGAGCCGCACGCGGGCGAAGGCACGCAGGCTGTGGCCGGGGGCAAGCTCGACCGCGAGACGCTCGAGGCGCTCGTCGATGAGCGGCTGTCGCGGCGGGAGGTCAAGGACATCCAGTCCGGCTACAAGGACTCGGACCGCTTCGAGAAGTGGATCGCCGTGCTGCAGGTGCGTGCGTCCTACACCGACACGATCGTGCTGCCGGCGGGCGAGGGCCTGAACATCGTCAGGCGCTCGAGCGACGGGCAGCTCGTCTACCGCTGCGACTGCGGCCACGACTTCTGCGCGCACAACCGCAACTGGAAGATGGACGCGGTCGTGAACGTGCGCGAGAGCGAGGAGGCGGTGCTCGAGGTCTACCCGCGGATGGCCGGCCCGGACCCCAAGCTCCAGCAGATACGCGAGTACTTCTGCCCGCAGTGCGCGCGCCAGCTCGAGGTCGAGGCGCTCCCCCCCGGATACCCGGTCGTCCACGAGTTCCTGCCTGACATCGAGGGCTTCTACCGCGGCTGGCTGGGACGCGAGCTGCCGGCCTGAGCCGGCCGGGCTCTCGGCTGTGCGGCCTGCGGCTGCCCCGCAAGGTCTGCCGGGAGGACTACGCATGTCGGGTGGGCCGTGGGCTTCTACGGTCTTTGAATGATGTCCTTGCCGGCGTCGCGGTTCTCCCAAGCGGAGGGGATGCGCTGGCTTCGCCGTGGGTCGATCGCCCTTGGCGTGCTGCTGGCGCTCGGCTCGGCAGCCGAGATGGCTCTTGCGTCGTCGGTCTCCGTGGATGCCGTGGCGCAGGCGCGGCTGATCGTGCAGGCGCCGCCGGGCACGCTCATCGGCCAATCGATCGCAGGAGTCCCGAACCTGACCGGCGACGGGCGACCGGGCCTGGTGATCGGCGCGCCGTACGAGAGCGTGCCCGGTCGGCCCCTGGCAGGGGTCGTGTACGTGCTCTTCGACACGCCCCGCACCGGAACGGTGGCGCTCGGCGATCCCAAGCTGCGCGGCTTTCGCATCATCGGCGCGAAGGCCTACGACTCGGCCGGCTATGACGTCGCGTCCGCCGGCGACGTCAACGGCGACGGCCGCGGAGACATCCTGCTGACCGCCCCGCGCGAAGGCTTTCAATGCGCGAGCGCCGGCAGCGGACCGTGTGGCAACGCCCCTCGTGACGCCTACGTGATCTACGGCAAGGCCGACGAGGGCACGATCGATCTCGCCCACCTGCGCCGCTCGCAGGGCTTCGTGATCAGGGGCGCCGAAGGCGGTCTGCATGGGGGTACCGCCGGTCTCGGCCGCTTCGACGGCAGCCGCTACGGTGCGATCGCCGTGGACAGCAGCCGCTACACCTACGTGATCTACGGCGGGCGCGATCCCGCCAACGTGGACCTCGCGCATGTCGGCTCGCGCGGCTTTCGCATCACGGCCGGTGGCCCCGAGGCAGGACCTCTCGGCGTCGCCGCCGCCGGTGATGTGAACGGCGACGGGCGGCCGGACCTGCTGCTGTACAAGGGGCCCACGGCCGGTCAGCCCTTCGCGTTCGTCCTCTTCGGGGGCCATTACTCAGGATCCCTTTCGGCCTATCACCTGGGCAGCAGGGGCTTTGAGATCAGGGGAGCGGGCTCGGGCGCCGGCGTGGGGGACGTCAACGGCGATCATCGAGCCGACCTGCTGGTCACCCGGGTCGACCTCCAGGGGCGAGAGCACGAAGAGCTCGACCTCGTCTACGGCTCCGCCTCATCGCGTCCGGTCGACCTCGCGTCGCTTGGCTCTCGCGGCACCCGCATCTACTACGGCCCGGCGCCGCCCGGCCGCATACTCCAGCTGAATACGCTGGCCGGCCTCGGCGACCTGAACCGCGACGGCCGAGCGGACTTCGGCGTCGCCACCGAGACCTATCCGCACGGCGCCGCGATGGTCCAGAGCACGGTCAGCGTCGTCTTCGGCTCGCGGCTCACCGGATCGCTCTCGCTGCAGAATCTCGGGGCGGCCGGCTATGAGCTGACGGCCTCAGGTGCCGAACTGGGCCGCGGGTTGACGGCGCTCGGTGACTTCAGCGGTACCGGGCGGCCCGAGTTCGCGCTCACCGCCGCCGGCGTCGGTCCTTCCGCCGACGGTCCCGGCTCGCTGCCCGGCGGCGAGGTGCTCATCGAGACCGCACCGTCCCCTTAGCCCGGTTCGCCTCGTCGAACAGCGAGGCGAACAGGTAGCCGACGGCCAGCGTGCGATACGGGCGCCAGCGCTCGGCCAGGTGGAGCAGCTCCTGTTCATCGGGCATGTGGTCGAGGCCGTAGCTCTGCCGGACGGCCCTGCGCAGCGCGACGTCGCCGGGCAACAGAACGTCGGGACGGTCCAGCGCGATGATCAGGAAGCCGTGCACCGTCCACGGTCCCACGCCTGGCACGTCGGTCAGCACGGACTCGATCTCGGCGTCCGTCAGCCCGGCGAGCTTCTCGCCACTCAAACGCCCGTCGAGGAACCGCGCAGCCAGCTCTCGCAGCGTCTCGACCTTGCGCCGTGAGAGCCCGCAGCGGCGCAGCTCTTGCGCCCGGCGGTCGAGCAGCTGCCGCGGCGTGGGCAGGCGCCCGCCGAACAGCTGTGCCACGCGGCTGAGGATCGCGCGCGTGGCGGCGAGCGAGAGCTGCTGTCCGACGACCTGGAACAGCAGCGCCCCGAACGCGTCCAGCGGCGGAAGCTCCTGGAGCCAGGCGCGCGGATCGAAGTCGGGGTGGGCGTCGATCAGGCCCGCCATCACGGGGTCGGCTCGGCGAAGGTGCTCTCGCGCGGCCTTCCGGCACGGGTTCGGCGATCTGCTCATATTGGCGTGAACACAATCATGCATGCGAGAGAGAACCGAGCCGCGCGCTGGATCGATGAGACCCCCACGCGCTCGAGCTGCGCCACCCCAGCTGGTTTGCGCCGGACGCCTGCGAACCGAGCAGGCAGCGCGAACGGCAGCCGGCGGGCAACGAGGGTGGCCGGTCTGCGCGCTAGTGTGCGCTCGCATGGGCCGGCTCCTCGTAGGTCTTCCTCTCGGCCTCGCGCTCGCACTCCTAGTGGCAGCTTCGTGTGGAGCGTCCCAATCGACCCGCGCCCGCACAGCGGTGCCTGCAGCCGGCTCATCGGCCAAAGAGGAGAGCCGCTCGTCGGCTCCACACGTGATGGTCATCGTCGAGGAGAATCGCAATCGCGATGAAGTCATCGGAGCAGCCAGCATGCCCTACCTCAACTCATTGGCGAGGCGGTACACCGACACCACCTCCTGGGAAGGCGTGGGCCATCCCTCGCTGCCGAACTACCTGGCACTGATCTCCGGATCGACGCAGGGCGTCACCGCTGATGTGACCGGCGTCTCCTTCCCGGGCGTTCCCACACTGGGATCGCAGCTCTCCGAAGCCGGCATAGCCTGGAAGGCGTACATGGAGGACATGCCCGCAGCTGCATCCGAGGTGGCGGAATCCGGCGAGTATGCCAAGAAGCACAATCCGTTCGCGTACTTTCCCGGGACGAACGGGCCGAATGTGGTTCCGGCATCGGAGTTCGCACCCGACGTC
Source organism: uncultured Solirubrobacteraceae bacterium (assembly GCA_963730575.1). Classification (GTDB taxonomy): domain Bacteria; phylum Actinomycetota; class Thermoleophilia; order Solirubrobacterales; family Solirubrobacteraceae; genus Palsa-744. The sequence goes on from CAVSSG010000002.1 coordinate 671,563, forward strand.
AAAGAAGGCAGGCTGCCCCCGTTCGTCTGGTACACACCCAACCTGATCGACGACGGACACGACGGCACAAATGCGGATGTGGATCGCTCTCTTGAAAGCATCGTGCCGCCGGTGCTGGCATCCTCCTGGTACAGGGAAGGCGGAATCATCATCATCACCTGGGATGAGTCTGCGAGCGAACCCAACGTGATCCCCACCGTGGTCGTATCGGGGGAAGGCAGCGGCACGTCGTTCACGGCGAGGGGCAACCACTACGGCACCCTGGCCGCCATCGAGAACCTGTATGGACTGCCACGCCTCGGCAACGCCGCCAGCGCCACGCCGCTGTTGCTCGCCGTCCCGACACGCCCGACCGCCCTGAGCGACCAGCCGGGCGGTCCACAGATCACGACGCCACCCGCTCTCACAAACCTCGCTGAGTCCAGCCGCGTATGGCGGGAGGGCAGGGCATTCGCCGTGCTGGCGCGCAGGCCCAGGCTCCCCCCGGTCGGCACGACGTTCTCCTTCACCCTGAACGCGCCCGCGGGCGTGAGCCTGGCGTTCACGCAGCAGGTTGGCGGGCGCACGGTCAAGGGCAAGTGTGTCGCGCCTGCAAAGAGGACCCGCCTCCACCATGCCTGTAAACGCACCATCACCCGGGGCACGCTCTCGTTCACCGGTCATGCCGGCACGAACAAGGTCTCCTTCCAGGGGCGAATCTCGCCTTCGAAGAAGCTCGGGTTGGGCAGCTACACGCTCGCGACCATGGCGTCAAACGCCGCCGGACGGGCCTCGGACCCCGGGCAGCTCAGCTTCACGATCGCGAACTAGCGACGGCACGGGAACTGGTCGGACTGCTTGGCGGTGCCCGACCAGCGTCATCGGGCCTGGCAAAGTACCGGTCATGCGGCGGCAGCGAGAGCTACACGAGGTCCGCGTCGGTTGCTCCGGCTGGAACTATAAAGACTGGCGTGGCGAGGTCTACCCCCCGGGCCTACCCACCGGCCGGTGGCTGGCCCACTACTCGACGCTGTTCGACACCGTCGAGGTCAACAGCACCTTCTATCGCCTCGTCTCGCGCGATGCGGTCGCGCGGTGGGTCGATGAGACCCCCGAGCATTTCCTGTTCGCGGTCAAGGCGAGCCGCTACCTGACACACGTCAGGCGCCTGTCCGGCATCGAGGAGGGCCTCGGCCGCTTCTACGAGGGCCTTCGGCCGATGATCGAGGCCAACCGCCTCGGTCCGGTCCTGTGGCAGCTGCCCGAGACGTTCCACCGCGACGACGAGCGCCTCGCCGCCGCCCTCGCCCGGTTGCCCCCGGGCCGTCACGCGCTCGAGTTTCGCCACCCCAGCTGGTTCGAGCGGGACGTCTATGCGCTCCTGCGCGAGCACGACGTGGCGCTCGTGATCGGCGACCATCCCGATCGCCCGTTTCAGACATACGAGGCGACCGCCGGATGGCGCTACGTGCGCCTGCACCACGGAAGCGCGGGCAGGCGCGGCAACTACTCCGCGCGAGAGCTCGAGACCTGGGCCGAGCGCCTGCATCTGTGGCGCGCCGAGGGTCCCGTCTACGTCTATCTCAACAACGACTGGGAGGCCTTCGCCCCCCGGAACGCCGCACAGCTGCGCAGGCGGCTCGACCGGCTGGGCGGTTCTATGCGGTAGGTGGATTCGGTTGTTTGGCGAGATGCCACAGCTGGATCACGCCTTCGTTCCACTTTTCCCGTCCGCTCATGAGGTGGGTCGTGTAGGGGACGAGGGCGGCCTGGCTGGGGTTGCCCGCGTAGGTGGCGAGGGCCGCTATGGCGTTCTTCAGTTCGGCCGAGCCTTCCGACAGCTGGGTCTCGATCGTGGAGAGTTCTTCCTCTTCGCCCTTTTCGGTGACCTGCCATCCGCTGCGCGCTTCGTCGAGGCGCTCGTTCGCCTGCTGCGCGGATGTCGCGAGGCTCGCCAGCTGTCCGGCGGTCGGTGGCTTGCCGAGCGCGTCCACCTCGGCCTCCACCGCCCGGATGCTCGGCCCGACGCGCGCCGCCTGCTGGCCGTGTTCGGCGTAGAAGGACAGGGCAGCAGGTTCGGAGCTGTGCGAGGAACAGCCGGCCACCGGCATGGCCAGAAGGCAGAGCACCGCGATCGTGCCTCTTCTTCGCGGTCTGCTCGGCATCTGCGCTGCGATGGTACCCACCGGCCACGGAAGGCGCCACGGCTCCTGAGCGTGGAGCCAGGTCAACCGTCAGGATCTGTCAACGCTTCCGCTTGCTCGCCTTGCGTCTGCTCGGCGCGCCCGTGTTGACCTTCATCGCTGCCAGCTTGACGGTTGCGGCCGGTCCACGCAGCAGGTTGGATCCGCCCTCGGCGCTGACCGTGGCGGTGAAGCTCTCGAACGGCAGCACGTTGGTCAGTAGCACGCTGCGGCTGCCGGGCTTGCGCAGGAAGGTGTCCAGGCGCCCGTCGCTGCCGCGCACCTGGACGCGGTACAGGCGCGTGCCGGCCGTCGCACCCCACGTGACGAGCGCGGTGAGGCCATGGCGGACGATCTTCACGCCTCTTACCCGTCCGCCTCGCACCGCCCCGGGCGCGCGGTAGTGGCCCACCGTCAGCACCCGCACGGGCGCGCCTTCGGCGTTCAGCAGGTAGGCGACGATCCGCCGCGCGCGCCCGAGCGCGTCCTCGGGGGTGAAGCGCAGCGTGCCCGCGGCGCGCCTGGCGATGCCGAGCACGTGGGTGCTGTCACGGCCGCGTTCGACGAACTCCACGCCCGTGCCGGGCACGTAGTTGGCGATCTTGTAGGCCAGCGACCAGCTGTTGGCGCGACCGTGCCGGACCGCCGCGCGCACGCTCGCCGGCGGCACGTCGCCGGCGACTTCGAGCTTTTCGAGCGGCGCCGAGCCGGGCACCGTCTGCACCCGCCAGAGGCCGCCCTCGGGGTGCTTGAGCAGCACGAGCACCTGGTCGCGGTCGGGGGCGACGACGCCGAGGAATTGGCCCGCAATGCTCGCGATGTGGCCCGGCGTCGGCGTCGTGTATCTCTGTCCGTTGGGAGCGATCAGGGTCACGACCGGTGTCCCCGAGCTCGAGCTGAAGCGCAGCTCCTGCGCGAACTGCTTGCCGGGCAGCGTAAAGGTATCGCCTTCGACGGCCGCCGCGGAGCCCTTGGCGCTGAGTGCGCCGCCCGCTGCGAGCAGCCCGCCCGTTCCCCGCTGGGGCGCGCCGGGCGGGAAGCGCAGCGATTCTTCGACGAACCCTCCCGAGTGCTTGACGAGCGGCGTGACCTTGTACTGCTTGAGCTGATCTGAGCAGTTGCTGAAGGCGAACACCCCTCCGTCGACGTTGCCGTCGCTGAAGCGGTAGCGGCCCTGGAGGCCCGCGCCGTCGAACGCTAGGCAGCCGGCGATGTATTCCTCGTTCACGAGCGCCGCCGCTTCGGCGCTGATTTCCCACAGTTTCAGGTAGACGTTGCCTTCCGCCTGCCAGCGGCCGCTCTTCGGTTCATCCCAGAAGCCGATGCCGCCGCCCACCTTCACGGTCGGGTTGTCCGAGGAGAAGGGGATGTGCAGGTCGATGTTGAGCTTGGCGTCGACGTAGCCGTCGGAGTAGACGTCGGCCGCCAGCGTGGCGATCTTGTCTTCGTCGAGTTCGAGCTGGCCCTGGCCGCCGAAGAAGCCGAGTTCTTCGCCCTGCGCTTCACGGTACTTGAACGACAGCGTCAGCTCGAGCGTCTCGGCGACTTTCGCGCCGAGGATGCCGCCGAACGAGAACGGTTCCACTCCGATCGAGCCGCCGAGCTTGTTGAGGAAGATGCCGGCGTAGATGGGGATCCCGGGCGGCGGCGCACCGAACACGAGCGAGCCAGAGTGGAACTGCCCGTGCTTGAAGGACAGTTCGGCTTCCAGCGAGGGTTCGCCCAGTGGGCCGAAGATGATTTCGCCTTCCGCCTGCCAGGTGTCGCGCTTTGATTCTTCGGGCGCGCTGGGGAAGTAGTAGACGAACTTCGCCTTCTTGACCTGGAAGATCTTCTCCAGCCCGGCTTCGGGGATGGTGAATACGAGCGAGTTCAGGTTGATGCCCGACTGCGGGTCGGCCTCGATCTCGAGCGCGCCGGTCGCTTCGAAGATTTCGTGCAGTTCCAGGCCAACCTGCACGTCGATCAGCGCCTGGCCTTTGTTCGTCAGGTACACGACCACCTGCCCCACGAGCGGGAAGTTGCCCGGCAGCGTCGCGCAGGCGGTGTTTTCGTGCGCGGGCGGGCAGCAGCCCGCTCTCTTGCTTTCTTCTTTCCCGCTGCACGGTTTGCCCACGCCGATCGCCATCAGGAGCGTCTTCGAGGGGCCTTCCGCCGCGTGCGCCCGCGGTCCGCGCAGGCCACGGTTGATGACGATTTTCAGCTGGCCCAGATTGCTGTGGGCGGCGAGCTGGATCGGTTCGCTTTCGAGATTGCGCCCGCCGAGGGTGACGTCGCCGATCGGCGTGTTCAATAGCTCGACGCTCACCTGTGACCCGGACAGCAGCGTCCGCGTGCCGTCGATCGCGAGGTCTTTGACGGTCTGGATCTTGAAGACGCCGTAGCCCCCGCCCGACGGCATGAACGCCATCCCGTTGAGCGCCAGCTGCTTGGTCTCGATCACGTAGCCGCCGCCGGAGAGCTTCTGGATGCATTCGGCGATCAGCTGCGCGTCTTCGACTTCGAGCGTCGGTTCGCACGGCCCCTGGCCGCCGTCGGGCGGCGGCGGCGCTTCGACGTGCGTCGGTATGACCAGCCCGAATTTGGAGCTCGATTTTTCCCCGCTGGAGTTTGTAACCGTGAGGCCGATCGTGTGCGGGCCGGGCGCGAGGATCAGATGCACGATCGGGTTCGTGCCGGTGCTGGTCGTGGCTTTCCCCGAGCCGTTCAGGTCCCAGTCGTAGGAGATGATGTGGCCGCTTCCAGGCTGTGAGCCCGCGCCGCTGATCGTCAGCAGGCGCCCGGGAGCGGGGTTTGGCGTGGTGAGGCTCGCCGAGGCGACCGGCGGGGTCGGACTCGGAGTGGGGGATGGGCCGCCACCGCCACCGCCTTTGGCTTCTTCGGCCGCTTCGAAGCTGAGGTTGTCGATCGCGATTTCTTCGGTGGTTGGCGCGCGGATGATGAAGTAGCTGATCTGCCGTTCAGGGGTCGCGACGGCGATGCGCGTCCAGCTGCCCGTGCTTACCGTCCGGTCTTCTTCGGCCACCTCGGTGCCCGCGCTGTTGTAGGCGATCAGCTGGGCTTTCACCGGCGGACCGCTGCCGGTAAGTCGGCTCACTTCGACCGACAGCGCGCCCCGTGGGTGGCCGAGCAGCGCCCCGTAGGTGCCCCGGTAGGGCGGGCCTGCGAGTGCGCACTGGCCCAAGACCGCGTCGTTGGGCTGCGAGGCCGGTTTGTTGGCGGCGCTTTCGGCATTTACCGTCGGCGGGCCGCAGTTGCCTTCCTGTTCCTTGGGTGCCGACGACTGCCCGAAGTCCTGGGCGAAGCCCAGCTTCAGACCCTGCGCTTCGTACTGGTTGGTGACGACTTCTTCCGCTTTGAGCGTGTCGAAGTTCACGACCGTTTCGGAGGCGAGCGCCGCGCTCGGGCTCGCGATCCACAGAACCGCGAGCAGGGGGATCAGCACCGGGACCGCCAACGCCCCCCGCCAAGACCACCGGACAAGCCTCCACCCGGCCATTGGCGCCGAGCCTTGCAGAGGCACCGGACGTTGTCAACGGCGCTGGACGAACGTCAGGCGCCGGCGCCCTCGGCTCGGCCGCCGCGACCGTCAGCTCGCGCGCTCACTGCAGCTCACACGCCCGCGCTGGGCAGCCACTGGCGCATGCCCGCCGCGATCGCCTGCGTCTCGCTTCCCACAGTCACCCCGGCATTCGAGTTGAGCGTCTGGAAGTACAGGCGCTCGCTTCCATGGGGGTCGATCAGGTAGATCGCCGCCGTGTGCACCACGTCGCCGTCGGGCTGTACGCAGACATAAACCTGGTAGGCGTGGTAGACGGCTTTCAGCTGTGCGGGCGACCCGGTGAGGTATTTCCACTCGTGCAGCATCCCGGTGTCCTGCGAGAAGCGATAGACATCCGACACGCGGGTGGCGACCGGGTTGGCGTTGACCGCCACGAGGTCCACCCGGGCGGCCTCGGCGGGGCTGATCCGCGAAAGCGCGTTGCGGAGGATCGCGGCGGTCAGCGGGCAGACCGTCGCGCACCGGGAATCGATGAAGGCCAGCACGACCACATGCCCCCGCAGCGAGGACAGCGACACGGTCCGCCCGAACTGGTCGGTCAGCCTGAAGCCCGGCGCCTTCCGGTCACGGATCGGGAAACCGCCACCGGCTTCCACGGCGGGAGGGCCGGACGCCGCCGGGACGCCCTGGCCGGAGGCGCCCTGCATGTGGCGCACCGCGAGCATCGCCACGGCGAGCGCCATGAGCGCCATGAGCCACATCACGGTGCGGATGCGGGTCGCGTGCGCGGAGCGGGGAGCCTCGGGCTTCTGCTCGCGCTCGCTCACGTCAGCCTCCACTCGGCCCGGGCGCCCGTTGCCCCTGGGGCTCCGGCCGACAGTTGCGCCGCCTCCGCGTCGAGCTGACCCAGCCAGCGGATCGCGAGCACGACGATTGCGATCACGAACGGGAGATCGCCGAAGCTCCACATGATCCCGGCGGCGATCTGCTGATCGGTGAACGCCGAGACTCCGCCCGGGCGGTGCGCCAGGTGCGCGTAGAAGGGGTACAGCGAGGAGCGCGAGAAGGCCAGCAGCATCGACAGGGCCACGTTGGGGACCATCGCGGCGATGAGGTAAGCGATACGCCCCGGGTAGGCGAGCGACGGCCTGAAGGGAGGCGACGGGATCACCTGCGCCCACAGCAGGATGCCGAAGCCGATGAACGTCAGGTGCTCGAGGGCGTGCACGTCGGTGTTTTCGAGCGCCAGGTCATAGAGGGCCGGCAGATGCCAGGCCAGCAGGATCACGGTGTAGAGCACGAGCACGACGAGCGGGCGCCAGAGCGCCCGGCAGAGCGAGCGTATGGGCGCGCAGCGCGGCGAGAGCGCGAGCGCGCGGGCGACGGTCCGGCGCATCCCGAGCGGCAGCGGGCGCCACAGCGACATCCAGGGCGCGCCGAGCACGATCAGGGGCGGGGCGACCGCCAACAGCAGCACGTGCTGGATCATGTGCGTCCAGAGCAGCTGTTTGGAGAGCGTCTCGATCGGCGTGGCGATGGCGATCACGATCGCCAACAGGCCCGCGTAGAAGCTGAGCGCGCGCCTGCGTGCGGTCCGGCTGCGCGGCCGGCCGGTGCGCCTGACGGCCAGGCGCTCGCCCAGCAGGTGCAGCCAGAACGCGGCCCAGGTCAGGCCAAGGGGAAGTGAGTCGGCCACCGGCTGCTCATTTGATCGTGGCCATGAGCACCGTCATGATCACGGCCGTGATGGCGATCCACCAGAACCAGTAGCCCGTCGCCTGCAGCACGTAGTCGCGCCCGGCCAGCCTGCCGCTGTAAAGGCGGCCCAGCACGAGCGCGCCGACCACAACGGCGATCAGCAGGTGGCGGATCGCGTGGTAGATGATGAAGAGGCTCATGAAGCTGCCGTACGCGTGCAGCGGCAGGGTGTAGTTCAATCCTCCGAAGATCAGCACGTCGCCCACCAGCGCGACCAGCGAGATGACCCAGGCGGTCGTCACCCCCGCGCGCACACGGCGGGAGTTGCCGGAGCGCAAGCCCCTCTGCCCCCAGGCGAAGGCCGACGCGGCCAACAGCGAGCCCACTGCGACGAGCACGCTGCCCAGGATCGACGGTTTGGACTCATGCGCGGTGAACTGCCCCTGCGTGTTGAGCACGTGCAGATACAGGAAGCCCAGGTACATCGCCAGGACGAACGTCGCGTCGGACACGATCAAGAGGAGCGTTGCCAGGCGGACCTGGCGCCCGCGGGAGCCCACGTCGGGCGCGGGGGCCGCGAACGTCGCGCTGTCGATCCCGGCTCCGGCGAGCGTCGGGCGGCCCATCAACCGCGGTCCGCCTCTTCCGAAGTCATAGGGGCCGTCGGTCACCAGCACGGGGTGCGGGAAGTTGATGAGCGGCACCGGGCTCGGGAGCGTCCACTCCAGCGTCCGCGCTCCCCACGGGTTGACCTCAGCACGCCTGCCGGCGATCCACGAGGTGAGGATGTTGTAGGCCAGCACGGCCACCGAGGCGACGATGACGATGGCGAACAGGCTGGATATGAGGTTCTCGGTCGCGACGTTGGGCACGATGAACGCCTGCCACCGCGGCTCCCCGCGGATCCCCGCGAGGAACAGCGGGATGAACACGCCGAGGAAGCCGATCTCAAAGAGCCAGAAGTGCAGCCTCGACAGCCACGGGTCGAGCTGGCGTCCGGTCATCTTGGGGAACCAGTAGTAGAAGGCGGCAAGGAAGCCGAACACCGTGCCTCCCACCAGCGTGAAGTGGAAGTGCGCGAGGGTGAACATGTTGCTGTGGAAGATCGCGTCAGTCGGCACGTCCGCGAGGTACAGCCCGGTGACCCCGCCGATGAGGAAGTTGAAGATGAACGCCAGCGCGAACAGCATCGGCGGCTCCAGGCGGATCCGCCCGCGCCAGAGCGTCCCGATCAGTGCGAAGAAGATCAGTCCGGTGGGGATCGAGATCGCCTCGGTGCTGAGCATCGTGGGCAGGTCGAGCGCGAGGTTGGCCCCGGACCAGTACAGGTGGTGCATCCAGACGGCCATGCTCAGCACGACGATGCCGATCTCGCCTCCGACGACGAGCTTGTAGGCGAACAGGGGCTTGCGGGTGAATACCGGCACGATGTCGCACACGACGCCCAGCGCGGGCAGCAGGATCACGTACACCTCCGGGTGGCCCATGAACCAGAACATCTGCTCATACAGCCAGTTGTTCCCGCCGAGCGAGGCCTGATAGAAGGACGTGCCGACGGTACGGTCGAGCAGGGTCAGCACCACCGCCGCCATGAAGCTCGGGAACACGATCAGCCCCAGCAGGGTCGAGAGGGTGATGCCCCACACCGTCGTGGGTAGCCTTCCCCACGTCATTCCCGGCGCACGCATCGTGACCACCGTGGTCACCATGTTGAGCCCGCCGATCGCGATCGACAGCGCGAAGATCACGATCGTCATGCAGTAGGCGTCCATGCCGACGGCCGCCTGGTCGGCCAGGGGGGCGTAGCCCGTCCAGCCGGTCGGGAACCCGCCCAGGACGATCGCGCTGAGAAGGATCGGCACCGCGGTGAAGAGCATCCAGTAGCTGAGTGCGTTCAGCCGCGGGAACGCCATGTCGTTGGCGCCGATCATGATCGGCACGACGTAGTTGCCGATCACTGCGCTGAGCATGATGATCGTGGTCGCGATCATGATCAGGCCGTGCATGCCCACGATCGTGTTGTAGGTGGCGGGCGTGAACACCTTCGCCCCGGTCCGCGCCTGCTCGAGGCGGATCATCCACGAGGCCACCCCACCGACGAGGAACAGGACCAGCACCGTCACCAGGTACTGCATGCCGACCACCTTGTGGTCGGTGCAGAAGCGGAAGTAGCGCCAGACGCCCTCGTCCTTGCCGGCGAGCTCGAGCTCTTCCTCATGCGTGGTGTCGGGCCGCCCGAGGCCCCATCTGACCGGGAAGTTCATCGCGCCGACACCGACCAGGAAGAAGATGAACCAGGCCAGGTAGGCGCAGACCATCGTGTCGTCGGCCTGCCTCGAGCCGCTCACGGCGCCGTGCACGATCACGCCCACCACGATCGCCGCCACGAGGCCCAGCACCAGCCCCGAGAGGATGCTCGGAACCAGGACGCGGCGCCTGTGGGCGGGCGGGGTTGCCTCGCTGTGGGTTGCCGTGACCGAGCTCATCAGGTGGTTTCTTCTTCTTCGTTGCTGGCGGGCAGTGCCTTCTGGGTCGCACCCGCAGGGCTGGCCAGGAGGCCTGATTTGCCCCCGTTTGCGCTGATCCAGGTCGCGAACGTCGACGCGGGCACGACCTTCACCTGCGAGGACATGAACGTGTGATACAGGCCGCACAGCTCGATGCAGCGCACTTCGAAGGTGCCGGCTTTGTTGGGCGTGACGACCGGCGTGGTCGCCCACTCACCGGGGTTCGCGTCCATCGCGATCCCGAGTGCCGCCAGTCCGAAGCCGTGAAGCACGTCGTCGGATGTGACACGGAACTGCACGGGCCTGCCGAGTGGAAGCTCGAGCACGTGGCTCCGCACGCCGAGCTTGGGATAGGCGTAGGTCCATGTCCACTCCTGGCCGGTCACGTTCACCACCAGGGCATTGGCCGCGGACTTGGTCGTCTCCTTGTAGAAGCCGAACATCCCCCAGCCGACCGTGAAGAACGCGAGCACCGTGGTAATCCCGAGCCACGCGATCTGCTGCCTCGGGCTCGCTTCCAGCGGCGGTCCGTCCTCGAGAGCCTCGACGGGCACGCCCTCGGACTTCTTCTCGCGGAAGGTGAACACGCTGTAGAACGTGAACACCCACACGAACAGCGCCACCGGCACCGCAACGGCAGTGAAGACGAGGTCGGTCAGGCTCGCGAAGCCCGCCACCGAGCTCGCCGGCTTGTTCTCCACGAGCGGCACGACCAGTATCGCCAGCGCGACGAACACCACCGAGAGCACGGCCCAGATGGTCAGGACACGCCGGATGTGCGAGCGCCCGTCCATGCGATCAGCTCACCGTCACCGTCCCGGCCATGTAGCCGGTCGTGGCCATGGCTCCGCCGAAGCCTTCCTGCCCGCTGAACCCTTCGCCGGCGAGCCCTTCGCCGCAGGGCACGTAGCAGTGCCATACGTATTTCCCGGGCCCACCCGTCTTGAACTTGAAGACGATCACGTTCGGCACCGGGTATGTATGGCCGGCGATGTGTTCGGTTTCGGGGGCCTTTTCGGAGACGCCCGGCAGCGGGACGTTGACGAACAGCTGGGTCTGGTGCGCGTTGGGCGGGGTCTGGATCGTGAACGTGTGTCCGATTTCTTCCGCGTTGACTTCTCGCAACGGCTTGCCGTTTACATACATGACGTTGCCGACCGTGCCCCTGACCTGTGCGAAGAAGGGGTTGTGCACCGTGCTGCCCGTGTCGTACTGCCTGATCGTCACGGTGATCGTGCTGTAGGCAGGGACCTTGATGCTCGTGCTCGGGCAGTAGGTGACCCATTCGGGGTGCGGGCCGCCTCCGGGACCGCCGTTGCTGCCGTGGCAGGCGTAGCTGTCCGGGAACGTGGACAGGGAGATGTTGGGGCCGGTGGTGGCCGCCACGGCGGCCGGCTCATAGCCGAGGCCTTTTACTGAGCGCGTTCCCTCGACGAGCCCGGCGAACACCAACAGCAGCACGAGGAGCGTGACCAGGACGCCCACGATCTGCCGGCCACGGCTTGGCATCCTAGGATCGGCCCCCAGCTCTCATCGCGCCCGACGCTATATTCCGCGCCGAGCCGGGTGCATCCGTAGTTGCCGCGGACGGAGCGACCGTACTTTCCCGAATGTGCCCGAGCGCCGCCGCCGGCCGGCGATCGCAGGCCCTACGCCTCGACGCCCTCCGGCTCGGCCAGGTCGATCGTCACCGGGTCGTGAGCCGACTCGGGCGCGGTCCTCGCTGCCATCGGCTGCGTCTTGGGCACGAGCGCGCCCGCTACCAGGCACATGAGCAGAAAGCCCGTGGCCATCAGGAACGTCTCGGTGAAGCCGGTGACGGTCGGCTCGCCGTTCAGCGTGTTCGCGGCGATGAAGCTCGCCGAGAGCTGGCCGCCGAGCGCGCCGCCGAGCGTCCGCATGACCGTGTTCATGCCGGTCGCCACGCCGGTCTGGTGGATCGAGACCGACTGCACGATCAGGTTGCCGAGGGCCGCGAACGCGAGGCCGATCCCCACGCCGAGCAGCGCGGCCGCGATCAGCAGGTCGTAGGGATGGCCGTGTGCGAGCGTGAGCCAGGCGAAGGCCACCGTCGTGAAGGCGGTCCCCATCATCAACGCCCTGCGCGAGCCGAACCGGGCGGAGATCCGCCCGGCATAGAGGCCGAGCACCGTCATCCCGATCGTCGAGGGCAGCAGGTAGAGCCCTGAGACGACCACCGATGCCCCGAACCCGAACCCGGTGCTCTTTGGCAGCTGCGCGAACTGGGGAAACACGATGAACGACGCATACATGCCCGCGCCCAAGAGGAACGCGGCGAGGTTCGTCGTCCACACGCCCCGTATGCGCATCATCGTCATGTCGATCAGCGGATTGGCGCTGCGCACCTCCACCGCAATCCACACGCCCGTGAGCGCCAGGCCCGCGAGGGTCAGGCCGATCGTCTTGGGCGATCCCCACCCCCAGGTGGCGGTCTGGCTGATCGCGAGCAGGATGGTCGAGATCCCGGCGGTCATCAGGGCCGCCGCCAGCCAGTTGATGCGCCCAGGCGCCCGCACGGGCGACTCGGGGATGAACTTCCAGGTCGCGACCGCGGCGACGATGGTCGCGACGAGGGGAATCCAAAACAGCCAGTGGTAGTCGAGGTGCTCGACGATCACGCCCGATAGCACGATCCCCGCACCGGCGCCCACGCCGAGGATCGCCGACAGCAGGCCGATGCTGCCCGCGACCTTCTCGCGCGGGAACTCGTCGCGGACGATCCCGAACGCGAGCGGGAAGATCCCGCCGCTTGCACCCTGGATGAAGCGGGCGAGCACGATCACCGCCAGCGAGCTGGACACCGCCGCCAGCAGCGTGCCCGCCGCGAGGACGATGAGCGTCAACAGCAGCAGGTGCTCCTTGCCGTGCATATCGCCGAGGCGGCCGATGATCGCCGTTCCCACCGACGCGGACAGCAGGTAGGCGGTGAGCAGCCACGTGATCTGCGTCTCTGAGGCGTGCAGCGAGCGCTGGATGGTCGGCAGCGCGGGCACGACCGAGGAGCTCAGCATCGCGTAGGCGATCCCCGCCAGCGAGAGGACGGCGAGGATCAGCGTCGGATGGGTGCGTTGTGTGCTCGTCGAGCTCATGCGCCACAGGCCCGCGGGGACGGCCGGACGGCGTCTGCCCGCCGGGCGATCTACGGTAGCGAATCGGCATCCCCGGACTTCTTTGATCCGCCCCGGACGATCGCTACCCGTCGCGTGCCCGGCGGAGTCGAGCCGTACCCCTCGGCGGACGGATGCCGTAGTGCCTTCGGCGCGGCCGGGGTTCCGCCCCGCCCGCTCCACCGCCAACTCCGACACGAGGCCAAATCGGCCAAAACCCGGAAGTTGTCTCTCGTAATGGGGGCGTGGTGTCGATTGTTGTTGAGATCTATGTCAGCTCACGCCCTCACCGAATCCGAGCGCGTGCGCGCATCGTTCGCCTCGCGCGAGCAGAGCATGCCCGCCGCCGAGCTCCGGGGGGAGCTCCTCGTCGGCATCGGGTTCATATTCGCGGCGGTCGCCCTCGCCGTCCTCGGTGGGGGCGACTCGAGCGTGTCCGTGCCGCTCGCGGTGATGTACGTGGTCAGCGTCGCGGCCGTCGGTCTCGTGCGCTTTGACTTCGGCTCCGGCTTCACCGTGCCCACGCAGGCGGTGTTCGTGCCGATGCTCTTCGCCCTGCCCACCGCGATCGTGCCGCTGCTGGTGGCGCTTTCGCTTGCGCTCGGGATGGCGCCGAGGGTTCTGAAAGGGAACGTGCCGGCCAGCCGCATGCTGACCGTGCCGTGCAACAGCTGGTTCGCGGTCGGACCCGCCCTCGTCCTGGTCCTCGCGAATGTCCATAGCCCTGATGGTCCCTGGGGCATCCTGCTGCTCGCGCTGGCGTCCCAGTTTGCATTCGATTTCGCGAGCAACGCGGTGCGCGAGCGGATGATCGGCGGCCTCACGCCCCGAGAGCTCGCCGAGGACGTCGGGCAGGTCTACCTGATCGACCTGGCGCTTGCGCCGCTGGGCCTGCTCGTCGCCTTCGCCACCCTCAGCTGGGATTGGGCCGTGATCCTGATCGCGCCGCTGTTCGTCGTGCTGAGGTGGTTCTCGCAGGAGCGCCACGCACGCCTTGAGCAGCTGATCGAGCTGAACGACGCTTACCGGGGCACCGCGCTCGTGCTGGGCGACGTGGTCGAGGCCGACGACAGCTACACGGGCGCGCACTGCAAGGGCGTCGTGCTGCTCGCGCAGGAAGTCGCTGTGGATCTGGGACTCGATGCCGACGAACGGCGCAAGGTCGAGTTCGCCGCCCTGCTGCACGACGTCGGCAAGATCGCGGTTCCGAAGGAGATCGTCAACAAGCCCGACAAGCTCGACGACCGCGAGTGGGCGATCATCAAGATGCACACGGTGGAGGGCCAGAGGATGCTCTCGCGCGTCGGTGGCTTCATGAGGGAGGTCGGCGAGATCGTCCGCTCCTCGCACGAGAGCTGGGACGGCGGCGGCTATCCGGACGGCCTGCGCCACGAGCAGATCCCGCTCGAAGCCCGCATCGTGTCCTGCTGCGACGCCTTCAACGCGATGACCACCACCCGTCCTTATCGCGAGGCAATGCCCGTCTCGGCGGCGCTGGCCGAGCTGATCGACAACTCCGGCACGCAGTTCGATCCTCGAGTCGTCGACGCCATCGTGCGGGTGACCGCCTCGCCACCCCTCAACGCCCAGCCAGACCTCGTCTCCGTCGGCCCAGCGGCCGAAGAGGGCGTCGACCTGGGCAACCTCAGCCCCGTCTAGGCGGACCGTCGCACATGCGCGGCTTTCTGGCACCGCCCCCGGTGCCCGTCGACCCCACTCAAGCTGCCGCTTTGGAGCGCCGATATCTCATACAAGCAGGCAAATCAATACAGGCAAGCCATCCAAGGGCCGCCGTTCTAGGACACCGGAGGACTCAATCAATGTTCAGCCTCACAAGCCACCGCACGGCAGCAATGCTCGCCACACTGGGAGCGCTGCTGCTCATGCTGCTTGCCTCGGCTCCTCCGGTCGGCGCGACGACCATCTACGTCTGCCAGAAGAAGAAGAGCGGCGCGGTCCGCGTCGTTAAGAAGAACACGAAGTGCAAGAAGGGCGAAATAAAGCGCAAGTTACAGAAGAAGAAAAAAGCGAAAAAACTCACTACTGCGCCTGGCGGAAATGGGAAAAACGGAGCGGCCGGGGCGAACGAAGAAGCAGTGGGAGCGACCGGTGCGACGGGCCCTAGGGGCGAACAAGGCCCCGCCGGACCCGCAGGAAAAGAAGGCAAAGCAGGCCCCCAGGGAGTGACTGGCGCAACCGCAGCCGAAGGCAAAGAAGGCAAAGAAGGAATAGCCGGGGTCGCCGGTACCAGCGGGGCTACCGGCCCGACCGGAGCCACTGGCGCGAAAGGCGAAAACGGGGCTCGGGGTGCGACCGGAGCGACTGGGGCGACGGGAGAAACCGGAGCCAAAGGCAGCACCGGAGCGACCGGAGCGACCGGCGAAACCGGAGCCAAAGGTGTCGCCGGAGCGACTGGGGCGACTGGAGCGACTGGCGAAACCGGAGCCAAAGGCGAAACTGGGGCCACAGGCGAAACCGGGGCCAAGCAAGGCCAAGGTGGCCGGAGCTACCGGAGCAACTGGAGCGACTGGCGAAACCGGAGCCAAAGGCGAAACTGGAGCGACTGGCGAAACCGGAGCCAAAGGCGAAACTGGAGCCACAGGCGAAACCGGGGCCAAAGGCGTGGCCGGGCGCGGAGCTACCGGAGCAACTGGAGCGACTGGCGAAACGGGAGCCAAAGGCGAAACTGGAGCCACAGGCGAAACCGGGGCCAAAGGCGTGGCCGGAGCTACCGGAGCAACTGGAGCGACTGGCGAAACGGGAGCCAAAGGCGAAACTGGAGCCACAGGCGAAACCGGGGCCAAAGGCGTGGCCGGAGCTACCGGAGCAACTGGAGCGACTGGCGAAACGGGAGCCAAAGGCGAAACTGGAGCCACAGGCGAAACCGGGGCCAAAGGCGTGGCCGGAGCTACCGGAGCAACTGGAGCGACTGGCGAAACCGGAGCCAAAGGCGAAACTGGAGCCACAGGCGTGGCCGGAGCTACCGGAGCAACTGGAGCGACTGGCGAAACCGGAGCCAAAGGCGAAACTGGGGCCAAAGGCGTCGCCGGCGCTACCGGAGCTACCGGAGCGACTGGCGAAACGGGAGCCAAAGGCGAAACTGGAGCGACTGGCGAAACGGGAGCCAAAGGCGAAACTGGAGCCACAGGCGTGGCCGGAGCTACCGGAGCAACTGGAGCGACTGGCGAAACCGGAGCCAAAGGCGACACTGGGGCCAAAGGCGAAACTGGGGCCACAGGTGAAACTGGGGCCAAAGGCGTCGAAGGTAAAGAAGGCAAAGCCGGAACCAACGGAGCCAACGGCGCTACCGGAGCGACTGGCGCGACTGGCGAAACTGGGGCCAAAGGCGAAACTGGAGCCACAGGCGTGGCCGGAGCTACCGGAGCAACTGGAGCGACTGGCGAAACCGGAGCCAAAGGCGAAACTGGAGCGAAAGGCGTGGCCGGAGCTACCGGAGCAACTGGAGCGACTGGCGAAACCGGAGCCAAAGGCGAAACGGGAGCCAAAGGCGAAACGGGAGCCAAAGGCGTTGCCGGAGCTACCGGAGCAACTGGAGCGACTGGCGAAACCGGGGCTAAAGGCGTCGAAGGTAAAGAAGGCAAAGCCGGAACCAACGGCGCCACCGGAGCAACGGGCTCAACCGGAGCTGAAGGTAAAGAAGGGAAAGAAGGGAAAACCGGCGCCCAGGGAGTTACCGGAGCGACGGGCACCGAAGGCAAAGAAGGCAAAGAAGGCAAAGCCGGAACCAACGGAACCAACGGCGCCACCGGAGCAACGGGCTCAACCGGAGCTGAAGGTAAAGAAGGGAAAGAAGGGAAAACCGGCGCCCAGGGAGTTACCGGAGCGACGGGCACCGAAGGCAAAGAAGGCAAAGAAGGCAAAGCCGGAACGAACGGAACCAACGGCGCCACTGGAGCAACGGGCTCAACCGGAGCTGAAGGTAAAGAAGGGAAAGAAGGGAAAACCGGCGCCCAGGGAGTTACCGGAGCGACGGGCACCGAAGGCAAAGAAGGCAAAGAAGGCAAAGCCGGAACCAACGGAACCAACGGCGCCACCGGAGCGACCGGCTCAACCGGAGCTGAAGGTAAAGAAGGGAAAGAAGGGAAAACCGGCGCCCAGGGAGTTACCGGAGCGACGGGCACCGAAGGCAAAGAAGGCAAAGAAGGCAAAGCCGGAACGAACGGAACCAACGGCGCCACCGGAGCGACCGGCTCAACCGGAGCCGAAGGCAAAGAAGGCAAAGAAGGCAAAGCCGGAACCAACGGAACCAACGGCGCCACCGGAGCGACCGGCTCAACCGGAGCTGAAGGTAAAGAAGGGAAAGAAGGGAAAACCGGCGCCCAGGGAGTTACCGGAGCGACGGGCACCGAAGGCAAAGAAGGCAAAGAAGGCAAAGCCGGAACCAACGGAACCAACGGCGCCACCGGAGCGACCGGCTCAACCGGAGCTGAAGGTAAAGAAGGGAAAGAAGGGAAAACCGGCGTTCAGGGAGTGACGGGAGCGACGGGGCCCGAAGGCAAAGAAGGCAAAGTTGGAACCAATGGCGTCACCGGAGCGACCGGCTCAACCGGAGCCGAAGGTAAAGAAGGTAAAGAAGGTAAAGAAGGTAAAGCCGGCGCCCAAGGAGTGACGGGAACGGCGGGCACCGAAGGCAAAGAAGGCAAAGCTGGAACCAACGGATCCAATGGCGCCGTCGGGGCGACCGGCCCAACCGGAGCCGCCGGAGTCAAAGGTGAAGCTGGCCCCACCGGACCAACCGGAGCAACGGGACCCGAAGGGAAAACCGGGCTCGAAAGCACCGTAGGCGCGACCCTCGCGACCAAAGAAGAAATCAAAGAAAAAACATTCGCGACCCTGGGTACGGGTCCGGAAGTGACCGCGACGGTTCCGTCTAGTGGGAAGGTGCTTGTGACATTGACTGCCCTTATTGCGAACACTACGACTGAAGGCGGGACAGACACGGCATTCATGGGGGTCTCCTCAACGGGTGCCTGCCCCGGTAACGCCTCAACGGCGCAGTCTCTTGCCCGTGAACACGGCACGAGCAAAGACACGGGTGCGATCCAGGCGAGTGCGACCTACCTGTTGACGGGCCTCACCGCGGAAGCTCACAAATTCATCACGTGCTACGAGGTGAGCGCCGGCACCGGAACGGTCGCTAACCGGAGCATCATCGTGATGCCGCTGAAATAGTCCCCGGGCCGTCTGTGGGATGAGGGAAATGGAGGCCCCTAGGCCTCCATTGTCGAATCCAAATAAGAGCAGACCGAGTTCGCCGAGCTCAGCTCCTTGTAGTGGCGAGCCGGCCCAGCCGAGCTCGCGCAGAGGGCCACGAGACCTGCTCGCGGCGCAGGGCACGCGCCCGGTGCCTCAGGCGGTGATCCAGCGCCTGGGGTTCTTTACGAAGATGGTGCTGAAGGTCTGATCGTCGAGGACGCCCTGCTCGCGCAGCGCCGGCAGGACCTCGTCGAAGACGAGGGTCATCGACCAGTTGTGAATCGCACCCTGGCTGAGCAGCGCCTCGGCGGCCTCGGGTGGGAACCAGTCGATCGTGGCGCAGTAGTCTTGGGAGATCATCATCCGCTCAGCGTGCCCGCGGCGCAGCAGCTCGGCCACGGTCGCGTTGCGCTTGTCGATGGGCAGGAACATGTCGAGGCCGTATCGGTCAAGGCCCACGTACACGCCCTTGTCGAGCAACCGCTCGATGTAGTCGACGTCATCGGTGTCGCCGCAGTGGGCGATCTGCACGCGGGCGAGATCGACGCCCTCCTCCTGGAAGATCTCGACCTGGCGGGGGCCGGTGGCGACCGCGGGCATCGAATGCGCCATGATCGGGGCGCCGGTCTGCACGCTGGCGCGGGCCACGGCGCGATGGATCTTCTCGACGTTTGCGGTCACGCCCGGCGCGTCGGCGGCACACTTGAGAAAGGCCGCCCTGATCTCGGTTCCCTGTATCCCGCCCTCGATGTCCGAGATGAAGTGGGCGGCCATCACGTCGACGTCCCGGTTGGCGAAGTAGTGGGGGAGGAAGTCGTAGCTGTAGATGCCGGTGCAGGGAACGATCTGCACGCCGGTGTGATCGGCCACCGCTTCATGAACCGCACGTCGCGCCCACCGAACATCGCGGTGGGCTCGATGATCGTCTGGACTCCCCGCGCCCTCGCCTCGCCAACCGCCTTGAGAGCCTCGTCGAGTTCGGCCTGCTCGTCATAGCGGTCGGGCCACTCGGCCGCCACCGCCTCGTCGCGAAAGCGGACGTGCTCGTGGACGAGGACGACTCCCAGCTGCTCGCCGTCGATGGGTCCCTGCACGGTCTGCACTGTTGACATTGGGCTCTCCTGTATCGAGTCTGTCTAACGGAGTGGCATTCCCCACTCGGTCTCTTCGCGCAGCTGCGCCTTGAGCACCTTGCCGCTCGGGTTGCGGGGCAGCGGGTCCTCGCCGCACGGCCACGTACTGGGGGATCTTGAAATCCGCCAGGTGCGCGCGGCAGTGATCGAGAAGCGCGTCGATGTCGATCTGAGCGCCGCCGGCGGGCACGATCACAGCCCCCACCTTCTCTCCCATCATCTCGTCGGGCACCGCCAGAGCCGCCGCCTCGCCGACGCCGGGCGCCGCGGCGAGCGCGTTCTCGACCTCGATCGAGTACACGTTCTCGCCGCCGCGGTTGATCATGTCCTTCATGCGATCGACGATGTAGAGGAGGCCCTCGTCGTCGATGCGGGCCAAGTCGCCGGTGTGAAGCCAATCGTCGACGAAGGTCTCGGCAGTGGCCTCGGGCTTGTTCCAGTAGCCCTTCACCACGTTCGGGCCGCGGACCAGGAGCTCGCCCACCATGGTCTCCGGGTCGGGCTCGTCGATCGCCACGTCCACCACGGGCATGGCGAATCCAACCGAGTCGGCATGCTCGATGGCGTCCTCGTGGGGCAGGAAGGAGGTCAGCGAGGAGGTCTCGGTCAGACCGAACCCGTTGCCCACTCGTGCGTTCGGGAAGGCCTCCTCGATGCGATACACGAGGCTCTCGGCGATCGGGGCGCCTCCGTAGGAGACCCAGCGGACACTGCTCACGTCGAGCTCGGCGAACCTCGGTTGGGCGATCAGGGCGTGGTAGATCGCGGGCACCGACGCGAGCTGGTTGACGCCGTGCTCGCCCACGGCGCGGAAGAACCCCTCCATGTCAAGTGGGCTGGAGAGGATCTCCACCCTGCCACCGAGCGCGAGCATGGGAACGAGCTGACTGTTGCAGCCTGTGACGTGAAACAGGGGAACGGACACGAGCGTGGAGAGCTCCGGTCCCTCCGAGCGATCGGTGCGCATGGCGCGGAAGCAGTTCTCGCTGTTGGTCAGGAAGTTGCCGTGAGAGGTCATCGCGCCCTTGGGGAAGCCCGTGGTTCCGCTGGTGTAGAAGATCGCGGCCAGGTCCTCGCCGACGAGGTCCTCGAAGACGGCGGGCTCCCCGTCGGGTAGTGGCGCGCCGTCGGCGAACGTGAATACCGCGCCTGAGTCCCCTACCACGTAGGCGACCTCCTCCTCGGTGAAGCGGGTGTTCACGGGGACGGTTACGGCCCCGAGGAGCTGCGTGCCGAAGAACGCGAGAACCCAGTCGATGCCATTGGGCAGGCGGGTGGCGACGCGGTCGCCGCGGTCCACACCCATGCGGCGCAGCCCGCCTGCCACACGGGTCGCGCGATCCCACAGCTCCCCGTAGCTCAGCGACTCACCGCCAACCGCCACGATCGCGGTGGCGGCCGCGTCCCGATCGACGCTCGCCCGCAGCATGTGCACCAGCGACTCGGGCCCGTCGACGTAGCGTGCAATCCCGTCCGGACCTCGCTCGACTCCGGTCTCGTCGAATGGGTTGCGCCCCCGTGGCGCGGGCTGGACCATGAGGAAATCCTCTCCCTAGCTTCTCGCGACGGAGACTACCCCACCGCCGTCACTCGGCGTACATCCACCTGCGGGCCTATCGTGCTGCGCGTGCCGAACTCCTCCTTCTCCGCGTCGCTCGACCGCGACGAGGCCGTGCTGCGCTTCCCCTACGACGACCGCCTGCGCCGGCTTCTGCGCGCGATCCCGGGTCGGCGCTGGGATCCGGTCGAGCGGGCCTGGTTAGTACCCCTCGACCCCGACCGCGCGGAGGCGCTGGCGCGGCTGTTAGCCAACGCAGTGCGCGAGCCGCTCGTGAGCGACCCGCTCCGGCGGGCGATCGAGCGACGACGCAGGCGGCGGCGAGGCGACGAGTGCCTCCTCGACCTCGTACGGCCCGACGAGAACTGGTGGCTCGGCTTCGCCACCGACGCCGCGCGCGGGCCCGTCGCGGCGCTGCTCGAGCACCCCGACGCCTACAGCCTGCCCGTGATCGGCCGCGGCCTGATCCCGCTCGACGAGCACGCCGCGCGGATCGTCGACGCGCTCGGTGCCACGAGCGGCCTGCGACTCTCCGAGCTCGCTCGCAGGGCGCTGCGGGCACGCGATGAGCGCGCCGGCGCAGAGGACCGCGCGACGCCGGTGCGCGACCGGCGAGACCGCGCACCGGCCGAGCTCGCCGCGGAGTGGCACGGACACATCGAGGTGACGGGTCCGAGCGAGGAGCCCGTCTTCCTGCTCCTCGGCGATGTCGCACGCCTGCCGCCAGTGTTGCGCGAGCGGGCGGTCAGCGCGCCCGGCGGTGCGGCCGTGCCGCTCTCGTTGGACTCATGGGGGCTGATCGAGGGGCAGTTGCGCGGATGGCTTGGTGCGGGCGCACGGCGCTGTATCGAGGCCCTCGTGCAGGGGCGCCCCGCGCCGCCCGCCGTGCTCGAGCGCTCGATCGTGCACGAGGAGGAGACGTTCGTGCTCGCACCCGGCCACGATCGCGCGCTGCTCGAGGAGTTCGCGGCGCTGACGGGCGCCCTGCCGCCCGGGCCGCGGCCCGACCGGCTCGGGCGCCCCGCCTCCCACGAGCACGCACGGATGCCGGCGTTGCGTGCCGATCCCTTCTGCGTGCAGGAGCTCGACCGCTTTCTCGCGGCCCGCGAGGTCTGGGTGGCCCCCGCGGCGCTGGCGCTGCTGCAGGAGATCCGCGAGCAGCATGCGCGCGCCGCCGGTCTGGTGGCGCTGTCCGGCGCGACCGACGCTCCTCTGCGCGTACCCGGTCTCGCGGGCGAGCTGAAGCCCTTCCAGCGCGCTGGCGTCCGCTACCTGCTCTCGCAGCGGCGCGCGTTTCTCGCCGACGAGCAGGGCCTCGGCAAGACGATCGAGGCACTCGCGACGATCGAGAGCGACGGCGCCTACCCCGCCGTGATCGTCTGCCCGGCGAGCCTCAAGCTCAACTGGCTGCGCGAGCTCGAGCGCTGGCTGCCCGACCGCAGCCTCCAGATGCTGGCGGGGACCGCCGCGGGCCCGCTCGCCCACAGCGACATCACCATCGTCAACTACGAGATCGTGGCAGCCCGCCTCGATGCCCTGCGCGCCCTGCAGCCGCGCGCGCTCGTGCTCGACGAGTCCCACTACTGCAAGAACGCGGCGGCGAAGCGCACGCAGGCGGTCCACCGGCTCGCGACGGCGCTCGAGCCCGACGGGCTCATCCTCGCCCTCACGGGCACCCCCGTGACGAACCGGCCCGCCGAGCTGATTGCGCAGCTGCGCATCCTCGGGCGGCTCGGGGACTTCGGTTCGGGCCTTCAGTTCGCCAGCCGCTTTCGCGGCCCCGACGCCCATATGCGCCTGCACTGGCACCTGCGCGCGCGCTGCTTCGCACGTCGCCTGAAGGCCGACGTCCTGCCCCAGCTGCCGGCGAAGACGCGTGCCGTTGTGCCGGTCGAGCTCGACAACGAGCCCGAGTACCGGCTCGCCGAGCGCGACGTGGTCGCGTGGCTTCAGAGCCAGCCGCTCGACCTGCGCGAGCTCGACGCGAAGGTGGCCGCGGCACTGCGCGCCGAGCGCCTCGTGCGGCTGAACGCCCTCAAGCTGCTCGCCGCGCGCGGCAAGCTGCACGCCGCGCGCAGCTGGATCCACGACTTCTGCAGCTCGGGTGAGCGGCTGGTCGTGTTCGCCCACCACCGCGAGATACAGCATGCCCTGCTCGATCACTTTCCCAGGGCGCTGCACATCCTCGGTGAGGACAGCCACGCCGTCAGGGACGCAGCCCTGCGGGCATTCCAGGCGCCCGACTGCCCGGAGAACCAGCTGATCATCTGCTCGATCGAGGTCGCCGGTCACGGTCTCACGCTGACGCGCGCCTCGAACGTGGCCTTCCTCGAGCTCGACTGGACGCCCGCCAAGCACGACCAGGCCGAGGACCGCTGCCACCGCATCGGCCAGCAGGATGCGGTCAACGCCTCCTACCTGCTCGCGGCCGGCACCATCGACGAGACGATCTCCACCCTGCTCGAGCGAAAGCGCGCCGTCATCGGCGCCGTCACCGACGGGAGCCGGCGGGACGAGGAGGCCGTCATCGACGCGCTCGTGCGCGAGCTGCGGGGCACCCCCTACCGGCACCTGCGCGCCGTGGCGTGAGCCGCGACCCGAGCCCTGGCTAGACGCTATGGCCGTTGAGGCCGTGGTTTCCGTCTGAGGCTGGCCGGACCCTCTCGCACGTACGGGGGTTTGTCTGGCCGGAGACGGGCTCCGGCTGACCCCAGACGAAAGGGTCCGGCCATGCAAGAAACGATGACAGCAGTTGGGCTTGACGTACATGCTCGTTCGACGCACGCTGCGGCGATCGATGTGGTGACGGGCGAGCTGCGCCGCTCGCGCTTTGGCGGCGACAGCGATGAGGTGGTGAGGTGGCTGACCGAGCTGCCCGGCCCGGTGCGGGCCGCATACGAGGCGGGGCCGACCGGGTTCGGGCTGGCACGCGCCGCTGCGGCAGCGGGGGTCCATGTGATGGTCGTGGCGCCGAGCAAAACCCCGCGCGCGCCGGGCGACCGAGTGAAGAGCGACCGCAAGGACGCCGAGCTTTTGGCACGGCTGCTGCTGGCCGGTCAGCTCAAGCAGGTGGTGGTCCCGCCGGACTGGCTTGAGGCGATCCGGCATCTGAGCAGGACGCGCGAGCAGGTCCGGCGCGATCTGTCTCGTGCTCGTCATCGAGTATCAAAGCTTTTGCTCGTCGAGGGCCGCGTCTATCAAGGCAAGACGACTTGGAACGCGGTCCACCGGCGGTGGCTCGGCTCTCAGCGTTTCCAGTTCGAGCCGACCGAGCTGGCGTTCATCGATCTGCTCGCCGCGGTCGACGGGCTGCTCGCTCGCCGCCAGGTCCTCGATGAGCGGCTCTCGCGGCTCGCCGAGGACGAGCGGCTATGGCCGACTGTCTCAAGGCTTCGAGCTTTCCGCGGCGTCGACACGCTGACCGCGTTGAGTCTGCATCTCGAGCTCGGCGGAGACTGGCAGCGCTTTAGCTCCCCGCGCAAGCTCAGCTCCTGGCTGGGCTTGACACCGTCGCTGGATCAGTCCGGTGAGAGCGCCGTGCAAGGCTCGATCACCAAGACCGGCTCGAGCATCGCCCGCCGGCTGCTCGTCGAGGCCGCCTGGCACTACACGCGCAACCCCGCGATCGGTGCCACGCTGGGCAACCGCCAGGCCGGACAGCCCGAGCACATCCTGCGGATCTCCTGGCGCGCGCAACACCGCCTGCGCCGCATCCATGAACGCTTCAAGGAACGTGGCAAGCCCGCCAACGTCGCCACGATCGCTGTCGCCCGCGAACTCGCCGGCTTCCTCTGGGCGGCCGCGACCGCGCCATGACTTGACCGCCTGACTCACACAGCGGTCGATGCTCGGACCACCGGCGCCGGGCCAAAGGCCGCCGGCACGCGCGATAGCCCTATGAGCAGCCCGAAACGGCCACGCTCGTTCCTAGACAGCGCACGCCGGCGACGAAGCCAGCGTCTTGGGGATAACCAAACCCCCGCATCGTCAGACTGACCGCCACGCGACCGTCGAAGTCGCGCCCGGCGCCGGACCCGAGTACCACAAAAACAAGCCCGCCAAACGGGCCGCTCAACCACGCCCACTTGACAAAATCACGTCCATATCAGGGCTGAAGCACGAGCGTGTTCATGATCTCATCCCACGTGCTGACCCCGGCGTTGACTTCGGTTTCGGTGATCTGGTATTCGTCCTGCCCGCTGCGCCGGACGACGCTCGCTTCGTCGGGTCTCTCAAACGGGGTGAGCCCGTGAGGCAGTTCTCCGATCGCAACCCAGTTGGGCATGAACTGCTGATCGAAGCGCACGGTGTTCGCCGGCAGCGTCTGATAGCCGCTTGCGACCCACGCCCTCACGTCGCCGCACACGTTTGGCGGGGCCAGCTTCGTCAACACCCTGATCTTGCTCACATACGACTGGACCGCGTTCGTGAGCGCGCGGCTGCTCCAGCGAAGACCTGCCGTCGCACGGACGAAGCGGGTGCCGGCCGGCACGTCGGTGTGGTAGGCGGTGAGGACGATCGCGCCGATGACCTCGTTGCTGAGCTGTTCGGAGTCGGGGTCCTCGGGCGAGTTCGCAGCCGCCTTGGCGCATTCGCCCGTGATCCGCTGCGCGAGATTGGCGATGGCCGCTTCCGAGGTCTTGAGCTTGGAGCTGGCGGCCTGGACAAGCGTGTAGTTGGCCTGCACGTAGCTCCTCGTCGCGGACACGTCGCCCGAGCCGGCGAGCGCACAGGCCGGCGCGGCGGCGAGGGCCAGCGCCGCCGCCAGCGCGATCCCGATCCACCGACCCATGCCGGTAGCCTAGGCGATCGCCCGAGGCCGGGCCCTGGCCTGGCGCTCGCCGGGGATTGACCTTCGGCAGATGGGGTAGGAGGCCGCGAAGAACTTGCTAAGGATCGCCTCCGCCGCGTGCTCCTGCGGCGCGCTGGAGCGCGTCATCCAGATATCGTCGCATCGAACTTGAACCGCCGATCGACTCGACAGCCTGCTCACGCAGCTCGCCGCGCACTGGGATGGTGAGGACTCCGCAAATCGTGGCGGACGCGCCGCCGCGGTCATGAGGGGAAACGGACTCATCATGCTGCTGGTCGCGGCCGTGGCCTGGATCGTGGTCGCCGTCGTGCTCTCCTCGGGGAGCCTGTCGGGTGCGCACACCCCGACCCTGCCGAGCGGCGCCTCGCCGGCCTGCCTGCCTGCGACCCTCAGCCACAGCGCGGCGCTGGCGGGGACCACCGTCGACGTCTCGCCGGCGCCGGAAACCGACACCGCCAACCCCGACACGCAGATCAGCTTCCTCGGCACGCCGGTCACCGACATCCAGGACGTCTCCGTGGAAGGCTCACAGACGGGCTACCACTACGGTCACGTGTATGGCTACTTCCAGGGCGATGGCGGCAGCTTCGTGCCCGACAAGCCGTTCGACAGCGGCGAGCGGGTGCGCGTGCGCGCGCTGATCGGCACGCCGGGTGCAGAACACCGGACCTCGTTTGCCTTCCGCGTCGCGACCCCCTATCCGCTGACGGCGGTGCCGGGCTTTCCCAATACCGCGGCGGCGCCGTCGGCCTATCAGAGCTTCACCTCGCTGCCCGACCAGCACCCGCCGCCCCTGGCCGTGACGACGCCCGATCGCGACCCCGGTGCCGGCGATGTGCTGATGACCGTCGGACCGGGCCCAGGGCAGTACGGGCCGCTGATCTACACGCCGCAGGGGCGGCTCGTGTGGTTCGAACAGATGCCCGCAGGGACCAACGCAGAGAACCTGAGCATGCAGGAATACGAAGGCCAGAAGGATCTCACCTGGTGGCGGGGACGGGTGTACGCGCTCGGCTTCGGGCAGGGCGAAGACACCGTCATGGACGCCAGCTACCAGACGGTGGCCACCGTGAAGGCGGGCAACGGCCTGCAGGCCGATCTGCACGACTTCCAGCTCGCGCGGGACAACGTCGCCTACATCACCGCCTACAACCCGATCCGCTGCGACCTGTCCGCAGTCAAGGGCGCGCGCAACGGTGCGATCGTCGACACGGCGGTGCAGGAGATCGACGTCAAGACCGGACTCGTGCGCTGGGAATGGCACAGCCTCGACCACGTCGGCGTGGGCGAGTCCCATGCCCCGGTGCCGACCAGCGCAAAGCCGTGGGACTGGTTTCACCTCAACTCGGTCGATCCGCAGCCGGACGGTGATTTGCTGATCTCCGGGCGCAGCACGTGGGCCGCCTACCAGCTGGAAGGCGGCTCGGGCAACATCCTCTGGCGCCTCGGCGGCACGAACAGCAGCTTTGCCATGGGTCCCGGTGCAGAAACCGCGTGGCAGCACGACGCCCGCATGCATGCCGACGGTACCGTGACGATGTTCGACGACGGCTCTGACCCGCGCATCCACTACCAGTCCCGCGGCGTGCGCATAGCGATCGACACAGCCAACCACACGGCCCGCCTGCTGCGCGCCTACCCGCACCCGACCAACCCGGTGCTCGCCGACAGCCAGGGCAACCTGCAGGTGCTCCCCGACGAAGACATCGTGATCGGATGGGGCTCCGTCCCCGGCGTGAGCGAGCTGAGCAAGAGCGGCGAACTCCTCTTCGACGCCCATCTCCCGCCCGGCTCCTCCTCCTACCGCGCCTTTCGCTTCCCCTGGGAAGGTCAACCGCTCGCGCCGCCCGCGGTGAGCGCCAATGTGCTCAGCACGGGCGACTCCACCGCCGTCTACGCCAGCTGGAACGGGGCCACGAACGTGGCCTCGTGGCGCGTGCTCGCCGGCGTGAGCCCCTCCTCGCTGAGCGCGCAGGCGACAGCGCCCGACAGTGGCTTCGAGAGCTCGATCACGTACGCAAACAGCTACGCCGAACACCACGACGTCGAATACGTGGCGGTGCAGGCGCTCGGCGCGGGCGGCCAGCTGCTCGGCACCTCGGCGACCGTTAAGGCGGCCGCGCCGTGAGCGCCTCGGTGACCGCCATCTCCCAGCGCGCCGCGGCCCGCAGCGGCGCCGGCGCCGAGGAGGCGCCCGCCACCTCGCGCAAGCAGCTGCTGCTGGCGATCTGCTGCCTGGCGCAGTTCATGGTCATCCTCGACGTCGCGATCGTCAACGTCGCGCTGCCCTCGATCCGCGCGAGTCTGGGCTTCTCGGCCACGCACCTGCAGTGGATCGTGAGCGCCTACACGATCACGTTCGCCGGCTTTCTGATGCTCAGCGGTCGCGCCGCCGACCTGTTCGGGCAGCGCCGGACATTCGTGACCGGTCTGCTCGTGTTCGCGCTAGCCTCGCTCGCCGGCGGAACGGCCACCTCGCAGGGTACGCTCGTGGGCGCCCGCGCCCTGCAGGGCCTGGGCGGCGCGATCATGGCCGCGGCCTCGCTGGCGATCATCACCTCGTCGTTCGCCCACGGCCCCGAACGCCTGCGCGCGATCGGCCTGTGGGGAGCGATGAACGGGGCGGGCGGCGCCGCGGGCACGCTGCTGGGGGGGATCATCACCGAAGCCTTCAGCTGGCGCTGGATCCTGCTCATCAACCTGCCGATCGGCATCGCCGGCGCCGTTGCTGCGTACCTGATCGTCGCCGAGCGCAAAGGCCGGATCGATTGGAGCAGCTTCGACCTCGGCGGTGCGCTGGCGATCACCGCCGGTATGCTCGCGCTCGTCTACGGGATCGTCAGCGCCGGCAGCGACGGGTGGGGTTCGGCCACGGCGCTCGGGCCGATCGCGCTGGGCGTCGCCCTGCTCGCCGTCTTCGTGCTCATCGAGGGTCGTCTTGCACCGATGCCGCTCGTGCCCCTGCGGGTGTTCAAACCCTCCCAGATGCGCACCGCCAACCTGGTGGTGCTCCTGTACAGCGCGTCGCTGTTTCCGATGTGGTACCTGACCTCCCTGTACCTGCAGGAGGTGCTGCACATGCCTCCGCTCGGTGCCGGTCTTGCTTTCCTGCCGATGGCGCTCACGATCATGGCCTTCGCCACGCGCGCCGGCTCGCTCGTGGGGCGCTTCGGCGTGCGGCCCGTGCTCAGCACGGGGCTCCTGCTGATGGCGGCCGGGATGGCGCTCTTCGCCCTTTTGATCGAGGTCAACGGCAGCTACGGCGCCGACGTGTTGGCGCCCGGGCTGCTCGCCTCCGTCGGCATCGGCCTGGCCGTCGTGCCCTCCACCGTCGCCGCCACCGCGGCCGCCGCGTCCAGCGAAGCCGGGCTCGCCTCGGGCCTGGTCAACACCTCGCGTCAGATGGGCGGTGCGCTCGGGCTGGCGATCCTTGCCTCGCTGGCCGCCCAGTTCACCGCGCACCTGCTCAACAGCGACTACCAGGCGCCGCTGATGGCGCTGACGAACGGCTTTCGCCTCGCCTACCTGCTCGGCGCGATCTTCTCCGCGGCAGCGGCCGTCGTCGCGCTGATCGGCATCGCCAGAAGGCCCGCGCCCGCCCCGGCGACGCCACCGCAGCCCGCGGCCGCTCCCCAGCCTGCGCCGGCGCCCGCCGACGCTCCCGAGCCGGCAGCGCCGCCACCCGCCCCGGCGCGCCCGGTGGTGCTGGCCGCGAGGGAGTCGCCGGACGGGGCGCGGCCCGGGGGCGCGACCCCGCCCGCGCGGGCGCGTGCCGTCGTGTTCTACATGCACGGTGAGCGCAGCTGGCCGATCGCCCCCGGCTCGATGACGATCGCCCTCGCCGGTGCCGGGCGTGCCGAGCGCACGGGCTAGAGCGTGTGCGCGCGCGGAAAATCGGCCGCCAGCTGCCTGCTGCTCGCGTGCGCCGCCGTGCTGTCGGCATGCGGGAGCGCCTCGCCGGCGAGCTCCGTCGCGATCGACCCGCAGGCGGACGTGAGCGCTGCGGCTGCCAACCCGGTCACGGTCTCGCCGCTGCCCGGCACGCCGGACGTCTCGCCGGCGAGCCAGATCAGCTTCCTCGGCCCGCCCGGCACGAAGGTGGCGAGGGTGCGCGTCGTCGGCTCGCGCAGCGGTGTGCACGGCGGCGTGCTGCGTGCCTACTCGACGCGTACGGGCGAGAGCTTTCTGCCGGCCCACCCGTTCCTGGCCGGCGAGCGCGTCAGCGTGCGCGCCAGCGTCATCGCCGCGAACGCCATGCGGGCGGCGAGCACGACCTTCACGATCGCCGATCAGGCCGCCGTGAGCCAGAAGGAGTTCCCGATCGACGCGGGCGAACCAAACGCGGTCCAGCACTACAGCTCGGCGCCGGCGCTGACTCCCTCGACGGTCAGGATCACGACGCCGGCCAGGCCCGGTGGGACGCCCGGCTACCTGTTCATGGCCCCGTATCAGGGCGACGGCTCGCCGGGTCCGATGATCTCAGAACAGGACGGCGGCCTCGTG
Organism: uncultured Solirubrobacteraceae bacterium; assembly: GCA_963730575.1. Taxonomy (GTDB): domain Bacteria; phylum Actinomycetota; class Thermoleophilia; order Solirubrobacterales; family Solirubrobacteraceae; genus Palsa-744. The sequence continues at coordinate 701,784 of CAVSSG010000002.1, forward strand.
TGGTTTCATCCGCTGCCGGCCGGGGTGGAGGCGACGAACTTCAGCGTCCAGCAATACGAAGGCAAGCCCGTGCTCGCGTGGTGGCAGGGACGCATCATCCAGGTCGGGTTCGGCGAGGGCGAAGACGTCCTCTATGACAGCTCCTACCGGCAGCTGGCCAGCGTGCGCGCGGGCAACGGCTACCACGCCGATCTGCACGCGTTCCGTCTCACGCGCGAAGGCACGGCGTGGATCGATGCGTTCTACCCGATCCACATGAACCTCGCCTCGCTGCACGGCGCGGCCAGCGGCATCCTCACCGACTCGGTGGTGCAGGAGGTCGACGTCAAGACGGGGCTGGTGATGTGGGAGTGGCACGCGCTCGGGCACATCCCGATCGCCGAATCGAAAAACCCGGTGCCCGCAAGCGGCTATCCCTGGGACTACATCCACGTCAACTCGGCGGAGCCCGGAAGCAACGGCGACGTGCTGATCTCGGCGCGCAACAGCTGGACCGTGTACGACGTCAACATGCACAGCGGCGGCTTCAACTGGCGACTCGGCGGCAGCCACAGCAGCTTCAGGCTCGGCGCCGGCACACGCTTCTACTGGCAGCACGATGCCGAATTCCAGCCCGGTGGGCTGATATCGCTGTTCGACAACGGCTCGGATCCTCCGAAGGAGAAGCAGTCGCGAGGGCTGCTGCTCGCGCCCGACAGCGCCAGCCACACGGTCAGCCTGGTCAAGGCGTTCGTCAACCCGACGCAGACATTGCTGGCCGAAAGCCAGGGCAACACGCTCAGCCTGCCCGGCGGCAACTGGCTGCTCGGCTACGGGCGCCTGCCGAACTTCACCGAGTTCGATGGCGCCGGGCACGTGCTGCTCGAAGGTACGCTCGGCAAGAACGTCCAGAACTTCAGCACCTTCCTCGCGGAATGGCGCGGCCGTCCGGCAAGCGTGCCGTCGCTGGCCGTGACGCCGGGCGCAGCGGGGACACTGACGGTCGCGGCGAGCTGGAACGGCGCCACCGAAGTCGCCTCCTGGCGCGTGCTCGCCGGCTCCTCGCCGAGCGCCCTATCCCCGGTTGCGAGCGCCCCGAAGACGGGCTTTCAGAGCACGATTACCGCGGCCACGGCCGGGCCCTACGTCGCCGTGCAGGCGCTCGACGCCTCGGGCGCGGTGATCGGCGAATCGCAGGCCATCACAGCCTGAGGCGTGACGGGCTCCCGGGTGCTCGGCCCGTGTGGTTCAGCTCCCCGAAGTCGTGTTCGAGGATGCGCCTGCGAGCGCCTGCGGCGCTCACGGCGGCGTGCGCGGCCGTGTTGAAGTAGTCGGCAAAGCCGCGCGCCTGCGCGGCGCTCAGATGCGCGGGCAGCGGGCGGCGCAGCTCGTGGCGGACGGCCTCTTCGAGGGTCTGTTCGAGCTCGGCCTGCTGCGGGCTTTCCCCCGCGCTGTTGTGAAGCTCCAGACGGCCGCTGTGGGTGCGGTAGTCGTAGAGCTCGCGTTCCTGTCCGGCCGACAGGGGGGCGGTCGTGCCGTCGGGCCAGTGGGAGTAGGTCGCGTACTTCGCCGCCGGCGTGCGTACCGCGACCACGTGCAGGGGCGCATCGGCAGCGTAGGGTTCGATCGCGAACTCGGTCACGGCCTCGTCGGTTGCGTGAATCACGTAGGGGCGCCCCGGCGCCTGCGGATCGGCGAGGATCGCGGCGAGGTCGAGCCGGTCGGCCAGGTGGGAGTAGCGGGGCTCCGCGCGCCAGGCGTTCGATCCGGTGGCGATCGTGAGCAGCAGCGCAGCGACGTCCACACTCGAGCTGAGCTGCCTGCGCGGCACTTCGGGAGCGCCGGTGAGCATGCCGCGGGGGTCCTTGACGATCAGGGGCACGCGGATGCCCTCTTCATAGACGCCGGCGCCCTTGCCGCGCAGTCCGTGCGAGGCGCCGTACTCGCCGTGGTCGGAGGTGAACAGGACCACCGTGTTCGCCGCCACCTCCGGGCGGCTCTGCAGGGTCTGGAGCACCTGGCCGACGTGGCGGTCGACCTCGCCCTGTAGCTTCGCGTAGAGGTCCAGGAACGCCATCCACCGGCGGGGGGCCTCGGGGCCGGTGAACGGGACCGGCCCGAACGAGCTCGCCGCGGTGTCCTGCAGCGAGCGCTGCAGCCGCGGCTTGTTGCGCTCGATCAGGAGCTCCGGCGTCTCGTAGTTGGGCGGCAGCCGGTGGACGACCCTCGCGGCGGTGCTCTCGGCGGGGACGCGGTCGCTGAAGGCGTACCACCACGCGATGTCGTGCGGATTGACGAACGAGATCGTCGTGCACCATGGCTCTGCGCCGCCCTCGGCGGCGAACCAGTCGGCGAACTGGTGCCCGACGTGCGGATCTACATGCCAGCCCTGCCCGGGCGCCCCGTCGGGGGACGGATAGGTGCCCCCGGAGAACCCGTAGTGCTCGAGCTCGCGCCGGCCCCACGTCGGCCCCCAGTAGTTGTCGTGGTGGGTCAAATGCCACTTGCCGTACCACCAGGTGTGGTAGCCGTGCTCGCGCAGCGTAGCCCCCCACGTGGGGAACGCGGGGTCCAATGTGCTGCCCCCGGTGATCATGCAGCCTGTCTGATGGGTGTAGAGGCCGGTCAGGAGCGTGGCGCGTGCCGGCGTGCAGTCGTTGGAGGCCGTGTAGTGCCTGGTGAAGGAAACGGCCCCTTCGCTCAGGCGCCTGATGTTGGGCGTCAGCGCGAGGCTCGCCGGGGCGCCGGTCAGCCACTGGGGAAAGCGCATCTGGTCGACGACGATCACGAGGATGTTGGGCCGCTCGGAAGCGCCGCGGGCGCTCGCCGGCGGCGGCGGGCCCGCCGCCGCCAGGCTCGGCCTCGGTCCGGACCCGCCCGCGTCCTCGGCGCTGTCGGCGATCGCCGCGCCGGCGGCCGCCAGCAGGCCGCCCGCGACCAACCCGCCCTTCAGGAAGGTGCGGCGGTCGATCCTCCTATGCTGATCCTGATCCATGCGCTTCATCCGCACTCTAATGGCCGGCCTGACGGTGACGCTGGGACTGGGGGGCGCCGGGGTCGCACCCGCCGGGGCCGCGCCGGCTCCCACCTGTACGCCGGCCGCATTGAACACCTCTGCGCTGCAGGCCGGAGCCGTGACGGTGTCACCCGTGCCCGGGAGCCGCGACGCCTCACCCCGGACGCAGATCAGCTTCCTCGGCGTCCCGGCGGGCGATCTGAGTCACGTCAGGGTGCTCGGCTCGCGCACGGGTGCGCACCACGGGCGCCTGCTCGCCTACTCCCAGGGGGACGGCGCGAGCTTCCTGCCCTCGGCGCCCTTCGCAGAAGGCGAGCGGGTGACGGTCCGGGCGCAGGTTCGGCTCGCGGGCCGCGTGCACACGCTGTCCGACGAGTTCGCGATCGGCGAGCAGGATCCGATCAGCACCACGCCGGAGGCGATCCACGCGGGCGGCTCGGGAGGGGTGCAGAGCTATCGCTCGCGGCCGGACCTGCGCCCGCCGACGGTCACGGTGACCGCGCGCTTCCCCGGCGTCGCGCCCGGGGACGAGTTCGTCGCGCCGTACGGCGGCCCCGGCCAGGCCGGACCGATGATCCTCGACCCGAGCGGTGAACTGTTGTGGTTCAAGCCGCTGCCCGCCCACACCTCCGCGACGAACCTGCAGGTGCAGGAATACGAGGGCAGGCCGGTGCTGACCTGGTGGCAGGGCGACATATCCGTGCACGGCTTCGGGCTGGGAGAAGACGTGATCGCCGATCAGAGCTACACCGACATCGCCCACGTCAGGGCCGGGAACGGCCTTCAGGCCGACCTGCACGACTTCCAGCTGACCCCGCAGGGGACCGCGCTGATCACCGCCTATGACCCGATTCTCTGCAACCTGTCGTCGGTCGGCGGCCCGGCCCAAGGAGCCGTGACGGTGGGCGTGCTCCAGGAGGTCGACCTGAGGACAGGGCTCGTGATGCTGCAGTGGTCAAGCCTCGACCACGTCGCCCTGAGCGAATCCTATGAACCGGCCGCCCGTACGAGCACGAGCGCGCCGTACGACTTCTTCCACATCAACTCGATCAACCTCGACCCCGACGGCAGCCTGCTTGTCTCGGCGCGCAACACTTGGACCGTCTACGACCTCGATGCACGGAGCGGCGAGGTCGAATGGCGCCTGGGGGGCAAGCGCAGCAGCTTCGCGATGGGACCTGGCACTGCCACCGCCTGGCAGCACGACCCGCGCGTGCTCGCGAACGGCTCGATCAGCATCTTCGACAACGGCGCCTCGCCGATCGTGCACAGTCAGTCGCGCGGCATCGTCGTGAGTCTCGATCAGCAGAGCAGGACGGCCACGCTGCTCGACCAGATTGTCCACTCGCCGCCGCTGCTGGCCGAAAGCCAGGGCAACGTGCAGGCGCTGAGCAACGGGGACTGGTTCGTCGGGTGGGGTCAGGTCCCCGAGCTCTCGGAGTTCAACGCCGCCGGTGAACTGCTGTTCGACGCGCACTTTGCCGCGGGTACAGAGTCCTACAGGGACCTTCGCTTCCCCTGGACGGGCATGCCCGCGCACGCTCCGACGTTCGTCGTGCAGGACGCCGCCCAGGGGACCCCAACCGTGTATGCGAGTTGGAACGGGGCGACGCTGGTGGCCGGCTGGCGGGTGCTCGCGGGGCCCGGCGTGAGCGAACTTACGCCGGTCGCGCAGGTCGAACGCAGCGGCTTCGAGACCGCCATACCCCTGCCCGCCGGCGCGGCCGGTCCGTATATGACCGTGCAGGCACTCGATGCGGCCGGGGCGGTCATCGGCACCGCGCAGATCACCGACGTGGCGGGCCCCGAAGTGGCGGGCTGAAGGCTCGCGAACCCGGTGGCGTCGCCTGCGTGGCCCGCGAGCCGTGGACCCGCCGGCCAACGCGACCGCCGCCCTATCATTGCCGCTTCGGCAACCGGCCGGGCGACCGTCCGCCAAAAGACACGAGAGGTGACCCGATGCAGTACGTGAAACTCGGCGCGACGGGCCTCAGGGTCTCGCGCATCTGCCTGGGCATGATGAGCTTCGGCAACGACAGCGACAAAGCCTGGGTGCTCGACGAGGATGCCGCCGAGCCGATCGTGCGGGCGGCCGTCGAGGGCGGCATCACGTGCTTCGACACGGCCGACACCTACTCGCAGGGGGCGAGCGAGATCGCGACGGGCCGACTGCTCGGCAGGCTGCTGACGCGCGAGGAGCTCGTCATCGCCACCAAGGTGTTCATGCCGATGACACCCGGCGAGAACGGCGGCGGCCTGTCGCGCAAGCACATTCTCAGCGCGATCGACGCCTCGCTGAAGCGCCTGCAGATGGACTACGTAGACCTCTATCAGATCCATCGCTGGGACAACCGCACGCCGATCGAGGAGACGATGGAGGCGCTGCACGAGGTCGTGCGCGCCGGCAAGGCGCGCTACATCGGCGCCAGCAGCATGTTCGCCTGGCAGTTCGCCAAGGCCCAGCACGTCGCCGAGCGCAACGGCTTCACGCGCTTCGTGTCGATGCAGAACCACTACAACCTCGTCTACCGCGAGGAGGAGCGCGAGATGATCCCGCTGTGCCTCGATCAGGGGGTCGGCGTGATCCCCTGGAGTCCGCTCGCACGGGGCGTCCTGGCCGGCACCCGCACGCGCGAGGGCGCACGCCTGACGACGCGGGCCGGGGAGGACGCGTTCGCCGACTATCTCTACAACCAGCCCACCGACTTCGACGTGGTCGAGCGGGTGGCCGAGGTCGCCGCCGCGCGCGAGGTGCCGCCCGCGCAGGTGGCCCTCGCGTGGCTGCTGCACAAGCCGGCGGTCACCGCGCCGATCGTGGGCGCGACCAAGCCCAACCACCTGAACGACGCCCTCGCCGCCGAGGAGCTGACCCTCAGCGAGCAGGAGATCTCAAGGCTCGAGGAGCCCTACGTGCCGCACCCGGTGCTGGGACACGGATAGGCGGGGCGACAGACCGATGGCGGGGTGCTGCCCAGCATCTCGCTTGTGGGTTGATCGGGGCTCGGCTGAAGCCCCGGCCGCCTGAACATACCGATGACTTCCTGTCGAGCGGGCCCATGATCCTTCAGGACCCGGTCTGGGCGTCCGATACGGCCTTATGTCCTACAGCCGCCGAACAGCCCGCCGGCGCGTTCGCGCGTGCTCGTGCCTGTGGTGGCTGTCGATCTCGGCGCTGGGCTTCGGCTCGAGCCTCGCCGCGATCCAGGGTGCGCGCGAAGGCACCCTGGTCCTCCTGCTCCTCGTTCCGTTCACGGCCTCGCTCGGATGTCTTGCGGCAAGGACCGCGCTGCGCGTTCTGCGCTCGGGCGTGACCATCACCGGAGAGACGGTTGTCGTCTTCGGCCCCGTTCGTACCCGGCATGTGCCGCTTGCCGAAGCTGAGAACTTCGTCCCCGGGGTCGGCGTCGGCGGCCGCCAGCCGACGATCTCGCTCCGTCGTGGACGACAGCCCTCGGTCGCAGTCTGGGCACCGACTCGCAGCGGGTTCGTGTGGAGCCTGCAACGCGTCGCTGACGCCTTCCGCCAGCTGGCCTCCGAGCTGACGGTCAAACGCCTCGTCGAGTCCCTCGAACCGCTGGCCGCCGAGCTCAATGCGAGTCTCGTGGCCGCCAAGCAGGGCAACCACCAATTGGTGACCCTGAGGACGGCCGAGGGCATATCACCCACTCCGGCCGCGTATGGGCGTGCCGAGCACCTTCTCGTCAACTTCTCCGGTGCGGGCGATTCCGCGCTGCAAGAGCGTTAGGGCCCGCGGCGCTGCGCCCTGCGCCGCTACGGTCTCGCAGGCTGCGCTCTACGTGCTCGGCGCCGCTCCGGCTGCGGCCGATTACTCGGATAGTCCGGCGGCCTCCAGGGCGTCGGACCTGCTGGCGAACATCTTGAAAGCCGTGATCCTGGCCTGGCGGACCGTGATCACAGCCGTGGCTCGCGAGGTCAGCCTCGGGCCGGCCAGCGACCGCGCGGTGCGGGTCAGGGTGACCACGACGCGATCGTCGCTCGTGAGCAGCTCCTCGAACTCGAATTCCTTTTCGTGCCACGGGTCGCGGAGGTCGTGATACAGCCCCTCGATCTCCTCGGGGCCCCGGTAGACGCCGCTGTAGGGTCGGTCCAGCTCGGAGAAGTCCACCTCGGCGTCCGGTCCGAAGAAGCTCAGATAGACCTTCGGGTCACGCTGGGTGTCGGCATCGAAGAAGCGCCTGACCAGCTCCACGTTCCGCTCGGACGCGTTCACCTCGCCCACTGTATCCGTCGTGCGTGACGACCCTTCCCCTCTTGCCCTGGCCCCATGAGAGCGCCTGCTCCCTGGACCGCGCGTGTCAGGTTGCTGGTGCTCGCATGCGGGGCCCTCGTTCTGACGGGGTGGCTGCTGGCGGCGCGTCCGGCGGGAGCCCAGAGCCTGCTGCCTCCCGGCGATGAGGTCTTCACCGGTCTGACCGGGGGCTCCTATCCGGCCTTCCAGGCGGAGGTGGGCAAGCATCCGGCTGTCAACGGCGTGTTCGTCACCTGGGGGCGGGACTTCGAAGCGGCATTCGGCGAGGCCGACTTCAACCATGCGCGACTGATGCTCCACATCTCGACCTCGCAGGGCTATGGCGCGCCGGAACAGATCACGCCGCAGGGCATCGCCCGGGGAGCCGGCGACGGATACCTGCTGAGGCTCGGCGCAGCCATCGAGCGGAACGGCCGCCCCGTCTATATACGCCTGTTCCCGGAGATGGATCAGGCCAACAATGCCTACTGCGCCTTCAATCAGGATGGCTCCTCCCGCGGAGCATCGCATTCGACGGCGAGCTTCAGGAGCGCCTGGCGACGAACCGTGCTGATACTGCGCGGCGGCGCCGTTACGGGGATCGACGAGCGCCTGCGGGCGCTCGGGCTGCCGCCGGTGCGCGGGATCGGTCGCTCGGCGACGCTTCCAAAGCTGCCCGTCGCATTCCTGTGGGTGCCGCAGAGCGAAGGCAGTCCCGACACAGCCGCGAACAGCCCCGCGGCCTACTACCCGGGCGACGCGTACGTGGACTGGGTCGGAACGGACTTCTACAGCCTGTATCCGAACTTCCGAGGGCTTCAGAATCTCTATGACGACTACCCGCAAAAGCCGTTCGCGTTCGGCGAGTGGGCGCTCTGGAACGGCGATGACCCGGGCTGGGTCGATCAGCTGTTCTCGTTCATCTCAACCCACCGCAGGGTGCGCATGGCCCTCTACAACCAGGGCGAACGCGAAGGCGGCCCGTTCAGGCTCTCTCGCTACCCGAGCAGCCGCCGGGAGATCCGGCGGCTGCTCGCCTCGCCACGCTTCCTCGCCTACGCGCCGGAATGGTCGATCACTGCGACGCGTCGCGGCGCGCTTTGATTGCCTCCAATGCCGCCGCGTGCGGAGGAGCTCCTAAAGACGGCCCTTTTCGAGGCGGGGTGGGCTCCCGTTCTGTAGGTGCTAACAGGTCGGTGGCAGATCCGTAACAACCCCGACCGTGACGGCGGTAGTTTCGTGGACGCAGCGGCTCATGTCCTCACCAGTCGCTGCCCCAGCTAGAAGGGACCTGAAGCCCGGACCTGGCGGTGTCCGGGCTTTGGGCTGCCCGGCCGGCGGTCTGCATGCTGATCGGCAATCGGACGAGCATGCGTGGGGCTGGGGCGAGCGTCGCCCATCCTCTTAGAGCCGCTTGCGCGCGCACTGACGACCGCAAATCGTTGCGGCAAAGCAAGGAGCGCGGGAGCGATCCCGTTCACTGATTCTGTAACGCTGAGCAAGGGCAGCGCCAAAAACATCATTTACGTCGGATGCGAATCTCCTGACCGACCAAGCTACTTTCTCGGCGGGTACGCCCACATTGGTGCGATCCTTGGTCAACGAACTCAACTGAGAAGGCCGCTGGGGGAGGCCCGGCGACTGGTTGCCTCCCCCACCTCAAGGGCGAGCACTACGCCACGATGGTCGGCGACCGCCGTGTCGCGGGCGCGGTCGTCGCCTGCCGTCTACGACCTCGAAGAGGTCCTTGATCTCGGGCCGGTCTCCCTCGCCGTGGCCCACGCCGGCTGTCCGCAGTGAATGACCACAACACGGATCGCAAGAACTCGCCCGACGCGAGAGGCGGTCAACATACCTCCGCAATCCTGCACAAAGGTCCCCACGGCTTGACGGGCAGAGTGACACGGTGCCACTATGAATCGAGGGTTCACGGTCACATCCGCAGTGACAGTGTCCGTGCGCCACAGTGTCTCGCCGACGGCTGGGCAGGAGGAAGCAGTGGGAGATGTAGCAGACCGCGAGGCTGATCAAAGCAGGCGCGGTCAAAACAGTCCGCAGCCGGTAGCGCTGTCCGGCTGGTACACGGACCCAGAGGGCGCGGCCAGCGTTACTGGGATGGCTCCGGAACGCTCGGCGGGCGGGCGACGCATGTTCCGTCAGAGCAGGACAGTGGCGAACGGCCACCACGACCGTGGTGGCGCTTTGTCTCGGCCTGACATGGCTGCTCGCCTCGGCATGAGCGACGGTGAACTGATTACAGACTTGGCCGGCGCTCAGGCACTCGCCCCTGAGTGGGATGCGCTCGCAGTCTTAGCGTCGAACCCGGTGGCAGGACCGGCCTGGGTGCTCTCATGGTGGCATCACGTTGCGTCCGCGGAGATTCAGCCGCGACTCGTCGCCGTGCGCGATCGCGAGAGGCTCGTGGGAGTTGCTCCCTTCTACGTGGCGTCTGTGAAAAGGGGGGTCGTCGAGTATCGCCTTATGGCGAGCGACTTCGGGGTGTGCATGGAGCCGCTCGCGCTGCCCGGCCGCGAGTGGGATGTCGCCGCTGAGGTCGCCCGAGTGCTCGCCTCGTGCCGGCCGCGCCCGGACGTCTTGGCGTTCGGACCAATGACGCTCGCCTCGCACTGGACGACGGCCCTGAGTTCGCGTTGGCCCGGCCCGATGCGTGGGATGGTCCGCGGGTATGGCGTTGACGGAGCACCCGTGATCGTGCTTCGCGACTCCTCGTTCGATGCCTGGTTCGCGTCGCTGAGGTCGAGCACGCGGCGCACCTTGCGGCGCAACGAGCGGCGTTTCGAGGAGGCGGGTGGCACGACGCGGTGGAGCACGACAGAGACCTTGCGCGCGGACGCAGAGGCCTTCTCTCGCCTGCATGGCGAAAGGTGGGAAGGACGCGGGTGCTCCAGGCTTGCAAACCTCGGCAGTCGTCTACCTGACTGGCTCGAGGAAGTGGGGCGTGAACTGATCGACGAAGGACGCTTTCGGATGTGCATGCTCGAGGTCGGTGGGTCGCCGATTTGCGCGGACTTCCATCTGATCGCCGGCGAGGTGCTCGCGGACATCAACACCGGGTGGGACGAGCGCTACGCAAAGATGGCCCCCGCGAAGCTCACCGTGACTCGCGTCGTGCAGGAGGCCTACCGGCGCGGGTGCCGTCGAGTCCATCTCGGCCAGGGAAACCACTCCTACAAGCTGAGCTTTGCCAACGGTAACGATCCTGTGGCATGGACGCTGGTAATGCCGCCGTCGCTGCGATTCCCCTACACCTACGGGTGCGTCCTTCCCGGTCTTCTGCGCAAGCGCACGCGAGATGCCGCTGAGCGGGCGTTACCGGCGGAATGGTTCGAGGCCGCGCGCACCCTGCGTCGGCGTTTGCGGGCATGAGCATTGGGACGCTTCCCTGCGGCCATCTGGCGAGCGAGTGGGGCATTGTGGATCACGCCTCGTAGCCTTCCCAGAAAGCGATGGCAAGGGGATTGACGTACACGGCGTCTCCTCCCGCTGCCTTGGTGAGCCGGAATGGCACGCCCCCCGCCTGGTTGACCGCGGTCTCGACCTTGTCAGGCTCCTCGAAGACCTCAAGCATCAGGGGTTCTGCAGACCCGGCGGCGGCTGTGAACGTGATACGTGAGGGCATTCCTACCTCCTGCGCGAGGTTGCCATGCGCCCCAGGATAGTCGTTGAAACACTGGTCTAGTGGGCGAAAAGTCCGGTAGCAGGATCGGCGCCGTCCAAGAAGTCAGCGCTGCCTAGCCGGTCCTCGAGAAGATCCTTGCAGGTGCAGGCGGTCTCTCACGCTGCGAGCTTACGTCACGCTCAGGCCGCTGGGCACGGTTTCCGATGAGGTCAATGTGGGCCTCCCCGCGCAAACGGGACCTGTCCTAGCGCCCGACCGGCTGTCGATCTGGCCGGTCGAGGGTGGCCGCTACGGAGTGGACGGCACATACCAGGGTGCCACGGGCTACGAGCGAGCCGAGGCGCAACGACAACGCCTTGAAGCCACAAAGCTCCAAGCGTCGGTCCGGCAAGAGTTGGGGGACGGCTGGACGCTTCGACTCGGACCCCTGACCCACGGGGCCGCGTGGGTGGCCATCGAGGCCTTCCTCGGCCCTCGAGACAACGGCGTGGGGTAGGAATGGGGTAGGCAGCACCCCCCCAGGAGCCCATCCTGGCCCCTCAGGGCGGACATGGCTCCGAGCGTCCATGGAGGCCAATTGGAAGAAATAGCCTGCAAATGAGTGAGATTCGGTAAGCGTTCAGTTGGTTGGGGGACATGATCCCGGCGCGTCGAATCCCTATGCGTGGAGCGCTCTGAAGCGGAGGCGATCTACGACGCCGGACGCGAGGTCGTGGTCGAGGTGCTGCTGCGGATGGACGAGCAGATCCGCAGGCTGGAGGCCCGTGTCGCTCGTCAAGACGAGCGGATCGCCCAGCTCGAGCGGCGGCTGAACCGCAGCTCGCGGAACTCCTCGTCTCCGCCGAGCTCAGATCCGCCCAACCGGGCGTCCGAGCGCGGCAAGGACCCATCCGGGCGCAAACGCGGTGGCCAGCCCGGTCACGAGGGGCGCGGACGGGATCTGTTGCCGGCGTTGGCGGTGGACGAGGTGATCGAGCACTGGCCCTCGCGCTGCGGTTGCGGACACGTCTTCGGCGAGCAGGAGCACGACCGGGCTGGAGAGCCAGTCGTTCACCAGATCGAAGAGCTACCCGAGCTGACCGTGAGAGTGATCGAGCACCGTGCCCAGCGCCTTTGCTGCCCGCGCTGTGGGCGCAGATCTCGTGCGCAGCTGCCGCGGGAGCTCACTGCGAGCTCCTTCGGTCCCCGCCTTCAGGCAGCGCTCGTAGCGCTCTCGGTGCGCAACCGTGTCTCCCGTCGTGACGTGGTCGAGCTCGGCGAAGAGCTTTTCGGTGCCCGCCTGTCGACGGGAAGCGTCGATACCCTCCTCACCCGCGCCAGCGAAGCGCTCGCCGAGCCCTATGAGGACCTGCTCGGGCGGGTTCGCGATGCGGGGGCGCTCAACGCGGATGAGACGGGCTGGCGCACCGCCGGAGAGCGCCGCGCGCTGTGGGGCCTTTTCACCAGCCGTCACGCCTTCTTCCAGGTCGCGCGGGACCGTCACGAGGACCACGCCAAGAGCCTGCTCGCCGACACCCAGGCGGTCGTCACCTCTGACCGCTGGTGGGCATACCGCAACCTGCCTTTGCGCCGCCGCCAGCTCTGCTGGTCTCATTTGCAGCGCGACTTCGTTGCCCATGCCGAAGGACTCGCCGCCGAGAAAGAGTTCGGCGAGCACGGCCTTGAGCTCTCACACGAAGTGTTCTCGGCTTGGGAGACCTTCCAACACACCCACGACCGGCGCGAGCTCAAGCGCACGATCACCCGGCTGGCACGCACCTACAAGCCGATCATCGCCAGCTACGCCGCTAAGCGAGCTCGCAACAAACGCTGTCGCGGCATGGCGCGCAACCTTCTCAAGGCCTGGCCCGCGCTCTGGAGCTTCGCTAAACACGACGGCGTGGAGCCAACGAACAACCACGCTGAGCGTGGCCTTCGCGGCGCAGTCATCTACCGCAAGCTCTCCCTCGGCACCCAATCCCAGGGCGGCGAGCGGCGCATCGAGCGACTGCTCTCCGCCCACACCACCTGCCGCCTACAACACCGCTCGCTCTACGACTACCTCAGCGAGCTCCTCACCGCCCACGCACGTGGCGACCCACTGCCACTGCTCGCCTGACCAGCGACCCACTGAACGCTTACGAGATTCGGCTCTACAAACGGAAGGGGGGGGATTCGAACCCCCGAGACGAGGATTACCCGCCTAACGGTTTTCAAGACCGCCGCATTCAACCGCTCTGCCACCCTTCCGCGGCTCGGCAGATGCTACGCGGATTCCGCGCCTAGCTACACTGGCATCCCGATTGCAGGGAGAGGTGGCCGAGTGGCTGAAGGCACTCGCCTGCTAAGCGAGTATGGGGATCAAACTCCATCGCGGGTTCGAATCCCGCCCTCTCCGTTTGCGGCCGATTCACCGCCGGGGCGGGCCGCGGCTAGGTTTCTTCGGCGGCGGCCACCGCGAACACGATGTGCCGGCGGGCCAGCATCAGGTAGGGGTGCAGTTCCACCGGGCCTCCCTCGAGCGGCGCGACCGTGACCTCGGTGAGCGTCAGGAACTCGCGCTCTGAGGCATTCAGCACGTCCGAGACGCGACTTCGGTATCCGTCGCGAGCGAGCGTCAGCACGCCCTCGATCCGATGACGCTCGGTCTCGATCCTGATCCGCTCCTTGCGGTATTCGATTCCCGGCTGCTCGTCCTGCTCGAGATCCTCGTGCATGGGTTCATTATCGGGCCTGGCCCTGCGAGAGGCCGTGAGGGTGCGCAACCGGCCGGCTGGCGACACGCGGCATGAGCTCTCAGCGGGTCACGGCGTAGGAGCGGCTGATGCTCGTTCGCCGGCCCGTCGGTCCCACGGCGACGATGCTCACACGGGCCGTGAGACCCTTGTGCGCGCCGAGTTCCCTGCGCAGGCGCCTGAGCTCCGTGGGGCTCACCGGCAGTCGCACATGCCCGGATACGGCGGCGGGCAGCGTGCGGAGGACCGAAATGAGATGCACGGCCCTCCGCGCTCCAACGGGCGACAGCGTGGCGCCGGCGAGCACCTTGCATCTGCGGTCGCAGCTCGACGATCAGGGCGAGCGCCCGCCGGGCGAGCACTCCTGCGCGCCTCGCCAGGCTCACGTGCAGAACCGGTGCCACGTCCAGCGGCGGCGGCCAGGAGCCGGGAGGCTCACAGCCCGTGCCCCTCGGAGCGGCCAGGTTGAAGCGCTCGACGCGGTTGTTGTTGGTGTCGGCCACGTACACGTCACCGCTGCAGTCCACCGCGATGGCGCCGGGCTGGGACAGATCACCCGTGCCGATGCCGCGAAGGCCCCACTTCTCGAGGAAGTGGCCGTTGGCTTCGAACACCTGCACCCGGTTGTTCCCGCTGTCGAGCACGAACACGTTGCCCGCCCCGTCGACGGCGACGCCGGCGGGGTCGTGGAAGTGGCCGTTGGCGGTGCCGCTCACGCCCCACTCGCCGACCACAGTGCCGTCCGCGGCGAGCCTGACGAGGCGGTTGTTGTTGGTGTCGGCGACGTACACGTATCCGGCGCCGTCCACGGCCACGGCGGACGGATGGTTGAATTCGCCCGGCCCACTGCCCGATGCACCGTCGCCGCCGCCGGCGCCCCACCTTGCGATCAGCGACCCGGCGGGACTGTAGACGAGCACGCGGTTGTGGTCGTCGTCGGCGACGTAGGTCGTGCCCGTCGGCCCCACGGCCACCGACCCGGCGCCTCTGAGCTGCGCTCCACCCAGGTCGGCGGGACCCCCCAGTTCGGACAGGTAGGTCCCTTCGCCCCACAGTCGAACCACGCGTTCGTCGCCGGGATCGGCGACGAACACCGACCCGCCCGGGTCAACGCCGATGCCCGCGGGTGTGCTGAAGCCGGCGCGGTAGCCGCCGGCCGCCGTCCACGCGCCCTCGTAGGCGTCGCTGCTCGGCGCGAACGTCTCGATGCGGCCGAGGTCGGACACGAGCAGTCGTCCTGTCGGGTCGAGCGCGAGGCCCTGCGGCGCGGTCAACAGGCCCGGTCCGCGCGCGGAGATGCCCAGCGTCTGCAGGTAGTCGCCGTTGGAGTCGAAGACCTCGATGCGGTCGTTGGCCGTGTCGGCCACGTAGGTTTCGCCGGCCGGATCGCTGGCCAGGGCGCGCGGGAAGGCGAGCTGCCCCGGTTTCGAGCCGTAGCCGCCCCAGGCCCCGGCGAAGCCGAGCTGGGGGTTGAGCTTGACGACGCGGTCGTTGATGTCGTCGGCGACGTACACGTCGCCCGCGGCGTCGAGCGCGACGCCGTAGGGAAAGCCGAACTGCCCCGGCCCCGCGCCCTCGGTGCCGACTTCGCCCTCATAGTCGCCGTTGGGGTCGAACTTCTCCAGGCGATGGTTGTCGTCGTCTGAGACGATCACCTCGCCTTCGTTGGCCGCCACCGCGCGGGGGTAGGAGAACTGGCCGGGGGCGCTCCCGTGGGAGCCCCACTGCATCGGTTCGCCACCTTCGAGGTTGAAGCGCTCGATGCGGTCGTTGCCGCTGTCGGCCACGTACACGTAGCCGCCCGCGACCGCGATGCCCCCGCCCGGCGGCTGCGTGTAGTTCTGCGACGAGCCGAAGTTGAACTGCCCGAGTTCGCTGCCGTGGCCCCCCCACGACCTGATGAAGTTGCCGTTGGCGTCGAACTTCTCGATGCGGTTGTGGCTCGAGTCGACCACGTAGACGTTCCCCGCGGCGTCGGTCGCCAGGCCGCCGATGGGCCCGAACTGACCGTGGCCGCCGCCGAAGGAGCCCCACTCGGTCTCGAACGCGCCTGAGGGAGCGAACTTCTGCACCACGTAGCTCAGCTGGTCGGCCACGTACACGTCGCCCTGCGCGTCCAGCGCGACCGCCTCGGGAAAGCGCAGCACGCCCTCCGCGCGCTGGCCGATCGTCTGCACGCTCACATAGGGGCACGCACCGCTACCCGAGCCGGGGCACGCTTCGGCCAGCGCCGCGCCGGCGCCGGGGCCCGCCGAGGCGAGCGCGAGCGCGAGCAGTGCCGCCCCGAAGAGGGCGGGGCATCTCGGGCTGCGCCGCGGAAGGCTCATCGCCCCATGAAAACACGGGTGCCCTCGGGCGCGGAGCGGTGTTTTCGCGAAAGTAACGCGCCCGCTATCCGACGCGCTCGGGAGCGCGGGCGGGCAGGCCCGTACGCGTTATCGGTCCGACTGCCGGCTCCGTCGACTTGGCGGGCCGGTTGCGCTCCTCGCGGACTATGTACAGGGGTCGGTGCTTGACCTCGTCGTAGATGCGCCCCACGTACTCGCCGATCACGCCGAGCGCGATCAGCTGGATGCCGCCGAGCAGAAGGATCGCGATCGTTATCGAGCTGAATCCCGGCAGGTAGGAGTCGGCAATGCGCAGCACGATCACGACCGGGATCGCGATGAATGCCACGCTCGCCGACAACAGGCCCGCGTAGGTGGCCAGCTGCAGGGGCACGTGGGAGAACGAGGCGATCGCGTCCAGTGAGAAGCGCAGCATCTTGCGCAGCGTGTACTTCGTCTCGCCGGCGTGCCGCGCCTCGCGCTGGTAGGAGACGGCGGTCTGCCTGAAGCCCACCCACACGGTCATCCCGCGCAGGAAGCGCGAGCGCTCGGTCATTGCCAGCAGTGCGTTCAGGGCGCGGCGGTCGAGCAGCCGGAAGTCGCCGGAGTTGGGCTCGAGATCGACCTGCGCGAGCTTGTCGAACAGCTTGTAGAACCAGGAGGCGGTCGCCAGCTTGAAGGCCGTCTCGCCCTCGCGCTGCTTGCGCACGGCATACACGACGTCGGAGCCCTGGCTCCACTGGGCGACCATCTCGGCGATCAGCTCGGGAGGGTCCTGCAGGTCGGCGTCGAGCATCGCGACCACGTCGCCGATGGCGTGCTCGAGACCCGCCGTGAGCGCGGCCTGATGGCCGAAGTTGCGCGACAGATGCACGACTCTCACGCGCGGGTCGCCCGCCGCGATCCGGTCGAGCCGCTCAGGCGTCGAGTCCGAGCTGCCGTCGTTCACGAGCACCAGCTCGAACGGGAAGTCGGCGATCGCGGCGCAGGTGCGCCGCACGAACTCCTCGATCAGCTCCTCCTCGTCGTAGACGGGCGCCACGACGCTCAGGAGGGTGGGGGTGCGAAGTGTTGAATCGGACATCGTCATGCCTTGCTGCGGGCGCCGGCCGGGACGCGCAGCGACCCACTCATCTTCGACGGGCGTCCTAAGCCCCAGCTGAATCTATCGTTCATCCTGTCTAACTCATGACTTCCGGCACCGCACCGCAGAGGCCGTCCAGCAGCGTACCGCGCCACGTACGCCGCCTGAACACGACGTTGTTCGTCCAGTTCGTCAAGTTCGGCATCGTAGGAGTTTCCAACACCCTGCTGACGTTCATCGTCTACACGCTGCTGTTGAAGGTGTTCGGCGTCTGGTACCTGGCGGCCTCGGCCATCGGCTTCACGGTGGGCGCCATCAACGGCTTCATCCTCAACCGCCGTTGGACGTTTCGCGACCACGTGGGTGACGCCTTCACGCCCGTCCGCTGGGCGATCGTGCAGGGCTCCGGCCTGGCGCTCAACCTGGGGCTCCTGTTCCTGTTCGTGCACGGGGCCGGCCTGGACAAGCTGCTCGCCCAGGCGTGCGCGACGGTGATCGTCACCGTGCTCACGTTCTTCGTCAACCGCGCCTGGACCTTCCGCATGCCTGCGCCCGTGGCGATCGCCGACGGCGACGTGTGAACCCCGCGCCGGGGCCTGGCGCTGCGCGCGCACGCCGCCCCGAAGGGGCCTCCGGCCGATCAGCTCAGCGGAACACCGCGAGCAGCGACAGCCCGGCGGGGATCCGTCCACCCCGCCCGATCAGCGCCGCCTCCAGCGCGAGCGGGCGCTCGAGCAGCCAGTTGAGCGGCTCGGGAGGCACCCACAGGTCGAGGCTCGACTCGGTCGTCTTCGTGTTCAGCCGCTCGAGCGCCCGCAGGACGATCGCGACCGGCAGGAGCAGCGAGTTGAAGTAGGTCGTTCGCGTCTGTTCCCATCCGGCCTGCTCGGCGACGCGCTGCAGCGTGCGGCGCGTGTAGCGACGATGGTGGTGGTTGATCTCGTCGTGGGCGCTCCACAGCCACTGATAGGCGGGCACGGTCACGAGCAGGCAGCCACCCGGCGCGACCACGCGGCGCAGCTCGCGCAACGCGCCCAGGTCGTCCTCCAGGTGCTCGATCACGTCGAGGCTCGCCGCCAGGTCGAAGCTGTCGGCGTCGAAGGGCATCTCGAGGACAGATCCTTCGATCACCTCCCCGCTCTCGCGCGCTCGCGCGATGCACACGCTCGTCGCTGACAGCTCCACCCCGGTGACGGTGCCGAGCCGTGCGAGCTCGACCATGTTGCGTCCGCTGCCGCAGCCCGCGTCGAGAATTCGCGCGCGCTCGGGCAGCTGCAGATCGGCGATCACGCGAGCGAGCAGCTTGCGCCGTCCCCGGTACCACCAGTGCCGATCCTCGGCGCGGTGCGTCTGCAGCTCGTAATCGCGGTCCATCCGCCGTCATCCTTTCCTAAAGCACCGCTCTGCGCGCTGCGCTCGACTCTCCTCGGCGCGGCTCATGGCACCGAGGCGGCGCGTATCGAGTAGGCGATCCTGCCGTCCGCCCGCTTCCACGCGGCCACCGCGCGGTCGCTGTCGGGGTCCACCGCCACTGCCGGATCTCCGTTGGGTCCGGCCGGCGCCAGCTGTTCGGGCGCTCCGAACACGCTCACCCCCCCCGGCTCGTCGGTGCCGCGCGCCGCGAAGATCGCCTGCTGCGAGGTGCTCGCGAGGCCCTGCGCCGTTCGCTGTGGCTCGGTCCACAGCACGTACGCCTCGTCGCGGGGTCCCGGCACCAGGGCGGCGAGCAATGCATCGGCGCCCGTCGCCGAGATCGTGTTCACGGACTGCAAGCCGTTCGTGTAGACCGGCGCGGTGCGCACGACCCAGCGACCCTGAGCGGAGCCCGCCCACGCGATCATCACCGTCTCGGAGCTCAGACGCACGAGGCTCGGTGATCCGTTCGGCGACGCCAGGCCGTCCGGGTCCGCGAACCTCTCGAGCAGCCGAGGCCGGCCGAAGCGCGCGCCGACGGCCGAGATGTCGAGGTAGATGCTCGTATCGCTCGTGGCGCGGTCGGCCCAGGCGACAATGCCGCGGCCATCGTCGCTTGCAAGCGCCGCGATCACCGGGTCGGGCCCGGCCGCACCGAGCCGCTCGATTGGATGAGCCCGCCCGGAGGCGGGCATGTAGCGTGCGTAGATCGCTCCCGCCGCGCGCCACACCACGAGCGCGTCGCTGCGGTAGTCAAGCGCGACCCTGAGCGATTCCACGGGCCCCGGACCGGAAGGGCTCGCCGCGACCGGCCCGGCGAACGCGCTCGCCATATGGCGCTGCACCCGCAGCGCGACGCCGTTGCCGCTGCCGCTGCCGGGCACCGGTGAGGCGATCGCGACGTCGTCGAGGTAGGCCGTGTCGAGCGCGACCGGGCTCGCAGGTCCTGCGGTGGCCAGCGGACGCGAGAAGGGGCCCGTCGCATGGCCCTCGGTGAACAGTCCTCCGGGAGGTTCCCCGGCCGGTGCCGAGCCGGCGATCACGATGTCCCCGTGTGGCGCTCCGGCCGCCTCCAGGGGCCCCCGCAGCGCGACCGCGCCCCCGCCCGCCACGCGAGCGGGTGCCGGTGTGAGCGGCACGTCGTCTGAGCCGATCGCCGCCACGAGCACCCCTCCCTCCCCGGCGCATTGGGCCCCCGCGCTCCACACGATCGCACCGGCGCCAGTGGAGTGCCGGGGACTGTCGCTTGGAAACACCACCCACGGAGATTCCGCTCCGGCGCACCCGCCCAGGCTCGCCGGCTCAGACCACGCCGTCATGCTCGTGACACCCTTCATCCGCGCCACGCTCGTGACGCCCGCCGGCCTCGCCCGGGCCCAGACCGCGATCGCGGCGACGCCCACCATCGCGACCGCGACCAGCAGCCAGTAGGGCCTCGACCGCCCGCCCCGGGGCCGCCCGGCCGAAGCGCTATGTCCGGCACGCCCGGTCAGGAGCGCGGCGGCGTGAGCGCGGAGCGCAGGAAGCTCACGGTGCGCCCCCATGAGGCCTCGGCGGCCTCACGATCGTAGGTTCCCAGCCGGTCCTGGTCGTTGAAGAACGCGTGCCCCTGCCCCTCGTAGTAGTGGAAGGTGACGTCCACTCCCGCCGCTCTCATCTCCGACTCGAGCGCCTTCGCGTCCTCGAGCGGGATGAACGCGTCGGCGGTGCCGAAGTGTCCGAGCACCGGGCCCCCGATCTTCGTGAAGTCGGGCTTGCCGTGGGGCATTACGTAGTAGTAGCTGACCGCCGCCGTGATCTGCGGACAGGTGGCCGCGGCCCACACGGCGAGTCCTCCGCCGAGGCAGAATCCCACCGCTCCGACGCCCGGACCCTCGAAGCTGGGCTGTGAGGCGAGGAAGTCGGCCGCCCCGCACATGTCCTTCTCGGCCTGAGCCATGGACATCGCCATCATCTTCTGTTCGGCCTCGCTCGGCTGGGTGGTCGGCTCGCCGCGGAACAGGTTCGGCGCGAGCGCATAGAACCCCTCGCCGGCGAGGCGGTCGCAGATGGATCGGATGTGCGAGTCAAGGCCCCACCACTCCTGCAGGACGATCACCGCGGGGCCGCGCTCGCCGGCGGGCACGGCCATATAGCCGGGTGCGCTGCCGGCCGCCGTGGGGAACTCGATATCGGGCATCGTGGCTCCTTGGCTGTCGATGGGGGGCCGGCGTCGCTCGCCGGCGCTGCGAGGATACCTTGTAGTGACAGCCGATCCGATCCACCTCAAGGGAAGGCGACCCATGGACCTCATGAACCACCAGTTCCAGCTGGCGGCCCGACCGGTCGGCCTGCCCAAGCCGGGCGACTGGCACTACACCGAGGGGCCCGTGCCCGAGCCCGGGGATGGCGAGGTCCTCGTCAAGATCCTCTACGTGTGCCTCGATCCCGCGATGCGCGGGTGGATGAACGAGGGCCGCTCCTACATCCCTCCCGTGGGCATCGGCGAGGTGATGCGCGCGTTCGGCGCCGGCCGGGTGATCGCCTCCAATGACTCCTCGCTCGCCATCGGCGATCACGTGACGGGCCTGTTCGGCGTGCAGGAGTACGCCGTGGTCAACGCCAGGGCCGCCCGGAAGGCCGACACGCAGCTCGCCCCACTGCCGACCTTCCTCGGCACGCTCGGCATGCCGGGCATGACCGCGTACTTCGGCCTGCTGGACATCGGGGCGCCCGCCGAGGGTGAGACCGTCGTCGTGTCCGGCGCCGCCGGCGCCGTCGGCGGGGTGGTCGGGCAGATCGCCAAGCTCAAGGGATGTCGCGTCGTCGGCATCGCCGGCGGTCCCGAGAAGTGCCGCTACGTCGTCGAGGAGCTCGGCTTCGATGCGGCCATCGACTACAAGTCCGAGGCGCTCGGCGAGGCGCTCGCCGGGCACTGCCCCGACGGCATCGACGTCTACTTCGACAACGTCGGCGGGGACATACTCGACGCTGCCCTCGCGCATCTCGCGCGTCACGCCCGCGTGGTCATCTGCGGCGCGATCTCCCAGTACAACGCGACCGACGCCATGAGCGGCCCGTCCAACTACCTGTCGCTGCTCGTCAACCACGCGAGCATGACCGGCTTCGTCTTCTCGGACTATCTCGACCGCGTTCCCGAGGCGGCCACCGAGATGGCCGGATGGGTCGCCGCCGGTAAGCTCACCTCGCGCGAGGACGTCGCCGAGGGGCTCGAGAACTTCCCCGACACCCTGCTGCGGCTGTTCAGGGGCGAGAACACCGGCAAGCTGGTGCTCAAGGTCGCCGACGACTGATCGGCGCCGCTCGGCCCGTCGGCGAATGCGTGCGCTCACACAGAGGGTCGCCCGCGCCTCGGTCAGCGTCGACGGTCGCACCGTCGCCGCGATCGGTCCCGGCCTGCTGGTCCTGCTCGGTATCGCCCGCGAGGACGATCCGGCCACCGCCGACCGACTGGCCGAGAAGGTGCGCGCCCTGCGCGTATTCGCTGACGAGCAGGGCCGGATGAACGAGCCGCTCGGCGACCGCGAGATCCTCTGCGTGAGCCAGTTCACGCTCTACGGCGACACCCGCCGTGGCAATCGCCCGAGCTTCGTTCAGGCCGCTGCGCCCGAGCAGGCCGAGCCGCTGTACGAGCGCTTCTGCGAGCGCACCGGGGCCCGGCGCGGCGTGTTCGGGGCGCACATGCAGGTCGAGCTCGTCAACGACGGGCCCGTAACGCTGATGCTCGAGGCGTGACGAGCTGCCCGCGGGCACTCCTACCGATCTTCGGATCCCTGCCCGTAGGGCCCCTGGCCGAACGGGCCGCGCCCGTCCGGTCCGCCCGCGCCGTCGTGCCGATGGCCCGGACCTGCACCGGCCGGACCGACCGCCGTGGTCGCGCCCGGAGGTCCGCCGGGGCCCGCGGGCACGCTCTCTTCAACCGGACCCGTGATGCCAGTCGGGCCCGTCGGGCCCGTCGGGCCGGTCGGCCGGTGGTGGTGATGGTGATGGTGGGTCGATTCCGGACCGAGGATGCCCGTAACCGTGGCTTCGAATTCCGTCAACGCCGTGTCGAACGGGCCCGCGGCTGCTTCCCTGGCCAGCCGATCGGCTTTCCGCGCCGTCGCGACGGCCGCACGGTAGGTTTCCAGCGCTTCGATGCACGCCGCGGTGGGCCCGGTGGCGCCGGTGGGACCGGAGGAGCCCGTCGAACCCGTCGGCCCGGTCGGCCCGCTGGGACCCGTGGGACCGGTTGCACCCGTCGGGCCGAACCAGTGGCGGTGACGGTCGAGCGGCGCCGGGCAGACGCCGTTCAGCTGGGTGAGGGCGGCTTCGATGGCCTTCTGCATTTCTTTGGACGCCACGCCGTCGGCGCTGCGCTCGGCCGCGTACGCGGCGGCGAGCGTGTTGCACGCCGTCTGCAGCGCCTGGACCTGCGTCGCGCTCAAGTCGCCCGTTCGAACGTCGTGATGGCGGCCGTGCGAGCGCCCGTCGAGCGACACCCCGACCGCGCCACAGGTCCGCTCGGGCCCGCTCAGCGACCTCGAACCTCGGCGACCGTCACCCCCGGAGCCGTGTGCGAGCGCCACGACCGGCAGGAAAATGGCGGCTGCGGCGCAGCACGCGCCAAGCGGAATCAGGGATCGGACTCGACGCGCGTGGAGCATTCGAACCTCCATTGGGTTTGAGGCTGGGGACCCGGTGGCCGCCGCACGGGCGGCCGGCAGTTGCGTTTACGGCGCGCGGTCCCCACCGGTTGAGCTCCTCGGGCGAATCTCGACAGGTGTCGTAGGCTCGGCCGCTCTCGTATATTGGTGCCGTGCTCGATCCGGCGAACATGCGCCCGCTGGGGAAGGGGCGGACCCGAGGTCTGCGCGATCGGGCTCGGCTGCATGGGCATGTCGGGCATGTACGGACCCTCGGATCGCGGATGAGGCGATCGCCACGATCCATGCCGCGCTGGATGCCGGGGTCAACCTGCTCGACACCGGCGACTTCTACGGGATGGGCCACAACGAGCTGTTGATCGCCGAGGCCACCCGCGGGCGCCCGCGAGAGAGCTACATGCTGAGCGTCAAGTTCGGCGCGCAGCGCGGCCCGGACGGCGCCTGGCTCGGCTACGACGCGAGCCCGCCCGCGGTCAAGACGGCGCTCGCCCACTCCCTGACGCGTCTCGGCGTCGAGTACATCGACGTCTACCGCCCGGCGCGCCTTGACCGGAAGGTGCCGATCGAGGAGACCGTCGGTGCGATCGCGGAGCTCGTGAAGGCCGGCTACGTGCGCCACGTCGGACTCTCCGAGGTGGGCGCCGAGACGATACGTCGCGCGGTGGCGACGCATCCGATCTGCGACGTGCAGCTCGAGTACTCGCTCATCTCGCGCGGCATCGAGGCGTCGATCCTGCCGGCATGCCGGGAGCTGGGGGTCGCGGTCACCGCCTACGGCGTGCTGAGCCGCGGACTGATCAGCGGCCACTTCTCCGCCGACCGCGAGCTCGCCCCGAACGACTTCCGCTCCCACGCCCCGCGCTTCAGCGCTGCGAACCGCGCCCACAACCTGGCGCTGGTCGACGAGCTGCACGCGATCGCCGAGGCCAAGGGTGCCACGGTCGCACAGACCGCGATCGCCTGGGTGCTGGCGCGGGGCGAGGAGATCATCGCGCTCGTCGGCGCACGCACGCGCGAGCGGTTGGCCGAGGCACTCGGCGCGCTGCAGCTGGCGCTCGACGCCGACGATCTCGCCGCGCTCGAACGCGCCATCCCGCCCGATGCCGCGGTCGGAGAGCGATACCCGCAGCCGCAGATGGCCACCCTCGACAGCGAGCGCAGCTGACGCTCGCCTGAACACGGTCGGCTGGAGCACTCACCGGACGGCACGGCTCGTCGCGGCGGCCGCTCTGGCCGGGTTCGTCGTTCCGACCGCCGACGCCTCGGCGGCGCACGCCCGGGGCGTCAGGTGCCCCCTTGAGTCCTCGTCGACGATCCCCTCCGGTGAGGCCTGGGCGTTCCATGACACCGGGCTGCCCTCAACGCCTCATCCCGGAGTCGCCTCCGCATACATTCACGGCCGTGGCGGCTGGGCAGGCGGGCGCGGGAGCGGCACGATCTGCCAGCAGAACCGCGCCGCGTCCGGCGGGTCGCACGACATCGTGCTCACCGTCTCGGGTTCTTTACGCCTCTCTCCGCGGGTCACCCGTCTGGGTCATCCGGGCGTGGTGCTCGTACTGCACGCAAGCGTGGCGGCGAGCGATGATCCGGCATGCGCGGCCGGCGCTCACGGGACCGTGACGATATTCGCGAGCTACTACGAAGGGCACCACGACAGCGTCGAGCTGCGTTTCAACAGCGGCTGCACACCCTATGACGCCGCCTTCCTCGGGCCGACGCTATACGCGCTGATCGCCGAGAACGGGCGCCAGGTGAACTGACGCGCAGGCCTGCCGAGCCGGTGCTGCTCACGCGGTCGAGCGCAGACGCCGCAGAACGGCGGTGGCCGTCCGCTCGCCGCTGAACATCGCCCCCTGGATCGAAGCGGTGTCCCTGTGGTCGCCGCACGCGAACAGGCCCTCGCCGAGGTCGACCCGGCGGCGCGGGTCAAGCGGCGGCAGCTGGGCGGGCTGACCGTGGGCGATCACGTCGGTGCGAAGGTGGGTGAAGTCGGTGGTGCTCGCGTCGAACCAGCGGGCCAGCTGCTCTGAGACGAGCCTGCTCATGTCCGCCTTAAGCGCCGGCGGCCCCGGCACCGCCGCGGCGATCAGCGTCCGGCCGGCCGGAGCATAGGAGCGCTGGACCTCGCTCATCGCCACCACGTTGAGCGCCGGCCCTGTTCCCTCCCCGTCGAGCATCAGGAACGGTCCGCGCAGCGGAGCTGCCTCCAGGGCGTACCAGCAGCAGCCGGCGGCGCGCGAGCCGGGGTCGGGCACCGCCTCTCCGAGCAGCCGGTGCGCCGAGGGCCCGTCGGTCGCGACCACCACCGCGCTCGCGCCGATGCGCTCGCCGTCCTCGAGCTGAATGGTGCCCGGTTTCACCGCGGCCACGGGCGCGTTCAGGCGCAGGCTCTCGGCGCTCAGCGTCGCGGCTATCTGGGCGGGCATCGCGCCCATGCCCTCGCGGGGCAGGCCCGTTTCGCCCACCGCGAGCATGCGCAGGATCGTGTCGAAACGGCGCGAGGAGACCTCGAGGCCGGGATCGAGCTGGATACCCGCGAACAGCGGCTGCCAGAAGGCGGTGATGAAGGCCTTCGAGAAGCCGGCCGCGGTGAGGCGGCGCGCGGTGCTCGTGTCGGGCCGGTGCAGCAGGTCGCGCACGGAGTGGGTGCGAACGTCCACGATCAGGCGCGCCGCACGCAGCTTGTCGGTGAACGACCCCACCGGAGAGCCCAGCGTCCGCAACAGCTCTCTCGGGCGGCGCATCGGATCGCTGACACGGTGCATGCCCGTCGCGGTGCGCACGACCGCGCCCGGCTCAAAGCGCGCGAGATCCAGTGCGAACAGGTCGATGCGCCTCTGCACCTGCGGGTAGGCGGTCAAGACGATCTGAAAGCCGCGGTCCAGCAGGAAGCCGTCGACGGCGTCGGTGCGCACGCGTCCGCCGACGCCGTCGGATGCCTCGAGAACGGTGCACTGCACCCCTGCGCGCTCGAGCTCCTGCGCGCAGACCAGGCCGGCGAGACCGGCGCCGACGATCGCGACGTCGGTCAACGGTGCACCTCGGCGGGCCTCTCCCTGCCGCTGCTGCAATAGTCGGTCTGTTCCCGTTCGTTCAGGCCGTCCATTATCACCCGTCCCGATTCACTCAGAGGAGAGCCTCCACATGGCCCGATACTCCGCCACCGTGCAGACGAGCAAACCGATCCAGGAGACCTTCGACTACCTCAGCGACTTCTCCACGACCCAGGAGTGGGATCCAGGTACGACTGCCGCCGAACGGCTCGACGACGGGCCGGTCGGAGAGGGTGCGCGGTTCAAGCTGCGGGCGGTGTTCATGGGCAGGGAGTCCGAGCTGGTTTACGAGATCACCGAATTCGAGGCTCCGCGCCGCGTTGTGCTGCGTGGCGAGAACAGGGCCGTCGTGTCAACCGATGAGATGACGTTCGACCCCGTGGACGGCGGCACCCGCGTCACCTACGACGCCGACCTGCGATTCAAGGGCCTCGTGCGACTGGCCGAGCCGCTTCTGGCGCGGGAGTTTCGACGCGTCGGTGACCGCGCTCTGCTCGGGATGCAAAACGCCCTCGGGGACTGAGCCGATCTGCTCCCGACGGAGCGCGATCGCGGGCGTCGTCACCGCGTCCGGTTGACGCCTTGCAACTGCGTCGCGAGCCCAATGGCTTGCAGTAACCTCATTGACGGTGCGTGGGCCTAATGCCCGCTGAAACGGAGATCACATGACACCCTCCCGAAAAGGAAACCGTAACCCTCTGCGGCGACTCGGCCCGCCCTCCCCGGCGATGGTCGTGGCGCTGATCGCGCTGTTCATCGCGCTCGGAAGCGGCGCCTATGCGGCGACGACGCTGCCGCACGAAAGCGTCGGCACCCAGCAGCTGAAGAACGGTGCCGTGACCGCCAGCAAGCTTCACAACGGCGCCTTCACCGCGGCCAAGATCGCCTACGGCACGCTGCTGGCCAAGGACTTCAAGGCCGGCCAGCTGCCCGCCGGTGTGACGGGGCCGAAGGGAGACGCCGGGCCGCAGGGGTCGCAGGGAGCCGCTGGGCCGCAGGGGCCCAAAGGAGACACCGGGCCGCAGGGTTCCAAAGGCGAAGCGGGCCCCCAGGGCGGCACGGGTGTCACCGGTCCGACGGGATCAAGTGGGGAACTGAAGGTGGCGACCAACCCGGAAACTCTGACAACGGTGGCAGCCGGCACTGAAGGTG
Organism: uncultured Solirubrobacteraceae bacterium; assembly: GCA_963730575.1. Classification (GTDB taxonomy): domain Bacteria; phylum Actinomycetota; class Thermoleophilia; order Solirubrobacterales; family Solirubrobacteraceae; genus Palsa-744. The sequence goes on from CAVSSG010000002.1 coordinate 729,057, forward strand.
AAGCGACGGCCAAATGCAAAACCGGCGAAGTGGTTACCGGCGGCGGGTATTCGCTGACGGGCGAATTCGAAGTCCTGTCCAGTGAAGCCGTTGCAGAAACGGCATGGAAGATCAAGCTCAAGGCCAAGATGGCCACAAGCGGAATCATCAAGGCGGTCTGCGCCAAAATCGAACCGTGACGGTGACGAGGTGGTCCGCTTCCTCCTGAAACGCCCCTGGCTCAAGCGCATGGCGCCGGGCCTGCCGGTGGGCGGACTCATCCTCACGGCGGACCTCGCCCTGATGGCCGGCAGGCACGTGAGCAGACTGGACGGTTCAGAACGTCGCAGGCTCCTCGCGCTCGTGCGCGAGGCGAGAGGTCGGCCGAGCTCGCTCAGCGATGCCGACCGTCAGGAGCTCGGCGCCCTGCTGGCAAGCCTCGAGCCACGTCTGTTCGTCGGTTCCGCGGTCAGGCGCGTCAGCCCCGTGCCGCTGCCGAAGTGGCTGTTCTAGATGTAGTTCCTGAGTAGGTTGGTCCATCCGGGCCCCCTTGGAGGCTGAGAGCTACCAAGCGACTCAGTCCCAAGGGAGGACACCGGATGAACCTTCACGCTAACGCTGCACTCAGTCTGAATCGGCGCCGGCAGTTGTGCCGGCGAGTAGTCGATGAGCAATGGACGCTGACGAAGGCGGCCGAGGCCGCCGAAGTCAGCGTCCGCTGTGCCCGCAAGTGGGTGGGGCGCTACCGGACCGAGGGCGAGCTCGGCCTGCTCGATCGCTCCTCGGCGCCAGGCTCGATCCCGCATCGCACTGAGGAGGAGCGCGTGCAGGCGATCGCGGCGCTCAGACGGCTGCGCTTCACGGGGCCCGAGATCGCCGAAACGCTCGGGATGGCGCTCTCCACGGTCTCGGGCATCCTCGCGCGGATCGGGATGGGCAAGCTCGGACGGCTGGGCCTGGAGCCCGCCCAACGTTACGAGCGTGAGCATCCCGGCGAGCTGATCCACATCGACGTGAAGAAGCTCGGACGCATCGAGCGGGGCGCCGGACACCGCGTCACAGGCCGCCGACGGCACAACCCTGATAAGACGGACGCGGCAGGACGTCGCCGACGCCAGGTCGGCTGGGAGTTCGTACACATCGCCATCGATGACTGCACCCGCTTGGCCTACGCCGAGGTGCTGAACGACGAAAGGGCCAGCACCGTCGTCTCGTTCCTGGCCCGTGCCGTCACCTTCTACGAGCGCCACGGCATGGCCGTGCAGCAGCTGCTCACGGACAATGGCTCCGGATATCGCTCGATCGTGCATGCGATCGCGTGCCGCGCCATGGGCATCCGCCACCTAAGGACTCGCGCCTACCGACCCCAGACAAATGGCAAGGCGGAGCGCTTCATCCGCACAATGCTCGGCGGCTGGGCCTACGGAGCGATCTACCGCGACAGCAAAGAGCGCACCGCGGCACTTGACGGATGGCTCTGGCACTACAACCATCACCGAAAACACTCAGCGCTCGGCCACCAGCCCCCGATCGCTCGCCTCAACGAGCGAACCAACCTACTCGGTACCTACATCTAGACGCGCTGCCCGACGGCTCGCGATCGGCCTGAGCCCCGCTGCCCTCGATCAGCCTGAGCTTGGCCGCTCTGGGCAGCCGCTTGATGCGGGCCTCCTCGCGAAGCGCCGCGACGCGGTCGGCGACGCGGATCACGAGCGCGAGCTCGACGGGGCGCCGGCTGCGCGTGTAGCGGCTGGCGGTGCCGGCGCCGTGGGCGACCAGGCGTCGCTGCACGTCGGTCGTCCAGCCGCAGTAGAGGCTGCCGTCGCTGCAGCGCAGCAGGTAGACGTAGGCCACCGGCCGGTCTTCGCCGGTGGGGCCGTGCCACCTGCCGCGGGGCCGGCACGGTCTTCGGTGATCGTGCGGTGGTACGGTTGACTCCTCAGCGCAAACTGCGACCGGCGGAGAGAGGTTGTGCAGCGCCTTAGCCCCCAAGACGCCTCGTTCCTGCATCTGGAGGACGGGGTCAGCCACATGCACATCGGCTCGGTGGCGATCCTCGAGGGGCCGCCGCCGGAGTACGAGGCGCTCATCCGGATGGTCCGCTCGCACCTGTCGAGGGTCCCGCGCTACCGGCAGAGGGTCCACTTCGTGCCGATCGCGCTCGGACGGCCCGTGTGGGTGGACGATCCGCACTTCAACCTGCGCTACCACGTTCGCCGCACCGCACTCGCACCGCCGGGCGGCGACGAGGAGCTGCGCAACCTGGTCTCACGGGTCATGTCCCAGCAGCTCGACCGCGGCAAGCCCCTATGGGAGATGTGGGTCGTCGAGGGGCTGAGCGAGGGGCGGTGGGCGATCATCAACAAGATCCATCACTGCATGGTCGACGGCGTTGCTGGCTCGGAGCTTCTGACCGTGATGCTCGACTCAGAGCCCGATCCCGAGCTCGCCGCACCCGATGACTGGCATCCGGAGCGCCAGCCGATGGGCGTGGAGCTGGCCGTCCAGGCCCTCCTGCAACGGGCGGTCAGCCCCTATGAGCAGCTGCGCGCCGTGCGGTCCGCCGCTCGCTCACCGGGACGTCTGGCCAGGACCGCCGCCGAGACCGCGCGCGGGCTGTGGACTATGGCCGGTGTGGTACCGCCGCCGCCGTCGTCGTCGCTCAACGGGGCCATCGGACCGCACCGCCGCTGGGCCTGGGCACGGGCGGAGCTCTCGGACGTCAAGCAGATCCGCAGAGCGTTTGGAGGCACCATCAACGACGTCGTCCTGACTGCCATCGCAGGCGGCTTCCGGGCGCTGCTCGAGAGCCGCGGAGAGTCGACCGAGCGCGACGTGCGAACGCTTGTGCCGGTGTCGGTGCGCTCAAACGAGGAGCGTGGCACCTACAACAACCGCGTATCGGCCATCTTCGCCAACCTGCCGGTACGCACCCCCGATCCGCTCGAGCGGCTCGCGGAGATGAGTAAGCAGATGGAGCACCTGAAGCGCTCGGGCGAAGCGGTGGCCGGCGACGTGCTCGTGGGCCTGAGCGGCTTTGCGCCCGCGATGCTGCTCGCGCTGGGGCTGCGCGTCGCCACCCGGATGCCCCAGCGCAGCGTCAATACCGTGACGACCAACGTTCCCGGCCCCCAGCAGCCGCTGTACGCGGGCGGGCGACGGCTGCTGGAATGCTATCCCTACGTTCCGATCGCCGGCCACGTGAGGATCGGGGTTGCGATCTTCTCCTACGACGGCGGGCTGACGTTCGGCGTCACCGGTGACTACGACATGGCCCCGGACGTCGGGGTGCTGTGCGAGGGCATCGAGAAGTCGATGCGCGAGCTGGTCGCGGCGGCGGAGCGGACCGAGCGCCCGAAGACGCCCGCCAGACCGGCTCGTTCCAGGGGAAAGCCACGCGCCCGGAGCAACGGTCGCGGCGATCCGAGCGCGGTCAGCGCCAACCTGCCACCGCCGCCGCGCTGAGGTTTCGAGCATGCCGCCACGCACGAAGCCCCCAACCGGCCTCACCGTCGCGGTGACCGGCCCGACCGGCGAGGTCGGCCGGGCAGTGGTCACGGCGCTCGAGCGCACGCGAGAGGTGGGGCGTGTGCTCGGCATGGGGCGGCGTGCGTTCGACCCCGACCAGCACGGCTGGAAGAAGGTCTCCTATCGGCGCGGCGACGTGCTCGACCGCGATGCCGTGGCGGACCTCGTCAAGGACGCCGACGTCGTCGTGCACCTGGCCTTCATCATCATGGGCGGGGCCGAGGAGAGCTCGGAGGTGAACCTCGAGGGCTCGCGCAACGTGTTCGAGGCCGCGGTCTCGGCGGGCGCCAAGCGCATGGTCTACGCGTCCTCGGTGGCGGCGTACGGCTTCCACGCCGACAACCCCCAGCCGATCACCGAGGAGGTCCCTGCGCGCGGCAGCTCGAGCCTCTACTACTCGGCCCACAAGGCGGCCGTCGAGGCGCTTCTGCACGAGACGCTCGACGGCAGCTCCACCGCCGCCTACGTCTTGCGCCCCTGCATCGTCGCGGGACCCGATGCGCCGTTGCTGATCAACGACATGCCCTACACGCAGATATCTGAGCGGCTGCCCGAGCCGGTCCTGCGCCTGCTCGGGGGTGTGCCGCTGCTGAAGCCGGTGCTGCCCGATCCGGGCGTGCCCTTCCAGCTGGTGCACCACGACGACGTGGCCGGCGCGATGCGCGCCGCTGTGCTCGGCCGGGGCACGCCCGGCGCCTACAACCTCGCCGGATCCGGCCAGTTCACCTTCGCAGATCTCGCGCGCGAACTCGGCTGGTACTCGATCCCCGTGCCCGAGCTGGCCGTTGATGTGGTCGCCGAGATGGTCGGGCGCCTGAGCTTCCTGCCCGCACAGGCCCAGTGGGTGACCGCCCTGCGTCAGCCGGTGATCATGGACACCAAGAAGGCGCGGCGCGAGCTGCGCTGGCGTCCCAAATACGATGCCGTGCAGACCCTGCGAGAGACGATCACGGCCGTCCGCGAGGGTGCGCTGCTGCGCTGAGGGTCCGTCGTCGCGGCCGCGAGAACGCGCCGTCCGCGATCAGTCGGTCAGATGCTCGGCGAAGAACTCGAGGATCCGCCGCCAGGCGTCCTCGGCCGCGTCGTGGTTGTAGCCGAAGCCCCCGACGTGAATGAGCGGCGTCATCAGCGGTCCGGCGTTGAAGCGGTTCAGGAAGCTGTGACCGGCCTGCGGGTACTCCTTGACGTCGTGGACGACGCCCGCGGTCTCCAGGGCGCTCTGTAGGCGCGCCGCGCGGCCGCGCAGCGTGCGGTCGCGCCCGCCGTAGCTCGCCACCACCGGGCAGGCGCCGGCGAGTCGCTCCGCGGCGTCGCCCGGCACCTCGCCGTAGTTGACCGACGCCGCGGCGAATCCGCCGCGCGGCGCGCACAGCAACGCGAACCCGCCACCCATGCAGAAGCCGATGATGCCGATCCGGCCGGTGCAGTCCTCTCGCGCCGCCAACAGGCCCCGCGCCGCCTCGATGTCCCCGTAGGCCGGCCCGCTGCCAGAGCGCGAGGCGCGCATCGTGGCCACGACGCAGCGGATCCCCCGCCCCGAGTAGAGGTCGGGGGCGAACGCGAGATGGCCGGCCGCGGCGAGCCGGTCGGCCTGCTCGCGAATGTCATCGGACAGCCCGAGGGCGTCCTGGATCACGATCACGCCCGGGTGGGGGCCCGGGCCGATCGGCGTCGCGAGATAACCGCCGAGCTCGCCCGAGGGCGCCGTGAAGCGCAGGTCTGGCATCAGGTGGCATTGTGACCCAACCCGGCGCCCGGCGCGGGGCGCCGGTCGCGGGACGGCGTGTGCGACGGCGATGGTTGTCCATCTGCTAGCGTCGCCCGGGCGCGGCGATCGTTGCTGCCGCGCGCTCCGTCGCCGAGCTGGGTCCGGCGATGAGAAAAGGTCTACCTCAAGGAGGAGAATCGAAACATGCGCGTCCAAGCGGCGTGGCGGCCACGGCCGCGTCCGCGTGGAATACGCCGGCTACGCCGACGCTGTACGTCAACAACTCGACCGGCTCCGGGTACGGCGACGGCCCGGCGACGGCCGCCAGGCACGATGGCCGCAGGCACCACGACCATCACGGGTCGGGGTCGGGGTCGTGCGCCTCGGCCGCCTACACCAAGATCGGCCAGGCGGTTGCCGCAGCGACCGTTCCGGGCACCCAGATCGTCGTCTGCCCCGGCACATACCGCGGCGAAGACGTGACAGTCACCAAGAACGTCTCCATCCAGGGCACCCAGGCGACAGTCGACGCGACGGGCGAGAGCAACGGCTTCACGCTGCTCGCGCCGGCCGCGGGAACCACGATCAAGGGCTTCACGATTGAAAACGCAGTGGGCGAGGGCGTCCTCGCGCTCGGCACGAGCGACGTGAGCATCCTCGACAACACGGTCCAGGACAACGACAAGGGCGTCGGGAAAACTGGCGTCGGCTACCCGCAGTGCGAACCGACCACAGAAAACCCGTTTCCCGACTGCGGCGAGGGCGTGCACCTGATGGGGACATCGAACTCGCAGGTCGTCGGCAACATGATCCGCGACAACGCGGGCGGCGTGCTGATGACCGACGAGGTCGGCCCGACCGCGGATAACCTGATCGCGCACAACCGGGTGCTGGACAACACGCTTGATTGCGGGATCACCATGGCCGGACACAACCCGGCAGCGGCACCCGGCGGAGTACCTGCTCCCAAAGTCGCCGGCGTGTATGGCAACCTGATCAAGGACAACGTGGCCGAAGGCAACGGTGTCCTGGGCCAGGGCGCCGGCATCCTGATGGCGGCGGGCATCCCGATCGGGGGCGGTGCCGTCTACGACAACACCGTCAGCGGCAACCTCATAAAGGGCAACGGCCTTGCCGGTGTGACGGTTCACAACCACTACCCCGGGCAGGACCTGAACGGGAACAAGATCGTCCACAACCGGATCGGGACCAACAACCTCGACAAGGACGAAGACTTCCCGGTCAAGGACACGGAAACGACCGGCGTGTTCGTCGGCTCGGCCGGGGAACCCCACCTCACGATCACGATCTCCCACAACGTGATCTACTCGAACGCGGTGGGCATCTTCCTGACCGGCCCGATCAACACCGAACACATCAACCACAACCACTTCTTCGAAGTCAAAACCGACGTAGTCGGCCCTTGAGCTGACTCGTGGATGCGGGCTCCCCTCGACGGGGAGCCCGTTCCACACCGCCGTCGCGCGGCGCCGTCGCCGGCCGCTGCCGTTCCTAGCCCGTGGCGTACAGGGCGTCGATCTCGGAGGCGTACTTCTCGGCGATCGGTTTGCGCTTCAGCTTCATGGTCGGTGTCAGCTCGTCGCCGCCGACCTCCCAGTCGACGGGCAGGATCGCGAAGCGCTTGATCTGCTCGACGCGGCTGAGATGGGAGTTGGCGGCCTCGACGGCGCGCGCGACCTCCTCGTGGACTCCCGGGTCCTCGGCGAGCGCCGCCGCGGTCGCGTCGGCGAGGCCGTGCTGGGTCGCCCAGGCGACTGCGTTGTCGGCGTCGAGGACGATCAGCGCGACGTTGAAGGGGCGCCGATCGCCGATCGCGACGGCCTGTCCGATGAGGGGGCTCGAGGCCTTGACCTGCGCCTCGATGTTGGCGGGCGACATGTTCTTGCCGGCAGCGTTGATGATCAGCTCCTTCTTGCGATCGACGATGCTCACGTAGCCGTCGGGGTCGATGGTGGCGATGTCGCCGGTGTGCATCCAGCCGTCGGCGTCGATCGCCTCGGCGGTCTGCTGCGGGTCTGAGCGATAGCCGCGCATCAGGATCGGCCCGCGGCAGAGCAGCTCGCCGTCCTCGGCGAGTCTCACCTCGATCCCGGGCAGCGGCGGACCGACGGTGCCGATGCGCGGGCGCTCGCCCGGGTTGCAGGTTGCGATGCAGGTCAGCTCGGACATGCCCCACAGCTCGCAGATCGGCAGGCCGAGCGCGTGGAAGAACTCGAGCACGTCGACCGGCGTGGGTGCCGCCCCGGCGAAGACCATCCGCGCCTCGGCCAGGCCGAGTCGCTCACGCAGCCTGGACAGGACCAGCTCGTCGGCCTGGGCGTGCTCGGCGATCAGCTCCGCCGAGGGCTGCTCGCCGGCCTGCTCGGCGCGCACGCGCCGGCGCCCGGTCTCGATCGCCCAGCGCACGGCCTGCTTGCGCGCCTCGTCGGGACCGGACTCGATCGCCGCCTCCAGCCCGGCCTTCATCTTCTCCCAGATGCGCGGCACCGCGCCCCAGATCGTCGGACGCACCTCCGGCAGCGCGGCCGCGACCGCGCGCGGATCGTCGATCACCGTCACCTGCGAGCCGTACAGCATCAGCGCGTAGTGGGTGGTGAAGCGGTCGGCCATGTGCGCGTGCGGCAGATAGGAGGTGAGGCGGTCGCCGGGCCCCATCGGTATCACCGTCCCGGCCGCGCGGCCCTCGGCGAGCGTGTTCGCGTGGGTGAGCTCCACGCCCTTGGGCGGCCCGGTCGTGCCCGACGTGTAACAGATCGTGATCAGGTCCTCAGGCGTCACGGCTCGCCAGCTCGCCTCGAAGTCGAAGTCCTCGGCGCGGGCCGATTCGAGGTCCGCGAGCGCCAGCGTGCCCTCGGGAGCGCCGTCCACGCAGATCACGTGCTCGAGCGAGTCGACCCCGGCGGCGCGAATCGTGTCCAGGAACTGAAGCTCGGTGATCACCACCCGGTTGGCTGCGTTGGCGAACAGGTAAGCGACCTGCTCGGGCGAGCACGTGTTGTAGATCGAGAACGGCGTCGCCCCGAGGTGCATCGCGGCGGTGTCGCAGAGGTTGAACTCGGGCCGGTTCAGCAGCATCAGCCCCACGGTGTCGCCCCGCCTCACGCCGAGCGCGTGCAGACCCGCCGCGATGTCGCGCACGCGGTCTGCCATCTCGGCAAATGTCAGCTCGAGCTCGCCGCCTGGCGTTCTCAGCGCGACCTGCTCGGCATTTTCGCCGGCCGTGATCTGGAATGCCTCGCACACCGTCGACGCCCTGAGGGCGGGCAGCTCGCGCGCGGCGGGACTCGTGGTTGCCACTGTTCTCGTTCCTCCCCCTTGCCTTGCACTGCGGTTCTCAGCCTTTGGTCGGATCGACGATATCGGTATCGAGCACGCCCTGGGCGGCCCCCGATCCGACCGCTCCCCCGCCGGGCCCGCGTAGGACGAACGCGGCGCCGACGGCGATGACCGCGCCGAGCAGAGGGCCGGCGAGGTAGACCCAGTAGTCGCGGAAGTCGCCGCCCACCACGTCCGGGCCGAATGTGCGCGCGGGGTCCATCGAGGCCCCGGAGATCGGGCTTCCCCAGAGGCCCGCAAGCGCGATGCAGGAGCCGACCGCCAACGCTGCCCAGGGTCCCCACGCTCTGAGCGCCGGACGCGGTGCCGAGGATGACGCTCACCAGCCAGCACGAGCAGGAACGTGCCGCAGAGCTCCGCTAAGAGCCGCCGCCACTCCTGGCGGGGATCCTGGAAGTCCTCCATCGGTAGGACGATCCCCGCTCGAACAGGTCGAGTACCGCCTCCTTCAGAGCGCGGCTGTCGGTCACGGGCACCGCCAGGTGGTGCATCTGAGGGACCTTACACCCAGGCCCTCCGCGATCCGGTGCAGGGCGGGCATACTGGGGTCATCTATGAAGGACGAACCAATGTGGGGCTGCGATGCTCGGTGAGGCCGAGCGCGCGGTTGACCGTCTCGAGCACCGTGTGGCGCGGACGATCGCGGCGCTTCCCCCCTCGGTCCAGGTGCGCCTGTCGGGCAAACCCCCGGTGCAGATCGACGGCGACACGCTGGCGCCGGAGATGCAGCTCAGCCTGGCCCTGCTCGAGCGGCGCGGTGCCCAGTCGCTCGAGACGATGTCGGTCGCCGAGGCGCGGCGCACCCGGCGGCGCATCGCGGCCGTCTCGGCGGGCAGGCCCGAGCCCGTCGGCGCCGTGCGCGATCTCGAGATCGACACCGACATGCCGCTGCGTGCGCGCCACTACGCCCCGCAGGAGTGGGGTGGGCCGCATCCCCTGCTCGTGTTCTTCCACGGCGGCGGCTTCGTCTACGGCGACCTCGACTCCCACGACGGGCTGTGCCGCCTGCTGTGCCGTCACGCCGGCGCGCATGTGCTCGCCGTCGACTACCGCCTGGCTCCGGAGAACCCCTTTCCCGCCGCCGTCGAAGATGCGCGGGCGGCGCTCGGCTGGGCGTTCGCGAACGCGGTCGGCCTCGACGCCGATCCGGTGCGGGTCGGCGTCGGCGGAGACAGCGCCGGTGGCAACCTCGCCGCGGTCGCATCGCAGCTCGCCGTCCGCGGCCCGGGCCCGTCGCCGGTGCTCCAGCTGCTCATCTACCCGGCGCTGGACGGTACCGGCAGGCATCGCTCGCGCGAGCTGTTCGACGAGCCCTTCCTCCCGAGCGGGGCTCATCTGGACTGGTTCGAGGCCCACTACCTCGGCGCGGCGCGGTCGCTGCGGACCGACCCGCGGGTCTCGCCGCTCTTGGCCGAGGACTTCTCGGGGCTTCCACCCGCCCTCGTCATGACCGCCGCGTTTGACCCGCTGCGCGACGAGGGCGAGGCGTACGCCGAGGCACTGCGCGCGGCTGGGAGCGAGGCCACCGTGCGGCGCTTCTCCGGCCTGATGCACGGCTTCGCGAGCGCGACGGGCGTGAGCCTCCGCTGCCGTGATGCCGTCGTCGAGATCGCGGGCGCGACGCGGTCGATGTTCGCGCAGGCGCCCTCGCGCGCCATGCTCGAGTCGACGCGCTCCGATGCCCTGCTGATCGAATAGGCTCGGTCGATCCGAAAGGCGCGAGCGGGGCCAGGTGAGCCCGACCGCGCTCAACTTCAGAGGGAGAGCGTCGGGATGACCACCAAGGCCGACTTCACACCAGCGGACTGGGAGCTGGTCCTCGAGGGACCGCCGAGCGCCGGCATGATCGTCATCACCGCCCAGCGGGGCGGAATGCTGCGCGAGACCATATCGATGGCGAAGGCATACGCCGAGGCACGCCAACATCACGGCCAGAGCGAGCTGCTCGACGAGATCGTGGCGGCGAAGCCCAAGGTCGACCACACGCGCTACGGCTCGATGGAGGAGCTGAAGGAGCGCTCAGTTGCGCATCTGCGCGATGCCGCAGCGCTGGTCGAACGCCAGGCGACGCCGCAGGAGCTCGACGAGTACAGGCATTTCATCGTCCACCTCGCGGAAAGCGTCGCCGCCGCACACCCGGGCGGCGGTCATGGCGAAGGGCCCGTGAGCGAGGCCGAGCAGGAGGCGATCGCCACGATCGTCGAGGCGATCGGCGCAGCGGGTCCGGGCACGGCGGACGCCGGCGCAGCGGGCCCGGGCGCAGAGGGAGGTCGAGCATGAGCGGGGGCGGCTCGCCGCCTGGCTGATCAGGGCCGTCCCGAGACGAACGAGCGCGGCGTCTGTCCGGCGAGCAGCGGCTCGTCCTCGATCTCGACCCTGGTCGACTCGAGAGTTCGGCTGACCATGTTGTAGTAGCTGACGAGCAGGATCAGCTCCGCCGCCTCGCGCGGCCCGTAGCGGTCGACGATCTGCTCGAGCGCCTCGTCGGAGAGCCTCACGTCGCGGGTGACCTCGTCGGCCACGCGGCAGATCGGGTTGCACTCGTCGTCGAGGCTCCTGACGGGCTCCTGCACCTCGATCGCGTCGATCTCCGCGGCGGTCACCCCGGCGGCTCGGTCATGCTCGGCGAGAGCGCTCTTTGTCTCGCGCTCGACGCCGACCGCCTGCCCCCACGTGCCGGCGTGCTGACGCCGGCGACCGCGATGGGTGACGTGCTGGTCGAGCGGCTGAGGGCGGCGGGACAGACGTTCGAGGTCGAGCGGACCGGGTAGCGGCACTGCAAAGCGATCACGAGGCGCGTGCGTACGACCAGATCAAGCTGAGCCTGCGATTCGACGGCCGTGCTAGGAGCCGGCGCCGGGACGGCGCGTCATCCGCTCGAGGAAGGCCGTCAACGCCACCGTGCCGGTCTCGATGATGTCCCCATCTGCCTCGCGTGAGTCCTTGAATGCCATCTCGAGGACTCGGTCGCCGAGCTCGACGAGCATGTCGAGCGCGATCTCGGGGGTGTCCGCGGGGACGAGACCGGCGGCGAGGAGCACGTCTCGGGCACGCCGGGCCAGCGTCCGGTTGCGCGCGTGCACCTCCTCGACGACCGCAGGGGAGACGCGACCGCCGAACCAGAGCTTGACGAAGCTCGGGTGCTCTTCGTAGTAGGCGACGTGCAGCTGCAGCTCGAGCCGGATGAGGTCCTCGATCGAGGTCACAGTCCAGCCGCGCTCGGCCAGCTCGGCGTGGGCGTCGAGGTCGAGCAGCCCGCGCTCGAGCACCGCGTCGAGGACCTCGTCGCGGTCGGCGAAGAAGCGGTACAGCGAGGGGGCCGCGACCGAGGCGCGCTCAGCGATCGCGCGGGTCGTCGCCGCGTCCACACCGGCCTCTCCGACCAGGGCCTCCGCCGCGTCGAGGATTCGCTGAACGGTCTCGCGGCTGCGCGCCTGAGCGGGGGTCCGGCGGATGCGAAGGGTCTCGGTCATGCGGCCGGTCAGGATCGCAGACGCCCTCGGCGGAGCCACGGGCAGTCTGCAAGGTGCGGCAAAGAGGACTCAATTATAACACGATTAGTGTTACAATAAGGGCATGTTCGGAGGGTCGCACGAGCCGAGGTGTGGGACGGTGGATTCTCACGATCGGATGGGCGGCCGAGGCGGGCGCGCGTGAGCGAGCCGAATCTCTCAGAAAAGGTCGCGGTGGTCACCGGCGGCGGCTCGGGCATCGGGCGCGCGACCGCGACGCTGCTGGCGCGCCACGGCGCCAGGGTCCATGTGGCCGACCTGAACGGCGAGGCGGCCGGCGAGGTCGCACGGGAGATCGAGGCAGCGGCCGGCAGCGCCGTTGCGCACACGCTCGACGTATCCGACCCCGATGCGGTGGAGTCCTTCGCCGCGTCGGTCTTCGCGGCCGAGGGTCACGTCGACGTCCTTAACGACAACGCCGGGATCGGTCATGGCGGCAACATCGAGGCGACCACCATCGAGGACTGGCAGCGCGTCGTAGCGGTGAACCTGCTCGGCGTCGCCTACGGCGTCCAGGCGTTCATCCCACGCATGCTCGATCAGGGGCGGCCCGCGTCGGTGCTCAACACGGCGTCGATGGCCGGCATAGTGCCGACGGCCAAGATGGCCCCCTACTGCGCGTCGAAGTTCGGCGTCGTCGGCCTCAGCGAGGCGCTCAACGCCGAGGTCTCAAGGCGCGGCATCCTCGTCAGCGCGATCTGCCCCGGCATCATCGACACGCCGATCGTCTCCACGGGAATCATGCGCGGCGAGGTCGCAGCGATCCAGGACCGGGCCACGAGCTACTACGCCAGGCGCGGAGCCTCCGCGGAGGAGGTCGCGCAGGCGGTCCTGAAGACCATCGTCAAACACAAGCTGATCGTTCCTGTACCTCGCCGCCAGGTAACGCTGCTGTATCTGCTGCACCGCATCTCGCCACGGCTCGTCCAGCCATTCGCACGCAACTTCGAGCGGATCGTGACACACACATGAACCACGGAGACTCAAAACCGCCAGCAGGTGGCCTGCAGGTTCCCAATCGACACTCGAGAAGCACCGGAGGCAGTCATGACTGAGATAACCGGAGGTAAGCTGTTCGCCCGCTCGCTGCAGGTCGAGGGCATCGAGTTCCTGTTCGGGCTGCCCTCGCCGGAGAGCGACCCGCTGCTCGTGGAGCTCAGGGAGCACGGCATCCGGCTTGTGCCCGTACGCCACGAGGCGGCTGCGGTTCACATGGCCGAAGGGCTATACAAGACCACCGGCAGGGTGGCCGCTGTGCTCGGCAACCCCGGTCCTGGGTCGGCGAACCTGCTGCCCGGCGTGTTGACCGCGAAGCACGAGGGCGTGCCGGTGCTCGTGATCACCTCGCAGCACAGGCTCGGCATCGTCTATCCGTCCTCGCCTGCGACGTTCCAGGGCCAGGACCAGCTCGACCTCTTTCGGCCCGCGGTGAAGTGGGGCGGCCCGGTCTTCGAATGGGTCCGCATCCCCGAGGTGCTGCAACTGGCCTTCCGCGAGATGTGGAACGGAAGGCCGGGACCCGTGCACGTCGAGCTCCCGGCACCGGTCCTCTATGAGGAAGGTGACGACGAGGGCGTGCGAGTGCTCGCGCCCGGCCGATACCGCGGAACGGGCCCGCAGGCTTCCGAGATGCAGCTCGATGAGGCCACGGCGATGCTCGCCTCGGCGGAGCGGCCGATCGTCATCTCGGGCACCGGAGTCGACCGCGCTGGCGCGAACGGCGCGCTCCTTGAGATCGTCGAGCTGCTCGGCTGCCCGGTCCTCACGACGATGGCGGGCCGCCCGACGGTCCCGTCTGATCATCCGAACTACGTCTTCGGGTTCGGCCCGGCCGGCGATCAGGTCAGGAGTGAGTCCGACCTCCTGCTGGTCGTCGGCTCGCGCATGGGCAACCTCGACCTGCCCTACGACCGCTACTGGGGCGACCCCTCGGGCCAGCGCCTGATTCAGATCGACGTCGACCCGGGCAACCTGGGCGTGACCCGTCCGCTGACCCTCGGGATCGTCGCCGACGCGCGCAGCGCACTCGAGGGGATCGCCACCAGGCTGCGCGCGACGGACTTGCCGGCCCGCGACCGGGATGATCTCACCCGCTACCGCGCGCTCGACGAACAGGCGCGGGCGGCGCAGGCGGGGCCGATCCTCGAATGGCAGGGACCGGGGATCCATCCCGCTCACGCGGCCGGGGTCATCGGAGCGGTGTTCGGCCCCGAGGCCGTCTACACGGTCGACGGCGGCAACACGTCGCTGTGGGCGTACAACGTCCTGCCCGCAACGCGCCCGCGCTCGTACCACTCGATCCTCGAGCTGGGAATGCTCGGCACCGGCATCCCGTCGGCCATCGGGGCCAAGCTGGGCGCGCCCAAGCGTGAGGTCGTGTGCGTGACCGGCGACGGCGCCGCGGGCTTCAACATCATGGAGATGCAGTCGGCGGCCCGCGAGAACCTCCCGATCACGACGATCGTGTTCGCCGAGGGCTCGTGGACCATGGAGGAGCCCAACGAGCTCGACCTCTACGGCGAGACGTTCGGCACCGCCCAGGGCGAGATCCGCTGGGACCTCGTCGCCAAGGGTCTCGGCTGCCACGCCGAGTACGTCGAGCGGATCGAGGACCTCGAGCCCGCGCTGCGCCGCGCCCAGGAGCACGCCGGCCCCAGCGTCGTCTGCCTGCACACCGACCACGATGCAAACCTCGCGGTCCCGGCGGACATGATGGCCCGCTTCTTCGAGGTCTACTCCGGTCCCGTCGAGGTCGAGCAGCCGGCCTAGCGGCCAGCCGCTGCGGGGATCCGTGAGGCAAAGGGCCGCCACGCAGCCGCTCGGGCGGCATGCCGCCCGCTCACCCGTGGCCCGACACCGTGTCTGCGAGTCGGCCGAGCCGTGACGGCCGCCGGCCCAGCAGCTCGTTGCGATCGGCGCGGCGGTAGAGCGAGTACAGGCCGTGGATCGCGCTCCAGCGCAGGGGCTCGGGCTCCCATCGCCGGGACCGGTGCCCGACCCACGGCAGCGCCGCGAGTCTGCTGCCCCGGCCGAGCATGAGGTCGCGAAGCGTCCGCGCTGCGAGGTTCGCAGCGGCCACCCCCTGGCCGACGTACCCGCCGGCCCACGCGAGCCCCGAGCCGGCGTCCGCCCCGACGGCGGCGCACCAGTCGCGCGGCACGCCGAGCACGCCTGACCACGCGTGGTCGATCTGCACCCGGGCGGCGGGCGGGAACATCGTGACGAGCCGCTCGCGCAGGCTCTCGATGGTCGCGCGCGCCGTGTCGCCGGTACCGTCGGTTCGCGAGCCGAAGCGATAGGGCACGCCTCGGCCGCCGATCGCTATGCGCCCGTCGGCGGTGCGCTGGAGGTAGACGTAGACATGCGCCGCGTCGCTGACGGTCTCCTGCCCCGCCCACCCGATCTCCTCCCAGTCGCGGGCGGGAAGCGGGTCGGTGATGATCATCGAGCTGTTCATGGGCACGAGCGTCCGTCTGAGGCCGCGCAGGCCGGCGGTGTAGCCCTCGGTGGCGCGCACCACCCAGCGCGCGCGGACGATCCCGGCCGGCGTGAGCGCCGCCCGCGACCGGATCTCGCTCACGGGCGTGCCCTCGTAGATCCTCACGCCGAGGTGCTCGACCACCGCCGCCAGGCCGACGAGCAGCTTTGCCGGGTGCACGCGCGCGACGTGCGGCGAGAACGTCGCGCCGCGCGCGCCCACGACGCGGAGACGGGCCTCGAGCTCGCTGTGGCTCAGCTCGCGCAGATCCCCCTCACAGAGGCCGTGCTCGCGGCTGCTGCGCACCCGGTCTCGCAGGCGCAGCGCCTGAGCCTCGTTGAGCGCGACGCCGAGGTGGCCGCCCTTGACGAAGTCGGCGTTGATCTCGTGCTCGGCCAGGACACGGCCGATCTCGTCGACGGCCTCGAACATCGCTCGCTGCAGTGCAGCGAAGCCCGCAGGGCCCCCGCGACGGTCGTATGAGCGCGGGGGCCCGGAGAAGAAGCCCGAGACCCATCCGGCGTTTCGACCCGAGGCGCCGAAGCCGGCCACCTCGCGCTCCAGCACCACGATCCGCAGCGAGGGCTCGGCCCGCTTGAGGTAGTAGGCGGTCCACAGCCCGGTGTAGCCGGCCCCCACGATCGCCACGTCGGCCTCCATCGGACCGGGCAACGGTGGCCGAGCCGCTGCGGGGCCACCCAGCGATCGCCACCAGAAGCCGAGCTCGCCGGTTCTAAGGGCGCCGGTCCGCTGCCTCATGCCACCCGTGTGCACGCATAGGGATCTTCGCCGATCGACGCTCGAGATGCGGCTGGCGTCGAGGGCAGACTCGGCGAGCCGGGCCGTGTCGGGCGGAAAAGACGACAGGCCTGTCGGCTGGAGTGGCCGACGTGGTGTCGGCCCCTTCGTCCACTCCGGCCGGCCGGTCTTCAGGTGGATCGAGGATCGGGCCGAAGTTCCGGGCAAAGCCAACGTCGCTCAAGGCAAACCCGTCGCGAGGCGGGGACGCAAAGCCAGGGATCTCCCAGAGACCGCCCGGCTGCCGACCTCAACAAATCTGTCGCGCTCTCCGCGATAGGACATGGAGGTCCTGCAATGCCATCCATAATCAAACCGCACCGGGTGCGAAACGTCGTCGCGGCCCTGTCCGCCAGCGCGCTGCTGATCGGCGCCGTACCCGCCGTGGCGGGCGCTGCGTGCCCGTCAAGCCCGACATCACAGGCGTTCGCGCAGTTCGGCGACGAAGCCGCTTACACGCTGGTCGAAGGCGGCACGTTCGAATCCGGTGCTCCGGGCTGGTCGCTCTCCGGCGCCTCGGTGGAAAGCGAAAACGAAGTCCCGATACCGACGGGGGACAGGCACGCGCTGAAGATCAGGTCGAGGGGCAGGGCCACCTCGCCGGGGTTCTGCGTCAGCAGCGAATACCCCTCGTTCCGCTTCCTCCTCCGCAAGGCCGCGGGTTGGGGTGGGTTGAACGTGGGTCTGGCCTGGACCGACGAATCCGGTTCGCACTACGTCTCCGTCGGCTACCTTGAGGGCGGCAGCTCCTGGACACTCAGCCCTGTTCTGGAACTGGCGGGCAACCTGCCCCTGCCGGGAGCGGAAAGCACGATCACCCCTGTCCACCTGGTGTTCGAAGGCAGCAACTGGGGCCAGAAGTGGGCGATCAGCGACGTATACATCGACCCCTACAGCCGCTAGGAAACGGCAAGCGAAGGCACGGAGGCTTCTGATGATTACAACATGGTCCCAAGTCAAATCACCGGCCCCATCAAGGGGCTCGCTCCTGGTGCTTGCAGGCGTCCTCGCGGGGCTCACCCTCGCCGGCCTCTCGGGCGTCCTGCCGGTCGCCTCGGCGCAGGCGGCCACTGCGGCTACCTGTCCCAGCGCAGCGCTCTCTGAGCCCTTCGCGGCCTGGGGCGACACCAACTCCTACTCACTCGTCCCGGGCGGAAACTTCGAAGGCTCGCTCACAGGATGGACCCTGTCCGCCGGAGCAAAGACGGTGGCCGGCGGCGAGCCCAACGCCGCCAGCGGCAACCTCGGCTTGGACGCTCTGCAGCTACCGGCGGGCGCCTCGGTGCAGACCCCGCCCGTCTGCGTCAGCTCATCCGAACACACCTTCAGGTTCTTCGTGCGCAGCGAAGGGGCCGAAGCGACGGTCAATGCCCAGATCATCTACGGGAGCGTCAACGGAAGCGACCCGGGCCAGAAGACCGCCGCCAAAGCTGCCTGGGGGCCCTCGACCATCTTCCACACCGGTCCGCTCGTGGCCAAAGCGCTTGAAACCTCGGGTACCGTCGAGGTGGCGCTACGCATCATCTCGCTGAGCGGGACCGCGCGGATCGACGACCTCTTCCAAGACCCTCGCATGCGCTAGCCGGGCCGCGAAGATCCTGCCGCCGCTCTTGGGGGGCGGCGGCAGGGCTCGCGCGCGCGAGCCGGCACGTCCGCTCATCCTTTGGCGGGAAGCGTGCGCGCGAACTCCAGTCCCCGCCGGACCCAGGCGCCGAGTTGGCGCTTGGTCCTCATGCCCTCGGGTGCGACGAGGATCCAGCCCTTCATCGGTCGTCCGGTCATGTCGAAGAGGCGCGTGTGGGGTCTGGAAAGCGCGTCGTCGGTCGCGTCTGCTCCCACACGGACCATCAGCTCCCCCGCGCTCGAGAGCCCGACAGCGATGTTGCCGCGCAGGAGGAAGGCCAGTCCGCCGAACATCGCCTTCTCGATGACGCCTGCCTCCTGCGCGAGCTGCTCGCGAACGCGGTGGGCGAGATCCTCGTCGTAGGCCATGTCAGCTCGCCGCCTGCGGCGCCTGCGAGTAGCGCAGCGAGCCGGGCGTCGTGAGCGTCTCCCCGGTCTCAAGCAGCGTCTTAAGGCCTGAGAGGATCATCGGCCAGCCGCCGTAGAGTTCTTCGTTGGCGCCCTCGCGGAGCTGTTCATGCGTGACGGTCAGGCGACATGAATCCTCGATCGGCTCGATCTCCCATGTGACCCTGGAGGTGCCCTCGGCCCTGACGTCCTTGCCCCACAGGGCGTTGAAGCTCTGAACGAGCCGGCGGGGCGGGTCGACCTCCAGGTTCTCGCCCTCGGCGATCGGGACGGATCCCGCGGAGGCCTCATAGCGCGAGCCGGGCGCCCAGTCGGACTTCACGCCCACGCCGAAGTTGTACCTGCGCCTCAACTCGGCGTCGGTAATCGCCTCCCAGAGGCGATCCGGGGTCGTCTTGATGTAGATCTCGAATACCCTTTCCATCGTCTTCTCCTCCAATCGTTGCTTGATGTCGCTCAGCGTTGCGGCCCACGGCTCGGCATACTTGCTCACCCACCGGTCGTGGACGAGCCGGATCGGGACGGGGTTCAGGAAGTGCAGCTTCTCGCGGCCGCGCCTGCGGGCGGTCACGAGCCCCGCCTCTTCGAGCACGCGGAGGTGCTTCATCACGCCGAAGCGCGTCATCGGCAACCGCTGCTCAAGTGCGCCGAGCGTCTGCCCATCCACCCTGAACAGCTCGTCGAGCAGGCTCCGGCGAGTAGGGTCGGCCAGGGCCCTGAACACTGCGTCCATGGCCGGATTATACGTGAGATGTTGCCCTCAACGTAGACTAGCGCTCTGAGTGGCTAGAACGCGGCGGTGATGCGGATGTGTGCGTATGTAGAGCTTGACGGTATTCCGGCCCAGTCGTCCGTAAAGACCATCGCTGAGGGCAGCACGTACTACGTGAGCGCACAGTGTCGACCACCTTGAGAGCGAGCGGTCGGGCTATGCAACATGAGCGCGGACGTGTCCTCTCGCGCTCGACCATTCCGAGCAACGGTAGGTCTTGCGCTCCTTGGCCCATTTGATCGCCTCTGAACGTGTCTATGCCCACGGTGTCGTATGCGCGCGGCTTTACCGCCGATAGGCAGTCTCGTCGATCTCTAACTTAACTACCGGAATAGCGGCTCACCGTCATCGTCGGCGAGCAGGGTCCTGATCAGCTTGAACATGCGATGTGCGGTCTTGTACGTCACGCCGATCTCGCGTTCGAGCTGCTTGGCGCTGATGCCGCAGCGAGTACTTGACATGAGGTAGAACGGCGAAGAACCACAGCTGCAAGCTCACCGTGGACTTGTGAATTGACCCATTAGTCACGTATCAAGGCCCGACGCGCTGGTTACGGTCCTTCAGGGGGATCTCTGACCGGCCCGGCAAGCGAGGCGTCGATTGAACACCGTGGTGCTGACGCGACTTTCGTTGTTGTCACTGCTGCTCGCCGGTGTGCTCGGCGGTGTGGCTGCTGGGGCCCTGGGGCATCGGCGGCGGCCGGCCAAAGCGCGCTCTACCCGCCACCCGTCCCCTCTCGTCCTCATCGTTAGACTTGCCGACGATGGCCCAGTCCGACGATGATCTGTTCGGTCCTGAGCATGTCCGGGTCTACCGGGAGACGGCCGGAGAGCGGGGTTATCACTGGCGCGGAACGACGATCCTCCTGCTGACCACCAGGGGGCGGACATCCGGCGAGGCAAGGACGACGCCGCTCATCCACCGCACCGACGGCGACAGATGGGTGGTCGTGGCATCGAAGGGCGGGGCCCCGGAGAACCCCAGCTGGTTTGAGAACCTGAAGGCCGATCCCGACGCTGTGATCCAGGTCAGGGGCGAAGAGGTGCCTGTGCATGCGACGACGGCTGAAGGCGGGGAGCGCAGCCGCCTCTGGTCCCTCATGACCGAGGTCTGGCCGGCCTACGACGAGTACCAGGCGAGGACCGACCGGGAGATCCCGGTCGTCGTGCTCTCGCGCCGTTGAGCTCGGCTACCTGACGAGACGAACCTCGGCGAACGTCGCCCGCCGCAAGCCCCTGGCAAGGTGACTGCCGCCCGGCGTGAACCGATGGTGGGGAAGGAGGACGAGGTCAAATGCCTGCGCCGCAGCCCACGGCGCGAGCGGCGGGGGAGTGCCGGCGAGCACGGTGAACGCGGCTCGCCCGGCCACGGATCCGAGGATGTCCCGCGCTTGGCGAAGCTCCATCTCGGCTTCCTCTCGCACCGCGATGTTGTACGGTCCCTCTCCGCCCGCTTTGCCCCATAGCAGCGGACGGGCCTGCGGCGCGAGCGTCACAACCGTCAGCTCGCTGCCCGCGTTGGCCAGTTCAGCTGCCTCCCGCAGCGCCGCCCTGCCCGTAGGACAGGGTTCGTAGACGACCAGGACGCGGGCGGCCCGACCCGCAGACGCACCCCGATCGCCGCCGATCGTGTCGCCGGCCAGCGTTACATCGAGCCCGCCCATGTCACTCAACGTTACTGCGAGTTCGGCGCGTGCACTGGCGACGGCGGCATCCAAGAGGGGTCCAAAGACCGCCACCGGCCGGACGGCTGACGTGGCGATGTAAGCGCGGCGCCGAGCATCTCTCGCGTAATGGGCGCAACTATCTCACTCGCCCGGGTGCTATCAGCTTGAAATGTTTCCGTCGCGACGATACCGCCGGACCGGCATGGTTCCGGGCCACCCGGATCGAGGCGGACCTGTCCATCAAGCAGAGGAGCCATTCTGATGCGCAGAGCATCCACCTGTCTGGCCGTGCTCGGTCTGGCACTACTGAGCGTGCCCGCGGCCGCCTCGGCGGCGCCCACGGTTACGCTCAAAGAGACGGCCATCCCGATCCCCCACTACCCCCACACCGGAAACATCTACGGCGCCGGTGCAGCCGCCCTGTTCGAGTTCACGATCAAAGGCACCGAATACGACGAAGGCCACCCGGCGCCGCTGATCGGGGTCAACGTTTCCTTCCCCAAAGGCACCAAGCTTCACCCGTCAGGGTTCAAGACCTGCACGAAAGCGTCGCTTGAAAAACTGGGCGAAAAAGCGATCGGGACCTCGTCGTGCCCGAAGCAGTCCCTTCTGACCTTCCCGATATCCGCTCCGCAGCCTGAAAGCCCGAGCACCATCCTCTCGAAGGAAAGCTATGCGCTCGGCGTCGTCCGGTTCGGAAAAGAAGTGACCGAAGAGAAATCGAGGGTCGAGGGATTCTTCGCACCCGGCGGCGGTCTCTACTTCTTCTCGAAGGGAGTCACGCCGGCTTCGTTTGAAATCATCTCCCCCGGAACGGTCACCCTCGGGAGCACGCCGAAAAACAACACTGAAGTGCCGCTGGTTGAAACGGTCCCGGGTGCAGCCGACGCATCGGTCGAAAAGCTCGTCGTGTACGCCGGCGCCGCCTACAAGAAGGGCAAGAAGACCGTCTACTACGGCACCATGCCGAAGAAGGGCTCGTGCCCGAAGGGCGGCTACCCGGTCAAGGCGGAACTGACGTTTGCCAACATCGCCGATCTGCCAGCGCGCGTTCCGGGCGAAAGAGCCTTCGCTAACTTCAAGGCGCCCTGCCCTAGGAAGTAGAACGGAGCGCCACCGACGGCCTTGTCGATAGCCGAGCGCTGGAGCACGAGGGCGGCCACATGGAAGGTGTGCTCCCCTCGTGCCGGCCTGGGCCGTCAGCCGGCAGGGCCTGGTGCGGCACCCGGTCAACGGCGCGGGCGGAACGCCCCGCGTAGCTCAGCGCATCGGGCGCGGCGGTCGGGATGGGAGGTGAGCCAGGGGGCTGCGCCTCAGGGCGGCGGCGGGATTGCCCGATGGTTTTAAGCGGCAGACGACTAAGCCTGGATCCACCGATGAGCTCGACTTTCCGTCCGGCGGTGTGCTCTTAAGTGACCTCCTGAGCCGGGCTTTTCCAGGCTGTGTCGGCAGCCGGGGCCCAGCGTCAGGAGGTCACCTTGATGGTGCAGGATGACGAGCCGGTCGGACTGGACGGCGTGCGGGTGTCATTCGACGATGAGCGCGTGATCTCAGACGCCGGGATCGCGCTGGTCGCGACGCTCGCCGGGCGGCTTGGGATCGAGCGGCTGGTCAGCCGGTGCGTCGCGCTGCCTCTTGATCGGCCCGGCGCCGCGAACGCGGGGAGGAAGGTGATGGCGCTCGTCTTCGGGATGCTGCTGGGCGCTGATTGCATCGATGACTGCGAGGTGCTGCGTGCTGGTCGTACACGCCGGCTGTTGGGCGGCTGGCTGCCGGCGCCGTCGACGCTGGGAACGTTCTTGCGGGCGTTCACCTTCGGGCATGTGCGCCAGCTCGACCGGCTGCTCGCGCAGGCGCTCACGCGCGCGTGGCGGGCTGGTGCTGGCCCGGGCGACGGGCGCCTGGTCGTGGATGTCGACAGTTTCATCGGCGAGGTCCACGGCTATGAGAAGCAGGGCGCCTCCTTCGGGTACACAAAACGGCGCGGGTATCACCCGCTGATGGCCAGCCGGGCTGGCACCGGCGAGGTGTTGCACGTGCGCCTGCGCAAGGGCAAGGCGAACTCCAGCCGTGGAGTGCTGCGCTTCGCCGAGGAGCTGATCGCCCGCGTCGCCCGCGCAGGCGCCAGCGGCGAGAAGCTCTTGCGCGCCGACTCGGCGTTCTGGAACAAGAAGCTGATCGCCCGCCTTCAGAGGGCGGGCTGGGCCTATTCGATCAGCGTGCGCCAGCAACCCTCGGTGGCGCACGCCATCGCACAGATCCCCGAGCCGGCGTGGCAGGCGCTCACTGACTACCCCGCCGACGGGCAGGCACAGATCGCAGAGACGCATCACGCGGGCACCCGGCTGATCGTCCGGCGCACACGCCTCGTCGGAGCGCAGGGGGAGCTCTGGCCGGACTGGCGGCACTTCCCCTTCATCACCAACCGCACCGATCCGCTCGAGGTGGTCGAGACCGAGCACCGCCAGCACGCCGTCGTGGAGCTCGCGATCCGCGATCTCAAAGACCAAGCGCTCGCGCACTTCCCGTCCGGGAAGTTCAACGCCAACAGCGCCTGGACGGTGATCGCATGCCTGGCGCACAACCTTCAGCGCTGGACCTCGCTGATCGGGCTGCAGGGCCAGACGGTGCGCACCGCCCGCACCATGCGCCGCCGGCTGCTTCAGATCCCCGGCCGCTTGACCCGCTCCGGACGCCAGTGGACGCTTCACCTTCCAGCCGGCTGGCCCTGGCAAGACGACTTCATCCAGGCACTCGCCCGCATCCGCGCTCTACCAGAACTCGCCTGAAGCACCCCGCACCGCGACCGAGGACCAGCTGCCGCTCCCGCCAACTCCGGCACGCCAAATGCTGTCCGAAACGCGCCAACTGAGGACTCGCGTGAGACGCTCGACCCCCATCACGCTGCTCAACCCCGACCCGATACTCAAAAACGCCGTCCGCAGCATCAAGCGCGCCCAGCCACGCAACTCATCGGTGGATCCAGGCTAAGACACCCGCCAGTAGTCATGGACGCCGAGGGGCAGATGAGGGCTAGGCTGTCTGCCAATCTTCTACGGCTGGCAGGTGTCATATCGAGCCCGGCAGGCGGTCGCGGCGTGACCACGCAGCGCCGCACGGGCGGTGAGGAAGGACGGAGCGCCCGTGCGGCGTGGTGCTGCGCTTTCTCGCCTGAGCGAACCGACCAGGGAGGGCCAGCCGCTTCGCGCAGGTGTGGCGTCCCTCTCCTCTCGGGGCTGGAACGTCACGTAGATAGCCTCGCGCCATACTGGAGCACCCGCCATCGGTGCCAAGCCACAAGCAGGGCGGCGGAAACTACGGGCTGGGCGCAGCGCCCTCGAAGAGGCTTCCAAGACCGCCAGACCGCTTCAGGGTGTGCTGCGTGGGCGGGAGATGCCTGCTGTGAGGGGTGTCTTCTCGTGCTGGCGGTCGAGATGATCGCGCTGGTTGAAGCGGCGCAGGCCGTCCAGTATCTTCTGGGTGCCGCCGTCTGCGAGGCCGATGTTCCAACGCCGGCATGTGACGCCGAAGGTGGCGTGCTCGTCGGCGATTGCAATGTCCGTCCAGCACGCCCACTCAAGGCCACCGGCGTAGGCCACGCCGTTCACAGCCGCAATCGTGGGCTTGAAGATGTCAGTCCAGCGCGACTGACCCAGGATGCCCGGGCGCTCGCCTCGCGCGTGAGCCGCCTGCTCGGCGGGCGTGGTCGGCACCACGGAGTGGCGGGCACCCTGCCGAACGCCGACGAGCCGTAGTTCTCCGAAGCGTAGTTCTCACTGAGTCGGACTGCGGTCGCTCCCCGATGAGCGGTTGTTGCGACCGCGTGTAGTGTCGAGCACCCGTTAGAACGCTATCCCAAGGTTTCGTTAGGCAGACAAGAGCGCCTCGTGCGTGCATTCCTCAAGAAAGTCACCAGCTTGACGCCCATCGCAGCCGGAGCGGCTGTAGCAATGATCGTGGTCGGCATCCTGGCAATCGTCGGCGGCAACTATGCACACGAAGTTGTGCATGAACAGTTGGCCCCGCAGAAGATCCGCTTCCTGAAACCGGCTGTGTACCCAGACCTCGAAAAGTATGCTGGGCAGCAGGTGCTCAGCGGTGAGCAGGCGCGGTTGTTCGCCAACGATCAGATCGCCGCAGACCTGAAGGCGATTGCGGGCGGGCTGACCTATTCCCAGTTGGTCTACTCCGAGAGGAATCCGCTGGCCCAGACAGGCGCTAGCTCAACGCTCGTTAGGCAGAGTACGGCCCTGTTCACGGGAGAGACGCTGAGGGGTCTGCTGCTCAACGCATGGGGATGGGCGAAGCTGGGGAGTACCCTTATCGACGCCGGGATCGTGCTGATCATATTCGGCGCGATCCTGTTTCTGCTGCCGATGCTGAACTGGTGGCTGAACCTAAGGGGAGAACCCGAGAAGGCCGCCTCGGAGGCGAGTCCCTAGTTCGCCGCCTGGCTCGGGGCCCCTAAAGACCCGCCTCGGCAGCGAACGTTGCGCTCATGAGCCCAGTGGAGGGCGACGAGGAAGACCCAACGCGCAAGCAGCGCAGCGATCAGCCAAGCGCGCGCCGTAAGGTGCTCAAGGAGGCTGAGACCCCGAGCGCCGTGCTGCGCACGCGCTTGACGCAACTGGGGATCGTATTGGCGGTCGTCGCCATCGCGATCGTTGTGGTCCTGATCGGGTCAGGCGGCGGGACCAAGACGGTCGTCAGCGGTACCAAGAAGGCGAGGGAAACGACTACGAACGTCGACTCGGCTATCGGCGGGATCCCGCAGAGCGGGAACATGCTTGGTAGTCCGACCGCCCCGGTTACGCTCCAATATTTCGGCGACTTGGAGTGCCCGACCTGCAGGGATTTCTCGCTCGAGGCACTGCCTTCGATCATCCAAAGGTGGGTGCGCAGCGGCAAGCTGAAGATCGAGTACCGCTCGTTTAGGGCGGCTACGCGCAACCTGGAGGTGTTCAACACCCAGCAGGTCGCGGCGCTCGCGGCGGGCAAGCAGGACAAGATGTGGTACTTCGTCGAGCTCTTCTACTACGAGCAGGGAGAAGAGGACTCCGGCTACGTCACGGAAAGCTACCTCCGGGGCATCGCTAGTCAGGTGCCGGGGTTGAATCTCCCGAAGTGGATCAGCGACCGCAGCGAACCGGCGCTCGCCGACAAGGTTATCGCCGACGGCCAGGCGGCGATCAACGAGGGCCTCACTGGCACCCCGTCCTTCCTGATCGGCAGGTCCGGGAGCGCGATGAAGAAGCTCGGAAGGGGGTTTCTACCGTTGTCGTCGTTCGACGAAGGGATCGAGAGGGTGTTGATGGAATAGGCTCGCGATGAGCGTCCTCGGCGCGGCGGGTTTCGAACCTGCGAGCTCTCGCGTGTGAAAGAGGACTGCTCCCTGCCGAATTGGCCTGGTTTTCCCTGCAAATCAGCACTAGTTTGTCTCCAAGGCCGATCCCTGGATAACTGCCAATTTGCGCTCATTTCGGCTGAGTTTAGGCCCATGCATCCGCTCATGGGCTAACTCGCGGCGCGCCGGCGCCTCTCGCCATCGTGCGGCCCTCCTGCGCGGGTCCCTTAGCCGCCGGCGTCCCCGGTGGTTGGCGGGGGCGTGGAGGGCGGCCCGGCACGCTCCGGAGGCTGCGCACCGGCGAGCAGGATTATCCCCATGATCGCGACGCCGAGCCCGATCAAGGCCGGGGCCAGGCGGCCGTTCCCGTTGGAGAGGGTCTCGCCGAAGACGGTGATGCCGAGGATGACGCTGGCGAACAGGGTCAGCGCATTGGAGGAGGCCATAGCGGGTGCCAGCACGCCGGTCTTCAGAGCCGACTGCTGCAGCACGAAGCCGATCAGGGCCGACGCTATGAGGACGGAGATGGTCCAGCTGGAGAGCAGTGTCGAGATGCCGTTGCCCAGCAGGGTGACGAACTCCTTCGTCACCGTGGCCTGTAGGGCAAACGCGAAACCCGCCGCCGAACCGAGGATGAGCGCCTTGATGGCGCCGTGGCGGTGGCGGCCGAGCATGAACATGACGCCGACGATCGCCGCCGTGGCGATGCATGCCGACCACCATGCTGCCGACCTGGGTTTGGAGGTTCCTGCCTGTGGGGAGCCAACCGCCAGAAAGAGGATGACGCCCGCGACCACGGCGGTCGCCCCCCACGCGACGCGACGGGTGATCTGCTGGTCGGTGATGCGCGCACCTAGCGGCAGTGCGATCACGAGACTCAGCAGCCGGGCCCTTCCCGCAGCTCGCATATAGGGTCGGCATTCCTCCGTGACGATCGAGATCATCCTCCTGGCGCTGGCGAGCGCCATACGGCCGACGAGTCTCGTGGCGGTCTACGCGCTGGTCCGCGAGAGCCCGCCCACACGCTTGATGGCCGCCTACCTAGTTGCAGGACTCGCTTTCACGGTCACGGTGGGGGTGGCCGTCATCTTCGCTTTCAGCGGGATCGAACTTCACGCCGGAACGGACCGGACGGAGGCGATCGCCGAGATCCTGGCCGGCGTCCTGGCGCTGGGTCTTGGCGTCGCGGTGCTCGCCGGACGCGTGCGCGTTGGAGCCGTCGCCGACGATCGCCCCACGGACGCTCGAGGGAAGCGTCTTCGCCAGATCAAGGTCACGACCCGCACCGCGGCGCTTGCCGGCCCTGCCACGCACATCCCTGGGCTCCTCTACATCCTCGCTCTCGATCTGATCGTCACCCAAGAACCGGACGTCCCCGGTGGGCTGCTCGAGATCGCCATCTACAACGCGATCTGGTTTGCCCTGCCGATCCTCGTCCTGGCGATCTGCATCGTGAACCCGTCGGCCGCGCGCAGGCTGGTTCAGAAGGTTCAGGAATGGGCCGGCGCCCACGCACGGACCATCGTGCTGATCATCTCCTTCGGCATGGGCGGCTGGCTCCTGGTCAAGGGAGCGTTGGCCATTTAGGGGTCGGACCACGATCTCGGGTGTCGTCCGCTACGGGCGTGGGGGACTCGATTACCGGAGCGCTCGATCCTGTGGCGGAAGCAGCAGTGCGTCGTCTGTGGCGCCAGCCGCACGACCGCCGGTACCTCGCGCCAACTGGGCCGGTGCTGCGCGGCCAAGTACCGTATCTCTGCTCTAGTAATCCCGGATGCGTCCGAGTTACCCAGACGTGAGGGTGGTCGGTGACTCTGTTAGCGACTTTGGAAGGAGGAGATGACGCTGGCTGGCGCAGCGACACGGCGACGCACGCCTACCAACAGCGATCAGCCTGCGGACGTCCTCGTGATCTTCGGGATCACCGGTGACCTGGCGAGGGTGATGACGTTCCGGTCGCTCTACAGGCTGGAGCAGCGCGAGCTGCTTTCGTTCCCGATCGTCGGTGTGGCGGTGGACGACTGGACGGTGGACGAGCTCGTCGAGCGCGCGCGAGAGTCGATCGTCGGCACCGGCGAGGAGCTCGATCAGAAGGTCTTCGAGCGGTTCGCGGCGCGGCTGTCCTACGTGCAGGGCGATTTCGCCGACGCGTCCACCTACAAGCGCGTGGGTGAGGCGATCGGAGGCGCGGCGACACCCGTCTTCTATCTCGAGATCCCGCCGTTCCTGTTCGCGACGGTCGTCAAGGGCCTGGCCGAAGCCGGGTTGACCGACTCCGGACGGGTAGTGGTCGAGAAGCCCTTCGGCCACCATCAGGCCTCCGCCCGAGCGTTGGCCGAGGAGCTGCATGAGTACGTGGAGGAGGCCCAGCTCTACCGCATCGATCACTACCTCGGGAAGATGGGCCTCGAGGAGATCATCTTCCTTCGCTTCGCCAACAGGATGCTGGAGCCGGTCTGGAACAGCAACCACGTCCAGTGCGTCCAGATCACGATGGCGGAGGACTTCGGCGTCGAGGACCGGGGGCACTTCTACGACCCCGTCGGCGCGCTCCGCGACGTGGTCGTCAATCACCTGATGCAGGCTCTCGGGGCGGCCGCGATGGAGCCACCCGCCGGAGGCGACCCGAAGACCATCAAAGACGCCCTGGCATCCGTGTTCCGCGCGATCCCGCAAGCCGACCCCATCAACTACGTGCGTGGCCAGTACGAGGGCTACCTGGACATCGCCGGCGTCGCCCCCGACTCGACCACCGAGACCTACGCAGCACTTCGCCTCGAAATCGACAACTGGCGCTGGTCGGGCGTCCCGTTCTTCATCCGAACGGGTAAGCGCCTGCCGGTCACGCAGACCGAGCTCCGTCTCATCTTCAAGCATGCTCCCAAGCTTGGCTTCGCAGCGCTCGAGCGGCGACCGGAGCCGAACCAACTGGTGATCAAGCTCGATCCGTCGACCGGGATCCGGATGGTCCTTGACGCCCGCCGCTTCGACGCCGCTCGAGCCGCACCGATTCCGTTCGACGTCGAGCTCGAGGAAATTGGCGGCGAGGGTGCGACCCCTTACGAGGTGCTGCTCCACGCAGCGGTGATCGGCGACAGCACGCGCTTCACCCGGCAGGACGGAGTCGAGGAGGCGTGGCGGATCTTTCAGCCCCTGCTCGACGCGCCGCCTCCCGTACACACATATCGGCAGGGAACGTGGGGTCCCGAGGCAGCGAACGCGCTCGTCGCTGACTACGGAGGCTGGCGCGACCCCTGGGTTCAGTCATGAGCGCCGCGGCCTCGAGGCGGGCAGGTTCCGCCGCAGGGGCGAGGGGGAGCGGCGTCGGAGCGGGCGCGGACCTGAGCACTTGGCGCCCCATCCAAGCTATGAGGCACGCGATGATCGGTTCAAGTCGATCCCGGCTCGGCGGGCCGCTGCCCCCGGAGCACACGACCATGCAAACGAAAACTGAGGTAACACGATGAAGGTGATAATTGTCGGTGGTGTGGCCGGCGGCGCGTCGTGTGCGGCACGCCTGCGCCGGCTCGACGAGCAGGCCGAGATCCTGATGGTGGAGCGAGGGCCGTACGTCTCATTCGCGAACTGCGGTCTGCCGTACCGCGTCGGGGGCGTGATCGAGCACGATGCGGACCTGCTGGTCGCCAACGAGCAGGTGTTCCGCGGGCACTTCGCCGTCGACTGCCGGATCAACTGCGAGGCAATCGGCGTCTCGCCGGAGAGCAAGACGGTGGAGTTGCGGGACGCCGCCACTGGTGAGGTGAGCAGCGAGAACTACGACAAGCTCGTGCTCTCTCCGGGGGCGCCCTCGATCCGCCCGCCGCTGCCCGGCATAGACCTTCCTGGCATCTTCCCGGTGAGGACCGTGCCGGACGCTCAAGAGATCCGCGGATGGATCGAGCGAGGCACGAGCTTCCTCGTCGGCATGGGGAAGTACTCGGGGTTCCAGACCGCGCGTCCACCGAGGCGAGCGGTCATCGTCGGCGCCGGATTCATCGGCCTTGAGATGGCCGAGAACCTCGTTCGTCGCGGCTTCGAGGTGACGGTGGTCGAGATGGCCGATCAGGTCCTCACTCCGCTCGATCGGGAGTACGGGCAGATCATCGGCGATTTCCTTCAGATGCATGGCGTGAAAGTCGCGCTCAACGACGGGGTCGCCGGATTCGAGCAGTCCGAGGACGGTGCGCTCGAGGTCTCCACGCAGTCCGGCAAGCGCCATCACGCGGACCTCGTGATCCTCGCACTCGGCTTGCGGCCTGATACGACGCTGGCGAGGATGGCCGGGGTCGAGATCGGCGAGCTTGGGGGCATCCGCGTCGACGATCAGATGCGCACGAGCGACCCGGACATCTTCGCCGTCGGCGACGCCATCGAGGTGAGGGACTTCGTCACCGGGCAGTGGAGCCTGATCGCGCTCGCAGGACCGGCCAACCGCCAGGCACGCATCGCGGCCGACGTGATCGCCGGGCGCGACTCGCGCTTCCGCGGCACCCAGGGCACGTCGATCATCGAGCTGTTCGGCGCAGCGGCCGCCTGGACCGGCGCCAGCGAGAAGACGCTCAAGAGCCTCGGTGACGGCGATTTCGAGAAGATCTACATCTATCCGAACTCCCACGCCGGTTACTACCCGGGTGCCAAGCCGATCGCAATGAAGGTCCTCTTCCGCAAGTCCGACGGACGCCTGCTCGGAGCGCAGGCGATCGGCAAGGACGGGGTCGACAAGCGCACCAGCACGCTCGCGCTGGCGATCCAGATGGGCGCGACCGTGTACGACCTCGAGGAGGCCGAGCTCTGCTACGCGCCGCCGTTCGGAAGCGCGAAGGACCCGGTCAACTTCGCGGGGATGGTCGCGGCCGACATCCTTCGCGGCGACATGCCCATCAGCCACTGGGACTCCGCCGGGAACGCATTCGTGCTCGATGTGCGCGAGAAGGTGGAGCTCGCGGTGGAGCAGGTGCCCGAGGCGGTCAACATCCCCCTGGGTGAGCTGCGCTCACGCCTGGATGAGCTGCCCCGAGATCGCGAGATCCTCACCGTCTGCCGCTCCGGGCAACGCGCCTACTACGCCGCGCGGATCCTGGTGCAGAATGGATTCGACGCCAGGGTCCTCTCCGGAGGCATGCTCTCCCACGCAATGCTCTCGCAGGGGATCCTCTCACCAGCCTGAGCGCCGGGGCCTCGCGTGCAGCCCACGATCGATCAGACCGGAGAGCCGGGGGCGTACGGCCCGGCCGTGGCCTGCACGACCGAGCAGACGCTGCTCGGGGAGGGGGCGCGGTGGGACGCCCGCCGCGGCGAGCTGCTGCGGGTCGACATCCTGGCCGGACGCGTCTATCGCGACCGGGTCGCCGAGGACGGCGCCCTCATCCCCGTGCGCACCTACCGGGTTCCCATGACGGTCGGTGCGATCACGCCCGTCGAGGGCGACGACGGCTGGCTGCTCGCCGCAGGACGGGGGTTCGTCCATATGAAGGCGGACGGCTCTCTGTGCGCGCTCGCCGAACTCGCCCCCGAAGGGGCCCGGATGAACGATGGCGCATGCGACCCGCAGGGCCGTTTCTGGGCCGGCACGATGGCCGACGACCACCACGCCGGCGGCGGGTCGCTCTACCGGCTCGACGGGGAGGGTCGGGTAGAGCTGATGCTTGACGGCCTCACGATTCCCAACGGCCTCGGCTGGAGCCTCGACGGCAGGACGATGTACCTCATCGACAGCGGCCCACACGTGATCCGCGCTTTCGCGTTCGACCCCGCCGGGGGCACGATCTCCGGGGGCCGGGTGCTAGTCACGGTGGCCGAGGGGCTCGGAGCGCCGGACGGCATGACCGTGGACGCTGCCGGTGACCTGTGGGTGGCGATCTACGGGGGTGGACGGGTGCACCGGTACTCCCCGGACGGTGTGCTGCGTCAGGCGCTGACGGTGCCGGCGACGCAGAGCACCTCCTGCGCGTTCGCCGGGCCAGGGCTCAACCGTCTCTACGTCACGACCGCCACCGAGGACTGGAGCGAGGCGCGGCGTCGCGCCGAGCCCGCAGCCGGGCTCGCGTACCGTTTCGACACGGATGCGACCGGCCTGCCGGCAACGCCGTTCCGTCCGAACCCCGAGTGGTGGCAGCAGGTGCTCACTCAGGAGGCAGCGCCGTAGCCGCGCAGCCTCAGGGCGGATCATGCCCGCAGATCAAGGCGAGCCCTGGGACCGGACGCCCGCGAGGACCGCGGCTCCAGGGCTGCCCCCGCTGCTCGTTCTGAGATCGTCGAGCAGGCCTGTGAGCCGCCTCTCGGAGAGCACTGAGGGCAAGTGACCGGACGCCTCCCGTAGCTGACCGCCCTGCCGCACCAAGCGCAGCGGTTCTCGTGGACGGTAGATTCAGAGTGGCCGATGGCCAAGAAGAGCCCACAGTCACGGTCGCCGGGAACCGAGGTCGTGCCTCGCAAGCCCGATCGGCCGCACTCCGGCGTCACGAGCGCGTTGCTGGTCGCGACCGACCTCACTGTGGGTGTGACCTCGCAGGCGACGCGCTTGGCGCTGCGGGTGGGCGCAACGGGCCGGAACGCGAGCGTCGCCGCTGGGCGACTCGTCTCGGCACTGCCTGGCGCGGGCGTTACGGGCCGGCTGCTGAATACCGCCACGCGCCCGCTCATTGATCGCGGCCGCGAGATACGGTCTCAAGCGCGGTCAGGTGCTCAGGCCCGCACGCAGCACGTGATCCAGGCGGTCGTGCCCTCCGTCATCGACGCGCTCGACATCGACGCGCTCGTGCGGCGGATCGACATTGATCAGGTTGTCCGCCGCATCGAGATCGATGAACTCGTCGGCCGGATCGACATCGACGCTCTGGTGCGCCGCATCGAGATCGACGACCTCGTGCAGCGCATCGACATCGACTCGCTCGTGCAACGGATCGACATCGACGCTCTGGTGCGACGGATCGAGATAGATGACCTGGTGCAGCGCATCGACGTCGATCAGCTGGCCGGCCGTATCGACATCGACGCGCTCGTGCAGCGGATCGACGTCGATCAGCTCGTTCGCCGCATCGAGATCGACGAGCTCGTCGGCCGCATCGACATCGATGCTCTGGTGCAGCGGATCGACATCGATCAGCTCGGTCGGTCGGATCGACATCGACTCGCTCGTGCAACGGATCGACATCGACGCTCTGGTTCGACGGATCGAAATCGATGACCTCGTGCAGCGCATCGACATCGACGCCTGGTCGGGCGCATCGACATCGACGCGCTCGTGCAGCGGATCGACATCGACGCCCTGGTGCAGCGGATCGACATCGATCAGCTCGTCCGCCGGATCGAGATCGACGACCTCGTGCAGCGCATCGACATCGACTCGCTCGTGCAACGGATCGACATCGACGCTCTGGTGCGAGGGATCGAGATAGATGATCTGGTGCAGCGCATCGACATCGATGAGCTGGTCGGCCGGATCGACATCGACGCGCTCGTTCAACGGATCGACATCGACCAGCTTGTCCGCCGTATCGAGATCGACGAGCTCGTCGGCAGGATCGACATAGACGCTCTGGTGCAGCGCATCGAGATCGATCAGCTCGTCGGCCGCATCGACATCGACTCGCTCGTGC
This sequence comes from uncultured Solirubrobacteraceae bacterium, assembly GCA_963730575.1. Lineage (GTDB taxonomy): Bacteria > Actinomycetota > Thermoleophilia > Solirubrobacterales > Solirubrobacteraceae > Palsa-744. Next base: position 762,828 of record CAVSSG010000002.1, read on the forward strand.
AGCGGATCGGGATCGACGCTCTGGTGCAGCGCATCGACATCGATCGGCTGGTCGGCGCATCGACATCGACGCGCTCATGCAGCGGATCGACCTGGATGCCGTTGTCGACCGCATTGACGTGAACCGGATCGCGGAACGCATCGACGTCGACGCGGTCGTCGAACAGACGGAGCTGGGCACGATCGTCGCACGCTCCACGAGCGGCTTCGCCAGCGAGGCGCTCGATGCGGCCCGAAGTCAGACCGCAGGCGTCGACACGCGCGTCAGCCGCGCGGTCAACCGCATGCTGCGCCGCAAGGAGGGCGAGGTGCCAGTCGGACCGCCGCTACTCATCGGGCGAGACGGGCACCGAGGACACGGCTTCCGCGTCGGGTACCGAGTCCCCGCCGCTGGAGGAGCCGGACGCCGCGGAACGGGGGTCGAGGTGACCGACGGCGATGCGGGCGATGTCATGGCGCAGCAGGGTCATTACGCGGGTGCGCTGAGCCGCCTGCTGGCCTACGGCGCGGACCTCCTCATCCTCAGCGTCGTCTATGCCGTGGCGCTCGCGCTGGTGGAGTTCGCGATCAACGCCGCGACACCATGGAGCGTGGACCTCAAGAGCGCGTATGGACTCATCATCGTGGGGGAGCTTCTCTGGGCTGCGTTCTACTTCGGCAACTCGTGGGCCATCTTCGCCCGCTCGCCCGGGATGGCGCTACTGGGGCTGCGGATTGTGCGGGCAGATGGCTGGTCGCTCGACCGGCGCCACGCGATCATCCGCCTCATCGCGTTCCCACTCGGGTTCCTGACGCTGGGGATCGGGTTCTTGGGGATCATCTTCGGTCGCACCCACCAGGCGATCTACGATCGCATCGCGAAGACCGCCGTCGTCTATGACTGGGATGCTGAGGCGGCGAAGCTCCGCGGCCTGGCCGCGCGCGGGGCCCGCCGGCGCGAGGCGCAGGTCCACGCGCCCACCGAGCGCTGAGAGCGCCGCTGACCAAGCCTCTATTGCGAGCCAATAGAGATGGGATACGTGTTTTCTGCGCACCCGCGTTAGGTAGGTGCTCCGCAGCGCAAGCGTGGCAAAGGCGAAGCGACGGACGCAAGGCGGGCGACCGGCGCCCAGCCAAGATCATCCGGGCCGGGTTCGCGCTGAGTGCCCTGGGCATGCTTCTGATCATCCGGATCGTGCCTAAAGCCGACTCCGGTTGGTACCTGTTTGTCCCGCTGGGGGTCTCCCACGAGAGTGGTTGATCGCGGCGCGACTGGTCCCGTGGCAAAGAGGTCGTTCGAAACGATGCGAGCGATTGTGTCGCTCTGGACGAGGGGGAGCTGCCCGAGGGCAACGACGTGATCACGCCTGCCTCGCCCATGACCGTCTGCGGGCGCTCGTCGGGGGCGGAATAGTGGCACCAAATGGCACCAGCGAGCAGATTGAGGGTCCGGCGGTGCCGGTTTCCCCAATGGGCGCGGCGGGTTTCGAACCTGCGACCTCTCGCGTGTGAAGCGAGCGCTCTCCCACTGAGCTACGCGCCCTATGTCCCGGATTCTATTGGCCCGCGCGAGCCGAGCCGCCGCCCGTGCGCGAGCGCCCGGCGAGTGGCTCGTGCCGGCCGCGCGGTGCCTCAGGATCCCAGCCGAACCGTGGGGTGAGGCTGCAGGCGGACGGCCGGTTCGGAGTAGGCGCTCGACAGCGCTTGGACTTCTGCGGGGGAGAGCGCTCGTCCGAACGCGGCCGCTCCGCCGAGCTTTGCGTAGGCGAGGGCCAGCGCCTTGCCGACCTGGGCCAGCGTGAAGTGGCCGTCGTAGACGCTGTCGATGTAGAGCGCCACGTTTTCCCGCGCGAAGCGTGCGGCGCTGGGAGGCCCACTGTCGATCTGCGCGATCGCCGCCCCGATCAGCTGCCAGCCACGCGTGGCGAGTCCGTCGAAGGTGCGGAACTGTCCGGCGAGTACCGACGCGGGACCGGTCAGCGAGGACGCGTTCGCTTCGTCGAAGAGTTGCGGCTGGCGGATGCTCGCGGCCGCCGTGGCGGCTGCGGAGATCGATGGCTGGGCGCTCGCGGGGGCGCGTGCCAGGCCTTTGGCGACGAGTGGCCAGGCGGCCCTCGCCGGGGCCACCTCGCGGGCGACCGGCCCCTCCAGGGCCTGAAGCTCGCGGCTCACGGCGACGAGGTCCGCCCGCTGCAGCCTCAGTTCCGCCGGGGTCGATGTCTGATGGGACCCGCCACAGCCCGCCGCTCCGATCAGCATGGCGATCGGCAGCAGTAGCAGGGTCCGGACGCGCACGACCTCGCCGAAGCCCGGCGCGGTTGTTCGAAATGCGCTCGTTTGAGCCCTACGCGCCCAGCAGGTCAACCACGAACACGAGCGTTTCGTTTGGCGGGACGGCGGGCGGATTGCCTTTTTCGCCATACCCTTCGGCCGGCGGGATGATGAGCTCGCGTCGTCCTCCCACCTTCATGCCGGCGATGCCGTTGCGGAAGCCGGGAATGACCTCGCTGAGGGCGAACGTGGACGGTTCTTTGCGCTTGAACGTGTTTTCGAACTCTTTGCCGGTGGAGTAGAGCACGCCGACGTCGTTGACGGTGACCGTGCTGCTCGAGGTCGCCTGGGTGCCGGTACCAGTGATGATTTCCTTGGTCACGAGTTTGGTGGGCGGCGGACCTTTGGGTGGCGTCACGGTGGGTTCTTTGGAGAGCGGTCCGCTCGTCGGTGTCGTCGCCGCGTAGGGGCAGGGCGCGGGGGCGCCCGTCGGGCACTTCGCGGATGTCGCGCCGGTGCTCGCGGCGGTTTCGGATTTGGCCAGCTTTTCGTTGGCCGTGTTCTCGTTGCCGATGCCGATCGTGCTGCTCGAGCTGCTCGAGCCGCACCCCGCGATCATGATCGTGGCGGCGAGCGTCGCGAGACCGAGGACGATGCGCGAGCGACTCGTGAGGAGGTTCATGAAGTAGGTCACGAGCGGGCAGCCTAGCGGAACTCCGGTAGGATCGTGGACGGACCGTGCTAGGCGGGGAGGTAGCGGTGCCCTGAATCCGCAATCCGCTCTAGCGGGGCTGAATTCCCCTTCGAGGGGTTTCTGCTCCGGTTGCTCCGTCGCAGAGAGCGTCGATGGTTCGGGTCCCGCGCGGTGTCGGCTTGCGAATCAGGTCAGGTCCGGAAGGAAGCAGCCTTAAGTGATCCCCGGCAGGCGCAGCGGGAGCTCCCGGATCGGAGTGATCAGCGACGATCGGCATCCGGCGGCTGAGCCTCGAAGAGGGGTGCACGGTCCGTTGCCTTGCGCCCATGCCCGGCGATCGCCCGCGCCGGCCCTCGCGGGAGCCGCCCTATGAGGGGCAGCGCTGGAAAATGAGCCACGAGCGGTTGGCCTGCACCTCGGTGAAGCCCGGCGGCACGCTGACCGGCAGATGTGGATCGTGGGGGTCGAGGATGTAGTCCTGTTCGACTTCGCTGCTCGCCGGGTCGATGTACTGCCCCGAGGAGATCGGCTTGACCTGGGCGCTGACGATGTTCCGGGGGCTCGTCTTCAGATAGAGCGCGAGCAGGGGTATGGGGGCGTGGTTGGGGACACCGATCACGCCACAGCGAAGCGAGATCGCGCCGTCGTCGACGAGCGCGAGCAGGTCGCCTTCGATGCTCTGCTGGCGGGCCAGTTTGTCCAGTTGGCCGTGTACCGAGCGATACTGCGACGGCGCGAAGGCGGCGAGCGCGACCAGCACCAGTGCTCCGCCGGCCATCCACCAGCGCCGCCGCCGGTCATCCCTGTCAAGCCGCGTCCAGCCGAATGCCCCCGCCCCGCAGAATATGCAGAGGATGGCCGACGCCAGGAACGCGTAGCGCGTGTTGATCGGCAGCCCTACGGTGGCGAACAGGGCGAACACAGCCACCGCGAGCACGCCGGCGGCCGCTCCGACGAGTGCGCGGCGGCGCAGCCAGAGCAGCGACAGGACTCCCCCGAGCGCGGCGCCGGCCAGCACGGGCGGGCCGAGGATCTCGCCGATCCGTCGGGGTATGTACTCCGGAACGTTGGCGATCCCGGTGATGCGACCGAGCGCTTCGGCGGTGTGGCGGGTGTTCGTGAGCGACCACAGCGGGTCACCGGTGATCAACAGGTCGCTGAGTATCCAGACCAGCGGCGCCGACAGGGTGAGCAGGGTCAGGACCAGGAACTGCCGGCCGTCCTGGCGTGGCCCGGCCCCGGTGTCCGGGCCGCTGCGGGACCGATCGTCGCGGGGCCGGTCGCCCTGCGCCTGCGCGTACGTGCGCAGGCGGTCGCGAAGGCGGGCGGGCAGGGGGATCCAGTCCATCATGTAAAGCCAGTAGAGGCCCGAGAACGCCCACGCCTCCGGGCGCAACAGGCCGGCCAGCGCCAGCAGTGCGAGCACGGGCGCACCCGCGCGCGGACGGCGGGACTCGACCAGGAGCGCGCCGAGCACGAGCAGCAGGTAGGGCACGTCCACATATGCACGCACGCCGTAGGAGAGGATCGGCACGCGTGTGAGCAGGAGCAGCGCGGCGAGCGCGCCGGCGGCGCGCCCGAACCAGTGCGAGCCTAGCCGGTAGACGACCCACCCGCACGCCGACAGCGCCAGGAAGCCGAGCGCCACCGTGACGTTCTCCACGGCGCGCGGGCCGAGCGGATAGAGCAGCACGCCGAGCAGCTCGACGAGCGGATGGGGTGTGGGCGCGATCGGGACCCCGTAGGCGGGGGTCACGCCGCGCGCGAGCTGCCCCCCCAGGCGAGCGCGTAGAGCGTGTCGTAGTTGGCGAACCCGACTCCGTTGATCAGGCGCAGCAGGACGGCTCCGGCGAGGATCGCCACCAGATCGCCGAGCCGCGCCGGGATGCCCCTGACCGAGTGTCTCACGAGCGGGCACGGTATCCACTCGGGGCGGCTGGATGGGCCGGGCGGCGACCGTGGGTAGACTCAGCCGACGGTGTCGGTGACAGAGCAGCAACCCCAACAGCAGCGGTCGCTGTATCGCAGGCATCGCCCGCGCACGTTCGCCGAGGTGGTCGGCCAGGAGGCGGTGGTGCGCACGCTGCGCAACGCGGTGGATCGGGGGAACGTGCACCACGCCTACCTGTTCGTGGGCTCCCGCGGCACGGGAAAGACCTCGACCGCGAAGATCCTCGCCGCGTGCCTGAACTGCGAGCGCGGCCCGACGAGCGAGCCCTGCGGGGAGTGCGAGTCGTGCGTGTCGATCGCGCGGGGCAACTCACTCGACGTGATCGAGATGGACGCTGCCTCGAACAACTCGGTGGAGGATATCCGCGAGCTGCGCGAAAGCGTCGCCTACGCGCCCGTGTCGGGCCGGCGGAAGGTGTACATACTCGACGAGGCCCACATGCTCTCCACGGCCGCATGGAACGCCTTTCTGAAGACGCTCGAGGAGCCTCCGCCGAACACCGTGTTCGTGCTGGCGACGACCGAGGAGCAGAAGGTGCCGGCGACGGTGGTGGACCGCTGCCACCGCTTCGACTTCCACCGCCCGACCGTGGAGCAGATCGCGAGCGTGGTCAGGCGCACCGCGCAGGCGGAGTCGATCGACATCCCCCCGGAGGCCGTCGCTGCGCTGGCCCGCTCGGCCACGGGCAGCTTCCGCGACGCGCTGGGTACGCTCGAGCAGCTGGTCACCTACAGCGGCTCGAAGGTGGCGCTCGAGGACGTGCTAGCGGTGCTGGGAGTCGCCGATGCCGGGCTGTTGGAAGAGACGATCGACGCGGTCGCGGCGGGCGATGCCCGGCGGGCGCTCACGACGCTCGCCTCCTACCTCGAGCAGGGGCGCGATGCGGGCGCGTTCGCCTCCGATCTGGAGGCGCGAGCACGCGAGCTGTTGGTTGTGCAGGGCCTTCAGGAAGTGCCCGCCGAGCTGTCGCTCACGCCCGAGGCGGACGCCGCCCTGTGGGCGCAGGCCGAGCGCGTCGAGCACGCCGTGGTCGTCCGTCTGCTGGAGCTGCTCGGGGAGGCGCTTGAGGGCGTCCGCGCCGGCTCTGACCCGCGTACCCGCCTCGAGTTGGCGCTCGTGAAGGCGGCGAGGCCCGAGGTCGATGGGTCCACGCGAGCGCTGCTGGCTCGGATAGAGCGTCTCGAGGGGGGAGGACGAGCCCCCGCGGTGCCCGTCGCCCCGCCGCCGCCACCGGATCCGCACCCGAGCCTCACACCGGCGATCGCGACAGAGGCGCACGGAACGCATGCGGTGAGCGACCCGCCGGCGCAGGCGACGCCCACCGTCGAGGCGCCCGCGAGGCCCATCACCGGGGCAAAGGTGAGGCCGGTCGCAGAGGCGCCCGCGAGGCCCATCACCGGGGCGCCGGCGACGCCCGGTGCCGGGGCGCCGGCGTCCGTGCAGGCCGCGGTCGGGGAGGGAGGCCTCGAGTCGATGATCGAGCTGTGGCCGGCGGTGGTCGAGCTCGTGGGCGCTGCGCACGCGCTGTGTGGGGCGGTGATAGTGGACGCGCGGCCGGTGTCGGTGTCCGATTCGGATCTCGTGGTCGGCTTTCCTACGACGGCCGCATTCCTGAAGCGCCAGGCCGAGGATCCGGCCAACCGGGCGATCGTGACCGACGCCCTGGGACAGCTCACGAATGGGCGCTGGCGCGTGTCTTATGAGCTGCGGGAGGAGCTCGACGAGTCCCACGAGTCCGGCTCCGGCCCGAGCGCGTTCACCGAGGAGGAGTGGGTCGCGCGCCTGAAGGCCGAGCTCGACGCCGAGGAGCTGCCGATCGATCCAGGGCCCGTAGAGGCCAACAGTGCGCAGAAAGGCGAGTGAGCGAGGTGCCCAAGCAGCCGCGAGTGCCGAACATGCAGCAGATGCTCCAGCAGGTGCAGAAGATGCAGCAGGAGATGGAGACCGCCCAGGAGGAGCTCAAGAGCGAGGTGGTCGAAGCCTCGGCGGGCGGTGGGATGGTGACCGTGCAGGTGGGCGGTGACCTGGAGGTGAAGTCGGTGAAGATCGACCCCTCCGCGGTCGATCCCGAGGATGTTGAGATCCTGGCCGACATGGTGCTCGCCGCCGTCAATGAGGGGCTGCGCATGGCCCAGGAGCTCGTGGCGCGCAAGATGGGCGGGGCGACCGGCGGCCTCGACCTGGGTGGGCTCGGCGGGTTGGGTCTGCCGGGCCTGTGAGCACCTCCTACTCCCCGCCCGTCCAGACGCTCGTCACCGAGCTGTCCAGGCTGCCCGGCGTCGGCCATCGCACCGCGCAGCGGCTCGCATTCCACATCCTGCGCGCCTCGCCCGAGGAGGCCGCCTCGCTGGCGCAGGCGATTCGCGAGGTCAAGGAGAAGATCGGGCTGTGCGAGGTGTGCTTCAACCTCACCGACGAGACGCGCTGCCGGATCTGCCAGGACACTCGCCGCGATCACGGGCTGATCTGCGTGGTCGAGGAGCCGAGCGACGTGATCCCGATGGAGCGCACCCACGAGTATCACGGCGTCTACCACGTGCTGGGCGGGGCGCTCTCGCCGATCGACGGCGTCGACCCCGAGGATCTGAGGATCGCCGAGCTGTTCGCGCGCGTCACCTCTCCCGAGGGAGGTGCCCCGGTGCAGGAGATCGTGCTGGCCACCAACCCGACGACCACCGGGGAGGCGACCGCTCTGCACATCGCCGAGGAGCTGCGTGCCCGGGCGCCCGGGCTGACGGTCACGCGTCTGGCCAGCGGCCTGCCGGTGGGCTCCGATCTGGAGTACGCGGACGAGGTGACGCTCGGCAAGGCCTTCGCGGGGCGTCGGCCCGCGTGAGGTACTCGCCCGTCCGCTCGCCATAATCTGCCGCCCATGCCAGACCTCGTGGTGATGAAGTTCGGCGGCACCTCGGTCGCCGACGCGGCCCGCATCAAGCGTGCGGCGCGGCGCATCGTGGAGAAGCGCGAACATGGCTACCGCGTGGTCGCGGTCCTGTCGGCCCGGGGCAAGACCACCGACGAGCTGATCGCGATGGCCGAAGAGGTATCCGATGAGCCCGACCCGCGCGAGATGGACATGCTGCTCTCCACCGGGGAGCGGATCTCCTGCGCGCTGTGCGCGATGGCGATCAACGACCTCGGCCACCGCGCGATCTCGCTGACGGGCTCGCAGGCGGGGATCGTGACCGACGCCTCGCACACCAGGGCACGGATCATCGACGTGCGCGCCGACCGCATCCTCGAAGCCCTCGACGAGGACCGGATCGTGCTCGTGGCCGGCTTTCAGGGCGTCTCCACGAGCTCGAGCGACGTGACCACACTCGGCCGCGGCGGCTCGGACACGACCGCTGTGGCGCTCGCCGCAGCGGTCGGCGCGGAGGTGTGCGAAATCTACACGGACGTCGCGGGCGTGTACTCGGCCGACCCGCGGATCGTGCCCAACGCGCGCAAGCTCGAGCAGGTCTCCTTCGAGGAGATGCTCGAGATGGCGGCCTCCGGAGCCGGCGTGCTGCAGCTCCGCTCGGTGGAGTACGCGCGCAACCACGGCGTGCGCATACACTGCCGCTCCTCGTTCGAGGAGTCGCCCGGTACGGTTGTGCTTGCAGAAGGAGAGACCGCTATGGAGCAGCCCCTGATCACAGCCGTCACCCACACGACCGCCGAGGCGAAACTGACGCTCGTGGGCGTGCCCGACGAGCCGGGCGCCGCCGCGCGCATCTTCGAGGCCCTGGCCGACGCGAACGTGAACGTCGACATGATCGTTCAGAACGAGCCCTCCTCGGCCGGGGGGCTGGCCGAGATCTCCTTCACGGTCCCGCGTGAGGACCTGCGCGACGCGCGCGCGGCCATCGAGCCGCTGGCGGGTGGCAGCTACGCCGATATGGCCGCCGATGAGGAGATGGGCAAGGTGTCGATCGTGGGCGCCGGAATGCGCTCACACCCCGGCGTCGCAGCAAAGGTCTTCGGCGTGCTCGCCAAGGAGGGTGTCAACATCGAGATGATCTCGACCTCGCCGATCAAGATCTCCTGCGTGATCGCCCGCGACCACGTCGAGCGGGCGGTGCAGGTCCTGCACGGCGCGTTCGAGCTCTCCGGACCCGGCACGATCAGCGAGGAGCAGCCGTTCAAGTAGTCGCCGCGAAGGCGTCGATCGCCTTTACGCAGAGCTCGGCGGCGTGGCCGTCGCCGTAGAGCGCGGGACGGGCCGCCGGCGGGCGGCGGGCCAGGGCCCCGAGCGCCGCGTCGATGTCGAGGTCGACGAGCGTGTTCCAGCCGGCGTGCACCGTCTCTACCCACTCGGTGTTCGCCCGCAGCGTCACGCACGGCACCCCGGCGAGATACGCCTCCTTCTGGACGCCGCCGGAGTCCGTCACGACCGCGCGGGCCTGGCAGAGCAGCGAACTGAACTCGATGTACCCGAGCGGCTCTGTCAGGGTGAGGTCGCTCACGTGCCCGAGCTCGCTCAGCAGATCCGCGTCCCGCAGGCGCTCACGGGTGCGCGGGTGGACCGGGAACAGGACCGGCCCCGGCAGCGCCTCGAGCAGCGAAACGAGCTCGCGCAGACGACCCGGATCATCGACGTTGCCCGCCCGGTGGGCGGTGAACAGCAGGTAGGAGCCGCTCTGCAGGCCGTACGCGCTCAGTGTCTGCGGGTCTGCGCGCGCCGACGGTGCTCGCCGCAGGGCCACGTCGACCATCACGTCCCCCACCACCTCGATCCTCCCGGTAATCGATTCGGCCTCCAGGTTGACCTGCGCGGTGTCCGAGGCGCACAGGAGCAGATCGGAGAGGTGGTCGGTGAGCACGCGGTTGATCTCCTCGGGCATCGTGCGGTCGAAAGAGCGCATGCCCGCCTCGACGTGCACGACCGGGATGCGGGCCTGGGCCGCGGCGAGCGCGCCCGCGAGCGTCGAGTTGGTGTCCCCGTAGACGATCACCGCGTCAGGCCGGCGCTCCTTCAACAGCGGCTCGAGCGCAGCCAGCATGCGGGCGGTCTGCGAGGTGTTCGTCCCTCCGCCGATCCCGAGCTCCGAGTCCGGGCGGTCAAGTCCGAGCTCGTCGAAGAACACGCGCGAGAGTGCGTCCTCGTAGTGCTGGCCGGTGTGCACCAGGATCTCCTCGTGGTGCTCGCGCAGCGGGCCCGAGACCGCGGCGGCCTTGATGAACTGCGGCCTGTTGCCTACGACGGTGAGGATCTTCACGGTGCGCGCAGCCTATGCGGCGGCGCCCACCACGGAGGTCGACCAGTCGATCACCGACGTGGGACGCACCACGTGGCGGTTCATGCCGAGCTCCTTCGGATCGAGGCCCAGCGCCAGCCCCACCAGCTGGGGCAGATGGAGCACCGGCATCTGAAGGTCCCGTCCCACCACGCGTTCGGCCAGCGGCTGCTGCAGGTCGAGGTTCAGGTGGCACAGCGGGCAGGGGGTGACCAGGCAGTCTGCGTCGGCGTCCATGGCGTCGCCGAGGTGGCGCCCGGCCTGCTTGAGCGAGGCCTGCTTGTTCATCGTGATGATCGGAAATCCGCAGCACTTGCGCATGCCTGCGTAGTCGATCACGGTGCCCCCGAGCGTCTCGATGACCATGTGCAGGTAGTGGTCGCGCGGGTGCTCCTGGCCGATGCCCAGGCGTGCGCGCGGGCGGACGATGTAGCAGCCGTAGAAGGGCCCGACCTTGAGATTGGTCAGCGGCGTCTTGATCAGCGAGCTCAGCCGATCGAGCCCGATCTCCTCCACCAACAGCCACAGGAAGTTCTTGTTCGTGAGTCCCTTCTCGTAGGTGAGGCCCTCGCCCGAGAGCGTCTCGTTGACGTGCGCGCGGTACTCGGCGTTCGCGTCGAGCCGCTCCTGGCACTCGCTCTGGGCGCCCTGGCAGGTCGAGCAGATGTTCATCATCAGCTCCGCGCCGGGCACCTGCTGGGCGAGCGCGAACGTGCGGGCGTTCAGCGTGTCCGCGAGCTCCTGGTTGTGCTCGGCGATGACGCCCGCCCCGGTGCAGCAGGCGCGGTCGAGCTCCACGAGTTCGATGTCGAGCAGCGGTGCCACCTTGGCCATCGAGCCGTGCAGCTCCGGTGTGAAGCCGCGGCTGACGCAGCCGGGCCAGTAGGCGACCTTCATCATTGGCTCACGCTCTCCTCGGGGTTCTCCGGGGCGCCGGGGGGATCGCCGGACCCGGCGGCCGCTGCGAGGAGATCGGGCGCCTCGGCGGGCGCCGGCTCTTCATCCTGGCCGCTGATGTACAGATTGAGCTCGTAGCGCTCCGGGCGGCCCTCGATCTTCTCGTAGATCGACTGCACGCTCTTCAGATCGCCCTTGGGGATCTTGTGCGGTTTCAGGGCACCCGCCGGCGTGACCTTGCCCCGCATCAGCGCTTTGAGGATCGCCGGCAGCGAGCTCAAGAGCTCTTTGCCGGCGTGGGGCGAGAGTTTGCCGAACCAGGAGTTGCCGCCGTATGAACGGGGCAGGAGCTCCGCCTCCCACAGCAGTCCGTTGTCCTTTACGAGCGTCATGAAGGCCGCCTCGTGGCGCTCGCCGTTGTTGCGGTCGACGATGTGGTGGTCGCCCGTGGCGACCCGGCGCAGCCGCATGATCTGCCCCATCGGGTTGACGTCCTTGGGGCAGGCCTCCACGCACTTGAAGCAGTGCGTGCAGTCGAACAGCCCATGGGGATCCTGGGCGAGGTCGTTGAGCCGCTCGAACTGCTGGTCGTCGCGCGGGTCTCCCACGAAGCGGTAGGCCTTGGCCAGCGCCGCCGGGCCGATGAAGCCCGGGTCCACCTCCATCGCCAGGCAGTCGGACACGCAGGCCCCGCACTGGATGCAGGCCATCGTCTGGGTGACGTCGACCATCGACTCGCGCGGGACGATGTACTCGCGCTCGGGGACCGGCTGCTTGGCGAGCAGCCAGGGCGTGACGCGCTGGATCTTCTTCCAGTGCACGGCGTCCATGTCCACGATCAGGTCCTTCAGGACGGGCATGTTGCCCATCGGCTCGATCTCGATCACGCCGTCGGAGGCGGTGCGCTTGGCCTCGTCGAGGTGCGTGTGGCAGGCCAGCGACGGTTCACCGTTGACGCGGATGCCGCAGGAGCCGCAGATCGCCTGCCGGCAGGAGCAGCGGATGCCGATCGACCCGTCGTATTTGTCGCGGGCCTGCAGGATGCCCTCGAGCACCGAGCGGTGCGGCTCGAGCTCGACCGTGTGCTCGTCCCAGTAGGGGGCATCGCCCGACTCGGGGTTGTAGCGGCGCAGCCTCAGCGTGAACGACTCGGGAGGCCTGTCGTGCGTTTCAGACATCTTCGACGCTCCTGGTCTGTGGGGCGGAACGGGCGCGCATCAGTACTTCCTGACCTCTGGCTGCCACTGTGTGAACGTGACCTCCGAGTAGCTCACCTCGGGCTCATCGCCCTTGAGGACGATGTCGATGTGCTTGAGCCACTCCTCGTCGTTGCGCTCCGCGTAGTCGGTGCGGTACTGGGCTCCGCGCGACTCCTTGCGCTCCAGCGCCGCGATCACGGTCGTCTCGGCGCAGTCGATCATGAAGCCGAGCTCGATCGCACCGAGGACGTCCTGGTTGAAGACGGTCCCGCGATCGTCGATCCAGGCATGATCGGTCTCCTCGCGCAGGCGGTGGATCGTCTCGAGCGCGCTCGTCAGGCCCTCCTCGTCGCGGAACACGGCGGCGTAGCGGTTCATCAGCTCACCGAGCTCGTTCTTGATCTCCGACACGCGTCGGCCCTCGCGCGGCCGGGCGATGATCGAATCGATCGTCGCGACGTCCTGCTTCAGCTGCGCCATGGCGTCGACGTCCGGCATGCCCATCGCGGCGGCGCGGGCCGCCGCGTGCTCGCCGGCGCGGCGGCCGAAGATCAGCGTGTCGAGCAGCGAGTTGGCGCCGAGGCGGTTGCCGCCGTGGACCGACACGCAGGCGACCTCGCCGGCGGCGTAGAGGCCCTCGATCGGGGTGCGCCCGTCGACGTCGGTCTTCACGCCGCCCATGATGTAGTGCTGGCCCGGGCGGATCATGATCGGCTCGCGGGTGATGTCGACGCCGGCGAAGTCGCGGCCGAGGTTCACGATCTCCCGCAGCGCCTCGAGCGTGCGCTTGCGCGGCACGACGGTGACGTCGAGGTAGATCCCTTCGCCGTTCGGACCGACGCCGCGGCCCTCGTTGATCTCGATCTGCTCCGCGCGCGAGACCACGTCGCGGGAGGCGAGCTCCATCTTGTTGGGGGCCGACTTCTCCATGAAGCGTTCGCCGTTGGCGTTCAGCAGGTGGGCCCCCTCGCCGCGGGCGCCCTCGGTGATCAGCATGCCGGTCTCGACCAGGCAGGTCGGGTGGTACTGCACCATCTCCATGTCCATCAGCGGGGCGCCGATGCGGTAGGCCATCGAGATGCCGTCGCCGGTCACGATCAGGCCGTTGGTGGTCGGCTTGTAGGCCTGCCCCGCGCCGCCGCAGGCGAGGATCACGTTCTTGGCCGCGAACACCTCCATGCGGCCGCTGCGCACGTCACGTGCGATCACGCCGCAGCACTGCCCGGCGTCGTCGGTCAGCAGTGAGGTGGTGAACCACTCCTCGTAGCGCTCGACGGTTTCGTGGTGCTTCATCAGCTGCTCGTAGAGCACATGCAACATCGCCTGTCCGGTGATGTCGGCGACGTAGGCGGTGCGCTTCATCGACGCCCCGCCGAAGGCCCGCAGGTCAAGCTCACCCTCCTCGTTGCGATGGAAGGTGACCCCGATGTGCTCGAGATGCATGACCTCCTGCGGCGCCTCCGAGCACATGATCTCGATCGCGTCCTGGTCGCCGAGGAAGTCAGAGCCCTTGACCGTGTCGTAGGCGTGCGAGTGCCAGTCGTCATCGACGCTGATCGCCGCGTTGATTCCTCCCGCGGCGGCCACCGAGTGCGAGCGCACCGGGTGCACCTTGCTCATGATCGCGACGGTCGCGCCCGCACGTGCGGCGGCCAGCGCGGCACGCTGGCCCGCGAGACCGGCTCCGATTATCAAGACGTCGTGTTCTGGCATGGCTCTATCTGAGGCGGGAGTCGATGACTGCGGGGGGGTCGGTGACGTCGGAGGGGTCGATGACGTCGGGGGATCCGATGGCTTGCACCGAGCACTCTATATCGCGGCCGGTTGCAAGGCCCGGCGCACCTGCGCGAGCGTGACCACGCCCTGCAGGACCCCGTCCTCGTCGACCGCGACCATGGCGCCCAGCCGGCTGAGCCCCTCGGCCCCGAGCAGAGTCTCGAGCGGCGCCTGTTCGCCTATCCGCACCGGCAGATCGGGCTCGAGCACCTCGGTCACCGCCAGGGCCGGTCGTCCCGCGGTGATCTCCGCGTCCACGCGCTGCCCGCGCACCACGCCCAGGAAGTGGCGGGCCGGGTCGACCACCGCGAACCACGGCCAGCGATAGCGCAGGAAGAACTGCTCCTGGGCGTCCAGCAGGCTCAGCTCGGCCGGGATTGTCACGGGGTCCCGGTCCATGATGTCGGCCACCGTGACGTTCTGGATGCGCCTGCCGATGGAGCTCTGCGCCACCGCGGCGCCCGCCGACTGGTACAGGAAGAAGGCGATCAGCATCCAGAACAGCCCCAGGGAGCCGCCCGTCGCAAGGGCCCACAGCCCGAGGGCGCCGAGCAGCACCGCGAAGCCCTGTCCGGCGCGCCCGGTCGCGTGCGTGGCGCGGTTGCGGTCGCCCGTCCGTCGCCAGATCAGGGCGTGGGCCATCCTGCCGCCGTCGAGCGGGAAGGCGGGGATCAGGTTGAAGACGAGCACCAGCGCGTTGATCGTCGCGAGCCAGCTCAGCCAGACCAGGGCGGGTGTCGCGCGCACTCCCGAGGAGGCGACGGCCACTTCGAAGAAGTGCCCGCTGTCGGTCAGCAGCCTGCCCGCGATCACGCACAGGACGATCACCGCGAGGGTGACCAGTGGACCGGCGACGGCCACGCGGAACTCGACCCCCGGGCTCGGGGACTCGGTCGTGCGCGTCATGCCGCCGAACGCCCACAGGTCGATGCCCGCGACGCTCAGGCCGTTGCGGCGGGCGACGATCGCATGGCCGAGCTCGTGCAGGATCAGCGAGGCGAACAGCGACAGCACGGAGGCGACGGCCACCAGATAGGCGGTCGTGCGCGATCCCCCGAGCACTTCGTGGAAGTACGGCGTGAACACGAAGATGAGCACGAACAGGACCACGAAGCAGCTGAACCCCACGCCGATCCGGATCCCGAAGATGCGGGCGAGCTGGAAGTTCGTGCGCGGTGCCATACCTGCATGGTAGGCGCAGGCAGGCCTCGGCACACTGCCAGGACGGGCTGCCGCGCGTGGCGCGCCGGCCGCCGCCGGGACTGCTCAGGCGAGGCCCGCGCGCCCGCGCTCGATGATCGTCTGGAAATCGCTTGAGGCCGGCAGGGTGCCGTACTCGAGGCCACCTTCGCCGCCCAGGCGCGAAGCGCAGAAGGCGTCGGCCACCGCCGGCGGGGCGTGGCGTACGAGCAGCGAGCCCTCGAGGCAC
This sequence comes from uncultured Solirubrobacteraceae bacterium, assembly GCA_963730575.1. GTDB lineage: Bacteria > Actinomycetota > Thermoleophilia > Solirubrobacterales > Solirubrobacteraceae > Palsa-744. Next base: position 778,242 of record CAVSSG010000002.1, read on the forward strand.
AGGGCCATGTCTTCGACCACCCGCCGTGCGCGCAGCTCGAGCGTGGGGGCGTCGGCGAACTGGTCCTTCAGCCCCTTCACGCGGGCGTCCAGCCGCCGGTCGCCGCCGGCGGCCTGCTCGATCTCGTCGAGGAAGACCTCGAGCGCCCGCGGCGCACGTGTCAGCGCGCGCAGCACGTCCAGGCTCATCACGTTGCCCGAACCCTCCCAGATCGAGGCGAGCGGCGCCTCGCGATACAGGCGTGGCATCCCCGACTCCTCGACGTATCCGACGCCGCCCAGGCACTCGAGCGCCTCGAAGGCGTGGTTGGGGGCGCGCTTGCACGTCCAGTACTTTCCGACCGCGGTGGCCAGGCGCTTGAACAGTTGCGCATCGCTTGAGTCCTCGCCGGCCATCGCGTCGGCGTGCGCCTCGTCGTAGGCACGCGCCAGGCGCATCGCCAGGGCGGTGGTGGCCTCGGACTCCACGCACAGGTCCGCGAGCACGTTTCTCATCAACGGCTGGTCGATCAGCGTCTTGCCGAACGCGCTGCGGTGGGCGGCGTGGTGGGTCGCGTTGACCACCGCGGCGCGCATCCCCGCCGCGCTGCCGATCACGCAGTCAAGCCGCGTGTGCCCGACCATCTCGATGATCGTCGGCACGCCGCGGCCGGGCTCGCCGACCATACGCGCCCACGCTCCGTGCAGCTCGATCTCAGAAGAGGCGTTCGAGTGGTTGCCGAGCTTGTCCTTCAGCCGCTGGATGTGCAAGGCGTTGCGGCTCGAGTCGGGCAGGATGCGCGGCAGCAGGAAGCAGGACAGTCCCTCCGGCGTCTGGGCGAGCACGAGGAACAGATCGGACATCGGCGCCGAGCAGAACCACTTGTGGCCGGTCAGCTCGTACTCCGCGCCCGCGCCGCCGCCGTTCAGCGGGTGCGCGACGGTGGTGTTGGCGCGCACGTCCGAGCCGCCCTGCTTCTCGGTCATCGCCATGCCGGCGATCGCCGAGCCCTTCTCGCTCGCGCTGATCAGTCGTGGGTCATACGTCGTGGCCGTGACGAGCGGCTCCCATTCGGCGGCCAGCTCGGGCTGGAAGCGCAACGCGGGCACCACCGCGAAGGTCATCGTTATCGGGCAGGCGAAGCCCGCCTCGGCCTGCATCGCGGTCATATAGAGGGCGGCGCGGGCCGTGTGCGCGGCGGGGTCCTCGCTCGTCCACGGCAGGGAGTGCAGCTCGTGCTCGACGCCGAGCGCCATCAATTTGTGCCAGGCCGGGTGGAACTCCACCTCGTCGATGCGGTTGCCGTAGCGGTCGTGCGTGCGCAGCACCGGCTTGTTCTCGTTTGCGAGCCTGCCCCACTCCTGCTGGGGCTCGCCACCGATCAGCCGCCCGAGCGCGGAGGCCCGCTCGCACACCCAGCCCGCGCCCTCGCGCTCGACGGCATCGACTAGCGCCACATTGCTCGAGAAGACGTCCACGCCCTGAAGCGGAGGCGGTTGGTTGAAGACCGTGTGGGTCTGCCACGGTGCCGTGCTCTCGCGCGCGGCCTGCGAGACGGTGGCCATGGTACGAAGTGAAGCAGATATCACACCCACCCGGGTGAGACGGGGGCGATAGCATCGCGTCAGCCATCCCGACCAAGGAACGAGACGTGGCCAAGATCAAGGTTAAGAATCCGCTCGTCGAGCTCGACGGCGACGAGATGACCCGCATCATCTGGTCCTTCATCAAGGAACAGCTGATTCTCCCCTACCTGGATGTCGAGTTGAAGTACTACGACCTCGGCATCGAGAACCGCGACGCCACGGCCGATCAGATCACCGTCGATGCCGCCGACGCGATCAAGCGCTACGGCGTGGGCGTGAAGTGCGCGACGATCACGCCCGACGAGGCCCGCGTGAAGGAGTTCGGCCTGAAGGAGATGTACCGTTCGCCGAACGGAACGATCCGCAACATCCTCGGCGGAGTCATCTTCCGCGAGCCGATCGTCATCTCCAACGTCCCGCGACTCGTGCCCGGTTGGACCAAGCCGATCGTCATCGGCCGTCACGCGTTCGGCGACCAGTACCGCGCGAGCGACATGGTCGTGCCGGGTGAGGGCAAGCTCACCCTCACCTACACACCCGCCGACGGCAGTGAGCCGGTCGAGCTCGACGTGTACGACTTCCCGGGCGGCGGCGTGGCGCTGGCGATGTACAACCTGGACTCGTCCATTCGCGACTTCGCCCGCGCTTCGCTGCGCTACGGCGCCGAGCGCGGCTATCCGGTCTACCTGTCGACGAAGAACACGATCCTCAAGCGCTACGACGGGCGCTTCAAGGACATCTTCCAGGAGGTCTACGACAGCGAGTTCAAGGCCGACTTCGAGGCTGCCGGCCTGACCTACGAACACCGCCTGATCGACGACATGGTGGCCGCCGCACTGAAGTGGGAAGGCGGGTACCTATGGGCGTGCAAGAACTACGACGGCGACGTGCAATCGGACACGGTCGCCCAGGGTTACGGCTCGCTCGGCCTGATGACTAGCGTGCTGATGACCGCGGACGGCAGGACCGTCGAGGCGGAGGCCGCCCACGGAACCGTCACTCGCCACTACCGCGCCCACCAGCAGGGGCAGCCGACGTCGACCAACCCGATCGCCTCGATCTTCGCGTGGACGCGTGGCCTGGTCGCCCGCGGGCGCATGGACGAGACGCCCGAGGTGAGCGACTTCGCGCAGACCCTCGAGCGGGTGTGCATCGAGACCGTGGAAAGCGGGAAGATGACCAAGGACCTCGCGCTGCTGATCGGCCCGCAGGCACCGTGGCAGACCACCCAGGAGTTCCTCGCGTCGATCGATGAGAACCTGCGCTCCGCAATGGCCTGAGTACGCACCGCCGAAGAGTCGAGCGCCGCTGCGACCCCAACCCCACCGACCCCCAACCCAGGAGATGAAACTTTGAGCAATCCCGTGAAAGTCACCGTCACCGGCGCCGCCGGGCAGATCGGCTACAGCATCGTCTTCCGGATCGCCTCCGGACAGCTGCTGGGGCCCGAGCAGCCAGTCGAGTTGAGCCTGCTCGAGATCCCCCAGGCGATGCCGGCGCTCGAGGGCGTGGCGATGGAGCTCGTCGACTGCGCCTTCCCCCTGCTGTCGGGTCTTGGACTGCACGATGACCCCGGCGACGCGTTCGACGGTGTCAACGTCGCGCTGCTGGTCGGCTCGCGACCGCGCACGAAGGGCATGGAGCGCGCGGAGCTGCTCTCAGAGAACGGCAAGATATTCACCGTTCAGGGCAAGGCGCTCAACGACCGCGCCGCCGGGGACGTGAGGGTGCTCGTCGTCGGCAACCCCGCCAACACCAACTGCCTGATCGCGATGAACAACGCGCCGGACATACCCCGCGAGCGGTTCACCTCGATGATGCGCCTCGACCACAACCGATCGGTCGCCCAGCTCGCCTCGAAGCTCGGTGTCCCCGTTACCGACGTCTCCCATATGGGCGTGTGGGGCAACCACTCTCCCACCATGTACCCGGACCTGTTTCACGCTCAGGTGCGGGGCGAGCAGGCGGCCAAGGTGCTGGACGACCAGGCCTGGATCGAAGAGCAGTTCCTGCCCACGGTCGGCAAGCGCGGGGCCGCGATCATCGAGGCGCGCGGCGCCTCGAGCGCCGCCTCGGCGGCCAACGCGGCGATCGACCACGTGCGCGACTGGGTTTCCGGCACGGGCGGAGGCTGGGTGTCGATGGGCGTGCCCTCCGACGGCTCCTACGGGGTTCCCGAGGGCCTGATCGCCGGCTTCCCGTGCACATGTGCGAACGGCGTGTACTCGATAGTCCAGGGGCTCGACATCGACGACTTCTCCCGCGCCAGGATCGACACGTCCCTCGCCGAGCTGACAGACGAGCAAGACACCGTGAAAGGTCAGGGCCTCATCTAGATCCAGAACACAGGTGCACCCGGCCGGCCTGCTCCGCGGCCGCCCCGCCCAGCTGGACGGGCGCCAGCTGCGGTGGCCGTCAGCCGGGGGTGAGAAAAAAGCGCGGCCCGGGGGGCCGCGCTTTTTTTTCACATCTGTGCGCCGGTCAAGGCGCGAAGGTCCGACCAACCGCGGTCCTGACAGACTCCGAACGCCCGCCCACCGGCGTTGCGTGCCTTGACGCGGGGGCCGAGGAACCGGTCGGGGACGGCGAGACTAGGACTTCGGTATCCAGCCGCGGCCCTGCTTGGTCACCTTTCCGTCCTGCTGCAGCCCTGGCAGCACGCGGTAGAGGTAGTTCTGCTTGATACCCATCTTCGCCGCGAGCTCGGGGATCGTGATGCCGGGCTGCTCCTGCACCAGGGACAACGCCTCCGCGGCGCGCGTGCCGCTGCCTTTACGCCGGCCGGCGCGGCGGCCCGGAGGGCGACCGGGTTTACGTTTTTTGGTGGCCGGTGCCGCTGTGCGGCTGGTACGGCTGACCGAGCCGCGAGGGCGCCCCGGTCCGCGGCGACGGCCGGGTGTAGCTTTCGCGCCGGCGGTGGGAGCCGCTGCACCCACACCGGCCAGCGCGGCCGCGGCGGCTTCAAGGCGGTTGTACTCGTCCACCATGGGCCTCAGCTCTTTTAGCCGGTCGGTGATCTCACGGCGCTTGTCGTCAAGGAAGTCGGTCACGATCAAGTCCTCTTCACTAGTGTAAATGTGATCTTGGCCACATCGAGTTGATACTCACCTTACACTAGACCTCTTTGCCATCCTTCGCCGGGAACTCTCTCTCCAGGCTGGCCCGCAGACGATTGAGTGTGCGTTTTGCCTCGCGCTCGGGAATGCCGCCGACCAGTGCGCGGCTGACCACCGCCCCGACAGGTCCGAGCGGGGCACGGAATTCGTTGCGGTAGTCAAAGCGCGTGCCGTCACCATCTGCGTTGAGGATGTATTCCGTGCGAGCGCGCGACCGCGCCGGGCCGCGCCCCTCCCACACCGCCAGCTCGTTCGGGCGACAGTCGACGAGCTTCCAGTGAACAACCAGGCTCACGCCCCGCAGGTGTATGCGCTGGTCCATCGCATAGCCCTTCCGCGGAGGGCCCTCGTCGGCGCGAAGCAGCCTCGAGTGGATCGTGACCCACTCGCCCAGGCGGTGGGGGTCCATGACCATGTTCCACACCTCGGCGGGTGCGACCGCGATGCGGATCGAGACGGTGACGAGGCTCATGGCGTGTGTGGCGGCGGGGGCGAGCGGCTGGAGAACCGTATCGGGCCGGCGTGCGCAGAGGGCGCTCACCCCTCAGCGTGCGGCCAGCGGCTCGGATTGCTCCCATTCGCCGAGTGCGTGTTCGACGGCCGAGTCGAACGAGTGCAACTCGACACCGAGCAGCTCGGCTGAGTGGTCGTCGCCCGCAAGCAGGTCCCCCTGCAGGCCTTCCATCAGGGGGACGACGAGCTCCGGAGCCTCGCCCGCGATCGCAGCCGCGACACGGGCCGCGACGGGAGTCAGGCTGAGGCCGAACCCCACCGCCGGCCGGCCCACGAGCATGATCTCGGCGATGCGGGTGAGCATCTCGCCGTAGGTGACCACCTCCGGCCCGCCCACGTCCAGGAAGCGTCCGCCGACCGGGGCGTCGGAGGCCGAGACGAGCATCTCGATGATGTCGCGCCCGTCGATCGGCTGGGTTCGGAAATCTCGCCAGGCCGGGAGCGTGAGCACGGGCAGGCGCTCCACCAGGTGCACGAGGAAGCGGAACGAGCGCGAGCGCGCGCCGATGACGATCGATGCGCGCAGGGCCACCGAGTCCGGGATCGCGTCGAGCAGGATGCGCGCCACGGCCTGGCGGCTGGCCAGGTGGCGCGAGGGCGGACTGGGCGCGGCCCCGACAAGCCCCCCCAGGTAGACGATTCGCCGAACTCCCGCCCCCACCGCCGCCTCGGCGAAGGTGTCAGCCGCGATTCGCTCGCGGTCTTCGAACGGGAGCACCGCGGAGGGATGAGCGCCGGCGCGCTCCAGCGAGCGCCCGGCCGTGCGCGAGAGCGCACGCGGGCGCTCCATCGAATGGATCAGGTAATAGGCGACCTCGACGTCACTCAGGGCGCGCGCGAGCCCCTCGCCGGTGAGGGCGTCGCCCTTGACGAGCTCCGCCTCGCCGACGCCCGCCGGCGAGCCTCGCCCGCGTCCCTGCGCAAGGGCCGTCGGCGAGGGTGACCGTTCCAAAGCTTCGGCCAGGCGCATGGGGTCTCGTCCCAGCGCGCGGACCGCGTGGCCGTCGGCGAGCAGACGAGGAGCGAGCAGCGAACCGACGAAGCCGCTGGCACCGGTGACGAGAATGCGCATCGCAGGAATGATGACGCGCCCGGATCCGTTCGCCACGGGAAGCCCGGAAAGTGCTCGATACCCGGGGCGATTGTCACATAAAAGTGACTGGTTCGCGCCTATTTCCGGGTGGCAAACCTTTTTCGTGCGATTTGCGAGGTGGCGCTCCACCACGTGCTCCAAGGACCCGCCAAACGTGCTTTGATCCGCGCCGTTCCGTTCAATCCAGACGCGGCAAGGGGGCAGAGGACTGATGCATGCAAAGCAGGGCAAGCGCACACCCCGGAAGGTGAGCTGCGAGGAATGCTACTTTCGGCGCAACCTGCTCTGCGCGCTGGATCTGCCCGAGCCCTGTGCGACGTTCCGTCCCAACGAGGCCCAGCTGAAGCCGCCGCAGCAGTTGCGGTTCGTGTTCCGCCAGGAGCGCCGCTCGCGCGCCGCATGGGCGTTCCCCTCTGCCCAGGAGCAGGCCAGGCTGCACGCCTGATCCCCGCGACCGTCCGCGCGACTGTCTGGCCGGCGGGGCGGATGGGCGGATAGGCGGCGAGCACATGGGGGTATATTTGAGACCGACCAGCAAGCTTTCGGCAGAGGCGGTGGCAAAGATGGCAGCGAGGGACAAAATCGGAAGGGCTTCAGAGGCCGCGCGAGCGGCGCAGCACAACCGCTACGTGCAGCGGCTCATCGAGGATCAGGAGCTGCGTGCGAACCTGATCACGGCATATGCAGCGGCGCGCAGCGCGTACGGACGTATGAGCAACGGCAAGCCTGCGACGCAGGCGTTGTTCGAGGATCGCAAGCTCCAGCGCGAGCTCAAGGAGGTGGCGCACGCCCTGCGGGAGGCTTCGGGCGCACTGCGCGAGCCGCCCAAGCGACGCCGTCGCGGCGGGCTCAAACGAGCGCTCCTGCTCGTCGTCGTGGCGGGCGTCCTCGCGGTGGCCCTGAGCGAGGATCTGCGCTCGAAGGTGCTCGACATGCTGTTCGGCTCCGAGGAGGAGTTCGACTACAGCCCGCCGGCTTCGACGGCGGACGCATTCAAGGACTCAAGCCAGGAGCAGACGGCGGCCGCCCCGGCCGGCTGATCAACCTGAACCGGCCTCAAAGACGCAGCCCTCAGAGGACCCGAACGCCCGCGACAGCGGGCGTTCGGTGTCAAGGGGGGCGGTGGGCGTCGCGGGCCGTTCTTATAATCGGTGTGTAGATGCCGATCTACGAGTACAGGCGCCCGGATGGCACCACCTTCGAAGTGCTGCAGTCGTTCAGCGACGACGCGCTGAGGACCGACCCCGAGACGGGGGTCCCGGTCGAGCGTGTGCTGCACGCTCCGGCCGTTCACTTCAAGGGCAAAGGCTTCTACAACACCGACTACGGCACGCGCAATCGCCAACGCGAGACGGCCGCCGCCGCGGAGAGCTCGTCCTCCAAGGACTCCTCGGACTCCACCCCGGGCGCCTCCTCCTCAAAGGACGGCTCATCCTCGGGCGCGAACGGCGCTGCTCCCTCCGCGCCGGGCGGCTCCGGCGGCGAGCAGGGCTCTGAGAAACCCAAGCCAAAGCCGGTCGCCGCCAAGGGCTGATCGGAGCGCGAACGGCTTCGCGGGGCGCCCGGCGGCACTCAGCCGCTCATGAATCGTGCGACGGCCGCGCGGCGTTCACCTTCTGAGACGGTCAGGCCCTGTTCCCCGTCGGGCAGGGTGATGTTGCCGGACGGCTCGAGCACCCGTGTCGGCGGTGTGCCGCCGGTGGCCAGCGCCCCGAACAGTCCCAGGAGCGTAGGGCCGCTCATGTCGGAGATGATCGCCGGCGGCGTGTTCCAGGCGATCCACGGCAACCGGAAGAAGCTCGACGGAGAGAGCAGTCGGCGCTTCATGTCGTTGAACAGCGCCTGCTGATGTTCCTCGCGCTGGATGTCGGTCTCGTTGGGCGCGCACAGGTTCTCGCGGGTGCGTGCCAGTGCGAGCGCCTGCTCCCCATTCAGGTGGTGGGTGCCGGCGCTCAGCCGCAGCGTGTAGCCGCCGCGGCTGAAGCCGCCGTCCAGGAGCGAGACGATGCAGCCGCCGGTGTAGTTGACGCCGCCCATCGCGTTGATCAGCTGCGGGAAGTTTTCGAAGTCGACTTCCACCACGTGGTTGATGGAGACCCCCAGCCAGTGCTTGATCACCGACACCGACAGCGCGGGACCGCCGAACTCGTGGGCGGCGTTGATCTTCTGCAGGCCGTGGCCGGGAATTTCGACGACTGTGTCGCGCGGGATCGATAGGCGCGCCGCGTGCCCGCCGCCCGTGCGGATCAGCATGATCGTGTCCGAGCGGCCGAAACCCGTGGTTTCGGCCCCGGGTTCCTTGCTGTTCTTGGGCCGGCGGTCGGAGCCGAGCACGAGGATGTTGTTGGGCGAGGTCAGCAGGTTCCCGCCGGGATCGAGCACACCCGTGACGTTCGAGGGCAGGGGGGTGCGCTCGAAGTGCGAGCTGATCAGAAACAGCACGAGTGACAGCGCCAGCCACGCGATCACGAGGGCCAGCAGGCCGAGCAAGATGCGCTTGGGCGTGAAACGCTGGCGCCAGGCGACGCTGCGCGGGGCGTGGTGCTCCGGTGGGATGGGCGTCGCCTCTTCGCCGAGGCGCCCCTGCCACAGTCGCCGGCGGGCGCGGTAGCGGGTGTACTGGGGCTGGCGCTCGCGCTCGGAGGACATCGACGGGACCCTATATTTGCCAGATGACTCCCGCGCAGGTCCCCGCCGGGCGGCTGGTCGTGTGCCCCACCCCGATCGGGAATCTCGAGGACGTCACGCTGCGTGTGCTCGCCGTGCTCGAAGCGGCCGACGTGGTGGCGTGCGAGGACACCCGGCATTCGCGGGTCCTCTTCGATCGACACGGGATCGTTCGCCCGCTGGTGAGCCTGCACGAGCACAACGAACGGGCGCGCGCCGCCGAGCTGGTCGCGAGGATTCAGGCAGGGGCGGTCGTGGCGCTCGTGTCCGACGCGGGCACGCCGCTCTTGTCCGATCCCGGCTTCGCCCTCGTGCGCGCCTGCCTGGAGGCGAAGCTGGCGGTCGAGGTGCTGCCCGGGCCGAGCGCCGTGACGACGGCGCTCGTCGCCTCCGGCCTGCCCGTGGGGCGCTGGTGCTTCGTCGGCTTTTTGCCGCGCAAGCGAGCCGAACTCGAGGACCTCTTGGCCCACTCCGCGGAGACGCTCGTCGCGTTCGAGTCACCGCGCAGGCTGCCCGCGACCCTGCGGCTGATCGCCGCGCGCGATCCCGAGCGCCCGGTGGCGGTGTGCCGGGAGCTGACCAAGCTCCATGAAGAGGTCACGCGCGCAGGCGCGGGCGAGCTGGCCGAGCACTACGGGCACGGTCCTGTGAGAGGGGAGGTCGTGCTCGTGATCGGCGGCGTCGCCGAGGGCGGGGCGCGCCGGGATGAGGCACTCGCGGCGCTGCGCGGACTGGTGGACGCCGGCGCCCGCGCGCGTCCCGCGGCGGCGGTGGTCTCGAGCCTGACCGGGGTGCGGGCCAACGAGCTCTACCGGGAGCTGATGGGCGACGGACAGTAGCCTGGCGAGCACGGCGCATGTCCTTCTACGTGACCACCCCCATCTACTACGTCAACGCCGCCCCTCACCTGGGGCATGCGTACACGACGATCGCCGCCGACGCGATGGCCCGCCACCACCGCCAGCGGCGAGAGGACGTGTTCTTCCTGACCGGCACCGACGAGCACGGCGAGCCCGTCGCCGACGCCGCGCACGCCCTGGGGATCGAGCCGCAGGAGCTGGCCGATCGCAACGCCGAGCGCTTCAAGGCGCTCGCGCCGCTGATCGAGGCCACGAACGACTTCTTCATCCGCACGACCGACCCCGAGCACATGGCGAAGGTGCAGGAGGTCCTCACGCGGGTCCACGACAACGGTTACGTGTACAAGGGGACCTATGAGGGCTGGTACTGCCCGAGGTGCGCCGACTTCAAGGCCGACAACGAGGTCGACGAGGGCAATCGCTGCCCCATCCACCACATCGAGCTGACGCGCGAGCAGGAGGACAACTACTTCTTCAGGCTGTCGGACTTCCAGGAGCGCCTCGAGCAGCTGTATGCCGAGCACGAGGACTTCGTGGCGCCGCGCACGCGCTACAACGAGGCGCTGTCGTTCATCCGCTCGGGCCTGCGCGACGTGCCGCTCACGCGTCATCAGCTCGCGTGGGGGGTGCCGGTGCCGTGGGATTCCGAGCACGTGTTCTACGTGTGGTTCGACGCTCTGCTGAACTACTACACCGCCCTCACCTACGCGTCCCCGCCGCCCGGCGGGGCGGGACGCACCGCCGTGGAGGAGGATGGGCTCAAGCGTTTCTGGCCGCCGAGCTATCACGTGATCGCGAAGGACATCCTTCGCTTCCACGTGGTCTACTGGCCGGCGCTGTTGATGGCGGCCGGGATCGAGCTGCCCGAGCACGTGTTCGTGCACGGCTATCTGCTGATGGATGGCGAGAAGATGAGCAAGTCGCTGGGAAACGTGCTCGACCCGTTCGCGGTGATCGAGCGGTTCGGCGCCGACGCGCTGCGCTTCTATCTGTTGCGCGAGGTCCCCTTCGGGCAGGACGGCTCGGTGTCGAGCACCTCCTTCGAGCAGCGCTACGAGAGCGAGCTGGCCAACGACTTCGGCAATCTGGCCAGCCGCACGATCGCGATGCTCGGGCGCTATCGCGCCGCGGGCCTCCCGGCGGGCGAGGTCGACCCGCAGCTCGCGGGGGACTTCGCCGGACTGGCCGCGCGCGTCCGTGCCCACATCGACCGCGCCGAGCTGACGCTGGCGCTGGAGGAGATATGGCAGCGTGTGCGGCGGCTGAACCGCTACGTCGAGGAAGAGGCGCCCTGGCAGCTGGCCAAGGACGACGCGCGCGCGGGGGATCTGGACCGCGTGCTGCGCACGCTCGCCGAGGGGCTGAGGGTCGTGACCGTGCTGCTCTGGCCCTACCTGCCGGCGAGCGCAGAGCGCCTGCTCGCCGCGCTCGCCGCCCCCGACCTGTCGCTCGCCGGCGCGGAGCTGGGGGCGGGGAGGATCGAACGCGTCGGCTCGATCGAGGTGCTCTTCCCGAAGACCCCTGCGGGCGCCGGGGATGACCGGCCGTGATCGACTCACACACCCACCTGGACCTGTGCGAGCCGCCCGACGCCGAGCTCGTCGCGGCGGCCGAGAGGGCCGGGGTGACGCGCATCCTGACCGTGGGCATCGACGGCTCCTCCTGTCGCGCCGCCCTCGCCGCGGCCGTCGCCTTTCCCCAGGTGTACGCGGCCGTCGGGCGCCATCCGAACGCGGCGAGCGGATTCGACGATGCCGATTTGGCCGAACTGCGTGCGCTGGCGGCCTACGAGCGCTGCGTGGCGATCGGCGAGAGCGGGCTTGATTTCTACCGCGAGGGCGCTCCCCGCTCAGACCAGCAGCGGGCGTTCGCCGCGCAGATCGCGCTCGCGCGCGAGACGGGCAAGCCGCTTGTGATCCACTCGAGGGCCGCCGAGGACGAGACGCTTGCACAGCTGGCCGCCGAATCCGGCGGGGTGAGCATCGTGATGCACTGCTTCTCGATGGCCGATCGCCTGCAGGAGTGCCTGGATCGGGGCTATGAGATCTCGTTCGCGGGCAACGTCACCTACAAGAGCGCCGCCGAGCTGGCCGACGCTGCCAGGCGGGTTCCCCCCGAGCGCCTGCTGGTCGAGACCGATGCCCCCTACCTCTCTCCGCAGCCGGTGCGCAAGCAGCCCAATCAGCCTGCCTTCGTTGCCCACACGCTGGCCTTCCTGGCGGAGCTGCGAGGAGTGTCGCGGCGAGAGCTCGGCGCGACCGTGGAGCGCAACGCGGCGCGCGTGTTCGGCTGGGCATGAGCGCCGTGGCGGACGCTCCCGTGCAGCCGAGCCTGCGACGGCTACGGCAATTCGCCGTGCATCCCGATCGCGAGCTCGGGCAGAACTTCCTGATTGACTCGAACATCCTCGGCGTGATCGGCCGCGCGGCCGATTTGCAACGCGAGGATGTGGTGCTCGAGATCGGCGGGGGGCTGGGGGTGCTCTCGGAGTTCCTGGCCGAGCGCGTCGGAACCGTGCACGTGGTCGAGATCGACGAACGTCTGCGCGAGGCGCTGTGCGACGCGATCGAGGGACACGCGAACGCGACGGTGCACTGGGGGGATGCGATGAGGATCGACCTGCGCGCCATGCGCCCGCAGCCGGACAAGGTGGTGGCGAACCTTCCCTACGGGATCGCTGCCGGTGTCCTGCTGCGCACGATCGAGGAGCTCCCCGGCGTGGGCCTCTGGGTGGCGATGGTCCAGCGCGAGGTCGGCGAGCGCCTGGCCGCGGCGGCGGGCGGCGGGGCTTACGGCGTGCCGTCGGTGATCGCGCAGCTCGCCTGTGAAGTGGAGGTGCTGCGCGTGATCCCGCGCACGGTGTTCTTCCCGGTGCCGAACGTCGACTCGGTGCTCGTGCGCCTGCGTCGGCGCACGAGCACAGCCACGCCCGGGCTGCGCGCGCTCGTCCAGGGCGCGTTCGCGCACCGGCGAAAGACGCTCACGGGCTCGCTCGCGCTGTCCGGGCGCGTCAGCGGCCGCTCGCGCGAGCAGGTGGCGCAGGCGCTGCTTGAGATCGGCCATCCCGCGGACGTGCGCGCCGAGCGGCTCTCCCCGGAGGACTTCCGGGCCCTGGCGGATCATCTGCAGATATGAAGACCCTTCGCGCGCTCGCGCCGGCGAAGGTCAATCTCGGGCTGTTCCTCGGGCCCGTGCGCGCGAGCGACGGCAGGCACGAGCTGGCGACGGTGATGCAGTCGATCTCGCTGGCGGATGAGCTTACGCTCGAGCCTGCCGCGGCCGGTGTGGGGGCGGATGAGATCGAGTGCCCCGGGGTCCCGGGACCGCCCGGCGAGAACCTCGCGGCGGTCGCACTGCGGGCCTTTCGCAGGCGCGCCGGCTGGGACGGACCGGGCGTGCGGCTGAGCATACGCAAGCGGATACCGGTGGCGGGCGGCCTCGGGGGAGGCTCGGCCGACGCGGCCGCGGCGCTGCGCCTCATCAGGCAGGCCTCGGGAGCGGGTGACGAGGCGCTGCTGCTCGAGCTCGGCGCAGAGCTCGGCGCAGACGTCCCGGCGCAGATCTCACCCGGGCGCTGGCTCGCGGGCGGCGCGGGCGAGCGGCTCGCGCCGCTTCCCGACCCCAGCCCGTCGTTCGGGTTGCTCGTGCAGCCGCTCGCCGTCCCCCTGTCGACCGCCGCGGTGTACGCGGAGGCAGACCGTCTGGGCCTCGGGCGCTCTGGAGACGCGATCGAGGAGCGCCGCCGGGCGCTCGGCGCGGCACTGGGCCTCGGCGCACCCCTGCCCGCCGGGGATCTGCTCCAGAACGATCTCCAGCAGGCCGCGGTCTCGCTGTGCCCGGAGATCGCCGGCGTGCTGGAGCGGGTGCGAGGAGCCGGCGCGGAGCGGACCTTCGTCAGCGGCTCGGGGCCGACGGTCGTCGGGCTGTTCTCCGGGGGCGATGGGCCGGGCGATGGCCTGCAACGGGCCGAACGTGCAGCGGCCGGCCTGCGTGGAGGCCTGCCCGAGCCGGTGTGCGCAAGGCCCGTGGGCTCCTCGTTCGCGCGGGCGCAGGAGGTGGCATAGCGGTCCGGGCCTCGAGCGTCCCGCCTGGAGCGGCGCCCTCGAGCGCCCCCGCGCGGCCCGCTCGGGCGGGCGACATCCCGTTGCGTCACAATCACCCTGAGAAGCCATGAGCAGAACAGCAATCAATGACCTCGTCGCCGTCTGCGCCGCCACGTTTGGGCTGGCGCTGTATGCGGGTCTGATCCTCCTGCCGGCGTGGTCGTCCTACTCGCGCCTGTGGGAGCGGCTGGCCGCAACCGTGCTGTCCCTGTACGTGCTCGCGGTGCTCGTGGGCGTCGGAGTGGCCGGGGCGCTCGCCGCCGTCTACTTCTGGGGCTAGCCGAGGTGTCCGACCTCGCGGCGTTGGACGCGATCACCGAGGCGGTCGAGTCCGGAGCGGGCCTGCCCGAGGTGGTGCGCGCCGCGGCCAGGGCGCTGGAGGCGAGCCTGGCGGTGACCGATGCCTGGGGGGCGACCCTCGCGGTGGCGGCGCGATCGCCCGCCGAGGAGCGTTCGCTGCTTGCGCAGGGGAAGGGCGTCAGCAGCAGCGCGCTGCGCGTGGCCGACACGGTCGTGGGGACGCTGCACATGCGCGCGAAGGCCGAGCCGAGCGCCTCGATGCGCAGGCTCCTGGTGACGATGATCGCCTCGGAGGTGGAGCGGGTGAGGGCTCCCGAGCGGATCTCCGAAACCGCGGCGGCCGACTTCCTGCACGCTCTCGTGCGCCGCGAGCTGACCGACCGCGAGCAGCTGTTGGCACGTGCGAACGCGCTGTCACTGGACCTGGAGGACGGGGCCAGCATGATCGTCGCGCGCGCGCATCCGCAGGCGCCCACCGACGAGGGCTGGCGCGGGCGCGTGCGCGCGGTGGCCGAGCGCGGTGCGCGGGCGGTCGTCAGCCGCTCGATCGCCGCGCAGTTCGATCACGAGGGCAGTGCGCACGGCCCGCAGGGGTGGGTGGGTGCCGAGATTCTGCTGCTCATCCCGGGCGGCGAGGATGCGACCGCGGCGCGCGCCGCCGAGGGGATCCTGCGCGAGATGGAGGCGGGATTGAAGGGCTACACGTTTGCGATCGGCCGCAGCCGCATAGCCGAGGATCCGCTCGATCTGCCGCGTGCCGCGAGCGAGGCGCTGCTGGCGGCCAACGTCGCGCAGGGTGGCGAGGACGGGGTGGCGCTCGCCTTCGAGCAGACCGGGGCCTACAGGCTGCTGCTGTCGGCGATGAGCGAGAACCCCTCGGAGCTGCAGCGCTTCTATGCCGAGACCGTCGAGCCGCTCGTGGCCTATGACGAGCAGTACGAGACCGATCTGGTGCGCACGCTCGAGACCTTTCTCGAGGCCGACGGGAACGTGGCGGGCACCGCGCAGCGGCTGTTCACCCATCGTCACACGATCTACTACCGTCTGGAGCGCGTGCGCGAGCTCTCGGGGCTCGATGTCAGCTCGAGCGACGGACGGGAGAAGCTCAGCCTCGGGCTGAAGGCGATGCGGGTGCTCGGCATCTCCTCGGCCGTCGGTCCGGCCTCGGAGGCCGGGGCCGAAGGCGGGCGCGTGCCGCGCCGCTCGCCCGGCAGGCGAAGCTGACGTGCCCTCAGAACCGGCGGGCGGCGAACTCGATCGCGTAGGTCGCGCCCCCCAGTTCCTGTCCGAGCAGCGGCGGCAGGGCCGGCGCGACGCCGACGCCGGCTTCGCGGTATTCGCCGGTCAGGATGATTTCGCGGTGTCCGGGCGAGGCCATCCACCCGGCGACCATCGAGGCCGCGGTCGCGTAGGGGCCCGTGCCCCAGCCTATGTTCTGCCCGATGGAGAGGCTCTTGGCGTGCGAGGGATAGCGCGTCGAGGCGATCAGCGCGAGCGGCGTCAGCCCCGGCGGGCGGTCGTCGGCGAAGTAGTTCCAGCTGACCATGTCGTTGACCTGGCGGGTGGCGAGCCTGCGCAGTTCGCGGTTCGCCCGCAGCGGTCGGAGGTGGGAGGCGGCCCGCAGCCGGTCGATCAGGCAGAGCGTCGCGGCGTCGACGCGCCCGGCGTTGGCGGCGCTCGGGCTCAGGTTGGCGTCCTGGCACGGGCTCCATGCCGCCCTCGCGGCCGTGCCGATCGCGCCCGCGCACAGGCAGGCGACGGCGACCGCGGCGCCGAGCTCTCTTCCCACTCTGCGGACTGCCCCAGGCAAAAGTGCAGGCATGGTTGCAGACAGAGGAGACGGAAGCGTCACCGCGAAGTTACGCGACCGCGGCGCTCGACACGCGATCCCCGCGGCCGATTCCCGGTCCACGATCTATCCTTCGGCGGACCCTTGGGGGGTCGTCCAATGGCAGGACATCAGGTTTTGGTCCTGAGAATCGGGGTTCGAATCCCTGCCCCCCAGCTGCAGGCAATAGCATCCTCGGCGTGAGTGCCCCAATCGTCCTCGTCCTCGCTGCGGGCCAGGGCACGCGCATGCGCTCGAAGATGCCGAAGGTCCTTCATGAGCTGTGCGGCCGCCCCATGGTGCTGTGGCCGGTGCATGCGGCGCTCGGGGCGGGCGCGGCGAGGGTCGTGGTGGTCGACTCCCCGGAGAGGGCGCTTGAGCCGGTGCTGCCGCAGGGCGTGGAGCTCGCGGTGCAGCGTGAGCCGAACGGCACCGGCGGGGCCGTCGTGGCGGGCATGTCCCACCTTGACACCGGGCCGGCACCCCGCCCCGACGCCTCATCCGCCGAGCACCCCTCCGGCGTGCCATCCGATGCCGGGGCGCCGGTCGTCGTGCTGAGCGGGGACGTTCCGCTAGTGAGCATCGAGGCGCTGAGTGGGCTGATCGCCGCGCACGCACAGAGCGGCGCCGTCGCCACGATGGTGACGACGTTCCTCGAGCACCCCAGCGGCTATGGGCGGGTCGTGCGCGACGCCGGCGGAGCGGTGCAGCGGGTCGTGGAGACCAAGGAGCACGGGGACGCAACCGCGCAGGAGCTCGAGATCTCAGAGGTGAACACCGGGATATACGTGTTCGATCAGGGCGCCCTGCGGGGGGCGCTGCCGAGCTTGAGCGCCGAGAACGCCCAGGGCGAGCTGTATCTGCCCCAGGTGCTCGACCTGCTGAGGGCGGATGGGGGAGTGGTGGATGCCCACGTCGTCGATGACCCCAGGCTGGTGCTCGGCATCAACGACCGCGTGGCGCTGGCGCGCGTCTCGGCGCTGGCGCAGGAGGCGATCCACGAGCGCCACATGCGCGCGGGCGTGAGCATCGTCGATCCTCGCCAGACGGTCATCGACGTGGACGTCCGGATCGGAGCCGACACCGTCGTTGAGCCCTTCACCACGATCAGGGGCAGCACGCGGATCGGCGAGGGGTGCACGGTGCGCCACTCCTACCTCGTGGACTGCGTGCTCGAGGATGGGGCGAGCGTCGGTCCCTTCGCATATCTGCGCCCGGGAACGGTCCTGCGCAGGGGCGCCAAGGCGGGGACGTTCGTCGAGGTCAAGAACTCCGACATCGGCGTTGATGCGAAGGTTCCGCACCTCTCCTACATCGGCGACGCCGACGTGGGCGAGCGGACCAATCTCGGGGCGGGAACGATCACCGCCAACTACGACGGCGTGCAGAAGCACCGCACGACCATTGGCAGTCGCGTGCGGGGGGGCGTGGACACCTCGTTCGTGGCGCCGGTGACGGTGGGCGACGACGCGTACACGGCCGCGGGATCGGTGGTCACCGAGGACGTGCCAGCGGGTGCGCTGGCGGTGGCGCGGGCAAGGCAGGAGAACATCGAGGGGTTCGCCGACCGGGCGAAGGCCGGCCGCCAGACGCGGCGTTTACAATCCGGGGAGACATGAGCAGCGTGATGGACACGCGCACGCAGTCCTCGCGGGCGAGCCTGCCGATCGATTACAACAAGCGGCTGATGCTCTTCAGCGGGCGGTCGAACCTGCAGCTGGCGGTCGACATCGCCGACAAGCTCGGCGTAGACCTCGGACCGGTGACGTTGAGGACCTTCTCCAACGGCGAGGTGTACTGCCGCTACGAGGAGTCGATCCGCGGGGCCGACGTGTTCATCGTGCAGTCCACCTGCGGGAACGCCCAGACCGGGGTTACGGTCAACGACGCGCTGATGGAGCTCTTGTTCATGATCGACGCGGCCGTCGGCGCTTCGGCCCACCGGGTGATCGCGGTCACGCCCTGGTTCGGGTACTCGCGCCAGGACAAGAAGTCCGCGCCACGGGAGCCGATCTCCGCGCGGATGGTCGCCCGCATGCTCGAGGCGGCCGGCGCGGACCGCGTCCTGACGATGGATCTTCACGCCGGCCAGATCCAGGGGTTCTTCCAGAAACCCGTAGACCACATGACGGCCCTGTTCATGCTGACGCAGTACTTCGCAGACCTCGGACTGTCAGACCTCGTGGTCGTCGCGCCCGACGCGGGAAGGGTGAAGCTGAACAAGAAGTTCGCCTCGAAGATCGGCGCCGAACTGGCGATCCTCGACAAGGAGCGCCCGGCCCAGCAGGTCGCGGAGATCGGGTACGTGATCGGGGACGTCAAGGGCAAGACCGCCGTGATCGTCGACGACATGATCGACACGGCGGGAACCTTGAAGGCGGCGGCCAAGACGGTGATCGAAGAGGGTGCCGCACGGGTCTACGCGGCGGCCACGCACGCCGTGTTCTCCGGAAACGCGTTCGAGAACCTGATGACCTCGGGTCTCGAGGAGATCGTGGTGACCGACACGATCCCCGTGAGCCCGGACCGCCCGAAGAACATCCGCGTGCTGCCGTGCGCGGAGCTCTTGACCGACTCGATCCGGCGGATCTTCGTCGACGACTCCGTCAGCGAGGTGTTCGGCGGCGAGAACCAGCTGTTCTGAAACGCATCGCGCTGATAGCGATCGGCGTGTTGCTGTTCCTCGCGATCAGCGGCCTGCTGGCGAGATACTTCTCGGTTGAAAACGTCGAACGTGACGATGAGCTGGCGCTGATCGAAGCGGAGACCAGGGGGGACGCGAGCGGCGTCATCGACGGGCTCTCGGGCTGCCGCTCGAGCCCCGCGTGCTTGGCGTTGGCGAGGGCCAACGCAGACAGCCTGCGCAGGCCGGGGGCGGTCAAGATCCTGTCGCTGAAATCGACGAACTCGCACTCGCTGACGAGCTCGACGGGAACGACGCGACTGGCCTGGACCGTGATCGGAAGGCTGCCGGTGGTGCAGTGCTTCAGGGTGCGTCGCGGCGGCAACTTCTTCAAGGGCATCACGGTGACGCTGCTTTCGCTCAGTGCGCCCATCCCCAACGAAGCTGATTGCTAGAGTCTCCAGGCTCCCCATGGCCGAGACGACCACAAAGCTGGATGTCAAGAGCCGCGCCGCGGACGGCTCGCGCGCGGCGCGGCGCCTGCGCCGCTCGGGCCGCGTGCCCGGCGTCCTGTACGGCGGCGGGGGAGATTCGGTGGGCTTCGACGCGGACGCGCGCGAGCTGCGCCTGGCGCTGGCGTCCTCGGGTGCCGTGCTCGATCTGAGCATCGACGGGAAGAAGGCGACGCCGGTGGTGCTGAAGGAGGCCCAGCGCGACCCGGTGCGTGGCGAGACCGTGCACGTCGATCTGCTGAGGGTGCGCCTGGATCAGGCGATCAACGCGGTCGTGCCACTGGAGCTCACCGGCGTTGACGACGCCCCCGGCGTCAAGCAGGGCGGTGTGCTCGAGCAGATCGTGCGCGAGCTCAACGTCGAGGCCCTGCCGACAGCGATCCCGGAGTCGATCGTGCACGACGTCGGCGAGCTGCAGATCGGCGAGCAGATCGCCCTGGCCGAGGTGACGATACCGGAGGGCGTGACCCTGCTGGACGACGTCGAGGAGACGGTCGTGGCGACCCTGTCTCCCCCCCGGCTGCAGGCCGAGGTGGAGGAGGAAATCGAGGCCGAGACGGAGCTCGTCGGCGAGGGTGCCGGCGAGGCAGCGGAGGGCGCCGGCGGCGAGGGCGCCTCCGGCGAGGAGTAGCGGCTCCTGCGAAGGCCCTTTGGCCGCGGCGGCAGTGACGGTCCCGTCGACTGGCTGATCGTGGGCCTGGGCAACCCCGGGCCAGAGCATGCCGGCACACGCCACAACGTGGGCTTCATGGTGGCCGACGCGCTGGCCAGGCGCTGGGAGCTCGGGCGGGCTAAGGAGCGCTTTCGTGGCCGGGTCCTGGAAGGGCGCGTCGGGGGTCCGGCGGTTGTCGAGTTGCCCCCGCGCCTGCGCCCGCGCGTGGCGGTGCTGTGCCCGCAGACCTACATGAACGACGCCGGTCGCTCGGTCTCACCCGCGCGGGGCGCGTTCAAGGTGGCGCTCGAGCGGGTGCTCGTGGTGCACGACGAGATAGATCTTCCGTTCGGCGAGGTGCGCACGAGGATCGGCGGCGGACTGGCCGGACACAACGGCCTGAAGTCGATCCGCAAAGAGCTCGGCGGCCCCGGCTTCGTGCGGGTGCGCGTGGGCGTGGGTCGCCCGGCTTCCACCGACCCGGAGATCGTCTCGGCCTACGTGCTCGGGCGCTTTCGCGAGAGCGAGGCGCAGGTTGCCGACCTGATCGAGCTGGCGTGCGAGCAGGTCGAGGCGATCGTGCTCGCAGGCGATGAGCCGGGCCCAGACGCGCCGGGCGGGGACTCGCGAGCGGACGGGCGCGCCAGGGCGGGCGGGCAGGCGGCGGGTGGCGGCGCGCGGACGCGCGGCGGGGATGGCACGCCGGGAAGGACCACGGGCTAGATGGCGCCGACGGCGCCATCGCTTCGCTCGCTGCTCGGCCTCATCGGAGAGGATGAGTCGGCCAAGAGGCTCGCGGGGCAGGGCGGCCATGCGTTCGTCTCCGCCGCGCTGCGCCCATACCTGATCGCGGCGCTCGCCGACGCCGACGAGTCCGCGCGCGCACGCCCGACGCTCGTGGTGGTGGGCGACGATCGCGCGGCGCGCGACATGGCAGCTGACCTGCGCGCCTGGCTTGCCCCGCGGCGAGTGCGCTACTACCCGTCGCGAGGCGTGGCCTACGAGTCCCACCTCACTCCCCCGCCGCACCTGGTCGGACTGCGGGTGGCCGCGCTCGATGCTCTGCTGAGCGCGCCGATTCACGCCGGGGAGCGCTCTGCGGGCGCGGCCGCGAGCTCGGTCTCCGGGCAGCCGGCGGACGGGCAGCCGGTGGTGGTGGTCAGCGCGGTCGCGCTGTCGGAGAAGGTTCCCGACCCGGAGCTGCGCCCTCGCTCGTTCACGCTGCGTGTGGGCGAGCTGCTGGACCTCGATGAGTGCGCCTCAGGGCTCGTGGAGGCAGGCTATGAGCGGGTCGACCAGGTCGAGGAGCGGGGGCAGTTCGCGCTTCGGGGCGGGCTCATGGACGTGTTCCCGGCGACCGAGGAGCGCGCGGTGCGGGTCGACATGTTCGACGTTGAGATCGAATCACTGCGTTGGTTCTCGACGTTCACGCAGCGCTCGCTCGGGGACGTGCAGCAGGTCGAGATCGCACCCGCCGCCGAGCTCGCTGCAGAGCACAGGATGCTCGCCGAGATCGCCGTTCAGGACCTCCCGGCCGGCGCCGGCCGGGACGGGGATCCCTCCGGCCGGCCCGACGTCGCAGATCTCCTGCCGGTCGACCGGTTCGGCGCGCTGTTGGATCTGATCGGCTCGGAGACAGGGCTCGTGGTGGCGGCCGAGGAGGAGCTCGCGCCGGTCCTCGCCGAGCACTGGTCCGACGTCTGTGCGGCGTTCGGCGACGAGGACGCCCACCACCTATACGTGAATCCCCGGAGCATCCGGGACGCGCTCGAGGAGCGGGCGCGGATCTGGCTGTCGGCGACGGCGAGCGGCCAGTCGATCGAGCTGCGGGCCCAGTCGGCGGATACCGCGGCGCGCTCGCTGGCCGAGGCCGAGCCCGAGCTCGAGAAGCTCGTGCGATCCGGCTACAGGACGGTCGTTGCGTTTCCCCGCCGCGGCGAGGGCGAGCGGGCCGCCTACAACCTCGGCCGGTTGAAAGCCACGTGGCTGGATGAGGAGGTCGACGTGGGGCGCCAGGTGCTCGAGCCGTCGCTGCGGTTCGTCGCGGCGTCGCTGCGCGAAGGCTTCGTCGCGCCCGCCTTCAAGCTGGCGGTGTTCCCCGAACACCGCCTGCTGCGCCGCCGGCGAATTGCGCGCGGCGGTGCGCGGGGCGCTGAGGATGGTGGCCCGGGCGGGGTTCGCCGGGGAGCGCTTCGCTCGTTCACCGAGTTGCGGGCGGGCGACATCGTCGTGCACGAGGACCACGGCGTGGCGCGGTTTGCGGGCTTTGAGACACGCACGGTGGCGGACGTCACGCGCGACTACCTGTATCTGGAATACCAGGGCGATGACCGGGTGTTCGTGCCCACCGACCAGCTCGCGAAGATCTCGCGGTACGTCGGTGCGGGCGGCGAGCACCCGCCGCTGAGCAAGCTGGGCGGCACGCGCTGGGAGACGATGAAGGCCCGCGCGCGGCGCGCCGCGCAGCAGCTGGCCGGCGAGCTGTTGACCCTGTATGCGGAGCGAAGCCGGCGCGTGGGGCACGCGTTCGGCCCGGACTCCGACTGGCAGCGGGATTTCGAGGCGCGCTTCCCGTTCACCGAGACGCCCGACCAGCGCGAGGCGATCGAGCTGGTCAAGGCCGACATGGAAGCACCCCGTCCGATGGACCGGCTGATCTGCGGCGACGTCGGCTACGGCAAGACCGAGGTGGCGCTGCGGGCGGCGTTCAAGGCCGCCAACGAGGGCAAGCAGGTGCTGATGCTGGTGCCCACGACGATCCTCGCCCAGCAGCACTTCGGGACGTTCTCCGAGCGGCTCGCGGACTTCCCGTTCACCCTGGAGCACGTCTCGCGGTTTCGCTCCCCGGCCGAGCAGCGGGCCGCGGTGAAGGGCTTCGCCGACGGTCGGGTCGACATCCTGATCGGGACCCACCGGGTGCTCTCCCGCGACGTTCGGGCCAAGGACATCGGCCTGTTGATCGTCGATGAGGAGCAGCGGTTCGGCGTCAAGCAGAAGGAGCTCCTGCGCCAGCTGAAGCTGAGGGTTGACGTCATCTCGATGTCGGCCACGCCGATCCCGCGCACGCTGCAGATGTCGCTGGCCGGACTGCGCGACATCTCGGTCATCGAGACGCCGCCGGAGGGCAGAAGGCCGGTGCGGACATACGTGGGCGAGTACGAGGAGGAGCTCGTCAAACGGGCGATCGTGCGCGAGCACGAGCGCGGCGGGCAGGCGTTCTTCCTGCACAATCGCATCGAGTCGATCGATCAGACCGCCGAGCGGCTGCGGGCGCTGTGCCCGGGCGTGCGCTTCGCGGTCGCGCACGGGCAGATGGGCGAGGGGGAGCTCGAGGCCGTGATGATGGACTACCTGCGCGGCGGCGCCGAGGTGCTGGTCTGCACGTCGATCATCGAGTCGGGGATCGACATCCCGCAGGCGAACACGCTGATCGTCGAGCACGCGGACACGTTCGGGCTCGCGCAGCTCTATCAGATAAGAGGCCGGGTGGGGCGTAGTCGCG
The DNA here is from genome assembly GCA_963730575.1 of uncultured Solirubrobacteraceae bacterium. Classification (GTDB taxonomy): domain Bacteria; phylum Actinomycetota; class Thermoleophilia; order Solirubrobacterales; family Solirubrobacteraceae; genus Palsa-744. The sequence continues at coordinate 801,576 of CAVSSG010000002.1, forward strand.
AGCGGGCGTACGCCTACCTCCTGTACGACTCGGCGGCGGCGCTCACGCCGGAGGCCAGCCAGCGACTGTCCGCGCTGTCGGACTACACCGAGCTCGGTGCGGGTTTCAAGATCGCCATGCGCGACCTGGAGATCCGTGGCGCGGGGAACCTGCTCGGTGACGAGCAGTCCGGTCACGTGGCCGCGCTCGGGTTCGAGCTGTACATGCAGATGCTGGACGAGGCGGTACGCGCCGCCGAGCCGCAGGCCGAGGGCGAGGAGCCCGCCGAGCCGGTGCGCCTGGACGTGAACGTCGATGCGTACGTTCCGGCGGACTACATCCCCTACGAGCAGGCGAAGATCGAGGTGCACCGCCGCGTGGCGGGGGCGGTCGAGGTGGCCGACGTGGAGCGGCTGCGCGAGGAGCTCGAGGATCGCTTCGGCCCGCTGCCCGAGCCGCTTGAGAACCTGCTCTCGCTGCAGCGTGCGCGTATCAAGTTCGGCGCGGCGGGCGCGCAGACGGTGAGCTTCAGGGGGGACCGTCTGGCCGTCGTGCCGATCGAGCTGGACTCCACGCGCGCCAGACGCCTGCGGGGAGAGCTGCCCGGGGCGGTGTACGAGTCCGGACGCTCCCAGGTCTCGCTACGCGTTCCCAGTGACGGCAAGGAGCGTTTCCCCGCCGTCGTGAAGGCCGCCGACGTCTTGCTGGCCGTGATGCGCGAGGCGGCCTGAGGCCCGGTCTCCCGGCGGCGACGGGACGGTTGCGGCGGCCGGCTGGTTACGCATGGGCCCCGGGCTTTCCGCTAAAGTGCGCGCGTCGTGTCCAGAGTTCTTCGTGTCCTCCCGGCGCTAGGCGCCGTTTTCTTTGCCCTCGCAGGCCTGTCGGCCTGCGGAGGGGGCGTGCCCAGCGACGCCGTCGTGCAGGTCAACGGCACGCCGATCAGCCAGACGACCTACAAACACTGGCTCGCGGTGGCGTCGACCTCAAGCGCATCCAGCCCGGGAGCGAAACCGATCGTTCCCGAACCGCCCGACTACACGGCCTGTATTGCCCATCTTCAGTCGATCGCGCCGAAGCCCGCCAAAGGGCAGGCCCCACCGAGCACCGCGGAGCTGAAGTCAGAGTGCGAACAGCAGTACAAAGCGCTGCAGCAGGAGGTGCTCGGCTTCCTGATCTCCGCCAGCTGGGTGATCGGAGAAGGCGAAAGCCTCGGTGTGAGCGTGAGCGACAAGGAAGTCGAAAAGGAATTCGAGAAGATCAAGAGCGCGCAGTTCCACAATCCCGGGGAATTCGAAAAATTCCTCGCGACCTCGGGCGAGACCGTCTCGGACCTGCTGCTGCGGGTGAAGCTGAACATGCTCTCCTCGAAAATCCAGCAGAAGGTCGCCAAGAAAAAACCCGATGTCAGCCAGGCGCAGATCGAAAAGTATTACAACGAAAACAAGAGCCACCTCGGCACGCCGGAAAAGCGCGCGGTGGCGATCATCCTCACCAAGACCGAAGCGGAAGCCCTGAAGGCCAAACATGAAATCGAATCGGGTAAGAGCTTCGCGAGCGTTGCAAGGGCGGTCTCGATCGACCCGACCAGCAAGGCCAACGGCGGTCTGCTCGTGGGCGTCGTCCCGGGCGAGGAGGAGAAGGCGCTCGACACTGCGATCTTCTCTGCCAAGACGAACGTGCTGAGTGGTCCGGTGAAGACGCCGTTCGGCTACTACATCTACGAAGTCAAGAGCACCACCCCGGGCAACACGCCCACGCTGGCGCAGGAGCAGGCGACGATCAAGCAGCAGCTGACGGCCCAGGATCAGCAGGAAGCTCTGGCCAAGTTCGTCAAGGAATTCAAAAAGAAGTGGATGGAAAAAACCGAATGTGCGGCCGGCTACTCGGTGACGGACTGCAAGGGCTACAAAGCCCCCAAGACGAGCTCATCCACCTCGGAAGCGCCCTAGGGCGCACGGCCGGCGCAGCCCGCTCCGGGTTCGCAACGAGGAAGCGATGACCCTGTTCGGCGAGCTCGGAAGTCCAGTGAAGGGAGACCCGCCGAAGTGAGCGAGATCGAGCGAGTGCATGCGCGGCAGATACTCGACAGCCGCGGGCAACCCGACGGTCGAGGTGGAGGTCGGGCTGCGCTCCGGCGCGCATGGTCGCGCGGCGGTGCCCTCCGGCGCCTCGACGGGCGAGTTCGAGGCGACCGAGCTGCGCGACGGGGGTGAGCGCTGGCAGGGCAAGGGCGTGACCCGGGCGGTCGCGAACGTCGACGGCGAGATCGCGCAGAGCGTCATCGGCGTGGACGCCGCCGACCAGGGGGGCCTTGACCGCGTCCTGATCGAGCTCGACGGCACGCCCAACAAGTCGAGGCTGGGCGCGAATGCGATCCTCGGGGTGTCGCTCGCCGCGGCCCATGCGCAGGCGGCCGAGCAGGGGCTTGCGCTGTGGCGCTACCTCGGCGGAGAGCAGGCACGCGTGCTGCCCGTGCCGATGATGAACGTGCTCAACGGCGGGGTTCATGCGGACAACAAGGTGGACTTCCAGGAGTTCATGGTGGTGCCGTGCGGCGCGCGCACGTTCTCCGAGTGCCTGCGCATGGGCGCCGAGGTCTTCCATGCGCTCAAGGGCACGCTGCACGAGCGCGGGCTAGGCACGGCGGTTGGCGACGAGGGCGGGTTCGCGCCCGACCTGGGATCCAACGAGGAGGCCTTGAAGATGCTCAGTGCGGGCATCCGGGCGGCCGGGTATGAGCCGGGAGTGGACGTCGCGATCGCACTCGACCCCGCCGCCAGCGAGCTGTACGCGGATGGCGCCTACGTGCTCGAGCACGAGGGCCGCACGCTCAGCGCATCAGAGCTGAGCGACTACTGGGCAGACCTGGTCGAGCGCTACCCGATCGTGTCGATCGAGGACGGGATGGACGAGGAGGACTGGGAGGGCTGGCGGACGCTCACCGAGCGCTTGGGGGCCACGGTGCAGCTGGTGGGCGACGACGTGTTCGTGACGAACACCGATCGGCTGGCGCGGGGGATCGAGGCCGGCGTGGCGAACTCGATTCTCATCAAGGTCAACCAGATCGGGACGCTGACCGAGACGCTCGAGGCCATCGAGATGGCTCGCGAGGCCGGCTACACGGCGGTGATGAGCCATCGCTCGGGCGAGACCGAGGACACGACGATCGCCGACCTCGCGGTCGCGACCGGATGCGGGCAGATCAAGACCGGGGCACCGTCGAGGTCCGACAGGGTTGCGAAGTACAACCAGCTGCTGCGCATCGAGGAGCAGCTCGGAGCCGAGGCGCAGTTCCCCGGCTGGGCGCCGTTTCGCCGCCGCTGAAACCGATTTGCCCATCTTCGGCAGGAGGTTGGCGCCCGGGCGCGAATGCGCATGGAGCATGTCCGCCGCTTCGGCTTCTCAAGGCAGCTCCGCCCGCTCACGCGGCGTGCGAGCCGCCTCGCACAGACGTGATCGTGCCACGGGGGCGATGGGCTCGAGCGCGCCGGCACGCGTGCGCTGGGAGCGGCTGGGGGATGGCGCTGCTGTTCGTCGGCGCGGCGCTCCTGTATCTGTATCTGAGTGCCGGCATCCACATGCTCTCGACGTGGAGCCAGGCGCACCACGACAGCGCCGCCGTGGCGGCGATGGAGCGCGAACACGCGGTGCTCGAGCGCCAGCACGAGGCCCTGACCCGGCGGGGGACCGTGGAAGACGATGCGCGCCAGCTGGGCATGGTCAAGCCGGGCGAGCAGTCCTACGTCGTCACGGGGCTGCCCGAAAACTGAAGGGCCTGCCCTTCCGGCGCCGGACCCGTGCCCGGCCCCGCCTTCGCTGCTAGCCTCGGGTCGTGTCGTTCGAGAACGCCATCTACCAGTGGCAGCAGGGCGAACGGCGCCTGAGCTCGGCGCCGGTCGAGCGCCGGGCGCTGATGGAGCGCGTCACCGAGGCGCTGGTGGCCGAGCTGCGCAGACGCCTGGGTGGGCGGTTCTCGACAGAGGAGCTCGTGGAGCTCTACGGACAGGGTGGCGCCTGGTGCCTGCAGGTGGCGATGAGGGTCGCGCCGGAGGATCCCTGGGCGTGGGAGGCGGGCGTCGTGGTGGATGCGGCGTTCGGTCGCTATCTGCGAGAGGCGGCCGACTATGCCGGGGGGAGGCGGGCGCTGTCCAGGCGTGAGCCGACGCGCCGCGGTCTCGACCGCGCGACGGGTCACGCTAGTCGTCCTCGCCGACGCGGCGGATGACGATGCGGTCCTCTTCGACCGCCACCTCGACCGGACGGTGCCCCGCCCAGTGCTCGGCGTAGATCGGGTTGTCCTGGATGGCGGGATCGAGCCACAGCCCGTAGCCCTCCTCGCCGTGGTCGAAGGTGCCCTCCAGGTAATCGACGTTGCGGGCCGATCGGGCGGTCCCCGAGCGCTCCGCGCCCGACCGACGTCCACGACCACCGCGCCGGGTGCGCCGGCGGGTGCGAGAGGCCTCCTCCTTGGCCTCCTCGTCCTCGTCCTCCTCGTCCTCGCTCGCTTCGGCTCGTCGCTCGCTCGCTCTCGATCTCCGCCGCCTCTAGCTCGGCGGCGATCAGGGCGTCGTCCTCCGCGCGCAGATCGATCTCCTCCGGGTAGCCTGAGCCGGCGGCACCCTCGGCCCTCCTCGCTGCCCACGAGTTCGTTCTGGCGCTTGAACTGGTCGATGTCGCGCACGCTGACCTCGAGCTGGTGGGCCACCCAGGCGTCGGTGCGGCCCTGGCGCACCCATGTGCGGATCTGGTTCAGGTGCGGACGCAGGGATCGACGAGGCATGGACGGTCCGGGAGACTAGCGCATCGAGCCCGCGGCGCGCCGCGGTCGGCCATCGGGATGTCGCCTCTGCCCGGGTGCGCGGCGCTCGGACCAGGGGGCTGAAAACCGGGGCGAAGCCGTCGGGCAAGCGTTCCACCGGTCCTGGGACTATGCTTGCTTCACCGGCGTATTGGGGCTGACGCCGGCCGGCCTGTCGACAAACAGGAAGGGTGCACCAAATTGCTGGTCTTGACGCGTAAGTCCAACCAGAGCATCATGATCGGGGACGACATCGAGATCTCGGTGCTTTCGGTGATCGGCGAGAAGGTGCGGATAGGCATTCAGGCGCCTCAAGAGGTCCCCGTTTTCCGCAAGGAGATCTACCTGGAGATCCATCGCGACGACGCGGAGGGGGCGCGGCAGGTGCAGGAGGACACGCGCGCCGAGGTGGACGACGCCCTGCGCGAACTGGGCGAGAGTTAGTCGCTAGCCCAGCAGCAGGTAGAGCGTGCGGAACATCACGACCGTGACGATCACGGCGGTAAGGATGAGCGTCAGCACGAGCAGGGCGAACCGCAGCGAGCCGCGCCTGTGACGCCGGTCGGCCTCGCGCTTGCGCGCGCGCTGCTCGGCAGTGCGCTGCAGTGAGGCGCGCCGTTTGCGGTCCAGCGAGCTCTCGTTGACGAACGCCTGCTCCCAGTCGGCGAGGGTCTGTCTCATTTTCATCGTGCTCACGCCCATCCGGCGTTGTCAGGACGCGACGGGGGCCTTGCCCTCGGCGCGCTCATAGACCTCGACGAAGCGCATGTAGTTCTCGGCGATCTTGCGCGCGCCGGCGGCGCGCTCGATCTTGCCGTCGACGTATGCCTTCAGCGGGTCCCACCAGATCGAGCGGCCGATGGCGAATCCGACGAATCCCTCGACGGGGGCCGCCTGGCTCAGCCAGTGGTCGACCTTGGCGTCGTCGGCGCCGCGGCCTAGGACCACGCAGACGACGCCCTCGCGACCGCCCGAGCGGGCCTGGGCGACGAGCATCTCGCAGTCTGCACGCTCATCGACGCCCTCGATCTTCCACACGTCGACCTCGATGCCGGCGTCCTGGATTTCGGCGATCGCGCGGCGCATGAGCTCGGGGCGAAGCTCTGCGTCATAGCGGTCCGAGTCTCCGCCAACCGACTGCAGCTGGGCATCCTCGGCGGGCACGAGCAGCTCGAACAGGAACCTGCGGTCGTGCTTCTTCAGCCAGTCGCCCAACCGCTTCAGCTTGATCACCTGCTCGCGGTTCTCGTCCGCGTCGCCGTCGGGGTTGTAGCGAACGAGCACCTTCGTGAAGTCCGGGTCGAAGCGCTCGATGTGCGCCCCGAAGTCGTCGCTGTACTGGAAGTCGAACGTCTTCTGGCCGGAGCGCTCGGCGGGCATCGCGAGCTTCAGTCCCCTCTCGCGCGCCTCGGCCGGCACCGTCGAGCCGAACTGCTCGTCCACGAGCACGCCGGTGATCGACGCGTCGGCCCCGGCGCCGACGGCCTGCAGGAGCCCCTCGAAGATCAGGTGCTTGGCATCGGCGATGATCGCCGTCTGTTCGGGGTCCGGCTCGCCGTCGATGCCGAAGAACTTCTTCTGGAACGAGCCGCGATGGTCGAATGCGAGGATGTAGAGCTTCTGGTCGTAGCCTGGTTTCATGGCGTTGAGTATCTCAAAGGCGTGAAGGCGGCGTGGCGAGGGCTCGGCAAGCATTCCGGCACGGCCGCGGGCGGGCACGACGGCCGCGCGCACGGGCCGGCGCGCGGCCCCGCTTAGAATAGGGCGACGATGTCCTCAGGTGCTGATCTGTTCGTGGTGTGCAAGCAGTGCGGCTCGGAGGTCAGCCCGTACATCACCGAGTGCCCCTACTGCGGGCACCGGCTGCGCCGGCGCGCTCCCAAGCTTCCGCGGGCCCGGGACCTGAGCAGCGCGCCGAGCCGGCGCCGGCGGCGGTGGTCGATCCGCGGCGGGACCCGCCCGGCGCGCGCGCGTAGCTCGCTGTCCTTTGAAGGGCGCTTTGCGGACTCGCGGCCCTACGCGACGATCGGCCTGGTGGCGGCGAGCTGCATCGTCTGGGTGGCGTGGCGCGGGGGGTTCGTCGAACTGCACAAGCTGATCATCGCGGGTCCCCTGGGTGGCGACTGGTGGAAGCTCTTCACGAGCCTGTTCGCCTACGGGAACGGCTTCTACGAGTTCGTGACGCTCGTGGCGGTAGCGATCTTCGGTTGGCTGTTGGAGCGCCGCCACGGTCCGGTGGTCGTGCTGGCGGTGTTCTTCGGCGCCGGGGTGACTGGCGCGCTGGTGGCGAGCGCGGTCTATCCCGACGCGGTCGTCAGCGGCGCCAGCGGCGCCGCGCTCGGCCTGCTGGGCGCCTGGGCGGCCCCTGACCTCAGGGCCGCGGGTGCGCGCGAGCCCTACGACGGGGATCTGCTCGGCGCGGCGGCGATCGCCGCGGTGCTGCTGCTGGTTCCGTTCGCACGGGCGGAAACCAGCTGGCTGGCGGGGGTCACCGGCGCGGTGTTCGGCCTGCTGGTCGGCATCGGCCTGCGCCGGACCGAACACGCCGAGTCCTGACGATCGGACATGCCAGTCGCGAAGGCGCTCGTCGCGCTCTTATGATTGAACGTCCATGAGCATGACCAATGCAGTGGTGCTGATCGAGGCCGAGCGGGATGCGCTCTCGACCCTCGGCGGGGCGCTCGCCGATATCCCGGGAGTGGCCGAGGCCTATTCGGTGACGGGGGAGTGGGATTTCGTGGCGATCGTGCGTGTGCCCGACCACGAGCAGCTCGCCGACGTCGTCACCGGCCAGATCAGCGGCCTCTCCGGCGTCCTGCGCACTCAGACGATGGTCGCGTTCGCCGCCTACTCCCACCACGATCTGGACGCTCTGTTCTCGATCGGGGAATGACCGACTGAGATGCCGGCCGCGGTGCCGATCAAGCCGCAGTACGGGCCGACGCTCGGTCAGCTGCTCTCACCCCGCTGGCGTGCGGCCTCGCCGCGGGTGCGCGCGGCCGTGATCGCGGGGATCGTGGGGCTGGCGATCCTGGCGCTCCTGGCCGTGCTGACGTTCGAGAACGCCAACTACTCGCATGGCGGCAGCGTGCCGTTCAGCTTCAGCTATCGCGGCCTCTACAGGGTGCCGGCCGACCCCGGGGGGTACGTGAAGGTGGCGAGTCGCGGCGCGGATGGTCGCCTGCAGGACTCCTTCGCGGTCGAGCCGTTGCGCCTGCCGCCGTACTCGGGCGGTCTGTCGGGTGAGGTTCCGCTGTACGCGTCGCGGCTCATCGAAGGGCTGAGCCGCAGTGACCCGGAGTTCATGCTGCGTGGAGAGGGCAAGACCAGGGTCAACGGCGTTGCGGCCTACAACATCCTCTACACCGAGGTGCTCGAAGGGCAGCTGCTGTATGGGCGCAACGTGCTGCTCCTGCCCGAACGACAGGGCGCTCGTGAAGGGGTGCAGATCGTGATGCTGAGCTCGCCGAGCGCGCGGCCCCGCGTGCGCATGGCCTCGGAAGTCGCGTCCGCCGGCGTCCTGTCGAGACCCCTGAAATCGTTCACGATCGGCTAGCGCCTGTAGGCGCCGCAGCCGCTCAGCCTTCGGTCGACGAGGCGCCGGGCGGCGTGCTGCTCTGAGCTGCCGGCGGGTTGCCGGCGGCCGGCGGGTTGCCGCCCTGGCCGGGTTCGCCGGGGCTCGGCGAGGCAGACGACGGCGGCGTCGTCGCGGGGGTGACGGGAGCTTCCGTCGGTGGCGCGGGTTTAGCTTCCTGCTCGGGCGCCGGCGCTGGTTCGCCGACCGGGGCCGAGGCGGCCGGCGAGGTCGCACTCGGGACGGCGGGACTGGGCGGCTGGCTGCTCGCTGCGCCGGTGTCGGCCGCATCGTCGGTTGTGACGGTCGGAAGTTCGGTGGTCGCGGTGGTCACCTGCGTGCCCGGCGTCCCCGTGGTCCTGGGCGTGGGCGGACCCGGCTTGCCAGGTTCGACTCCGCTCGTGAGGCCCGCGGGTGAGGCCGGAGCAGGCACCGGGGGAACGGCCTTGGCGGAGCTCGTCAGGCTGTGATGGTCCGAGCGGTCACTGGCGACGGCGGCCACGGGCCGGGATGCGGGGGTGATCGGCTGGGAGTGCGCGCCGACGACGCGGGGTTCCGGGTTATAGCGGTGCGCGGGAGCGTACGCGGAGCTCGCCCGGGCTACGTTGTGCCGGACGGAGGCATGATCGACGGCGACGGCGCCGGCGGTGACGATCGCGGCCGCCGCGAGGCCGGCCACCGCCTTGGTGGCGATCGCTCCGGCTCCGGCGGTGAGAAGGCCGCCGGCGACACTCGTTCCGCCGGTCGCTCCGGCTCCTGCCGTGGCCCCGGCACCCACCGTGGCGCCGGCACCGCCGGCGACGTGCGCACCGCCCGCCGAGGCGGTCGAGCCGAGCTTGGTCAGCAGGAGCTTCTTTGCCATCAGCAGGGGGCCGACCGGAAGCATGGCGGCGAGCGCGTGGTTGTTCTGCTTGAGCTGCTTCTTGAAGGAGCCGCAGCGCTCGCAGTCGCGCACGTGGCGCCGGGCGGGCGCGCTCAGCTTGGTGAGGCCCTCGGCGACTTCGCCAAGCTCGAGGCGGACCTCCGCGCAGCTGAGCTTGCGCGCCTCGGCGGCCTCCGCCAGCGAGATCCTGGCGCGCACGAGCAGCGACTTGACAGACGGGACGGTGGTCTCCATCGCGTGTGCGATCTGGTCGTAGGAGAGTGCGTCGATCTCGCGCAGCAGCAGCGCGGTGCGCTGCGTCTCGGGCAGCTGCTGCACGTCTTCCAGGAGCTCGCGGAAGCTCTCGCGGCGGATCGCCCGGTCGCCGGTCGAGAGGCCGTGCTCGGCGAAGTGCACGTCCATCGAGTCCACGCCGATCGGCCGAGGCGCGGCGCAGGTGGTTGAGCGAGCGGTTGCGCGCTATGCGGTACAGCCAGGGCCGCACGTTGATCTCACGGTCATCGGCGCGGACGGCGTTGAAGGCGGCGGCGAAGACCTCCTGAAGGACGTCCTCGGCGTCCTCGCGCGAGCCGAGCATGTGCCGGCAGAAGGCGAGCAGGCGCGACTGATACCGTGAGCAGAGCGTCTCGAAGGCAGCCGGCTGGCCGCGCCGTGTGAGCGTTATCAGCTTCTCGTCGGACTGCAGGCGCAGCAGTGGCGAGGGGCCGCGCAGGCCCGGCAGGTGAGTCGTGTGTGTGAGTGCTGAGGCCTCCACCAGTGCTCCCGATTGTCGCGGCCCGCCCTAAATGGGCGCTCTCCTACTCCTAAATACACGCTAAGAACAACGAAGTTGCGCTGCCGGTTGCGTCTTGGCCAAAGCTCGTGGGCGCCGTGTTGCTCCATAGACTGGACCGGGCCGGCCCGGGTGGCGGAATGGGCATACGCAGTCGACTTAAAATCGATGGCCCGAAACAGGGCATGTGGGTTCGAATCCCACCCCGGGCATCGCATTCCAGCGTGACCACCGACCAGCGGGCGGCGGCGTCGCGGGGCCCGAAACGGGTAGAGTCGCGTCCATGCCAGAGGGGGCGGAGACTCCGACACCCACCGGGACGGCCCGGCAGCCGGACGCCGCCGAGCCGAGGACCTTCCACGGCGGGCGGCTCGTCGCGCGCCGGCTGAAGGCGCACGGCGTGAGCCGGCTGTTCACGCTGTCGGGCGGGCACCTGTTCTCGATTTACGACGGGTGTCGTGAGGAGGGGATCGAGATCGTGGACGTACGCCACGAGTCCACGGCGGCCTTCGCAGCCGAGGGCTGGGCCAAGGTCACGCGCGAGCCGGGCGTGTGCGCGCTGACGGCCGGCCCGGGTGTGACCAACGGAATGAGCGCGATGGCCTCCGCACAGGCCAACCACTCGCCGATCGTTGTGCTCGGCGGGCGGGCGCCGGCCCTGCGGTGGGGTCAGGGGTCGCTGCAGGAGATCGACCACGTGCCGTTCGTGCGGCCGCTTACCAAGCTCGCTACCACCGCGCAGGGAACCGAGGAGATCCCGGGTCTGGTCGAGGATGCGTTCGCAGCTGCCCTCGCGCCCCACGGCGGACCGACATTCGTTGACTTTCCGCTCGACTACGTGTTCATGGAGGCGGCCGAGGAGCTGCCTGCGGCGGTCGCAGATGCATCCGAGGGCGATGGGTACGCGGACGGGGCCGCGGCCGGCGCGAAGGGTGCCGACGGCGCGGCGATCGAGCGGGCGGCCGAGCTGTTGCGGGAGGCTGAGCGGCCGGTGATCATGGCCGGCACAGACCTCTACTGGGGGCACGGGGAGCGGGCGCTCCTGGAGCTGGCCGAGACGCTGCGGATCCCGGTGTTCCTGAACGGGCTGGCGCGCGGGTGCGTCGCGGCCGACCACGAGCTGTTCTTCTCGCGGATGCGCTCACAGGCGCTGAAGGGCTCCGACGTGGCGCTCGTGGTCGGGGTGCCGATGGACTTCAGGCTCGCCTTCGGAGGGGCGTTCGGCGAGGAGACGGAGATCATCGTGATCGATGCCGCCGAGCCCGAGCGCCAGCATCCGAGGGCGCCCGCGGTGGAGTGCTACGGCGCGCTGACGGCCACGCTCGACGATCTGCGGGAGGCCTGCGGTGCCAGCGCGCTGGCGAGCGGGCCGTGGATCTCCGAGCTGCGCCAGGGCGAGAGCGAGCGGCGGGAGGGCGAGCGCGCCGAGGCTAGAGGATGCCAGGGAGCCGTTGCATCCGATGCGGCTGTATGCGGAGCTCGGCGGGGATGCTCGAGCGCGACGCGATCGTGATCGGCGACGGCGGCGACTACGTTTCCTATGCCGGTCGCGTGATCGACAGCTACGAGCCGGGCTGCTGGCTGGATCCCGGGCCGTTCGGCTGCCTGGGCACGGGACCGGGCTACGCGCTGGCCGCGAAGCTCGCGCGGCCCGAGCGCCAGGTGGTGCTGCTGGTGGGCGACGGGGCGTTCGGGTTCTCCGGGATGGAGTTCGACACGCTGGCGCGCCACGGCGTGAACGTGGTGGCCGTGATGGGCAACAACGGGATCTGGGCGCTCGAGAAGCATCCGATGGAGCTCCTATACGGCTATTCAGTGGCCGCGGATCTGAGGCCCGAAACGCGCTACGAGCAGGGCGTCGAAGCGCTCGGTGGGCACGGCGAGCTGGTGCGAGCGCCCCGAGGAGCTCGGCCGGCGCTCGAGCGCGCGTTCGCGGCGGGCAAGCCCGCGCTGGTGAACGTGCTGACCGACCCGGCGGTCGCGTACCCGCGCAAAGTCGAACCTCGCCTGAGGGCTTCGCTCAGCCGAGGCCCGCGAGGCGGAGCGCTCCACCGAAGAGGATGTCGTGCTCGGAGACCTCGACCTCCTCGAGCGCGAATGCGCGCAGCGGCCTCCTCGAGCAGGATCATGCCGGCGACGATCGTGGGGGCGCGGTCGGGGTTCAGGCCGACGACCGCGCGCCGGCGCGGTTCGGTCATCTCCGCCAGGCGCGCGAGCAGCAGTTCGACGGTCGCGAGCATCAGCGGGTAGCCGTGGACGCGGGCAGGATCGTAGGGGTCGAGCTCCTGGTCGATGGCGGCGGCCGAGGTGGCCGTGCCGGCGACGGCGATGCCGCGCGTGACGGGGGCGCGCTCCTCGGAGGGCAGGCCGTCGAGGATGATGGCGCGCGCGTCGAGCGCGAGGCGCTGCAGCTCCGTCGGGGTCGGGCGGGTCGGAGTGGATGTGGCGCTCGCTCATGCGCACCACGCCCGACGGGCAGGGAGACGTGAAAGCCGGCGGTTCGCCCGACGCCGACGACGAACTCGGTGGAGCCGCCGCCGATGTCGATGACGACGGTGGGCTCGGCGGGGGCGCTGCGAGCCGGACATGGCGCCGAGGAAGGTGAGCTGCGCCTCCTCCGAGCCGCTGAGGACGCGGGCGTCGAGACCGAAGTCCTCGCGTACACGCGCGGCGAACGGGGCGCCGTTGGAGGCGTCCCGCACGGCCGAGGTGAGCACTGCGAGGTTCGCCTCGCAGGCGTATGAGTCGATCTCGGCGCGGTAGCCGGCAGAGCGTGGAGAACGCGGTCGATGGCCTCTCGGAGAGCGAGCCCCCGGCATCGACGCCGTCGCCCAGGCGGGTGACCTGGGAGCGCCGGAGCAGTTCCTCGACCGCGCCGGTCGGAGGATCGACATCGGCGATCAGCAGGCGGGTGGAGTTGGTTCCGATATCGACGACGGCGACGCGCACGGTGGGCGGCGATGCTAGATGGTCGCCCGCCGATGGCGCTCGCGCAGTGACCGGGCTCCTTATGGGAGACAATCACGCCTGACCCCGCATGACGGTGGGTGTGGCCGTCCGCATCGGTTATGTGGACGGGTCAACGCGAGCGGGAGGAGCGAGATGAGCGACGGTGACAGCCGCGGTGTGGCGTTGGTGAGCGGAGCGAACAGGGGAATCGGAAAGGAGGTCGCGCGCCAGCTGGCAGAGCTCTGCTACGAGGTGCTGCTGAGCGCGCGGGACGGCGCGAAGGCGAGCGCGGCGGCCTTGGAGCTGCAGCGAGAGCACAGGGGGAACGGTGCGGGCGCTGACGCTCGACGTGGCCGATCCGCAGCAGCATCGAGGCGGCCGCGGAGGCGGTGAGGAAGAGTCCGGGGCGTGCTGGACGTGCTGGTGAACAACGCGGGCGTCGGCAGCGACTTCGGCGTGTCCGGCACCGCGCCCGACTTCCACGCGATCCAGAGGGCGCTGGATACGAACTTCTTCGGCGCCTACCGACTGACGATCGCGCTGCTGGGCCTGCTGCGCGAGAGCGCGCATGCGAGGATCGTGAACGTGTCGAGTGGCATGGGAGGGGTCGCCGAGATGGGCGGCTGGTCGCCGGGCTACCGCGTCTCGAAGGCGGCGATGAACGCGATGACCCGGATCCTGGCGACCGAGCTGAAGGGCGAGGGCATACTGGTCAACTCGGCGTGCCCGGGGTTCGTGAACACCGACATGGGTGGGCCGATGGGGGCGCCCAAGCCGGTGCGAGGACGGCGCCAGCGGAGTCGTGTGGCTGGCGACGCTGCCCGACGACGGACCGACGGGCGGCTTCTTCCGCGACGCAGAGGCCCATGGCGTTCTGAGGCTTACGGGTCGTGAAGAACGGTCCGTTTTTGCTAGAACATAAGAAGCGACGCGGGGTGGAGCAGTCTGGTAGCTCGTCGGGCTCATAACCCGAAGGTCGCGGGTTCGAATCCCGCCCCCGCTACCTCAGAAAAGGCCCGGATCTCCGGGCCTTTTCGCTGTGAGGCGGACGGCAGGAGCTGCCCTCCCTCTGGGGAGTACGCAGGCGCGGGGGTCCCTCCTCTCCCGCGCGCCCCGGGGTTTCCTTTCCTCGGGGCTGGTCGAACGCCCTCCGCGCTGGAGTGGCCTCTGGGCGCGGGGGGCGTCGGCCCCTCTTGTGGGCGCACAGGGGGCGATCTAAGTCTCCGCGCGGCGCCGAGGCAGGGTCAGGGCCGACCCCGGCCGCGTTGCCCGCCATTGGCTCGCTAGCCCGGTTATCCGGGGTCCCCTGATCGGCCAGTCGCTTCGCTAGGGCGCTGCCCGTGCGGGATACTCAGCGGGCGATGTCTGAGGAGTCCACGACCCCCGACCTGGTGCTCTGGCGGTCAGCCATTGAGGCGGGAAACACCCGAGACATCCAAGCAATCATGAGGTTCTTCGCGCCCGATTCGGTCTGGGACAACTCGTCGGTCGGGCTGGGAATCGTGGAGGCTCGTGCTGCGATACGCAGCCTGTTCGAAGACTGGTGGGGCGGCTACGAGGAGTACGGGCAGGAGGCTGAGGAGATATGCGATCTCGGCAATGGCGTGCTATTCGGCATCCTCGTTATGCGTGGCAGGTTGCCAGGCAGCACGGGCTGGGTTTCGCAGCGCTACGCGGCGGTTGCAACGTTGGCTGATGGGCTAATAGACCGCACCACCAACTTCTTCGACATCGACGAGGCCCATGCTGCCGCCGAACGCCTCGCAAAGGAGAGGGGGTAGGCGATGTCGCAGGAGAAGAACGTGGAGCTTGCCAAGCTGGGAATCGACGCCTTCAACCGCCGCGATCTCGATTTGGTGGACGAGCTTGCAAACCCGGATTACGAGTTCTTCCCTGCCCTGGTCGGAACCATCGATGGCGACAGCTACCAGGGCCGCGAGGGCTTGAAGCGTTACTTCGAGACGGTGAGCGACACCTGGGAGGAGTTGCGCTTGGTCGGCGAGGAGTTCCGCGATGTCGGCAACCGCGTCTTGTGGCTTGGTCGGCTTGAGGGGTGCGGGCGAGGGAGCGGTGTCCCAGTCGATTCGCCGTGCGCTTTCATCATCGAGCTTCGTGCCGGGAAGATCGAGCGCGTTCGCGCTTACCTCGATCACGGCGAGGCGTTGCGGGCGGCGGGTCTGGCCGAGTAGAGGTCAGATGCCGGTGGGAGTGTGCGTCAGTTTGCCCTACCCGTGCCCTGTCCCTCATTGCTCGCGCCGCATGTGGGACATACAAATACAAGAACCCCGGGGATGGCCTGCGGATTGATGCTCTCGGCGAGCAGGAGGCTGCACACGCCGCAGAGCCAGTCGATGTCGCCCTTGATGCGGCCAAGGCCAATTAGGAATGGCGCGGTCGGGTCGTCTGAGCCCTCGCTGCGCCTGAAGACGTAGGCGTCCCCTTGCGGCCCGTCTATCACCGGCAGACGAATCTGCGGCATAAGACAACTCTACCGCTACCTGAGCGTTGAGGAGTCCGCTGGGGCGATCAAGCTGGCTCAACGCCAAACTGAAGCAGGCGAGCGGCGAGGCACGGGCACGCGGATCGCGCAGGTCTCATCGAACTAGCGGCTATGGGTCGCCCGCGTCGTCCTCCGGAAAGAGGCCGAGGTCGGCAAGCGCGCGTTCGCGATCCCAGTAGTAAACGAGCTTCGTCACCTTGCCGTCCCTGACGTGGTACAGCACCGCTCCCTTCGCTCGCAGCTGCCCGACCACGAGTCCGCCCGCCTTGCCATGAGCGCTGCTGCGGGTCAGCACGAGGACACGCTCATCATCGATCTCGCGATACTCATCCGCCTCGACCCGGTAGTCCTGCCACCCCCGCACCCATTCCTGCCAGGACTCTGCCATCTCGGCGACCCCTATTCGGGTAACGGGTTCGGGTCCGCCCACGATCACGAACTCGCACTCGGGGTCCGCCCACTCGACCGACATGAAGTGGCCGCGCTCCCAGTCCGCGTAGATCGAGCGCACGAGGTTCAGGTTGGCCGAGGACATGGATGCAGTATCCCTCGTTGCCCCCTGGCACCGTGGCTCGCCGGTGGCGGAGTGCGATCACAGGCTCGTAAGGGTGGTGGCCCGTGCTGTGAGGCGCAGGCCACCACCCCCTTGAACTTCGCGTAGGGGAGGTGAATCTAGTTGGCTTTGCAGGCAGCCACCGCCCGGAGGCGAGCCGCGCCGCTAGGCAGGTGCGAAACCCGTTCGAGGCACGCCTTCATCGCGTTGCTTAGCGGGATCACGTTGCCGGTCGCCGACGGGGTCGTCGGACTGGTCGTCCCGGCGAACCTTTCGCACACCGCCTCGAGTTTGAGCTTCGCGCTCGCCGGAAGCGTTCGCTCTGCGTTGATGGCCTGCTTGCAGGCCGCCAAGCCCTGCAGAGCCTTTGGTTCTGGCTTGGCGCGCGTGGCGCCTGTCGCGGTCGCCGGGGCCTTTGTCGCGGTCGTCGGACCGGTCGTCGCGGTCGCCGGGGCCTTTGTCGCGTTCGTCGGACCGGTCGTCGCGGTCGCCGGGGCCTTTGTCGCGTTCGTCGGACCGGTCGTTGCGGCTGCTGGGGCGGCAGTGCTCGTGGTGGTGGCCGTGCTGCTGCTACCGCAGCCAGCGACCAGCAATCCGCCTGCGGATGCAATGACCAGCCATGTGGACAGCTTCCGCATCATCGATTGCCCTTTCATGGGATGAGACAGTCCACCAGTCGGTTCTCCGGCCGCTCGGCGACCATCCCATGCTACCCCAGCCAGGCTAGGTCGATCAGCGGCAGCAGGACCCCGCGCGGTTCCTCCGTTCCGCGCGGGGCCAGCAAGCCAACCGCCATCACCGCGAACCCGAGCGGGAACACGAGCAACCGCCGACCCTGAAGCACCATCCTCGCGGGAGGCCGCGCCGGCTGCCAGGCCGCCCAGCCGAGGACAACCGCGGACGCGGGCCACAGCGAGTCGAAGAAGCTCGCTTCACCGTGGCCGCTGGCCGACCAGTAAAGCGACAGGCTGTCGGCGACCGCGCCGAGCACGATTCGGATGGCAACGGTGCCCAGAATCAGTCCCGGGCGCCAGCCGGTGATCGCCAAGACGCCCACGACGAAGGCGACGAGCAGCAGATCGCCGAGCGGATAGATGAGATCGCCCACGGTGCTGCTGAGCGAGCCGCCGGTTGCGGCAACGATCGCCGGAAGAACGAACTGCGAGGCGAGCGCCGCCACCAGGAGGGCACCCACGATGCCGTCCAGCCACAGGCTGGCGTAGAACTGGCGTACGCGCGTGCGCACCAGCAGGCCGAGGGTCGCGAAGGCAGCCGGATAGAAAACGAGCCACAGGAAGTCGCTCGTCGACGGGAAGGGAGCGTTGGTCACCTGAGCTGGATCGAGCGTGTAGACGACCTCGCCGAGCGCCCAGCAGGTGAGTCCCACGCCGAGCGCCGTCCAGGCACCGCGCTCCAGCCTCGGGCTTCTCGACGGCCTGCTGTGCGTGGGACCCGATGATGTGGTCGTCAACCTCGGCGTCGTCAGCAAGCTTGCGGCAGGCATAGAGGTCACCCGACGCCAGGCGCCGCAACATCTGCGCGTACTCCATCTGCTCAGGACTGGGCGACAACGCGCCCCTCGCGTAGAGCGCGATCGACCGTGGACATACCGGTCTCGGGGCCCGTTCGCGGCGAGCGCCGGTATGAGCCGCCGGTAGACTCCCGGCCATGTGCGGCATCGGAGGCTGCGTGCTGAAGATGGGGGCAAGTCCGCCGGAGGATCGCTTGAGGGCCATGCGGGACGCGCTGGGCCACCGTGGGCCGGACGACTCGGGGATCGCGATCGTGGAGAACGTCGGCCTGGTTCACACACGGCTGTCGATCATCGATCTGAGCCCGCGCGGGCACCAGCCAATGCGCCATCCGGACGGGCGCTGGCTGCTCTCCTACAACGGTGAGATCTACAACCACCTCGACCTCCGACGCGAGCTGGACACCACGGCCTTCACGGGCGACAGCGACACCGAGACCCTCCTGCACGCGCTTGCCAGCCACGGCACCGACGTCATCCCCCGTCTCACGGGACAGTTCGCGTTTGCCGCCTTGGATCGAGAACACAAACGACTCATCCTCTGCCGCGACCGCCACGGGATCAAGCCGCTCTACCTCGCCAATCACGAGGGCGCGGTCTGGTTCGCCAGCGAGGAGACCGCCCTGCTCGCCGCAGGCTTGCCCGCCACGCCGATCTCCGACGCCTGGCATTCGATCAGGACCGGCGCCTACCTCGGCGGCCCCACGACGCTGCTCGACGGGATCAGCCGGCTGGCCCACGGTACCTGCGTGATCATTTCCACGGACGACACCCAATCACGAGAGGTCCGCTGGCACGCCCCCGCCGACGACATCGACCCCGACGACGCCGCACGCCTCGGCACGCTCTCGCGCAAGGCGCTCACCAACGAGCTCGAGGCGACGCTCCGTACTGTCGTCCACGGCTCCCTGCTCGCCGACGCCAGAGTCGGCACCCTGTGCTCAGGCGGGCTCGACTCGAGCTTGATCACCGCGCTGGCAACCGAGGCCAAGCCGGACATGGTCGCCTTCAGCGCCAGCTTGAAGGCCGACGGCGTTCTCGACGAGGCCCTAGCCGCGCGGAAGGTCGCCGACGCGCTCGGCATTCAGCTCGAGATCGTCGACGTGACGCCGGCCAGCTGGCTCGACGGCTTCGTCGTCGCCACGCTTCACCACGGCGGCCCGCTCGCCCACGCCAGTGCCGTGACCGTCTCACACCTCGCTGCGCGCGCTGAGCGCCACGGCGTCAAGGTGCTGATGACCGGCGAGGGTGCCGATGAGCTATTCGCCGGCTACCCAGACATGCACGGCGCCGAGGTGGAGCGCTTCCTGCCGGCGACCCAGAGCCTGATCCACTGGGCCGAGCCAAGACTGCTCCCCACCCCCTGGCGGTTCCTGGACCCGCGTCGGCTCGTGCCGCGGGCGCGCAACGTGGCGCTGCGCCTGACCCACCGCCTCCCGGACCGGGGTGGCTGGACTCCGGTGCTCCAGCCGGGCACCTTCAACGGTACCGACGCGGCGGGACTGGCCGCCTACGCGCACCACAGCGGCGAGCGACAAACGTTGGAGGCGGGCCTCATGGACCACCTGGACTTCACCCTCTGCTTCTTGCTCAACCGGATGGACCGCAACATCATGCAGTGTTCGGTCGAGGCGCGCGTCCCCCTCCTGGAGCCCGCGCTGGTACGGCTGGTGATGAACCTTCCGCTGGAGGCTCGGGTCGGGCCGTGGTCGAAGGGCATTCTCCGCGACGTCGCGCGGCGGCTACTGCCCCTGGCAATCGCCCACAGGCCGAAGATCTACGGTATGGACTTCGAGGCCGGCTCGTGGATCGAACAGAGCGCCCGCCCGGAGTTCCTGCGCGACGGCATCCTGCGCGACGTGCTCGGACTCCCACGAGAGCAGTTCGAGCCGGTCCTCGACGGCGCGATCGACCGGCTTCGGATGCGGCTCTGGTCGGCCGAGGTCTGGGCCCGCTCGGTGTTCGCTGAACACTCCCCGGCACAGATCGAGCAGGCGCTCTGGCGCTGACGCCGAGGTCACTCCGCGGCCGCCGGCGCGTCGAGGGTCTGGACCCCGGTGGCGGAGCTACTGCAGGTAGCGCTCGACCGTGTTGGCGTCCCGGATGTGAGCGTCGTCGGGATTGCCCCCCGCGTCTCGAAGCGCACGCCGCTGGCGTAGTAGATCCCAGCACCGGTCGAGCTCGATCTCCAGCGCCTCGAGCCGCTGCCGATCGCGTTCGAGCCTCTCCTC
>CAVSSG010000003.1:0-864951 GCA_963730575.1 uncultured Solirubrobacteraceae bacterium
GTGCTGCCGCCCGCGTTCAGTTGCGTATTGCTAGATGCCGCCGATCGGCCCAGCTTCTGGCGGTTGCCGGTCGGTCGCACACAACCGCGCTCCGAGCCTCTTGCCGTAGACCTCGCTGCCTGGTTTCTCGTCCTGACCTACCTGCGCCGCCCCACGCGCTCCGCTATCAGGGGTGACAAGCCTCGCGCGCGGCGCTATCCACTCGACCGAGAACGCGACGCGCTGATCGTGGCGCTCGGATTCATGGCTGGATTTCGCTTGCCCTCGGAGGACCTAGACGCTATGGCCGTTGAGGCCGAGGTTCTGTCTGAGGCTGGCCGGACCCTCTCGCACGTACGGGGGTTTGTCTGGCCGGAGACGGGCTCCGGCTGACCCCAGACGAAAGGGTCCGGCCATGCAAGAAACGATGACAGCAGTTGGGCTTGACGTACACGCTCGTTCGACGCACGCTGCGGCGATCGACGTGGCGACGGGCGAGCTGCGGCGCTCGCGCTTTGGCGGCGACAGCAATGAGGTGGTGAGGTGGCTGACGGAGCTGCCCGGTCCGGTGCGAGCCGCATATGAGGCGGGGCCGACCGGGTTCGGGCTGGCACGCACCGCTGCGGCAGCGGGGGTCCATGTGATGGTCGTGGCGCCGAGCAAGACCCCACGCGCAGCGGGTGATCGGGTGAAGAGCGACCGCAAGGACGCAGAGCTCTTGGCACGACTGCTCTTGGCGGGCCAGCTGAAGCAGGTCGTGGTCCCGCCGGACTGGCTTGAGGCGATCCGCCACTTGAGCAGGACGCGCGAGCAGGTCCGGCGCGATCTCACTCGCGCTCGTCATCGAGTGTCAAAGCTCCTGCTCGTCGAGGGACGCGTCTATGAAGGCAGGACCACTTGGAACCGAACACACCGGCGGTGGCTCGGCTCTCAGCGCTTCCAGTTCGAGCCGACCGAGCTGGCGTTCATCGATCTACTCGCCGCGGTCGACGGGCTGCTCGCCCGTCGGCAGGTCCTCGATGAGCGGCTCTCGCGGCTCGCCGAAGACGAGCGGCTGTGGCCGACCGTCTCAAGGCTTCGAGCGTTCCGGGGTGTCGACACGCTGACCGCGTTGAGTGTGCACCTCGAGCTCGGCGGAGACTGGCAGCGCTTCAGCTCCCCGCGCAAACTCAGCTCCTGGCTGGGTTTGACACCCTCGCTGGATCAGTCCGGTGAGAGCGCCGTGCAAGGCTCGATCACCAAGACCGGCTCGAGTATCGCCCGCCGGCTGCTCGTCGAGGCCGCCTGGCACTACGCCCGCAACCCAGCAATAGGCGCCACGCTGCGTAACCGCCAGTCCGAGCAGCCCGAGCACATCCTGCGGATCTCCTGGCGCGCGCAACACCGCCTGCGCCGCACCCATGAACGCTTCAAAGCGCGTGGCAAGCCAGCCAATGTCGCCACGATCGCCGTCGCCCGCGAACTTGCCGGCTTTCTCTGGGCAGCCGCGACCGCGCCATGACTTGACCGCCTGACTCACACAGCGGTCGATGCTCGGAGAACCGGCGCCGGGCCAAAGGCCGCCGGCACGCGCGATTGCTCTATGAGCAGCTCGAAACAGCCACGCTCGTTCCTAGACAGCGCACGCCGGCGACGAAGCCAGCGTCATGGGGATAACCAAACCCCCGCATCGTCAGACTGACCGCCACGCGACCGTCGAAGTCGCGCCCGGCGCCGGACCCGAGTACCTCAGAAACCAAGCCCGCCAAACGGGCCGCACGACCACGCCCACTTGACAAACTCACGTCCATATCAGGGCTGACCCCGCGCCGAGATGCGCCAGGAGTCGGCTGCACATGGAGGGCCGCAGCTCCCTAGGCGAGTACACGCTCGGCTCCAAGACGGGCGCCGGCCAGACTTGCCTCTCCGCCCCGAGCTCGCCGAGGAGTTCAAGCGCGTCGAGCGCGCGTACCGGGACGCTGGGCGGCCACTCGGACCAACAGACTTCTGGATCTCCGCCCGCGATGGCGGCATATGGACCGAGCATCAGGCGCGCAACTGGCGAGAGCGTGAGTTTCGCCCCGTGGTCCGTCAGGTGGCCGCAGACTTCCCGCAGTTCGCCGACCTGCGCGACGCGACTCCCTATGCGGCGCGCCACACGTTCATGAGCTGCTGCCTCCAGGCCGGCATCTCGCTTGCCACAGTCGCCGGTTGGTGTGGCACCAGCATCCAGATGATCTCCGAAACCTATGGCCGCGTGATTCGACGCTATGAGGGCGCTTCGCCAGTGCCGCTCGACGAGCAGTTCCGAGCGGGTAAGGTTGAGGCCATGACACTGCTCTCGGCCACGCCAACGACCCCTCCCGCGCAGCAGGGTGGGCCCACAGCTGGGCCTATGGCACGAAAACTGCCGCCGGCGAAGAGGCGTAAAGTGGCCGTTTAGCAGGTCTTTCGGCGAGATAGCTCAGTTGGTAGAGCACACGACTGAAAATCGTGGTGTCCCCAGTTCGAGTCTGGGTCTCGCCATTGCCGAAGGGTAGGGACGGCCCTCAGAGCCCTCGCATCGATGCTCGACGCACCCCTCCCGCCGTCCGCGGCCACGGCCGGCTGTCCAGACGGCGAGGGCCTGATTTCGGACGAGCGTCCAGTGGGTTCGCCGCCCGCGCGCGCCAACATGATGGACATGACCGCTCAGCCGCATAGATCCCGCCTGCTGCTGATACCGGCAGTCCGGCCGGCGGGCGCGCAGACGGCGCGAGCGAAGGTTCGGCGCTACCAGCTCGTGCGCCTGAGGGTCGATGCGCGGCCCGGGGTGCGCAGTGGCGAAGTCGAGGACCCGGGGAGGGCACGCCGCTGACCATCCGTGCTCCACACCCGAGCGCTCGATCGGTGGGGCGACCTGCGCGGTCGCCGAGGGATTGCGGGCGTGCCCGCCGCATGACTGGCGCTGTCCGGTGACCATGAAGCTCGATCCGGATCACACGGCCTGGACGTGCGCGCGCTGCGGTGCTATCAGCATGACCGACCTCGTCACAGGCAGGCCCGGGTAGGCCGGTCTCGATGGTCGTCCGGGGTTCCGAGACTCGGCTGCGGCCGTAGGTTCAGGCGGTGGTCAACCCGCAGCTTGCCAGACGCGCATCTCTCCCCGCGACTCGCACATGACCTCTGTAAGGAACGGCCCATTCGGTGTCCTGCTCGACATCGACGGAGTTCTCTACGTCGGCAATGAGCCGATCGCAGGAGCGCATGAGGCCTTCTCGGAGCTACGCGAGCTCAGCGCGGGCGTGCGGCTGATAACGAACACCACGTCGCGTTCGCGGCGAGCGGTCCGCGAGCAGCTGCTCGGGATGGGGTTCGATGTCTCCCTCGAGGAGGTGCTCACGCCCGCGGCGATGGCCGTGCGCTACTGCCGCGAGCGCGAATATGGATCGGTGATGGCGCTCGTCAGTGACGGGCTGCGTGAGGATCTCGCCGCGCTCAAGAGTGCCGCCCCTGGAGCGCACGCGGATGCGTTGGTCCTGGGGGATATCGGCGACCGGTTCACCCCCGAGGTCCTCAACGGGGCCTTCCGTGCCCTGATGGACGGAGCCGAGCTCGTCGCGCTCCAGCACAATCGCTACTGGCGCCGGGCCGACGGCCTGGCACTCGACGTGGGCGCCTACGCCGCTGCCCTCGAGTACGCCAGCGGACGTGAGGCGGTGACAGTCGGCAAGCCGGCACGCGCCTTCTTCCTGGCCGCCATGGCCGACATGGGGGCCGAGCGCGCGGTCATGGTCGGCGACGACGTCGAGGCGGACGTCGGCGGGGCGATGGCGGCGGGCCTGGCCGGAGTGCTGGTGCGGACCGGCAAGTACCGTCAGGACGCGCTGACCGCACGCGTGACGCCGACGGCGATCGTGGACTCGATCAGGGATGTCCCGAGGCTGCTCGCTCGCATTCTGGCCTAGACGCCCAAGCGTCGAGCGCCTTATGCGCAATGGGTCCTTCCACAGGCTTGCCGGTCTGCTCAGCTGAGGACGCGGGGGTCGACGTGCTCGCAGATCTCCGTGCGATCGCGCCCGGCACGCTTGGCACGGTAGAGCGCCGAGTCGGCACCCTGCAGCAGCTCTCGATGCTGTTCGGTGCAACGACGGCGAGGACCCCGGCGCTCGCCCGTACCGTGGGCAGCCCGGTCGAGTCCGTCGCTGCAAACGCGCTCCGGACCCGTTCTGCGAAGTCCTCGGCGTCAGAGCTGCTACAGCCGGGCAGCAGCACGACGAACTCCTCGCCGCCGAAGCGAGCGGCCACGTCGATGTCCCTGCACCGGCCCGCCAGGAGGCCACCTATACGAGCGAGAACCCGATCGCCGATCTCGTGCCCCCACTCGTCGTTGATGCGCTTGAAATGGTCGATGTCGAACGTGACCACGGCGATCGGGCGATCCTCACGCCTGGCGCGGGCGAGCTCGAGCGAAGCGCGCTCGTCGAACCCGCGGCGGTTGAGAAGGCCCGTCAGCGCGTCCGTCCGAGCTTCGTCGGTCAGCCGCATGAGCAGCAGGTCGTTGCGGTGGACGAGCATCAGGATGACCACGGACACGACGGACACGGAGATCATGACGTCGACCCACCGGCCGGGATAGCTGCTGGCGGCCGGCAGCAGCAACAGCGTGACCGCGTGGGCCACGCCGGTCAACGCGACGATCGATATGGCCCCGCGGCGGCCGAAGAAGAATGTCGTCCAGAGAACGGGCCAGATGTAGAGGACGGCGCCGTCGCCGGCTCCGGGAGTCGCGACAAGCGCATAGGCGATCATCACGACGCCGATCGGCCCGAGTGGCGCCAGTCCCCAGCGGGGAAGTCGCGGTCCGACGAGCACGAGCACGAAGGTGACTGCGATCGCGCCGAACACGGGCGCGATTGCAAAACTCGGGTCGCCGGGAATGAACCCCTCGATCGAGCCGTCGAACGCTGCGCCGCCATACATCGCGGCGGCGCTGTACGCCATTAGTCGTTTGTCGAGGCGCAGCTGATCGAGTGAGGGGCTCACACCATGAATATCGGCGTCCTGCCGATGTGACACGAGCCTGAGGGCACGAGATCGGCAGCCCGGCAGCCCGGGTGCTCACCCTTGCCGCCGGGGAAGGTTCCCCTGCCATCGGAGTCTGGAAGGACGGCAAACCCTGCTCCCACTAAGGGAAGACTGATGGCGAAATCATCGACGTCCCGGCAGCCCTCTGACGCGCGCGGTCTCGCCGCCATCCTCGCCTGCACGGCGCTTCTGCCGGCGAGCGCGCTGACGTCGAGCTCGCTCATCGAACCGTTCCACACGGTCACCACAGTCGTCTCGACCGTGCCCGCAAACGGCGATCTGAACCCCTACGGGATCGTCACCGTGCCGAGCAGCATCGGCTCGCTCGTACGAGGCGATCTGCTCATCAGCAACTTCAACGACAGGGAAAACAGGCAGGGAACAGGTACGACGCCCGTGCAGGTCACACGCGGCGGGAGCCCCTCGCGCCGGCCAACGGCATGCTCGTGCTGGTGTGCGACGGCACGAATTGGTATGAGGCGGCGCGTGTCGGGTAGTCGATGGGTCACGGGCGATGTCGTCGCTCGTCATCCGGCCCTGACGCGCTCACCCTTCGGGTCGAACAGTGGCTCGCGTGCGACCTCGCCCGCCACCCACTCACCGAAGATGTCTACCTCGATCGCGGTGTCCACCTCTATAAAGGCCGGCAGGTAGGCGTAGGCGATCGAGCGCTCAACCGTGTACCCGTAGCCACCGCTCGTCACGCGCCCGAGAATCTCGCCGTCGACGCGCACGGGCTCATTGCCGAGCGCGACCGATCGCGGGTCCTCCAAGGTCAGGCAACGCAGTCGCTTGAGCGGTTCGCCGGGCGCGGAGGCCGCGCCGATCCCGAGCGCTGAGGCGCCGAGGAACGTGCCGTCGCTCTTCACGCAGAAGCCGAGGCCCGCCTCATAGGGCGTCTCGTCGGGGGTGATGTCGGCGGCCCACACGCGATAGCCCTTCTCGAGGCGTAGCGAGTCGATCGCGCGGTAGCCACCGGCGAGGAGCCCGTGCGGGCGCCCCGCGTTCCACAATGTCCGCCACAGGCCCGCGCCGTACTCCGTGGGGCAGTAGAGCTCCCAGCCCAGCTCTCCGACGAACGTGACCCGCAGCGCCCTCACCGGCACGTCGCCGACCGCGAGCTCGCGCATGTGCATGTAGCTGAAGTCGAGCGGGTCGTCGGTCAGCGGCGACAGGATGTCCCGTGCCCGCGGTCCCCACAGCGCGAAACAGGCCCAGCGCGCCGTGACGTCCGAGCAGCGCACGCTTCCGTCGGCGGGTGCGTGGCGGCGGATCCAGCTGATGTCGTGGTTGCCGAAGGCCGTGCCCGTGACGATCGAGAACAGCTCATCCTCCACGCGCGTGACGGTGAAGTCACACTCGATCCCGCCGCGGCGATTCAGCATCTGGGTGTAGGTGATCGCGCCCACGTCGCGCGCGACGTGGTTGTCGCAGAGTCGTTCGAGGAAGTCGGCCGCACCCGGCCCGGCGATCTCGAGCTTGGCGAAGGAGGACTCGTCGAACAGTCCTGCACGTTCACGCGTGGCCCGGTGCTCGGCGCCGATCGCGGACGACCAGTGCATCCCGGCCCACCCGCGCGGTCGCAGCGACTCGTCTCCGAGACCGGCGTTCGACTCATACCAGTTGACGCGCTCCCAGCCGGCCTTCTCGCCGAGCGCGGCGCCATGCTCGGCGTGCCAGGGGTAGGCGCTGGAGGTCCGCAACGGTCTGCCGGCCTGGCGCTCGTGCCCGGGGTAGCGGATGTCGTAGTAGGTCTCATAGACCTCCCTGGTGCGCTTGAGCGTGTAGCCGGGCGAGCGGAAGTGGGGGCCGAACCGGCGGATGTCCATCTCCCAGACGTCCATCGTCGGCTCCCCCTCGATGATCCACTCGGCCATCACCCGCCCGATCCCGCCCGCGCCCGCCAGTCCGTGGGCGCAGAAGCCCGCCGCCACGAAGAAGCCGCGCACCTCGCTCTCGCCCAGGCAGAACTCGTTGTCGGGCGTGAATGCCTCGGGTCCGTTGATCAGGCGAGTGACCTTCAGTTCGTCCATCACCGGGACGCGTCGAGCCGAATTCGCGGCTATCTCCTCGAAACGGGGCCAGTCCTCCTCGAGCAGGCGGCCGTTGAAGTCGGCCGGTATCGCGTCGAGGAGGTGCTCGTCCAGCGCCCAGGGCGCCGACCGGCGCTCGTAGCCGCCCATCACGAGCCCGCCACCCTCCTCGCGGAAGTAAATCAGCAGGTCGGGGTCGCGCAGCGTGGGCAGGTGTTCGCCGGGCACGCGGTCGCGAAAGGGCTGGCTGACGAGGTACTCGTGGGCGAAGGGCACCACTGGAACGCGTACTCCGGCCAGGCGCCCGACCTCGGCGGCGAACATGCCGCCGGCGTTGACCACGACCTCGGCCTCGATCGGTCCCCACTCGGTCTGGACGCCGCGCACGCGGGCCCCGTCGAGGTCGATCCCCGTCACGCGCGTGTGCGTAAAGACGCGGCAGCCCCCTTCGCGCGCGCCGTCGACGAGGGCGGTCGTCAGAAGCGAGGGGTCGAGGTAGCCGTCGCTCGGCAGATAGGAGGCGCAGCGCACGCCCTCGGTGCTCATCAGGGGAAAGAGCTCGCGGGCCTGCTCGGGGGAGATGAGCTCGAGCGGAAGTCCGAAGGTCTTGGCCCACGCGACCTGGCGCAGGACCTCCTGCTCGCGCTCCGGCGTGCAGGCGAGGCGGATGCCGCCGCACTGAACCCACCCGCAGTCGAGCGTGCGGTAGAGCTCAACCGAGTCCATCATCATGCGGGTCAGCGACACGCTCGAACGCAGTTGACCGACGAGCCCGGCGGAATGAAAAGTCGAGCCGCTTGTCAGCTCGCTGCGGTCGAGCAGCACGACGTCCCTCTCGCCGAGCTTGGCGAGATGGTGGGCGATCGAGGCACCGCCGACGCCACCGCCGACGATGACGACGCGCGCGCGGTCTGGAAGCTCACGCGCCCTGACCATTTGGCCTCACCCCGCCGGCGCCCGACAGCGCACGCTCCGCCTCACCAGTGTGCGCGGATCCCTCACCCGTGCGCGGCCGCAAGCCACTCCTCGAAGCCCGGTTGCTCCACCGCGGCGCACAACCGCTCGAAGTGCTCGCGCGCGTAGCGCTCGAAGTCGAAGTCGAGCTCTGAGACCTCGGCCTGCACGACGCCCCACGCGGCCTCGCGGGCGTCGGAGATGACCCGCATCAGCTTGAGCGCCGCGCGCTCGCCCTCCGACGGCGTCCGTCCGTGGTAGGCCGTGAGCAGGCGTTCGTCGGCGGCCTCGTCGAAGGCGTTATTGACGGACAGGTTGGCCAGGTCGAAACGGGGGTCGCCCATCCCGGCGTACTCCCAGTCGACGATCATCATGCGCCCGTCATCCTGGGCGCGAATGATATTGCCGGCGAGCAGGTCGTTGTGGCAAGGGCGGGGATGGGCGAGCGCCACCGCGGTCCCGATGCGCTCCGCGACGGCGAGCGCGTGCGTGTAGGCGGGCGGCAGCGTGCCGCCACGCTCCTGCACGATCGCCGCATAGGCGTCAAGTAGGTCGGGGACCCGGAAGCTCGCGGGCAGGCGCGTCGGTGAGTCGTGGAAGGAACGCAGGTCGAGCGCGATCTCCTCGACGCGTTCGGACAGCTCCTGCGCATCCACCGGGCTGCACGTTATGAAGCGAGTCACGAGGCAGTCCTCGAGCGTCGCGGCCACCGCCGGAGCGATGCCCAGGCGTGCGGCGGCCTCTGTTGCCAGGCGCTCGGTCTCGCGGTCGATACCGAGCAGCTCGGTGTCCTTGCCGGGCACGCGGACCACGTAGTCCTCGCCGCCGAGCGTGACCCGGAAGTTGCGGTTGGTGATGCCGCCGTGCAGCGCCACCGGCTCGCCGCTGAGCGGGCCCAGCGAGGCCTCGAGCCTCCGCAGGATGTCCTCCAACTCGACCACCGCTGCCAACGTACAGCCGCGCGGGCACGTACGCAACGCCCTCGTTCAACAGCGAAGCCTGCGCGAGTCCGCGCACGCCGTTCCGGGGACGACCGCTATCGCGCGGGGTAGGCGAGCAGCGCCTCGAGCCGCCGGCTCGCAGAGGTGAGGCTCCGTACCGTCTCTGCTCGACGCGCGTCGAGGTGCATCGCGATCGCAACGAACACCTGCGCGGTCGTCAGCGCGTCGCCGAGCGCATCGTGCGGGCGGTGCGACGGCAGGCCAAGAGCGGCGGCGAGATCGTTGAGCGACGTTTGCCGCGGGCCGTGGCCGTCGCGCTCGTGCAGCCAGACGAGTCCGAGGACGCTGGTGTCGATCATCGGTCCACGCAGGCGCAGGCCCTGACGGCGAAGTGCGGGTCCGAGGAAGCCGCGCTCGACGGAGGCCGCGTGGACGACGGGTATTCGGCCGGCCATCGCGCCGAGCAGCTCGTCGATCGCGGTGTCGAGCGGAGGTGCGTCGGCGAGGTCGGCGACGCGCATGCCGTGTACGCGAATCGCGGCGTCGCTCATCGCGCGCAGCGGACGGATCCGCCCGTGGACCGCGGCGCTCAGCTGGACGCGGCCGTCCTCGATCGGGATGGCGCCGAACGAGATGATCTCGTGCCGCCTGGGGTCGAGGCCGCTCAACTCGAGGTCGACCGCGCAGTAGTTCGCGGCGCGCCAGGGCGTCCGTCTCGGGGGTAGGCGTGTGTGCTTGTACGCGTCGGCTCCCGGGCCGCGCACACGGTGGCTCCTCTTCATCGCGCCCCGATGCTCAGCTCGGCGGCGATGCGCCTCTGGATGGACGCGACCGCCCGAAACGCCTCCTTCAGATGGCTGCGAGCCAGCGCACTGAGCTCGTTCGGGTTCAGGTGGTCGTCGGGCTCCAGCCCGGCACGGAGCTGCTCGACCTGATGCTCCATGCGCAGCTCGGTGAACAGCTCGAACGCGTCCTCGAGCGTGTGCACGTCGGCTGCCGACAGCGTGCCCGCATCGGCTGCCGCGCGCAGACGTGCGGCGGTGGACGCACTCGTCACGCCCGCGGCCATCCCGGCCCAGCGTGCGAGATCGACGACTGGGAGCAGGCCGCCGTGCTTGAGGTCCAGCTGCCCGCGATGCTCGCCGTCGTGCTCGACGACGAGTCCGCGCAGAAAGCCGGTCGGCGGCCGGTGCGAGAGCGCGAACCGCGCAAGCAGGCGCAGCAGCTCGGGCCGGTCGCGCGCCGCGCGGAACGTGTCCGAGACGGGGCTGCCGCTGTGGATGCCCCACACCGGACGGCTGTCGACCAGCACGGAGACGAGGATCAACACCTGCTCGCGGGTGGGGTGGGCGATCCAGCTGTGCGCGACTCGTCTCCAGGACTCGAGCGAGCGCACGAACAGCACGTCCGAGGCGGTGACGCCGTGGCGGTCAACGCGAATCCCGCAGTCGCCCAGGCCCGCCGCGACGTAGGTGGCGAGCGTGTGCAGATAAGGCCGGACGACCGTCTCGCTGACGTCGCCGTACCAGACGATCGCGCTGTCGACATCCGAACCGGGCGTGGCCTCCCGTCGCGATTGACTGCCGAGTGCGAGCCAGGAGAACTCAGCCGGCGGCTCGCCCCCCCCGGCGAGCGCGAACTCGACCAGCCGGCGCGTGAGCGCATCGAGAACGACCGAGTAGATGGCGGCGATGCTAGACGCGGCCACGCGCGACTCGTACAGGGCGAGGACCGCCGGACGCAGGCCCAACGCTGCCGCAGCGAGCTCGTCGACGCTGTCGGCGCGCGCGATCGCGCGGCGCAGATTGAACGAGGACAGCGTCTCGACGGCCAGGAGGTCGATGGCCTCGACGACGCCGATGACCTCGCGCGTCGCGGTGACGACCGGGGCGTGGCGGATCCCGCGGTCGAGCATCTCGAGCAGCACGTCTCCGGCGAGCCGGTCCGGCTCGACGGCGTATGCGGGGGCACTCATCGCCAGGGACACCGGGGCGTCGTAGCGAAGACGCTCTGCGATCACCCGCGAGCGCAGGTCGTGGTCGGTCAGGATGCCCAGCGAGTCGCCGAGCTCGATCACGATCGATGTCGCGCCGACCGCGGTCATCCTCGCCGCCGCCTCGCTGATCGCCGTCGCCGGCGAGCACATCACCGGTGGGTCACGGATCAGCGCCGCCACCGGTTGGTTGGTGGGGTCGGGCGTCGGCCTTCGCGGAGCGAGTGCGGCCGGGGGTGCCGCGTGCATCGCCAGCAGCGACCGCGCCACGAAGCCCACGTTCTCCGGCCGCGCGAGGACGTCCCGCGCGACCGGCTCGGGGATGCGGTAGCACAGCGTGTCCTCACGCGCGCGCGCCGCGAAACCGGGCGGCAGGCCCGACAGCATCGACGCATGGCCGAACAGCTCGCCCGCACCGAGAGTGTCGAGCACCCGGTCGTTGAGCACGATCTCGACAGTGCCGGTGCGGACGACACGCAGGTGCTCGACAGGTCGCGCGCCTTGCGAGAAGATCGTCGATCCGGCGAGGAAGAACTCGACCTCGGCGCAGGCTGCGACGCGCTCCACGTCGGCCTGGTCGATCGCGTCGAACGGCGGGTGCGCGCGCAGGAAGCCGACGACATCGCTGAGCCCTGCCGGAGGACCCGCCGTACGGGCCGGATCGCCTCGTTCGATGGCCACGATCATGATCCTACGTCGCGGCTCGAGCCATTCCTTGCGGCTCGTCGGATTCGCCGATCCGCAGGCGCACGTTGCCTTTGCCTACGTGATGAATCGTGGCGGCCCGCAGTGGCGTGACCCCCGCAACAGCGCCAGGATCGACGCCGTCTACGAGGCGCTCGAGCAGTAGCGGCGATCGGCGCCGGCCGGGGCGGCTCAGGGCGGGCGCTCCAGGGAGCGGAGCGTCATACTGCCGGTGGCCGTGTCGACCGCCACGCCGTTCACGCGTCAAGCCGAGCACCTGCTGCGCGCGCCGGGCCTGTTCGACTGGTCGACCGTCACGCTGCTCGCGCTCGTCGTCTACGTCTACGTGGTCGAGATCGAGCGGTCCAACTGGAACGCGATCCTCGCCGGGATCGCGTTCTGGCTGATGGACTGGGTCAACGAGATCGTCAACGCGCTCGTCCTGCACTTCAACGGCCACGCCGCGCTCTGGACGGTGACCGGCAGGAGCAGCTTCGTGATCCTGATCGGGCTGAACGTCGAGATCTCGCTGTTCTTCGCGATCAACGGCGTGATCTACGCGAAGCTCCTGCCGGCCGATCGCAGCGCTCGAATCCTCGGTCTCCCGAATCGCTGGGCGCTCGCGCTCGGCCTCTCGCTCGTGTCCGTCGGCGTCGAGCTGCTGCTGCATGCCGACGGTGTGTTCCACTGGTACTACTGGTGGTGGAACGTCGCGACCTTCCCCGTGATCGTGGTGCTCGGCTACCTGACCTTCTACGTGATGGCGTTCTGGGTGCACGACATGCCGAGCCGGGCGCGGCAGCTGCGGGTGGTCGGCTCGCTCGCGACCCTGGTCCTCGCGGCCGGTCTGCTGTTCGGACCGCTCCTGGGCTGGATCTGAGCCGGCACAGCCGGCCCGGATCCGCATCGGGCCGCCACCGCGATGCGTATGAGAGGATTTGGCGGTGCCAGGCGGACTGAAGCTCGGACTGAACACCGGCTACTGGGCCGGGGGCCCCCCGCCGTCGATCGCCGAGACGATCGCCGAGGCCGAGCGTCTCGGGTTCGACTCGATGTGGACGGCCGAGGCCTATGGCTCGGACTGTCTGACGCCGCTGGCGTGGTGGGGGGCCTCGACCAAGCGCATGAGGCTCGGCACGGCGATCGTGCAGATCTCCGCGCGCCAGCCCGCCGCGACGGCGATGGCGGCGATGACCATGGATCACCTCTCGGGTGGACGCTTCATTCTAGGCTTGGGCGCGTCAGGGCCGCAGGTGGTCGAGGGCTGGTACGGGCGGCCCTTCGCCAAGCCGCTCGCGCGAACGCGCGAGTACATAGGGATCCTGCGCGACATCTGGGCGCGCCGCGGGCCGGTCGTCAACGACGGGCCCCACTATCCGCTGCCGCTGCCGGACGGTACTGGCCTCGCCAAGCCGCTGAAGTCCTCGATCCACCCGCTGCGCGAGGACATCCCGATCTTCCTCGGCGCCGAGGGCCCCAAGAACATCGCCATGTGTGCCGAGCTGTGCGACGGCTGGTTGGCGATGCTGTTCTCCCCCGACCACCAGGACCTGTATCTCGGGTCGCTGCAGGAGGGCTTCGCGCGGGAGGGAGCGCGACGCAGCGCCGCCGACTTCGAGGTCGCCGCGACCGTGCCGTTCATCGTCTCCGACGACGTCGAGTCGGCCGTCGATGCCCTGCGTCCCTTCTACGCGCTGTACTTCGGCGGGATGGGGGCCAAGGGCGCCAACTTCCACGCCAACGTGCCGATCCGCATGGGCTATGAGAAGGAGATACTGGAGATCCAGGATCTCTACCTGGGGGGGAACAAGGACGAGGCCGCGGCGCGTATCCCCAGCGACCTCATCCAGCAGCTCTCCCTGGTGGGGCCGCGCGAGAAGATCAGCGAGGACCTCGAACGCTGGCGTGAGTCGATCGTCACCACGCTGCTCGTGTCCGGCGACGCAGCCACGCTTCGCGCCGCCGCCGAGCTCGTCCTGGGCTCATGAGCTGGGACTTCTCGACCGACCCGCAATTCCAGGAACAGCTGGACTGGATGGCGGAGTTCGTGCGCCGCGAGATCTGGCCGCTGGAGACGATCTGGCGTGAGCTGACGCCCGACGGCCTGCGCGAGGCGATGGCGCCGTTGCAGGCCGATGTCAAGGCGCGCGGCCTGTGGGCCGCCCACCTGCCACCCGAGCTGGGAGGACAGGGCATGGGACAGCTCCGGCTGGGGCTCATGCACGAGATCCTCGGCACATCGCCGATCGCGCCGCTCGCGTTCGGAAACGCCGCGCCGGACTCCGGCAACTCGGAGATCCTCGCCATGGCCGGTACGTCCGAGCAGAAGGACCGGTGGCTGCATCCCCTGCTCGCCGGCGACCTGCGGAGCGCGTTCAGCATGACCGAGCCGGACACGCCCGGGTCCGACCCGACGCAGCTTCGCACCCGGGCGGTCCGCGACGGCGAGGACTGGGTGATCGACGGACACAAGTGGTTCTCCTCCAACGGCTCGATTGCGGACTTCCTCATCGTCATGGCCGTCACCGACCCCGATGCGCGTCCGTCGCAGCGGGCGTCGATGTTCATCGTTCCGTGCGATACGCCGGGCGTGGAGATCGTCCGAGACGTCCCCACCATGGAGCATCCGTGGGAGCAGTTCGGTGCCTATGGTGGGCACTCGGAGATCCGCTATGAGGGCGTCCGCGTTCCCGCCGACGCCCTGCTCGGCAGCGAGGGCGAAGGTTTCGTACTCGCCCAGCAGCGGCTCGGACCGGGCCGGATCCACCACTGCATGCGCTGGCTAGGCGTGGCGCGGCGGGCCTTCGACATGATGTGCGAGCGGGCCACCTACCGTCCCGCGCACGGATCCCTGCTGGCCGAGAAGCAGACCGTGCAGAACTGGATCGCCGACAGCGCCGCCGAGATGCAGGCTGCCCGGTTGATGACCCTGCATGCCGCCTGGGTGATGGACACTCAGGGTGCTCGCGCCGCCGTGGTCGATATCGCCCTGATCAAGTTCTACGGAGCGAGAGTCCTGCACGATGTGATCGACCGCGCGATCCAGGTGCACGGCGCACTCGGATACTCCAGCGACCTGCCGCTCGAGCAGATGTACCGCTTCGCCCGTGCGGCCCGAATCTATGACGGCCCCGACGAGGTGCATCGCCAGACCGTCGCGCGGCGCATTCTTCACCGTTATGCGCCGCCGCCGGACGGGATCCCCAGCGAGCACCTGCCTACCCGCCGTGAGCAGGCGCACGAGCGCTTTGCGCACCTGCTGGATGCGCTCACCGCCAACGACTAGATCCTGAGCTCAGCGAGCCAGCCCGCTCCGCTCTCCGTTCTCTGCGTCGTCGATCGCCCAGCCCAATCGCTCTATCAGCTGCGCCGCGGCGTGGTCGGAGGCAACGTGCACCGGGTACACACGCTCTTCGAGCAGTACCGGGGCCTCACCCCGCTCGGTTGGATCGGTTGTCACGATGATCCTGGCCATGAGATCTCCCTGATCGATGCTGCGGTCAGTCACCTGCGTTGTTCCACACCAACTGTTGCGAACCTCCTTGAGCGTCGGCTAAAGCCCGCATGAGGGCGTTCTCAAGATGGCCCACCCGGTCGCTTGGGCGGGTTGGAAGCGAGACGTCGATGCGGCGAGGGATCTCCGCCGTTCGTCAAATGAGTGAAAACAGATCGGCCGGCCTGCGGATTCTGAGACATATCTCACCCGTCACTTACCTGGGCTTGTGGTGGGACGGTCAGCATGAGCGCAATGACTTCACACTACTCTCCGAGGACGAGGGACGCCGGACTACGCAGGCTTGCTCGTATACGGCGCTGGCTCATTGCCGGCAGCGTCGGAATGACAGGTGTCTTGACGACGGTCGCCGCCAACGCGTTCCCGGGCAAGACCGCCAAGTCCTACACAGGCCACACTACAAGTACGGCCTCGAGGGAGATCTCTGCCTCGGCGGCGTCGGCCAGCCAGAGCTCGGATGGCTCGTCTGCTTCGCTAAGTGCACCTGCGCAGGCGCCCAAGTCTGCCGAAACAATGGAAGCCACATCGAGTGAACACCGTGAATCCCTGGGACAGGCGGCAGAAGCAGTAGTCTCTGGTGGATCGTGAGATTGCCGTCGGCCCTCGACCGTGGTGAATATGTGAGCGTTCTCACTATCCGGTTACCTGTGCCTTAGCAACGGCCAACAGACTCTCCTCGTGGCCGTCGAGGACAGGTCTGAGGCCGTGCGTCGCGCGACACCGAGCACCGCTCGCGCTATATCGGAATACCCGAACTCGCACCCACGGTCATTCTCGCCAGGGCTTCTTGCAAGACGCCTGACCGCGGGCGGGACCACGGGGAACGAGCAGCTGACGGCGCTCACGGGGATCGTGCTGGTACTGCTGCTGGCGGCCCTTGGCATAACCATCCTCAGGATCCATCCCCTGCTGAGCGTCCACATGTTCCTGGGACTGCTTCTGATTCCGCCCGTTCTCCTCAAGATGACGAGCACGGGGTACCGGTTCGCGCGCTATTACACAGGTAACCTCGCCTATCGCCGTAAGGGTCCGCCACCGACCGTTCTGCGTCTCATCGCTCCCGTGGTGGTCGCATCGACGGTGGTCGTCTTCGCCAGTGGCGTGGCGCTGCTGCTCGTGGGTCCCGGATCGACAGGAGCGCTGCGCACGGTCCACAAGGCCAGTTTCATCATCTGGCTCGGGTTTACGGCCCTGCATGTGCTGGGACACCTGTCCGACCTGGCGCCGGCCGTGCGCGCCCGACCCCGGAGCGAGCTGCGGCTGGACCGGCTGGAGGATTATCAGGGGGACGGACGCTCCGCGCGCATTCTGTCCCTGGGCGGTGCACTGGTGGCAGGCGTGGTGCTCGCGATCGTCTTCATCCCGGAATTCGGCCCCTGGGTGCACGCCGGAGGCTTCTTCGACTCCCACTGATCGCCGGCCCGCCCCGCTGATCGGCGGCTCGCAAGCTCTGGTCGCCGGCGGTGCGTGGTCGGCCAAAACGCGTGCGTGCGACCTGACTCAGAAGGTGCTAGCGCGAGTACACGGCGAAGAAGTCCCGGTCGTCCGGTTCGAGGTACCGCGTGTCCGGACGTTCCATGTCGGGCAGCAGGTTCCGCGGGTCTTCGGCACCGGGAGCTCCGTACGTGATGAAGCTCACCCAGTAGGAGTTGATGTCTAGCTCCATCGCCCGCACGGCGCCGGCGTGGATCAGGGTGTCCGCCAGGCTCTGCGCCGACTGGTCGTCGCCCGCCGCGTAGATCAGGTTGCCGCGTCTGTCGACGCCGATGCCCGAGCGCCACACGAGTACCGCATTGCCGACCGTCGCGCCCCATTCGCCGTCGGCGAGGTTCGGGGTGGGCCGCCCTTGGTTGACGATCAGGGGCAGATTCTGACGGGCGAACGACACGTCGCTGGGAGCGACCGGCCCGTAAGCCCAGTCGACCACGTCAACCCTGCCGTCGGTGTAGCCCACAAGTGTGCCCTGGCCGTCATGCATGGTCGCGTATGTGCGTCCGTTAAGGACCACTCCTCCATGGGAGTCGCTCAGCTTGAAGCCACTGTTGAAGGTCGCGAGCAGTCTGCTGCGGCCGGCCTGAGGCAGCTCCATCGACCCGCGCGGAATCGACACCGAGGGCTCCTGGCGGCCGGGGTTCAGCGTCAACCTGGTGCGTTTGGTGTCGATCCAGGCCAGGCCGGCCACCACTCGCGGGTATTCGGGCTGGTCGCGGAGTGTGGTGAGAAGTATGGGCGGCGCGCCTGCGAGACCCGGGCGCGTCGGTCGCCACACGCCCTCGCCGGGCAGGGCCGGCGTGAACAGGGCTGCGACCCGGGGTGGCCTGTAGGCGGCGACGGTCGTCCTTGCGCCGGCGTCGTAGCCCACGCTGGGCAGCGCGCGCAGCGTCGGACCTCCCTTGCTGGGTGCGGTCAACGCGTAGTAGGTGGACTCGATCTGGGCAACCAGGCCGGCCGCGCCGTGGTCGCGAAGCCACTCCACCGTGCGGATGCCGAGACTCGAGTTCGACGGTTCGGCCATCGTGCTGATATAGGAGAACACCGCAGGAACCAGAGCGAGGAGTGCGGCGAGGAGCGCGACACGACGCACGCGGTAGAGACCCGAGCCTCGGCGCCCGGTGCTTTGGCGCTGCCCACTGGCGCCGGTCACTGAACGTGTCGCGGCGTCGAGTTCCATGGTCGAACTGTAGGCGCCTTTCGCACGCATCTTACGGCGCGATCGGCAGGTAAGCGGATTCTCACTAAGAACAGTCTCATCACTAATCAGTGGACTTGCGCAGGGAAGCAGGCCGCTCGTGTGAAATCCTTGCTACGCGCATCACACGACGCGCGCCTCCTCGGCTACTTCCCCTGATCGGAGGTTTCACATCAACTCACTAGAGGCACTAGCCGGCGATGAGCTGGTCCCCGTGCGCATGGAGGATCGTCCGCATGCGTGTGCTGGTGCGCGACGCGGTGCTCGTCCGGCCGCTGCGGCGCTCCTGCGGGCGTGTCGCCCCCGTCAGTGGAGCAAGAACGTGCTCGTGCTGGCCGCGCCCTGCGCGGCTGGAGTGATCCTCCGCCCGCAGGTGGCGGCGCAGGTCGCCGGGGTGTTCGTGGTGCTGTGCCTGCTGTCGAGCGCCACATACCTCATCAACGACGTCGGCGACCGCGAGCAGGATCGTCTGCACCCGAGCAAGCGCCGGCGGCCCGTGGCCGCCGGCGAGCTCTCTCCGCGCGCAGCGCTTGTCAGCGCAGCTGCCATGGCGCTTCTGGGGGTGGCACTGGCCACCGCTATCACTCCCGGTCTCGGCGTGGTCGCCTGCGGCTATCTGGCTCTCACGGCGAGCTATTCGCTGCTGTGGCGGCGGGTGGTGGTGGTCGACATAATCGCGATCGCCGCCGGGTTCGTGTTGCGTGCTCTGGCCGGCGGCGTGGCGACGGACATCTACCTCTCGCGTTGGTTCGTCATCGTCACAGCGTGCTGTGCGGTCTTCTTGGTGGCGGCCAAGCGCTACGCGGAGCTGCGCGAGCACGCCGGTCGGGCCGCAACCCGGGCGACCCTGCGGCGCTACTCGGCCCGTAGCCTGCGTCTGACCCTTGCCGCTACGGCAACGATCGCAGGGATCGCGTACACCTCGTGGGCCTTCACCCGCCCGTCGCACCTGGTCTTGTACGTGGCCTCGATAGCTCCCTTCCTCTTGTGGCTCGCCCGCTATGCGAGGCTGATCGGGGCCGGTGCCGGTCAGGCTCCGGAGGACCTGATCCTGCGCGACAGAACGCTGCTCGCGCTGAGCGTCTCATGGACGCTGCTGTTCCTCGGTGGCGTCTATCTCGATGCTTGAGCGCACCCGTGCGCCGGTGGTCGGCGTCGATCGATCACTGTGCGGATGGGGGCGAGCGGTTCGCAGTCGCTCACGCGTGTTCCGCCCGCGCGACGTCGAGGATGTCGTCGAGATAATCGGCTCGCGGGCGCGACCGGGCACTGGCGTTATCGCGCGTGGGGCCGGGCGCAGCTATGGGGACGCGGCCCAGAACGGCGGCGGCGACGTGATCGACATGACCGGGTATGACCGGATCCTCTCGATCGACCCCGAGCGTCGGCAGGTCACCGTTCAGGCCGGCGCGACGGTGGCACAGGTCATGAGCTCCCTGGCTTCGCACAGGCTCACGCTGCCGGTCGTGCCGGGGACGCGCCACGTCACGCTCGCGGGCGCGATCGCGAGCGACATACACGGCAAGAACCACCATCGCGACGGTGGCATGGCGCGCCACGTGCTGGCGATGTCACTGTGCACGCCCGCGCATGGCTGCCTGGAGATCTCGCCCGAGACAGACGCGGAGCTGTTCTACGCCACGCTCGGCGGCATGGGTCTGACAGGCGTGATCGCGCAGGCCACGCTCCGGGCCGAGCCGCTCGCCTCGCCATGGGTCGCGGCGGATGTCGACCGCACCGACGGCGTTGGGCAGACGCTCGAGCTAATGGCCGGCGAGGAGCCCCGCAGATACTCGGTCGCCTGGCTCGATCTGCTGGCGGACGGGCCGAAGATGGGGCGCGCGGTCGTGAGCAGGGCGGACCCACTGGCGGCCGCGGACGTCCCTGCTCTGCGCCGCCATGTGCGCGCGCGTCACGCCTACCCGGACGAGCTCTCGCGGCGGCCGGCGCTCGAGGTGCCGCGTGGCCTTCCGTCCGGGCTGCTTCACCCGATGGGCGTGCGTGCGTTCAACGCGCTGCGCTGGCGCGCTGCCCCGCGGCGCGAGCGTGAACGCCCGTTGGCTCTCGCGCCCTACTTCTTCCCGTTGGACGCCGTGGGGGAATGGAATCGCCTGTACGGCCCGCCGGGTCTGATCCAGTACCAGTTCGTGATCCCCTCGGGGCAGGAGACGGCGCTCATCTGCTGCTTCGAGCTGATCCGAACCCGACGCCTTCCCGTATACCTGGCGGTGTTCAAGCGGTTCGGCGCGTCGTTCGGCGGTCCGCTGTCCTTTCCGCTGGAGGGTTGGACGCTGGCCATCGATCTCCCGGCCGGGACACCCGCACTCGGGTCCGCACTCGACGCGCTCGACGAAGTCGTGGCCGGCTGTGGCGGACGGGTATATCTCTCAAAGGACGTGCGGCTGCGGCGCGAGGCCCTGCACACCATGTATCCGGAGCTCGATCGCTTCCACGCACAGAGGGCTCGCGTCGATCCCGATGGGGTGCTCCGCTCGGACCTCTCGCGAAGACTTGGGCTGTGCGAGACGGCACGGTGAGGGCTGTGGCCGCTCGCGCGACGGGCACGCGGGTGATCGTGCTCGGGGGCACCTCGGAGATCGCCCTTGCGATCGTGCAGGAGCTGCAGCACCGCGCTCCTCGCGAGGTTGCGCTTGCAGGACGCAACCCGGATGCGCTGGCACAGGCGGCCGAGGACCTCCGGGCGGCCGGATGCCGGTCGGTGATCACGCTGGAGCTCGATGCCCTGCAGACCGACCGGCACGAGGAGAGGGTCGGCGAGGCGTTCGATCGGCTCGGCGGCGCCGACATCGTGATCATCGCGGTCGGCGTGCTCGGCGAGCGGGGTGGCCTGCCCACCGATATCGCGGGCGCGATCGACGTGCTGCAGGTGAACCTCGTCGGCGCGGGCTCGCTGCTGATCCACGCGGCTAGGCGCCTGCGTGACGGGGGAGGGGGCGCGCTGGTTGTGCTCTCATCGGTCGCGGGCGAGAGGCCGCGCCGCGAAAACGTCGTCTACGGCGCCTCCAAGGCCGGCCTGGACGCCCTCGCCCAGGGTCTTGGCGACGCGCTCCACGACGAAGGCGTGGGCGTCCTGGTCGTGCGCCCCGGCTTCGTTTACACGCGCATGACACGCGGCCTGAAACCCGCTCCGCTGTCGAGCACTCCGCAGGCCGTGGCAGGTGTCGTGGCCGACGGGCTCGACCGTGGTGCGCACACCGTATGGGTGCCACCGTCGCTCCGCTGGCTTATGCTCGTGCTGAAGATGCTCCCCCGTCCCATCTTCCGCCGGATCACCCGATGAGCGCGACCCAGCCCTCAGGCGATCCGACCCGTTCGCTCCGACGCGGAACGCGGGCGCCGCGCGACATGGCCGAGCTGCGCTCTCGCCGCCGCGAGGCGGACCGGCGCCGCCGTCTGGTCAGAGTCGATCTCGGGCTCGGGCTGCTCGGAGCGATCGCACTGCTCATATTCACGCCGGGCCTCGCGATCGCGGCCCTCCTGGCGTTGCTCCTGGTGGTGCTCTGTATGGTCTCGGTGGTGGCCGAGCGACGCCGGGCGCGGCGCCGCTGAGCTGAGGCCCGCCTGAGCCGATCCGCGCCGAGCTGCTGGGCGGGCGTGGTTAGAGCCTTCTCAGTCACGACTTAGCGGCCGCTTACCGACCGGGAGGAGACTCGACACACGGTGACAGGGAGGTTCGGGTGGCTCGGCACGGCTTCAGCGTGAGAAGGCTTTGGATACCCATGGCCGTGGGGACGATCGCGGTGGGCCTCATAGCGCTCGCGGTCGTCCTGGACCGGGCACCGTCCTCGCGACCGGCGCTCTCGGCGCAGACGGCGGTTGTGATCGTCTCCCACGGTGTCACGCACCCGAGGAAGGGCATCGCCCATCTGGAGTACGTCTTCAACGATGGTCCGGTGAGCGTCTACGACATCGACAGCGGCTTCAAGCTGGTCGAATCGTTCACCCTCCCCGGCACGAGCAGCGGAGTGCGCGGCGTGGCGGTTTCACCGGCGACCCACACGATGTTCGTCTCTTACGGCGGCGACGGCGGAGCCAACGGCAACGGATCGGTGCTGGCCTATAACCTCGTGAACAGGACGGTCGTCTGGACGGTGCATCTGAAGACGGGCATCGACTCAGGCGCGGTGAGCACCGACGGGAAGCTCCTCTACATGCCGGACGGCGAGCTGTCCTCCGACGGCAACTGGTACATCCTCGACACATCCAACGGGAACGTCGTCGGGAAGATAGAAACTCCGGGCGCCGGCCCGCACGACGGCGTGATGTCCGCCGACGGAAGAACTCTCCTGCTCGGCGAGCGCAACTACTCGCATCTGCCCGTCTACAACACGCGGACGGGCAAGGTGGAGGCGGATGTCGGACCATTGGTCGGTGGTGTGCGTCCGAGCACGCTCAACGGCTCTGGCTCGATCAGCTTCACCACCGCCACCGGGTTCGACGGATTCCAGGTCGAGAGGATCACCCCCTCACGGGCTAGCGTCCTTTACACGGAGAGCTTCGGCACCTGCACCGGCTCGTTCAGCACTTGCAGCCACGGCATCTCGCTCTCGCCCGACAACAGGCAGCTCTACGTCATCGACACCGTGCACAAAGTGGTACAGGTGTGGGACGTGCACGGCGTGGCCGAAGGCACAGCACCCACGCACGTGGCCGACATCCCGGTCGATGGCCTTGAAGGCGAAGAGCAGGGCTGCGCGTATGACTGCGACCGCGACGGCTGGCTCCAGCACACGCTCGACGGGCGCTACGTGTTCGTCGGCGACACGGGCGACGTGATCGAAACGGCCACGCGCAGGGTGGTCGCGCGGATCCCCAACCTGCTCAATACCCGCAAGTTCGTCGAGATAGAATGGTCGAGAGGAGTGCCGATCGCCTCGAGCGGACGCCAAGGCGTGGGATATCCGCCGTGAAGTCCCTCAGCCGGCATTGACGGAAGGTCCGGTGCTCCTGCACCCCACTATGCGATCTTCGGGACGGTGTCCGCTGCTGGTCGTCGCGTGCGCCCTCGCTGTGGCGCTCTCCGGCGCGCTTGCGGCATGTGGTGCCGAAGCGCCCAACGGCACGGGTGAAGTGCGCTTCGAGAAGGACGCGTCCAGCCCGTTCGACAGCTTCGACAGGAATGCGGCCTACGCGTCGTGGATCAACGCGCACTTCCATCGAATGCTCGTTTATCCACCGTACTTCCGCGAAGTCGGCGCTGACAAATGGTACAAGCGAGGTCTGGCCTACGATGACGCATACGCCATCTACCGGTTAAGCAGGCTCGCCGCCGAACATCCCGACTGGATCCTCCGGGACGCAGCGGGCCACAGGCTCTATATCCCCTTCGAATGCTCCGGTGGAAGCTGCCCACAGTATGCGGCCGACATCTCCAACCCCGAATATCGCGCGTACTGGATCAAGAGCCTGAGGAGCACGCTCCAGCACGGGGAATACGTCGGAGCGTGGATCGACGATGTCGACATGTCAGCCCACGTGGGCAACGGTCTGGGCGAACGACAGCCGGCCATCGGCCATCAGGGCGCCGTGCTGACCGACGAAGCATGGCGGAGTTACATGGCGACGTTCATGAGGGAAATCCGTCAGGCGCTGCCAGCTCGCTATGAGATCGTCCAGAATCAGGTGTGGTATGAGGGATGCGCCTCCGGACCGTGTCCGGCAAGCAGATACACAGGTGAAGCCATCAGGCAGGCCACCTGGATCAACCGCGAGTTCGGACTCAACGACAGCAGGCTGACCGGAGGCATAGGCACGAGAGGCGGTGGCGCCAACGAATTCTCGCTCTACTCACTGTTCTCCTATATCGATGAAGTCCATGCTCTCGGGGAGGGGATAATCATGTCCGGAGGAGGGGAGGGCATCAATGAACAGGAGTACAACCTCGCAGGCTATTTCCTCGTCAACGACGGCAAGGACATGGTGCAGGGTGGTGGCAACCGGGAGACGCCGTTGAGCTTCTGGGCAGGGTATGCGGTGAACCTGGGAAACGCCGATGGGGCTCGCCGGAGGTCGTCTGACGGACTATGGGAACGTAGATTCGCAAAAGGCCTTGTGCTACTGAACGAGCCGGGGGCATCGACGAAGACCATAGGATTGCCTCAACCGATGGTGACCCCCGAAGGCGTGGTGGTCAGGGCGGTCACATTGCCGGAAAAGTCGGGAGCCGTGCTGAGGTTCGAGTCGCTAGGCTGACGGCCATGAGCGACGCGAACACAGGAGCCGCCACCCGTCTATCACCTGATCCTCGACCCTGAGGAGGTACCGGTGGCGGCCGGCGCGCTGCGTCTGTTCGTCTCGGATGAGGCCGGCCATCCTGAGCTCCGGCGCCTGGCGCGCGAGGTCCTCGCCGAGCTCGAGGGAGAGGTCGATGCGGAGGGCAGGTTGACGGTGGCGCTGGCGGCCGAGCAGATGAAGATCACGCACAGCGCCGTGAGGCTGCTGTTCGACGATCTGCAGGTCGGCCAAGCCTCACAGCGCGAGATCCTGCGCGGCATCCTCGACAAGCTCCCCGACGAGCACACGATGCGCGCGATCGTCCTGCCCTAGCCAGGTCCGCGGTTCGAGGCGGCTCCCGCCGACACGGCGTGCGGATAACTACGAGGGCGCGCTGCGCGTTGCTACCGATGCGTGCAAGCGGCTGGCGGCGTACCCTGGCGGCCATGTCCGACCAACTGAGCGCATTGGACGCGACGTTCCTCGAGCTCGAGCAGATGGACGAGGGGGCGACCATGCACATCGGCGGCGTGATGGTCTTCGATCCGCTGCCGGACGGGACCGTCCCGGAGCTCGAGGCATTGTGCGCGAACCTCGCCTCGCGTCTGACGATGCTGCCGCGTTACTCCGAGCGGCTGTCCTCGGAGCGAACCGGCGGGCTGACGTGGCCCCACTGGCAGGCCGATCCCCAGTTCGACATCGCCAACCACGTGCACCGGGCGGCACTACCGGCGCCGGGCGGCGACGAGGAGCTGTGCGAGTGGGCTGGCGACTTCTTCTCACATCGGCTCGATCGCACGCGCCCGCTGTGGGAGATGGCGCTGGTGGAGGGGCTCGAGCACGGTCGCTGGGCGCTGGCCACGAAGACCCACCACTGTCTCGTGGACGGGGTCGGGTCCGTCGGCGTGGCGGAGTTGCTGCTCGACGCGGAGCCGTCGCCTGCGCCCAACGACTTCGCCAGACCCGAGGCGGATGAGCCGGACTCGTTGTGGCGAGCACTCGTCCCGCAACCGCCGGAGGCCGTCTCCGACCTGGCCAGGTCGGGTGCCCGCGCCGCGGCCGCCGGCATACACGCGGCATTGCACCCCCGCGAGACGCTCGAGAAGTCGCGCTCGCTGGTCGAGGTGATCGTCCGCGACGAGCTCATC
Source organism: uncultured Solirubrobacteraceae bacterium (assembly GCA_963730575.1). Lineage (GTDB taxonomy): Bacteria > Actinomycetota > Thermoleophilia > Solirubrobacterales > Solirubrobacteraceae > Palsa-744. Next base: position 25,216 of record CAVSSG010000003.1, read on the forward strand.
GCCGCGCCCCGCGCCAGCCTGAACGTCCCGATCGGTGCGACGCGGCGGTTCGAGATCGTGCGCGCCTCGCTGCCGGAGCTGAAGACGATCGGGCGGGAGCTCGGTGGCTCGGTCAACGACGTGGTGCTGGCGGCGTGCACCGCGGGCCTGCGCCTCCTGCTGCTATCGCGTCGCGAGACGCCGCCCCCCGAGGGCCTGCGCGCGATGGTCCCGATGAACGTTCGCGCCGCCTCCGAGCAGCTCGCGCTCGGCAACCGCGTGAGCTCGCTGTTCGTGGAGCTCCCGGTCGCCGAGCCCGACCCGCTCACCCGCCTGCACAAGATCGCCGAGGACACCAGGAAGCTCAAGGCATCGAGCGCGGCGCTCGGCACCACGACGATGATCGATCTCGCCGCTCTCGCTCCACCGCTCGTGCACACGCTGATCGCGCGCTCGCTGTATGCGACGCGTCTGTTCAACCTGACGATCACGAACGTGCCTGGGCCACGTATCCCCCTGTACTCGTTCGGTGCGCCGCTACGCGAGATCCACCCGATCGTCCCGCTGGCCGCCGAGCACGCCGTCGGCATCGCGATCTTCTCCTACAACGGAGGCGTCGTGGTGGGCCTCGGCGCCGACTGTGACTCCGTGCCCGACCTCCATGTCCTCGCCGAAGGGGTGCAGGAGGGCTTCACCGAACTGCGCACGCTGCTACCGGACGAGTCGCCCGGGCCGTCGACGAGGTCCAAGGCGAGAACGCCCAGGTCCCGCAAAGCGAAGTCCGCGGGCACCGCGTAGATCCGCTCGCCGGGTTGCGGCTCGCCGAGGAGTTCAGGCAGGTATGTTCAGATGATGCCGCGAAAGCCACGCACGCCGATTCCACTCCTTCTGGTCGCTGTGTTCGGACTGCTGCTCATCGGCGAGAGCTGGGGCGCGAGCGGTGCAGTTGGCGCAACGGCACATCGAGATACGACGGGGGCACCACTCCCGGAAACCAGCTTCCCCTCAGGCGCGGCACTGGTTCACGGCGTCCCCGCCGGCCCGAGTGTCCAGATCACGATGCCGCCCGCCGGCCTGTCGCTCGAGTACTCGGTGATGGCGCACGACCTCGGCACCGGCGCCTGTCCTCCGCCCGCCCTGGTCGCCGAGCTGCTCCGGCTGGGATCTCCACCGTTGAGCCTGGCCGGGGCGAGCCAGGACCTGACCGCGCCGGCCGGAGCCCTCACGGGCATGTCCTCGTCCTGGGAAGGGGCCACGCTGTACTCCCTGCCCGCTGACTTCTGGAGCCAGCTTCACTGCCTGCTGAGCGCAGCCGGGGACCCGCTCACCGTCGGCATCAACCTGAAGACCGGCGAGTTCTCCTGGGCGGCGCAGATGGTGGCAGGCGCGCGCAGCGCGGCCACCAACGGTCTTGACTTCTCGCTCGGGAACGAGCCGGACCGCTACCTCCTGCCCGACTACTCGTCACTGGACAAGCCCCAGCCCAATGAAGAAGCTCTGGCAGTGGGCCTGTATCTGCAGCTGGCCACGGCTATGCAACAGGCGCTGGGCGGTGCCCCCCTGATCGGGCCGGAACTGTCATCGCCCGACCACTGGCGAGGCCAGCTTCCGCGAGTCATAGCGCAGCTCCACGAGCAGACAGTGGGCGTCCACGCGTACCCGCTCACCACCTGCCTGAGTCCGCGCGCAGTCACGGTCGGGGGACTGCTGTCGCCGAGTGCCGCGGACGAGCCCGGCCGCCTGGCGTGGGTCGTTGCGGACGCTGACGCCGCGGATGTGCCGGCGATAATCTCGGAGGCCAACTCCGCCTCCTGCGGGGGAAAGGCGGGCGTTTCGGACAGCCCGGCGGCTGCCGTTTGGGCGGTGCGCTTCGTGCTCAGCGCGTTGAAGTCCGGCTTTCGGGAGGTGCGCTTCCACTTCAGCGGCGACCCCTACGATCCATTCATCGTCAGTGGCGATCGGATCGTCGCCCGACCCCTCGAGAGCGCACTGGTGGCGCTCAACCAGTGGTTCCCGGTCGGCGCGTCGCTTAAGACCGTGGGTGGAGTCCGAGGGCTCCTCACAACCGCCGTGAGCGGGAGCGCGAGCGGCGTCAGACTGATTCTCGACAACGAGCGTCCGCTGGCGCAGCAGGTTGTGCTGCACACCAGGCAGAGCGTGCGCACCGAGGTGCTGAGCGCGGCTGGAGCAGGCCTGCGAACACACACGTTTAGCCCGACTCATGGCCGTGTGAAGCTGACGGTTGCCGAGAACAGTGTGGTTGCGGTGCTGTCCGGGCCGTGACGGCGGACTGCCCGTGCGCCTAACAGACGGACAGTGGCGGAGCAGCTCGTACGGGAGCGCGGGGCTGCTCGCATGAGCGCCATGACCGTTCTGCTCGATCGGCTTCGTCGCCTGCGGCCCCCTCCGGGAGCACCGGCGGGGGTCCTTGCGGTCCCGTCCGCAGGCGAGGACGTCGCTCACGAGGTGGTGTTCCTGTTCGGAGAGCTCGACGCGGTCCAGAAGCGGGCGCGCCAGATGCGCGAGTCCGCGCAGGCCGAGGCAGTCGCCATCGAGGCCGACGCGCGGGCTCACCGCAGTGGCATCCTCGCCGAGGCGCTGGAGCAGGCCGAGCTGGCCTCGACGCGGCTGCTCAGCGAGCGTCGTGTGCGGCATGAGCGCGAGGTCGCCACGATCCTCGCCGAGGCTGAGGCCGAGGCCGCGCGCGTGCTTGCGCGAGGCCGCGAGTCGACCCCGGCGCTGGTCGCCGAGGTCGTGCGTCGGATCGTGGGGCAGGCGCGCTGAGGCCCGCCTGGGTAGCCGGGGCGACGCGCGCGCAGCTTCTGCTCGGCCGCCGCGCAGGAGCCGAGCAGGCGCGCGCGATCGCGAGGTCCGGGTCCCTGGCCGACGGCTTGAGCGCCCTTGCCGGCAGTGCATACGGCGAGCGAGTCGGCGCGAGTGACGATCTGCGAGCCGCGGAGCGGGGTGTGGCGGAGACGTTGCTGTGGCATCTGCGCATCCTGGCCGGCTGGTTGCCGGCGGAGGGAGCCGGCCTCGTGCGGACGCTGGCCGCGCGCTTTGAGCTCGACAACATAGACGCCCGTCTCGCGGCGCTCGCGGGCGACGGCCGCGAGCCGGCGCCGTTCGTGCTGGGTGGGCTTGCGACCGCGTGGCCTCGCGTCGAGCAGGCGCGCACCGTGGAGGAGATACGCGAGGTGCTCGCAGGCTCGGCCTGGGGCGAGGGATCAGAGCCCGAAGGCCCGTCCGGGCCGGCGGAGATCGCACTCGGGCTGCGGGTCGCGTGGGCGCGGCGTGTTCAGGAGACCGCGCCGGAGGCGTCCGACTGGGTGGCGGGCGCGGGCGCCCTGCTCCTGGCCCGTGAGCTATTCGTGGCTCAGAGCCGGGCGCGCGTTGACCAGCTGCGCCGACTACCGGGGATCGGCGAAGACGCGGTGCTGGCCGGCTCGCTGGCCGAGCTGAGCGCGGCGCTGCCGGCACGTGCGGCCTGGGCCCTGGCCGAGGTGAAGGATCCCACCGAGTTGTGGCGGGCGGAGCTGGGCTGGTGGAGCCGTGTCGAGCTCGATGCCCGCGTGATGGCGCGCGCGCGAGAGGCGAGCACGGCCGTGCTCGCAGCGGTCGTGTTGATGGCAGCCGATGCGCAGCGCACGGTGCGGGCTCTGGCCGCCGCCGACGGTGTAGGTTCTGAGTCGGTGGAGCTTGTCGTTGGAGCTGTCTGACCGCGCATTCCCGGTCCGGATGCGGCGCGTGGCCGTCGTCACGCCGAGCAGCCGCGTGCGCGCGGTGCTGATAGCACTCGCCGAGATGGGAGTGGTCGATCTCGCGGGGCCGCTTGGAGCGGGAGAAGGACCGGCGGTCGAGGCGCTGCGGCGTCTGGAGAGCCATGCCGGGGGCCCCGCGCGTGCCACCCCGACGCTCGCAAAGGACGCGCCCGATCTCGAGCAGCTCGAGCGCAGTGGGGCAGGCGACGTGCTGGCGGGGGAGGTCGAGCTCGAGCGCAGGCGCGCGAGCGCGGTCGCGCACGGAGGCTTCGCGCTGTTCGTGGGCTGGGCGCCCGAGCCGGCGCTCGAGCAGCTGGCCGGGCGTCTTGAGCCACTCGACGCCTCGCTGATCGAGCTGGCGGCTCCACGCGGCAAGGAGCCGCCGACGATGCTCGCCCAAACGCCGGCTGCCGCGCCCTTCCGCCCGCTGCTCGACACCTACGGCGCCGTGCCCTACGAGGACGTGGACCCCACGCCGTTCGCCGCGCTGACCTACTGCTTTATGTTCGGCATGATGTTCGGGGATGTCGGCGACGGTCTGCTGATCGTGCTGGGCGCAATTGCGCTCCGGCGCACCCGCAGCCCCCGCCTGAGGGCGCTGCGGAGGGTGTGGCCGATGCTTGCAGCCGCCGGTGGCGCGGCGATCGTCTTCGGAGCGCTCTACGGCGAGTTCTTTGGCCCGACCGGGGTGGTGCCGACCCTGTGGCTCGCACCGCTTGACGACCCGACACGCCTGCTGCTCGCCGCCGTCGTCATCGGCGGCTGCCTGCTCGTCGCCAGCCACGCGCTGGGCATCGTCAATCGCTGGCGCGAGGGCGGAGCGCGTCTGGCGCTGACGGCCGCCTCGGGTGTGCCGGGTCTGCTGCTGCTGCTTGCGGGCGGTGTCGTGGCGATCGGGATAGCAGGCGGCGCCGGCGCGATCAGCGCACTCGGACTCGCGCTTGGGGCAATGGCGTCGGTCCCGCTCATCGTGGGGCTGAGCCTTCAGGCAGGTCGGGGTGGGGCGGCGTACTTTGAGGTGCTCGTCAGCTTCCTCGATGCGATCCTGCGCGTCCTCTCCAACCTGTTCTCGTTCTCGCGTCTGGCGGCCTTCGGGCTGATGCATGCCGCGATCGGCAAGGTCGTGCTGGAAGCCGCCACCGGCCTTACCGGCACGCCGATCGGCGTCCTGGCCGCCGCCACGGTATTCGTCGCCGGCACCGCGCTGGCGTTCGCGCTCGAGGCATTCGTGGCGGCCGTCCAGGCGCTGCGACTTGAGTACTACGAGCTCTTCTCGCGCGTGTTCATGCGCGAGGGTCGCCCGTTCAGGCCGTGGCGCCTGCCGCTGTTGTCGACCGAGGAGGCATGATGATCGAGTCGTTGTTGTTTGGTGCGCCCGGGGCTCTTGCCGGTGGACTGCTCGCAGGCACGGTGCTGCGGCGGGCGCCGAGCACTGGGATACGGTGGCTTTTCAGAGTCAACGTGCTGATCGCGGGTGCCGCCATGATGGCGCTCGCGCTGATGCTTGGAGGGGTCGTCGATCCGGCCCAGGCCGCGACCGGCGCCAGCAGCAGTAGCTCCGGCGACGCGTTCATCGGAGCGGGGATCGCCGTCGCCGGCTCGACTCTGGGTGCGGGGATCGCCGTCTCCTACACCGGATCGGCAGCTCTGGCGGCGATCGCCGAGAAACCGGACATCCTGGGCCGTGCCCTGGTGATCGTCGGGCTCGCCGAGGGGATCGCCATCTACGGACTGATCATCGCCATCATCCTCATCGGCAAGACATGAGCCGCATCGCCGCGATCGGAGAGCGCGAGCGCGTGCGCGGCTTCTCCTTCGCCGGCGTGCACGTGGCCGCGGCGGAGGATGCCCAGCAGGCGCAGGCGGCGTGGCGAGCGCTGCCGGCCGATGTCGCGCTCCTGATCCTGACCCCCGCGGCGCGCTCTGCGCTGCGGGCCGAGCTCGATGAATCCGAGCAGCTGCTGTACGCGGTGATGCCGCCGTGACGCTCGAGGCCGCGCTGGCCGCCGCGCTGGCCGACGCCCGCGCCGACGCGGACGCCATCCGCCGCGTAGCCGAAGAACGCACCGCCGAACTGCTCGCCGAAGCTCGTGTCGAGGCTGCCGCCCTGGTCGATCGACGCCACGCCGAGGCCCAGCTGTTGGCCGAGCGCGAGCGGCTGGAGAGGCTTGCAGAGGCCCGCGCAGAGGCCCGCTCGACCATCCTGCGGGCGCAGCGGATGGTGCAGACGGGCGCCATGACGGCGGCGCACGCGGCGGCGCGCCGGATCGCCTCCACACCGGGATACGAGCGTCTGATCGAGCGTCTGAGCGCGGAGGCGCGCGAGCGGCTTTCATCGGTGGGTGCGACGGAGATCATCGCCGCGCCCGGTGGGGGCGTGGTTGCTCGCGCCGGCAGCTGCGAGATCGACTATTCGCTCGATGCGCAGGTCGAGCGCTGTCTGTGGGACATGCAGGGTGAGATCGAGCGCCTGTGGCGATGAGCGGCGCGGTCATCACCGCCGTCAACGGTCCGGTCGTCGAGGTGAGCGCGCCCGAGGGCCTGGCGATGCTCGACCTCGTCCGCGTCGGCCCGCAGCGGCTACCGGGCGAGGTGATCTCGCTCGACGGCCGAAACGCCACCGTCCAGGTCTACGAGTACACCGGCGGACTGGCGCCGGGCCAGGAGGTGCTCGCGACAGGTGGCCCGCTGGCCATCGAGCTCGGCCCCGGACTGCTGGGCGGCGTCTACGACGGCGTCCTGCGTCCGCTCGACTCCGCGCCTGTGCGCCTGGATCCCGGCAGCGCCGTGGGGGTGCTCGGGGGCGAGCGGGTGTGGAGCTTCGTCCCGCGAGCCCGGGCAGGAGAGCAACTTCAGGCCGGTGGGGTGCTCGGCGTCGTCCGCGAGACTGCGGCGATAGAGCACCGCGTGCTCGTGCCGCCCGACGTCGGTGGCTCGCTGGAGTGGCTCGCCCCGGCGGGCGACTACCGCGTGGGCGACGTGGTCGCACGCCTCGGCGGTGCGTCGGTGGCGCTTGCGCAGCGCTGGCCGGTGCGAAGGCCGCGCCCAACGCGTGCCCGGCTCCCGGCGGCCGAGCCGCTGATCACCGGTCAGCGCGTTCTCGACCTGCTGTTTCCGCTCGCGCGGGGCGGAACGGCCGCCATACCGGGCGGTTTCGGCACAGGCAAGACCGTGCTCCTGCAGCAGATCGCGAAGTGGTGCGACGCGGCGGTGATCGTCTACGTCGGCTGCGGTGAGCGCGGCAACGAGCTCGCCGATGTGCTCGAGGAGTTCGAGGAGCTCGAGGATCCGCGCACAGGACAGTCGTTGCTCGATCGCACGGTGCTGATCGCCAACACGTCCAACATGCCGGTGATGGCGCGCGAGGCCAGCATCTACACGGGCGCCACCGTCGCCGAGTTCTACCGCGACATGGGCTACGACGCCGTCGTGATCGCCGACTCCACCTCGCGGTGGGCCGAGGCGCAGCGTGAGCTGGCTTCGCGCACCGGCGAGCTGCCCGCCGAGGAGGGCTATCCGGCGGGCCTGTCCTCCGCTCTCGCCGACTTCTACGAGCGCGCCGGCCGTGTGCGGACGCTCGGCGAAGCGGTCGCGTCCGTGAGCGTTCTCGGCGCCGTCTCCCCGCCCGGCGGCGATCTGACGGAGCCCGTGACCTCGCACACGCGGCGGTTCGTTCGTTCGGTCTGGTCGCTGGACCGCGACCTCGCGTACGCTCGGCACTACCCGGCGGTGAGCTGGCGCGACTCGTCCTCGCGCGACGCCGATGGGCTCGCCGCGTGGCAGGCGCGGCAGGGCGATCCAGATTGGGGCGAGCGGCGCGCCGGCGCGCTGCGCATGCTCGCCGATGCCGACCGGATCGAGTCGATCGCTCAACTCGTCGGTGCGGACTCGCTGCCGGCGGAGGAGCAGCTCACGCTGCGTCTGGCGCGGCTCCTGCGCGAGGTGGTGCTGGCGCAGAGCGCGCTGTCGGCCAACGACCAGTACAGCTCGCCGGCCAAGCAACGCGCGCTGCTTGCCCTGGTGCTGGACACCCACGGCCGCATGGCGGCGCTGCTCGCGCGCGGGGTTACGAGCGCCGAGCTCGAGGCTGTGGATCTCGCGCCGCTCCTTCGCGCCCGCCACGACACGCCGCCGGACGGGGCCGCGCAGGTCGAACAGATCGGCCGGGAGCTCAAGAGCGAGCTCGACGCGCTGGGGACGTCCCCGTGACGATCCGGGCGCCCGTCGAGTATCGAGCGCTCGGGTCTATCCGTGGACCGCTGATCGTGGTGCAGGATGTCAGCGGCGTCGGCTGGGACGAGGTTGCCCAGATCACGCTCGGCTCGGGCGAGGTCAGGCACGGCGCGGTGCTCGAGGTGGATCGCGACATCGCGGTCGTCGAGGTCCTCGAGGGGACCTCTGGAATGCGACTTGACTCGGCGCGCGTCGCGTTCTCCGGAGCACCGATGCGCATCCCGGTCGGTGAGGGCTGGCTCGGGCGTACGTGCAACGGACGCGGCGAGCCCATCGACGGCGGCCCGCCGGTCCACGGCGAGGAGCAGCGCGCGGTGGCCGGCAGGCCGATCAACCCGGCGCAGCGCGCCACCCCCAACCAGCCGATCCACACGGGCGTGAGCGCCATCGACGGTCTGGCGACGCTCGTGCGCGGTCAGAAGCTGCCCATATTCTCGGTCGGCGGGCTCGCGCACCTCGAGCTCGCCGCCCAGGTCGCCGCCCAGGCGCACGTGGAGGGCGAGCCGTTCGCGATCGTGTTCGCGGCGCTCGGGCTGCCGCATGCCGATGTGCACACGGTCTCCAGCATGCTCGAGCGCCGCGCCGACATCGGCGATCTGGCGCTGTTCGTCAACACCGCCGATGACCCTGTCGTCGAGCGCATCCTCACCCCACGCGTCGCACTGACCGTGGCCGAGCACCTCGCCTTCGACCTCGGCCGCCACGTGCTGGTGGTACTCGCCGACCTGACCAACTACTGCGAGGCCGTGCGTCAGGTCTCCGCGGCACGCGGAGAGGTGCCGAGCCGCCGCGGCTATCCCGGCTACCTGTACAGCGACATCGCTTCGCTGCTCGAGCGTGCCGGGCGGATCAAGGGCGTGGCGGGGTCACTCACGCAGCTGCCGGTGCTCACGATGCCGGCCGGCGACATCACGCATCCCGTCCCCGACGTCACCGGCTACATAACCGAAGGACAGCTCGTGCTGAGCGCCGAACTTTACGCGCGCGGCGTCTCCCCGCCGCTGGACCCGCTCGCCTCGCTCTCGCGGCTGATGCGGCGCGGCGCAGGCCCGGGCCTCACCCGCGAGGACCACCTCGAGATCTCGGCGCAGCTATACGGCATCGTCGCCCGCGCTCGCCAGATCGCCGACCTCGCGGAGGTCGTCGGCGAAGATGCGCTGTCGCTCGCGGATCGTGACTATCTGCGAGTAAGGAGCGCATTCGAGTCGAACTTCCTCTCCCAGCCGCTGGAGGAGAGCCGCAGCCTCGAGGAGACTCTTGATCGTGCCTGGGCGGTCGCCTCACTGCTGCCGCGTCGAGAGCTGTCGATGATCGCCCCGGCGATACTGGACGCCTATTACCGACCGCCAGGAGGAGATGCCACCGCGAGTCCCACCCGGTAGGGCCGGCCGGAGTTGGCTCGTCGAGCGTCTGCAGGTCGCCAGGCGCGGCGCCGAGCTGCTCGACCGCAAGCGCCAGGCCCTACTGCACGAGCAGGCGCGCCTGCGCGGCGAGGCCGACGAGGCGCGGCGCGCCTGGAATGACGCCCTCGCTCAGGCCGAGCTCTGGAGCGCTCGAGCGAAGATCCTCGATGGAGCGGGCCGACTCGAGGTGCTCTCTCGTCACGTGCGCGAGCAGGCATCGATCGAGCTCTCCTGGTCGAACCTGATGGGTGCACATCTCCCCTCGGCCGGCCCGCTCGTCATCCCCGATCCACCCGCGCTGTCGGCGCTCGGCGCGAGCTCCGCCGCCGTGCTCGCCACCCGCGCCTGCTGCCAGGCCACCCGCGCCGCCGCGCGCCACGCGGTGGCGGAGCGCGCCAACCTCGAGCTCTCGGCCGAGCTCGCCCGCGCGACCCGGCGCCTGCGCGCCCTGCAGACGCGCTGGATACCCCAGCACGAGCTCGCTCTGGCCCAGCTCGACCTCGTCCTCGATGAAAGCCAACGCGAACAGGCCGCGCGCGTCCGCTGGCTGATCCGTCGCCGCCCGCCCGCAGATCGAGCCATCAACAGCGAGGAGCCGACCGGTCCGCGGTGACCCCGGCCAGGAGCCGTGTAAAATCCACCGAGCCTTGGATGGTTCGACGGGCCGGTTTCGAGATCCCGTCTAGGAGATCGGTCAGAAAAAGGGGTTTTCGAGATGCCCGCGCCAGTCATCGTCGGCTTTGACGGGTCCGAGCACGGATCTGACGCGCTCGCACTTGGCCGTGCGCTCGCGGAGACGATCGGGACGCACCTGCTCGTGGTCATCGCCTACACGCCCGAGCGGTTGCGATGGGCACCCGGAACGGCCAGGCTGCTGGATGACGGAGAGCGCGAGCTCATCGTCGCTCGCACCGAAGATGCCCTGTCCGGTCTGGATGGTGCCCAGGTCCGCACTGTCGACTCCCCGTCGGCTGCGGGTGCGCTGCACGCCGAAGCCGAAAGCGAGCGGGCACAGCTGATCGTCGTCGGATCAACCCACCGCGGAGGGGCGGGACGTCTGCTCCTCGGCACGGTCACCCAGGAGGTGCTCGACGCCACTCCGTGTGCCGTCGCCGTGGCGCCCGCCGGGCTTGCCTCCGGGCAGCCGCTGCGGTTCTCGACGATCGGCGTCGGCTTCGATGACGCTCCCCCGGCACACGACGCACTGGGCGTTGCCCGCTCGCTCGCCCATTGCGCCCAGGCCGAGCTACGTCTCATCTGGGCTGCCCATCTGGTCGCGCGCACAGTGGCAATCGACGCCCTTCAGCCTCACTACTACGAGGAAGTGAGAGCGGGAGTCGAGGCTCGCCTCGAGAAGGCGGCGGCCCCGATCCGCGAGGAAATGAAGGTGAGCACCTTGGTGGTGGGCGGTGGGACAGTTGATGCGCTGGTGGAGCAGAGCGATCATCTCGACCTCATGGTCGTTGGCTCACGTGGCTACGGCCCACGCAAGCGTGTGCTTCTCGGGAGCATCTCGAGAGGCGTGGTGAACGGTGCGCGCTGCCCGGTCCTCGTCGTGCCCAAGGGGACCAGCACGCTCGAAGACGAGGAGCGCCCTGCCGAAACCCATGCGAGCAGCGTCGGTTAGATCGCCCGCGACCCTTCTCGGCTGATCAGGCTGTGACGGCCCCCTGCGCTCACCAGCGCAGAAGCGCCGCGATCTGTCCATGCGCGCGGAGTGCATCGGGCTCGTGCCGAAACACGACGATCTCGGCCGACCGCTGAGCCGCCAGCGGGACTATGTGCTCGACGGCATCGACGGACACGAGCGGGCCATCGTCCAGCCGGCAGCGGCCCTCGCCCGAGGGCCACAGTCGCCCGCAACTGGAGCAAAGTCCAGCGGTCAGGCTCGCCTCATCGGAGATCAGCAGCGTCTCGACGCGCTGCTCATCGAGCATCGTGAGCACCTCGTCCAGTCCGGCCACGGCGGCTCCACCGGTGCCCAGCGCATCATCCAGACGCGAGGCCAGGGCACGCTCGCGATCACGCTCGGCATCCTCCATGGCCGGGGCGACGGCCAGCAGAATCTCCTCCGTCGTCGCATGCGGCATGTCGCGCTCGATCACTCCTGCCAGCCGATCGCGCAGGTCACCGTGCAGGGCGTCCTGAACGACGGGCGAGAGCTGAGCGGACGTGACGATCACGAGATGGTCGAACGGCCGACGACGGTGCGCCCGCATAAGCAGCTCGGCGGCGTGGTGCACGTGCTCGGCGACCTGCTGCTCGATCCCGCGTTGGAAGTTGGCCTGCGACCAGCCGCCCTGCGAATGACGCCGATGGAGCTCGTCCTGGACACTCGCAAACTCGACCAGCCCCCCCGACCCACCGCGGAAGAGGCGCGCGGCGGGCCTGCTGATCACGGCGACGCCCCAATGCTCCCTTGTGACCATCGCCGCGAGCGGCTCGAGCCACGGGACCGTGTCGACGACGATGAACGGCTCCACGGGCTCGGGTAGCGCAAGCACCTCGAGCGCGTCGGCTGCGGCACAGGAGAAGATCGCGACCCCGTGTGCGCCGTGCGCCAGCTCCGGGTGTGACGCGACCGCATCCCGCACGCGTGCGGCGTCGGCATCATGTGCGCCGGCGCTAGACAGCAGCGCCGACAGCTCCGCTGCGCGCTCGGCCGGAGTTGGAAAACGTCCAGGATCCAGGTCGAAGTACACGCTCAGAACGGGATGCCCGTCGCTCTCGAACCGGCTCAGCTGCTCGAGTACCGCTGTGCTGACGGTGACTGCCATGAAGAGCACCCTATGACCTGGCGCGGGATCCACATCGTGGCCTTCCCGCGGTCCGCGAACGGGTTTCTACCCGTTGCCTGCCCGGCGAGGCTGCGCGCGACTGCTCAGACGCCGGTCGCAGGCTGCACGGGCCGCAGTCCCAGCGCTGCGACCGCTCGCGCCGGGCAGAGGATCACATCGCCGCTGGCACAGTCCTCGAGCTCTAGGAACAGGTCGCCGCTGGCACTGTCGGAGAGCGTGTGGCCGACGCAGAGCAGCGCAGCCCCGTCGGTGAGGTATGCGCCGCGGGACGGTGCCCAAACGGTGCCCTCGTCAGTGCTGGCCGACCGTCTTGACCGGTAGGTGCGGGGCAGCAGGGCCATGCCCGGAAGCTACACGACTCGTCGGGACCGCCATCGGGAAGAGACCCCAAACTTCGTGCGGGCTTGCACCGAGCCCGTCGGGGGACACCTACGGACGCGCGCGCCCGCACGGATGCGCGACGCTGATCGAATTCCCGTCGCGATCCACGAGGAGGCCAAGATGAGTGACGATCCGAGCATCATCGAGCACAGCGTCGAAAAGACTCACGTCTGGTTGAAGGAGATCGCGCAGGAGCTCGGAGTCGAGGACCGTGTCTACGCCTATCGTGCGCTGCGAGCGGTGCTGCACACGCTGCGTGACCGGATGACCGTAGACGTGGCAGCCAAGTTCGCGGCTCAGCTGCCGACCCTGATTCGAGGGATCTACTACGAGGATTGGGATCCGAGCCGCACCCCGCTGCCGCTGCACGACGTCGACGCATTCCTCGCCCATGTCGCCGGCGAGGGACGGATGGCCGGGGAGACCGAGGCCTCGGTGGCCGTCAGCGCGGTCGCACGAGTGCTGCGGGAGCACGTCTCTCCCGGTGAGATAGACGGCGTCCTGGCGGTGCTGCCGGAGAAGTTCAGGGTGCTGATCGACGTTTGAGCGCAACCGCCGACTCGCATGACGAGGGCCGTGCGTTCGGTCGTGTGGTTAATTGCGGACGCGCTCGAGCAGTTTGTCGGGATGACCCGCGCGATGGCGGCGAGCAGAATCAGTCCAGAGAGCGTGAGTGTTCCGTCAGGAACGACCGCCAAACCGGCCAGCGGTAGCAAACCGCGACGCCAACGGCACTCACGCTCTTCTCACGGGCCGGCGAGCCTACCTGCCGTCAGCGGGATATGAGCAAGCCCGTCAGGCATCGGCGGGCGCTGCGGCAGTCTGACCCGCGGCCAGGACGGGGGCCAGCCTGTCATCCGCGGGCGTCAGCAGCACGGGAACGGGCGACTCGGCAAGCATTCGGCGAACGACCGCGGCGCGTCCGCGAGCAAGGTCCTGGGTCCAGCCGAGCGCGACCAGATCGCAGCCGCTCCGGCGCAGGATGTCGAGCACGTGCTCGTGCGGCTCGCCGACACGCAGCTCGAGCGTCACAGCCTCGGCGGAGGGACAGTAGCGGGCGATGAACTCCTCGCTCCACGCGCGCACCTCATGTGGGAGGTGGTCGCTGAACGCGGGCAGCGATCGCCCTTGATGCACGTGTGCCGCCACGATCTGCAGCTCGGCGTTGGAGGCCAGCGCCACGATCTCCTGCAGCGCCACAGCGCTGGCTGGGGTTCCGTCGAGCGGCACGAGCACGCTCTCAATGGCACCCACGGCGGGCGCATCCGGGGGCACGACGGCGACGGGCTTGTCAAGCGAGGTGATCAGGGCCAGGGCGGTGCTGCCGACAGGACGCTTGCCGGTGCTCGCGCCTCGCGCGGCGATCACGACGGCAACGACGTCCTCGGCGGCGGCGGCGCGCGCCAGTGCATCGACCGTGGGGCCCGCGACGGTCCTCAGAGGAATGCTTGCCTCGAGGGCCGCGGCCGCGAGTCGCGGGTTCTCCTCGCCCACATGCACCGCCTGCACCGTCGCGGCGTAGAGGCGTGCGAGCGCCCCCGCGACCGAGAGCACGGCTCCGAGCGCCCCGTCATCCCTGATCGCAGCGATGACCTTTCTCGATGCGCGTTCAGACTCCGATCGAGGCGTGTCGGTCTGTCCGGCGGGCTCCCTGGTGAAGATCCGAGCGCGAGCAGCGTGGTCGCCGGCCGCGGACCCCGTCGGGTGCGGGGATGCTGTCACGGCTATCAGTGTAAGGCTCAGGCGCCGCTGGAACGGGCGTCAGTCGCCCCGTCCCGCCCCTGATATGAGCGCTACGTCGCCGCCCCCGGGCTTGGGCGCGCCTTCGCCGAGATGGTGGGTGAACCAGTCGATGGCGAGCCGGGCGACGCGTTCGAGCGCGCCGGACTCCTCGAACAGATGCGTTGCACCGGGAACGACGGCAAGCTCGCTCTCGCAGCGCAGCCGTCTCTGCGCCTCGCGATTCAGCTCGAGCACCTCGGTGTCCGCCCCGCCCACGATCAGGAGCACGGGGGCCATCACCTCGCCCAACCGCTCTGCGGCCAGGTCGGGGCGCCCGCCGCGTGAGACCACCGCGCACACGCCTGCGCGCAGCTCCGCCGCGGCGAGCAGCGCCGCCGCCGAGCCGGTGCTGGCGCCGAAGTAGCCGATTGCCAGATGGGCGGTCTCCGGCTGACAACGCAACCAGCGCGTGGCAGCCACCAGCCGCCGCGCGAGCAGCGGGATGTCGAACACGTTGGTGCGATCGAGCTCCTCGCGCCGTGTCAGCAGATCGAACAGCAGGGTTGCGAAGCCCGCCTGGTTCAGCGCATGGGCCACCTGCCGGTTGCGTGGACTCAGGCGGCTCGATCCCGAGCCGTGGGCGAACGCCACCACACCGCGTCCGTAGGCGCCCCACGGGACCGTGAGATCTCCGCTGAGCGTGATCTGCGGCGCGAGCTCGATGGTGACCTCGCGCGTGGCGGCACCGGTGTGCCCGGCCAGCAGCGCCTCGACCTCCTCATCGGAGGTCGGGCCGAAGTCCTCGTACCAGAGCCCGACTGCCCACAGATCCGGCGGCATCTCCACGCACACCACCTCGTCCACCCATGAGCGCAGCCTGCGCGCGGACTCCGGCGCGGCCACCGGCACCGCCAGGACGATGCGCGTCGCTCCCCGCTCGCGCAGCGCCTGCGCGGCCGCCTGCGCGGTGCGCCCTGTCGCGAGCCCGTCGTCGACGAGCAGCACCGTTCGCCCGGCCACCGCCAGACGCCGGCGCTGACCCTCGTAGCGGACCAGCTTCTCGGCCAGTTCGCGCTGCGCGCGCGCCACGGCCTCGTCGAGCTCGGTGGCACTCAGTCGCAGCCCCCGAACCGCCTCGTCGTCGATGACGCTCACGTCGCCCTCGGCCAGCGCCCCGATCGCGTACTCGGGGTTCCCGGGCGCTCCGATCTTGTCCACCACGACGAGGTCGAGCGGCGCCTCCAGGGCACGCGCGACCTCGGCCGCGACGGGCATGCCGCCCCGCAGGATGCCCACAACGAGGGGATTCTCAGAGCGAAAGTCGGCAAGCAGCGCCGCCAGCCGCCGACCCGCATCGCGGCGGTCGGCGAAGCGGATGTCGCCGTCGCCTGGGGCGAACGGCAACTCGACGATCGAATTCACCGCGCCGGTCCGCCGGACATTTGCTCTCGGGCTCATCAGATCGTCCCTTGACCAGTATTTCCCGGGGTCTGCGCCCGGTGCATCGGCAGCATGGACGGATCTTTGCTGTGGGCGACTACGGATCGGCTTCGGCCCCGGGCTCCGGACGGCCGCGGCGCTCGGCGGGGTCAGCGCTCCCAGTGATGGCCGGCCGGCCCCACGGTCACGGCGTCGGCACCGGCGAGGCTGATCTGTGCCGGTCGGTCGCTGCGAACCTCGATCGAGTCGGCCGTCACCCGGACGCGTAGCTTCGCCGCGTGGAAGCTCAGCCGCAGCTCGAAGAGCTCCCAGTCGGGCGCGAGCCGCGGGTCGAGCTCGAGGACCTGCCCACGCGGACGGGCACCGGCGAAGCCGAGCACGAGCGCCTGCCAGACGCTGCCCATCGCAGCCATGTGCACACCACTGGCCGTCGTGCCGGATATGTCGTCGAGATCGATCCTCGCGGTCAGGCCCAGGGCCGTGTGCGCCTGCGCGATCCTGCCGGCACGGGCGAACAGTGCCGCATGGATGCCAGGCGACAGCGAGCTCGCGTGCGCCGTGCGCGGCTCGTAGAAGTCGAGGTTCGGGGCAAGCGATCCACCCGCCACCTCATCCGGCACGAGGTGGTGGAGCATCAGCACGTCGGCCTGCTTGACGATCTGGGCCTGGTGTACGCGCTCCGGCGAGAGCAGCAGGTCGGCGGCGATCGGGCGCCGCGGTGCGATCTCGGAGATCACGACCGGCTCCAGCTCGAAGAAGCCGGCGAACTGCTCGTACAGGCCGCTGTCCGGCCGGTAACCGTCGACCAGTGCGTCGGCGAGCTCGAGCCAGGCCGCCCGCTCAGCCCCGTCGAGGTCGCCGTTGGTCGTCTCCGCGTATGCACGACGCAGATTCCAGCGCGCCATCACGTTCGTGTAGGCGTTGTCGTCGACCAGCTCGTGGTACTCGTCGGGCCCGATCACGTCGCGGATGTGGGCGCTTCCGTCGCCGTCGCGGCTCACGCGCGATACCCAGTAGCGCGCCGTTTCGACGAGTAGCTGCCTGCCCGGCCCATGGCGAAACCCGCGGTCGCCGGTCCAGTCGATGTAGCAACCGGCCGCCCAGGCGACATCGGCGACGATGTGCTCCTCGCGCTGGCCGGTGTAGATCGCGACCGGGTGCCCGGCCCGGTCGTGGGTGGCGTGCGGAGTCACGTCCTCACCGCTTGCCGCCGACTCCCAGGCAAAGCGAGCGCCGGCCCGCCCGCCGGCCCGCGCGGTGGCCCGAGCAGCCGGCAGGCGCCGGATGCGGTACTCGAGGATCGCCCTGGCTGCCGCCGGATGGGTTGCGGCAAGGAACGGGAGCACGAACACGTCGCTGTCCCAGAAGACGTGTCCGCGATAACCGCGGCCGGTCAGGCCACGGGCGCCCACGGGCGCCTCGCCGCGGTCGGCTGCGCAGCCGATCAGGTGAAACAGCGCCACGCGCACACCGAGCTGCAGCTCGCGGATCGCCCTCGATCCGCACGTCGGACCCCTCCCACCGCTCGGCCCAGGCGCGGCGATGCTCGATGAGCAGGCGCTCGTGCCCGGCCTCCCTGGCTCGTCGTACACGCTGCAGGGAGGGCTCGCTGGAGTCCCCGGATGCGGTCGGGACATACGCGGCAAGGCGCTCGAGCGAGGCGTCCTCCCCCCGCCCTGAGACCGATTGCAGGGCCGCAGCCTCAAGGACGCCGTTTGCGACAGGGACTCGGAGCACCGCGCCGTCGTGCCGGCGCTCGGCGTGCACGCGCGGCGGCACGACGAGCGGGGCGCAGTCCTCGAGCCGCTCCCGGGGAGCCACAACGCGCAGGGCCGCGAGGCCGGGCTCGGCGAGCGAGGAGAACTGGAGCGCTCTGAGCTCACCCGGTATCTCCTGGTAGAGCAGCCCGGCGTGCAGGTCGAGAACGCGACGCACCGGACGCTCGGACGACAGCGCCGCGAGGCGGTTCCAGAGCGGCGCCAGCTGAAGCTCGGAGAGCTCGCCGTGTCCGCGATAGACCCCCGCGATGAGGACCGCCGGCGCGGAGCCGCGGCGCGGTACAAGGACGCTGCCGCGGGTGCCGATGCACCCGTCGGAGAGCGTGAGCAGCGATTCGTGCGCGCGCTCGAGCTCGCTGTCGACGTCATCGATCGCGAGCGTCCAGCGGGCATCTGATGAGACGATCGGCAGGGCACCGCGGCGGCGCAGCTCGAGCTGGCGGTCGAGCAGCCGGCCGAACGCGACCGGTCCGCCCCCGAGCGCGATCACTCCGGACGGGACGCCGGCCGGCTCCACCCCGACCGAGACCACGGTGGCTCCTCGCGGCGGCGTCGATCAGCAGCTCGGCGTCGCTGCCCGGAAGGCCGCCAAGCGGCCCGAGCTCATCGCCGATGATGAGGACCTGCTCGGGATCGACGCCGCGGCGCCAGAGGTGCGTGAAGAACCAGCGCGCAGAATCTGAGGTGTCGGCCAGGCCGATCTCGATGTGCTCGGCGTCGCTCGTCACGCGCGCGTCCGGGAGACCGACCTCGGCCGCCGCGGCCGCTGCGAGCTCGACCGCAGCGGGCAGCCCGTCGAGCGAGTGCTCGCGCAGCCGCACCTCCACGGCCGCGAACAGCTCGGCGACCCGCCCGGCCGGCCGATCCGCCGACTCTGCAGTTCGGATGAGGTCGATCTTGCGTCGGTTGAGCCCGCGCGAGACGATCCTCGTGTGGAGGCCGAGGGCGCCGTACCCCGCGACGGCGAGCTCCGCCGCGCGGTCCAGCGCGGCCTCCTGCGCTGCGGAGGCGGTCTGCCGCGCGAGGAGCTCCACGCCCTCGACGCTCGCTCGGAACACCTCCGAGCCATGGTTGGGCAGCAGGTGGAGCTCCCCGGGTCCGCGCGGTCGCGCACCCAGCTGGCCGTCGATGCTCTGCACATCGCCGCCGCTGACGACGGCCAGATCCAGACCGAGCGCGCATGCAGCCTCCACAGCGGCCCGCAAAGGGGCGCCATCAGCGCCGCGGTCGGGCACCGCCGTGCCGTCCCAATCGAAGATCAGCGCCTCAAAGCGGCGGTCCAGCTCATCCGAGGGCGCCGCCGCGCGAGCTCATGGGGCGGCGGCCATCGTCACGTCCAGCGCGCCCTCCTGCTCCAGCAGCGCGAAGCCCGTGACGCGGCCGTCGCGTTTGAAATCCAGCGTGACGCGCGCGTCGCCGACCGCCAGGCGCTCGAGTCGGATCCGCTCCAGCCAGTCCGGCAGCAGCGGACGCTCGATCCTCAGCTCGCCGCCGGGTGCGTCGGCGGAGATCCCGAGCATCGCCTGCAGGAGCAGGAACGGCGCGGCCGCGGCCCACGCCTGAGGAATGCACGCCACCGGGTAGGCGACGACGGCCGAGCGCTCGGCGCGGTCGAAGCCGCAGTAGAGCTCCGGCAGGCGGAAGTCGCGCGCGCCGGTGGCGACCTCGAACAGCGCGTCGGCGATCTGGCGGACCGCATTGTCGTGGCCGTAGCGCTTCAGGCCCGCGGCGAGGATCGCATTGTCGTGCGGCCATACAGAGCCGTTGTGGTAGCTCATCGGGTTGTACGCCGGACAGCTGCTCGAGAGCGTTCGCACGCCCCAGCCACAGAACATGTCCGCCGCCATCATCCGCTCGGCCACGGACGCGGCCCTGCTCGGCTCGACGATCCCGCAGTACAGGCAGTGGCCGGGATTCGAGGTGACGCTCGCGACCTGCCGCTTTCGCCCGTCGAGTGCTAGCGCGAATGTTCCCTCCGCAGGGTTCCAGAAAGCCTCGTTGAACGCCTCTCGCAAGCGCTGTGCCTCGTCGCGCAGGCGCGTCGCGACCTCGTGCGCTCCAAGCGCGTCGTAGACCTCGGCGATCGTCAGCTTGGCGCGATAGACGTATCCCTGCGCCTCCACCAGGGCGATCGGACCCTCGGCGAGGCTCCCGTCGGCGTGCACGATCGAATCGTGCGAGTCCTTCCACCCCTGGTTGCGCAGGCCGCCGGCCGAGCGGCGCTCGTACTCGATGAAGCCGTCGCCGTCGCGGTCGCCGAACTCGTCGATCCATCTCAGCGCAGAGTCCAACGCCGGGCGCAGCGCCCGCAGCGTCTCGGAGTCGCCGGTCCAGGCGTAGTAGTCCGCGGCGCACATCAGGAACAGTGGCGTCGCGTCAACGGTTCCGTAATAGGGCGTGTGGGGCACGATCCCGAGTCCCGCCAGCTCGCCGACGCGCAGCTCGTGCATGATCTTGCCCGGCTCGGCATCACGCCAAGGGTCGTCGGCACGCGCCTGGAGCTTTGCCAGGACGGGGAGCGCGTCACGCGCCAGATCGCGATTGAGCAGCAGCGCCTCGCTCGCCGTCAGAAGCGCGTCGCGGCCGAACGGCGCCACGTACCACGGAATCCCCGCGGACACGATCCGTCCTCCTGGCGCAGGCATGACCAGCGCCCGGAGGTCGCGCCTGGAGGTCGCTGTCAGCCCGTCGAACAGCGCATTGTCGCTTGCGATACGCGTGCAGCTCGTCTCCCACTCCGATCCGGCCAGCGCCAGCTCGGACGTGGCCCTCTCGAGGCGCCTGCGGGGACTGCGGTGTCCACCGATCGAGGGCTCGGTCGTCATCAGGACGCTCACCGGCGCTCCCGGCTGAAGGGTCACCTCCCAGTGCACCTGCACGCGGTCGGCGTCCAGCTCGACCCGGGCGGGCTGCGGATCGAACTCGATGACCGCCTCACGGAACACTTCGTCCTCACCCACGTACGCGAGCACAATTCCGCGCTCGAGCTGCTTGGGGGCGAGCGCATGCCCGCGTGCCTCCCGCCGTGGCCCTCCGCGCACCTCGAAGATGTCGGCGAAGTCGGAGGCCAGGGCAAGTGAGACGCTCGTTCTCGCCGGCTCGCGCAGGAAGCTGAGCATGCGCACGAGGTAGTACAGACGGCCCGAGGCGATCATCAGCTCACGGCTGATGCTCAGCGACTGCTGGGGGAGCGCCGCGCGCCCACTGCGTGGCAGCGCCGCGTTGGTCGAGTCGACGATCGCGTGATCGTCCACCGCAGCGTAGGAGAGCGCGACCGGGCGGGCGTCGCCCACCTCGAAACGGATCTCCGAGAGGTAGCGCGTGTCGTGGGCATAGAAGCCCTCGCCGGACACCTGCGCTGCCGCCACGTCACCGTCGGTGCGCGCACACAGGAACAGCTCGCGGTCCTTGATCACGAGGAGCTCCTCACGGGCCTCGGCCGGAATCGCGGGTGCACCTCGCCGCTCGACCGGACCGGCGCGGCCGACCACGTCGAACTGCACTCCGCGCGGGCTGACCACGGAACGCTCGCTCGTCGACCCGGCAGAGTCGCCACGTTCGCGCTCAGGTCGCCGGCGAGGCCCTGTTGGCTCCGCCGTTCCCTCCCGTTTCACTCTGCCACCGCTCTCATCAGCTGCGGCGATCGTACGCTTCGACGCGGCGATCCGTACCAGGGCGCTCCGTAGTTTCCGCACGCTCCTCGCGGCCCGTTGCGGATGCCGAGCCTGGGAGGGCCACTATCATGTTGCATGAAGTCAACCTCGCCAGTCCGTTTGTCGAGCTGGCCCATAGAGCTGAGACCCCAGCGATCCGATGACGTCATCTCCCGACCACATGCTCAGAACCGTCTCGCATGTGGAGGACAGGCCGCTGCGGGTCGCTGTGCTGGCGCCACCATGGATCACCGTGCCGCCACCGGGCTACGGTGGGATCGAGGCGGTCGTCGCGCTCCTCTGCGAGGGGCTGGTCGCCAAAGGACATGACGTGACGCTGTTCGCGGCACCTGGCTCGCGATCGGCGGCCGAGGTCTGCTCGCCGCTCGAGGACACGCATGCCGATCAGATCGGCTCCTCGCTTTACGAGTCAGATCACGTCGCGGCAAGCTATGACGCGATCGATCGCGCCGGCGCCGAAGGCCGGCCGTTCGACGTCCTTCACGACCATTCCGGCTATACCGCGGTCGCGATGGCAGATCGCGTGTCGGTGCCCGTCGTACATACCGTCCACGGGCCGTTCAACAAGGAGACGAAGCCGTTCTATCAGCGCCACGGCCACAAGGTCCGGCTCGTGGCCATCAGCCGCTATCAGCTCGAGCACGCGCCGGCGGGCGTTCGCGTCGGCGACGTCGTCCCCAACCCGATTCGCGCGGAGGACTGGCCGTTCGAGACCGACAAGGACGACTACCTACTATGGATGGGGCGGATGGATCCGGCCAAGGGTGCGCAGCGTGCGATCGCAGCCGCGCTGGCGGCGGGCACTCGTCTGGTACTCGCTGGACCGGTGCAGCCCGGACAGGAGGAGTACTTCCGCAATGAGATCGAGCCGCACGTCGACGGGCGCAAGGTGGTGTTCGTCGGCGAGGTGGGTGGCGTGCACCGCAAGCAGCTGTTTGCACGTGCAAAGGCGTTCCTGATGCCGATCCGCTGGCCTGAGCCCTTCGGCATGGTCATGGTCGAGGCGCTCGCCTGCGGCACGCCCGTGATCGCCTTCCCCGAAGGCGCTGCAAGGGAGATCGTGATCGACGGTGAGAATGGCTTTCACGTCGCCGACGAGGCGGCGATGGCCGAGGCGACGCACCGGCTCGACGCGATCGACCCGGCGCGCTGCCGTGAGAGCGTCGCGTCGCGCTATGACCCCGCGGTCGTGGCCGACGGCTATGAGGCGGTCTACAGCCGCGCGCTGAGAGCCGCTGCCCGGCGCATCCCGCGGCTTGCCATCAACCGCCAGTCCTTCACCCGGACAGACGATCGGTCCGGGCGTGTGCCGCACCGCGTCGCCCGGGCCTCGTCGGTGCAGCCAACCCGCTGAAGAGAGTGATGGCGCGATGGCGCGAGCGGTGAGATTCGATCACTACGGTGGGGTGGAGGTCCTGAAGGTGGTGGACGTCGAGCCGCCCGTCCCCGGAACCGGGCAGGTGCTCGTCAGGGTGAAGGCGGCAGGTATCAACCCGGGTGAGGCGGCGATCCGCGAGGGTCGCATGCACGAGCGCTGGCCGGCTAGCTTCCCCTCCGGACAGGGCAGCGACCTCGCGGGAGTCGTCGAGGAGATCGGAGACGCGGTCGAGCAGTTCGAGGTGGGGGACGAGGTCGTCGGTTTCACCGACCAGCGGGCCAGCCATGCCGAGCTCGTGCTCGTGCAGGCCGAGCATCTGGTTTACCGTCCGCCCGACGTGCCCTGGGAGGCCGCGGGCGGGCTGTTCATCGCGGGCACCACCGCCTACGCGGCCGTTCGTGCGGTGGCCCTCACCCCGGGGGAGACCGTCGTTGTCTCTGCAGCCGCAGGCGGCGTCGGCTCGCTCGCCGTACAGCTCGCGAGGCATGCGGGAGCGAAGGTCATCGGCCTGGCCGGCGAGCGAAACCACCAGTGGCTCAGAGAGCACGGCGTCGTGCCGGTCAGCTACGGCGAGGGAGTCGGCGAGCGGATCAGGGAGGCATGTGAAGGACCCCCGACGCGTTCATCGACACGTTCGGCCAAGACTACGTCGAGCTGGCGCTGGCGCTGGGCGTGCAGCCCGAACGGGTCAACACGATCATCAACTTCGAGGCCGCACAGCGATACGGAGTCAAGACCGATGGCAGTGCCGCGGCGGCCAGTGCCGAGGTTCTAGCCGAGCTCGCCCGTCTCATCGAGGAGGGTGAGCTCGAGGTGCCGATCGCCCACGCCTATCCGCTGGATCAGGTCCAGGACGCATATCGAGAGCTCGAAGCTCGCCACACCCGCGGCAAGATCGTGCTCACGCCCTGACGGGCGGTCCGCGCGGGACCCAGCGCCGGGGCACGGCTGCGCCGATGCGATAATCGCGCGGTGCCCTTCGATCCCGGGCGCGCCGAGCCGACATATCTCCCCGACGCCGCCCGCTACGAGCGGATGCCCTACCGCCGCGTCGGCGCCAGCGGCATCCAGCTCCCGGCGATCTCGTTCGGCCTGTGGCAGAACTTCGGCGACGATCGGCCGCTCGCGGGCAGCCGCGCGATTCTGCGGCGCGCGTTCGACCTCGGCATCACGCACTTCGACCTCGCGAACAACTACGGGCCGCCCTACGGCGCCGCCGAGACCAACTTCGGGCGCATCTTCAAGGAGGACTTCCGCCCCTATCGCGACGAGCTGATCATCTCGACCAAGGCCGGCTATGACCAGTGGCCCGGGCCGTATGGCGAGTTCGGCTCGCGCAAGTACCTGCTGGCGAGCCTCGATCAGAGCCTCGGCCGGATGGGGCTCGACCACGTCGACATCTTCTACTCGCACCGCTTCGATCCGAATACGCCGCTGCGAGGAGACGATGGGCGCGCTCGACAGCGCCGTGCGCCAGGGCAAGGCGCTGTATGTCGGGATCAGCTCCTACTCGCCGCAGCGCACCGAGCGAGGCGATCGAGATCCTGACCGGGCTCGGCACGCCGCTGCTTGATCCACCAGCCCTCCTACTCGCTGCTGAACCGCTGGATCGAGCAGGGGCTGCTGGAGGTCCTCGAGCGCCACGGCGTCGGCGCGATCGTGTTCTCGCCGCTCGGCCAGGGGCTGCTCACCGACCGCTACCTGCACGGCGTCCCGGAGGACTCGCGCGTGCGCCGCGGCGAGGCGTTCGACGAGCGCCTGCTCAGCGAGGAGAACCTCGCGCGCGTCCGCGCGCTCAACGAGATCGCCGTGCGGCGCGGCCAGTCGCTCGCCCAGCTGGCGATCGCCTGGGTGCTGCGCGACCCGCGCGTGAGCTCCGCGCTCATCGGCGCGAGCAGCGTCGGCCAGCTGGAGCAGAACGTCGCGGCGCTGGCAAACCTCGAGTTCTCCGCCGAGGAACTCGCCGAGATCGACCGCCACGCCGTCGAGAGCGGGATCAACATCTGGGCGCCCTCGAGCAGCGCCTGACCTTGGCAGCCGTCCCCGGTGCCAACTCGGCCGAGCGGGAGCCTGCTCGGGCAGCCGTCCCTGCCCACCCCAGACGCCTCGCGTGAGCAGCGCAATAGGATGCACCTCCCATGAGGCTCGGCCTGCTCTCGACGGCGCGGATCAACGAGCAGCTCGTCGCGGGGGCGCGCCAGGTGCGCGGCGTCGAGGTCGTCGCGATCGGCTCGCGCGACCGCGCGCGCGCCGAGGCTCAGGCGCAGGCGCTCGGCATTCCGCGTGCGCACGGCTCCTACGAGGCGCTGCTCGCGGATCCGGACATCGAGGCGGTCTACATCGCGCTGCCCAACTCGCTGCACGTCGAGTGGTCGCTGCGCGCGCTGCAAGCCGGCCGGCACGTGCTCTGCGAGAAGCCGCTGTCGCGTCACCCCGACGACGTCGAGCGCGCGTTCGACGCCGCCGAGCGCGGCGGCCTCGTGCTCGCCGAGGCGTTCATGTGGCGCCACCATCCGCAGGCGCGCCGGCTGCTCGAGCTGCTCGAGGAGATCGGCGAGCTGCGCCTGATCCGGGCCTCGTTCTCCTTCCTGCTCGAGCGCGCCGGCGACGTGCGCCTGCAGGCGGCGCTCGACGGCGGCGCGCTGATGGACGTCGGCTGCTACTGCGTCAGCGCCGCGCGGCTGCTCGCCGGCGAGCCGCTCGCGGTCAGCGCCCAGCAGGTGCGGGGCGGCGACGGCGTCGACGTGCGCCTCACCGGGCTTGCTGCGCTTCGCCGGCGACGTGCTCGCGACGATCGACTGCGGCCTCGATCTCGCAGCGCGCGACGAGCTCGAGGTGACCGGCACGCGCGGCGTCCTGTGGCTCGACGATCCGTGGCATTGCCGGAGCCCCGCGATCGAGCTGCGCCGCGCCGACGGCTCGGTCGAGCGCGTCGCGGTCGAGCCGCTCGACCCGTACGCGTGCGAGCTCGAGGATTTCGCTGCAGCCGTCGCCGGCGAGCGCGCGCCGCGCTACGGACGCGAGGATGCGCTCGCGCAGGCGCGCGCGATCGCCGCGCTCTACGCGAGCGCCGAAGCCAACCAACCGACGGAGGTAGAACGATGAAGACGAGTCTCGGCATCTGGGCATTCGGTCCGATGATCACGCGCTTCGTTCCCGGCGGCTACCAGCCGGGGCACGCCTATGACGCGGAACCGGTCGCGGAGAAGGTGCACCGCGCGGTCGACGGGCCTCGGCGATCTGATCGACGGCTACGAGTTCCACTACCCGCAGGAGCTCTCGCACGAGAACATCAGCGACGTCCAGGACGGCGCTCGGCGACCACGACGTCTACTGCATCGCCGGCGGTCTGCACCTCGACCCGCGCTTCGGGCGCGGCGGCCTCGTCAATCCCGACGAGCACGTCCGCGCCGAGGCGCGGCGGATCGTGTGCGAGGGCGCGGAGTTCGCCGGCGTCGCTCGGCGCGAACATGATCATCTGGCCCGGGCGTCGAGGGCTACAACTACCCGTTCCAGACGCCGTACGTGGACTCGTGGCACTGGCTGATCGAGGGCGTCGGCGAGGCCGCCGAGATCTGCAAGCGCCACGGGGTCAAGCTGTTCCTCGAGCACAAGTACTCCGAGCCGGCGATGAAGATCCTGATGCGCAACATGGGGATGACGATCTACGTCGCCAACAAGCTGCGCGCCGAGGGACTCGACAACGTCCAGATCAACATGGACTGGCAGCACCTGCTGATGAACGACGAGCACCTGCCGGAGTACGCCGCGCTGCTGCACTCCGAGGGGCTGCTCGGCCACCAGCACGGGAACTCCGGCTGGGGCACGTTCGACGACGACAACATGCTCGGCGCGACCGCGTTCATGGAGACGATCGAGCTCGCACTCGAGCTGCGCCGCTGCGACTACGGCGCGAACGGCGAACGCCTCGGCCTCGACCTCTACCCATACACCGAGGATCAGGTCGGCGCCGTCAAGCGCTCGGTGATCCAGTGGAACTTCATCGACTCGGTCGCGGCGCGGATCGACGATGAGGCGCTGCGGGAGGCGCAGTCCCGCAAGGACGCCGTCACCGCCTACGAGCTCGTCTACGCCGCCCTTGGCGCGTGAGCGGGCGCCGAACGCTTCGCGCACCAAACGTGAGCGTATTCGGGCTGGACGTCGGCACCAGCGGCGTCAAGGGGCTCGCCCTCGATGCCGACGGCAGCGTCGTCGCGGCCGCGGACGCCGGCTATCCGCTGTCGACGCCCCGCCCGGGATGGGCAGAGCAGGATCCCGAGGATTGGTGGCGCGCGGCGCGAGGCGGTGCTCGCGCAGCTCGCAGGCCGCCGCCGGCGCTCCCGAGGGCATCGGGCTCTCCGGCCAGATGCACGGCCTGGTCGCGCTCGACGCTCGATGACCGCGTGCTGCGGCCGGCGATCATCTGGAACGACCAGCGCACCGGCGCGCGAGTGCCGCGAGATCGAGGCGACGCTCGGGCTCGAGCGGCTGATCGCGCTGACGGGCAACCGCGCGCTCGCGAGCTTCACCGCGCCGAAACTGCTGTGGCTGCGACACAACGAGCCGGACGTGTTCGCGCGCATCGCGCGGATCGCGCTGCCCAAGGACTACGTGCGGCTGCGCCTCTGCGGCGAGCACGCGACCGACGTCGCCGACGCCTCCGGGACGCTGCTGCTGGACGTCGCCGAGCGGCGCTGGAGCGAGGAGATGCTCGACGCGCTCGCGTTCGAGCCCGAGTGGCTGCCGCGCGTGCTCGAGAGCGCGCAGGTGAGCGGCGCGAGCGCCGACGGCGTGCCCGTCGCCGCCGGCGCCGGCGACCAGGCCGCCGGCGCGCTCGGCGTCGGCGTCGATCGCCCGGGGCCCGTGTCGGTCGTGCTCGGCACCTCCGGCGTCGTGTTCGCCGCGCTCGAGCGCTTCGCCGCCGACCCGCAGGTGCGCGTGCAGACCTTCTGCCACGCGATTCCGGGCACCTGGCACGCGATGGGCGTGATGCTCTCGGCGGCGGGCTCGCTGCGCTGGCTGCAGGCGATCCTCGGCGCCGACTACGACGTGCTCACCGCCGAGGCCAGCACCTGGGCGCCGACGACGCGAGGGGCTCACGTTCCTGCCCTATCTCGCCGGCGAGCGCACGCCGCACGACGACCCCGACGCGCGCGGCGCCTACGCGGGCCTCGGCCTGCGCCACAACCGCGGCGCGCTCGTGCGCGCGCTGCTCGAGGGCGTCGCCTTCGGCCTGCGCGACTCGCTCGATCTGATCTGCGAGCTCGGCGGACGGCCGGCGCTCGGGCGCGTGTCGGGCGGCGGCGCGCGCAGCGAGGAGTGGCTGCGAATCGTCGCCTCGGTGCTCGAGCTGCCGCTCGAGCGCGTCGCGGTCGAGGACGCGGCCGCGTTCGGCGCCGCGCTGCTCGGCGGCGTCGCCGGCGGCGTCTGGCCGGACGTCCCCACCGCCGTCGCCGCGACCGTGCGCCCGCGCGAGCTGATCGAGCCGGTGCCCGACTGGATCGAGCCCTACCGCGCCGCGCGCGAGCGCTTCCGCGCGCTCTACCCGGCACTGCGCGCATGCCGCTGAGCGCCGCCCGCCGACGCCGCCATCTTCGACTTCGACGGCGTCATCATCGACTCGCGTCGCGCCGGTCGAGACGGCCATCAACGGCGCGCTGCTCGCGCACGGCTTCCCGCACGCGCAGCGCCGCCGAGACCGCGCGCTTCATCGGGCCGCCGGCGTTGACGCGCGTTCGCCGAGCTGACCGGCGCCGACGAGGACTCCGCAGCTCGTCGCGGCGGCCGTCGCCACCTACCACGACATCTTCGCCCGCGTATACCTCGAGCAGACGCGGCTCATCGACGGGATGGCCGAGGTACTGCGCAGCCTCACCTGCCGCTCGCGCTCGCGACCGCCAAGGAGCGCCAGTTCGTCGCGCCGCTGCTCGAGCGCTTTGGGCTCGAGTTCGCGGTCGATCAGCGCGCCCGGAGCTCGACGAGCCGAAGGCCGAGACGGTCGCGCGCGCGCAGCGGGAGCTCGGCGCGCGCAACCCTGTCGTCGTCGGCGACCGCTTCTACGACATCGACGCCGCGCGCGCCTGCGGCCTGCGCGTGATCGGCGTCACCTGGGGCATCGGCGACCGCGACGAGCTGCGCGGCGCCGACATCATCGTCGAGCGGCCCGCCGAGCTGCGCGCGCTGCTCGCGTAGTAGCGGGCGCACCCCCGACCCTCGGTGGGCCGGCTGCTCCGAGGCGCCATCGTCGCGCCGCGACCTGCGAGCATGCGACCGATGGAGCAGCGGCGCATCGAGCGACTCGACCGCAGCGTCAGCGTCGTAGGGCTCGGCACCTGGCAGCTCGGCGCCGATTGGGGCACGGTCACGCCGCAGGCCGCGCACGCGGTGCTCGACGCCGCCGTACGACGCCGGAGTCACCTTCTTCGACACCGCCGACGTCTACGGCGACGGGCGCAGCGAGCAGTTCTGCGGCGAGCTGCATGCGCGCCACCCGGAGATCTTCGTCGCGACGAAGATGGGCCGGCGCGTCGAGCAGCTGCCCGAGAACTACAACCGCGAGGCGTTCCGCGCCTGGAACGCGCGCTCGCGCGCGAACCTCGGCGTCGAGCGCATCGACCTCGTGCAGCTGCACTGCCCGCCCGACGAGGTCTACGAGGACGACGCCGCCTTCGAAGCGCTCGACGAGCTCGTCGACGAGGGTCACATCCGCGCGTACGGCGTCTCGGTCGAGACCTGCGCCCAGGCGCTGCGCGCGATCGCGCGCCCGCGCGTGGCGAGCGTGCAGATCATCCTCAACTGCTTTCGCCTGAAGCCGCTCGAGCAGGTGCTGCCCGCGGCGCGCGAAGCCGGCGTCGGGATCATCGCGCGCGTGCCGCTCGCGTCCGGCCTGCTGTCGGGACGCTACGACGAGCACACCACGTTCGCGCCCGAGGACCACCGCAGCTACAACCGCCACGGCGAGGCGTTCGACGTCGGCGAGACGTTCGCCGGCGTGCCATACGAGCACGGGTCTGGCCGCGGCGCGCGAGCTGGCGACAGCTGCTCGACCCGGGGACGACGCTCGCCCAGTTCGCGCTGCGCTGGGTGATCGACCAGCCGGGCGTCAGCACCGTGATACCGGGCGCGCGCAACGTCGAGCAGGTGCGCCAGAACGTCGCCGCCGCCGCGCTCCCGCCGCTGCGCCCCGACCAGCTCGAGGGTGTCGCGGAGGTCTACGACAGCCTGATCCGCGAGCACGTCCACGGACGCTGGTAGCGCCTAGTTCGGGGAGAGCGTCGTGTCGAGCGCCTGCTCGAGCACGCCCTGGCCCTCGAGGAAGTCGACGACCGTGTAGCGCGAGCGCAGGCGAGCGCCATAGCGCAGACCGGCGCGCAGCATCGCCGCGTCGATCCCCAGGTAGCCCGGCTCCCGATCCGGGAAGCCGGCGCGGCGCAGCGCGTCCGCGACAGCGCCGAAACCCTCGAGCGAGGGCTCCAGGCGCGCGCGCAGCGCCGCCCAGCGCGCCTCGTCGACGGGCCAGGAGGCGGGCAGTGTGGCGATCAGGCGCTGCTTCTCGGCCACAGCCGCGAGGACGTCCGGCGGCGGCTCGCCGATCCACGCGCAGCGCAGCCGCGTCGAGCGGCTCGGCAACCGGTTTCGGCCGGCGCGGGAGCGCCACGCCGCCGCCGAACGCGAACCGCTGCAGGCGCATCGCGAACCCAGTCGCGTAGCCGACCTGCAGCCCGTGCAGCGCCCGCGGCCGCAGCGCCGCGGCCGGCGAGCAGGTCCCAGAAGTGCGATGCGTGGTGCTCGCAGCCGCTCGCCGGGCGCGAGCTGCCGACCGCCGCCATCACGAGCCCCGAGTCGATCAGCGCCCGCAGCAGCCCCGCGGCGGCGTCCACGTCGCCGGCGAGCAGCGCGGCGACGTCGAGCTCGGGAAGCGGCTCGAGCGCGCGCCAGTCCTCGCCGTAGAGCAGGTGCGCCGCGAGCCAGTCCACCCGCGCGGTGCTCTTCGCGAGCAGGTCGCCGATGCCGGCGCGCGTCAGCTCGGTCGGCGCTGCCGCGGCGATCCGCGGGTCGGCGAAGATCGCTGCCGGCGCTCGCGCCGGCAGCGTCAGCTTGACGCCGTCGCGCTCCATCGCCGCGACGCTCGACGCGTAGCCGTCCATCGACGCCGCCGTCGGCACGCTGACGAAGTCGCAGCCGGCGCTGTGCGCGGCGTAGCGGACGATGTCGGTCAGCGTCCCCGAGCCGACCGCCACGAGCCCAGTGCGCAGCCGCGCGCGCACCTGCGCCGCGGCATCCTCGGTCGCGTGCAGGTCCGCCGGCAGGCGCAACACGTCGGCGTCGAGCTCGCGCGCCACGCGCGCGCCGGCCACCGCCTCGGTGTTGACGTCCATCACCACCAACGCCGGCCGCGGCACGTACGCCGCGAGCCGGTCGAGCGCGCCCTGCTCGAGGAAGATCACTGCCCGTAGTAGGCGTGCGGCCCGTGCTTGCGCTCGAAGTGCTTGCGGCGGACCGCGTCGGCGAGCGGCTGCGCGTCCGGGGCGAGCAGTGTCGTCAGCAGCGCCAGGCGCGCGACCTGCTCAAGCGTGACCGCGGCCTCGACCGCGGCGGCCGGCGAGGCGCCCCACGCGAACGGGCCGTGCCCGCGCACCAGCGCGCAGCTGTCGTGCTCGTCGGTCGCCTCGACGAGCGCGCGGCCGGTCGCCCCCTCGTAGTCCTCGTCGATCTCGGACTCGGTCAACGGGCGCGTCAGCGGGATCGGCCGGGCGCTGAGGTCGGCGTGCGTCGTCCCGAGCAGCGGAATCTCGCGCTCGGCCTGCGCCCAGCTCGTCGCCCACGGCGAGTGCGTGTGCACGATGCCGCCGATCCAGTCATACGCACGGTAGAGCTCGAGGTGCGTCGGCGTATCCGTCGACGGCCGCCGCTCGCCCTCCACGACGTTGCCCTCGAGGTCCACGAGCACGATGTCCGCGAGCGTCATCGACTCGTACGGCACGCCGCTCGGCTTGATCGCGACAAGTCCGCGCTCGCGGTCGATGCCGCTGACGTTGCCCCAAGTGAGCGTCACGAGCCCGTGCGCCGGCAGCGCGAGGTTCGCCGCGAGCACGGCCTCGCGCATCACAGCTCCTCGAGCTCGACGTCGAGCAGCTCCGCCAGCCGCCGCCAGCGCCCGCACGTGCGCGCCGAGGTTCGTGACGAAGTGGTGCGGCCCACCGAGGCGTCAGCCAGCCGTCCATGAAGTCCTTGACGCCGGCGTCCGGCCGGAAATGGAAGTAGGGCATCTCGACGTTCGGCAGCTCGGGAGTGTCGAGCACCTCTCCGTGCCCGACGAGCAGGCGGTAGGCCTCGCCCTCGAGCGGCACGAGCGCGGCCGTCGTCGCGGGCCCCGGCTGCGCCGAGAACACGGTCGTCGGCGGGTTGCCCAGACCGCCGATGCCGAGCTCGCGGTCGATCAGCCGCACCGGGCGGTCGCTTGCCGCGCGACCTTCCAGTTGCCCTCGCCCATGTGGCTGACGAAGCACCGAGTCGAGCTCGAAGTCCATCGCGTAGAGCTCGCTGAAGTTGGCGTCGCCGATAAGCGTCTGCGCCGCGCACATCAGCGACGCGGTGTTCGTGTCGCCCTCCGCGGCGTAGCCGTAGCCGTCGGCCATCAGGTTCGAGGCGGCGAGCAGCGGCAGCTGCTCGAAGCGGCCGTCGCCGCCGACCGAGTCGAAGTGCGCCGAGAATGCGCGGTAGCCCTTCTCCTCGAGCAGGTCGCGCAGCGCGAGCTCGTAGCGCGCCGCGTAGGCGTGCGCCGCGCGCGGCAGCGCCGGGTCGACCTCGAAACAGCTCGCCGTGCCGCGCGATCAGCGCGTCGATCCGCTCCGTCGTCGACCTCCTGCATCCGCGCGTAGAGCGCGCCGAGGTCCTCGGCGACGACGAGCGCGCCGAGCCGCCGCAGCAGCGCCGGCGGGTCGTAGAGGATGTCGCCCATGCCGTTCATCGGGTAGCCGAACAGCGCGATCCGCGTCGAGCGCAGCGCCGTGACCGTCTGCCGCCGCGCGCGCCCACTCGCCGAACTCCTCGGCGAACTCCTCCGAGTCCCACTCGCCGGTGATCACCGAGAACGGGATCCCCGGCCCGCACGAGCGCGTTGGCCTGGTCCTGGGCGCCGTGGATCCCCTGGTTGTAGGTCAGGTCGTCCATGTCCCAGGCGGCGGTCACCGCGCGCTCGGGCTGGATGTTCGCGAGCATCAGCGGCAGCGGCGTCTCGAGCAGCGCGCGCACCGAGCGCATCGCCGGGCCGTAGGTGAGCATCACGATCGCGATCCCGTCGAGCCCGCGCGCGCCGTACTCGCGCACGATCTCCTCGACGTCCTCGCGGTTGCGCGCCGGGCGGATGAACTCGACGTCGGCGACGTCCTCGAGCCGTGCCGCGACCCGGCGCGCGTACTCGGCCTGGTGCTCGGTGATCCCGGGGATCATCGCGTCGTAGAGCTCCTGCATGATCCCGAGCAGTCCGATCCGAGGTTTCACGACGCGCTCCTTTCGGTGTAGATGCGCTTCAGCGCCGTGGAGCAACTCGACGTCCGAGCGTCCGAGCCGCTCGTACAGGCTGCGGTAGACCGCGTAGACCCGATCGTAGATCGGCCGTGCGTCCGCGTCCGGCGCGTAGCTGCTGCGCGATCTCGCGGTCGGGTCGCGGCGATCGCGCCGGCGATGTCGGCGAAGGCGCCGGCGGCGACGGCGCCGAACAGCGCCGCGCCGCGCGCGGGGATCTGGCGTCGAGTCGGGGACGCTGACGCGCAGGCCGCTCGTGTCGGCGAGCAGCTGCATCGTCAGCGGGCTCTTCTCGGCGATCCCGCCGCAGGCGACGATCTCGTTCAGCTTCAGGCCGTGCTCTTCGAAGTTCTCGATGATCCGCCGGTTGCCGAACGCGATCGACTCGAGCAGCGCGCGGTAGATCTGCTCGCGCGTCGTCTGCAGCGTCAGCCCGAAAGAGCGCCGCTGAGGTCGGCGTCGGCGAGGATCGTGCGGTTGCCGTTCCACCAGTCGAGCGCGACGAGCCCGGTCGCCCCGGGAGCCGATCGCGGCCGCCGCCTGCTCGAGCGCCGCGTACTCGGCATCGGGCGGCGCAAGCGTCTGCGACGAACCAGGCGAGCATGTCGCCGACCGCCGCCTGCCCGGCCTCATAGCCGTAGAAGCCGGGCAGGATGCCGTCGCGCACGACACCCGTGATCCCGGGCAGCCTGACCTCGTCGTGGTCGATCACGAGGTCGCAGATCGAGGTCCCGACGACCATCACGAACGTTCCCGGCTGCTCGACGCCGGCGCCCGGGACCGAGACGAACGAGTCGACGTTGCCGACGGCGACGGCCACGCCGCTCGGGGAGCCCGAGCCGCGTCGGCGAGCTGCGGCCGCAGCGTCCCCGCGCACGTTCCGAGCGGCGCGAACTCGGTGCCGAGCTTCTCCTGCGGGCGCGTGAAACCGGGGTAGGCGGCCTCGAAGTAATCGGCGGACGGCAGCCCTTCCTGCGGCGACCACATCGCCTTGTAGCCGGCGGTGCAGCTGTTGCGCCGCTCGTTGCCGGTCAGGTACCAGACGATCCAGTCGGTCGCCTCGATGAAGCCGTCGCGCGGCGTCGTAGACGTCGCGGTCCTCGAGCCACAGCTCGATCAGCTTCGGGAAGTACCACTCCGAGGAGATCCGCCCGCCGTAGCGCGCGAGGAAGGTCTCGCTGCGCGTGCCGAGGCGACCTCGTTGAGGCGGTCGGCGATCGGCTGCGCGGCATGATGCTTCCACAGCTTGGGCCAGGCATGCCTGTGCCCGCGCGAAGGCTTCGAGCGTGCACAACGGGGTCCCCTCGGCGGTCACGGGCAGCACGGTGCACGAGGTGAAGTCGACGCCGAGACCGACGACGCGCGTCGCGTGCCGCGGGCACCTGCTCGAGCACCGCCGGGATCGCGGCTCTCGAGCACCGCCACCCAGTCGTCGGGGTCCTGCAGCGCCCAGTCGGGCGGCAGCTGCTCGCCGGTGGCCGGCAGCTCGCGGTCGATCACGCCGTGCGCGTAGCGAACCTCGCTGACCGCGGCCTCCTCGCCGGTGCGCAGGTCGAGCAGCAGCGCGCGGCCCGACTCCGTCCCGAAGTCGACGCCGAGCGCGTACGCGCGGCCGGCTCACCGGCGTGGCGCGTCCACGTGCGGCCTGCCTTGCCGCGGTGTCCGCGGCGATCGCCGCCTGGCGCGCGCGGCGGTACTCCTCGACGACGATCTCGTTCAGCTCGTCGACGGAGGTCTCCGCCACCGGCTTGTCCAGCGCGATCACGCCGTCCTGGAGCAGGTTCACGCGGTCGCACGTCGCGAACACGTGGGCGTAGTTGTGCAGGATGATCATCATCGAGACCTCGCCCTCCTGCTTGAGGCGGTCGAGGAGCTCGAGGATCATCCCGCCCTCCTTCGCGCCCATCGCCGCGAGCGGCTCGTCGAGCAGCAGGATGTTGGCCTCGCCCGAGACGGTGCGCGCGACCGCGATCGACTGGCGCTGGCCGCCGGAGAGGCGCGCGACCGGCACGTCGAGCCTGGGGATGTTGATCCCGATCTCGTCGAGCGCCTTGCGCGCGTCGCGGCGCATCAGCGCGTTGTCGAGGAACGGGATCGGCCGGTGCACGCGCTCGCGGCGCAGGAACATGTTGTGGGAGACCGACAGCTCGTCGACCAGCGCGAGGTCCTGGTAGACGGTATCGATGCCCTTGGCGCGCGCGTCATCGACGCTCTTCGGTTCATACGGCTCGTCGCCCAGGAACATCCGACCGCCGTCCTGTTTCTGAAAGCCGCAGATGATCTTGATCAGCGTCGACTTGCCCGAGCCGTTGTCGCCGAGCAGGCCGAGGATCTCGCCCTTGCGCAGGTGCAGGCTGACGTCGCGCAGCGCCGTCGTGGGGCCGAAGCTCTTGGAGATGTGCTCGACGCGCAGCACGTCGTCGGGCGCCGAGGCCGGCGGGACGATCTTCTCGGCGGGGAGCGGCTGCTCAGCCACGACCGGACCCCGTGCGCACGCGCTGGACGTAGACGTTGGCGGTCATCGCGATCAGGATCGCGAGCCCCAGATACAGGTCGAGGTAGTCGGCGCTGACACCCTTGATGATCAGGCCGTCGTGGAGCACGCCTAGGAACAGCGCGCCGATCAGGGCGCCGACGACCGTGCCGGAGCCGCCGCGCAGGAGCGTGCCGCCGATCACGGCCGCGGCGATCCCCTGAAAGAGGATTTCGTTCGAGCCCGACGGGTCTGGCGACGCGGTCACGGTGCGCACGGCCTCGAGCATCCCGACGAAGGCGGCGCAGGTCGCGCAGAGGACGAAGTTGCGGATCAGCACCAGGCGCACGCGGATGCCCGCCTCGGCGGAGCCTAGGCGGTTGCCGCCGACGGCGACCGTGTAGACGCCCCAGCGCGTGAACGTCAGCAGGCACTGCAGGATCGCGACGATCGCGAGCGCCCAGATCAGCTCCGAGTAGGTGCCGCCACCGAACACCTGCGCGAACGAAGTCACGCCGACATCAGAGGTGCCGGGCGTCGATATGGGTGCCGTGTGCGAGATGACCAGCGTCACCCCGTCGAGCGTGAACAGCATCCCGAGCGTGGCCACGAACGACGAGATGCCGACGACGGCGACGAAGAAGCCGTTGATGAAGCCGACCAGACCGCCGACGATGAGTGCCAGGAACAACGCCGGGATCAGCGGCACGCCGGCGGTGGTGAACTTGTAGAAGACGAACGGCGTCAGCAGGTAGACGGCGCCGATCGAGAGGTCGATCTCGCCCAGTTGATCATCACGAACACCTCGCCCGCGGCGAGGATCGCGAGCGGCGCGAAGTACGGCAATAGCGTCTTCAGGTTCGACGTGGTCGCGAAGTTGGTCGCGTTAGCCGAGAAGTACACGATCGTCACGATCGTGACGATGATGATCGAGCCCTCGCGCAGCGTCAGGAAGCTGCGGACGAGCTTCCGCAAGCTCGCGCCGAGGGTCCGGCCCATGCCGGCCGGACCCTCGGATGGAGCTTGTGCCGGAGCTTCGCTGCCGGACGTGACCGCCACGACTGCGCCTAGGAGACTCCGGGCGACGAAGAGGTGCCCTCGAAGCGGCTTTTCGTGCTGGAGTACGGAACGATGGTTTCTTTGTTGAGGAACTTCAGGCCCGTGTCGACGTCGGCCATGCCGGTGAGCCCCTTCGACACCTTGTAGAGGTACAGCTCGAGGATCGGGAAGAAGCCCTGGAGGTAGGGCTGCTGGTCGATCGTGAAGTCGATGTAGCCCCCGGCGAGCAGCTTCTCGGTGGCTTCCGTGAGGTCATAGCCGCCGCCCTTGACCGTTGCCTGGGCGCCGTGTTTCTGGATCGTCTTGGCGACGCCTTCGCGTCGATCCGGCGTCGACCGCGAACATGCCCTTCGTTTCCGGGTGACCCGCGAAGTAGGATTCAATCACCGTGAGCTCGCCGGGGACCGCGGCGCCGGTGGCTATCACGTGCGGTTTGATCGCCGGGTATTTCTTGAGCGTCTTTTCCGCTCCTTCGATCCGCGGCTGGATGTTGGCCGTGCCGGGGGTCGCGATGAACAGCGCGACGTCGCCCGAGGGCACAAGGCTCGCGATGTGTTCACCCATCTGTTCGCCCGAGACGAACAGGTCCTGGCCGATGTACGCCAGCGCCCCCGCGGCTGGCTCGTTGGCGTTGTAGGCGACGACCGGAATACCAGCTTTCAGCGCGTTTGCGATGGGCGTGGTGAACGCCGTCGGGTCGATCAGCGAGACGGCGATGCCGTCGGTGCCGGCGCTAACGGCGGTGTTGACGGCGTTGACCATCTGGCTGACGTTGCTGGTTTCCGAGCCCGTCCAGCTGTAGGAGCAGCCGAGCAGTTTGCAAGCGTCTTCGGCGCCGTACTTGCGTTGGGACGAAGAACACGTTCGTCGTCACGTGGTTGACGAACGTGAATTTGTATTTTCCGCTCGTGCCGAAGATGTTGCTCGATGCCGCTGCTGCTCGAGGCGCTGGAGCCGCAGGCGGCCAGCAGGCTGCTGACTCCGCCGACTGCCGCCCCCGTCAGCGCGGTGCGCCGCAGGAAGGCGCGACGGTCGAAGCCGGGCTTGATCGGCCTCCGGTCCGATCGAGGATTCCAGAAACTCCACCGCTTCGTGGGCTTGGTCTGTGTCTGACATTGCGTTCTCCTCTCCAGCGTCTGTACGGGCTCCGTGCTAATGCAGCAGCTGGACACTACCTTCTCGCGATTCGTAACAATAGTCAACCTCCAGCTCGACGGGACGAAGCCGCGGTCTTGGAACGGTCGATCCGCTGAAATGCCGCCGACCCGAGACCGGGCCTCGAGCGCTGTCCGCGAGCGCCGGCTGCGCGTGGCGTATACCCTCGGTCCATGGCCGGGAGATCTCCGTCTCGAGCGGCCCTCGCAGGCATCGGGAGCCGAGCCCGTCGAAGCGAGGAGCCGGGCAGGCGGCAAGCCGGCGAGCGCTACGGCATCTCGCAGATCGCGCGGGAGCTCAAAGACGACGGGCGGGCGCTGATCCTGTACACGCGCGCCGAGCGCAGCACGACGTGAGCGAACTGCGCTTCAACGAGCTGCGCGGCGAGCAGGTCGTCTATGCGGTCCACCGTCAGGACCGCACGTTCCTGCCCTCGCGCGACCATTGCCCGCTCTGCCCCACCCGCCCGGGAGCGCCCGGACCGAGATCCCTTTGCCGGCGTTCGAGATCGCGGTGTTCGACAACCGCTTCCCCGCCTTCGAGGCGCCGCGCGGCGCAGCGGAGGTGGTGCGTCTACACCGACGACCACGACGGCTCCTTCGGGACGCTCGCGCCCGAGCGCGCCGAGGCGCTGATGTGGGTATGGCGCCAGCGCTACGAGGAGCTCGGTGCGCGCGAGGACGTCGACTACGTGTTCATCTTCGAGAACCGCGGCGTCGAGGTGGGCGTGACGCTGCACCATCCCCACGGCCAGATCTACGGCTTCCCGTTCCTGCCGCCGGTGCCCGCGCTCGAGCTCGCCGCCGACGCGCGCATGGGCGGGTGCGCGCCCTGCGCGCTGCTCGAGCGCGAGCTCGTCGACGGGCGGCGAATCGTCTATCGAGAATGAGGACGTCGTGGCCTACGTCCCGTACGCGGCGCGATGGCCCTATGAAGTACACGTGACGATGCGCGAGCACCGCAGGAGCCTTCTCGACTGTGGCGCCGGCGAGCTGCGCATGCTTTCGGTCGCGCTGCAGTCGCTCACGCGCGGGTACGACGCGCTGTTCGAACGGCCGTTCCCGTACGTGATGGCCGTCCACCAGGCGCCGACCGAGCCGCCGTCGGACGCGCGACGGGCACCTGCACGTCGAGTTCTATCCGCCGCTGCGCACCGCCGAGAAGCTCAAGTATCCGGCCGGCTCCGAGCAGGGCGCGGGCACGTTCATCTCCGATGTGTTCCCCGAGCACTCGGCCGGTCTCCTGCGCGAGGCGATCCTGCGTGCACGCGTGAGCGCAGCGGCGCCTTCGCCCCGGGGCGGGTCAACCTGATCGGCGAGCACACCGACTACAACCGCGGTCTGGCCCTGCCGTTCGCCATCGCCGAGGGCGTCACCGTGCGCGCCGAGGCGCGCGATTCCGGCTCGCCCGGAGCGGATCGCGTCTATGCGCACGCGCGCGACCTCGGCGAGCACGACGAGTTCCCGCTCGCGGAGCCCTCGCCCGCACCGGGCTGGCGGGCCTTCGTGCGGGGCACCGTCGGCGAGCTCGGCCGTGCCGGATTCCCGCTGGTCGGTGCGCGCCTGGAGATCAGCGGAGAGGTGCCCCGGGGCGCGGGCCTGTCCTCCTCGGCGGCGCTCGAGGTGGCGCTGTGCCTGGCCCTGCTCGACCTCGGCTCGGGCGATCGGTCCTGGCAGCGCGGCGATCTCGACCGACTTGAGATCGCGCGGCTGTGCTCCCGTGTCGAGAACGACTGGGTCGGTGCCAGCACCGGACTGCTCGACCAGCTCGCCTCGATCTTCGGTCTGCCCGAATGCGCGCTTTGCATCGACTTCCGCACGCTGCAGATCGATCCCGTGCCGCTGGCCCTCGACGGCTGGCGCCTGGTCACTGCTTGGACTCGGGCGAGCGCCACGGAACGCGAGCTCGGGCTACAACGAGCGCCGCGCCGAATGCGCGCGCGCCTGTCGATCTGCTCGGCGTCGGGTCGCTGCGCGAGGCAACTGCCGGGGCGGTCGCGCGGCTTCCTGAGCCGCTGCGGCTGCGCGCGAGCCACGTGGTGGGCGAAAACGATCGGGTGCGCGCGACCGTGGCCGCACTGCGGGTCGGCGACCTGGCGGCCGTCGGCGCCCTCCTCAGCGCTTCGCACGAGAGCCTGCGCGATCGCTATGAGGTGTCAACCCCCGCCGTCGAGACGGCCGTCGAGCGGCTGCTCGCCGCCGGCGCCGCCGGCGCGCGAGTGGTCGGGGGTGGCTTCGGCGGCAGCGTGCTCGGCCTGTTCGCGCCCGATGTGCCCCCGCCGGCCGGCGTGCGCGAGGTGCGCCCCGGCCCGGGCGCCCATCTGCTGGCGGCATAGACGCCGACCGGGCCCAACCGTGCGTGGAGCTGGGCCGGGAATGCTCGAGCGAAGAGGCGCGGCGGATGCCTCGGGAACGTCGCCGGCGAGAAGGCGGCGGTGAGCGCGACTGTGAAAGTTGGCGACCAGACTCTGCAAACCGGGACAACTCGACTAGGATCGTGTCCCGGCAAGGAGTGAGTTCGGGCGCCCCCGGTCCCCTCCCTCCTCCGGCCGGGGGCGTATAATTAAGCGGACCTCCTAGTAAACGCGTTCCCGGTCCCCACTCCTCCGGCCGGGAACGCATCCCTTCCCGACTCATCGCGAGGGTGCGGGAGCGCTCTTCAATCCTTGAGGCCGCCGCCGCGCCGTAGCTCCCGCAGTGCGCGAACCTAGGTCTCCTGGTAGCGCGCGACCGTGAAGGCGATCAGGATCGGCACGTTGAACGCGAACAGGATCAGCGAGACCGTCATCACCACGAGCGGGCCGCCGCTCAGCTGGTTGCGAAGGAACACGTACTCGATCATCCCCGCGACAATCGCGTAGCCCACGAGCGCCCATCTGGCGATCTCGAAGAAGCGTTGCCAGGGGAACCCGCGTACACGTGTGAGCGCCAGCATGTTGCCGGCAAGCACCAGGGCGGACGCCCCCACGAGCGCGACGGCCGGTCCCAGCGCTACGTGGCGCGGGAGGTGGGCCGCCAGGTAGATGCCGCCGGCGATGACAAGCGCGAGCGAGAGCATCCCGAGCTGGGTGACGGGCGGCAGACGGCGGTCGCTCATCCGGAGGCCACCCGGGTCATGATCAGGAGCGTGGCGATCTGCATGACGCCCGTGGCTCCGGCCGTGTAGATGAAGCGTTTCATCAGCCGCTCGATGACCGCCGGGTTCGGCCTGGGCTTCTTCAGCTCCACGAGCACCGCGATGTTGGCGGGCTCCAGCAGGCCAAGGGCGATCACGGCCATGGCGCCGACGACGATGTAGCTGGCGACGAGCCATCCGTGCAGGTGGTAGCTCGACTGCACCGTGCCGAGCTTCAGCCCCAGCTGCCAGCCCGCCACAAGCGTGACGGTGACCGCCGTGGGCATGATCAGCACCATCTTTGGCATCAGCCGCGTGGTGAACTCGACCCGCGCCGGGATCGACAGCCGTCCGAGGATCGGTCCGATGACGAAGCCGAGGAACAGGTCGATGACGGTCCAGGTTGCGCCGCCGACGACGTGGAAGAACTCCAGCGGCCAGAGCTTGTCGACGGCAATGGCCACTACCAGCAGGACCAGGACGGCGGCGACGATGGGCAGACCGGCGCGCGGCACGATCTCGAAGTCGAGGCGCTCCATCGGGGCAGGCGGAGCTTCTGCGAGACCGGCGGATGGGGATGTGACGGCAGCCTGTGCCACGCTGGAAATCTAGCGCGCGGGCGGACGGAGGGCAATCGATGGCGCGGTCTCAGCCGAACGCGCATCGACACGTGTCCAGGCCGCCGCTGCCAGCACCGCGGCCATCGCCAGCACCGCCGGCCATGCACCGATTACCAGGGCGAGCACGTGGGAGAACACGAATGTGCCAAGGCCGACGCATGCGAGTGCGGCCGCGGTACGTGCGCCGCGCCGCCGCGCGCAGGCACGGATGCACCACAGGCCGCCGAGCGCCAGGACGAACCCCCCCAGCGGCCGTGAGCCGCTGACCACCACGACGGCGTAGGCGGCGATCAGCGAGCCACCGGCGATCGGGGCTGTGGGCATCCGGCGCACGCGCCCAGAGTAGCTCGGCACGCGGGCACGTCGCCGCGACCCTCGACGCAGGCGATCTTCGGCGGGGAGGGCTCAGTTCAATCGGAGTCCGGCGCGACGGGCCGATCCGGCTGGTGGGTCTTCGGCAGGCGCACGATGAACCGTGCTCCTCCACCGGGTGCGTTCTGCGCCGTGATCTGACCCTGGTGAGCCTCGACGACCTCTGTGACGATGGCGAGGCCCAGGCCTGCTCCGGCCTTGCCTCGCTCGCGTCCCGCCTCGGCACGCCAGAAGCGGTCGAACAGGCGCTCGGGGTCGGCGCCGGCCGGCAGGCCGGGCCCGTGGTCGCGCACGCTCAGGGTGACCGTCTGCTCATCCTGCTCGAGCGACACCTCGATGAGAGCCTGGCCGGGGGCGTGCACCAGTGCGTTGCGCATCAGGTTGGCGAGCACCTGACGCAGCTGGTGGGGGTCGCCGGAAACGACCGCGGAGTCCGGCGCATCGAGGGTGATTGGTCTTTCCGGTGCCATTGCACGGGCGTCCTCGACGGCGTCCCGGGCAAGCACCGTCAGGTCCACGGGCACCCGCGTGAGCGCGGGCGTCTCATCCAGACGGGCGAGCGTGAGCAGGTCCTCGACGAGCACGCCCATGCGCTTTGACTCATCCTCGATCCTCTGCATCGCGGTCTGCCGCTCCGTCTCGTTACGAGCGACTCCCATGCGAAACAGCTCGGCGTAGCCGCGTATCGAGGCCAGCGGCGTTCGCAGCTCGTGCGACGCGTCGGCGAGGAACTGGCGAAGTCGCTCTTCGCTGGCC
Organism: uncultured Solirubrobacteraceae bacterium; assembly: GCA_963730575.1. Classification (GTDB taxonomy): domain Bacteria; phylum Actinomycetota; class Thermoleophilia; order Solirubrobacterales; family Solirubrobacteraceae; genus Palsa-744. Next base: position 67,836 of record CAVSSG010000003.1, read on the forward strand.
TGGCGCTGCGCGAAGGCCTGCTCGAGGCGATCCAGCATCGCGTTGAGGGCGAGCCCGAGCCGGCCGACCTCGGTGCTCGGGGTCGCGGGGGTGACCCGTCGGGAAAGCTCGCCGGCGGCGATCTGGCCGGCGGTGGCCTCCATGCGATCGAGCGGGCGCAGGCCCAGTCGGACCAGGAAGAACGCGCTCACGCCGAGCACGATGAGGACGCCTACGATCACGAGCGTCTCCACGAGCCGCAGGCGACTCAGGGTCTGATCGACTTCATGCAAAGGGACGGCCACGAGCGTGAGGCCTGCATCCTCGGGATCGTGGCTGGCCAACACGCGGTAGCTGAGTCCGGATGAGCCGGCCGAGCCGACGGTGAAGGGTTCTCCAATCGGCACATCTGCCGGAATGCGCGGCGCGGCGGGCGCCGTCTGCAGGTAGGTGAGCAGCACGTGGCCCAGGACCGTGCCCCGGGCGTCCCTGCGCTGACCGTAGGTGCCGGGTGGGAGGTTGAGGTTCGGGCCGCCCCCGATGGGACCGCCGCGGCGGGGCCCCTGCGCGCCGGGCGTCTGTTCTTCGCCCGCCGGATACTGTTCGCCCGCGGAGGGTCGATAGCCGGCTTCATCCAACGCGACAGAGACCGCGGGCAGGGCTCCCTTGAGCTCGGAGTCGATGCGACCCAACAGGAACGAGCGCTGCTCGGCATAGGTGACGACCGCCAACAGCACCAGGCCGGCGGCCGACAGCACGAGGACGCTCGCGAGCAGACGCGCGCGCAGTGACGCCATCAGGCGCGTGGGGTCTGGAGTGCGTACCCGACCCCACGCACCGTCCTGATCAGCGGCGGCCCGTGAGCGTCGAGCTTCTTGCGCAGGTAGCTGATGTAGGTCTCCAGTACGCGGCCGTCTCCGCCGAAGTCGTAGTTCCAGACGTGGTCGAGGAGCTGAGCGCGCGTCATCACGCGACGGGGATTGAGCATCAGGTAGCGCAGCAGCCTGTATTCGGTGGCCGTGAGCTCGATCGGCGCACCGGCGCGAGTGACCTCGCGTGACTCCTCGTCCAGTTCGAGGTCCTCGAAGACCAGACGACCCGACTCGGGCGCCGCCTGTCCCGTCCGGCGCAGGATGGTGCGTATCCGCGCGACGAGCTCCTCGAGGCTGAACGGCTTGGTCATGTAATCGTCCCCGCCGCCGCTGAGGCCCCGGATCTTGTCCTCGGTGGCGTCGCGCGCCGTCAGGAAGATGATGGGCACGCCCGCCCGCTGGGCGCCGAGCCTCGAGGCGACCTCGAAGCCGTCCATGTCGGGGAGCATCACGTCAAGGACCATCAGGTGCGGTTTGAACTTGGCCACCGCCGCGAGCGCCTCGCGACCGGTCGCCGCCGTCTCGACGGTGAACCCCTGAAAGCGCAGCGCCATCGTCACGACCTCCGCGATGCTCGGCTCGTCGTCGACGACCAGCACGCGTTGGCCAGCCTGAGCGTCAGACATATCCGGATCCTCTGTCATCCGTCGTGGATGAGCGCCGGACGCCGGCGGCGAGCACACGCACGCCTGCGGTCATGTGTTCTATGGAGAGGTGGGCGGGGATCATGCGTGAGGTCTCCTGGGTCTGTCAGAGATCGTCGACGGTATCTGTGAGAGGCGCCGGTGAACTACCTGTGAATCTCCTGAGAGACGATCTTGATCGGTTGCATCCGCCGGCGAGCCCGCGGCTCGCCGGCGGATGAGCCCGCGACGGATTTCAGATCCCCTCGGCCGCGTAGCGCGTATCCGCCCGGTTGTGTCCCGGCGGCTTCAACCCGTGCTGAACCGCGCCGCCTCGTCTGAGCCGCCGGTCGCGTCTCCGGGGGTGTACGAGTGGGCACCCGCGCCGGCGAGCTTTCCGCCCTCGACGATCAGATACTCCTCGCGAATCGGGCGGTCCTCGAGCCAGCACTCGAGGATCTCCCGTGCTCCGGCCGCGTAGCGGGCCTGGGCCGACAGGCTCGTGCCCGAGACGTGAGGGGTCATGCCGTGGTGGGGCATCGTGCGCCAGGGATGGTCGGGCGGTGCGGGCTGGGGGAACCACACGTCGCCGGCGTAACCCGCGAGTCGGCCACTCTCGCAGGCCCGTGCGACGGCATCGCGGTCGCAGATCTTGCCGCGCGCGGTGTTCACGAGATATGCCCCACGCTTCATCTTGGCGATCAGCTCATCGTCGAACAGGTGCTCTGTTTCGGGGTGCAGGGGGGCGTTGATGGTGACGACGTCGCAGACCTTCACCAGTGACTCGACGCTGGGGTGAAAGGTCACGCCGAGCTCCTGCTCGACCTCGGCGGGAAGCCTGTGCCTGTCGGTGTAGTGCAGGCCTACCTCGAACGGCTTCAGACGCCGCAGGACCGCCGAGCCGATGCGTCCGGCCGCGACCGTGCCGACCTGCATGCCCTCGAGGTCGTAGGAGGCCGAGACGCAGTCGGCGATGTTCCATCCGCCCGCCACGACCCACTGGTAGGAGGGTATGTAGTTGCGCACGAGCGCCAGGATCATCATCACCACGTGCTCGGCCACGCTGATGCTGTTGCTGTAGGTGACCTCGGCGACCGTGATGCCGTGCTCGATCGCAGCCTGCAGGTCCACGTGGTCGGAGCCGATCCCAGCCGTCAGTGCCAGCTTGAGCTTGGGCGCCTTGGCGATCCGCTCGGCCGTCAGGTAGGCCGGCCAGAAGGGCTGGGAGATCACGACATCCGCGTCGGGGAGCTCCCGCTCGAAGACCGAGTCCGGTCCGTCCTTGTCGGATGTGACGATCAGCTCGTGGCCGCGCCCCTCGAGGAACTTGCGCAGTCCGAGCTCGCCCGAGACGCTGCCGAGTAGCTCGCCGGGCGTGAAGTCGATGCCCTCCGGGGTGGGCGTGGTCTGACCGTCGTGGTAGCGCTCGATCTTCGGGATGTCGTCCCGCGCATACGCGGGCGGGTAACCGCCCACCGGGTCGTCGTAGAGCACGCAGAGGATCTTCGCCATCAGATGGGTCCTTTCCCTCGAGGTTCGCCCGCACCCATGTGCGATGGCGCAAGCCACGTGATCATCAGGGCGAAATCGCCGCGTGTCAAATATCGCGAGCAGGCTCAGGGGCGTCGAGCCGATCGCCGCGAGTGCGCGGTCTGATTCAGCCGGCCGACGGGGAGCTCCGGCGCTCGGTCGGCCCGGCGGTGCCGTCGCCCCTTAGCCCGCCGGCCGCGGGCGCCCGGCGCTCGGTCTCGAAGAGATGCTCCAGCCGTTCCAGGGCGGTGGGCGTGCCCATCGCCATGACGACGTCGTCGGGTGCCAGCACCAGGTCGGCAGGGGGTTGGGGCTGGAACACCGAATCGCGGCGCAGCCCCACGATCATGGCGCCCCCGCGGATGTCGCCGATGCTCTGGCGAGCGCCCTCGCATCCCTCGCGGACCACGATCTCCTCCATTCGATACTGCGCATCGACGTCCACGACACCACTCAGCTGAGGATGGAGGGCGAGTCGCGCCATCTCGGTGCCGCTCGCCTTGTATGGGGAGATCACCCGATCTGCGCCGGCGCGCTTGAGCTTCTTCTCGGCGTCCTCGGCGGCCGCGCGCGCGACGATCGTGATGTCGTCGCGTAGCTCACGTGCGGTGAGCGTGATGAAGATGTTCTCGGCGTCCGAGTCGGCACACACGATGATCGAGCGCGCGCGCTCGATCCCGGCCCGGGCGAGCACGGCATCGTCCGAGGCGTCGCCCTGGATGAAGCGAACGCCCACGCCCTGGGCGAGGTGGTGGCTCGTGGGCCCCGAGTCGATCACCACATACTTGGCGCGCGCCGCGTGAAGGTCGCGGGCGACCTGATGTCCGACGCGGCCGAAGCCGCAGACGATGTGGTGGTCGGTGAGCGAGTCGATCATCTTCTGCATGCGCCGCGCGGCCAGGAGACTGCCGAGGTGCCCGGCCACGAAGAACTCGGCGACCATGGCGAGCGCGTAGAAGAGCGTACCGACCCCCAGCACGATCAGGGCGACGTGGACGATCTGCCCGGCCGTGGTGCGAGGTTGTGGAAAGCCGCCGACCGTGGAGGTCGTGTCGAGCGCCCATTGGAAGGCGTACCACGCGTCGACGTGCTCGGAGAGGGCCAGGCCGAGGGTGCCGAAGGCCAGGATGAGCACCACCAGCCCCACCAGCAGGGCGATGCTTCGCACGAAGCTCTTCAGCTGGCGGTCGCTGGCCGCCGCATTGCCGTGCGGCTGGCGGTCTGGCAGGCTGTCGAGGTCTGTGATTTCGCTTCCTCCGGTCGGACTCACGGTCTGTGAACGTTAGGAGGTGGGCGGCGTCACTAGAGATCGAGCACCGAGCCCTCCGCCGCCACGCTCACCTCCGGGGAGCTCCCGGTGAAGCGTTCGGCGAGGCCGTCGAGTGCGTCGTCGGTGCGGTCGTGTCGGTGATGAAAGAGCACGACCGCTCGCGCGTCGGCGCGCCGGGCGAGCTCGACCGCGTAGTCGGCGACCGCATGGCCAAAACTCGACTCCGAGGCGAGCTCTTCGGGAAACAGCAGCGCGTCGTGCACCAGAACGTCAGCACCTCGGGCCAGCTCGATGGCCGCGGCGTGGTAGCTGCCGAAGCCATCCTCGCCGGGGCCGAGTGCGGTGGGACAGTGATCGGACAGGTAGGCGAGCGTGGAGCGTCCGTCGCTGATCCGGTATCCGAACGTCCGACCTCCCTTGTGGGGGACCTCCCGCGCGAGAACGTGGAAACCCTCGATCTCAAGCTCGCCGGGCGCGATGCTCGCAAAGCTCCACGCGCCGCGCAGGTCGGTCGGTTCGATAGGGAAGTACGGTGGCGACATCACCCCACTCAGCACGCTCGTCGCGTCCCGCTGGTCCGGCTGCTCGGGAAGCAGCACGCTGACGCGTGCATCGGCACGATCGCCGGCAGCGAAGAACGGCAGTCCGAGGGTGTGATCCCAATGGACGTGCGTGAGGAGGATGGTGCCGTCAAAGGCGGCACCGCCGAGCAGGCCGGAGACCGACGGCAGCCCATCACCGGCGTCGAGAATCAGGGTCGGCGCCTGAGCGCCGTCCCTCACCAACGCCAGGCATGAGGTGTGTCCGCCGTAGCGTATGAAGTCGATGCCGGGCGCGGGTGTCGACCCGCGCACGCCGCAGAAGTGGATCTGCAACCGGCTCAGCTCCGGTCGGGGTGCGTCCGCCGGTGATCCTTGGAGAGCTCCTGCAGCGCTCCACGATCGAGCTCACTCGCCTCGGCGACCGCAACTCTGCAGGGCGTTACGGCCACGAGCGTGGAGGTTCGCTCACCACCCTCGAGGTGGGCGCGCTCGCCGAGCAGGGCGCCGGGCCCGTACTCGGCCAGTCGCGTACCGTTCTCCTCGACCCGCAGGACGCCGTCGAGCAGCAGAAACACCTCCGAGCCAACCTCGCCCTGGGTGACCAGCGCCGTGCCCGCCTTCACCCGCCGGATCTCCGGCTTGGCGCCGCCCTGCATGATCTGCGCGGACAACGTCCGCTCGAGCGCGGTCTCGACTGCCGTGACGAGCGCCTTGGAATCGGTATCGCCCCAGGGTGTGTGACGACCGAAGGACTTGCGATACCAGTCCTTGAAGTCGGCAAGGCCGGACTTGTGCGATAGCCGGCCGCTCTCGTCGTACACCCAGTGTCTCGGAAAGCGACTGGCGCCCACGAGCGCGCCCTCGGCCCTGCCGTCGGCATGCATCGTGAGCGACAGCGTCGTCCACACGAGCGGTGCCTGCCACTGTATGAAGGGGCGGCGTCGGACCCGGCGGGGGGCCGGCACGCCGGTTCGACCGCCGGCGGTCTGCTCAAAGCGCACCCAGCCGTCGCCGCGTACGGGCTTCTTGACGATGTCGGGCAGTCCGACCGCCTCGAACGTGCGCACAAGTGGGCCGAGCTTGACGGAGGTGCTTCCCATCAGGCCGCCTCCGCCGTAGCCGCAGTCCGAGATGCGCCCGGACTCACCGAGGTCGATCCACGCGCTGAGCACGTTCGCGAAGCGGAACCTGTCCGCGGCACGCAGTGCCTCCAGGTCGTCGATGACCTCCGGTGGCGGATCGTCATAGTGGGCGACGCCGGCCTCGAAGGCCAGCCGCGTCGAACCTTCGACGGCCTCCGACGGGATCCACGAAAGCGTCGTGATCGAACTCTGGTGGCGCACGGACGCCATTATGTGGCAACGCACGCCCCCTGTCGAGGGCGTCCGCCGTGGCCCCCCGGCCGGAGGGGGCGATGGGCAATCGTTGCATGCGCACCTATGCTTGGCGCATGAGCTACGAGGCGCTCGTCGTCGGGTCGGGACCGAATGGGCTCGCGGCGGCCATCACCCTGGCGCGGTCCGGGTTGCGGGTGCTGGTGCTCGAGGCGGCTGAGCGGCCGGGCGGCGCCCTCGCGACCGAGGAGCTGACGCTGCCGGGATTCCGCCATGACACCTACTCCTCGGTCTATCCGGCCGGTGCGGCCTCGCCCGTGTTCGATCGCCTGCCGCTGCACCGTCACGGTCTGCGCTGGATCCATCCGACGGTCTGCTACGCGCATCCGCTGCCCGACGGCGGGGCAGTCGCTCTATACCGCGACCTCGATCGCACGGCCGACAGCCTCGATCGGATCCGCTCTGGCGACGGCGGGCGCTGGCGCGCGTTCGCCGCGCCCTACGTGAAGCAGTTCGATGCGCTGCGTCAGACGATGCTGGGCGGCTTCCCGCCGACAAGGGGCACGCTGCGGCTCGCGGCCGGGCTCGGTCCACGCGGCATGCTCGACTTCGCCCGCCTCGTGCTGATGCCCGCCCAGGCGCTCGGTGAGGAGCTGTTCGACGATGAGCGAACGCGCGCGTGGCTGTACGGCTCGGCGATGCACTCCGACGTGCCGCTCACCGGCGCAGGAAGCGCAATCGCGGGCGTGTACATGAACCTGCTGGGTCACGGCGTGGGCTGGCCAAGTCCCGAGGGCGGGGCCGGCAGGCTCGCCGATGCGCTCGTCTCCTACCTGCAGGAGATCGGCGGGGAGGTGCGCACGGGTGCGATCGTCACGCGGTTGGCCGCGGAGCGCGGCCGCGCGGTGGGCGTCGAGCTCGCGAGCGGCGAGCGGCTCTCCGCGCCGATCGTGGTGGCCGACGTGATGCCGCGGGCGCTGGCCACGCTCGCCGGGGACGCGTTGCCGTCGGCGTATGCTCGTGCGCTACACCGCTACCGGCACGGCCCGGCGACACTGAAGGTCGACTGGGCCCTCGACGGCCAGATTCCGTGGATCGCCGACGAGGCCCGCGAGGCGGGCACCGTGCACGTGCTCGGGTCACCGCCGGAGGCGCTCCAGGCCATGTTGGCGGCGGGCAGGCTGCCCGAGCGCCCGTTCATGCTGCTCGGACAGCAGTCGGTCGCCGATCCATCTCGCGCTCCGGCCGGCAAGCACACCGCCTGGGCTTACACGCACGGCCCGAGCTCGATCGACTGGGAGGCCGAGCGCGATCGGCACGTGCAGCGCATGGAGGAGGAGGTCGAGCGCTTCGCCCCGGGCTTTCGCGAGCGGATCCTCGCCCGTCACGTGCTCACGCCCGCCGACCTGCAGCGGCGCAACGCCAACCTTCTCGACGGAGACGTGGGCGGGGGCAGCAACTCCCTGGACCAGCTGTTCCTCCGCCCGGTACCCTCGCTCGCCCCCTATCGCACACCGGTGCGGGGTCTCTACCTCGGCAGCGCGGCCACCTTCCCGGGTGGAGGCGTGCACGGCGTCCCCGGGCACGCCGCCGCGCGCCTTGCGCTTCTCGAGGCACGCGTCAATCGCCTGACGCTGACTGCGCGACGGGGTTGAGGTCGGACTGCGGGGCCGACGCGATCGTCCAGACGGGCACCGGGGCCACGCGCCCGCGGACCTCGAGCTCACCGACCAGGGTGAGGCTGTCGGGCGGATTGTGCATGCGTTCGCGCGTGGAGTCGGCGATGAAGAGCATGTGCCCGCTGCCCTTGGTCATGCTCTCCAGGCGCGAGGCTGTGTTGGTCGTGTCACCAAGGGCCGTGTACTCGACGCGCCGCTCGGATCCGATGTTTCCCGCCATCACCGGCCCGCTGTTGAGCCCCACACCCATCTGGAACCGATGATCGTGGCCCTGCTCGGCCAGCCAGTCGTTGAAGCGGTCCAGGCGCGGCCCGATCATCTCGATGGCCGCAGCCAGCGCCCGGTCGGCGTGGTCGGGCTGCTCGATCGGGGCGCCGAACACCGCCATGATGCCGTCCCCCATGTAGGCGATCAGCGTGCCGCCGGCGGCGAGGATCGCCTCGGTCATCTCGTTCAGATAGCAGTTGACCACGTCGATCACCCGCTTGGCCGGCTGCGTCTCCGAGAAGCTCGTGAAGCCGCGCAGGTCGGAGAACAGAACCGTGCAGTCGAGCTCGACCGCGCCAAGGCGCAGATTGTCATCGGTGCGCGCGACCACCTGATCGACGACCTCGGCGGGCACGAATCGCGAGAACAGATCGTGTACCCGCTCGCGCTCGATCGCGGTGATCAGGTACAGCACGGCCAGGGTCCCGAGTGTTCCCAGGGCGAGCGCGAACAGGGGATAGACGAAGGAGATGATCCGTCCGTTGTTGAACGCGATCTGTGTTGCCAGCGTGAACAGGAGCGCCGCTCCTATTGCAAGGAGGAAGGCGCGCGTCGGACGGAGCCACAGTCCGGCGAACGGCGCGATCACCCCGAGCAGCACGATCAGGAGCACGTCCAGCCAGCCGGGGAGATCACGCAGCGGCGCTCCGCGCAACAGCGTCGAGGTCGCGTTGGCCCACACTTCCGGCCCGGACATCGTGGCCCCGTTGGTCGTCGCGGTGGCGTGTACGTCCTGGAGGATCGGCGCCGAGGCGCCGACGATGACGATCTTGTTGGCAAACAGCGCCGGGTCCGGCTTTCCGGTGAGTACCGAGTAGAAGGACTCCTGGTGAAACGTTCCCGGTGGACCGGCGAAGTCGATCGGCAAGGAGCCGCCAGGGAACCGCGAGGCGCGAACGGTCCGGCCGGTGGCAGCTTCAACAGTCACCACCGGGAAGCTCTTCAGATTATCTTCTGCGTAGTCGAAGCGCCGTACCTCACCGTCGCTATCGAGGGTCAGGCGTGAGAGAGCCGGTCTGGCTCCCAACTGGTGCAGCACTTCATTTCCGCCGAGTATGCGGGTTTCTCCGTGCGCCAGGGCTTCTGTGGTGACGAGCACGACTTTTCCCTGCGCCCGTTCAATTGCGGCGGCCAGGGCGTTGTCGTCGGCTTCGTCGGTCGGTTGCGTGAACTGGATATCCATTGCGATCGTCTTCGCCCCGGCTTCGCGGAGGCGATCGATCACGCGTCCCTCGTAGGCGCGAGGGAACGGGAACTCCGAGCGCATGTGGTGTTTGCGCAGTTCTTCCAACGTCGCGTTGTCGATCTGGACGAGCACGATGTTCGACGGCGCTCGTTGGGTCCCGCGGATCGAGAAGCGGGCGTCGATCGTCTGCAGTTCGGTGCGTCTGAACAGGTGGGCCGCGTACGCGATCACGCCGAGCCCCGCGGCCAGGAAGGCGACAGCGATCAGCAGAGCAGTCCTCCGTCGCCTCCATGCTGCTCTACCCATTCCCGCTACCCCCTGTCAGAATACGCGCTCCGGGAGGCAAGATGCTATCTGCGCGAGCCCACAACAAAGGATTCGAGGGGCGACCCAGGCGGCTCGCGACTCTCGCTGCCCGCTCGCGCCGGGTCCGCATGGCGTGCTGGCCGATCCTGTTGGCAATCGTCCTCTGCGCGTGTGGATTGTTCGCGACGCGCGCGCAGGCTGCCCAGGTCATCAGCTATCCAAGCTTCTCGGGCGCCACAGGCCTACAGCTGAACAGCGCAGCCTCCATCGTCGGGTCGTCTCTACAGCTGACGCCCGCGCAACTGCAGCAGAGCGGAACAGCGTTCAGCCGCACCGAGATCCAGCCCTCCGGATCCTTTGAAACCGAATTCGAACTGAGGATGCACGAAAGCAACACGCTTGAATCATTCGGCGATCCCGCCGACGGTATCGCGTTCGTGCTCCAGCCGCTGTCCGCCGCGCAGGTCGGCCTGCCCGGGGGCGATCTCGGCTACGCCGGCGTCACGCCGAGTGCCGTCGTGCAGTTCGACATCTACCAGAACAGCTACGACCCGTCGGTTCCCTACATCTCGTTCATGGAGAACGGCAACGCCGAAGAACACCTCGCCGAGAGCGCCACGCCGCTGACATTCCCGCTCTATGGCGAAACCCCGGTGCGAGCGTGGGTCCTCTACAACGCCGCGCAGACAGAACTGTCGGTCTACGCCGCTCAGGCGCCAGCCAGTAAACCGGCGACGGCGCTGTTCACCTACAAAGTCAACCTCGCGGAACTGCTCAAAAGCGAATACGCGTTTGCCGGGTTCACGGCGGGCACGGGTGCCGGCGACGCCGTCCAGGAAGTCCTCAACTGGCAGCTGAGCAGCGACTCGCCAACGCAGACCGTCACGCCCCCGACCGTGACGAAGATCGAAGGGGAAACGGGATCGACCAACGGCGGTACCGAAGTGACGATCAAGGGCTCGCACTTTCTGGCCCCCGCCACGGTCACGATCGGCGGCGAATCGGTCTCGGGCGATGTGGTCTCCGCCGAAGAAATCAAGGCCAAGACTCCCTCCGGTAACCCGGGTCCAGCGGAAGTGGTGGTGACAGACCCAGGCGGCCGCTCCGAAGGCGGACCGACGTTCACCTACGTAAGCCCACCGAGCGTGGAATCGATCAACCCGAGCTCGGGCAGCTTCGAAGGCGGTACACCGGTGACGATCACCGGCAGCGGCTTCATTTCGGGAATGACGGTGACGATCGGTGGGCAGGAACTAACGAAAGTTGAAGTGCAGGGTCCAACGGAACTCACAGCCGTGACACCGCCCGGGAGGCCCGGCAGCGGTGAAGTCCTGGCCACGGACTTCTATGGCATGTCGATATTCGGGCCAACCTACACTTACGTTGTTCCAACGCCCACGATCACGGAACTTGAACCAAGCAGTGGTTCGGTGAAGGGCGGCAATGAAGTCTCGATCGTTGGCACCGGGTTTACGGCGGGCTCTACGGTCACCTTTGGCAGTAGCCCGGCGGCCGGGGTGACGGTGAACTCCGCCAACTCGATAACCGCCAACGCGCCGGCCGGCAGCCTGGGTACCGTGAACGTCAGCGTGACGACATCGGGCGGGGTCACCGAAGAAACCTCCGCCGATCGGTACTCCTACGTTCCGGCCGGGCAGATTAGCGGCCTGGACATAGACAGCTACTGCAAAGGACTCGGCTATGAAGGATCGGGCGGTGGGCCTGCGGCGATCCTCACGAAGGGTGCTGTCACGGGCACCAACTTCGCCTACGAAAACTGGGCGTGTCAGAAAGGCGATGGTTCAACAACGCTGATCGCGAACACGGGTCCGGCGCCGAGCTTCGAAGACGCGTGCGCCGTCGCGAATCCGGGGCACACCACCTATGCGTACGCCGGCGACGCGAACAGCGCGTTCTCGTGGGACTGCTACCAGGTCCCCCATGTCGCGAGCATCGAACCGAGCTCGGGTCCGGCGTCTGGGGAAATGGCGGTCACGATCAAGGGCTCGGGCTTCGTCGAACCTGCCACGGTCACGATCGGCGGCCAGCCGGCGAGCGAAGTCGATGTGCGCTCTGAAGGAGAAATCACGGCCAAGACCCCGGCCGGCGAAGGCGAAGGGGAAGTAGCCGTCGAAGACGAAGACGGCACCTCGAGCGGTGGGCCCAAGTACACGTACCTCCCCCCGCCGTGCGCGGAATCCCCGGCGATCGAAGAACAGCCGAGCTCACAGACCGTGACCGCGCCCGCCAGCGCGAGCTTCAAAGCGACCGCCTCGACCCCGGTCAACTGCGCGGCGCCGAGCGTGCAGTGGTCTGAAGAGGCGCCCGGGACCTCGAGCTTCTCGCCGATCACCGGCGCCACCTCGGACTCCTACACCACGCCGGCGACCAACACCGCCCAGAGCGGCACCAAGTTCCAGGCGACCTTCACCAACGCCCACGGCAAAACCAAGACCGCCGAAGTGACGCTGACCGTCAACCCCCCGCCGTGCGCGGAATCCCCGGCGATCGAAGAACAGCCGAGCTCACAGACCGTGACCGCGCCCGCCAGCGCGAGCTTCAAAGCGACCGCCTCGACCCCGGTCAACTGCGCGGCGCCGAGCGTGCAGTGGTCTGAAGAGGCGCCCGGGACCTCGAGCTTCTCGCCGATCACCGGCGCCACCTCGGACTCCTACACCACGCCGGCGACCAACACCGCCCAGAGCGGCACCAAGTTCCAGGCGACCTTCACCAACGCCCACGGCAAAACCAAGACCGCCGAAGTGACGCTGACCGTCAACCCCCCGCCGTGCGCGGAATCCCCGGCGATCGAAGAACAGCCGAGCTCACAGACCGTGACCGCGCCCGCCAGCGCGAGCTTCAAAGCGACCGCCTCGACCCCGGTCAACTGCGCGGCGCCGAGCGTGCAGTGGTCTGAAGAGGCGCCCGGGACCTCGAGCTTCTCGCCGATCACCGGCGCCACCTCGGACTCCTACACCACGCCGGCGACCAACACCGCCCAGAGCGGCACCAAGTTCCAGGCGACCTTCACCAACGCCCACGGCAAAACCAAGACCGCCGAAGTGACGCTGACCGTCAACCCCCCGCCGTCTGGGGCCAGTGGGCCTGCCATCAAACCGGCAGCCAAATCAGGCGTGCTGGCGAGCGTGGAAACGGTGCCGCCACCGAAACTCGTCCTGACCGGAAACGTGGCGCCGGTCTCCGGCGTAGTGCTCGTGAAACTACCCGGATCCTCGACGTTCGTGCCCCTGACCGAGCTCCGGCAGATCCCGTTCGGGACGATCGTGGACGCGACCAACGGCAGGGTGACCGTCACCACCGAGGGGCCCCACGGCGTCCTGCAGACGATCACCTACTACGAAGGGGAGTTCAGACTCACCCAGGGCCGCGACGGCCTGGTGGTGGCCACGCTGGTGGGTGGCGACTTCTCCGTGTGCCCGACCGCAAGGGAGCGCAGCCACCTCGCACGGGCGAGCTCCCGGCACGCGTCGTCGAAGCACGCGGTGCGCAAGCTGTGGTCTGAAGGTCATGGCCGCTACTCGACCAAGGGCAACTACGCGGCCGGTGCGGTCCTTGGCACCCGCTGGTTGACCGAGGATCTCTGCGACGGCACGTTGATCCATGTCTTGACCGACCGCGTGGCGGTCACCAACTTCGTCAACCACCGTCACCTGACGTGAAGGCGGGGCACAGCTATCTGGCCAAAGCGCCCTGAGGCTGCCGACGGGCGCCGAGCATACGAGTCCATCAGCACTCACACGCGTATGACGGTGCGCCGCCCTGACAGATCGAGGCGGCCTGGGGCGGCCGCGCAGGAGCCACTCGGGGGCGTCCTCGAGCGCGGCCAGCGCGGCTCGCCGTCCGGCTGCGCGCGCCTCGTCGATCTGGTGAAACTCCAGCAGGCCGACGCCGGAGACGCGAACTCCGATCGTCATGTCGGCGTACCGCCGGGCGGACTCGTCGGTGTTGGCGCTCGAGAGCAGAGCGATGCGCGCCATCGTCTCGGGCAGCGAGGGCAGGCGCCCTTGGCGGATCGGCGTGTAGGGATCGCTCGCTCGCGGACAGGCCCTCGGTCGGCTGCGGACGCTCCTCGCCGCCCTTGATGTCGATCGCCAGCACGGGTCCCTCGCCGCTCGAGCTCATCGGCGCGAGCGGGAGGTTGTCGAGCAGCGAGCCGTCGATCAGAGGCTCGTCCTCGCGGCGCATCGGCGGCGCGATCAGCGGCAGCGAGATGCTGGCTCCGACGGCCTGGCCATCGGGCCGTCGCGATCGATGACCAGGCTGTTTCCTCGCAGGTTGACGCTCGCGCAGTAGAACGATCGCGCCAGCTCCTCCAGGCGCACCTCGCCGAAGACGCGCTCGAGCATGGCTTCCGCCTTGTGGCCCTTGATCAGCGACGAGCGTGGGATGGTGTAGTCGTTGATCGGGTTGCGCCGGACCCACTCCTCGTAACAGCACGGCGTCCATCGATGCGCTGTCGTGATCCGGCGGCGAGCAGCCCGCCGATGAACGCGCCCATGCTCACGCCGCCGACGCGGTCGACGAGCATGCCCGCGTCCAGCAGCACCTCGAGCACGCCCAGGTGTGCGAATGCACGCGCGCCGCCGCCGCTGAGCACGACGCCCGACGCGACCTTCCGGCCAGCCGCCGCGCCATGCGAGCTGACGTCGCTGCCGCGGTCGCCGCCGGCGGAGATCGCGAAGGTGCTCGGCGGCGCGAGGCCCGCGATCCAGCCGGCCAGGTCGCCCGAGCCGGGCTGCAGTCCGATAGCCGACGAGGTCGCAGCCCTGCAGCGCTCGCAAGCCAGCCGGCGTCGCTCGCCGCGCCGCTCTCCTGCGCCGCTCGGGGCGCGGCCTCGCCCACGATCGCCAGCGCGCGGTCGGCGTGTGACATGCAGAACTCATCCCATGCGCTCGGCTGCTCATCGGAGCCGCACACCATGATCACCTGATCGTGGTCCAGCTCGCAGCGCTCGACCAGGGGACCGAACCGCGCGACGGCCTCGCGCTCGCGACTCCTCGTCGGCGTCGCCTCGTCGGCCTCGCCCGGATACAGCACGGCGACCTTGCCCCACGCGCACATCGCCCGGCTGAGCTCGTCGGCGAGCTCGAGCAGAGGGGACGCCGGGCCGGCCGCGCGCATCACGATCGTCACCGGCCGCGCGCGGCGAGCCGGCGGGATCGCGCGACTCGCCTGAAGCTGGCCGCTCAGCACGCGCGCGAGGCTCAACGCGAGCTCGGGCTCGGAGTGCAGCAGCGAGTTGAACTGCTCCTTGTCGATCTTCAGCAGCTCGGTGTCGCGCAGCGCGCGAATCGAGGCGCTGCGCACGGAGTCGCTGAGCAGCGCCAGCTCCCCGAGCACCGCGCCACGGGTGAGCGTGTTGATCGCCTGCGGCCTCCGGTCCTTCCTGGATCACCTCAAGATGGCCGACCCGCACCACGTACACCCCGTCCGCTGGATCGCCCTCTCGGAACAGCCACTCTCCCGCGGCGCAGGCTGACGTCGCTCGCCAGCTCGGCGATCTGCTCGAGCATCTGCGCCGAGAGCCCGGCGAACACCGGGACGTTGCGCAGGAACTCCGCAACTGTCTGCGGCTGTGACGACCGCTTGCTCGCCCTCGGATTCCGCGAGGCTCGGCAGCTGCGGCACGTCCGGCCTCCGACTCAACGAGCTCCTCGCCCGGTGCGGAAGCGGCGACGCTGTCGTGCTCCGCGTCCAGACCATCGCCGGCTGGGCGCGCGACGACGAGCGCGAGGCACGCCAGCGAGCCGGCCAGGAAGCAGCCTCCGGCAAACAGCCATCCGTGCTGGAATGCGTGCAGCGCCTCGAGGGGGCGTGGGTTTGCCGATGATCGCGATCAGGATCGCCACTCCGAGCGCGGCGCCGAGCTGACGAGCGACCGAGTTCAGCGAGGTTGCTATGGCGAATCGCGGCCCGGGCACCGAGCCGACGGCGGCGCCGCTCAGCGTCGGGAACGTGAGCCCCGCGCCGATACCGAGGATCACCATCCCCGGCAGCCACTCGCCGAGGAAGTCCGGTGAGACGCCGAGCCGCGACGCGAAGTAGGCCATGCCGCCGGCCCACATCAGCGCGCCCGGCACGAGCGACCGCGCGATGACCCAGCCGTTCCACCGCGCGGCTGGCCGGCCCGGCAACGGCCATGGCCACGAACGGTCCCGGCGTCAGGGCGAGGCCTGCCTCGAGAATCGAGTAGCGCCACACGCTCGTGAGGAACAGGACGTTGCACAGCGTGTAGGCATAGAAGCCGCTCGCCATCACCACCGTCACTCCGTTGGACAGTGCAAACGCGCGGATGCGCAACAGCGACAGGTCGATGACCGGCGTGCGCTGGCGGCTCGAGCGCACCACGAAGTACGCCCCCAGCACGACCGCCGCAGCGAACGATCCCAGCACGCGCGCCGAGCTCCAGCCCCATTCCTGCCCCTTGACGACCGCAAGCACGAGCGAGGCGATCGCCAGAGCGAACACGACCCCGCCGAGCAGGTCGGGCACGCGCCGGCGCCCGGGCGCGCGGCTCTCCACGAGAACGCGGCGGGCAAGCAGGAACGCGATCACGCCCACCGGGATGTTCACCAGGAACACCAGGCGCCAGCTCGACGCCGTGATCAGCAGGCCGCCGAGCGGGGGGCCGATGCCGGCGGCCAGCGCCGCCACCGCCGCCCACAGCGCCACCGCGTGCATGCGCTCGCTGGCCTCGTTCGCCTCGAGCACGATCGCCAGCGAGCTGGGCACGAGCGCTGCGGCGCCGGCCGCCTGGATGACACGCGCGGCGATCAGCACGTTCAAGCGTGGGTGCCAGCGCGCACAGCGCGGAGGCGAGGGTGAACAGCAGCAGCGCGAACGAGAACACGCGCCTGCGACCGAGCAGGTCCGCCAGCTGCCCGCCGCCGACCAGGAACGCGGCGAAAACGATGTTGTAGGCGTTCAGCACCCAGGAGACGCTCGACAGCCCGCGAGCCCGGGAATTCGTGGCGCGATGTTCGGCACCGCGATGTTCACGATCGTGGCGTCGATGAACGCCATGAAACTCCCAGCACCGCGACGGCGAGCACAGCTCTGGGTGTGGAGACGCGGCGCCGTGACCCGGGGGACGGACCGGACCGCTTGCCGCTCCTTGACGTTGACGGTAATCATCGGTTAACGTGCCGGTGCGTTTGTGCCGCGCGTCCGGCGGTTTAGCTCTCCCCATAACATAAGGCACGCAATCCCGTCGGTGCCGAAAATGCTAGATCGCGGCAACGACCTGCTCGGCCGCTGCAAAGCAGGCCTCGATCGAGCAGCCGCGCAAGTAGTCTCCGGTGAGGTGCAGTCCCTGTATCCCAGTCCCGGCCGAGCGCAGGCGCTCGAGGAAGCCGGCCTGGTCCCGGTGGTATGCGCAAAGCCCCGGCAGGAACCGGTGAGCGGTCATTGCCCGCCTCGCGTTACTAGTCACGTGGGCGTGCGGGGACAGTGCACCCTCGGCCATGGCGGCGAGGCGCTCCGGATCCGGCTCCTGCCCGGCGAGCACACGGGCGCGCCTCCCACTGAACGTGTAGCGGACGGTGTTGAGATCGGCCGAACCGTATGCGCCGGCATTGCTGAGAGCCCGCTCGGGCCCGAACATGATCGCGCGGACGCTGCTGTCGAAGACAGGCCGCTCGTATTCGACGAGCAGGACGACCAGCGGGAAGTATCGGACCTGTCCGAGCAGCGTCGCGCCCGTCGGCACCACCGTCTCGAGCAGGCCAGCGGCGGCGTGAGCACTGGTCGCGATGACGACACCGTCGAAGGTCTCGCTGGCCTGATCGCCGTCAGGCGTCGTGATCTCAACGCCACAGACCCGATTCTGCTTCGAGCACGAGCCGCCGCACGGCCGTCCCGACGCTGACACGAGAGCGACGCGCTGCGGCTTCGACGATCGCGTGCATCCCATCGGACAGCTGGTCGTAGGTGTCGCTGATCATCCCCAGGTACGGCAGCGCATTTGCGATCGGCACCTCATCGGGCTCCGCTGCGCTCACGCGTACGGTCAGCGAGCGGAGAATCACCTCGCGCAGCTTTTGGCTGAACACGTCCTGCATGGTCTTGCTGCCATAGCGCTCAGCCAGGCGTCGGCAATTAGCCTCAGAGAGATAACGCGCGTCGGAATCACGTTTGAGAATCCGCATCAGATGAGGCAGATGTGCGACATCGCGAACCGACATACCGTGTGGATTTGTCAACATCCGTATGCGACGCTCTGAGTCAAACGTCACCAACCTCCCGTCAACTACACGTGAGCTGTTGATTCCGAAATACTCATATCGGTGGTCCCCAAGACTCGAGGTGAATGCGCGAAAGCGCGTGTAGCTTCGACCAATGTTCTTGCCGCCCAGCGTCACGACACGGCCACCCAGTTCTCCCGAGCCGACCCGACCGCCGAGTTCACCGGCGCTCTCGAAGATGTGAGTCGCGGCTCCCCTGCCCTGCAGATACCAGGCCGCGGCCAGGCCCGACACTCCGCCGCCCACGATCGCATACTGCCGCCCGTGGAGATCCTGCGAGGGCCTTGGATCAATCGCAGGCATAGCTCAGCGAGCCTTCTTTCCCCCGCCGACGGCCGGGCCACGCCCTAGTCGTGTGCGTCAACTTTGACAAACTGCAGTTCGACCTGCCCGTCACCGATCTGGCTGTCGAACTGGTGAAGCTTCGAGGCTACGCGTACGCTTTCCTGCTGCGGTTTGCCAACGAGGGTCGCCGAGCACGCCACGTGTGTCTCGAGCTCGGCGAAGCCCGACAGCTGGACATCGCAACGGGTGATCACAGCAGCAGCAGGCATGCCAATGGCCGCACTGCCGGCAGCGGCGATGGCGGTCTGACGATGGATCTCCATGATGAGCGCACCCGGCAGGTGGTCCAGCGGGTGGTCGAAAGAAGCAGGGATGCGTCTGATCGACTACTGCGTTGTAGGGACATTCGCCGGATGGGGCTGCGGCCTCTGTGCTGTCGCCGATTGCGACATTCCGCTGAAAACTCCGCCCCACACGGGCAGGGTCAACCGGTCGCACCGGCTCCTGCGTTCGCGATGTGACGAGTGACTCGTACTTGATCTTGAGTTGCTGCGCGCGGAGCCTCTGATATGCCGGCTGTTGCATCACGATCACGTCGCCACACACCGTCCCGCCCAGGGTGCCATCGATGGTCAGCTCACTCTCGATGGTGATCGCAAGGAGAGTGCCGTCGCGCTCACGCTTGTTCAAGATCCGTGCCCGCAGAATGCCCTCCGGTGGCGAGGCTTGGTCATCTGCATACGCATCAAGATTCACGACCCGGAAATCGATCCGCTTTGACAGGAATTGCCACTCTGGTGGAACGTTGTAGTAACGGCGAAGGGTCGCAATGCACGCCTGGCGACAAACCTCCACGGTTATCAAGGGATCGTGGTAGGGGTACTGGCGGTCCGACCACAGTGTGTGTGCGCGTGGCAGCTGGGTACCGAGCAGAAACTCGTCGTCAGCCACCTGCACCGTGTCGGCGATTAATACTTCCGCGAGGGCCCTGCGATGGACAAGATCACGGGGAACATTGCGATCAAAGCGCAGCCAGGCGGTTTCGGGCGTAGACGACAGCTGACGACGCTGATCCGGCTTGGCAGCGGATGGTGCGTACCGCACGGCGGGAGCATAACAGCGACTTCGGAACGCCTTGCGCTGCCAGCGAGGTGGGGTGCTTTGTCAGGATCTGACGAGCGGTACCGCGCCCTGTGCGAAGGGCGTGTGCGTCGAGGAAGAGGCCGGTGGGTGCCGGTCATGAGCCTTGTCGACATACATCGCAGCGTCAGCGTGCCTGATTAGGTCGCGCACCGTGCTGCCGTCCCGCGGCCAGATCTCGCCGCCGACACTCGCCCTGGTCGAAACGACGGCGCCGGGCGACCTCGTCGCCGGCCCGACAGACGTTGGTGAGGCGCTCGGCCGCCTGACAGATCAGTTCGTCGCCGCCTCATGCCCGTAGGTGTCGTTGATCGGCTTGAACTCGTCGAGGTCCACGAACAACAGGCCCACGCGCCGGCGCCCCGGTTGTGCTTCCTCAAGGACGCTGTCGATGTGCCGCGTGAAGCCGACCCTGTTGGGCAATCCCGTCAAGCCGTCGTGGCTGGCCCGACGGCGCAACTTGTCGACGAGCCGCCCGTTCTGGATAGCAGGTGCCGCGAGCGAGGCGACGCCCGTGAGCCGCTGGAGAAGGTCACTGTCGGGACGCAGCCGCTTCGGGCGCTCGGACACCGATACGGTGACGATGCCCAGGAACGAGTCACGGGAGACGATGGGACGACGGTCAGGGCGATCTCGTCGAGCGTGGTCATGATCTGGCGAATCAGCAGATCGTCGGTCCCCGGCTCAAAGAAGTGACGCCGCGGCGCTTCGAGCGTGCTCTTCAGGTGCGGGGTGTCCTCCGACGTGATACGCATGTCGCGCATATCCCTCGCCCGCTCGGCCTTACGTCCCCGGGGCGCCAGCGAGCGGAGGCAGCGCTCGCCCTCATCCCACAGCCACACCGCGATCGTGTCGCAATCCACGGCAACGATCCCGCGTGCCCGGGCCTGTGCGGGGCGGATACGATCCAGGGCTTGCACGCACGCACGCCATCCCAGGGCAGCACGACAGGAGACGGCTCCGAGCGCGGCGAGGTGCCCGAGCGTCCCGACGCTCGACGGGCTCGAGGCCAAGTGGAGCGCCGTCTGGGAGCGCGACGGCGCCTACCGCTTCGACGGGCGGCCCCGCGCGAGCGGGTCTTCTCGATCGACACGCCTCCGCCGACCGTTAGCGGGTCGCTGCACGTCGGCCACGTCTTCTCCTACACCCACACCGACGCGATCGCGCGCTATCAGCGGATGCGGGGCATGGCCGTCTTCTACCCGATGGGCTGGGACGACAACGGTCTGCCCACCGAGCGGCGGGTGCAGAACCACTTCGGCGTCCGCTGCGATCCGTCGGTCCCCTACGACGCCGACTTCGAGCCGCCCGCCGAGCCGTCGAGAAGGAGCCGATGGCGGTGTCGCGGCCGAACTTCGTCGAGCTCTGCCTGGCGCTGACCGAGAGCGACGAGCAGGTGTTCGAGGAGCTTTGGCGCACGCTCGGGCTGTCGGTGGACTGGTCGATGACCTACACGACCGTCGGGCGCGCTCGCCCAGCGGATCTCTCAGCGCTCGTTCCTCGGGCTGCTCGAGCGGGGTGAGGCCTATCAGCTCGAGGCGCCCACGCTGTGGGACGTCGACTTCCAGACCGCCGTCGCGCAGGCCGAGCTCGAGGATCGCGAGCGCCGGGGGCGATGAACCGCGTGCGCTTCCGCCTCGACGTGCGGCGACGGCGCCGGCGGACGCGTTGATCGAGACGACCCGCCCGGAGCTGATCCCGGCATGCGTGGCGCTGCTCGCCCACCCCGACGATGCCCGCCACGCGCGAGCTGGTCGGCAGCGAGGTGCTCACGCCCCTGTTCGGCACCCGCGTGCCCGTGCTCACGCACCCGCTGGTCGATCCCGAGAAGGGCACGGGGCTGGTGATGGTGTGCACGTTCGGCGACCTCACCGACGTGATCTGGTGGCGCGAGCTGGGGCTGCCGGTGCGCTCGGTGCTCGGCCCCGACGGCCGGCTCGTCGACGTTCCCTGGGGGGCCGCCGGCTGGGAGTCGGAGGACGTCGGAGGAGCGCGCGCGCGAGCTACGGGGAGCTGCAGGGCAGGACGATCAACCAGGCGCGCCGGCGGATCGTCGAGCTGCTCGCAGCAGTCGGGCGAGCTCGTCGGCGAGCCCCAGCCGGTGACGCGCGCGGTGAAGTTCTTCGAGAAGGGCGAGCGGCCGGTGGAGATCATCACGAGCCGCCAGTGGTTCATCCGCACGGTCGAGCATCACGACGCGCTGATCGCGCGCGGCCGGGAGCTCAACTGGCATCCGCCCTACATGCGCGCGCGGTTCGAGGACTGGGTGAACGGGCTGACGGGCGACTGGTGCATCAGCCGCCAGCGCTTCTTCGGCGTGCCGTTCCCCGTGTGGTATCCGCTCGACGCGGCCGGCGCCGTCCTGCTACGAGCGGCCGATGTGCCGCGCGCGAGGAGCAGCTCCCGGTCGATCCCTCGACCGACGTTCCCGACGGGTTCGGCCGAGGCAGCGCGGGCAGCCGGATGGGTTCGTCGGCGACCCGGACGTCATGGACACGTGGGCCACGTCTTCGCTCACACCCCAGATCGCCGGCCAGGCCGGCGAGGATGAGGACCTCTTCGAGCAGGTGTTCCCGATGGACGTGCGCCCCCAGGCGCACGACATCATCAGGACGTGGCTGTTCTCGACGATCCTGCGCTCGCACCTGGACCACGATGCGCTGCCGTGGCGCAACGCCGCGATCTCCGGCTGGGTACTCGATCCGGACCGCAAGAAGATGTCGAAGTCCAAGGGAAACGTGGTCACGCCCATGCACCTGCTGGAGGAGTACGGGGCGGACGCCGTTCGCTACTGGGCGGCCAGCGGCCGGCCGGGCACCGACACGGCGTTCGACGCCCAGCAGATGAAGGTCGGCCGGCGGCTTGCGGTGAAGCTGCTGAACGCGTCGAAGTTCGCGCTCGCCGATCTTCCCGCGCAGGGACCGACGCTGACCCATCCGCTCGACCGCGCGCTGATCGCGCGGCTGGCGACGGTCGTCGGGGAGGCGACGAGCAGCTTCGAGGAGTACGACTACGCGCGCGCGCTCGAGCGTGCGGAGGGCTTCTTCTGGTGGTACTGCGACTTCTACCTCGAGCTCGTCAAGGGCCGCCGCTACGACCCCGACCCGGACGTGACCGCATCGGTGAGCCGAGCGCTGCGACTCTCGCTGTCGGTCTTCCAGCGGCTGTTCGCGCCGTTCCTGCCGTTCGTCTGCGAGGAGGTGTGGTCGTGGTGGCAGGAGGGATCGGTGCACCTCGCGTCCTGGCCTGACGCCGGCCGAGCTGGCCGAGGCACGCGGCAGCCGAGGCCTCCGAGCCCGGCGACGGCGGGCGGGCACTGCAGGAGGTGGCGCTGGATGTGACCGCGGATGTGCTCAGGGAGGTGCGCAAGGCCAAGTCGCAGGCGCGCCGGCCGATGCGCGCGCCGGTCGCGCGCGTGGTCGTGCACGACAGCGCCGAGCGCCTGCGGGCGCTCGAGCTGGGGTCCGGCGATCTGCTGCAGGCCGGCTCCATCGAAGCGCTCGAGCCGGTCGAGGCCGAGGAGTTCGCCGTCGAGGTCGAGCTGGCGCCAGGATCCGATAGGGTCTGCGGCGTGAAGCGGACGTTGATAGCCAGCTGCCCGGAAGGTCGGCGAGCAGGTGACGATCCGCGGCTGGGTGCACGCCCTGCGCGACCAGAAGCGCATGCAGTTCATCGTCGTCCGCGACGAAACCGGTCTCGCCCAGGTCGTGCTGGGCAAGGAGGATCCGCCGAGCGAGCTGAACGAGCGGTCTCGACGCCTGACCGCCGAGTCCGCGGTGACGGTCACCGGGACCGTGGTGGCCGACGAGCGCGTGAAGCTCGGGGGCCTGGAGCTGCGCCTGGAGACCCTGCAGGTCGACTCGCTCGCCGAGCCGGAGCTTCCGATCGCGCCCGACTCGGCTCTGGACAAGCGCATCGACTGGCGCTATCTGGACCTGCGCCGGCCCGACCGCAAGCTGATCTTCGAGGTGCAGACGACCGCCGAGCACGCGATGCGGGAGTTCTGGCGCAAGCCGAGGGGTTCATCGAGATCCACACGCCGAAGTTCATGGGCTCGGCCAGCGAGTCGGGCGCTGAGCTGTTCAGGGTCGAGTACTTCGACCGCACCGCCTACCTGGCCCAGTCGCCGCAGTTCTACAAGCAGATGGCGATGGCCGGCGGGCTTCGGGCGGGTGTTCGAGATCGGTCCGGTGTTCCGCGCGAACCCCTCGTTCACCTCCCGCCACGACACCGAGTTCACGAGCGTGGACGTGGAGATCGCCTGGATCGACTCGCACGAGGACGTGATGTCCTTCGAGGAGCGCTGGCTCGCGCACGTGCTGGCGGGGGTCAAGGAGGCCCACGGCGAGGAGATCGAAGCGACATTCGACACCGAGCTCATCGTGCCGGCGCTGCCGTTCCCTCGGGTGACGCTCGAGCAGGCCAAGGAGCTCCTGCGCGACGCACGGCCACGAGGCGCCCGGCCCCGAGCACGACCTCGACCCGCCGAGCGAGCGCGCGCTGTCGGCGATCGTGAAGGAGGAGTACGGCCACGAGTTCGCGTTCGTGACCGACTACCCGACCTCGGTGAGGCCCTTCTACCACATGCGATACCCCGACCGGCCCACCGTCACCAAGAGCTTCGACCTGCTCTGGCGCGGCATCGAGCTGACGACCGGCGCCCAGCGCGAGCACCGCTACGAGCAGCTGCTGGCGCAGGCCGAGGAGAAGCGTGTGGACACCGGGCCGATCCAGTACTACCTCGACTTCTTCCGCTTCGGCGCGCCGCCACACGGGGGCTTCGGGTTCGGGCTGACGAGGCTGTTGATGCAGATGCTCGGCCAGGACAACGTGCGCGAGGTGACGTTCCTCTATCGCGGGCCACACCGGCTGGAGCCCTGAGAGGACGAGACGCCAGTGGGCGTGGATGCAGCGGCGCCTCGATCGGCGTGTGACGGAGTCTCAGGCGGGCGACGGGCGGGGCTCCTGCGGTAGCGCAGCGAGCCCGGGGTCGTGAGCGTCTCGCCGGTCTCAAGCAGCGTCTTCAGGCCCGACAGGATCATGGGCCAGCCACCGTAGATCTCGCCGTTCGGGCATGCCTTCGGCAGCTGATCGTGGGTAACCGTCAGCCGGCAGGAATCCCGCGACCGGCTCGATCTCCAGGTGACCCGGGAGGTCGCCTTCGCGCCTCACGTCCTCGCTCCACAGGCAGCCGTGAAGCTCGTGGACGAGCGGGCGCGGCGGATGGCGGACCTGCCACGATTCCTCGAACGCCCGTGGCGATGTCGCCGCCGCGCGGTGTCCGCGCGCGCCAGGCGAGCCGCAGGATGTCCTCGGGCTGACCTGCACCCCGAAGTTGCCTAGCGTGGCTCCGATCGCGGGGTTGCGCGTGATGGCTCCCAGGCGGCCTCGACGGCGTCGGCGGATGTAGATGCTCGAACACCTTCTCCTCGGGACGAGGCCGTCCAGGGCCGCTCTGCCGACTGTTCTGAGCGTTCATGTGTCAAGCTTCCTCCTCGATTGTCGTCTTCGCGGCCAGCTGAGCGCTGCCGCCCGCCGGGCTCGGCGTACTTGCTCACCCACGCGGTACGTGCGACGAGCCGGATGGGCAACGGGGCTTCAGGAAGTGGCAGCTTCTCGCGCCGCGCGCCGTCGCGTGCGTCACGAGGACCCGGCCTCCTCGAGCAGCCTTCAGATGCTTCATCACGCCGAAGCGCGTCAGCTCGGTCGGCTCGCTGCTCGAGCGCGCTGAGCGTCTGCCCGTCCTGTTCGAACAGCCGGTCGAGCAGGTCTGCCTGGAGAGACGCGGGGTCGGCGAGCGAAAGCTCTGAACACCGCATGACGCATGGGGCGAGATCACGCCTGACCTGATCGCGTCGACCTGCTCAGAGGGCCTGATAGCCCGAAGTCGTGCGCGACAGGGCGTCAGCCACCAACGTTCGAGCAGGACCGGACAGCGCTAACCGTGACCAACTGATCGGCAGAGCTTGCGGTAGCCCTACGAGCATCGGACGCCGATCGCGCGATCGAGATCATCGCTCGGCGCTGCGTACACGCGTGGACCGCCGAAGGCCGCGCTGGCGCTTGCATGAGCTCGAGCACCGACTCGACCACTGCGCTCGAGCGGCACGCACCGGACAGGGAACTCGACGGCGACGGTCGCCGACCTTCCCGGCGAGCGGCGCTCAGCGCCAGCGGCGCGGGTCGTTAGCACCATACGAAAGCCGCACCGCGCGCTCCTGCTGGTCACTGTACCGGTAGCTCTACTGGCAGCCGCAACGTTTCTGGCACGGCACGGATGCTGTGGTGCGCGCTGGGGTTGGTCCGGTGCTCCTTCTCCGACACGGACAAACCCCCGTGCGAGCGAGAGGGCCCGGGCAGCCTCAGACGGAAACCACGGCCTCAACGGCCATAGCGTCCAGCGTGGTGCGCGGTGCAGATCACTCGTCTGACCCCGCGCACCGCGCCGTACGCCTCGCGCTAGAGCGCGAACGCCTCTGCCAGCAGCTCGTAGGAGTGCCGCCGGGCCTCGTGCTCGTAGGTGATGCTCACGACGATCGCCTCCTCGGCGCCGTATTTGGCGACCACGTCCTCGAGCTCGGCGCGGACCGTGGCCGGCGAGCCGAGACGGCGCGGCGCTCAGAGCGCGGCTGCCTCGCGCGTGCGCTCCTCGGCGGCCAGGAACTCGAGTCGCCTTCTCCGGTGGCGGTACGGCGATCAGTTCGCCGCGGCGCAGCAGCGTGAACGTCATACGCCCGCTGGCGGCCAGGCGGCGGGCCTCCTCGTCGCTGTCGGCGCAGATCACCCAAACGCGCAACCGCCGTGCGCGGTCTGCACCGGCGTGTTCGTGTTCGGCGAAGCGCTCGCGATAGAGCGCGGTGATCTCGGCTCCGCCGGCGTTGATGAAGTCGGCGAACGCGTACGGCAGCCCGAGGCTCGGCTGCCCACAGCGCGCTCTGCGGGGAGGAGCCCAACAGCCACGGCTCCGGCCGCTCGGGGCGCCCGGGCAGCGTCTTTGCCAGGCGCGCGAACGGATGGTCCTCCGGAAGCCGGTCGTCCAGATAGCCCAGCAGCTCCACGAGCTGCTGGGGGAAGTCGTCCGGCGCGGCCTGGCGTCGATCGCGCTGCAGCGCGAAGGTCGTCAGCGGGTCGGTGCCCGCGGCGCGACCGAGCGCGAGGTCGATGCGGCCGGGGAACAGGCCGGCCAGCAGGCTGAACGTCTCGGCGACCTTGAACGGGCTGTAGTGGGGGAGCATCACCCCGCCGCTGCCCACGCGGATGCTCGTGGTTGCCGCGGCGATCGGGCCGATCAGCGCCTCGGGGCTGGGTCCGGCGAGCATCGGGCCGCCGTGGTGCTCGGCGACCCAGTAGCGGTGATAGCCGAGCCGATCGGCCAGCCGCGCCAGGTCGAGGGTGTTCTGCAGCGCCTGCTGCCCCCGAGGATCCCTCCGAGACCGGAGACTGGTCGAGGACGGAGAGGCGAAAGGGCGGGGACATCGGTCATCGCTGGTCAGCGCCCGAGCGGCGGACCGCTCCCACTGCTCCCCGCAGTCCCACGCACCCGACGCAGCCCACGCAGCCCACGCAGTTGACGCATCCGACGCAGGCCACGCACGCAACGCAGCCGCTGTTGCCGAGCCCGGCCGACGATGGCGGCGCTGGCGAGAACGCCTGCGCTCAGCATCACTCCGGCGCTCCCCACGACGCCCGGCGCTGGCCACCGTTCCCGCGCTGCCCACGACGCCCGCGCTCGCGACCGTACCCGCGCTGCCGATCACCCCGGCGCTCGCCACCGTGCCGGCGCTGCCGATCACGCCCAGCGCTGGCGACCGTCCCGCGCCGATTCGCTCGCGCGCCCGCACCGCTCGCAGCGGCACGTGCGACGTTGCTCGGAGGAGCATTCGATCGCGTGACGATAGCCCAGTCCAGACGGCCCCACCCCGCGAGGCGGACGCCGCGCCGTCCGAGCGTCCCGTCCGCAGCCACGTCTACCTTCAAGCCATGCTCCTGAACGAGCTGACCGACGGCATGGAGATCGACCAGGTCCTGCTGGTGCGCGAGTCAGAGCGCCGCCAGCGGCGCGATGGCGGCGACTACCTGCGCCTGCAGCTCGGCGACCGCACGGGTGCGGTCGCGTGCATGGTCTGGGAGGAGCTCGGCCGAGGTGGAGGAGCTGGCGCGCGCCGGCACGCCGGTGAGGGTGAGCGGCCGCTACACGGTGCATCCCGCGCTTCGGGCCCCAGATCAACCTGCGCGAACCTCGCGCCCGCCGACCGCGGGAGCTTCGATCCCGCTGAGCTGCTCGACGGGCCCGCGCGCGAGGTCTCCCAGATGGAAGGCGAGGTGCGCGAGCTGGTCGAGACGATCCAGGAGACGTCACCTGCGCATGCTGCTCGAGCGCGTGTTCGCCGAGGACTCGGAGCTGTGGGCCCGCTACCGGGTGGCCCCGGCGGCGAAGTACTACCACCAGGCCTACCGGCACGGCCTGCTCGAGCACAGCCTGGGAGTCGCCCAGGCGGTCAGCACGATCAGCGCCACGTTTCCCGGGCATCGACCGCGATGTGGCCGTGACCGGCGCGCTGCTGCACGACATCGGCAAGCTCGAGGCATACACCGACGATGCCCAGAACATCGACCTCACCGATGCCGGCCGCCTGCACGGGGAGATCGCCCTCGGCTACTACCGCATCCGACGCATGATCGAGGACATCGAGGGCTTCCCGGCAGGAGCTGGCGCAGGCGGTGGGCCACATCATCCTCTCCCACCACGGCACGCTCGAGCACGGCAGCCCGGTGGTGCCGTGCACGCGCGAGGCGACGCTCGTGCACATGATCGACAACCTCGGCGGGCGCCTGGGCAGCTTCGACCGCCTCGAGAAGGAGCTCTCTCCCGGCCGGCGCTGGTCGGGATTCGACCGCGCGATCGGCGGGGGCGCCTTCTTCGCCGAGCGACGAGCGAGCCGGTGGAGATCGCTCAGCCCGCCCGCGCGCGAAGCAGGCCGCCTGAGGCGCGGCGGTCGCGTCTGGTCCGGGCCGCGCACGAGCGGCCGGCGCGTTGAGTTCGCCGGCTCCGCTCGCGGTTGAAGGGACTATGTTTGCTGATGGCAGTCCGAGGAGCAACAGGCGACCTGAGCCGCAGGTGCCGGGCGATGCCGCGCAGGCCGCATCGGCCCGCTGGCTGGGCGCTCGTGTTGCCGTTGGTCGCTGCTGCTCGGGATCGTCGGAGGCCTGAGCGACGTGCTGTTGAGCGGCTCGAGCAAGCCGACGCTGCCCGGCGGGCGCGCAGCAGTCGGCTGCGGGCAGGGGTTCTTCGGCACGCTCGCGCTTCCCGGCCAAGCCGGCGCCGCCGATCGATCTGCGCAACTACCTGGGCCAGCCGGTCACGCTGTCCCAGTATCGCGGCAAGGCCGTACTGGTCACGTTCCTGTACACGCACTGCCCCGACATATGCCCGCTGATCGCCTCGAACCTCAGGGTGGCCCTGAACCTGCTCGGCGCCCAGGCCTCGAAGGTGCAGGTCATCGCGGTGTCGGTCGATCCCCGCGGCGACACGCCCGCGGCCGTGGCGAGCTTCCTGCGCGCCCACGAGATGGTCGGCAGGATGCAGTACCTGATCGGCTCAGCCGGCGCAGCTCGCCCGTACGTGGGCGGCCTGGAGCGTGGGCTCCAACCGCGAGGCCGGCCAGCCGCAGCTCGTGGCCCACTCGGCGCTCGTCTACGGGATCAGCGCGAGCGGCAGGTTGACGACCATCTACCCGGCCAGCTTCGAACCGAGCCAGATCGTCCACGACGTGCCCAGGCTCGCCGCGCAGTAGGCGCCCGGGCTCATCGCCGGCCATCCAAGCCGAGCGCCCTGTGCTCAGCGCTCGCCCAGGCCGCGGCGCCAGAGCAGGACGTACCAGACGGCCACCGCGATCAGAACGCGACCAGGGGAATGACGAGCGTGAGGATCTCGGAGAAAGTGGCGGCGATCGGGACGGCGATCTTCGGCATGGAACCTCCTAGTGCTCGCTTGCCAGTCGGGCGCCCGGGTGACAGGGCCGGGCTGGGGCCGGCGGCGTGAGCCAGCGGTGGACATAGACGAACAGGACGATCAGGAACGTGATCGAGCCCGGCACCCACATGATCCCGGCGGCGATCTGCTGATCGGCCATCGCCGATATGCCGCCCGGACGGCTCGCCAGGTGCGCGTAGAAGTCATAGAGGGGACGCGGGGCGAGCGCCAGCACCACGGCGAGGATCCAGCTGACGATCATCGCGCCGACCAGATACAGAATGCGCTGGGAGGCATCCAGGGGCGCGCGCAGGGGTGGCGAGTCGATCACCTGCTTCCAGAACATCAGAGCGGTGCAGAAGAACAACGTGTGCTCGAGCGCGTGAAGTGAGCTTGAACGCAGTGTCGCGTCGAACAGCGCGGGTATGTGCCAGGCCAGCAGCACGACCGAGAAGAGCAGGAAGCTCGGCAGCGGGCTGCCGAGGGCCCGGGCGGCCCGTCGCAA
This sequence comes from uncultured Solirubrobacteraceae bacterium, assembly GCA_963730575.1. Lineage (GTDB taxonomy): Bacteria > Actinomycetota > Thermoleophilia > Solirubrobacterales > Solirubrobacteraceae > Palsa-744. The sequence goes on from CAVSSG010000003.1 coordinate 97,591, forward strand.
GGGGGCCGCGCCCCCGCCGTCGCTCAGTTCCCGAGCCAGCGACCGGCGCCCGCCCAGCGGAAGGCAGCGCCACAGGCGCACCCACGGGCGCGAGAGCACGATCAGCGGCGCCGCGACGACGAGCAGCAGCACGTGCTGGACCATGTGCACCCAGAACAGCCGCTGGCTCAGGAGCTCGATCGGCGAGGCCAGTGCGATCGCGAGCACGGCCAGGCCGGCGTAGAAGCAGGCGCTCCGCCATCGCTGGGCGGCTCGTGTGCGCGCCGGGGTGACGGTGCGCCGGGCTCCCAGCCAGTACAGGATCGCCAGATCGATCACCAGCACCAGCGGCGGGTCAAACGACCAGTCCCAGAAGCCGGGGGTCGCTGCTGCCGGGGCGAGCACTACAGCAGGTACAGCGTCACGTAGGTCACGACCCCGATCGCGCCGAGGAAGGCCCAGTAGAAGACGGCGGCGTCCATCCCGCGGGGGAGCAGCCGGTCGGGGTGCTCATAGACGGTCTCTCCCTCGCCGCCCTGCGCCGTCGGTGTGCGCCGCTCGCGCAACTCCGTGGCCACCTGAATCTCCAGCCAGTACATGGTCCCGAGCACCGCGAGCAGGTAGAAGGCCGTCCATGCGCAGAACACGCTCGCATAGGCTCCGTCGGTGGGGCCGAAGTGCTGGCCTGCATACTCGATGCACTGCACGGCGATCGCCGCGAGCCCGAGCACCAGACCGCCGATCGCCGGCGCCACCCAACCGGAGGACCCGCGCTTCATCTGGCGTCCCGCGACGATCGTGAGCGCCACGCTGAGCACGATGCAGACGATGAATGCGACGCCGAGGCCTGCATTTGGAGCGAGGCTCACGTGGACTTCCTTCTGTTCCTTCAGCAGCGTCGCCGAGGGCTTCCACCAGCCGTTCACGTTGAGCGAGCGCAGGTAGAAGTAGGCGAACAGAAAGGCCAGGAAGAAGAACGCCGAGGCACCGGCCAGGAGCCTCGAGGCAACCGACAGGGCCCGGTCACCGCGCTGCCTGCGGATCTCGGGCGGCTCCTGGTGGGCCCCTGCCCCGGGTCCGGCCGGCTGACCGGACAGGCCCAGCGGTATGCCCTCGCCCGCGGAGGCCATGCTCATGCACCCGCCCCGGCCGGCTGCGCGCCGCCGCCCAGCGCGGGGGGTACGCCGTAGTCGTAGGGCTCGAAGTCGAAGCTGGGCAGTTGATCGCCGGGGAAGTTATTGACGGGCACCGGGGTGGGAACCTGCCACTCCATCCCCTTCGAGCGCCACGGGTTGGCCTCGGCCGCCTCGCGCTTGAAGATCAGCGAATAGACGACGTTAAAGACGAAGAGGAGCATCGCAAAGCCGAGCACGAAGGCCCAGATCGACACCCATACGTTGAGCGGTTTGAGGTTCGGCGCATATTCGCTGACGCGCCTGGGCATGCCCTCCATGCCCAGCGCGAACAGCGGCATGAACGTCAGGTTGAAGGCGATGAACATCAGCCAGAAGTGCCATTTCGAGAGGCGGTCGTTGAAGCGCAGGCCAACCATCTTCGGGATCCAGTAGTAAATCGCGCCGAAGAACGCGAACACCAGCCCGCCCACGATCGTGTAGTGGAAGTGGGCCATCACGAAGAAGCTCCCGTGCGTGAGGGTGTCGCTCGGGGCGTCCGACAGGAACACGCCGGAGAGGCCGCCGATCAGGAAGTTGAACGTCCAGGCCAGGCAGAACAGCATCGGCACGGTGAACGTCATCCGTGCCTTCCACAGCGTCCCGATCACGCACATGAAGATGAAGCCGGTGGGGACGGAGATGATCTCCGTCGAGAGCATGTAGAACGGCCGCAGGTCGGCGTTGATGCCGCTCACGAACAGGTGGTGCTGCCACACGAAGAAGCTCATGAGGGCCACGCCGAGCATGCCCGCGACCGCCAGCCGGTAGCCCCACAGTGGCTTGCGTGTGAAGACCGGCAGCAGCTCGAGCACGATCCCGAACGCGGGCAGCGCGAGGATGTACACCTCCGGGTGGCCGAAGAACCAGAAGAGGTTCTGGAACAGATAGGAGCTGCCGCCGCCGCCGGCGATGAAGAACGACGTGTCGATCGTGCGGTCGAGCGCGACCATCAGAGCGTCGCGACGAGCATCGGCGCGGCCAGCACCATCAGCACCGCCGTGGCAACACCGACCACACGAAGATCGGCAGGCGCGACCAGGTCAGCCCGGGCGCGCGCATGGTGATGATCGTGGCGATCATGTTGAGCCCAAGCAGCACCATCGAGATACCGACCAGGGCGAAGAAGCAGATGTAGGAGTCCATGCCCCCGACGGCCTGGTCGTTGAGGGGCTGCATAGCCCGTCCAGCCGGTGGGGAAGCCGCCGAAGAAGATCGTCGAGACGAGGATGAAACCGGCGGCCATCAGCAGCCAGAACGTGAGCGCCTCGACGCGCGGGAAGGCCATTCGCCGCGCGCCGATCATGATCGGCACGAAGTAGTTGGCGAACGGGCCGAGCACGCCCGAGGTCATCATCCCCATCATCATCGTGCCGTGCATGCCGACCATCGTCAGGTACTGGTTGGGCCCCACGAAGTCGGTGTGTCGTGCAGCAGCTCGGCGCGGATCAGCATCGCGTTCAGCCCGCCGACGAAGAAGAACACGCCGATTCCCACCAGGTACTGGATTCCCACGACCTTGTGGTCGGTGCACAGGCCGAAGTAGCGCCCGATCCCCTCGGTCTCCTTCTCGCGCAGCGACGCCGGGCGCCCGAGCAGGCGCGAGACCGGGTAGTTGGCGAAGCCCAGGCCGATCAGGAAGCCGATCACGCCGCAGAGGTAGGCGAGCAGCAGCGCGAGGTCGTTCTCGTCGGTCGCTGCTCGGTAGTGGAAGCTTCTTCGACGCTGATCAGATGGCCGATGCACCAGCCGAGGTAGTAGCCGCCGACGCCGAGCAGCACGGCGGTCAGCAGGTTGAAGCCGATCAGGCGCCGCCACAGCGGGCGCCGTGGATCGGCGGGGGTGTGGATGCGGCTTCGATCGTCGTGCTCATTCGTCCGCGCCTCGTCGGTTCGGGTAGGTAGGTCTTGCTGTACTTGGGCAGCACCTTGGTCGTCGCGGCGAACTTCGTCTGCTGTTCGTGGATCCAGGTGGTGAACGCGCTCGGCGTGACGACGTTGCCGTGGTCGAACATCGAGCCGTGCCAGATGCCGCACAGCTCCGCGCAGCGCACGTCGAAGGTCTCGAGTTGCGTGGGCTTGACGAAGCGACGTTGTTCACGCCGGGGTTGGCGTCGGCCTTGACGCCGAGCTGGTAGGCCCAGAAGGAGTGGATCACGTCGAGCGAGGTGACGTGCAATTCGATCCACTGGTTGACGGGCAGTACGAGGTGGGGGGTCTCGACGCCGCCGTAGGTCGGATAGCGGTAGGTGAACAGCCACTGCTGCGCGATCACCTGCACCGGGAGCTTCGGGCCGCTCGGCACGGTCAGCGGGTTGGGTCCGCTGCCGGAGCCGGCGCCGTAGTCGGCCTCCAGCTCGACCGTGCCGAAGACGGCCAGCGCCGAGCACGATCAGGGAGGTGACGATGATCCAGGCGTCTGCACGCGCGCGTCGCCCGCGCACCGCCGGGCCTTCCAGCGCCGCGCCCTTCGGCTGGCGGAAGAAGATGACCGCGTACAGCAGGTAGAGCATCACCAGCGCAGCACCGGCGTGGCCATCGCCGGCCAGCACCGTGTTGTCGGTCCCTGCCCCGTCGCCTGCTCGCTGCCGTTGCCCGGTCCGAGCAGGATGGGCCGATCAGCAGAGATCACCAGCGGCAAGCGCGATCGACCGTCGCGACCAGCCAGATCAGGCCGGAAGCGGACCGCGTGGTTCGGTTCGGTGCCCCTCGCGCGACTCCGCCTCGGGCTAGACGACATCGAGGAACCCGTCCATGTAGCCGAGCGTCTGCATCGGACCGCCGATGCCGTTGAGGAAGCCGGCGGCGCACGGGCACGAAGCACTGCCAGCGGTAGCGCCCCTTCTTGCCCGGTGCGGAAGCTGAAGTGATCGTGCGGTGGGCGACTGCGCCGGTTCGCACGGCGCTTATTCGCATGGGTTCTTGGCTTCTTCGGGCACGCCGGGCAGCGGCACGAACACGCCGAGCTGGGGCACCGCGAACGTGTGCGAGGCTTCTTCGGGGTTGATCGAGTTGACGGTCTTGCCGTCGATCACGTCTCGGTCCCGCCGACGTGCCCTGCACCTGCGAGAGGAACGGGTTGCGCAGGCCGGTGGGCGAGTCGTACTGGTAGATCGTGACGTGCACGATCGAGTTGGCCGGCACCGTGTAGATGGTGCTGTGGATCCACTTGCCGTTGCTTCCTGACCAGGTAGGAGACCCAGTCGGGGTGCGACGGGCTGTACTTCGGGCCGATCGCGGCGACCGTCTCGAGCGTGAGGCTGGTGCCGCCGCTCGACGGGCGGGAGCGACGGTGGCCGCGACCGGCGGCGGCTGGCTGGTGGCCCAGTCGGCGACGTACAGGCCGATCAGCACCCCACCAGCGACCACGGCGGAGCCCACCCCCAGCAGCTTCTTGGCAAACACGCTCACTTCGGCCGGTCCCGTCTCCCGACTCCGTCGCTCCCTGTGCTGGCTGGCTCCTAAGCTGGACGCAGTCTATACCACCGGCACACCTGAGCAGACCAGTCTATACACACCGGCACGTCTCGGTCGCCCGCGTCTGCAAACGCCCGGAAACGGGTTAGTGACCGCCGCCAGGATCATCGACGTGCCCGAAGCTGCGGAGACTCGCGGGGGCCGGCTCGACCGTCGCCAGGGGCGAGGCACGGCGGCCTGAAAGTCCGCAAATAGCGGCTGCCTCGAACGGCCCGCGCCACAACCGCCTCGCCGTCGGGTTCTATGGTTGGGACCGATGGCAAAGGACACCGAGAAGCTGATCCGCCAGCTGTCGCTGATCTCATACCTGATGGCCGAGCGCCGGCCGGTCACGGCGCTTGAGATCCGGCGCGACGTGGAGGGCTACAGCGGGATGAACGAGGATGCGTTCGCGCGGCGCTTCTACGCCGATCGCTCCGAGCTCGAATCGCTGCGCATCCAGCTGACCGTCGAGCGCCCCGCCGACGGAGCGGCCGAGCAGGAGAACTACTCGCTGCGCCCGGAGAACTTCCATCTGCCCCCGATCGCGTTCACCGACAAGGAGCTCGCGGCGCTGCAGACCGCGCTGAGCCTGCTCGACGGCGAATTCGCCTACGCCGAGCCGCTGCGCCTCGCCCTGCAGCAGATCACCTGGGGGCGTCCGAGCCCGCTGCGGGCTCCCGAGCAGCGCTCGGTCGCGCTCGGCATCACCGCGTCGGCCGGCGGCCACGAGCTGTCCGCGCGCCTGGCCAAGGTCGAGACGGCGATCTTCCGCAACAAGACGATCCTGTTCGACTACTACACGATGGAGCGCGACGAGGTGGGCCCTCGCCGCGTCGACCCCTATCACCTGCTGTTCCAGGGCGGCCAGTTCTACCTGCTCGGCTACTCCCACGAGCGCAAGGCGATCCGCGTGTTCCGCCTGTCGCGCATCCGCGGCAAGGTCTCCTACGCGACCAAGGCCGAGCACGACTTCCGCCGGCCCGCGGACTTCGATCCGCGCGCCTACGCCAACCGCGCCGACTGGCAGCTCGGCGAGGAGCAGGGGCGTGGCGGAGATACTCATCTCCGAGCGGATCGCCTGGCAGGTCGAGCGCCACTTCGGCCGCTACGGGGAGATTCGCAACCGCTGACGGCGGCGAGGCCGAGGACGGGAAGCCGGGTCTTCCTGACCGCCTACTCGAGCTCGCGCGGCATCATCTCCTGGGTGCTCGGCCTGGGCGCCCACGCCCGCCTGCAGGGGCCCGAGGAGCTGATCGAGGAGCTCGAGCAGCGGCTCGAGCTGCTGGAGGAGCGCCACGGCGAGACGCTTCCGGGCGCCGAGGCGAAGGTCATCGCGCGCCGACGAGCGCCGGGCGCGCGCTCCGCGCCGCGGCCGCGCGGCGCGCGGCAGCCGCTCGCCGGTGTCGCGCTGCGGCGGACGCCGACGGCGAGGAGGCTCCGCTCGGCCGCGGCGAGGCGGCGATCCGCCCCGAGCGCTTCGCCCGTCTGGTGACGCTCGCGAGCATCCTCATCCAGGCCGGCCGCGCCGGCGAGCGGGTGGCGATCGACGAGGTCTGCGAGCGGCTGCAGCTCAGCGAGGAGGAGCTGCGCGAGGACGTGAACGTCCTGAACGTCGTCAACTTCGGCGGCGGCTCCTACGTGCTGTACGCGGAGATCAACGAGCAGGAGGGCGAGATCGAGGTCGACCCCGAGCCCTACAGCGACAACTTCGACCGGCCGGCCCGCCTGCTGCCGGTCGAGGCGAAGGCGCTGGTCGCGGCGATCGACCTGATCGGCGAGCACATCCCCGAGGGCTCGCTCACCTCCGCGCGCGAGAAGATCGTCGCGGCGCTCGGCGAGGACCCGATGGAGCAGGGCCTGCAGGTCGCGCACGCCGGCGGCGACGACTCCGGCGTCGCGCGCCTGGTGTCCGACGCGATCGTCGAGCGCAAGATCGTCGAGCTCGAGTACTACAAGGAGAACGAGGACGAGCTGTCGCTGCGCAGGGTCGAGCCGTACGCGCTCACGAACGGCCGCGAGGGCTGGTACGTCGCCTCGTTCGACCCCGAGCGCGACGGCATGCGCCACTTCCGCCTCGATCGGATCAAGCGCGCGACCGTCACCGAGGAGACGTTCGAGCCGCGGCCCGAGGTCGATCCCGCGGCCGAGGTCGACGGCTGGCTGCGCACCGGCGAGGTGCAGGCGTCGCGCATCGCGCGCGTCTGGGTCTCGCCCGAGCGCGCGCGCTGGGCGCGCGAGGCGCGGCGGGTGGTCGAGGAGCGAAGCGACGGCGCGGTCGTCGTCGAGCTGAGCTTCGCGGGCGTCGACTGGCTGGTGCGCGAGATCCTCAAGGAAGCGGGCGACGCGGCGGTGCTCGAGCCCGAGGATGCCCGCGAGGCCGTCCGCGCCGCGGTCGCGCGCCTGCGCGAGGCCCATGCGACGCCGGCCGGCGTGTAGGCGGACGCCGCGCCCGCCTGCGATGAGCCGCCGCGAGCAGATCAGGATGTCCGCGGCGGAGGTCGCCTCGTTCCTCGCCGGCGAGCGGACCGTCACCTGCGCGACGATCGGCCCGCGCGGCTGGCCGCACCTGATGCCGCTGTGGTACGTGCTGCGCGACGCCTCCGGATGGCGGCCCCGTCGCCGCGGGTGTGGGCGTGGACGTATGCGGCCTCCCAGAAGGTGCGCAACCTCGAGCGCGACCCGCGCGCCACCCTGCAGGTCGAGGCGGGCGAGGCCTACGAGGAGCTGCGCGGGGTGATGCTCGAGTGCGACGTCATCGTCCACCGCGATCTCGACACGGTCGGCGCCGCTCGGTGCCGCGATCCTGCTGCGCAACTCGGTGCCGCGCGGCGTCGAGCCGCCGCAGGAGCTGCCGCAGCGAGGCGCGCGATGCGGTCGAGCGCCCAGGCCGCCAAGCGGGTCGGCGCTCGAGTTCGTCGAGCGCCGCCGGGCCACCTGGGACCACCGCAAGCTCGGCGGCGTCTACTGACCGGACCGTCGCCGGGCCGGCGCGGCGTACCCGGCTCCGGTAGGCTGCTCCCGGCAGTGGAGCCGCTGAAGGGACTGATCCTCTCCGGGGGCAAGGGCACGCGCCTGCGCCCGATCACCCACACGAGCGCCAAGCAGCTCGTGCCGGTGGCCAACAAGCCGGTGCTGTTCTACGGGATCGAGGCGATGGCCGAGGCCGGGATCGAGGAGGTCGGGATCATCATCGCCCCGGAGACCGGCGAGGAGATCGAACAGGCCGCCGGCGACGGCTCGCGGTTCGGGGTGCGCATCACCTACATCCTCCAGGACGAGCCGCTCGGGCTCGCGCACGCGGTGCTCACCGCCGAGCCGTTCCTCGGCGACGAGCCCGTTCGTGATGTACCTCGGCGACAACCTGCTGCAGGGCGGCATCTCCGAGCTCGTGGCGGCCTTCCGCGAGCACTCGCCCGACGCGCTGATCCTGCTGACGCCGGTGCCGGACCCGGAGAACTACGGCGTGGCCGAGCTGGCCTGGGCCGCCGGCGACCCGGGCGAGCGTCGGCCGGGTCGTGCGCCTGGTCGAGAAGCCGGCCGAGCCCGGCCACCGACCTGGCGCTCGTCGGCGTGTACATGTTCACCGCGCAGATCCACGAGGCCGCGCGCGCGATCGAGCCCTCGGCGCGCGGGGAGCTCGAGATCACCGATGCGATCCAGCACCTGCTCGACGGCGGCCTGCGCGTGGAGCCGCACATCGTGCGCGGCTGGTGGAAGGACACCGGGCGCCTCGAGGACATGCTCGAGGCCAACCGCCTGATCCTCGACAACCTGCCCGAGCGCGTGCGACGGCGAGCTGATCGACTCGCAGGTCGACGGGCGCGTGGTGATCGAGGCCGGCGCGCGCCTGGAGCGCACGACCGTGCGCGGCCCCGCGATCGTCGGCGCGGGCGCGCGGCTGACGCGACTGCTACATCGGCCCCTACACGGCGATCGGCGAGGCTGCGAGATCTCAGGCTGCCGAGGTCGAGCACTCGATCCTGCTCGCCGGCTGCACGGTCTGCGACCTCGACGGGCGCATGGAGTCCTCGCTGCTCGGGCGCAACGTCACGGTGCGCCGCGGCGAGCGCCAGCCGCGCGCCTACCGCTTCATGGTCGGCGACAACTCCGACATCTCGATCCTGTGAGGCGCCGAGTGAGGCTGCTCGTCACGGGCGCCGGCGGGAATGCTCGGCCGCGACGTCGCTGCGCGCGGGCGAGCGCGCCGGGCACGAGCTCGCGGGGCTCGAGCACGCGCGAGCTCGACATCACCGACGCGCGCGGCGGTCGAGCGCGCCCTCGCAGCGCGTCGCGCCCGGACGCGGTGGTCAACTGCGCGGCCTGGACGGACGTCGACGGCGCCGAGACCCACCGCGAGCAGGCGCACGCGGTCAACGCCGACGGCGCCGGCAACCTCGCGCGCGCGGCGGCCGCGGCGGGCGTCCCGCTCGTGCACGTCTCGACCGACTACGTCTTCGACGGCGACGCCCCGCTCGACGACGCCGGCGCGCCGCGCGCCTACGTGGAGTCCGATCCGACCGGGCCCCGCTCGGTCTACGGCGAGACCAAGCTCGCGGGCGAGCTCCAGGTGCTCGCGGCCTCCGCGCGCCACGCGGTCGTGCGCAGCTCCTGGCTGTTCGGCGCTGCGACGGGCGCAACTTCGTCGCCACGATGCTGCGCGCTCGCCGGCCGAGCGCGCAGCCGGCGAGCGTGCGGGTCGTGACCGACCAGGTCGGCTGTCCCACCTGGACCGGCCATCTCGCGCCGGCGCTGCTCGGGCTGCTCGAGCGCGAGGTCTCGGGCCTCGTCCACCTCGCGGGTACCGGGCAGGTGTCCTGGAACGGCTTCGCCCGCGAGATCTTCCGCCAGGCCGAGGTCGACTGCCGCGTCGAGCCGGCCAGCAGCGAGCAGATGGCGCGCCCGGCGCCGCGCCCGGCGTGGTCGGCGCTCGAGTCCGAGCGCGAGGACGTGCTGGCGATGCCCGACTGGCGCGACGGGCTGGCGGGATATCTGGCGGCGCGCGCTGGGATGATGCGCGCGATGAGGCTGCTCGTGTGCGGCGGCGCCGGGTTCATCGGCTCGACCTTCGCGCGCCAGCGCCTGCTCGAGCACGGCGACGAGGTCACCGTGCTCGACAAGCTCACCTACGCCGGGCGGCGAGGAGAACCTCAGCGACTTCGCCGAGCACCGCGCCTTCCGCTTCGTGCGCGGCGCGATCGAGGATCCCGCGGCGGTCGCCGGCGCGATCGAGCGCGGCGGCGCCCGAGGCGATCGTCAACTTCGCCGCCGAGACGCACGTCGACCGCTCGATCGCCGAGCCCGACGCGTTCGTGCGCACCCACGCGCTCGGCACCTACGTGCTGCTGGAGGCGGCGCGCGCGCGACGGGCTGCGCTACCTGCAGGTCTCGACCGACGAGGTGTACGGCTCGATCGAGGAGGGCACGTTCACCGAGGACTCGCCGCTGCGCCCGTCCTCGCCCTACTCGGCCACCAAGACCGGCGCGGACCTGCTCGTGCAGAGCTATTTCCACACCTACGGGCTGTCCACGGTCATCTGCCGCGGCTCGAACAACTACGGCCCCTACCAGTACCCCGAGAAGCTGATCCCGCTGATGATCCTGAACGCGCTGCACGGGACCCGCTGCCGGTCTACGGCGACGGCATGCAGGTGCGCAACTGGATCCACTCACCGACTTCGCCGGCGCGATCGGCTACGTGCTCGAGCACGGCGCGCCGGGCGAGGTCTACAACGCCGGCGGCCCCGACGAGCAGGCGAACATCGACGTGGTCAAGCGCATCGTCGAGCTGACCGGCGCCGTCGATGTCGCAGATCGAGCACGTCGCCGACCGACCCGGCCACGACCGCCGCTACTCGCTCTCCTCCGAGAAGGTTCGCGCGCTCGGCTGGGCCCCGCGCGTGCGCTTCGCCGAGGGGCTCGAGCAGACCGTCGCCTGGTACCGCGAGAACGCGTGGTGGTGGGAGCCGATCCGCTCGGGCGACTATCGCGAGTACTACGAACGCCAGTACGGCGCCGCTCGATCGTGCGGACGTCCGCCGTCGCAGAGCGAGATCTTCCACTTGCCGGCTTCCTTGACCAGCAGCAACGTGCTGGGGCGTGTCTTGCCCGAGTAGGTGCTCTTCACGCTCGCCGTCGCCGTCGGTGGCGTATGGGCGGCGTTCACCTGGATCGAGTCGATCGTGACGTCGAAGCTGTCGACCTCGGTGAGCTGGTTCTTGATCGCCTCCTTGCACCCGCCGCTCGCGCTGCCCAGGCTCGTGACGAGCGCTCTGGCGAGGTCGTCGGTGCAGATCTTCTGCTCGTCGGCGTTCCTCGCGTCGGTCTGGAGGTTCGAGATCGCCTGCGCGACTTCGTGCTGTTCGCCTTTGAAGGCCGTCGACACGGTGCTTCCGCAGGCGGTCAGCCCCACCGCGGGCACGGCCAGCAGAGCAGGGCAAGGACACGATGGCGCGGAATACCCATGTGGGCGCAGAGAGTACGCGACCCGACAGGGCCGTGGGCTACCCCGGCCTGTCGACGGTCGGCCGTGTGAGGCCGGGGCACAGCCGGGCGGCGCTCACACCGGCTCGAGGGTTTCCGCGCCTCCTCGACGCTTCAGCCGCGCAACGCCGGCGGTCTGCTCGGCGAAGTGCTTGCTCAGCATCGTCTGCTGACCCTGGTAGTTGGATCCGACATCCTCGCCGTACAGCAGATCCGGCACTTCGGTCATGTGCTCGAACGCGAGCTTGCACACCGGCTGGCGGTGCTCGACCATGAACGACACGTCGCGGGCGCGGACCTCGAGCGCCGCTCGGCTGCCATGGGTGTCCGGGTGCGGTGCGTAACCGAATCCCGGGTCGAAGAAGCCCGCGTAGTGGGTGCGAAGCTCGCCCGCGGTGGGATCGTAGGCGAGCATCTCGGCGGCGTAGGCCGGCGGGATGCTCACGCCCTCGGCCGAGAGCAGCAGGTAGAAGATCTCGGGCTCGAGCACGATCCGCCCGCCCGGCTCGGGGTGCACCGGTTCCCAGTAGTCCTGCCACTTGAGCGTCCCCACACGCGTCGAGATCGACCGGCAGGCTGTTCTTCTTGGCGCGGTAGCCGACGATCGGCCTCGGCGGAGCCGGACACGTCGAGGCTCAGAAACAGGCCCTCGTCGAGCGACAGCTCGGATGCGCCGACCGGCTGCGAGTCGCGGTAGAGCAGTGGGCGACTCCCGATGGACGGCCATCAGCTCCGCATCGCTGAGGCGGCGCCTCCGAGCAGATCAACCGGACCTGGTTGAGCGCCAGACCGGTCTTCACGCGAATCGCGAAGGTGCGGCGGAACGACCTCGAGGTAGAGCCCGCCCTGATATCCGGCCGCGATCTCATCGAAGCGGTGGTTGCGGTCGGTGAATACGCGCGTGAAGACGTCCAGGCGCCCGGTCGAGCTCTTCGGGATTCGCCTTGGCGCGGATCGTCCTGGGGCAGGCGCAGCTCCTCGACGAGCGGGACGAGGTAGGGCCGGTCGCGCTCGAGCGTGGCGCCGTCGCGCAGGTCGATCCTGTCGAACGCCACGTCCTCGGCCTTCTCCTCGACCGTCGAGCTGACTGTCGGGCAGGAAGCTGCAGCGCAGCGCCCACGCATGGTCGCCCAGCCGCAGATCGACGCTCGCCGGCTGTACGGCCTCCGGAAGGATCCGCCTTTCACCCGCGACCATCCACCCGCGCGACGACGGCCTCACGCAACCGCTGGGATGGCAGCACGCCCTTGTTCATGCAACCTGAGTCTATGAGGCGCGGGGGCCGCCTTCACGCTTCGCGGCCGCGCGTCGGGTGCGCGCTAGCCTCATGGCCCGTGTCCCTGTCGAGCTTCAGCCCCGCGGTCCGAGAGTGGTTCGAGCGGGCCTTCGCCTCCCCGACGCCGGCCCAGGCAGGCGTGGCCCGCGATCGCCAGCGGGCGAGCACGTGCTGCTCTCGGCGCCGACCGGGCTCCGGCAAGACGCTTGCGGCCTTCCTGTGGGCGCTTGACCGGCTGAGCAGCGATCCGATCAGCTCCGGCGAGGGCGCCACGCGGGTCGTCTACGTCAGCCCGCTGAAGGCCCTGGCCTACGACATCGAGCGCAACCTGCGCACTCCGCTGCGCGGGATCGGCGCGATCGACGTGCGGGTGGGGATCCGCACCGGGGACACCCCCCAGCGCGAGCGCGCCGCGATGCTGCGCAACCCGCCGGACATCCTCATCACGACCCCCGAGTCGCTGTATCTGATGCTCACCTCGCGCGCGCGGGACACTTGAGCGGACGTCGAGGCGGTGATCGTGGACGAGATCCACGCGGTCGCCCATTCAAAGCGCGGCTCGCATCTGGCGCTCACGCTCGAGCGCCTGCAGGCGCTCCAGCGCACCAGCCGGCCAGGACGCCCGGCGCGCGCGCGGACGTGCAGCGGATCGGCCTGAGCGCCACCCAGAGCCCGCTGGAGGAGATCGGCCGCTTCCTGGTCGGGCCCCACCGCGAGGTCACGGTCATCGACGCGGGTGCCCGCAAGGCCCTCGACCTGCGCATCGAGGTGCCCGTCGAGTCGATGACCGAACCCGGCCTCACATCGGGCACGCCCGAGGGCGGCGCCGGCGATCGGGAGCTCCCCGGCGCGGCCCTGCAGGCGGTCGAGGGCGGCGAGTCGACGCGCTCCTCGATCTGGCCCGCGATCTACCCCGAGCTCCTGGCGCTCGTACAGGGCCACAACTCGACGATCGTCTTCGTCAACAACCGCCGCTCGGCCGAGCGCGTGGCACTGCGGCTCAATGAGCTGTCCTCATCGGATGCTCGCTCGCGCGCACCACGGATCGCTCGCCCGCGAGGAGCGGACGAAGGTGGAGGAGATGCTGAAGGCCGGCGAGCTGCCATGCCTCGTGGCGACGAGCTCGCTGGAGCTCGGGATCGACATGGGAGCGGTGGATCTCGTCGTGCAGATCGAGTCACCCAAGTCGGTCGCACGGGGACTGCAGCGCATCGGCCGCGCCGGTCACGGAGTCGACGAGCTCAGCACAGGGCGGATCTTCCCGAAGTTCCGCGGTGACCTGCTCGAGTGCGCGGTCGTGTGCCGGCGGATGCGCGAAGGTCTGATCGAGCCCACCGTGGTGCCGCGCAACGCACTCGACGTGCTCGCCCAGCAGATCGTCGCCATCGCCGTCGCCGACGAGCCGCCGGGAGGCGGCCACTCAAAGGGTGAGCACACCTCGGTGGGGGGACGAGCAAGCTCCTACGCCGGCACCTCGGTCGATGTGCTGTATGCGCTCGTCACGCGCACCTACCCGTACGCGGAGCTCTCCCGCGAGCTGCTCGAGAACGTGCTCGACATGCTCGACGGGCGCTACCCCTCCAAGGAGTTCGGCGAGCTGCGTGCGCGCATCGTGTGGGACCGCGTGGCCGGCACGATCCGCCCGCGCCGCGGATCGCGCCAGCTGGCCGTCGCGAACGCCGGGACGATCCCCGATCGGGGCCTGTACGCGGTCACGCTTGCCCGACGGGCGGCGGGTCGGCGAGCTCGACGAAGAGATGGTCTACGAGGCCAGGCCGGGGCAGGCGTTCCTGCTCGGAGCCTCCACCTGGCGGATCGAGGAGATCGGCCGCGACCGCGTGATCGTCACGCCCGCCGCCGGTGCGCCCGGCGCCGTGCCGTTCTGGCGCGGGGACTCGGTCGGCCGGCCGAAGGAGCTGGGCCGGGCGATCGGCGCGTTCGCGCGCTGGGCGGTCGAGCAGGAGGCGGAGACCCTCCAGCGGGAGTACGACCTCGACGCGCGCGCCGCGCGCAACCTGCTCTCCTATCTGCGTGAGCAGCTCGCGGCGACGCGGGTCATGCCGAGCGAGCGAACGATCGTCCTCGAGCGCTTTCGTGACGAGATCGGCGACTGGCGCATATGCCTGCTCTCGCCCTACGGCGGCCGCGTGCACGCGGCCTGGGGCCTTGCAATCTCGGCGCGCATACGCGAGCGCCTGGGCCTCGAGGCCGACGCGATCTTCTCAGACGACGGCATCGTCCTGCACCTGCCGGATCTCGGCGGCGAGGACGAGGCCGGGGAGGAGCCCCTCGGGCTGTCAGCGGCCGCGGAGCTCGTGCTGCTGGAGCCCGAGGAGGTCGAGCATGCAGTCACCGCCGAGCTCGGCGGCTCGGCGCTGTTCGGCGCGCGCTTTCGCGAGAACGCCTCCCGGGCGCTCTTGATCCCGCGTGCCTACCCGGGACGGCGCACGCCGCTGTGGCAGCAGCGGCTCAAGGCCCAGAGCCTGCTCGAGGTGGCGAGCCGCTACGCGGACTTCCCGATCGTGCTCGAGACCTACAGGGAGTGCCTGCGGGACGTCCTCGACGTGCCAGGTCTCAAGGAGCTGCTCCGCGCGCTGCACACGCGTGAGATCTCGCTCGTCGAGGTCGAGACCCCGACGGCCTCTCCATTCGCGTCCTCGTTGCTGTTCGACTACGTCGCCACCTACATGTACGAGGGCGACGCGCCCAACGCCGAGCGCCGTGCGGCCGCGCTGTCCCTGGACCGCGACCTGCTGCGCGAGCTGCTCGGCCAAGAGGAGCTGCGAGAGCTGATCGATCCCAGGGCGCTCAGGCGCGTGGAAGATGACCTCCAGCATCGCTCCGAGTTGACCCGCGCGACCGACCGTGACGCCCTGCACGACGTGCTTCGCCGCGTTGGCGATCTGAGTCTCGGTGAGCTCTCTGAACGGGTCTTCGACGGCATCGACGCCCGTCCGATGCTCGCCGAGCTGCAACGCGAGCGCCGCGCGATCGCCCTGCGCCTCGGCGGTGAGGAACGCTACGTCGCCGCCGACGAGGCCGGCCTGTACCGCGACGCGCTGTCCGCAGCCCCGCCGGGAGGGCTTCCCGAGGCGTTCCTCGATCACGTGCCGGATGCGCTCACGGTGCTCGTCTCCCGCTATGCGCGTACGCACGGCCCGTTCACGGCAGAGGAGATCCACGCCCGCTACGGCGTGGATGTGGGCGCGGTCCTGCGCGAGCTCGAGCGCTCCGGCGATCTCGTCCGCGGCGAGCTCAGGCCCAGCACCGTCGAGGACCGGCCGGGCCCGCCGGGCGCGCCGTCCTTGAGCCCCAGCGCTCAGGGCGACGGGCGCGAGTGGTGCGACGTGGAGGTCCTTCGTCGCCTCAGACGCGCCTCGCTGGCGGCCCTGCGCAAGGAGATCGAGCCGACCGACCAGCGGACGCTGGCGGCCTTCCTGCCCTCCTGGCAGGGCGTGGACCGCCATTCCCGGGCGGGGGCGGGTATCGACCGGCTGCGCGAGGTGCTGGTGGGCCTTCAGGGTCTCGCGCTGCCCGTGGAGATCTGGGAGCGCGACGTGCTGCCACGGCGCACCGGTGCGTATTCGCAGGCGTGGCTCGACAGTCTCTGCGCGAGCGGCGAGGTGGTGTGGGTGGGCGCGGGCCCGCTCGGGCGATCCGGTCGCGTGGCGCTGTACTTCCGCGAGGACGCTCCGGCCATCGGCCCGCCGGCGAGGAGCCCATCGACCCGCACCGCGACGCCGCCCGACGCCGACGAGCACGAGCAGCTGCGCGCGCGCCTGGCACAGGGCCCCTGCTTCTTCACCGACCTGCTCGCCGAGCTGGACGCTCCGGCCGAGGCGCTGCGCGTGGCGCTGTGGGACCTCGCCTGGGCCGGTGAGGTGACGAACGACGCCTGGGCGCCGCTGCGGGCACCCCACCTCTCGCTTGCCCGTCTCGGTGGCGCCCCCGGCGGGCAGGGCGTGCCGGTCGGCCTGCGTGCGGGCCGCTCGACGATCGGCCATTCTCGCCTTGCGGCGCGCCGGGTACGCCCCCGCAGGACGGAGATCGACCAGCAGGTTCAGGGTCGCTGGTCGCTCACCGGGCCGGTCTTCGCCGGCGCCTGTCCGGACTCGGCCGAGCGCAGGCGCACGCTGGCCGAGCTGCTGCTCGAGCGCTACGGCATAGTGACCCGTGAGCAGGTGCTCGCCGAGGGGATCAAAGGCGGCTTCGCGGCGCTGTATGAGACGTTCTCGAACCTCGAGACGCTCGGCGTGTGTCGGCGCGGATACTTCATCGAGGGCATGGGCGCCGCGCAGTTCGCGCTGCCGGGCGCGGTCGAGCGCCTGCGCGCCGTGCGCACGGACGCCGGTGCGCGGGGGAGCGAGGGCGGGCGATCGCTCGTGATAGCCGCGGCCGACCCGGCCCAGCCCTACGGCGCCGCTCTGCCGTGGCCGAGACGCGCGCGCTCCCAGGGCCGGCCGGCTCGCGTAGCCGGGGCCTACGTGGTCATGGTCGCGGAGGAGCCCACGCTGTATCTGGAGCGGGGCGGCCGGGCCCTGACGACCCTCGCCGACGATCCTCCCCACGGCCGCCCCGGCGCGTCCCCGGGCGCCGCCCCTGAGGCCGAACGGGTGCGCGAGGCCCTGCAGGCGCTCGCGCTCGCGGTGCGCTCCGGGCGGGTGGCCAAGCTGGCGCTCGAGCGGATCGACGGCGAGCCCGCGATTACCTCGGCACTTGCACACGTGCTCGTGGAGCTGGGCTTCCACTCCGGTCCGCGCAGGCTCACGCTGAGCGCCTGAAGCACCTCCGGGCAAATCGCGCGGCGGGCGCCAGGGTGCTCGGGCGGTCGATGCCGTTTACTTGTGCGATGCAGGACGCCCGCACACCGCCCCAACGCCCCCGCCGTGTCGGTCACAAGGGTGCGGCTCACATCGAGCCCGGGAACACGCTCGCGAGCTTCGACGCCGCGCTCGAGCACGGGGTCGACATGATCGAGCTCGATGTTCTCAGCGAGCACGCGGACGGCGGTGGCCGGCTGCTCGTGGCGCATGACTTCGAGGACATGCGCTCGCGCGCACCCGTCGGCTTCGAGCAGGCGCTCGAGCACCTGGCGGGCGAGGCGTTCGCCGGCGTCGAACTCGACGTCGACGTGAAGCTGCCGGGCTATGAGCTGCGCGTGGTGGAAGGACTGCGCTCGTGCGGCCTGGTCAAGCGCACGCTCGTAAGCGGGATGTTCCCCACCGGCCTGGACCTGATCCGCTCAACCGAGCCGGCGCTTCGCCTCGGCTGGTCGGTGCCGCGCGTGCGCCGCGACTACACGACCCACCTGCTCACGGCCATCCCGGCGTTCGCGGTGCTCGCCGGCTACCGGGCCACGCTGCCGCGCCGGGCCCGCGCCGCACTGGAGCACGGCCGCTTCGATGCGATCATGGCCCACTGGCGCGTGGTCTCGCCGGCGCTCCTGCGAGCCGTTGCCGAAGGCGGTGGCGAACTCTACGTCTGGACGGTTGACGACGCGAGCATGATCGGCAAGCTCACGGAGATGGGCGTGGACGGGATCATCACCAACGACCCCCGTCTCTTCTAGCCGCCCAGCGCTCAGCTGATCGAGCAGGTGGCCGCGCTGAAGTTCGCAGGGTCGGCGCCCGCGAGGCTCTTGTGCCCGGCGGCGGTCGACCGCGACAGCGATTCCACGATCCTTGCGCCACGCCTCCACTGGAAGTTGACGACGCCGCGCAACTTGAACGTCTGGCCGGGCTCGGGAACGAGCTGAAAGCTGAAGCCGGCCTGGCGCGCCGACCTGGCCGAGCCGATGTATACGAAGCCGGAGGACGCGCCGCCCGCCGGGAGATTGACCCAGCGTTTGGTCGCGCTGTTCAGAAACTGCATGCGAAAGTTCATGTACATGGCCACGCCTGTCTGGCCGTCGCCCGGCATCGACCCGCGGATGCCCAGCATGTCGGGCTGATCGGTGGGGTTGCACACGTCGATCGTGGCCCACAGCTCGGCCGACTTGCCCAGCTTGCTGTTGCTGGAGCTGGCCGTCGGCGGGGAGCTCGCCGCCGCGAACGCCGGCGTCACGAGCAGTGCGACGAGCACGGCCACGGCTGCGCGGATGGGACTCGGCGGGGTCATGCACCTGAAGATAGCGCCGCCCGCCCTCTGCACGCGCAGGTCGCCGCTTCTGGGTGGCTCAGCATGTGATATGTCTGAGCCATGGCCGGGATGGGCGCAGCGGAGGTAACCGAGCTGCTCGGGCGAGTACCGGTGTTCTCCACCCTCGAGCAGAGCGACCTCGAGCGGATCGCGAGCCTGGCCGTGCCTCGCTGGTTCGAGCCGGGCGAGGTGGTGTTCCGGGAGGGCGACGCCAGCGACACCTGCTACGTGGTGCGCGACGGCCGTGCGCGCGCCATCGTCGAGCACGCGGACGGGCGCACGATAACGCTGGCGACGTTCGGCCCGGGCGACATCTTCGGCGAGCTGGCCATGTTCGAGGACGAGCTTCGCTCGGCCACTGTGGAGGCGATCGATCCGACCGGCGTCGTGGGGGTGCTGGGTCCGGACATGCGCAGGCTGATGGTCGAGCACCCCCAGATCTCAATGCGTCTGGTCGTCGCTCTCGGCAGGCGCCTGCGCGAGACGAACGGACGTCTCACGCGCCAGTCCTTCCAGACCGTGCAGAGCCGTGTGGCGGTGGTGCTCGGCGAGCTCGTCGCGCGGGAGCTGGCCGAACGGCGCAACCAGGCAGAGCTCGAGGGGGCCGATGAGCCGGAGAGCGGCCTGCCCCGGTCCTCGCCGCCCGGGCAGGGAGCGGGTGCCTCGGCGGATGGGCCATCGCCGGTCGGCGACGTGCTGGTCACCGCCACGCAGTCGGACGTCGCGCAGCTGGCGGGCTCCTCGCGCGAGTCGGCCAGCCGCTTTTTGGCCGTGCTCGAGCGCGCCGGCGTGATCTCGCAGGGCAGGGGACGTCTGGTGGTCCACGACCCGGAGGCGCTGAAGCAGTATGTCTTCTAGGCGCCGGCGCGGAGCGCCGGCCCAGGAGCGCTCGGCGGGGGGCGTGGTCGTGCGCGGGGAGCGGATACTCGACGGTGTCCTGGAGGGGGCAGAGGTGGTCGTGATCGTCCCCGTTCGCCGTGCGCCGGACGGCTCGCGCGTGCTGGCGCTTCCCAAGGGCCACATCGACCCGGGCGAGGGCGCACTGCAGGCGGCCGAACGCGAGGTGCGCGAGGAGACCGGCATCGTGACCAAGCTGCTGCACGAGCTCGGTGAGGCGCGCTACTGGTACCGGCGCGACGGGCGAACGATCTCGAAGTCCGTGTCCTTCTACCTGCTCTCCTACGTGGAGGGCGACACCCGGGACCACGACGACGAGGTGGAGGAGGCCCGCTGGATCGGCCTCAGAGAGGCGCAGACGGAGCTGACGCACGCCAGTGAGCGCGAGATGGTTGGGCTGGCGGTCGCCTACTTGGAGCAAGGCGGCCCCAAAGAACGGTAGCCTGCGGTCCGTGCAGGTTCTCAACTTCTACTCCACCATCTTCGCCGACGAGCTCCTCCGGGGACGCAAGACGGCGACCATCCGGCTCGGCGACAAGTCGGGCAAGTACCGCAAGAACCAGGCCGTGCTGGTGACGATCGGCTACCAGTACTCGCCGCGGGAAAGGATCTTCGAGGCGGTCATCGACCAGGTCGAGGTGATGAAGGTCTCCGACCTGTCTCCCCGCGACATCAAGCACGACAACCCCGAGTTCCGCCGCCACGAGGAGCTGATCCACTTCCTCGAACAGATCTACGGGCGGGAGGTCTCGATGGACGACACGGTCACGGTCGTGCGCTTCTCGCAGATCCTCGACAAGCCCACCGGCATGACCGAGGCGATGAAGGGCTTCGGCGGGGCGCAAAACTGATTCAAGGGCCCGCCCGAGGAGGCCACTGGGGGGGGGATCTGCTGGCACTCTTGAGGGCTGAGTGCCAGCGGCGCCTTGAAGAGGTCGACAATTCCTATATATTGAGGTTGTCGTTGGCACTCTCAACCGGAGAGTGCCAAGGGGTGGCCCGGTTCCCGCCAAGGGTGTCGCGAGCCGCCGGTTGCATTCTCTAGATGGAGGTTTTTTCGATATGAAGCTCAAGCCCCTGGGCGATCGGCTGATTGTGCGCGCGATCGAGGAGGACGAGAAGACCGCAAGCGGCATCGTCCTGCCCGATACGGCCAAGGAGAAGCCGCAGAAGGGCACGGTTGTCGCCGTCGGCGACGGCAAGCTCGACGATGACGGCAAGCGCATACCGCTGGAGGTCAAGAAGGGCGATGAGGTCCTTTACAGCAAGTACGGCGGGACCGAGATCAAGGACCCGGACAACGGGGAGGATCTGCTCGTGCTGCGCGAGTCGGACGTCCTCGCCAAGGTCGCATAAGGAGATCTGAACTGACATGGCACACAAGGAACTGAAGTACGGCGGAGAAGCCCGCAAGTCGCTCGAGGCGGGCGTCGACGCGGTCGCTGATGCGGTCAAGGTCACGCTCGGCCCCAAGGGTCGCTACGTGGTCCTCGACAAGAAGTTCGGCGCTCCCACGATCACCAACGACGGCGTGACCATCGCTCGCGAGATCGAGGTCGAGGACGTATTCGAGAATCAGGGCGCCCAGCTGGTGCGCGAGGTGGCGACCGCCACAAACGACGTGGCGGGCGACGGCACCACGACGGCCACGGTGCTCGCCCAGGCGATCGTTCGCCAGGGCCTGAAGAACGTCGCGGCCGGTGCCAACCCGCTGGCACTCAAGCGGGGCATCGAGAAAGCCGTCGATGAGGTGGTGGCCAACATCGCCTCCCAGTCCAAGGAGGTCTCCGGCAAGGACCAGATCGCCCGCGTGGCGACGATCTCGGCCGGCGACGAGGACATCGGCGACGTGATCGCCGACGCCATCGAGAAGGTGGGCAAGGACGGCGTGGTCAACGTCGAGGAGGGCCAGACGTTCGGCATGGACCTCGAGTTCACCGAGGGCATGCAGTTCGACAAGGGCTACATCTCGCCCTACATGGTCACCGACCAGGACCGCATGGAGGCCAACCTAGAGGACCCCTACATCCTGATCGCCAACCAGAAGATAGGCTCGGTGCGCGACCTGCTGCCCGTGCTGGAGGCAGTGATCCAGAGCGGGAAGCCCCTTCTGATCATCGCCGAGGACGTCGAGGGCGAGGCGCTCGCGACGCTAGTGGTCAACAAGCTGCGCGGGACGTTCACCGGCGTGGCCGTCAAGGCTCCGGGATTCGGCGACCGTCGCAAGCGGATGCTCGAGGACATAGCGATTCTCACGAACGGCGAGGTGATCACCGAGGAGATGGGGCTGAAGCTGGAGAACACCCAGATCTCCCAGCTCGGCCGCGCCCGTCGCGTGGTGGTCGCCAAGGACACGACCACGATCGTGGACGGCGCCGGGGATGCCGATGCGATCAAGGGCCGCATCAACCAGATCAAAGCCGAGATCGAGAACACCGACTCGGACTTCGATCGAGAGAAGCTCCAGGAGCGCCTGGCCAAGCTCTCCGGCGGCGTCGCCGTGGTCAAGGTGGGCGCTGCCACCGAGACGGAGATGAAGGAGAAGAAGCACCGCGTCGAGGACGCGCTGCAGGCCACACGCGCTGCGCTCGAGGAGGGAATCGTGTGCGGTGGCGGCGTCGCGCTGCTGCAGGCCTCCTCGGCGGTCAGCGTGAACGGCGAGGGCGACGACGATGAACGGACCGGGGCACGGATCGTGCTGCGGGCGCTCGAGGAGCCACTGCGCCAGCTCGCCGAGAACGCGGGGATGGAGGGCTCGGTGGTCGTCAACGACGTGCGCAAGGCCAAGAAAGGGCAGGGCCTGAACGCGGCCACCAACGAGATCGTCGATCTCGTCGCGGCGGGCGTGATCGACCCCGCGATGGTCACCCGCTCGGCGCTTCAGAACGCGGCGTCGATCGCCAAGAACATCCTCACCACCGAGGCGATCGTCGCCGAGGTGCCGGAGAAGGATGGCGCCGGCGCTGGCGGCGGCATGCCCGACATGAGCGGGATGATGTAGCGAGCGGGTTCCCCCCGCAGGATTCCAGCCGAAGCGATCGGCTGTCGAGAAGCGGCGCGAGGGTCCGGCATGAGGCCGGACCCTCGCCGCTCAGGGCCAGAGGTCCAGCCGGAGCATCATCAATGTCCTGAAGCCGTGGCGGAAGTTCAGCTCTCGCCCGGTTCGACTTCGGCGACCGACCGGGGTCCGTGGCCGACGTACTTGGCGGTCGGCCGGATGAGCTTCGCCTCGCGCTTCTGCTCGAGGATGTGCGCCGACCAGCCGGCCACGCGTGCGCAGGTGAACATCGGCGTGAACAGATCGGGCGGGACTTCGGCCAGGTCGAGGACCACCGCGGACCAGAACTCGACGTTCGTGGCGAGCACGCGGTCGGGCCTGCGCGCGTGCAACTCCGCCAACGCCGCCTTCTCGAGCGCCTCGGCGGCCTCGAAGCGGGGCGAGCCGAGTTCCCGGCAGGTCCTTCGCAGGACCCGCGCACGTGGATCTTCGGCGCGATAGATGCGGTGGCCGAAGCCCATCAGGCGCTCGCCGCGGTCAAGCGCGTCCGAGACCCAGCGCTCGGCGTCGCCGGTCTGTTCGACTTCTTCGAGCATCTTCAGCACGCGCGACGGGGCGCCACCGTGCAGCGGCCCCGACAGCGCACCGACGGCGGATGAGAGCGCGGCGGCACAGTCTGCTCCGGTGGAGGCCACGACGCGAGCTGTGAAGGTGGAGGCGTTCATTCCGTGCTCGGCCGCCGAGATCCAGTAGGCGTCGATCGCCTTCACGTGGTCGGGGTTCGCCTCCCCGCGCCAGCGGATGAGGAACCGTTCGGGGATGGTCCTGCCCTGGTCGACCTCCTCCTGGGGGACGGGCGGCTGACCGGCTTCGCGCGCGGACTGTGCCACGAAGGACAGGGCCATCACCGATGCGCGCGCGAGATTGTCCCGGGCCTCCTCGTCGGTGATGTCGATCAGCTGGCCGAAGCCCCACTCGGGCGCGAGCATCGCTAGCGCCGACTGTACGTCGACGCGATGATCGCCCGAGCGCACGGTGAGCGCATGGGGTTCTGCCGGCGGCAGACCCGGCTTGAAGCGCCCGTCCACCAGCAGGCCCCAGACCTGCTCGTAGGGGACGGCTCCGACGAGGTTCTCGATGTCGACGCCGCGGTAGCGCAGCGCGCCACCCTCTTTGTCGGGCTCGGCTATCTCCGTGGCGAAGGCGACGACGCCTTCGAGGCCCGACTTGACCTCTGGTGCTGTCTGAACCGCGCTCATGGCACTCGCTTTCTGAGCTTGATGCTTGACGGGGTGGCTGCCTTGTGGGCAGCTACATATCGTCGCAGGAATCAGCTCAAGGGTAGGCTCTGAAGAGCTATCGACCGACCGGCCGGTCGGTCGGTCGTCAAAGGAGGGGTTGACCGTGTCCGAGGACCATCTGATGTTTCGCCCCGCGGGCGAGCTTGCGCGCATGGTGCGCAATCGAGACGTCTCGGCGCGGGAGTTGGTGCAGAGCTCACTGGACCGAATCCACGAGCTGAACCCCACGCTGAACGCCTTCGTCGAGGTCGATGACGAGCGGGCGCTGAGTGCCGCGGAGGAGATCGGCACCGGGGACGAGCGCCCGTTTGCCGGTGTGCCGATCGCCATCAAGAACAACCGCGCGGTCAGGGGCCTGCGCCTCACCTGCGGCTGCTCGCTGATGGCCGAGCACCTCAGCGAGTACGACACGAACGTGACCAGCCGTCTGAGGCGGGCGGGGTTCGTGATAGTCGGCACCACGACGTTGCCCGAGTACGGGATCCTGCCCACGAGCGAGGCGCGCCTGTTCGGGCCGACCCGCAACCCCTGGGACCTGCAGCGAACGCCGGGAGGCTCCTCGGGCGGGGCGGCTGCTGCCGTCGCGGCCGGCATGGTACCGGTGGCTCACGGCTCCGACGGTGGCGGATCGATCCGCATTCCGGCCGCCTGCTGCGGACTGGTGGGCCTGAAGACGAGTCGCGGGCGCATCTCGACGGCCCCCGAGCTGGGTGATTCCTCGTTGGTCGTAGACGGGGTGCTCACGCGTACGGTCGCCGAGACAGCGGAGATGCTCGACGTGCTCGCAGGATACGAGACGGGCGACGCGACCTGGGCGCCGCCGCCATCAGAGCGCTTCGCCGGAGCCGCTGCGCGAGCGCCCGTCCCGGCCGGCGCCGGGCGCTCGGGCCGGCTGCGGATCGCCGCCACCACGCTGCCGCCGGTCGCCGGCGCGGTCGTTGACCCCATCTGCTCGAACGCGGTCGCCGAGGCTGCCACGCTGCTGCGCTCCCTCGGGCATGACGTGCAGGAGGTGGATCCGCCGTGGCAGCAGGAGGGGTTGAGCGAGATGTTCGGCGCTGTCTTCTCGACCCACATCGCACTGTCGATCGCCCACTCGGGCGCGGTCGCCGGGCGCCAGCCGACCGCCGCGGACATGGAGCCCATGAGCTGGGCTATCTTCTCGATGGTCAAGCGGATGAACGCGCTGGAGGGCGCCGGGGCGGCCGTGCAGCTGCAGCGGTTCGCCCGCAAGCTCATCGGCTTCCTCGACCCGTTCGACGCCCTGCTCACCCCGGCGCTGGCCGAGCGCCCGCTCCCGTTGGGCACGCTCGACACGGCGGCAGCCGATCCGATGGCGACGTTTTCGCGCTCGGCGCTGTTCACCCCCTTCACGGCAACCTTCAACGCCAGCGGCCAGCCCGCCGTCTCGCTGCCGCTGTTCGACGGCGAGGACGGGCTGCCGGTCGCGGTGCAGATCGTCGGGCGTCCCGCCGGGGAGGCCGAGCTGCTCGCGCTCGCGGCGCAGCTGGAAAGCGAGCGCCGATGGGCCGACCGGCGCGCCCCCCTCGCGCTGGGCGCGCCCGGCTGAGGGCTAGCGGGACCCGAGCACGGCCGCCATCGGCTGGGGCGTAACGCCCAACGCCGCGGCGTCGGCGGTCCCGCGTGCGGCGGTCATCGTGACCTCGAGGAGCTCCGCCTCGTCCCACGTGGCGAAGGCGCGCTGCCCGGCTGAGGCCTCGAGCAGGCGCAGCGTGCGAGAGACGATCGAAGTGGGTATGTGCAGAAGCGGCCGGCTACGGCCCAGGGCACCGAGCACCGTGCGCACGATGTCGTTGTAGGTCAGCCGCTGCGGGCCGGCGAGCTCGTAGCGCACGTGCCGGCCGGCCCTCGATGCACCGCCATCGGGCGTGCGCAGCCACGAGATCACACAATCGGCCGCATCCTCCGCCCACAGCGGCTCATAGCAGGCGCGCCCCCGTCCTGAGACGGGCATGACGGGGAGCAGGGCCATGCGCTCGAGCAGCGTCAGCCACCGGTCGCCCGGCGCGTACACGATCGAGGGAGCGAACACCACGGTCGAGGGCAGGCGCGACTCGCGCACGGCCTGCTCGGCGAGGGCCTTCGCGCGAAAGTACCGTGCACGCTGGTAGGTCGAGGCGCCGAGCGCGGAGAAGAAGGCGAAGCGCTCAACGCCTGAGCGCTCCGCTGCCTCGACCATCCGCCAGGTGGCGATGCCGTTGAGCTCCTCGATCGATCCTCGTGGCTGGTCGCGTATCGCGCCCGCCAGGTGCACGACGGTGTTCACGCCTCGTAGCGCATTGCGGAAGGACGGCGGATCGGCGAGGTCCCCGAGCGCAATCTGGACGCGCACGCGCTGTGCGCCGAGCCGCCGCGAATCGCGCACCAGGCAACGGACCTCGGTGCCTTCCGCCACGAGACCGCGCAGCACCGCGGCACCTACGCGGCCGGTGGCGCCGGTGAGCAGCAACATGGGTCCAACCTAGCGAAGTTGCCACTCCCCGGATGGTTGACTCGGCAATCATCTAGGATGAGGCGCGGCCACGGAGACGTCATCCCTAAAATGGCCCTCCGCCGTTAAGCACCCACCCACAAAACACCAACAGGAAGAAGCGAATGGCCTACGTTATCGCCGAGCCGTGCATTGGCACGAAGGACAACTCTTGCGTTGAGGTATGCCCGGTGGACTGCATCCACCCGACGCCCGAGGAGCCGGGATACGACGCGGCCGAGATGCTCTACATCGACCCGGAGGAGTGCATCGACTGCGACGCCTGCGTCGAGGCCTGTCCGGTCGACGCCTGCTTCGCCGAGGACCAGCTTCCCGACGAGTGGCAGAAGTACACGCAGATCAACGCCGACTACTTCGCCAACGCCAAGTAGGAGGGGTCGAGCACGTCCAGGACGGGCACGTCCGCGACGGCCTCTTCGATCAGCGTGCGCAGCCGCTCGGAGTCGAAGCGATGTGACCGCGGCGCGACGGGGTTGATGGTGATCGCCTTCAGGTCGATCGTGCGCAGGGCCTCGATCGCAACGCCCTGACGCCGATACCAACTCGGCGCCCGACGCGAGAGGAACACCCTCGTCGGATCATGAACGATGACTCGCAGCTCGCGTCCGGCCCGCTCGCGGCGTGCGGCGAGCAACCCTTCCAGGAAGCGCTCGCTCAGCGCACCGTCCACGACGAGCGTGCCCGCGCGTGGTTGCTCGCGAAGCAGCCCGGCGATCTCCGCGGGCTCGGCGTTCAGGACCAGTCTTCGCGTCAGCACGAGCTGCTGCTCCTCGCCATGGTCGGCGACCAGCGGCAGCCGCACCAACTCGACGGCGTCACGTGTGCTCGCCACGACCTGCTCGATGTGCTCGCTGAGCACCGCGCCGGTGGCCATGACAAGCCCGTCGGCCACCGCCGGCGAGGACGCCGCGCGGCGGTCGACCGCGCCGTCGATCAGCACCTGCTCGGCGCCGAGCGCGGCCATCGCATCGCCGACGTCGCGCACGTCTTCGGCGGCGCCGGGGCCGGCGACTTCTACCGTGCCCCGCTCGGAGAGCCTCGCCACCACCACCTCGCCCAGCGGCGTGCGCACGCCGGTCCGGAGGAGAACCTCGTGCGCAACCCCGCTCGCGCGCAGCAGTGCGCGCGTGCTCGCCACGAGACTGCCGGGCGCAAGCTCCACCCGCGGCTTCTCGATACGGGCGTCGATCACGTCGTGCGCCTCCCCGTCGCGGCCGATCGACGTGACCCCTACCGGCCGGCCGGCGGCCGCGTGCTCGGCGAGGATCGCACCCAGCGTCACCGTCTTACCGGTGTTCTTGGCCAGTCCCACCAACGCGAGCCGGCGCGTCGATGACAGCAGAGCGGTGAGCTGCGCTCCGGAGTCGCTAGCCATCCGCGGTGGTCGCGCTGGCGGCGTCGGCCCGTCGGCTCGCGCCGCCCTCCTCGGCGATACGCGCCGCGAGCTCGCGCACGATGAAGCTGGCCACGTGGTGCGGGTAGGTGCCCTTGGAGAAGCCGGCGTCGTAGCCCAGCTCCTTGGCAAGCTCGTTGGACACGCGCGGACCGCCGCAGGTGAGGATCAGCTGCTTGCGTCGGCCCTCCGCCTCCACGATCTCGACGAGCTCGGTCAGGTTGGCGATGTGCAGGTTCTGCTGGGTCACCGTCTGGGAGACGAGGATCGCGTCGGCGTCGAGCTCGATCGCCTTTGACACCAGCACGCTGTTGGGCACCTGGCTGCCGAGGTTGTACGTGCGAAAGGCCTTGTATCCCTCCAGACCGTGATGACCGTGGAAGCCCTTCAGGTTGAGCATCGCGTCGATGCCGACGCTGTGAGTGTCGGTGCCGGTGGCGGCGCCCACCACGACGATCGGCCGGCCGATGTGCTCGGCGGCGAACGCTTCGATCTCGTCCTCGCTCATGTACTCGATGTCGAAGCCCTCGTCGCTCAGCGACGCGTAGTCGACCGTGTGCGTGCATGCTCCGAACATCACGAAGTAGGTGTACCCGTCGGTCAGACCCTGGTAGTGGACCACCTCGGGCTGCTCGAGCCCCATCTTCGCGGCGATCTCCTGCGCGGCCTTGCGCGCCGCCAAGCCGTAGGGGACCGGCAGCGTGAAGCTCAGCTGCACGATCCCGTCGCCCAGATGGTCGCCATAGGGCTTGACGCGCTCGAGATCGACTCGCAGTCGTGATCCTTCCGAGGGCCGGGACGGTGCGCTAGACACGGCTCGAAGCTCCCCGCATAAGCTCGTTCGCGGGGTTGAGATATCCCTCGCCGACCTCCACGATCCCCTCGATCCCGCGGCCGTCCTGGACGTGGCGGCGGACGTCGCCGAAGACGCCCTCGCCGAGCGCCGCGAACAGCCCGACCTCGGCGATGTGCTCGAGTAGCTCGTGTGCGCCCCTCAGCACCTCCTGCGCACGCGTCTGGACGATGCCGCCGCGCTTGAACTCGATCTCCTCGCCGAGGTCGCGCGCGGACTCGAACACGTAGTTGACGTTTTCCAGACCGATCACCCGGTCGTGGATGTGCGGCGTGAAGATGCCCTCGGTCGGCACCCCGATCGTCTGGATTCCCTGCCCGGTGGCCACCGTGACCAGGTTGAACAGCGAGTCGCAGGCGTGCGTGCGGAACAGGTTGCCGTCCATGTGGCGCGTCGGCGGCATGTACTTGACCGGGCACTCGGGGAACAGCTCGCGCGTGAGCTGTGCCTGAGCCCACTCGAACAGCAGGCCGTTCACGACCGGCGGATCGATCTCGAAGGCGTCGCCCAGCGCGATCTGCTCGTCGGGCACGCCCGAGTCCAGCGCCAGCTGGCGGTTGATGAACTGCGACGCCGTCACCGATGCGGCCGCCTCGATCGCATCGGCCGTGCGCAGGTAGTTGTCCTCGCCGGTGTTGATCACGACGCCGAAGTAGCCGTTGACCATCCGCGATACGCGCTGGTCGATCAGGCCGCGCACGACGTTGATGTCCCGATAGAGGATCCCGTAGAGGGCGTCGTTGACCATGTTGTCGAAGCCCTCGATCGCACCCATCGCGGCGATCTCGGGCATGCACAGGCCCGAGCAGAAGCTCGACAGCCGCACGTAACGCCCGTTGGCCCGCGACCACTCGTCGAGCGCGCCGCGCATGATCCGGAAGTTCTCCTGCGTGGCGAACGTCCCGCCGTAGCCCTCGGTCGTGGGCCCGTACGGCACGTAGTCAAGGAGGCTCTGCGCGGTCGACCTGATCACCGCCACGATGTCTCCGCCGGCCTCGGCCACCGCCAGGCCGTGCACGACATCCTCATATACGTTGCCGGTGGCGGTGAGCACGTAGCGCAGCGGTGGCGGGCTCTCACCGAGCTGCTCGCGCAGCTCCTGGCGCTCCTGCATGCGCCCCCTGATGGCCGCCAGGCGCTCCTCGCACTCCTGCGTGACGCGTGCGCGGATCAGGTCGTCTGCGGCGCGCGGCAGCGCACAGAGGTCGAGCTCGCCCGCGTCCACCGCCTCGGCGATCTGTTGCGGCGAGCCTCTGCCCCCGGCGGCCAGCGCGTTGCCCAGCCAGTAGGCGATGCCCTTGCCCAGCTGACCCCGGTCGCGCACGTGGTCGACGAGTACGTTCGGAAGCGGCACGTCCAGCTCGTTGGCGCCATCCACGCCCAGCAGGCGCGCAACCGTGCGCTCGACCGAGACCGTCGTCTTGTTGGAGATCTCCTCGTACACCAGCCCGGCGATCTGCGCGGCGGCCTGCCGGCAGGAGGCGATGACACCCGGATCGAGGTCCAGCTTCGGGTTCACCGGACGTCCCTGACGATCGGGAACGGGATGACCTCGCGCAGGGTGTCGCGTTCGGTCAGGATCATCACCAGGCGGTCCACCCCCATTCCCCCGCCGGCGGTCGGAGAGTAGCCGTACTCCAGGGCGCGCGCATACTCCTCGTCGTTGGGATGGGGAACGTCGCCGTCGTCCACGGCGCGGCGCTTGCGCTGCTCGACGAACCGCTGCCACTGGTCGACCGGGTCGTTCAACTCGGTATCGCCGCTGACGAGCTCGATGCCCCCGATCACCGCGTCGAAGTGCTCGGCGAGCTCGGGGTGCACCGAGTGGCGCTTGGTGATCGGGAAGGGCTCCAGGGGAAAGTCAAAGACGTGCGTGGGCTGGTTGATCGTGTGCTCGATCTTGCTCGAGTAGATGTCGGCCACGACGTCGGCCCAACTCGCCGCGGGGTCGATCGGCTCATCGAGCACTTCGGAGAGCTCGTCGCGGGTCGACTCCATGAAGTCCAAGCCGGTTCTCTCGAGGATAAGCTCGCGCATCGTGACCCGCCGCCACGGCTTGGCGAGGTCGATCTCCTCGCCGTTGCGCCTGACGACCGTTCTCCCGATCGCCCGCTGGGCGACGTCGCGGAACATCTCTTCCGTTACGGTCGCCACGTCGTTGTAGTCGGCGTAGGCGAGCATGAACTCGATGATCGTGAACTCGGGGCTGTGCTTGGGCGAGATACCCTCGTTGCGGAACACCTTCCCCATGTCGTACACGTTCTCCATGCCGCCAACGATGCAGCGGTTGAGGAACAGCTCGACGGAGATGCGCAGATACAGCTCCCGGTCGAGCGCGTTGTGGTGGGTCGTGAAGGGTCGCGACCCCGCGCCGCCGGCGAGCGACTGCAGCGCCGGCGTTTCGACCTCGATGAAGTTGCGTTCGTTCAGCCATCTGCGGATCTCGAAGACGATCTTGTGGCGCGTGATAAACAGCTCGCGGGCCTCATCGTTGGCGAGCAGGTCGAGCTCTCGATAGCGGTAACGCGTGCCCGTGTCTCCGAGGCCATGATGCCTGTCGGGCGGCGGGCGCAGCGTCTTGGTCAGCAGCTGGTACTGCTTCACCGCGAGCGCAAGCTGTCCCCGCTGCGTCACGTATACGCAGCCCTCGATGCCGACGATGTCACCGATATCGAGGTTGAGGATGCGGTCGTAGGTCTCCTGCCCGAGCGCATCGACGCGCACGACCGCCTGGATCGAGCCGGACAGGTCACGCACATCGAGGAACGCCGTCTTGCCGTGCTCCCGCCGCGAGATCAGCCGCCCGGCGATGTGGTAGAGAAGCTCAGGATGCTCGCCGGCCTGCAGGCTGGCGGGGTCGTGCGCCGCGAGCACGTCGGCGATCCGCGTGCGCTGCGCCCACAAGGTCACCGGCGGGTAGGGATCGGTCCCTTCTGCCCTGAGCCTCTCCATCTTGGCGCGGCGTTCGTCGAATTCGGCGCCATCGTCCCGCGGCGACCCGGCGACCTGGCCGAGATCCCCGGAGGCGTCGTTCTCGGCGAGTGCCGCGTCCGTTTCAGCGAGCGCCTCCCCCGGCGCGCTCGTCGCGCCGTCGCCGGGTGCGCTCTCGGTGAGCGCGGGCTCTTTGTCCTCCTGGTGGTGTTCCGACACCGGCATATGCAGACGATCCTCTCAGGTGGGCTTCCCTGTCAAGCGGCCCCGCAGGTTCTCGAGCGAGTGTCCTGCGGGGGCTGACTAGGCCATCGGCAGCGACATGCCCGCCGGTTTTCGCTCGGCCACAGGGACCGGTGGGGTGACGGGCGGCACGGTGGCGCCGGCTACCTGCACAACGGGCAGCACCGGCAGGGCGAGCGGCGCCATCGCGATCAGCCCGCGCGCCACCTGGCGAATCGCCTGGGCGGCCGGATCTTCGGGGTCCTCGATCACGAGCGGAACGCCACCGTCGGACTGTTCGCGCAGGGGCATCGTAAGCGGCACCCTGCCAAGGAGGGGCACGTCGAGCTCATCCGCCAGCTCCCTGCCGCCACCCTCGCCGAAGATCGCAAAGCGCTCGCCGGACGGCGTCGTGAAGCCGGACATGTTCTCGATCACGCCGCCGATCTCCAGGGAGACCTTGTGCGCCATCTGGGCAGCGCGGCGAGCGACCTTCTGAGCCGTGGCCTGCGGGGTGGTCACGATCAGGAACTGAGCCTGCGGCAGCAGCTGCGCGAGCGTCATCGAAACGTCGCCCGTGCCCGGAGGCAGGTCGATCAGCAGGTAGTCCAGCGTCCCCCAGTCCACATCCTGCAGGAACTGGGTGAGCGCCTTGTGCAGCATCGGGCCACGCCAGACGACGGCAGCGTCCTCCTCGACGAAGAAGCCGATCGACATCACCTTCACGCCATGGGCGTCCAGGGGAATGATCTTGCGCTCGGCCGAGACGGGCGGGCGGGTGGAGCCGAGTCCGTACATCCGTGGGATCGAGTAGCCCCACACGTCCGCGTCGAGGACCCCAACGCGCTTGCCCTCCCCCGCCAGGGCGGCCGCGAGGTTGGCGGTCAGCGTGGACTTGCCGACGCCGCCCTTGCCCGAGCCTATGCACAGGACGTTGGCGACCTGCGCGAGCGCGCCGTCAGGAAGGCTGCCGCGGCCCAGCTTCTGCTGCAGCGCGGCCTTCTGGGCATCGCTGAGGACGTCGAAGAAGACGTTCACGTGCGCGACACCGTCGAGCGCGCAAACCGCCTCGGCGACGGCCGTCTGGAAGTGGCCCCTGATCGGGCAGCCGGGCGTCGTCAGCGAGACGGTCACGTCGACCACCCCGTTCTCGCCCACCTCGATCGAGCGCACCATGTCGAGCTCGACGATCGAGCGATGCAGCTCGGGGTCGATGACGACCTCGAGCGCCTTGAGAATCTCATCCCTGCTGGCCACGAAGCTCATTCTGACAAACCTTCGGTCGCATCAGGAAAAAATGACCCGCGGGGTGGTGGGGGCCACCCCGCGGGTCGAGGGAGGAGAGGGTGCTACTACTGCCGACGGGATATGAGGTCGGCAGACTTTCCCGTTGACCGCCTCCGGCGGCGGTGCCCCGGCCTCTCCTGACCGGGCGGGTGAAGTGTTGTGTGGCTCAGACGAGGCTGAGGATCCGCTCCTGGACGCGGTTGGCGAGCTCCGGGACGGTCTTGGCGACAGAGTCGCGACGCTCCTCGAGGTCGTTCACGGTCCTCTCGATCTCGCGCCGACGCTGGCGCAGTTCGCGCTCGACGCGAACGCGGGTTTTGCGGACCTCACGCTCGAACCGGTTGCGCGCGGTCACGCCGCGGCGCTCGAACCGGCGCAACTGCGCCTGGGCCTTGGTGGGTGAGGTGTAGCTCGACAGCGTGTCGTTCACGCCGGCGAGGACCCTTTCACGGGCGATGAGCGCGGCGCCCACGGGGATCAGGACGGCTCGCTCGGCGTAGTCGCCGAACACGCCGGCGCTGTCACGCGTCGCGGTCTGTCGTATGTTCGCCTGTGCGCGGTTGGCGGCGTTCGTACGGGCCGAGGTGCCCTGCGTGGCTTTGGCGCGTGTACTGCTGCGAGCCGATGAACCGGCGCGACGTGTTCCGCTGTTCTTGCCCGCAGCCGCTTTGCCGGCGGATTTCGCGCGCGTTTTCGCGCGGCGGGGGGAGGTTGTGTTGGCTGTTGGCATTTCGAGGGGGTCTCCTCTTCTTCCTCGCCAGTACGAGGAAACAGATGTTTGTCTTTTCTCGCGTTCGCTACCTAACCTAGCACGAACACCTGTTTGTAACCCGTTCTGGAGAGTTTGTTACAACGGCATTCTAACACCCAGCGTAAAGCCGCATGAACGTTGGCGTTCACAAGAGCCAAGATTGTAACATGAGGAACATGCGTTCGATATGGCGACGCGGACCCCGAACGGGCGGGACCCTCGCCCGCGGCCCGCTGCGGTCGGCGCCGCGCCCCTAAGACGCCACGCCCATACGGGCAAGCCACTGCTCGGGCGCGGCCAGCTCGGCCGTGCTCGGGAGCGCCTCGGGACCGCTCCATGCCAGCGCCAGCGCCTCGCGGCCGCCACCGGTGACCACGGCGTCGCAGAAGCGCCTGCCGACCTCGTACTGGCGGAGCTTCAGCTCGAGCCCGAGCAGACGCTCGAGCACTCGCCATGGCAGCCCGCGGGTCGACCGGCGGCGGGTCATTGCGGCCCGCAGGCGCGGCAGCGACGGCAGCACGTCGGCGCCGATCACGTCCATCGTGTGCTCGGCGTGCCCCTCGATCAGCGACATCACCGCCTGCATCCGCTCGACCAGCTGCCAGCGATCGTCTCCGAGCGTGAGCCGCAGCAGTTCGCCGCGGCGGGCACGATCCACCAGGTCGCGCAGCTCGGCCTGGTCGGGCAGCTTGGGCCACCGCCCGCCACCGTCGTGGGATTCGTCCGGAGTGCTGTCTGCAGAACCGCCTCCGTCCAGACTCACCCCGAGCCCATCGATCAGCTCGGTCAGCATCCCCGCGAGATGGGCGCGCAGCCATGGGGCACCCGAGAACTGGACGGCGTGGGTGATCTCGTGGATCGACACCCACAGGACGAGCTCGTCCCGATCCACGGCGAGCTGGCGGGCGGCGAGCGCGAGGTTGGGCGCCAGCAGCAGCAGCCGCGGTGGCACCTGTGCGTCGAGCAGCGCGAGGTCGTACTGGCCGAGCACGCGCTGGGAGAGCATGCCCGTCAGGGCTCCAACCTGCGTGCCCAGCAACAGTCCGGACATCGAGCGGATCGGTCCGGCGAGCAGGCCGGTCCCCTCGCCGACGCGCTCTGTGAGCGCTCCCAGCAGCGGGCGCATGCTCTTGAGGTTGGCTTCGATCCAGGTCGGCCGGTCTATGGCCTCGAGCACGGGCAGCTCGTCCGTCGACTCGAGCCCGCTGTAGGCGCTGACGCGCCGGGCGAAGTCGTACGCGAGCGGCTGCACCAATGTGGCACGAACACCCCCGTAGGGCGGCGAGCCGGCGATCAGCTCTCCGACCCGCTGGGCAGCGCCCCAATCGATCGCATCCATCTTCAGAGCGTAGCCCGACGCGGCCGCCTCGCCCGGAACGACGGATCGACCCACCGAGGTGCCCCCACCCGCGACGCACTCGTATCCTAGTCGGGTGTCGATCTCCAAGACCGCGCCCGCCCTCCCGGAGGCCCACGTCGGAGAGGAGCAAGACGCAGCGGCCTTCCTGGAGCGGGCCGAGGTGCGCGACGTGCTTGCGTGGATGTGCCTGCTCATCGATCCGAGGGACGCCGCTGCGGTGGTGCGCGCCCTGGCCCGCCCACCGATCGAGCTGCGCCAGGTGGACCTCGCCCGCGTGATCGCGCTCGCACGCAGGCGCAAGCTCGATCTCGTTGCCGGGCTCTCGGCTGCCACCGAGTCACCGCAGATCCCGCCGGAGGCGTGCGAACGCATCCGGCGGTTCGTCGAGCTGCACCGCAGCTCGATCGTCGAGCTCGACACCGTTCCTCCGGACGTCTTCGTCGGCCGCCTGGTCGAGCGTCTGGGCGTACGCGGTCGTCCGCTGCTCGCGCCCGGGGACGCGGCCGAACAGCGCGCGAGCCTCGAGCAGCTGCGCGCGCTGGCCGCCGACTTCGTGCGGTGCGAGCCAGGCGCGGGGATGCGCGAGCTGACGGCCCACCTGGCCGCGATGGCACAAGGGGCTCGACACGAGGGTTCCGGCGAGGAGTCGGCCGCTCCCGCCGAGGCGCAGGGTCAGGAGCAGGGGCTCGCAGCCCGCGGCGCGGACGCCGGCGGGGAATCGGCGCAGGAGCCGTCGCCGCCCGTTGCAGATCAGCTCGAGGCGACGCTGCAGCTGATGCGCGAGGAGGTGCTCGCGAGCGTCGCACGA
Organism: uncultured Solirubrobacteraceae bacterium; assembly: GCA_963730575.1. Classification (GTDB taxonomy): domain Bacteria; phylum Actinomycetota; class Thermoleophilia; order Solirubrobacterales; family Solirubrobacteraceae; genus Palsa-744. The sequence continues at coordinate 133,407 of CAVSSG010000003.1, forward strand.
ATCGGCGGACGCCTCGGCGAGCTGCGGCTGGACACCGATCTGGACATCTCCCACGGGGTGGTGCGCTACCTGGAGCTGCTCAAGCTCGCCGCGCTGCTGCAGCGACCCGCCGGGCAGGACATGGCGGACGCGCTGTCGGACATCAACGCCAGGCTGCTCGCGGCGACCACGCCGCTGCAGCGCGAGATCTTCCAGACCTCGACGCTCGACGAGAACCTGCTGGCAGATCCATCGGCGCCGGCGCCGATCGGACAGCACGGCGAGCCGTCGCTGGGACCGTTCCTGCCGCGCAAGGGGATCGGCCTGGCGCTGTCGGCCTCGGACATCGAGACATACCGCAGCTGCCCGCTGAGGTACAAGTTCGCGCGCGTTCTGCGCATCCCCACCGCGCAGACGCTCAACCAGCGCTTCGGGATCGCCGTGCATCAGGTGCTCGAGCGCTATCACTCCGAGGGAGGACAGACGCTGAGCGAGATGCTGAGCCTGCTCGACGCCGGCTTGCGCAGGGGCGGCTTCGGCGAGGGCGAGAGCGAGAGCCGCCTGCGGGATAAGGCGCGCGTGGCGCTCACGCGCTATCACGAGCGTCTTCAGGAGCAGGACGCTCAGCCGGTGTGGTTCGAGCGCTCGTTCTCCTTCAGGCTCGGGCCCCACCACCTGCGTGGGCGCGTCGACCGGGTCGATCGCCTCGCCGACGGCGAGCACGAGTCCTACGAGCTGATCGACTACAAGACCTCCCGTCCCAAGACGGCCAGCCAGCTCGAGGATGACGTCCAGCTCTCGCTGTACGCGCTTGCGGCACACAGGGACTGGCAGCTCGAGTCCTCCTGCCAGGCCTACTACTACGTGCTCGATGATCGCAAGGTGCCCGTGCCCGGCGGTCGCGGAGGCGAGCAGGCGATCACGGACTTGGTGCTCGAGGTGGGCGAGGGCATACTCGCCCAGGAGTTCGAGCCGACGCCCTCCCATGCCGCCTGCTCGATCTGCGACTACCGGATCGTGTGCCCGGCGGCGGAGAGGTAGCTACCGCTCCTCGGGTCCGCGCTGTCGAAGGAAGCGCTGGAATTCCCGGGCGATGATGTCCCCGGAGGGGACGTCCTGCGGGGCGCTCCGCTGTTCACTCTCGGCGGCCTGCTCCAGCCGCTCGACGAACTCCCGTATGTCGGGGTCGCTCTGCACGGCCAGGCCGACCTGCCGCTCGTAGTCGGCGGCGGCGGACTCGAGGTCCGAGACGTCGACGGAGACCCCGATCAGCCCTTCCAACCTGCGCACCAGGGCCAGCGCCGCCTTTGGGTTGGCGGCGGCGGCGACGTAGTGTGGAACGGCGGCCCACAGGCTCGCCGAGGGGAGCCCCGCCTCGGTGCAGGCGTGGTGCAGCACGCCCACGATCCCCGTGGGTCCCTCGTAGTTCGAGCTGAGCATTCCCAGGCGATCCATCAGTGAAGGGTCGGAGGCGTGTCCGGTCATCGTCACCGGGCGGGTGTGCGGCACGTCACCCAGGAGGGCGCCCAGGGAGACGACCATCTGCACGCCGAGCGCTTCGGCGAGGTCGACCATGTGGGCGCTGAAGGCGCGCCAGCGCATCGACGGCTCGACGCCCTGCACGAGCACCAGATCGCGAGGCGCCCGCGGGGCGCGTGCCTCGAAGACCTCGACCGACGGCCACACGATCTCACGGGTGTCGCTCTCGTCGAAGCGCACGCACGGACGGTTCGCCTGGAAGTCATAGAACTCCTCCGAGTCGATCCTGGCGAAGCGACGGGCGCCCAGCGTGCCGGCCAGAAAGGAGACGGCGGTGGACGCGGCGTCCCCGGCGTCGTTCCAGCCCTTGAATGCGCACACCATGGCCGGGGCGCGAAGGCCGTCCGGACGGCGGTCCCAGATGAGCGGCTGCATCCGAACCACCGTACATCATGGATTGATGGCCTTCGCCGCGGACTGCCCACCCGAGGACGCCCAGACGGTCGCCACGCTTCGCGGCGAGCAGGAGGTCGACGGGGTGTTCGCATGCACGCGCAAGGAACGTCACATCTCCCGCTCGGGAACTCCGTATCTGACGATCGGGCTGCGCGACGCCACGGGATCGATCCTCGCGCGGGCGTTCCGCGAAGCGGACGTGCTGGCCGGGCGCTTCGAGCGCGGCGATCTGGTGAGGGTGCACGGTCGCGTCGAGCGCTTTCGCGACGAGCTCCAGATCGAGGTCCGAACGATCGCGCGCGCCGAGGACGTGGATGCCGATCCCACCCGCTTCCTGCCGGTCGCCTATCGAGACCTGGACGAGCTCGAAGGCTTCCTGGAGCACCTCGCGAGGGAGGTCTACGACCCGCGGCTGAAGGGCCTGCTCGCTCTCCTGCTCGGCGACGGCGAGCTGCGCGCCGGGATTCGCCGTGCACCCTGTTCGATGCCCAGGGCCTCGGGCCCCTCCGGCGCCGCGGCGTCGGCACGGAGCTCATCCGGTCATCACGCCTACCTGGGTGGCCTGTTGGAGCACACGGTCGCCGTCTCGACGATGGCGTTGGAGCTGTGCGTGCTTCATCCACGGTTGGACCGCGACCTGCTCCTGAGCGCGGCGATCGTGCACGATCTCGGCAAGACGAGGGAGTTCACCTACGGCGCCGAGATCCGCCGCAGCGCCGAGGGCAGGCTGCTCGGCCACATCGAGCTGGGCCTGAGGGTGATCGCCGACCACCTGCCCCCGACGCTCGAGGGGGAGCGCAGGCTCGAGCTCGAGCACTGCGTGATGCTCCACCACGGGGCCGACGCCGCTGCCGGGCGGCGCTTCGCCTCGCCCGAGGCGCTTGCGCTCCACAGGCTGAACGCTCTCGACGCGAACCTGAAGGGCGCGTTCGAGCACGGCAGCTTCAGCGGCTCCTAGACGGTAAAGCGCGGTCCACGGGGTGCCGATACAGCCACGATGGGCGATACCGCCGTGCCAACAGCCGACGCCGCCGCCACCGCCACGCCGGCGGAGGGCGAGACCGAGCGCCCCGGCGACGGCCTGCACCCGCCGCAACGTGCCGGGCGCTCGACGAGGATGATCGGCGAAGTGGTGGTCGATCTCGGCTTCGCCGAGCGCGACACGGTCGAGGAGGCGGTTGCGCTGGCCCGCTCCCAGGGCCGGCCCACAGGCCTGGTGTTGGTCGAGCAGGGCGTCCTTCGCCATGACCAGCTGGCCCGCGTGGTGGCCGAGCGCTTCGGCCTCGACTACATCGACCTGGCCGTCTACGAGCTCGACATGGGAGCGGTAAGCCTCCTCAGCGCCGACGCCGCCAAGCGCTATCAGGCCGTGCCGGTGGGCTTCACAGACGACGGATCGGTGCTGCTGGCGATGGCCGATCCGACGAACGTGCTGACGATCGACGACGTCGCGATGATGACCGGCCGCCGCGTGAGAGCGGCGGCGGCCTCGGCGGAGGACCTGGACCTGCTGCTGGCGCGACTGACGCGGATGGACGCGTCGATCGAGGACATCGTCGAAGACGAGGGGCAGGATGACGCCGACGCTGACCTGCACGTCGACGAGGCCGACAGCGACGCGCCGGTCATCAAGCTGGTGCACTCGCTCGTCGCGCAGGCGGTCGAGCAGGGCGCATCGGACATTCACCTGAACCCCGAGGAGGGCGACACGCGGGTGCAGTTCCGCATCGATGGAGTGCTCCATCCGGCGGCCACCGTCAAACGGAAGATGGCGATGGGCGTGGTCTCCCGAATCAAGATCATGGCCGACCTGGACATCTCCGAGAAGCGCGTGCCACAGGACGGACGCTTCGCCCTGACCGTCGACCGGCGGCGTGTGGACATACGCGTGGTCACGCTCCCGCTCGTCTACGGCGAGGGCGTCGTCATGCGCATACTCGACAAGGGGGCCACGATCCAGAGCCTCGACTCGCTGGGCATGCAGGTGGCCGAGCTCGAGAAGTTCACCCAGGCGATCCACCGGCCAAACGGTGCCGTGCTCGTGACCGGTCCGACGGGCTCGGGCAAGTCCACCACGCTGTATGCCGCATTGGCCGCCCTCAACGACGGCGACCGCAGCATCCTGACGATCGAGGATCCCGTCGAGCAGCGAATCCCCGGGATCAAGCAGATGCAGATCGCGCCCAAGGCGGGAGTGACATTCGACGTGGGTCTGCGCTCGATGCTGCGCGCAGACCCGGACGTGATCATGGTCGGCGAGATCCGTGATCGCGAGACCGCGCACATCGCGGTCGAGGCGGCGCTCACCGGCCATCTCGTGCTCTCGACCCTGCACACGCGCGATGCCCCGAGCGCGCTGGGGCGGCTGATCGACATGGGTATCGAGCCCTTCCTGGTGTCCTCGGCGATCGACTGCATCGTCGCCCAGCGCCTGGTCCGGATGCTGTGCAAGCACTGCAAGCGCCCCCTGACCGTCTCGGAGGCCGTGCTCGCCGAGCACGGCCTCCAGGGCGCGGAAACCTACGAGGCCGTGGGATGCTCGCGGTGCGGCAACTCGGGCTATCGAGGTCGCATGGGCCTGTATGAGGTGATGACCGTGAGCGAGCGTATCCGCGCGCTGATACTCGAGCGGGCCTCGGTCGACGACATGGTCGCCCTGGCGGTCGGCGAAGGCATGCTCCGCCTGCGCGACGACGGGATCGAGAAGGTCCGTGAAGGCCTCACCTCGATCGCCGAGATAGAACGCATGACCGCCAGCCTGCTCTAGCCGGCGATGCGACCGGCCGAGGAGCCTCCCAAGCCGTGAGACCGAGCCCATCCCGCCTGCTGGCGCCGGCACGCTGGCTGGCGATCGTGTCGCTCGTCACGGCGACGGCGACGCTCCAGGTGGATTGGGCACAGGGATCCTCGCGCCCGGCAGGTGTGGCGCACGCCGGGTTGCGCGGGCCGCACGAACGATCCTGCCCGATCTTCCCTGCGAGCAATCCGCTCAACCAGGACATCTCGCATGCTCGTGTCGACCCGAACTCGGCCCGGTATATCGCCGCAATCGGCGCAAATGGGCACCTGCACCCCGACTTCGGGACGGACCCCTCCTACGGCATCCCCTACGTGGTGGTCGGGCCCGACCAGCCGAAGGTGCCGATCGACTTCACGGAATTCGGCCAGGAATCCGATCCCGGCCCGTATCCGGTTCCCGCCAATGCGCCGGTCGAGGGGGCGGGGGAAGCCGGTGACCGGCACGTGCTCGTCCTGCAGACGGGCCGCTGCAAGCTGTACGAGCTGTACGGCGCGCGCCGCAGCGGAGCCGGGTGGCAGGCGGGCTCGGGTGCCGTCTTTGACCTCCGCAGCAACGCGCTGCGTCCGGAAGGCTGGACCTCGGCCGATGCCGCCGGCCTGCCGATCTTCCCTCTGCTCGTGCGCTACCCGGAGGTGCAGGCGGGCCAGATCGACCACGCGCTACGGGTGACCGTGCAGCGGACCCAGCGCGGCTACATCCACCCGGCGACGCACTTCGCCTCAGACAGCTCGGACCCGGATCTGCCGCCCATGGGGCTGCGACTGCGCCTGAAGGCGAGCTTCAGCCTCGCCGGCTATCACGGCGAGGCGCTGGTGATACTGCGGGCGCTGAAGCGCTACGGGCTGATCGTGGCCGACAACGGCTCGTCCTGGTACATCACCGGCGCGCCCGACATCCGCTGGAACGATGAAGACCTGAACCAGCTGAAGAAGGTGCCAGGCTCGGCGTTCCAGGCTGTGCAGACGGGCCCCATCCGCCACCGCGGGTAGGCGACTGCCGAAATTGGGCGCCGGCGTCTGCCCTCGCGTGCGGGCTGCTGCTAGGCGTGCGGCTGCGGCTCGACGGTACCCGCCTCGGGCGGCGCCGGCTGTGCCACGACGGGCGCCGGCTGTGCCACGACGGGCGCCGGCTGTGCCACGACGGGCGCCGGCTGTGCCACGACGGGAGCGACCGCCTGGGGTGCCGGCGCAGGCTGCTGCTCCTGGGCGGCCGTGAGCGCCGGTTGCTGGGCAGTCGACTGCCGGGCCGTCTCGCCGGTGACTCCCTGCTTGAACTCGCGCATGCCACTGCCGAGCGAGCGGCCGATCTCAGGAAGGCGCTTAGCGCCGAACACGAGCAGCAGGATTACGACCAGAAATGCAATGTGAATTGGATTGTCGAGTCCCATTCGCTCTCCTTAGTCTAGGCCATTCTCCATCCAATGCTAGTACCGCCGGCCCGGACCATGCCGGCCCGGGCCCGTTCCTGGCTCTTCACGAGTCCGGATGGCGCGGGGCATCCGACATCGGCCGGCTGCCGCGAAGCGCCCTGCGGACCAGCTGGAATGCCACGAGCATCATCAGGATCGCGAATCCGTCGCGTAGCAGTTCACCCGACAGGGCGTTGGCGAGCACCACACCCGCGCCGGCACCGGCGAGCGAGAGCAACCCCACAAGAAGCGCGTCGGCGCGGCGCACGTTGCCGTAGCGATCCTGGTTGTAGGTTCCGACGATCGCCACCGGAATGATCGCCAGCAGCGAGGTCGCCTCGGCCTGGTGCTGATCGAGGCCCAGCAGCAGCACCAGGCCCGGCACGAACAGGACGCCACCCCCCACGCCCAAGAGGCCGGCGACGACCCCGGCGGCCAGGCCGATCGCGATCGCCGCGATCACCGCAGGAGCAACTCGACGGCGCTCGCCACGAGCACCACGGCGAACAGGAGCGAGATCGTGCGGGTGGGCATGCGCTGCTGAAGCCACGTCCCGGCCAGCACACCGCCGATCGCCGGCACGCCGATGAGGACGGCATCGAGCACGTGGACGTTGTGGTAGAGCCCCTGCGCCGCCGCGCCGAAGCCCGCGATGAAGATGATCGCCGCCAGTGAGGTGCCGGTCGCGGAGCGCTCGTCGTAGGCGAGCCACAGGATCAGCAGCGGCACGATCACGGTGCCGCCTCCGACGCCGAACAGGCCGCTGAACAGACCCGCCAGCGTGCCGATCACCATCAGTTTGAGTGGCCGGTCGATCGAGGGGTCAGCGACCATGTGCACGAGAGAACGGGTCGGGCACCGTGCGCGCCATACTAGAGGTCGTGTCCCCCGCTGCCACGCTCGTGGAGGCGCTAGAGCCCATCCGCTCCGATCCCGCCAACGCGGCGGTGCTGTTAGACATCGACGGCACCCTTGCGCCGATCGTCCGGCACGCCGCAGACGCACACGTTCCCGAGGCGACGCGCACGCTGTTGATCGAGATCGCCAAGCGCTATCGGCTCGTGGGCTGCGTCAGCGGGCGTCGCGCGACGACGGCTCGTCAGATCGTGGCGATCGGGACGATCGCGTACATAGGCAACCACGGCGGCGAACTGCTGCGTCCCGGGGCCATCCGACCGGTGGTCGATCCGGAGCTCGCCGCGTGGACCAAGCGCGTGCGCGCGTTCGCGACGCGTGCATACACGGCCGAGCACCAGCGGATCCGTGTGCGCAGCGAGGACAAGGGCGCGATCGCGGCGTTCCACTGGCGGGGCGCTCCCGACGAGGAGGCCGCCGCCGCCGCCGTGGGGCAGATCGCAGAGCTGGCCCTCCAGGAGGGCTTCGCGGTGCACTGGGGCAGGAAGGTCTTGGAGGTGCGCCCGCCGGTGGCGCTCGACAAGGGCCTCGGCATCGCTACCCTGCTGCGTGGAACGCCCGTCACGGCCGCGCTGTACGTGGGTGACGACGCCACCGACCTGGACGCCTTCCGCGAGCTTCGCGGGCTGGCGCAGTCCGAGGAGCTGGCCCACGCCGTGTGCGTGGCCGTCCGCTCCGACGAAGCGCCCGCGGAGCTTGCGCACGAGGCCGATCTGACGGTTGAAGGCACCGGCGGCGTGCGAGAGGTGCTCGAGGCGCTGCTGTAGGCGCCCTCGCATCGTGCGGTTCGTCGATTTCCTCAAGACCACCGTTCTGCTAAGCGGCGGCGTCGCCACGGTGCTGGCGACGGTCACGGTGCTCGCCGGCGGGCAGAATCACGGGAGCCTCGTGCCGATCGTCGTGGGCTGGTGGGTGATCGCCGCCGCGATCGGCCTGCGTCTAGGCCGGCGTGCCGGAACGAATCCGCCGATCGCCCGTCTGCTGTCCGGCGCGAAGACGACCACGACGCTACCGGAGCACCGCCCCGGCGCGATCCTCCTCAACCGCCTCTGGCCCCTCATCGTGTTCACGCTGGTGGCGGGGGGCCTGGCCTTCCTCGCGCCCCAGATTCCCGGCATCGCCGCCGGCTTCGCGATCATCTGGGCACTCTCCTGGCGCCACCAGCACGCGGCGGTGGCGGCGATCGAGGAACGTGACGGGGCCTGCTTCTACGTGCGTCGCACGTCCCCCGTCCAGCCCATCGAGCTGGTGCGTACGCCCGGCTTCAAGACGCTGCGCCCCGAGCCCGCCAACGGTGCCATCTCCTGAGAGGGGCGGCGCGTCCGCCCTCGACGTACTGATCGTCTCGCTCGGCTCCACCGGTGGTCTGCGCGTGGCCGACGCCCAGCTGGCCGAGTCCCTGCGCCGGGCCGGCGCGAGCGTTTCGGTGGCCGCTCCGGCCTCGCCGTCGCGCAGGTTGCGCACGCTCGCATTGGTCGATCTGGCTTGGGCGCGGGCTGTCCGCCGCGCAGCCGTTCTCGAGCTGGCCCGTCTGAGGCCCCGGGCGGTGATCTACTCGAGCACCACGGCGGCGCTGCTGTGGCCGCGTGCGGGTGCGATCCGCTTCGACGCAACCTCGGCCGGCAACCGGCCGGGGCGCCACGGGCTCTGGCAGAGGCCGGTGGAGCGCCGGCGGCTTGGTCAGGCATCGCTGCTGCTTCCGTGGAGCGATGCCGCCATGCTCGAGGCGCCGGCCAGCGCTCGACGCGGAGATCGCGTGCTCGTACTGCCCGTCGCGGTCGAGAGCTCCGCGCCGGGACCCTCGGCCGTGCGCTCGGCGTCCGGTCCCGGCGCGCGCGACATCGCGGCTGTCACGTATGCCGCCAACCCCTCCAAGAAGGGCCTCGACCGTGTACTTGCGGCGTGGAGGCGCGTGCGCGTGGACCCCGAGGAGCTTGTCATCGCGGGCGTCTCGCCGCAGGAGCTCCGGCGGTCTGGATTTCTGAGAGCCGGCGAGCCGGGCGTACGCGTGGTGGGGCCGCTCGAGACCCGGGACTATCGCGCGCTCCTGCGCCGTGCCCGCGTGTTCGTCTGCGCCCCTCGACGCGAGGACTACGGGATCGCGCAGCTCGAGGCGCTGGCCGACGGCTGCCTGCTCGTCAGCACCCCCGCGCCCGGACCGTACGCGGCGCTGCCGATCGCCCGAGCGCTCGACCCGCGTCTGGTGGCCGACGATCTCGCCGTGGCGCTGCGGTGCGCCCTGGACGATCCCGCGGCCGGCTACGCCGAGCACGCCCTGGAGGCGCTGCTCCCGTTCGGGCGCGAGGCCGTCGACCGGCTGGTGGCCGACGAACTACTGCCGCGACTGCTTGCGTAGCCTCCCGAGCGCGTCCCACGGGCGGGTGTTGGCAATGTCCTCTCTGCGCAGCCACGCGCGGCGCGCGGTGGCCAGACCCCAGCGCATGTTCGCGAGGGTGTCCGTGCGGTGCGCATCGGAGTCGATCACGACCTTCACCCCCGCGCCGACGGCGGCCCGCGCGTGCACCTCCGAGAGGTCTCGCCGTTCGGGGTTGGCGTTGATCTCGAGCATCGTCCCGGTTCTCGCCGCGGCGGCGAACACCGCCTGCAGATCGATCGCGTAGGGCGCACGCCGCTCGATCAGCCGGCCCGTGGGGTGGCCGATCGCGTCAACCTGTGGATGCTCGATCGCCGTGATCATCCGCTCGGTCATCGCCTCCTCGCCAATCCCGAATGCCGTGTGAACGCTCGCGATCACCCAGTCGAGCTCGCTCAGCAGCTCCTCGCCGTAGTCCAGGGAGCCGTCGGGCAGGATGTTGACCTCGCTGCCCGCCAGCAGCTCGATGCCCTCGATCGCCGCGTCGGCCTCGCGCACGAGCTCGATCTGGCGGCGCAGCCGCTCTTCGGAGACGTCGTTGCCGAAGCCGTGCGTCGCGGAGTGGTCGGTGATGGCCAGGTACTCGTAACCGCGCGCGCGCGCCGCCGCGGCCATCTCCTCGATCGTGTTGTGGCCGTCCGAGGCCACCGTATGGCAGTGCAGGTCGCCGCGGATGTCCTCGAGTCTGACCAGGTTCGGCAACCCGCCACGCCCGTCGAGACGGGCCGCATCGAGCTCACCGCGATCCTCGCGGAGCTCCGGCTCGATGTATGCGAAGCCGAGCAGCTCATACAGCTCGGCCTCACTGGCACAGGTGCGTGTCCGCCCGATCGCGTCGTCGAGGACGCCGTACTCGGAGACATGCAGCCCGCGGCGCACCACCGCTTCACGCAGAGTCGCGTTGTGGCGCGCCGAGCCGGTGAAGTGCTGCAGCAGATTGCCCAGCTGGGCGGGTTTGGCGATTCTCAGATCCACGGGGAGACCCGAGTGGGTGCGGGCTCTCGCACCCGATCTGCCCGCCGAGCTGACGCTCTCGATCTGCGCGAGCCGCCCGACGCTCTTGGCCAGTGTCGTGGGGCGGTTTGTGATCGCGATGAGGTCGAGGTCCTTGACGCTGTCTACCGCACGGCGCGCCGATCCGGCCAGCTGCACGTGCGTGCCGGGGGGCGAGATGTCGGTCAGGCTCCGCACGAGCTCCTCGCCGGCCTCGATCGCCTTGGGCAGCAGTATGCGCGGAGCCGCACGTTCGCCCGCCCCGTCCTCCATGGCGGACAGCACGCTCGCCTCCAGCTTGGGCCCGAGCCCCCGAACGGTGCGCAGCTTCTCGCTCTGTGCCGCCTCGCGTAGCTTCTGGAGCGAGTCGATGCCCAGCTCCGAGTACATCAGCCGCGCGCGCTTGGGTCCAAGCCCGGGCAGGTGCGTGATCGCGATCAGGCCGCTCGGGAACTTCGCGCGCAGTCTCTCCGCCGCTGGGATCGTGCCCGTGTCCAGCAGCGAAACGATCTTCTCCTGCAGCGTGCTGCCGATCGCGGGCAGCTCGGTCGCCCGGCCCGCTCGTGCGAGCGCCGCGACCGACATCGTCGCCTCTCGCACCGTCTTTGCAGCCGCGCGGTAGGCGAGCACGCGGTGCACGATGGCTCCGTCGAGCTCGTACAGGTCGCCCAGTTCTTCCAGGGCGTCGGCGATCGCGCCGTTGGACAGCTCGGGCTGGGCCACGTGGTTCAGGGTAGGGCCGCCAGGCGCGAGGCGAGGGCTCGTCACGCGGCGGCTGCCGACGCTCTAGGGTTAGCCGACCCACATGTCCGGCGAGCCCTGGCTGATACTGCCAACCTACAACGAGGCTGAGAACATCGAGGCGATCGTCGCTGCCGCGGGCGACGTGCTCGCCGGTGCCGCTCCCGAGGGCTTTCGCGTGCTCGTGGTGGACGACGGCTCGCCCGACGGCACCGGCGAGCTCGCCGACGGGCTCGCCGCCGCGCACGACTGGGTCTCGGTGCTGCATCGCTCCGAGAAGAACGGAATCGGACCCGCCTACCTCGCCGGCTTTCGCCATGCCCTCGACCACGGAGCCGGATACGTGATGGAGATGGACTCCGACTTCTCCCACGATCCGGCCGACCTCGCGCGCCTGCTTGGCGGCGATCCACGAGGGCGCCGACCTGGCGCTCGGATCGCGTTACGTGCCCGGCGGCGGCGTCAGCGATTGGAGCCCGTTGCGCCGCTTCGTCAGCCAGGGCGGCTCGACGTATGCACGTCTGGTGCTCGGCCTGCACGTGCGTGATCTGACCGGCGGATTCAAGTGCTTCCGCCGCGAGGTGCTGGAGGCGATCCAGTTCGACAGCGTCCGCTCCCGAGGCTACGCCTTCCAGGTCGAGCTGACCTACCGCGCGGTGCGCGCCGGCTTCCGGGTCGTCGAGGTGCCGATCGTGTTCCGCGAGCGCCAGCGCGGGAAGAGCAAGATGTCCTGGCGCATCGCCGCCGAGGCGATGTGGCTCGTGCCGGGCCTGCGCTTCAGGTAGCCGACCCGCCGGCCGATGCAGGTGAGATGGACGCATCGGCCTACGCGTTCGCGCATGGCGTCCGCCATACGCGCGCGACGCTTCGCACCTGGCAGGGAACTCCCGGCTCCGTGCTGGGTGGGTGGGTCGCTGGGGGCGGCGGTCGCGGCCATCGGCCTTCTGCTCGCCGTGTGGGTCGTCTCCTCGCTGGATCACGGCTATCAGCAGATCATCACCCTGCAGCCGCCGTTCGCGGTCGGCGACGGCGGCGACGTGCTCAACGTGCTGCGCCACAACATGCTCGTGCTCGCGCTCCACGCGATGGCCTGCGTCGCCGGCTTCATCGCCGGCAGCTCGCTGCCCCTGCAGGCCGCGCAGCACGAGGGCGTCTCGCGCTGGGTGCACGAGCACGGCGGGCGCATCGCGATCGCCTTCGTCGCCGCCGCCACAGCCTTCTCGCTGAGCGCGCAGGCGTACGTGCTCGGGCACACGCTCGGCGGGCGTGTCGGGCTTTCTGCAGGGTGTCGCCCGGCCTGCTGCTGCTGGGAGTCCTTCCGCACGCGATCCCCGAGCTGGTCGCGCTGTTCCTGCCCCTGGCGGCCTGGATCATCGCCAGCCGGCGGGGTGAGTGGGAGCAGCTGCTGGCCGCCACGGTCGTGACCGTGGCGCTGGCCGTCCCGATGCTCGTGATCGCCGCGCTGATCGAGGTCTACGTGTCTCCGCACCTGTTCGTGGCGCTCACCCACATCCACGCGCCGATCGTGCGCTCCTCGGAAGGCTGGACCATCGTCGTGAGGTGATCTCCGAGCACCGGGTTCCTTCATTTTGTATAGTGATAGGAAAGCTAACAAGGAGATCGCAATGGCAGGCACCCTCACCCAAGTCACAGACACCAATTTCGACGCCGAGGTCCTCGAGGCCGAAGGGCCTGTGCTCGTCGACTTCTGGGCGCCCTGGTGCGGTCCCTGCCGTGTCGTCGCCCCGGTGCTCGAGGAGATCGCCTCCGAGCGCCCGGACCTGAGGATCGTCAAGCTGGACATCGACGAGAACCCGCAGACGGCGGCTCGCTTCCAGGTGCTCTCGATCCCGACGATGATCCTCTTCAAGGGCGGCCAGCCGGTCAAGACCGTGATCGGCGCCTACCCCAAGAAGAAGCTCGAGCAGGAGCTGGAGCCCGCCCTCTGCCGCCGCCTAGAGTCCGGCGCGGCGCAGGGCGATGATCAGCGTCAGGCCTTCGACGTCGGTCTGCTCGGAGTACGCATCGGCCGCGTCGCCGCGGCAGGGCGTTCCCGAGCGACAGCTCGACCGCGAGCGTCTCGCCCGCGAGGTAGTCGCGGTGGGCCTCGCCGGCTCTCATCAGCGCGGGGTCGCCGTCGAGGGCCAGCTCGATCCGGTCCTCGACCTGCAGGCCGGCGGTCTTGCGCGCGTTCTGGACGGCGTGGACGATCTCGCGCGCATAGCCCTCCTCGCGCAGGTCCTCGTCGATCGCGAGATCCAAGCGCGACCGCGTGGGCGCCCTCGCGCTCGACGCTGTAGCCCTCGGGGGCGCGCATCGTGAGGATCACGTCGTCGGCTGACAGCGTGTGCTCGCGCCCGGCGACCGCTGATCCCGATTGGGCCGGGAGCCCCGCCGCCGTCCTCGCGCAGGGCGGCCAGCGACGTGCGCGGGGTCGAGCGCGGCGATCGCGTCGGCCGCCAGCGGCATGTCCTTGCCGAACAGCGGCCCGAGCGTGCGGTAGTTGGCCTTCACCTCGTAGCTGCCCAGCTCATCGGCGGCCGCCACGAAGCGCACGCGCCTGACGTTCAGCTCCTCGCGCACGACGTCGGCCAGCCGTTCGATCGCCTCGCGCTCGCGCCCGTCTGCCACGACGACCGCCTCGCCGAGCGGCTGGCGCACCTTGATCTTGGCCTTCCCGCGTGCGCCCAGCCCCAGGCGCACGGTCTCGCGCGCGAGCGCCATCGCCTCCTCGAGCTCCTCGTCGCGCGCGCGGCAGCTTCGTCGCCCGCCGGGAAGTCGCACAGGTGCACGCTCGCCAGCGTGCCGTCGAGGTTGTCGTAGATCTCATCGGCGATGAACGGGCAGAAGGGGGCCAGCAGCTTGGCGACCGTCAGCAGGCACGTGCGCAGCGTGCTGAAGGCGGCGGGGTCGCCGTCCCAGAAGCGCCGGCGCGAGCGGCGCACGTACCAGTTGGACAGCTCGTCCACGAGCTCGGCGATCGCCCGGGCGGCCGTCGTCGCGTCGTAGGCGTCCAGCCGCTCGGCGACCAGCTCGGCCGTGCCGGCCGTGCGCGACAGCGCCCAGCGGTCGAGATCGGAGCCGCCGCCCGCCCGGCCGCGCCGGCGGTGCCCGGCCGAGGAGTGGCTCAGCTCCTCCGCGCCGGCATGCGCGTAGAGCGACGTAGAAGTAGTACGTGCTCCACAGCTGCTTCAGGAACAGGCGCACGCCCTCGCCGATCGCCTCCGTGGAGAAGCGGTAGCCGTCCCAGGGCTGCTTGGAGGTGAAGAAGTACCAGCGGAAGGCGTCCGCGCCGTAGGTGTCGAGCACCTGCCACGGCTCGACCGTGTTGCCCTTGGACTTGGACATCTTCTGTCCCTCCTCGTCGAGGATCAGGCCGAGGCACACCACGTTCCTGTAGGGGGCCGGCCGGGCCAGGAGCGTGGAGATCGCGAGCAGCGAGTAGAACCAGCCGCGCGTCTGGTCCTGCGCCTCGCAGATGAAGTCCGCGGGAAAGGCTCTGCTGGAACTCGAGCTCGTGCTCGAACGGGTGGTGGTGCTGGGCGAAGGGCATCGCGCCGGAGTCGAACCACACGTCGATCACCTCCGGCACGCGGCGCATCGGCTCGCCGCAGGCCTGCGCGGACGCTTCCTGCCGGTGAGGGCAGGGGAACTGGACCTCGTCCACATACGGGCGGTGGTGGTCGTCGAGCGTCGTCGCCCGAGAGCCTCTCGAGCTCGGCGAACGAGCCGACCACGTGCACGTGGCCATGCGCGCAGCGCCACACCGGCAGCGGCGTGCCCCAGTAGCGCTCGCGCGAGAGCGCCCAGTCGACGTTGTTCGACAGCCAGTCGCCGAAGCGGCCGTGCTTGACGTGCGGCGGGTGCCAGGTCACGGTCTCGTTGGCGCGCCAGCAGCTCGTCGCGCAGCGTCGTCGTGGCGATGTACCACGAGGTCTTCGCGTAGTAGAGCAGCGGCGTGCCGCAGCGCCAGCAGTGGGGGTAGGAGTGCTCGTATGCCTCGCGCGCGCAGCAGCAGCCCGCGCTCGCTCAGATCCTCGATCAGCTCGCTGCGTGAGCTCCGGGTCCTTGACGAAGCGCCCCTCGTAGCGAGCGGCCGTCGTGGCTGCGCACGCGCTGGTCGTAGGTGCCGTCCGGGCGGACCGGGTTGTAGCAGCGTGTGCGGCTCGATCGGGCTTGAAGATCCCCGCCGCCGCCGCCACGCGGTAGTCGTCCTCGCCGAAGGCCGGCGCGAGGTGCACGATGCCGGTGCCGTCCTCGGTGGTGACGAAGTCGTCGGCCAGGATCGGGAAGTCCGCCGGCAGCGCCGGTCGTTGAAGATCGGCCCCTCGTAGTGGCCGTAAGCGCTCGGCGAGCTCCGCGCCCGGAGAACCGCTCGAGCGATCTCGGGCCCCCTCGCCGAGCACCGGTCGCGACGCGATCCTCGGCGAGCACGAAGATCTCCTCGCCGATCCGCACCCTCGCGTAGGTGGCCGTCGGCGAGACCGCCACCGCGACGTTGCCCGGCAGCGTCCACGGCGTGGTCGTCCACACGAGCAGCTTCTCGCCTGCCGCTCGAGCACCGGGAGCTTCAGGAAGACGCTCTCATCGACTACGTCCTGGTAGCCGAGCGCGACCTCGTGCGAGGACAGCGTGGTCTCGCAGCGCGGGCAGTAGGGCACGACCTTGTGTCCCTCATAGAGCAGCCCGCGCTCGTCGATCTGCGCGAGCGCCCACCAGACCGACTCGATGTAGCTCTCATCGAGCGTGCGGTAGGCGTGCTCGAGGTCGAGCCAGAAGCCGATCCGCTCGGTCAGCCGGTTCCACTCCTCCAGGTAGGCGAACACCGACGCGCGGCAGCGCTGCGTTGAACTCCGCGATCCCGTACGTCCTCGATCTCGGCCTTGGTGGTGATGCCCAGCTCCTGTTCGACCGCGATCTCCACCGGCAGCCCGTGGCAGTCCCAGCCGCCCTTGCGCTCCACCAGGTAGCCGCGCATGGTCTGAAAGCGCGGGTAGATGTCCTTGAACACGCGCGAGAGCACGTGGTGGGAGCCGGGCGGCCCGTTCGCCGTGGGGGGGCCCTCGTAGAAGACCCACCGCGGTGCCCCGTCGCGCGCGCGCAGCGACTGCGCGAACACGTCGCGCTCGCGCCAGCGCTCCAGCACCTCCAGCTCGAGCGCCGGCAGCTCCTGGCGAGGATCGACCTCGCGGCGGGGGATCAGAGGGTGATGGAACGGTGCCTTCACGGGGCGGCCCATTGTAGGAGGGGGCACGCGGGGGATCTCCGGCCGGCGGCGGCGCACACCTACGATGCAACCGTGAGGCTTCGCCTCTACCACCACCGCGACGGCGCGCGCGTGGCCTACCGCGAGCTCGGCGCCGGCCCGCCGCTCGCGCTGCTGCACTCGGCCTTGCTCTCGCACAAGGAGTGGGAGCCGGCGGTCGAGCAGCTGGCCGACCGCTTCCGCGTCGTGCTCCCCGACCTGCCGCTGCACGGCGACTCCGAGGATCGCTGGCGCCATCCGTACACGCTCGACTGGTTCGCCGAGGTGCTCGGCGGGTTCTCGCGCCGAGGTGCTCGGCCCGCGGCCGCTGCATCGCCGGCCACGACGCCGGCGCGGAGATCCTCCTGCACGCGGTCCTCACCGGCCGCGTGCGGCCGGAGCGGCTGGTGCTGATGGGCAACCGCCTGCACGCGCCGCCACGGCACCCGCTGCTGCGCGCGGCCTGGCGGCTGACGACCCGCATGGGTGCGCTGCCGGGCCTGGATCGCCTGCTCTCCCACGGCACCCGCGCGGTGTTCACGCCCCGGCGGGGCCTGCGCCTGTCCGCGCGCGGGAACCCGGCCGCATGCGATCTGATGCGCCATGCCTTCGCCGACGTCCCCGGCAACTCGAGCCTCGCCCGCTCGTGGGCGAAGTGCGCGCGCGCCTGGCCGCGCGGTGCGCAGCGCCAGCTGCTCGACGCCTACCCCGAGCTGACGATGCCCGTGCTGCTGCTGTGGGCCGATCAGGACCGCGCTGCACCCGCTGTGGGCCGCCGAAGAGGCGCTGGCACGGCTGCCCGACGGCCAGCTGCGGGTGCTCAGCGGCACCGGATTCCTGATGGCCTATGACGATCCCGTCGGGCTGGCGCGGGAGCTGGCCGCCTTCTGCGGATAGGGTCTGTCCTCGCCGACAGCGAAAAAGGAGAGCCGAGATGCCGAACAAGCAGCAATTGTGGGGCGCCGAGACCGCCAAGGCCGTCGAGAACTTCCCGATCTCGGGCGAGACGGTGCCGGTGGCGGTCATGCACTGGCTGGCGCGCATCAAGGGCGCCGCCGCCGCCGTCAACGGCGAGCTCGGCCTGCTCTCCAAGCGGAGCGCCTCGCGCATCGAGAAGGCCGCCGCGGAGATCGCCGCGGGCAAGCACGACGAGCAGTTCCCGATCGACGTCTTCCAGACCGGCTCCGGCACCTCGACGAACATGAACGCCAACGAGGTCATCGCCCGGCTGGCCGGCGAGGGCGTGCACGCCAACGACCACGTCAACATGGGCCAGTCCTCCAACGACGTGTTCCCCTCGGCCGTCCACCTGGCCGCGCTGGACGTCGCCCAGAACGAGCTGCTGCCCGCGCTGAAGCAGCTCGAGCGCTCGTTCGCGCGGAAGGCGAAGAGCTTCCAGAACGTCGTCAAGGCCGGGCGCACGCACCTGATGGACGCCGTGCCCGTCACGCTCGGCCAGGAGTTCGCCGGCTACGCCGCCCAGATGGCGCTCGGCGCCGAGCGCGTGCAGGCGGCGCTCGTCCACGTCGGGCAGATCCCGCTCGGCGGCACCGCCACCGGCACCGGGCTGAACACCCACCCGAGGTTCGCCGAGAAGGTGCGCGCGCGCCTGAGGCGGGAGTCCGGTCTCAAGCAGATCGCCGCTCCGCTCGACCCGTTCGAGGCGCAGGCCAACCGCGACGCGCTGGTCGAGCTCTCGGGCGCGCTGAAGGTGGTCGCCGTGTCGCTCACCAAGATCGCCGGCGACCTGGCGCTGATGGGCTCCGGCCCGCGCGCCGGCATCGGCGAGCTCTTCCTGCCCGAGCTGCAGAAGGGCTCCTCGATCATGCCCGGCAAGGTCAACCCGGTGATCCCCGAGGTGGTGCTGCAGGTCTCAGCCCAGGTGATCGGCAACGACACCGCGATCACCGTCGGCGGGCTGCAGGGCCAGTTCGAGCTCAACGTCCGCATCCCGCTGATCGCGCGCAACCTGCTGCAGTCGCTGCAGCCTGCTGTCGGCCGCGACGCGCGTGTTCGCCGAGAAGTGCGTGGACGGCATCCAGGTCAACAGGGCCGGCACCGACGCCTCGGCGGGCGCCACGCTGGCCGTCGCCACCGCGCTGAACGGCGCGATCGGCTACGACAAGGGGACCGTGATCGTCAAGAAGGCCACCGCCTCCGGGCGCCCGCTGCGCGAGGTGGCGCTGGAGGAGGGCGTCGACGCGCAAGCTGTACGACGAGACGATCGACCTGCGCAAGATCGCCCGCGGGAACCAGGCCTGAGCCCACGGCGCCGAGCGCCTGCCCGGGCGGCCGGCGTCAGCCCGTCGGCAGCGCTTTGAACAGCCGCGCCACCACCGCGACGGCCGGCTTGGGCCGTCCGTCGTAGGTCGAACAGGCCCTTCTGGTTGAGCCCTTCGATCAGGCGTAGCCTGGGCAGCACGTTGTGGATCGAGCCGCCCTCGAAGGTGGGGCTGAGAGGGTAGTCGCGGAGCACCCAGATGAGCATCCCGCTGAGGTCCGGATCGGCCTCGTAGACGGCGATGTGCTCCGCGAGCAGCCGTGACTGGATAGCTCGTAGCTGCCGGGGCTGCCGCTGGGGTTCAGGCCGTTGGATTCGGCGCCGAACTCGCTGATGACGAGCACCTTGCCGGGGAAGGCCTGCTGCATCGCCGCCAGGCGGTTGCGCATCAGCGTACTCAGCTGCCGGGGCGAGTCGTGGGGAGAGTCATACCAGCCGGAGTAGTCGGTCTCGGCGATCGCGTCCGCCCCGTCGTAAAGGGTCCCGGGATGACGCGGCGGGTGGTCGCCCCACACGTCGACTGCCACCATCCTGGTCGGGTCGTTCGCGTGCAGCCAGCGGGTCAGCGTCTGCACGTACTGCACCTCGTCGCTGTCACGGCCGTTGCCCGCGACCTCGTCGACGAGGTTCCAGGCGATGATCGACGGGTGCAGTCTCGGCCGCGAGCACCGCGGTGCGAACCTGCTGCTCGGCTTCGGCGAGCAGCCTCGGCGTGTCCGAGTACCAGTTGCCGGCCCCTTCGACCGGGCCGACTCCCTGCCACACGAGGATGCCGGCGGCGTCGAGCCGTTCGAGCAGCCCGGGGTCGAGCGGATGCTGGGTGCGAGCGGCGTTTGCGCCGATCGCCCTGAGCTCTGAGACGATCGTGTTCTCATCCGCCGGCTGTCAGCGCGTCGCCGTGTCCCAGCGCGTCCTGCTGGATCGTCGCCCCGTGCAGCTGCAGGTGTTCGCCGTTCAGGTACATCTGCCCCCCGTGCCAGGTGAGCTGACGCAGCCCGACGTGTGCCGAGTAGCTGCTCTCCTGGCCGACTGCGAGGGAGAGCGTGTACAGGTTGGGCGTGGAGGGCGACCACAGGGCCGGCTGGGTCACGGTCGCGGTTGCGGTCGCGGTGGCCGTCTGGCCCTGGGCGAGCGTCTGGGAGGGAAAGCTCAGGCGGATCGTCTGGCCGTCGCGCACGAGCGAGCCTTCCGGGAGGATCGTCCGCGCCGGCCCGTCGTTGCGGAGCTCCACGCTTACCTTGACGGTCGCTTCGCCGGCATCGGGGGCGTCGGGCGCGAGAGTCGTCTGGATTGTGGGGTCCGAGAGCTCGCTTTCACCGACCGGGCGTACGTCCACTTCGCCGTTGAGACCGCCCCAGTTGAACCAGGTGCGGTGGAAGCCCGCTTTGGACTGTTCCGCCGGGAACCGCCAGTCGATCCGCACCACGACCGTGTGCGCCCCCTGGTTCAGCCGCGCGCGCATTTCGAACGGTAGGTATGAGCCCCTGTGGGAGCCCAACAGGTGCCCGTCGACCCACACGGTCGCCTGGTAGTTCGCAGAGATGAAGCTCAGGGCGTAGAGGCCCGCGTGAGGGGCCTGGAAGCTCGTTCGGTACCAGGCGACCGAGCCTTCGTAGTTCCGGGCGCCGGCGGCTCCGCTGAAGGGCGTCGGGCTGACCACATTCGGCACACCGACCGTCGTGCCCTGGAAGTCGCCGCTGGACCAGCCGAGCCCGAGGCCACGGTTGGCGGGATCCTTGCGCAGTATCCAGCCCACCAGCGCGACGCGTCCGCCGGGTCCTTCGAAGATCGACGGACTGCCCTGCGCCATGGGCGACTGGCTCGGCGGCGCCTGTGCGCCGGCCGCCGCCGCCGCAAGCGCGATCGACGAGACCAGCAGGAAGATCAGAGCTGGCTTCTTGATGGGGTTGAACACTAGCCTGGGCATTGGCTCAGAAGCACGCCGTTTGATGGTTCGGCCGCCATGCCCTCAACAACTGAGCATGTCGTTCGGAGCGCAGCGGCGCGGGTGGTTCACGGCGCCACTCCGAGGGCCGGCTCGGCGGGGGCTGCGAGCATGCCCTCCAACAGCAGCAGCGCGCCAGCCTTGGACAGGGGCTCGTTGAGGTTGCCGCACTTTGGCGATTGCACGCACGACGGGCAGCCGTCCGCGCACGGGCACTCGCCGATCAGGCGGCGCGCGTCGCCGCAGAGCTCCTCGAAGCGGGCGAAGGCCGTGCGCGCGATGCCGATGCCGCCCGGGTGCCCGTCGTAGAGGAAGATCGTTGGCACGCCGGTCTGGGGGTGCAGGTTTGTAGACAGTCCTCCGATGTCCCAGCGATCGCACATGGCGATCAGCGGGAGGACCGCGATCTGGGCGTGCTCGGTGGCGTGCAGCGCGCCGAGGAGCGTCTCCAGCGGGATCGTCTCGGCGAGCGCCTGCGCGTCGAGCTCGAACCAGAGCGCCTGCGTCGGGAAGCTCGTGGACGGGAGATCGAGGGCCACGAGCTCGATGGGGGTGTGGTCTGCGACGCGCCTTCGCTGGTAGGCAAGGACGGTGTCGGTGACGCTCACCTCGCCGAATGAGAGCCTGACCCCCATTGTCTCCCGGCGGTCGAGCAGGCGGACGATGTCGGTGTCGGTGATGCGCTTGGGCTGCGAATACCAGTCGCCGTTGAACGGCGCGACGAGCGCGCGCCGGCGGTCGAGGTCGAGCTCGCGCACCTCGTAGGCCTGTCCGAGGTGCAGATAGATCGCCCCCTCGTGAACGGTCGAGTGGGCGCGCGCCGCCTCGGTCGAGCCGAGCAGCTCGCCCGAGGAGACGTCCACGATCGCGAAGCTGTCGGGAGAGGCCGAGCGCAGCGACACCTCCGCCGCGGGGTAGCTGCCGTGGCGGCGGGGCACGTAGGAGCCCGACCCGGCCCCCGCGCGGGCTGCGTCCTCTTGACGGTCTTCGCTCGTGCCCGGCCGCCCGGCGTCGATCGGTCTTCGGCGTAGCTCACCGGCACTGAGCATGAGCTCGGCGTAGGCCTCCCATCGCGGTCCCAGGAACTCGGCATCGTCGTTGGACAAGGGGCCCTCGTGAGCCGCGCAGAGCAGGTGCTGGCGGAAGATCAGAGGGCTCTCGTGGTCCAGGATGGCCGACTCGACGGGCCGGTCGAGGAAGTCCTCGGGGTGGCGGGCGAAGAACTGGTCGAGCGCATCCTCGCCCGCCACGTAGATGGCCAGACCACGCCCGCGGCGGCCGGCGCGTCCCCACATCTGGCGCAATGACGCGACGGTTCCCGGGAAGGTGACCACCACGGCGACGTCGAGCTCGCCGATATCGATGCCGAGCTCCAGCGCGTCGGTCGTGATCACCGCGCGCAGCTCCCCGCGCGTGAGGCGGCCCTCCAGTTCGCGCCGCTGCTGGGAGGTGTAGCCGGCGCGGTAGGGCACGACGAGCTCGGCCAGCTCGGGGTGTGTGTGCTCGAGCTCTCCTTTGACCAATCGGCTCAGCAGCTCGACGGCCTTGCGCGACTTGATGAAGCAGATCGTGCGCGCCCCGTCTCTCACCAGGCGCGCCAGCAGCTCGGCGGCCTCGGCGAGCGCCGATCGGCGCGTCCCGAGCTCCTCGTCGCTGAGCGGAGGGTTCCACACGGCTATCTGCCTGGCCGGGGCCGGCGAGCCGTCCTGGTCGATGAGGCTCACGTCCTCCAGACCGGTGAGGCGCTCGGCCAGCTCCACGGGGTTGGCGATCGTCGCCGAGGTGAGCAGGAAGCGCGGCTCGGTGCCGTACGCGGCCGCGATACGCCGCAGCCGGCGCATCACGTTGGCCACGTGCGAGCCGAATACCCCGCGGTAGGAGTGCGCCTCGTCGATCACCACCACGGCCAGGTTCGCGAAGAGCTCAGCCCAGGCGGCGTGGTTCGGAAGGATGCCCACGTGCAGCATGTCCGGGTTGGTGAGCACCACGTTGGCGTCTCGGCGGATCCCGGCGCGGGCCTCGCGCGGGGTGTCACCGTCGTAGATCGCGGGGCGAACGCGCTTGGTCAGGCCGAAGGCGGTCAGCGCCCGCGCCTGGTCCTGGGCGAGCGCCTTGGTCGGGTACACGTACAGGGCGCGCGCCCGCGCGTCGCGGCAGAGGACGTCGAGGGTTGGCAGGTTGAAGCACATCGACTTGCCGGAGGCCGTTCCCGTGGTGATGATCGTCGGGCCGCCCCAGGCCGAGTGCACCGCCTGCTCCTGGTGGGAGTACAGGTGCGCGACGTTCAGCCGTGCGAGCGCGGCCAGCACATCAGGATGCAGCTCGGCGGGTGGATCCACGAGCTTCGCCCGTCCCGGCCCCTCGCGCGCCTGGCTCACGAGCCTGCCGTCCTCCAGGCCCTCCTCCAGCAGTGCGCTCCAAAGCTCGGCTCTCCGCTCCTGGGCCACAGCTTGCGATAGTAGAGCTGATGCCAACCGCCAGCTCCAGTCGCCCCGATAAAGACGGCAACGACCGGCTTTCGGTTTCCCGCACCGTGGACGGGCGCGCCGATCCTGCGCTCGCCGCCGAGCGATGGGCAGAGAGACGCTCCTTCCACCATTCCCTGTATCCGGCCGCCCGCATCGCGGCCGAGCGCACCGAGCGGAACCTCGGCGTCTCGGTCTGCCTGCCCGCGCGCGAGTGCGCCGCGACTGTCGCAGAGATCGTGGAGGTCCTCATGCGGATGCGCGACGCGGGGGTCATCGATCAGGTCGTGGTCGTCGACGCCGACTCCGCCGACGGCACCGCAACCGTGGCCGAGCGCGCGGGCGCGGTCGTCTGCCAGCAGGACGAGCTGATGCCCGCCTACGGGGCTGTTCTGGGCAAGGGCGACGCGATGTGGCGCGCCCTGTCCGTGCTCGAGGGCGAGCTGGTCTGCTTCGTGGACGCCGACACCGAGGGCTTCGGCGCGCACTTCGTCACCGGTCTGATCGGCCCGCTCGTATGCGAGCCGGGCGTGTCCTTCGTAAAGGCCTTCTACCGCCGTCCGTTCCCCGCCGCCGCCGAATCGCGGATCGGCGACGCGACCGCCGGGCACGGCGCCTCCGGCGCCGAGGGTGGAGGGCGCGTCAACCATCTGCTGGCGCGTCCGGCGCTCGAGCTCTTCTACCCGGCGCTTGCGCAGGTGCGCCAGCCGCTCGCCGGAGAGGTCGCGGCGCGGCGAGAGCTACTCGAGCGGCTGCCGTTCGCGACCGGATACGGCGTGGAGATAGCGATGCTGATCGACGCGTGGAAGGTCCTCGGCCTGGATGGGATCGCCCAGGTCGACCTGGAGGAGCACCGCAACCATCACCAGCCGCTGTCGGCGCTCGCACCGATGGCGCTGACGGTGCTGGCCACGATCGCCCGGCGCCTGGAACGCGAGGGGCGTCTGGTCGAGGCCGGGCCCGCCATGCCGCCTGGAGATGCGGGCGCGCGCGGGCACGCGCCGCTCGAGCGCCCGCCCCTGGCGAGCCTCGCGGCCACCGCGGGCGCCCCCGGGTCCGTCGCCGGTCACTGTGCCAACGGTGGACGGGCTGCACAGGGAGGGATTGCGTGAGCGGAGGCTCGCACGTGCGCTGCATGTATGTCGACCTCGACGGGACCCTGCTCGGCCGCGGTGCCTCGCTGCTCCACGACGGCGAGGGCGCCGTGTCGATCGACGGCGTGCGCGCCGTGCAGGCGTGCCTGCGGGCCGACGTGGAGGTCGTCCTGATGTCCGGGCGCCGGCGCGCCCAAGTGCTAGAGGACGCGCGGCTGCTCGGCCAGAGCTCCTACATCTTCGAGGCCGGCGCGTGCGTCGTGCTGGAGGGAGAGCAGCACTGGCTGACCGGCGAGCTGACCCCCGGCGAGCTGTCGATCGCCGAGCAGATCGAGCTCTCCGGCGCCCCGGCGCTGCTGCTCGAGCGCTACGCGGGAAGGCTCGAGTATCACGAGCCGTGGCACACCGAGCGCGAAGTCTCTCACCTCTTCCGCGGTCTCGTGGACGCGTTCGAGGTCGACCGCACGCTCGCCGAGCACGGCCACGAGGATCTGCGCTTGGTGGACAACGGAGCAGTCAGCCGCCGCTCCGAGGCCCTGGCCGAGCTGTCCCACGTGCGGGGCTACCACCTCGTGCCCGCCGGTGCCTCCAAGGCCGGTGCCGTCGCCTTCCACCGCCGCGCTCGTGGCTACTCGCGGGAGCAGACCTTCGCCGTCGGGGACTCTCGTGAGGACCTCGCGTGCGCCGCTCATGTGGGCACCTTCTGGCTGGTCGCCAACGCGGTGCAGCGCGACCCGCTGATACGGGAGGCGATGACCGACCACGACAACGTGCGGGTCGCCGAGGCCGCGCACGGGGCGGGCGTCTACGAGGCCGTCCTCAGCACGCTCATGAGGGCATCCTGAGGGCGCCCAGGCTGGGCGGTCAATAACTATCCCTGCGAGCGCCGCAGCCGCAGCCGCTGCCAGAAGCCGGGCCGCGGACGCCGGCGCCACAGCGCCGGCGGGGGCACGGTCGCCCGGACGAGCGCGACCCACTCCTCGAGCGGTAGCTCCCCGGAGATCAAGCGGCCGAGGGCACCTGTGACCGGTGCGCCGACACCCGCGTTCTCGAGGGCGCTGGCCAGCAGCGGCACCGACTCGAGCGCCTCGACCGCCTGACCGATGACGGCCGGTATCTCCGCCGCGGGGACACCCGCGGCGAGCAGCTCTCCGGCCCGGCGGTTGCGGCTCTGGGGAGCGAGCGCCGTGGCCACGAGATCACCCGTCCCGGCCAGCCCGATCATCGACTCCGGGCGTGCGCCGAGTCGCTCGGCATGGCGCCAGACCTCGGCGAAGATGTGACCGGCGGCCGCCCCGGCGGCGTTGAGGCCCTGTCCCTCGGTGGCCCCGGCGGCGAGTGCGGCCGCGTTCTTGGCCGATCCGGCCAGCTCCACCCCGAGTGGGTCGTTCGACCGCTCGCAGACGACGCCGGCGCGGGTGAACACCTGAGCCAGCGACCGTGCGAGCTCCTCATCGCTCGACGCGGCCACGAGCGCGGCGCCGGCGTGCACCATCTCCTGGGCGTGTCCCGGTCCGCCCACGCAGGCCACGCGATGGGCGCCGAACGTGGTGCTGAGAACGGTCGTGGGGGGCAGTCCATGCGGCGGCACGAGGCCCTTGGCGACCGAGACAACCGCGGTCGAGGCTTCCAGCCCAGCCTCGCCGAGCGTTTCGATCACGTGGCCGAGCCCGCTCGAGGGCACGGCCAGGAACACGAAGTCCGCGCGCGCCACGCCGGCGGAGACCGGCTCGATGCGCAGCGAGGGCGGGAGCGCGACGCCGGGAAGGTAGAGGCGGTTCTCTCTCTCCTCTACCAGGCGGACCGCCTGCTCTGCAGTGCGCGTCTGCAGGGTCGTGCGCAGACCGCCCCTGGCCAACATCACCGCCAGGGCGGTTCCGAAGGACCCCGCCCCGACGACGGTGGCGCGGCTTGAGCCGGGCGTGAACCGCGAGCGCGGGCGGGAGGGGCGAGCTGCCATTTCGCTCAGCGAGCCTAGCGGTCGGAGTTTTGGAACGGGTGGGCCGCGCTCTGCCATCGTGAAGGGCATGCCCGAGGGCGACACGATCCATCATGCGGCCGCGCGCATTCGAGCGGTACTCGCAGAACGCGTGCCCGAGCAGATCCTTACCCCCCATCGACGCCACGAGGGCCTGCACTGGCCGAGACAGCTGGCGGGCCGGGCGATTCGCTCGGTGGACGCCTACGGCAAGCATCTGCTCGTGCGCTTCGAGGGCGATCTCTCGCTGCATTCTCATCTGCGCATGACGGGCCTGTGGGGCGTGTACGCCGACGGTCAGCGCTGGAGCCGTGGCCGTGGACGGGCGTGGCTCTTGCTCGGTGCCGGCGGCTGGGAGGTTGTCCAGTTCGACGGGCCCGTGCTCGAGCTGCTCACGGAGTCCCGCCTGCGCCGACGCCTTGCGCTCCTCGGCCAGGACGTGCTGGGAGACAGCTTCGAGGTCGAGCGGTTCCTCGGTCGGTTGCGCGGGGACGATCCAGCTCGCCCGATCGGGGACGCGCTGCTTGACCAAAGGACCGTGGCCGGGATCGGCAACCTGTGGAAGGCGGAGTCGTGCTTTGCCGCGCGCGTTGATCCCTGGCGGCCCCTCGCCGAGGTGTCCGACGAGGAGGCGCTGGCGGTGGTCGGCTTCGCCCGCGAGCACATGCAGAGGTCGGCCCGCGACGGTTTTTCCGCACGGCCGCGCGCCGTATACGGCCGCGCCGGCCGGCCCTGTCGGCGCTGCGGATCGATCATCCGTCAGCGTGGCCAGTGGGAGAACAACCGGCTGACGTTCTGGTGCCCCGGCTGCCAGGGCTGAGCGCTCAGATCAGCTTCGCCAGCTTTCTGCCGGCCGCCCTGAGCGCCGGTGGGTCTGAGGCCTCGAGAATCAACTGCAGATCGAACATGCGCGCTGCGAACGGATCGAGCATGTTCTCGGCGGTCACCACATATGCGGGCACTCCGCCCTGACGCGCGCGGGTGGCGATCTCGTATGTCGCGGTCGCCGCCGGCGTGGGAGTCCGCAAACGCCGCGGTGCCAGCACCACCGCGCGCCCCCGGCGCATGCGAGCGTCGAGGTCGAGCGAGTCGAGGAGCTCACGATCCTCGGAGCGGAGATCGTCCTCCAGGGCGGTCGGGAAGAGGTCTGTCTGCCACCCGCCGCCCGCGAGTCCCCCGGCGATGGCCGCGCCCACCCGCCGGGCACTCAGCCCCTCGAAGGCATCGCACGCGATGAGCACGGTTCGCGGGATCATGATCGGGCATCCTTCCAGCAATGTCCCCCGGGAAACGCGAACACGCCATCGTCGAGGTGTCCGGTCACGAGCTGCGCGTGAGCAGCCCGGGCAAGATGTTCTTTCCCGAGCGGGGTCTGACGAAGATGGATCTCGTCAACTACTATCTGGAGTGCGATCAGGCCGTTGTGCGCCATCTTCGCGAGCGGCCCACCGTCTTGAAGCGCTGGGTCGACGGCGTCCAAGGCGAGCCGTTCTTTCAGAAGCGCGTGCCCGAGAGCGCGCCGGAGTGGCTTCAGACCGCCCTCGTCACCTTCCCGAGCGGTCGCCACGCACGTGAGCTGGTCCCCAATGACGCCGCGCATCTCGTCTGGGGGGTCAACCTAGGTGTGATCGACTGGAATCCCTGGCCGGTGCGCAGGGCGGACATGGATCATCCCGACGAGCTGCGGATCGATCTCGACCCCTCTCCCGGGGTCCCCTTCTCGGAGGTCCGTGAGGTGGCGCTGTGCGTACGGCGGGTGCTGGTCGAGCACGGCGTGCAGGGCTACCCGAAGACCTCGGGCTCGCGCGGCATGCACGTGAACGTGCGCATCGAGCCCGAGCACGGCTTCCACGAGGTGCGCCGGGCCGCGCTTGCGCTGGCGCGCGAGGTCGAGCGGCGCATGCCTGGCCGGGCGACGAGTCGCTGGTGGAAGGAGGAACGCGAGGGCGTGTTCATCGACTACAACCAGAACGCCCGCGACCGCACCGTCGCATCGGCCTACTCGGTGCGGGCGGTGCCCGATGCGCGAGTCTCGTGTCCGCTGCGCTGGGAGGAGGTCCCGGACGTCGACCCGGCAGAGCTGCGTCTGGAGACGGTACCGGCGCGACTGCGCGATTACGGGGACCCGGCGGCGGACATCGACGAGCATCCCGGCAGGCTGGGCTCGCTTCTTGAGCTTGCAGCGCGCGACGAGCGCGAGGGACTTGGCGACGCGCCCTGGCCGCCGCACTTTCGCAAGCAGACGCACGAGCCGCCTCGGGTGCAACCCAGCCGGGCGCGACGATGAGCCTACCCCTCTCCCCGCCGGTCAAGCCCCAGCTCGCGATCTCGCGCAGGGAGCTTCCGACGGGCGAGCAGTGGGTCTACGAGGTCAAGCTCGACGGTTTTCGCTGCCTGGCGTTCGTCGACGGCGAGGAGGTCTTCCTGCAGTCGCGGAGCGGCAAGCCGCTCGGGCGATACTTCCCGGAGCTGGAGCTGCCGTCCGGGCGTTACGTGCTCGACGGCGAGATCGTCGTACGCGGGGCCGGCGGGCGCGAGGACTTCGACGCTCTCTCTCAGCGCGTGCATCCCGCGGCCTCGCGCGTGGAGCGCCTGTCGGTGCAGACGCCGGCCCGCTACGTGGCGTTCGACCTGCTCGCCCGCGACGACGAGTCGCTGCTCGACAGTCCGTTCCTCGAGCGGCGCGCAGCGCTTGAGGACCTCCTGGCGGGTGACGGGTTCGCCGCGGCGCCTGTCGACTTGATGCGAGCGACCGGCGATGCGCTGCGGGCGCGCGAGTGGCTCCTGCATGCAGAGGGAGCGATCGCCAAGGAGCGCGCGGCGCCGTACCGGCCGGGCGAGAGGAAGGGCATGGCGAAGGTCAAGCGCGTACGCACGATCGACGCGATCGTGGCGGGCTGGCGTCCGGGCAAGGAGCCCGACACGGTGGGAGCGCTGATCCTGGCCCTCTACGACGGCGGGACGCTGCGCGTCGTCGGGCACTGCTCGGGCTTGACCGCGCCCGAGAAGCGTCGCCTGGTCGAGTTCCTCGGCCCGTACGAGACCGGCGAGCGCGGCTCTGCCGACCCCAGCCGTTGGAGTGCCGGGCGTGAGCTCGAGTGGGTGGCTCTGCGCCCGGAGCTCGTGGTGGAGATCGACTTCGATCACGTCTCGGCCGGACGGATCCGCCACGGCGCCAAGTTGCGGCGCTGGCGTGACGACAAGGACCCGAGTGAGTGCACCTTCGATCAGCTGTCCTGAGCACGGAACCCCCACGTGGTGCGGCGGCCAGGGCGTGGTCTAGGATCAGAGCCATGACCGGCGCCAGCGCGACCGTCGCAGAGGAGGAGTACCTGCAGAGCCTGTTCTGGCTGCAGGAGGCGGGCCTGCCGATGACGGGAGCGAACGTGGCGCGGGCGATGCAGCTCTCGGCACCCACCGTCCACGAGATGGTGGGCCGCCTGGAGCGAGACGGCTACATCACCCGCGACTCCGACAGGACGATTGCCTTCACCACCACCGGTGCCGAGTATGCGGAGGGCATCGTGCGCAGGCACCGCCTGATCGAGCGCTTTCTGACTGACGTTCTCGGGGTTCCCTGGGACGAGGTGCACGAGGAGGCCGAGCGCCTCGAGCACGCGATGTCACCAGTGCTCGAGGAGCGAATGCTCGCGGCGATCGGCGACGCCAAGACCTGTCCCCACGGTCATCCGATCGTCGCCGGCGCGCGCCCGGTCGGTGTCCCCCTGGCCGACGTCGAGGTCGGTGCGTCGGTGCGCGTGCTGCGTTTCGAGAACGAGGCTGAGGACCTGCTGCGCTACCTGAAGAGCTCCGGCCTCGAGCCCGGGCTCGAGGGCAGCCTGGCGGAGCGCGACGAGGAGCAGGTGGTCCTGCAGACGGCCGACGGCCGCCGGTGCACGCTCACCCCGAGCGTCGCCGAGACCGTCTCGGTGGCGGCTGACCCGTCGCCGCCGCCACGCACCGCGCTGCCGGAGCAGCTGGTGCTCGGCCAGCGCTACGGTCGCTAGCTCAGCGAGCGGTAGGCGGCGGCCAGGCGCGTGACGCCCTCCTCGATCTGCGGGGGGGTGACGCCCGAGTAGGCCAGGCGCAACGTGTTCTCCCCTCCCTCGAGCACGAAGTCGGTGCCCTTCACGAACGTCACCCCGCGCTCGGCTGCAGCTCGGTGCAGGGCGTGGACGTTGGCGCCGGGCGGCAGCGTCAGCCACATGAAGTAGCCGCCCTGCGGCTCGACGAACTCGGCCTCGGGGATCTCGGACCGCAGAGCGTTGGCCAACGTCTCGGCACGCTCGGCGAGCGCCCGCTTGACCGCCTCGATCGAACGGTCGATCGCGCCCGAGGCGCAGAACTCGTAGACGATCGCCTGCGCGACCATGTCCGGCGATATGTACGTGTTGGTCGCCAGCTGCGCCACCGCATCGATCAACTCGGTCGGCCCGACGAGGTAGCCGACGCGGATGCCCGGGCACACCGTCTTTGAGAAGGACGAGGCGTAGATCACCCGGTCCGGGTCCATCGACAGCATCGTCGGCAGCGACTCGCCGCTGAAGCGCAGCGCCACGTATGGGTCGTCCTCGAACACCAGGAACCCGTGCGCGGCGGCCAGCGCCAGCAGCGTCTGGCGTCTGGCTAGTGACAGCGTGTATCCGGCCGGGTTCTGAAAGTTGGGGATGATGTGCGCCAGCTTGGGCTGGGCCGCGCCACCACCGCTGAGCAGCTGCGCGAGCGCGTCGGTGTCGATGCCGTCGGAGAGCAGCTCGATCGCATGCACCCGTGCGCCCCGCTGGCGCAGCGAGAGCAGCGTGCGGTCATATGTGGGGCGCTCGACCACGACCTCGTCGCCGGGACGCACGAGGTGCTCGAACAGGAAGGCGTCCGCCTGCATCGAGCCGTTCGTCACGAGCACCCGCTCGGGCTCCACTCCGTGTTGGTCGGCGATCCAGGCGCGAAGGCGCGGATAGCCGACCGACGTTCCATAGGCCGTGGCACCTGCCGGGTCCGACTCGAACGCGCGCACGGCGGCGTCGCTCAGGCTATGCACGTCGATGATGTCGAGCGAGGGTGCGCCGCGGGCGAAGGAGATCGTGGGGCCTCTGGGGGCTGTCACAGCGGCGTAGCTTATGCGTCCCAGCAACTCGTCGTAGTCATGGGTGAGCTCCCTGGCCGTACGCTCGAGCCGGTCACGAAAGCGCAGCAGCTCAGCCGCGCTGGGCGGTTGGCCGTGCCCGGTCGCCGGCGCTCGCTGCGGGTCATCGGAGGGCGCCTGCGCCCCGCTTTCCGCCATGCCCGCGTTGGCCATCGCGGGCGGCCGAGACCGGGCGCGCCGGCTCGTCGCGCTCGTTCATCTCGTCCACCAGCCGGCCGAAGCTGGGCGGCGTCGACGGGCTCGGCGTGACGGTGGCCTCGTCCGGGCGCGTCTCGTGCCCGATCGCGGTGAGGGTGCGTTCGAGCTCGTGGAGCTTGCGCTCCAGCTCGCCCAGCGTCTTGGCCACGTCCTGGTCCACGGCGATCAAGCGTAGCGGTCGGGACACGGCGCGTCGATAGCCGCCGTCGCGCCGACAACGGCACAACGCCCTGCTCGGCGCTCGGGCGCGATCGGGCGACGGCGCAAGATGCGCGCGATCACCCGGTCGTGATGGGTGCTCCGCCGAGAATCTGCACAGCTATCTCGGCCACCTCGGTGGGGGTGCGACCCACGCGCACGCCCTTGGCCTCCAGCGCCCGGGCCTTTGCCGCGGCGGTCCCGGCGGTCCCGGAGATGATCGCTCCGGCGTGACCCATCTGCTTTCCCGCCGGGGCGGTGAACCCGGCGATATAGGCGACCACGGGCTTTGAGACATGCTCGGAGATGTACTCGGCCGCCTCCTCCTCGGCCGATCCCCCGATCTCCCCGGACAGCACGATCAGCTCGGTCTGCGCGTCTGACTGGAAGAGCTCGAGCACGTCCACGAACGAGGAGCCCGGCACCGGGTCGCCGCCGATGCCCACGATCGTGCTGCAGCCGAAGCCGGCCTGGGCGATCTCGTTGCCGATCTGGTAGGTGAGCGTCCCCGAGCGCGACACGACACCGACGTTGCCCTGCTCGAAGAAGGATGCCGGGATGATCCCGACGTTGGCCTTCCCGGGCGAGAGGATGCCAGGGCAGTTCGGGCCGATCAGGCGTGTCATGGGGTGATCGCGCTTCAAGATGTTGTAGACGCGCAGCTCGTCGTGCGCGGGGATACCCTCGGTGATTGCGATCACGAGCTCGCACTCCGGCCGCTGCGGCCTCGAGGATCGAGTCGGCGGCGAACCGCGGCGGCACGAAGATCATGGCCGTGTTCGGCTGGACCTCCTGCATCGCCTGCGCCCAGCTGTCGAACACGGGTATCCCCTCGACGTCCTGACCGCCCTTTCCCGGCGTGACGCCGCCCACCACGTTCGTGCCGTAGGCGCGGTTGTTGAGCGTGTGGAACGAGCCCTCGCGACCGGTGATGCCGGCAACCGCCAGCCGCGTGTGCTCGTCGACCAGAATCGCCATCAGCCCGCTCCCACGCGCCGCCCGCTCGGGTAGAGCGCCCTCATGCCCGCGCTTCCACGCCCTGCTCGCGAGCCAGAGCCACGACCTTCTCGGCGGCCTCGTTCATCGTGCGCGCCGCGTACACGTTCGGCAGGGCCGCCTGCTGCAAGAGCTCGCGTCCCTGCACGTCGTTGGTCCCGTCCAGGCGGACGACGAAGGGGACTGATCTGCCGTCCTGCCCGATGTCGGCAAACGCCGCGATCAGCCCCTTGGCCACCTCGTCGCAGCGGGTGATGCCGCCGAAGATGTTGAACAGGACGGCCTTAACGGCGTCGTTGGCCAGGATCAGGCGCACGGCCTGCTTGATCTTCTCGGCGTCCGAACCGCCGCCGGCGTCGAGGAAGTTGGCCGGTGAGCCGCCGGCCTGGGCGACGACGTCGAGGGTGGACATGACCAGACCGGCTCCGTTGCCTAGGATGCCGATGTCACCGTCGAGCTTGACGTACTGGACGCCCTCCTCCTTGGCCCGGCGCTCGATCGGGTCCTCGTTCTCGCTGTCGGACAGCTCCTGGTTCTCCGGGTGGCGGTACAGGGCGTTCCCGTCCAGCGACACCTTCGCGTCGAGCGCCTTCACCTCTCTCGCGGGCGTGACGATCAGTGGGTTGATCTCCGCAAGCGTGGCGTCCTCCGCCAGCCACACCTCATACAGCGCCTGCAGGGCGTCGGCCACCCCCTCGACCACGTCGCCGTCGGCGCCTCCCTCTGTGGCGATCTTCACGGCCTCCTCGCGCGAGAGGCCGGCAAGCGGGTCGACGTGGTGGCGGATCAGCTTCTCCGGGGTCCTCTCGGCGACCTCTTCGATGTCCACACCGCCCTCGACGCTGAACATCACCAGGGGCTGCTTGGCCGAACGGTCGAGCAGCACCGACGCGTAGTACTCGGAAGCGATGTCGGACGCGTGCTCGATCCACAGCGTGCGCACGGTGTGACCACGGATGTCCATTCCCAGGATGTTCGTGGCGTGCTCGCGCACCTCCTCGGCGTTTGCGGCGAGCTTCACTCCGCCGGCCTTCCCGCGCCCGCCGATCAGCACCTGCGCCTTGACGACGACCGGGTAGCCGACCTCGTCGGCCGCCTGCACCGCCTCCCTGACCGTCGTGACCGCCTCTCCGGAGGAGACCCTCAGTCCGTGGCGGGCGAACAGCTGCTTGCCCTGGTACTCAAGGAGGTCCATCGCGGCGCGGGACTCTAACGGAAGACGGGTGAGCGCGTACGGGCGGCCCGCAGGTCATAATGCCCGCTCGATGCCCATCCCTAAAAACGTGACATTCGTCACATTCGACGTATACGGCACGCTGATCGACTGGGAGACCGGGATCTACGAGGCCTTTGCCAAGGAGGCCAAGCGTGACGGAGTCGAGCTCGATCGGAGCGTGCTGCTGGCGCTCTTCCACGAGATCTCCCGCGAAATCGAGGGGGGCTCCTACGAGCTCTACGCCGAGGTGCTCAGACGCACCGCGATCGAGGTGGCCAAACGCATCGATTGGTCGCTGGAGCCGTCGCGCTCGGGGTTCCTACCCGACTCGGTGCAGCGGTGGGCGCCCTTCAAGGAGACCAACACCCAGCTGCAGAAGCTCGCCAAGAAGCACCGGCTCGGCCTGCTCTCCAACATCGACGACAAGCTGCTCGGCCAGACGCGCCGGCACATCCCGATCGACTTCGACCTGGTCGTGACCGCCCAGCAGGTGCGCTCCTACAAGCCCGAACCGGCTCACTTCACCGAGTGTGCGCGACGCGTGGGCGGCAAGCGCGGCTGGGTGCACGTGGCCGCCAGCTACTACCACGACGTCGTGCCCTGCCTCAAACAGCGAGTGCCCGTGATCTGGGTCAACCGCAACAAGGAGAAGCTCGAGTCCTCGCAGAAGAAGCCGACCGCCGAAGTGAGCAACCTGCGCGAGGCGGCCAAGCTCTCGGCGTCTCCTGACCCGGTGCGGGCGGTCGCCCTGCACCGCGACGTGCTCGTCGGCGAGAAGCGCGATCATGCAGGTCAACTGCGTGATTGTCCGCGGCCCGGTCGCGACCGCAGGGAGCGCTGGCCCGCCGGCGCCGCGGGAGACCGGCGGCGGAGGCGCTTCGTGATCGACTCGCCGATACTTCCGGACGAGCTGGATGCCTTGCCGCGCTCCTCGAGCAGGCGCGATTCCCCGCTCCGAGCGGCCTGCTCGCCACACACGCCGACTGGGACCACCTGCTCGGGCGACTCGCCTTCCCGGGCCTCGCGCTCGGCTGCGCCGAGAGCACGGCCGAGCGGCTCGCCTCCTCGCCGGGCGAAGCCCAGCGTGAGCTGCGCGCCTTCGACGAAGGCCTGCTGATCGAGCGAGACCGTCCGCTCGCGCTCGGCTCGGTCCAGGCGCTGCCCGTGCCCGGCCGCTGCCTGTCGGCGAGCGCGAGCTCGAGCTGCACCCCGCCGCGGGCCACACGCCGGACGGCATGGCGGTGCTCATCCCCTGGGCGCTGTGCTCCTCGCCGGCGACTACCTCTCGCCGGTCGAGCTGCCCACGTTCAGCGAAGGCGGGGATCTGCGACGCATATCTCGCGACGCTCGAGCGCCTGCGCCCGCTCGTCGCCAATGCCGAGCACGTGGTGCCCGGCCATGGACCGGTGCTGGGCGCGGACGCGCGCACTCGCGGTCCTCGAAGCAGGACGCGGGCTACCTGCGAGCGCTGGCCGAGCATGGTGGGAGGCCGAGCTGCCGGCGGGCCGCCGCGGTGGCGCCCAGCGGCGCCTCCACCGCGAGAATGTCGCGGCCCTCGGGCGCTAGCCGGCGTCTGCGCTCCTGATCGTCGCAATCGGGGCTCCGGCCTGGATCGCCGCGCCCTCGACGATCGGCAGCTCGACGATCGTGCCGGCCTTGTGGGCGGTGATCTCGTTCTCCATCTTCATCGCCTCGATGATGCAGAGCAGCTGGCCCTCCTCGACGGTGTCGCCCTGCTTGACCAGCACCTTCCACATGTTTCCCTGCAGCGGCGAGTCCAGCGTGTCAGGGCCGCCACCGCCGGATGACTTGCGCTGGGCGCGCCTGGCCTTGGCGCGGCCGTCCGGCGCCCGCCGCCGAGCGCACCGTTGACCTGGCCGGTGCCGCCGACGCCGGAGAAGGGGGGGCCGACGACGCGCACGTCGAAGCGCTTGCCGGACACCTCCACCGTGTAGGTCTGCTCGAGTGCCCCCTCGTCCGCGCCACCCTCGTCACCGGTGCGCGCAGGCGAATCGCCGGGCGCCGGGGGGGCGAGCGTCTTCAGCCACTTGCTGTCCTCGACCAGGTCGCGGCAGGTCTCGCCCCTGGCCCACTGCTCGGTCGCCAGCAGGGCCCGATGGAAGGGGATCAGAGTCTTCAGCCGGCCGATCTCGAATTCGCCGAGCGCGCGCAGCATCCGCCTTGTGGCCTGCGCCCGATCGGCGTCCCACACGATCAGCTTTGCCACCATCGGGTCATACATCGGCGACACCTCGCCGCCGGCCTGCACACCCGAGTCGACCCGCACCCCGGGACCCGTCGGCTCGGAGTAGGTGCCGATCCTGCCGGGGGCAGGGGCGAAGTTCTTGGAGGCGTCCTCGGCGTTGATCCGGCACTCGATCGCGTGGCCGCGCAGCTCCACGTCCTGCTGACGCGTAGGAGAGCTCTTCGCCGGCGGCCGCGCGGATGCCCTCCTTGACGATGTCGATGCCCGTGGTCATCTCGGTCACGCAGTGCTCGACCTGCACACGCGTGTTCATCTCCAGAAAGAAGTACTCGGGCCGCTCCGATCCCTCGCTGGGAGGCCAGCAGGCCCTCGATCGTGCCCGCGCCGACGTAGTCGACGGCCCGTGCCGCCTCCACGCCGATCTGCCCGATGCGCTCGCGCAGCGCCGGCGATCGACGACCCATTCGGGCGCCGGGCGACTCCTCGATCAGCTTCTGGTGGCGGCGCTGGATCGAGCAGTCGCGCTCGCCGAGATGGATCACGTTGCCATGGCGGTCGGCCAGCACCTGGACCTCGACATGGCGGGGGTCGGGCAGGTAGCGCTCCAGGTAGACGGTCGGGTCGGAGAAGAACTTCTCTCCCTCGCGGCTGGCTCCCTCGAACGCGCTCTCGAGCTCATCCTCGGAGAGCGCCACCCTGAAACCCTTGCCGCCGCCGCCGCCGGCGGCCTTGACCGCGACCGGGAAGCCGATCTCGTCGTTGGCGATCTCCAGCGCCTCCTCGACGGTGTCGACCGGCTCGGTGGTGCCCGGCACGATCGGCACCCCCGCCTTCTTCATCAGCTCGCGCGCACGCGTCTTTGAGCCCATCGCTTCGATCGCGCTGGCCGGTGGGCCGATGAACACGACGCCGGCCTCTTCGCACGCCTTCGCAAACGGAGCGTTCTCGGCGAGGAAGCCGTAGCCGGGGTGGATCGCCTGCGCGCCCGAGCGAGTCGCGACGTCGAGGATCTTCTCGATGCTCAGGTAGTTCTCCGCCGCGGGCCCGTCGCCGAGGTTGTAGGCCTCGCCCGCCCGCGCCACGTGGGGCGCGTCGCGATCGAGCTCGGAGTAGACCGCCACGCTGGCCACGCCGAGCTCATCGAGCGCCCGCACTATGCGGACCGCGATCTCTCCGCGGTTGGCGACCAGTACCTTCTCGAACATCGGGCGGGTAGCTTAGTTATGCCCGGATCGGCACGCGTCCGTCGGAGATCATCCCCGCGCCGACGGTGCCGTTGGTGGCCTCGTCGATCAGGATGAAGCTGCCCGTGCGGCGGTTGCTCTTGTAGGGGTCGAACACGAGCGGGGAGCTCGTGCGCAGGCGCACGCGGCCGATGTCGTTGAGCGCGAGCTCGGCCGGCGGCGCGTCGCGTTCGAGCGTGTGCACGTCGAGCAGATCCTCGATCTGATCGATGATCGCGGTTGCGGTGCGGGTCGTCTGCTTCAGGAGGTATCGCCCGCCCGCCCGCAGCGGCCTGTCCGCCATCCAGCACACGTCCGCCGCCAGCTCGCGAGCGATCGATCGGGGCCCGTTCGGGATGGCAGATCAGCTCGCCGCGCGAGACGTCGAGCTCGTCCTGCAGGCGCAGCGCCACGGACATCGGAGCGACGGCCTCCTCGAGCTCGCCCTCGTAGCTGTCGATCGCGGCGATCCGCGTGCGCTCGCCGCCCGGCAGCACCGTCGACCTCATCGCCCTGGCGCAGCGCCCCGCTGGCGAGCTGGCCGGCGTAGCCGCGGTAGTCCTGACAGTCGGGGTCGTCCGGACGAAGGCCGGATCACCCACTGCACGGGAAGGCGCGCCGGCCTGTCGTGGGGATGGTCGTAGGCGACGTCGACCTGCTCGAGCAGCTCGAGCAGTGTCGGGTGGCGGGATCGTCATACCAGCCCATCGCCTGGGAGCGCTCGACGACGTTGTCGCCGTAGAGCGCCGAGATCGGGATGTAGATGATCTCGTACTGATGGCCCGCCCGCCGTCCGTCGCGGCGCAGGATGGGCGCAAAGCTCTCGAACTCGGCGACGACCTCGTCAAAGCGCGCCTGGGAGTGGTCGACGAGGTCCATCTTGTTGACCGCCACGACGAGCTTGGGGATGCCCAAGCAGAGCGCTGATGAAGGCGTGGCGCTTGGACTGCTCGAGCACGCCGCGGCGCGCGTCGATCAGCACGACCGCGAGGTCCGCGGTGGAGGCGCCGGTGACCATGTTGCGCGTGTACTGCCGATGCCCCGGGCAGTCGGCGATGATGAACCGGCGCCGCGGGGTGGCGAAGTAGCGGTAGGCGACGTCGATCGTGATCCCCTGCTCGCGCTCGGCGCGCAGTCCGTCGGTGAGCAGCGCGAGGTCGAGCGCCCCCTCGCCGCCACGGCGCTCGGAGGCCTGTTCGACGTGCTCGAGCTGGTCCTCGAAGATCTGCTTGGTGTCGTAGAGCAGCCGCCCGATGAGCGTGCTCTTGCCGTCGTCCACCGAGCCGGCGGTGCTCAGGCGCAGCAGGTCGAGCGTCATCGGCAGGCCGTTCGCACAGCGCGAGCCCGCGAGCCGCTGTTCACATCGACGTGTGCGCACCGATCGGGCATCAGAAGTACCCCGCCTTCTTGCGATCCTCCATGGCGGCCTCGGTCACGCGATCGTCGGCGCGCGTCTCGCCGCGCTCGGTGATCCGCGTCGCGGCGATCTCGACGACCACTTCTTGGAGCGTCGTCGCCTGCGAGCGCACGCCGCCCGGTGCAGCTCATGTCGCCGACGGTGCGGTAGCGCACGGTCTCCGAGAACACCTCCTCGCCGTCGATCAGCTCGGTGCCCTCTCGCCACGCGTACAGCATGCCGTCGCGGCGGAACACCTCGCGCTCGTGTGCGAAGTAGATCGACGGCACCTCCAGCTGCTCCTCGTCGATGTACTCCCACACGTCGAGCTCGGTCCAGTTCGAGATCGGGAACACCCGTACGTTCTCTCCCTTTCTGATGCGCCCGTTGTAGAGGTTCCACAGCTCCGGCCGCTGGCTCTTGGGGTCCCACTGG
Organism: uncultured Solirubrobacteraceae bacterium; assembly: GCA_963730575.1. Lineage (GTDB taxonomy): Bacteria > Actinomycetota > Thermoleophilia > Solirubrobacterales > Solirubrobacteraceae > Palsa-744. The sequence goes on from CAVSSG010000003.1 coordinate 172,571, forward strand.
CCGAAGTCGTCGCGAAACGAGAACACGCGCTCCTTCGCCCGCGCGCGCTCCTCGTCGCGCCGCGCGCCGCCGAACGCCGCGTCGAAGCCGTGCTCGGCGATCGCGTCCAGCAGCGTCACCGTCTGCAGCTGGTTGCGCGATGCGCGCGGCCCGGTCTCCTCGACGACCCGGCCCTTGTCGATCGAGTCCTGCACGCTTGCGACGATCAGCCGCTCGCCCGAGCTCGGCCACGCGCCGGTCGCGGAACTCGATCACCTCGGGGAAGTTGTGCCCGGTGTCCACGTGCATCAGCGGGAACGGGAACGACGCCGGGCGGAACGCCTTCTCGGCGAGTCTCAGCAGCACGATCGAGTCCTTCCCGCCGCTGAACAGCAGCACCGGGCGCTCGAATTCGGCCGCGACCTCACGCATCACGTGGATCGCCTCTGACTCCAGCGCGCGCAGATGGCTGAGCTTGGGTCGTGGCCGCGACGGTCATAGCCCGACCGGGCTCTACGTGCAGGCCGCACTCGGTCTTCTCGGTTCCCGCCCAGCGGCCCTCGCGCCCGCTTCCCGGCTGGGTGCAGGGCGCGCAGCCGATCGACTCGTAGCCCTGGTCGTGGAGGGGGTGGTAGGGGAGCTCGCGCTCGTGGATCCGCCGCCACAGGTCCCTGTCGGTCCAGTGGGCCAGCGGGTTGTACTTCCAGATGCCGCGCGCCTCGTCGCGTTCGATCAGCTCCGCCGCGGCCCTCGTCGGGCCCTGCTCGCGGCGGATGCCGGTGATCCAGCCGTCGGCGTCCGCGAGCGCGCGCTCGAGCGCCGCGACCTTCGCGACCGAGCAGCAGTTATCCGGGCCCGTCCACGGCCCGTCCGGGCCGACGGCGTCCTGCACCTCGACCTTGATGCCGAACCGCTCCTCGAACTCCTCCACGTCTGCAGCGTCTCCTCGAACAGCACGCCGGTGTCGATCGTCACGATCCTCACCCGATCGGTCCGTCCGTCGCTCACGCGCAGCAGCTCGTCGATCAGCACCGACTCCTCCTTCTGGAAGGAGCACAGCAGCACCGCCCGCTGGCCGTGGCGGTCGACGGCCCGGCGCAGGGTGTCGCTCAGGCTCCGCGCCGGGTCCACGTCCACGGGGTCCACGCCCGAGGACGCCTTGAGGATGTCGCTCTGTGTTGGATTCATCATCGGCCTCGCTCACCGGTCCCGGCTACACGGCGCACTCGCCCTCGCCGCGAACGACCTCGAAGGGTGCGTTGCGGTTCCAGTCGATGAACTGGTTCATTGTCTGCAGTCCGAAATCGACAGGCATCGACAGATCCTTGACCAGGGCCTCCAGCTCGCCCGTCCCGACACGCTGGGTGAAAGCGCTCCAGGTCTCATTGCCGTCGCGGCTGGACTCATAATGGCGAATCCAGCGCTCGATCGCCTCCGGTACCCGCTTTGCGGGAAGGCGGAGCTTCAGCCGCCTGCCGAAGGCGACGCTCCCACCTTCGTAGGAGCCGCCCACGTGGGGTATGTAGGCGGGGATCGTATGCTCGCCGACTTTGATCGACGCGCCATAGAAGCCGATGTCGGCGACATGATGCTGAGCGCACCCGTTCGGGCAGCCGCTCATCTTGATGTGGATCTCCCGGCTCAGTGGATCGGTGATGTCCATCGCTTCGATCCGCTCCTGGACGGCCTGGTTGAGACCCATGGAGCTAGTGATCCCGAGCTTGCAGGAGTCGGTGCCCGGGCACGACACCACGTCGCTGATCTCCCGCGTGCCGGCGTCGGCGAGCCCCAGCTCTCCCAGCGCGCGCCATACGTCGTAGGCATTCTCCTCGCGCACCCATCGCAGCAGCAGGTTCTGCTGTACGGTCGTGCGCGCGTAGCCGCCGGCGTAGGAGCGCATGATCCTCGCCAGGCCCCGGAACTGCTCGGGGCTGAGGTCGCCGCGGGTCACCTTGACCTCGACCGTCACGAAGCCCTCCTGCTTCTGCTCGGCCACGTTGGCTTGAGCGGAAGCGCTCGAACTCCGACTCGTCTCCGTTGGGACTGCCGTAGGTGCGGCGGCGCGGGCGCGGACTCGCGCTCGTCGTCTGCGAACAGGCGCTGCTCGATCGAGAAGTCGCGTTCTGCACCCAGTCGCCCTGCAGCTCCTCCTCGACCTGCCGGCGCAGCTCGTCGATCCCGTACTTGTCGACGAACACCTTGATGCGTGCGCGGGCGCGATTGACCCGCAGCCACTCCTGGCGGTCGAAGATCCTGAACACAGCCTCGGAGATCTTCAGGTAGTCGCCGTTGTCGAGCTCGACGAACTCGTACAGCACGGGCGCCACCCGCGGCATGATCGAGGTGCCGCCGCCGACGAGCATCTGCGCGCCGCGCACCTGCCCCGGGTGGGTCGGGTCCTCGGACTCGCGCAGGCGCGCGCGGAACGCGATGTCGTGGATCTGGGAGATGGCGCGGTCGCGCGGGCTCCCGTCGAACGCCGTCTTGATCTTGCGCGGCATCGCCTGGGTAGTCGGGTGGCGTACGAAGTAGCGCACGTACGCGCCCGCGTAGGGGGTCATGTCGAACAGCTCGTCCTTCGCGACGCCCGCCCACGGATCGCCGGTCACGTTCCTGACCGTGTTGCCACAGCCCTCGCGGCTTGATAGCCCGGCCTCGCCGAGCTCGCGCAGGGCCTTCTCTGCCTCCGGCAGCGGGATGTGGTGCATCTGGATGTTCTGCCTCGTCGTGATGTGGCCCTTGTTCAGCGGCACGTAGCGCTCGATCACCTCGGCGAACGCCTCCATCTGCTCGGGCGTGATGCCGCCGAACGGCAGCTTCACGCGGATCATCTGAACGTCCGGCTGGCGCTGCCCGTAGACCCCCTGCTTCAGACGGAACTTGATGAACTCGTCCTCGGGCATCTCGCCCGCGAGGAACCTCGTCGATTCGGTCTTGAAGTCGTCGTACTCCCGCTGCAGGATCGGGATCACGTGCCCGGGCACGTTCTGCAGGAGCTCGGGGTCTTCAAGCGTGCCGCGCTGGGCGGTGATGGAAACTGGCTCCATTCAGAAACCTCCTGGTATGGGCATCTGGCCCGGGCTGCTTTCGACAGTGTGCCGCCGGCGGGAGTGTTAAGTGGCTAAAGCCTAGCGACTTTTAGGTATTTATCCAGGGATCGCGGGTGTCCCCGTGCGGCCGGCGCGAGACGCCTTCGAGCATGGCCGCGCGCAGCCACTCGTCCTCGGCGTGCCCCGCGGGGGGCGCCGGCGCCGAGGTGGCGCGCCGGAATCGCTCCAATGCGGCCACGATGGCGGCTGCCTGCTCCACGGACGCCGTGGGCGCGATCCCTGCCAGCCGGGTGCGACGATCGGCCATCGGACGGTCTCTCCTGCGGTCCGCTCTACAGGGGTATGTTGCCGTGCTTGCGTTTCGGGCCGGGCTGCCGCTTGCTCTGAAGCGTGTGCAGCGCCACGATCAGCTTCGGACGCGTCTCGTGGGGGACGATCACGTCGTCGATGTACCCCCGCTCGGCGGCCGTGTACGGGTTGGCGAAACGCGCCTTGTAGTCCTCCATCAGCTTCCCGCGGCGCTCCTGTGGCGTGGGGCTGGCGGCGATGTCGCGGCGGTAGATGATGTTGACCGCGCCCTCGGGCCCCATCACGGCCACCTCGGAGGTCGGCCACGCGAAGTTGAAGTCGGCGAGCAGGTGCTTGGAGGCCATCACGTCGTAGGCGCCGCCGTAGGCCTTGCGCGTGATCACCGTCAGCTTCGGCACGGTCGCCTCGGTGAAGGCGTACAGCAGCTTTGCCCCGTGGCGGATGATCCCACCCCACTCCTGGGCGGTGCCCGGGAGGAACCCGGGGACGTCGGTGAACGTGATCAGCGGGATGTTGAACGCATCGCAGGTGCGCACGAAGCGGGCGCCCTTGGCCGATGCGTCGATGTCGAGCACGCCCGCCAGCTGGGACGGCTGGTTGCCGACGATGCCCACGGCGAAGCCGTCGAGGCGGGCGAAGCCGCAGATGATGTTCTTGGCGTGGTGCTCGTGCACCTCGAAGAACTCCTCGTCGTCCACGATCAGCCTGACCACGTCGCGCATGTCATAGGGCTTGTTCGGGTTCTCAGGCACCACGTGGTCAAGCTCTGGATCCATCCGCATCGGGTCGTCGCCCGGCGTGAGCCTCGGCGTGGTCTGCATGTTGTTCTGGGGCAGGAACCCGATCAGGTAGCGGCAGTCCTCCAGGCATGTGTCCTCGTCCTCGGAGGCGAAGTGGGCCACGCCGGACTTGCTGTTGTGCGACATCGCGCCGCCCAGCTCCTCGAAGCCGACCTCCTCGCCGGTGACCGTCTTGATCACATCGGGGCCGGTGATGAACATGTGGGAGGTCTCCTTGACCATGAAGATGAAGTCGGTGATCGCCGGCGAGTACACCGCGCCGCCCGCGCAGGGACCCATGATCAGGCTGATCTGCGGGATCACGCCCGAGCAGTTCACGTTGCGCACGAACACGTCGCCGTACGCGCCCAGCGAGACGACGCCCTCCTGGATGCGCGCGCCGCCGGAGTCGTTGATGCCGATCACCGGACAGCCGATCTTGGCGGCCAGGTCCATGATCTTGCACATCTTCTCGCCCATCACCTCGCCGAGCGAGCCGCCGAACACCGTGAAGTCCTGGCTGAACACGCACACCGTGCGCCCGTCGATGGTGCCGTGGCCGGTGACCACCGCATCCCCCCAGGGACGGTTCTTCTGCATGTCGAAGTCGTAGGTCCGGTGGCGGACGAACGTGTCGAGCTCCTGGAAGGAGCCGGGGTCGAGCAGCTTCTCGACCCGCTCGCGCGCCGTGTACTTGCCCCGCGCGTGCTGCTTCTCCTCGGCCTCGGGCGCCGAGTGCAGGGCGGCCGCGCGCAGCTCGTGCAGCTGCGCGAGCTTTTCCTCGTAGCTCTCGGGCGCCTTCTGGCGCGGCGTCTTGCGGTGCCCGCTGCGCGAGGCGGCCAGGAGCGCGGCGTCGGTCTGGCGGTCGTGCGGGCTGCTGGCCATCGGACGCGTGATGTTAGCTGCGGGCGCAGGGCGCCGGCCCGATGCGGGGCGCCCGCGGCCTCACGGACCGCTGGCGAGCGTCGACATCAGAGCGTCCACATCAGGTTCACGCGGTAGACCTCGTTTGCGAGGCGATGCGGGGGCTAGGCTCCGATCAGGCGCGCGAGAAGGGCCGGTGGTGTGCCGCGCCCAGGCGGTCCAGCACCGAGGTCAACACCGCTTGCACCTGCTCGGCGGCCGTCTCCTCGGCGATCCTGAGCTCCTCGACGATCTCAATCCGTGCAGCGGCCGTCGGCTCAGCTTCGGGGCCGGACTCGTGGGCCGCCTCCGTGGCTGGCGCTTCGGGCTCCGGTTCGTGGGTCGCCTCCGTGGTCGCAGCTTCGGGCCCCGGTTCGGGGTCCGAACGAGGAGTCTCCGCATCCGGTGCGGGCTCGGGGTAGCCCTGCTCTGACCGCGCCTCCGCGAAGGGCTGCGGATCCATCGGTACCGGTGTCGGCGGCTCGTTGGTCGCTGCGTCCTGGGCCTGCTCGTCCGCCGCGGCGTAGTCGCTGCGCTCGGCGACCTCCGCACGGACACGGTTGCGCCGCCGCCACGAGAGCAAGCGGGCCAGAAGGCTCAGACGAGGCGCCGGCTGATCGCTTGGGTCCTGTGTCGGCTGCACCTCGGAGGCATCAACCTCGGCCGGTCTCGGCTCGGGCTCGGGCTGCTCACCGGTTGCGAGGAGCGGCCGGGCGGCGTCGGCGGATGACGGCTCGAGCGCAGGATCATGGATGAAGCCGGGTGCGGCGCTGTCGAGCGCCGCCAGGTCGAGCGCCGCAGTGTCGGGTCTCGCCACACCGTCGAGCGCCGCAGTGTCCGGGGTCACAGTGTCCGGGTTGGCAGTGTCCGGGGTCACAGTGACCGGGTTGGCGATGTCCGGGATCGCGGTGTCCGGGTTGGCAGTATCGAGCGCCGCGGTGTGGGTGGTCGCAGCGCGAGGGGTCGCAGTGTCCGGTGCGTCCGTGTCAGGCGCCGTGTCGTGTGTTCCGGCGCCATCCTCGAGGCCGGTTTCCTCGCCGGTGGGCTCGCGGGAGGCCGCCGGCCGAGGGGCCGGCGTTTCGCGGGTCGCGCGCAGCGTCACCCGGGTGCCCCATCCCGAAGCCTTGATGTGTACGCTGCCGCTCGCGCTCTCGGCCTGCCACTCGACGATGCTCTCGGGCTCTACGCGGGTGATGCGGATATCACCGAGCTCGCCCAGATGGCGGGCCAGCGCATCCGGATCGCTTAGCTCGGCCCACAGCTCCGGTGGCGACTTGACCAGCGTGCGCTCCACCTCCGAGTAGATCATCGTCCCGGAGTTCGCGCGCTTTCGCGCTACTCCTTCTCCGGGTCATGACCGCTCGGCCAATCAGGCGGGCTTTGACGCGACGGCCGTCAGCCCGGACCGCGCCCGTCGCCCATCGGGGCGCAGCAGGCCGCGCTCGTGCAACAGCTCGGCGAGCTGGACCGCGTTCGTGGCGGCGCCCTTGCGCAGGTTGTCCGCGACGATCCACAGATCGAGCGAGCGCTCGTGTCCGGGGTCGCGGCGGATGCGCCCCACGAACACCTCGTCCTTGCCGGAGGCATCGATCGCGAGCGGATAGAGCGCCGCGCCGGGGTCGTCGAGCACGGTCACACCCGGTGCGCGTTCGAGCAGCTCGCGCGCCCGCTCGGGAGAGAGGGGCTCGCGCGTCTGCACGTTCACGGCCTCCGAGTGGCCGTTGATGACCGGGACGCGCACGCACGTCGCCGATATGCGGATTGCGGGGTCGCCGAGGATCTTGCGGGTCTCGTTCATCAGCTTGCGCTCCTCGTCCGTGTGGTCGTCGCCGGGCGCGAACGAGCCGGCGTGGGGGAGCGCGTTGAAGGCGATCTGGTGCGCGTAGGCGTCGGGCTCTTCGATCTCGCGCTCGTGCAGCAGCGCGTGCGTCTGGTCCAGCAGCTCGTCGACTGCGCGCTTGCCGGTGCCCGAGACCGCCTGGTAGGTGCTTACCACCAGCCGCTCGATCTGAGCCTCGTCGTGAAGCGGCTTCAGGACGACGACCATCTGCATGGTCGAGCAGTTGGGGTTGGCGATGATCCCGTGGTGGCCGTCGAGGGCGTCGGGGTTCACCTCGCTGACCACCAGCGGCACGTCGTCGTTCATGCGCCAGCGGGAGGAGTTGTCGATCACCACCGCGCCGGCGTCGGCGAACCGCGGTGCCCACTCCCCCGATGTTGAGCCGCCGGCCGAGAACAGCGCGAGGTCGAAGCCCTGGATCGACTCGTCGCTGAGGCCCTGCACGGTGAGGCCGTCCTCCAGCTCGCGTCCAACCGAGCGCGCGGAGGCGAACGGCACCAGCTCGCGAATCGGGAACGAGCGCTCGCGCAGCAGCTTCAGCATGAGCGTTCCCACCTGCCCGGTGGCCCCGACGACTGCTACTCGATATCCGTCGCTCATCACATGATCAGCGTATCGCCGTGAAGGGCCCTAAGGCTTGATGACCATGATCAGAATCGTCACGAGCACGAGCAGGCTGAGGAGCGTGCCGACCGTCGCGAGCCGGCGGGTGAGCATTCGGTACTCATCGCTCATGACCGGCGCCTGCGGGGCGCCCCCGCCGGGCCCCGCAGGCGCCCCGCCCGCCTCCAGGTCGCGCTCAGCCAGGAGCTCGGCGCGTTTGCCGGCCGGCATCATGACCGCTCCCACCAGTCCCCCGATCACGATGGCCGTCCCAAGGCCCCACTGCACGAAGAACTCGCTCCAGTGGTGCCCGTCGCTGGCGAGGTAGATGCCGGCGATCACGACCACCGCCAGCCCCGGGTTGACGAGCCAGCGTGCGACCGTGTATTCGACGCGGTGCAGCAGCGGCAGGCTGCGCGGGTCGTGGCGGGCGCCGACCGCGTATACGATCGGGTAGGCGAAGGTCACGCCGAAGGCGACGACCACGGCCATGATGTGGATGGCGAGGACGAATTCGTAGGCCGACGCGGCGAGGATCACGCCTGCAAGCCTACCTGCGAGCGCCGGCGCGACCGCATCCGGGCAGCTGCCCGGATGCTCATCGTAAGAGTGGTCCGGTCAGCCGGACGCGCTCAGAACGTCGGCGTGTAGGAGCCGAACACGTCCTGCATCGCGCCGCACACCTCGCCGAGCGAGCAGCGATCCTGCAGCGCCTGGCGGATCGCGGGCAGGAGGTTCTCGCTGCCGCTCGCGACTGCTCGCAACTCATCCAGACGCCGCTGCACGAGCGTCTGATCGCGATCGGCCTTGAAGGCCCGTAGCCGCTCCACCTGCAGGCGCTCGGACTGCGGGTCCACGCGCAACAGGTCGGGAACCTCGATGTCCTCCTCCTGGAACGCATTCACGCCGACGACGACGTCCTGACCGACGCGGTAGCGCTCCTGATAGCCCCAGGCGGACTCGTCGATCTCGCCGGTGATGAACTCGATCGCATTCACCGAGCCACCCAGTGAGTCGACCTTCTCGATCAGCTCGCGCGCGCGGGCTTCGATCTCGTCGGTGAGCGACTCGACGAAGTAGGAGCCCGCGAACGGATCGACCGTATCGGCGGCACCGGACTCGTGGGCGAGGATCTGCTGCGTGCGCAGAGCGATTTTCGCGGCTCGCTCGCTTGGCAGCGCCAGGGCCTCGTCGAAGCCGTTGGTGTGCAGCGACTGTGTGCCTCCGCACACGGCGGCGAACGCCTGGAGGGCGACGCGCACGATGTTGTTCTCCGGCTGCTGGGCGGTGAGCGTCACGCCCCCGGTCTGTGTGTGGAAGCGGAGCATCTTCGCCTTCGGGTTCCTCGCGCCGAAGCGCTCGTCCATGATGTGGGCCCACATGCGCCGCGCCGCGCGGAACTTCGCGACCTCCTGGAAGACGTTGTTGTGTCCGTTGAAGAAGAACGCCAGGCGGGGCGCGAAATCATCGACCGACAGTCCCCTGTCGATCGCCGCCTGGACGTAAGCGATGCCCGAGCACAGCGTGAATGCGACCTCCTGGACGGCGGAGCAGCCCTTCTCGCGGAAGTGGTAGCCGGAGATCGAGATCGTGTTCCACCGGGGGATCCGCTCCTGGCAGTACTCGAAGATGTCGGTGGTCAGCCGCATCGTGGGGATCGGCGGGTAGATGTAGTTGCCGCGCGCTATGTACTCCTTGAGCACGTCGTTCTGGGTCGTGCCGCGCAGCTTCTCCGGGGGCACACCCTGCTCGGCCCCGACCAGCTCGTACAGGAGCAGCAGGCATGCGGCCGGAGCGTTGATCGTCATCGACGTCGAGACCTCGTCGAGCGGGATGGAGTCGAACGCCGTGCGCATGTCGTCGATCGTGTCGATCGCCACGCCGGTGCGACCCACCTCCCCCAGGCAGCGGGGGTTGTCGGAGTCAAGGCCGAGCTGCGTCGGCAGATCGAAGGCCATCGACAGCCCGGTCGAACCCTTGGAGAGCAAGTACCGGTAGCGTTCGTTTGACTCCTTGGCCGAGGCGTAGCCCGCGTACTGACGCATCGTCCATGTCTGTGCGCGATACATCTGGCGGTGCACCCCGCGCGTGTAGGGAAAGGAGCCCGGCTCGCCCAGGTCGAGCTGCTCGGGCAGCTGGCCCTCGGTGTAGAGCTCGGCAACCTCGATGCCCGAGTCGGTGAAGCGCCGCGGGTCCTCCGCTCCGACGATCGGGGCGACGGTCAGGTGCCCGTACTCATCCCCGGGTGCGTCGTCGACTGCCATGCAGGGATGATATGTGCCCACCGATCGCGGGTATCCTTCGCGCGTGTCCACCTGCCTGGTCACCGGGGGCGCCGGCTTCCTGGGTTCGCACCTCTGCGACGAGCTGCTGGCCCGCGGCAACCGCGTGATCTGTGTCGATAACTTCGAGACGGGGTCGCTGGCGAACATCGAGCACATCCGGGATGCCGAGCGGTTCGTGCACATCGGCGTGGACATCATCGAGCCCTACTTCGTCGAGGAGCCGGTTGACTGCGTCTATCACCTGGCCTCGCCGGCCTCGCCGATCGACTACCTGAGGCTGCCCCTGCACACCCTCAAGGTCGGCTCCTACGGCACGCATCACACGCTGGGCCTGGCAAAGGCCAAGCGCGCGCGCTTCCTGCTCGCCTCGACCAGCGAGGTGTACGGCGATCCCCAGGAACACCCGCAGTCAGAGAGCTATTGGGGGCATGTGAACCCGATCGGCCCGCGCGGGGTATATGACGAGGCCAAGCGTTACGCGGAGGCGCTGACGATGGCCTACCACCGCCAGCAGGGTGTCGACACCGCAATCGTGAGGATCTTCAACACCTACGGGACCCGGATGCGCCCGCACGACGGCCGTGCGGTTCCGACGTTCCTCCGTCAGGCGCTGGCAAACCGCCCGCTGACGGTGTTCGGCGACGGCAGCCAGACGCGCTCCTTCTGCTACGTAAGCGATCTGCTGCGGGGCGTGATCGCGCTCGCGGAGTCCGGCCTGCACCACCCGGTGAACATCGGCAACCCCGACGAGTTCACGCTGATGGAACTGGCGGAGATAGTCCTCGAGTTGACCGGGTCGACCTCTGAGATCGTGCACGAGGCCCTTCCGGTCGACGATCCCAAGCAGCGCAAGCCGGATATCAAGCTCGCCCGTGAGCTGCTGGGGTGGTCGCCCGAGGTGGCGCTGCGTGAGGGCCTGTCACGGACGGTCGAGCAGTCCAGAGTCGCGCTCCTCGAGGATGGCTCGGATTGAGCATCGCGCCGAGGGCCGGTCAGATCTCATCAACCCGGTGCTCGACCGCTACATATGCGAGTGTGATGAGTTGTGAATGACGAGATGGGACCGCGTTTGACCCGAACGTCCGCCCCTCCGACCCAGAGTCCGCCCTCCGGCGGCGCCCCCGCGCCCCCGCGCCCGTCCCGACCGGCACGGTCAAGGGCACCGTCGTTGAGATCGGTGCCCGCTCAATCGGTGCTCTCCGAGGTGACCGCGCGCAAGGCGCCCACCGACCACGACATGCGCCGCAAGCGCCCTCCGGTTCTGTCCTTCCTGCTGAGCATGTCGACGCTCCGGCGCTTCGCGCGCGTGGTCTCGCTGCTGGCACTGGACTTCGTCGGCGTTGCGCTCGCCATCCTGACCGCGCTGATCCTCAAGGCCGTGGTGCGCGATGACGTGCAGCTCTCCTCGGCGCTGCACGAAACCGGTCGCATCCTGGCCTTCGCATACCTGCTCACGGCGCTGCTGTTCGCTCGCTCGGGTCTGTACGCCGAGCGCGCCCAGCGCCCCGGCCTTGCGCGGATCGTGGGCTCGCTCTTCCAGGTCGCCTTCGTCGCGCTCCTGTTCGCCGTCGTCAGCGGCGAACACTTCTCGAGCTACTACATCTTCTATGGCTCTCTGGCGTTCGCGCTCATCTACGTCTCCCTGCTGCGGGCGGGCTACGAGTGGCTGACGGGCGTGATGCTGCGCGCCGCCGGATATCGACGCCGGGCCGTACTCGTGGGCACCGGCAAGCACATCGGCGACGTCGCCAATGCGCTCGGCGACGCGCCGCACTCGCAGCTCGAGGTCGTCGGCTTTCTCTCGTCCAGAGCGCTGCCGGCCAACGGCCTGCGGCCGCTGGGGTCGCTGAGCGACCTCGAGGAGGTCCTCGCCACGGAGCGGATCGACGAGGTGATCATCGCCGACCCGGACTTCCCGCAGGTGGAGGCCGTTGAGCTCGTCGACCAGTGCCATCAGCGCGGCGTACGCGTGCGCCTGGCGCCATCCACGATGGAGATCCTCATCCACCGCGCGGAGTTCGTGCCCGGCCAGTCGGTGCCGCTGTTCGAGCTCGGGCCCCCGGTTTTCGAGGGCGTGGACTTCGCGCTGAAGCGGGCGTTCGACATCGTGTGCGCCACGCTGATGCTGATCCTGCTCAGTCCCCTGCTGCTGGTGATCGTGCTCGCCGTGAGACTGTCCTCGCGCGGGCCGATCGTGTTCCGCTCGACGCGCCGCGGCATCGGCCAGCGGCCGTTCGCATGTCTGAAGTTCCGCACGATGTACTCCGACGCGGAGGCGCAGCAGGATGACCTCGAACAGCTCAACGAGGCGTCGGGGGCACTGTTCAAGATCCGTGACGATCCGCGTCTGACGCGCGTGGGCCGCGTGTTGCGGCGCTTCTCGCTGGACGAGCTGCCCCAGCTCGTGAACGTGCTCCGAGGTGAGATGTCCCTTGTCGGCCCGCGCCCGCTGCCCCAGCGCGACTACGACATGCTCGAGGACTGGCACCGCAAGCGCTATCTCGTGCTGCCCGGGATCACGGGACTGTGGCAGGTGTCGGGCCGCTCGGAGCTCGACTTCGACGACCTCGTGCACCTCGACTTCATCTACCTCGAGCACTGGTCGCTGGCGCTGGATCTGACGATCCTGCTGAAGACGGTCCCAGCGGTGCTCTCCCGGCGCGGAGCCTACTGAGAGCCGGTCATCGGCCCCTCTGCTCCAACCGAGGGCAGGGGTCGGACCGAGGCCGGGCCCCGGCGGCGGCCGCGGACGGCCGTGCGCACCCCGCCGGTCTGCGCGACGGCCTGCGCGTAGACCTGCCAGGTTGCGCGTGCGGCGTCCTGCCAGGTCCAGCGCGGCGCAGGTGGCGCCGGGCGCCGGATCGCCTCAGCGGCAGTGATCAGAGCCCTCAGTTCGCCCGCCGGCACGAACGTGGCGCGCCGGTCGAGGACCTCTCTCAGGGCCGGTACCTCGCAGGCGACCACCGGCGTGCCGCAGGCCAGCGCCTCGACGGCCGGCAGGCCGAAGCCCTCGTCCTCGGAGGGCAGCACCAGCGCGTGCGCTCCGGTGTAGATCGCGGCGAGCTGCTCGTCGGAGACGTGCCCGGTGAGGATCACGTCGGGAAGCTCGTGTGCCCAGGGACGGGTGGGGCCGACGAGCACGAGCGGCAGCTCGCGGGGGGTGGCGGCGAGGTCGGCGACGTGCTTGCTCGGGTCGGGGTGCTCGAGTCCGCCGACCCACAGCAGATAGCGCTCGGGAAGGGCGAAGCGTGCCCGCACGGCGGCGACCTGGTCGGCCGGGCGCGGGAACATCATCCTGTCCGGCGCCTCGTGGATCACCACCACCCGCTCGGGCTCCAGCCCGAAGCGCGCATACGCGTCCCGCGCGAGGGCCTCGGTCGGCACGATCACGCGTACCGCCCGCTGCACCGCCAGCTGGCGCAGGCGCGGGCGCACGCCCGTGCGCAGGTGCTCACTGCGTCGCTTGAGCGCCGCGAGGTCGTGCAGCGTGACGACCATCGGACATGGGCTGTGCAGCATCGCGCCCTCCATCCAAGGCGCATGGAACACGTCGGCGCGCCGCGGCCGGTGGGTCTCGACGATCTCCCATGTCGGCGGCGGCCGTTTCGCGAAGCGCCTGCAGCAGGCAGCGGGAGTAGCGCCCTATGCCACGCGGATCGGTGACGGGACGACTGTCGAATGCGACCCTCATGGTCGCCGATCCCCTGCCCGTCCCCACGCAAGCATGTAGCCGGAACATAGTCGGTTTTGGTAGGTTTTGTGCAGAAATGACGGCCGGCTTGCGTCATGCACGCGGTTCGATCGCGCTCGCCTCTAGCCTTGCCCCGGACGATGAGCAACCAGCAGAGCATCTGGGAAGCGCTGCCCGAGCCCTCCGATCCACCCTTCCTGAGCCTGCGGCTCGCGTTCCTCTTGGCGCATGCCGGCGAGGGCGGGCCGGACCTCGCTCCCAACGGCGACCCCTCGAGCCGGACGCCGCGCAGGGTGCTGGACGTCGGCTGCGGCGAAGGGCAGTTCGCGGCCGAGCTCGCGCGTGCCGGCTACCTCGTCGTGGGCGTCGACGTGGCCGAGGAGCCGCTGCGGCGTGCTCGCAAGCGCCACCCGGACTTGGACCTGCGGCTCGTGCCGGTCGAGGGGCATTGGCCGCTGGCGGACGCGAGCTTCGACGTCGTGTGGGCAGGTGAGACGATCGAGCACGTCGCCGACACGGCCGGCTGGCTCTCGCAGGTGCGGCGCGTCCTGCGCTCCGGGGGCAGCCTGCTCCTGAGCACCCCTGACCATGGGCGCCTCGCGATGCTGGGACTGGCGCTCTCGCCCCGCGCCTTCGACGCCCACTTCGATCCCCGCTCCGATCACCTGCGCTTCTACACGCGCCGAACCCTCACGAGCCTGCTCGCGGACTTCGGCTTCCAGGACATCCGACGTGCATGGTGCGGGCGGGCTGCCCGGCGCGCGGCGCCTGCTGCTCGCCTCGGCGCGGCGCTCGCGCTTCTAACCGGCGGCGCGGTATGCGCTGCACGTAGTCGTTCTGGATGCTCGATCGCTTCGGGATTGCCGTCGGCGATCGCTTCGGGCGAGATCGACTCGGGGTTCAGGTAGATGGTCGCCTCCAGCTCGCTGAGCGCCGAGCGATCACCGCCTTCGGGGGCGTTGGCCCCGAACGCCGCCGGCCCGACGGCCAGGTCGTACTCGCCCAGATGCAGCCACGTTTCGGGGTTGGAGGGCTGCAGGCGCACCGCGTGCTCGAGCGTTGCCCGGGCGAGTTCCGGGCGCCCGCCCGCCTGCTGGACCTTCGACAGGGTGAACAGCGCCTGCACCGACAGCGGGTCGAGCGAGACCGCGGCGAGCGCCGCCGCGCTCGCCGCGGCCGGGTTGCTCGTGGCAGCGCAAGTGCTTCCTGGGAAGCGTTTTCAGAGCGCTGGGGCTGCCACTGCGCCCAGGCCGCCAGCAGCGCCGCGATCAGCACCGCGCACGCGACGGCGGCGCTGATGGGGTTCAGTGCACGTAGCGGCCGCGCACGCGGAACCTCGGACTCCGCATCGTCCTCGAGCGCGCCCTGGTCCTCGGTCACACCCCGGTCTTCCATCAGACCCTCGCCCACGTTCGCACCGTGCTCGTCGGTCACACCCCCGCCCGCGGCTTCAACCTCGTCCCGTGCCTCGGGTTCCAGGGGTCCGCGGCCGGCCAGCCAGCCCGCGCACAGAAGGGCCACACACGCGTCGCCGGGCACGTACCAGGTCCAGTCCACCATCGAATGCATCCCGAACACCACGACCAGGCACAGCATGCTCAGCAGGCCGATGCGCTCGGGGGTGTAGGGGGCGGCTGTCCGCCGCCAGCCGAACCGCCAGCTGCCGAGGGATGGCCGCGGAGCGTGCGCCAACCCGTCCAGCGCCGGTTGAACGGATGTGTCGGCCGCCCCGCGGCGACCATCCAGGCGACGAGCAACGCGAGCGCGAGCGTCAGCCCGACCAGCCCCAGATCGGCAAGCGTCTGCACGAGAAAGCCATGTGCGTGCCTGACTTCCATCGGCGCGCTGCGGTAGCGCAGGCGCGCCGTTCGGTACCCTTCCGCGCCCGCTCCGAGCACCGGGTGGGCTTCGAACACCTTGAGCGCCTCGCTTCCAGTAGCGCGCGCGCACGCTCGCGATGGCGGTCAGGCGGCCGGGCGTGTTCGAGACCTTCGCATTCGTGTCGGTGAGCGAGTGGAAACGCGTGCGAGATGCTGCCGGGCAGTCCGCGGTGGCTCACGGCGAGCGCCCCGGCGGCGGCGATCACGACCACGGCCAGGATCGTCAGCAGCGCGGCTCCTGCGCGCCTTCGCAGCCGGCGCGAGGGCGCCCGCCGGGCGGTGAGGAAGCCGACGGCGAGCCCCACGATCGTGAGCAGGATGAGCATCGCGACCAGCAGCGCGCCGAGCTGGCGCCCGGCGGTCACCTCGTGCGCCGAGTGCGACACCTTCAGTGCTGAGCGCATGCGTCGAGAAGTCCCAGGCGACCACCAGCGCGGCGCCGAACGCCGCCCGCGAGCAGCACCGTGGCGCCGCGCAGGCGCAGCGGGACGAGGCAGAACCACAGCAGCCAGGCCGAGCGCGAGCGCCACGAGCGCACCGCGGGAGTAGGCCAGCATCAACGTGACCAGCATCAGGCCCATCGCCGGGTAGGCGAGCGCGCTCAGGACCGCGTGGCCGGCCCTGCGCGCCCCCAGCCACAGGCAGCAGATCACGCCCATCGCGGCGGTCAGGCCGGTCGCGTTCCAGTAGTCATACGGCGCTCGCAGGCGCGCGTACACGTCGTTGGCGTCGAACTGGCGCGGCAGCACCTTGGTGAGCAGCGCATAGCAGCACACCACCACCGCTGCCAGCGTGACCCCGCCCAGCACGGCCGGCCAGCGGGTGGGAGACGGCGCGGGCAAGCGCCACCGCGGCGCCGAACACGCGCGACTGTAGGCGAGCATGCGCCCGGCGTCCTTGAAGCTTTCGTCGGGCTGCACCGACCAGATCACCGACAGCGCCGTCAGGGCCGTGAAGGCGAGCAGCAGCCCCACCGACCACAACCCGTAGGCAGGCCGCTTCGCCGGCACGAGCAGGACCGTGGCCGCGACGACCAGCGCCGGAGCCGATCGTGAGCGCCATCTCCACGGTCGTCATCGCGCCGAGATGCAGGCCGCCTCCGGCGAAGAACGCGACGAAGCAGATGATCGCCGCGGTGAGCAGCGTCGGCCACCACAGCGCGTCGGGGCGCAGCATCCCGCCCGGTGGCGCGCGCCACCCCGCCACACGCCCGCGAGGAGCCGAGCGCTCGAGGTCGACCGGCAGCGAGTGCTCAGCGGGCGCGGCGAGCGCGGACACGGTTTCCGATGGCTCTGCCCGCAAGCAGCAGCGCGCAGGCGAGCAGGAATGCGAGGATCGCGAGCAGGGGGTAGGGCAGGGAGCTCAGGGCCGAGGCGATGTCGGCGTGTATGACGCCGGGGCGGACGGTCTGGTTGCCCACCTGAACCGGCGCCGCGCCGAGCTTGGGCGCGCTGTTCAGCGCGGTGCGCTCGGCCGGGGTGACGAGGTACGGGCATCGCGGCGGCGCCAGCGGGTTCGCCTGCGCTCGAAGTGCCCCCGGCCGCGGCGAGCTCGGCGTGGCGGATGAGGTTGGCGCAGTTGGAGTACTCTTCGACTTCGGTCGGCAGATTCTGCAGCGCCTCGCGGTATGCCTGCTGGCTGAAGCCGCTCAGCGACTGTCCAGTGCGTGCATCTGTTCGATGATCGTCGTGCCCGCGCTGGCGCCGGCCGGGGAGGCGAGCGCCAGGAGCGCCGCGAGCCGCGCCACCGGCAGGGCGAGTCGGCTCAGCGGCAGGGCCGGCCGGCGCGTTGGAGAGGCGATTCGCATGACGAGCGATGCAACGCTACCAACGCCCGCGGGAGAGGCCGACGGTTGCCAGGGCCTCGCGAGAAGCCCTTCGCCCAGGCGTCGTGGCTGAATGCGCGCACGTCGCTTGCGCCGGCTGCGCCCAGCCGCGACGCAGGGCGCCGTCGCCGGCCAGCCGCGTGAGTGCGCCTGCGCGAGCGCGCGCGCTGTCGCCCGCGGGCACGACAAGGCCGTTGCGCCCGTCGCGCACGAGGCCTCCGGCCGCGGCGCCGACGGCGTCGGTCGCGATCACCGCGAGCCCCTGGTTCATCGCCTCGTTCACCACGAGCCCCCAGGGCTCGCGAAACGTGGCGTCGGGTATCGAGGGCAGCACGAGGACGTCAGAGGCGCGCGTAGAGGTTGCGCAGCTCCACCGGCGCGACGGGGTCGAGGCAGACCACCCCCTCGCATCGGCTGAGCCGCCGCGCCGCCGGCACCGGATCGCACGGAAGCTCGATCCCACACCGACGAGGACGAGCGCGGCGGCGGGTGTCTGAAGACCGGACGCATGCCAGGCTGCCATCAACACCTCAAGCCCCTTTTCCCGGGCGGGGCGACCGACGAACAGGAACTTCAGCGGCGCCGTCCGCGGGCCACGCGGGCTCGCTCGGCGGCGCAAGCGGGGATGCGCTCCAGAAGTCGTTGTCGACGGATTGCGGCGCCACGTGAACGTTGCGCGCGCCGCGCTCCCGGACGTAGGCGCTGACGTGCGGGCCGTAGGTGACCACCGCGTCGGCGGAGCGGTACAGGTGACGCAGCGGGAGGTAGGTGAAGGCGTGGGCCACGCTGCGCGGGTGCGCCCACAGCGATGCCCACAGGATCAGCGGAACGCGCGCCCGGCGTGCGCCCAGCCAGCTCGCCGCCGGCGCCAGGCGCCCGCCGGTGGGGCAGACGACCGCGCGGTAGCGCGACCGCGCCGGCGAGCGCCGCGAGCTCGCGCGGGCGCACCCGTCGGCTGGGGAAGGGCAGCTCGCGCTCGCCGGAGCGCTCCGCCGTGCTTGTAGCGGCCTCCGAACAGCGCGACCTCGATGTCCTCGAGCTCGTGCAGTCGCGCAAATGCCCCCACCCGGTAGTCGGGCGCGTGGCCCGTGACGAACAGGACAGGCTTCACAGGAGCACGTGCTCGTATGCGGCGAGCGTCTGGCGTCCGCAGCGCTCCCAGGTGAAGTGGGCGGCGACCGTGGCGCGCGCTCGCTGGCCTACCTCGCGCAGGCGGTGGGGATCGGACAGGAGCTCGTCGATGCGCTGGGTCAGCCGCTCGATGTCACCCGGCGGCACGAGCACGAGGCCATCGCCGGCCGCGGCGATCTCCTCGGGCCCGGGCTCTCCCCTGCAGCCGATCGCCGGCACTCCGCCCGCCATCGCCTCGATGTAGGCCACGCCGAACGCCTCGTCGGTGGAGGGCATGACGAACAGCGTGCAGGCGCGCGCCCGCTCGATCGCCTGCGCCGGGGGCAGCTGACCGTGGAACTCGACCCGCTCGGAGACGCCCAGGCGCGCGGCGAGCCCTTCAAGCGCGGTTCGCTCGGGGCCTTCGCCGACGATCGCGTAGCGCAGCGAGGGGTGTCGCTGGCTCGAGCACGGCCAGCGCGCGCAGGACGTCGGCGTGGCGCTTGCGTGCGATCAGGTGCGCCACCGTGACCAGCCGCGGAGCGCCATTCGTGCGCGGTCGGGCGCTGGGCGTCGGGCAGGTCGGTGCCGAGGTGCACCACGCGCGTCTCGCCGGCGCCATGCGCGCGCGACAGCTCGGCGATGCCCTGGCTGTTGGCGAGCACCAGGCGGGCGGCGCCCAGGCCGCGCGCGACCGCCTCGGCGCCCGCCCTGCCGCGATCGGCGGTGTACAGCACGTCTCCGCCGTGCACGGAGACGATCAGCGGGACGTCGGGGCGCGTCCGGGCGCGCCGCGGCGCACGGCGTCGCCGGCGGGAACGGCGTTGTGGGCATGGACGAGGTCGAACGGGAACGTCCTTCGCAGTCGGCGCAGGGCGAGACCGAGCGTGGGCGCGGCCCACGCCCCCCAGGTCGCGTAGGAGCGCTCGCGCAGGGGTGAGACGAACGGGACATAGGTGACCGGGAGCCCGTCGAGCGTCTGCCTGCGTGGCTCGCGCAGGAGACTCGACAGCGCACCGGCGACGCTCGAGGGACCGGCCGCGAACGAGGCGCGTGGAGGCACGAGGCGGTGCAGGACGAGCACGCGCACCTCCGCGCCGGCGTCGCGCGCGGCGAGCGCCTGACGGTGGGCCCAGATCCCCAGCACGGGGTCGCGGCGGCTGGGGTAGAACTCGGCGACGACGACGACCCTCGGGCTCACAGCAGTCACCAGCGCCGGTGCGACGTGAGCGTGCGGTGCGCCTCGCTCGGCGCTCAGATACGGTCGCTCGGCGAGAAAGGCGCGCGCCTCGGCGATGGCGGCCTCGCGCGAATAGGCGTCGGCGGCCGGGGCTGCACGGTGGCGGATCGAGACGGCGTCGATCACGCCGCAGCGCCAGCCGTGCTCGCGGGCGAGCGCCGCCCAGTGGGCGTCCAGGCCCCAGCCCATGCGCAGGTCGGGGAAGGGAAGCAGCGTGGGGAACGTGACGCTCGCGAACGCCGTCACCGGGCCGATCTCGACGAAGCTTGTCTCGCGCACGACGCTCATGGCGCGCCGCCGCGTCTGCGGCCACGCGGCGTGCGAGTTCAGGCGGTGGGCGGGCTGCGCCAGTTGCAGGGAGAAGCGCTCGCACAGGAACAGGAAGCGGTCCAGGAAGCCCGGCGCCAGCTCGACGTCGTCGTCGACGATCAGCAGCCAGTCGTGGCCGGCTCGGGCGGGTGCGCGGCCAGCAGCCGGTTGAGGTTCTCGAACTTCCCTCGTCCGCCGGGCGCGCAGCTGTAGAGCTCGACGTCGTGGCGGGAGCTCAGGAGCTCGGCGCGCATCGCCGCGGCAAGTGCGCGGCGCTCCGGGCGCTCGACGCCGAGCACCAGCACGCGCCGCAGGGGCGGACGATGACGCGCCGCAAGATTCAGAAGCAGGCGCCTGCCGCTCGCCAGCTCCCAGGCGTTGACGAGCTCGTCCTCGATGCCTCGGCGCAGGGCGTCGATCCCTCCCACGGTTCCGCTCGTGCCCGAGAGGAAGTCCTCGCGGTCGCGCTCCACGTCGGCGGCCTCGGCTCTGGTCGCTCTCTGCGCGCAGGCCCTCCTGCAGACGGCCGGCGCTGTGGGCGACCATCGTCAGCCCCGCGGGGCAACGACGGCGGACGACGTGTCCCATGCATTCGGCGAGCGTCGACAGCTCGCGCGCGAGCGAGGGCGCCTGTCCGCGGCGGGCGTCGAAGCGGCGGGCCGCGCGCCCGCGCGCGTGGGCGGTGCGGGCGAGCGAGCGCAGGCGCGCATCCGCGCCCGCGCGACGGTGCTCGACCGCCGCATCGGCGACGTACATGACACGGACGTCTCCGGTTCCCGTCCGTTCCGATCGCGTGCTCGCCCGTCGGCGCCGTCGGCGAACAGGCGGTCCTGCCACTCCTGCTCGTCGCCGCCGTGCTCGAGCGAGGCGTCGAACGGCCCAACCCGCTCCAGCGCGCTTCGCCGGATCGCCATGTTGGCGCCCCACGCGTAGCGCGTGAACGTGTCCTCGGGGCCCAGGTCCAGCGAGGTGATCGGTGGCCGCCTCGCGTCCGCACGTGTGCAGTCGCGAGCCCTCGAGAACGGGTCGGATGGGACCGGTGAACACCTCCACGCGCGGGTTCTGGCGAGCGGCGTCGATCAACGCCCGAAGCCAACCAGGGCTCGCCCTGATGTCGTCGTCGACGAATACCACCAGCTCGCCGCTCGAGCGCTCGACGCCGGTGTTGCGGGCGACGTTCAGGCCGAGCGGCCCCGTGTGGGGCTCGTAACGGGCGCCGAAGCGTTCCGCCAGAGCGCGCGCCGCCGGCGAGGGCCCAGCGTCGTCGATGACCAGCACCTCGGCGCCCGCCTCGGCGGCCTGGGGCGCGATCGAGGCGAGCGCGACCTCCAGGTAGCCGAGGCGGGCACGGGTGGGGATGATGATCGACACGGGGGCCATGAGGTGAACAGTCTAGGTTTGAGCGCGTCATGGTCATCCTGCTGCTGCACAATCGCTACCGTGAGCGTGGCGGGGAGGAGCGCGCGGTGGCCGAGCAGGCGGCGCTGCTGCGCGATCGAGGGCACCGCGTCGAGGTGCTCGAGCGCTCGAGCCAGGAGCTGACGGGTTCCCGCGGGCGCGTACGCGCCGCGCGCGCCTTGCTTCGTGGCGGCGAGTCCGAGCAGGAAGTCGCCGCCCTGGTAAGCCGACTCGGCGTGAAGGTCGTGCACGCGCACAACCTTCACCCGCTGCTCGGCTCCCGTGCGCTTCAGGCGGCACGCGCCGCCGGCGCGCGCACAGTGCTGCAGCTGCACAACTTCCGCCTGGCGTGTGCGATCGGTGTGGCATACCGGGACGGTGCCG
This sequence comes from uncultured Solirubrobacteraceae bacterium, assembly GCA_963730575.1. GTDB lineage: Bacteria > Actinomycetota > Thermoleophilia > Solirubrobacterales > Solirubrobacteraceae > Palsa-744. Next base: position 194,156 of record CAVSSG010000003.1, read on the forward strand.
TGTGTCACCGGTGCAGCGGGCGCGACACGTGGCCGGGCGTGCGGCTGCGCTGTCGCGGAGGGTTGGCCGAGAGCGTCGTCTACGCGGCTGCGCTCGCGCGCCAGCAGCCCCGGATCCTCGCCGCCGCCGATCGCTTCATCACGCTCAGCGAGGCCACCAGAACGCAGCTCGGTGCGCTGGGCCTGCCACTCGAGCGCGCCGACGTGGTCCCCAACCCGCTTGCGGAGCGCTCCTTCCAAGGCGCCTCCGAGGCACACAGGGGGCGCTACGCGCTGTGCGTGGGGCGGCTAGTCCCGGAGAAGGGCTTCGACACCGCCGTGCAGGCTGCGCGCACGGCGGGTGTGCCGTTGAAGATCGTCGGACGTGGCCCCGATGAGGAGCGCCTGCGAGCGCTGTCGAGCGACGCCGACATCGAGTTGCTCGGCGAGCTCGAGCTCGCCGAGCTCGAACAGGTGCGCCGCGGGGCGGCGGTTCAGCTGGCACCCTCGCGCTGCGAGGAGCAGAGTCCGTACGCAGTGCTCGAGGCGATGGCCGCCGGTGTCCCCGTGCTCGTCTCGCAGCTCGGCGGTCTGCCCGAGCTCGCCGGCGCCGAGGCGAGCCTGTCTGCGCAGGACCCGGAGGCGTGGACGCGGTCCCTCGCGGCGCTGTGGAGCGACCCGGACGACCGCCGCCGTCGAGGCGACCTCGCGCGCGAGCGGGCGTGGTCGCGGGCGGCACCCGAGCGGGTGTATGCGGCGCTCATGGGCGTGTACGAGCGTGCCGGCGCCGGTGTGGACGAACCGCCCCGGTGAGCCGGGTGAAGACGTGTTGGTGAGCGGCTGCGATCGAGCGGGCGTGTCCCGATCGAGGGGGCGTGTCCCTTACACTGCGGCGGGATGGCCACCGTGGGCATCATCGGACTGGGCTATGTCGGCCTGCCCCTGGCCGTGGCGTTCGCCCAGGAGGGCTGCGAGGTCATCGCGGTCGACGTCGACCAGCGCAAGGTCGCGGCCATCGAGGCGGGCGACTCCTACATCGAGGACGTCTCCTCCGAGCAGCTGAGAGGTGTTGCCGGGCGCATCCACAGCACCACGCGGTATGCGTCGCTGGCACAGGCGAATGCCGTGCTGGTCTGTGTGCCCACCCCGCTCACGCGCAACCGCGAGCCCGACCTTGGTCCCCTGATCGACGCAACGCGATCACTGGCACGGGTGCTGCAGTCGGGCCAGCTGGTGGTGCTCGAGTCGACCACCTACCCGGGCACGACGCGCGAACGGGTGGCGCCGTTGCTGGAGGAGTCCGGACTGGCGGCGGGACGGGACTTCAACCTGGCCTTCTCACCCGAGCGGGTCGACCCTGGGCGCACCGACTTCACGCTCCGCAACACGCCGAAGGTGCTCGGCGGGCTGACCGAGGCGTGCGCCGAGCGTGCCGAGGCGCTCTACAGCCTGGTGTGTGATCAGATCGTGCGTGTCTCCAGTCCCGAGGCTGCCGAGCTGACGAAGCTCTTGGAGAACATCTTCCGCTCGGTAAACATCGCGCTGGTGAACGAGCTCGCGATGCTCACCGACCGCATGGGCATCGACATCTGGGAGGTCGTCGAGGCGGCGTCGACCAAGCCCTACGGCTTCATGCGCTTCGATCCCGGACCGGGTATGGGGGGCCATTGCCTGCCGGTGGACCCGTTCTACCTGAGCTGGCGCGCGCGCGAGTTCGATATGGCCACCGAGTTCATCGAGCTGGCCGGCCAGGTCAACCAGCAGATGCCCTACCACTGCGTGGCCAAGGTCCAGCGCGCGCTCAACGACGCCGGGCTGCCGGTCAAAGGCGCCCGCATCGTGGTGCTCGGCGTCAGCTACAAGCCCGGCGTGGGGGACACTCGTGAGTCGCCCGCCCTGAAGATCATCTCGCTGCTGCGCGCGCTGGGCGCCGATCTCTCCTATCACGATCCGCATGTGCCCGCCCTCACCGATTTCGGGCTCTCGAGCGCGGACCTGGAGCAGGCCCTGACGGACGCCGACGTCGCTTTGATCGTGACCGCCCATCCGACCGTCGATCACGACCACGTCGCCAGGCGCGCGCGCCTGGTGGTCGATCTGCGCGGCGTGACGCGCTCCTCGCACGTCAGCAGTGTCGTGCGGCTGTGAGCGGGCGCCGGCGGGGCGCGCTCGTGGCATCCAATCACGGTGGGGCGGCGGGAGGCGGGCGGTGGAGCTGACGGCGAGTGATCGCGCACCGGGTCTGATGCTCGGCGGTGGCGTCCAGATCGGTGAGGGCGTCTCGTTCGGCGCACATGTCGTGGTGCACGAGGGAACGAGATTGGGCGACGGCTGCGTCGTCGAGGACCACGCCGTGCTCGGTAAGCGTCCCCGGCTGGCCGGTCGCTCGGCCGCGCGCGGAGACGTCGGCCGTCTCGAGCTCGGCAGGCGGGTAACAGTGTGCGCGGGCGCCGTCGTGTTCGCCGGTGCGCGGATCGGCGAGGGGGCCATCGTGGGCGACCAGTCGTTCGTCCGGGAGCGCTCGTCGATCGAGGCAGGATCGGTAATCGGACGGGGCAGCGTGGTCGACAACGACGTGCTCGTCGGCGCTCGCGTGCGTGTGCAGACCGGGGTCTACCTGACAGCCTTCACGGTGGTCGAGGACGACGTGTTCATCGGCCCCGGGGTCACCACCACAAACGACGACACGATGGCCCGGCATGAGCGTCAGATGCCCTTGCGGGGAGCGATCCTGCGCCGCGCGTCCCGCATCGGGGGAGGCAGCGTGCTCACGCCGGGAGTGGAGATCGGCGAGGAGGCATTCGTGGCCGCCGGAGCGCTGGTCACACGCGACGTGCCGGCGCGCGCGGTCGTCATGGGCGTACCGGCGCGCGTCGTGCGCGAGGTGCCCCCGGAGGATCTGCTGGAGCGCTGGCGTCCCTAGGCTCAGCGCGGCGCCAGCAACTCGAGATCAGAGCGCGTCATCAGGCGGATCAGCTCCTCAAAGGAGGTCTTCGGCCTCCAGCCGAGGTCACGCTCGGCCTTCGCCGCATTGCCGATCAGGTGGTCCACCTCGGCTGGGCGCACGAACGCCGGATCGATCTTCACGTAGCGCTCGAAGTCGCCGAGCCCGGCCTCTTCGAAGGCGATCTGGCAGCACTCGCGCACCGAGTGCGCCTTGCCCGTGGCGATCACGTAGTCGGTGGGTTCGTCCCGCTGGAGCATCAGCCACATCGCTTCGACGTAGTCCTTGGCGTAGCCCCAGTCGCGTTCGGCGTCGAGGTTGCCCAGGCGGAGCTCCTTGGCGAGCCCGTGCCTGATCGCGGCGGCGTGCCATGTGATCTTGCGGGTGACGAATTCAAGCCCCCGGCGGGGCGACTCGTGGTTGAAGAGGATGCCGGAGGTCGCGTGCAGGTTGTAGGACTCCCGGTAGTTGACCGTGATGAAATGACCGTAGGCCTTGGCCACGCCATAGGGGGAGCGCGGGTAGAAGGGGGTCGACTCGGTTTGCGGCACCTCGAGCACCTTGCCGAACATCTCGCTCGACGACGCCTGATAGAAGCGGGCCTGCGGGCAGACTTCGCGCATCGCCTCGAGCATCCTCGTGACGCCGACGCCTGTGAACTCCGCGGTGAGCGTCGGCTGGATCCAGGAGACCGCGACGTAGGACATGGCGGCGAGGTTGTAGATCTCGGTCGGGCCCGAGGAGCGCAGCGCGTCGACGAGCGAGCGCTGGTCGAGCAGGTCGCCCTGATGGAGGGTGATCCGGTCGCGAAGGTGCTCGATGCGGTCGAACTTCTCCGTGGAGGCGCGACGCACCACGCCGTGCACCTCATAGCCCTTGTCGAGCAGCAGTTCGGCCAGATAGGAGCCATCCTGGCCCGTTATCCCGGTGACGAGTGCGGAGCGACGGTCGGTCATCGGCGCCAGCCTATAGAAACACCGCCGGCGCGGTGAGCACCCGTGCCGTCCTGATCATGACCTGCCGGACGCGGGCTCCGCGAGGAACTTCTCGCTGCCGCGCAGCCACCGCACCGTGGCGGCGATGCCCTCCTCGACGTCGATCCGGGCCTCCCAGCCGAGCAGTTCGCGAGCCTTCTCCACTGAGGGCCAGCGGCGCTGGACGTCGACCTGGAAGGAGGGGAGGTGCTCGAGGGCAAGCTCCTGCGGATCCTCGCCGCAGGCCTCCCATACGATGCGCGCGATCTCGGCAACCGTCAGCTCGCGCGAGGCGGAGATGTTGAAATCCTCGTTCAACCCTGCCGGCGAGCCCATCGCGGTGACGATGCCATCGGCGATGTCCTGCACGTGGGTGAGCGTTCTGGTCTGCTCACCGGAGCCGAAGATCTCGAGCGGCCGGCGTCCGGACAGCACCTTGGCGATCAGGTCGGGCACCGCATGGGCGATCCCGGGCTCTGAATCCGGCAGCTCTCCCGGGCCATACGCGTTGAAGGGGCGGCAGATGGTGTAGGGGAGGCCGTGCTCCTCGTGGGCCGCCCGGCAGTACACCTCTCCCGTGAGCTTGGAGAAGCCGTAGGCGGAAAAAGGCACCGGGCACTGCGGAAGATAGTCCTCGGGCGTTGGGAAGAGCTCGGCGCGCTCGAACACCATCGAGGAGGACACGTACACGAAGCGCTCGACGTCGAGTTCGAGCGCCGCGCGGATGACGGCGTTGTACAGGGCGTTGTTGACCTCGGTCAGCGTGTAGGGCAGCCGGTGGAAGTTGGCGATCCCCCCGACGATCGCCGCGAGGTGGATCACGTGGGTGCATCCCTTCGTCGCCGCGAAGGCCTCGGCGGGCACGCGCAGGTCGCCGGTATGCACCTCGCAGCCCTCGCGCATCCACTGGGGCGCCGGCCGTTGGTCTGAGACGCGCACCTCGTAGGCGGGGTCGGCCAGCAGTCGCTTGACGACCGCGGCGCCGATCATGCCGGCACCGCCCGTGACTAGCACCCGGCTCAACTTGCGACCAGGGCGGCGAGCTCTGCGCTGTATGCGAACACCTGGGCGGCACCCCAGCAGTTCCACGGATCCACCACCAGGCAGTCTCCGCTCGCCCTCTCGGTGATGGCGGCCAGCGTGCGCGGGTCGCGGAACTCCGAGTGGTCGGTGGCCACGATCACCGCGTCCGCGCCGTCGATGGCCTCCTCGAGCGACACGGTCGGCGTGGGAACGTGTGGATCGTGCGCGGACACGTCCGCCAGCTCCCGCTCGAGCAGGCGGATGAGCTTGTGTGCGAGTGAGTCCCGCTCATCGTCGGTGTCCGCCTTGAAGGCCAGGCCCAGCACGGCCACCTTGCGATTGGCCAGCGGACCCATGCGACGCTTGACCCCCTCCAGCAGGAACAGCGGCACCGACTCGTTCACCCGCGACACCGCGAGCAGCATCCCGGGCGCAGCCGAGCGCTCCTCGGAGAAGGCGAAGTCCTTGCGAAGGCACGTCCCCGCGGTGAGGCCGGGCTGGGCGATGCCGCCCCGGGGATAGTCGCGGTTGATCAGATCGATCACCTCGAACACGTTCGCCGACGAGCGCTCGCAGTCCATCATCAGGAGGTTCGGCAGCGCGAAGTTCGTGTAGCGCAGGATGTTCGCCCAGATCTTGGCCAGCTCGGCCTGCACGGGCGTCGTCTGCACGATCGGTGCGGCGAACGCAGCGAACAGCTCTGCCGCCACCTCCCCGGAGCGGTGGCCGACACCCCCGATGATGCACGGGCAGGGTGTCGATCTCCTCGAGGAAGCGACCGGCGGCGATGCGCTCCGGAGCGTGCGCGACGAAGACGTCCTCGCCGATGTCGAAATCGCGATGCTTGGCCAGGTAGCCGGCAACGAAGTCGGTCGTCCCCGGCGCGACCGTCGAGCGCAGGATCAGGCAGTGTCCCGGGGCGAGCACCCCCAACAGGTCGTCGAGCGCCGAGCGGATGTCACGCATGTCGATCTCGATATGCGAGAAGGAAGGGGTGCCCAGCGTGATCACGATGTAGCGCGCGCGCGCGGCGTCGGCGACGCGCTCGGAGAGCGACAGACGGCCGCTTGCGTGCACCCGATCGAGCAGATCCTGCCCGCCCGTCTCGGCGAACGGCATCCTCCCTTCGCCCACGGCGTCCAGCCGCGCCGGGTCGTTGTCGATCCCCGTCACCGTGAGGCCGCGGTCGGCGAACGACAGGGCCAGCGGCAGACCGACGCGGCCAAGGCCGACGACGGACACCTCGGCGGTGCTATGCGCAGGCGGTCATGCAAGCCAAGAGGTTAGCGGCGCCCGGACAGGCTCAGCGCGGTGGCGGAGCGAACATGCGCTCCGCCCGCGGATCAGCCGCCGGCATTCCGGCGATGGCGTACGTACTGGCGCGCAAAGCCGGCGAGGAAGCGTGGGTTCTGGTGAGCGTAGCGCCGCCATAGTCGCCGCGGCTCACGCGACAGGCGGTACAGTCCACTCAAGGCCCGAGCGCTGCATCCAGCGCGGGGCCTGCGGGACGAGACCCGCGTGGAAGTCGAAAGCGGCGCCGACTCCCACGAGCAGCGGGGCCGATAGACGGGGACGCATCTGCGAGCATCCACTTCTCCTGCTTGGGCTGCCCGGTGCCGACCCACACGACGGCGGCACCCGAGGAGTTGATCTCGGCGATCATCTGCTCCTGCTCGGCGGCCGTGAGCGGGCGAAAGGGCGGGGAGTGGCCGCCGACGATCTCAAGGCCGGCGAAGCGCTCGCGCAGGCGCCGCTTCCAGCATCTCGAGCGCCTCGGGCGAGCGGCCTCCGTACAGGAACATGGGCATGCCCGTCGCGTGCCGCGCGCTCGCAGAAGCGGAGCATCAGATCGGGGCCGTAGACGCGCGTGGCGCCCGGATGGCCGAGCGCCTGCAGCGCCCACACGAGCGGCTGGCCGTCGGGCACGGCGAGCGTGGCGCCGAGCACGGCCGCACGCGCCTGCGGGTCCTCCTGGGCAGACATCACCAGGTTGACAGCCGCCGCCGTCAGGTACCGCGCTCGTCCGGCGGCGATCGTCGCGTCCATCCAGTCGATGACCTGCTCGTAGTCGGATACCGCGAGCGGAATGCCGAGAACCTCGGCGGTGCGGGTGCGACGACGGGGGTACGTGGGGAGGGGCTCGACATCGCCTGAAGATACCCCCGACCGGCGTGCGAGGCGGCGATCGGCGGCGCGCGACCCGCGGCCGTGCAGACCACACCCCGCACACCCCGCAGTATCCATAATCTCCACGCCATGAGTCCCCTGACCCTGCGTCGCTACCGTGCCGAGCGTCTTCTGCGAGCGGAGTTCGAGGGGCTGCGCGGGCGGGTGATCGCGGCGGTGCGCGGACGGCTGGGTGCGAGCGGCGCAAGTCTCGACCCGAGCGATCTCGAAGCCTGCTACGCCCAGGCCTGGCAGGGGCTTTACGCCGCGGTCCTGGACGGCCAGGAGATCGCGAACCCGACCGGCTGGCTCACCCTCGTCACGTTCCGCCGCGCGATCGAGGAGCTCCGCGCACGTCGGCCCGAACGTTGCGCAGGCGCCGTGGGCGGAGCGGCATGCGAGCCGGCCGCTCAGGCGCGCTGCCCGCCCGGCCGACGGCGCCGAGGAGTCGGACTTCGCCGCCGAGCTGGACGACCGCATCAGGCTGCGCCAGCTGTTCGAGGCGATGCGCGGCCGCCTGAGCGCGCGCGAGCGCGAGGCGGCGGCTCTCTGCTACCTGCAGGGACTGTCGCGGTCGCAGGCGGCAGCCCGCATGGGCATCTCCGAGGCGCGGATGCGCAAGCTGATGGACGGACAGGGGGCCGGACGTCCCGGGGTGGCGCACAAGGTTGGCGCGCTGGCCGACACGATTCGCAGGCGGAGGCTGGTGCGAGGAGCAGGGCGTCGCTGATGCGCGGGCTGGCCTACGGCATCCTCGATCCGGCCGGGGAGCGCTATCGGCTGGCGCTGATCCACCGCGCCGAGTGTCCGGCGTGCCGCGCATACGTGCTGTCCCTGCGTGGACTGGCCGCGGTCCTGCCCCCGGTGCTGCTGCCATGGGGGCTCGGCGCTGGGGTCCTGACCAGGGCCGGCCTGGCCATGCACGGGCGAGCAGGCATCGGCGCCCACCCGACCGGCGCAGGGCAGGCGGGCGCCGGCGCCGGCGCCGGCGGGCAGGCGAGCGCCGGAATCGGCGGGGCGCTGTCCGCGTCGGGAGCCGCGGGCGCGGGTGGTGCGGCCGGCGGCAGCTGGCTGTGGGCAGGGGGGTCGCTCGGCGCAAAGGTCGCCGTGGGATGCCTGCTTGCGCTCGGGGTGGGAGCGGGCTGCGTCGCGTTCACCGACGGTCCCCGGTCACCGGTGGGCCCGGTCCACCGGCGCGCCTCGTCCAGGGCCCGGGCGGGCGGGCCTGAGCGCTACTACGAGGCGGCTGGCGACTCGCTGAGGACATACCGGTCGGCCGAACGCGCACCGTTCGGGGAAGAGGCCAACGCCTCCGATCGCGCCGCTGCGCAGTCGGCGCTCACCCCGGCGGAGCAAGCGGCGAGAGAGTTCGGACTCGAGCGGCGCGCGGCAGCGGTCGAAACTCGATCGGCCTCCCCGGCCGGCCGCAAGAGCTCAGCCGCGAGATCGGCAACATCCGGGAGCGCACCATCCACCGCCGCGGAACCGCCTCCGGAAGGGTCGGCGTCGGGTCCGGCGCCGACAAGCCCGCCGTCACGCTCGCCCGCCCAGGCGCCGGCCGGCGGGCGGTCGGCCGCAGAACGGGAGTTCGGGATCGAGTAGCGGCGGGGCAGCGGTCGCCCGAGCGCACCGGCGCGGCGGCACGGGTGAAACGGGCAAGGGAATGCAAGCTCGGGCGCGGGAGCGGCGTCCGGTCATGGATGAGGCAGGTTCAAGCGCGTGTTGGGGTCCGTGCTGCGGGTCGTGGGCGCAGGGTGGGCGTTGCCCTGAGGAGCGGCTCGGCCCCTTCGGCCGACCGAATGGGGGGCGGCGTATGGCGGCACGGCCGAGCACTCCCCGCCTGTGCTCTGCCTGCCGGTCAGCCGCGCGGGAACGCCTTGGTGAGCGCCACGAGTGCCCGCGGGTTGCCCCGTGTGCGCAGCCTGCCCGTGGCGAGCGCTCGGAGCGGATTGAGCCGCTGTCCGACGATGTCAACCCAGTCCTGGTAGGAGACGCGCAGGCGCAGGTCCGGGCTCTCGGCGTCGCCCGGCTCGACCACGCTCGAGCCGTTGTTGACGGTCAGGTGCCAGGGCGAGACGTCTGGGTCTGTGAAATGCCACTGGAAGGTCACCGGGTGCGTGAGGCCGTGTTCGGGGTTGACCTGGCGGCAGACCGTGTCGAACAGGAGGGCGACGGTCTCCCGGTCACGCGCCGATGGGCCCTGCCGGACACCGATCAGGCCGCCCTGGGCGAGTGCCCGCCCGCGCCGTGAGACCTCGATCGGCGTGAGGCCGGCGGGCACGAGCGGGGGGCCCGGGCAGTGTCTCGACCGCGAGGCCGGCCGAGCGCAGCTTGGTGGTCAGCGAGGTCACACCCTCCACGCCGACCTCATCGAAGCTGGAGTTGAACACCGTGATGTAGCGCTCGTCCCAGCCGGGGGGCATGAGCACCTGCGCGCTGTAGCGCATGACGTCGCGCAGAATGCCCGCGACCGCCCTGGGGACGTTCACCGGGTCTTCGCGCTTGAGGTCTGAGAGGATCTTGACGCCAAAGCCGATGTGGCGCTGCTCGTCTGCCGCGATCTTCTCCATGCCGAGGCGAAAGGCCGGCAACTGGTCGCGCTGCTCCAGGTAGCTGCAGATGAAGTGCTGGCCGGGCTGGGCCAGCGAGGCCTCGATCACGATGTGGTAGAGGGTCACGGCGGCGGCGAGCCGGGCGGGCGAGCGGTCGGCGCGCAGCTCGTCGGCCATGCGGTCGAGGCGGTCGAAGATCTTGCGAAAGCCGGGCGTCAGCTGGGGCTTGATCGACTGCAGGCCGCTGGACGCGGTGCCGTCGCCGATACCGCAGACCTCGTGCATGAAGCGCTTGAACAGGATCGCATGCCGGGCCTCGTCGACCTGCTGGGTGGCGAGGAAGTACTTCTGCTCCTCCCGGGGCGCTGCGTCGATGTAGGGGGAGAGGTTGTCCGCGACAGCGTCCTCGCCCCAGAAGAACAGGCAGTAGTTCCAGATCGCGGCGCTGGCGCTCGAACTCCGTGAAGTCCTCGCGCCACTGGCGGGCGTCCTCGGTGAAGTCGAGCTCGGTCGCACTCCAGTTGCCCCGCTCCCAGCGCGCATAGAGGTCCTCGTAGGAGATCGCGTCGGCGGGAAGGCTGGCCGGGTTCGCGTCCGGATCCGTCTGCGCCTTGGCTGTCGAGCTGGGCCCTGGTGTTGCGATCGCCATATGTCTGCTCCGTTGGTGTGGTTTGCCGTATCCGGTCCACCGAGCTGCGCGAGCACCGTCCGAGCAGCCATGCCCGATTCGAATAACGGACACTATCGAAATAGCGTTTGCTCTGTCAATTAGGATTGGTAGATGGCCACGGCGCGGATGACACGCGAGCAGAGCAGGGCGAACACACGCGAGCGGCTGATGAGGGCGGCGCGGAGCGTGTTCGCACGCAGCGGCTTTCACGGCGCGTCGGTCGAGGAGATCGCCTCCGAGGCCGGGTTCTCGACGGGTGCGCTGTATTCGAACTTCAACGGCAAGGAGGATCTGTTCCTGGCGATGATGGAGCGCGAGATCGACGAGCACGCTCGCGAGATCGCAGATGCCGTGCGCACGCGCGCTTCGGTGGCCGAGCGGGCGACGGGCGGGGCGCGCCAGTGGATGACGATGATCGAGCGCGAGCCGGAGGTGCTGCTGCTGTTCATGGAGTTCTGGGCCTACGGCGTTCGCGACGCGCAGGTTCGCCCGAAGGTCGCCGCGCGGTTCGCGCAGATACGCAAGCTCCTGACCAGGCTCATCGCCGACGGGGTGCGTGAGTTCGACCTCGAGCTCGATCTGCCCGCCGAGCAGCTTGCGGTGGCGATCGACGCGCTGGCGGACGGCATCGCTCGCCAGAAGCTCGCGGACCCCGACGCCGTCCCGGACGAGCTGATGGGCAGGGTGCTGTCGCTGCTGTTCGCTGCCGCTACTCGACCGGCATGCACAGGGCCGCGTAGTGGACCGTGAACAGCCTGCGGGCGAGCTGCGGCGCGATGCGATCGACGCCCGTCCGCGCCGCCCACTTGATCGTGGCCGTCATCCGCGCCGACGGAGTGTCCGCGAAGAAGCGGTGAACCTCGAGCGGCAGGGGATCCTGGAGCTCGCCCACGACGGACAGGCCGGCATCTTCGACGATCCTGCGTGCGGCCGCACGGTCCATGCCCTGCAGGTGCCCGACCTCGGCGGAGTGCGCGCGCTTGCTCGATCGTCGCGCCGAAAGGTTGGCCTCGAGCGGCACCTCGGCCAGCACCGCGCAGCAGACCCGGGCCACCTCGGCGAGCAGGGCGGTCGGGTCGGGGACGTGCTCGAGCACGTGCGAGAGGATGCCCAGGTCGTATTCACGCCGGCCGAACGGCAGGCTCTCGCCGTCGTAGAGCTCGACGGCGTCCACCCCGTCATGACCGCGTGCGATCGCGACGGCTGCCTCTGAGATCTCGACGCCCGAGAGCCGTCCGCCGAAGCCGCGCCGGTGAAGCTCGCAGAGCAGCGCGCCGTCACCGCAGCCGACCTCGAGGGTGCTCGTGGGACGAATGTGGGCGCGGGCGCACAGCGCGGTCACGTGGTCTGCCTTGCCGATCGCGCTCAGCGCCCGCCAGCGCGCGTACACCGCCGCGTCGGCGGGCGCCTTTGCGTAGGCCTGCTCGTAGAAGCGGACGAGCCGCTCGGAGTCCGACACACCGGCGATTATTGTGACCTCGATGACGAAAGGGCTCATGGCGTCGCTGCGCGAGGCTCCCGCGACGGTCCCCGCGTTTGCGGCGCTGGTGCTGTTCGTCGTGTGGGCGACCGACCAGGCGGGCTATCCGGTGACCCACTGGGCACCGGGCGGACTGATCGTGCTGGCGCTGCTCGGTTTGACGCTCGCGATCGTGGGCCTGCACTGGAACGAGATCCCGACCCCGGTGAGGGTTGCGGTGGGGTGCCTGGCCGGCTACACCGCGCTGAGCTTCCTTTCGATTCTGTGGGCGGGGTCGAAGGGCGATGCCTGGGAAGGCGCCAACCGGACCCTGCTCTACCTGCTGGTCTTCACGCTGTTCGCCTGCTGGCGCCAGCACGGCCGAAGCGCGGCCCTGCTGGTGGGGGGGTGGACGCTGGCAATGATCGGGCTGGCGGCGTTCGTGGCGCTGCATCTGGACTCCGCGACGGGCGCGGCCCTCCAGGCCAAGCTCCCCGGCGGGCGTCTTACATACCCGAGCGGCTACGCCAACGCCAACGCCGCACTGTGGTTGATGGCGTTCTGGCCGGCGATCCTGTTGGCGTCCGGCGGCCGCCTGCCCTCGGGCGTGCGGGGCGTGCTCGCCGGCGGTTCGGTGCTGCTGGCGGAGGTCGCGCTGCTCAGCCAGAGCCGCGGGTCGCTTTATGCGACACCGGTGATGCTCGTTCTGGTGTTCGCGCTGCTGCCCGAGCGTACGCGCACGTTCGCCGTGCTCGTGCCGGTGGCGGCAGGTATCGGAGCGGCCGCGCCGGCCGTGCTGCGGGTGGGCGACAACCTGCGCAACGGCGAAGTCACGACCACTGCCATGCACACAGCGGTCATGACGGCGTTCGCCGTTGCCGTGGCGGTCGGCCTCCTGGTGGGACTGGGCGCCGCGATCGAGAGCAGGGGCACATTCTCAGAGACCTTCCGGAGGCGGACGCGCAGGGGCGTGGGTGCGCTTGCGATCGCCACGCTGGTGCTAGCGCTGGGCGCGGGGTGGGCGGCGGCCGGCGACCCGGTGTCGCGGATCAAACACGGATGGGACAGCTTCAAGTCCGGCTACGCGGCGGACAACACCACGGGAAGCCGGCTCACGAGCGGGCTGGGGAGCAACCGCTACGACTTCTACCGTGTGGCGCTCGACGAATTCGAGAACCATCCGCTGATCGGCATCGGCGCGGACAACTTTCAGGCGCAGTACCTGGTGCACGGGCGCAGCGAAGAGACACCGCGCTACCCGCACAGCGTCGAGATGCGCACGCTCGTCCAGACGGGCCTGGTGGGCGTTCTGCTCGCCCTCCTCGGCCTGGGGGCGGCACTGATGGCCGGCGCCCGGGCGGTCCGGCCCCGTCTCGGACGGCGCGCTGATCCACTGGCCTTGGAGGTGGCGGCCGCCGCGCTCGCGGGGTTCGGCTATTGGGCCGTGCACGGCTCGTTCGACTGGTTTTGGGAGTTCGCCGGGCTGGGTGCGCCGGCGTTTGCGCTGCTCGGAATCGCCTGCGCGCTAACGCCGCGCCCGGCGGGCCCGACCCTCGAGCGCCCGCCCGGCGAGATGCAGGACGATCCGCCGGCCGGACTCCCGAGCCCCCAGGCGTCCTCCGCCGGCTCCGCCCCGCGGCGGCTGCGCTGGGCCCGACCCCTGGGCCTGATGGTGGTCGGGGCGATCTTCGTGGCCGCCGCGCTGACGTTCGCCGCGCCGTGGCTCAGTCAGCTGCAGATACAAAGCGCCGCACGGATCTGGCCGAAGATGCCGCTGCGAGCCTATGCGCGGCTCGATGACGCCGCGAAGCTGAATCCGCTGAGCGACGAAGCCTATGTCGTGGCCGGCGACATCGCGGTGCGTTTCGACGACCTCCAGCGTGCGGACCATGACTTCGCATTGGCTCTCAGCCGCGATCCCGCCGATCCATATGCGACGCTTGAGAGGGGTGCGATCGCGTCGAGCGAGGGCGACCGAAAGCGTGCTCTCGACCTGCTTGAACGTGCCGTGCGGCTGAACCCACGCGACCCGCTCACGCGGCAGGCCCTCGTGCTCGTGCGGGCCGGCAAGCGCGTCAGCGTCGAGGAACTCGACCGCGTGATCCTACTCAAAGCTACGCAATACCCATGAGAATCACGATTCCCGGCAAAATATGAGACCCGGTTCCCGACAATATCGCCGATGTTCCGGTAGTTTGTCGGGAGAAATCCCGGCTCGAGTATTGGTCTTGGCGAGGCTGCCATTCGTCCGGCAGCCGCGGCGGGATCCTCGATCCAGGGGGGATGACGATGGGCGACGGGAGAGTTGCCTGAGGATTGAGTTAGGCCGGAGCAAGCAAGGAAGCTAATGACACACCACCGCACGACGATCTTAACCGCAGCACTACTGCTGGCCTTCTCGGCGGCCATCCCCGCCAGTGCTGTGGCCGACCCGCTGCTGAGCGGGTACGGCGGTCCCGGACTCGGGAGCCAGGCCATTCTCGGCTCCACGCTGCTCGGCGGCCCCGAAAATGGGGGTGGCGGCTCCGCAGGCGGCGGTGCTGGGGCAACTCTCTCCGCGGCCGAACCGTCGGCCGGCGCCGGCCGGCTCGGGGCTACGGCCGGAGCGGGGATCCCGGCGCCACCCCGAGCCGCTGCGAGCGGCTCGACGGCTGCCGGACGCGGCAGGCGGGCTGCCGGAGCAATCGGGCGCCCGCCCGGCGGCGTCTCGGGGCTCTATCCCGCATCCGAACGCGGGGCGGCCACGTCGTCGGGGACGCTCGGCCTTTCGGGAAGGGACCTCGCATACATCCTTTTGACGTTCTGTGCATTGGTCGTGACCGGAGCGATCATGCGCCGTCTCACGCCGAAAACCGCAGCCAGGCGGCATGGGTAGCTAAAGGCATGCCGCCCAGTACCCGAGTAACCGAGTAAGGGACAAGGACGCCCTCCACACATGGACCGCACACACATCACCCAGCAGACCACCGCCACGCTTCCGCTTCGTGGCGAGCTCACGCACGATGCGCCGGGGCCCAGGGCGCTGTCGGGCGGGCGCTTCGGCGGGCGACTCCAATGGGCCCTCGAGGGGCCGGGCTGGAATGTGATCCGCCCGGCCGTGGACTTCCTGGCGCTCTGCGTGGCCCTGGTGGTTGCCATGGGTGGTATGCGCGCCACCCTGCACCCGCCTGCGCTTCTAGCGCCGCTCTTGGCGCTGCCGCTGCTGGTCATGTTGGTGTTCTATCTGCGTGGCCTCTACCGCACGCGCCTGCGCGCCCTGGTACTCGACGGTGTGGTGCCGGTCATCAGCGCCGTGTCCGTGGCGGCGATGATGGTCGCCGTGCTCGGCCTGCTCGTCAACGGCCAGGTCGGCAGCCAGTCCGACTGGGTGCGGGCATGGCTGTGCGCGATGTTCGCCGTGGGTCTCGGGCGCACGGCGCTGGCCTTCGCCCAGCGCCGGGCGCGCTCACGGCGCCTGGTTGGCAAGCCGGTGCTGATAATGGGCGCGGGCGTTATCGGCGCGCAGGTCGCGCGCAGGCTTGAGAGCCATCCGGAGTACGGGCTGGTGCCGGTTGGCTTCCTCGATGAGGACCCGCGCTCGGTCGCCGAGGTCGGCGGACGCGATGTGCCGGTGCTCGGCACGATCGAGGACCTCGACGAGGCCGTCAAGGAGACCGGCGTGAAGAATCTGATCGTGGCGTTCTCCTCGGCCGCCGACGCGCGCGTCAGCGGTCTGATACGTCGCTGCCAGGAACTCGGCATCGAGGTGTCGGTGGTTCCGCGGATGTTCGACACGATCAACAACCGCGTCACTTATGACGCCGTCGGGGGCCTGCCGCTGCTGTCGCTCACAACCGTCGATCCAAGGGGGGCGCAATTCGCCGTCAAGCACGCCCTCGACCGCGTCCTGGCGCTCGTGCTCCTCGTGCTGCTCTCACCCGTGCTCCTCTGCGTGGCGGCGGCGGTCGCCCTCGGCTCTCCCGGGCCGGTGCTGTTCCGTCAGCGCCGCGTCGGGCGCGACGGCAAGGTGTTCGATCTCTACAAGTTCCGCTCCATGCGCATGGCGCCCGCGGCGGCGGAGCTGGAGAACGAAGGCGCACTGGAGTTCCTCGTGGGCGGGGATACGGCGCCGGGGGGAGTGGAGGGCGTGGATCGCCGCACCCCGTTCGGACGCTTCCTGCGCAGCTCCTCGCTCGACGAGCTGCCCCAGCTCTTGAACGTGCTGCGCGGGGAGATGAGCCTGATCGGCCCCCGTCCGGAGCGCCCGGAATTCGTAGAGCTGTTCAGAGAGGACATCGTCCGCTATGGCGACCGCCACAGGGTCAAGTCGGGTATCACCGGCTGGGCCCAGGTGCACGGCCTCCGCGGGCAGACCTCGCTGGCCGAGCGGGTTGAGTGGGACAACTACTACATCGCGCACTGGTCGCTCGGCCTGGACCTGAAGATCCTGGCGCTCACGCTGGTGGCGCTCTTCCGCCACAGGGAGTAGTCCTGCCCCTCCCCGGCGGGCCCCGGGGAAAGGATGGGTCGACGGTCCCGTAGGGATCCTTCAGATGCTCTTGACGGCGTCCTTCGAGGGCCCCGTCCAGTACTGGAAGACGCGCACCCGCAGGTGCTTTGTCCCGAGCACCGAGGGAAGCGCGAGCGAGTACCGATTGAACCGGTCGAGCGCGAGGAAGGCCGTGTAGCGCAGCACCCTGCCCTTGAAGGCATCGAGCTCCATGTAATCGCCGACGGGCCCCGAGCCGCTGGCGACGACTCGGTGGCCGCGCACGCGCAGGTTGAGCGTGATCTTGCTGAGCGCGCCGAACTGCGAGAGCAGCGCATGGGCGAGGACGCTGAAGGACGGCTTGTGGGCACCGGTCTTTGTGAGAACGCCGAACTGCTCTCCTCCCGCGTCCTGCATGTCATAGAGGACGGCTGCCGCGACATACGGGAAGTGCGGCAGGGCGTGGAAGACGTCCGCGATGTTGCGCGCCTGGATCTGGGGAGTCACACACGCCTGTTCCTCCCAGATCTTCTCTTCCGGATAGCACGAGGGCCAGCCGAACTCGTCGAGCCACAGGGGCTTGTGATCGCCGTTTTCGAGCTGTACTTCGCGGAACACGCGCAGCGATGCCAGCGGAAGATCGTAGAAGTGCACGGCGAGACCGTCGTAGTAGCCCTTGATACCGGCCGCGTACAGGGCGCGCAGGAAGACGCCGTTGGAGCCGACGAGCGAGCCCGCGAGAACCTGTACTTCGGGGTTCGCCGCCTTGATCGCCGGATAGGCCGCCTTCAGGATGGCCGCGTAGCGCTGAGGCTTTTCCGGCCCCGCGAAGTACTCCTGGTTGATCTGGTCGGGCTCGTTCCAGATCTCGATGGCCGCCAGGCCAGTGCCGTATCGCCGGGCGAGATAGGCGACGAACGCCGCATAGTCGTTCGGGCGGCTCGGCGGCCAGGCGTTGGCTTCGCTGTCCTGCAACGGCTGGCATTCCCGCAGCAGTGAGGCGGAGGCCGACGAGGCCCAGCAGGGTGTGCTGTCCGCGATCATGATCACCCGGATGCCGTCTGCAGCGGCGTCACTGAGAAGACGGTCGGTGTACGCGAGTGCGGCCTGATTGACGCGTCCCGGTCCAAGCGGTTCGAACACGGACCACGCTATCCCGACGCGCACGACCCGGGCGTGGAGCGCGTGTGCCCAGTGCATCGTCCGGTCGGCCTGTTCGGGCGTGGAGCTGTAGCCGAGGCCAGCGATGTTCACGCCCCCCAGGGGAGCCGTCGAGGTTGCCGCACCCGCGGCTTGAGCTGCGGGCAAGAGCACCGCGAGCAGAAGGCACGCCAGAACAGCCGCGGTGGCGGGCCTGCACAGTCGTTTGCTCATCCCTGCACGATAGACGTGTCCGTACCGGCACGAGCCGCTTCGCGGACGTTCCTCAGAAGTAGGCTTGTCAGGATCATGTCCCCGACCTGGATCTGGCTGCAGATCGCGATCGTCGTCTTCGTTCTGATCGGGATGGTCATAGCCATCACCAAGCTCGCCTAGTGACCTGAGTCGTTAGTTCGCAGGGGCGGGTTGCCTGGCGGCGAATTGTCTTCTCATCCACGACGATGGGAGGCGGTCATGGCAAACCGTGTGGAGGTCGTGTTGAGCGATGAGGAGCGGGAGGTGCTCGAGCGCTGGGCGCGGCGCCCGAAGAGCTCCCAGGCGCTGGCATTGCGCTGCCGGATCGTGCTTGCGGCTGCGGCGGGCGAGCAGAGCAAGGACATCGCGGCGCGTTTGGGCTGCACCGACTCGACGGTCGGCAAGTGGCGGGGCCGGTTCGCACGCAGGGGACTTGACGGCTTGCACGACGAGCCGCGCCCCGGAAAGCCGCGTTCGATCAGCGATGAGGATGTCGAGCGCGTGATCGTCAAGACGCTCGAGGAGAAGCCCAGGGACGCGACGCACTGGTCGACACGCTCGATGGCGCACGCGACCGGGATGAGCCAGACCGCGGTCAGCCGCATCTGGCGTGCCTTTGGCCTAAAGCCTCATCAGAGCGAGACGTTCAAGCTCTCCCCGGACCCGTTGTTCATCGAGAAGGTCCGCGACATCGTGGGGCTCTATCTGAACCCGCCCGACGCTGCGGTCGTGCTGTGTGTCGATGAGAAGTCCCAGATCCAGGCGCTGGACCGCACAGCCCCGGTGCTGCCGTTGATGCCCGGCGTGCCCGAACGGGCGACGCACGACTACGTGCGCAACGGGACCACGAACCTCTACGCCGCTCTGGACGTCGCCTCAGGGCAGGTGATCGCGGACATGACCCCACGCCATCGCGCCGAGGAGTTCCGCCGCTTCCTGAACGTCATCGACCAAGCCGTCCCAGGCCACCTTGACGTGCACGTTGTGCTCGATAACTCCTCTACCCACAAGACCCCCGCGATCCAGCGCTGGCTGCTGCGCCACCCACGTTTCCACGTGCACTTCACGCCGACCTACAGCTCCTGGCTGAACCTCGTCGAGCGCTGGTTCGCAGAGTTGACCACGAAATGGATCAGGCGTGGCACGCACCGCTCAGTCCGCGACCTCACAGCCTCGATCCGCACCTGGATCAACACCTGGAACGACGACCCCAAACCCTACGTCTGGCAGAAGACCGCCGACGAGATCCTCGATAGCCTCGCCAACTACTGCCAACGAATCAACGACTCAGGTCACTAGACGAGCGCCCGTGTTGGCGGGACCGCGGGCCTTGGCGGAATCGTCTCGCCGTTGATGATCGCGGCGGGCACGGCCCGGGTCAGCCAATCGGCAAGCGCGCCGAGCCCAGCCTGCTCCAGCTCGGACGCCATACCCGGTCCGCGGCGCTCGCAATCATGGGCGTCCGAGGCCACGTTGTGGATCATCTCCTCCCGTGCGAGCTCCAGCGCAAAGCGGCGCACCTCGCCGCCGAAGCGGCCCACCAGCGAACCCGCCGTGATCGAGGTGAGGACCCCGGCGCGCACGAGCGAGTCGAGCATCTGCGGATCCCGGTGGAACGCGGGGCAGCGCTCGGGATGGGCGAGCAGGATGCGACCGTGGCGGCGCTGGAAGTCGAGCAGGATTGCGTCCAGGCTGGACGCGAACGGCGTCAGGGGGGGCTCCAGCAACAGCCACGGTCCTCCTCCGAGCCGCAGATGTGCGAGCTCGGCGTCATCCACGTCGACCGCGTGCGTAAGCGCGACCTCTGCGCCCGCAAGGACGTGGACGTCCACCCCCTCCGCGCTCAGGCGCGCGTTCAGCTGCGCCACCAGGCGGCCGATCGTCTCTGACCCGTTGGGGTAGCGCCGGCTCACGTGCGGGGTCGCCACGATCGTCCGCGTTCCCGCGAGGGCCGCCGCACGAGCGATCGCGACGGAGTCCTCGATCGTCGAGGCGCCGTCGTCGATGCCCGGGAGCACATGGCAATGCAGGTCGATCATTTTTCGTCGGTAGGCCAGGCGTTGCCCGGCGAGCTCTGCACAATATGATCGTCTGACCGGCGGCGGCCTTGACCGCCGCCGGCGGTCCTACGGAGGAGCATGTTCAAGTCAATCGTGGTTGGCACAGACGGCTCGGATACGGCCACTCAGGCGGTGCGTCAGGCGATTGACCTGGCCCGTTCGGTCGATGCCACGCTCGAGCTCGTGAGCGCGTATGAGCCCGTGCCTGCAAAGCGGCTGCGCGAGGAGCGCCTAGAGGCCCCCGAGGATCTCCAGTGGGCCATCAACCCGCGGGAGGACGTCGACACCACGCTGGAGGCCGCCGCTGCCCTGGCCCGCGAGGCGGGCGTGGACGTCAACGTGTACGCCCGCCAGGGCGATCCGGCCGACGCGATTCTCGATGTCGCCGAGGAGCGCGAGGCCGACCTCATCGTCGTCGGCAACAAGGGTATGACCGGCGCCAAGCGCTTCCTGCTCGGCTCGGTCCCCAACAAGGTCTCCCACCACGCCCCCTGCTCGGTGCTCATCATCCGCACCACCTGAGGCGCCACATAGCGCGGCCGCACGAGCCTGCGGGCGTGTCCGAGCCGGCCGCGGGGCCGCACGAATCCATTCATTTTCGGCCCGGGCGGTGGGACGAGCCGATACGCTGAATCTCTAGTTATGAGCGTCAACTCCGTAGGCGCCTGGAACACCGCCAATCGGTTCGCCTCCAAGCGATCGCTCGCCGCGGTCACGCTTGTGGCCGGCGGCTGCGTGATGCTGCTCGCGCTCGCCGCGGTGCTGGCCGAGATCCTGTCTCGCAATCCACCGTCCCTGGCAATCGCGGTCGGCGGCTGCCTGCTGCTGGCGCTTGGACTGGTGCTCGTCCTGGCCCGGTACGACCTCGCGGTGTTCATCGGTTTCCTGCTGCTGGCCGTGGTGCTCGTCGAACCCGCCCCCGGGGACGCCCTGTTCGGGCTGATCATGGCCGTCGCGGCGGTCACCGGCCGGTTCGGGATCAAGCGCGTGCCACGCGCCGCCGTATGCATAGTCACGGCATTCCTTCTCATCAACGTCATCTCGCTGACGGACGTGATCAGTTGGTCTGCTGCGACCCGCTTCTTCGCGGCCACCCTGTACCTCGGCCTATTCAGCCTCTGGCTGGCCGCCTACATCGATCGGCCCTCGCGCGCGCGCATGCTCGTTCGTGCCTATCTGTTCGTGGCCGTGCTCTCAGCCGGGCTTACCTCGGTCGCGCTGTTCATCCACTTCCCGGAGTCCAAATTGCTGATCGGCGACGGCGAGCGCGGCAAGGGCCTGTTCAAGGACCCCAACGTGTATGGGCCGTTTCTCATCCCCATGGCGCTGATCCTGGCCGAGGAGATCTTCAACCCACGCCTCCTGCGTCTGCGCCGGCCGTTCAAGTTCGCGTGCTTTCTCGTACTGACGCTCGGCGTCGTGTTCTCCTACTCCCGCGCGGCGTGGCTGAGTTTCGCGATCGGTCTGATCGTGCTGATCGCGATCGCCGTGCTGCGCAGCCCGGACCGGCGGGCCATCTCGCTTCTCATCGTGGTTCTGGTCAGCGGCGTGGCGACCGCCGGCACGATCGTGGGCACCGGGTCGCTTGGCTTCCTCAGCGAACGGGCCAAGCTGCAGAACTATGACACGCAGCGATTCGGCGCCCAGTCCTTCGGGCTGAAGACGGGCCTTGAACATCCGTTCGGTGTTGGCCCCGGTCAGTTCGACGTGATCTCGCCGGTCTCGAGTCACAGCCTCTACGTCCGGTCGCTGTCCGAGCAGGGTCTGCTGGGACTGCTGGCGATCGTCGCGCTCGTGGTGGGTACGCTGGCGTTCGCAGCCGCCAACGTGCTTCACGGCAGGGACACCTACGGCATCAGCGCCGCCGCCCTGCTCGCCGCCTGGTGTGGGTTGGCGGCCAACAGCTTCTTCGTGGACACCCTGCACTGGCGCGTTCTGTGGCTCATCGCGGCGCTGATCTGGGCCGGAGCCATGCGCCGGCGCAGCGCGACGGGTACGACGGAGGCCATGCCGGCCTTACGCGCCGCGGCCCAGCCGAGCCTCTAGAAGCAGGCGGCTCGAGCTACGCCGCGACCGTGTGCTCGCCGAGGTAGTACGGCGAGAGCTCGGCGCGCGCACCGATGACGACTACGCCGATCGGGGTCATCTTCAGGCGGGCGAGCAGCTCGGTCACGTCTTCTGCGCTGGTCGGGGTCACGCGATCGAGCCGGGCCACCAGCAGCACGTCGTCGGCCTGGCGTGCAAGGAACTGGGTGTCGCTGAGACCGAGAATCGGAGGAGAGTCGATCAGCACGTAGCTGTAGTTCATGCGTCCGATGGCCTCGAACACGGCGACGAGCGCCGGGGATGACATGAGCGAGCTTGGGTCCGACGGGGTACGCCCGGCGGCGAGCACGTCCAGGTTCAGGTCGTCAGATGCCGGTTTGACCATCGATACGATCTCGGCCTCGAGCTGCCTCTCGCCGTACCCCCCGGCAAGGCAGTCAGAGAGGCCCCGACCGGCGGGCAGTCCAAACTGCTGGTGCAGCGTCGGCGAGCGCAGATCGCCCGAGATGACGAGCACTTTGTGCCCGGCTCGAGCGAGCGACCGGCCGAGGCTTGCCACAACAGTCGTCTTGCCCTCGCCGTGGGTTGAGCTGGTGATGAGCACCACGCGCTGGCCGTTGTCCGTTGAGCCGAGCAGCCGCAGCGACGCCTGCAGGACGTCGTAGGCCTCGTACTCGACGCCCGCGAGTGCACGCCGGCGTCGCGCCGTTGCAAGGCCCCGCCGGTAGGGAATTCCTACGAGGATCGGGAGATTGAGGGCGCGCCCGAGTTCTCGGGGCGTTGAGAAGCGTGGTGTCAGCTGGTCTCGCCCGAGCACGAACAGAACGCCGATGAGCAGTGCGACGAACAGTGCGATGAGCCCGTTGAGAGTTGGTCGGGGCGACGATGCGCTCTTGGGCACGGAGGCCAGTTCACCGATCTGCAGCTGTGCCGAGGAGCCCGCGGCATTGATCTGCAGGGCGCTGATTCGTTCTTGGAGCGCCGTGATCTGGCCCGTCGCGCTGGGATTCCCGCGAAGTTGAGCGATCTGTTCCTGAAGTTGCGTGCGGGCGAGATTCAGGCCGGCGGCCTCCATCGACTGCTCCGTCGACAGAAACGCCTGCGCGACGGCATTTGCGCGGGCGGCTGCAAGAGATGCGCTGTGTGCCGTGGCGCTGATCGTGATGATGTTTGCCCGCTGATCGACCGACGAGCTGATCGCGCCCCTGAGCGTGGACGCGGATTCGGATAGATGCGGGGCGGCAGTTGAAAGGACGGCAGGCGTCTGCGCCAGAGCCTGGAAGGTCGCCAGCTGGCGTTCGATCGAGGCCGCGTCCGTGGGCTGGAGCACGGTCGAGCTCGGGTTGTAGACGATGGTGGCCGATGCGTTGTAGGTCTTGGGCAGGCTCTTCGAGATGACCACGACCGCGACGGTCACGACGATTGCGATCGCGACTATCAGCCGGGCGCCCCGTCGCAGGGCGTCCGCGTAGCGCTGGATGTCCACGGCCTGGTCGCCGCCCCCTGAGGAGAGGTGTGAGAATGGCCGTTCGGAGCTCATCGTGTGAAGTTGTGGGTCATCGCCTGGGGAGACCGCGGCGGTGGCGACTCAGGCCGAGGATCCAACGGTTGCACATGGACCGGCGCGAACCGCACTGATTCATCGTAGACGCTGGCAAGACGCTCGACCATCATAGCCCGTGTGAAGCGCTCACCGACCCGCTCGAGCGCCATCGCGCCCAATCGTTCCCGGCGATCGGGGTCGTCGAGCATGTCGACCAGTGCCCCGGCCAGGGCGGCGTCGTCCCGCGGCGCAACCAGCACCCCGCTCTCGCCGTCCAGGAGCGCCTCGCCGATACCGCCGACGTCGCTGGCCACGATCGGCCGACCCAGCGACATGGCTTCGAGGATGACGTACGGGAAGGCCTCCGCCCAGGAGGGGTGCACGAACACGTCCATGCCGCGCAGTGCCTCAAGTGGGGCTGCGCTCGGCCCGAGGAAGTGCACCGCATCGGTCACTCCATGGAGCCGTGCGCGCCCACGCAGGGCCCCGAGATCGGGTCCCTGCCCGAGAATCGCAAGCTGCGTGCTTGGATGGCCGGCCAGGACGCGCGGCATCGCGTCGATCAGCGTCTCGATGCCCTTGCCGGGACGCAGCAGCGTAAGGGCGCCGATGATCGGCCCTCGTCGCGCGAGCTCGGCGATGCGAGCGTCCACGGGGCCTTCGCCGGCCGGTTCTATGCCGTTGTATACGACCCGTACCCGGCCGCTCGGTCCGACCGAGCGCGCCAGGCGCGCCTCGGCCCCGCACACGCATACGACGCAGCTCGCCAGGGGGGCGAGTGACCTCTCGATCCCACGGTAGGCCAGGCGCTCTGCCGGCCGTGAGAAGTACCCGGCGAAGGCGTATCCGTGCGGCGTGTAGATCACGGGAGTACGTGGATGCGACAGCCTCACCAGCCGGGCCACGGCGCCGGCCTTCGAGCTATGGGCGTGGACGATGTCCGGACGCACGTCTCTGAGGATCCTCGCGAAGCCCGCCAACGCGGCCAGATCGGCCCGCGGCGCGATCTGGCGGCGTAGATCGAGGGGCACGAACGGGACACGGCCGGCCAGGTCTCCCGGGGCAGCCGGGCCGCACAGCACGATCTCGTAGCCTCGCTCGCTCAGGCCGATCGCGAGATCAGAGACGTGTCGCCCCACGCCCCCGTCGGTGGGCTGGTAGCAGAGCAGGATACGGGTCACTTTGACATCACGCTACTAGTTCTTTCGGCTTTTGCGCCTATGTCTTTAGCGCTGGTGCCCGACGCGCGGCACGCTGATCTGGCGATAGCCCGACCGCGATGGGCGGTAGCCCGGTGCGCCCCGGTAGAGGGCCAGCACGCGATAGCGGCGGTCGGCCTGCAGGCGCAGCAGCAGCCGGAACCGGCCTCGGCCGCTCAGCCCGGTCGCGACGCGGCGAAGCTCGACCCATCTGTGCCCGTGGCGCACCTCCAGCAGGACCGCGACGGTGCCCTGAGTTGCCCGCAGGACCCTGCCGCCGATGAGGGCGAGCAGCACACGCGCGCGCGGGCGCCCGGCGCGCCGGGCTCGATCAGAGCGCGCTGCCCGGCCAAGGGCCGCACCGGTCCCTGCCGTGATGGCTCGTTCCGGGACGGGCACGTTGGCTTCGCCGAGTACCTGGGGTTCGACGATCGTCTGCGTCGGCAGCGGGACGGCGGTTCGAGGGCTGTCGCTCGGCACGGTCCCCGGGTCGCCCTTCAGGATGACGGCGCTCTTGCCCGCGAGCGTCACCGACGTCACCGTCCTGCCTTCCTCGTCCTGCATCGGGTTTGCAAGCGTGACCGTGCGGGTGGGTTCCCCGGGCGGGTTCAAGAGCACCATGCCGGCGCTGAAGTCACGGCGCAGCAGGCCTTCGGATTCATAGCGCGGACCGTCCGCTTCGCCGAGGTCGGTGCTCCAGCCCGACCACCAGCTCTGAGGGGTCTGCCCCGAGCCGCTGACGGCGTCGGAACCGTCGGAGATCAGGAAGTAGGCGGCGAGGTTGTATTCGAGGCCCTGCGGGTCGCCTGCGCTGCCGTCCATCACCACGCCGCGGCCGAGGGCGTGGACCTCGTCCACGTAGCCGAGCAGCGCGTTCAAGGACCAGGGGCCGTTGCCGCCGGTCAGCCCGGAGTCGTTGGCGCCGCGCTCGAGGTTGATGATGTTGGCCGAGGAGATCTCGCTCTTGATGTCCGGGTCGGAGGTGCCGGCGTGTTCGTCGGCGAACCAGATCGCGTTGTGGACGATTTCGGCGCCGGGCAGCGCGGTGCGGACTTCCGCCATGAACTCTGCCATGTAGTGGCGCCAGGCTTCTTCGGTCATCGGTTCCCCGGTCTGAGGGTCGATCGGCGCGACGTGCTGTTCTGAGCCGTTGCCCACCTGCATGTTCATGTTGACGTCGTCGATGAACACGCCCCGGTAGCCGTGGGAGAGCTCTTCTTTGAGGTTTTCGATCCAGTAGTGGCGGTAGGCGGGATTGGAGATGTCCGCCGCGTACTGCGGGCAGCTCTGACCGGAGCATCCGTAGGGGATGTAGAGCTTGTTGCCCGAGGCGTCCCTGAGGATCCATTCGGGGTGTTCTGAGGCGAGCTTCTCTTCGGTGTAGATCGCGTAGGCGTCGTCGTAGACCCAGCCGTCGGGGAACCAGGCGGTCTTCTCATCGAAGTAGGGCGACCACACCGTCATGCGCCACATGTGCGTGCGCAGCCATTCCTGTGCTTCGGGCGAGGGGTCGCCGGTGTACTGGTTGAAGGAGGTGTCGGCCGAGCGCACGAAGTGGACGGTCCCGGCGCTGTCCGCCGCTGCGCCGGGTGCGGGGGCGCAGGTGAGCGCGAGGGTGGCGAGCAGGGCGGCAAGGGCTGTGCTCCTGCGGATGTGGCCCATCGAGGTGAGCTGTCGGCGCCGGTGGGGCCGATGGAGCGTCGGCTGCCCTTCTAATGGACGAATTTCTCCTCGCCGCGCCCGCCGGTCCCTCGAGCGCGCCTCAGCGTTCCCTATCCTTGGCGGGCGTGCGCCTCTCCCACGTCATCGCGACCAAGGGCCGGCCCGAGGTTCTGCGCGAAGCCCTGCTCAGCGTGGTCGCGAGCCTCCCGAAGGAGGGGGAGATGATCGTGGTGGACGGTGATCCGGAGCGCTCGGCGGAGGCCGTGGTCGAGGAGCTCGGCCGCCCGGATGGCGGGCCGCAGATCCACTACATCGCCGGTGTCAGTGGCCTGTGCGCCCAGCGCAACCGGGGCATGGACGCCGCCCGGGGCGACGTGGTGATCTTCACCGACGATGACTGCACGCTGGCCCCGGGCTTCTACGAGGCGCTTGAGGAGGCCTATCGTGACCCCGACGTGATTGGCGTCACAGGGCGCGTGTTGCAGGCGCCTGACAAGCGCATCGGCAGCAACATCGAGTCGCCGTTGCGCCGCATGGTGCTCGGCGGCGGCCGCCAGGGGACGATGACGAGCTTCGGCTTCCGCCGTCCGATCATCGACGTCGAGGACCCGCGCACGATCGAGTACATGCCCGGGACTTTCATGTCTGCGCGCCTGGCGATCGCCAGGGAGGTGCGGTTCGACGAGTGGCTGGGACGTTCGAGCGGCTACTCACTCGGCGAGGACGACGACTTCTCCTACCGGCTGTCGCGCCGAGGGACGATTCGCTACGTGCCCTCGGCCGCCGTCCATCATCACTCGATCGGCAAGCGCACGATGGACAGGCGCGCGCTGGACCGGCTCGTCGTGATCAATCGGACATACATATTCCGCAAGAACTTCGCCGGGACAATGCGCGCGAGGCTCGGGTTCGCGGGCCTGATCGCGCTGCTGTTCGGCCACCGGATCCTCAATCGCGACTGGCAGGGCATGCGCGGCCTGATGGACGGATTGCGCGACGTCCGGAGT
This sequence comes from uncultured Solirubrobacteraceae bacterium, assembly GCA_963730575.1. GTDB lineage: Bacteria > Actinomycetota > Thermoleophilia > Solirubrobacterales > Solirubrobacteraceae > Palsa-744. Next base: position 221,302 of record CAVSSG010000003.1, read on the forward strand.
GGCGACCAGGGTCAGGTGGGCTCGGCACCGGCGTGAATCCCCGCGTTCGCGCCCGGCACAGCAAGCCCGTCGCCCGCATTCGGCCCGACGGCGGTCACGTGGTCGGGTATCGCTGCGCAGGCACCCGCCCGGGGCGCGCACGAGCATGAAGGTTCTGGTGATCTCCTCCTACGGCGTGCTCGGCGGCGCCGAGCTGGCGCTGGGCGAGTTCCTGAGCCACCGGCCGGCCGACGTCGAGGTCCAGACGCTGCTCGTCGAAGACGGGCCGCTTCGTGCACGGCTGTCAGAGCGCGGCGTGCCGACGTGGACGGCCGGCGGCATGGTGGGCCGCCCCGGTCCGAGTGAGCTGGTTCGCTTCAGCCGCTCGCTGATGCGCCTGCTCGGGCGAACCGAGCCGGACGTCGTGCTGGCCTTCGGGCTGAAGGCCGCGTCGATGGGTGTGCCCGCGTGTCGCCTGGCAGGTGTGCCGCTGGTCTGGTACAAGGTCGACTTCTCCCTCGACGACGTGCTCACCCGCCCCCTCGGCATGGCCGTGAACGGGGTCGTGAGCGTGAGCGAGGCGGTGGCCGATGCGCTCGGTCCGCTGCGCGCCCGCAGGCTGCTGGCCGTGGTCGGACCGCCCGTTCGGCTGCCCCGGACCTTCACGTCGTCCCCAGTCGCGATCCGCTCGCGATCGGCACGCTCGCGACTCTCACGCCCTTCAAGGGCCAGCGACACATCATCGAGGCGGCGGGGCTGCTCTCCGAGGAGTTCCCCGACCTGCGGGTCCTGCTCGCGGGCCTGCCGGCCTCCAAACACCCCGAGTTCCCAGACGAGCTGCGGGGCATCGCCGACAGCCTGGGGATAAGTGACCGGCTCGAGCTGCCGGGTTTTGTCGAGGACGTGACGACGGTTCTCAGCAGGCTCACGGTGTTCGTGACGGCCACCTATCGCGACGTAAGCGGGTTCGGGGCAGAGGGACTGAGCGGAGCGATGCTCGAGGCCAGCTGGGCCGGGCTGCCGGTGGTGGCGACCCGCTGCGGGGGCTCGCCCGAGGGCATTCAGGAGGGGGTCAGCGGCACGCTGGTTGAGCCCGCGGACCCGGCGGCTCTTGCTCGTGCGATCGCTCCGTATCTTCGCGATCACGAGCTCGCGCGCAGAGCGGGCGAGGCCGGACGACGCTTCGTGCACGAGCGCTTCGCCCCCGAGATCGTCGCAGCGAGGATGTTCGGCGCGCTGCGCGAGGTCCTGTGAGGATCGATCACGTGGCGGGACGCGATGACAGGCGCCTGCGCACGATGCCCGCGACGAAGATGACGTCACGCGGGCTGACCAGCCACTCCACGGCGAGCAGCACGAGCAGGTATGCGGCCACGCCGGCCAGGAGCGCCGCCGGCAGGCTGTGGCGGAGCGCCAGCGTCACGGCGGCCATCGCCGTCCCGCCGGCCAGCGACCCGATCACCGTCGGCAGCCACCGGATCTCGCCTACCTCGCGCACCGCCGGGCGGACGATCCACAGCGCGAAGATCGCCTCGGTGGCGAGCATCGCGGCGGCGGCCCCGCCCGGACCGTAGATGGGTATCAGGATGAAGTTCAGGGCGATGTTGGCGGCGACCATGACCCCCGTCCTGTGGGCCATCCTCCGGGGATTGCCGCGCGAGACGAGCAGGGAGGTGGTGAGCGTCACAAATCCGATCAGCACGACCGCCGGGGCGAGTATCCGCAGTGGCACCGCCGCGGCCGCGAAGTCGGGACCGTAGACGAGTTCGCAGATCGGACCGGCGAGCACGAGGAAGGCGACGAATAAGGGCGTCAGCAGGACCAGTGACGACTTGATCGATCGCTGGTAGGCCGCGCCCAGTGTAGGCTGGCTGTCGCGACCGAGATAGGTGTACATCGCCGCGAACGCTCCCGCCAGCGCATAGGGTACGAAGAGGGTCGATTCGAACAGACGGTAGGCGGCACCGTAGATGCCGACAGCTGCCTGGGTGGCCAGCAGCGCCAGGATCAGCGCGTCTGCCTTGGCCAGCAGCGCGGCGAATACGTCCTGGGCCGCGTACGGCAGGCTGCTCGTGGTCAGCGTAGGCCATCTGCGGCGGTTCATCGTCCGTGCGGGAACCCCGATCGTGCGCGCCATCAGCACGAAGCACACTGCAACTCCGACGATCGAGCCGATCGAGTAGGTGATGCCCAGCCAGATCACCCCGTAGCCGAGGCTCAAAGCGACGATCCCGAGGGTGGCCGAGCAGACTCGGTTGATCGTGTCTGCGGCGGCCGGCGGACCGCTGCGCTCGTGGGCCGAGAACACCGACAGTTGGGTGCGTGCGATCGAGTCGCTGAACACACCCGGCGCCAGAACCCACGCCGTCTCCTGCGCCTGGGCACCGTAGCCGACGAGATGCAGCGCCAGGAAGCTCAGCGTGAACAGCGGCAGCGCGAGCGCGAGCTTGAGCGTGAGGACGTTGAAGAAGAGGCTGTCGGCAGAGGAGCGCCGTTCGGCGATTTTGCGCAGGATGTTGCGGTCGAGTCCGAGGCCCACCGGCAGCATCACCAGCCCGGTGAACGCGATCGCGAACACGAACGCACCGAGCCCGTTCTGGCCGAGGTGGCGCCCGGCTGCGGCGAACAGCAGAAGCGAGGAGAAGCGCCCGAGGATCTCCCCGACGCTTCGGTAGATCGTGTTCATCATCGCGCGCTCACCCACCTCGCGCTCGCGGGAGGGCGCTGAGGGCCCGGGCTCGTCCGCGATCGAGTCGGATGCGCCCTCGGATCCGTCCATGGGCCTAACGGCCGATTGCTCGCGCTTGCTGTCCGGCGATCTGTGGCGCTTGCGGAACACGGCTCGTGAATTATCGGCGCTGTAGAAACCGCCTGATTTAGTGGCCGCACACTTGCGCGGCACCAGGGGCATCCAACCGGCCCGACCGCTACTGTGCGACGGCGATCGACCGCTTGTTCGCAGCCGCCCGCCTCACATCCAGCCGGCAGGGCGGTCCAAGCTCATGCGACCACCGCTAGTACTCGCCTACCACGGTCTGGGGCGGTTCTCCCGCTCCCTGGACCCTCACAACCTGATGGTCGACCCGGAGCGCTTTCGCGCGCAGGTCAACGTGCTGCGTCGCCGTGGCTACCGCTTCGTCGCACTGTCGGAGTTCGCCCGGCATCTGGACGAGGGCCCGCCTGCACGAGGCACGTGCGTGCTGACGTTCGACGATGGCACGGTGGATAACCTCGAGCTGGTCGCGCCGCTGCTGGCCGAGCTCGAGGCGCCGGCAACGTTCTTCGTCTGCCCGGGCCTCTTGGGGGAGCCGCATTTCGATATGCCCGCGCGGGCGGGAGTCCGGCTGATGAATGCGGGCGAGCTGCGAGAGCTGGCATCCTCGTCGCTCGTGGAGGTCGGTTCGCACACGATGGCCCATACCGAGCTCTCGTCAGCCTCCGAAGAGGACGCCCACCGGGAGATGGCCGAGTCCAGGGCTGCTCTGGAGGACCTGCTTCAGCGCCCGGTCCACTCCTTCGCGTACCCGAAATGCGGCTACTCCCCCGCCTGCCCCGAGGCCGCACGCAGGGCCGGTTACGCGGTGGCGGTCACCTGCGCGGACCTCGGCGGGTGGCGCCGGTTCGAGCTCTCCAGGGAGTCCGTCGACTCGCTCGACGGAAGGGTCGGCTTCGCCCTGAAGTCGCGCCGGCTGTTCTGGCCCCTGCGGAGATCGCTGCCCGGCAGGCTGGCCCGCGCCGCCGTCCGCCCGCTGCGCCACGGCGCAGACGGCTGAGCCGGCGGCTGCGATCAGCGGCGGTGCTTCCTGACGGCTGCCCGCAAGCGTTTGCTGGCCTGCCGTGCCGCGCGCGCCGGAGCGGTGCGCAGGAGCGGCTCGTAGCGGTCGGTCAGCTTGAGCATCATCACCGGCAGCGGGTCGACTGCGCCGATCATCGCGCGCGTGATCTCATAGCGCTCCCAGCGTCCCGAGCCGGTCGTAACGGCCGCGAGGAATCCGGCGTCGCGGACGGCGGCGAGCGCCGCGGGTCCGTACCGGCCGAACGGATAGGCGAACGTCTCGACACCTACGCCGGCGATGCGTTCCAACTCGGCCCGGCTCTGTTCGATCTCCTCGAGGCATGCGTCGTAGTCGAGTGTGGAGAGGTCCGGGTGCGTCATCGTGTGGGCGCCGAGCTCCCAGCCCGCGGCCGCCAGGTCGCGCAGTTCCTCCTCGCTCATCATCGCGCCGTCTCCGCCGGGTCCGATCCACGGGCTCTCGCCCGAGATGAAGCCGATCGTGACGTATACGGTGGCCGGGATTCCGTATTCGCTGAGGATCGGCAGGGCGACCCGGCGGTTGTTGCGCATCCCGTCGTCGAACGTCACCACCGCCATCCCCGGCTCGGGCGTGCCTCCGCCGGCACGACGCGCCAGCTCGGCCATGGTGACGAAGCGAAAGCCCGCGTCGGTGAGCATCTCGAGCTGGGCACGAAAGCGCCTGGGGGAAACCTGCAGCAGGCTGAGGTCGTCGCGCAGCCGCGACTCGGCGACACCGTGGTAGCCGAGCACGACCGACCGGTGCCGGCGAACCTGCTCGAGCGCCCGGACCCAGACCCGGCGCCGGGGATGGTGGCGTGCGTTAGGGGCGGCGCTCATTGCAGAGGTGATGGAACCACATGCGGGGCCGCCACCACGGGAGGCTGCGCCCGCGGTTGACTAGGGCGTGTAGGTCGCGTAAACCGAAGCCTGCTCGCGGTCGCTGGTGATCGACCCGAAGGGGTTCGTGGGTCCCGAGGCGTACGTGTTCGTGTCGTAGTCGCGGCCGCTCGAGACGCTTTCATAGCGGAAGCCGGCGACATCGCTCGATGCGCCTGTGATCACGCCGATCCAGTAGCTGCCGGCGGCAAGGCTCAGCGGCGTCGCGAAGCTCAGGCTGTACCAACCCGGCGAGCTGGTGCTGTGAAAGGTCAACTGACTCGACTTGCCTAGCAGGGCGCCGGGCTTGCCACTGGAGTTGGCGTACACGATGCCCTCGATCAGCTGCTGGCCGGACGCGCCGCCCGGCTGCAGGTAGATGTTCAGCGCGGTCACGCTTCCGCTCGTCGGCATCGCGTAGAGGCTGACTCGCTTGCGGTTTGCCGCAAAGGCGTCCGAGAGCGCGCCCACGGTCGTCTTGCCAAACGTTTCAACGGCCTGCACGACAGCCGTCGGGGCCGAGGTCGCCGGCGACGACGGGCCGACCGCGTTCGAAGCCGTGACCGACACGCGCAGCGTCGAACCGACGTCCGCGGAACCGACCACATAGCTTTGGGACGTGGCGCCCGGAATCGCCGTGCAGCCCGATTCGCCCGTCGCGCACCGCTGCCACTCATATGCATAGCTCGTCGGGCCTTCCGACCATGCGCCCGTGCCGGCGGTCAGCGTCTGGCCGAGCGCTGGAGTCCCGGAGACCGTCGGCGGAGCGGTGTTGACGGGAGCCGAGGTCGGCGGGACTTCGCAGCCCGGTAGCGCCTTGCACACGTCGAGACGCCCACCCGTGATAACCCTGCCTTCGAGCGACGGCAGCTTGTCGACGTTTGCCAGGATGTCGGTCTTGAGTGCGGTCGTCGATAGCGATGGCTCGACCGAGAGGATCAGCGCCGCGGCACCCGACACCTGCGGGGCCGCCATCGAGCCTCCGCTGAGATAGCGGTAGCCGTCTTCGCGCATCGTGGAGTAGATGCTCACCCCCGGAGCCGCCAACTGGACCGTATGTGGTCCGTAGTTGGCCCAGCTCGGCAGTTCGTCTTTGTCGTTGCTGGCCGTGACGCAGATCTCGTTGGGGAGGTCATAGCTGCACGGGTAGCGCTGCACGGCGACTTCGTCGTTGTCGTTGCCGGTGTTGCCGGCAGCGGTCACGAACAGGATGTTGTTGGCGCCGAGGGTTTCGATCTCCCTTTCGAGCGCCGCTGATTTCGCCGTCCCCCAGAAGGTGTCGGAGTCGTTTACCACACGGACGTTGACGCCTTCCTGCTTTGCCATGACCTCGTACTGCAGGGCTTCGATCAGCGCGCTGGTTTCTCCGCCGGCCGCGTTGTGCATCCACTTGACCGGCAGGATCGTCGTCTGCCAGTTCATCCCCGCGACCCCTTCCCCGTTGTTGCCGACCGCGCCCATGATGCCCGCCACGTGGGTGCCGTGGCCTTTGAAGGTTTCGTCTTCGTCTTCGGGATTGCAGTTTTTCGAGAGCACGTTGTAACCGTGGGTTCCGACCGGGCATCCCAGGACATTCCCCGGGTTCGACCAGATGTTGGCCGCGAGGTCCGGGTGATTCAGATCGATGCCGGTGTCGACCTCGCCGATCACGATCGAGCGACTGCCGGTCGTCACGTTCCACGCCTTCAGCGCGCGGTCGTCGGCGCCGGGAGTTCCGGCGAGCGCTTCTCCGAGTACCTCTTCGCCGTTCTGCGTGGGGATCGCCTGACCGGTGTTGCTGTCCCCCCACTGCAGCGAGAACGAGGGATCATCGGGTATCGCGTCTCCGATCTGGAGGTAGTTCGGTTCGGCGTAGGCGATCGCGCGGCTGCGCCGCAGGCGCCGCACGAGCGACGGCAAGTCCGCCCCCGGCACCCAGAGCTCGAACGGGGAGATGTTCTGCCCCTCCGGTTCGCGCCCGCCCGGACCTCGAACCGGCCGGGTCGCCGGTCCCAGGCGCCTGGCACCCACCGCGCCCACGGACCGCTCGATCGCGTAACGCTGTGCGCCGCTTACCCCCGGGCGCACCCCGACGAGGACCACGCCCTTGCGGTAGGCGACGGGGCCGGATGCGGCCGCCATCGGATTGAGCGTTACGCCTTCGGGCGTTCGCAGCAGGCCTTCGTGAGCGATCTCCGACCGCCCGGCGGCCGGGCCGACCTTCGGCGAACTCGCCCCGAGCGCACGCGGCGCGCCCAGGAGCGAGAGGCATGCCACGAGCGCCAACAGCCACCCGGCGGCCCTGCCGGCCTGCTCACACCAGCCGCGTGCGTGCCTGTGCATTTGGGCGATCCATCCCACGTATCTTCGACCTCGCGCGTCCATGCGCAAATTCAACCCCTCCACTCCCCGACCAACCGCGAAGTCTAACTGATCGGATCCTCTCAGAACAGGCCTGGTTCTCAGGCCTTCTCGGCGCGCACAACGTAATGCCAGCCCGTCCATCTCAGGCCGGGCACCCCTCGATCGGCCATAGCCTGGAGCCGATCGTTGATCTGCACGTTGCGCTCCTCGCTGAAGACCGGACGGCCGAGGAACGACATCGGCCCGAAGCCCACGGTCCGCCGCGTCAGCGGACGCAGCTGCGCCTGCGCCAGCAGCTCATCGATCCGCTTGGGAAAGTCAAGGCGCGAGCTGGCCAAGGCCCTGCGCCGCCGTCGCAGCGCCACCCAGGCGCGCCTGAGCGGGGTGAGCGCGAGGATCGCGCGAGGATCGGTGAAGGAGGTCAGGCGAGCTCGGTTGTCCGCGGTCAGGATGATCTGGCCGCCGGGACGAACCACCCGTGCCATCTCCCGCACGGCGTCGCCCGGGGAGTGCAGCCAGGGAATCACCCCCACGGCCACGACCAGATCGAAGCTGTCGGCCTCGAAGGGCAGCGCGTGGATGTCGGCGGTTGCCACCGTCACCAGCTCGGTGAGCCCTGCCTGGGCCATTCGGCTCGCGGTGACCTCGACCATCGCCTGGCTGGCGTCGACGGCATCGACCCGCAGGCCCCGTTCGGCAAGCGCCGCGGTGAGGTGTCCCGCACCGCAGCCGATCTCGAGCACCGGCGCCCCCTGTGAGAGCTTCGCCGCGACGACGTTGTCCAACACGACCGCCTGACGCATCCGGTAGATGAGTCCCTGCACATCGCCGTCCCGGTAGACTGCGTCCCAGTAGGACGCGGTGGAGTCGAAGTGTGCGTTGACGTGCTCTTGGACGACGCCCTGAATACCCTCACCATGGGACGGTCGTTCGCGCTCGACGTCATTTTCGCTATTCCGTTGACTCATGAGATCTGACAGCTGGCCGGCGATGCGATGGGTTCTCGACGATCTGTTCGGCACCGTGGCCGGGTCGAATGTCGCCTGCTGCGGCGGGCGCTTTTCGAGTCTATCGACGCGCATCTATGCTGTCTTGAGTGCTCCAGACGGCGCGCGCCCGTGATTTCACGCGCTCGATATGGCACCTAGGCATCCGAGCGTGGCCGCGATGGACACGACCAGGCCGATCGTAATCCTCGGCCTCGGCCCTGGCGTGTTCCACCACGGCGTGCTCGGAATCGCCCGCAGCGCCGGCAGGCTCGGCATCCCCGTGTATCGGCTTGGCCTTGAGCGCCGCGCTCCCGCCGCCCTATCGCGCTACTGCCGCGGGTGGCGTTCGGTTCCGGGCAACGCGACCGACGATCAGATACTCGGGGCGCTTCACAAGCTCAAGCGCGATATCGGCCGGTCGATCCTGATCGCCGTGGACGACGCCGGCTGCGTCTTCGTTGAAGAGCACGCCGGCGAGCTGGAGCGGGATTTCGTGTTCGCACACCAGCCACCGGGGCTTGCGCAGGCGCTCTCCAGCAAGCGCGAAATGTACGAACTCTGCCTCGAGCACGATATCCCCACTCCGCTGTCGTTCTTTCCGGAGTCCGAGCACGAGGCGCTCGAGCACGCCGAGGGGACGTCCTTCCCGATCGTGGTCAAGTGCATCAACGCGGGTGACGCCCCCGCCTCTTCACCGCGCGTGGCGATCGCGCAGAATCGTGAGAAGCTGATCGAGGCATACCGGCTCATGGAGTCGCCGAGCGGGCAAAACGTGATGCTTCAGGAATACGTGCCCGGTACGCCTGAAACGGTGTGGATGTTCAACGGGTACTTCGATGAGCAGTCTGAGTGCAAGGTCGGCTTCACGGGCAAGAAGATTCGACAGTCACCCCCTTACACGGGCGCCACGACGCTGGGCGTGTGCCTGGCGAGCCCGACCGTGCAGGAGGCGACCGTGCGCCTGATGAAGGCCGTGGGCTACCGGGGGATCCTCGACATCGGCTACCGCTTCGACCACCGTGACAACCGCTACAAGCTGCTGGACGTGAACCCTCGCATCGGCGGTACGTTCAGACTGTTCGTGGGTCCGGACGGCATGGATGCGCTGCGGGCGCTGTACATCGACCTCACGGGCCAGGAGGTGCCCCCTACCAGCCTCCAGGAGGGCCGCCGGTGGATAGTCGAGCCGTTGGACATCGCGTCATCGATCACCTACGCCCGCCGCGGCGACCTGACCATGAGAAACTGGGCGCGCTCGTTGAGGGGTGTGCGCGAGGCCGCCTGGTTCGCGGCCGATGATCCGCTTCCGTTCCTCGCGATGTGGACCTGGCTGCTGGTCGCGCGGCTCCCCCGCATGCTGGGGTTCGCCGCCTGACCGGTAGTCGGGAGCTGTCGCGCCGAGCTGTCAGCGTCCGCGGCGCCCGGGGCGCACATCAGCCGGCCGCAAGCGCGCGAACCTCCCCCTGCTCGACCACGAACGTGGTGGAGAGATCGTCGACGTGCTCGAGCACGAAGTCGAGATCGTCCTGCTGTCCGGTGTCCTGCAGGTACCGCGCGCTTCGTCCGTCGAGGAATGCGTCGTCGGGAGCCTCCCCCCAGCGCGCGAGCACGTCCTCGGTAGGCCGGTCGGCCACCTGCCAGCCGTCCTGGACCAGGACTCGTGCGATGCGCGCCGTGCACAGCTGGTCCTCCTCACGGAACTCCCCGCGGCTGTCCGCGCCGAGGAGCAGCACGTCGCGCTCCTGCCCGGCCAGGTGCGCCGCCACCGAAGCGGTGTTGCGAAGACAGGCGACGTACGTAACCCCATGGCGGACGGCCTCGGCGATCAGGCGCGTGCCCGACGTCGACAGGAGGATGATGGGCCTCTCGGACGCGGCCAACGCCTCGATCTGGCACGGGCTGTTCTGCAGGTCGAATCCGTAGGGCTGCACCCCTCCCAACTCGCCGGCCAGGATCGGGCGGTCGAGATCGGCGGCAAGCCTGACGGCGGCCTCGATCGAGCCGGCCGGATACAGACGCCTGCCCAGCGTGACGGCCGTGACAGCCGTGGTCGTCGCGCGGATCACGTCGACCGCGACGATCGCCGTGCTCGCGGCGACCGGAGCCAGGTGCTCGTGAAAGCAGTCGATCGTGACGCGCGGCATGGGGGTCGCGTGGACTCAGGCCTGATCTGCGACCGGTGGGCGGGGCCGTAGGTTGCTGCGGCCGAAGGCGTCGGAGTGAAGGCCGCGCCGGTAGATCTCGACCCGCAGCACCTCCTCCAGCCGTACGTTGCCGAGCTGGACCTCGGGCCCGAAATGGTCGATCAGCGCGAACTGGCTCGCCTTGTTGGGCGCCTCGAACAGGACGGTGTCGAGCCCGAACGCATCCGCCAGGCGATCGGCCTGGCGGGCATCGAACTGTCCGGGCTCCGAGAACAGCCCCACGTCCTGCGCGCTCTCTCGCGCCTCGACCACGAGCCGCACGGCTCCTGCCTGCAGCCATTCGTGTCCGGTGGCGATCAACTCGTCGGCCTGCTCGTCGGTGAAGCGGCCTCCGTGCTTCTCTCCCAGCTCGAACTCGACCCCTAGGCCGCGCTCGCTTGCCTGCCGCACGATGTCGGCCGGCGAGAGCTCGGGGTCGGTGAACCCTTCCCCGCACTCGATCCTGGTGAGGCCGACGTCAGCGCACAGGTCGAGATAGGCGGGCAACGCGCGCTGAGCGACGGCCGTCTCAAAGGGGCCTCCGCCGGCGACCGTGGGAATACCCAGGCGGCGCGCGGCCTGGATCTTGCGCCGTGTGGCGCCTTCCTCGGCGACCATCCAGCAGGCCATCGAGATCTTCAGCGTCCTCATCAGGTGGCCGCTCTGCTCAAGGTGCGCCTCGACGGTCACGGGGTCATATCCAGGGTCAAACGGGCATGTCGCCCTGGGCGTCGGCCTGACTCCGATCAGATCTAGGTAGCGCTCACACGCCGAAGCATCCTCGCCTACCATTGCGCGCGTCTCATTGCGGGAAATTGTATTAGCAGGGCCCGACGGTCATCCCAGAACCGCCGACGATCGGCCGTCCGGGTGCGGCTGCTCGGTGGCGAACATTGGTCCATTCCTGCGGGGAGTGTTCAAGGCGGCTCAAGTGTGAGACACTTTGCAGCCCAAGTGATTGTGCACGGAGGCATGGGATCACGTGATTGGCCAGGCTGGCGGCGATAGCAAAGACAAGGAATCCAGACGAGTGAGCGGCCGTAGGGGGTTTGTGCTCGTCGGGCTCACCGCGATCGTCGTACTCGGCGTGGCTGCGCTGCTCGCCTGGAGCGGGGGGTCTGGCGGCAGCCGGCGGACCTCCGCACTGGCTTCCCCGAGGCTTGTGCGTACGCCATGGTCACCCGCGGTCCAGTTGCCCGCCGGCCGTGGTCGGCGCGGTGCGCTTGCGCCCGGGAGCCCCGATGTCACACCGGCGACGGCACCCGCTGACTTCTACCCGGATGTTTATCGACCGGGGCAGGTTCTCGTGGGCTTCCGCGCGGGCGTGTCGGCCCGGCAGCGTCGTGCGATCGAGCGGTCGGTGGGCGCATATAGCGCGAAGCGGCTGGGACCGCCGATCAAGCCGGCGGGCCATGGCCGCGTCACCGGACCGGAATTCCTGGCTCCGTTCGAGCTCCGTGTGCCGACCTCCGAGCCGGTGCTCTCGGTCGTGCGGCGCCTGCGACACGACCACGAGGTCGCCTACGCGGAACCGAACTACCTCGAGGCCGGAGACTCGACGCCCAACGATCCCTCGTTCGGCGTCGAGTGGTGGGCGCACAACACTGGACAGGCGATCCCCTTCCAGGAACAGGAAGAGGTGCTGGGGGCCGAACTCGCCGGAACCCCCGGCGCCGAAGACCACGCCCTGAAGGCGTGGAACGTGACCACCGGCAGTCGCTCGATCGTGATCGGTGAGGTCGACACCGGCATCGATCTGACCCACCCGGACCTCGCGGCCAACATCTGGTCCAACTCGGGCAACGTCTTCAAAGAACAGAAATGCGCCGCGGGAACCCACGGCTACAACGTCGTGTCGGACACGTGCGTACCCGAAGACGAAGACGAACTCTACAAAGGCCACGGCACGCACGTGGCGGGGATCATGGGCGCCGTTGGCAACAACGGCGAAGGTGTCGCCGGGATGAACTGGCAGACCACGATCCTGCCCATCAAGTGGATGCACAGCGCCGGCAGCGGCGAAACCAGCAAGCTGATCGAAGCGCTGCAGTTCGAGGTCAAGGCAGAGCAGGAAGGCGTCAACGTGCGCGTGGTCAACGACTCGGACTCCTTCTACGGGACCGCCCAATCGGAAGCGCTTGAAAACGAGATCGAAGTCCTGGGTGCCAACAACATCCTGTTCGTGACCTCGGCCGGCAACACCGGCAACGACAACGACGAAGCGGGCGAAGGCAAACGCTACCCCTGCGCCTCCGCCAAGGCGGATGAGATCTGCGTCACGGCCACCAACAACAAAGACGAACTGCCCAGCTGGGCCAACTACGGACCGAAAACCGTCCAGCTGGGGGCCCCCGGGGTGAGCATCTACTCGACGGACCGCGAAAACGGCTACCGCTATCTCACCGGGGGCTCGATGGCCGCCCCCCAGGTGTCGGGCGCCGCGGCGCTGATCCTGTCGGTGCTCCCCTCCCTCACCGCCGCGGAACTGAAGAGCCGCATCCTCAACAGCGTCGAAAAACTGCCCTCGCTGGAAGGCAAGGTGGAAACCGGCGGGATCCTCGACGTGTGCAAGGCGATACCCGGGTGCGAACACGAAGCGACGAAGGTTCCCTCCCCCGCCGGGGTGCCGAAGCTCTCCGGCACGGCACAGTCGGGGCAGACGCTCACCGCGACCAGCGGCGAATGGACCGAAGAACCCACGAGCTTCGCCTACCGGTGGGAACGGTGCAACGGCAGGGGAGAAGCCTGCAAGACGATCGAAGGCGCGAGCGCCTCCACCTACACGCTGACGTCCGCCGACGTCGGCTCGAGGCTGCGCGTGGCGGTCACCGCTACGAACCTCATCGGCTCCTCGGCGGCGCCGCAGATCTCCGAACCGACGACGGTCCCGGTGAAACCGACCGAAGTGACGTGCGGCAAGACGAGCGTCGGCGCCACCGCGGAAGGGCTTGCAGCGGAACGCAAGCGCGTGAATCGCTGCGAACTGACCACCGCACAGGCCATCCAGAGACTCGAGGTCTACCTGCAGCCGTCGGGGACCTCGGGGCAGGAGTTGTTCGAGGGCGTCGTGTACGCCGAATCGAGCGGTGCGCCCGGTGCGCTGCTCGGCACGACGAGTCCCCTGACGTTCAAGAGCACCAATGCAGCCGGGTGGTACGAACTGCCCTTCGCCACCGCGCTGAACCTCGCATCCGGTAAATACTGGATCGGCTTCATCACCGGCCCCACCAGCGACGTGGCGGACTTCCGCTATGAAAGCGTCGAAAAAAGCCGGGACTACAACTCCAATGCCTACGCCTCGGGGCCGAGCAACCCGTTCGGGACGGTCACCTCCGACAGCCGGCTGGCTTCGGTCTACGCGGGGAGCACGTCGCTCGGACGGCCCGTCAACGTCGTGCTCCCCTGGATCACCGGGTCCCCACAGAGCAGGGAAAAGCTGACCGCCAACGCCGGGTCGTGGGCTGAAAGCCCGACGGGCTATGCCTACCAGTGGCAGCGCTGCAACAGTGCGGGCGAAAGCTGTACGAACATCGAAGGAGCGACGGAACAGACCTATACCCTCGGCCCTGCGGACGTCCACTCGACGCTGCGCGTCGCCGTGACCGCGTCCAACGCGACCGGCCCTTCGCCGGCCGAAAGCTCGAAACAGACGGCGGTCGTCACAGCCAACACGCCGACCGCCGTCGGAGGCAAAGGCCCGACGATCAAAGGCGTCGCCGAGGACGAACAGACCCTGACGGCCGAAACCGGCACCTGGACCGAAAGCCCGACCAGCTTCAAGTACCAGTGGGAGACCTGCAACAAATCGGGCGAAGCCTGCAACAACATCTCGGGCGCAACCTCCTCCACCTACGTACTGAAACCGACCGAAGTCGGCGACACCCTGCGGGTCATCGTCACGGCCAAGAACGGCGTCGGGGAAACCTCGGCCACCTCTGAAAAGACGGCCGTCGTCGTGGCGGCCCCTCCGTCCGTCGTCGAAGGCAAAGGCCCGACGATCAAGGGAACTGCCGAAGACGGCCAGCGCTGACCGCCGAAATCGGCACCTGGAAAGGCACGCCGACCATCACCTTCACCTACCAGTGGCAGATCTGCAACGTCTCCGGGGAAGCCTGCAAACCCATCTCCGGCGCCACCTCCTCGACCTACAAACTGACATCGACCGAAGTCGGCTCGACGATGAAGGTAATCGTCACCGCGAAGAACGCCGGAGGGGAAGGCTCCGCCTCTGCCAGGACGGCGGTCGTGGTGCCCGCGCCGCCCTCCAGCAAAGGACGACCGGAAATCTCCGGTACAGCCATGGACGGCGAAACGCTGGTGGTCTCGAGCACCGGCACCTGGGGCGGGACCCCGCCGTTTACCTTCAGCTACCAGTGGCAGCGCTGCAACAGCTCAGGCGAAGGTTGCAACAACATCGAAGGCGCGACGAGCTCGTCCTACTCCCTGGGGCACAGCGATGTCGGCACGACGGTGCAGGTCATCGTCACGGCCAAGAACGGGGGTGGGGAAGCGACGGGCGTATCGAAACGAACCGCGGTCGTGGCCCCTCTCGCCCCGTCGGTCGTCGAAACCAAAGGCCCAACGATCTCGGGGGAAGCCAGGGACGAAAAGACCCTGACCGCCGAAAACGGCACCTGGAAGGGTACCCCGACGATCACCTTCACCTACCAATGGCAGATCTGCAACAGCCTGGGGGAAGCCTGCAACAACATCTCCGGCGCCACCTCCTCCACCTACAAGCTGACCCCGACCGAAGTCGGCTCCACGCTGAAGGTCATCGTCACCGCCGAAAACGCCGCGGGGAAAGCGTCGGCGACCTCCGAAAAGACCGCCGTCGTGGTGGCCGCTCCGCCGGTCGACGAAAAGCTCTCGAAGATCAAAGGCACCGCCGAGGACGGCGAAACCCTGACGGCCGAAATCGGAACCTGGAAAGGCACCCCGACGATCACCTACGCCTACCAGTGGGAGCTCTGCAACAAATCGGGCGAAGCCTGCAACAACATCTCGGGCGCCACCTCCTCCACCTACGAACTGAAACCGACCGAAGTCGGCGACACCCTGCGGGTCATCGTCACCGCCGAAAACGCCGTCGGGAAAGCGTCGGCCACCTCTGAACAGACGCCGGTCGTGACCCTGCGCACCCTGAGCAACGTAGTGCTCCCGTCGATCAAAGGCACCGCCAAGGACGGCGAAACCCTTACCGCCTCGGAAGGCACCTGGAAAGGCACGCCGACGATCACCTACGCCTACCAGTGGGAGCTCTGCAACAAATCGGGCGAAGCCTGCAACAACATCTCGGGCGCCACCTCCTCGACCTACAAGCTGAAACCGACCGAAGTCGGCGACACCATGCGGGTGATCGTCACCGCCGAAAACCCGGGCGGGAAGCTCGCGGTCCCCTCGGAAAAGACGGCGGTCGTGGTGGCGGCCCCGCCGGTCAACGAAAAAACGCTCCCGTCGATCAAAGGCACCGCCAGGGACGGCGAAACCCTGACGGCCGAAACCGGCACCTGGAAGGGCACCCCGACGATCACCTATGCCTACCAGTGGCAGAGCTGCAACAGCCTCGGGGAAGCCTGCTTCTACATCCCCGGCGCAACCGCCTCCACCTACAAACTGAGCCCGACCGAAGTCGGGCTCACCCTGCGCGTCACGGTCACGGCCAAGAACGGTGGCGGGGAAGCCCCGGCGACCTCCGAAAAGACCGCCCTCGTCGTGGCGGCCCCGCCGGTCAACGAAAAACTCCCGGCGATCTCGGGCGAAGCCAGGGACGAAAAGACCCTGACGGCCGAAACCGGCACCTGGAAGGGCACCCCGACGATCACCTACGCCTACCAGTGGGAGCTCTGCAACAAATCGGGCGAAGCCTGCAACAACATCTCGGGCGCCACCTCCTCCACCTACAAGCTGACCCCGACCGAAGTCGGCGACACCCTGCGCGTGATCGTCACGGCCGAAAACGCCGGCGGGAAAGTCCCGGCGACCTCGGAAAAGACGGCGGTCGTCGCGGCGGCCCCGCCGGTCAACGAAAAACTCCCGACGATCAAAGGCACCGCCGAGGACGGCGAAACCCTGACGGCCGAAATCGGCACCTGGAAAGGCACCCCGACGATCACCTACGCCTACCAGTGGGAGCTCTGCAACAAATCGGGCGAAGCCTGCAACAACATCTCGGGCGCCACCTCCTCTACCTACAAGCTGACCCCGACCGAAGTCGGCGACACCCTGCGCGTGATCGTCACCGCCGAAAACGCCGGCGGGAAAGTCCCGGCCACCTCGGAAAAGACGGCGGTCGTGGTGGCGGCCCCGCCGGTCAACGAAAAAGCGCTCCCCTCGATCAAAGGCACAGTCAGGGACGGCGAAACCCTGACGGCCGAAACCGGCACCTGGAAGGGCACCCCGACGATCACCTTCACAGAGCAGTGGCAGAGCTGCAACGGCTCGGGCGAAGCCTGCAAGAACATCTCGGGCGCCACAGGCTCGACCTACAAACTGACACCGGGCGAAGTCGGCGACACCCTGCGCGTCACGGTCACCGCCAAGAACGGGGGCGGGGAAGCCTCGGCGACCTCCGAAAAGACCGCCGTCGTGGCGCCGCTCGCCCCGTCGGTCGAAGGCAAAGGCCCCTCGATCTCGGGCACCGCCAGGGACGGCGAAACCCTGACGGCCGAAACCGGCACCTGGAAGGGCACGCCGACGATCACCTACTCCTACCAGTGGGAGACCTGCAACGGCTCGGGCGAAGCGTGCACCAACATCTCGGGCGCCACGAGCTCGACCTACAAGCTGAAACCGACCGAAGTCGGCGACACCATGCGGGTGATCGTCACGGCCGAAAACGCCGGCGGGAAAGTCCCGGCCACCTCTGAAAAGAGCGCCCTCGTCGTGGCGGCCCCGCCGGTCAACGAAAAGCTTCCGGCGATCTCGGGCGAAGCCAGGGACGAAAAGACCCTGACGGCCGAAACCGGCACCTGGAAGGGCACCCCGACGATCACCTACGCCTACCAGTGGCAGACCTGCAAAGGGGAAGCCTGCAACAACATCTCGGGCGCCACCTCCTCGACCTACAAGCTGACCCCGACCGAAGTCGGCGACACCATGCGGGTGATCGTCACGGCCGAAAACGCCGGCGGGAAAGTCCCGGCGACCTCGGAAAAGACGGCGGTCGTCGTGGCGGCCCCGCCGGTCAACGAAAAAACGCTCCCGTCGATCAAAGGCACCGCCAGGGACGGCGAAACCCTGACGGCCGAAACCGGCACCTGGAAGGGCACCCCGACGATCACCTACTCCTACCAGTGGGAGACCTGCAACGGCTCGGGCGAAGCGTGCACCAACATCTCGGGCGCCACGAGCTCGACCTACAAACTGACCCCGGCCGAAGTGGGCGACACGCTGCGGGTCATCGTCACCGCCAAGAACGGGGGCGGGGAAGCCCCGGCCACCTCCGAAAAGACCGCCGTCGTGGTGGCGGCCCCGCCGGTCAACGAAAAACTCCCGAAGATCAACGGCACGGCCGAGGACGGCGAAACCCTGACGGCCGAAACCGGCACCTGGAAGGGCACCCCGACGATCACCTACGCCTACCAGTGGGAGCTCTGCAACAAATCGGGCGAAGCCTGCAACAACATCTCGGGCGCCACCTCCTCCACCTACAAGCTGACCCCGACCGAAGTCGGCGACACCCTGCGCGTGATCGTCACGGCCGAAAACGCCGGCGGGAAAGTCCCGGCGACCTCGGAAAAGACGGCGGTCGTCGCGGCGGCCCCGCCGGTCAACGAAAAACTCCCGACGATCAAAGGCACCGCCGAGGACGGCGAAACCCTGACGGCCGAAATCGGCACCTGGAAAGGCACCCCGACGATCACCTACGCCTACCAGTGGGAGCTCTGCAACAAATCGGGCGAAGCCTGCAACAACATCTCGGGCGCCACCTCCTCTACCTACAAGCTGACCCCGACCGAAGTCGGCGACACCCTGCGCGTGATCGTCACCGCCGAAAACGCCGGCGGGAAAGTCCCGGCCACCTCGGAAAAGACCGCCCTCGTCGTGGGAGCCCCGCCCGTCCTTGAAAAACCGCTCCCGACGACGCTCCCCACGATCAAAGGCACCGCCAGGGACGGTCAGCTGCTGACCGCCACGGAAGGCACCTGGAAGGGCACTCCCACGATCACCTACGCCTACCAGTGGGAGAGCTGCAACAGCCTCGGCGAAGCGTGCTTCTACATCTCCGGTGCGACGACCTCCAGCTACAGGCTCATCTCAAGCGAAGTCGGCACCACCCTGCGCGTCATGGTCACGGCTAAGAACGCCGGCGGAGAAATCTCTGCCATCTCCTCACCGACCGAAGTCGTCGAACCTAAGGCACCGGAAAACACCGAAAAGCCCAAGATCTCGGGCGAAGCCAAGGACGGTCAGACGCTGTCGGCCTCCACGGGCTCCTGGAAGGGCACCCCCACGATCGCCTACTCCTACCAGTGGCAGCGCTGCCCCAGCCTGGGCGAATGCAAAAACATCGAAGGCGCGACCAGCCTGACCTATGCCCTGGGTCACGGCGATGTCGGCTCGAAGCTGCAGATCATCGTCACCGCCAAGAACGCCGGCGGGGAAGCGACGAGCGTCTCCGAACAGCAGACCGCCGTCGTGGCTGCGCTCGCCCCGGGCAACGAAGTGCTCCCGTCGATCAAGGGCACCGCCGAGGACGGCGAAACCCTGACGGCCGAAACCGGCGCCTGGAAGGGCACCCCGACGATCACCTACGCCTACCAGTGGGAGACCTGCAACACCTCCGGCGAATCCTGCAACAACATCTCGGGCGCCACGAGCTCGACCTACAAACTGAAACCGACCGAAGTCGGCGACACCCTGCGCGTGATCGTCACGGCCGAAAACGCCGGCGGGAAAGTCCCGGCCACCTCTGAAAAGAGCGCCCTCGTCGTGGCGGCCCCGCCGGTCAACGAAAAAACGCCCCCGTCGATCAAAGGCACCGCCAAAGAAGGCGAAACCCTGACGGCCGAAACCGGCACCTGGAAGGGCACCCCGACGATCACCTACTCCTACCAGTGGCAGAGCTGCAACAGCTCGGGCGAAGCGTGCTTCTACATCGCGGGCGCCACCTCCTCGACCCACAAACTGACTTCGGGCGAAGTCGGCTCGACCCTCCGTGTCACGGTCACGGCCAAGAACGGGGGCGGGGAAGCCTCGGCGACCTCCCCGGCAACCGGGGTCGTCCCATCGACTGCGCTGGAAAACATCGAAAAGCCCCAGATATCCGGCACCGCCGAGGACGAACACACCCTGACGGCCTCGGAAGGCACCTGGAAGGGCACCCCCACGATCACCTACACCTACCAGTGGGAGCTCTGCAACAAATCGGGCGAAGCCTGCAACAACATCTCGGGCGCCACCTCCTCCACCTACAAGCTGACCCCGACTGAAGTCGGCGACACCCTGCGCGTGATCGTCACCGCCGAAAACCCCGCCGGGCAAGCGTCGGCGACCTCCGCGGCAACCCCCGTCGTCGTGGCGGCCCCGCCAACCGTCGTCGAAAGCAAAGGCCCGACGATCTCGGGCGAAGCCGAGGACGAACACACCCTGACGGCCTCGGAAGGCAGCTGGAAGGGCACCCCGACGATCACCTACACCTACCAGTGGGAGACCTGCAACAGCTCCGGGACGGGCTGCAACAACATCTCGGGCGCCACCTCCTCCACCTACAAGCTGAAACCGACCGAAGTCGGCGACACGATGCGCGTGGTCGTCACCGCCGAAAACGCCGGCGGGAAAGCGTCGGCGACCTCGGAAAAGACCCCCGTCGTCGTGGCGGCCCCGCCGACCGTCGTCGAAAGCAAAGGCCCGACGATCTCGGGCGAAGCCGAGGACGAACACACCCTGACGGCCGAAACCGGCAGCTGGAAGGGCACCCCCACGATCACATACGCCTACCAGTGGGAGACCTGCAACAGCTCCGGGACGGGCTGCACCAACATCTCGGGCGCCACCTCCTCCACCTACAAGCTGAAACCGACCGAAGTCGGCGACACGATGCGCGTGGTCGTCACCGCCGAAAACGCCGGCGGGAAAGCGTCGGCTACCTCGGAAAAGACCGCGGTCGTCGTGGCGGCCCCGCCGACCGTCGTCGAAGGCAAAGGCCCGAGGATCTCGGGCGAAGCCGAGGACGAACACACCCTGACGGCCGAAACCGGCAGCTGGAAGGGCACCCCCACGATCACCTACACCTACCAGTGGGAGACCTGCAACAGCTCCGGGACGGGCTGCACCAACATCTCGGGCGCCACCTCCTCCACCTACAAGCTGAAACCGACCGAAGTCGGCGACACGATGCGCGTGGTCGTCACCGCCGAAAACGCCGGCGGGAAAGCGTCGTCGACCT
The DNA here is from genome assembly GCA_963730575.1 of uncultured Solirubrobacteraceae bacterium. Lineage (GTDB taxonomy): Bacteria > Actinomycetota > Thermoleophilia > Solirubrobacterales > Solirubrobacteraceae > Palsa-744. The sequence continues at coordinate 241,858 of CAVSSG010000003.1, forward strand.
CCGTGGCAACCCCCGTCGTCGTGGCGGCTCCGCCGGTCAACGAAGTGCTGCCGTCGGCCAAAGGCACCGCCGAGGACGAACACACCCTGACGGCCGAAACCGGCACCTGGAAGGGCACCCCGACGATCACCTACGCCTACCAGTGGGAGCTCTGCAACAAATCGGGCGAAGCCTGCAACAACATCTCGGGCGCCACCTCCTCCACCTACAAGCTGAAACCGACCGAGGTCGGCTCCACGCTGAAGGTCATCGTCACCGCCGAAAACGCCGCCGGGAAAGCGTCGGCGACCTCCGTGGCAACCCCCGTCGTCGTGGCGGCCCCGCCCGTCAACGAAGTGCTGCCGACGATCGAAGGCACTGACGAAGAAAGCCAGATCCTGACGGCTTCGGAAGGCACCTGGAGGGGCACCCCGACGATCACCTACACCTACCAGTGGGAGCTCTGCAACAAATCGGGCGAAGCCTGCAACAACATCTCCGGCGCCACCTCGTCCACCCACAAGCTGGGCTCAGGGGAAGTCGGCGGCACCATACGGGTCGTGGTGACCGCCAAGAACGGGGGTGGGGAAGCGCCCGTCACCTCTGAAAAGACGCTAGTCGTGACGGCCTCGCCGACCTTCGGCAAGACGACCGTGGGCGCCTCCTCGGAAACGTTCGCCGCCAACCGCAAGCGGGTCAACCGCTACGCGCTGCCCACCGCCGGCTCGGTCACCAAGCTGAGCATCTACCTGGCCCCGACTACTACCTCGGGATCGCAGGTCATGGAGGGCATCGTGTACTCGGACTCGAGCGGCACGCCGAGCACGCTGCTGGGCACCTCGCAGCCCCTGACGTTCACGAGCACGAGCGAAACAGGCTGGTATGAACTCAAGTTCGCGACGCCGCTGAACCTCGCCGCCGGCAACTACTGGATCGGCGTCATCACGGGGGCGAACAGCGGAGTGGCCGGCTACCGCTACGACAGCGTCTCGGGCAGCCGCGACTACAACACGAACACCTACACCTCCGGGCCGACCAGCACGTTCGGGACGGTCACCCCGGACAGCGAGCAAATGTCGCTGTACGCAACATATGTGCCTCCCGTCTCGGCCACGGCTCCGCCCAAAAACGTAAAACCCCCGTCGATCAAAGGCACTGCCGAAGAAGGCCAGACCCTCACGGCCGAAAACGGCACCTGGAGCGAAAGCCCGACCAGCTTCACCTACCAGTGGGAGATCTGCAACAGCTCCGGAGAAGCCTGCAACAACATCCCGGGCGCAACGAACCCGACGTACACACTGACTCAAAGCGAAGTGGGGAGCACCATGCGCGTCGTCGTCACGGCCAAGAACGGCGTCGGGGAAGGCACGGCCACCTCCGAAAAGACGGCAGTCGTGGTCGTGACCCCGCTGACCCCGCCGTCCGTCCTCGAAGGCAAAGGCCCGTCGATCAAAGGCACTGCCGAAGAAGGCCTGACCCTCACGGCCGAAACCGGCACCTGGAAGGGCACTCCCACGATCACCTACACCTACCAGTGGGAGATCTGCAACAGCTCCGGGGAAGCGTGCAAAAACATCTCCGGCGCCACGAGCGCGACGTACAAATTGAGCTCAGGCGAAGTCGGCTCCACCGTGCGCGTCATCGTCACCGCCGAAAACGCCGTCGGGAAAGAATCGGCCACGTCTCCGGCGAGCGCGGTCGTCACGAAAGGCTCGAATATATTCGGCAGCCTCACGCCGCTCTCGCCCGCATTCATCGAAATGCCGACAGAACCCATCGCCATCGTCGTCAGTCCCGACGGCAAGTTCGCCTACGTGGGGTATGAGTACCACGAATCAATCTCCGAGTTCAGCCGCAACACCGAAACAGGCGCGCTCACGGCCCTGAGTCCCGCCACGGTCGCAACCGGGGCCGACCCTCGCGCGATCACGATCAGCCCGGACGGCAAATCCCTCTATGTGACGAACTTCGCAGTAGGAACCGTCTCACAGTTCAGTCGCAACACCGAAACCGGCAAGCTAACGCCCCTCAGCCCAGCCACGGTCCCGTCAGGCGAAGGCGGCCATGGCATCGCCGTGAGCCCCGACGGCAAATCGGTATACGTCACCAACTACCAGTCCAAATCAGACTCTGTCTCGCAGTACAGCCGCAACACCGAAACGGGCGCACTCACACCGCTGTCCCCTGCCTCGGTGGCGGCAGGGGAAAACCCCGACGGAGTCGTCATCAGCGGGGACGGCAAGTCGGTCTACGTGAACAATCGCTTTGGCGACTCGGTCTCGCAATACAGCCGCAACGCCGAAACGGGCAAGCTCACACCGCTCAGTCCGGCCACCGTGCCCGCCGGTGTGGAAGTGCACGGGATCGCCATCAGTCCCGACAACAAGACCGTGTACGCGGCCAACGCCCAGAGCGAAGATGTCTCGCAATACAGCCGCAATGCGGAAACCGGAGCGCTGACGCCCCTCAGTCCGGCCACCGTGAAGACGGGCGACGAACCGTTCGAGATCGCCGTCAGTCCCGATAACGAGTCGGTCTATGTGACGAACGACGATGAAAACGGGCTCTCCGAACCGTCGATCTCCCAGTTCAACCGCAACACGGAAACGGGTGCGCTGAGTGCCCTCAGTCCCGCCTCGGTCGAAACCGGGACTCATCCCTACGGCATCACGATCAGTCCAGACGGGCGGTTCATCTACGTTGCGAATAAAGAGACGCCGGAAGTGGCTGGCCGCATCTACGCCTACGCGCGGACGACGGGGGGCTCTGGGACCTTCGGCAAGACGACCGTGGGCGCCTCCTCCGACGAATTCGCCGCCAACCGAAAGCGCGTGAACCGCTACGCGCTGCCCACCGCCGGCTCGGTCACCAAGCTGAGCATCTACCTGGCCCCGACCACTACCTCGGGATCGCAGGTCATGGAGGGCATCGTGTACTCGGACTCGAGCGGCACGCCGAGCACTCTGCTGGGCACGACGAAGCCGCTCACGTTCACGAGCACGAGCGCCGCCGGCTGGTACGAACTTTCGTTCGCCACGCCGCTGAACCTCGCCGTCGGCAACTACTGGATCGGCGTCATCACGGGGGCGACCGGCGACGTGGCCGGCTACCGCTACGAAAGCGTCTCGGGCAGCCGCGACTACAACACGAACACCTACACCTCCGGGCCGACCACCACGTTCGGGACGGTCACCCCCGACAGCCAGCAGATGTCGCTATATGCGACGTACACGATCGGATGAGCCGGGCAGTGGGACACCAGCGCATGATCGCGGCCCAGTCGAGTGGCGCAGGCTGCGCAAACGCGATACCCTCGTTGGTATTCCGCCCATCAGGCAGATCGCCGGAAGGGCGCGGTTCACGGACGCTGACGGGGCATGGCTCACGGAGGATGACGGGGCATGGAGCACAAAGGATCGAAACCGTTGCCAAGGCGACGTGAGCACGGGCGGCAGCCGATGGTAAGAATGAGCAGCGTTCTCGTACGGGCGACCTTGCTGGCGCTGCTCATGCTCGCCGTGGGATCGGTGGGCACCGCCATGGCCGAAGAAAACCCGGAAGTGACGATCGAAATCATCCCGCAGAGCTGCCGGTCGACCTGCGAAGACTTCACGCCCTCGTTCGAAGGGGAAGCCAACGGCACCGGAAATCCGGTGAGCGTCCGTATCTACACCGGATCCTCGACGACCGGGACGCCGGTGGAGACATTGTCCCCAGGCCTAAGTGCAGGAGGAGGGGAATGGCATCCGGTGTCCTCCTCGCCGCTCGAAGACGGGACGTACACCGCGGTTGCCACAGAGGTCAACGAAAAAGGCGGAGACGAACCAAAAGACGTGAAATTCACGATTCGCGCTGGCGCAACGGTGCAGACCGACCCGACGAGCACAGAAGTGAAGGAAGGCGTAACCGCGACGTTCACGGCGTCGGCGTCGGGCAATCCGAAACCGACCGTCCAGTGGCAGGAATCGCCGGACGGTACGACGTGGACCAATATGGCGGGGCAGACGTCGACCTTGCTGGAAATAAAAGGCGCCACTTCTGCCGAGAACGGCCATGAGTACCGAGCCGTCTTCACCAACAAGACCGAAGGCTCACACACAGCGACGACTCGCGCGGCCACGCTGACGGTCTTTTGGCCTCCCGTGGTTGTAACGAATCCCGTCAACACAGGTGTCGTGGCGGGCGAAACGGCGACGTTCACAGCGGCTGCGTCGGGCGGTAATCCGACACCACCGACGGTCCAGTGGGAAGTTTTGAAGGGTGCCGCCTCGAAATGGACCGCCGTGCCGGCGGGGGGGACGTCGGACACGCTGACGGTCGTAGGTACTACGAAAGCCGACAACGGCTACGAGTATCGAGCGGATTTCAGCAACAAATACTATAATGTGACGAGTGAACCGGCGACGCTCACCGTCGGCGAAGCTCCTCCTGCGATCACCGGCAACCCGAGCAGCTTGAGTGTCCTGGTGGGAGAAACCGCGGTCTTCACGGCCTCGGCAACGGGGGTCCCGACACCGACGATCCAGTGGGAAGTCTCGGCCAATTCCGGTTCGACTTGGACCCCAGTGTCCGGGGCCACTTCGGATTCGATGACGGTCGCAGGTGCGACTCTCGCCGAGAATGGCAATGAGTATCGGGCGAACTTCCAGAATAAATTTGGTAAAGAAACGAGCGCCGCGGCGACGTTGACGGTCACAGCGCCCGCGCCGGCGATCGCTTCTTCCCCTCCCGTCGCATCGTTCGGGTGGTTCCCCGCCTCGCCGCACACCGGCGAACCGATCCAGCTGGCGTCGAGCTCAACCGATTCCTCGAGCCCGATAACCGCCGTCGCGTGGGATCTGACCGGCGATGGCCCGTTCCTAGCAGGCGGATCCGTGCTCTCCACGTCGTTCTCCAGTCCGGGCGCCCATGTCGTGCGCCTGCGTGTCACAGCCGCCAACGGCCTGTCCAGCATCGCAACGAGGACGATCACGGTGACCGTGCCCCCGATCACCCTCATGGCTCCGTTCCCGGTGGTGCGCATCGCGGGCTATGAGACCTCGTCGGGGGCGAGGCTCAGCCTGCTGAGCGTCCAGGCGCCCCTCGGGGCGCGGATCACCGTGACGTGCCGAGGTCACGGTTGCCCGACAAAATCGGAGATGCGCCTTGCGACGTCGAGTGGGGTAAAGCGCGGCACGGGCATCGTCGTCGTCGCCTTCAAGCGATTCGAGCGCTCGCTGAAGGCCGGGGTGGTCCTGGATATTCGCGTCTGGAAGTCGGGCGAGATCGGCAAGTACACGACCTTTGCGATCCGGCTCGGCAAGCTGCCGGTGCGCACCGACACATGCCTCAATCCGGCCAATTCCAAGCCGATGGCCTGCCCCGCCACCTGACGCGCTCCCCGAACCGCTTGGCAACGATCACCGGCGCCGGCGAGACGCACTCGCTGTACGCTACCGCCAAGTGAGCCGAACCTACGCGCGTCGTGTATCCGAGCCAGCCGCTCGGGCTGTTGCAGCTGGCCGCCCGATGGCGCGTCGCCGCGCCGCATACATGGTGCTCGCGCTGGCCACCATCGGCCTCGCACTGGGGGCCGTCGGTTCCCGTGGTGGCGCATTGGCAGCGCCGCACACGAATCGCCTGGCTCGGGCGGCCTCGTCCGGGGTTGTGGGGCAGGCCCTTCCGGTCGAAGCCACTGCCGGCTCCTCGGCCGTGCACCACTACGAGTACGTGTTCCCGCTCGGCGAAATGTACGTCTATGACATGGACAACTCCCAGCAGCTCGTGCAGCACGTGACCGGGCTGCCGGACACCGACGGGGTTCGCGGCGTCATGGTCAGCCCGGCCACCCACATCCTGTACATCAGTCATGGCGGAGACGGTGCGCAGAACGGGAACGGCTCACTGCTCGCATACGATCTCCTCACCGGCAAAGAACTGTGGAACAAGCACTACCCGTTCCCGATCGACAGCGGTGCGATCACGCCTGACGGCAAGACGATCTACATGCCCAGCGGAGAGCTGAATTCCAGCGGCACGTGGAACGTGCTCAATGCAGCCAACGGCGAACCGATCGGCTCGATCCAGGGCGGCTCAGGTGCGCACAACACGATCGTGAGCCTCGACGGCAAGTACGTGTTCCTGGGCGGGCGGGCCTCTGACTACCTGGACGTGGCGAGCACCGCGACCGGAGCGGTGTTGGGCAGGATCGGCCCGCTCATCGGCACGGTGCGGCCCTTCACGGTCAACGGAACCGGCACGCTGGCGTACACGACCGCGACGGAATTCCTGGGGTTCCAGGTGTCCAGCATCACCACCGGGGCGGTGCTCTACACCGTCCCCATCCCGGGTTTCGGTGTGCCGAGCGGCTTCTATACGAAAATCAGCGCACCCAGCCACGGGATCACGCTGACGCCGAACGAGAAGCAGGTCTATGTCATGGACGCGCCGAACGAATATGTCCACGTGTTCGACGTCAGCCACGTGCCGACGGGACCGCCGACGCTCGTCGCGAACATCAAGCTCTCCTCGCTCAAAGGGGAATATGAAAAATGCGCGTATGACTGTGCGCGTGACGGATGGTTGCAGTCCAGTCTCGACGGACGGTTCGTCTACGTGGGTGACTCGGGAGACGTGATCGATACGAGCACGCTCAAAATCGTCGCGCATCTGGCCCCGCTGACTGAAACGCGTGAGATGCTCGAGATCGACTGGGCCAACGGCGTCCCCGTGGCGACGAGTACTCGCTACGGTCTCGGCTACGTCACCCAGGCGGCCGCCGGCGGATCTCAATCTCCGAGCGTGCCGCGGCCCGTGATCAGCCGCCTCGCAGTTTCGCCGAGCAGCTTCCTGGCCGCCGGCCGCGGAGCGACGATCGCACGCCACGCGAAGGCGACGGGCACGGTCGTCAGCTACGAGGACTCCGAGCCGGCGTCAACGACGTTCACGGTGCTGGATCCCCGGCCCGGGGTTCGCCGCGGCAGGACCTGTGTGAAGGCTCCTGCCGCCAAGCACGCGAAGGGACTGCGAACGTGCACGCGCTATGTGGCCGTGGGGCATTTCGCACACCGCGATCGGAGCGGCCGAAACAACTTCCGCTTCAGCGGGCGTCTGGGCGGGCGCAAGCTTGCTCGCGGGCCCTACCGCCTCCAAGCCCAGCCGGTCTTCGATGGCCAGGCGGGGGTGCTGCGCGTAGTGCCCTTCCGCGTCCTCGGATGAGTGAGCGCCCCAGGTCGGGGTTGCGCGTAGGCGCCTAGGAGTGCTCCGCGGTCTGCTCCCGCCCGCCTTGCGAGTGCCGCGCAGAGCGCCGTAACACGCCCGCGACATCTTTGAAGCCCCGGCGAGCTAGCATGTCTAGAGATAAGTAGGTTTGGGTAGGTTTGGGTAGGTTTGGTCTTGCCAAGGAGGTAGGGGTCGATGAGCCGGATGCTCGCTACAGGTTCCGCCGCTCGCTCACTGGGAGCGGCGAGCTACCGCGGTCTCGCGAGGCTCCTTCCGGGTCCCCGCGGGTCTCTGTTTGCCGCCCTGCTCGCCACCCTCGCGCTCACCTGCGCCCCCGCACCCGGCGCAGCGGCGGACAGCGCCGGGACCGTCCACTTCGTGCGCTCGGCCGACACCTCCTTCAACCAGTACACCGGCGACCCCTCGCCCGAAGCACAGGAATGGCTGCGCACGCACATGTGGCGCATGACGGTGTGGTCGCCCTACTTCGATGAGAAGACCGCCTGGTTCCCCGACGGCTGGGTCTACGACGACGCCTACGCGATCTACACCGAAGAGAAGCTCGCCTCAGAACACCCCGAATGGATCCTCAGGGACGCCTCGGGCAACAAGCTCTACATCCCCTACGGATGCTCCGGTCAGAGCTGCCCGCAGTACGCGGCGGACATCTCCAATCCCGCCTACCGCCACTACTGGATCGAAAACCTCAAAGAAGAGCTCTCCCACGGCTACCGGGGCGTGTTCATCGACGACGTCAACATGAACATGCAGGTGGGCAACGGCTCAGAACAGCACGTCGCGCCGATCGACCCTCAGACCGGGGAACCGATGACCGAAGAAGCCTGGCGCCACTACATGGCAGAGTTCATGGCGGAAGTCCGCACCGCGCTGCCCGGCGCCGAAATCGTCCACAACGCGATCTGGTTCGCCGACGAACACGCCGGCACCTCCGACCCGGACATCAAGAGCGAGATCTCCTCGGCCAACATCATCAACCTCGAGCGCGGCGCCAACGACTCCGGGCTGACCGGCGGCAACGGCCCCTGGTCCTTGAACGCGCTGCTCGGCTACGTGGACGAGGTCCACGCCCTCGGCCGCGGCGTGGTGATGGACGGCAGCGCAGGCGACCCGCAGGGCCTCGAATACAACCTCGCCGCCTACTTCCTGATCTCCGACGGTTCCGACGCCGTCAGCGGCTCGGGGCAGACCCCTCAGAGCTGGTGGTCGGGCTGGAGCACCGACCTCGGCGAAGCGGACGGTCCGCGCTATGAATCCGAAGGCCTGCTGCGCCGTGACTTCAGCGCCGGCATGGTGCTCTTGAACCCGCCCGGGGAACCCACCCGCACGGTCACGCTTGCAAACCCGATGCAGGACGAGGAAGGCAGGACGGTGACGTCGGTGACGCTCGCAGCTTCCTCGGCAGCTGTTCTCAGTGATGACACGCAAGGCACCGGTCCGACGGGTGCAACGGGATCCACCGGCGAAACGGGATCCACCGGCGAAACGGGCCCGATCGGCTCCACGGGCCCGACGGGCGAAACGGGACCCACCGGCGCAACCGGACCCACCGGCGAAACGGGTCCGACGGGCGAAACGGGGCCAACCGGGTCTTCCGGTGAAACCGGCCCGACCGGACCCACCGGTCCGACCGGCGTCACCGGCTCCACGGGCCCGACGGGCGAAACGGGACCCACCGGCGCAACCGGACCCACCGGCGAAACGGGTCCGACGGGCGAAACGGGTCCGACGGGCGAAACGGGGCCAACCGGGTCTTCCGGTGAAACCGGCCCGACCGGACCCACGGGTCCGACCGGCGTCACCGGCTCCACGGGCCCGACGGGCGAAACGGGACCCACCGGCGCAACCGGACCCACCGGCGAAACGGGTCCGACGGGCGAAACGGGTCCGACGGGCGAAACGGGTCCGACGGGCGAAACGGGGCCAACCGGGTCTTCCGGTGAAACCGGCCCGACCGGACCCACGGGTCCGACCGGCGTCACCGGCTCCACGGGTCCGACGAGCGAAACCGGTCCGACGGGCGAAACGGGGCCAACCGGGTGTTCCGGTGAAACCGGCCCGACCGGACCCACGGGTCCGACCGGCGTCACCGGCCCTACGGGCGAAGCCGGACCCACGGGCGCAACCGGCCCGACGGGCGAAACGGGGCCGACGGGCGAAACGGGGCCAACCGGAGAGACCGGACCAACCGGTGAAACCGGCCCGACCGGCGCAACGGGTCCAGCCGGCTCTACTGGTGCCTCCGGCGAAACGGGCGAGGCCGGGCCGACGGGCCCGACCGGCGTCACGGGTTCCACGGGTCCCGCCGGCGAAACGGGGCCGACCGGCGAAACGGGCCCGACGGGCGTCACCGGCGCCACGGGCCCGACGGGCGAAGCCGGACCTACCGGTGCAGTGGCGCCCATAGGCGAGGCGGGCGCCACAGTGCTCGCCGGCTCGGAAGCCCCGACGGATGGAGCGGAACCGACCAGCGCAACCGGACCGGGTAGTGAACCGGCCCCGACGGACGAAATGGGACCTACTGTCGTCGCCGGCGTCGCCCGCCTGGCGGGCTCGACCGGCAAGGCCGGTCGCCGAGAGGAGCAGTTGCGCCGGCGCGGGCGCAAGGACCGCGACCGGGGGCAGCGCCACTCGCATAGGCGCAAGGTGGGCCGCGACCGGTATGCGCGCCAACCGCGGGTCCACCGTAGGTGACCGCGTAGCGTAACGCTGTCGGCTGAGCCGCCGCCCACAATGCATGTGCGGTCGCCCACGGCCGTCGGCGGTCCGTCTCGTCCGGCCTCGAGGTTGCGGGCGGGCAGTCCGGAGAAGATCGCCCCCGCGAGCGTCGGCGCCTGGCAAAAGCTGACCAAACGCGGTAATCTTTCGGTGAACCTTCGCAACCACGGATGGCGAAGGAACGCCGAAGAGGGGCCGGCGAGACCGTCCCGTCAAAGCACGGAGGCCGGACATGCAACGTGACATCCCTGCGAGCGCCAGATGAGACGTATTGGCCTTTCTGTTCGAGCGCTCAAGGTCGTGGACGCTGTGGAGCCGGTGGCCCCCGACCCTGAAGCGATGGGGTGCCCTTCGTCATGAATACGGTGCGCATCGAGAAGCCCCCGTGGGTCCAGGAGAGCGCGGACGGCCCCCTCGTCGCGAAGCGCCCGCGCATCGAGATCCCGCGGCCGATGATCGTCGGTGCTGCTGCGATTGTGCTGTTCGCCTGCTTCTTCGCGATCGGGCGCTCCGCGGGCGCTGGGAGCACGGCGAGTGTTGAACCGCTACCCGTCGCATCGGTCAGCGCACCGATCCCGGTGTCTCTGAGCAGCGCCTCGCCTCTGGCCGTCGCCTCAGTGGAAAACGCCGCCGGCCAGGGAGCCAATAACAGCGAACCCGCCCCCGCCGCTCCGGCTTCATCGTCAGGGCATAGCCTCAATAGTGAAGCGTCAGCACCGCTGAGCTCGGCTCCCGCCGCGGCATCCCAGCCCACATACCAGCCCGCGCCCCAGCCGACATACCAGCCCGCGCCGCAGGTGTCGCCGGCGCCTGTGTCGACGCCGCCGGCGACGCCACCCCAGTCGTCCGCAGGTCAGAGCTTTAACTCGGCCGGATCATCGCAGGCGCCGAGCAGATCGTCGGGCGCAGGCGGAGGATCGAGCTCGTCCGGCGGTGGCGGAGGCTCGTTCGACAGCTCGGGTTGAACTCGCATGTACGCCGCGAACCGCAGGCTGATCCTGAGCGCGGTGCCGATCCTCCTCCTGGCGGCGCTCCTCGGCTATTTAGCAGGGCACGGTCACGCCGCTTCCGCCTCTGACCAGAAGACGCGTAGCCTCCTTGCGGGGAGTGTCCTCTTGGACGCCCCCGCGGACTGGCGGGTGGCGTCCACCGCGCCCGCGATTCCCGGCCTAACAGCCACCAACACGGTGGTCGTGGCGCCCGGAGGTGATGCAGATACCGCGGGGCTGCTCAGCGGGGAGCTGCCCGCGGGCGGACCAACAGCGCTACCCGCGTCGCTCCTCGCCGACCTCTCTGGGCCGCCTGAGACCCAGGTCGTCAATCTCGTGCAGGGGCAGGCCTACCGGTATTCGAAGTTGCATATATCCGGCTATGGACGGCTGCTCACGCTCTATGCGGTGCCCAACCCCGGAGGCCAGCCGGAAGTGGTGGCCTGCTACGCGTCGCAGAGCGCCACTGCGCAGATGCAAACCTGTGAACAGATCGTCGCGACGCTCACGCTTGTCAACCACTCGCACAGCTATGTCCTGACACCGGAACCCGGCTATGCCCACCTCCTGAGCAACGTGATGTCCACGCTTGAACGCAGCCGTGTCCCCGTGCGGCGAGCGATCTCCCAGCGCAGCGCCGGGAATGGACAAGGCCTAGCCGCAGGTCTCGCCGCAGCGTTCGGCGAAGCGGCGAGCTCCCTATCGGTGCTTGAGCCGCCTCTGGTTGTGAGCCGAGCGCAGTCGTCGCTGGAGCGCTCCTTCGACCACGCACGGGACGCCTACTATGCGCTCAGTGGGGCGCTGGGCTCCGGAAGCTCCTCCAGCTACGAAGCCGCGCGTACGCAGGTAAACGAAGCCGAGGCCAACGTCAACGTTGCGCTCGAGAACCTGACGCTGCTCGGCTACCAGCCAAGCCCGCCGCCGAGCTCGTGACGGATGCTCGGCGGGCGAGTCTCGATCAGCTGCTCAACCCGAACGCCAGCTGCGCCTGCTCGACCACGTGGCGAGCGATCGCCAGTGACGCCGTCGCGCCGGGAGAGGGCGCATTTCTCACGTGCAGGGCCCGCGGCGTGGCGGAGAAGACGAAGTCGTCGAGCAGCGCCCCATCGCGCCCCAGCGCCTGGGCGCGCACGCCGGCGAAGGCCGGCGTGACATCCGCCGGCTGAAGCTCGGGTAGGAAGCGCGCGCCAGCGCGCGCTACGGCTCCGCGCAGCGCGGCGTGATGGAGCTCGCTCAGGCCCGTCTTCCACCAGCGGCCGAGCATCCTCCAGGTGCCTGGCCAAGTGAGCGTGTCGAGCACGTCCCTGCGTCGGATGGTCCCGGCTCGGTAGGCATCACGCGCGAGCGCGATCAGCGCGGTCGGCCCGAGGAGCACCTCGCCGTCGATGTGCCTGGAGAGGTGGACGCCGAGGAAGGGCACCGATGGATCGGGAACCGGATAGATGTGCGATCGCACGAGATGTCTGCGCCCGGGAACGAGGCGCAGGTAGGCGCCGCGGAAGGGGACGATCCTCGGGTCCGGGTCGGCCCCCGCAATGACCGCGAGCCGGTCGGCCCAGGCACCGGAGCAGAAGATCGCGTGGCCGGACTCGAGGGCTCCGCGGTCGTGAACGAGGCGTATGTAGCGGCTGGTAGTTCGAACGTTCTTGACGCCGCACCCCGTTGCAATCGTCCCGCCCGAGTCCAGTACATCGCGGGCGTAGGCGCGGGTCACCGCGGGAAAGTCGACCACCCCGGTCCCTGGCGAATAAAGAGCGGCGATTCCGCGCGCGTGGGGCTCTATCGGCTCGATCTCGGCGGCCCCGATGCGGCGCATCCCGGGTACTCCATTCGCCGTGGCCCTTCGCTCGAGCTCCTGCAGGCGCATAAGCTCCGAGGGGTCGGTCGCGATTATCAGCTTTCCGCATCTCTCAGAGGCGATGCCCTGCTGGTCGCAGTAGGCATAGAGCTCGCGGGCGCCCTCCACGCACAGGTGCGCCTTCAGCGAGCCGGGCCTGTAGTGGATGCCGGCGTGGACCACGCCGGAGTTGTGGCTGCTCTGATGCATCCCCACAGCAACCTCCCGCTCGAGCACGCAGACGGACGTACGGGGATGGCGCAGGATCAGCTCTCGGGCAACGGCCAGCCCGATGATCCCACCCCCGACGACCGCCACATCGCAACGGACGGGCGGGTGCGGCTCCGAGTACGGCATGGGCCCCCGCTTCTCGCCCGGTGCCGGTTATCCGACCGCGCCGGGACCGCCGGGAGCCGTGGCTGCTCCGGCGTCCACGAGGCCCGCCCCATATAGGTCTTCATCGCCCCCGCCACCCAGCTTGCGGGCGGTGGCCCGCAACCGGGCGGTGATCTGCGCCGGCGTAGGGTGGCGGCCGACCACACCGCTGGCGATGATCAGTGCGGCCGTCGCCGCAACGTGAGGGGCCGCCATCGAGGTGCCTTCGTATCCGGACGGCAGGCCGAAGCGCCGGACCGAGGCTCCGGTGAACGTCTCCTGGTAGATGCTCCGCCCGGGCGAACCTTCAGGGTGGCAGTTGGGGTCGCCCGGGAGGTTGGCGTCGGCGCCTCCGCCCGGCGCCACGAGCGTCAGGCCGGTGCCCTCGTTTGAGTAGTCCGCCAGGCAGCCATGTTCGGTGGTCGCGCCCACGGCGACGACGTCCGGGGCGCGCGCCGGATAGGCGATTGCGCTGTGACCCTCGTTGCCCGCCGCCGCTACCACGAGCACGCCCTTGCGATGGGCATAGCGCAGGGCTTCGATCAGCTCGGGTATGTCCGAGGCGGTGATGTCAGGAGAGAACTCGAGGCTGAGGTTGATGACGCGTGCGCCGTGGTTGACCGCGAAGCGCACGCCTTCGGCGATCGTCGACGCTTCGCCTTCGCCCTGGGTGTCGAGCACGCGGACGGGCATGATGCGCGCGGCGAACGCAAGGCCGGTGACGCCCACGTGGTTGTTGGTGGCCTCGGCGATCGTGCCGGCCACGAACGTCCCGTGGCCGTTGCGATCCTCGGGGAAGGGGTTCCTCGCGACGAAGTCGTACCCCTGAACGAACTCATACGGGCTGAAGTCGGGCGAGCGCAGAAACTCCCCATGGTTGGCGTAGGCGACTCCGGTATCGAGCACAGCGACGATGACGCCCTTGCCGCCGGCTGCTCCATCGGCGGCGACATTGGACCATGCTTCCGGTGCGTTGACGCCGAACGGTCCGTCGAAGTTCCATTGCAGCTGCTGCCAGCCGCCGGGTGTGTCCCCGATGCCAGCGTCATTGGGGATCCATGTACCCGACACGTGGGCCACATAGTCCGGTACGGCCCATATGACGCCGCGCTGTCCGCGCAGACGGCGGAGGGCCGATGCGACGCTGACGCCGGGCGCCAGATGCAGCACGGTGGTGTGCGCGCGGGGGGCCGTCGCATCGCCGCCGCCCGCTCGCGACCTTGCGACGCGCGCCTGCGCCGACATGGCGGGTGCGTATCTGACGAGAACCTCGTTGGAGACGAACCTGCCCGGCAGGTTCGCGCCGGCGGCTGGGGCGCCGATCGTCGCGAGCGCAAGACAACAGATGGCAAGGCCCAGCGTTTGCCGGGCGGCGTTGAGACGGCAGAATGCGCGGAGGCTGTGTTGGATCATGGGTGCATGAGCAATGATGACGTGCCGCGGTGGCTCCCGGCGCATTCACTGTCGCAGAGATCGCCGTGAAACCGATGAGCGAGCACTTCTTCCCACGCGATGGGTACTTCATGCGCTTGGCCCTGCGGGAGGCCGAGCGTGCACTTGAACACGAGGACGTGCCCATCGGTGCGGTGGTGGTGCGCGAAGGAGAGGTCCTTGCCGCCGCCCACAACGAGCGCGAGCTGCGCCAGGATCCAACTGCGCACGCCGAGATCATCGCCCTGCGCGGCGCGGCTCGGGCGGCGGGCAGCTGGCGCGTGCTCGACGCGGTCATGTACGTGACGCTCGAGCCCTGCGCGATGTGTGCGGGTGCGATCGTCCTCGCGCGGGTGCCGCGACTGGTGTACGGGGCGCGTGACCCGAAGGCCGGAGCGTGCGGCAGCGTGCTCGACGTGCTCGCCGAGCCCCGCCTGAATCACCGACCCGAGGTGGCCGGCGGTCTGCTGGCGCAGGAGTGCGGGGAACTGTTGAGCCGATTCTTCGCCTCGCGACGTTAGAGGCGGCGCGCCGCTCTGATCCGGGCTCGCCCGAGCGGGGCTTCAGCCCGTCGCCTCGATCTCATAGCCCGCGTCGCTCAGCTCGGCAAGGACGCTGTCGAGATGCCCGGCACCACGCGTCTCGATGGTCACCGCGACGCCCGTCTCGAGGAGCGCGAGCTGGACCCCGTCGCGCACGTGCTCGACGGCGATCACGTTCGCCCTCGCCGCGGCGATTGTCGCGAGCAGGCCAGCCAGCCCACCCGGCTGATCGTGCACTCGCGTGAAGAAGCGTGCACGCCGACCAACGCGTGTCTGTTGACGGGCGCCGATAGCCGCCATCAGGGCGATATCAACGTTGCCGCCGGAGAGAATCGCGACCGTGGTGCCCGCCCGCGCGGGCCGCACCTGACGTGAGAGCAGTGCAGCCAGCGATACGGCGCCGGCGCCCTCGACGAGCAGCTTCGAGCGCTCGAGCAGAAGGATCATGGCCTCGGCGATCGCGTCCTCTTCGACCGTCACGACATCGTCGAGCAGCCGCTCGATCAGCGGCAGAGTTAGTTTGCCGGGGTGCTTGATCGCGATCCCGTCGGCGATCGTCGGCATCGCCGGCGCGACAGAGTCGGCGTGCCGGACTGACGCTGCGACCGGCGAGCACGCAGCGGCCTGCACGCCGACCAGCTTGACCTTTGGACGCGACTGACGTAGCGCCGCGGCGACGCCGCTGGCGAGCCCGCCCCCACCGATGGGCACGATTACGCAGCCGAGGTCAGCGACCGTGTCGACCAGCTCAATCCCGACTCCGGCCTGCCCGACGATCACGTCATAGTCGTCGAAGGGATGAACGAAGGTCATCCCCGCATCGCTCGCGCGTTGACGCGCGAGCGCCACGCAGTCGTCAACCGAGGAGCCCTGCTGGTGGACTTGGGCGCCGAACGCCCGCACCGCATCGAGCTTCGACACAGCGGCGTCGATCGGCATGAACACCTCGCATGGCACTTGGTGCAGGCGGGCCGCATAGGCGAGCGACTGCGCGTGGTTGCCCGCGCTTCCGGCTACGACGCCGCGGCGGGTGTCGCCGACGGTGCGCAGCTTGTTAAGCGCGCCGCGCAGCTTGAAGGAACCAGTGCGTTGGAGACACTCGGCCTTGAATGCCACCGTTCCGCCGCAGGACTCCGAGGCGCTTGCTGACGTGAGGACAGGGGTGTGGCGCACGGTCGCCGCTGAGGCATCGTGCGCCTGAAGCAGGCGTTCGTAGCGCAGCGGCTCCACCACCTCTGGGGCCGATCGGGGCATTACTCCACCGCCACCGCCACGTCGCGACGCGGGGGTGCGAGCAGGTTGTGTGTCGTGGACTCGTCGCGCACCGTCACCTTGAGTATCGCGCTCGGGGACGGGCGACGCTCTCCTCGCCGCCGCTGCTCGGTGGCGGCCGTAGCCCGCCCATGTCCTCGGCGAACCCGGAGCTCGTGCTGTCGATCTACGCGGACTGGGAACCGCCCGCAGGAGCGGGAGATGCGGCTCAACAACGGAGGGGGAGGGATTCGAACCCTCGTCGGAGGAATCTCCCCCGAAACGGTTTTCGAGACCGCCGCATTCAACCGCTCTGCCACCCCTCCGGGGCGCCGGTCCAAGGCTAGTCGATCAGTCTGGAGGAAGGTCCTGAGTCGGGCCTCGCGGTGCCCGGCCGTGCCCGACCGGTATCCCAAATTAGGTGGGCCTAAATCATGATAAAGTTCACAGAAAGATGGAGCCGTGTCGTTGAGTCGGCTGCCCGATTGAGGTTGACGCTCGAGCAAATCCGCACTCATGAAGACGATCTTCTACTCCTTGGCCTTTCTCGTCGGCCGCGACGACTTCGCGATGCCGGAGCCACGCTGTAAGCAGGCTTGCCATCGCATGCGACCGCATTAGATTGTGCATCGGGAGCATGCCAACCAGAGCGAAGCGCCGCCCAGGGTCATCGTCACCGAGGATGCACCCTCTTACGGCATCCTCGCGTTCGTGCGGGCGTTGCGGGTCGGAGGCTATGAGCCCTGGCTGGCGAGCACGGGGCGCAGCAGCTACGGGAGGCGGTCGCGCGCGTGTGGCGGAGCATTCACCGTGCCCGACCCAGCGAACGACGCGGAGGCCTACGCCGAGCGTCTGGCCCGCGCGGCTGCTGACCTCGGTGCGGTCGCGGTCCTTCCCGGCACCGATCTGGCGCTTCTGGCATTGGCCGGCCGCCAGAGTCTGTTTCCGGATGACGTGGCGGTTGGTGTCTGTCCCGAGGAGATCGTGCGGCCGGCCCTGGACAAGTCAGAACTGCCTCGTCTCGGCGCGGAGGCCGGCCTGCCCGTACCGCCCACGTACATTGCCGGCGGTGAGGATTCGCACGGTATCGACGATCTGACTTACCCCGTGGTCATCAAGCCCGCCTGCACGATATCCCGCGGCGCCGGGGGCGGGCTGATCAGCGTGGGCGTTCGGCACATCGAGAGCCCAACCGAGTTGCGGCGCGCCATGGCTTTGATGCCGGGTATGCGCTGGCTCATCCAGCCGTACCTCGACGGCGAGCTGGAGGCGACCGTGGGCGTCGCTTGGCGCGGGGAGATCGTCTGCATGGCCCATCAGGTCGCGGAGCGGACCTATCCGGTCAACTGCGGCATCAGCTCCTACGCACGGACGGTCGCCGGGGAGCCCGAGCTGCAGGCGCGGGTCCGGCGGCTGATCGAGGTTCTCGCATGGAGCGGAATGTTCCAGGTGCAGATGCTCAAAGCTCCCGAAGGTCACTACGTGATCGACGTCAACCTCCGTCCCTATGGCTCGCTCGCCCTCGTGGTGGCAGCCGGTCTGAACCTGCCCACCATTTGGACCAACCTGCTGCTGGGGCGCCCGGCCGGCGCCGACGGTTATCGAATCGGTGTTCGCTACCGCTCGGAGGAGAGGGACGCCGGCGCTCTGACCACGGCCCTCTTGCGTGGCGAATGGCGAACAGCGGCCAATGGCCTGCGACCTCGACGAGGCACGGCGCATGCCATCTTCTCCCCGCGTGACCCGCTCCCGGCGCTCACCAGCCTGCGTCACGTTCGGACTGCGCTCGCGGATCTGCCGTCAAGCCGTCGCGGCTGACCAGCGCAGGACAGTGACCGCAGCGGGCATCGAGTGGGTCACCGAAGAGAGCAGGCTGGCCGCGCTCGCGGCCGCCTGGGATCGGCTCGCACGCGAGCATGATCCGACGCCATTCGCACGCCACGCCTGGTTCTCGTCCTGGTGGAAGGCGTTCGGTGCCGGTCGGCGGCTGTGCGTCTGCGCGGCGTGGCGCGACGGGGATCTCGTCGGCGTCCTGCCTCTCACCCGCATCGGCAGACGTCTCGAGGGGCCCCATGTCGAGGCTCCGGTCTTCCGTCCGTTGGCTGCCGATCACGAAGCGCTGGTGGCGTTGGCGCAGGCCGCGGTGGCTGCCGCCGGCAGCGAGCTGATCGTGTCCTCGTTGCCCGTCGGCGATCCGGCGGTGGACGCGTTCAAGGCCGCAGCTCGAGGGCGCCTGACCCTGATAGAGCCTGTTCACGCGTCGCCGATCGTCGACACCGTCGGCGACTTCGCCGAGTTCTGTCGGCTCACCAAGTACCGATGGGGCTATCCGCTGGAGCGCCTGCACCGCAAGATGAACCGCGATCACAACGCGCGGTTCATGCTCGTGGACCGTCCCGAGAACTTCCACGAGATGCTCCAGCACGGGTTTGAGGTCGAGAGCGCCGGCTGGAAGGGGAGGGCCGGCACGGGGATCCTCTCAACCCCCGAGAACGAGCTCTTCTGGCGCTCGGTGGCCGAGGCCTTCGACCGCACGGACGAGGCGCGGCTGTCAGCCATCACCCTGGACGGGCGCATGGTGGCATTCGACCTGGCGCTGCTCGTGAATCGCCGCCTGTATCTGCTCAAGACCGGCCACGACGAGGAGTTCGGCAAGCTGCGGCCGGGCCTCGTGCTCCGGCTCGCCGTCATCGAGCGCTGCTTCGAGCTGGAGCTCGCGGCGCACGAGCTGTTGGGTCACAGATCCGCGTGGAAGGCCATGTTCGCAACCGACGAGCGGGCTCATGTGCGCCTGTCGGCCTACGCTCGCCGACCGGTGCCAGTCGGACGCTACGCGTACAGACGCGCTCGTCCGCAGGCGGTCAGGGCCTTCCGCGCGACGCGTTCGGCACTTGGCCGTGGCACCTGAGCACGGTCCGGACCTCGAGTGCTCATGGGTTGGGACACCGCCAGCTGCGAGGATGCCGGCGTGGCTTCCGGTGGCACAGCGCTGACCTGCGGGGAACTCGCCTGCATGATCGACGCTTGCCTGCATGACCGGGTTCTGGTCTTCGGCTCAGCCCCGCCGCACGGTGGGGACCTTGACCTGCTGGCCCGTCCGTCGGCGCTGAGCGTGATCGCCGGCACGCTGGCGCGCGAGGGGTTCGTGCGACGTGGGCTGACATGGGCGTCGTTCAGCGGATGTGCGGTGCTGTCGGCCGACCTCGTCCCGGCCGAGCATTGGGGCCTTGCCCCTGCCGAGTTGCGGGCGCTGTTCGCCGAGGCCGAGCCGATCGAGGGGCTCTCCTGGCTCGCGCTCCCCGCTGCGCACCACCAGATCCTGATCGCGGCGCGGAGGGCGGCGCGAGCCGGTGGGACGCTCGCGGGCAAGTCCCGGGCTCGCGTGGAGATGGCGCTGTCGGCTGACCCTGGAGCCTGGGCGCTCGCCGAACAGCGCGCGCCGGCGTGGAACGCCTCTGCGGCGATGCGGCTGCTGGGGGCGCTGTGGCAGGGCCCCGCCAGCCCCCCGCGAGCCGTCGAGATGGCGGCCCGGGTGGAGCTCGCTCGGTCGATCGCACGCACGCCCGGCGGACGGCGGCGACTCGTGTCGCGGGGCCTGCGCTCGCGGCGCCCGGCGGTGATCGCCTTCTCGGGTATCGACGGCGCGGGCAAGAGCTTTCAGGCCGGCGCGTTGCGCGACAGCATGAGTCACCTCGGGGTCGAGACCTTCGTCATATGGCCGCCCGCCCAGAACGTGCTGTTTCAGATGCCGCCCGCGGTGAAGAGTGTGCTGCGTAGCGCACTCGAGCGTGCGGGCCGGCGTGAGCCCGTCGTCGCGACCGGCGTCGCGACGTCGGCTCAGCCGGCCGGCGACCGGGAGTCCGCCGACGCGGGCCCGGCGGCCGGCGGCGATGAGGCCGAGCCGGTCTTTGCCGAGCTGCCCAGCCAGCGACCGCTCGTGATGCACGTGCTGGCCACGATCGTCGCCCTGGTTCAGGTGCTGTCGTTCCGCCGGGGCGCCCGCTCCGCCCCGGGTCGGCCGCGGGTGCTGATCTTCGATCGATACGCGCTCGACGCGATCGTCTACGTTCGCCATCGGTGGGGCCACGGACATCCCCTGCGTTGGCAATGCCTGCTGATCAGCGCTCTGACACGCCGGCCTCTTCGCGCGTATCTGCTCGATGTTCCACCCGAGGTCGCCTACGCCCGCAAGCGCGACTTTCCGCTTGAGAACCTGCGCGAGCGCACGGAGCTGTACCACGAGCACTGGCACGCCCTCGGGGCACGACGAGTCGATGGCGAGCGACCGCAGGCTGACCTCTGCGAGGAGATCGCCCGCGAAGTCTGGAGCCTGCTGCGCTGAGTCACACCACGCGTCGACGGCAGGCGCACATTCAGTCACCTTGATCGAGGTCGGCGGCCTTTACCATTCCTCGGGTGGCAGATACGAGCGTATCCGGCGCCCCGGGCCCTGGCGCTGGGCGCGTCTCGCCCGAAGCACGCGAACCCGTCGGCGCGCCGAGGTCGCGCTCCTCGCGGCTCTTGACCAACGCCAGCCTTCGCGCGGTGGCGGACCTCGGGTCCAAACTGGCCACGGCCCTGCTGTACATATTGGTGGCGCGCAAGGTCGGGGCCTCGCAGTTCGGCGTCTTCGTCTTCGCGCTGTCGTTCGTGGGGATAATCGTCACCTTCGGACAGTTCGGGCAGGACATCGTGCTCGTGCGCGAGGTGGCTCGCGATCAGCGCCGCCTTGACGAGTACTACTCGAACGCGTTCTACTCTCGGCTGCTATTCAGCCTCGCGCCGCTGCTCCTCGCGCTGGCGATCTCAGCGCTCGCCGGTATGAGCGGCCAAACGGTGCTTGTGGTGGCCCTTCTCGGCCTCGGGTTCATCGGCGACGCGCTCGTGCGGGTCTCGTTCGGCGCCTTTCAGGCATTTGAACGGCTCGGTTTCATCCCGGTCGTGCTGATCACCCAGCGATGGCTGACCACCATCGTGGCGATCGTCGTGCTCTACTTGGGTGGCGGGATCGTGGCGGTCGCCGCGATCTACTGCGTCGGTGCCCTGGCGGCGACCGCGGCGGCGGCCTGGCTGCTGGTTCATCGCGTAGCCCGGCCCAGACTGCGCATGGACCTGCGGGGGGTCGTGGCGATCACGCGGGTGGGGTTGCCGATAGGCCTGGCGAGTATCGGACTGATAGTGCTGGGGCGTATCGACACGGTGATGTTGGCCTGGTTCAAGTCCTCGGAGGTCGTCGGTCAATACGGGGCGGCCTATCGCCTGTTGGACACCACCGCATTCGTGCCGTGGGCCGTCAGCGCCGCATTGCTGCCCACCCTCTCACGGCTCTCGCCCACGAGCAATCCGCCGGTCGGGACGGTCTACGCAAGGGGTATGAAGCTCGTTCTCGCAATCACCATGCCGATGGCCGTTGGTGCCGCCGTGCTGGCCGGACCGATCATCGCGCTGCTGTACGGCTCCGGATATCAGCCCGCGGCAGCCGCCCTGGTGCTTCTTGCACCGAGCATCCTGCTCTATCCGGTAAGTGCCGCCTCCGCCGAGCTGTTCTACTCACAGGGAGTACAGCGCGCCGTGGCGATCACCTCCGCCGCCGTACTGGTGGAGAACGTCCTCGTCAACCTCGTCCTGATCCCGCATTTCTCGCTGAACGGTGCTGCCGCGGGGACCTCCATATCCGAGGCCCTGTTGGCCGGCAGCCTGCTGGTGCTGTCGCGGTCGCTACATGGAAGGATCCACGTGCAGCGGATCGTTCTCGGCCCGGTCCTGGCTAGTGCATGCGCGGCCGCCGTCATGGCCGCATTTCATGACCACCTCGGGGTGGCGATCGCGCTGGGAATCGCCGCCTATCTCGCGCTCTTGCTCGCCTTCGAGCGCCTGGTGTTCCCCGATGACTTCGCGGTCGGCCGGTCGTTCGTTCGTTCCCTGGCCAACAGGCGGGCCACGCGGGTGTCGTCAGCTCCGCTGCAATAGCGGAGGTTGCGCTCACGCTCACGCCATGAGCGCAACGCTCAGGTGTGGTCCTCCCTGCGGCTCTCACTCCGGCGATGTTCGCCTAATGCCTCCCGCACGCCGCCGATGTAGCCTCTCACGTGGGCGCTGTCGCGCTCGCGCAGCGAGTCCAGAGCGGCCAGGACCGTCTCGGCGGCGATCGAGACGGCGAATGCGGCTCGGTCGAGTGGTGACCGGCCCAGATGGCGCAGCCGAAAGTAGGTCTCGCATCGGCCGCGCAGCTGCCAGCGCGACGGAGACCTGCGCTCGCGCGGATCCCACGCATGGTGGAACATGACCTCGGGGGTCTGGAGGATCGGAGCCTCGCGTGAGAGGCGGCGTGACATCTCGAGATCCTCACCCGGAGCGTAGCCGGGGAAGCGCTCATCGAAGGGATGACGACGCACGAGATCTGTGCGGAACAGCGCCCCGCCGGCGCCGACCGCGGGAATGCTCACCTCCTCGCCGGGGCGAACGACAAGTGCGAGCTTGCCCGAGCGGCGCACCCGCGTCGCCCTTCCGCCGAAATCGTAGTAGTGCAGCATCAGCGCTCGTCGCATGAGCCCTGCCGCTCTGCCCTGTGGCCGCAGCACCTCGGGTGAGCCCACCATCGCGCCGATGCCATCGAGCCCTGCTCGTTCCCAGCGGCGCAGCAGAACGCCCGCGTAGGCGGGCTCGAGCGTGACGTCGTCGTCGAGGAACAGCACGAGCGGGGTGTCAACCAGTTCGACTCCCCGGTTGCGCTGTCCAGACGTCGATGGCCGACCGTGCACACGGGTCAGCTCGACGCCCGCTGCACCTGCGCGATCGCGCAGGTACCCGGGGAGCTCGAGCGGGGGGTCACTCGCATCGACGATCACCAGGCGCTCGGGACGCCGATCCTGGTCAAGGACGGTCTGGATCACGCTCTCGAGTCGCTCGGGGCGGTCCTTGGTGGGTATGACTACGGAGTAGCTGAGCACACCGCTACCGTTCCTGCGGTGAATCCCACGGCCGTGCTCGCCTATCACGCGCTCGGCACGGCCCCCCGCGACGAGCCCCTCTACAACACCTTCGTGTCACCGGACGCCTTCGAGGGGCAGATGGCATTTCTGGCGAGCCATCGAGAGGTGGTTGCCCTCGACGCGATCACGCGATCGGCCCGCACCCGCGGACGCAGAACGGTCTCGATCACCTTTGACGATGCGTATCGAAGCGTGCTGACGCTGGCAGTGCCCATCCTCGAGCGATATGGCTTCCCGGCAACAGTGTTCGTTCCCACCAAGTGGATCGGCATGCGCAACGGGTGGGATCCGCCGTCGAACCTTCCTCTGGACATCATGACCGCCGAGGAGCTGCTCGAGGTGCGCGACCGGGGCTTTGAGGTCGCGAGCCACGGCCACGGCCATATCGATCTTGGCAGCGCCGCACCGGCTGACGCCGAGCAGGATGTCGCGACCTCGGCGCGGCTCCTGGCGGAGCTCCTGGGCTCGCCGCCTCGCCATTTCGCCTACCCCTACGGCAGGAGCTCCGCCGCGGCTCGCGGCGCGGTCGCCCGCGCAGGGTTTGAGCTCGCCTTCCTGCTCGATCGGGGAGACGAGGAGACCTCGCGCCTCGCCCTCCCACGCACGCCGATCTATCCTCACGACGGTCGCTGGCTGTACGGGCTTAAGACCTCGGGTCATTACGGGGCCATCCGCTATTCGCCGCCGGTCGTGCACGGCTATGACCTCGTGCGCCCGCTGCTCAGAAGCCGCCGATTGTGGCCGTGATCCGGACCCGTGCTCACGCCCGCGGGCCCCTGGCCAAGCGTCGCAGGCGCGGCCCTATCGTCGTCCGTTTGATGAGCGCCCGCGCCTCGTGGCGCACGCGCCACGCGGCGGCTGCCAGGGAGGGACGCACGACGACGCCCTCGGCCAGGGCCACCGTGCTGGTGGCGAGCGCCCGCTTGTATCGGGCGTCTCCCTTGCCGAGGTCGATTGCCCGGATCCCCAGTGACGGTGCGCTCTCGACCATGCTCAGCAGCAGGATCAGGCCCGGCGAGTACTGGCCGAACGCCGGATCGTAGGCCGGATACCAGTAGTGCCACACGGATGTCGAGCGGATGCCGAAGTGTGCGGCGACCACTCGGTCCCCTACGTACAGCGCCGAGAGCACGCCCGCGAAGGTGGGGGTTCGCCGCAGATGGGCGAGGCGTAGCACGTCGCGCACCCAGCCCTCCGCCATGTGGTCGGCGGCGCCCGTCCTGCGGTACTGATCGGACTTCCACCGTTCGAGCATGGCGAGCACGCCCGGGTCGGCGAGCTCGTGGGCCACGCGAACCTCGCCATGCTCGCGCTCGAGCTTTCGTCGCTTACGCGCGACCGCGGAGAGCTCTCGCACCCCGGCGCGCTGCCGTGACCCAAGGTAGGCCTCGACACCGTCCTGCAGGTCCATCACCCACGAGGGCCGGCTTTGCCGGTGAAAGGGCACGAAGGCCCGCTGTGAGGCGATCAGGTGATCGAACTCCCATATCTTCAGCCCGCAGGCATCGATCAGGTCTGTCGCCTCCCAGGCTACGCCGCCCTTCACGATGGCTCCCTGGTAGTCGGACAGCATCGAGCCCACGGGCCACCCAAGGCCAAGACGGCCGCGCTGGAACGGGAAGAAGCCGACGGGCTGACCGTCGCACTCGAGAACGCCGACGTGGACGTCGTCGCGGGCGTCGGCCACGATGGTCGTGAACTCCGGACAGAAGAAGGGACTGGCAAACGCCGGGGTCGCCTGCTGCAGCTCTGACCAGCGTGCCGTCAGACCGCCAGCCAGACCCCGTCCGGGCAGCACCCGTACCGAGACCGACCGGTCCGGCGAGCGTGGCTCCGGAGCAGGCGCGAGCCGGCGGCCGCTCATGGGACCGGAGCTCTTGGGTCCGCCCGGCCGGCTCCGCGCCCGGCGCCCGGCAGGCGGCCGGTCTGCTTGGGGCTCAGCGCCCGCCTGGCGGTGTCGCGTGCGGCCTTGCCGGCGAGCATCAGGCCGATTCTGGCGGCCGTGAGTGGGAGGCGGCGTCCGGTTGGCACGACGACGCTCCACACGACCGGCTCGATCCCGTCGGCGATGCGCTGCTTGTATGCCTGCTGTCCGACGCTCATGTTGAGCCGTTGGTCGCCGCGCTCGAGGGCATCCTCGATCGTGGCGAGGATGCCGAGGACCTGTGGGCTCATGCGAGCGAAGCGCTCGTCCCAACCGCCGATGATCCCGAGCACCTCCCCTCCCGCCCCGGTCGCCAGCTGCGCCGAGATCGGCTGCCCCTCGACCTCCAGGATCATCAGGCGGAAACGCCCCTCGTCCGCCAGCGCGTTGCCGGCCTGCTCGAGCATCGACGCCAGTCGATCGCCGCCCCGCGTAAGGAATTCCGAGCCACCGCGATCGTGCCAGCGCTCGCCGTGCAGGCGGATCAGCGTGGCGATGTCGGCCCTCAGGGTCTCCCGCGTGCTCAGACGCACAGAGCCGCCCGCCGTGGCGAACTTTCGCCGAGCTCTGCGCATCCGTTCGCGGAAGTGTGTGCTCTTCTGTTTGAGCCAGTCCTCATAGGAGCCCGCCGCCAGTGAAACGGTCGGACACCAGCGCACCCGGTACTGGTACGCGAGCGGCCGCGAGGAGCCGGGCCAACATTCGCGTAGGGACAGGTGCCAGTAGGAGACCAGCGGTGTGGCCTCGAGCACAATCGCATCGGGAGGCGGGTCGGCCTCGGCGAGCGCGCTGCCTATGGCCTGAGCCACCTCCCACTCGCGCCCGGGCAGCGCCAGCGGAGCGCGGCCAACCGATATTCCGGGCAGGCGATAATCCACGCGCCCCAGCCGCGCGTCGGGCTCGGAGAAGAACGGCGCGAGCCCGACGATCGTGCTTCCTTCTCGCGCGACGACCACCCGCGGCTCAGCAGTGGACGCAGCCAGGTGCGCCCACCACGCCATGATCCAGGCCGGGGACATCAGAGGCAGCGCATTGACGGCCGCGAGCGCGTCCCACTCCGCCGTCAGGCCTTCGAGCGTCTCCTGGTTCACGATCAGTTCCGTATCGAGCATCGGCGGTCAAGGTTACGAGACCTGACCGGGACGGTGATCGTGCCTGCAGTTCGGGAGCTCTAGTCCGCGCCTATCGCGGTCTCACCCTGCGTGCGCGCCTGCACGAACGCCTCGGACGGGACGCCCTCGAGTCCCGCAGGCGTCGCAAAGCGCTCGACGTAGGTGGAGACGATGTCCACGAACGTCAGGACGATTTCTCTCTGCTGCTCGGCGGTTCGCTCGGTGAGGAACACGAACTCGAACATCCGGTCGAACAGGAGCACGAGCAGAGGGGCTATGAAGTCCGAACGTGCCTCTGCCATCCCCGTCCCCTCGACAGCTGAGCGCAGCGAGGCGGCAAGCCGCTCCTCCAGCATCCGGACCCTGTCGACGACCGCTGCATTGAGCCGGCCGCCGAACCACACCGGAACCCCCTCGGGGTGAGCCTGAAAGTGGCGCATGTACGCCAAGGCGACCGCTCTTACCATCGAGCGGAAGGTCACCCGTTCGAGCGCCAGCAAACCCGATGTCACCGACGCCTCGATCATCTCGAGTTCGTGACCGAGGTAAGCGCTGATGATCTCGTCGCGGTTGCCGAAGTATCGGTAGATGGTCGCCACCGGTATGCCCGTGCGCTCGGCCAGCGAGCGGGTGGTCAGTGCATCGACACCGCCCTCGGCGAGCAGCTCGCTGGAGGCCTTCATGATGAGCTCGACCCGCTCGCGGCTCCTGCGCTGGACGGGGACCCGTCGGGTCACGATTGCCATCCTGCCGCAGGCGATCGAGCTGACGCTACTGGCACGCTGACTGTCTTGACAATGGCAAGCATCCGCTCCGGTGGCAACGCTACCCGATCACGTTCGCAGGGCACGATGACGGCCGGGCGGGTCCGGACATCGCGCGACTCTGGAGCGGCCGGCCGAGTCTCGGGTTCAACAGCCGAGTCGGATTCAAACGGTCAACAGACCGGCGCGCGCGCGAGCGGCGCGGACCGCCGTGGCCAGGGCCTCGCTGTCGTACGCGCCATGGTGACGACGCCCGTTGATGAAGAAGGTCGGCGTCCCGGAGACCCCGCTGGCGTCGGCGCTCGCGACGTCCTCCGCCACCCGCTCCATATCTCGACGATGTCGAAGCTCGTCGCGAAAGCGCTCGAGGTCGAGGCCGAGTTGCTCGGCGTAGCGCTCGAGGTCATCTGGCGTGAACGCGCGCTGGTGTGCGAACAGCGCGTCGTAGAACTCCCAGAAGCGCCCCTGGGCCGAGGCCGCCTCGGCTGCCTCGGCGGCGAGTTGCGCGGTGGGGTGGACGTCCGTGAGCGGGAGGTGGCGCCAGACGTAGCGCAGGTCGTCGCCGAACGAGGCGAGCAGCTCTCGCACGACCGGCTCCGCCGTAGCGCAGTAGGGGCACTCGAAGTCGCCGTACTCGACCAGCGTCACGAGAGCCTCCTCGGAACCGCGAATGTGGTCGCGCGCCGGGTCGACGTCGTCTGACAGATCGAGGATGTCCTCGATCGTGGCGCTGATCTGGCGCGCGCGAACACGCCTCGGCAGCCGCCTGATCAGCCTGAAGACACACAGGGCCAGGAGCGGTGCCGCGACGGCCGAGGCGAGCACGCCGAGCTTCGCCTCGTCGAGTCGCTGTCCGTGGAACGCGAGATCGGAGATCAACAACGACACCGTGAAGCCGATGCCCGCGACGGCTCCGCCTCCGGCGAGCGAAGGCCAGCTGAGCGTCGGTCGCGGCCCATGCAGGGCCGGCCGCGTGGCCAGCCACGATGCTCCGAGGATTCCCAGCGGCTTGCCCACGAGGTAGCCGAAGAGGATCCCCAGCGTGATCGGGGAGGTGATCGCTCTTTCGAGCAGGCCGGTTGTAACGTGGATGCCCGCGTTGGCGAGTGCGAACAGGGGCACGATCACGTAGCTCGTCCACGGGTGCAGGCTCGTATTGGAGGCGCTCGTTGGGCGAGATCGCAGCGAGCACGCCGAGCTGGGCCGAGCGCGCGAGTTCGGGCGTCGGTTGCTCGCGGAACGAACGCGTGAGCGCCGTGGCACGCTCGAGGTCCTCGCGGGACGGCGGATAGGCACTGGTCACCAACCCGACGGCGAGCCCGGCGATGACCGGATCGATTCCGGACTCGAACAGCGCGACCCAGAGCGCTGCGCCGACGAGCACCGACAGCGGACGGCGCCACGCGGGCGCAAAGCGAAGGGCGAGCAGCAGCCCGAACAGCCCGATCGCGACGGCGAGAGCCGGAAGCGATACATGACCGGCATATACGGTGGCGATGACCACCAGTGCGCCGAGGTCATCGAACACGGCCAGCGTGAGCAGGAACACGCGCAGCCGGGTCGCGCCCCGCGGGGTGATCAGTGCCAGGGCGCCCAGGGCGAAGGCGGTGTCGGTTGACATCGCCGCACCCCAGCCGCCCGCGCCGGCGCCGCCGGCGTTGAACGCGAGGTAGATCGCAACCGGCACCACCATGCCGCCGATCGCCGCGAACACCGGGATTGCGAGGCGGCGGCGCTCGCGCAGCTCGCCCATGTCGCGCTCCCGCTTTGCCTCGAGCCCGACGACCAGGAAGAAGAACGTCATCAGGCCCTCGTTCACCCACTGGCGCAGGTCTGCCGAGATCCCGTGGGTGCCGATCCGGATCGAGAGCTCCGTCTGCCACAGCGATCCGTAGGAGTGAGACCACGGACCGTTCGCCCACAGCAGCGCAAGCACCGTCGCACTCAGCAGCACGATCGCACTGCCGGTCTCCGTGCTGAGGAAGTCTCGGACTGGCGTGGCCAGGTTCCGCGCCCATGCTGTGCGGCCGGTCTGAGTGGTGCTATGCGCGTCGGCCATCGCCCGGCGATTATCGCCGCAGCTATGAGCAGGGCGTGGTCTGCTGCTCGATCACGACGCGCCCGAGGCCGATGACCTCTATCTCGGTCTGCGGGGCACAGAGGGCGATCTGGTAGGACTCGTTTCGCAGCGTTCGCCGCAGGGCCACGAACGCGGCGCTGCCGAGCACCGCCGGAACCCAGAGGGCGATCGCGCGGTAGGCAAGGACGGCGGAGGCCGCGGCGGTGATCGGCACGTTGTAGAGGACCAGTGCTCCTACCAGCCCGGCGTCTACGCCGCCGATGCCGCCGGGAACAGGAATGAGCCCCCCGAGCTCGCCGATGAGGTAGGCGATCCAGACGATCGCAAGCGGGGGCACGGCGCCGAAGGCGCGAAAAGTGGCCCACAGGATCATCACGTCGAACAGCAGGTAGGCGATGATTCCGCCGATCAGCAATGCGTTCCCCTCGCGGAGGAGGGCGACGGCCTCGGTAACCCCGTCGGCGATCGCCACGAGGGTCTTCAGCATCAGCGTCGAGCGCCTGGAGGACCCGGCGGTCTCGCTTAGCTCCAGGCGCCGGTGAAGACGCGGCGCGGCGCGCCCGGCGGCGATCGCCCCGGCGATCGAGGCCGCCGCTATCGCCGCGGGTAGGGCCGTCAAAGCCAGGTTGGTCTCTCCGGGGAACAGCTTCACGGCCAGACCCGTCCCGACGACGATCACGCCTACGACGTTTGCCACGCTGGTGAGCAAGAAGAAGGCGACCGTGCGCCGCGCGATTTCCTCGGTGGGCATCTTGCCGCGCCGGAGAGCCCATGCTCCCAGTGCCAGACCGCCGGCGCCGCCGGTCGGGAAGAGGGCGTTCGCGCCGAGCTCGGACATGCCGATCTCATAGCTCACCCGCCAGCTCATGCGCCTGCAGAACACCATCCGGAAGACCACGATGTAGCCGAGGCCGGAGAGCACCTTCAGCCCGCAACCGAGCGCCAGCCAGCTCGTGTTCGCGTGCGAGAGGCGCGTGCGCAGGCCTTCGAGGCCCGGGAGCAGCGTTACGATCGCGACGACGGCTAGAACCAGCACCCCCAGGAGCGCCAGCCGCGTGCGAACCGTTCGCCGGCTCAGCTCCTCGGGCGCCGCCAGCTCGGCGGCGGTGACGGCCAGCGAGTCACGTGGATGGTCCTCGATGGTGCTCACTGGGCCGTCTCAGGTCCAGCTCGCGTTCACGCGGGCCGTCGGGGAATGAAGGGATGGGCAACCATGGTTCAGACGTTAGCTCCCACGTACGCGCATGACCACTACCCCGATCGCAGCGATCGCCACACAAGCGGTGCCGGCAGCCGCCAGGCGCAGGCTCATAGGATCGTGCGGTGATCGACACGACGTTGGTGACCGGGGGCAGCGGCTACATCGGTGCGCCGTTGGTGGCGGAGCTCTGTGCGGCCGGGCATGTGGTTCGTGTGCTGGACTCGCTGGTCCATGGACAGCACGAGGTCGCCGCCGCGCAGGAACGGGCCGGTGTCGAGGTGCTGCGCGCCGACGTGCGCGACGGCGAGGCGCGCCGGGAAGCGCTCGCCGGTGTCCGGACGGTGGTGCATCTTGCCGCCATCGTGGGCGACGCTGCGTGCGCAAGCGACCCCGCGTTGTCGGACGAGGTCAACGTGGGGGCGACGCGAGGGCTGCTCGCTGAGGCCGACGCGGCCGGTGTGGAGCGGCTCGTATTCGCCTCCACCTGCTCCAACTACGGGCGGATGGCCGATCCGTCGGTGCCGATCACCGAGGAGGGCGACTTGCGACCCGTGTCGCTGTATGCAGAGCAGAAGGTGGCCATGGAGCAGCTGATGCTGAGCAGCGCCTCGGGCACGACCTTGCCGACCTGCCTGCGCTTCGCGACGGTCTACGGGGTCGCCAGCCGCATGCGCTTCGATCTCACGGTCAACGAGTTCACGCGCGATTTGTGGGCGGGGCGCCGGCTGGAGGTCTTCGGCGAGCAGTTCTGGCGGCCGTACATTCACGTGCATGACGTCGCGCGCGCCGTGCTGGCGGTGCTCCAGGCGCCGATCGACCGCGTCGCCGGCGAGGTGTTCAACACCGGGCACTCCGAGGAGAACTACCGCAAGCTCGACCTCGTCCGGGAGATCACCCGGCAGATCGACCGGGGAAGCGTCGTCTATACGCACCGCGACGAGAATCCCCGCGACTACCGGGTCGGCTTCGAGAAGATCCAAGCGCGGCTCGGTTTCGAACCCGTGATGACCGTACCGGACGGGATCAGCGAGATCATCGCCGCCCTCGACTCGGGGACGTTCGGTGACCCCTTCGACGCGCGCTATCGCAACACGCCCGCCTAGCTGCCGCCCTGATGGCCCTGCAGCTCCTCCAGGTCGGCGTGCACCATTCGCGCGATGAGGTCCTCGAAGCTCAGCTGTGGGGCCCAGCCGAGCTCGCGGAGTGCGCGGCTCGGGTCGCCGACGCTCGGGGTGGCATCGGGTGGACGCACGAGGCTCGGATCGACCCGGATGTAGCGCTCCGCCTGCAGGTCAACGCAGCCGAACGCCACCTGCGCGAACTGCCGCACGGTGTGCCCCACGCCGCTCGCCAGCACGTAGTCGCGCGGGCTGTCCTGCTGGAGCATCAACCAGGCACCGCGCATGATGTCCCCGGCGAACGACCAGTCGCGGACCGCATCGAGGTCTCCGAGATACAGCTCGTCCGTCAGACCGAGCTTGATCGCGGCCGCTCCACGCGTGATCTTGCGGGTGACGAACCACTCTGACCTGCGCTCGGACTCGTGGTTGGCGAGGATGCCCGAGCAGCCGAAGAGCCCGTCGCGCCCGCGCATCGCGCCGACGAGCTGGTGGGCCGTGAGCTTGGCGATCGCGTACGGGTTGGACGGCCGGCAGCAGGTGTCCTCGCACTGGGGGCTTTCGCGCGCGTCGCCGAACATCGCAAGCGATGAGGCCACGAAGACCCGTGTCCGAGGGTCGATGCGCAGGACGGCCTCGAGGATGGCGGCGGTGGACCCCGCGATCGTCTGCAGCGTGTGCAGCGGCTGCTCCCAACTGGTCGGCACAAACGACGGGGAGGCGAGGTGGTAGAGCTCGTGCGGGCGTGCATGCCCGATCGCCGCCTGCAGGCCATCGGTGTCGAGCAGGTCACACCACAGCAGTTTCACGTGCTCGCGAAGATGCTCTGAGCAGCCGAGCGAGCGCTGCGGAGCGCCGCGTGAGAGGCCGGTCACCTCGTAGCCCTTCTCGAGCAGCAGCTCGGTCAGGAACGAGCCATCCTGCCCGCTTATGCCGGTGACGAGCGCGCGGCGCCGCTCCTCAGCCACCACGTTCGCTAAGGAGCTGCTTGTAGGCGTCGGCAACGATACGTATGCGCAGGCGCGGCGCGCGGCGCATGAACCAGAATGCGGCCCGCAGGTGCGGGCGGTCGACGACGACCACCGGCCTGCGTCCCGCGGCGGAGCGAACGATCGCACGCGCCACGTAGTCCGCGGACATGGCCTTCTCGGGCGTCACTCCCCCCGTCGGGCCCCACTCGTGCTCCTCGGTCAGCTGGTCGGTTCGCACATCGCCCGGGCACACGACCGTGGCGCGCACCCCGCTGCCGGCGAGCTCGTGCGCGAGCACCTCGCCGAGGCCGACCATCGCCCACTTGCTCGAGCAGTAGGAGGCGTAGGACGGACCGCCGATCAGCCCGAGCTCGGAGGAGACGAGCACGATGCGACCGAAGCCCCTCTGGCGCATGCCCGCAAGCACACCCTGCGTGAGCCAGATCGCGGCGCCGACATGCAGGCGGTAGCTCTGCTCGAAGTCCTCCGGGGTGACGTCCTCGACGAAGTCGCGCCGCAGGATGCCCGCGCAGCTCACGAGGACGTCGATCGGCCCGAGGGCCGCGCTCACCTCAGCGACCGCACGGGAGCACTCGCCGGGCTCGATGAGGTTGGCCGCGACGGCGTGGTGGCTGCCCTGCATCGTCTTGGCGGCATCGGCCAGCCTCTCGGCGTTGCTCGCGACGAGGCCGACCCGTGCGCCCTGCGCGGCGAACAGGCGCGCGGTCGCCAGGCCAATGCCCCGCGAGGCTCCGCTGACCAGCACCGTCTTGTCCGAGAGGGACAAACCCATCGACGGGGCAAGCTAGCAGAGGCTCAGCGGCGGCCTCCTGCGACGCCGCGACGCATGCGGTGCACGACGCGAAGCTCCTCGACGGCCTCATCGACGCCGCCGAGCGCGCCTTGAGCAGCGTCACCCAGCATCTCGGGCTCCAGGCGGTGGCGGACGAGCTCGCCGGCGATCGCGTCGACGCGCTGGGCGCTCGCCCCCGGGCGCGAGCTGACGACGTGCTCCAGCTGCGTGCCGCGGAACAGCAGGCCGACGCCGTCGTCCAGCGCCCAGCCTCCCGGCAGCGTTCCGTCGCGGACGGCGGCGAGCCACACCGGCAGTCGCTCGGGCTCGCCATCGGCGTGGACGGTCAGGGACCCCTCGAGCAGGCCGAGTCCGGCGATCGGCTCAGGAGGACCGCTCGAGCGTGTGATGCCCGCCTTGGAACCAGCACATCGCGCCGGCGCTCAGGCCCGCGAGCACGGTGCCCGATCGCCACGCCTCGACGAGCAGGCGGTCGAGCTCGTGGGCGTGCCAGATGGCGAGCATGTTGCGCATCGATCCGCCACCCACGTAGATGATGTCGGCGCCGAGAACGACCTCCTCGAGCGGGCCGCCGGCTCTCTCTCAGGCGGAACAGCGACAGGTGCTCGGCTACGCACGTGCGGTCGGCAAAGCGCGCCTGGAACGCGTTGATCTGCGCGGTCGTGTCCCCGGAGGCGGTCGGCAGGAACACGACGCGGGGCTGCTTGCACGCGTGCGAGACCGAGCACGAAGTCGTCGAGCAGCGGGTTGGTCGGCTCCATCGTGAAGCCTCCGCCGCCCATGGCGAAGATCAGTCGCTCGCCGGCTCTCGCGTCCGGTGCGCTCTTCACGCCGGGATCGCCTGGGGGGCGAGCGCCTGTGGCCCGGCCGGCTCGCCTAGCGCAAGCTGCGGGCCGGTGGACCTGGCCTTGCGTGAGGACACGGCGGCGACCGCCTTACGCGTGCGGGAGGGGCGCTTGCGGGCCGGTGCCCCCGCGTCCTGTACGGTCGGGGTGTCTCCCAGGTAGGCGACCGGCAGCGGGGTCTCAATGACGCCGTCGCGGGCCGGCTTGACGCGGAAGGCGCGGCCGTCCGGACGCGAGCTCACCACCGCGCGCCAGGCGGGTGGAGCGGAAGTGCAGCGCTACGCCGTCCTCGGCGGCGAACCCGGGACGCATGCCGTCGCCCACGAACCGGTGGTACTCCTCGCGGCGCGCCGGCTCGGCGTCGTAGTGGACGCAGTTGGAGTACGGCAACAGGCCCAAGCCCCTGCACGCGTCGAGGCGCGCCATGGAACGCGCTCAGCGCGTCGGCGAACCAGCACAGCGATCCGGCAGAGGGTCCGCACAGGATGACGCCCTTGCGCCAGGCCCTGCGCAGGATGCTGTCGAGTTCGTGCGCGCGCCAGGCGCCGAGCATGCTGACGACGTTGCCGCCTCCGACGTAGATCAGGTCCTGGGCCAGCAGGTGGCTGGCGAAGTCGTCCTCGACCCCTTCGGTGCCCTGGTCGCGGCGAAACAGCGACAGGTGGCTGGCGTCGCAGTCGGGGGAGAAGCGGCGGTAGAAGCGGACCACGTAGTGGTCTGCGTCGCCGGAGGCGGTCGGCAAGAAGCAGACGCGCGGGCGAGGAGCGTCGGTCAGCGACAGCACGTAGTCGTCGAGCAGCGATCCCTCTCTCTCCATCGAGAAGCCGCCGCCCCCGAGGGCGACGATCTGAGGGGTCCTGTGTCGCATGACTCGTTTCGCTCGGCGTGGCTGGAACACGGACAGCATCGCTCAGCATGTCCGATCGCCCGCGCATCCGGTATGGACCGACGTCGAGATTCGCCGATGTCGAGATCGACCCGCGTCCATAGCCTGAAAGCGCCGCGAAATCTTCCCGGCGAGCAAGGATCGAGGGCTCTCACCCAATCCTGAGCTTCCTCTCAGGGTGCTCGCAGAAGCGGCGGCGATTCTTCACCGATGAGTCTTTTGGCGAGACACGTTCGGTCGTCCCGGCCACGGCCCCTGTGGCGCCGGTCACCACAGCCGCCGGCACTGCCCGGCCGTCTCATGCCAGGGCCGGGGCGGTCGCCTTGCGGCGCGTGCGGCCAGAGCTCGTCGCGCTGATCGCGCTGGCGGGGATGCTCAACCTGTGGGCGCTGGCCAGGAACGGGTGGGCCAACGACCTACTACAGCGCGGCCGTGCGTTCGATGAGCTCGAGCTGGCACGACTTCCTGTTCGCGTCGCTCGACAGGAGCGGAGTGATGACGGTCGACAAGCCGCCGCTGGCACTGTGGGTCCAGTCGCTGTCGGTGCGGCTGTTCGGGTATCACCCGCTGAGCATGCTCGTGCCGCAGGCCCTGATGGGGGTGGCGAGCGTGGTGCTGCTCTACGACCTCGTGCGCCGCCGTTTCGGTCGGCTCGGCGGGTTCGTCGCCGGACTGGCGCTGGCGACCACCCCGATCACGGTCGGGATCTCCAGGCACAACAACCCCGATGCGCTGCTCGTGCTGTGCTGCGTGGCGGCGCTGTGGTTTGCGGTGCGCGCCCTGCAGGACGGGCGCACACGCTGGCTGGTGCTCGCCGGTGTCTGCGTGGGGCTGGGATTTGAGACGAAGATGGGCGTGGCTCTGGTGGTGGTGCCGGGGATCGTCGCGGCCTGGCTGTGGATCGCCCCACGCGGACGCGGACGGTTGCGCGCGCTGGGTCAGCTACTGGTGGGCGGGTCCGCGATGGTGCTCGTGGCCGGCGCGTGGCCGGCGCTCGTCGAACTGACGCCTGCATCCGAGCGCCCATGGGTGTCGGGCACGAGCGACAACCGCATCCTGTCGCTGATCTTCGAATACAACGGCCTCGGCCGCGTGGACGGGCAGACGGGTGGCCCGGGTGGCGGCGGCGGCAACATGTTCGGCGGCACCCCCGGGCCGCTGCGCCTCTTGAACTCCGCGCTCGGCGGTCAGGGCGGCTGGCTCTTGGGCTTCGCGCTCATCAGCGGCCTGGGCATCCTCATCGCCACACGCCTGCGGCGATCCGATCCGCGCACGGGCTGGCTGCTCGCGCTCGGCGGCGCCTTCCTGACAACGGCGGTGCTGTTCAGCTCGGCGAGCGGCATCTTCCATCCCTACTACGTCTCGCTGCTGGCGCCGTTCACCGCCGCGCTCCTCGGCGCCGGCGCCGCGCAGATGCTGAGCGGTGGCGTGAACGCCCGCATCCTCGCTCCCCTGGCGATCGCGGCGGGCGTGGCGGTCGAGCTCGTCGTGCGCAGCCGCTATCCGGGCCAGCTGAGCTGGCTGCCGTGGGTGCTGATCGCGGTCGGCGTGCCGGCCGCGCTCGCCCTGTCGGCCTTCGAGTCCTCGCGGGTGCGGATGGTCGCGCTCGCTACAGCCGTCGCCGCGCTGCTGCTGGCGCCGTCCATCTGGGCGGTTGACACCCTTGGCTACGCGACGAGTGGCACCTTCCCTTCCGGTGGCCCGGCCTCGGTCGCGACCGCCGGGGGTGGCGGGCCGTCGGGCCGGTTCGGCCCTGGCGCAGGCCGTCTGCAGAGCGCGCGCGGGGGCGGCGTGCAGCTGTTCGGTCCCGGCGGGAACTCCGGCGGTGCGCCGAGCTTGGGATCCGGCGGCCCTCCCGGTGCAGGTCCCGCCGGCGGCTTGCCGGGCGGTCCCGGAGGCGTGGGTGGCGCCGGCGGTCCCGTGGGCGCCCCGCCCGCCGGGTTCTCGGGTGGCGCCGGCGGGTCCGGCGGCATCGGGGCACCGATCGGGAACGCCGGCTCGCTGACCAAGGTGCTCGCCTACGTCAGCAAGCACGGCGGCGGCACGATCGCGGTCTCCAGCCAGTCGAGCGCCGCCCAGGCGATCATCGATCAGAACGCCGACGTGGCCGGCATCGGCGGGTTCTCAGGGCGCGAGAGCGACGTCAGCCTGTCATGGCTCTCGCAAGAGGTGCGCGCCGGCAAAATTCGCTGGGTGCTGTCCGAACAGGGCGGCTCCCAGGGCGGCGGACCACGTCTTCCGGGGGACACGCGCACGGGCTCCAAAACGGCCATGGCCGCCGTCGCGAAGGTCTGCCGGGCGGTGAGTCTCACCGACACGAGCGGCACGAGCGGATCCGCGGGGACGACCGGCTCGGGCTCCGAAGGCGGGCTCTACGACTGCCAGGGTCGCTCCTCCGCGCTCCTCGGCGCGAGCGCGTAAGGGAGGGATCGCTCCACGGCGCCGGCCGGCTCGATCTTTCGGCTGAAGGATTCCTAGCCACTGCGTCCAATATCAGAGGTTGAGCACCGCAACTTTGAGGCAGCTCAGGCGTCTCGAGATGTGTAGCCGGAGTCCGACAGGGGAGGTAGTCGTTGAGGTCCAGCATTCGTATTCCGGTCCTGGCGCTAGTAGGCGCACTGTTCACCCTCGCGACTGCGGTCCCTGCCGCCTCAGCAGAAGGTGGCGTCGCAAAATTCTTCGCGGGCAACTGCGAGGAAAAAACGTGCGGCAAAGGTGCGGAACCTCCGACGCTGGCTGAAGAAGAAACGAAAAGCTATCGCCAGGCCGGGGGCTGGGTCCCGTTCGGGGTCACCGATTTCACGCTCAACAGCTACCCAGCAAACAACACAACCTTCGCCTTCGAACCTGGTTCAAAATTCTTCGCCCCGGTCGGATTCCCGGCTGAAAATCTCAAAAACCTCCGGCTGGACGTGCCTGAAGGCATCGTCACGAATGCGCAGGGCCGTACGCGATGCTCCCAGGCGGACTTCACCGGGAAACCCCTGGGCGAAGGAGCCTTCACGCCGCCGACGTGCCCGGAAAGCTCCGTCATCGGCGTGAACATCGTCAAGACGGTGTTTCCGAAAGGTGGCGGGGAATACGAAGACAGGACACTTGAAGGGAAGGTCTACAACCTCGAACAGGGCAGTGGCGAAGGCACCACGTTCGGTGTCGCGCTGGTGGACATTCCTGGTGTGGCCGTGCTGCACACCATCATCAGGGGCAGCGTCGAATTCAGAGGCGACTACCACGACTACTTCGTGATCAACGAAATTCCCGCCGGACTGCTCGAGTCGCGACTCGTCTTCACGGGCACCGAAAGAGAAAACGAAGTCACCAAAGAAAAAGAAAAATACAGCTTCATCAGGAATCCGACCAAGTGCACGAAAGTCGGGAGCGAAACGACGACGACCCTGACGGCTGAATTCGCAACAGAAGCGACGACGACCCCGTACCTGACCCGGGTCGGAAGCACCGGATGCGCCGGTCTCAGCTTCGCACCGACGTTCGGGATCGTGCCCGAATCGGCGCTGTCCGACGGGCCGGACGGGATCACGGCCGAAGTGAACAACAAAATTGCTCATCCGGAAGACGGCTCCCAGGACAGCGCTGATCTGCAATCGATCACGATGAAGATGCCCGAAGGCCTGACGATCAACCCATCGTCAGGCGCGGGACTCCAGGCCTGCACACCGAAACAGGCGGGAATCGCCGCCGAAACCAGGGCGATCGCAATCCAGAAGCTCACGCCCATCGGGTGCCCGCCCGGCGCACGGATCGGCACCATCGATCTGGAAGTGCCGACGCTTCCCGTGGGATCGTTTCGGGGGCCGGTCTACATGGCCCAAGGCGAAAACGCAAAAGGCGAAGCCGAACCGATCAGAGAACCGCCGTACGCGATCTACCTGGACGCCGAATCGTCCCGATATGGCATACGGGTGCTTCTGAAAGGGACAGTCACCCCAAACGCCGAAACCGGGCAGCTGACCGTGACGTTCAACGAAAACCCAGAGGCGCCGTTCAATAGCGCGGTGGTGCACGTCAATGGGGGCGCCTATGCGCCGCTCGCCAACCCGCTCGTGTGTGGAGAAACCAAAACGCAGACGTCGTTCGCGGCGTTCAGTGGCAAGTCGTTTCCTGAAGAATCGCCGTTCACGACCGCCGGCTGTACATCCTCGCCGCCGCCGTTCGCGCCCACCCAGAGCACGTCCACACTTCCCCCCGCGGGCGGAGCGCAGAGCAACTTCACCTTCAACCTGGAACGGCCCGAAGGCCAGCAGTACATGAAGTCGCTCCGGACCGTGCTGGCGCCCGGCGTCGCCGGGAAGATCCCGACGGTGCCGCTGTGCACCGAAGCGCAGGCGAAGGCCGATGAGGCAGAAGACATCGGTGCAGGGTGTCCGGCCTCGAGCAGGATCGGCACCGCCACCGTGACGGCGGGCTCCGGCGAACCGTACGCGCTCACGGGCAACGTGTATCTGGCCGGCCCGTATGAAAAAGCACCCTACAGTCTCGTGACCGCGGTGCACGTCAAGTCGGGCCCCTTCGACCTGGGCTATGAAACCGTGCGCTCGAAGATCGAAGTCGAACCGTACTCGGGACGTGTGATCGTCACGAGCTCGCTGCCGACGATCAGGCGCGGCATCCCCACGCGGCTGCGCTCGCTGACCGTCACGGTCGACCGGCCGAACTATCTGCTCAACCCCACCAACTGCGCTCCGCTGAGCACCGAATCGACGGTCACTTCGACGCTGGGGCACGAAGCACTCGCTTCCAGCCCGTTCCAGGTCGAAGGCTGCAGCTCGCTCGCGTTCAAGCCCGACGTTCAAGGCGGCCAGCACCGGGCAGACCTCGAAAGCCAACGGGGCGAGCCTTGAAACGACGATCAACCAGCCCGCGGGCGGCGCGAACATCAAGTCGGTGCTCGTGCAGCTGCCCAAGCAGCTGCCCTCGCGGCTGACGACGCTGCAGAAAGCGTGCCTGCAGAAGACGTTCGCAGCCAACCCCTACAGCTGCCCGGCCGGCTCGTTCGTCGGCAGGCGCGAGGGCCAACACGCCGACGCTGCCGGGCAAAATGACGGGGCCGGCGATACTCGTCTCACACGGCGGCGAGGCGTTCCCGGACCTCGACCTGGTGCTGGAAGCCAACGGCGTGCGCGTGATCGTGGTCGGCAACACGAAAATCACCAAAGGGATCACGACGACGAACTTCGCGACGACGCCCGACGTGCCGGTCACGAGCATCACCGTGAACCTGCCGACCGGGCCGCACTCCGCGCTGGCCGCGAACGGCAATCTCTGCACCAGCTCGCTGGTGATGCCCACGACGATCACCGGCGCAGAACGGCAAGGTGATCAAACAGAACACGAAGATCGCCGTCGCCAACTGCCGCGTGACAGATCGTCGGGCCAGAAGGTCGTCGGCAACGACCGCCTACCTGAC
Source organism: uncultured Solirubrobacteraceae bacterium (assembly GCA_963730575.1). Lineage (GTDB taxonomy): Bacteria > Actinomycetota > Thermoleophilia > Solirubrobacterales > Solirubrobacteraceae > Palsa-744. The sequence goes on from CAVSSG010000003.1 coordinate 282,330, forward strand.
GGTCCAGACCTACTCCGCCGGGCGCATAAGCGGCAGCGGGCCGAACCTGGCGACCGTCGCCCGGCACTCGGAGCGCGCCAGAAGACGGCGTCGCTGAAGGTTCCGCTCGTCAAGCGGCGGTCGCGGCAAGGGCCGTCCGCTGAGGGTGACGCGTGCGCGTCGGCTTCTTCCCCAAGAAGAAGGGCGCTCCCACGTCGGTGGCATACACGACGGTGACCTTCCGCTAGGGCCTCCTCACGGGGGCGGCCGGCGGCCGCCCCCGTGCTACGCCTCCTGCGGCCGGCTCCGCGGGTGCGCCCGCAGCTTGCTGATGCCGCGTGCCGATGCCCTAGATTGATCGGATGGGAGTGGTAACGGGTACGGATACTCAGGCGCCGCCGCGCGGGCGTCGATCCGCTGCTGGCGGGCATGCGGCGGCTGACGCTGCTCGCCGACGAGGCGCCCGACTCGGAGGACGATCTTCCGCGCGCTCGCCCGCGAGCTGTGTCGGTGCCGGGCGCCGAGGAGGTGCAGGTGCACCATCTCGCCGCCCCGGGCGCCGGGCAGGATCTGGTGGCCGTGTACCTGTTCGAGGCCGACGGGCGGCTCAGCTATCTGCTGCCGCGCGCCGAGCGCCCGCCGGGGGTGAGCTGGGTGGCGAGCACCGGCCAGAGCCTCCTGGCCGCCGACGACCGCGAGCTCGCCGCCAGCGTGCCGCGGCTGACGGCCACCGGGCAGACCAACTGCGCGCTGCTTCTGCCGCTCGCCGAGCGCGGCGAGGTGGAGGCGGTCGTGATGCTCGTGCGCCGGCTGTCGGCGCCTTCGACGAGCGCTCGGTCGAGCTCGCGGCACGCTGGTCGACCAGGCTGCCACGGCGCTCGCGCTGGTGCGCGCGCGCATCGAGGCCGGCACCGACCGGTCGCCGGCTGCATGAACCACCGCGCCATGCGCCGGCGCCTGGACGAGGAGATCGACCGCGCCGCGCGCACCGGCAACCCGCTCTCGTGCCTGCTGATGGACCTCGACAACTTCAAGCTCGTCAACGACCGCCACGGCCATCAGGCCGGCGACGCGACGCTGCGCGGGCGTCGTCCAGGCGCTGGTGGGCGAGTTCCGCGCATTCGACCGGGTCGCGCGCTACGGCGGCGACGAGTTCGTCGTGATCCTGCCGAACGCCGACCTGGAGAGCGCCACCGCCGCGGCAACGCGGGCGCTCGAGCGGCTGCGGGCGCTGCCCTCGCTGCAGGACGACGGCGCGGCGTCTCGGCCTCGATCGGCGTGGCCCAGTGGCAGGCGCCGATGACGACCGACGAGCTGCTGGCAGCCTGTGACGTCGCCCTGCTGCGCTCAAAGCGCCAGGGCAAGGGCCGCGTGACGGGCGCCTCCCAGGCGATCGGCTAGGGCGCGGACGGCGCCGCCCGCGGCGCGCGCTTACGCCTGGCGGGAGGACTCTGCGAAACTGCAGGGTACAGCATCGACCCAGCAGATCGCCCGGGAGACGCCCATGTCGGAGAACAGCTTCAACGCCAAGGACACGCTCGAGGTCGGCGGGCGGGAGTACGAGATCTTCCGCCTGGACGCGCTGCAGCAGCGCTTCGACGTGGCGCGCCTGCCGTTCTCGCTGAAGGTGCTGCTCGAGAACCTGCTCCGCACCGAGGGCAACGGCTCGGTCACCGCCGCCGACATCGAGGCGCTCGCCGGCTGGGACGCCAGGCGCCCAGCCGAGCAGGGAGATCGCGTTCACGCCGGCGCGGGTGCTGATGCAGGACTTCACCGGCGTGCCGGCGGTCGTGGATCTGGCGGCGATGCGCGACGCGATGGCCGACATGGGCGGCGATCCCGCGCAGGATCAACCCGCTCGCCCCGGCCGAGCTGGTGATCGACCACTCCGTGCAGGTCGACGCGTTCGGCACGCGCGACGCCTTCCGCGTGAACGCCGAGCGCGAGTTCGAACGCAACCACGAGCGCTACGCCTTCCTGCGCTGGGGGCAGGGCGCGTTCCGGCACTTCTCGGTCGTGCCCCCCGACACCGGGATCGTCCACCAGGTCAACCTCGAGTATCTCGCGCGCGTGGTGTTCGAGGACGACGCGGACCGGACAGGCCTACCCCGACACGCTGGTGGGAACCGATTCCCACACGACGATGATCAACGGCCTGGGCGTGCTCGGCTGGGGCGTCGGCGGGATCGAGGCGGAGGCGGCGATGCTCGGTCAGCCGCTGTCGATGCTGATCCCGCGCGTGCTCGGCGTCAGGCTGCACGGCGAGCTGCCCGAGGGCGCGACCGCGACCGACCTCGTGCTGACCGTCACCGCAGCTGCTGCGCGAGCACGGCGTGGTGGGCATGTTCGTCGAGTTCTACGGCGCCGGCCTCGCGGGTCTGCCGATCGCCGACCGGGCGACGATCGGCAACATGTCGCCCGGAGTTCGGCTCGACCTGCGCGATCTTCCCGATCGACGCGGAGACGCTCGAGCTACCTGCCGCTCTCCGGGCGTCCCGCCCGAGCAGATCGCGCTGGTGGAGGCCTACGCGCGCGCAAGCAGGGCCTGTGGCACGACGAGGACTCCGAGCAGCCGACGTTCTCAGAGACGCTCGAGCTCGACCTGGCGGAGATCGTGCCGAGCATCGCCGGCCCCAAGCGCCCGCAGGACCGCGTCGCGCTGAGCGCAGGCGCAGGACTCCTTCCGCGCAGGCGCTGGGAGGCTACGTGCAGGACTACGACGCGCGCGATGAGGCCTCGGCCGAGAGCTTTCCCTCCAGCGACCCGCCGGCCAACGGCAACGATCCGGCCCGCTCCGCACGACGGCGGTCCCGAGCTTCCTCGACGAGGCCGCGCGCGGCGGCGTGACAGGTCAAGTCGGCCACGGCGGCGTGCTGCACGCTCGCGGACGGCACCGAGGTGGCACTCGACCACGGTCACGTGGTGATCGCGGCGATCACCAGCTGCACGAACACGTCCAACCCGTCGGTGATGATCGGGGCGGGCATCCTCGCGCGCAACGCCGTCGCGAGGGGCCTGCGCTCGGCTCCATGGGTCAAGACGTCGCTCGCCCCCGGCTCGAAGGTGGTCACCGAGTACCTCGACCGCGCCGGCCTCACCGAGCCGCTCGAGGAGCTCGGCTTCAACCTCGTCGGCTACGGCTGCACCACCTGCATCGGCAACTCCGGGCCGCTCTCGCCGGAGATCTCGCCAGGCCGTCGGCGACGCCGATCTGGCGGTCGTCTCGGTGCTGTCGGGCAATCGCAACTTCGAGGGGCGCATCAACCCGGACGTGAAGATGAACTACCTCGCCTCGCCGCCGCTGTGCGTGGCCTACGCGCTGGCCGGCACGATGGACATCGACATCCTCGCAGGAGCCGCTCGGCTCAGACGAGCAGGGCACGGAGGTCTATCTGAAGGACATCTGGCCGTCCGAGCAGGAGATCGCCCAGACGATCGGGCAGGCGGTGCGGTCGGACATGTTCCGCAAGAGCTACGCGCGAGGTGTTCTCGGGCGATGAGCGCTGGAACGGCCTGGAGGTTCCCGCCGGCGAGCGCTTCGCATGGGACGAGCACTCCACCTACGTGCGCCTGCCGCCCTACTTCAGGGACATGCCCTCGACGCCCGAGCCGCGTCACCGACGTGCTCGGCGCGCGCGTGCTCGCGCTGCTGGGCGACAGCGTCACCACCGACCACATCTCCCCGGCGGGCTCGATCAAGCGCGACGGGCCGGCGGGCGCCTACCTGCAGGAGCTCGGCGTCGCGCCGAAGGACTTCAACTCCTACGGCTCGCGCCGCGGCAACCACGAGGTGATGATGCGCGGCACGTTCGCCAACATCCGCCTGCGCAACCTGCTCGGCGGCGGGCCGGGTCCGCTTCCGGGGGGCGGCGTCACGCGTCACCTGCACCCGTCAGGCGAAGGGGCGGGCGAGCAGATGTCGATCTACGACGCGGCGATGCGCTACGCGAAGGATGGCGTCGAGCTGCTCGTGCTCGCCGGCTCGGAGTACGGGTCGGGCTCATCGCGCGACTGGGCGGCCAAGGGCACGAAGCTGCTCGGCGTGCGCGCCGTGATCGCCCAGAGCTTCGAGCGCATCCACCGCTCGAACCTGATCGGCATGGGCGTGCTGCCGCTGCAGTTCCCCGACGGCGAGAGCGCCGAGTCGCTGGGGCTGACGCGGCGAGGAGGTGTTCTCGATCACCGGCCTGGCCGAGGCGATGGGCGACGGCGGCCCGCCGCCGCAGCGATGTCCGCGTGCGCGCCGAGCGCGACGGTGGCGAGCCGGTGCTGTTCACCGCGCGCGTGCGCATCGACACGCCGCGCGAGGCGGAGTACTTCCGCCACGGGGGTATTCTCCCGTACGTCCTGCGACAGCTGCTGTCCACGATCATGACTGACCCGGCAGAGGCGCCGCCCGCGGATTCGGCGGCCCGGCCAGGCGTTCCGCAGGCTCCTGCTCGACCTGCTCGCGGCGCGCGGGCCGTCCGGCTATGAGACGGCGCCCGCCGAGGTCTGGCGCAACGCGGCCGGCGCGTTCGCCGAGGTCAGCACCGACGTGGTCGGCACCCCGCTGGCGCGCGTGTCGCCGAAGCACGGCTTCGAGGCCTCGCCGCCGCGGCTGCTCGTGATGGGCCACATCGACGAGATCGGGCTGATCGTCACGCACATCGACGACGAGGGCTACCTGTGGTTCCGGCCGGTCGGCGGCTGGGACGCCCAGATCCTCGTCGGCCAGCGCGTGGTCCTGGACACCAGCGACGGGCCCGTCACGGGCGTGGTGGGCAAGAAGCCGATCCACCTGCTGCGCGAGGAGGACCGCACGAAGGTCGCCGACATCCGCGAGATGCACATCGACATCGGCGCGCGCGACGGCGACCAGGCACGCGAGCGCGTGCGGATCGGCGACGTCGCGGTGATCGACTCACAGCCCGCCGAGCTTCCCAACGGGAGGCTCACCTCGCGTGCGCTCGACAACCGCCTTGGCGCCTACGTCGTGCTGGAGGCCGCCCGGCTGGTGGCCGACGCCGGCGGCGGGCAGTGGGAGCTCGCGGCCGTGGCGGCCGCCCAGGAGGAGATCACCTTCGGTGGCTCACGCACCAGCGCGTTCGCGCTCGAGCCCGACGCGGCGATCGTCGTGGACGTCACCCACGCGACCGACGCCCCCGGGGTCGACGTGAAGGAGGCGGGCAAGCACGAGCTGGGCTCGGGTCCGGTGCTCACCCGCGGCTCGATCGTGAACCCCCGGCTGTTCGAGCTGCTCTCGGAGACCGCCGAGCGCGAGAGGATCCCCTTCACGGTCGAGGCCGCGGCCCGCACCACCGGAACCGACGCCGACGCGGTCCACCTCAGCCGCGGCGGCGTGCCCACGGCGCTCGTGTCGATCCCGATCCGCTACATGCACTCGCCCGTCGAGCTCGTGCAGCTCGACGACGTCCACGCCTGCGCGCGTCTGATCGCGGCCGCCGCCCTGCGCCTGGACGCCGAGACCACGTTCGCGCGCTGAGCCCGTCAGCGCGGTTGAGGCCGGGGCATCAGTAGCGCGAGCTGGCGCGAATGCGCGAGCACCGTGCCGTCGGCGGCCCAGATGACGCCGTCCTCCTCGAAGAAGCCTTCGTGCACGGCGCTCGAGCGAAAACGCGCGAGGCACAGCTCGTCCGGATCCGGGCTCTCCGAGCGCGGCGCGCCCGTGCGGAAATGGATCGTGAGGTCGATCGTCGGGCTCACGGCCGGCTCGCTCAGGCGAATGAAGGGAGGGGGGAACAGCGCGTCGCTGAAGAACGCCAGCGACAGCGCGTCGATCGGGCGCGGGTCGGCGAGGCCGAGCCAGCCGCCGATCTCCATCGGCTGCTCCGAGCCGGTGAACGGAGGGCGTGCCGATGCGCGGCTGAAAGACGAGGTGGCGGGTGAAGGGCGGGGCGCCCACGTGGCGCAGCGTTCCCGGCTCGCGCCCGGGTCCGGCGGGGCGACGCCGGGCATCTCGACGCTCGCTGATCTCCGGCGCGCTCCAGGGGACCGAGAACGCCGCGAGCGCGAGCGCGAACAGCTAGCCGTCCTGCTCCATTCGCGCCGATAGCGTGCTGAGCGAGCGCCCGGCGCGCTCGATGACGGTGTGAATGCTCACCGGACCGGGCTGCGGGGCACGCGGGTAGTGGATCGTCAGCGATCGCGGCGCGCGGGCGGCGTCGGCGACGGTCTCGATCAGCGCCCTCAGCAGCATCGCCGCCAGATAGCCGCCATGCGGTCCGCGCCCGGCGCGCCAGTCAGGGGAGACCTTCGCGGCGAACACGGCCTGCGGACGCCGACCCCGCCTGACGCTGGACCGCCGTGTCGCGGTCGAAGAGGATCGCACGCTCAGCCGCGCACGAGCCGCTTGTAGGTGATCCGATGGGGCCGGTCGGCGGCCGCGCCGAGCAGCTCTCGGCGATGCTCCTCGTAGGCCTCGAAGTTGCCCTCGAACCACGTGACCTGCGAGTCGCCCTCGAAGGCCAGCACGTGGGTGGCGATGCGGTCCAGGAACCAGCGGTCGTGGGAGATGATCACCGCGCAGCCGGGGAAGGCCTCGAGCGCGTCCTCCAGCGCGCGCAGCGTATCCACGTCGAGATCGTTCGTGGGCTCGTCGAGCAGCAGCAGGTTGCCGCCGCTCGCGCAGCAGCTTGGCCAGGTGCACGCGGTTGCGCTCGCCGCCGGAGAGCCCGCCGATGCGGGCCTGCTGGTCGGTGCCCTTGAAGTTGAAGCCGGCGGTGTACTGGCGCGAGTTGACCACCCGATCGCCCACCTTGAGCTGGTCAAGGCCGTCGGAGATCTCCTCCCACACGGTCTTCCCGGGGTCCAGGGCATCGCGCGACTGGTCGACGTAGGCGAGCTGGACGGTGTCGCCGAGCTCGATCGTGCCGCAGTCGGGGTGCTCCTCGCCGGTGATCATCCGAAACAGCGTCGTCTTGCCGGCGCCGTTGGCGCCGATCACCCCGACGATCCCGGCGCGGGGCAGCTCGAATGACAGCGACTCGATCAGCAGGCGGTCGCCGAAGCCCTTGCTCAGGGCGGTGGCGTCCGAGGACCTTGTCCCCGAGGCGCGGCCCCGGCGGGATGTGGATCTGGACCTCGTCGAGCTTGATGTTGCGCTCCTCGGCGATCAGCTCCTCATAGCGCGCCAGGCGCGCCTTGGATTTCGTGCGTTTGCCCTTGGGGTTGGTGCGAACCCATTCGAGCTCGGCGGAGATCGTGCGCTGGCGACCCTTCTCCGAGCGCTCCTCCTGGGCGAGGCGGGACTGCTTCTGCTCGAGCCAGCTCGAGTAGTTGCCCTCGTAGGGGATTCCCTTGCCGCGGTCGAGCTCGAGGATCCAGCCGGCGACGTTGTCCAGGAAGTAGCGGTCGTGCGTGACGGCCACGACCGCGCCCTTGTACTCGCTGAGGTGCTGCTCGAGCCAGGCAACCGACTCGGCGTCGAGGTGGTTCGTGGGCTCGTCCAGCAGCAGCAGGTCGGGCGCGCGCAGCAGCAGGCGACACAGCGCGACGCGCCGGCGCTCGCCGCCGGAGAGCGTGCCCACCTCGGCGTCGGCGGGCGGCAGGCGCAGGGCGTCCATCGCATACTCGAGCTGCGTGTCGAGGTTCCATGCGTCGGCGGCATCGATCTTGGCCTGGATGTCTGCCGAACTCCTCGGCCGTCTCCTCGGAGTAGTTGGCGGCGAGCTCGTTGAAGCGGTCGAGCAGCGCCTTCTTCTCGGCCACGCCGTCCTCGACGTTGCCCTTGACGTCCTTTGACTCGTCGAGGCCGGCTCCTGCTCGAGCATCCCGACCGTCGCCCCCGGCGCGAGCGCGGCCTCGCCGCGGTACTCCTGATCGACGCCCGCCATGATCCGCAGGAGCGTCGACTTGCCCGCGCCGTTGTAGCCGAGCACGCCGATCTTCGCGCCGGGATAGAACGCGAGCGTGATCTCGTTGAGCACCGTCTTGTCCGGCGGATGAAGCTTGGACAGGCGGTGCATCGTGAAGATGTACTGAGAGGACACCGGCCAGGCAGCATAGAAGGCCGGAGCTCGGCCCGCGAGCAACAGAGCCACCAGAGCTCAAACACGGAGCCTGCGGGGGTCGCTAACGTAACTAGCTCATGCCCACCACCGTTCTGGACATCGAGCAGCATCTGCTTCTGCTGGAGCTCGAGGCGCCCGTTCGACAAGCGCGACGTGCAGCTCGCCCGCCGCAGGATGGCCAAGCGCTGGCACCCCGACGTGGCGCCGCAGGGCCGCCAGTTCGAACACGAGCGCCACCTGAAGGCGATCAACGAGGCGGCCGACCAGCTCGAGCGCCTGGCCGAGGGCTCCCGCGGCGGGCAACGTCTCGCGCAACGCGGTGCGCGCGAGCGCGGCGGCGGCGCGACCGGCGCGCGCGGAGGCGGGCAAACGCGCCTACGAAGCCGAGCAGCGCGCCCGTGCCCACGCCTCCGAACGCGCCAAGCACGATCCGTTCGCAAGCCGTGTGCCCGACCACTCGGTCGTTCACCGCTATGCGCGCTGCCTGTCCTACCCGGAGTGGGGCGTGGGAACCGTGGCGGGGATCTACTTCAGCGGGAACCCGCGACGAACGGGCGAGAGCGATCGGATGCGACGCACGCACCGGCCGGCGCAGGATGGGGACGGCACGGCCGGCGGCGGCCTGCAGTGGGCGCGCGTGCGGTTCAGCCACGGCGTGCGCACCGTGCCGGCGGGGAGCATGCGGTTCGTGGACTTCTCAAAGCCCGACCCGGCGCAGGAGCGCGTCGAGCGCTTCATGATCGCCGCGCAGCGCGCGATGGCCGACGGCGAATACGAGCTCGCCGCGCAGCGGCTCGTGTACGCGCGCGACGCCGAACCGAGAAATGTGGCGGTGCTGCGCCAGATGACGCTCGCGTTCTGGCAGGCCGGGAACCTCGACGCGGCCGCGCGCTCGGTGCGCGACTGGGCGCGCGTGGACGGCGAGCCGCCCCGCTCCGCATCGGTTCGCGGCGCGCATCTATGAAGACATCGGCGCGATCGACCTGGCCGAGGAGGCGGCCGAGCGGGCCGTCGCTGCGCGGGCCCACCGACGCGGGAGCGTGGGAGCGGCTGGGGCGGTTGCGCCTGCGGCTGATGCGACCGCGAGGGGGCCCTGCAGGCGCTCGAGCGCGCGCTTGTCGCTGGGCGCGGGCGAGCGACGTCGGGACCTGCTGGCGCAGGCGCTGGCGATCGAGCCGAGCGTCGCGCTGGCGACCTAGCGCGCGACCTAGCGCTACAGGATGTTGACGGCCCGCGAGACGATCAGGCCGATCGTCACGATCGAGACGATCGACTGGACGCCCATGACGCTCTTGGCCATCGGCGTCAGCGGCATCGTGTCGGTGGGCGAGAAGGCGGCGGCGTTGGTGAGCGAGACATACAGGTAGTCGATGAACTGGGGGCGCCAGCCGGCCGGCTGGATGCGGTCGTCGTTCATCTGGGGGAACAGGAAGTCGGGCGGCGCCGTCATGGCCCGCGGCGCGCCTGCCCGGTCCGCCGCGGTCGATCTCCCAGTACCACAGGCCGAAGATCAGGAAGTTGGTCAGCCAGATGAGCACGCCCGAGACGATCAGCCCTCGACCGTTGGCGACGTTGTGGTGAAGCAGGAAGTGGGTCAGCGCGCCGAGGGAGAAGATGTTGGCGGCGCTCACGAAGGCGGTCAGCCCGAGCGCCACGCGCCGCCGGCCCCGATGCTCGTGCTCGAGCTGGTTGGGGGTGGCCATGAACATGCCGATCAGCAGCGCGCCCTCAAGGGCCGGGAATGAGCCAGGAGGGACCGACCGTGAGTCGCGCCGGCAGCAGCAGCTGAAGGCCGATCGCGGCGAGGATGGTGGCCTGCGCCGGCCAGAACGGCTCGGCGTCGCCGGCGGAGGGTAGGGGCGGCCGGGGAGGGCTGACGGTTCGGCGGCCACGCGCTGGGAGCGTAGGGGGCGGGTCGGAGGGACGGATCGGGAGGTCGCAGGTGCTCGGACCCGACCGCCCGCTAGCCTGAGGGTCATGGGCATCGAGAACCCCGTGCATCTGCTGTTCATCGGCGCGGTCGCGCTCGTCGTGCTGGGCCCCAAGCGCCTGCCCGAACTCGCCCGCGCCCTCGGTAAGGGGATCCGCGAGTTCCGCGAGTCGATCGCCAGGGGGCCAGCGAGCCACGAGCACGCCGAGCCGAGCGAGCTCGCCGCGCCACCGACGACGCTTCGAGTTGACGCCGTTTGCGCCATAGTGCCGCCCGTGGATGATGACGATGCTCGCCGTGGTCCTCACCGAGCGGCGCGGGGCGTACTGCTGATCACGCTCAACCGCCCCGAGGTGCGCAACGCGGTCAACGCCGCCGTGGCCGCGGGCATGGCCGGTGCCCTGGAGGAGCTCGACGAGCGACGACAGCCTATCGGTCGGCGTGCTCACCGGGGCCGGGGGCTTCTTCTGCGCCGGAATGGACCTGGGGGCGTTCGTCAAGGGCGAGGCGCCCTGGTTCGGCGACCGCGGCTTCGCCGGGATCGCCCAGCGCGCGTCGCGCAAGCCGCTGATCGCCGCGATCGAGGGCTTCGCCGTGGCGGGGGGCATGGAGATCGCGCTCGCCTGCGACCTGATCGTCGCGGCCAAGGGGCGCCAAGATGGGGATCCCCGAGGTCAAGCGCTCGCTCGTGGCCGCCGGCGGCGCCCTGCTGCGCCTGCCTCGGCGCATGCCCTACCACCTGGTCATGGAGCTCGCCCTCACCGGCGATCCGTTTCCGGCCGAGCGCTTCCACGAGCTGGGTCTCGTCAACCGCCTGGCCGAGCCCGGCGACGCCGTCGACGTCGCGCTCGAGCTGGCCGCGGCGCTGGCCAGGAACGGGCCGCTCGCCCTGATCGCCTCCAAGCGCATCCTGCAGGAGCAGTTCGACTGGTCGAGCTCTGAGATGTGGGAGCGCCAGGGCGAGATCACCGGTCCGGTGATGACCTCCGAGGACGCCAGCGAGGGCGCCAGCGCGTTCAAGGAGAAGCGCGACCCGGTCTGGCGCGGCCGCTGAGCCTCGCCGCCCCGCCCGCAGGTGGGTCTAGCGACCGCCCGCGTCGCGCTTGCGCCGGCGCTGGGCCATGATGAGCCTGAAGCGCCTCCACAGGGCCCGCATCAGCGCTCTCCGGGAGCCTTGCGCGGGTACTGGGAGATCGGCTGGCGCAGGTCGATCGCGGTCGTGACGATGCGGTTCTGTTCGTCGATGTGCGCCGCCGGGTAGCCCTCGCCCGGGCTGGCGCGCTCGGGACGCCCGATGTAGCCGAAGTGGATCCCGTCCGGCATGATCTGCATGAGCCGGGGGAACATGTGCGCGCGGGCGCCCATGTTGCGCGGCTCCTCCTGCACCCACACGACCTCGCGCAGGTTGCGGGTAGCGACGGATCAGCTCGAGCAGCTGGCCTTCCGGGAACGGGTACAGCAGCTCCACGCGCGCCACCGCGAGGCCGGGGTGCGAGCCTGCGGTCGGGGTGGCCGACGAGGTCGTAGTAGATCTTGCCCGTGCACAGCACCAGACGCGTGACCTGCGCGTCGTCGACGCCGGGCTCGGCAAGCACCGGCTGAAAGCGGGTGTTCTCGGCCAGGGCGGCGATCGAGCTGGTGGCCTGCGCCAGGCGCAGCAGCGACTTGGGGGTCATCACAACGAGCGGGCGCTGCTTGGCGATGAGCGCCTGGCGGCGCAGCAGGTGGAAGTACTGGGCCGGGGTGGTGGGGCTGGCGACGCGGATGTTGCCCTCGGCGGCCGACCGCAGGAAGCGCTCCAGGCGCGCGGAGGAGTGCTCCGGGCCAGAGCCCTCGTAGCCGTGCGGCAACAGCAGCGTCAGCCGTGAGGTCTGCCCCCACTTGGCCAGGCCCGAGACGATGAACTGGTCGACGATCACCTGGGCGGAGTTGACGAAGTCACCGAACTGCGCCTCCCACAGCACGAGCGTCTCAGGCGCTTCCTGGCTGTAGCCGTACTCGAAGCCCATGCACGCAAGCTCCGAGAGCGGGCTGTTGTGCAGCTCGAGCGGAGCCTGCGCGTCGGGAAGGTTCTGGATCGGGCAGACCGTCTGGCCGGTCTTGGCGTCGTGCAGGACCATGTGGCGCTGGCTGAACGTGCCGCGCTCGGTGTCCTGGCCGGTGAGGCGGATGGGGATGCCCTCGGTCAGAGCGATGCGAACGCGAGCGCCTCGGCGTGCGCCCAGTCGAGGGCGACGGCCGGGTCCTCGCCGGCGAGCGCCATCGCGTCTGCGCTCGAGCTGTTTGACGAGCTTGGGGTGCACGGTGAACCCCTCGGGCACCCGCAGCAGCTCCTCGCCCAGCTGGCGCAGCCGTGCGGCCGGAACCGCCGTCTCGACCTCGGGGCTGGGAGTGCGGTCGAGCTGGTACTCGCCGGTGATGTGCTCCTCGCCCTCGTGCTTGGCGGCGGCGGCGATCTTCGACTTCAGCCGCTGGTGCAGGAGCGTCAGGTTGTCCCAGACCTCCTGTGCCTGGCGCTCGACGTCCTCCCGGGAGACGATCTCCTCGGCGACGAGCCGCTCGGCCCACAGCTCGGCCACCCGCTTCTTGGTCTTGATCTTCGCGTACATCTCGGGCTGGGTGTACGCGGGCTCATCAGACTCGTTGTGTCCGAAGCGCCGGTAGCCGATCAGGTCGATCAGCACGTCGTGGCCGAACTCCTTGCGAAAGGCGAACGCGAGTCGCACGGCGCTCATGCAGGCCGGCACATCGTCGGCGTTGACGTGGATGATCGGCACGTCGAAGCCCTTTGCCAGGTCCGAGGCCCAGCGCGTCGAGCGCGCGTCGTCGGGGTCGGTCGTGAAGCCGATCTGGTTGTTGGTGATGAGGTGGAGCGTCCCCCCGACCTTGTAGCCGTCGAGCGCCTGCAGGTTGAGGGTCTCGGCGACCACCCCCTGGGCCGGGAACGATGCATCGCCGTGGATCACGATCGGGACCGCCGCATCTGTGTCCTGGTGGGCGTGTGGGCCTCGGCGCGTGGTCTGCGCGGCCCGGGTGGCGCCCTCGACGACCGGGGAGACGTACTCCAGGTGGCTCGGGTTGGACTCCAGATTGACGCTGATCGTGTCCCCGTTCGGGAGCACGTAGGTGCCCTGCGTGCCGTGGTGGTACTTGACGTCGCCCGTGCCGCCCTGGGGAATCGTGGTCACGGCCTCGAGCGTCGAGGCGCCCTCGAACTCGGCGAAGATCGTGTCGTAGGCACGACCGAGGTTGTGTGCCAGCACGTTCAGCCGCCCGCGGTGGGCCATGCCGATCGACGACCTCGCCGGCGCCGTGCGCGGCGGACAGCTGGATCAGCTCGTCGAGCATGGGCACCGTCATGTCGAGGCCCTCGATCGAGAACTGGTGCTGACCGAGGTAGGCCTTGTGCATGAACCGCTCCAGCGCATCGACCTCGACCAGGCGCTTCAGCACGGACTTCTGCTCCTCGACCGTGAGCGGAGTGCGGAACGCACCCGCCTCGATGTGCTCGCGCAGCCACACCCGCTGGCGATGCGAGGCGATGTGCTCGATCTCATAGGCGATCGTGCCGCAGTAGGTCTCGCGCAGATGGGGAAGAGCCTCGGCGAGCGTGGCCCCCGGCACGTACATGTGAAAGATCTTGGCCGGGAATCTTGGCCTGGATCTCCGCCGTCAGGCCGAGCGGCTCGGGGTCCAGCCCCGGATCGCCCTCGGGCTCTGAGCCGAGCGGGTCAAGGCGCGCCGCCAGATGGCCGTGGCTGCGAAAGCGGGTGACGAGCGTGGCGGCCGCCTGGACCGCCTGCAGCAGCTCATCGACCCCGGCCTCCGGGACCCCTGCAGGCTCCGGGGATACGGCCGCGGGCGCGGGAATGGTCGGTGGCGGGCCGAGCTCCACGCCAAGCGAGGCGAACACGCCGTCGTAGAAGCCGTGCTCCCCCTGCAGATACTCCTCGATCCGCGCGAGGAAGCGTCCGGACTCGGCACCCTGGATGATGCGATGGTCGTAGGTCGAGGTCATGGTCATGACCTTCTCAGCCCCGATCGTCGCGCCGATGTTGCCGAGGCCCACCGGATAGGCGATGGAGCCGGTGGCCACGATCGTCCCCTGGCCGACCATCAGCCGAGGCACGGAGGCCACCGTGCCCAGCCCGCCTGGATTCGTGAGCGTGACGTTTGCCCCCACGAGGTCGTCCGCCCCGAGCGTGTTCGTGCGGGCCTTCTCCACAAGCGCGTCGTAGGCCTCGAGAAATCGGTCGAAGGGCTGGCGTCCGGCGTCGAGGATGACGGGGACCATCAGCGTGCGGGAGCCGTCCTTCTTCTGCACGTCCACCGCAAGGCCGAAGTTCACGCGCCCGTCGTCGATCCGCTGCGGCTTGCCGTCGACCTCGGCGAAGTGGTTGCTCATCACCGGCATGTCCTGCGCCGCGCGGGCGATCGCGTAGGCGACCAGATGGGTGAAGGACACCTTGCGTCCGGCCGCCTTCAGCTCCCGTCGGCGGGCGTCCAGCACAGTGACCGTGAGTGTGCGAAAGCTCGTGGCCGTGGGGATGGTCAGCGACTGCTCCATGTAACGGGCCAGCGCCGCCGCACCGCCCCTCATCGGCTGGGTGCTCGGGCCGCTCGTCGGCGTCGCCCCGCCATTGGCGAGCGCCTCGGCCGTGGCCGGGGCTCCGTCGAGAGCGCCGGACCCGGCGCCCCGCGCACTGTCCAGCACGTCGGCCTTGGTGATGCGCCCGGCCGGGCCGCTGCCGGCGACGCTCTGGAGGTTCACGCCCTCGACCGCCGCGGCGCGCGCGGCCACCGGAGAGGCCTTTACGCCGGCCGGTGTCTCGGTGGGCCCGTTGTCCGACGGGGCGCCGCCGTCGGGCACGCTGCCGCCGTTTTCGCCCTCTCCCGTGGAGACCGAGCCGTTCACGGCGATACGCGCGATCACCTGACCGACTGTCACCGTCTCGCCCTCCCCGATCAGGATCTCGCTCACCTTTCCGCTCGCGGGAGACGGCAGCTCCAGATCGACCTTGTCGGTGGAGATCTCGACGATCGTCTCATCGACCTTGATCGGATCGCCGACCTTCACGTGCCATTCGAGGATGGTTCCCTCGGTGACCGACTCACCGGCGGCAGGTGTCACGACGTCTATCGTCTGCTGCGCCGTGGTCTCCGTTGCCATGTCGCGTTCACTCTAGCGCGGCGGTTGCGGACGGGTCGCGCACACGCCTGCCCTGCTCGCGAACGAACTCGTAACTTCCGATGAACGGACCGAGACCGCCGAGGACGGCCACCGCGATGCCGACACGAAAGGGAATCACTCGAAGGCGCACCGCAAGGATGCACGCCACCGACATCGCGATCCAGAGGATCCCGTGGGTCCAGCCGAGCACCAGGGTGGGGGCGGCCAGGCCGGCGAGCGCGCATGCGATCAGGCTCAGATAGACGATTGAGTGAAAGAACGAGGTCCACTTCAGACGTGTGAAGGTGAGTGGCCCGACGCGGTCCACCGGGGCTCTGCGCACGCGCGCGGGCGCGTTCACTCCGACAGCCAGCGGGCCATCCGCGACAGTGCCTCGCCGGCCTCCTGTGGCCACTCGTCGATCGCACGCGGCCACCACGCGAACGCGTCGTGCTCGTGGTCGGGCTTGACGGCTTCCTCGGCGCCCTCCGGGAGCCACGCCTGTCCGACGAACATGACCATCTGGTGGGGCAGGCGCACCAGCGCCTCGCCGCGAACCCGCTCGGGCGACACCGCCCACTCCTCCCTCAGCTCGCGCACCAGCGTGTCGGCGGGGTTCTCCCCGAGATCGACCGCCCCGCCGGCTCCCAACGCCCAGCGGCCGGCCCAGGAGGAGACCCACTCGGCTCTGCGCCCGGCCAGCCAGCGGCCGTCGGCCGAGCGCGTCACGCACAGGGCCGCGACGCTGTAAGAGGCGTCGCCCGAGACCAGGCGCAGAGCCCAGCGCAGCGGCTGCAATTCGATCGCGATCCCGTCGCGGTCCTGCCTGTAGTCCAGCAGGCGAGCGGCCACCCCGTCGTGGCTGGGAGAGCCTCGGTCCTGCAGGCCCTTGATCGCCGCGTCCGCCGCCGCGGTGTGCTCCGGTGACGGCTCGAAGTGCTCCTGGCGCCAGCGTGCGGTGATGTGCTCGATGGCCCAGGGTCCGCGAGCCAGGATCTCGGGCTGCTCGGCTGTGGGTTCGGGCTGGGCGGCTGTGGGTTCGGGCTGGGCGGACACGTGATCGGGAAGGGCCTGTTCAGAAAGGCTAGCGAGCATAGACTCGCAGAGGTGACGCTCAACCAGCATAGGCACACCGGGCCGCGGTCGGGTGGTGGACCGTGAAGGTCGCCGTCCTCGGTCCCGGTGGAGTGGGTGGCCTCTTGGCGGGCCTGCTCGACCGTGCCGGCACGCCGGTCCTGGTGGTGGCGAGAGAGTCCACGGCGAGGGTCATCGGCGAGCACGGCCTGCGGGTGGAGAGCGTCACGTTTGGCCGGTTCGTCGCGCATCCGCGCGCCACGAACAGCCTGCAGGAGAGCGTGGATGCGCTGATCGTCGCCACCAAGGCCACTGGGCTACCGGCGGCGCTCGAGCGGGTCGCCGTGCAGCCGGAGCTCGTGCTGCCCCTGCTCAACGGCCTCGATCATCTGAACGTGCTGCGTGAGCGCTTTCCCTCCGCCACCGTGCTCGCGGGCAGTATCCGTGTCGAGGCCGACCGGCCCGCACCGGGGGTGGTGGTGCACACGAGCCCGTTCCTGCTGGTGAACATGGCGGGCAGCGATCCGCGGATGCGCCCGCAGATGGTCGAGCTCGCGGGGGCGCTGAATGCCGCCGGGGTGCCGGCGCGCGTGCTCGACTCCGAGGCGCAGGTGATGTGGTCGAAGCTCGTCCGCCTGAACGCCCTTGCGTGCACCACGAGCGCCTACGACAAGCTGCTGGGGGAGATTCGCTCGACACCCGAGCTGCGCGCCGCGCTGGTCGGTGCGATCGAGGAGGGCTGCGCGGTCGGATGCGCCGAGGGCGCGCCGGACGTCGACCCGTCAACGGCGATCGCCGAGCTGGAGAATGCCCACGACACGCTTGGAAGCTCGATGCAGCGGGACATCGCGGCGGGCCGGGAGCCCGAGCTCGACGCGATCCCGGGCTCGGTGCTGCGGGCGGCCGCTCGGCATGGGGTCGAGTGCCCGACGATCGAACGGCTCGTCGCGATGATCGCCGCCCGCGCGGGAGTGCCTAACCCGACTGTTGGTCGCTGAAGCGGGGGGCGATGCTCGGCAAGGCCTGCGTGGCGATGGCCTCGACCGTCTCCTCTTCGACCTCGGTGCGGTCCTCGTCGTGCTGGCCGTCGCACAGCACGCGAAAGTTCCCGGTCACGCCCCTGTCGGCATGGATCGTGATGCCGGGCAGGATCTCCTCCCCCTCCTCGAGGCCGAGACGCTCGATGTCGAAGTACGCCAGGCCGATGCCGTAGGCGGTGTGCGTGGGGTTCTCGCGATCGTGCGCGGCCACCGCTTGGGCGAAGCGCTCGAGGTTCTTGGCGATCTTGCCGGTGTCAGCCATCGCTCTGCAGAAGGGTAGCGCCGGAGCTGTACATTGGGGTGATGGCCGCGACCGAGCAAGCTGAGATCCTGCCGCTGGACCATGACACGAGCGTGGACGGAGGCGACGGCGGTGCCGGTGTGGTCATTCGTACGGTCGAGCTGACCAAGGTCTACGCGGGCACGGACTTCGCGGCGGTCGACAACCTCAACCTGAGCGTCTACGGCGGAGAGATATTCGGGCTGCTGGGACCGAACGGGGCCGGCAAGACGACGACCGCCGGGATGCTCACGACCCGCGTCGTCCCGACGTCGGGCTCGGCCTACGTCGCCGCGATCGACGTCGTCGTGCACCCCGCGCTGGCCAAGCAGCTGATCGGGATCGTCTCCCAGCAGAACACGCTCGACCGCCAGTTGACGGTGTGGGAGAACCTCTACTTCCACGGCCGCCTGTTCGGCATCCCCGCGGCCGAGTCCCGCCGCACGGCCGACGAGCTGCTGGAGCAGTTCCAGCTCTCGAAATGGGCCAAGGCGTCCGTCTACGCGCTGTCCGGCGGGATGGCCCAGCGGCTGATGGTGGCGCGGGCGATCTTCCACCGTCCGGCGGTGCTGTTCCTCGACGAGCCGACCGCGGGCCTCGATCCGCAGGGCCGCCTCGCGCTGTGGGAGATCCTCGGCGAGCTGAACCGCGAGGGCCAGACGATCCTGCTGACCACGCACTACATGGAGGAGGCCGACGCGCTCTGCGACCGCGTGGCGATCATGGACCACGGCAGGATCCTTGCGCTGGACACGCCGGACGCGCTCAAGCAGTCGGTTGGGGCTGACACGATCGTGACGGTGAAGGCGCGCGGGGCCTCCGAGGAGCACGTCCGCCGGCTGTCCGAGGAGATCGCCGGCGTTACGCGCGCGCGCGTGATCGAGGGCGGCGTGGAGCTGCACGTGAAGGGCGTCGAGCGGCTGGTGCCGCGGATCGTGAACGCGGCCGAGAGGGAGGGTCTCGACGTGGTCGACCTGTCGGTGTCCGAGCCGAGCCTCGAGACCGTCTTCATCAACCTCACCGGCAAGGAGCTGCGCGAGTGATGTCCGCCGTCTCGCCCACCGCGACCGGCCATCCCCACATCGAGATCCAGCCGGCGCGCTCGACGGTGGCCGCGAGCCGCATTGCGCTGCGGGCGCTGATCCTGCGCGATCTGCTGGTCCTGCGCAAGAACTTCGGCGAGTTCGCGATCCGCACCGTGATCCAGCCGTTCCTGCTCGTGTTCGTGTTCCTCTACGTGTTCCCCACGATCGGCCAGGGCGTCGGCGGCGGCGGAGGCAAGGTCTCGGAGTCCGCGTTCGCCACCATCCTCGTCCCGGGCGTCGTCGGGATCTCGATCATGTTCCAGGGAATCCAGGCCGTGGCCCTGCCGCTCGCCACGGAGTTCGGCTACACGCGCGAGATCGAGGATCGCGTCCAGGCGCCCTGCCCGATCTGGCTGGTGGCCATCTCGAAGGTCCTCTCAGCCGCTGTGCAGGGGCTAATTGCCGCCTTGATCGTCTTCCCGATCGCCGATGTGATCCACGCCCCGGGAGTGCACGCGCACCTGTCGGTGACCTGGTGGATCGTGATAACGCTGATCCCGCTGGCCTGTGTGACGATGACCTCGCTCGGGCTGCTCCTCGGGACCGCGTTCGAGCCGCGCAACATCGGGTTGATGTTCGGGTTCGTCGTGCTTCCCCTCACCTTCCTCGGTGGAACCTACTATGCGTGGACGCGCCTGTCCCCCGTCCAGGTCCACGGTGTCCACTGGCTCCAGATCCTCGTGCTGATCAATCCGCTGATCTACGTCAACGAGGGCCTGCGTGCGGGGCTGACCAGGGCGCCGCACATGTCGCTGCTGGCGGTCTACCCGGCGCTGACCCTGTTCGGGGTGGTCTTCCTCACGCTCGGGCTGCGCAAGTTCCGCGGTCGCGTGCTGTCCTGAGTGGGGCCGCGGCTAGGGCCGGGAGCTCTCGATGATCTCAACGCGGTAGCCGTCCGGATCGCGTACGAAGCACAGCCGTGAGCCCCCCTCGCGGACGGAGTAGGGCGGCTTCTCGGGCTCGATGCCCTGCGCGGCGAGCCGGGTGAGCGTCGCGTCGAGGTCCTCGGCCGTGATCGCTATGTGGCCGTAGCCGGTGCCGATCTCGTATGAGTCCACGCCGAAGTTGTAGGTGAGCTCCAGACGCGGCATGTCGCCGTCGCCCGGCTGGTTCATGAATACGTTGATCGCCTCGTCGCGGATCGGGATCCGGCCGACCTCCTCGAAGCCGAGGGCGTTGTAGAAGGCGACCGACCGGTCTACGTCGGTGATGCGGTAGCAGGTGTGGATGAGGGCCACGGGCTGAACTGTAGGAGAGTCGGTGAAAGCGCGCGGCGACCCGGCCCGGGCGATCACCCGAGCGCCGCCCGCCGTGCGATTCGCGCGGCCTTGATCGCCGCAACCGCGCGTGCTAGCTTGGTCGTGTAGTTGCGCGGGTCCTAGCACGACCGAGATGACCGTAAACGGGGGAGAAATGGACTGCAAGGATGCGGAGATGGGAGGTACGGCTGCCACGGGTGTCGTTGTTCGGCGCGCCCGCAGAGCGACGTGCGGTGCTCTGATGACGCTCGCGATGCTTGGCGTGCCGACGCTTGCCACGGCCTCGCCGGCTGCGGCCGACGGTTGGGTCGGCTGCCCGTCGGTGTGCGGAGCGGTGAGGCCTCCCGCGTACGGGAGCTGGCAGCCCGACGCCTGGAACGACTGGGGAGGCGCCGCCAGCTTCTGGTTCGACTTCCTCCACCGCAACGCCCACGGCTACTGCCCGAGCCCCGAAGGTCCTGTGGCCGAGGCGCAGCAGTTGAATGGCGCAGGCTCTGGAGCGACCGTGAACGAGGGCGGCGAAGGCGTCGAGCCCTCCACCTGCGAAGTAGTCGCCGAGTGATCGCTCGGCGGCGACGGTCCTGAGCCGCTGCGACGAGCGGCTGAACTCTAGACTGCCCGCGTGCGAACTCTGATCGTCGGTCATGGCGGGCGCGAGAGCGCCCTGGCCTTCCGGATGGCCGAGCACAGCGCGCTGTACGCCTTCATGGGCCATGCCAACCCCTCGATCGTTCGCTACGTCGAGGCGTCTGGAGGCGGCCATGCGACCGGCGACGTTTGCGACCCGCAGCTCGTGGCGGCGTTCGCACGCTCGCAGGAGATCGACCTCGCGATGGTCAGCTCGGACGAGCCCCTCGCCGCGGGGGTCGTCGACGCGCTGCTGGCGCAGGGGACGCGCGCGGTCGGCCCGACGCGTGCCGGTGCGGAGATCGAGTGGAACAAGGTCTTCGCCCGCGAGCTGCTCTTCCAGATCGCGCCGGAGGCGGTGCCGATGCTGCGCGTGGTCGCCGACGCGCAGGAGGTGGCGGAGGCGATCGATTCGTTCGGCTCCACGCCCGTGGTCGTGAAGCCCTCCGGTCTGACCGGGGGTAAGGGGGTGAAGGTCATGGGTCCCCATCTGGCAAGCCACGAGGAGGCGCGGGACTACGCCCTGAGCCTGCTCGAGCGCCGCAATGCCGAGGAGTCGGTGCTGATCGAGGAGAAGATCGTCGGCGCCGAGTTCACGATCCAGGCGATCAGTGACGGCACGACGGTGCTGTTCCCTCCAGCCACCTACGACTATCCCTTCCGCTACGACGGCGACCGGGGACCCGGAACGGGTGGCATGGGCTCGCTCTCGATGGCCGAGCCGACGCTGCCGTTCATGACCATGGGCCACTACGAGGGGGCCTGCTCGATCATCGAGCGGGTGATCGAGCAGCCTCGCGAGTCAGGGGCGCCATTTCACGGGGATCATGAACAGCGGCTTCTTCGCCACCGCCGCGGGCGTCAAGGTGATCGAGTTCAACGCCCGCTTCGGCGATCCGGAGTGCATGAACATCATGAGCCTGTTCGCCGGCAACTGGCCGGAGGTCATGGCAGCGCATGTCGAACGGGGAGCTCAGAGAGGGCGATGTGCCGCTGAGCAAGGAGGCTTCGCTCGTGCTTTACCTGGTCTCGCCCGACTACGCTCTGCGCGCCGGCGCGCCCTACGAGTTCGAGCTCGATCGGCAGGCGATGGAAGCGCGCGGCTGCCACGTGTTCTTCGCGTCGGCGGTCGAGATCGGCGAGAATCTCTACTCGACGGTGGGGACCTCACGCGCGGTGGCGCTGGTCACCACGGCGCCCGACGCTCGAGAGCGCGCGCGAGACGTGTCGTCGACTGCGCCGGGTCGGTGGAGGGGCTCGAGTGGCGCAGGGACGTGGGCGACGAGAGCTATCTGAACGGCCTGGGCGCGCTGGTCGCCGGTGAGTGGGCGCGCACGGGCCTCGCCGGCGTGAGGGTCTTCGTGCAAGGATGGCGGCGATGATCGTCGAGCGCGCCACACATCCGCAGTTCCTGTCGAACACCTACCTGGTCTCCGATCGCGAGGGCGGCGCCGGCGTTCTTCGTCGACGCCGGCGGGCCCGTGGCGTCGCTGATCGAGGCGGCCGAGCGGCTCGGAGCTGACGCCGACCCACGTGCTGCTCACCCACCACCACTTCGACCACGTGTGCGAGGCGGGGGCGCTGCGGGAGCGCTGGCCGGAGCTCGAGGTGCTGATCAGCCCGCTCGAGCGCGACATGCTCGAGGGCGCCGCGACGGGGGCCGATGCCGCGAGCTCGTGACGGGTACGGTCGAGGCTGGTCAGACGCTCCTGCTCGGCACGCTCGAGGTGCGCCCGCTGTACACGCCCGGGCACACCGCCGGGATGCTCTCGTTCCTGGTGGGCGATCCGCCGAGATGGGCGGGCGCCGCCGCTCCGGGCCGGCAGGCCCCGGCACGCGCCTCGAGCGCCGCGCCGGGCGGCTTCGCGGGCCGGGAGGCGGTCGTGTTCACCGGCGACACGCTGTTCAGGAACTCGGTCGGCGGCGTGAGGGCTCCCGGCCACACCACCTACACCGATCTGCAGGGACTCGATCATGGGAACGCTGATGGAGCTGCCGCCGGAGACCGATCATATATCCCGGCCACGCCGAGGCGACCACCGTCGCGCAGGAGTGGGACTCCAACCAGTTCATCCGCATCTGGCGCGGCCTCGACGCACCGGGAAGCGAGCCCTGCACGGCGCTCGGCGAGCCGGCCACGCTGGTGCTGCTCGGCGAGGACTACGACGGCGGCACGAAGGCCTGGGTGCGCTGGCAGGACGGCATCGACGACATCGTGCCCGGGTCACAGGTCAAGCCGAAGGGAGCGTCGGCTGGCCCGTAGGATGGAGGACATGGCGCGGGAGAGCGAGAAGATTCCGACCTCCCGCGCACGGCGCACGGCGACGGTCGCCACGCTGGCGGCGAGCGAGGCCGTGAAGCAGTTCGGGACGCGTGCAGCAAACGTCACGCGCGGCGAGGAGGCCTCGAGGGAGGCCATGTCCCGGCGCCAGCTGGAGACCGCCAAGCAGATCGTGGCGGTGCTCGGCACGATGAAGGGCGCCGCGATGAAGCTCGGGCAGGTGATGTCCTTCCTGGACGTCGGGCCTGGTCGGCCGAGGAGCACCGCGAGGAGTTCCAGCACGAGCTGGCCAAGCTGCGCGACGCGGCGCCCACGGTGTCCTTCAAACAGATGCGTCGCGTGGTCGAGGAGGACCTCGAAGAGCCGATCGCGGAGGTGTTCTCCTCGTTCGACGAGGAGCCGATCGCGGCGGCCTCGATCGGGCAGGTCTACAGCGCGAACCTGAAGGACGACGGCCGCGAGGTGGCGGTGAAGGTCCAGTACCCCGGGGTGGCCGCGCGCGGTGCGGGCGGATCTGCAGAACCTGGACATGATCATGCGCGTGCTCAAGCGGATGACGCCGGGGATGGACGTCAAGGCGATCGCCGAAGAGATCAAGGAGCGGATCGTCGAGGAGCTCGACTACGAGCTCGAGGCCCAGAACCAGCGCTCGCTGGCCCGCATCTTCGCCGGGCACCCCTTCATCGTCGTGCCCGACGTCGTGGGCGCGATGTCGCGCGAGCGGGTGCTGGTCAGCGAGTTCGTGCGCGGCGTCGGCTTCGAGGAGCTCAAGGGTCGCCCGCAGGCAGAGCGCGACCGCATCGGGGAGATCGTGTTCCGGTTCTTCCTCGGCTGCCTGTATCGCCACCGGCAGTTCTCGGGCGATCCCCACCCGGGGAACTTCCTGCTGCTCGGAGGACGGGCGCATGGCGTTTCTGGACTTCGGGCTGTTCAAGCGCATGGACCCGGCCGCGGTGGAGCTCGAGCTCGCCGCGCAGAGGGCGGTGGTCGAGGGCGACGCGCCGGCGCTGCACGAGCTGCTCGCCAAGTCGGGCTTTCTGCCCGAGCCCGAGCGGGTCGACCCCGGCCATCTGCTGGCGTTCATCGAGGATGCGATCTGGTGGTACACGACGGCCGACGAAACGGTCCGAGCTGACGCCGGAGGTCGCCACGCACGTGATGATCGAGAGCTCGGACCCGCGCTCCAGCCACTTCCGCGAGATGCGCCACCAGGACATGCGCCCCGAGCACCTGTTCGGCCGGCGCATGGAGATGCTGACGCTGGCCGTGCTCTCGCAGCTGCGCGCCAGCGCCAACTGGCACAGGATCGCCCGCGAGTGGATGTACGGCGATGAGCCCGGTGACCGAGCTCGGTCGCGAAGAGGCCGCGTTCTACGGGCGAAGCGGCGTGGGCGCCGCCGGCTGACGCCCACGGCACCGCCCTTCGCCGACAGACGCTCTCGGGGCTAGCCGAGCCAGCGCCTTCTGCTTGATCTGATCGAACTCGGCCTGCGTGATCGTGCCGCTGTCGAGCAGCTGCTTGGCCTTGGCGATCTGCTCGGTGGGGTCTCCCTTGGCCGGCGACCGACTGCACGTACTGGTCGACCTGCGCTTGCGCGGCTTCCTGCTGCTTGATGGCCGTTCGGTCATGCCCTTGTGCTCGGCGATCAGGTAGATGAACACGCCGAAATAGGGGATGATGATGATGAAGATGATCCACAGGACCTTCGCGAACCCCGACGTGTCGTGACGGCGGAAGATGTCGGCGAACACGGTGAACAGGAGCCAGATCCAGACCACGAACGCAAAGAAGACGAGCATCGTCCAGACGACTTCGAGAAACGGGTAACTGGTTGCGAGGATCATGTGTCCGTCCTTATCGGTCGGGATGAGCTGACGCCGCAGCGGCCGCATGCGGCCGCGACGGCCGGGGCGGTGTGCAGCGTACAGCATCCTCGCGTGGCGCTCGATTCAGACGAGTTAGGAGGCTCGGGCAAAGGATCGCGGTGCGCTGCCGATCAAGCCGTTTTCACGGGTCCACCGCAGCGACATGACATCTCGGGGCGAGCGCGTTCCTATCATCTGGCGCCACGAACAGGAGATGAGATGAGCGACAGACCCGTTTTCATCTACGCCGCGACCTATGCCGACCGCGCCGATGCCTTTGCCGACTACGACAGCCTGCTTGAGCTCCACGCGGCGAAGCTCGTCGGCACCTATGACGTCGCGCTGATCGTCAAGGACGCCGACGGCAAGGTTCACGTCGAAAGCACGAGAAGCCCACACAGCACGGCGCCTGGGGAGGCATCGCGGTCGGCGCGGTCGTCGGGATTCTGTTCCCGCCGTCGATCATCGGGGCGGCCGTGGTCGGCGGCGTCGTCGGCGGCGTCGGCGGGCATCTGCGCAAGGGCATCTCGCGCGGCGACGCCAAGGAGCTCGGCGAGCTGCTGGACGGAGGAGAGGCGGCGCTGATCGTGATCGGGGAGTCGCGCGTTGAAGAGCAGCTCGACAAGGCGCTCACACGCGCGGAAAAGTCGATCGAGAAGGAGATCGACGCCGACAACAAGGAGTTCAAGCGGGAGCTCGACGGGCGCGAGAAGGAGGCCGCGGCGGGCTAGGCCTGATAGCCTCGCCGATCGTGGCCGAGGACCCTGAGGAGAGGGCCAAGGATGGCGCGAGGTGAATCGGGCGCGCCGGTGGCTCGCCCGCCGGCGTGGGCTCCGGCGGCGCCGGCGCGGGCGGCGTAGGCAAGCGCGCGGATCGACCCACCGGCGTGAGCGACACCGGCGCGCGGCAGCTCACCTCGGCGCTGGCCCGGCGGCCGCGCGCACCGCATCTGGGTGCGCGTGATCCTCGGCGCTCGCCACGCTGCTCGCGGTCTTCGCGATCTTCGCGATCTGGGCCAACCGCCAGCTCATGAACCCGACCAACTGGGCGAAGACGAGCACCGCGCTGTTGCAGAAGCCGACCATCCGCACCGCCGTGTCCGGCTACCTGGTCGATCAGCTGTACGCGAACGTCGACGTGAAGGCCAGCTCAAGTCGGGCCTGCCCCCGCAACTCGCGCCGCTCGCCGGCCCGATCTCCGGAGCGCTGCACAACCTCGCCGAACAGGCGCGCCGAACAGGCGCTGGAAACCCCGCGCGTGCAGAGCGCCTGGGAGAACGCCAACCGCACGGCCGACCAGGCGCTCGTCAGCGATCGTCAAGGGCGGCGGCTCGCGCGTGCAGATCCAGGGCGGAACCGTCTCGCTGAACCTGCGCGAAATCGTGGCCAAACTCAGCCACGCGCCTCGGGCTGCCCTCGGGCATCGCCGACAAGCTGCCGCCTCGGTGGCGAACCTGAAGGTCGTCACCTCCAGTCAGCTCGGGCTGGCGCGCAACCTGGCCAAAGCGCTTCACGCGCTGGCGCTGGTGCTGACGATCCTCATGTTCGCGCTGTACGTCCTGGCGATGTACCTGGCCCGCGGACATCGCCGGCGCACGCTGATGTGGGTCGGCTGGAGCCTCGTGTTCGCCGGCCTGATCGTGCTGCTCGGTCGCAAGATCGGGCAGGGCCAGCTCGTCTCGGCGATCACCACCGACGCGTCGATCGAACCCGCCGCCAACGACGCCTACTCGGTCGCCACCTCGCTGCTGGTGCAGGTCGCGAGCGCCTCGATCATCATCGGCATCCCGGTCATCCTGTCGGCGTGGTTCGCCGGGCCGGCGCGCTGGGCGGTCGCCGCCCGGCGCTTCCTGGCGCCCCACTTCCGCGAGCGCCCGGGCCTCGCCTACTGGATCACCGCCGCGCTGCTCGCCCTCGTCTTCATCTGGGGCCCGATCCCGGCGACGCGCAACCCGTGGGAGATGCTGCTGTTCACGATCCTCGCCTTCCTCGGCGCCCACGTGCTGCGCGGCCAGATCGCCGAGGAGTTCCCCGACGCCCAGCCGATCTCGATGCGCGCCGTCGCTGGGCAGTACGCCCACTCGGTGGGCGAGAAGATCGGCCGCGCGCGCGCCGCGACGAGGCGCCGCGGGCGGCGGCGGGCCCGCCCTCGACGGCCGCTGAGCTCGAGCGGCTCGCGGCCCTGCGCGACCGCGGTGCGATCACCGACGAGGAGTACGCGGCCGCCAAGCGGGAGCTGCTCAAGATATCGGTCACCGGTGAGAAAAGATAGGCTCCGACGTGCACGCCGGACTTCTGTGAACGCCGGCTGGGAGCGGAGAGGGCAGAGTGCAAGACGAGCGGAACCCACGCAGAGCCTGACCCAACGGAAGCGGCGGCTTCGGCCACCGCGCAGGGTGGTTCTCCCCCGGCCCGGTCCGAGCGCGGGGAGCAGGCACCCGCGACGCGGGGCCGGCGGATTCTCGTGCAGGTGCTGATCTGGGGTACGACGGTGCTGGCGATCCTCGCGATCTTCGCCGTGTGGGCCAACCGCCAGATCCTCAACCCCGACAACTGGGCAAACACCAGCACGCAGCTCTTGCAGAACTCGACGTTCGCGAAGCCACCTCGAACTACCTCGTCGACCAGCTCTACGCGAACGTCAACGTCGACAGGAACTGAAGTCCAGGCTGCCGGCGCTGCTCGTGCCGCTGGCCGGGCCGATCGCCGGAGGCGCTGCGCAGCCTAGCCACCGCCGCCGCCCAGCGTGCCCTCGCCAGCCCGCGTGTCCAGGAAGTCTGGAAGCACGCCAACCGCGCCGCTGACCAGTCGTTCGTCACGATCGTCGAAGGCGACAGGGCGCCGTACGTGATCAACGGCGGCGAGGTCACGCTCGACCTCGCCTCGATCGTCACCGACATCGCAGACCGGCTCGGCCTGCCCAACGTCGGCTCCAAGCTGCCGCCCTCTGTCGCGCACCTGAAGATCCTCAAGTCAAACCAGCTCAAGTTCGTCCAGGACGGCGGCAAGGCGCTCAAGGGCCTCGCGCTCGCTGTTGACGATCATCGTGCCGCTGCTCTACGCGCTGGCAATCGCCCTCGCCCGCGGATACCGCCGCCGCACGCTGATGAAGGTGGGCATGCGCGATCGTCTTCGCCGGCATGCTCGTCTACCTCGGGCGCGCGCATCCTCGTCTCGCAAGTGAGCGACTCGCTGGTCAAGACCGAATCGGTCAAGCCCGCGGCCGAAGCCGTCATCTCAGATCGCCACGTCGAGGCTCGCGGAAATCGCCGGGGCGTTCATCATCATCGGCATCCCCCTGATCGCCGCGGCGTGGTTCGCCGGGCCCGGCGAAGCTCGCCACCAGGGCCCGCGGCGCGATCGCCCCGTTCCTGCGCCACCAGCCCGGGTGGACCTACGGAATCGTCACGGCGATCATGGCCCTCATCTTCATCTGGGACCCGATCCCCGCCACGGGCAAAGCCGCCGGGATCATCGTGTTCCTGGCGCTCGCCTACCTCGGCACCTACGTGCTGCGCCACCAGACCGCGGAGGAATTCCCCGACGCCTAGCAGCGCAGGCGGCTGAGTCGGCTTACAGAGCGAACCGGTGGAAGCGGTTTACATCGAACTCGGGCTCATCGCGCTCGCCGCGATGCTCTCGCCGACGACGCTCTCGTTCAGCATTCTCGCGCTCGTGCTCGGCAAGCGGCCGCGGCGCACCGGCTTCTGGTTCTTCCTCGGCGCCTTCGCCGTCACGATGATCATTGGCGTCATAGCGGCATTCGTGCTCGGGAAATGCAGCCGCCTCGCCCAAGTCGAACACACCCAAAACTCCGGTCGCGATCATCGACGTGATAGCGGGCGTGCTGGCGCTGGTCTTCGTCGTGCGGCTCTTCAGACGGCCCGCCGACCCACAGCGTGTGGCCGGCACGATCGACAAAATGAGCAAGGTCGCATCCTCGCCTTGGATAGCGATCGTCGCCGCCGGAGCATCCCTGGCGAACCCCGGCGCGTTCATCCCGCTCGCCCTGAAGAGCATCTCCGAGACCAACCCGAACGCCGCGCAGTACATGCTCCTGTGGCTGGCCTTCACCGTCGTGTCGCTGCTGCCACTCTTGGCGGCGATCGTGATGCTCGCTCGTCTCGCCCGATCGCGCCCTGCGCGTGCTTCACGGAGCCAGAGCGTGGCTTGAGCGAAATGCGATGAGAGTCGCCGCCGCGATCCTCTTCCTGCTGGCGATCTCGCTCCTTCGCAACGGCATCGCCGGGCTCACGAGCTAGCGGGAGGCGCCGCGCGCATCGCGGGCTCTGCGGCTTCCGCGCCGCCCCGGGAGCGTATCGGCGCAGCCGGCGCGAGCTCCGTATCTGAGAGCCGACCCCGCGGGTGCGCCGCGAGCCACCGGGCATAGCGGTCGGTGAGCGGGCTTGCCGAGATGCCGTGGGCGAACGTCGAGAGGCCCACAGTCGCGTACGCCGTGAGCACGATCGTCGTCCCGTGCGGGAGGTCGGCCTCCTGGACGACGATCAGCGCGAACACGATCGAGGCGAGGCCGCGGGGGCCGAACCAGCCCATGAACGCGACCGTCGCCGGTCGTGTGTGCGTGCCGAGCATCGCGATCGCGACAGGGACCATCCGCACGACGGTCAGGCTGAGCAGCGCGTACAGCCCTATGCGCCAGCTCAGATGTCCGAGCGCCGGTCCGAGCAGCAGCGCGCCGAACACGACGAACGTCACGCCGCCGAGCAGATCGCCGAGCTCCTCGTTGAAGCGGCCGATCCCGGCCGTGTCGCCACGCAAGAGCCAGCCAAACGACAGCCCCGCCACGAACGCGGCGATGAAGCCCGAGCCCCCCAGCGCGGAGGCCGTTCCGTAAGCGAGCGCGGCTCCGGCGACGGGTGCGACCTGGCGCCACGCGGGCGCGATCAGCTCGCGGCGGCCGGCGATCAGCACGATCGCGGCTGTGAGTACTCCGGCGGCAAGCCCGCCGAGCAACCCGTAGCCGATCTCATCGGATGCGACCCTGACGGCGCTGTGGCCCGAGGTGATCGACGAGCTGACGTCGGCCGCCGCGATCGCGATGAACAGCAGCGGGACGCAGATCCCGTCGTTGAGGCCGCTCTCGACGTTGAGACCCTGGCGCACGCGCATCGGCACCCGAGTGTCGGCGACGACGGCCTGGCCGAGCGCAGCATCCGTCGGCGCGAGCAGGATCGCGAGGATGATCGCCTCGGCGGAGGTGAGCGCGCCGAACAGAACGCCGGCGATCAACGCCCCGAGCACGATCGTGAGCGGCAGCCCGATCCCCAAGAGGCGCACCGGCACGGTGTACTGACGTCGCAGTGCCCGCAGGTCGATCCGCGAGGCGTCGGCGAACAGCACGATCGCAAGCGTTGCCTCGGCGAGCGTGCGAACCGGCCCCCCGCTCGATGACGCGTCGAGGCCGTCCAGCACCTGCGGGCCGATGATCACGCCGAAGGCGAGGAACACCATCTGCGCGGTGACCGGCGTCCCCGACAGGCGCCGCGACACCGCCACGACGGCAAGCACAGCGAGCGCGATCAAGGCGACGGCCCACTTCATCCGCTCGCAGCCTACGCCACGGTGTCGCCCGGCCCGATCCGGTGCGGCTACGCTTGGGCCGATGCGCGCCGCGCGGGCAGACATGCTGGGACTCGACGGCGGTCGCTTCCTGATGGGCACAGAGGACGCCGACGGCTTCTCGGCCGACGGCGAGGGCCCGGTACGCGAGGTCGAGCTCTCGCCGTTCTGGATCGACCCCGTCGTGGTCTCCAACGCTCGCTTCACGCAATTCGCGCAGGAGACCGGCTACATCACCGAGGCGGAGCGCTTCGGCTGGTCGTTCGTTTTCGCGGGCCTCTTGCCGGATGACTTCCCGGCCACGAGCGCGGTCGCGCAGGCCCCCTGGTGGCGCCAGGTGTTCGGTGCCGACTGGCGCCATCCCGAGGGACCGGGATCTTCGATCTCAGAGCGCATGGACCACCCGGTCATCCACGTCTCGCACAACGATGCGCTGGCCTTCTGCCGATGGTCGGGCGTGCGACTTCCCAGCGAGGCCGAGTGGGAGTACGCCGCCCGCGGCGGTCTCGTGCAGAAGCGCTACGCGTGGGGCGATGAGCTGTGTCCCGGCGGCGAGCACTGCTGCAACATCTGGCAGGGCACCTTCCCGACGCACAACACCTTCGCGGACGGCTTCCTCGGCACTGCGCCGGTCGATGCGTATGCACCCAACGGCTACGGGCTGCACAACGTCGCCGGCAATGTCTGGGAATGGTGCGCGGACTGGTTCAGTCCCACATGGCACCGCAGCGCGCCCGGGCGCGACCCCACCGGTCCACCCGCCGGCGAGGCGAGGGTGATGCGCGGCGGCTCATACCTCTGTCACCGCTCCTACTGCAACCGCTACCGCGTGGCGGCACGCAGCTCGAACACGCCCGACAGCTCGACCGGGAACCTCGGCTTTCGCTGCGCGAGCGGCAGGCCATGAGTCGCGAGCGCTGGATGGCCCTGTTCTTCGCCACCGGCTCGACGTGCTTCCTGATCGGCCCCTTTCCGGGCTATGCGGCCCTGGTGGGGGAAGGCGCCGACGCCGTCACGTTCTTCGTCGGCTCCATCCTGTTCACCACAGGCGGGGCGCTGCAGAGTTCCCTGGCCTTCGGTTCGCGCCACTCGCCCGGGCCGGGCGGGCCGCATGGTGGGCCGCGACCATCCAGTCCGCCGGCACCCTGTTCTTCAACGTGACCACCTACCAGGCGATGCACACGGCTCTGTCGAATCCCACCTACGACCGGCTCGTGTGGCGCCCGGACGCGCTCGGCTCGATCTGCTTCCTGGTCTCGGGCGCGATCGCCTACCGCGCGTCGGCGCGGCGCGGCTGGCTGCCCCGGCGGGGTGGCTCGGGATGGTGGGAGCCGTCGGTCAACCTGCTGGGCTGCATCTTCTTCGGCATCTCAGCCGTCGCCGGCTATATCGTCCCCTCCAGCGGCTCGATGATCGATCTCGCCGCGGCCAACTGGAACACCTCACTCGGAGCGGCCTGCTTCCTGGCCTGCGCGATGGCCACGCTGCTCACCGGGCGCACCTTGAAGTCACCGCGGCTGCGGCGCCTGCACGAGCTCGAGCACGCCGTCGAGCGGATCGTCTGACGATCCCGCTCGACACTCGACATCAACTACTCGACGCCGCCCGCTTCACGCTCTGCCCAATAGCGCTCGGCCTCGGTCTCCATCCGCTCAAGGCGCGTGTAGTAGTCGGGGAACTCGTTCAGATGGGCGCGGGCGATCTTGCCCGTGGTGAGCTCGTCGTCGTCGCTCACGTTGGTTTCCGGGTCATGGGTTCCATGCTCCAGCTCCACCCCCAGACCCATGCGGAACTGCTCGACGTCGAAGCTCGAGGTCTGCCAGTCGATGCCGATGGCCTCGCCGATCGATCTCGCCTGCTCGGTCGAGAAGCTGGCGCCATGCTCCATGGATGGAGTGTTACGCATCCGCTGCGCCGACGCCCGCTAGGTGCTCCACGGCCGCGTCGCCTGCAGAACCGCCGCCTCGAGTCCCTCGCTGCGCAGGTGGGTGATCTTCTGATAGTTGGGGTCTTTGATCATCTCGAGGAAGGCGCCGCGGCTCGGGTAGCGCACAACGAGCAGCGCGTCCCAGTCATGATCCTCCGGAGCGACGAGCGTCGTCGAGTAGTCGCCGGCGTAGATGACGCTTGCGCCGACCTTCTCCAGAAAGGGCACAACGGCTTTCCCGTAGCGCTCATATGACGCGCGTCCCTCCTCCCCTGCGAAGCGCAGGAGGTTCAGCATGACGACCGGTCCCTGATCGTCCTCGGCGAGCAGGCGCCGGATGTCCTCGGCAGTGGGATCGACGGCCACGGCTCCTCCTTGTTCGGGGTGTATGTGGGTCACGTTCTCGCCACCCTATGTCAGGCGAGTTCCACGAGCCCCACCCCGATGAGGTAGATGCCGCATGCCACGGCCGCGATGATCGCGACCAGCCGTCCGTTGCGGGCGAACCAGTTGTTGATGCTTTCAAGCACGACCGACCCTCGCCGCGGAAACGCAAGCAGAAGCAGCATCGGTATCTCGATCATCCACAGCATGATCAGCAACGCCGTTACGAGGTACGCGAGCTCCTGGCTCGTAGATGTATTCGTGTCGGCGATCGACTTGACAAGGCCCACGTAGATCGGCGAGGGCACCACGTAGAGCACGAGGCCGAGCAGGAGCACGAGTCGCCGGCTTTCTAGGTAGCGCTCGGTTTTCGACGGACCGCTCACCTTCTTCGGCTTGGGGGGGCCTGGATGGTGCAAACGGTTCGCGAGCCACAGGAGCACCACGCCGCCGACGATGTAGAGCCCTGAGCTGATCGAGCGCTGCTGCTGGCTCGTCGCGCCGAGTTCCTCGAATAGCAGCAGCATCAGCGAGCCGGTCACGAACACCGTGACGAACGCGGCGACCACGAACAGCACTACGCGCAGCCGCACGTCGGTTCCTCGCCCGAGGGCTATCACGGCCGCGACGGCAGGCGGGTAGATCGACGCCGCGAGGGCGAAGGAGATTGCTTCGCTCGGCACGATGCGACTGTGGGCCCGGCCCGGCTTCAGAGACCGGTCTCGGCGGTGATCCGGCCGGACTCGACGGCCGCTGCGAGCGCCTTGTAGTCGCGCTCGTTCTGCTCGGCGTAGGCGTGGGAGAACTCGACGATCGCGCGGTCGAAGCTCGCGCCCTTGCCGAGGTAGGCGGCGATCGCGATGCGGTCGCCGCTGCGGGCGTGCGCGCGCGCGAGCGTCCAGCCGCACAGCCGGCCGTAGGCGGCCATGCCCCTGGGAACCATCTGCTCGATTTCCGCCGAGCCCTTCCAGTCCTTCAGCTGGCGCCCGTAGAAGTCGCGCTCCTGGCCGTCGAGGCCCGGACTCGACGTGCAGCCAGCCGAGGAAGATGTCGCTCGAGGCCTGCATCAGGCGCTGCCCGGTGACGACGCGCTCGCCGTGGTTGTCGAAACTCGCTCGGCGCGAGGAACTCCTCGAGCACCGAGGCCTCGGCCTCCTTCATCTGCAGGAACAGCGGGTCCTGGCCGTCGCGGCCGAGCATCAGCGCGATCCAGGCGCGCGTGCCGACGCTGCCCACGCCGACGACCTTGCGCGCGAAGTCGACGAGCTCGAACTGCTCGAGCAGCACGCGCCGGTCGTGCTGCGAGCGTGGCGCGGTAGGAGCGCAGCAGCTCGTGCAGCGCGTCGAACATTTCGTCGCGTTCCATCGCCCTGCAGCGAGATCGTCGATCGGCACGATCAGCGGCGGTTCGGCGACGATCCGCGCCTGCACCGTCGACCACGTGGGTGAGCTTGGAGAACGCCGACATGCTGTCGCTTGGTGCGCGCCTTGGCGAGCGTCTTCTCGGTGCGCTTGACCTGCCTTGGGCTTGAACTGCGGGCCGAGCTCGGCGATCGCGTCTCTCGATGTCCAGATGGGCGTACCAGACGTCGAGGTTCTTCATCGCGGCGAAGCGCGCCATCGCGGTGCGGTACTCCTCGACGGTGTCGAGCACGACCTGCTCCTGGTCCTTGACCGGGAAGCCGTTGTCCTGCGCGGCGATCAGCATGCTCACGGCCAGGCGCTTGACGTCCCACTCCCACGGCCCGGGGAGCGTCTCGTCGAAGTCGTTGATGTCGAACACCAGCCGGCGCTCGGGCGAGGCGAACACGCCGAAGTTCGACAGGTGCGCGTCGCCGCAGCACTGCACGCGTCAGCCCCGAGCGCGGCGTCGCCGCCAGGTCGCTGGCCATGATCAGCGCGGCGCCGCGATAGAAGGTGAACGGCGAGACGAGCATGCGCCCGTAGCGGATCGGCACGAGCTCGGGCACGCGCGTCTGCGCCTGGCGCTCGAGCAGCTCGATCGGATCCGGCGCGGTCGCGCCGGCGGCTCGAAGACGGCGTGGCTCGAGCGCGGCACCTCGGCCCGCGCCGCCTTGCCGCGGGCCGCCCGCTCGGCCACGGTCAGGTGCTCAACCGGAGCGCTCTCGCTCACCGTCGCCATCGCAGACCATACTCCGCGGAGCTCTAACGGGCCTTGCGCCGCGCCGCGCGGCGGGCGAGAAGCCAGCCCGCGGCGAAGCCGAGCAGGCCGCACACCGCGATCACGACGATCAGCGGCGTCTGCGTGGTGGCGAGGACCCAGTGGATCGTCACGGTCTGGCTGTTGGACAGCCCAAGCGCGACGATCACTGCGGCGATGAGCGTTGCCACGATCGCTCTCGCCGGCGGCCTGCGCGCGGCCTTCGCGACCTGGTCGGCGTGGTCAGGCCTCGGCATTGCGCCGGCACCTCACCGTGAGTGGGCCAGCCAGTCGCGCAGCGCGCCGTGCATCGCCTCCACGCCCACGATCGGGGCGCGCCGGCTCGCTCCACTCGGCAGGCACCACCGCAAACGGCCGGGTCTGCGGCCCGCCGAGGCCGCCGTGTGAGCCCATGAACTCCTCGAACGGGGCGACCTCGTCGGCGTCGGGGTCATACATGCTGTTGACGAGTATGTCCGGGCAGTGAGGAAAGCGATCGTGGCGGCGCAGATGCTCGGCCGCCGTCGCGTCGAAGTGGGCGAGCGGGTCCTCGCCCTCGACCGCGTCGTCCGCCAGGCGCCGCCGGCCGGCGGCGCCGATCACGAGCGCGCCCTCGCGCCTGCGAGCGCACCATCACGAACCCGATCCCGGGATGGGCGGCGAGGGTGTCCAGCAGCCGCGGATGCGCCTCGGCGATCTGCTCGAGCGTGAGCCGCTCCGGTGCTCTGCGGCAGGTAGACGAGCCCGAGGTTGCCCGGAGGCCAGCACGACCGCCTCCTGCTCCCGCGCGCCTGCTCGGGCGCGCTCGCGCTCGGCCAGGGCCTCGCGGTTCGGTCCCAGCGCGACGGTGCCCTCGACCGATCTGCTGCGCGTGGCGCGCGCCAGCGATCGCGCCCGCCGAAGCCGGGCTCCTGGCGTGCGTCGGCCAGCACGGCGCCGACGTCGCCCCAGGCCTCGTCGATCGCGGCGGGGGCGTACACCTCGCCGCGCGCGAGCGCGCCGCTGCACGACCTCCTCGAGCGTCTCGCCGTAGCGCTGGCGGAACGGCGCGCCCTGCGTCTGGCCGTGGTCGGAGAGCACGACGAGGTGATACGGGCGCGGCGACTGCGTCGTCGCGCGCTCGAGGCGGGCGAGCTGGCGATCGTGGCGCTTGAGCACCGCGAGCGCATCGGGTTCGCGAATCCCCGAGTGGTGCGCGACCTCGTCGTAGCCGACGAAGGTGGCGTAGCTGACGGGCACGCCCTCGACGATGTCGGCGATCAGCAGCGCCGTGATGAGGTCGCGCATGACCACCGTGATCGAGGCGCGGATCAGCGGGTACAGGCCGCTGCGGTCGACGTGGCGGCGCCGCTGCGGCGCTGGCGGCGGGCCGCCCAGCGCTCGTAGCGCGATGTCCGCGAGCGACAGCACGATCGTGCGCATGAAACCCGTAGGGGTCGGAGAAGTAGGCGAACATGTCGCCGGCCTTCGATCGAGCGCGGTCGCGGATGACGCTCATCGTGGCCGTGCAGCGCGGCGCGTCGCCGGAGAACATGTTCCCCCGGCTCGTGCCCCCGGCGGCCAGCAGGCCCTCGCCGCGTCGATCGCCGGCGCTCGATCTCGGCCGCGTCGGCGGGGTGGTTGGAGACGAGCGTGCGGCCGGACTCCTTCTCATACCAGCGGAAGGCGGGCATGTCCCAGTTGCTTCCGAGCAGCAGGCCGGCCTGGCTCGCGCCCGTCTGGGAGGAGAGGTCGCACTCCCAGCCGAGCATTCGATGCGTGCCCTCCGACAGCCAGCGCGCGATCGTCGGCACGTGCCCATCGCGCACCGCCTCGCGCAGAACGCCCTCTCCCAGGCCGTCGATCTCGAACATGATCACCCCCGGGACATCGGTGCGGTTCGTGCCGGCGCGTGCCGCCGCCGCCGTCGCCGCACGACGCGCAGGTGGCAGGCGTCCCCGTCGACGTCGAGCAGCGGCGCGACGAGCATCGACACGAGCGCCAGCCCGAACGCGATCGCCAGGTCGCACCCAGAACGGACGGCGTCTTGCCGTCGACCGACGTAGAACGCGAGCGCGACCGTCGCCGGCGCTGAGCGCGAGCGAGCCCAGCCCGAACGTGAGGATCGTCAGCGGCAGCGCCAGCCGCGTGACGAGCGGCCACAGGACCGCGTTGATGCAGCGCCATCACGCCGGCGACGAGCAGCGCGGCGGCGAAGGAGAGCGTTTCGACGCCCGGCAGCAGCGCGGTCAGGACGACCAGCAGCCAGGCGCCTCGACTCGCCAGCAGCACGACGGCCCGGATCGCGAACCCCAGGAGCCGCCGCGACGCCCTCACGCGTTGTCGGGCATGCGCGCCCGTCGATCGCTCAAACATTGGTTGCTAGCGTTCTCAGCCATGGTCCATGGCGCGGTTTCGGCCCATCGCGCGGGCACGTCCGCGGACCGTATCGTTTTCCTGGGCCATGCCACCGTCCTGATCGAGCTGGACGGCGTGCGTCTGCTCACCGACCCGCTGCTGCGTGCTCGCGTCGCGCACCTGCGCCGCCAGGCCCCGCTGCTCGACGCGAGCGCTGACCGCCGGCCTGGACGCGGTGCTGATCTCGCATCTGCACCACGATCACCTCGACCTGGCCTCGCTGCGGCTCGCTGGGTCGCGATACGCCGCTGCTCGTGCCGGCCGGCGCCGGCGCATGGCTGCGCCGCCGCGGCTTCACGAGCGGTGACAGAGCTCGAGCGTGGGCGAGGTGGCGCAGGTCGGCGCGCTCGACGGTCACCGCGGTGGAGGCTCGCCACGACGGCCGGCGCCGTCCGCGCGGCCCGGGCGCCGAGACGCTCGGCTACCTCGTGCGCGGCCGCAGCGCGATCTACTTCGCCGGCGACACGGAGCTCTTCGAGGAGATGTCCACAGCTGCCGATCGGCTCGACGTCGCGCTCTGCCGGTCGGCGGATGGGGCCCGACGCTCGGCCCGGGCCACATGGATCCGCTCGACGCCGCGCGCGCGGCCGGCGCTGCTGCGCCCGCGCCTTGCCATCCCGGTGCACTGGGGAACGCTGCTGCCCATCGGCTCTGCCCGTCGCCACCGGGACCGGCTGGGCGACCCGCCGCGCTGTTCGCCCGGCACGTGGCCGGCTCGCGCCGGGCGTCGAGGTTCGCATGCTCGCGCCCGGGCAACAGACCGCGCTCTGATGCCGGTATGGGCGCCGCGCACCGTAGACTGCGCCAGCCGATCGCGATGTGCTCTGCAACCCGCCGCTGAAGAGGTCCCCCGATGCCCGCCATCCTCACCAAGCCACTCGCCGTCGCCGCGCTCACGCTCGGCGTGCTGGCAATCGCGGGCTGCGGGGAATCGTCCCAGGAAAAGGCGGCCAAGAACGTGTGCGCGGCGCGTAACGAAATCTCCGCCCAGATCACGAAGCTCGAGGGGCTGACGTTCTCCTCGAGCACCGTCAAGGAAGCCGAGACGAGCTTCGAAGCGATCGGCAACAGCCTGAAGAAGATCAAGAACGAGCAGCCGGCCCTGTCATCCCAGCGCAAGGAACAGGTCCAGGCGGCAACGCAGACGTTCCAGACCGAGCTCGCCTCGATTGCCGGCGGCCTGGTCTCCAGCCTCGGATCCGGCAACCTCGAAGCAGAGCTGAAGAACGCCGAGCCGCAGCTCAAGGCCGCGCTGAGCAAGCTCGCCGCCGACTACGAGCAGGCGCTGGGCCCGATCAGCTGCTCCTAGCGAGAGCTTGACGCGTGCCCGAGGGCCTTTCGCCGGCGGAGGTGGGCAAAGAGATCGGCGAGCACGGCAAGCATGCCGAGCACGCCGCCGCCGAGGACCGCCGGGATCGCCTGCTGTCGGTCTGTGAGGCGCTGCTGCTGTCGCTGGTCGCCGTGCTCGCGGCATATTCGGGCTATGCGGCGGCCAAGTGGAGCACCGAGTCCTCGGTCTCGCTGGCCAAGGCCTCGGCGCTGCGCACCAAGGCCAACCGCGCCGATCTGGAAGCCCTCCAGATCCGAACGCTCGACTCGGTGTCCTTCAACGCGTGGTTCACGGCCTTCACGGCCGGCAACGCCAATGCTGAGCGCCTCGCCGAAAAGCGCCTTCGCCCCGGCTATCGCCCGGCGTTCTATGCCTGGCTGGCGACCGATCCGGCGCAGAACCCCAACGCGCCTCCGGGGCCGTCCTACATGCCGCAGTACGTGATACCCCAGGAAGTCCTGTCGAAGGTGGATGACAAGCAGGCGGATGCCAGCTTCGCGAAGGGCTCTGACGCGGGCGCGACCGCAGACAAGTACGTGCGCGACACCGTGTTCCTCGCCACCGTGCTGTTCCTGGTCGGGATCAGCGGCCACTTCCCGCTTCGTCAGGCGACGCGTCGCGTTGATCGTGGTCGGCTCGCTGATCCTCGTCTTCTCGGTCATCCAGCTGCTCGGCCTGCCCGGGCCACCCGGAGGCACGATCTAGGCGGCTTCGGGCGGCTGGGCTCGAAGACCGGTCCGGGGTCGATGGCCGGCGAGTTCAGACGCCGAAGGCGGGCCTAGAATCGTCCGCCTGTGACAGACGGCGAATCGACGATCCCCCGTCGCCGCGAGCGCTATGGCTGCTGCTCGGCGCGATCATCCTCGCGTTCGCCGTCCAGGGCATCGCCGAACCCGCAACTGGGAGCAGGTCTCGTGAGCGTGCTGCTGGGCATAACGCTCCTGCTGCGCGCTGTGGGCGGCCGATGCGAAACCGATCGTCATGGGACCGGCGGTCTCGTGATCGCCGGCGTCTGATCGTCGCGAGCATCGTGGAAGCCGCCATCGGGGAACGTCGAACGGCGGGGCGACGCGGGTCGCAAACGCCCTGCTCGTGGCGCTGGCCCCGCCCGCGATCATCGTCGGAGTCGTGCGCAGCCTGCGCGCCAGGCAGGCGGTCACGCTGGAAGCGGTCTTCGGCGTGCTGTGCGTGTACATCCTGCTCGGCATGTTCTTCGCCTACGTCTACGGCTCGATCGACCATCTCGGCGGAAGCCCGTTCTTCGCCGGCGGCCAGCCGGCGAACGGTCGCCCACTGCCTGTACTTCAGCTTCACGAGCCTCACAACCGTCGGCTACGGCGATCTGACCGCGCGCACCAACCTCGGCCACACCCTGTCGGTGTCCGAGGCGCTCCTCGGGCAGATCTACCTGGTCACGGTGGTCTCGCTGATCGTGGCGAACCTCGGTCGCAGCCGGCCGCGGGCGCAGGAAGCGCGCACCCGCCGTCCTGACGCCGCACGCCTGGCCACCGCGGGACGCCTCGCTCGCTAGACTACGCCGCCTGAAGGGCATCAGCCGAGCGCCCGCCATCAGCGGGGCCGGACACTTAGACAGACCGACGACAGGAGGAGCCGTGAGCGACGAGGATTTGGAGATGGGTCCGGTAGACATCGTTGTGATCGGCTTTCCGCCGGATGCGCCGCAGAACCGGCGAGGCGATCCCGATCTTCGTGGACCTCGTGGACCGCGGGATCATCCGGGTCCTGGATGTGCTCGTGGTCCAAAAGGACGCCGACGGCACCGTCTCGGGCGTTGAGATCGCCGACCTCGACGGTGACGGGGCGGGCGACATCGTCGCTGTTCGAAGGGGCGCGGACGGGCATGCTCGGCGACGAGGACGCCGCCCTGGCGGGAGAGGCGCTCGAGCCCGGCGAGGCGGCCGTGCTGATCTGCTTCGAGAACGCCTGGGCCGGTCCCTTCGCCGCCGCGGTGCGCCGCAACGGCGGCCGGCTGCTGGACTTCCAGCGGGTCCCCACGCAGGAGCTCATCGCCGCCATCCAGGCCCTCGACGCCGCCTAGCCCCATCCTAAGAGAGAAAGAGAGACCAGCATGCCACTACTTCGCCGCGTTGCCCGTGTAGCCGCCGTCGGCGCCGTCGCAGGCGGCGCAGCCGGGGCCGTGCAGCATCGCCAGCAGGGCAGGTGGGCCCGACAGGAAGAACAGCAGATGGCCGCCCAGCAACAGCAGCAGATGGCCGCCGCGCCGCCCCCGCCGCAAGAGGACCCGATGGAGAAGCTCAAGGAACT
Source organism: uncultured Solirubrobacteraceae bacterium (assembly GCA_963730575.1). Lineage (GTDB taxonomy): Bacteria > Actinomycetota > Thermoleophilia > Solirubrobacterales > Solirubrobacteraceae > Palsa-744. The sequence continues at coordinate 322,997 of CAVSSG010000003.1, forward strand.
CGGCCAGCTGCACGAGTCGGGCGTCCTCACCGACGAGGAGTTCGCGGCCGCCAAGGCGAAGATCCTCAACTGATCAGGCGCTGACCGGGCTGTCCATGTCGATACTGGCCGTCTCAGGCGGCGGCATCGGCGCCTTCGGCGTCGTCTACGTCCTGCTGTTCCTGTTCCTCGGCATCAGGTCGATCAAACACGGGCACTGGATCATGTTCCTGATCGGGATCCCGATCCCGATCTTCTGGATCATCGGCGGCCTGATGCCGCCCGTGCGCAGGTAGGCCAGGAGCAGCCCCCCCAAGCAAGGGGAGCTGCTCCTGGAAGCTCGTCCGTCCGCGGCGCTCAGAACCCGGTGTTGTCTTGACGCGCTTGCGGTCTGACTCGTGCAGACCGCCCTTCTTATCGAGTACCTCGCACGCTTCGGCGATGTCCCTGCCGAGCGTCATCGTCAGCGAGTGCCCGAGCGTCTCCTTGACGAGCACGCGCATGATCTTGACGTGTTCGGCGTTGGGGGGCAGGGTGTAGGCGGGCACCATCCAGCCGCGCTCGGCGGCCAGCTGCGCTGCGACGTCGAACTCGTCGTAGTTGTGATCGCCGGCGAGTTTGAAGGCGACCAGCGGCAGCTGCTCGTCGTCCTCGTCTCCGATCAGTTCGAACTCCCCCGTCGCCACGATCTCTTTCGCGAGCGCGCGCGCGTTGTACTTCATCGTCTCCATGATGTAGCGGTAGCCGTCGTGGCCGAGGCGCGCGAAGTTGTAGTACTGCGCGAGCACCATCGCCGAGCCTGTCGAGAAGTTCAGCGTGAACGTCGCGTCGCTCTTGCCCAGGTAGTTCTCGTAGAACACGAGATCCTCGGGGAGATCGCTCTTGTCCCTGAAGACGAGCCATCCGATGCCCGGGTAGACGAGGCCGAACTTGTGGCCGGAGACGTTGATCGAGCGGACCTGCTCCAGGCGGAAGTCCCACTCTGAGTGGGGGTATAGGAACGGCCACACGAAGCCGCCGCTCGCCGCGTCGACGTGCATGGGGACGTCGAGGCCCTGCTCGCGCTTGAGGCTCACCAGGTGGTCGTTGATCCCGCTGATGTCATCGGCGTGCCCCGTGAACGTGGTGCCGAGCACGGCGGCGACGCCGATCGTGTTCTCGTCGATGTGCGGCTCGACGTCCTCGGGGCCGATCGTGTACTTGTCGGGCTTCAGCGGAACGATCCGCGGTTCGACATCGAAGTAGCGGCAGAACTTGTCCCACACGACGTGCACGTCTCCGCCGAATACGAGGTTGGGGCGATCGACGGACTTGCCCGCCGCCTGCCTGCGGTCACGCCACTTCCACTTCAAGGACAGCGCGCCGAGCATGATCGCCTCCGATGATCCCTGCGTGCGCGTCCCGGTCGTCTCTCCGGGCGCGTTGAACAGGTCGGCGAGCATCCGTATGCAGCGCTGCTCGATCTCGGCCGACTGCGGATACTCGGCATGATCGATGAAGTTCACGCGCAGGGATTCGTTGATCAGCTGGTCGGCCTCGGGCTCCATCCAGGTCGTCACGAACGTCGCCAGATTTCGCATCGGCAGGCCATCCAGAACCATCTCCTGCTGAACGAGGCCCATCGCTTCCTCCGCGGACATGCCCGCCTTGGGCAGTTTGTTGTCCGGGGCGGGCTCGAGCAGGTAGCGGTTGCCGTAGATGCCCTCGAGCGACTCGATCTGTTTGCGCGTGAGCTCGGTAGGCGCGGTTACGGCGGGCAGGTTGCCGCCGGCGTGGGTGTCGGCTTGCTGGTCGGGCACGGTCATACCTCCGTCTGGATCGGCGCAAAAGGCGTTCAGGCGCATCGTCAGCCGTACCGCACCCCGATGGCGCCGGCAGGCGATTATAGGTTCATCGCTGCTCGGTGGTCTTGCGACAGACGCCGGCGCTCAGGCCGATGTACTGTGTGCGCGACAAGTCGGCTCCGTCGAGATCTCGACGGCGACGAGAGGAGATTCGATGTGCCGATGGATGGCCTGGCACGGCCAGCCGATGATGATCGACGAGCTGCTGCTCAAGCCCAAGCACAGCCTGATCGATCAGAGCCTGCACTCCCGGATGGGAGCCGAGCCCACCAACGGCGACGGGTTCGGCCTCGGCTGGTACGGAACCGGAGACGGCCCGGGCCTGTATCGGAGCATCTCGCCGGCCTGGGGCGACGCGAACCTGCGCCACCTCGCCGGCCACATCGAGTCGCCGCTGTTCCTCGCCCACGTGCGCGCCACCTCGGGCACCGCGGTGCAGGAGACCAACTGCCATCCCCATCTCTATGGCCGCTGGCTCTTCGTGCACAACGGGTTGATCAACGAGTTCCGCTCGGTTCGCCGCGAGCTCATGCTCGCCGTCGACCCTGAGCTGTTCGTCGATATCCAGGGCTCGACCGACTCCGAGCTACTCTTCCACCTGGCCCTCACCAACGGGCTCGAGGAGGATCCGCTCAGGGCGCTCGAGCGCACGATCGGCTTGGCCGAGGCGGCCGCCGCGCGGCATGGGATCGAACACGCCCTACAGGCAAGTATCGGCGTGAGCGACGGCGAGTGCCTGTGGGCGCTGCGCTACTCGACCGAACGCAACTCGCGGACGCTGTTCGTATCGGCCGACGCGCATGCGGTGAAGCAGCTTCACCCTGAGAATCCCCGCCTGCAAATGCTGCGCGACGAGGACCGTATCGTGGTGTCCGAGCCAATCGGGGACCTTCCCGGTGCGTGGCATGAGATCCCGGAGTCCACCGCGCTCACCGTGCTGCCCGGTGGAGAACACGAGCTGAGGCCATTTCAACCGCTCGCGCCGTGAGCGGGATGGCGGTCCACCAATCAGCCGAGAGGAGCCGACGATGACCGACGGCTATGAGCCGCCCACAGAGGGCCAGCCTGCGGGAGGCCAACCCCGACCAGACCAGCCATCCGGAGTGCCACCTCTGCCGGGCAGTCCGCCCCCGGGCGGCGCGAGCCCGGGCTATCCGCCGGCCGGCGGTGCTGCCTACCCAGCCGCGGGCTCCGGCGACCCGGCTGCCGGCGGCGCAGCACCGCCTCCCTCCGATGGGCGCGGCGGTGCTAACGGGTGGGCGATCGCCGGCGGAGTGGCGCTCGTGATCGCGCTGATCGTCGTGGTCATCGTGCTGGTGTCCAACAACAGCTCCAAGACGGCGCCGTCGGTGACGAGCCAATCGCTCAGCATCGGCCATACGACCACCACGACCGTCACGCCTACTGTCACGGAGAAGACGACGGTGACGCCCACGGTGACGACGCCCACGACCACCGTGACCGCGCCGGCGAAGACGACGACGGTCACGACACCGGCCACGACACCGACGAGCACTTCGACAGCCACCACCACGACTCCCGCGCCCTCGGGCGCTACGCCGTAAGCTCCGCGCCGATGCCCGAACCGGAGGTCTCGCCCGAGCAGGTCGAAGCGACGATCGAGAGCCGGGCGTTCGTCGTCCTGATGCTGATCTCGGCGATCGTCGGCGTGATCGTGTCGATCGCGGCGTGGTGCTTTCTCGAGCTCATCAATCAGATCCAGAGAGGCGTCTACGTCCATCTCCCGGGCGACCTCGGCTATCACGGGGGCCCACCGTTGTGGTGGGCGCTTGCCGGTGCTCGCGATCGCCGGCGTGATCGTCGCGTTTGCGATCGAGCGCATGCCCGGCGAGGGCGGGCACATCCCGGCAAACGGCTCTGACGGCCGGTGGCGGCCCGGCCCTGCCGGCCGTCCTGCCGGGGGTCATCCTCGCTGCGCTCGCGACGATCGGGCTCGGAGTCGTGCTCGGCCCCGAGGCCCCGCTCATCGCCCTGGGCTCGGGCCTGGCCGTCCTGACGATCCGCCTGGCGCGCCGCGAGGCGCCGCCTCAGGTGGTGACCGTGCTCGCCGCCGCCGGCACCTTCGCCGCCGTGTCGTTCCTGTTCCTCTCGCCGGTGATCGCGGCGGTGCTGATGGTCGAGGTCACCGGCCTGGGCGGCGCGCGGCTGAGGCTCGTGCTGCTCCCCGGTCTGCTGGCCTCGGGGGTTGGCTCGCTGGTCTCGGTCGGCATGGGCGCGTGGACGGGGCTGAGCACGAGCGCTTACGCGCTGGGCTCGGTGGAAGGGCTCGCCAAGTTTCCCCGCCCCGACATCGCCGACTTCGGCTGGACGATCGCGCTTGCGCTCGCGGTCGCACTTGGCTGCGTGCTCATATTTCGCGTCGGCCGGCTCACGGTGGGCGTTGTCGCAGCCAGGCGCTTCTTGTTGCTGCCCGCGGTCGGGCTGATCGTCGCCGGGCTGGCGATCGCGTTTCACCAGATCACCGGTAAGCCCTTCCAGGAAGTTCTCTTCGACGGTCAGAGCTCGCTACCGGGGATCATCGGCAAAGCGGGCACATGGTCGATCGGCGCCCTTGCGCTGCTGATCGTATTCAAGGGCCTGGCCTACTCGATCTCGCTCGGCAGCTTCCGCGGCGGCCCCACCTTCCCCGCACTGTTCCTCGGAGCGGTGGCAGGGCTGATGGCCGGGCAGCTTCCGGGGTTCTCGATCACACCGGCGGTCGCCGTGGGCATGGCCGCGGCCGTCGCGACGGTGCTGGGCCTGCCGCTGACCGCGATCATCATCGCCGCGCTTCTCACAGAGGGATCGGGAGCCGGAAGCATGCCACTCGTCATAGTCGGCACGGTCGTGGCCTACATAGTTGGCCGCAAGCTCCTCGCGCCCCCACCGGAGTCCCCGGCCCCGGCTGCACCCGCAGCGCCGGCGACGGCCGCTGCGGCCGCCTCGGTCCGGCCCGCCAGCTAACGGGACGAAGCCGCCGGCACGGTGCGCCGCATGCGCGCCAGGGTAACGCCAGGCAGCCAACGGGGTTAATCACGGATGTAGGGCCGCTACCCGAGGATGCATTGTGGTAGTCGGCTCTGAAGGTGCTCGGGACTCGATCGAGGAGGTACGGTGATGTCCACGTCTCGTGAAGACCAGGTGCAAGGACTCGCGACGCTGTGGTGGCTGCTCGTTCTGTTCGGCGTGGTCGTGCTCGGCGTGGGAGTCTTCTTCGTCGTCTCCCCGCACGAAACCCTGACGACATTCACCGTCATCGCCGGTATCCTGCTGCTCCTCGACGGCGTCCTGGCGATCGTCGCCTCGATCTTCGGCCGCGGCGAGGGACGTGGTCTGCTCGCGCTCGTCGGGGCGCTGAGCGCGATTGCCGGCCTCGTCCTCATCAAGAAACCGTTCGACACGCTGCTCGTGTTCGTGCTGATCTTCGGCGTATGGCTGATCGTTGCCGGCGTTGTGCGCTTCGTGGCCGCGTTCTCCGAGCCGGAAGGACGAACAGGGAACATCGTGATCGCGCTGATCGACGTCATCGCCGGCATCGTCATACTCTCCTGGCCCGCTCCGAGCCTGGCCACGCTCGCGGTGATCATCGGCATCGTGCTGATCTTCCGCGGCGCGCTCTTCATCGCCGCCGGCTTCCAGCTGCGCCGACTCGACCGCGATGAGATGAACATCGAGGTCAGGGTGCACACCACGACCACCTGACCCCAAGGGGTTCGGTCGGCTCCGCCACTACGGAGCGGCCTCGCGCCGTCGCGGGCAGCACGCCGTAAGATCGCCCAGATGGCGACCCAGCAGGAACTCGCGCCCCCGCGCGGGCGATTCCATCCGAACCGGATGCTGATCGGTGGCCTCGTGATCGTCATGATCGGGGCCGCCGCGACGCTGTTCGGCTGGGATATCAGCGGCTGGCTCAAGCACGTCTGGAACACGATCACGACCATCTCGATCGGATATCTGATCGCGGCGATCGTGCTGATCACCGTGCAGACGGTCACGACGGCGGTCGCCTGGTACTCGATCCTGCGCTTCGCATATCCCGACTCCGGGGTCCGCTGGATCGAGATCCTCGCCTGCTATGCGACGGCGGTCGCGCTGAACTTCATCCTGCCCGCGAACCTCGGCACGCTGGTGATGATGCTGATGTTCACGGCGATCATCGTCGCGGCCAACTTCGCCGGCATCCTGGGCGGGTACGTCGTGCAGAAACTGTTCTACACCTTCATCGGAACGGCCTGCTACCTGTATCTCTTCCTTTCTGTGGGCGGCTCGTTCAGCCTCCAGCTCGGGTTCCTCTCCGCCCATCCCTGGGCCGCCGTGATCCTGCTCGCCGCCGGCGGCGTGCTGCTGTTCATGGTTGCGCGCGTGCTGAGAGAGCGGATCGAGAAGTGGTGGGAGGAGGCGAAGGCCGGGGGTCAGATACTCGTTCACCCGAGTGCCTACTTCGCGCGCGTCCTCTTCCCCGAGGCGATCAGCTGGGTGGCGATGCTCGGCATCATCTCGGTGTTCCTCGCCGCCTACAACATCCCCGTCAGCTTCCACACGCTCATGCGCGTGGTGGCCGGGAACTCGATGGCCAACATGACCTCCGTGACCCCGGGCGGCGCCGGCGTCGTGCAGGGGTTCAACGCGCTCTCGCTGAAGGGCGTCACCAGCACGGCCAACGCGACCGCCTACTCGGTGGCCCAGCAGCTCGTGACCACGGCGTGGAGCATCGTGCTGGCGATCCTGTTGATGGTCCGGGCCTTCGGCTGGTCGGGCGGCAAGACGCTCGTCAGGGAGTCCTACAGCGGTGCGCGCCAGAAGTCCGCTGAGCAGTCGGCTGCGCGCAAGGCCAAGAAAGAGGCCAAGCGACAGGCAAGGCACGGGGGCGCCACGGCTCCCGACGCCGAGGCATAGCGGTCGTGCGGGCGGACCGGCCAAGGGTTGCGGTGGTTGGACACGTCGAGTGGGTGCAGTTCGCGCACGTGCCGCATGTGCCACGTGCCGGTGACGTCCTGCATGCGCGTGACCCGTTCGAGGAGCCCGCCGGCGGCGGGGCCGTGGCGGCCGTGCAGCTGGCCCGCCTGGCCGGCTCCTGCACGCTCGTCACCGCTCTGGGCGACGACGAGCACGGCCGCCGCTCGGTCGCGCGCCTGAACGAGCTCGGCGTGCACGCGCGGGCGGCCACCCGCGCCGAGCGCACCCGCACGGCCGTCACGCTCGTGGACGAGGCGGGCGAGCGCACGATCACGACCTTCGGGGCGCGCCTCGAGCCCCGGGGCGAGGACGAGAGGCTGCCGTGGAGCACGCTTGCGGATATGGACGCCATCTACTTCACGGCCGGCGACGTCGATGCCCTGCAGGCCGCACGGAGGGCGCGGGTGCTCGTTGCCAGCCCGCGGGCCTCCGACGCTCTGGGGCAGGGGATCCCGCTGGATGCACTGGTGCTGAGTGGGGACGACACGGTCGAGCGCCGGCTGACCGCCCGCGCTCAGGACGAGGCGGAGCTGGTGGTGTTCACCGAGGGCGCGCGCGGCGGCACCTACCGGGAGCGCTCGGGCGGGTCGGGCAGCTGGGCTCCCGCCACCCCGCCCGGCGCGCCCGTCGACTCATACGGCTGTGGCGACTCGTTTTCGGCGGGCCTGACCTACGGGCTGGGCACGGGCCTCGACGTGGGGGCGGCGCTGGCGCTGGCGGCGCGCTGCGGCGCCGTCTGTCTGACCGGACGAGGGCCCTATCAGCGACAGCTGACGGCCTCAGGGCTGCAGGGCTGACCGTGCTCGCGCTGAAGGACGGCCGTCAGTAACCGTGTCGCACGACGTTCGCCAGCGGCTCCCCGCGGACGTACCGTCGCACCTGCTCGCCGACCAGCGCGAACGCGCGCAGCTCTGCCGCGGCGGTGTCTCCCGCGAGGTGCGGGGTGATCAGGACCCCCGGTGCGTCCCACAGCGGATGGTCCGCGGGCAGGGGCTCCGGGTCGGTCACGTCGAGCGCCGCACTCATGCGCCCCGCCTGCAGATGCTCCAAGAGCGCCCCGGTATCGAGGACCCCTCCACGTGCGGCGTTGACGAGCAGGGCGTCCGGGCGCAGCCGCGCGAGCAGATCGGCGTCGATCAGGCCGGTGGTCGCCGGCGTGAGCGGCAACAGCACGACCACGATCTCGGCAGCCGGGAGCAGTGAGGCGAGCTCCTCCACCGGGTGCACGCCTGCACGGCCGCGGCGCGCGACGCGGATCACCTCGACGTCGAACGGCGCGAGCCGCGCCTCGACGGCAGCGCCGATGGCGCCGTAGCCGAGGACCAGCACGGTGCTGCCCGCGAGCTCGCGAGTCCGGCGCCATTCCCAGCGGTGCTCGCGCTGGCGATCGCGCAGCTGCGGCAATGACTTGCACCAGGCGAGGATCGCCGCGAGCACCCATTCGGCGACGGGGGCATCCCTCGTGCCGCCCGCGTCGCACAGTGTCACGCCCGCGGGCAGGAACGCCAGCAGCCAGTCGACGCCCGCCGACAGCGTCTGGATCACCCGCAGCGCCGACATCTGCCCGAGCAGTTCGAGCACGCGACGGTCGCCGGAACTGAGTGTGAGGAACTCCGCGCCGAGGATCGCGTCGGGCAGCTCGCCGTCGCGGGGGATGAGCCCCAGCGCGACACCCTCCGGCAGCTTCCCGACCGCGTCGTGACCCGCCTGATCCGGGATCCACAGATTCACGCCGGCAGAGTGTATGGCAGGCACACCGCTCCCCTCAGGTCATCCGCGGCCGCCCTCGACCTCGGCAAGGGGTCTGATAGAACCCGCGCGTGAGCGACCGATTCGCGACCGTCTGCCTACGCGACGAGGAGGCCTCGCTGGAGGCGACGTTCGTTCCCGAGGCCGGCATGCTCTGCTCGTCCCTGCGCCATCGCGGCGATGAGCTGCTCGCTCAGAACGCCGGCGTCGGCGCCTACGCCGAGCGCGGCAAGACGATGGGGATCCCGCTGCTGTACCCCTGGGCCAACCGGCTCGCCGGCTTCCGCTATGCAGTCGCCGCTCGTGCGGTGGAGGTCCCACACGATCGCGCACTCGTGGCGCTCGACAACAACGGCCTGCCGATACACGGCGTGATCGGCGGGCGGCTCGGCTGGGAGCTGGCAGCGCCACCCGGACCGGACGCGCATTCGCTCACCGCTCGGCTCAGCTGGAGTGAGGCGCAAGCCCGAGCTGTTCGAGGTGTTTCCGTTCCGCCACGAGCTCTCCTACGAGGCGCGCCTGGCCGATGGTCGCCTGCAGATAGCGATCACCGTGCACGCGTGCGGTGCGGAGGCGGTCCCGCTGGCGTTCGGCTTTCACCCCTACCTCGTCCTTCCCGGCGTCCCGCGAGAGCGCTGGCTCATCGAGCTGCCCGCGATGCGGCGCCTGAGCTCGACGCCGACCAGATCCCGATCGGACCCGAAGAGGAGCTTCGGGCGGAGCGCTTCGAGCTCGAGGGCAACCGGTTCGACGACGGCTTCGATGCGGTGGCCGTGCCCGCCCGCTTCGCCGCCGAGGCCGCCGGGCGGCGGATCGAGCTCGAGTTGCTCGAGGGCTATCCGTGTGCGCAGGTGTTCGCTCCGCCCGCCTCCGGGTTCATCTGCTTCGAGCCGATGACCGCGCCCACCAACGCCCTGTGCAGCGGGATGGGCCTGCGACTGCTGGCGTCAGGCGAGCGCTTCCGGGCGGTCTTCTCGGTGCGCGTCGCGCAATAGCGCTACTGCGGCATACGTGATTTCCACTGATCGAGCACCCGATTCCGTTGTTATGATCTGCGCCGCTCGCGGTCCTCTGGAGGCCGTTGGCCCCATGGAATCCGCGAACTTGGAGGAACCCTTGGTCGTCAGGCAAATCCAATCATCGGGATCGTGGGCACGATGACCAACGACCTCGCCCGCTGGCAGTTCGCGACGACGAGCATCTACCACTTCCTGTTCGTGCCGGTGACGATCGGGCTGGCGTTCCTCGTGGCCCTGCTGCAGACCGCCTGGTATCGCAACGAAAAGCCCGAGTACAAGCGGCTGACGAAATTCTTCGGGACGCTGCTCTTGATCAACGTTGCGGTCGGCGTGGTCACCGGCCTCGTGCAGGAGTTCGAGTTCGGCATGAACTGGTCGGCCTACTCGCGCTTCGTCGGCGACGTGTTCGGCGCCCCGCTGGCGATGGAGGGTCTGGCCGCGTTCTTCCTCGAGTCCACCTTCCTCGGGCTGTGGATCTTCGGCTGGGGCAGGCTGCCGAAGCGCGGTCCACCTGGCGTGCATCTGGCTGGTCGCGATCGGAACGATGCTCTCGGCGATGTTCATCCTGGTCGCCAACTCGTGGATGCAGCACCCGGTCGGCTACGTCGCTCAACAGCCACGGCCAGCCGGAACTGAACAACATCGGCGCGCTCTTCACGAACCCGACGTTCCTGTGGGGGTACGTCCACGTCATCCTGGCCTCGCTGGTCACCGGTTCGCTGGTGATGCTCGCGGTCTCCGCCTGGCAGATTCAAAGGCAGCGCGAGGTCGACTCCTTCCTGCATACGGCGCAGGATCTCGGTGATCGTCCTTCTGCCGGTGATCGTGCTTGCAGCTGTTCGTCGGCAACAAGCTCGGCGAGGTCGAGACGAAATACCAGCCGGCGAAGATTGCCGCCGCGGAGGCGCAGTGGACGACGTGTCAGCCCTGCTCCTTCTCTGCGTTCCAGATCGGAGGTGGCAAGAACGACAAGACGCCGTCGCAGATAATCGAAATACCGCACCTGCTGTCGCTGCTGGCGACGAACTCGTGGAACGGCAAGGTGGTGGGCCTGAACGAACTGCAGAAGGAGGATGAAGCGAAATACGGGCCCGGCAACTACGTCCCCGACGTGTTCATCCAGTACTGGTCGATGCGGATCATGGCCTACCTGGCGTCGCTGATCCTGCTGTTCGCCCTGTGGGGGGGCTGGCTGCTGCACCGGGGCAGGCTGGCGGAGTCGAAGTGGTTCCTGCGCCTGTCGATCTGGGCGGTGGTGACTCCCTTCCTGATGAACACCGCCGGCTGGATGCTGACCGAGAACGGCCGTCAACCGTGGATCGTGCAGGGCCTCATGAAGACGATCAACGCCAGCTCGCCCTCGGTCACCTCTACCGACATCTGGATCAGCCTGATCGTGTTCGTGCTGATCTACATCGCCCTCGGCGCCGCCGACGTGATCCTGATGCTGCGCTACGCGCGCAAAGAGCTCGGCCACGAGGACGAGGAGACCGACAAGTCCGGCGCACCCGCGGCAGGCGCCACCTCGATCCCGGCGCTGACCTACTGAGCCCCGATGCACCTCCACACGCTCTGGTTCGTAATCATGGCGATCCTCTGGGTCGGGTTCTTCGTGCTCGAGGGCTTCGACTTCGGCGTCGGCGTGCTGCACACGCTCGTCGGCAGGACCGACACCGAGCGGCGGGTCGCGATCAACACGATCGGACCCTGGTGGGACGGAAACGAGGTCTGGCTGATCGTGGCCGGCGCCGGCACGTTCGCAGCGTTCCCGGACTGGTACGCGACGATGTTCTCGGCTCTCTATCTGGCCCTGCTGCTCGTGCTCGCGGCGCTGATGGCGCGTGGCGTGGCCTTCGAGTTCACGCGCAAAAGCGAAGATCAGCGCTGGCAGAGCGACCTGGACCTGGTGCATGACGCTCGGCAGCCTCCTGATCCCGCTGCTGATCGGCGTCGGTCTCGGCGATCTGCTCAACGGCCTGCCGATCAACTCGAGCCACAACTTCACCGGCAACTTCTTCGACCTGCTGACCCCCTATGGACTGTGGACTGGTCTGACGCTGCTGGCCCTGTGTTGCCTGCACGGCGCCACGTTCCTGGCGATGCGAACCACCGATGAGGTGCGCGAGCGCGCTCGCGCACTCGCGCGGCCGCTCGGCTGGGCCTCGACCGCGCTGGTCGTGGGTTTCGTGATCTGGACGCTCGCCGTCGCCGGAGGCGCCGACGTGCCCGATCCCGTGCAGGTACTGGCCGTGATCGCTGTGATCTTCGCCGCGCTGCTCGTAAGCACCGACAGCGACGGCTGGGCCTTCACCGCCTCGGCGGTGGCCATCGCCGCGACGGTCGGCTCGATGTTCATCGAGCTCTACCCCAACGTGATGATCTCCAGCACGAACACGGCCTACAACCTGACCGTCGAACAACGCCGCGTCGGGCGGCTACGCGCTGAAAGTGATGACGATCGTCACCGTGATCTTGTTCCCGGTGGTCCTGGTCTATCAGGGCTGGTCCTTCTACGTCTTCCGCCACCGCGTCAAGGCACCGCCGGCGGGGCCCGACTCGCCGGCCCCCACGGCCGTGCCGGCCGCTCCTGCCGGGCCGGCCGCTCCTGCAGCATAGGCACGCGCACCTGCGATGCTGCGCGGTGTGAGCATCCACCCATCTCCTGGGAGGGCGGCGAGGGCGCGAAGGGGTGGAGATGCCTGAGCGTACCCATCGGGTCGTCATCGTCGGCGGCGGCTTCGGCGGGCTGTTCGCTGCCAAGTTTTTGCGGCGCGCGCCGGTCGAGGTTACGCTGATCGACCGCACCAACCATCACACCTTCCAGCCGCTGCTCTATCAGCTCGCCACGGGGATCCTGTCGGAGGGCGCCGTCGCACCGCCGCTGCGCGAGGTGCTGCGCAGGCACCGCAACGTCTGCGTCGAGCTTGCCCACGTTAACGGCTTTGATCTGGAGGGCAGGACGGTGACCGCCGCAAGGCCGCTGGGGCCGGCACTGACGGTCCCGTATGACTCGCTGATCGTCGCGGCCGGAGCCACCGGGTCCTACTTCGGGCATGACGAGTTCGGGCGGTTCGCTCCGGGCATGAAGACGGTGGACGATGCACTGGAGCTTCGCGCCCGCATCTTCGGAGCCTTCGAGATGGCCGAGACCGAGGATGACCCCGTCGTCCAGCGGGAGTGGCTCACGTTCGCGGTCATCGGCGCCGGGCCCACCGGAGCGGAGATGGCCGGGCAGATCGTCGAGCTCGCGCACAGGTCGCTGAAGGACAACTTCCGCAGGATCGATCCCGAGAGCGCGCGGGTGCTGCTGTTCGACGGTGGCGAGAAAGCACTGGCTACGTTCGGCGAGAAGCTGTCGGCGATCGGGACGAGCGAGCTCGAACGCGCCGGCGTCGAGCTGCGGCTCGGCTGCCGGGTGACCGACGTGACCCGTGACGCGATCGTCGTACAGGGCGCGGTCGGCGAGGAACGCATCGCCTGCCACACGAAGGTGTGGTCGGCGGGAGTTCAGGCGTCGCCACTTGCGGGGATGCTGGCCGCCGCCACCGGCGCGGGCACAGACCGTGCCGGCCACATCGAGGTCCTGCCCGACTGCACGCTGCCCGGGCACCCGGAGGTGTTCGTGGTCGGGGACATGATGTCGCTGAACGGGCTCCCGGGGGTCGCCGAGGTGGCCATGCAGTCGGGCATCCACGCCGCCCGTACGATCAAACACCGCGTCGAGGGCCAGACCACCTCCAAGCCGTTCGTCTACCGCGATCTAGGCAGCATGGCGACGATCTCGCGCTTTCGCGCGATCGTGAGCTTCAAGGGGATCGAGGTCGGCGGCTTCATCGGCTGGCTGATGTGGGCGTTCGTCCACCTCACCTTCCTCACGGGCTTCAAGAACCGGTGGATCGCCCTGTTCAAGTGGCTGGGAGCGTTCGTTGGTAACTCCCGGGACGAGCGCACGATCACGATGCACCAGGTCTCCGCGCGGATCATCGCGATGGAAGCCGGGGTCAAGCCGGGCGAGGAAGACCTCTCACGGTTCACACGCCAGTCGAGCGAGTCCGGCCCGTCCTGAACGCCGCGCGATCCACGGTCTAGCTGTTCTCCTTTCGCCACAGCGCCGCGTAGCGCCCGTCGCGGGCGATGAGCTCCGAGTGGGTGCCGCGCTCCACGACCTGGCCGTGGTCGAGCACGAGCACCTCGTCGACCTCGTGCAGCCCGGTGAGTCCGGTGGGTGATCAGCAGGGTGGACCTCTCGCGCGTGATCGACAGCAGGTCGGCGACGATCGCGTCGGCCGTCTGAGTGTCGAGATGCTCGCCGGGCTCGTCGAGGATGAGCAGCGGGAAGTCGGCGAGCAGTGCCCTGGCGATTGCCAGTCGCTGGCGCTGGCCGCCCGACATCCGCGCGCCGCGCTCGCCCACCTCGGTGCTCAGCCCAGCGGGCAGCTGCTCGGTCCAGTCGAGCAGCCGGACCGCCGCGAGAGCCGCGCGCAGCTGATCGGCGGTGGCCTCGCGGTTGGCCAGCCGCAGGTTCTCCTCGATCGTGCTGTCGAACACGTGGGCGTCCTGGGAGACAAGTCCGACGACCCGCCTGCAGTCATCGCCGTCGAGATCGGCGATCTCGACGCCGTCGAGCGTGACCGAGCCACCCTCGTAGTCGAGGAACCGCAGCAGCACCCCCGCGAGCGTCGACTTGCCGGCGCCGCTCGGGCCGACGACCGCCACGCGCCGGCCCGTGCTCAGATCGAGGTCGATCCCGGCCAGGGCCCACCGGTTCTCACCGGGATAGGAGCAGCGCAAATCCCGCACGCGCAGGGAATGTGGCGCCGGCGGGAGTGCGACCGGGTGTGCGGGCTCCGCGACCGGCACCGGCGTGTCCATCACCTCGAGCACGCGCGCGGCCGCGCGCCGCACGCGCTGGAGCGTCTGGGTTGCCGCGGGAAGCGGAGCGACGAGCTCGAAGGCGACCAGCGGGATCAGCGCCAGACCGGCGAGCAGCACGCCGTCAAGGCGCCCCGAGGCGACCGCCGCGACGCCGACGCTCAGCGCGCCCCACATCGCCAGGCCGCAGCACAGCGTCGTCAGCCCCTGACCGATGCCGGCCGTGCGGGCGCTCGCGCCGGCGATGCGCGAGAGCTCCGCATCGCTCGCAAGGGCCCGGCTCAGGACCTCGGGGGTGGCGCCGTTGACCGCGAGCTCGGGAGCGCCCTCGATCAGGTCGACCACCGATGCGGTCAGCTCCGCACGCTGCAGCCGCCTGCCGAGCCTCCGTGCGAGCGGCGAGCCGCCCTGTCAGCCACGGCACGAGCGTCCCCGCGACGAGAAGCGCGAGGAGCAGGATCAGGCCGGCCGCCGGGAGCATCAGCCACACGAGGGCGACGGTCGCCGCGCCGACGCCGAGGGCGATGGCGAATGGGGGCACGACGCGCAGCAGCAGGTCCTGCAGCGAGTCGACGTCGTGGATCAGGCGCGCGAGCAGGTCGCCGCTGCGGAACGCCGGAAGGCCGAGCGGAGCCAGCCGCTCGAGGCGTTCGTAGACGCCGACCCTCAGCTCGGAGAGCACGCGGAAGGCCGCATCGTGTCCTACCAGCCGCTCTCCGTAGCGAAACAGGCCGCGCGAGAGGGCGAAGAACTGGACCGCGACGATCGCCACCGCGAGCGCCGACTCCTGCGGATGCTGCGCCGCGCGCGAGATCAGCCAGGCCGAGGTCGCGATCAGGCCGATCGCCGCGCCGACCGCGCCGGCGCCCAGCAATGTCGCGAGCGCGAGCCGCCTGGCGGCGGGCCTCGCGATCGCCAGCGTCGGGCGCAGCGGAGCCTCGGGCCCATGTTCGTCGGGCAACGCAGATGCCGGGTCGTCGGGGGTCGGCTGGGTCACGCCGCCACCACCTCCACGGGCTCGAGCGCGAGCACCCGGTCGGCGAGCGCGATCAGGGCCGGTCGATGTGCCACGAGCACGACCGTGCGGCCCCGCGACAGTCTGCCGATCGCCTCAAGGACGTCCCGCTCGGTGTCTCCGTCGAGGTTGGCGGTCGGCTCGTCGAGCAGCAGCAGGGGCGCGTCGCGCAGGAACGCGCGCGCCAGCGCCAGCCGCTGTCGCTCGCCCGCGGAGAGTCCCGCGCCCCTGGTCGCCGAGCACGGTGTCCAGGCCCTCCGGGAGCCTTCGCACCACGTCTGCCAGGCCGGCGTCGGAGATCGCGGCCCAGACCTCCTCGGTCGATGCCCCGCGGCGGCCGAGGCGCACGTTCTGCGCGATCGACGCTTTGAACAGATGCGGTCGCTGGGGCACCCACGCCAGCCGCGATCGCCACGCCTCGGGGTCCAGGTCGGCGAGGTCGACGCCACCGACGCGGACCGAGCCGGCCTGCGGTGTGACCAGTCCGAGCAGGACGCCCAGCAGGGTCGACTTGCCACAGCCGCTCGGGCCGACAACCGCCAGCACCTCTCCCGCCTGCACCGTCAGCGAGACGCCGTCGAGTGCCGGCTCGGCGCGGCCCGGGTAGGCGACCCACAGCCCATCGACCGCGATGTCGGCGACCGCGGGGTCGGGGAAGTCGGTGCGCGTGCCGCCGGGGCGGCTGCGGCGCCTCGAGCACCGCGAACACCTGCTCGGCCGCGGCCATGCCCTCGGCGCTCGCGTGGTAGTTGGCGCCGAGCTGGCGCAGCGGTATGAAGGCCTCCGGGGCGAGCACGAGCGCGAACAGCGCGGTGCGCAGGTCGAGGTCCCCGTTCATCAGTCGCAGGCCGATCGGCCACCGCCACGAGCGCCACCGCGACCGTCGCGACGAGCTCGAGGATCAGCGAGGACAGGAAGGTGATCCGCAGCGTCGCCATCGCGGCCGTGCGATAGCGCTCGGTGATCTCGCGAATTGCCGCCGCCTGGGCCTTCGCACGGCCGAAGATCTTCAGGGTCGGCAGCCCGGCGACGACGTCGAGGAAGTGGCCGCCAGGCGCTCCAGGGTGCGGAGCTGGCGGTCCATGCGTTCCGCGTGGTGGCGCCCACCAGTGCCATGAACATCGGGATGAGCGGGATCGTGAAGGCGATGATCGCCGCCGAGATCCAGTCGTTGAAGAGCACCGCGGCGATCACGACGACGGGAACGATCACGGCGAGGAACAGCTGCGGCAGATACAGCGAGAAGTAGCCGTCGAGAGCGTCGATCCCGCGGGTGGCGAGGATCGCGAGCTCGCCTGTGCGCTGCTCGCGGGCGCTGTCGAGCCCGAGCGCGGGGATGTGCTCGAGCAGCGCGCCGCGCAGCTGCGACTTCGCACGCGCCGAGGACCGGCTGGCCGCGAGCTCGGCTCCCCACGCGACGCCGGCGCGGGCAAGGACGACCACCGCGAGCAGCGCGCAGCGGGGCATGCAGCTGCGCGAGGCTCTGCCGCCGATGAACGCCCGCGAGACGACGTCCGCGAGCAGCCACGCCTGCGCGACGATCAGCAGGGCGCTGAGAGGGCGCCGAGCGATACCGAGATGAACAGGAACGTGCGGGTCGCGCGCGCGTACCGGAGCAGTCTCTGGTCGAGCGCTCTCATGGGCCAATCATGACCGACCGACCTGTTGCGCCGGGCGCCCTACCGCGCTTTGGCGACCGGCAGCTCAGCCCAGGCGCTCGAGCAGATGGTCGCCCACGCGCACCGCGTTGGCCATCGCCGTCAGCGCCGGGTTGACCGCCGAGATGCTCGGGAAGAAGCTCGTATCGACCACGTACAGGTTGTCGAGCTCGTGCGCCCGGCAGTCGGTGTTCAGCACCGAGGAGGCCGGGTCGGAGCCGAAGCGGCAGGTGCCGGCCTGGTGAGCCACGCCCGCGACGGGGATCTTGTTCTCGAGGTAGGCCCAGCGCGGGATCAGATGGTGCTCGTGCATGCCCAGGCGGCCGAGCAGCGAGCGCAGCTGCTCGAACAGCCGATCGCGCGCGGTGTCGTTGGTGGATTTGTAGATCAGCGTGAGCTTGCCCTTGCCGTCCACGTCACGCGGTTCTCGGGCTGGGGAAGATCCTCGGTCGAGAGCCAGAAGTCGATGGCGTGCGTGGCGACCTCCTCGAGCGGAAGGTCGGCGCGAGCTTGGTCATCAGCGGCTTCTCGCCGCGGTACATCTCGGCCACCGACTTGCCCACCATCTGGATGTTCCCCATCGGGAACTCCCACTGCGTCGCTTGCGAAGTAGTAGTCGTTGACGCCAAGGGTCTTCTGAAAGACGGTCGGGTTGGGCTCCTTGGAGATCGCGAGCACGGCCTGGCTGTTGTGGAACATGTAGTTGCGCCCGACCTGGTCTGAGCCGTTGGCCAGACCCTTGGGGTGCTTGTCGTTGGCCGAGCTGAGCAGCAGCTTGGCGGTGTTGGCAGCGCCGGCGGAGACGACGACGATGTCGGCTGTGTAAGCTCTCGCGCGCGCCGTCGCGCTCGACCACGACCTCGGTGACCGCCGTCCCGGCCGGGTTGGTGCTTAAGCTGACCGCGGTGGCGTTCGTCAGCAGCGTGACGTTGGCGTGCTCGAGCGCCGGGTCGCACGCCCAGCACCTCGGCGTCTGACTTGGCGTGCACCAGGCAGGGGAAGCCGTCGCAGGTCGAGCAGCGCACGCACGCGCTGTAGGGCATGTTGCCCTCGTCGAGCATCACGCCGCAGGGCGCGTGGAAAGGGTGCAGGCCGGCCGCGGCGAAGTCATCGGAGAGCTGCTGCGATGCGCGGCTCGTGCGAGACGGCGGGGAACGGATACGGCGCGCTGGCGGGCGGTTCGGTCGGGTCCTCGCCGCGCGCGCCGTGCACCTCATAGAGCTGCTCGGCCTTGCGTGTAGTAGGGCTCCATCTGCTCATAGGAGATGGGCCAGGCGGGCGAGATCCCGCCGTGGTGGCGCAGCTCGCCGAAGTCCTCTTTGCGGAAGCGGTACAGCGCCGCCCCGTACAGCTTGGTCGCGCCGCCCACGCAGTAGTGCACCTGCGGCTGGAAGGGCTTGCCGTCCGCGTCATACCAGGTGTCGGGCGAGACGTAGCGGTTCTCGATGAACACGTCGGCGGCCGACCAGTTCTGCGGCTCGCGCGGCAGCCAGTCGCCGCGCTCGAGCAGCAGGATGCGCTTGCCCGAGGGGGCCAGATGGCGAGCGAGCGTGCCACCGCCCGCGCCGCTGCCGATGATGATCACGTCGTAGGGGTCCGTCATGAGAGCTCCTCGCGTGCGCTCGGCGAGGATGATCCGCCCGGCGGCCTCGATCAGAGCGAGGTGGGAGAAGGCCTGCGGGTACGTTGCCCAGGAAGTGGGCCGGTGCTCGTGTCGAACTCCTCGGCGTACAGCCCGAGCGGCGAGGCGACGCGCAGGAGCTTTTCCATCAGGTCGCGGGCGCGCTGCTGCTCGCCGATGATCGCAAGGCCCGAGACCAGCCAGAAGGAGCAGATCAGGAAGCTCCCCTCCTTGCCGGACATGCCGTCGTCGGTCTCATCGGTGCGGTAGCGCAGGACGAAGCCGTCTTCTGTGAGGTCTTCGGCGATCGCAAGGACGCTCGCGCGCATGCGCTCGTCGCTGCCCGGCAGAAAGCCGAAGATGGCCGCCAGCAGGTTGGAGGCGTCCAGCGCGTCGGTGTCGTAGTGCTGGCGCAGGACGCCGTCCTTGGTCAGCCCGTGCGTGAGGATGTCCGTCCTTGATCTCCTCGGCCGTGGCGCGCCAGGTGGCCTCGCGCGTAGCGTCGCCGCGGATCGCTGCCAGCTTTGAGGCGCGGTCCATCGCCACCCAGCACATGAGCTTGGAGGAGACGTAGTGCTGGGGCTTGCCCCGCGCCTCCCAGATGCCCTGATCGGGCTCGCGCCAGACTTTGGTCGCGCATTCGGCCTGCGCCTGCACGATCGGCCACAGCCTGCGGGGCAGCCGCTGACTGCGGCGGGTGTGCAGGAGGATCGAGTCGAGCGCCGCGCCGTAGACGTCGTTCTGGCGCTGATCGAAGGCGCCGTTGCCGATCCGCACCGGGCTCGCCCCGGCGTAGCCGGAGAGGTCATCGCGCGTGGACTCGGTCAGATCGCGCCGGCCGTCGATCCCGTACATGATCTGCAGCGCCCCGTCCTCGTTGGGCTCGAGGTCGGCGACGAACTGCATGAACTCCTCGGCCTCCCAGTCGAGGTTGAGGTAGTGCAGCGCCTGCAGCGTGAAGGTCGAGTCGCGCAGCCACGTGTAGCGGTAGTCCCAGTTGCGCTCGCCGCCGGGTGTCTCCGGCAGCGAGGTCGTGAGCGCGGCGACCGTCGCGCCGGTCGGCATGTAGGTCAGGCCCTTGATCGCAAGCGCCGAGCGCTGGATCGGGTCGCGCCAGCGGTGGTCGGGTATCCGTGCGCGGCCCAGCCAGCCGCGCCAGAAGCGGGCCGTGGCGGCGAGCCGCGCGTTGGCGTCGTCGATGCTCTCGGCCCCCGCGAGCTCCTCCGCCCAGGAGAGCGAGCAGTAGACCTGCTCGCCCTGTTTGAGCGTGTGCCGAGCCCGCACCCGGTCGCCCTCGATGCCGAGCGCCATGTCCGTGTGCAGTCTGATCGTCAGCTCCTCGCCGCTCGCGTCGGCCGTGTGGGCGTCGTCGTGGATCGACCACTGGGCGGGAAGCCGTCCATAGTCGAACACCGGCTCGCAGGTCAGCTCGATCTCGACCTCGCCCTCGAGGCACAACGCGACGCGCACGAGCAGGTGGTCGGCGTCTTCGTCGGCCGGGGGGCGGGTGTGCGGCGTGACGAGGTCCACGCCGCGGCGGGGTCCGAGCGTGAGGGCGTCGCGCACGATCGCCCAGCCGGTCGGGGTCTTCCACGTGGTGAGCAGCATGTTGGTCCCCGGCTCATAGATGCCGCGCCGACGGCACGTTGATGCCGAAGGGCCCCAGGCGGAAGGTGCCGGCCTGGCGGTCGAGCAGCGTGCCGAACACGCTCTGAGCGTCAAAGCGCGGGACGCAGAGCCAGTCGATCGACCCGTCGGGAGCGACCAGCGCACCGGTGTGGCAGTCCGACAGGAACGCGTAGTCGGCGATCGGCGGGAACGGCGAGGGCATCGCCGCGCTCTGGGGCGCTGCGCTCTGCGTGGCTGGTGGCCTTGTGCGGAGCCGGCCGTCTCGCCGCTGCGCGAGCTCCCGCGGTCACGGGTTTCGCCTTGGCGGCTTTCGCGTTGGCGGCGGGTTTCGCTTTCGCGACGGGCTTGGCTTTGCCCGACTTGGCCGGACTCATGTTCAGCACCCACGGGCCGTGCCAGGTTCCGAACCCGGCGACCAGCTCGTCCGCGGCCGCGGGCCCCCAGGAGCCCGGGGCGTATGGATGCACGGGCGGCGGATTCTGGATCAGCGGTTCGAAGATCCGCCAGGTCTCCTCGACGCCGTCCTGACGGGTGAAGCGCGTGCTGTCGCCGCGCATCGCGTCGAGCAGCAGCACCTCGTAGGGGGTCGGCGCCTCGCCGCCCTGCTCGGCGAACTCGACGTCGAGCGTGATCGCCTCCGGCGCCGGCCCGCGTCGGCGCGGTGCGCGTCGAGGATCAGGCGCGTGCCGGTCGAGGGGTCGAGCTTGACGACGAACTGGTTCGGCTCGGGGCGGCGATGCGCCGCGCTCCATGAAGCCGAGCCGCGGCGGGTCGCGGAACACGGCGCGCAGCTCGGTCTGCGTAGCCGGGAGCTTCTTGCCGGTGCGGATGAACCACGGCACGCCCGACCAGCGCCAGTTGTCGATGTCCAGCCGCATGCGCCGCGTAGGTCTCGGTGGTCGAGTCCTTGGCGACGCCGTCGATGTCGAGGTAGCCGTCGTACTGCCCGCGCACGTAGTGGGCCGGGTCGGCGTCGTGGATCGAGCGGAAGAGCGCGAACTTGGCGTCCTTGAGCGTTTCGGCGTCATCGCCGGCCGGCGCCTCCATGGCGGCGAGGGCGACCACCTGCATGAGGTGGTTGACGACCACGTCGCGCAGCGCGCCGACGGGGTCGTAGAAGTGTCCGCGGTCCTCCACGCCGAAGCTCTCGGCCATCGTGATCTGCGACGCAGGCGATGTGGTTGCGGTTCCAGATCGGCTCGATCATCGTGTTGGCGAAGCGCAGATAGAGGAACTCGTCGGTGCCCATCTTCCCGAGGAAGTGGTCGATCCGATAGAGCTGTGACTCGTCGATGTACTGGTGGATCTCCGCGGCGAGGGCGCGCGCGGACTGCGAGGTCGTGGCCGAACGGCTTCTCGACGACCACGCGACCGGCTTCGGTCAGGCCGGCGTCCGTCAGCTGCTTGATCACCGGTCCGAACAGGAACGGTGGGATCTCCAGGTAGAAGACCGGGGCAGTGCGCGTCGCCCACCGCCGCGCGCCAGGCGCTGGTAGGTGCCTGCGTCGGTGAAGTCGCCGCTCACGTAGGACAGCCGCGCGGCGAAGCGCTCGAAGACCGCAGGGTCCAGCGACTCGCCGGTCCCTTCGATGCATTCGCGGGCGTGCTCGCGCAGGTGCTCGAGCGTCCAGTCGTCGCCCGCGACCCCGACGATCGGGCAGTTCAGCAGGCCGCGCCTCTCCAGCCGATAGAGCGAGCGGAAGGTCATCACCTTCGCGAGGTCGCCCGTGATCCCGAAGATGCCCAGCACGTCGGCGATCCCGGCCTCGCGTCCGCGGGAAGGGGTCCACCTGCGAGCTTGGGGGGCGGTGGCCATTCTTGCTGGTCTCCTCTCCGTTTCGGTGTCCCTTGACCCCTCGGGGCCGTAGGTTGCCGCGCGGGATCATGCCATACGGTGAGCTCGCGATGCATCGGGGAGCTCGCGATACACCAAGCGTTCACAACCCAGCGTTCACAACACCTGGATCTGGGCGAGGCTCGTCGTGCCCGGGCGACCGGAGGGAAGCCCCGCGGTGATCCCGACGCGCTGGCCGTGCTTGCACCAGCCGAGCTCGACCACGCGCCGCGCCGCGTCGGCGATCAGCGCCTCTGTCGTCTCGTGGCGGCGCATCGATGCCGCCTGGACTCCCCACATCAGACCGCAGCGCCTGACCGTCTCTTTGCCGGGTGACAGCGCGTAGATCGGCACGGTGGGGCGGTGGGCGGAGACCAGGCGCGCCGAGCGGCCGGACAGCGTCGGGACGATCGAGCGCGTCCAGTCGCAGCTCGCGCGCCGCGTCGCAGAGGCTGTGAGCGATCGTGTAGGCCGGGTCGGACTCCGTGCGGCGCACGCGCGAGTCGTTCCAGCGCTCATACGGGGCGATCGACTCCGCCTGCACCGCCACGGCGGCCATCATCGCCACCGCCTCCACCGGGTAGTGCGCCCGACCGCCGTCTCCTGGGAGAGCATCACGGCGTCGGTGCCGTCGAGGATCGCGTTCGCCACGTCGGCCACCTCGGCGCGGGTCGGCCGCGAGGAGGTGACCATCGAATCGAGCATCTGCGTCGCGGTGATCGACGGACGCGCCATCCATCCCGCCAGCTCGAGCAGCTGCTTCTGCACGATCGGCACCTGCGCGATCGGCAGCTCGATGCCCAGATCGCCGCGGGCCACCATCACGCAGTCGGCCGCTTTGACGATCTCCGCGGCGCGCTGCACCGCCTGGGGCTTCTCGATCTTGGCGATCAGCGGCAGGCGCGTGTGGTCGCGCACGGATTCGACGTCCTCGGGGCGCTGGACGAACGACAGCGCGACCATGTCGACGCCGATCGACTCTCCGTGGCGCAGCAGCTCGAGGTCCTCCTCGGGCACCGACGGCAGCGACTCCACCGGGCCGGGGATGTTGAGGCCCTGGCGCGAGGCGACCGCGCCGCCGACCTCGATCTCGACTTCGATCTCGCGGGAGGCGGCGCGCACGTCGACCGCCCGCAGGCGCACCGAGCCGTCGGCGAGGTAGAGGATCGCGCCCTCCTCCACCGCGTCGGCGAGGCCGCCCCAGGAGATGCTCATGTCGTGTGCGTCGCCCGGCGCGCTCGTCATCTCCGCAGTGGAACGTCAGCCGCTCGCCCGGCGTGAGCTCGACGACGTCCTCGCGCAGCGGGCCGATGCGCAGCTTCGGGCCCGGGAAGGTCCTGGAGGATCGCGACCGGCTGTCCGGCCCGCCCGGCCGCGTCGCGCACGTGGCGACCGTCTCGGCGTGCTCCTCGAGCGTTCCATGGGAGTAGTTCAGCCGGGCGACGTCCATTCCCGCTTCGACCATGCGCAGAAGCGTGTCCGGCTCGCGCGAGGCCGGCCCGATGGTGGCGACGATCTTGGTGCGGCGCATCGAGCCGCAAGGTATCGGTCGCCGGGGCTGCGCGCCTTGGAGAAGTGGCGCCGTGCCGTGCGCGCGTTGGACGGCGCGGGCGCCGGCGTGCGCAATGGCGCACGGGCGCACTGCGCGTAGCATCGGTTCGTGCTCGGTCCCTCACGACCACTCCCCCGCGTCGGCGATCAGGCGCGCATCGCCCACTTCGGCGGGGGCTTCGAGCGGGGCACGGTGCTGGCCGTGCACGAGCAGGGACGGCGCCTGGAGGTCGCGGCGAGGGCGGGGAGGTGCTCGAGTTCGTGCTCAGCCCGGCGACCGCGCGGTTCGTCTCCGCCGGGGAGCGCCCACGGGCCACGGCTCGAGCTGCTCGCGGATCGGCTCTAGTAGCCGAGGGGCCCGGTCACGGGCGCCTGCACGTCGGGGAAGTGCTCGGCGCAGTGCTCGCGCAGCGTCTCTCGCACCGACGCGCGCTCCTCGGCGCTGGCGGCGCGGAAGCGCGCGAGCAGCTCGCGCTGGCGGTCGATCGGCGCTCCGGCGATCACCAGCGCACCGCCAGGCGCTCGAACAGGAGCTCGACCGCCCGCTGCCAGGCATCCTCCTGGTCGGCGGAGGCCCGCCCGCCCGTGCCCGCAGCGTCTCGGCGTACTGCATGCGCGCGGCCGGCGTGAGCGAGCCGCGCAGCGTCAGCACGTTGCCGTGCGGCGTCGGTGTAGTCGCTGCTCGGCGCCGTGAGCTCCTGTCGCCTGCCGGTGGGGTCGGCCGCCCGCGCCGGCGGCTGCGCCTGGCCACGCTCACTCCGGCGGCGCGCTCCAGCTGGGCGCGCACGTCGCCGGTCAGCGGCCTGCCGTGGCCCGGCCATGCCGCGGCGGGCTCGAGGGCCGCGAGCTTGCGCATGCTCGCCCGCGCCTGATCGGTGTCGAAGTTGTAGACCGGCTCGGGCATGGCGCGGCTCGCAGTTGCGACCCCACATGTCGATCGTGTAGAAGCAGTCGCTGCTCAGCGCCAGGCGGTCTGACTCGCGCCACAGCGCGATCATGCCCGGGCGCATGGCCGGGAAGGTCGACGACGCGGAAGCCCGCGATCTCGTCGCCCTCGCTGACCGTGCCCGAGATCTTCACCGGCCCGCCGTCGAAGGCGTAGCGGTGCAGCAGGCGGTGGATCTGGCGCGCGACGGGGGCAGGCCGGCGAGGTCCGTCGGCCAGTAGCGAAAGCCGCCGCTGCCTTCGGCGTCCTACGACCTCGTCGGGGTGGCACAGCACGGGTACGCCCAGCGCGGGCGCCACGCCGCGGTGGTCGGTGTGCCCGTGGCCGAGCACCACGCGGCGGATGCCGCCGAGCTTCGCGCCGGCGCTCGCCACCGCTCGCGTCATCGTGCGCGCGCCGGCGTCGAACAGCGTCACGCCGCCGTCGTCCTCGATCAGGTAGACGTTGCAACGACCGGGCTGGCCCTGCACGACCCACACGCCCTCGGCCACCGGCTGGGCCTCGCCCGCCGACAGCCGTGAGGTCAGGCGCGTCTTGGCGTTGAACGCGCTCGTCATCCGCTGGTCGGCGGTCGAGCCCTGCGGCGGGCATCATCCTGATCTGGCGGGGCAGGGCGATCGAGTCGGGAAAGGCGTCGTTGGACTGGATCAGGCCGTCGCGCACGGTCAGCAGGTCAAAGCCCTCGATCGTGATCGGGATCGCCCGTCGGCGCGAGGCCGCTCAGCGACCCCGGTCCGGCGAATGTGCCGGTGAGCCGCCACTGCACCCCGCAGCGCTCGTCCTGGGCGGTCGTCGAGACGATCTCGAAGCTGCAGGTCGGGCACGCGCCGAGCAGCTCGCCGATGAAGGCGCGCACGCCATCGGGCGCGATGACATCCACCTGGCCACGCACGTTCTCGCGTCCGCCGTCGGCCCACATCGCCACCGCCGCGTCCAGATCGCGCGCGTTGATCGCCTCGAAGTAGCGCCGCGTGACGGCCTCGGCGCGTGCTCGCCAGCGGCGCGTTGCCGCGTTCTGGTGCCTGGTGGACGTTCGCCGCCGCCTCCTGAACCTTCGTCGCCGTTCTCTGAGGCTCTCCTCGCTCGGCCATGTCCTCTCCTTTCCGCGTGGCTGCGGACGCGTAGTCTAGTCTCCGCCGCATGGCCGAGCCGGCCGATGGAAGATCGCTCGTCAAACAGCGAGCTGGGGCGGGGCGAACGGGTGCTGCCGGGGGTCTTCCGACTGCGCCTGCCGCTCCCCTGGCCCGGCGTTCCTCACTGCAACGCCTGGGCCGTGGCGGCCGGGGACGGGGTCGTGCTGTTCGACACCGGCATGCACCAGCCGGGGTCGCTGGCCCACCTGGAACGGGCGCTCGCGATGTGCAACCTGAGCCTCGAGAACGTGCGCCTGCTGGTCTGCACGCACGCCCACTCCGACCACTACGGCCAGGCGGCCCCGATCGTGGAGCGCGCGGGCTGCGAGCTGTGGATGCATCCCAACCACGAGCACATGCTCCGCTGGGCGGAGGACCCCGGCGCCGCACTCGCGCGCCGGCTCGAGGTCGCACGCCAGAGCGGCGTGCCCGAGGAGCCGCTGCGCCGCTATGCGGCCGAGCGGGACGCGCAGGAATCGGGCATCGCCGCGATCGTCGAGCCCGACAGGGACGCTGCTGCCCGGGGTGGTGATCGAAACCGACCTGGGTCCCTGGACCGTGCACGAGACGCCGGGCCACTCCCCCTCGCATGTGTGCCTGTTCCAGCCCGAGCGACGGCTCCTGATCTCCGGAGACCATCTGCTGGGACGCATCTCGCTGCACTTCGACTACGGCTACTCCGCGGATCCGGTCGGCGAATTCCTGCACTCGCTCGACGTCGTGGAGGAGCTCAACGCGCGCCTCTGCCTGGCCGGCCACGGCCGCACGTTCACCGACGTGCACGCCCATATCGAGGGCAACCGCGAGCTCGTCGCAGAGCGCCTCGAGAAGACGCTCGCCGCGATCGGGCGGGCCGAGCCGCCGACCGCGTATCGAGATCGTGCCGGAGTTACCGGCGGCGAGGCCCTCCCCGCCGTGGCGTCGCCGTGGCTGATCGCCGAAACGCTCGCGATGCTGCGCGCACCTGGAGGTCACCGGGTTCGCCCGGCGTATCCCCGGCGAGCCCGAGCGCTGGGCCCCCGCCGCACCTGTCGTGCCGTCGGTGTGACGGATACCCGCATACGATCTGTTCATGCGCATCGATGAGATCCTCGCGGCCGGTGGACCGGTGTTCTCGTTCGAGTTCTTCCCGCCCAAGACGCAGGACGGCGAGCGGAACCTCTACACGGCGCTGGCCGAGCTGCGGACGTTGGAGCCGTCGTTCGTGTCGGTGACCTACGGAGCCGGAGGCTCCACCAGGGAGAAGACGATCGAGATCGTCAAGCGGATCAGGGAGGAGTACGGGCTCGAGGCGATGGCCCACTTCACGTGCGTCGGGGCGACCGTGCCCGAGCTGCGCGCGACGCTCGACGAGATGGAGCGGGCGGGGATCGACAACGTGCTCGCGCTACGCGGCGACCCGCCGGCCGGGCAGAAGGACTGGACGATGACCGAGGGTGGTCTGGAGTACTCGCGCGAGCTCGTCGAGCTGATCGCGGGCAGCTACCGATTCGCGATCGGCGCCGCGTGCTTCCCGGAGACCCACATACATGCCGAGAGCCCCGAGGCGGACCTCGAACATCTCGCCGAGAAGGTGGCGGCGGGCGTCGACTTCCTGATCACGCAGCTGTTCTTCGACAACGCCCGCTACTTCGACTTCCTTGCCCGCGCGCGCTCGATCGGGATCGAGGTGCCGATCATCCCGGGCATCATGCCGATCACCCACGCCGGCCAGGTCGAGCGGATGGCCGACGATGTGCGGCGCCTCGATTCCCGAGGGGCTGCATCGCGAGCTGCGC
Organism: uncultured Solirubrobacteraceae bacterium; assembly: GCA_963730575.1. GTDB lineage: Bacteria > Actinomycetota > Thermoleophilia > Solirubrobacterales > Solirubrobacteraceae > Palsa-744. The sequence goes on from CAVSSG010000003.1 coordinate 350,581, forward strand.
GCGCGCGGAGATCAACCCGATGCGGTGCTGGACTTCGGCGTGGCCTACGCAACCCTGCAATGCGCCGAGCTGCTCGCCGCCGGCGCCCCGGGCATCCACTTCTACACGCTCAACCGCTCCCCGGCGACCCGCGCGATCCTGAGCGCCCTGAAGCTGGCCAAGCCGTGGGAGGGGGCGATCTAGCCCGTCTCGATCTCGAGCCCCTCCGCCACTCGCGGTGAGCCGTCGGCAGCCTCGTAGCGCACATCCACTGAGTCATCCTGGCGGTAGGTTCCGACGCCCCACGCGCCGAGCAGCCAGCGCCATCCGCTGATCTTGTCCTTGCGCAGCTCCCGCTCGAACACGAGCGAGCCTTCGCGGACCGTGAAGTCGACGCCGAGCCTCTGGGGTACGCCGTTGACATAGACCTCGTAGGGCTCGCGCACGTCCCGCGGAAGCCTGACCCTGGACCGGTGGTTCATTGCCATCTCAATTATGCACCCGGCCGGGCGCGTACTCTCCGCGGGTGGGCCAGATCACCTACACCGTGCGCCGCTCGGCCCGTGCACGGCGCGTTCGCGTGAACGTGCACACACATACGGGCGTGGAGGTCGTGCTGCCCGCCGGCGCTCCCGAGCGGGCGGCCCAGGCCGCCGTCGGCGAGCTGCGCCCCTGGATCGAACGCCGCCTCGGCGAGAGACGCGAGGCACTCGATCTGATCGCCGCCCGCGCCGGGACGCTGCCTTATCTGGGCCAATCACTCGAGCTGGTCCCGCAGGCCGGGCGCACACGCGTGCATCGCGCGGGCGGGCGCCTCCTGGTTCCCGGCGGCGATGCCCGCCAGGCACTCGAGCGCTTCTACAGACGGGCTGCCCGCGCCGAGGTGGCGCTGAGGCTGGATCGCGCGACCGAGCTCGTCGGCAGCGCATACAGCGGGTTGGCCATCCGCGCGCAGCGCACCCGCTGGGCGTCGTGCTCTGCCGACGGTCACATGAGCTTCAACTGGCGTCTGCTGCTCGCACCCGAGCGGGTGCTCGACTACGTCGTGTGGCACGAGGTCTGCCACCTGGAGATCCTCGATCATTCGCCCCGCTTCTGGGCACTTCTGCAGCGACGTTGGCCGCACTACCGCGAGGACCGCGACTGGCTGCGACGGCACGGCCCGACGCTGGTGCTCTAGACGCGCTCCTCGATCGGCACGTAGTCGCGGTCGCGCGCGCCCGTGTAGATCTGGCGGGGCCGGGCGATCTTCTGCTCTGAGTCCTCGATCATCTCGAGCCACTGGGCGATCCAACCGCTCGTGCGCCCGATCGCGAACATCACGGGAAACATCGACACCGGCAGACCCAGGGCCTCGTAGATCAGGCCCGAGTAGAAGTCGACGTTGGGGTACAGCTTGCGCGAGGTGAAGTACTCGTCGTCGAGCGCCCGCTTCTCGAGCTCGCTGGCCACGTCGAGCAGGGGGCTCTTGCCGCGTACCTCGAACACGTCGTCGAGATGTTTGCGGATGATGCGCGCCCGCGGGTCGTAGTTCTTGTACACGCGGTGTCCGAAGCCCATCAGGCGCTCGTTGCCCGCCTTCACGCCCTCCAGGAAGTCGGGGATGTTCTCTACCTTGCCGATCCGCACGAGCATCCGCAGGGCGGCCTCGTTGGCACCGCCGTGCAGGGGGCCGTACAGGGCGGCGACCCCGGCGGCGACTGCCGAATAGGGATCCACCTGCGTCGAGCCGACCGAGCGCACCGCGCTCGTGGAGGCGTTCTGCTCGTGGTCGGCGTGCAGGATGAACAGCACGTCCAGCGCCCGCTCGAGCCTCGGGTCCGGCGCGTATTTGAGCTCGGTCATCTTGTACATCATTCCGAGGAAGTTGCCGGCGTAGTTGAGCTCGTTGTCCGGGTAGACGTACGGCTGGCCCATGTTGTGGCGGAACGCGAACGCGGCCAGCGTCGGCATCTTGGCCAGCAGCCTGATGATCTGCATCGCACGAACCCGCTCGTCGTGGATCCGGTTCGCGTCCGGGTAGAAGGTGGATAGTGCCCCGACGGAGGCCACGAGCATGCCCATCGGGTTGGCGTCGTAGCGGAAGCCCTGCATGAAGTCCTTGATGTTCTCGTGCACGAAGGTGTGGACCGTGATCTCGTGGACCCAGTCCGACAGCTGCGCCTCGGTCGGCAGCGCACCGTTGATGATCAGGTAGGCGACCTCGAGGTAGGTGGAGTGCTCGCACAGCTGCTCGATCGGGTAGCCGCGGTGCTGCAGGATCCCGGCCTCCCCGTCGATGTAGGTGATCGCGCTGCGACAGGAGGCCGTGTTCGTGTAGGCGGGGTCGTAGGCCATCAGGCCGAAGTCCTGAGCGTCGGTCTTGATCTGCCTGAGGTCCATCGCCCGCACGGTCCCATCCGTGATGGGCAGCTCGTAGGTCTTGCCGGTGCGGTTGTCCGTAACCGTGAGCGTCTCCGGAGCGGACGACGCGCCGTTCGCCGGCAGCGACTCCGCGTCGGCTCCGGCGGGGCTGCCCGTCTGGGTCTCGGGGCTCATGTGCTTCTCCTATCGACGTTTGGGATTGCTCCAGCGATTATGCGTCACCGCGGCTGTTCGCTCCTCGCCGGGGTGGCGTAGGCGACTCGTGCCCGATCCCGTGTCCGCACCCGGGGCAGGGCTCTCAGCTCAGCCGCAGACGCCGCGGCGAGGTGCTCGCACGCATGCGCGCGGGCGCTGCCACGGGCGGTTCGCCGTGCGGTCCGCGCCTGGACGGGCGGGGCAGGCGCGAACGGGGGTGGTGCGGGTGCGGCGGACGCATACGAGGACCGATGCCGCCATCCTGCTCGGATGCGGTCTCGGGGGTCTGTCCCACCGCCCATCGCACGAGCAGGAAGAGAGCGACGATCGGGATCTTCAACAAGACCATCAGCCAGATAAAGGTCCAAGTGGTCACCTTCGTTCGATCGTATACCCGCCGGGCCATCCGTACAACCCCGGTATCCGCCATCCGTGTAAACCCGCAGACCGAGTGCGCCCCCTGTGGACGCAGGCCGCTGTGCGCCCCACAGGATCATGTGCGAGGCCCTGCGCCGCGTCAGTGCCGCAGCTTCGCCGGGGTGCCGCTGAACTGGGTGATCGAGCGCAGCTCGGCGATGCGATCGACGATCTCGGGGCCGGTGAGGCGCTCGATGCGATCGGTCCCGAACTCCTCGACGTTGAAGGACGCAAGGACGGTCGCGTGAGCCATCGCGCGCCGCAGCAGATCGTCTGAGAGCTCCTCCTGGGGATGGGCCGCGATGTAGCCGACCAGCCCTCCGGCGAACGTGTCGCCCGCACCGGTGGGGTCGATGACGGTCTCCAGCGGATATGCCGGCAGGGCGAAGAAGCCCTCCTGCGTTATCAGCGCCGCGCCGTACTCGCCCTGCTTGGCGACGACCACGCTCGGACCACGCCCCGACGAGGGCGAGGTCCACGAGAGCACCTCCCGCGCGGCCGCCAGCAGGTTGGGCCTGCCAGTGAGCTGGCGCAGCTCGGCGTCGTTGAGGATCACGCAGTCCACCGCGCCGATGGCGCTCACGAGGGAGTCGCGGGCCTGATCGATCCACAGGTTCATCGAATCCAGAGCGACGAACCGAGCGGCCGGCAGCTGCGCGCGCACCTCGCGTTGCAGGTCGGGCTGGATGTTCGCGAGGAACAGCACGTCGCTCGAGCGCGACCGCTCCGAGAGCTTGGGCTGGAAGCCCTCGAACACGCCGAGCTGGGTGTCGAGCGTCTCGCGGGAGTTCAGGTCCCAGCCATACTCCCCCTGCCAGAAGAAGGTTCTGCCGCCGTCCACGCGCTCCACATCCGAGACGTCCACTCCGCGGCGGCGCATCACATCGAGCTCGGCGTCGCCGAAGTCCTCGCCAACGGGCCCCACGACACGCACCTCCTCGAAGAAGGAGGCCGCCAGCGCGAAATGCACGGCCGCACCTCCGAGCATCCGCTCACGCGCGCCGAACGGCGTCTTTACGGTGTCGTAGGCGATTGACCCGACCACGGTGATTGACATCAGCGCGGACCTTAGCGGCTGCGATTGGCTCCGATAGCCTGACGATCGGATGCGAGCAATCCAGATGACCGAGTTCGGCGGCCCCGAGGTGCTCAGGCTCACCGAGCTACCGCAGCCGGTTCCGGGCGCGGAGGAGGTGCTCATCAAGGTGAGTCGGGCGGGGCTGAACTTCGCCGACACGCACACGCGCACCAACTCCTACGTGCAGAAGGCGGCCCTCCCGCTCGTGCCCGGCGGCGAGGTGGCGGGGGTCCGCGAGGACACCGGCGAGCGGGTCGTGGCGCTCGTCGGCTCGGGCGGCTACGCCGAGTACGCCGTCGCACCCGAGCGGCTGACCTTCCCAATCCCCGCCGAGCTCGACGATGGCACCGCGCTGGCGATCATCATCCAGGGACTGACGGCCTGGCACCTCTACCGCACCTCCGGGCGCGTCGCGCAGGGAGAGAGCGTCGTCGTCCACGCCGCCGCGGGGGGTGTGGGATCACTCGCCGTCCAGCTCGGCCATCCGCTCGGCGCCGGCCGTGTGATCGCTACCGCCTCGAGCGAGGAGAAGCGGGCGCTGGCGCTCAGACTGGGCGCCGACGTGGCGATCGACCCCGCGCCGGAGGGGCTGACCGAGCGCCTGGTGCAGGCCAACGGGGGTCGGCCGGTGGACGTGGTCTTCGAGATGGCGGGCGGCGAGGTGTTCGCAGCGTCCTACGATGCGCTTGCGCCATTCGGGCGGATCGTGGCCTACGGGATCGCATCCCAGCAGCCCAACCACCTCTCCACCGGCTCACTGCTGCGCCATTCGCGCGCGGTGGTGGGTTTCTACCTGTTCCACTGCCTGCAACGTGGCGGCATGTTCACGGACGCCCTGTCGGACCTGTTCGGACGCGCCGCGCGAGGCGAGCTCGAGGTGGTCGTCGGACACACATATCCGCTCGAGCAGGCCGCGCAGGCCCACATCGACCTCCGCGAACGGCGCACGACCGGCAAGCTTCTGCTCGATCCACGCGCTTGACGAATATCCTCCGCCGCCATGGCGCAATCATTCGCTGATCTAGGGCTCTCCGAGTCCACCCTCCAGGCGCTGCGCGACGTCGGATACGAGGCACCCAGCCCGATCCAGGAACAGGCGGTCCCGCCGCTGCTGCAGGGCAGGGACGTGATCGGGCAGGCGCAGACGGGCACGGGCAAGACGGCGGCATTCGGGCTGCCGATCATGGAGTACGTCGATTCATCCGAGCCGACCGTGCAGGCGCTGGTGCTGACGCCCACCCGTGAGCTGTGCATCCAGGTCACGCAGGCCCTGCGCACGTACGGCGGCCACACGGGCATCGACGTGGTGGCGGTGTTTGGCGGTGCGCCGATCCGCACGCAACAGGCGCAGCTGCGCGCGGGCGGGCACGTGGTGGTGGGAACGGTCGGCCGCGTGCTCGATCTGATCTCCCGCCACTCGCTGGTCCTGCACGACTGCCGGTTCGTTGTGCTGGACGAGGCCGACGAGATGCTCGACCTGGGCTTCCTGGAGGACGTCGAGAAGATCCTCTCGTTGACGCCGTCGAGCCGGCAGACGGCGCTCTTCTCGGCCACGATGCCGCCGCCGATCCGCAAGCTCGCCGACCGCTACATGTATGACCCGACGATCATCCAGGTCGAGGCCGAGACCCTCACGATCGATACCGTCGCGCAGTTCCAGCTGCCCGTCGACGCCAGGGACAAGCCGGACAAGCTCGTAGAGGTGCTGAGTGCGGAGATGGGCGCGCGCGGCGAAGCCGAAGGCAAGCAGGCGATCGTGTTCGTCCGCACCAAGATCCGCTGCGAGCAGCTGTTCCGCACGCTGCGTGACCGCGGCATGAACGTGAGGGCCCTCCACGGCGACATGAGCCAGGGATCGCGCGACGGCGTGATGCTGGCGTTCAAGGGCGGGCGCGTTCCCATCCTCGTCGCGACCGACGTGGCCGCCCGGGGTCTTGACATCTCCACGGTGACCCATGTGATCAACTACGACGTGCCCACCTCACCCGATACCTACGTGCATCGCATCGGGCGCACGGGCAGGGTGGGGCGGTCGGGCAGGGCGATCACGTTCGTCGAGGATCGCCAGAAGCGCGAGCTCGAGGCGATCGAACGGCACATCGGCACCTCGGTGGCGCAATGGCGAGCGGGCGCCGAGGCCGAGCCCACGCCCGTGCGAGAGCGTCCGCGCAGGCACTCCAAGCCCCACGTCTCCCGACGGGACGACTCCGAGCCCTACGTGAAGCTCGTTCTCTCGGGCGGCCGGGCGGCCGGGCTGAGCGTCGCCGACATCGTCGCCGCGGTCACCTCCTCGGCGGGCCTGGACGGCGAGGCGGTGCGCGATGTTCTGGTGCTCGAGCGCTTCTCGTTTCTGTCGGTCCCCGCCAGCGAGGCCGATCGGGTGATCGGCGCGCTCGACGAACGCGAGCTGCAGGGACGGGTGCTAAGCCTGCAGCGGGTAGGCTAGAGCGATGTCAACCGCAACGATGCAAACAACTGAGGGCCCGATCGCCTTCGAGCTGTTCGACGAGGACGCGCCCAAGACGGTCGAGAACTTTCGCAAGCTCGCCTCCGAGGGCTTCTACGACGGCCTCGCCTTCCACAGGGTGATCAAGGACTTCATGATCCAGGGCGGATGCCCGCTCGGCACCGGGACCGGTGGCCCCGGCTACACGTTCGAGGACGAGATCAACCCGCACAAGGTCGTGCGCGGGGCGCTCGCGATGGCGAACGCGGGCCCCGACACCAACGGGTCGCAGTTCTTCATCGTCACGGCGCAGGCGTGCCCGTGGCTCGACGGCAAGCACACGGTGTTCGGGCAGGTGACCGACGGGATGGGTGTCGTGGACCGACTGGAGGGCATCCCGACCGACGGGTCAGACCGGCCCGCCGAGCCGGTCGGCGTCGAGTCGATCGAGCTGTCCGACTAGCCGAGGCGCCCGTCCGGGCTCGCCGGACCCTTCCGTCGGAGTACTCTGTTCGCTACGAGCGAACGAGAAGGGGAGACGCACAGATGGCGACCGTCGAGCAGCACCCACCGCAGACGCACACCGGCATCGCGCACGCAGCGCCGGAGATCGAGGTCGAGAATCCCGCCACGGGGCAGATCGTGGCGAGCGTGCCCGACATCGGCGCGGAGGAGGTCGCACGGATGGCCGTCCGGGGCCGCGCCGCGCAACCGGCCTGGGAGGCCCTGGGCTTCGAGGGTCGCGGACGTATCCTGCTGCGCGCGCAGAAGTGGGTGATGGACAACGCCAAGCAGGTCATCGAGACGATCATCTCGGAGACCGGCAAGACCTTCGAGGACGCGTCGCTGGCGGAGATCTCCTATGCGGGCAATGCGTTCGGCTTCTGGGCCAAGCACGCGCCCGAGTACCTCGCCGATGAGCGCGTCAAGTCCGGGCAGCTGCTCGTCAAGGGCAAGAAGCTCATCCTGCGCTACCGCCCGCTCGGGCTGATCGGGGTGATCGGGCCCTGGAACTACCCGCTCACGAACTCCTTCGGCGACTGCATTCCGGCGCTTGCCGCGGGCAACAGCGTGATCATGAAGCCCTCGGAGATCACCCCGCTCACATCGATGCTGATGGCCGAAGGGCTGCGCGAGTGCGGTCTGCCCGAGGATGTCCTTCAGATCGCCACGGGTCGGGGAGAGACCGGCGCGGCGCTCGTCGAGCAGGTGGACATGATCATGTTCACGGGCTCCACCAGGACCGGACGCAAGGTCGCGCAGGCCGCCGCGCAACGGCTGATCCCGGCGTCGCTCGAGCTCGGCGGCAAGGACCCCATGATCGTGCTGTCCGACGCCGATCTCGAGCGCGCGGCGAACTTCGCTACCTACTACTCGATGCAGAACGCCGGCCAGACGTGCATCTCGATCGAGCGCGCCTACGTCGAGGCGCCCGTGTACGACGAGTTCGTCTCGAAAGTCTCGGAGAAAGTTCGCGCGCTGCGCGTCGGGGCACCGGGGGGACCCGGCTCGGTCGAGGTGGGCGCAATCACGTTCCCGCCGCAGCTCCAGACGATCGAAGATCATGTCGCCGACGCCGTCGGCAAGGGCGCCCGCGTGCTGGCCGGTGGCCACGCCGCGCGCTCGGGCGGCGGACGCTTCTATGAGCCGACCGTGCTGGTCGACGTCGACCACACGATGAAGATCATGACCGAGGAGACCTTCGGGCCGACGCTGCCGATCATGAAGGTCTCGGACGCCGAGGAGGCGGTGCGGCTGGCCAACGACTCCCCGTACGGGCTGGGCGCGTCGGTGTTCAGCCGCGACACCCATCACGGCGAGGAGATCGCGCGGCGCCTCGAGGTCGGCGCCGCGAACGTCAACGACGCGATGATCAACTACACGGTGCTCGAGCTGCCGATGGGCGGAGCGAAGGCCTCGGGCCTCGGCTCCCGTCACGGCGCAGGCGGCATCCGCAAGTACTGCTCCCAGCAGGCGCTGGTCATCACGCCGCGGCTGGCGCTCAAGCGCGAACCCCACATGTATCCATACAAGGCCCGCAACTCGAAGATGCTGGCGGGCCTCTTCAAGTTCCTGTACGGCCGCGGCAAGCGCGACTGAAGCCTGTCGGCCCCGGGCACGAGGCTCCGGGCTCCGACGCTCAGGCCAGCGGTATGCCCAGCAGTCGCTCGAGCTCGGGGATCGTCTCCTCTGCGCTCGTGTGGTGGACGGTGGCCATGCCGAGCTTCTCGGCCGGTAGGAGGTTGAAGGGAAGGTCATCGACGTAGACGCACAGCGCCGTCGAAACCCCCGCGCGCTCGGCGCCGAGCTCGTACATCCTGCGTGAGGGCTTGCGCATGCGCTCCTCGCCGGAGATGACCACGCCGTCGAACAGCTCGGAGAACAGGTCGTGCGGATAGCGATGCACGCCCCACGAGTTCGACACGAGCGCCGTGCGCACGCCCGCCTGACGCGCCCTGCGCACGGCATCGAGCATCGCCGTGTCGGGCGCCACACCCGCGAACAGGCCGTCGATCAGACCCCCGGGCTCCACGTCGAGCAGGGCCGCCAGCTGCACCTCGAATGCCGACTCCGCGAGCTCGCCCTTCTCGAGCGCGATCAGGAGCTCTCGAGCGCTGGGATCGCTGCGGAAGCGCCCGAGCAGGGCCTGCGGCTCGAGCGCCACCTCTTCGCAGTAGGCGCGGAAGGAGACGAGCAGGCTGCTGGTCAACACCCCGCCCCAGTCGATCAGCAGCCCGGTCCGCACCTCGCCGTTGCCCCGGGCATCGGCATCTTCTGCGCGCTCGCCGGCGTCCACCCGGTGCGCGTCGTCACTCGAGGCGCGCGGCCCCTCAGGCGCCACGTGTGGCCTCCTCGGCCCGCCGGGCCAGTTCGAGCACCCCGTCGCCGAACTGCTTCAGATAGGGGTCGTCGGTCGTGCCCGCAATCGCGCGCTTGTAGTTGCCCTCCATGAACACGGCCATCTTCCACAGCGCCAGCGTCGTGTACCAGCGGATGTTGCTCATCGGGCGCCCGCAGCCCGTCTCGTAGAGCTCGATCAGCTCCGCGCGCGTGGGAAAGCCCTCCCGGCGGGTCAGTTTGCCCAGCTGCTCGCGCAGGCCCAGCTCGGGATCGTCGCGCTCGGTCCACATCATGCACAGGTAGCCCAGGTCGGCCAAGGGGTCCCCGATCGTCGCCATCTCCCAGTCGAGCACGGCCAGAAGCCGCGCCGGGGCATCGGCGGAGAACATCGTGTTGCCAAGGCGGTAGTCGCCGTGCACGATCGTCGCCGCGCCCGAGCTCGGGACGTGCTCGGCCAGCCAGCCGGCCACGCTTTCGACCGCCGGGATCTCGCGCGTCTTGTTCAGCTCCCACAGGCCCCGGAACCGTCTCAGCTGGCGTTCGAGGTAGCCGGTCGGCTTGCCGAACCCCTCAAGGCCCGCCGCCCGCCAGTCCACGCCGTGGATCTCCACGAGCGCCTCGATCAGCTGCTCGCCGATCGCGCGGCGTTCGGCGGGCGTGTCCAGCGCGCTCGGGACGCTCGTGACGATCACCTCGCCCTCGATCAGCTCCATCACGTAGAAGGGGCAGCCGATCAGGGTGGGGTCGTCGCAGACCGCGAGCACGCGCGGCACGCGCGCGGCTGTGCCCTCGAGCGCCCGCAGCAGACGGGCCTCGCGCAGCACATCGTGCGCGCTCGGGGGCAGGGGCGGGCGCGGAGGGCGGCGCAGGACCACCTGCGCGCCGGAGCGCTCGACCAGGTAGGTCACGTTCGAGTGACCCTCGCCGATGGGCGTCGCCTCGATGTCCCCCGCGCCAAGGCCGTGCTCGTCCAGGAACCCCTTCAAGGGCTCGAGCACGAGCAACGGCGGACGCGCCTGCGGCGCGACGTCTGCGTGGCGGTGGACGATGTCATCGGGCGCAACCGATACAGTCATGTGCTTGCACGCTACAACGCCGGTGGCCGGATCGCCATCGCCGCGTTGGCGACAAGAATGTCGCGCCGACCGCAACATCCTCCGCGCGGCCGTGTCTTAGGCTTTCATGTCACCTATGAAATCTCGCTCAGTCATCAGGCTCCGAACCCTCGCAACGCTCGTGGCGGCATGCGCCGCGCTGGGGGCCGTGGCGGCCCCGCCCGCGCTGGCCTCGCACAGCCAGATCACCTTCTTCGAGGCTCCGCGCGACCTGCTCAACGCAGCGACCGGCACAAAGCCATCCTGCAGCTCCAGACGCTCGGCGTCAAAGCGCTGCGCCTCGAGCTGCACTGGCACGACGTCGCGCCCGAATGCGAACAGCGCAGGCGTCCCAAGTTCAAGCGAAGAGTCCCGCGAGCTACAACTGGGGGCGTACGACCCGGTGCTGGCGGAAGCCGAGCGCCTGAAATGGAAGGTGCTGCTGACCGTCACCGCGCCGGTACCCGAGTGGGCCACGCGCCGCCAAGAGGGACCTGATCACGCGCCCGGAAGACAAGCGAGTTCGAAGAATTCATGACCGCCGTGGCCTTCACTACGGCTCGGAGGTGTCGTGGTGGGCGATGTGGAACGAGCCCAACATCGCCGGCTGGCTGATGCCGCAGTGGAACTCCAACGGAACACCCGCCTCGCCCCGTATCTACCGAGGCCTGTTCCAGGCCGGCTACGCCGGGCTGAAGGCGGCGGGGATCAGCTCTCCGCAGGTGCTGTTCGGGGAGACGTCGCCGTTCGGCGAGGACCACAGAGCCCCAGCGCCGCGTGCTAATGCGCGCTCACGAGGTCGCGCCGCTCGAGTTCATGCGCGAAGCCCTGTGCCTGAACGCCCAGTACAAGAAATCGTCCACTGCGGCGAGCTGCAGATCACCGGCTATGCCCAGCACCCCTACACCTACCCCGCAGTGCAGGGACCCTACTACCGGCCGCCGGAACGCGACGAGGTCACGATCGGAGCGCTGCCGCGGCTCGTCGAACGCCCTCGACGCTGGCCGCACGCGCCCACGCGATCCCGGCGCACCTGCCGATCTACCTGACCGAGTTCGGCGTCCAGAGCAAGCCGAACTTCCTCGGCGTGCCGCTGGCCGAGCAGGCCGAATACGACGCAATCTCCGAAAAGATCGCGTGGGAAGACCCGCAGCGTGGTGGCCTTCTCCCAGTACCTGCTCACAGATGAACCACGCCGGCGGCGGCCTGACGGGCTACGCGGACCGGCTTCGAGACGGCCTTGAGACGGAACGGCGCGTCCAAGCCGCTCTACTACGGCTTGGCCGATGCCGCTCGTCGTCTCCAGCACCGGGTCTGGCTACTCGCTGTGGGGGCTCGTGCGTCCCGCCACCGGTGTCACGAAGCTGCGGGTGCTACGTCGAGCCGAGCGGCTCGCGGCACTTCCGCACGCTGGCCGTCGTCACGACCAATGCGTCCGGCTACTGGACGCTGCACTCGTCGACGCGGGGCTCGAGCTGGCGAGTGCAGCTGGCGCAGCCCGGCCGGCGCGGTGTACACGGGCCCGCCGATCGGCGCGAACTGATCCCTGAGGGCCTCCGGCGTCGCTCCTAGGATGGGGCGATGCCGGAGCTGCCCGAGGTCGAGACCACCGCACGCCTGCTCGATCGCGCCCTGGCCGGTGCTCGGATCGAGTCGGCGTCAGCCCCTGGCATAAATGCCCTGAAGACGTTCGATCCGCCGCTCGCCGAGCTGGTGGGCGAGCGGATCTCCGGCGTGCGCCGTCGCGGAAAGCAACTGATCGTGGAGTCCTCCGGGGGGCTCGCGCTGCTGATCCACCTGATGTCGGCGGGCAGGCTGCAGCTCTATGACAGGCCCGCCGGCCGGCGCGACCGCACCTCGCGGCTGCTCGTCGGCGTCGCGTCCCCGGCGACGGCGAGATGGAGCTTCGCCTGCGCGAGTTCGGCTCAAAGCAGGCCGCCTGGGTGAAGCTGTGCGTCGGAGGAGCTCGAAGAGGATGAGTCGCTTGTCGAGGCTCGGACCGGAAGCGTGGCCTGACCCGCCGCCGCTCGGCGATCTGCTCGATGCCCCGCGACCGCTGCATGCGCTGCTGCGTGATCAGCGCACGATCGCCGGCATCGGCCGCTCCTGGGTGGATGAGATCCTGTGGCACGCCGAGCTGTCTCCGTACAAGCGCGGCGCCGACCTCGACGCGCAGGAGGCCGGGCGGCTGCGCGAGGCGACCGTCGAGACGCTCGGCGCGGCGATCGCCCACTACGAGCAGGCGATCCGGCTGCCGATCCCCGACAAGCTGCCGATGCCGCTGCGCGTGCACAGGCACCAGGGCGAGCCCTGCCCGCGCTGTGGCGCGAAGCTCGAGGCCGTGCACTTCGAGGATTACGTGATCGCCTACTGCCCGGCGTGCCAGACCGAAGGGCGCGTGCTCAAGGACCGTAGACTTTCGCGCCTTCTACGATGAGCCACCAGAGAGGAACTGCATGATCGAGCAGGGAGACGAGGCCCCCGACTTCGAGCTGCCCGACCAGGACGGACAGCCCGTCAAGCTGTCGGACTTCCGCGGACGGCCGGTGGTGCTCTACTTCTACCCCAAGGCCGATACGCCCGGCTGCACGACACAGGCGTGCGGCGTGCGCGACCATCGGGCCGACTACGAGGACGGCTCGGTGTGTCCTCGGCGATCTCGCCCGATCCGGTGGGAAGGTCAAGAAATTCCACGACAAGCACTCGCTCGGCTTCCCGCTGCTCGCCGACGAGGATCACGCCGTCGCGGAGTCCTACGGGGTCTGGGTCGAGAAGTCGATGTACGGCAAAACGTACTTCGGCAACGAGCGCACCACATTCGTCGATCGATCGCCGACGGGAGGATCGCCCACGTGCTGAGAAGGTCAAGCCGGCGCGCACGACGAGCTGGTGCTCGCAGGCGCTGGCCGGCGACTCCTGAGCGAGGACCTGCCGTGGAGGTGCGGCGGTAGTCTTCCCGTCACGGCTGACCGACCGGAGCCGCCAGCCGCGCAAGCCGCGCTGGCGAGAGCGGATCGGCCTCATCGCTTCGGGGGAAGGGTGCGTCAAGCCGCCCGCCCGATCAACAGGAAAGGAAGGAACGTATGTCATATAGCTATAGTCCGTCTGTCGCCCCGACGGGGCCTCTCTGCCGTTGTCGCCCTCGCGGTCGCTGGCGCCCTGGCCGTCTCGGTGCGGTCTTTTCGCGACCTCCGCGCAGGCCGCGACGCTTCCCACCGCTCTCGCTCGCGATCAGCAAGTCCTCCGACCACGGTCAGCGGCGGCACTGCAATCGGGCGCGGTCAACGTCGTTACCACCGCTACGCGGTGTGAAGGAAGCGGATGCCATCGTGTTCCTCTTGAAGCCCGGCGTGACCGTCGCGGAAGCCGAAGCCGTGTCATCAAAGAGAAAAAGGTGCCGGGAACGATCCCAACAACACGAGCAAGTACGGCTCGATCGTGTTCGACGAGGAAGCCGGCGCCGGTCAAGACGAACGAAGCGCAGACCGTACCTGCAGCCCGGGCAGTACTCGCTGCTCGTCGGCGAAGGAGAAGGCGGGCCGAAGCTCAAGCAGCCCGTTCACCGTGGCGACCGCCGACAGCCCGGCGACGCTGCCCACGCCGCGAAGCCACGATCCGCTCGATCGAGTTCGGATTCCGTGGACCGAGCACCCTGCACGACGGTGAGCTCGTGCGCTTTGAAAACGAAGGCTATCCTCGTGCACATGGACATCGTGTTTCCCGTCAAGAGCCACGAGTGCCGCCAAGAAGGCCGTCAAGGATCTGCTGGCAGGCAAGGAAAAGGGGCTCGAAAAGCTCATCACCGGAGAACCCTTCGGTCGCCGGGCCGCTGTCGCATGAAGCTTTCCAGCAGCAGACGATCACCGCAAAGCCGGGCTGGTACGTGCAGGCGTGCTTCATGGAAACCCAGGACGGGCGTGACCACACGCGCCTGGGCATGGAGCGGATCATCAGGATCGTCAAGTAGCACGCATGGCTCGCCGTCGGCCCGTCCCGCGCTGCGGGGCGGGCCGGGCGGCCAGCGATCCTCGCGGTTCAACCTCGGGCCGGTGCGGATCGCCCATCGCGGGGCGGGTCATCCCCCCGACCAGCATCCCGGCGCCCGAGGTGGGCGCCCAGCACCGGCCCGACCTCGGTGCAGAACAGCGGCGTCGGTCGCGAAGATCGAGGTGCCCTCGGCGACCAGTCGCCCGGCGTCGCTCGGGCGACTGCGCGTGCTGGACGATCCAGTCGCTCGCGCCCCGATCGTGCAGCTCGCGCAGATAGTCGACCATCCGCTCGAAGGCCCGCCGCTGCGTGCGCACGCGCCCGACGGGTGCGATCTCCGTGCCGAAGGTGAGGATCGGCTTGACCTTCAGCGCGGTCCCCACCATCGCCTGTGCGGCCCCGATCCGCCCGCCGCGGCGCAGGTACTCGAGCGTGTCCAGGCAGAACCAGATGTCCAGGCTCTCGCGGGCCCGGTGCGGACCGCGTGCACCGCGGCGTCGAGCTCTCCACCCCGCTCGGCGACGTCCGCGGCGAGCGATGACCAGGCAGCCCAGACCGCCGGCGCCGGTCGAGCTGTCGACGACCTCCACGCGCGCGGACCCGCCCGCCTCGGCCACGATCCGGGCGGCTTCTCGCGCGCTCTCGCAGGTGCCCGACAGGCCGGCGGCGATGTGGACCGACACGACGTCGTGTCCGTCACGAACAAGCGGCTCGTAGCAGGCCAGGAAATCCCCCACCGACGGCTGCGAGGTCGTGGGCAGCTGCGGGGAGTCGTGAAGCCTCGCGTAGAAGGCATCGAGGTCCCGGTACTCGTGCTCGGGACGCAGATCGCCCTCCCAGCCCACGTACAGGCTGACCTGCCGGATCCCGTAGCGCTCGAGCAGCGGCGGGGGCAGGTAACACGTGCTGTCGGTGACGACCGCGACGCTCCGTGTTCGCTCGAAGTGCTCCTGGTTGGATGGTGCGCTCATGCGCTCCGAAGCCTACGGGCGCAGGCAGATCGACCGCCGCCCGGCAGCGTCGCCGGGGACGCTAGATTCATCGGATGAGCGGAGCTGAGCTCGGGCTCGCGGTGTCGGTCTTCCTCGCCTGCGCCGTCGAGGCCGTGGAGGCTCTGACGATCGTGATGGCCGTCGGGTATACGCGCAGCTGGGCCTCGGCCCTGGCCGGCGTGGGGGCGGCCGTCGCGGTGCTGGCGGTGCTGGTGGGGGCTCTCGGCGCGGCGCTCACGTCGATCCCGATCGACGAGTTGCGCGTACCCATCGGCCTCGTCCTGCTCGTGTTCGGCCTGCGGTGGCTGCGCAAGGCGATCCTTCGAGCCGCCGGCCTGAAGGCGATGCACGACGAGCGCGAGATCTACGCCGAGCAGGAGGCGGAGGCTCGCGCCGCCGGGCGGACGGCCGGCGGGCTCGACGGCTATTCGTTCTCGGTCTCGCTCCAGGGCGTTCTGCTCGAGGGTCTCGAGGTGGTCCTCATCGTGATCGGCTTCGGGGCCAGCCAGCATCGGATCGGGCTCGCGAGCGCCGCGGCCGTGCTCGCGATCCTGGCCGTGATCGGCGCGGGCATGGCGGTGCGCGCCCCGCTGGCGCGGGTTCCGGAGAACGACATGAAGTTCGCCGTGGGCGTGTTGCTGAGCTCGTTCGGCATCTTCTGGATCGGTGAAGGTGTCGGGGTCAGCTGGCCACTGGACGACGCGAGCGTCGTGGTGATCATCGCCCTGGTATCGGGCTGCGCGCTCGCCGCCGTATCGGTCCTGAGGCGTCGAGAACCGTACGCTTGAGCTTGTGCCGGCACTGCTTGCATCGGCCTCGATCGGCGACAGTATCACCACGTTCCTGAATGCGGTCGGGCAGTTCTTCTCCGACCTCGAGGCGGTGCGCTGGGGGCTCCTGTTCCTGGGGTTGGGCTTCTTCGGGCTCAACCTGACGCTGCGCTCGCGCGCCTACTTTCACACTCTGCGCGCCGCCTATCCGACGGCCACCATCCGCTGGCGGCGGATCTGGGGCGCATACTTCGCCGCGGTCGGCTTCAACAACATCGTCCCGGCGCGCGGCGGCGAGGTCATCAAGCTGTTCCTCGCGCGCTCCTCGATCCCGGGGTCGAGCTACCCGACCGTGGCCTCCGCCTTCTTCGTCGAGGCGATCTTCGACGTGAGCGTTGGCGTGTTCGTGCTGATCTTCGCGTTCAGCCAGGGCGTGTTCCCGAAGCCGCCGGACTTCTCCAAGCTGAACTCGTTCGACATCTCCTACCTCGCCCAGCACTTCCACCTGACCCTCTTCGTCATCACGGCGCTCGGAGTGGCCCTGCTGGTCGCCTTCGCCCTGCTCTCGACGCGCGTGAAGGCGTTCTGGGTGCGCGTTCGCCAGGGCTTCACGATCCTCGGCGACCGCAACCGCTACCTGCATGAGGTTGCCGCCTGGCAGGCGGTGGCGTGGATGTGCCGGTTCGCCAGCTTCTGGTTCCTGCTCGAAGCGTTCCGCGTCGGCGCCTCCGTCGAGAACGTGCTGCTCGTGTTCGGCGTGAACCAGGTGGCGGGTGCGGTCCCGTTCACCCCCGGCGGCGCCGGCGTTCAGCAGGCTCTGCTCGTGAAGGTCTTCCAGGGGACCGCCCCGACGGCGGTGGTGGCGGCCTACTCGGTCGGCCAGCAGATCGCGATCGCCGCCTTCACCGCGCTGTTGGGGCTCGGGGCGGTGATCTTCATCTTCCGCTTTCGCTCCTTCAAAGAGGTCCTCTACGCCGGACGCGCCTCACGCCAGGCCGAGCGCGACGCCGAGCGCGCCGGCGTGGTCCTGATGGAGGGACGCCCCTCGGAGGAGCCCCCGCTGGACGACGATCCCCGACCGCCGGGTCCGCGCCGCCCCAGCGGCGCGCCCGGGGGCGGGCGCGTTCACTACTGAAGCCCCTCGCGTGCCTCGCGCACGAGTGCCACCGCCTCGGGGAACACGCGGGCCATCACGGTGCGGATCTGCTCGGCCTGGGCCTCGGCGTTGCCCTGCAGGTTCACACGCTCCACTGCCGCGACCGTCATGTCCACGGCGAGCTTGATTGCGTTGTCGGCCCATGCCAGGCGCTGCTGGCCCTGCATCTGCTCGGCGAACTCCGCCAAGCGGCGCTGCAGCTCCTCAGGGTCGCCGAACAGGTCGCCGAGGCCACCGCTTTCCATGTGGGCATCATAGACTCCCAAGCTCATGCCGAGCGCAAACGAGATCTCCGAGCAGGTGGCCCGTGAGTCACACCTGCGCAATCGACTGGCCGTGCCGGCCTTCGCGGGCGGGTTTCTGTATCTCCTTAGCGCGATCATCATCACCTCGACGCTCAACGGAGCACCGACCGTCGGCGTCGTGCAGGCCCTGACGCCGGCACTCCGCGGTATAGCCAGTCCCGCCGTGAGCCCGCGTACGGCGGAGGTCAAATTCTTCAGCCACCACGCTTTCGCGCTGATCGCCGGCAGCACGCTCGCCGGGCTCGCGATCGCCGCCCTCACGCTGATCCTGCTGCTGCTGCTCGACGCGACCCGCTTTCGGCGGCCGGCCACGTGGGTGCTGGCGCGCCCCCTCGTCCTGGTCGGCGGCGTCACGCTGGCCGTGCTCAACGTGGCCCACCAGGTGGTCAGCGCAATCGAGACGCACAAATTCTCGGTTGGCCATGACTTCTCGATCCACGCCGTCAACAGGGCGCTCACCGAAGGCACCGCGAACCTCGCCATCGAGTACCTGGACCTGCTGGCGGCGCTGGCTCTCGCGGCGGGCATGATCGGTGTGCTCATCAACGCGTTCCGCGTCGGGCTGATCCCCCGCTGGATGAGCATCCTGGGGATCTTCTCGGGCATTCTCATCCTCGTGCCAATCGGAGGGGCGACGCTCGAGGTCGTGCCCGCCTTCTGGATGGTGATGATGGGCATCCTCTACGGAGGTCGCTGGCCCAACGGCGAGCCGCCCGCGTGGGCCGCCGGTGAGGCTCGCCCGTGGCCCTCCCCGGCGCAGGTTCGGGCGGAGAAGGAGGCCGGCAAGGGGCAGCCGGCGCTCGCCATGGCGGCGGGGGATGTGGCGCCCACGCCGGCCCAGCCGGCGCCGAACGGCGCCTCTGGAAAGCGCCGGCGCAAGCGAAGGGCGCGCCGATGAGCACCTCCCCGCGCCGGCCGGTGGCCGGGCACGCGCTCGACGAGGAGCTCACGGAGCTTCTGAAGGTCGAGCGCTTCCAGCCGCCGGCGGAGTTCCGCGAGCGCGCGCTGTTGAGTGACGACGGCGTGTATGAGCGGGCGGCGGCCGACCCGCAGGCCTGGTGGGCCGCGCAGGCCGAGGAGCTCGACTGGTTTCAGAAGTGGACCCGAGTGCTGAACGACGACGATCCACCCTTCTATCAGTGGTTCACGGGCGGCGCGCTGAACGTGTCCTACAACTGCCTGGACCGCCACGTGCTGGCGGGCAAGGGTGATCGGGTCGCGTTTCACTGGTGCGGTGAGGAGGGCCAGCGGCGCGACATCACCTACGCCGAGCTGCTCGCCGAGGTGGAGCGCCTGGCAAACGCCCTGAAGGGCCTCGGCGTGCATCCGGGCGACGTGGTCGGCATCTACCTGCCGATGATCCCCGAGGTGGTCGTCTCGATGCTCGCCTGTGCGCGTATCGGCGCTCCCCACAACGTCGTGTTCGGGGGCTTCTCCGCCGAGGCCGTGCGCGAGCGCATGGAGTTCTCGCACGCCAAGCTGCTGATCACGGCCGACGGCGCGGCGCGCAAGGGCAAGACCGCACCGGTCAAGGACCGCGTGGACGAGGTGATGGGCGATCTGAGCACGCTCGAGCGGATCGTCGTGGTCAGGAGCAAGGGAGCGCCATGTCAGATGAAGGAGGGGCGCGATGTCTTCTACGACGAGATCCTCGAGGCCGCCGAGCCCACCTGCCGGCCCGAGCCCCTGGATTCCGAGCACCCCCTCTTCATCCTCTACACGTCGGGCTCGACCGCCAAGCCAAAGGGAATCCTCCACACCACCGGCGGCTATCTGACAGGCGTCTCGGCCACCCACCGCTACGTGTTCGACCTGAGGCCGGAGTCCGACGTCTACTGGTGCGCGGCCGACGTGGGGTGGGTGACCGGGCACTCCTACATCGTCTATGGCCCGCTCGCCAACGGTGCCACCTCGGTCATGTGGGAGGGCGCTCCCGACTACCCCGACAAGGGCATCTGGTGGGAGCTCATCGAGCGCTACGGGGTCACCATCCTCTACTGCGCGCCGACGGCGATCCGCGCGTGCATGAAGTGGGGCGCGGAGTGGCCGAACGCGCATAACCTCGACAGCCTGCGGCTACTGGGCTCCGTCGGCGAGCCGATCAACCCGAAGGCGTGGCTCTGGTACCACAAGGTGATCGGGGGCGAACGCTGTCCCGTCGTGGACACCTGGTGGCAGACCGAGACGGGCGCGATCATGATCACGCCGCTTCCGGGCATCACGCCCACGAAGCCCGGCTCTGCTACCAGGCCATTCCCGGGAGTGCGGGCCGACGTGCTCGACGAGTCAACCGGCGAGCCCGTCAAGGAGGGCCAGGGGCTGCTCGTGCTCACGAGTCCGTGGCCCTCGATGCTCCGCACGCTCTACAGGGAGGAGGATCGCTTCATCGAGACCTACTTCACGCGCTTCGGCCGCGACACCTACCTCGTCGGAGATGCCGCCCGCCGGGACGCGGACGGATACCTGTGGGTGATCGGGCGCATCGACGACGTGGTCAACGTCTCCGGGCACCGGCTGTCAACGGCCGAGGTGGAGTCGGCGATCGTCGCCCACCCCGACGTGGCGGAGGCCGCCGTGATCGGTCAGCACGACGAGGACACCGGACAGGCGATCGTGGCCTTCGTCACGCTGCAGGGGGATCTCGACGGCGATGAGCAGACCGTAGAGGACATTCGGACGACCGTCGCCGAGCGGATCGGCAAGTTCGCCCGCCCCAAGCGCATCATCTGGTCGAATGACCTCCCGAAGACCCGCTCGGGGAAGATCATGCGGCGGCTGCTGCGCGACATCGCCGAGGGTCGGGCGCTCGGCGACGTGACGACGCTGCGCGATCCCAACGTCATGGCTCAGCTCGAGGACCGGGTCAAGGAACTGCACGCAGCCGAGGATTAGAAGGCCAACGGCCGGGCCGAGCAGGCCAACGGCGGTTCTCATCGAATCCTTATCTGCGTTTGCGAAGCTCCTGATGCGATTGTGCGGTCGCACGGCCGGCGCGCCCCTCCACGAACGAAGGACATCCTTGCCAGCAGCGGGTCACGACTCATCAGCCCCAGAGACACGAGCCGGCGATCCGGCCATCGAGACGGGCGCGGCCATCGAGACGAGCGGCCTGACCAAGCGCTTCGGCGAGCGCACGGCGGTCGACGGCGTTGACCTGCTCGTGCCGCGCGGCTCCGCGTTCGGCTTCCTCGGGCCGAACGGCGCGGGCAAGACGACAACGATCCGGATGCTGCTCGGCCTCACCCATGCGAGCGCGGGCAGCATGAAGGTGCTCGGCCATCCCGTGCCGGCCGAGCGCGCGAGGACCCTCCAGCGCGTTGGGGCGATCGTCGAGGAACCGCGCTTTCATCCATATATGTCGGGCCTCGAGAACTTGCGCATAGTCGCGGCCGTCCGCGGCCCGCAGGCGGCCGACCGCATCGTGCCGGCTCTCGCGCGCGTGGGCCTGTCCGAGCGCGCCGGTGAGAAGGTCAAGAACTACTCGCAGGGCATGCGTCAGCGCCTTGGGGTGGCCCGCTGCCTGCTGGCGGACCCGCTGCTGCTGATCCTCGACGAGCCGACCAACGGCCTGGATCCCGGCGGGATCCAGGAGTTCCGAGAGATGATCCGGGCGATGGTCGAGCAGGAGGGTCGCACCGTGTTTCTCTCCTCGCACCTGCTCGACGAGGTGGAAAAGATCTGCGACGCCGCTGCGATCGTCGACCGCGGCAAGATCGTCACGCAGGGTCCGATCGCCGAACTCGCTGAAGGTGGTGCCCGCAACGAGCTGATCGTGGGCGTGGACGATGCCGGGCTGGCGCTGAGCGCACTGGGCGCGAGCGAGTTGGTGCGGGAGGCCCGCCCCTCAGACGAGGGCGTGCGCGTCGTCCTGTCGGGCGATCTAAGCACGGCGGCGCAGGTGAACGCGCTGCTCGTGGGCGCCGGCGTGGGCGTCACGCGGCTGGAGCCCGTGCGACACAGCCTCGAGCAGCGGTTCCTTCAGATCACCTCGCGGCTCGACGCGGCCGACAGACCCGACGAGGTGCCGGCATGACCGCGATCGCCATGCAGATGTTCGGCGCCGACGTCCTGAAGGTGCGCAAGCGGCGAGGCACGATGATCTGGGTGCTCGTGCTGGCGCTGCTCCCGGTGATCATCCTGTTCGCGGCCAAGGCGATTCAGCACTCCTCCAGCCCGGCGAAGTACGAACCGGCGGGCGGGACGGCGGGCTTCACCGACGGCGTGCGCCTGCTGTGCCTGTTCTTCGGACCGCTGGCGGCGATCCTGATCGGTGTCGAGGCCGGCACGGGCGACGTAGCGGCCGGTGTCTTCCGGGACCTCGTCGTGACGGGTCGCTCGCGCCTGGGTCTGTTCGCATCGCGGGTCCCCGCCGCCCTGGCCGTGTGCTGGTCGGTGATCATCGTCGGATACGGGCTGGTGCTGCTGGGGACGTTCGCCTTCGCGTCAAACCTTCGGACTCCCGACGCCTCCCTCGTGCTCAACGGGCTGGGCTTCGCGCTCCTGGCAACGGGCGTCGTGTGCACCGTCGCGGTCGGGTTCGCATCGCTGACCACGTCCAAGCCGGCGGCCATCACGGCGCTGATCGGCTGGCAGCTCGTGGCCAGTCCCCTGATCGCCAACATCAGCTCCCTGGGCAGGGCGCGCGACGCCGTGCTAAGCCAGGCGCTCGTGCACTTCAGCCCCGTTCACGTGGGTAATCGGGGGGCCAGCGTGACGATGTCGCAGGGCACCGGGCTCCTCGTGGTCGTCCTCTGGCTGGCCATCTTCCTTGCGCTGGGCGCCTGGCGCACGCGCACGATGGACGCCTGAGCCGCATCCCGCCGTGCTCGCGGCGCCCTGAAGGGCTCAGACCTTGCGGTGCTCTGGCACCCAGCTTCCGTCGTGCCGGCGCTTGAAGTCCTGAAACAGTCCGGGCGCCTCGCTCTGCATGATCCGGGCGATCTCGTCGAAGAGCAGGCGCAGCTCCTCCTCTGCCCCCTCGGAGGTGCGCATCTCGATCACATGTCGCAGGGTGCGGACGTTGGCGGTCCAGATGATGTCCGTGCTCAGGCCGATCGGCGCAAGGCGGCGAAGCGCCGAGGTGACCTCCTTCTTGACGTGGAACGGCACGCCCTCCTCGTCGATCTGCAGCTCGGAGGCGGCGCTGACCTGGAAGTCCTCCAGCTGCTCGACGATCGAAAGGACCTGCTCGCGCAGCGGCTCGAGCGCCGGTGGGATGCGGAAGCCGATGTCGGTGAGCCGCACATAGCGCAGGCTCTCCTGGCTGAATGCCGATCCGGCCCGGTGCCTGACCAGCTCATGCGTCAGCACGCGGCTGACGTTGCGCAGCGCGAACGAGTAGTTGGCGTGCTCCAGCACGCTGCCGTGAGCCGAGCGCAGGATGTTGGCGAAGTACTCGCGCTGCTCGGTCCGCACCTTGGTCACGTTGGGGTTGAGGCCCGGCTCCCAGCTCCGGTAGCAGGCCCGCCCGCCGAACTCCACGATCAGTTCCCCGCCACCCGGGTGTCCATCGCCCTCGATGAGTCGCCGC
Source organism: uncultured Solirubrobacteraceae bacterium (assembly GCA_963730575.1). Lineage (GTDB taxonomy): Bacteria > Actinomycetota > Thermoleophilia > Solirubrobacterales > Solirubrobacteraceae > Palsa-744. Next base: position 373,735 of record CAVSSG010000003.1, read on the forward strand.
TCGAGCCACGACTCTCCGCCCACGGCCCTCAGGTAGCCGCGCATGCCGTCGAGATCGATCGACGGACGGGCGATGAGGAAGACTTCCGGGCGCGTCTCGTGCATCGGGCGCAGGATGCTAGGGCGTGCGGCGGACGGCGCTCCCCGGCTCCGGTGGCGGCGTTGGCGCAGGCGGCCTACACTGACCGCGATGGCCGCGAGCAAGGGCGCCGACGGGTCGGCAACGCTCGTCCAAGCAACCGATCTTCGTCGCCGCTACGGCGAGGGAGAGGCGGCCGTGGATGCCCTGGCAGGGGTGACCGTGGGGTTTCCCGAAGGCCGCTTCGCGGCGATCATGGGGCCTTCGGGGTCCGGCAAGTCGACCCTGCTGCACATCCTCGCCGGTCTCGATCGTCCCACGTCGGGCACTGTGAGCATCGCAGGCGTCGAGCTCACGCGGCTCAACGACCGTGAGCTCACCCGGCTGCGCCGCGAGCGGATCGGGTTCGTCTTTCAGACCTTCAACCTGCTGCCCGTGCTGAGCGCCGAGGAGAACATCCTGCTGCCGCTTTCGATCGCTGGGCGCAAGCCCGACCGCGAATGGTTTGACCGTCTCATCGACACCGTCGGCATCCGCGACCGGCTCTCGCACCGTCCCGCCGAGATGTCCGGTGGCCAGCAGCAGCGTGTCGCGGTGGCTCGTGCCCTCATCTCGCGGCCCGCGGTGGTGTTCGCCGACGAGCCGTCGGGCAACCTCGACTCGAAATCCTCCAACGACGTGCTCGGCCTGCTGCGCCATGCGGTCGACGACTTCTCCCAGACGGTCGTCATGGTCACGCACGACGCCCACGCCGCCTCGTTCGCCGATCGCCTGATCCTGCTCGGCGACGGACGGATAGTGCACGACGGCGAGGCCGTGACGGCCCAGCAGGCGCTGGAGCTCATGAGATCGGCGGACTGATGCTGGCGCTCGTCCTTCGGGGGTTCACCCAGCGCAAGCTGCGCGTGGCCCTGACCGCCGTCGCGATCGCCCTAGGGGTGGCGCTGATGGCGGGCACGTACATCCTCACGGACACCATCAACCAGACGTTTGCCGGGATCTTCCAGACCGCCAACCGGGGTCACGATGTGGTGATCACGCCCAACAAGCCGTTCGGCAGCAAACGCGTGCCGATCTCGCCGATCACCGAACAGGCGCTGGCGCAGGTGCGGCGTACGCCGGGGGTGGCGCAGGCGGCGGGTTCGATCTTCTCGGTGGGAACGCTCCTGAGCCTCGACGGAAAGCGTCTGAGCACCGGCGGGGCCCCGGCCTTCGTCGCCTCCGAGGTGCCCAAGCGCTTTGAGTCCTTCGATGTCGTGCATGGTCGATTCCCCGCCAACGCCGACGAGGTCGCGATCGACGAAGCAACGGCCGAACGTGAGAACCTGAAGGTGGGCGAGCAGATGCTCGTGGCCGGTGCGGCTCCCGCCAAGCGCTACACGATCGTGGGCATCATGAAGTTCGCGGGCGGCCAGTCATTCGGCGGCGCGTCCGCCGCGCTGCTCACGCTCGCCGAGGCTCAGCGGGTCGCCGGCGAGCTCGGTCGCTACGACGAGATCGACGTCGCCGCGGCGCCCGGCGTGACGCCGAGCGAGCTGCGCGATCGGGTCCGCGCGGTCCTGCCCGCCACCATGGAAGTGCGTACCGGGGCGGCGCAGGCGGCGACGGAGACCTCGGAACTCGAAAGCAACCTGAGCTTCCTGCGCACGTTCCTGCTCGTGTTCGCCTACGTCGCGCTGTTCGTCGGGGCGTTCATCATCTTCAACACCTTCTCGATCACCGTCGCCCAGCGCACGCGCGAGTTCGGATTGCTGCGCACGCTCGGCGCCTCCCGCCGACAGGTCATGCAGTCGGTCGTATTCGAAGGCCTGCTGCTCGGCCTGGGCGGGTCCGCTCTCGGTCTCGTGGGGGGCATCGCGCTTGCCCCGGCGCTCGACCGGCTGTTCAAGGCGTTCGGTGCGGACCTGCCCGACAGCAGCACTGTGCTCGAGACTCGCACGGTGGTCGTATCGCTGCTCGTCGGCACGAGCGTGACCGTGCTCGCCGGGCTCTCGCCGGCCCTGCGTGCCACCCGCGTCCCGCCGCTTGCCGCGATGCGAGAGGGTGTCGAGATCCCAAGACGCCAGGCGATCACCCGCGGCCGTCACGCCGTGCCGATCCTGCTGGCGCTGGTTTTGCTGCGTCTCGTGTTGGCGATCGCCCAGGGGGAGAGCGCGGGCACGATCACGATCGTCGCCGCCGTCGGTCTGGTGCTGCTGCTCGTGCGGCTGAGGCAGCGAGCCCGCGGACCGCGATACCGAGTCACCCGGGCGCTTGCGCGCGCCATTGGCGGGCTGGTTGCCTGGAGGGGGATCACCGGCCGCCTGGCGCGGGAGAATGCCGTCCGTCAGCCCGGCCGGACGCTCGTCACCGCGGCGGCGCTCACCATCGGCCTCGCCCTCGTGACCTTCGTCGCCGTCCTCGCCGACGGGACGAAGGCGACGATCGACCAGGCGGTCGACCGCTCGTTCGCGGGCAACCTGATCGTCGAGAACTCGCAAGCCGGCAACGAACAGGGGGTCCCGGCGCTCGTGGCGCCAGCGCTGCGCCGCGTGCCGGGCGTGGCGACCGTGACGCCGATCGCCTTCACGATCGGGGAGCTGCACGGGATCTCCGGCAACGCCTCCATCACCGCGATCGAACCGAGCACGTTCGTGCACGCCTACAGGGTGGAATGGAAGCAGGGGTCGAATGCCACTCTGCTGGGGCTCGCCGGCAACGGCACGGTGCTGACGAAGGGCTACGCAAGCGCCCACCACCTGAAGGTCGGCGAGACGGTGTCGGTGCTCACGCCGACCGATCACCGCATCTCGCTCACCGTGCTGGGCATCGCCAACGACAACGCCCGCCTGCTCGGCGACCTCACGATCAGCCTGCCGTTGGCGCGCACCGCTTTCGGCCAGCGCGAAGACGCGCTCGACTTTGTCTCCTACCTCCCCGGCGCAGGCAATGGACAGGTACAGCCCGCCGTGAACGGGATGCTGGCAAGCTACTTCCCCGAGGCCCGCTCGCGCACCGCTGCCCAGTTCAAGCAGGATCAGGCCAACCAGGTCAACACGCTGCTCGCGCTCATTTACGTCCTGCTGGCCCTGTCGGTGATCGTGTCGCTGTTCGGCATCGTCAACACGCTGATCCTCTCCATCTACGAGCGCACCCGCGAGCTCGGCATGCTTCGCGCGATCGGCACCTCCCGCCGTCAGGTCCGCCAGATGATCCGCTACGAGTCGGTGATCACCGCGCTGATCGGCGGCTTGTTCGGCCTGATCATCGGGGTCATCGGCGCGATCCTCGTCACCACGCTCGCCCTGTCCGGCTCGGGGTACGTGCAGGCATTCCCCGTGGGAACCCTGCTGATCCTGCTCATCGTCGCCGCCCTGGCCGGCGTGCTCGCGGCACAGCTGCCGGCCAGGCGGGCGGCGCGCCTGGACGTGCTGGGCGCGCTGGCGGCGGAGTAGCCGCGCAGGTCTGCCCGGCGGAGCGGACGGGCAGCTAAGCTGCCGGACGATGGCGAGCGCCCCCTCCCAGCCGACCGACCCCGAGCTCCAGCGGACCGTATGGGACCTTGAACCGCTGTTGGACGGCGAGGGACCCGGGGGTGTCGAGCGCCGGTTGGGCGACGCCCTGCAGCGCGCGCAGGAGTTCGCCGCAACCTATGCGGGCAAGCTCGGCGGGCTCGACTCAGAGGGTCTGCGGGGGGCCATGCAGGAGCTGGCCGTGATCCACGACCTGGTGGGCCGCGCCGGCACGTATGCGGCCCTGCGCTTCTCCGCGGACACCGCCGATCCCGCCAACGGCGCACTGCTGCAGAAGGCCCAGGAGCGCGCCACCGCGATCGAGACGACGCTGCTGTTCTTCGACCTGGAGTGGGCCGCGCTGTCGCAGGAGCGGGCCGAGGAGCTGCTCGCGGGCGACGGTCTGGACTTCTGCCGCCATCACCTGCGCAACGTGCGCCGCTACCGCGACCACCTGCTGTCAGAGCCCGAGGAGAAGATCCTGTCAGAGAAGGCGCTGACGGGCTCGGGTGCGTGGACGCGCCTGTTCGAGGAGCTGACCTCTGCCCTCGAGGTCGAGCTGCCCGCGCCCGACGGCGATGGGCGCGGGAACGGCGCGAGCACCGCCCGGGGCGCACAGGACACCGAGAAGGTCGCCCTCGACGTCGCGCTCAGCCGGCTCGCGCTGCCCGACCGGGAGGCCCGGCGTGCCACCGCCGAGGCCGTCACGGCCGCGCTGGCCCCGGGGCTGCGCACGCGCGCCTTCCTGTTCAACACGCTTCTGGCCGACAAGGCGACCGACGATCGCCTGCGCCGCTATCCGCACTGGCTGGCGGCACGCAACCTCTCCAATGAGGCCAGCGACGAGTCGGTGCAGGCGCTGATCGAGGCGGTCCGCCGGAGGTATGAGATCCCCCGTCGCTGGTACCGGCTGAAGGCGAGGCTCCTCGGCGTCGAGCGGCTGGCCGACTACGACCGCATGGCGGCGGTGACGCAGGACGAGGCGACCTTCTCCTTCGGCCGGGCGCGTGAGATCGTGCTCGACTGCTACTCCTCGTTTTCCGCGGAGCTGGGGGAGGTGGCCGGTCGCTTCTTCGACGAGCGCCGGATCGACGCACCCCTGCGCCCGGGCAAGCGCGGTGGTGCCTTCTGCGCCTCGGCCGTTCCCGGTGTCGAGCCCTATGTACTGCTCAACTACACCGCTCGCCGGCGCGACGTCCTGACCCTCGCCCACGAGCTCGGCCACGGTGTCCACTTCGCCCTCGCCGCACGACAGGGCATCTTTCATCAGGGCACGCCGCTGACGCTCGCCGAGACGGCTTCGGTGTTCGGCGAGACGGTCGTGTTCGGACGGCTCCTGGAGGAGGACTCCTCACCCGCATCCCGCCTCGCGCTGCTCGCGGAGAACCTCGAGGACACGATCGCGACGGTGTTTCGCCAGGTCGCCATGAACCGCTTCGAGGATCTCGTGCACTCCGAGCGGCGCGAGCAGGGGGAGCTGTCGGTGGAGCGCTTCGGCGATCTGTGGGCAGAGAGCCAGTCGGAGATGCTCGGCGACTCGGTCGAGGTGACCGACGGCTACCGCTCCTGGTGGTCCTACATCCCGCACTTCGTCAACAGCCCGGGCTACGTCTACGCGTATGCCTACGGGCAGCTGCTCGCGCTGTCGGTGTACGAGCGCTACGAGCAGGTCGGCGCAGAGCTCGTGCCGCGCTACCTGGAGCTGCTGGCCGCCGGAGGCTCGCGCACCCCGGAGGAGCTGGGAATGATCGTCGGCGTCGATCTGCAGGACCCGGGCTTCTGGGAGTCAGGGCTCGATCTGGTCGAGCGCCAGCTGACCGACGCGGAAGCCGCCGCGCAGGCCTCGGGCCGCCTGTAGGCCGCCGGCCGGCCTATCGATCCCGCCCCGGCGCGAGCTGGCGCCGGGACCGGCCCGGCGCGCTGGCGCTAGGACAGTCCCAGTGCGCTGCCGACCCCCTGCACGAGGTTGAACAGGGGCTCGGGGATGATGCCGAAGAACAGCGTGGCGGCACCCGCCACGACGGCGACGAGAGCAACCTCCGGCTGGGGTGAGCTCGTGCGGAACCGGTCGGGCTCGTCGAGCTCGGGCGAGCCTCCCGCGAGTGCGGGCAGCGCGCCCGGATCGGGCCTCGCGCCCGCCGGGCCCGCCTGCTCATCGGGTGTTTCGCCCATCCACATCGTCGCGATCACCGGCAGGTAGTAGCCCAGCGAGATCATCGAGCCGATCACGATCACCACGCCCAGCCAGGTGTAGGAGCCGGAGACCGATGCGTCGATCAGGTAGAACTTGCCGACGAACCCGGCCGTGGCTGGGATGCCGGCGAGTCCGAGCATGGAGAGCGTCATCGCGACCGCCAGCCATGGGCGCTCGCGGCTGAGACCTCGCATCGCGGCGAGCCCGTCGCCGAGGTCGGTTTCGCGCTCGCGCGCGACGATCACGGCGAACGCGGCCATGTTCATCAACAGATAGACGGCCAGGTAGAAGACGGTTGCCTGCACGCCCAGGCGGGTGGCGACGACCACCCCGGCGAGCATGTATCCGGCCTGGGCGACCGATGAGTAGGCGAGCATTCGCTTCAGCGAGGACTGACCCAGCGCGCCCACGTTGCCGACGATGATCGTGATCGTGGCCAGCACCGCCACCGCCGAGCCCCCAGCTTGCGTGCGCGCTGATCAGCGCGACGTCGAAGAAGCGCAGGAACACCCCCAAGGCCGCGACCTTGGTGGCGACCGCCATGAACGCGGTCACCGGCGTGGGCGCACCCTCGTAGACGTCGGGTGTCCACTGGTGGAAGGGCGCCACCGAGGCCTTGAAGCACAGGCCCGCCACGCACAGCGCGATGCCGGTCAGCGTCAGCGGGTCGCTCGCAAGGCCGTTCCTCGCGAGCGCGGAGGCGATCGCTTCGAACTCGGTCGCGCCGGTCGCGCCGTAGATCATCGCCAGTCCGTACAGCAGCGTGGCCGAGCCGACCGAGCCCACGATCAGGTACTTCAGCCCCGACTCGAGCGAATGCTCGCGCCTCATTTCGGTCGCGCACAGCACGTACAGCGGGATCGACAGGAGCTCGAGGCCGACGAACAGCATGACCGTGTTCTGGGCGGCGGCGAGCAGCGACATGCCGCCTATCGAGGTCAAGAGCAGCGCGTGAAACTCGCCGTGCGCGGCTTCGCTCGCGGCCAACGAGCGCCAGGCGAGCAGCACCGCGCAGGCGCCTCCGGCGATCAGGAGGAGGTTCAGGACGAGCGACAGATCGTCGATCCGAAGCGCGCCGGAGACGATCGACTTCTGTGCGTTCCACTGCCAGATCGTCAGCCCGAGGGCCGCGGCGAGCGCGACGAGGCTGAGCGCCGGCACCACCTGTGCGCGCACCCAGCGCGAGCCGATCAGTCCGACGAGCAGCACCACCACGGCGCCGCCCAGCAGCGCGATCACGGGGACAGCCCGGCGAAGTCGACGTGCGGGCCTTTCAGGTGGGCGGTCGCCAGGGCGCCGGGTAGAGCGGCACGTAGTTCATGGCCGACCCTGCCCCTCGGCGGGTTCGCCCAGCGCGATCGTGCGCCCGGTGCTCGCCGGGCGCCCGGCGAGGATGACCGTCGGGTCGCTGCCGGTGAGGACGGCCGGACTGTGGCCCTCGGTCCTCTGCGCCGGGGCGACCGCGGCCTTGACCGAGCGTTCGCTGCGGTGCAGCGCGAGCTGCGGGTAGACGGCGAAGAAGATGATCACCGCGACCAGCGGCACGAGCACCAGGCCGTCGCGCAGGGTGAGCTCACGCGAGTCGACCTTCGGATCCGACGCGGTTGTGCATCGCGCGGATGAACAGCCGCAGCGCGTACACGCTCGCCATCACCACGCCCGCGAACGCGATCACCGCGATCGCGAGCTTGGCTTTGAAGACGCCCAGCAGGATCAGGAACTCTCCGACGAAGTTCGAGGAGCCGGGCATCGCGAGCGTGGCGAAGCGTGACGATCAGAGACAGGAGCGCGGCGAGCACGGGCGCGCGGAACGCGATGCCGCCCATCTTGCGGATGTCTTCGCAGCCCCCGGCGCGGTGGGCGAGCAGGGCGAGGATGAACAGCATCGCCGCGACGACCAGCCCGTGGTTGAACATCTGCAGCAGGGCTCCCTGTGCGCCCTGCGGGTTCAGCGCGAAGATCCCGAGCGTTATGAAGCCCATCTGCGCGACCGAGGAGTACCCGAGGATCAGGCGGGCGTCGGTCTGGGTGAAGGCCACCGCCGAGCCGTAGATGATCGACGCCAGCGCGATCAGGAGCATCAGCGTCTGGAAGTGGGCGGCGCGCCTGCGGGTAGAGCGGCAGCACGATCCGCAGGAATCCGTAGGCCCCGACCTTCGAGAGCACGCCGGAGAAGACCATCAGCACCTCGATAGGCATCGCGCGGTAGCCGTCGGGCATCCAGCCGTGCAGCGGGAAGGCGGGCATCTTCACGAGGAAGGCGGCCGCGAAGAACAGGAAGATCCACTCCTGGGAGCCGCGGCTCAGCGGCAGTCGCCTGAAGCGAGGAGAGCACGAACGTGATGTGCCCGCCCCCCTGCTGGGCGGCCAGCACGCCGGTGGCGATCGCCGCGGCGAGCATCAGCAGCGAGCCGACGAACGTGTAGATGACGAGCTTGATCGTGGCTTTCACGCGGCCGGGCTCGCGGCCCCAGCCGCCGATGAGGAAGTAGAACGGGATCAGCATCAGGTCGAAGAAGGCCACGAACAGCGCCAGGTCCTGGGCGAGGAAGGCGCCGAGCACGGCGGACTCGGCGAGCATGAAATGGAAGTAGAAGAGCCGCGGGCGCTCGGGTGCGGGGTCGCTGCTGCGCAGGTTGGACGGCCAGCACGGCGGCGGCGAACAGGAGCGTCGTGAGCCCCAGCAGGAACACGTTCAGCCCGTCGATCGCCGAGCTTGTAGTGGATGCCCAGTTCCGAGATCCAGACGACGTCGGTGACGTGCTGAAGGCCCGCGGTCGCGGGCTTGTAGTCGGCGATGTAGCCGATCGCCAGCCCCAGCGCACCGAGCGAGCCGATCAGCGCGAGAGATCCCGGGCAGGCGCCGGTTGCGCCCCACGGGCAGCGCGCCGAGCAGGCCGAAGGCGGCGGGCAGCCAGATCAGGATCGAGAGCGGTGGCATCAGCTCTGGGCAGCAGGAAGTAGAAGCCGACGCCGGTGACGCCCAGCACGAGCAGCGCGGCGTAGTAGCGCACGAAGCCGCTCTGCGCCGCGCGCACCGCGGCCGATCCGGCGCGGACGAGCCCGCTGGTGCCGCCGACGAGCGTCTCGTCCACGAACCGGCGCTCGAAGGTCGTAGTTGGCAAAGCGCCCCGACGGCGGCGGCCGGGCGCACGACCAGCAAGGCGATCGCCTCGTCGAAGTACCACTTGTTGACGAACAGCTCATACAGCGGGCGAATGCGCGCCTGCACCGCCGCGGCGGTGCCCGGACGCGCCACCCACACGCGGTATGCGATCGCGATCCCCGGCGAGGCCCAGGAGCGTGCCGAGCACGAGCCCGAGCCACAGCAGCCCGTTTTTCGTGTGCGGTTCGTACAGCTTGGAGGATCCGCGAACGTCGGGCGCAGGAAGTCGTCGATCGAGGAAGTCCACTTTCGGGATCTGCACGAGCCCGATGCGCGTCGCTCCGACCGCGAGCACGCCCATCGCGACGCTCATCGGCAGCGAGCGTTCGGCGATCGCGTGCGCGGGCCCGGGGAAGCCCACGTCGAGTGTCCTCGACTTCGCCGGTCGCGGGGTTCGTGGGCACGTCCGCGTGGTGCGGATGAGCCGCCTTCGAGCTCGCGCGCCTCGGGCACGGGCTCGCCGTGGAACGCGCGGAAGATCATCCGGAAGGTGTAGATCGCCGTGAGGAACGCGCCGATGTAGCCGGCCGCGTACAGCCCCCAGTGCCAGCCGCCCCGCTCGCCGGTGACGAGCAGGATCTCGTCCTTCGAGAAGAAGCCCGAGAAGGGCGGTATCCCCGACAGGGCCAGACCGCCGATGAAGAAGCAGCCGTAGGTGAAGGGCATCGCCTTGCGAAAGCCGCCCATCTTCTCCAGCGACTGCTCGCCGGACATCGCGCCGATCAGCGAGCCCGCCGCCATGAACAGCAGCGCCTTGAAGAAGGCGTGGGTCATCAGGTGGAACAGGCCGGCCGCGTAGGCGCCCACCGAGACGCCCATGATCATGTAGCCGATCTGGGACATCGTCGAATAGGCGATCACGCGCTTGACGTCGGTCTGGGTGAGGGCGATCGTGCCGGCGATCAGACAGCGTCAGCTGCGCCGATCACCGCACCCACGTCCTGGGCGGCCGGTGCGAGTTCGAACAGGGTGTGCATGCGCGCGATCAGATAGACGCCGGCGGTGACCATCGTCGCGGCGTGGATCAGCGCGCTCACCGGCGTGGGCCCCTCCATCGCGTCGGGGAGCCAGGTGTGCAGCGGGATCTGCGCGGACTTGGCGAACGCTCCCACGAGCAGCAGCACGCAACCGGCGACGAGGTCGCCGTTGTTCTTGGCGTGGCCGAACGCGCCCGCGCTCGCTGCGTGGAAGCTCTGCAGGAAGTCGAGCGTGTGCGGTGTGCTTGAAGATGAAGTAGGTGCCGAGCACCAGTCCGGCGTCGCCGACGACGTTGATGACGAAGGCCTTGATGCCCGCCCGGGTGGCGGTGGTGCGCCGGTACCAGAAGGAGATCAGCAGGTAGGAGGCGGCGCCGACGAACGCCCAGCCGACGATCAGGATCAGGAAGTTGGCGGCCAGCAGCAGCAGCAGCATCGAGAAGACGAAGAAGTTCAGATAGGAGAAGAAGCGCGTGAAGCCGCGGTCCTTGTCCATGTAGGCGATCGAGTAGAGGTGGATCAGCGTGGAGACGCCGGTGACGACCAGGATCATGAACACCGACAGCGGGTCCACGAGGATCGACATCTTCGCGTTGATGCCCACGGTGAAGGCGTAGTTCCACAGCGAGGAGACCAGTTGGCGGTGCGCGGGTCCATGGCTCTGCAGCGAGATGAGCGCGCCGACGGAGGCGAGGAAAGCCAGGAAGATCGCGCACCGTGGCGATCCACCCGGCCGAGCGGGCGGGAAGGGCCTCAAGCCGGCGGTAGCCGAGCGCGAGGACGAGCATGCCGAGCAGCGGGAACGCCAGCACCAGCCAGCCGTAGGTGGTCGTGCTCATCAGCCCTGCAGCTCTCGCAGCTCGTCGACATCGATGGGAAGGTGGCGGCGGTAGATCGCGACGATCATGCCCAGGCCGATGCACACCTCGCAGGCGGCCACGGTCATGACCACGAGCGCCAGGATCTGCCCGTCGCCGTTGCCCCACATGCGCGAGAAGGCGATCAGGGCGAGGTTTGCGCCGTTGAGCATCAGCTCCAGGCAGAGCAGCACTACCAGCGGGTTGCGACGGGTCATGACCCCGATCGCTCCCACGGTGAAGACGATCGCCGAGACGGCCAGATACCAGGCGATGCTCATGGGCGCTTGCCGACCCCCTCGGCCATCGTGCCCGTGTCCTTCGGCCGCAGCAGGTCGAGCGGCGTGAGCAGGTTGTGCGCGTCCTCCTCGCCAAGGCCGCCGCGGCGGCGGGCGAGCACGACCGCGCCGACGGCGGCGATCAGAAGCAGGAAGGAGGCCGTCTCGAACGCCAGCAGGAACCGCGTGAGCAGCAGCTTGCCGATGTAGGCGGGGGTTCCGAACGTCTGCGGCCCCGGACTGTAACCCGCGCCCTTGCCGCCGATGGCCTCGAGTCCCGTGCCGAGCAGCGCGATCAAGAGCTCGATCAGCAGCGCCCCTCCGAGGATCGCCCCGCCCAGTCGCAGGCTGGAGGCCACCGGACCCGGTCCGCGCAGGCGCTCCCCGAGCGAGGCGCTCTCGCCGCCCACGTAGGCGACGACGAACACGTACAGGACCATTACGGCGCCCGCGTATACGACCACCTGCACGGCGGCCACGAATTCGGCGCGCAGCAGCAGAAACAGCACGGCCAGCGAGACCAGGTGGGCGACGAGCGCGAGCACGCAGTAGAAGGGTCGCGCAGCATGACCACGCCGATCGCTCCCGCGATCACGCCGGCGGCGGCGATGAAGAACAGGACCGCGCTCATTCGCCCTCGTTCCTCAGCGGGGTGCGCTCCAGCGGCTCGGCCAGCAGCATCTCCTTGGTGAAGATCAGGTCGGTGCGGTCGTAGTCGGAGAGCTCGTAGTCGTGGCCCATCGTGATCGCGTCGAACGGACAGGCGATCTCGCAGTAGCCGCAGAAGATGCAGCGCGAGAGGTTGATCTCATACACGGCCGCGTAGCGCTCGCCGGCCGAGACGCGGTTGGTCGGGGGTGTTCTCGGCGGCGACCACCCTGATGCAGTCGGCCGGGCAGGCCGCGGCGCAGAGCGAGCAGCCGACGCACTTCTCAAGGCCCGTGTCCTCGAAGCGGTGCAGCTTGTGGCGGCCGCGAAACCGCGGGATAGACGGCGGTCTTCTCCTCCGGGTACTGGACGGTCACGGGCGTTTCGTGGAAGCGCCCGAAGGTCGTCATCAGGCCGCGCAGCGTCTCGCGGAAGGTGCGCCAGGTGCCGCGCGCCGGGCCGGGTGCGGGGGTGCGCTGGACCTCGATCACGTCCTCGCCGGGGCTCCAGGGGGTGACGGTCACGGCGGGGCTCGCCGGCTGAGGGCTCTCTGCGGCCATGTCAGTGCGTCGCCACCACGAGCACGGCCGTGACGAGCAGGTTGAGCGTCGCCAGTGGCAGTAGGACCTTCCAGCCGAAGCTCATCAGCTGGTCGTAGCGCAGACGCGGAAGGGTCGCGCGCGCCCAGATGAACAGGAACGTGACAAGCCCCATCTTCACGAGCACGACGATCGGGTTGACCCAGCCGGGCGGGTGGATGCCGAAGGGCAAAAGCCAGCCGCCGAGGAACACGGTCGTCACGACGCCCGCGACGACGAGCACGTTGAGGTACTCGGCGAAGTAGTAGGAGGCGAAGCGCCCGCCGCCGAACTCGGTGTTGTAGCCGCCGACGAGCTCGGCGTCGGCCTCGGTCAGGTCGAACGGCGCGCGGTTGGTCTCGGCGAAGCTCGCCGTCAGGAAGATCAGGAACCCGACCAGCTGGGGCACGATGTACCACATGCCCTTCTGCGCTTCGACGATGCCGGTCAGCGACAGCGTCTGTGCGGTGATGATCACGCCGACGAGCGCAAGGCCCTGGGACACCTCGTAGGAGATCAGCTGCGCCGCGCCGCGCATGGCGCCGAGGAAGGAGTACTTCGAGCCCGAGGACCAGCCGCCGAGCATGATCCCGTAGAAGGCGATCGCGCTGAACGCGAACAGGTACAGGGGCCCGATCGAGACGTCGATCCCGTACAGCCCGACGGGCGTGCCGAAGATGTTCTGGACGTTGCCGAAGGGGATGATGGCGAACGCCGCGACGGCCGTCACGATCGAGATGATCGGCGCGAACGCGAACAGGAACCCGGCCGAGGTGCGCGGGCGAAACTGCTCCTTTGTGAGCAGCTTGACGATGTCCGCGAGCGGCTGCAGGGCGCCGTAGGGCCCCACGCGGTTGGGACCGTAGCGTGCCTGAAAGCGCCCGAGCAGCTTGCGCTCGGCGAGCAGCACGACGGGCACGAGCTGCAGGCCGACGGCGAAGATGATGATCGCCTTCAGCACCTGGATCCACCATTCTTCGTAGTAGCCGACCGTGGCGAGGATGCTCATACGAGCTGCTCCCGTCCCGGATAGGCCTCCGCGGCGGGGCGGTCCTGCCAGCGGACGCCTTTGCCGCCGATCTCCTCGAGCGTCAGCCCCGCGTAGAACGCCACCGCGTCGAACAGCTGCCGGGAGGCCATCGGGCCGGTGAGCACGCCCAGGTCGAGCCCGATCCTCGATGCCAGCTCGGCGATCAGCTGCCACTGCGCGCGCGTGGCACCCGGATGTGCGACGGCCGGGCGCAGCCGCTGGATGCGCCCGTCGGGGTGGACCACGGTGCCCTCCTTCTCGGCGTAGGCCTGGGCGGGCAGCACGACGTTGGCGTGCTCGCGCAGGCCGTCGGTCAAGAGCGTTGCGCACGCGACGACCGTCGAGGCGCGCTCGAGGGCCGGACCCCACAGCTCCTCCTCGGCGCCAGAGCGGGTCAGCCTGCAGCAGCAGGACGGCCGACAGCTCGCCGCCGGCCAGCCCCTCGGCGATCCCGCGAGCATCGAGAGGGTCGGCGCCCCCGCCCGGCTCAAGCTCTGAGAGGCCGGGACCGGCGTTGGGCAGAACACCCGCCTCGCGCAGACCGCGGCCGTTGCTCTGAGCGGGGATTTCCAAGAGGCCCGCGCCGTTCCTGTCGGCGAGCGACAGCGTGTCCGCCAGCTCGAGCAGCGCCCGCGCGCGCGCCGCGCCGTCGGGGCCGGCGGTAAGGCGCTCGTGCCACAGGATCACGACCTCCTCGCCCGCATCGCGCAGCCGCTCCGTCAGCTCGCCGGCGCGCTCGGTGTCGAGCAGCTCCTCCGCGCTCGCCCGGTGCAGGCGCATCCCGTTGCGGCGGACGCCCTTGCGCAGGCGCAGGTCGAGGATCGGAGCGTCCTCGATCGGGTCGGCCGCGAGCACGAGCACCGCGTGTGCGAACTCGAGGTCGCTCACGCGCGCCTGCAGGGACGGGTCGTTCAGCGCCCGGTGCAGATCGAGCGGCAACGTGCCCGCTTCGCGGGAGTCGATGTTCGGGGAGTGAAGGCCCTCGCGCATCAGGCGCGCGAGCAGGTATCCCTCCTCGTTCGTGGCCTCGCCGCCGACCAGCGCGCCCGTGCGATTGCCGGCGCGCGACAGGCCTGCCGCCGCCTCCGAGAGCGCGCGCTCCCATGAGACCGCGCTGAGCTCGCCGCCGTCGCGCAGGAGCGGCTCGGTCACGCGCGCGCCGGCGGCCACGGGGCCGGCTCCGTCGGCTCCGGGCAGGCCCCCGAGCGCGGGATAGGCGAAGCGGCCGCGGTCGCACAGCCAGCCGTCATCCACCTCGCCATGCTCGCGCGCCCGCACGCGCAGCACGCGCTCGTCGCGGACGGTCAGCGTGACGTTGCACTGCGACGGGCACAGCGTGCACACCGAGCCCGAGTCCTCGATGTCCCACGGGCGCGCCCTGAACCGGTAGGGCCTCGAGGTCAGCGCGCCGACGGGGCACAGTTCGACGATGTTGCCGCTGAACGGCGCCACGTAGGGGTGGCCGTCGAAGGTCGATACGAATGAGTGCGCGCCCCGCTCCAGCAGCACCAGCTGGTGGTCCTCGGAGATCTCCTGGCTGAAGCGCACGCAGCGATAGCAGAGGATGCAGCGCTCGCGGTCGATCGCGATCGTGGGGGACAGCTCGAGCGGCTTGACGAAATGGCGCTTGGGCTCGATGAACCGCGAGAGGCCCGCACCCCACCCGAACGTGATGTCCTGCAGCGGGCACTCCCCGCCCTTGTCGCAAACGGGGCAGTCGAGGGGATGGTTGATCAGCAGGAACTCCACGACCGAGCGCTGTGCCTCCTTGACCCGGTCGGACTGCGTGTGCACGACCATCCCGTCCTTCACGGGCGTCGAGCAGCCGGTCTGCAGCTTGGGGATGCCCTCGATCTCGACCAGGCACATGCGGCAGGCGCCGACGGGCTGGCCCAGTTTGGGCTCGTAGCAGAACACCGGGATCTCGACGTCGCCGTGCTTGGCGGCGTCCACGAGCATCGTGTTCTCCGGGGCCTTTACCTCCCGGTCGTCGATCGTGAAGGTGATGATGTTCTGCTCGGGGCGGGGCATCAGACCTCTACCGGCTCGCGCGCCTGCAGGCGCCTGTTCTCGATGTGCGCTTCGAACTCGTCTTTGAACTTCGCGATCATCGAGCCGATCGGCATGGCCATCGCATCGCCCAGGACGCACAGGCAGTTGCCGATGATGTGCTCCTGGACCGAGGCCATGATCTCGAGGTCCATCGGCGTGGCCTCGCCCCGGTCGATGCGTTCGAGCATCTCCACCGTCCAATTGGTGCCCTCGCGGCAGGGGGTGCACTTGCCGCAGGACTCGTGGCGGTAGAACTTGGCGGTCTTCAGCGCGACGTCGAGGATCGGGGTGGAGTCGTCGACGACGATGATCGCGCCCGAGCCGAGCATCGACCCGGCTTTGGCCATCGAGTCGAAGTCGTAGGGCAGGTCGAGGTCCTCGGCCCTCAGCACGGGCGAGGAGGAGCCGCCGGGGAACCAGCACTTGACCGTGCGCCCGTCGGGCGGGCCGCCGGCGAGGCCGTAGATGATCTCGCGCGAGGGGATGCCCAGCTCGATCTCGTAGTTGCCGGGACGCTGCACGTGGCCCGATACCGACACGAGCTTCGTGCCGGTCGAGGTCTCGGTGCCCAGCCGCGCGTACTCGGCGCCGCCCATGCGCAGGATCGCGGGGACCGTGGACAGCGTCTCGACGTTGTTGATGAGCGTCGGCCCCTGATACAGCCCCTGGTTGGCCGGGAACGGGGGCTTCAGGCGGGGGTTGCCGCGCTTGCCTTCCAGCGAGTCGAGCAGCCCCGTCTCCTCGCCGCAGATGTACGCGCCCGCGCCGCGGTGCAGGACAAGCGAGAGGGAGTGCTCGGAGCCGAGGATGCGCTCGCCGATATAGCCGGCCCCGCGTGCTTCGGCGATCGCCGCATCGAGCACGTCGGCCTGCTCGACGTACTCGCCGCGTATGTAGATGAACGAGCGGCTCGCGCCGGCCGCGTAGGAGGCGATGATCAGTCCCTCGATCAGCATGTGCGGCGTCTTCTGCATCAGTTCGCGATCCTTGAACGTGCCCGGCTCTGACTCGTCGGCGTTGCACACGAGGTACTTCTCGATCGAGCCGTGGGGCAGGAAGGAGACCTTCTTGCCCATCTGGAAGCCCGCACCCCCGCGGCCGCGCAGGTTGGAGGCTTCGAGCTCGCTCAGCACCTCCTCGGGGGCCATGCGCAACGCCTTGCGCAGCGACTCGTATCCGCCGCGCCGTTCGTAGACCTCGAGCGTGTTCAGCCCGGGCTCGTCGATGCGGTCGAACAGGATCTTCATGAGCCCGCCTCCGGGGTCCGCGCACGGTCTGCGCGTCAACTGCTTCTCAGCCAGCACCGGCCCTCCCGCGCGCACGTCGTCGAGCAGCCTCGGCACGTCCGCGGTCTGCAGCGGGCCGACGTACACGCCGTCGACGGATGCCATCGGCGCGATGTCGCATGCGCCCAGGCACTCGAACGAGCGCACGTTGAACGCCGGATCCTCGCCCGCGGCGTCGCGCATCGCCGCGTACAGCTCATCGGCGCCGCGCAGCGAGCAGGAGATGTTCGTGCAGACGAAGATCGAGTGCGCACCGACGGGCCTGGTCTCGAGCATGTCGTAGAAGGTCGCGACGGCGTCGAGCGAGGCGGGCGTGACGCCCATCACGCATGCGACCTGCATCGATCGCCTCCGGCGAGCACCAGCCGTGCACCCGCTGGGCGGCCTCGAGCGCGGGCAGTGCGGCCGAGCGGGGGTCGGGATACAGGGCCATGTGCGATTCGATCTCGCTGCGCAGCTCCTCCGGCACGGGCGTCGTCGCCGGGTCGGGGATCGTCGCCGGGTCGCTGTCGAGGTCGGCGGGCACATCCCAGCCGCGTGAGCCGGCCGCGGCGCTCATCGGTCGATCCCTCCGAGGATCGGATCGAGCATCGCGGTGGTGGCGATCATGTCGGCGATGTAGCTGCCGCGGCACATGTGCGCGCAGCGCCTGGAGGTTGACGAACGACGGATCGCGCATGTGCACGCGAGCGGGCTTGGAGCTGCCGTCCGAGCAGACGTAGCAGGCGAGCTCGCCGCGGGGAGACTCGATCGGGTTGTACACCTCGCCCGGCGGCACCCTGAAGCCCTCGGTTACGAGCTTGAAGTGGTGGATCAGCGCCTCCATCGAGGTGGCGAGCTCGTGCCGGGGAGGCAGTGCGACCTTGCGGTCTCGGTGTTATGAACGGCCCCTCGGGCAGCCCGTCGAGCGCCTGCTCGATGATGTGAACCGACTCGTATATCTCGGCCAGTCGCACCGCGAAGCGGTCGTAGTTGTCGCCGACCGTGCCGACGGGGATCTTGAAGTCGAAGTGCTCGTAGGAGCTGTACGGGCGTGGCCTTGCGCAGGTCCCAGGGGTTGCCCGCGGCGCGCAGCAGCGGACCGCTGACGCCGAGCCCAAGCAGCGTGTCCGCGTCCAGCGGGCAGGTGCCGCGCAGCCGCTGCAGCACGATCTCATTCGAGTTCAGGATCGCGCCGTACTCGTCGGCCCGTTCGGGCATGACCTTCAGGAACTCGCGCAGCTTTGGCTCGAATCCGGCCGGGATGTCCTCGATCACGCCCCCCACCTGGAAGTAGCGCGTGTGCATGCGCTGCCCCGAGGACATCTCGAACAGGTCGAGGATCATCTCGCGCTCGCGCAGGCAGTACAGGAATATCGAGATCGCGCCGAGGTCCAGCGCGCTCGTGCCGAGCCAGATGAGATGCGAGGCGATGCGGTTGAACTCGAGATGGATCACGCGCAGGTACTGCGCCGCGCGGGGGGATCTCGACCTCGAGCAGCGCTCTCCACGGCGCCGCAGTAGGCCATCGCGTTGAAGTAGTAGGACAGGTAGTCCATCCGCTCGACGATCGGGATGACCTTCCAGTAGGCCTTGTCCTCGGCGGTCTTCTCGATGCCGGTGTGCACGTAGCCGATGACCGGTTTGATGTCGCGCACGATCTCCCCCTGCAGCGTGACGAGCAGTCGCAGCACGCCGTGGGTCGCCGGGTGGTGCGGGCCGAAGTTCAGCGTCAAGAGCTCCTCGGTCATCTCCGAGGCTTCCGACTCGGTCGATCTGGTCCTCGACGGGCGAGAGCGTGATGCTCTGCTCGCGTCGGCGGTACTCGGACAGTGACGGGCTGTCGGTCGGCGCCGGGCTCACTCGCGCGCCTCCAGCCATTTGGTCTCGTCGCGGGTGAATATCACCGGTTCGCCGCCCAGCGGGAAGTCGCGTCGCTGGGGGTGCCCCTCGTAATCCTCGGGCATCAATATCCGCCGCAGGTCCGGATGACCCTCGAACACGACGCCGAACATGTCATACACCTCGCGCTCCTGATGGTCGGCCGTCGGCCAGTCCTCGGTCACCGACTCGACCTGCGGCGCGTCGACCGGGACGCGGAGCTTGACGGTGATGCGGTCGACGCTGCTCATGTCCAGCAGCTCGTAGATCACGCCCAGGCGCGGCTCCTCGGGGTAGTAGTCGACGCCGTGGACGCTGGCAAGGAACGCGTATCCCCGCGCGCGCAGCGTCTGAAGCACCGTGCGAATCTGGGCCGGATCGACCACGAGGGTGGCCTGCTCGCGGAAGTAGACGGTCTCGAGCGTCGCATCGCCCAGCTCCGCGGCGAGCAGCTCGAGGCCCGTGGCGTCAGGCATCCAGGCGCTCTGCGTGGAGCCTACACACCCGACGGATGCTCCTCGGTGCCGACGGCGTCGTAGCGCTCGCGCCAGCCCATGTCGGGGTCGTCCTGCACCATCTTGCGCAGCTTGAGGATGCCGTGCATCAGCGCCTCGGGCCGGGGCGGGCAGCCGGGCACGTGCACGTCGATCGGCAGGAACTTGTCGGCCGGTACCAGCGCGTAGTTGTTGAACACGCCCATCGAGCTGCAGCACGCGCCCATCGAGATCGCCCACTTGGGCTCGAGCATCTGGTCGTAGAGCCTGCGGATGATCGGCGCCATCTTGATCGACACGCGCCCCGCGAGGATGATCAGGTCGGCCTGGCGGGGCGAGGCGCGGAAGGCCTCGAAGCCGAATCGCGCGATGTCCATGCGCGGGCCGGCGGTGTGGAACTGCTCCATCGCGCAGCAGGCCAGGCCGAACGCCGAGCGGGAAGAACGAGTTCGAGCGCGCCCACGCCACGGTCTTCTCGAGCGTGGTCGTCAGCAGGCGTTCTGTCACGTAGCTCTCGAGGTCTGAGCCCTCGAGCTGCGCCGGCTGGTTGGCGCCCTCGCAGGTCTCCGCCGCGCAGCAGCTGGCGCGCGTTCAGGTCCTCCACGCGCAGGGCCTCGCGCGAGGAGGAGGCCTGCGAGCCCGGGCGCCCGGCGCTCACGCCGGCGGCCGGCCGGGCCGGGCCTCTGCTCACCTCCACTCGAGCGCTCCCCTGCGCCAGACGTAGACGAACGCCACGAACAGCAGCAGGATGAACACGATCGTCTCGATCAGCGCAAAGCTGCCGTACGCGCGCAGCTCGATCGCGATCGGGTAGAGGAAGATCACCTCGATGTCGAACAGGATGAACAGCATCGCGATCAGGTAGAAGCTGATCCCGAAGCGCATCTCGCGGTTACCTCCGAGGGCAGGCCGCACTCGTAGGGATCCTGCTTGTGCGCCGCCGCCCGACGGGGGCCGAGGAACGAGTTGAGCGCCGCGAAGGCGACGCCAACAGCGCCGCCGAGAATGATGAAGACGATCGCCGGTAGATAGCTTCGCAGCACCGCGCGCTGTTATATCACCGCTTGTGGCAGAGTGTTACATAGTGGCAATCGGCTCGATATCGCGCGCATGACCGCATGCGGTCGTGGCGGGCGCGGTCGCCGTCGCGGTCCTCAATGCGATCCCGGCGCTGCTCGGCGGCTGGCTGTGGCACCGCGGCGAGGTGACCGATCGCCGTGCGTTCAACGCCTTCTGGGTGCTCCTGCGGGTCGGTCAGGGCGCGGCGCTGCCTGTTCGCGGTGGCGGTCGGCGTCGCTGGCCGCCGCGGGCAAGTACTCGAGCGAACACCTCTTCTATCTGTATGCGCTGCTGCCGCTCGCGGTGGCGTTCGTGGCCGAGCAGCTGCGTGTCAGCCTCGGCGCAGACGATCCTCGATCAGCGCGGCCTCGACGGACGCCGAGGCGGTCGGCGGGCTGCCCGAGCGGCGAGCAGCAGGCGCTCGTCGACGACGATAGTGCGCCGCGAGATGGGGGTGATGGCGCTGTCGGCGCTCGTGGTGGTCGTTCCTCGCGTTGCGCGCGGCGTCCACGGCCCACGGCTTCTGAGTCGGGCCTAGGCTCACGGGTTCTGAGTGGGCCTATATATTCCCCGCGCATGAAGCTCGCCGCCACGACGATCGTCCTGCTGCTCTGCGCCACGGCCGTCGGCGCCTGCGGATCGCAGGGAATCCAGATTCCCAAGACCAGCCCCTACTACCGCGGTGCGGTGCTGTTCCTCGAGTCATTGCTCGGGCTGCCACACGCTGTCGGTGGTGGGCGCCGAGGGCTCGGCGACGAGCATCAAGAACCGCCTGCGCACGAACGGGCCGAACTTCAACTTCCGCAAGGAGAACGTCGAACAGGTGCTCTATGCGATCCGCAACGGCGGCTTCTCCGGCGCGATCATGCCCGAGAACATCGTCCTCGGCGACGACGCGCAGGCCGTCGCGAGCTTCCTCGCCCAGTACTCCGGGCGCGAGGCGCAAGAAGGTGCCGTCCGTGAACATCACGCTCTCCACGAAATAGGGCTTCCGCGGGGGCGGCGCCGGCGCGTGCTCGACTCAAGCGCATCCGGCGAGGACCCCGAGGGCGTTCGCGCGGCGCTCGGCGCGCGTGAGCCGAGCCTCGCTGCTGTGGTCGACGCGGTCCTCGCACTAGATCGAGCGCTGGCGCGCGGCCACTGCCCGGCCGAGGGCCTGCGGGCCGAGCAGAAGCGCGCGCGAAGGCGCGCATCAGGGCCGCGAGGCGCGCGATGAGGCCGAGCGGATCTGCGCGAGACGGCGATGCGAGCTGAGCGCCGCACGCGTCAAGGAGCTCGACCGCTGAGGCTGGTCAGTGTCGAGCTGGACTGAAGGAGGCTGCTCGCGCCGCCTGCCGAACCTGCCCGATCCGACCGCCGCCCCCGGGCCCGAGGACGAAGAGGTGCGCGAAGGTGGGCGAGACGCCGAGCTTCCCGTTCGAGCCGCGCGACCACCTGGAGCTCGCGGGGGAGATGATCGACATGGATCGCGCGGCCCGCCTGTCCGGGTCTCGCGTTCGCCTATCTGAAAGGCGAGCTCGTGATGCTCGAGCTGGCGCTCGTGCGCTGGGCGCTCGAGAAGCTGCGCGCGCGGGGCTTCGAGCCGGTGATACCGCCCGTGCTCGTGCGTGAGCGCGCGCTGTACGGGACGGGCTTTCTGCCCGACACCGAGCAGCAGATCTACCACGTGGCCGAGGACGACCTGTATCTGCTCGGCACCTCCGAGGTGGCGCTTGCCTCGCTGCACGACGGGGAGGTGATCGACGCCGAGCGGCTGCCGCTGCGTTACGCCGGATTCTCGCCCTGCTTCCGCCGCGAGGCGGGCGCGGCCGGCAAGGACACGCGCGGGATCTTCCGCGTGCACCAGTTCGACAAGGTCGAGATGTTCAGCTTCGTCTCACCGCGAGGAGTCGCCCGCCGAGCACGAGCGGATCCTGGCCGTCGAGGAGGAGATCCTGCGAGAGCTCGAGCTGCCCTACCGCGTGGTCAACATCGCCGTCACCGACCTCGGCAGCTCGGCCGCCAAGAAGTACGACTGCGAGGCGTGGCTGCCGGGCCAGGGGCGCTACCGCGAGCTGACCTCGTGCTCGAACACGACCGACTACCAGGCTCGCCGCCTGAACATCCGCATGCGCGCCGACGGGCGCACGCAGACGCCGCACACGCTCAACGGCACCGCGGTCGCGGTGGGGCGGACGATCGTCGCGCTGCTCGAGAACGGCCAGCAGGCCGACGGCAGCGTCGAGCTGCCGCAGGCGCTGGTGGCCTTCGGTGCGCCGGCGCGTCTGCCGCCGGCGCCGATCGGATAGCGGCATCGGTCCGATGGCGTCTGCGCGACGGGTCGGTCCAGCGCGTCCTGGACGAGTGGAGTTAGGGGACCCTAATCTGTGCTACGCTTCCTCGCGTCGATATCCAAGCGTCTGAGTCGGGATTCAGAACCGAGAACCGCAGGGAGATCGTCTTGCCGCAGCAGCCACACAGCATCGCCTGAGCCCGGGCCGAGTGCCTCCCCGGCGCGGGCGCACTCGGCCGGGTGCGACCGGCTGGGGCCAGCGCAGGAGCCTGTATGTGTGGACGGCGGTGGTGCTGGCGGTGTGCGTCGGCGGCGGTCGTGCTCGGCTGGCACGCCCATGGAGGCACGCCCGACCCGACCGATCGCGGCCAACCGATGAGTCCCACGACGCCACGATCAACAGCGCCGTGCTCGTGTTCCGCGAGGGCCTTGAGACGATCCTCGTGCTGGCGGCGATCACCGCCAGCTTCCTGGGTGGCAACCGCGCCTACCGCAAGCCGGTCGCCACGGGCGGCGGCGCTGGCGCTGCTGGCCTCGGTGGGCACCTGGTTCTTGGCGGTGTGGTTGATCGGCATGTTCGGCAACGGCGGCCTGTCGGTGCAGGCTGCCACGGGCATCCCGGCGATCCTCGTGCTGCTCGTCGTCATGAACTGGTTCTTCCACAAGCTGTACTGGACCGGCTGGATCTCCCACCATCACAAGCGCCGACGGGGGCTGCTCGGCTCCTCTGAGGAGACGAGCAGGCGCGCGATGCTGCTCGGCCTCGGCCTGCTCGGCTTCACCTCGGTCTACCGCGAGGGCTTTGAGATCGTCATCTTCCTGCAGGGCCTGCGCGAGCGCTTCGGGTCGAGCGTCGTGCTCGAGGGCGTCGTGCTCGGCCTGCTGTTCACGGCGGCGGTCGGCGTGCTCACGTTCGGCCTGCACCAGCGGCTGCCCTACCGGAAACTGCTCGATCATCACCGGTGTGATGCTCGTTGGTGGTGCTGTGGGTGATGGTCGGCGAGCAGGTCAACGAGATGCAGCTCGCCGGCTGGATCGGCACCACCAACATCCCCGGTCTGAGCCGTCCCCGGCTGGGCCGGCACCTGGTTCTCGGTCTTTCCCAACGTCGAGACGTTCGCGCGCCCAGGCTGTTCGCCCTGCTGGTCGTGCTCGGGTCCTACTTCGCGGCGCAGTATCTGCGCGTGTGGCGTCCCCGCCGCCGTGGTGAAGAGGGCGCCCGCCCGGCCGAGGCTCCGCCGGCGTCCGAGCGCTCCGCGCGATCGCCCGCGGATCGCCGCCCCTGCGTCCTTCTGACGGCGCGGGCGCACCGTGCGGCGCAGGAGAGCGGTGGGGCTGGCGGTCGCTCAGCCCAGCGTGAAGGTCAGCGAGCGCGCGGTCCCGTGCAGCCGGGCGCGAGCGTCAGCCGTAGCGCCCGGGTGCGAGGGTGCTGCGGCCGTGCAGGCGGCGGCTGTTGCGCCCCGTGGTCGCGTTGATGGTGAGCGAGTCGGCAAGCAGCCGCCAGCGCCACGCCCTCGCACGCGGACGCGCCTGGCCAGCGTGACGTGCACGCGGGCGGAGGCGCTGATGGTGAAGGCGAAACCCACCTGCGAAGCCCTCGGCTGCGTGCTGTTCAGCGCCAGGATCGCGGCGTGGGTCAGTGACAGGGCGGACAGCGCTGGGCCTTGCAGTTGACGTTCCACCGCCGCCGGCGGCCGAGGCGCTCCGAGCGCCGGGCGACCGACGCCGCCCGCCGGCGGATGCCGCCCGCGCCCGTTGTTCGCTGGAGGGCTTTCTTCTCTCGGCCCCGGGCTGCTTTTCGGTTCCGGGCTGCTTTTCGGTTCCGGGCTGCCGCTCGGTTCGAGGTTGGTGCCCGGTTCGCACGGCCTGGGTTCCTTGAGCATGTGCACTTCGGGCTTCAGCGCGCCTATCCCGTCGGGAGTTCCGACTCCGGCGGGGCCGTCGTAGTAGTGCCCTTCGCAGCCGACGGCGGCGTTGCAGATCAGGAGCCCCTTGCCGCAGTCGAATGCGAACCGCGAAGAGGATTCGGACATCGAGCCGGTGCAGCCGGATGCGTAGGAGTCGTCGCATTCGCCGTTGCCGCCCGCGGTGACGGGATGCAGCAGTTTGGTTTCAAGATGGTAGTAGAGCGTCTGTGCGGGGTACTTCGATTCGCCCGTGCGGCGCCGCCGGCGAGCGCGAACATCGCGGCGATGATCGGCGACGCGACGCTCGTGCCCCCGATCGGCTCCCAGCCTTCGGGTTCTTCGCCGCTGTAGGGCATCGAGTCATATACCGCGACCCCGGTGTAGGGATCGGCGTCGGCCGCGACGTCGGCGACCGCGCGCCGCTCCCCGCAGCCGACGGAGGACCAGTCGGGGAGTTCCGCTGCCACGCGGGGGCTTCGAAGCTACGGCTGCACGAGCTGCCCCCGGCGCCGTGGTCTTCGGTGCCTTCACGCGGGTCGTCGTTCCATACGCTCTCGCTCTGCCAACTGCCTTTGCTGCTCAACGTGAGCTTGGTGCCGCCGACGGCGACGACGTGTGGGGAGGAGGCGGGGTAGTTGGCACCCACGTTGTAGGCCTCCCCGAACAGGGACGCTTCCAGGGCCTCGGTCCAGTTCAGGTAGCCGTCGTCGCCGGAGGCGGCGGTGATGACGGTCCCGGGGTGGTCGAAGGCGGAGCTGTCCGTGCCGGGCTCGGGGCCCGCCCAGGAGTTCGAGATCTCGCTGGCGCCGAGGCTGGCGGCCGTGTCCTCGGCCTTTTCGAGGTCGCGGTATTCCGTCGAGGTGGCCTCGACCAGCAGGATCCTGCAGTTCTGGCAGATCGCGTGGGAGATCTCGATGTCGGTTGACATCTCGAACGCCCAGCCGTCGGCTTCCTCGACGTTCGCGCAGGCAGCTTCCCTCGTGCTTTCGCTGTCTTCTTCGTTCTCGCAGACTTCAAGTTCCGTTTTTCGTGCCGCTTTGCTCTTGGGGAACGGTAGGTTCGCGGTTTCCCCGAACTCATTGACCTGCTCGAAGCATTCTTTCGTCGCTCCGTGGGTGCATCGCGGGAGTTCGGGGAGTCCGAACGTACGCGAGTAGGTGTTCAGATCGGCTTCGGCGTCGGGGTCGTTGTACGCGTCCACGAGCGCGATCGTCTGCGGCCCGGGGGCTTCCGCCTTTTCGCCGGGGAAGTAGGCGTCGGCCAGATCCACCGGTCGCAGCCCATCGACGCCTTCTTCCGCGGTGGGCTTCCTGGGGGGTGCGTTGAGCGTCATCCCCAGCGGGCGCACGTGGGCGCGGGCCGCGGCGGTCGCGGGCGTCAGCGCGAGTGCAAGGCAGGCGGCATGCCCGGGGAGGGGTTCCGGGCAGGCGGGGCGCACCCTGTAGTCCGAGGCGGGCAGGGGCGAGACGGGGGTTGCCGAGGCCGCCGGTGCGCAGAGCAGCGACAGGCAGGCGGCGAGGGCGATAAGGCTGTGGGTGGCCGTGGCTCGAAGGGTGCTGGTCATCGCCTGCCATCCATCTCCATGCTCTTGTGAGGATCGGCGCTGCTGGAAGATAGCTTGAGGCGAAGCGCCGTGCGAAGGACGATCGGCCGGTAACGAGACCGTCACAGCCTGGTTACTCGAAGGTCACGCGCCGGGCACGGCGGTGGCACAGGATGGCGATGCACAGGATAGTGCGGCCGGATGAGGCGTTCGGCTGACGGCCGGGATCGCCGCGCACGGAAGCATCGCCGCAGACCCATGGAGGAGGCGGAGGAGGGGTAGCTAGGAGGAGCGGTGAACGGGGCGGGCCGCGGCCCGCCCCGTTCCAGTTCTCATGCCTGCCGCTTGCCGGTCGGTGGCCTGCCTCGGGCCGGCGGGTCTGCCATCGGGCCGAGGTCACGACTACGCTGAGCACATGGCCCCGTTCGGCTTTCTGCTGGCCCCCGAGCCGCCGTCGCGGCGCGTCGGGGTGCTCGTCGCCGTCGCCGCCGTGGCGCTGTGCACGCTGCTGATCTACCCGCTCAAGCAGATCGCCCCGGTGGTGTCGCTCGGCGTCGTGTACCTGCTCGGCGGTGCTCGTCGTATCGGCCATCTGGGGGGCGTGGCTGGGGGTCGTCACGGCGGTGCTGAGCGCGGCGGCGTTCAACTTCTTCCACCTGCCGCCCGTCGGGCAGTTCGACGATCCAGGACTCCGAGCAACTGGGTGGCACTGATCACGTTCCTGGTCGCGGCCGATCCTCGCGAGCTCGATCGCCGAGGTCACGCGCGCCCGCACGCGCGACGCCGAGGCGCGCAGGCGCGAGGCCGATCTGGCCGCGGAGATGGCGCGGCTGCTTGCTGCGGGGCAACAATCTCGCCGAGGCCCTGCCCACGGCCGCGGCGCGGTTGGCGCAGGCGCTCGAACTGACCTCGGCGGCGATCGAGATGGAGGCGGTCGAGGGGGACGAGCGCCGCATCGCCTTCCCGCTGCGCGAGGGCACGAGCCGGCTGGGGACGCTGCTGGTGGGCGCCGACACCTCCGAGGCGAGCCTGCGCAGGCTGCAGGAGCGGGTGGTGCCGGCGCTGGAGGCGCTGCTCAGCGCGGCGCTCGAGCGCGAGGGGCTGCTGGGCGGGGTGGTCGAGACGGCGGCGCTGCGCCGGGCGGACACGGTCAAGACGGCGCTCCTGCGCGCGGTCTCCCACGATCTGCGCTCGCCGCTGACGGCCATCTCGGCCGCCGGCGAGGCGGTGGGCTCGCCGTCGCTGTCGCGGCCGGAGCGCGAGGAGATGGCGGCGGTCATCCAGGAGGAGGCGCGGCGGCTGTCGCGGCTGGTCGACAACCTGCTCGATCTCTCGCGACTGGAAGCCGGCGCCGCCGAGCCGCGCAGGGACTGGACCTCGGTCGAGGAGCTGATCCGGATCGGCGCTCGACGAGCTGGCGGCGGGCGCGGATGAGTTCAGCCTCTCGATCGACCGCGACCTGCCGCTGGTGAGCGTCGATCCGGTGCAGATGGAGCGGGCATTCGTGAACGTGCTCGAGAACGCGCGACGGCACTCCGGCGGGTATCCGGTGTCGGTGCGCGCCCGGGCGGTGCGCAGCCTCGCCCGTGCGCCGGCCGGTGGCGACCGGCGGCGGGGCAGGCGCAGAGGAGCAGTCCGATGACGGCAGGCCTGCGGGCGACCGTGTGATCGTCCGCGTGGTCGATCGCGGCCCGGGCATCCCCCCGGCGCAGCTCGAGCGCGTGTTCGAGCCGTTCTACCGCGCCGGCACGCCCGCCGGCGGGCACCGTGGCTCGGGCCTGGGCCTTGCCATCGCCCGGGGCTTCACCGAGGCGAACGGCGGGTCGCTGCACGTCGAGTCGCTGCCGGGCCAGGGAGCCGCGTTCGTGTTCGAGCTGCCGCTGAAGAGCCGGCGAGGAGCCGGCCGCGTGAGCACGCCAGGAGCAACCCGCCCCGCCAAGCCGCCGCGCGTGCTGGTGGTCGACGACGAGCCGCAGATCGTGCGCGCGCTGAAGGTGGTGCTGCGCGAGGCCGGCTTCGAGGCGGTTCCCGCCGAGACGGCCTCGCAGGCGCTCGACCTCGCCGCGGTGCGCCCGCCCGACGCGGCGATCGTCGACCTGGTGCTGCCCGACGGCGACGGCGTGGAGGTGACGCGCAGGCTGCGCGAGTGGTCCGAGATGCCGATCCTCGTGCTGTCGGCCGTGGGCGAGGAGGAGCAGAAGGTCAGGGCGCTCGAGGCGGGGGCTGATGACTACATCACCAAGCCGTTCGGGGCGCGCGAGCTCGTGGCGCGGCTGCAGGCCGCGCTGCGCCGGGCCGTGCGACAGGAGGAGGAGCCGAGCATCGTGGTCGAGGGCCTCGAGATCGACCTGGCCGCGCACCTCGTGCGGCGCAACGCGGAGCCGATCCATCTCACGCCGATCGAGTTCGAGCTGCTGCGCGTGCTCGTGCGCAACCGCGGGCGGCTGATGACCCACCGCAAGCTCCTGGCGGAGGTGTGGGGTCCGGAGTACGTCGATGACATCCAGCCGCTGCGCACGCACATCGCGCGATTGCGGGCGAAGATCGAGCCCGAGGGCGCCGAGGGGCCGCGCTACATCGTCACGGACCCCGGGGTCGGGTACCGATTCGCCGCGTGAAGGGGCCCTGCCGGGGCCGGCGTGCATGCGCGGTGGCCGCCGAGCGCGGTCCGGGTCCGGGCGCGCTGGCGTCACGGCGCCGTCACGAAATCGTTATAGGCGTCGCGTCAATCGTTATGCGCCCGTGATGTGAGGGCGTCCATAGTGGTGGCCATGGACGTCGTGGCCATCGTTCTGGGGATCGTGATGTTCGCGATCCTGCTCGTGATGATCGAGGGGATCGACCGGGTATGAGCCTCTCGCTGCCCCTCGGCTTCTTCGTCGCCCACATGAGCGGCGCCGACTTCTTCGGCCTGGTCGTCTCGGTGCTGGTGATCGCCTACCTCTTCTACGCGCTGATCCGCGGGGAGAAGCTCTAGAGCATGACCTTCGCCGGCTGGCTCACGATCGTGCTGTTCGCGGTCATCCTGACCGCGCTCGCCTTCCCGCTCGGCAGCTACATGGCGAGGGTGTACACCGGCAAGCGGGTGTTCCTGTCGCCGCTATTCGCCGGTCCCGAGCGCTTCCTCTACCGAATCCTGCGGGTCGACCCCGAGCGCGAGCAGGACTGGAAGGCGTACGCGAAAAGCCTGATCGATCTTCTCGCTCGCGGGCTGGCTGTCTGCTGTACTCTGATCCTGCGCACGCAGAACGCCTTCTACGTTCCCCACGCGCTGAACCCGCTCGGCTACCACTCGGCGCCGTGGAACGTGACGTTCAACACCGTCTCGTCGTTCATGACGAACACCAACTGGCAGTACTACAGCGGCGAGACGACGATGACCTACCTCAGCCAGATGATCGGGCTGACGGTGCAGAACTGGCTGTCGGCCGGCGTCGGGATCGTCGTGGCGGTCGCGCTGGTGCGCGGGATCATCGGGCGCAGCGGCAAGAGCCTCGGCAACTTCTGGCAGGACCTGGTGCGCACGATCCTCTACGTGCTCACGCCGATCTCCGTGATCGGCGCGCTCGTGCTCGTCTCCCAGGGCGTGATCGCCAACTTCTCCAACTACCTGACGGTCCACACGATCACCGGGCTGACGCAGTCGATCGCGATGGGACCCGGTCGCCTCCCAGGAGGTGATCAAGGAGCTCGGCACCAACGGCGGCGGCTTCTTCAACACCAACTCGGCGCACCCGTTCGAGAACCCGACCGCATTCACCAACTTCTTCGAGATGCTGCTCGTGCTGATCATCCCGGCGGCGCTCGTGTTCATCTACGGGCGCATGACCGGCAACCGCCGCCAGGGCTACGCGATCTACGGCGCGATGATGTTCATGTTCCTCGGCGCCGTGGCGGTCGCCTACATCGCCGAGGCCCACGGCTCGCCCGCCCAGCACGCGGCCGGCCTGCACACGCAGGTGGTCTCCGGCTCGACCGGCGGCAACATGGAAGGCAAGGAGCAGCGCTTCGGGATCGCCGGCTCGGCGCTGTTCGACGTCGTCACGACCGTCACCTCGTGCGGCGCGGTCAACAGCGCGATCGAGTCGTTCACGGGCATCGGCGGAGCTGTGCCGTTCGCCAACCTGTCAGCCAGCGAGGTGATCTTCGGCGGCGTCGGCACGGGCCTGTACTCGATCCTGCTGTACGTCCTGTTGGCGGTGTTCATCGGTGGGCTGATGGTGGGGCGCACGCCGGAGTGGCTCGGCAAGAAGCTCGAGGCCAGGGAGATCAAGCTCGCCGGCCTCGGCATCCTGATCACGCCGCTGGCGGCGCTGTTCTGCACGGCGCTGGCCACCGCGAGCAAGTGCCGGGCGCGCGTCGATCTCCGAAGTGGCGACCTCCGCCAAGCTGGGCGTCCACACGCCGCAGGGCTTCTCCGAGACCTTCTACGCCTACCTCTCCCAGGCGAACAACAACGGCTCGGCGTTCGCCGGCTACACCGGCTTCATCCAGCCGAACGCCGGCAACCTCGGCTCCCACGGCATCACCTTCGCCGACCTGCTCGGGGGCTTCGACATGATCTTCGCGCGCTACGCGCCGATCCTGTTCGCGCTGGCCGTCGCCGGCGCCCTGGCCGGCAAGCGCGTCACGCCCGCGGGTCTCGGCACGATGCGCACCGACAACGGCACGTTCGTCGGTGCTGCTGATCGGCGTGATCATCCTCGTCGGCGCGCTGACCTTCTTCCCCGCCCTGCTGCTCGGCCCGATCGTCCAGGGCCTGACCGGACACCTCTACTGACATGAAGCGCGACGTCATCACATCGGTAATCGGGATCATCGTCTTCACGATCCTGCTCGGGCTCGTCTATCCGCTGTTCGATCACGGGCATCAGCCAGGTCGTGTTCCCGGGCAACGCCAACGGGCAGAAGGTCTACGTCGACGGCAAGCTCGTCGGCTCGAAGATCATCGGCCAGAACTTCGGCACGCCGGTGCTCGAAAAGAACGGCAAGCCCAAGGAAGTGAAAGGCGCGGTCGTGACCGAAGCGGACCCGCGCTACTTCCAGACGCGCCCGTCGGCCACCGAAGGCGGGCGCTACAACGCCGCCGCGAGCACCTTCTCAAACCACGGGCCCAACAGCGTCAAGACCGAGGAAGCGGACGCCGAAAACATCAAGGCCTACCTCGAACTGAACACGGCGCCCAACAAAAGCCGTATGACCCCGGGCTGACCGTGGCGAAGATCCCGGTCGACGCCGTCAACAGCTCGGCCTCGGGCCTCGACCCCGAAATCTCCAAGGCGAACGCCTGGATCCAGGCGTACCGCATAGCGGCCGTGCGCCACCTGACCCTCAGCACCGTCGACGGGCTGATCTCCAAGTACACCTCGGGCCGCGGGCTCGGCTTCTCCGGTGAGGAAGGCGTGAACGTGCTCGAACTCAACCTCGCACTCGACCGCATGACAGGAGGGACGGGCTGATGTCCGCGCAGGCGCCGGCAACCCACGAGAGGCAGGCCATCTCGCTGTTCCAGCGGGACATCGTCTGGCGCGCGCTGCTCGACAGCATCAAGAAGCTCGACCCGCGCGTGCAGATCCACAACCCGGTCATGTTCGTCGTTGAGATCGGCTCGGCGATCACGACCGTCACGTGGCTGATCCAGGCGTTCGGCGGCAAGCCGCTCGGCGGCGGCCACGAGGAAGCCTGGTACACGTTCACGATCGCCTTCTGGCTGTGGCTGACCGTCATATTCGCGAACATGGCCGAGGCGTTCGCCGAGGGCCGCGGTCGCGCACAGGCGGACACGCTGCGAACGATGCGCAAGGAGACGGTCGCCACGATGCGCGACGGCACCACGAAGGCCGCCGCCGAGCTCGAGCGGGGCGACGTCGTGGTCGTGACGGCCGGAGAGCTGATCCCCGGCGACGGCACCGTGATCGAGGGCATCGCGACCGTCGACGAGTCGGCGATCACGGGCGAGTCGGCGCCGGTCATCCGCGAGTCCGGCGGCGATCGCAGCGCGGTCACCGGCGGCACGCGCGTGACCTCTGATGAGATCGTCGTGGAAATCACCCAGGAGCCCGGCAAGTCCTTCATGGACCGCATGATCGCCCTCGTCGAGGGAGCCGAACGGCGCAAGACTCCGAACGAGATCGCGCTGAACATCCTGCTCGCGGCGCTGACGCTGATCTTCATGATCGTCGTCGCGACGCTGCGCCCGTTCGGCCTGTTCGCCGGCACGGCGATCTCCGAGACCACGCTGATCGCCCTGCTGGTCGCGCTGATCCCGACGACGATCGGAGCCCTTCTGTCGGCGATCGGCATCGCCGGCATGGACCGCCTCGTGCGCCGCAACGTGCTCGCGCTGTCGGGTCGCGCGGTCGAGGCCTCCGGAGACGTTGACGTGCTGCTGCTCGACAAGACCGGCACGATCACGATCGGCAACCGCCTGGCCTCGGAGTTCGTGCCGATGCCCGGCGTGCCCGAGTCCGAGCTGGCCGAGGTCGCGCAGCTGTCCTCGCTCGCCGACGAGACGCCCGAGGGTCGCTCGATCGTGGTGCTCGCCAAGCAGTACGGCATCCGCGAGCACGACATGGCCTCGACCAATGCGGAGTTCGTGCCCTTCACCGCGCAGACGAGGATGAGCGGCGTCGACATCGACGGCAGGCGGCTGCGCAAGGGCGCCGGCGACGCGATCATCGACGCTCGTGCAGAGCGAAGGCGGCTCCCCGCCGCCCGAGCTGCAGGCCCAGCTCGACCGCATCGGCAACGAGGGCGGCACGCCGCTGGCCGTCGCGCGCGACAACCAGGTGCTCGGCGTCATCTATCTGAAGGACACGATCAAGGAGGGCATGAAGGCCCGCTTTGACCAGCTCCGCGCGATGGGCATCAAGACGGTGATGGTCACCGGCGACAATCGCCTCACGGCGGCCAAGATCGCCGAGGAGTCAGGCGTCGATGACTTCCTCGCCGAAGCCACCCCCGAGCGAAAGCTCGCGCTGATCCGCGAGCAGCAGCAGGAGGGCCGCCTGGTGGCGATGACCGGCGACGGCACCAACGACGCCCCGGCGCTCGCGCAGGCCGATGTCGGCGTGGCGATGAACACCGGCACGCAGGCCGCGCGCGAGGCCGGCAACATGGTCGATCTTGACTCCAACCCGACGAAGCTGATCGAGATCGTCGAGGTGGGCAAGCAGCTGTTGATCACGCGCGGCGCGCTGACGACGTTCTCGATCGCCAACGACGTCGCCAAGTACTTCGCGATCCTGCCGGCCATCTTCGTCGCCACCTACGCGACGACGCCGGGCGGCAAGGGTCCGCTGCACGTTCTCAACATCATGAACCTGGGCAACCCGCAGTCGGCGATCGTCTCGGCGATCATCTTCAACGCGCTCGTCATCCCGCTGCTGATCCCGCTGTCGCTGCGCGGGGTGCGCTACCGGCCGATCGGCGCCAGCGCGCTGTTGCGGCGCAACCTGTGGATCTACGGTCTGGGTGGGATCATCGCGCCGTTCATCGGCATCAAGCTGATCGACCTGATCGTCTACAACCTGCTCGGAGGATGAGCCAGCGAGGGCGATTCCCGCAACCCGCTCCCAGCAACCGCGCAGGCGGTGGAGCGCCGCGGGCGTCTGAAGGTCTTCCTGGGGATGGCGGCCGGGGTCGGCAAGACCTACTTGCATGCTGCTCGAGGGCCATGCCGAACTGGAGGCGGGCCGGGACGTCGTGATCGGTCTGCTCGAGACCCACGGTCGCGCCGAGACCGCCCGGATGGCCGAGGGCCTGCCGATGCTGCCCCGCATGCGCGTCACCTACCGGCAGACGGTGCTCGAGGAGATGGACCTGACCGCGATCCTGCGCCGCGCGCCCGAACTGTGCCTGATCGACGAGCTCGCCCACACGAACGCTCCCGGCTCAGAGCACACCAAGCGCTATGAGGACGTCGAGGAGGTCCTCGCGGCCGGCATCGACGTGATCTCGACGCTCAACGTCCAGCACCTCGAGTCGCTCAACGACCAGATCACCGAGCTCAGCGGCATCCGTGTGCGGGAGACGATCCCCGACGCCATCCTCGCGCGAGCGGACGAGATGGTGCTCATCGACGTCACACCCGAGGCCCTGCTCGACCGCCTGCGCGCCGGCAAGATCTACCCGTCCGAGCGAATCGATGCGGCGCTCAACAACTTCTTCAAGATCGAGAACCTCTCGGCGCTGCGCGAGGTCGCGCTGCGCCAGGTCGCCGAGGAGGTGGGCGCCAAGCGCCTGACCACCGAGCTCGTCGGCTCGCGCGAGGAGAGCCTGGCCGCGGATGCGCCGCAGGCCGTCGGCGAGCGGCTGCTCGCGCTGGTCGAGCCCTACCCGGGCGCCCAGCGCCTCGTGCGCCGCGCGTGGCGCTCTGCCCAGCGGCTCGGCGCCGAGCTGGACCTGCTGTGGGTGCGCCGGCCGGGGCAGAAGCTCTCAGATGACACGAGCGCTCGCTGATGGCACTGCGGCAGCTCGCGTCGGTGCTGGGCGCGAGGATGATCGAGGAGGAATCCGACGACGTGGCGGCGGCGATCGTCGACGTCGCCGCCAGGCGCGGGACCACCTACATCCTGGTCGGCCGATCGCGCCCGGCGCGTGGTCTCGCCCGCCTGCGCGTGCCGCTGCCACAACGTCTGATGGAGCGCCTGCCCGGTGTGGACGTGCGCATCGTCGCCGACCGCTCGAGTCGCTCGAGCGCCGAGAAGCCATGAGCGCCGCCTCGATCTTCATCATCGCCGCAGTCGCCGCCCTGCTGGGGATCGCCGCCGGCTACTGGCTGCCGCCACACGGCCGCCGTCCCTCGCGTGACCGTCCCCGGCCCGTGCGTCGCATCCTGCTCCCGTTCACCGGCCAGGCGATCTCTCGCCGTTCGTTCGAGGCCGCCGTCCGGCTCGCCAAGGCCGAGAATGCGACCGTCATGCCCGCGTTCCTGGCCCGCGTACCGATGAACCTGCCGCTGGAATCGGCCCTGCCCGTCCAGTGCGCGCGGCGGCATGCCGCTGCTCGAGGCGATCGAGCAGCGACTCTCCGCGCAGGGCATTCCCGTCGAGTCCCGCGTGGGCCGCGGGCGATCCGCCCGCGATGCGCTGCGCAAACTTCTCGAGCAGGAGCAGTTCGACCGCATCATCGTGTCAGCGGACGAAGACCCGCACGTGGGGCTGAGCTACGACGACCTGCGATGGATGCTCGACCGCGTTCCCGCGGAGATCCTGATTCTCCGCCCGGCTCCGGAGGACACGCGCCGGATCTCGGCCAACGCGGTGAGCGGGCACTTCTAGTAGGCCCCGCCCCGCCCCGCCCACCCGCCGTCCGCGCATAGAGGCTGCCGCCGGTCCGCGGTATCCGCGGGCCGGCACAGTATGGTAGGCACCGGTGCGCCGGGAAGCCTGGTCGGCATGGTCTGTTGCTGTTCGGATCGCCATGCCCCGTGACCGCCGCCCACCGATCAACCTTCCACCCGAAGGCCTTCGCCGCCCGCACGGAGTGCAGCTGACGTGAGCCCCCGGCTCCCCCTCCCGTCCGCGTGGCGGCGCGAGGCGCTGCGGACGAACCTGTGGCTGGTGCCGACGGTCGAGATCGTGCTGGCCGTGGCGCTGTTCGCCGTCACCTACGCACTGGATCGCGCGGCCTACGAAGGGACGCTTCACTTCCCGTCGTTCGTGATCAGCGGCACCGCGGACGCCGCCAGGCAGATCCTCACCACGATCGCAGCGGCGGTGATCACGGTGGTGACGCTCGTGTTCTCGATCACGATCGTGACGCTGACGCTCGCCTCCACGCAGTTCGGCCCGCGCATGCTGCGCAACTTCATTCGCGACCGGATCACCCAGATCACGCTCGGGAGCTTTGTTGCGACGTTCGTCTACGCGATCCTGGCGCTCGTCTCGGTGGGTCCGAGCAGCCACGGGGAATTCGTGCCGCACCTGTCGATCACGGTGACGATGGCGCTCGTGCTCGTGGATGTCGTGGTGCTGGTCGTGTTCATCAACCACATCGCCAAGTCGATCCAGCTGCCGCAGGTGATCGCGAGCATCGCGGGGGACCTGGCGCAGGCGATCGACGCCGAGCTCATGCAGCCGGCAGCGCCCGTCTCCAAGGCGGGCCCTTCGCTGTCGGAGATGCTCACGCGGCTCGACGAGGACAGCGGCGTCGTGCGTGCACCGAGCAGCGGCTATCTGCAGTACGTGAGCATGAGCACCCTGATCGAGATCTCCAGCCGCAGTCGCGCGGTGATCCGGCTGCTGCATCGTCCGGGGCACTTCGTCATCGAGGGGGAGCCGCTGGCGGACGTCTGGCCCGCCGCCGCGGCCCCCGGGGTCGCGCGAGCACTCGGCGGCGCGCACGCCACGGGCCCGCACAGGACGTTGACGCAGGACGTCTCGTTCGCCGTCGATCAACTCGTTGAGATCGCCATCCGGGCGCTCTCACCCGCGGTCAACGACACGTTCACCGCCCTGGCCTGCATCGACTGGCTCGGCGATGGGCTGAGCAAGCTCGCCGGCCGCTGGCGACCTGCCACGGTGTTTCGCGATGCGGCCGGTCATGTGCGCGTGATCACCGTCACGATCACCTTCGGCCGTCTCCTCGCGCGCGCGCACGACAAGATACGCCAGGCCAGTCGCGGGATGCCGGCCGTGATGATCCGCCAGCTCGACGGTCTCGCCAAGGTGATGGCGTACACGAGCACCACCCAGCAGCGCGAGCTCTTGCTCGAGCAGGCGGCGATGATCCTGCGCGGCAGCGAGGAGTCCGTGCCCGAGGAGGCGGACCGCGCCGACGTCCGCCGCCGCTACGAGGCCGTGCTGAGCGCCGCCACTTCCAGCACAATGACCGCATGGCCGACGAGCGAGGGCAGCTGAAGGTCTTCATCGGCATGGCCCCTGGCGTGGGCAAGACCTACCGCATGCTGCAGGAGGGGGCCAGCGAAGTGGAGAACGGGCGCGACGTGGTGGTCGGCTACCTCGAGCCGCACGGTCGCGCCGAGACGGTGGCGCAGGCGGAGGGTCTCGAGATCCTGCCGCGCCGGCATGTGGAGTATCGCGGCAGGGGGTTCGAGGAGATGGACCTGCCGGCGGTGCTCGCGCGCCGGCCGGAGCTGTGCCTGATCGACGAGCTCGCCCACACCAACGCGCCCGGCGTCGAGCACGAGAAGCGCTACGAGGACGTTCGTGACGTCCTGGAGGCGGGGATCGACGTGTTCTCGACGGTCAACGTGCAGCACCTGGAGAGTCTCAACGACCAGGTGACCCAGCTGACGGGCGCACAGGTGCGCGAGACGATCCCCGACGAGGTTCTCTCATCGGCCGACGAGGTGGTGCTGATCGACCTCACTCCCGAGGCGCTCATCGGGCGCCTGCGGGCCGGCAAGGTCTATCGGCCCGAGCGCGTCCAGGCGGCGCTGAACCACTTCTTCAAGATCGAGAACCTGTCGGCCCTGCGCGAGACGGCGCTGCGGCAGGTGGCCGAGGACGTCGAGGTCAAGCGCCTGCTGCGTGAGCCGAGCCCGATCGTGCGCCGTGACGAGGAAGGCCTGCTTGGCTCCCCGGAGGCCGAGCCTCAGGCGATCGCCGACAGGCTGCTCGCGCTGGTGACGCTCGAGCCGGACTCCGAGCGCGTCGTGCGGCGCGCGTGGCGTTCGGCTCAGCGGCTTGACGGCGAGCTCGACGTGCTGCTCGTGCGTCCGCCCGGCCGCCCCCCCAACCCCGAGGACCGCAAACAGCTCGAGGCGTTGCGACGCCTGGTCTCGATGCTGGGTGCGCGCCTGCGCGTGGAGGAGGGGGAGGACGTGGCGGCGGTCGTGATCGCGGTCGCACGCGAGCTCGGCACGACCTACCTGATGATGGCGACGCCCTCACAGCGGCGGGGCCTCAGCCGCCTCGGCTTCAGGGCCGCCGCCGGCGCCGCCCATCTGTCGCTGTTGTCGCGCATCCTGCGCGAGTTGCCGGGTGTCGATGTTCGCGTCGTGACTGATCCCACGTTGCGCGGCTCGAGGGTCCCACAAGAAGGGGCTCCGGTGGATGACACCGCTTCGCGCACCGCTTCCTAGCAGAGAAGGCTGGGGGCGGCCGCGAAGGCCGCCCCCCCAGGGTGTCTGTCAGTCGGCCGAGCTGTGCCGGCCGACACTCGAGCCGCTACCAGTTGATGGGTGGTGGCGGTGTTGCCGTGATGTTGATCGGGTTCCCGGATCCTGACATGAGGGACGAGAGCACCGGTCCGAACAGGCCGCAACCGCCGAATTCCGGAACGGTGACTTCCGTTTTGATCCCGAAGCCGCCGCTCTGCAGGGCGTTCACGGGCTCGGTGATGCTCAGCGGCAGTGCGATCGGTTTGACCGTCGAGCAGCCGACCGGCACCGTGAACAGCCCGACGCCGATGGAGGCCACCTTCATGTTCGCGTTGCCGACGGCGCTCTGACTGAACACTCCCCCGTTGGACAGGCTCACTTTGCCGGTGATCGTTTCGGTCGGTGTGAGGCTGCCCTTGACCTTGACCGGAATGCCGAGCAGGCTGATGGTCTGGTTGAGCGGAGGGATCGACAGGTTCGCCGTCAGCGTTTCGTTGGTGATGTCTCCTTCGGCGCTGAGCGTCGAGCCGGCGGGAACTTCGATCTTGATGCCGCTTTTTGCCTCCGTGACCGAGCCGGTCAGCTGCCATGCCGGGAGCGGGATGATCAGATCGCCGGTCTCCGGGGTCAGCCTGGCCGAGGACGGCAACGTGGCGCCGGCTTTGTGCAGTCCGCAGGTGCTCGGTGCCGGCTTGCCCGCGAACCGTTCTTCGATCCATTTCATCACCGTGGGGACCGCCGTCGGGTCGGTCAACAGGTGATCTCCCGGATACAGCTGGAAGTCGTCCTTGACGCCCAATTCGCACCACTGCTGGTGCAGTTCCACATCCTGGGTCACCGGAACGAACTCGTCCTCCAGGCCGTGGTAGTGGTAGACCGGCACGGGGATCGGTTTCGTCCCG
Organism: uncultured Solirubrobacteraceae bacterium; assembly: GCA_963730575.1. Lineage (GTDB taxonomy): Bacteria > Actinomycetota > Thermoleophilia > Solirubrobacterales > Solirubrobacteraceae > Palsa-744. The sequence goes on from CAVSSG010000003.1 coordinate 412,474, forward strand.
AGGTTCTGTTCTTCGAAGATCCGCTTTACGACCGGGTGCGTTTCCTCGACCTGTTCGATCGTCTTGTGTTCCTTCGAGTAGGTTTCGAAACTGAAGTCGCGGTATTCTCGTAGCACCTGGATAGCGCACTCTTCGAGCGCTTTCAGACCCAATTTCAGGCCTTCCAAGGTGACGAACGTGCCGAGTCCGAATTCCGGGTAGGCCACCTGGAGGCCGAGCAGGCCGTCCTCGGCAAAGCCGGCCCCCACCGAGCCGTTGTCGAACTTGGCTATCGCCTGCAGGTTGCCGGGCACGCCGCCCGCGGCGACCCCTACGAGGTCGACGTCCGGTGCGTAGGTCGGCTGCAGCTCACCCGCCCAGCCGACCGCCTGGCCACCTTGGGAGTAGCCCCACGCGACCGTCGGTGCGCTCGAGCTGATTTCGCCGCCGGGGATTTCCCTGGCGGCGCGCACGATGTCGAGCACCGCCTGACCCTCGGCCTTGCCGTCGAGGTAGGTCGGGGTCGAGCCGGTCGTGTAGCCCTCGTAGTCGGTCACGGCGACGGCATAGCCCGCTTTCAGGGCGGCGATGATCGCCCCGCCGTCGTACTCCGTGCCCAGTGCCATCTGCACCGAGGGCGCACATTCCTGCGCCAAGCCCTGCGTTCCGATCCCGATCGTGACCACCGGGCGAGGACCCGTGCCTTTCCATGCGGCGCTCGGCTCGATCACCGTGCCGGTGACCGGGACGAGGTTACCCCGCTGGTCGCTCGACTGGTAGAGCACGTTCCACGCCTTGTTCGCGGGCAGCGTCACGTCGAGGTTCACCGTCGCCGGGCGGTACCAGATCAGTTCGCCCGGGTTGCCGTTCAGTGCTCCTTCGGGCGGCGTATAGAATTCCGCGCCCGCCGGCCCTTCCACGGGCGTCGCAGACGCCACGGAAGCCGTCACGGCGAGACCGACAGAAAAGAATGCCAGCACCGTCGCTGCCAAAGCCATGCGATGGAGTGCTCCGCATCTGCCCCGGGCGCAGCGAGCGGCCATCGAGTAAACCATCCCCTGTTTCCCTCCCTGATGAGTGCGCACCGCGCCAGTTGCGGCACGCTGTCGCGGCAATCGTAGTCCAATCACGAAGTCGAGTCAAGATCGGGTTTGGCTCGGAGAGCGCGTCTCGCGCCTACGCAGAAAGCGCCACGGGCGGGCCCGCGGCTCCCGTCGCGGGAGCCGGCCGCGAGCGGGCGGGCTCGTTGCGCCACAGCCACGCGCCCACCAGCGCCAAGAGGCCGGCGCCCGCGGCGATCGGGGCGAGCGTCTTCAGCGGGTAGGAGCCGAAGCCCTTGTGCAGGGCCGTGTGGTCGCCGGCTTTATAGATGCTCAGGAGCCCCTGGTGGTCGATCCCGAGCAACGTCGGAGCGATGGCGGCGAACAGGCACCACGCGGCGATCACGAGCACCCCGATTCCCATCGCGGCCCCGTCCAGGCGCATGCGCGGGGTCACGTAACCGGCGAGCAGCACGGCGCCGCCGGCGGCCAGCAGAAACGGCCAGATCCCTCCCCAGCTGCGTCCCATGCCATAGGCCGAGGCGATCGTGGGCTGGAAGAAGCCCTCGGCGAGGTAGCGCGCCCAGACCACGGTCTCCGTCTCATAGCCGACCAGCGGGTGGGTGATGGTGGCGATGACTATCGTCGTGATCGAGACCGCCGCGAGCCCGATCGTCGGAGCAGGGAAGCGCTTGAAGGCGATCCCGAGGGGCATCGCCAGGAACGGCAGCATCGTGGTCAAGAAGCGCGGCCCCATGAAGCCGCCGCCGAAGGGCAGGTAGTAGCCGGAGTTGTAGCCCACGTAGCAGACGCAGATCCCGCCGATCGTCAGCGCCTCCGCGCGCCGACCGCGTTTGTAGAGCAGAACCGTGCCGATCGCCCCCATGATCAGCACCGGCGACAGCGTCAGCAGGCCGCGCGAGTCGAACAGCAGCGTCGCGAGCACCTTCAGGCTGGGAACGCCGATCCCGAAGAAGCCTTTCTGCTGGCGCGGCACGTCGGAGTAGGCCAGATGCGTCCACGAGTGGAAGGCGTAGTGGTTGTAGAGCAGCAGCGGCACGATGCCGATCAGCCCGCCGACGATGTAGGCGCCCGCACGGCGCGTCACGCCGAGCGGGGAGAAAGAGTCGCGGCGCGAGAGCAGGTACAGGCCGAGCACGAGGGCGACGAAGAACAGCGGATACTCCGATGCGACCGCGTACCCCATCGCCAGACCCGCGAGCCACAGAAGCGCCATGCTCGGCGGCCCGTCGCGCTCGCGCAGCATCAGCGCGAACGCGGCGAAGCCGAGGAAGGCGGTGAAGACGTGGGAGAACAGGAGCGTCGATAGTGGCAGGACCATCGTGCCGAGCCCCAGCGTTACCGCGGCCGCCGCTCCGAAGCCGGGCTGGAAGCGATCTGAGACGCGCCATACGAGCAGGAGCAGCAACAGGCCCGGCAGCACGTTTGCCCATAGGCCGATCAGATAGACCATCTCGTCGTCGCCCCGCTGCGGTGGCGCCTGGTGCGAGCGCGCCCAGGAGTCGGCGTTGACGAGGTTCAGCGCGTCGTAGAACGGCAGCGCGAACAGAGCGAGGCCCGGTGCGCGCGCCGAGTACCAGTGGTTCTTGTAGAAGACCTTGTCGCCCGTGTTTTCCTGGTAGGCGTCGATCGTGGTGCCGTCATTGTTGAGCGCGCGAATCAGGTCGTAGTGCGAGGTCTGATTCCAGGAGAAGCTCTGGATCATCGTCGCGTAGGAGAGGCCGACGAGCAGGATCGCCGCCAGCGCGAGGCGCTTCCTGGTGAGCATCAGTCGGTTCCGTGCAGCGCCTTTGGCCCGGGGCCTATGGAGTAGATGACAAGCGAGCCGACACGGCGACGCGTGACCCCCAGTCCCGCGATCGGTTTGGCCGCCGCCGCAGCGGTATTGCTGGGCTCGGCCAGCGCGTAGCCGACGATCCCCGGCAGGCGCGGCATGTGCAGATGCAAGACGACCGTGCGGATTCCGTAGAAGCGGAGCTTCTCGATGCTGGCCCGATCGGGGAAGCCGGCCATCCCGCCGCGCAGGTCGTCGACGGCGGGGATGTCGAACGTGCTGTTGCCGACCGGGATCTTGTAGAAGCCGTCGGTCGAGTAGTACTGCCACAGGCGATCGGCGGCCCCGTCGGTCGGAAGGTCAAGCAGCGGCCCCGGCAGCCCGACCTCGGCGCGCGCCGGCTGGGGCACGATCGGGTGGCCGAGGTGTCCCGCCCCTTCGCCGAGCAGACCGACGAGCAGCAGCGCTCCGAGCACCGCCGGCAGCGTGCTCAACTGGTGACGCCGCGCCCATGGCCCTATCCGTCGCACCAGCACCTGCGCGCCGGCTCCCGCGAGCAGCGCGTAGAAGAGGGTGCCGAGCGTGAAGATCCTCCCCGGCACGCGCACACCGTCCCAGCCGGGGGCGTAGTCGTACAGCAGCCGGTAGGGGTAGCCCGCGCCGGTCAGCCCGAAGCCGAGGGCGAGGATCGACACCGTCAAGATGCCGAAGCAGAGGCCCAGTCGCAGGCGGCGGGTGTAGGGAGACCGGACCGCCGCGGCGCCGCCCAGTCCCGATCAGGCCGATGACCGCGAGCACGAGGATGAGCCCTCCGGGGAAGAAGACGCTCTCGTTCTTCGAGTGGACGTGTTCGCGCGCGCCGGCGGTCACGCTCCCCCACACGCGGTTCTCAGAGGAGGCGGCCACGAGCGCGATCGGGCCGGCGGAGTAGGTTTTGACTTCCTTCAGCGTGCGCTTGGCGGTCGGATATTTGTTGGCGACTTCCAGATAGGGTCGCGCCTGGAAGATCGTGACGGCGCCGAGGACCGCGATCCCGATGATCGTGACCGCCAAGAGGCGCCGGGGGATGAGCGGCCCGCGCGCGTGGCGAGGAGCCCGCTCGGCACGCGGCGGGGCCGCCTCGGCGTGCTCGGGCACGGCGTCCGGGGTCGTGCCCGGGTCCTCTGGGCGCCACGCGGCGCCGGGCCTCAGGCGTCCGCGCCACCAGGCCACCAGCACGAGCAGGGCGAGGATGGCGAGCAGGTAGCAGTACTGCAGGCCGAGCGTGAAGCCGAGGCTGACCTGCCAGGCCGAGACGAGCCAGCCGGCGAGCACCAGCCCGCGCGAGCCCCGTCGGTAGCCACGCAGGAGCAGGAACAGCGCCAGCGGCAGCCCGCCGGAGGAGATCACGTGCAGGTGACCGGCCTCGGTCACGCGGTAGGGCGCGTAGGCGAAGGCCACGCCGGCCGCGGCGCCACCGAGGCGGCCCAGTCCGAGCTCGCGTGCCAGCAGGTAGGCGCCGACGAAGCACAGCGACCAGGCGAACAGGAACAGCAGGTTGTAGCGGACCAGTGCGGCCACGGTGCCCGACCCGAAGAACGCCGCGGGGCCGTAGCCGAGCAGCGAGTCCGAGAACGCGAGGCTGAGCGGGTGGGGGTAGAAGGCGTTCGAGTCGAACAGGTGCAGCGGGATCGTGGAGCATCGCGTGCCCGACCCAGGCGATCTCCCAGGCCGTGCGTATGGGATCACCGAGGTCCGGTGCGATGCGGCTGGGCAGGTGGAGCACGAGCGGCCATGTCGCGATCAGCGCGAGCGCGACCCCGGCGAGCACGACGGACAGGAGCTCGACGCGCGTGAACGCCGGCGAGGCGGCCCAGCGAGCCCTGTCGGCCGGCGATCGCGAGCTCCGCCCCGTGTCTCACGCACGGCCGGCCGGCCGGTGGGCGTCCCCTCGGCGGGCGGCGGCCCGCCCTCCGGCGCCGACGCGCGCGCCTCGGCGGCATCGGGCGATCCGGGTGGCGTGCGCGACGGGCTCGGAACGCCGGTGCTCATCGTGTGCTCGTGTTCGGGACCGCGCGTATCGGCGCAGCATACGGTAGGCGCCTGCTACATAGCGGCGCATGGGCGCTGCTTGGTTGCGCCGGCCGGACCCCGGCGATTGCGTCACACTTCGGTTGATGAAGGTTCTCGTGGTAGGAGCCGGCGGCGTGGGGGCGGCGTTCGCGGCGATCGCCCAGCGCCGGACGGCGTTCGAGCGCGTGGTGCTCGCCGACGTGGCGCCCGAGCGCGTGCGCGCGGTGGTCGCCGGTCTCGGCGAGCCCGGTCGCTTCGCCGCCGAGCGCGTCGATGCCTCCGACGGAGGCTGACCTCGTGAGGCTGATCGGCCGCGTCCAGCCCGATGCCGTGCTGAACGCCTGCGATCCGCGCTTCAACGAGCCGATCTTCGAAGCCGCATTCGAGGCGAGGGTCACCTACCTGGACATGGCGATGACGCTGTCCCACCCCCATCCCGAGCGGCCATACGAGCTGCCCGGCGACGATGCTCGGCGAGCGCCAGCTGGCCCGGCACGAGGAGTGGGAGCGGGCGGGCTGCTCGCGCTCGTGGGCATCGGGCGTCGAGCCGGGCCTGTCGGATGTGTTCGCCGCCTACGCCGCCCAGGAGCTGTTCTCGAGCGTCGAGGAGGTCGGCGTGCGCGACGGCGCGGACCTCGTCGTGGAGGGCTATGACTTCGCGCCCACGTTCTCGATCTGGACGACGATCGAGGAGTGCCTGAACCCGCCGCTCGTGTGGGAGCGCGAGCGCGGCTTCTACACGACCGCGCCGTTCTCCGAGCCGGAGGTGTTCGAGTTCCCGGAGGGCATCGGCAAGCGTGCAGTGCGTGAACGTCGAGCACGAGGAGGTCGTGCTGATCCCCCGCTGGGTGAACTGCGAGCGCGTGACGTTCAAGTACGGACTCGGCGAGGAGTTCATCGACGTCCTCCGCACGCTGCACAAGCTCGGTCTCGACTCGACCAGACCGGTCTCCGTGCGCGGCGTCGAGGTCGCGCCGCGCGACGTCGTCGCCGCCACGCTGCCCGATCCCGCGACCCTGGGCGAGCGGATGACGGGTCGCACCTGCGCCGGCACGTGGGTGACGGGAACCGGCACGGACGGCCAGCCCCGCTCGACCTACCTCTACCACGTCGTCGACAACGAGCACACGATGCGCGAGTACGGAAGCCAGGCGGTCGTCTGGCAGACGGCGATCAACCCGGTGGTCGCGCTCGAGCTGCTCGACGAGGGCGCCTGGAAGGGTGCCGGCGTGCTCGGTCCCGAGGCGTTCCCGCCCAAGCCGTTCCTCGAACGGCTGGCCGAGCTCGGCTCACCGCACGGCCAGATGGAGCTGGCGGCCTGAGCAGGCTCCACCCGTTCGGGCGTCGGCCCCTCCGGCGGCGGCTGTCCGAGCAGGCCCGGCGGCGCGGTTTCCGTCTTGCGCGAGAAGTACTCGCGGAAGTAGGGACGCGAGATGAGCATGATGATGGCGCCCGAGGATCATGCCGCCGATGCCGAACCAGATCGGCAGCGTGATGCCGAGCACCGGCGAGGAGGAGACGTTGCTCGGTTCCCAGTAGTAGAAGGCGGCCTTGATCCCGATCCCGAACAGCATCAGCCCGCCGATCAGCGGGCCGAGGCCGAGCAGCAGGAAGTTGCGCGCGCTTTCGGTCAGGTCGCGCCGGTAGTACCAGCCGCAGGCGACGCCGGTGAAGCCGTAGTAGAAGCAGATCGGGAAGCCGATCGAGGTGAGCGAGTCTTCAAGCACGCTTTCGGACAGCAGCAAGAGGCCGACCGTGATGGCGATCGACAGCGCGCCGAAGCCGAGCGTCGAGACGGTCGGGGTCAGGTAGCGCCTGTGGATACGCGACAAGCAGGCTGGTGACCGCTTTCCAGTGCGCCATCGACAGCGTCGTGCGGGCGGTCGGCAGGATCGTCGTCTGCGTCGAGGCCGACGCCGAGGTGAGCACCGCGATGATCAGCAGCTTGTCCAGGCCGCTCCCCAGCACGCCCGTACCGAGCGCGTTCAGCACATCTGCCTGGTTTTCTTTGCTGGTCAGGAAGCCGGTGCCGTGGAAGGACTGTGAGGCCGCTGTGACGAGCACGTAGATCAGCACGAGCAGGATCGTCGAGACGACCGCGGCCTTGCCCGGGCCCTCGGCCGGATCCTCGGACTCCTCGTTGACCGCGACGCCGGAATCCCAGCCCCAGTAGATGAACACCGCGAGCAGGAGCGCGACGACCAGGTCGCCGAAGCTCATCGCGAAGGGGTTGAGCCACGACAGCGACGGCTTGATCGAGCCCGCTCGGCGGGTGGCTGCCGTAGACCTTGACGAAGGCCACCACCGAGAACAGCCCGAGGATGAAGATCTCGGCGCCGAGCAGCATCTGCTGGATGCGCGCGGAGAGCTCGATGCCGCGGTAGCAGATCCACGTCATCAGCGCGATCCACAGGACCGCGCCGATGATGATGGCGGCTTTGGATTCGCCGAGTTCGGTGAAGCCGAACAGCTTGAAGGTGTAGACGGCGGCGATGTCCGCCAGCGAGGCCATCACGATCAGGTCCGCGAGGAAGATCGCCCAGCCGTTCAGCCAGCCCGTCGTCGGACCGAACGCGCGTGTCACCCACGCGAAGGTCGTGCCCGCGTCGGGGTCGGCGCGGTTGAAGTATTTGTAGGCCGCGGCGACGAGCAGCATCGGGATGAACGCCACGAGCATCACCGCCGGGGCGTGCACGCCGACGCCCTTGACGGCGACGATGAAGCCGAGCGTCGCCGCCAGCGAGTAGGCGGGCGCGGTCGAGGCGACGCCGATGACGATGTTCGAGAGATAGCCGATGGCGCCCTTTTTCAGCCCCTTGTCCATGGACTTCCGAGGACGCCGGGGCGCCGGAGGCTCCGGATGCGGTGACGCTGTCGATGGCCATCGAGGCTCCTCTCCCTGGGTTCTGACAAAAAGGTGCGGCCCCGTCGTGACGAACGTTACGACCCCGGCCGGCCGGCGCCAAGGGGCGGGATCCCCAAAACGCGGCCATCGCCTTATACGGTCGTGTACAACGGACGTACGACAAGTTGACCGAGCGACCACTTGAGTCGCATTGCCATAGGGAGTAGCGTTGTCCTGAGTGTCTAGTTGACTACGGAAGTTACGGGTCTCAGTAGGGGAGCTGCGGGTCTTCGATGTCCACTGATCTTCAAGAGCAGGCCAAGCGCCACCTGTGGATGCACTTCACGCGGATGGGCTCCTACGCGGACGCGCGAGCTGCCGGTCATCGTGCGGGGTGACGGCTGCTACGTCTACGACGAGCACGGCAAGCGCTACCTCGATGGGCTGTCGGCGCTGTACTGCGTGAACATCGGCCACGGTCGCGCGGAGCTGGGTCAGGCGGCCGCGCGCCAGGCGGAGGAGCTCGGCTTCTACACCAACTGGAGCTACGCCCATCCGCGCTCGATCGAGCTGGCGACGCGCATCGCCGAGCTCACGCCGGGGAACCTCAACCGCGTGTTCTTCACCTCCGGCGGCTCGGAGTCGGTCGAGTCAGCGTGGAAGCTCGCCAAGTCCTACTTCCGCGCAAGGGGCGAGCCGAGGCGCCACAAGATAATCTCCCGCTTTCTCGCGTATCACGGCACCTCGATGGGTGCGCTGACTGCGACCGGGCTGCCGGCCCTGCGCGAACCGTTCGAGCCGCTGACGCCGGGCGGGCGGCACGCGGCCAATACCAACTCCTACCGCTGGAAGGAAGACCGCGATCCGCTGTGGGCGGCGGACTCGATCGAGGAGGCGATCGAGTTCGAGGGGCCGGCGACCGTGGCCGCGGTGATCCTGGAGCCGGTGCAGAACGGCGGCGGCTGCTTCGTGCCGCAGGATGGTTACTTCCAGCGTGTGCGGGAGATCTGCGATCGCCACGGGGTGCTGCTCATCTCCGACGAGGTGATCTGCTCGTGGGGGCGCCTCGGACACATGTTCGGCTGCGAGCGCTTCGGATATTGCCGGACATGATCACAACCGCGAAGGGCATCACGTCGGCCTACGCTCCGATGGGGGCGGTGATCGCCGGCGACCACATCGCCGAGCCGTTCCTCCACGGCAAGGAGATCTTCAACCACGGCTTCACCTTCGGCGGGCACCCGATGGCGTGCGCGGTGGCCCTGGCGAACATCGACGTGATCGAGCGAGAGCGCCTGTGCCAGCGGGTCCTCGAGAACGAGGGCCGCCTGCGGGCGTTGCTCGAGAGCCTGCGTGATTTGCCGATCGTCGGGGACGTCCGCGGAGCCGGCTACTTCCAGGCGATCGAGCTGGTCAAGGACCAGGAGACGAAGGAGACCTTCAGCCACGACGAGGCAGAGGAGCTTCTGCGCGGCTTCCTTTCGGGCGAGCTGTACCGGCGCGGGCTGATCTGCCGGACCGACGATCGCGGCGACCCGATCGTTCAGCTCTCGCCGCCGTTGATCGCCGGGGAGGAGCAGTTCGAGGAGATCGAGGCGGTGCTGCGCCCGGTGCTGAGCGAGGCGTCAGAGCGGGTGGGGAGTTGGAGCTCACTGTCGAGAGCCTGATCGTCGAGCTCGGGCTTGAGCTGGCGAGCGGCCACGAATCGGCGAAGGCGCCCGTCCGCTGGGTGCACAGCACCGAGCTGATCGATCCGACGCCTTGGCTGCGCGGGGGCGAGCTGCTGCTGACGACGGGCGTGCAGCTGGATGGCCCGAAGACCCAGCGCGAGCTGATCGCGCGTCTGGACGAGTACGAGATCGCGGGCCTCGGCTTCGGCACGGGCCTCACGCACAAGCGGCTGCCGGCGCCCCTGCTCGCCGAGGCGCGCAAGCGCTCGTTTCCCGTGTTCGAGGTTCCCTACGAGCTGCCCTTCATCGCGATCACCGAGCGCGCGTTCGCGCAGCTCCTGGACGAGCGCTACGAAATGCTCCAGCGCAACATGGCCGGCGACGTCCTGGCGGAGGCGCTCACCGGTCACCTGTACCCGGAGGACCTGAAGGCGCGGCTGCGTCCGTTCGGGATCGGCGAGCAGGTGGCCGTGCTCGCCTTCTCACTGGAGGACCCCGCCGGCGCGGCGGCCCTGCTCGAACGGATCCTCGAGCGCGAGTCGGTGCACAGCCTCGTGGCGATCCGTGCCGGGCTGTTGTGCGCGGTCGTCGACCCGGCCGGCCATGACCCCGTCGAGTTGGCGCGCAAGGTGCGCGGCGAGCTGGCCGCCCGCTTCGGCGGCGTGCGCGCCGCCGCCAGCCGCGCTGGCGGAGACCCACTCGCTGCGGCTGAGCTTCCACGAGGCGCGCTGCGCCCTGGAGGCCGTGCGGCTGCTCAACGGGAACGCGCCCGAGGTCGCCTCTCACGCAGACCTCGGCGCATTCCAGCTGCTCTTGTCGGTGCAGGACGACGACGCACTGCTCTCCTATTGCCGCGGCGTGCTAGGTCCGGTCGAGCAGGCCGATGGCGACTACGGCGAGGAACTGCTGCGGTCACTCGACGTGTTCATCGAGCACAACGGTCATTGGGAGCGGGCCGCGAGAGCCCTGTACTGCCACCGGCACACGCTGCGCTACCGCATCCGCCGCGTCGAGCAGCTGACCGGCCGCGACTTCTCCAACGCCCGCGATCGCATCGAGTTCTGGCTGGCGCTGCGCGGCAGGGAGCTCGCGCGATGAGGATCGGGGTGCCCAGCGAGATCAAGTCGGACGAGTACCGCGTGGCGATCACCCCGGCGGGGGTCAGGGAGCTGAGCGCGCGTGGGCACGAGGTGCTGATCCAGTCGGGCGCCGGCGAGGGCAGCGCGCTGGCCGACGAGCAGTTCCAGGCGCAGGGCGCTCGGACGGTCCCGGACGCGCAGGCGCTGTTCGCACAGGCCGATCTCGTGCTCAAGGTGAAGGAGCCCCAGCCCGCGGAGGTGGAGTTGCTGCGTGAGGGGCAGACGCTGTTCACCTATCTGCACCTGGCGGCCGAGCCCGAGCTGGCGCGCGGGCTGCAGGCCTCAGGTGCCACCTGCATCGCGTATGAGACGGTCGAGGACGCCCACGGCCGCCTTCCGTTACTGGCGCCGATGAGCGAGGTGGCCGGCAAGATCGCAACTCAGGCGGGGGCCTTCATGCTGGAGAAGCCGCTCGGGGGCCGGGGGATCCTGCTCGGCGGCGTGCCGGGCGTGGCCGCGGCCACGGTGCTCGTGATCGGCGGTGGCGTGGTCGGGATGAACGCCGCGTTCATAGCTATCGGCATGCAGGCAGACGTGTTCGTGTTCGACCGCTCGATCGACCGGCTGCGCGAGCTCGAAGTCGCGTTCGCCGGGCGCGCTTCAACCGTGTACTCCTCGACCTTGGCGATCGAGGAGATGCTGCCGCTCGCCGATCTGGTGATCGGCGCGGTGCTGCTGCCGGGCGGGCGCGCCCCGCACGTGGTGACGCGCGAGCAGCTGGCGCTGATGCGCAGGCATGCCGTGGTCGTGGACGTGTCGATCGACCAGGGCGGCTGCTTTGAGACCTCCCGACCGACCACCCATTCCGAGCCCACGTTCGAGGTCGACGGGATAACCCACTACTGCGTGACGAATATGCCGGGGGCCGTGCCGATCACCTCGACCTATGCGCTCACCAACGCGACGCTGCCGTATGTGATCGAGCTGGCCGAGCACGGCGTGGCGGGGGCGATGGAGCGAGAACCCGGCCTGCGCCTGGGCCTGAACGTCGCAAGCGGGGAAGATCATCCATCCGGCCGTCGCCGATGCGCTCGGCGCCTCCCCGCCCGTGCTCGGCGGGGTGTGACAGACGTGCAGTCGCGAGCACGCCTGCGGAAGCGTGGCTGTGCAACGGGGCGCACCCCGCCCGGCGAGCGCTGTGACAGACGTGGGTCGCGCCGGCACCGCCACGGCGGATGGAAGGCCGCGTATGACGGCGGCCACACGCCGCCTGAGAAGCAGAAGCTCATCCAGCAGCTCGTTCCCGAGGAGGACAGCCACATGTCGACTCAAGTAGACGTCCTTGCCAACTTCATCGACGGCGAGCGTGCTCCCTCGACGGCCGAGACCGAACCGTGCTCAACCCGGCCACCGGCGAGGAGCTGGCCCGCGCGCCCATCTCCACATCCGAGGAGGTGGACCGTGCCGTGGGGGCCGCGCGCCGGGCGTTCCCTGGCTGGTCGGCAGGCCACGCCCGCCCAGCGCGCGCAGGCGCTGTTGGCGCTGGCGGAGAAGGTCGAGGAGCACGGCGAGGAGATCGCGCGTCTGGAGGCCTTGAACGCGGGCAAGCCGCTGGCGGCGGTGGAGGGTGACGAGATCCCGGTGATGGTCGACAACCTGCGCTTCTTCGCCGGCGCTGCGCGCTGCCTCGAGGGCAGGGCGGCGGGCGAGTACATGGAGGGCTACACCTCCTTCACCCGCCGCGAGGCCGTGGGCGTGGTCGGGCAGATCACGCCCTGGAACTACCCGCTGATGATGGCGATCTGGAAGATCGGCCCGGCGCTCGCCGCCGGGAACACGATCGTGCTGAAGCCCGCCGAGACGACGCCGGTCACCACGCTGCGGTTGGCCGAGCTGGCCGCCGACATCCTGCCGAACGGCGTGCTCAACGTCGTCAGCGGCCCCGGCGAGCCGACCGGGCAGGCGCTGATCAGCCATCCGGACGTGGACATGGTCTCGCTGACCGGGTCGGTGCAGACGGGCAAGCACATCGCTCGGACGGCGGCCGACACGCTCAAGCGGGTGCACCTGGAGCTGGGGGGCAAGGCTCCGGTCGTGGTCTTCGACGACGTGAGCCTGGAGAAGGCGCTTGAGACGATCGCCGCCACCGGCTACTACAACGCCGGCCAGGACTGCACCGCCGCCACGCGGGTGCTGGCGCACGGCAAGGTCTACGACGACGTCGTCTCCGGTCTTGTCGGGTCAGGCCCAGGGGCTTCTGATCGGGGACACGCTGGCGCCCGAGACGACGCTCGGGCCCGGTGAACTCGGCCCGTCAGCGCGAGCGCGTGGAGGGGTTTCTCGAGCGCCGGCCCGCTCACGCCGAGATCGTGACGGGCGGCTCCGAGCCGGAGCGGCCGGGCTTCTATCTCGAGCCCACCGTCGTGGCCGGGCTTCGAGCAGGACGACGAGATGATCCAGCAGCGAGATCTTCGGGCCGGTGATCACGGTGCAGCGGTTCTCCGACGAGGAGCAGGCGATCGAGTGGGCGAACGCGACCCGCTACGGGCTGGCCTCCTCGGTGTGGACGCGAGACGTCGGCCGGGCGCTGCGCGTGTCCAAAGCGCTGCGGTTCGGCTGCGTGTGGATCAACGACCACATCCCGCTCGTCTCCGAGATGCCCCACGGCGGCTTCAAGGAGTCCGGCTACGGCAAGGACCTGAGCGTGTACTCGCTGGAGGACTACACGGTGGTCAAGCACGTCATGGCGAACCTCGACTAGCTGTAGAACCTGAGCACGTTGTTCATCCGGGCCTCCTTGGAGGCTGGGGGTGTCTAGCCACCCAGTACCAAGGAGGACACCGGATGAAGCTGCACGCTAACGCGCGTCTCAGCGTCAAGGGGCGCGCGCTGCTGGTTGATCGTTTGCTCACGCAGGGCTGGTCGCTGGCGGCGGCGGCCGAGGCCGCTGGGGTCAGCGACCGCACGGCCTGCAAGTGGGTCGCTCGTTTTCGTTCGGAAGGCGAGCGGGGCCTATTTGACCGCTCCTCGGCGCCGAAGAGCTGCCCCTCTCGCACGCCCGATGAGCGTGTCCAGGTGATCGCTGCGTTGCGGCGTCTGCGGATGACTGGCGCTGAGATCGCGGAGTGCCTGGACATGGCCGTAACGACCGTCTCGGGGATCTTGACCAGGATTGGGATGGGCAGGCTCGGCCGGCTGGGCTTGGAGCCTGCCGTCCGTTATGAGCGCGAACGTCCCGGCGAGCTGATCCACATCGACGTCAAGAAGCTCGGGCGTATCCATTCCGGTGCAGGACACCGCGTGACCGGTCGACGTGGGCGCTATACGGGCCGACTCCAAGATGCAGCGGGTGTGCCCCGCAGCACCGTTGGCTGGGAGTGTGTTCACATCGCGATCGACGACGCTACCCGCCTGGCCTACGTCGAGGTCCTCGCCGATGAGAAGGCGACCACGGCCATCGGGTTTCTGCGCCGCGCCGTCGCGTTCTACGCCAGCCACGGCATCACCGTCGAGCGACTGCTGACCGACAACGGCTCGCCCTACCGCTCGAGCATCCACGCGATCGCCTGTCGGGCCCTGCACATCAAGCACCTACGCACCCGGCCTTACCGGCCCCAGACCAACGGGAAGGCCGAGAGATTCATCCGCACGATGCTCGGCGGCTGGGCCTACGGCGCCATCTACCGCGACAGCACCGAGCGAACCGCAGCGCTACCCGGCTGGTTAGAGATCTATAACTGGCGACGACCACACGGCGCTCTCAACCACAAGCCGCCCGGAACTCGCCTACACGAGCTGAACAACCTCCTCGGGTCTTACAACTAGCTGCTACGGTGGCCCTACCGGGCGGCGAAGTCGCCCGCGGGGTTCTTTGTCTTTGTTGGCGCTCAGCGCGGATGGGGTCAGTCGAATCTCCATCCGCAGCGGCGACCAGAGGGTCGCCAGAAGGAGCACCAACACATGAAGCATGAAACATTTGCCGACCTCGGCGTGTCCGGCGCTGTCAGCGATGCGCTGTCAGAGCGCGGCATCACCGCACCGTTCGCGGTGCAGGAGATGGTCATTCCCGACGTCCTGGCCGGCCACGACGTGCTGGCCCAGTCGCCAACCGGCTCGGGCAAGACGCTTGCGTTCGGGGTGGGAATGGTCGAGCGCCTGAAGGACTCGGACCCACGTCCGTCCGCGCTTGTGCTCGCGCCCACACGCGAGCTCGCGCTGCAGATCGTCGATGACCTCGCGCCGATCGCCCACGCACGCGCGCTGTCGATCGCGGCGGTGTACGGCGGCGCCGGGATCATCAAGCAGGCCCGCCTTGCCGGGCGCGCTCACATCATCATCGCCACGCCGGGCCGCCTGCTCGACCTGATCGACCGCCGTGACGTCTCGCTGGCGCGCGTTCGCATGCTCGTTCTCGACGAGGCCGACAGGATGCTCGACATGGGCTTTCGACCGGTGGTCGACAGGATCGTGAAGATGACCTCCCCAGAGCGCCAGACGCTTCTCTTCAGCGCCACACTCCAGGGCGAGGTGGGGCGTATCGCCAAGGCCTACACGACCGATCCGCGACGCCACGAGCACGTCCACCCGGCCGAGCGCTCCGGAGATGTGGAGCACCGCTTCCACATGGTCTCCCACGAGGGCAAGGTCGCGCGACTGGTCGCCGAGCTGAACGATCAGGACCGCGGACTGACGCTCGTGTTCGTCCGGACCAAGCGCGGGGCCGACCGGCTCGTCAAGCGGCTGGCGGCGAGCAGCGTCAAGGCTGTTGCGATGCACGGCGACAAGTCCCAGGGTCAGCGCGAGCGCGCCCTGGCGAACTTCGAGGCCGGCGTGGTCGACACGCTCGTGGCAACGGACGTCGCCGCGCGCGGCATCGACGTGGCGGGGATCACGCACGTGATCAACTACGACATCCCGGCCACCGGCGATGACTACGTGCACCGCGTCGGGCGCACCGCCCGCGCGGGGGCGAGCGGCGTGGGCGTAACGCTCGTGGCCCACGAGCAGAAGCGCGAGCTGGTGGGCATGGTCGGTGGCCTCGGACTCCATCGTGAGCTCGAGCTCGGCGGTCTGCCGAGCGATGACACGCGCAGAGAGGGCACACCCCGGGCCAACTCCAGGGGCGCCCGGCGCGCGGCGCCGGGGTCACCGGGCGCCGCTTTCCCCGCTCTGGCTCCGGCTCGCGCTCCGGCTCGCGCAAGGGCGGCGCGGCGAGGGGTGGACGCCGCAGGTCGAGGTGACGCGGGCAGCCGCAGTCCCGGCCGTCATGTGAGCTAACGTCGCACGCATGCGGGCCTCGCCGCAACGCGGAGCAGACGCGCAGGATGAGTCGACCGAGGCTCTTGCGGAGCTCGAGCTGCCGGGGCGCTACGAGGTCCTATGTGTTCGCGCGCCCAACCCCGGGCCAATGACCCTGTCGGGAACGAACACGTGGGTCGTGGGACGCTCCCCCGCCTGGGTCGTCGACCCCGGACCCGCGCTGAGCCGCCACACCGAGCGGCTGCTGGCGGCGATCGACGCTCGCGGGGGCCTCGGCGGCGTCGTGCTGACCCATGACCACCACGACCACTGCGCGGGGGCCGCGACCCTGCTTGAACAGCGCCCGGCTCCGCTGGCGGCCGGACGCGGCGCGGTCGAGGTGACGCTCGCGGACGGCGTTCGATTCGGTCCCTTCCAGGCGGTGTCCACGCCCGGGCATGCGCCCGACCACTTCGCCCTGGTGGCCAACGGGGCGTGCTTCACGGGCGATTCGGTGCTGGGCGAGGGCAGCGTGTTCATCAGTCCCTACCCCGGCGCGATGGCCGGCTACCTGCAGGGGCTCGAGCGCCTGCGATCACGCGAGGACTTCGACGTGCTGTGCCCCGGGCACGGTGGCTGTGTGTGGCAGGCGCACGCAAAGCTCGACGAGTACATCGCCCACCGGATCGACCGTGAGCATCGCCTGCTCGCGGCGCTGGGCGAAGGCCGTCGCACGATCGCCGAGCTCCTGGATGCGGCCTGGTCGGAGGTCCCCGAGCAGATGCGTCCCCTCGCCACCGTCACGCTCGCCGCCCATCTGGACAAGCTCGACGATGAAGGGGTCCTGCCCGCCGGCGTCGAGCGACCCTCCTTCGAGGATGCTCCCTGGTGAGCGCGCCCCTCCCGCGCCCGAGTCCCTCGGCGACGGAGTCGCCGTTCCCGCCGATCGCCGACTTCGGCTTCCTTTCGGACTGCCACACCGGCGCGCTGCTCGCCTCGGACGGTTCGATCGAGTGGATGTGCCTTCCCCACTTCGATTCCCCGTCGGTGTTCGGAGCGTTGCTCGACCGCGGTGCCGGCAGCTGGCGGGTGGGACCCTACGGCCTGTACGTGCCGGCCGGGCGGCGCTACATCCCGGGCACGAACCTGATCGAGACGACCTGGATGACCCCGCAGGGCTGGCTGTGCGTGATCGACGCACTTACGATCGGCGAGTGGCATGAGAACAAGCGCGGCTCCAGCCACACGCGCCCGCCGACGGACTTCGACGCCGACCACCTGCTGGTGAGGGTCGTGCAATGCATCCAGGGCCAGGTGGCGGTCGAGATGGTGTGCGAGCCGATGCTCGACTACGGGGCCACCCCCGCCCGCTGGAGCGTCGCCGACACCGGCGAGGAGGGCGGATACGCTCTGGACGCCACCGACGGCGTCACCGCCCTTCGCCTGTTCAGCGACATGCGCATGGGCATCGAGGGCAATCGCGTGCACGGCCGCCACACGATGGTCGAAGGAGAGAAGCGTTTCTGTGCGCTCTCCTGGACCGAGGGTCTGGGTGGTCCGCGCACGGTCGAGCAGGCCGAGGAGCACCTGGAGCGCACCAGCCACTTCTGGCGGGCATGGCTCGCCGAAGGCACCTACCCGGACCACCCGTGGCGCTTTCACCTGCAGC
This sequence comes from uncultured Solirubrobacteraceae bacterium, assembly GCA_963730575.1. Lineage (GTDB taxonomy): Bacteria > Actinomycetota > Thermoleophilia > Solirubrobacterales > Solirubrobacteraceae > Palsa-744. The sequence continues at coordinate 429,841 of CAVSSG010000003.1, forward strand.
GCTCGGCGCTCACGCTCAAGGGCCTCACCTTCATGCCGACCGGCGCGCTCGTGGCGGCACCCACCACCTCGCTGCCCGAGACGCCGCGGGGCGAACGAAACTGGGACTACCGCTACTGCTGGATGCGCGACGCCTCGTTCACGCTGTGGGGTCTGCACGCGCTGGGACTGGACTGGGAGGCGGACGACTTCGTCCAGTACGTGGCCGACATGGGCCGCAACGACGACGGCGCGCTGCAGATCATGTACGGGATCCAGGGCGAGATGGACCTCGCGGAGTCCACGCTCGAGCACCTCAAGGGCTACGAGGGGGCGCGCCCGGTGCGGATCGGCAACGGTGCGTTCAACCAGCGCCAGAACGACGTATACGGGGCGGTGCTCGACTCGGTCTACCTGCACTCCAAGGCCCGCGACCATATCCCCGAGCGGCTGTGGCCGGTGCTCTCCGATCAGGTCGAGTGTGCGGCGCGGGTGTGGAGGGAGCCAGACCAGGGGATCTGGGAGGGTCGCGGCGAGCCCCACCACTACGTCTCCTCCAAGCTCATGTGCTGGGTGGCCACGGATCGTGGCGCACGTCTGGCCGAACGGCGCGGCGATCAGCTCCTCTGCGATCGCTGGCAGTCGATCGCCGAGGAGATACGCGCGGAGATCCTCGACCGCGGCATCGACGGGCGCGGGGTCTTCCGACAGCACTACGACACCGACGCTCTCGACGCCTCCAACCTGCTCGTGCTGCTGCTGCGCTTCCTGGGGCCTGAGGACGAGCGCGTGCGCGCGACCGTGGCGGCGATCCGCGACGAGCTCACCGAGAACGGGCTCGTCCTGCGCTACCGGACCGACGAGACCGACGACGGCCAGCACGGCGAGGAGGGCACGTTCCTGATCTGCTCCTTCTGGCTGGTCTCGGCGCTCTCTGAGATCGGCGAGCACCGTGAAGCCGAGCACCTGTGCGAGCGGCTGCTCGGCTACGGCTCGCCCCTCGGCCTGTACGCCGAGGAGCTCGAGGCCTCCTCCGGTCGCCACCTGGGCAACTACCCGCAGGCGTTCACGCATCTGGCGCTGATCAACGCCGTCACGCACGTGATCGACGCCCAGAGGGATCGGAGCTGATCAGTAGCCTGGGTCGCCCGGGAGCAGCACGCGGGCGACCTCGCCCTCGAGCTCGACCCTCGGCTCGACCGGCTCTACATCGTGCTCACCGGCGTAGGCGAGCAGCTCGTCCACCGAGGCGAATCCGCTCAGCTGTTCCAGGTGCTTGATCGTCGGGAACACCAGCGCCATGTCTCCTTCGCGGTGGGCCCGCAGCGCGGCCGACGGCGTGAACCACCCGCAGTCGACGCACTCCTCGCCGTCGACCTCGGGATGCTGGCCGGGTGGAAGGGGGGCGAGGAAGAAGTGGGTGTCGAAGCGGACCTGCACGACGGCGGGGGTGATCCAGCGGGAGAACTTCACCAGGGCCGCGGGATCCTCGATCGTGATCGCCGCCTCCTCGCGCAGCTCGCGTATCGCCGCCGCCCGGTGCGCATCGTCTCCGAGACCCTCGACATCGTCGACGGCGCCGCCCGGGAACACCCATACCCCCGCCATGAATCGCGCCTTCGGAGTCCGTCTGACCAGCAGCACTTCGATGCCCTCGGCGCCCTCGCGGAGCAGGATCACGGTCGCCGCCTGCCGGGGGCGGGTCGCCGGACCGGGGTTGTACTCCTCGCCGGAGCCCGGCCGCAGATCGTCCGGCTGCTCGCCCTTTGCGCTCATGCCCATGCAGTGACCCTACCGGCGAGACGGGCAGCCCGGTAGGCTTCCGGGCATGGACGCCACCACCAAGACCCTTCAGCGCTGGATCTGCGAGTCCTGCGGCTACATCTACGAACCCGAGGAAGGGGACCCGGACGGAGGGATCCCTGCGGGAACCGCCTTCGAGGACATCCCCGACACCTGGTTCTGCCCGGTGTGCGGAGCGCGCAAGCGCGAATTCACGCCCTACGAGGACTAGCCGGAGTCCCACCACTGGCGATGCCGGCGGTGCCTGCGGTGTGACGCGGCGTGGAGCCGGCAAGGAAGTGAGCGACTGGGACGAGCTGCTCGCGTTCGACCGCGAGTGCGTCTGGCATCCCTACGGCTCGCTGCCCGCCGCCCGTGACCCGCTGCCGGTGCTCTCCGCTCAGGGCGTCCGGCTGAAGCTGGCGGACGGACGCGAGCTGATCGACGGCATGGCCTCGTGGTGGTGCGCGATCCACGGATACCGCCACGCCGCGCTGGATGGCGCCCTGCGCGAGCAGCTGGGGCGGATGGCGCATGTGATGTTCGGCGGCCTGACGCACGAGCCCGCGGTGCGCCTGGCCGAGCGTCTGCTGCAGATGGCGCCCGACGGCCTCGGGGCGGTCTTCTTCGCCGACTCCGGATCGGTCTCGGTCGAGGTCGCGATCAAGATGTGCCTGCAGTTCCAGCGCGCCCGCGGGCGCGCTGGGCGCACACGGCTCTTCACTGTGAGGGGCGGCTACCACGGGGACACGTTCGGCGCCATGTCGCTGTGCGACCCGGTCGGCGGGATGCACAGCCTCTTCACCGGGACGCTCGCGACGCAGGTCTTCGCCGAGCGCCCGCCGGACGGGTTCGGGGCGGGTCTGGACGAGCGCTGGGCGGCGCACGTGAGCGAGCTGGTCGAGCGCCACTCCGAGGAGCTGGCCGCGATCGTGCTCGAGCCGGTCGTTCAGGGCGCGGGAGGCATGCGCTTCCATTCGCCGGAGTGCGTCGCGCTGATGCGCGGTCTGTGCGACGAGCACGGACTGCTGCTGGTGGCCGATGAGATCGCGACCGGCTTCGGACGCACCGGTGCGCTGTTCGCGTGTGAGCACGCGGGGGTGACGCCGGACGTGATGTGCCTCGGCAAGGCCCTGACCGGCGGCTATTTGACGCTCGCCGCGACCCTGTGCACGCGCGAGGTCGCCGAGGCCGTATCCGGCGGCGACGGCGGCGGGCTGATGCACGGGCCGACCTTCATGGCCAATCCGCTCGCCTGCGCCGTGGCGTTCGCCTCGCTGGAGTTGTTGGCGGACGGTGCCTGGCGGGAGCGTGTCGCGAGTATCGAGCGCGAGCTGCGCGCGGGCCTCGAGCCGGCCCGCGCGCTGCCGGGCGTACAGGACGTGCGGGTGCTCGGTGCGATCGGCGTGGTGCAGCTGCACGAGGAGGTGGACATCGGGGCCGCGACGGCGGCTGCGCTGGCGCGCGGGGTGTGGCTGCGCCCGTTCCGTGATCTCATCTACACGATGCCCGCATACGTGATGGGCGAGGAGGATCTCGCCGCGGTGAGCGAAGCCGTGGTGGAGGCCGCCCGCGTGTCCTCTTAGGCGGAGAGCCACCGTCTCCACGGCAGATCCGCCCCGGCGCGGGCCAGGTCGGGCAGATCGGGGCCCGGCACCGGGCCGAGCGTCTGGACCTCCACCGCACCCATGCGGGCGATGGTCTCGCGGTTCGAGCGCTCGCAACTCCGATGGCTCGGGCGGCCAGGGCGTCAGCACCACGGCCCGCACGTCGAGCCCCGCCGCGCGGGCGGCCTCGATGCTGAGCAGCGTGTGGTTGATCGTGCCCAGGGCGGGACGGGCGGCGATCAGGACTCCCAGCCCGAGCGCCGCGGCGAGGTCGCGCACCGTGTAGGCGTCCGCCAGCGGGACGAGCAGCCCGCCCACGCCCTCGACGATCAGGGTGTGCCCCTGCTCGGCCGCCGTGCGCGCACCGGCGAGGAGCCTCGCCGGGTCGATGCGCTCGCCGGCGAGCGAGGCCGCGAGGTGGGGGGAGACCGCCGGGCCGTAGCGGATCGGCGCGATGAGCTCCGGATCCATGCCCGCCGCGGCCGCGAGCAGCTCGTGGTCGCGCGGCCATCGCCCGTGCGCGCCGATCTCGGCAGGCTCGTCAAGACCGGTCAGCACGGGCTTGTACGCGCGAACGCGCTCGCCCGCGGCCGTCATCGCCGCAAGCAGCGCACCGCTCAGGATCGTCTTGCCGACCCCGGTATCGGTGCCGGTGACGAACAGCCCTCGCACGTGCCTCCCAGCCTCCGCCCGCCCGCGTCCCGGCGCGGGCTACGCCGCGCGCTGAACGGCGGTCTCGCGCTCGATGTCGAACGGGGCGTCGGGCTCGTGCGCGCCGCCCGCGGGCGCGGCATCCCCCGCGGCCTGCAACTGCTCGAGGTCGAACGGGCCCTCCGAGCGCGAGCGGGCCGCGGCCGCCAGACGTGCCCTACCGGGGTTCGGCCCGGTCTCGGGAGCCTCTCTTTCGACCCCCAGGCTGAAGGGCTCGGGATCGGCGCTCGGGGTCTCGAGGACCGGGACCGAGGGCGCGACGTCCGCAACCTCGCGCTCGCGCAGGGGCGTCCCTATCTCGGCGGGGTCCAGGCCGACGGCGTGGGCGGCCTCGCCGAGCACTCGTGCGGCCGTGCGCAGCTCGGAGGCCGTGTGCGATGCCATCACCGCCAGCCGCATGCGAGAGGTTCCGGCCGCGACGGTGGGCGGGCGGATCGCCTGGGCGAACACGCCCCGCTCGATCGCCTCCTGGCAGAGGCGCATGGTCATGCGCTCCTCGCCCACGATCAGCGGGACGATGTGCATGCCCTCTTCGGCTACGGAGAAGCCCTCCGCGGCGAGCTCGCGGCGCAGCAGCAGGGCGTTCGAGCGCAGGCGCTCCACGCGATGGGGGCTCTCCTGCAGCAGCTCCAGCGCAGCCAGCGCCGCGGCGAGGGCGGGCGGCGGCGGTGCGGTCGAGAAGATCAGCGGGCGCGCGGTGTTGATCGAGGTAGCGCACCATCTGCGAGTCCGCGCACACGTAGGCTCCATAGGAGCCGAGCGCCTTGCCCAGCGTGCCGACGAGCACGTCGACCTCATCGGTCAGCCCGGCCCGCGCGAGCGCTCCGCGACCGTCCGGTCCGAGGGCTCCGGTGGCGTGCGCCTCGTCGACCATCGTACGCGCGCCGTACGCGCTCGCCAGCTCGACGATCTCCTTCAGTGGCGCAAGGTCACCGTCCATGGAGAAGACCGAGTCGGTGACTATCAGCCGCCCGCCGCGCCCGCCGTGGCGGCGCAGGCTAAAGGCCAGATGGTCGGGATCGGCGTGGCGGTAGACGACGACCTCGGCGCGGCTGAGGCGGCACCCGTCGATGATCGAGGCGTGGTTTAGCTCGTCGGAGAAGACGGTGTCGCCCGGCCCCGCCAGCGCACCGATGACGCCGATGTTCGCGAGGTAGCCGGACCCGAACAGCAGGCACGCCTCGCTGCGCTCGAACGCCGCCAGGCGCTCCTCGAGGCGGCGGTGGATCGTCATCGTGCCGGACACCAGCCGCGAGGCGCCCGCGCCGACCCCCCAGCGCATCGCCGCCTCGGCCGCCGCCTCGCGTACTCGCGGGTGGTCGGCGAGTCCGAGGTAGTTGTTCGAGCACAGCAGCAGCACGGGCCTGCCGTCGAGCAGCACCGTCGGCCCCTGCGGCCCGCTGACCATGCGCAGCCGGCGGTCCAGCCCGTTGCGCTCCAGCTCGGCCAGCCGCTCCTCGATCTCGCTCATCCTCGAGCCCCCTCTCGCGCGGGCACCCTGCGCTTGGCCTTGAAGCGAAGCTGCGTCGAGGGGTCCCACAGGCGCACGTTCAGCGCCCCCGCCGGTCCCTGCTCCTCATCGCTCCGTCTGGCCGGCGGCGTCCAGGAGCTCCTCGACGACGTCCGGCGTCTCGTCCGCCAGCCACCCCGAGCGGTTGTCGGGCCGGGGGTTGGCGGCGTTGTCGGGCTGGCGGGCGACGTTCAGGCCGTGCTCGCTGAACATCGCGCGGTCCTCCTCGGGCTCTGCGCCGAGCGTGGTCAGGAAGTTGCCCATCATCACGCCGTTCAGGCCGGCCTTGACGGCGAGCGGCTGCAGCTCGCCGAGGTTCTCGACGCGCCCGCCGCACAGCCGGAAGAGCGCCTCGGGCAGGATCAGGCGGAAGATCGCGATCCACTTGACGGCCTCCCACGGGTCGATCAGCTCGCGGTCGCCGAACTTGGTGCCCGGGCGCGGGTTGAGCAGGTTGATCGGAACGCTCGTGGGGTCGATCGCGGCCAGCTCGAATGCCATCTCGACGCGCTGCTCGCGCGTCTCGCCGAGGTTCAGGATCCCGCCCACACAGGTCTCGAGCCCCGCCTCGCGCACGGCGTCGATCGTGCGCAGGCGCCCCTCGTAGCGCACGGTCGTTGAGACCTCGTCGTAGTAGCTCGAGGCGGTCTCGACGTTGTGGTGCACGCGCTGGATGCCGGCCTCCTTGAGCGCCCTGGCGCGGGCGCCCGACATGTGGCCGACCGAGGCGCAGCGCTTGAGGTTGGTGTGCTCGGCCACCAGGCGCACGCCCTGCAGGTACTTCTCGAAGTCGCGCTTGGACAGGCCCTGGCCCTGCGTGACCATGCAGAAGCGGTGCGCCCCGGCGGCTTCTGCCGCACGCGCGTGCTCGAGCACCTGCTCGGGGTCCATCATCGCGTGCATCGGCGTGTCGGCCTCGGCGAAGCGCGACTGCGCGCAGAAGCCGCAGTCCTCGGCGCAGCCGCCGGACTTGGCGTTGACCAGCGAGCACATGTCGGTGGAGTCGGCAAACCGCTCCACGCGTGCCTGCCAGGCCCGCTCCACCAGGGCCTCGATCTCCTCGTGGTCCTCGATCTCTCCCAGATTCAGCGCTTCTCCGCGCGTGATCAGCGGCGGCATGCGCCGCACGTTACGTGGTGCGGCGGACGGCTGGAGCGCCCGGATCGGCTCCACCGAGGAGCGCGCGGGCACCGCGGTCGGGCGCCGTCACTCCCCGCGCCAGACCGCGGGACGCTTCTCGGCGAACGCGCGCATGCCCTCGCGCAGGTCCCGCGATGCGAAGCACGCACGGCGCAGCTCGATCAACTCCTGTTCGACCTCCTCGGGCAGCTCGCTCTCCGCCGTCAGCAGGGCGGCGATCACACGCTTGTTGCCCCTCTGGGCCAGCGGCGCGTTGCCCGCGAGCTCGACCGCCAGCTCGAGCGCGGCGGCGTCCAGCTGCTCGGCGGCGGCAATGCGGTTGACCAGTCCCCAGGCCAGCGCGGTTGGTGCGTCGATGTAGCGGCCGAGCAGGAACAGCTCGCGCGTGCGCGCGGCGCCGATCGCGTCCAGGAAGCGGCGCAGGCCGGTGTGCGAGTAGACGAGCCCGAGCTTCGCCGGAGGCATGCCCAGCTTGAGGTCCTGCCGGGCGACGCGCAGGTCGCAGGCCAGCGCCAGCTCGAGGCCGCCGCCGATCGTCTGCCCCGGCAGGACGGCGAGCGTGGGGTAGGGGAACGCCTCCAGCGCGTCGATCGCTTCGGTGAAGGGATGCGCGACGAGGCGCTCGGCCTGCTCCTCGAACTCCTCCTCGGGTATCTCGCCGATGTCATAGCCCGCCGAGAACATCCCGTGCGCGCCGGTGATCACGATGCAGCGGGCGGGCGCAGCCTCCCCGCCCGGCGCGGGGCCGGCGCCCGCGGCGAGCTCGTCGAGCGTTGCCGTGATCGCGTCGAGGATCGGGTGATCCAGCGCGTTGCGCTTGGCCGGGTTCGAGATCGTCAGGCGAACGACCGCCGTCGGCCGGCTCGTCGATCAGCAGCTTGCCGTCGGCGAGCTCGCGTGGGCGGTGGCCTCGGGACACCGGCCTACTCCAGCACGACGAGCGTGTCGCCCTCGTTGACCGCCTGGCCCTCCTCGCAGCGGATCTCGGCGACCGTGCCCGCGTCCTCGGCCTCGACCGGCATCTCCATCTTCATCGACTCGAGGATCGCCACCGTGTCGCCCTCCTCGATCTGTCTCCCACGGCGCACTCGATTTTCCATACGGTGCCGGTGATATGTGCCTGCACCTCAGCCACGTGAACCTCCCCGAGCGCGATTGGACGCCTAGTCGCGATCATGGCGCGGACAATAGCCTCCCGTGCCGATCCACCCGCGGGCGACACGTCGTCGTCATCGTCGCCGCCTCAACGAGGCCGATCGCATCGGCGCCACGCTCGCCGCGCTCACCGCACGCCTTTCCGGGCGCGCCCGTGTTCCTCGCCGACGACGGCTCGGCCGACGCCACCCCCGAGATCGCGCGTGCGGCCGGCGCGACGGGTGGTTCGCAGCGAGCGGGTGATCGGCAAGGGCGGCGCCGCACGACGGCCGCCGCAGCGCCCGAGCGCGCTCGCGCGGACGCGGGCGGTGACGGGCGAGGCGATCTTCGTGCTCTGCGACGGGGATCTCGGCGAGTCCGCCGCACGGCTCGGACGCGCTCGCGGAGGCGGTCCGCGCGCGGCGAGGCCGACATGGCGGTGGCGCCGTTCGTCGAGGCGCATCGGCGGTGGGCTGGGCGTCGCGGTCGGCGTTCGCGCGCTGGGCGATCCGCCGCCGTTGCGGCCTTGCACACGAGGGCGCCCATCTCCGGCCAGCGCGCACTTCGAAGGCGCGCGCTGGAAGACGTGCTGCCGTTCGCAGACGGGTTCGGCATGGAGGTCGGGATGACGATCGATGCGATGCGCGCCGGGCATCGCGTGCTGGAGGTCGAGCTCGACCTAAGTCATCGCGCGACCGGCCGCACTCCCGCCGGGTTCGCCCATCGCGCCCGCCAGCTCGTGGACTTCGCGCGCGCCTACGCCGCACGGTCCTGATGTCCGGCGGCTACGCTGCGAGCCGTGATCCTCGCGATCGATCAGGGAACGACCGGCACCACGTGCATCGTGTTCGACGACCGGGCCGAGCCGATCGGCTCGGCCTACAGCGCGAGTTCACCCAGTCGTTTCCGCGGCCGGGCTGGGTGGAGCACGACGCCGATGAGATCTGGGAGGCGACGCACGCGGTCGCGGGCGAGGCGCTCGCCGACGCGGGGGTGCGCGGCGGGCGAGCTGACGGCGGTCGGGCATGACCAACCAGCGCGAGACCGTCTGCGTGTGGGACCCGGCCACCGGCGAGCCGCTGCACGCGGCGATCGTCTGGCAGGACCGCCGCACGGCCGCGCGCTGCGATGAGCTGCGGGCCGCCGGGCACGAGCCGCTCGTGCGCGCGCGCACCGGGCTCGTGCTCGACCCCTACTTCTCCGCCACCAAGATCCAGTGGCTGCTCGAGCACGTCGAGGGCCTGCGCGAGCGCGCCGCCGACGGGCGGGCCGTGTTCGGCACGGTCGACTCCTGGCTGTCTGTTCAAGCTGACGGGCGAGCACGTGACCGACGCCTCCAACGCCTCGCGCACGATGCTCTACGACATCGCCGCCGGCGCGCTGGGACCCCGAGCTGCTCGAGCTGTTCGGCGTGCCCGAGCGCGCGCTGCCGCGGCGTGGAGCCGAGCGCCGGGGATCTGGGCGAGACGCGGCCCGAGGCGCTCCACGGCCACGTGGTCCCAGTGGCGGGCGTCGCCGGCGACCAGCAGGCGGCGCTGTTCGGCCAGGCGTGCGTGGATCCGGGCATGGGCAAGAACACCTACGGAACCGGCTCGTTCGTGCTGCTCAACGCCGGCTTCACCGTGCCCGAGCCTCCGCGGGGGCTGCTCGCGACGGTCGCCTGGGGCATCGGCGGGTCGTGCACGTACGCGCTCGAGGCGTCGATCTTCGTGACCGGCGCCGCCGTGCAGTGGCTGCGCGACGGCCTCGGCGATCATCGAGCGCGCGGAGGAGTCCGAGGCGCTCGCCGCCTCGCTGAAGGGCAACGACGGCGTGTACTTCGTCCCGGCGCTCACCGGCCTCGGCTCGCCGCACTGGGATCCCCACGCGCGCGGGACGATCGTGGGGCTCACCGCGGGGCTCGTCCCGCGCGCACCTGGCGCGCGCGACGCTCGAGGCGATCGCCTACCAGACGCTCGACGCTGTCCGCGCGATGGAGGCGGCGTGCGGGCAGCCGCTGAGCGAGCTGCGCGTCGACGGCGGGGCCAGCGCGAACGGCTGGCTGATGCAGTTCCAGGCCGACGTGCTGGGCGTCCCGGTGGTGCTGCCGGAGATCGCCGAGACGACCGCGCTCGGGGCGGCCTACCTGGCGGGCGTCGGCGTGGGCATGTGGACTGTCAGCGACGTGCGTGACGGCTGGCGCGAGCGCCGTCGCTATGAGCCGCGGATGAGCGAGGACGAGCGCGCGACCCTGCTCGTGGGTGGAACGACGCCGCTCGCGACGCGCGCGCAGCGGCGCCTGAGCGCCGGGCGCGGTACTTCGCGCGTAACCTTGCGCGCGCGAGGAGGTAGGCCGCTCAGATGAAGTCGATCTGGCCCCGATGCGCGAGCAGGTCTACACCGACCCGCGGCCGAAGGAGTACTTCGACCGCTTCCACGAGCGCGCGCGCACGCGCGAGCCGGACTGGGTCTACGAGGTGACGCGCGTGATCACCTCGCTGTACGCCTACACGTTCCTGCGCGCGCGCGGCATCTCCACCGAGAAGGTGCCCGGCTCGGGCGCGGTGATCCTCGCGCCCAACCACTTCTCCTTCATGGACCACTTCCTGATGGGCTGCTACATCCGGCGCAAGGTGCGCTTCATGGCCAAGTCGCAGCTGTTCAAACCGCCGATGCAGTTCATCTACAGCCACGGCGGCGTCTTCCCCGTGCGGCGCGGGGCGCGCGACGAGGAGACGTTCATCACCGCCGAGACGATCCTCGCGAAGGGCGGCGCGATCACGATGTACTGCGAGGGCGGCCGCTCGCGCACCGGCAAAGTGGCCGAGCAGGCCAAGCGCGGGATCGGGCGCCTGGCGCTCGAGACCGGGCGCGCCGGTCGTGCCGATCGCGATCTACGGCTCCTCGCGCGTGCGCAACTGGAAGCGGCTGCAGTTCCCCAAGGTCACCGTCCAGTACGGGGATGCGCTGCGCTGGGAGCCGATCGAGAACCCCACGCGCGAGCAGCAGCAGGCGGTGGCCGACGAGGTCCTGCTCGGAGATACGCCGGCTGTATGCGGGTCTTGAGGAGCACGGCCGCAAGGGGATCCTCAGGCGCGTGCGCGCGCAGCGCCAGCTCGAGCGCCGCACCCGCCGCACGGCGCCGGCCTGAGGCCTCGAGCCGTCAGCTTGAAGCGTCGTACCGTGCCTATGGTTGGCTCGCCGTCACCGCAAGCGAGGCTGGGGGATCGACATGGCCGTTCGTTGAGCGTCGGCGATCATCCGCGGTCTTCAACATCTACGTCGACCAGGCCTCGGTGCTGATGCCCGCGGCGGCCGTCGTGTTCGTGTTCACGCGGGATCCTCAGCACGGTGCTGATCGCCGCCGCGCCCGCGCTCGGCGCTGCGTCGCCGTGCTCGTCGCGCTCGTGGCCTCACGCTGTTCACGGGCATGGTCGTCGAGCTGGTCGCCGACGTCCAGGACGGCCGCCGCGACGCCACCGTCGGGCAGCTGCTCGGCGCCGTCACGCCGGTGTTCGGCAGGCTGATCCTGGTGGGCATCGTCGCGGGCGTGGGCATCGTCGATCGGCTTCATCCTGATCATCGTGCCCGGCCTGATCCTGATCACGATCTGGTCGGTGGTCGCGCCGGTCGTCGTGCTCGAGCGCCCGCCCGGCCTGGGCGCGCTCAGGCGCAGCCGCGAGCTCGTGCGCGGCAACGGCTGGCAGGTCTTCGGGGTGATCGTGGTGCTGGTGATCGGCGTCGGCATCGTCGCCGCGGTGATCGAGGGAATCGGCGAACTCGCCGGGACCGGCGCGGGCATCGTGGTCAGGGTGATCGTGCAGATCCTGACCGCGCCGCTGTCGGCCCTGGCGGCGTCGGTGCTGTACTTCAAGCTGCGTGATGCATCGGCGGATGCCCCCGCCGAGGGCGTTCCGGTGGGCAACGGCCTGAGCCTCCTGCGGCGACCCGGCCGCCCATCTGCCGTCGGGCCGGCAGCCCGCTCAGCTGCCGGCTGCCCACCCGGGCCTCCGCTCAGCCGGTCATCCCGCCGAACATGCCGCCGGTGATGTGCAGCGTCTGGCCGTGCACGTAGTTCGACCACGGCGAGCACAGGAAGAACACGCCGCCGGCGGCCTCCTCGGGCGTGGCCGGGCGTCCGAGCGGGATGAGCATCGAGGCCATCTGGCGCATCTGCTCGGGGATGCCCAGCTGGATGCTCTCGCCGTCCTTCTCCATCTTGTTCTCATCGACCTTGGCCTGGGTCAGGCGCGTGTCGATGAAGCCGAACGCGACCGCGTTGACGTTGATCTTGAACTGGCCCCACTCCTTGGCGAGCGTTTTGGTGAGCCCCACGACGCCGGCCTTGGCGGAGGAGTAGTTCGCCTGGCCGGCGTTGCCGAACGTGCCCGAGGTGGAGGACACGTTGACGATCTTGCGGAACACCTCCTTGCCTTCCTCCCGCTCCTTCTTGGCGGGCTCGCGCAGGTGCGGAGCGGCCGCGCGGATCACGCGGAAGGGCACCACCGTGTGGATGTCGAGCATCGCCTGGAAGTGCTCGTCGGACATCTTGTGGATGGGCGCGTCGACCGTGTAGCCGGCGTTGTTGACGATGATGTCGATCTTGCCGAACGAGTCGACCGCCTTCTGCACGAGCGCGTCGGGGACGCCGGGCTTGGTCAGGTCGCCGGCGAACACGGCCGTTTCGCCCGCGATCTCGCCTGACGCCTGCTCGGCGACGTCTCCGTCGAGGTCGTTGATCAGAACCTGCGCGCCCTGCGAGACGAGCAGTTCCGCCGTCGCGCGACCGATCCCGCGCGCCGAGCCCGTGACGATCGCGGCCTTGCCGTCGAGTACTCCCATAGCTGTTGCGTCTCCTTGTGTTGAGGTGCGCAGAGACTACCGAAGAGCGTCGCGATCTCCGCGCGGTGCGCATCGTGGTCGCCGCTCGACGCGGAGGGCTCTCAGGTGATGATGACGCCGAAGTCCTGGGTGTAGATGGCCCCCGGCTGGCCCGCGGCCACGCAGCTCGGCGGGTGCGGGGAGACGCCGATGCCGGTGTCGCTGAAGTGGGCGTCGAGGATGTTCGCGCGGTGGCCGGGCGAGGCCATCCAGGCGGCTACGACCTCGCGTGGCGTGCCCAGCCAGAGCGTGCCCCAGCCGATGTTCTCACCGACTTCATAGCCGAGTTGCGAACTGTAGATGTAGCCGGCTGCGCGCATGCGGGTGAGCGGCGTTTCGCCCCGCGGTCCGACGTGTTCGAAGTAGTCTCCGAAGGCCATGCTCTCGGTGTGGCCCTGGGCGGCCCGCTCCAGGCGAGTATTGGGCACGAGCGGGCGCTCGCCGTGCTCGCCCCGTTCACGGTTGATGAGGCAGAGGACCGCGGTGCGGATGGGCCCGAGGTCGTGCTCGGTCGGCGACAGCGTGCTGTTGGCGCAACGGCCGTTGACCGGGAGCGGGACGAGGAGCGCCGGCGTGCTCTTCTGACGGCTCTTGCGGTGGACCCGGCTCTTGCGGTGTGCCCGGCTCTTGCGGTGGGTGCTGCCGGGGTGGTGGGTGTGGGCCTTTGAGTGGCGGGAGCGCGCGCGGGTCCTGACGTGCCGGCGTTTCGGACGGGCGCTCGGTTGCGTGCAGAGGGCGCTGCGGCGGCGGGAGTGTCCTCGCGTCGCCTGATAGCTCGCGCGCTTGGCGCACGAGGCCGTGCGGCGATGCCTGGAGCGTGCCTTGCGGTGGTGGGCGCGTGCCTTGCGGTGGTGGGCGCTCACCCGCGCGGGCGGGGCGCCGAGCGCCGGTGCGCTGCTGAGCGCTGCGCAGGTGCACAGCGTGCAGAGCGCGCACAACGCGATGAGTGGGGCGGGGCGCAAGCGAGCCACGTGCTCGCAATGTCGGCTCGAACCCGCTCAAACATGAGCATGTGTGAGGGGTCTTGCAACGGATGTCTCCTCAGAGACCGAGCGAGCGCCCGAGGATCTCGCGCATGATCTCGTCGCTGCCGCCGCCGATCGGGCCCAGGCGCGCGTCGCGGGCGGCGCGCTCGACCCAGTACTCCCGCATGTATCCGGCGCCGCCGTGGATCTGCAGGCAGGCGTCCATCAGCTCGAAGGAGGCGCGCTGGGTCAGGAGCTTGGCCATGGTGACCTCACGCAGCGGATCCTCGCCGGCGATGAAGCGGCGCAGCGCGTCGTAGGTGACGCAGCGACAGGTGTACACGGAGGTGGCCAGATCGGCGAGCTTGTGGCGGATCGCCTGGTGGCCGCACAGCGGGCGGCCGAAGGCCTTGCGCTCGCGCGCGAACTCGGCGGTGCGCTCCCACGCGATCTGCATCGCGCCGACCGCGCCGAGCGCCATCGCCAGGCGCTCCCACTGGAAGTTGGCCATGATCAGCTTGAAGCCCTCGTTCAGCTCTCCCAGCAGGTTCTCCTCGGGCACGAACACGTCCTGGAAGGCGATCGTGGCGGTGTCGGAGGCGTGCCAGCCGAGCTTCTGGAGCTTGGCGGAGCTGACGCCCTCGCCGCGGTCGACGATCAGGAACGAGATGCCGTGGTGGCCGCCCTGTCGGCTGGTCTTGACGGCGGTGACGATGAAGTGCGCGCGCACGCCGTTGGTGATGTAGGTCTTCTCGCCGTTCACCACCCAGCCGCCGTCGACTGCGCTCGGCGCGGTGCGCTGATCGCCGCCACGTCCGAGCCGGCGCCCGGCTCGGTGATGCCCAGGGCGCCGATCTTCTCGCCCGGCGATGGCGGGCACCAGGTAGCGCTGCTTCTGCTCCTCTGTGCCGAACTTCCAGATCGGCGGCGTGGCGATGTTGATGTGCGCGCCGATGCCCGCGGCCGTGCCGCCCGAGCCGGCTCTGCGCCATCTCCTCGCACAGGACCGCCTCGTGCAGGTAGTCGCCGCCCTGCCCGCCGTACTCGACCGGGTACTTCAGCCCGAGCAGGCCCTGGGCCGCGAACTTTCCGAACACCTCATCGGGGAACCACTGCTCCTCCTCCCACTGCTCGGCGTGGGGGGTCAGCTCGCGTTCGATGAAGCCGCGGGCGGATTCCCGCAGCTCCTCGTGCTCCTCTGTGAACGGCGGCGTCGGCGCCAAGATCAGAGCCCGTAGGAGCGGCCGATCACGTCGAGCATGATCTCGTCGGTGCCCGCGCCGATGCGGTTCAGGCGCATGTCCCGCCAGACGCGCTCGACGCCGTACTCGCGCATGTAGCCGGCGCCGCCGTGGATCTGGATGCATTCGTCGGCCACTTCGCAGGCGACGCGCGCGGCGTGGAGCTTGGCCATCGAGATCTCGCGCACGGGGTACTCGCCGTTGTTGAAGCGCCACGCCGTCACGTAGACCATCTGGCGGGCGGACTCGATTTTCGTGGCCATCTCGGCGAACTTGTGGCGGATCACCTGGAACTTGCCGATCTCCCGGCCGAACGCCTTGCGCTCGTGGGCGTACTGGAGCGTTTTTTCGAAGCATTTCTGCGCGCCGGCCACGCAGCCGGCGGCGCCGATCAGGCGCTCGCCCTGGAGCTCCCACATGATGTGGTAGAAGCCCTTGCCGACCTGCCCGAGCACGGCCGAGGCGGGCACGCGCACGTCCTGGAAGGCCAGCAGCGCCGTGTCGGAGGCGTGCATGCCGAGCTTCTCGAGCTTCTTCTCGCGGATCACTCCGGGCGCGTCCATCGGCACGAGGAACAGCGTGAAGCCGTCATAGCCGGCGTCCGGGTCGGTCTTGGTCACGAGCACGATCACGTCGGCGCGGTGGCCGTTGGTGATGTAGGTCTTCGAGCCGTTGATCACGTAGTCATCGCCGTCCCTGACGGCGCGCGTCTTGATCCCGGAGACGTCCGAGCCGGCGTCGGGCTCGGTGATGCCGAGGCACAGGATCTTCTCGCCCTTGATCGCCGGCACGGCCCACTGCTGCTTCTGCTCCTCGGTGCCGAACGCGAGGATCGGCGGCATCGCCATGTCCGTCTGCACCGCCACCCCCATCGCCAGCCCGCCCGAGTTCGCGTTCGTGATCTCCTCCGCCAGCACGAGGCTCGTGTAGTAGTCGCCGCCCTGCCCGCCGTACTGCTCGGGCTTGTCGAGGCCGAGGAAGCCGAGCTCGCCCATGCGCTTGAAGACCGAGTCCGGGAAGGTCGTCTCCTCCCATTCCTCGGCGTGGGGCGCCAGCTCTTTGATCGCGAAGTTGCGGATCGACTCGCGCAGCTGTTCGTGCTCGTCGGTGAAGATGAAGTGCTTGCGCTGGGTCTTGAAGTCGGGCTTCAGGACGCTCTCGGCGGTCGCGGCCATGTCGTGCTGTCTCCTTGGTCGGGTGTGGCGGCCGGTCAATCGCGGATCGGCCGGAGCGGTGCATGCAGAAGCTAACGCAGGAACGCGCAAAAGTAAACAGTAGGACTCTGCACTTCCCACAGTGCGCGATCAGGCTAGGATGCCGGCGCGTGGCCACCGACCCGGTCCTCTATGAGCGTCGCCGAGGCGGCGTGGCGACGATCACGCTGAACGACCCCGACACCCGCAACGCGCTCTCGCCGGAGCTGCTTGGGAGGGCTGATCGAGGCGTTCGAGCGCGCGCGCGAGGACGACGGCGCGCGCTGCGTGGTGCTCGCTCCTCCCACGAGAAGACGTTCTCCTCGGGCGCCAACCTCGGCGGCTTCGCGGCAGAGTCCCGCTCGTGCACAAGCACTTCGCCTCCGAGCGCTTCGTGGGGCTGTTCAAGCTGATCGGCGAGCTTCGGCAAGCCGACGATGTGCGCGGCGCGCGGCCACGTGCTGGCCGGCGCGCTCGGCATCGCCCTGGCGTGCGACCTGATCGTCGCCTCCGAGGAGGCGAGCTTCGGCACGCCCGAGATCAACGTGGGCGCCTTCCCGTTCATGATCATGGCGCTCATCTACCGCAACGTGCCGCGCAAGAAGGCCAACGAGCTGCTGCTGCTGGGCGAGCGCTGGAGCGCGCAGCAGGCGCTCGCAGCCGGGCATCGTCAACAGGGTCGTGCCGGCGCAGGAGTTCGACGCGGCGGTCGCCGAGTGGGCGGGCAGGCTCGCGGCGAAGTCGCCGGTGATCATGCGCCTGGGCAAGGAGGCGATGCGCCGCCAGCTGGACATGGCCGCTCGACGACGCGCTCGACTACCTGCGCGCGCAGCTGACCTGGCGCATGTCCACCGAGGACATCGTCGAGGGCGTGAGCGCGTTCTTCGAGAAGCGCGAACCGCAATGGAAGGGCCGATGATGGGCAGCTCAGGAGACGACGTCGATGCTGCGCCCGCTGGTCGAGGACCTGCACGCGCGCCGCGCGCAGATCGCGCTCGGCGGCGGCGAGGAGAAGATCGCCAGGCAGCACGCCGCGGAAAAGCTGACCGCGCGCGAGCGACTGGCGCTGCTGATCGACGAGGGCACGTTCACCGAGCTCGGCATCCACGGGCGCCCGCACTTCGCCCAGCGCGCGATGGAGGGCAAGGAGGCGCCCGCCGACGGCGTGATCACCGGCTACGGGAAGGTCGACGGGCGGATGGTGGCCGTGTGCGCCTACGACTTCACCGTGATGGCCGGCTCGATGGGGATGACCGGCGAGCTGAAGGTCACGCGCCTGCGCGAGCTGGCGCTGACCAAGCGCATCCCCTTCATCTGGCTGCTCGACTCCGCCGGCGCGCGCATCCAGGAGGCGGTCGGCTCGCTGTTCGCGGGCTCCGGGCACCTGTTCCGCGAGGAGGTCGTGATGAGCGGCGTGATCCCGCAGATCGCCGCGCTGATGGGCCCGTGCGCGGCCGGCACCGCCTACATCCCGGGGCTGGCCGACTTCGTGCCGATGGTCAAGGGCCGCGGCTCGATGGCGCTGGCCGGGCCGCACCTGGTGCGGGCGGCCGTGGGCGAGGACGTCACCCAGGAGGAACTGGGCGGCTCGCGCGTGCACTGCCGCAAGTCGGGCGTCGGCGACCTCGAGGTCGCCGACGACGAGGAGTGCATCGAGCGGATCAAGCAGTACCTGTCGTTCATGCCCCAGAACTGCGAGGCCGCCGCGCCGGTGCGTCGCGAGCGAGCGACCCGGTCGAGCGCATGGACGAGGAGCTGCTGGACGTGCTGCCGGAGTCGAACCGCAAGCCGTATGACATGTACGAGGTGATCCGCCGGATCGCCGACGACGGCTACTACTTCGACATGAAGCCCCAGTGGGCGAAGACGATCATCACCTGCTTCGCGCGCTTCGGCGGGCGCCCGGCCGGGATCGTCGCCAACCAGCCCAAGCACCTGGGCGGGATCCTCGACAACGACTCCGCCGACAAGGCCGCGCGCTTCGTGAACCTGTGCAACGCGTTCGCGATCCCGCTCGTGTTCCTGATGGACGTGCCCGGCTTCATGGTGGGCAGCCAAGGTCGAGGCGGGGGGGATCATCCGCCACGGCGCGAAGATGCTGTACGCGGTCGCCAACGCGACCGTGCCGAAGATCACCGTGATCACGCGCAAGGCCTACGGCGCGGGCTACTACGTGATGAACGGGCGCGCGTATGAGCCCGACCTGATCGTCGCCTGGCCGAGCGCGGAGATCAGCGTGATGGGCGCCGAGGGGGCGGTCGAGATCGTGATGCGCAAACAGGTCGAGGAAGCCGAGGACCCGGAGGCCAAGAAGGCCGAGCTGATCGCGGCCTACCGCAAGATCATCGACGTCTACATCGCCGCCGGCAACGACATGATCGACGACGTGATCGACCCGCGCGAGACCCGCCCCACGATCTGCAGGGCGCTGGAGATGGCCGAGGGCAAGCGCATCGAGCGCCCGTGGAAGCGCCAGGGGGTGGTCCCCGTATGAACAGCGAAAGGTTCAACTCATGAGCCTCGAGGATCCCGTCGTCATCACCTGCTCGATCTCCGGGGCGATCGCCAACCGCGAGCAGTGCCCGGCGATCCCCTACACGCCCGCGGAGTACGCGGCCGAGGCGCGGCGGATCGTGGACGAGGGCGGGGTGATGATCCACATCCACGCGCGCAGCCCGACGGCACGCCGAGCTATGAGATCGAGGACTTCCAGGCGATCACCGAGGCGATCCGCGCCGAGGTCGGCGATGCGGTGATCGTCAACTACTCGACCGGGCACGATCGGCGTGCCGGTGGAGAAGCGCGTGGCCTACCTGCGCGCCTGCCGCCCGGAGGTGGCGGCGCTGAACATGGGCTCGATGAACTACGCCAAGTACTCGCGCTCGCGCAAGGACTTCGTGTTCAAGATGGTCTTCGCGAACCCGTTCGAGGAGATCATCGAGCTGCTCGAGGCGATGAACGAGCTGGGCATCAAACCCGAGCACGAGTGCTTCGACATCGGCCACGTCGGCAGCCTCGCTCCGCTGATCGACATGCGGCGTGCTGAAGACCCCGCTGCACGTCGACTGCGTGATGGGCGTGACCGGCGGCATCCCGCCGACGGCGCGCAACCTCGCCGCGATGGTCGACAACATCCCCGCGGGCTCCCACTGGGGGGTGATCGGGATCTCGCGCGACCAGTGGATGCTCGTCGCCGCCGCGCTGACGCTCGGCGGCTCGATCCGGGTGGGCCTCGAGGACAACCTGTATCTGCCCGAACGGCGAGATGGCGCGCTCCAACGGCGAGCTGATCGCGAAGGCCAGGCAGATGACCGAGGACATGGGCCGCCGTCCGGCGACCGTCGAGGAGGCCCGCGCGATGCTCGGCGATCGCTCCGCGCGAGCAGGTGGAAGCGCATGAGGGTCCGATCGCCGGCCTGCCGGCCGGGTGCGGCGTGCGCGTGGAGGCTGCGGTGAGCCTGCCGCTCGAGGGCATCCGCGTGCTCGACCTGTCGCGGCTTCTGCCGGGCGGGCTTCTGCTCGCTGCTGCTGGCGGACTTCGGCGCCGACGTGGTGAAGGTCGAGGACACCGGCATGGGCGACTACATCCGCTGGTCGCCGCCCTACTACGACGGCGCGCACGAGAGCGCGCGCTCGGCGCTGTTCCTGGCGCTCAACCGCAACAAGCGCTCGATCCGCCTGGACCTCAAGCACGAGCGCGGGCCGCGAGGCGCTGCTGCGCGCTCGTGCGCGACCACGACGTGGTGCTCGAGTCCTTCCGCCCGGGCGTGCTCGACCGCCTCGGCGTGGGCTATGAGCGCATGCGCGAGGAGAACCCGGGCCTCGTCTTCTGCGCGATCTCCGGCTACGGCCAGGACGGTCCCAAGCGCGAGGCCTCCGGGCACGACATGAACTACCTGGGGCTGATCGGCCTGCTGGGCCTGACCGGCGAGCGCGGCGGCGAGCCGGTGCAGGCCGCGGGCCAGATCGCCGACCTCGGCGGCGGCGCGCTGATGGCGGCGTTCGGGATCATGGCCGCGCTGCACGAGCGCGACGGCAGGCGGGCGCGGGACCCGGGCTCGGGCGAGGGGCAGCTCGTGGACGTGTCGATGGCCGACGGCGCGCTGTCGTGGCTTGCGATGGTGGCGGCGAGCTACTTCGCCGACGGGACGGTTCCGCGCCGGGGCGATCTGCCGCTGGCGGGCTCGCTGATCTGCTACCGCCCGTATGAGTGCGCCGACGGCTGGGTCACGCTGGGCGCGCTCGAGCCGAAGTTCTGGCAGGCCTTCTGCCGGGGCGTGGGCCGCGAGGACCTGATCGCCAGCGCAGTTCGAGCGCCCGGGCTCGGAGGCGCACGAGCAGGTGTGGAGATCTTCAAGGGCCGCACTCGCGCCGAGTGGGAGGCGTTCGCGCGCGAGCACGACTGCTGCCTTGAGCCGGTGCTCGAGCTCGACGAGGCGCTCTCCTCCGAGCTGGTGCGCGAGCGCGAGATGGTCGTCGAGATCGAGCAGCCGGGCGTCGAGCGGGCCGTCCGCCAGCTCGGGGTGCCGGTCAAGCTGTCGCGCACGCCCGGCGAGCACGCGCGGCTGCCCGGGCCGGCGCTCGGCGAGCACACCGAGGAGGTGCTGCTCGCGGCCGGCTACTCCGAGGCCGAGGTGGCCGAGCTGCTTGCAGAGCGGAGCGGTGGCGGGCGCCGGCCGGGGCACCAGCAGGGCGTCGCCGTTCCGGGCGTGAGGCGATGGGCGTGAGCGCGCACGCGGGCGCCGCGAACGCGCCGGCGACCGCAGGCGCCCGGCGATCGGCCCCTGCTGAAGATGAGCGAGCTGGCCGAGCGCTCGGGCGTGAGCGCGGGGACGATCCGCTACTACCTGCGCGAGGGGCTGCTGGGCGAGCGGCGAGGACATCGTCGGACGAGCCGCAACATGGCCTACTACCCGCCGCGTACGTGCAGCGGATCGAGCTGATCAGCCGCCTGCAGGAGGAGCGCTTCATGCCGCTGCGCGTGATCAAGGGGGCGCTCGAGGAGGACCCCGAGCGCGTGCACGCGCTGATCGAGCTCGAGGACCGCATCCTCGAGCGGGCGCTCGCCGAGCGCGGAGGCGCGCAGCCGCGTGTCGATGAAGGCGGTGCGCGAGCGCTATGAGATCCCCCGCAACGTGCTCGAGCGGCTGGCCGAGATCGGCGTGCTGACGCCGAACCGCACGTGGCTATGACCAGGATGACGTGAAGATCATCGAGGCGATCGCGAGCTTCCGCGCGGGGGGCTATGACGAGGCGCTCGGCTTCACCGTGTACGACACGCTGCGCTACCGCGAGGCGCTCGAGCCGCTCGTCGAGGAGGAGGTGCGCGCGCTGCTCGACCGGCTGGCCGGCGAGGTCGAGGTCGAGCGGGCAATGGAGATCATCGCCGCCGGCGTCGAGCCGCTGCGGGAGCTGATCGGCGCCGATGCACTCCAAGCTGCTGTTGGCCGAGCTGCGCCGGCAGGTCGCCAGGGGCGGCGGCTGAGCTACCAGCGCGCGCGGTGGTGCTCCATCACGCCGAGGCCGCGCGCGAGCGCGATCACGCCGGGGAGCGTCCCTGAGAAGGTGCCGAAGGGGGCGTGGTAGTCGCTGCGCACGATCAGCAGGTTCTCGCGGCGGCTGCGCTCGGCCTCGGCCACGAAGTGAAGGCGCGACCCGTCCTTAGAGCTCACGCATGACAGATCCTCGGCGAAGCTGACGGGCGGCACCTCGTGCGGCTCGCCGGCCACCCACACCGCACGCTCGCTGCCGGTGGGCGGGTCGTTGACGCCGGCCACGAGATTCCACGCGAGCGCGACGCCGTCGGGACCCTCGCCCACGCCCGCGCTCCAGCGCCACTCCGTCTCCCGCGCGTGGTAGCCGGCGGTGTCGTCGATCACCGCGAGCGCGCTGAGGTTCCGCGACGGTCCACCGTCGAGGGCCAGCGTGCCGTGCACGGCGCAGCCGGCCTGCTTGCGCGTCCACACCTCGCCCCGCCCGTGCGGGCAGAGCGCTTCGATGCCCGGCTGTTCTGAGAGCAGCAGATCGAGGGCCACGCCACCGTCGTGCACGCGCAGCCGTCCCGTTTCGGGGGCGATTGTGTGATCGGGTCCCCCTCCGCGGCCGAGCTCGACGGCGCCGCGGCGCGCAGAGCGTGTGCGTGCGCTCGCGCAGGCGCTCATCGCCCCGCAGGTGAAGCGCCCAGAAGGACTGCCTGGCCGGTCCGATCTGGACGGACGCCGCGCATGCCATGAGCTCCTCGCAGAAGATGCCCACGTAGCGCCAGCGCTTGAGCGGTCGATAAAATCGGGGCATGGCCAAAGTCATCATCTACGCCGCCAAGTCGACAGCCGATTTGCACGGCTCAATCAAGCGCCAGCGTAGAAATTGCCGCGAGCTCACAGAGCAGAACGGCTGGGAGATCGTGCACGACTATTGGGACGAGAACTTCTCAGCCTACAGCGGCAACCGTGGGCCGTACCTGCAGCGCGCACTAGCGTGTGCGACGAGGCCCCGCTCGACCTGCTCGAGCAGGCTATGAGTACACCCGCACCCAGTTGACCAGCATCTGGGCCGGGAAGGGCGTCTGTTCGTTTGGCGGCCCGGCGAATTCGCCGCCGACCACGAGGTTCAGCAGCAGGAAGAAGGGATGGTTGAGGGTCCAGGTCTGCCCGTTGTCCAGCATTGCCGGCGTGTAGGTAGGGGTATAGGGTTTCCCATTGAACAGGAACGTCACCGCATTGGCGCGCCATTCCACGCCATAGACGTTCCAGTTGTTCAGCGATGAGGATGAGTTGACGGTTTCACCTAGCCCCCAGTCGGCGTTCGGTTCCAGGTTGCCTGGTTCGGGACCGTGGATGTGGCCCATGAACGTGAACGGATACTGTCCGCGGCTCTCCATCACGTCGATCTCGCCGGAGGCAGGCCAGCCGACTTCGTTGATGTTCGACCCGAGCAGCCAGAAGATGGGGTAGATCCCCTGCCCTTCCGGCAGTTTCATCCGGGCTTCGACCCTTCCGTAGGTGAACGAGAACTTGCCCTGAGTTTCGAGCCGCGCCGAGGTGTAGGGAAACCCTCCATAGTTTTCCTTGCGCGCGGTGATGACCAGATCGCCTTTGCCGTCGAGGCTGACGTTGGACGGTCGCCGCGTGTAATCCTGCAGTTCGTCGCCTCCGCCCCAGATCCCGCCACCTTCCTCCAGACTCCACTTCGTTGGATCCGGGCTCGATCCCGCTGGTCCGTTGAATTCATCCGACCACACCAGGGTGGAGGCCGAGCCGTCGCTTGGGGGCGTCGGCGCCGAATTGGTGGCCCCCGCGGACGCCGAGCTCGCACCCTGTCCCCCCGCGGCCTTCGGACCGGCCTTCGCAAGCTTCCGACGGGGCGAAGGGCACGATCGGCGCGCCGTCCGATGGCGATCGCGCCGCGCTGAGACGCATGCGCGCGCGGCACGATCGGGCGCCGTCCGATGGCGATCGCGCCGCGCTGAGACGCATGCGCGCGTGGTGCGGCACGATCGGCGCGCCGTCCGATGGCGATCGCGCCGCGCTGAGACGCATACGCGCGCGGTCGATCGGGAGGCGCCCTTCCGCCTTGCAACTCGGGTCTTCGTTGCCACACGCGAGACGCTCCGCCCGGTGACCGAGACGCGCGCCGAAGCGACGGCGCCGTCCCCGGGTTGCGCAAGCGCGACGGGCACCAGCGCTCCAATCGCCATCGCTGCCATCATGGGAGCGCAGCGTCGCCGAGCGCGCCCTACGAATGCACGCGCCAGGCCGCCGAGCGAAGCATGTCTCATTTGCGCCATATCGGCGTGCGCTCAACCCGCCTTGAGGCCTAGAGGGGATCGAAGATTCGTCCAGGCCGGTCAGGCGTCGTCCATGCGCTCGGTGGATCGGTCGGGAGCTGTTCACCCTGTGCGCCCCAGCCCGTGTCTGGGTGCACGGTGTACCCTCCTACCCTCCTACGCCCCGTACGCCCCGGCCGACCGGTCAGGTATTTGACAACCGCTTGAGCGGCCGCGAGCCGCGGAACAGCCTCATGCGGGTGCTCGACGCTCCCGGCCGGACCCTCCTCGCGGGGCCGGCTGGCGTTATGCTTGAGGATGTTGACTGACCAGTCAATCTATTCCGTGGGTGGAACGCCCGGGACGCGTCGCGGGCGCCGGCCGCGGGGGAGGGAGCGCTCTTGAGGGTCGCTGCAGTACAGCTCAACTCCACCGCCGATCCGGCGGCGAACCTGGCCAAGGCCGACCGGCTCACGCGCGCGGCCGCCGCCGACGGCGCGACCCTCATCGTACTCCCCGAGAAGTGGACGGCGATGGGCTCTGATGAGGATCAGCCGCGCCGCGGCCGAGACGCTCGAGGGACCGTGCGATCGAATGGGCCCGGCCGACCGCGCGCGAGCTGTCGATCGAACTGGTGGCGGGGTCGATCCTCGAGCGCGTGCCGGGCAGGGAGAAGCTGTCCAACACCTCGGTGCACGTGGATCCCGGCGGCGAGGTGAGGGCGATCTATCGCAAGGTGCACATGTTCGACGTCGAGGTCGGCGGGCGCATCCTATCGCGAGTCGGACATCGAGGAGCCGGGCGAGGAGATCGTCCTCTCGCAGACCGCCGACGGGCGTCGAGCTCGGGCTGTCCATCTGCTACGACCTGCGCTTCCCCGAGCTCTACCGGATCCTCGCCGTGCGTGGCGCGCGCGTGATCGCGCGTGCCCGCCGCGTTCACGCTTGCAACCACCCGCGACCACTGGGAGACGCTCGTGCGGGCGCGCGCGATCGAGAACCAGGCGTTTCTCATCGCCGCCAACCAGGTCGGCCGCCATCCGGGCGGCCACCAATCCGGCGGGCGCTCGATGATCGTGGACCCGTGGGGGCTCGTGCTGGCGCAGGCCCCCGACCGGGAGGGCCATATCGTCGCCGACCTCGACCTCGAGCGCCAGCGCGAGATCCGCGAGCGCCTGCCGGCGCTGGCCAACCGCCGCGGCGATGTCTACCGCTGGCCGCAGGAGGACGTCCGATGAGCGCCGCGCAGCCGATCGAACGGCCGCGCGCAAGGCCCAGGCGGACAAGCGCCGGCATGATCCTCGACGCCGCCGTGCGGGTGTTCGCCCGCCAGGGCTTCCACGCCTGCCGGGTGTCGGACATCGCCGATGAGGCCGGGGTGGCCTACGGGCTCGTCTACCACTACTTCGCCTCCAAGGAGGAGGTGCTCGACACGCTGTTCCTCGAGCGCTGGGACGTGATGCTCGAGATGATCCGCGAGGTCGACGCCCGGCCCATCCCGGTGCGGGAGAAGCTCGAGGAGATCGTGTCGTTCATCGTGGACAGCTACCGCCACGACCCCGACATGATGAAGGTGATCATCGTCGAGGTGACGCGCGCGGCGAACTCGTTCGGGCGCACCCACATCGAACACATCCGCACCGCCTATGACCTGATCGGCGAGATCGTCTCAAAGGCGCAGGCCGAAGGCGTGTTCAAGCCCGAGATCGAACCGCGGTTCGCCGCGATGGCCTTCTACGGCGTGATCGAGCAGCTGCTCACCGGCTGGATCTTCGGGCTGCTGCCGCAGGATGAGGAGCACTTCGAGTCGGCCAAGTGGCTGGTGCTCGAGACCGTCTACGGGGGCCTCGAGAAGACTCCCGTCGACGAGGCCAATAGACTGCCGCGATGATGGAGAACGACACTGGTCAAGCGACTCATGTGGTCGGGCCTCCT
Organism: uncultured Solirubrobacteraceae bacterium; assembly: GCA_963730575.1. GTDB lineage: Bacteria > Actinomycetota > Thermoleophilia > Solirubrobacterales > Solirubrobacteraceae > Palsa-744. The sequence goes on from CAVSSG010000003.1 coordinate 455,661, forward strand.
GGCGGGGATCGAGCGCGCTGTCGGGCATCATCGCCCACCGCGCGGCCGGCGTAGGTGTGGATGCGCCTGTTCGGCGAGGAGCCGCCGGAGTGAGCGAGGCGCCGCCACAGTCCTCCGGCGAGCAGCGCCCCGAGCAGCCCCAGAACATCGCCACGGCGATCGCCGAGGTCTCAGAGCGCGCCACGCTGCTGGTCCGCGAGGAGATCGAGCTGGCCAAGGCGGAGGTCACCGAGAAGGCGATGAAGCTCGTCGCGCGGCGCCGTCGTGGGGCGTCGCCGGCGGGATCTTCGTCGTGATGGCGCTCGTGCTCGCGCTGGTCGGCTGCGCGTGGCTTATCTACTACTACCTGCCGGTGAGCGACTTCGCCTACTTCTGGGGCTTCTTCGCGATGGCCGTGATTCTGCTGCTGCTTGGGAGCCCTCGCCGGCCTGATCGCCGCCAGAGTGGTCAAAAAAGGCGCCCCGCCGGTGCCCACCATGGCGATCGAGGAGGCGCGCCTGATCCGCGAGACGGTGAGCGCGGGCGACGGGCCCGCACACCGCCGCGATGGGCGCCGCCAACCGGGCCTCGAGGCCGCCCGCCCGCCGCGCCCTCACCGGCCCCGCCCGTTCCGCCGCCTGCCGCCATCCGCGGCCCCGGCCCCGCCTGAGGCCCCGCCCGTTCCGCCACCCGCCCCGTCGGCGGCCCCACCCCCGGCGCCGCCCGAGGAGGAGCAAGAGCTGATGGCGCAGCGCAGTCCGGCGGAGATCCGCAGACTCGATCGAGAGCAACCGCATGGAGCTCGCGGTCTCGATCGACCGCCTGCGCGGCGAGGTCGCACACATCACCGACTGGCGCGGGCATATCGAGCGCCATCGCAGTGAACTGACGATTGGGGCCGCGGTCGTGGGCCTTGCGCTCGGCGTCCGCTTCCTGCGCCGCCGGCGCCGTCGCTGAGATCGACTCCGCGGCGCCTGCCGCTGCCGGTTGGACCCTCAGGCGAGCAGGCCTCGCGGCACAGCTCCGACCCCGATCAGGCCGGGGCCGGTGTAGGTGCCGATGACCGGGCCCACCTCCGAGGTGAAGACGGGCTCTGAGTCGAAGATCTCCCGGCAGCGGTCGATCAGCCGCTCGGCCTGCTCGGGCGCCTGGATGTGCTGCACCACCCAGCCGTCGGATCCCATGTCTGAAAGCTCGCGCGCGTACTCGACCATGCGCTCGAAGGCCCGCCCGGCGGTGCGCACGCGCTCGACGGGCACGATCTCGTACTCCAGCGACAGGATCGGCTTGATCTTCAGCGTGCCGCCCAGCCAGGCCTGGGCCTTGCCGATGCGCCCGCCGCGCCTGAGGTACTCGAGGGTGTCCAGGCAGAACCAGATTTTCAGCACCTTGCGCGCCTCGCGCACGCGTGCGACGACGGCGTCCTTGTCGGCGCCCGGCGTGCGCGGCTGCAGCCGCGGCGAGCACCAGCATGCCCATACCGCCGCAGGCGGTTTCCGAGTCGAGCACCTCGACGCGGTCGCCGAGGCCGCGCTCTGCGAGCAGATCCGTGCGCCTGGTGGGCGGCCTCGACCGTGCCCGAGATGCCGCCGGCGAGGTGGATCGAGACGACGTCCTGGCCGCGCCTCGATCAGCGGTTCCCAGACCGAGAGGAAGTCGCCGATCGAGGGCTGGGAGGTCGTCGGGAGTTCGGGGTCGCGGCCCAGCCGCTCATAGAAGGCGTCGAAGTCCGCCCATCTCCAGCTCGCGCTCGGGTTCGCCCTTCCAGCCGACGTACAGGCTGACCTGATGGATGCCTTCGCCGTCCGCCAGCGCGCGGGGAAGATAGTGCGTGCTGTCGGTGGCGACCGCGACGGAGGGCATGCGGCGCGGAGACGCTACAGCAGGCGCGGGACGCCTATGCGAGAGCCTCCGCCAGCTCTCCGGACTCGTACATCTCGCAGACGATGTCGCAGCCACCGACCAGCTCCCCGTTGGCGAACAGCTGCGGGATGGTCGGCCAGTTGGAGATCGCCGAGAGCTCCTGGCGGATGCGCGGGTCGGGCAGGATGTCGACGGCGGCGAAGGGCGCCTCGAGCGCCTCGAGGATGGCGACCGTGCGCGCCGAGAAGCCGCAGGCGGGCGCCTCGGGGGTGCCCTTCATGAACAGGATCACCTTGTGCTCGTCGATCGCCTCGGCGATCGCGTCGCGGATCGGGTTGGACTCGCTCGTGCTCGGAGGCTGCCGGCGGGGCGGGGGCGTCGTTGGCCATGGGAAGGTCGCGGACGGGGCTTGGCTCGGGACTTGACATGGAAAGCTCCTGGCTCATTGGGTGGGGGTCTTCAAGGGTGTCTGGGTCTTCAGCGACAGGGCGTGGATGGCGCCGCCGATCTCCGGCCGAACACGTCGTAGACGAGGCGGTGCTGCTCGATGCGGCTGCGCCCCTCGAAGGCGGGCGCGGTGACCGTCGCGCGGAAGTGATCGCCGCCGCCGGTGGTGTCCTCGACCTCGGCGTGGGCTCCCGCGATGGAGGCCTCGATGCGCTGCTTTATGTCCTCGGGGGAAGGCATTTCCACCCCGAGCATAGCCGCTATACTTTGGAAAGCGATGCTCACCATCAGCGACAAGGGTGCCGAGAAGGTCCACGAGTTCCTCGCCTCCCAGGAGGCCGACGTGAGCATGGCCGGCCTGCGCGTCGGCGTGCGCGGCGGCGGCTGCTCGGGCTTTCAGTACCAGCTGGCCTTCGATGAGCAGCGCGACCAGGACGCCGTGTTCGAGAGCCACGGGCTGAAGCTGCTCGTGGACCGCGAGAGCCTGCCGTTCGTCAGCGGCTCGACGATCGACTACGAGGAGAGCCTGCAGGGCGCGGGCTTCAAGGTGAACAACCCCAACGTCGTTGCCGCCTGCGGCTGCGGCTCCTCCTTCCGGGTGGCCGAGGAAGAGCAGGTCTCGGCGGTCTGATCGGTCCTGCGCGTGCCGGTTGCGCCAGGCGATGTAGCGCCGGATCAAGAAGGCCCGGGCCTAGTGGCTCTCGTAGGACCTATTCGGCCAGGTCCCTGATCTGCATTGCGCACCGGACGAGCGACAGCAACCATGGAGAGAGCGACCACAACCATGGAGAAGAGGAAGAGCGGCTCGAAGGAAGAATAGGATGCCTGGCCGCCGGCGTCCGGTCCCGGATCGACCACCGGGAGTTTCAGCAGCTCGAACGGCGCGCGAAGGGCGAGGTGGACGTTCGCGACAGAACGATGGAAGGAGTTCACGTGAGACGACTGTTCGCTGCGGCCATCATCGCACTCGCGCCGCTCGCTGCGCCCGCGGTAGGTTCGGCCAGGCTCGTCTGGTCGGAAGAATTCAACGGCAGGGCGGGCAGCCGGCCCAGCTCCTCCAACTGGCGATACGAAATCGGCACACTGCGCAATGGAGAAGAGCAGCAATATACGTCGAAAGCCAACAACGCAAGCCTCGATGGCCACGGCCATCTAGTCATCACCGCCCGCAAAGAAACACACGAAGGCCAGCCCTACACGTCGGCGTGCCTAATAAGCAATCGCGAATGGACCTACGGTAGGTTTGAAGCGAGGATCAAACTCCCTGCCGGGCGAGGGTTGTGGCCCGCCTTCTGGCTCGTGGGCTACGAATGGCCGGCCTGGGGCGAGATCGACATCATGGAGAACCTGGGGCAGGACCCGTTCACGTTCTACGGCCATATCCACGGCCCCGTGACCTGGGAAAGACCGTCGGGGAACTGGGAACGGGGGAAAGCGGTCCACGCCTCCCCGTCACTGACCAACTGGCACGTCTACGGCGCGGAATGGCGTAAAGAAGCGATCACCCTCACGTTCGACGGAAGGCCCTACGCCACCTATACGCCGGGAGTGCTCGGTAAAGGCGAAGAATGGACGTTCGACAAGCCGTTCTTCATCATCCTGAACCTCGGGGTCGGTGGAGATTGGCCCGGTCCACCGAACGGCTCGACCAGGTTCCCGGCCCAGATGCTCGTGGACTGGGTAAGGGTCTGGTCACCAACCGGCACTGCATGAGCTCGCCGTCACCTCGACTCACGAACGGTCAGCGCGCTCGAAGGCTCGCGTGGCGCACCGCCGCTCAGGTGCAGGCGCTCGGCGTCGGGTCCGGCTTGCGTCCGTATCGACCGGAACCTTGGGGTGTGAAGCGCTGGGAGCGCGCCTACAGCTCGGGCGAATTCGGGTTCATGAGCGATCTGTACGAGCTCCCGCGATATAGCCTCTTGATCGGCTACCTGCGCCTGTACCCCGGTACGCCCTGCGTGCTCGACATCGGGTGCGGAACCGGGCGGCTGCGCCAGCTTCTCGCCGAAGGAGACTTCGATACTTACGTCGGAATTGACCTCTCCGCCGAGGCGATCAAATCAGCCTCGCGCCTCTCGGACGGCCGCACAGACTTCATGGTCGGCGATGCCATGGCGATCGACCTCCCGCCGGCCAACGTCGTCGTGTTGAACGAGATGATCTACTACATGCGATCGCCTCGTGCGTTGCTCGAACGCGTCGCCGCGATCATTCGCCCTGGTGGCGTCGTATTGACCTCGATCTGGCGCCATCCGGGGGATCGTGCACTCTGGCGACTCCTCGACGGCGAGTTCGAGCTCGTCAGCGCGGCTCGGACCCGGACGGAGAAAAACCAGCACAACCGTCTTGGGTGGCGGATCAGCTGCCATCGCGTGAGCGGCGAGTCGGTCTGACCGCCGCTCAGCACTCGGCCGGCGCGTGATCGTGGGAGCACCGCGCGCCTCACCGGCTCGGCCTGGTGATAATCTCGCCGGCAGGTATGACGCGCAGCAAGGCCTCTCTCGGAAGGTCGCTCGCACTGATCCCGGAGGGGACGATCCGCAGCGATGCTCCAACGGCTGAGGAGCGAGCGGTCGCACACCTGGATCCAGCGGCTGGATGACAGAAGCCGACGTAGCCGCCTCTCGCCGGCCGGTGAGCGTGGTGATCGCCTGCCACACAGAGGAGCGCTGGAGCTCGCTCGTGCGCTCGATCGAGTCGTGCACTCGAGCAGCGCCCAGGACCGGTGGAGGTGATCGTTGCGGTCGATCACAACCCGCGCCTTTACAACAGTCTCTCGCGGGAGCTCTCGGGCGTCACCGTGGTGGAAAATGAATACGCGGGCGGCGCCTCGGGCACACGCAATACAGGTGCGAGCCACGCGAGCACGCCATATCTGGCGTTCCTCGACGACGATGCGCACGCCCGGCCCGGATGGCTGGGAAGGCTGCTCGAGCCCTTCGAGGACCAGTCGGTCGTGGGCACCGGGGGCAAGGTCGAGCCGGAGTGGGCCGGCCCCCGGCCGCGATGGTTCCCGGACGAGTTCGCATGGGTCGTGGGAGCCTCCTACACCGGCCTGCCAAAGACCCGGTCGCCCGTCCGCAACGTGTGGAGCGAGAACATGGCGGTCCGCCGGGACGTGTTCGAAGCGGTCGACGGCTTTCGCGCCGGCTTCGGCAAGGTGGGTAACACCTCGCGACCGGAGGACACCGACCTCTGCATCAGGATGAGCGCGAGCGCGCCGGGGCGACGCTGGATCTACGTCCCAGATGCCCTTGTCGATCATCTCGTTCCAGCCGGCCGATCCACATTGCGCTTCTTCCTGCTCCGCTCGTTCTCGGAGGGCCGGGGCAAAATCGAGATGTCGATGCGCCTGGCATCCGAGCGCGACCTTGGCTCTGAGAGCCACTATCTGCGCAGGACGATCCCGATCGGCATAGCCCGCAACGTCAAAGCGGCGATAGCCCACGGTGAGTGGGCGTATGCCGAGCGGGCGGCCGCGATCCTCGCCGGGACGACGGCGGCGGCGGCCGGCGCTGGCGCCGCGGCGCTTCGCGGGATCGACCGGCGAGGCGTGAACCGGTAGATGGTCACGTCTCGGTTCTCGAAGTACACCCTCCAGTTCGGCGAGGAGGGCAGCGAGCGCTGGAGTTGCTCATACCCCTTGGGAAAGCCGTAGTAGGCGCTGTAGGCGCCCATGCTCCGGCTCAGGACCAGGAAGGTGTTGGGCGCCCCGCCGAGCGAGGCCACCCAGCGGTCGACCATCGGCAGGTTGCCGTCGTCGAACTGCACGGGACCGACCTGCGGGTCAGCGGGCAGGTCCAGCGCGGAGTGGCGTTCCCAGGAGGCCGCCGTCTCGAGTACGGGGAAGTTGTCCGCCGCCAACACGAGCGTCGAACCCGCCGGCGTGTGCCCATACATCCAAACGCTGGCGTTCACCTCGGCCGGAGTGAATGCATTGACCGTGACCGGGCCGTAGAGACCCTGCAGGCCGGCCAGCAGGGCGAGCCCCGGCACCAGCGCCATCGCGCCGGCACGCACGTGGGAAGAGCGCAGCCTGACGACGGCCGTGGCGATCAGGTAGGCGCACCACGGCGCCGAGAACAGGACCACCCTGTAGATCCCCTCTGTGCCGTAGTTCTGCACGAGGAGAATGCCGAACGGGCTGAAGGCCAAGACGGCGGGCACGACAAACCGACCGGGGGTACGCCGCCACCTGACCAGGACTCCCAGGGCGCCCAGCCACATGGCGAGGCCGAGGCAGTGTAGGACCGTGCTTGTGAACACCTGTCCGGGCGAGCCTGCCCCCGGCCCTCGAATCGGGTGCCCGGAGGCGTTTTCGAAGAAGTTGAACCCGGAGAAGAAGCCTCCGTACTCGGAGGAGATCAGGTGGTAGCGCGAGAATACGTACCCCGCGAAGAGCGCCGCCAGGACCAGCACCAGCCACCGTGGTCGCAGCAGGTCGAGCACCGTGAGGACGCCCATCCCGATGAGTGCGACGAAGGGGGTCAGCTGATGTGCCGCCACGATCACGAAGAACACCCCGATCGCCGCCACCACCGCCCCGCGGCGGACCTGACGTGGGCGGAGCCGGGCGGTACTCGAGTCCGCGCAGCAAACGGCGGCGAATCCGGTCCAAGCCGCCCGCGCGCAGGCTCCAACGGCGCCGGACTCGAGAGCCAGCGCAAGAGCATGAGGACCAGCCCGAGCCAGAGCAGATAGTCGAAGGCCTGCGGCGAGAGGTAGTCCTCACTCATCCAGCAGACGAAGCACTGGAACAGCAGCACGGCCAGGATCGGCACCCGGTCGTCGCGGGTCATGGTCCGAAAGATGGCCATCAGCATCAGGCAGTTGGCCAGCTCGAAGAACAGTCGCGCCCACGCCGCGAAGGCGAGAGGCCCCACGCCCGAGAGCGATGAGACACCCGCCAGGGCGGAGAAGAACGCCGGCCACTCCTGATAGATGTTCGTCGGTTCGGTGACGCGCCCGTGCATCTGCAGGGACTGCGCGACGCCGATGTGCTTGTACGCCCATGCCAACTCGGGTGCGTGGAACAGCAGCGGAACCGTCGCGTAGATGACGACGACGATGCCGAGCACGTACAGCGTGGGGATCCAGGTCACTCGCCGGGGTCGACAGAGCTCCCTGGCGAAGCCGCCGATCAACAAGGCCAGACCCAGGTAGAACCACGCATCGACCGCGGCGAGCAGCCCGTATGTCCCGAGGGCGTCCAGGCGCAGCCGGGCCAGGGCGAATCCCCAGCAGGCCAACCCGGCTATCAGGGGCAGCAAGCGCAGCGCCACACGAGCGCGCGTCGCGGGCCTGGCGGCCGGCCTGGCAGCACGCCTGGCGGCCGGCCTGGGAGCGCCGTCCGGCAGGATAGCCGGCTTGGTCTGGATCGCACTCATGCGGACAGCTGAGGCACGGGGGACGCGATCGGTCGCATGAGCCGACGCAGGCAGGATAAGACGCTCGGGATCGCGAGCAGCAGGAGCGTCGCGGGATGCCACGCCGCGAGCCAGATCATGATCGTCGCCGCGAGCGCAAAGGCGGCCAGACTGAGCGTGACGGTCAGCGCCGCCTGTGCGTATGGATCTCCTGCGTCCAACCAGCACATGAGCCCGGGCCCCAAGCCCGCGACCGCGAACAGGAGCATGGCAGCCAGGCCGACGGTGCTCCAGGGGCTGACCAGCACGACGATGGGAGCCAGAGCGCCGACCAACACGCCGGCCCGAGCAGTCATCGCCGTCCGCGCGTCGGCCCCCGCGCGAGCCGCTCGCGAGCCGCTGTCACCGCTCCGAACGCCGGGCGCTCCTGCGAGCTTTCCCCCCACCGGCACCCTCGTGCTGGGGACCGGTTCACCAGATGCGGGCGCGCCATTGGACGACGCGGCGGCGGGCGGGGGAGTGGGCTGCTCCTCCGGGGGGTGGCCGTTGTCGGAGCCGTGGCCGTTGCCGGAGTAGTAGTAGTAATCGTGGCCTAAGCCGCGGGAGCCGCGCCTCGCCCTGAAACCGTTGGCGATGACGCCCAGCATCGGCGCGCCGGCTTCGGTCAGGGTCTGGTGGAGTCGTTCGGCGACCTTGTGTCGGGTGCGTCCGATCCAGTCGACGATGATGACGCCGTCGACCTGGCGCAGCAACGGGGCCGCGTCGGAGACCGTGGTCAGCGCAGGCGTGTCGATCACCACGAGGTCATACGTTGACTTCGCCCGCTCGAGCGTGGCCTCCATCGCGTGGCTCTCGATCAACTCGCCGGGATTGGGTGGCAGCGGGGCGCCGCCCACGAGCACATCGAGTGTCGGTCCCCGCCACGAGACGCCGGACGACTGATCCAAGTCGATCGGCTGGGTCGCCCTCCACAGAGAGACCGAGCCGATCAGCACATCCGAGATGCCCGGCCCGGGGTGGATGTCGAGCTGCCGGGCGACGGTCGGATGGCGAAGGTCGGCCTCAACAAGCAGCACCGTCGAACCCATCCTTGCGGCCGCCGCAGCCAGATGAAGGGCGACGGTCGTCTTGCCATCGCCGGGTGCCGCCGACACGACGAGCAACGTGCGCAGCTCACGATCGACGTTGAAGTAGCGCAGACGGGCGCGAATCAGTTGGAACGCCCCGGCCTCGCTGGGGGGAGAGCCGCTCGCGGCACTTCGCTGCGCTGTGCCTCGCGCCGATCCGAACGGGTGAGCGCCGTGCTCTGCGGAACAACCCCGAGCAGGGGAAGGCCGTAGATGGCCTCCAGCTCGCTCGGTATTCTGATCCGCCGGTCGAAACGCCCCAGCAGGAAAGCGACGCCCAAGCCAAGCAGCAGACCCAGCAGCGCGCCGAGGAGCGTGTTTCTCAACACCTTCGGTGAGGACGGCGATTTGGGGACCGTCGCGGCCTGCGCGATCTGGACGCTGCCGGACGGAAGTTCGGCGAGAACTGCCAACGACTGTGCGCGAACCAGCAACGCGAGCCCAACCGGACCGGCCCGCTGACGAGCGGAGAGCGCCGCCAGCTGCTTCTTGACGCGGGCCAAAGCCGAGCTGTAGTAGGCGTGATAGCTGTGCGCTGAGACGAACAGCGTGGTGTAGGTGTTTGCGATCTCGGCCGCAAGCGCCCGGGAAGTCGATGTGGCCGAAACGCTGATGAGGTGCGATCCGCCCTGCGCGCTCACCCTCAAGTCTTCGCGGACCATCTCCTTGGTCAGCCCCTGGCCGAGCACGCTCGCGGTCTTTGCCGCCGTGTCGCCGAACTGGACGAGCTTCACGTCGGTGCTCTGCTGGGCCTGCGGGTGGTTGCGGACTACGACCGGGAGGCCAGCGACCTGCCGGCTGGGCTGGTTGTCGTTGAAGAGCAACGAGGCCGTCGCCGTGTACTTCTTGGTCTGGTGCTCGGAGAACCCGTAGGCCGCGCCCGCGAAGAGGAGTGAGCACAACAGGATCCAGGGCGCGCGACGACGGAGGAAGCCCCTCATCGAACCCTCCTGGCCGGCACTCCCGCGTAGGACCCACGCACGGACGGAATCTGCTCGGCGTTCATGGAAGACCTTCGGCCACGACGGCGACTGTCCTTGAAGAACGGCGCGACAGGCGCGCATACAGCGAGGGAGCCATCAGCGCCGCCGCGATCGCCTGAGCCGCGAGGTTGGCCCAGCCCACGGCTGCAATGCCGAGGCGGGGCATGAGGGCGAGGCTAAGGGCGCCCAGCAGAAGACCCGAGCCGGCCTGAATCGCGACCAAGCGCCAAAGCCGCTGCTCGAGCCACGCGAACACCCCGTAGAGAACGGTAACAGCCGTGAACGGCACGCTCAGCCCGATCAGCCGCAACAGCGTGGTGCTGTGCGCGACATACGTGGGACCCTCGAAACGCAGGAGCAGTGGCGCGCCGAGACAGCACACGAGCACAGCGCCGACCACGACGGCGCCCCACAGCTGGAAGCCCCGCCGAAGCAGGCGGGGGGTGTAGGCGCCAGACGTCAACGCCTCGACGACGAATGAGGCGTTTACGTTCCAGAGCAGCACCAGGATCCCCATGCGTATGAGCCAAGGCAGCGTGAAGTACGCCTCGTTCACGGCCCCAAGTCGCCAGAGGACCAGCAGGGGCATGAGCTGGACGGTCGCTGTCACACAGAGGCCTGCCGCGTACTCGGCGGCGAGGAACGAGGCCAGCCGGCGCCGGACGGGCAGGTATCCGCTTATGAGGCGCCGCGTCCGGCCCACCGCCCCCCGGAACAGCAGCGTGTTCACGATCGCCACCGCCGCTGCCATGGGCAGAACCCATGCCGCGACGATCCCCATGCGAGCCGGCAAGAACGCGAGCACCGGCAGGAGGGCCAGCTTGGCCGCGGCGAAGCTGATGTTCTCGACCGGCACCCAGTGGGCGATGCGCAGCGCGGTCAGGACCGAGTCCTGAAGGGCGAAGATCGCGAACAGCGCAGCCGCAACGACGAACAGGATGCGATCAGGCAGGCTCGCGCGGACGACGCCGGTGCCGAGCCCGCTGGCCACGAAGGCGCTTGCCGCGACCAGCGCGAGCGCCGTTACCGTCAGGTACCCGCGGACGATGAAGGGCCTCGTCAGACGGCCGGCGCCGGGCAGGAACCGGATGAAGATCTGCGTCAGGTTGAGTTGCGCGAGCGTGGACAGCAGGATGAGGGCCGAGATCTCCGCAAAGGCGCCCCCGACTGCACGCGGACCGTCCACGCGCGCGACGACGGCCCAGAAGACCAGCCCGAGGGCGTTGGTCGCCAGCGTGGCCGACATCAGCGAAACGGCGTTGACGGTCATCCTCGAGCCGGCGGGCTTCATGGCTACCACTGTCTGACCAGGCGGCGGCTGCGCCAATAGGCGGCCGGCCCTCGGGCCATGCCACGGAGCTCGCTCCGAGACAACCGGGACATGGCGCTTTGATCCTCGGCGTCCGGCCCGGCCCGTGCGTCCTGTGCCGAGCTCTTGCCCCTAAAGAACCGCGTGCGGAGCGTCTTCACGTAGGGCGACCGCGCGACTTGCGGCAGCGTTGCGAGCATCGCAAGGATGTGCCGGGGATCCTCCTCGATCAGGGCACACATGAGCGCCGTGGAGCCGACCCCGTTTGCCTCGATCTGCTTGTGCAGTGAGAGCTCATCGCGATGGTGGCTGTGATGGACCAGTGCAGCCGGCTCGAAGCCGAGGCTGTGCCCCTTCCACACAAGCCGGATGAACACGTGCAGATCCCCACCGGTCGCCGGCATGCCGGTACCGAGCCTCACATCCAATCCCCCCACATCCCTCAGGACCGCCGAGCGGAATGCCATGTTGGCCCCCGTACCGAACCTGCCGGCCGCGTAGATCGAGAATGTGTGCAGGAGACGATCCTCGTCGTCGAACTCGCCGACCAATGTGCTGCGGATGATCTCGCGGCCACGCGCCGGCTGCACGAGCCGATGGGAGACCGGTTGGAAGATCCTCGGTGCGACACCGTCGACGTCGTCGTAGTATTGCTCGAGGCGCAGCTCGGCGGGCGTCTCGAGCTCGGCGGGAAGGATGGGGCCCGTGACGCACGCCTCCTCGGGCCTAGCGGCGAAGCGCGCAGCGATCGCCCTCAACCAGCCCGGGTCGACGCTGACGTCGTCGTCAATGTAGGCCACTATCTCGCCCGCCGCTGCGTCCAGCCCGCGATTGCGCGCAGCCGATACGCCCGGCCGGCGCTCGCGCAGCACCCGGACCGAGGGGAAGCGCTCCAGCCACGCCAGGGAGCCGTCCTCGTCGCGCACGCGGTTGTCGATGAGCAGCAGCTCGTAGGAGGGATAGTCCAGACCTTCGAGCGATTCGATGCAGCGGCACAAGCTCTCGCGACGCTCGAGCCTGCTCGGGACGACAACCGATATCGTCGGCTGGCGCAGCGGACCCTGCGGCGCGGCGCTTCGAGCACCCGTCGGTGCATCGGCGCACGCCAACTCGATGTGCGCCGCAAGCTCCTCACGGCCTAGCGCGTCGCGCTCGCTGGCAAACGGCACCTTCAGCAGGTTTATGGGCCGTCCGTCGCGACGCACGAGCAGCCACGCGGCCGCGTAGCGGCCACCATCCGGGTGCAATGCTGATAGCTCGAGTGGCGGACGCTCGACGTCGATCACGAGCACCTTGATCGGTCCCGCTCCAACGGGCCACGAGCGCGAGCGGACCTCGGCTGACACGCTCAGATCCCTAAGTCGATCGCGGCGGGGTTCGTGAGAGAGACGCTGCGCGCCTCCGGCGGCCCCCACCCCCCCCAACGACGGCCCACGTGCCAGAGCTGCTTCTTGACCAGAGCCCAGCGGCGCAGGACGCGCGCCGGCCGTCGGTGGACCAATCGCAGCAGCATCTCAGGAGTCGTCTGGGGACCCACGTAGATGCGCGGAAGGCTCAGAGGATCGTCGCCGGCGACGGCCGGTAGGTCCATCACGGCACACGCCTGGGAGAAGCCCGCGTCGCGCAGGGCGTTGGCAGCATCTCTCGTGTGGTAGCCAAAGGGGTAGGCATAGCTTGACACGGTTCGTCCCAGGTGCCCCTCGAGCTCGGCACGGCTGCGGATTGCGTCCTCACGGACGAGCTCCGGCTCGTTGATGTCGGCCGCGAGATGGAGGTGACCGTGGGAGGCGATCTCCATGCCGATGCCGGCGAGCTCCTCGAGCATGCGCCAGCTCAACGTCGGGCGATCGGCATCGTCGCCCATCCAGCCGGCGCTCCGACCGACGTAGGCGGTCGGGACGAACAGGGTCGCAGGCGCGCAGCGGGCGGCCAGGACGGGGGCGGCGCCGGTCGCCGCGTCGGCCAATCCGTCGTCGATCGAGATCGCGACCGCCGGGCCCTCGGTCACCGCCGGGCCCCCGGACAACAGGGCGGGTACGTCCTCACGGCGACGAGGCGTGCCCGCGCATCGATAAGCGCGGCGACGTGTTCATCAAAGAGCCCGGGATCGACGGTGAAGGGTCGATACTGGGCCGTCGTGGAGCGGCCAACGCTGTGATACATGAGAATGGCGACGCCCGGCGCCGCCGATGGCGCGGTCATGAGCTCGTCCTCGCCTGACGACTCAAACGTCGAGCGCCGAAGCGCGCGCGCACGTACATTGCCGGCCCCTGCAAAAGGCCGGCCCGGTGGACCTTCAGGAGCTCGCGCGGAAAGTCCGCCGCCAGGCCGCCCAGGCGTGGGCCCCGGGGCGAGATGAAATCGACCAGGGCACGCGGCGCGAGGCGCGCCAGCTGCGGCACAGACTTCGGGTGGCGCAGCACCATGCTCGCATAGAAGGCGCCCAGGCCCCGGCCATAGCCGTGAAGCATCTCCGACAGTTCGACCAGGTCGCGACGGTGCTAGTGGCTGAATCATTGCCGTCGGCTGCCACACGACCGTGCCCCCCATGTACAGGAGCGTGCTGAGCACGGCCGTGTCCTCCCCGGCGAGCGTCGGCGTGCCCGGGCCGAGGGCACAGTCGAAGCCGCCGATCAGCTCGAGCGCCTCGCGCGGAAGGCCATGTTCCCACCCGCACCGAACGGCGGCAGCGGGTAGAGCGGGCTCTGGGCGCGACCGCCGGCAGCAGAGAACACGTCTGGCGTGAAGCCTCGTCCCTTGCTGTGTCCGCCGTACTGCTCGAACCACATCTGCGCGGGCGTCTCGATCTCGGTGGGCAGGATCATGCCGCTGACGGCGTCTGCCTCCGGGTGCTCGACGAAGCCTCGGACCATCTCCGCCGCCCACCAGCGGTCGCACGGCTCCCCGTCGTCGTCTATCCAGGCGATGATCTCCCCGTCGGAGACTTCGATCGCCCTGTTGCGAGCCCACGACACGCCGCGGACGGGGCTCGACTACGTAGTGAAGATCCAGATGCGGGGCGTGTTCGCCCGCGACCGCGCGGGCCCGCTCGTCGAGCGGGGCATTGTCGACGACCAGGACCCGCAGCGACGGGTATTCCTGGCGCTCGACGCTCGCGAGGGCGCTGACAAGCCCTCGGGGACGATTGCGGGTGCATATCGCGACCGTGAGCGACGGAGCCTGGCCGAGCGATCCGCTCCCGGCTGGCCGAGAAACGGCGGCGTCTGCGGCGGGGCACAGGCCGTCGATCGGGACGCTGCCCCGTCCAAGCAGCCCGCACGCGATGATGCGGCTCGCGACCTCATCTCCGAGCTCCATGCGAGATCGCGCGCGCGAGTCGTCGGCGCTCGACGCCTCCCGCGGGAAGCGGCAGCTCGAGCGACACCGATCGGCTCGGTGAAGATCCGCACGAGCACCAGGGCGGCCGTCCACTGGCGCCGCTGTCATCGACATCCCGGTATGGCCTCGAGGCCGTCGGCCAGATCGACGTCGAGAATCGCCACGTGGGGCGCCGCGGCGTGGGGCTATCGGGAATCGCACATCGGGGACCGTGCCGCGATGACGCGGTGGGCGCGGCCCGCTCCCCGAGAGCGCGGCGCGGTCTTGTCGACGACGCTCATCGGGTTCCCTCGAGCGCCCGCGGGCCTGCCTCCTTGCCGTTCTTCGCCGTGCGTCAGCCGGGAAGCGGCCGGCGAAGCGTGGTCATGATACCGCGTCAGCCGATCGTCCAGCAGCGCCGAGTACAACGCGACGGTTTGATCGGCGGCATCGCTGAGCGAGGGAACCGCGAGGGTCGACAGCGGGCTCATGCGCATCTCGCCGGCACGCGCGATCTCATCCGCGATCAACAGCGGTGAGGCTCGGCTTGAGAGCAGGCGCACGGCGGCGTCATCGAATCAGTTGGGCCACCTCGCGATGAGCCTGCGTGTCAGTGGCGATCACCGGCACCCCCGCGCAGGCGGCCTCCATCAGCGTCAGCCCGTCCGGAGTCCGCCTGGCTCAGCGCGAGGACCACGCTCGCCGTGCGCAGCCAGCTGTGCAGGACGCCCTCACTCGAGCCGGTCGAGGATGCGCACCTGATCAGAAACCAGCAGGTCGCGAGCGCAGGCCTGCAGCCGGCGACGCGCGCCGCCGCTGCCGACCACCACGAGCTCATAGCCCGCCCGAGGGCGGGCAGAGCGGAGATGGCCCGATCGGCCCGCCCGCTGCCGTCGGCACGACCGACGCTCAGGATCACGCGACGCTCGGCCGAGAATGGGCGCGCGGCGGCGATCGCCTCCGCGTCTATGCCGCCTGGGACGATCCTCACTCTCGGTGCGATCGCGGGGACCAGGCGAGCCTACGCTCGGCCGCCTCGGCGTGGGAGGAGCAGATGACCAGGTCGGCGGAGGCGAGAGCCGTGCGGCCGAGCTGCCGGTAGGGACTCAGGCTCCGCTGCCGATGCGGCTGCGCGGCACGCCATCGTGACGCGGGCTGAAGACCAGGCGCCCGAAGAGCCCGCGCGCGGCAAGACGGCTGGAAGCGTCAGATATCCATGGGCATGCACGAGGTCGTAGGCATGCCCGCTGCGACGCAGATGGGACCAGATCGCGTGGGACGTCGCGTAGCCGGTGCCCCCGACCTGCCCGAAAGTGGCGCACGTGGATGCCGTCGTCTGCCGCCGAGGCACGAACCGCCTCGGGCAGATGCGCGAGTACCTCGACGTGCCCGCCGGCGCGCGAAACGCCACGCGCGAGTTCGCGCACGCTCCGCCCGACACCGACCTCGTGCGAATGGTATGGAGGCGCGACGAGCGCAACCTTCATGTGCGCGGAGCCGTCGGCCACGGGGGCCGCCGGCTATGCGCCAGCGCTCGTGGCCGATCACCCGGAGCACGCGCAGGCCGTCTCGCAATACGCTCAGGTTGCTGCTTCCGTACATGCGCGAGCTCTCAAAGCTCGGGACCTCGTGGACCACCAGGCCAGCCTTGGCGATGCGCACGTTGATGAGCGTCTCCACCTCGAACCCGTCGCAGTCGACGCGCATATAGGGCAGACACCGTGCCCAGAAGGCGTTGAAGCCGTAGCAGAGATCGGTGTAGCTCGTCCCGTACAGCGCGTTGACGACCCGGTTGAGTGCCCAGTTTCCTGCACTGCGAGGACGCGTCAGGTCGTTGCTGCCGCCACCCTGGGCGAAGCGAGAGCCCTTGACGAAATCTGCGCCCTGGCAGAGAGCGGCGACGAAGCGCGGGATCTCCTGCGGATCGGTCGAGCCATCGGCATCCAGCATCACGATGATGTCGCCGCTGCACGCGTTGAAGCCGCGTCTGCAGGGCATCGCCCTTGCCTGTGCCCTGCCTGATCGATGATCTGCGCGTCGGGCCGCAGGCTGCGCGCGACATCGCGCGTGCCGTCCGTGGAGCGACCGTCGACGACGATCACCTCATAGAGATCGTCGGGCAGGCGGGCGAACACGTACGGCAGGTTCTTGACCTCGTTGAGCGTCGGGATGACGACGCTCACGCGCGGACGCTCGGCCCGAACGAGCCGCCGATCGCTGTCTGTCTGGCGCCTGCGATCGACCAGCCGCGAGGCTGTCGCGTCATGCCCCCCTGCGTCAGTCATGCTCTCACCTCCATGTGAACGTCGTGAAACGATTCAAGCAACCACGTGAGCCGTCGTTACACGCTCGTTTAGAGTCCGTTAGCTTTCCGTAGAGGCACCGACGATACTGAATCTGGAATTTCCGCGAAGTGCGGGATTGCCGGCTCTACCCCGGCTCGTTCGGCAGCGAGCGCCACGGATACCGGCAGGCGAGCGTCCGGTGCGGGCGCCAGGGCTCGACGATCGACTACGAGGAGAGCCTGCGGGGCGCGGGCTTCAAGGTGAACAACCCCAACGTGGTCGCCGCCTGCGGCTGCGGCTCCTCGTTCCGCGTGGCCGAGCAAGAGCAGGTCTCGGCGGTCTGACCGTCTGCGAGCGCGTAGGTTGCGCTCGGCTTGAGTCTCCCGCCCGGGCACGGTGGGCGGCTGTCCTGAGCTTGCGCGGCGGCGGATCGCCCGCCCTCGTGCCGGTCTTTCCGCATTTTGCGGCCTTGGCGTTCCCAAATGCGCGTGGGGTGACGACAATCTCTCTAGCGCTCGGTTAGGATGCGACGACCGGCTGGGGGGCACTTGCACGCAGCGGGTCATTGCAAGCAAGGAGGCGGGAGCACGCTATGGATACCGACGTTCGCAGCGAGGTCGACAGACACGCTCGCGTCGGCGACACGGTGGGCGGGTCCCGCCGCTTCATTCGCGCGCGAGCACGGCGCCGAGCCGTTGCGCAGCACATCAACGAGGCTCGCGTCAACGAGGCGCGCGGGCCGGCGGCGTGCATGCGCCGGGACGCGCTCTTTCGCCGCTTGCTGGCCGTGGCGGACGTGATCGCGATCGTCGGCGCCTTCGGGCTGACGGTCGCGCTGTCGCAGAGATCGGTGCAGCTCACGTGGGAGAGCATGGTCGGCGTGCCGATACTGCTCGTGGGGGCGAAGCTGCTGGGCCTGTACGACCGCGACGAGACGCTGCTGCGCAAGACGACGCTCGACGAGGCGCCCAAGCTGTTCCACGCTGGCGACGCTGTGCACGCTGGTCGCGTGGCTGGCGGGCGGGTTGATCGTCGACGGCGCGCTGGACCGCCAGCGAGGCGCTGTTCCTGTGGCTGGCGCTGGGCTGCTGCTGATCCTCGCGCGCGCGTCGCCCGCGACGTACGCGCTGCGCGTGGCGCCCGGCCGAGCGCTGCCTGTTGATCGGCGACGAGGCGCTCGGCCGAGATGGTCCGCTCCAAGCTGAGCGATCACGGCGGGGTCAAGGCGGAGGTGGTCGCCCAGCTCGATCTCGACAAGGCCGCGCCGTGGTCGGCCGGTCTGCTTCTCCGCGCCAAGCTCGCGGAGGTCCGCGACCTGGCCCGGACGCTCGACGTGCACCGCGCGATCGTCGCGCCGGGCGGGAGCGGAGGCGGACGCGGGCGAGACGCTCAACCTCGTGCGCACGCTGAAGGCGGTGGGCGTGCGGGTGAGCGTGCTGCCGCGCCTGCTGGAGGTGGTGGGGTCCTCGGTCGAGTTCGACGATCTGCACGGGGTGACGGTGATGGGCGTCAGGCGCTTCGATCTCACGCGCTCCTCGGCGGCGTCAAGCGCGCGTTCGATCTGCTCGGCGCCTCGATCGGGCTGCTGGCGGTCTCGCCGCTGATGATCGCGTTCGCGGTGGCGATCAAGCTCGACAGCCGGGGCCCGGTGTTCTTCCGCCAGCTGCGCGTGGGTCGGCACGGAAAGCGCTTCACATGCTCAAGTTCCGCACGATGGTCCCCGACGCCGAGGCGCTGAAGGACTCCCTGCGCTACCGCAACGAGGCGCACGAGGGGCTCTTCAAGATCGCCGACGACCCGCGCGTGACCCGCGTGGGCAGGTTCCTGCGCCGCAGCTCCCTGGACGAGCTGCCCCAGCTGCTGAACATCCTCAATGGGCGAGATGAGCCTGGTCGGGCCCCCGCCCGCTGGTGGTCGACGAGGACCGGCGCATCGAGGGGTGGCATCGCCGGCGCCTGGAGCTGACGCCGGGGATGACGGGCCCCTGGCAGATCCTCGGGCCGACGCGCGTGCCGCTCAAGGAGATGGTGGCGATCGACTACCTCTACATCGCCAACTGGTCGCTGTGGACCGACATCAAGATCCTGCTGCGGACGGTGCCCCACGTCGTGGGCCGTCGCGGGCTGTGAGGGGCGCGCGGGCGGCGGGCCGTCCCTGTTGAAGCGCCGGCGCCGCGCGTGCCTCCGCAATCAATCTGCCCATGGCGCGTGGCTCGGCCGAGTCGAACGCCGTCGCTAGGGTCATTGATTACCTTCTCTCGACGATGAGAATCCAACTCTGGAGTTACAACTACGATCCCGAGCCCACGGGGATCGCGCCTCTGAGCCGTGTTTGGGTCCACGCGATGTGCGAGCGTGGCCATGAGGTGGAGGTGGTGGCCGCTCACCCCCACTACCCAGAGCCTGTTTGGGGGATCCGGCCTTTGCCATATCGGGAGATTCGGGACGGAGCTCCGATTGTCCGCCTGCCGCTGTGGATAGGCCGAGAGACAACATCCCAGCGCGTGCGCCAAGAGCTAACGTTCGCGAGCGCGCTCACGCTGGCCACGCCCTGGCTTGGGGCGCCCGATGTGATCGTCGCGGTCTCCCCATCCTTCCCTGCGATTGCTCCGGCGATGCTCAATGCATGGGCTCGCCGGATTCCCTGGGTGTTATGGCTGCAGGACATACTTCCCGACGCCGCCACCGCGACCGGGCTGCTCGAACACGGACTCGCGCTGCGCACTGCGCGTCGTTTCGAGCTGGCGGCGTATCGTGCTGCCTCCCACATCGTCGTGCTCTCTGACACATTTCGTGAGAACCTCGTGCACAAGGGCGTCTCCGACGCGAAGATCGCCCGAATCTACAACCCGGCAAGCAAGCCGGTGGCGTCTGAACCCAGGCCCATCGGCGCTGGCGAGCCAAACGTCGTGCTAACCATGGGCAACATCGGCTACTCCCAAAACCTGGAGGCCATGGTGCGTGCTTTCGAGGGCGACCAGGAGCTTGCGGCGGTAGGCGCAAGGCTGGTGCTCGCAGGAGACGGAATGGCCGGCGACGCTGTGCGAGCGGCGATCGGCACCGACCGCGTGTGTGTCACCGGCATCATCGGCGAAGAGGCGCTCGATCGCGAGCTCGAGCGGGCAGCGGTTGCGCTCGTCTCTCAGCACTACGAAGGAGCCGAGTTCAACGTCCCATCCAAGCTCATGAACTTCATGGGACAGGGATTGGCGACCGTCGCCTCGGTCGGCTATCACTCCGAGGTCTCACGAATCCTCGAGGCCTCGCAGGGCGGCTGGATCACCGACTCGGCTCATCCCCAGGATGCAGCCCGCGCGCTTGCCGCGGCGCTACGCCAGCCTGAGGAGATCGCCCGCCGAGGCGCCAAGGCGCTGAGCTTCGCGCGGATGCATTTCACAGCTGCGCACTGTGCCGATCGGTTTGAGGAGGTTCTCGAAGCGACAATCGCAGGTGGGTTGTCGCGCCCTAACAGGTATGTGCCGGCATGATCGCTCGGCGCTCGGGCCTGCAAGGCATTCTGGGACAATAGACGCATGCCGATCGCCATGGTTACGGGGTCCGGGGGTCTTATCGGGTCTGAGTCCGCCCGATACTTCGCCGAAGACGGCCTTGACATTGTCGGCTGCGACAATGATATGCGGGCCTACTTCTTCGGCGCAGAGGCATCCACCGAGCCGACCAGCAAGCGACTGTCCGCAGACCTCGGGTCCGTATTTCGCCCCGTGGACCTAGATATCCGCGATCAGGATGGCGTTGACCGGCTGTTCGCGGAATACGGCTCGCACATCGAGCTGGTCATACACACCGCCGCTCAGCCCTCGCACGATTGGGCTGCCCGTGAGCCGCACACAGACTTCAGCGTGAATGCCGTCGGAACGTTGAACCTTCTGCAGGCTGCCCGCGAACACTGTCCGAGCGCGACCTTCATCTTCACCTCGACAAACAAGGTCTACGGTGACCGACCCAACTACCTGCCGCTGATCGAGCTGGACACGCGCTGGGAGCTGCCTGAGGACCACGAGTGGTTCATGGGAATCCCCACCGACATGTCGATCGACCGCTGCACCCATTCGGTCTTCGGCGCCTCGAAGCTCGCCGCAGACGTGATGGTGCAGGAGTACGGCCGCTACTTCGATATGCCCACGGTCTGCTTTCGCGGCGGCTGTCTGACCGGCCCGCAGCACGCCGGCGCACAGCTGCACGGCTTCCTCGCCTACCTAATGAAGTGCACTGTCACCGCGCAGCCGTACACCATCTTCGGCTACAAGGGTAAGCAGGTCCGCGACAATATCCACGCCCGCGATGTCGTACGTGCTTTTCATGCATTCCACCAGAACCCAAGGCGCGCGGCTGTCTACAACCTCGGCGGTGGCCGTGAGGCAAACGTCTCGATCGTCGAGGCCATCGCCCTATGCGAGGAGATCTCTGGACGCACGCTCGACTACACCGTGTCAGCCGAGGCTCGCTTCGGCGACCACCAGTGGTATGTGAGCGACTTCGGGTCGTTTGAGGTCGACTACCCCGGTTGGCGGCTCACGTACAGCATCGAGGACGTCCTACGAGACATCTACGACTGCAACGGCGATCGCTGGACGCAGATTGCTCAACGCTCTAGATAGTGGACTGTGGGCCGGATACCAACGACAACGCAGCAGCACGACAGGCACTCGGCATGTGCGCCGCAGCGGAGTGTGTCACAAGGCCTAGCATCAAAGTGGTTTCGAGTAGAGCTCCTGTAGCCGGAGCTACAACCAGGACGCCGAGTGCGTAACACGACCAACATCAGATCACGGTGCTTAGGCGTCGCCATCACGGCGTTGTTGGCCTGCATGTGTGGGCTGCTTCCGGTGATTATCTCGACTAATCTCGGTCTCGAGTTCGCAGCGTTGATCGGGGCCATGGTGCTCGCCGTCGTGATTGCCGTCACGGTCGACGTGAAACGTACTGGAGATCTGTGCTCGCCACTCTGCTTAAGTGGCTTGTTCTATTTACTTGCCTTTGCGGCGGGCCCGGTATTCTTCTGGTTTAATCCAGATTTCGGCCAAAACTCTCTACGGACGCTACCGTTTGACCATCCGGCACTAGTCATGGCAACTGGCCTGTGCCTGCTTGCTTGGTTGGGTTTGGCGGCTGGCTACTTCATTAGACCATTTGCATTTTGTCAAGTCCCCGCCCTCAAGCTTGAGAGGTGGAGTAGTCCAACTATCTATACGCTCTTTATCATGTACGGCGTCGGCTGGGTCGCAAGGCTTGCAAGGATAGGGCGCGGTGAATATTTTCACGGCAGCGTGCCAGCAGCTATGGTACCCACTACGGGCAGCACGCTCGGCCAAGTATTGCTTATTCTCGCTGTTCTACCATCGATTGTTGTCGCATACTTCGGTGTTATTGGCACGCATAGTCGGTCGAAGTGGTGGCTCCGAGGGTATCGAGTAGGACTTGGCGTGGAGATCCTCTATTACGTGCCGTCAGGCGGACGTAGTTATGTAGTCACCATCGCGGTGCTGGCCTTGATCGTAGCCTATTACACGAAGGGGCGTCTGCCCATACGTGCAATTATCGTTACCGGGGTGCTGCTACTGTTTGTGCTTTTCCCCTTGATTCACCTATACCGAGAATCAGGCACCCAGGCGGGGTTTACGAGTAACGCGGGCCGCAATCTTGAGCGGAGCGCTGCGGCTCTTGCGGGGCAGGACGTGCAGCAAACTCTGCTTTACGGTGTGGGTGCGACGTTCTCACGCTTCTCGGACATCTTTGTTCCCGCAGCGCTTGTGTATCAGGGGCGTCAAGTGTATGCCATCGCACCAGGTGAAACGTTGGTGTGGGCGATAACCAATATGATTCCCAAGGCAGTCTGGCCCGGCAAGCCGAGCACGGGGACCTTTGCTGGTGAATTCGCCCAGTCCATCAGGATCGTGCCCTCAAAGGCGACGTCAGTCGCAACGACTCAGCCTGGCGAGCTCTTCTTCAATTTTGGGACCGTAGGCGTGCTGGTTGGCATGTTCTTTGTCGGTGGTGTCTATCGGGAGTTCGGTGAGTGGCTTCGCGAACGAGCGCGTCGACCGATGGTGCTTGCCCTATATGCGACCGTGGCCTACAGTATCATCGATAGCCAGGAGACAATCATTGCACAGGGCCTAACTGGTTTACTTCGCACAACTGCTGTTCTGGCGTTCATATTGTGGGCCACTCAGCAATTTGCGTTGCTGAGACATCGGTCACCGGTGTTGCCGCAGGGCTCATAGTGCGCACGGAGCGTTCGCGAGTTTTCCTTAACGGAGGCCGGTTTTGACGCGCCGGGGCTGGCGGTAGGGCCTGGGGTTCGCGATTATGCTAAGTGTTGTAGGACGTCATCATCGCCGTGACCACGCGCCGGCGGTGTGTCCACAAACTTGCTGATTCGGTTCAGGACGGTCGAGAGTTAGGGGTGGAGGTCGCGATCTCCACGATCGATCTGAGGTCGGCTCTGCTCTGAGCTATGGGCGCGGGCCTATGAGAGAGTGTCCAGCCGCTGCGGGCTTGTGCGAGTGACCGGACCCCGTTCATCGGTCCACCTGGTCTGGACCCTTTGTAATGGACCGCGGTTGCGAGAGTGTCAGGCGGCGAGGTTGTCGATGTAGAGGCTGTCATATTCCGTGGGTGTGAGCATTCCGAGCGCTGAGTGGCGACGCTTGCGGTTGTGGAAGATCTCGAGGTACTCGAAGATGGCGTTGGCGAGCTGCAGGCGTGTGCGCCAGCGCTGGCGGTTCAGCAGCTCGGTCTGCAGGCGTGCCCAGAAGGCCTCCATCATTGCGTTATCGAACGCGTCGCCGACACGGCCCATCGAGAGCGCGAGACCGGCGGTCTTGACGCGCTCGCTGAACGCCCACGAGGTGAACTGGCTGCCGTGGTCGCTGTGCACGATCCCGCCGGCTTTCGGCTTGCGGCGGCTGATCGCCATGCCGAGCGCGTTCGTGACCAGCGAGGCGGCTTGCTGGTTGTCGATCGACCAGCCGACCACGCTGCGGGAGTAGGCGTCCAGGACGACGCAGCAGTAGAGCTTGCCCTCCCTGGTGGGGTGCTCGGTGATATCCGTCATCCACAAGCGGTTCGGGGCGTCAGCCGTGAACTGGCGCAGCACGAGATCGCTCGCCGCGGCTCCTTCGTTCGATGGCCCCTTGCGTCTGGGCTTGCGCGCTGGCAGTCCCTGCAGTCCGAGGCGGCGCATGAGCGTAGCCACGGCCTTGTGGTTCGCCGTGATCTGATGGGCGAACCGCAGTTCGGCAGTGACCCGGCGATAGCCATAGGTGCCGTGTGAGCCGTGGTGGATGTCGCTGATCAGGCCGCTCAGCTGCTCGTGGCGAAGCTCGCGGATCGTGGGCGGCTTGCTGCGCCAGTAGAAGAAACCCGACGGCGCCACACCGAGCATCCGGCAGCACGCCTTTGGGCTTTGTCCCTGCCCGGCCAGGGCCTCTATTACCGGGTAGATCCTTTTGGGGCCGGGCGCTCCTCGCCCTCGCTGAACAGCGCGGAGGCCTTGCGCGCGAGCTCGAGCTCGGCTTCGAGCTCCTTGATCCGCGCACGAGCCCGTGAGAGCTCGATGCGCTCGTTGCTACGCAGCCCTGGCCGCTCTCCGAGGTCGACTTCCTCTTGGGCGACCCAGCGGTAGATCGTGGCCTCAGATAACCCGAGATCGCGTGCGACCGCCCTCGCTAACCCTCCAGCGCGCATCAGCTCGATCACGCGACGACGAAACTCCGGCGGATAGGACTTCGGCATGAACGCTCCTTGGATTCATGCCGCCCACCCTCTCACAAACCGAGTCCATGAATTGGGGTCCAGACCAGGCGGACCGAACTCAGGGGGTCGGGCCACGAGGGTCACGTCTTCGGGCCGAAGACCCGCCGCGAGGCGGCCAGCAGGCCGTGTAGGCGCCTTTGTGGTGGACGCGGCAACCACCAAGGCGCAAGGTAAGCTCGTCGCCGAGAACATCGGGCGCTACCAGTTGCTTATGAATCTGGGGTGCGGAGCGTTGGGGCACCCAGGTGGCCGACCCGAGTTCGGTCCGCCTTGGCGACCCCCGCTGCCAGCTCAGCGATCTCTAAGAGTCGGCGTTCTCTGTCCGTGTGAGCATCCGGGATGGTTGGCGCCTCGGTGCCGATTATGGTGGCGCGCCGATTCGGGATGGGTTGCCACGCAAGCTCAAGACGCCGGCGGACGACGGATCTCCTTGGGCGCGCTAGCCATCGTGGCCTCGATCAGCCGCTCCAATTCACCGAACTGTGGGCGATACAGGGTGAGGGGCGGCTGTGGGTGCTCAGCGACGATATTGCCGGCTTCATCCTTCTCGGCAACGATCAACTGGTAGACGACCTTGAGGGGCTCGAGCATCAGGACGCATTGTAGGCGGGGATGACCAACGTTGTGCCTTCGACGTCGACCTTTAGGTACTTCACGGGCATTTGAGGCGGTTCGGACGCCGCCCCGTCCGCGCCCACCGTGGTTTGCACAAGACCACTTGCTACCCACGCTAGGAGCCCATCGCTCTCCACCGCCATCTGTGCTTCGGAATTGCTGTTCTGCCATTCCTGAATGGCAGCGCTTCCGCCAGATTGCTGCCTAGCAACAATGCCAGTGTGACGCTCTCTGGCAACCACCACCAACGAACCGCTTTCATCGTTGGCGTTTATGGACATAACCGTTGCCGCGCCGGCATCAACTGACAGCATGTAGAGCGGATTGCTGGAGTGCACTGAAAAGGCGGCTGAATACGCGGCGTTTGGATAGATTTCTAGAACGTTCGCAGCGTCCTCTTGCATGATGATCATGGCACTGTGACTCGCTGAAGCCTGTAGTCGCAGGACGGTGTTGTGGCCGGAGACTCCATTGAGGACGAAGTGCCCCGCTAGTATTCTCCCGGTTTCGATATCATCCGATATTTCTTGCCCACTCGAGGCTGCCGCAAAGAACTGCACACCTTCCGCGCTCGACCCCGTGATGACGGTTTGCTTAATAAAGCTCGCCCGCGTAGTGCCTTCGCGGTTCACCGATGCAAAGAACGGACGGTGCTCTATTGTAGCGGCCGCATTTGAGAGAGTAAAGTACTGCTCCATCGTACGATGCGTCCCGTCCCAGTAGTCGATCTCCAAGGTGAACGCTGCTTGCGGCTCGCCTTTCACGACGGGACCGTTGGCCCCTTCGTGTCCCCAGTTGTAGCCAAGCGTCATCACTGAATTCGGTGCGGGCTGCCCGGGGAAGTTGTAATCGGCTCCAAGCCAGACAAAGTCGCCTTGATGTGAGGCTGATTCGAGCCGTAGCTCCTGGGTGGGTTCCAGCGCGCGGCTCGTGGTCACGACCTGGGCCGGAAGGTTTTCTTCGATTTCCTTGGCGGTGACGTTACCTTGTGCCTTGGCGGTTGCCGCGCCCACCACCGGAGCTGCCACGGCTGCGCCGAGCGCTGCGCCGCCGAGGTGCTTCGCGAAACCCCGCCGACTCAGCGGTCGCTCGGAATCGGCGTGCTGGTGGATGTGGTTCTCCATGACTGCTCGATACCTCCGTGAGGCTTCCTCGCCTGCTAGGCACCACGAGGCGGTCGGCGCCCGCGGAGGATCAGATCCTAACACGGCCGTCGCGCCTGTAGGTGGCCGGCGGACACTGCGCGCGTAGTCTGCGGTCCGCATGTCGCTATGCTCGTTGAGATGCGGCCTAAGACACCGCGTCGCGCCAGTGGTCACGGTCGAGTCTTGATCTTGGCGTATCCGGCTTTGTTTAGATCTGTGTGGCAACAGCACGACGTCAAGACAGACGTCAAAAGAGCTGAGGTAAATAGATCAATTAGACCGAAACCTCCCGACCCCCTTTTTGGCCGCTAATCCTATGCTAAAAGTTGCTAGCGTAATCGCGTCGCTGGCTGCGCGCAGCGGCGGCCCCGTCCACAATCTGGTCGAGTCGGTTGGGTATCTTCGAGATGTGGGGGTGGAGGTCACCATTTACACGACCGATCTGGGGGGGCCGGCCTCTGCGCGGTCGGCGCGTGTAACTGCTGCAGACTTTCCAGCCGCGGCGCAGGCGTGCGAGGTTCATGTGTTCCCAGCGCGGGCTCCCCGACGGATGGCGTATGCGCCGAAGCTCCGGCGGGCGCTCGCGAGCGAGGTGCGGAACTTTGATCTCATCCGTGTTCACGGCGTCTATCTGTATCCGAACCTTGCAGCCTCCAGCGTGGCAAGGAAGGCCAACGTTCCGTATCTTGTCACGCCCCATGGTGCCTTGGATCCGTGGCTTCGACGGCATGGGAGAATGAGGAAGAGCGTCGCCAACGTGATGTGGCAGAACCGCATGCTGCGCGACGCGGCCGCCATTCACGCCACGACTTTGCTGGAGGCAGAGCTGCTCGCAGACGTCGCGCCCCCAAGCGTTACCCGCCATGTGGTCGGCAACGGAGTGAGCGTTTCCGCCTTCCGGGTGCTTCCACCGAGGGGTGAGCTCCGGACGAGGCTGGGTCTGGCCGGCGACATCCCGATCCTCCTTTTTCTTGGGCGCATTTCGCAAAAGAAGGGCATTGACATTCTGATCCGTGCTGTTGCGCGTCTCCGGCCGCGTGAGGTCGCTCTCGTCGTGGCCGGACCAGACGACGAGGGACTAACGTCGCACCTTGGGTCACTAGCCCAAGGCCTCGGAGTTGAGGACCGCGTCTTCTTCGTGGGTCCCCAGTTTGGCGCCCAGCGACTTGCGGCACTTGCTGACGCGGATGTGTGGGCACTTCCATCCCACGCCGAGAACTTTGGGAATGCTGTCGTGGAGGCGATGGCCGCCGGTGTTCCGGTCATCGTCTCGACTGAGGTCAATCTCGCGCCCGAGATCCTTGCGGCGGGTGCAGGTCGGGTGTCTTCATGCGACGACGCTGAGATCGCCAGGCATTGCGCGGCGATCCTCGACTCCTCCTCGGAGCGTGACCGCCTAATAGCAGCCGGTCGAGCGTTCGCTGAGTGCTACAGCTGGCCGCGGATAGCATCGCAACTCGTCAATATGTTCAGCGAAGTGTCCAGGCCATCGCCCGAGGTGTCGAGGCCATCGATGACAGTCCGAAAGCGGCCATGAGCGAAGAGGTCACTAGCGGTTCCGCCGGTCCCTCCTCCTTAGGTGAGGATAGGGATTATCGGGCGCGTCTGTATGGCGCGTATGTATCAAGCGGTCAGGCTACGGTCGACGCGTCGCGAAGTCTGGCAGCGCATCGCCAGCAGATCGTCGAGCGGCTTCCGTCGGATCGCGGCGCCTGGGTCGTGGATATTGGGTGCGGAAACGGGGCCCTTGTCGCCCAGATCCGGCAGGCGGGCTATCGACATGTCATGGGCGTGGACATGAGCGGCGAGCAGGTTGATATGGCCCTCAAGCGTGGGCTCAGCGGGATTATTCAGGCTGACTTGCGGGATTGGCTGGACAACACCGATCAGCGTTTCGACGCGGTCGTCGCCGCGGATCTGATCGAGCATTTCGATCCGTGGGATGTACTGGCCACACTCGACCGCGTGTGGCGGATACTCACGCCCGGTGGCCGGGTCATCATCCGCACTCCCAACGCGGAAGGGCCGTTTGGTTCCAGGTACCGCTATGCTGACCTCACGCATGGCTTGGCGTTCACCGCTCGAAGCATGCAGCAGGCACTCACGGCGGCGGGCTTCATTGACATCGAAATATTCGACACTCCGCCAGTCGCGCACGGCGTGAACAGCTTCCTGCGTCGGATCCTATGGAGAGCGATCGACGCGGCTCTGCGCCTTTATCTCATGGCCGAAGCAGGAACAGCCAACGGTGCGATCATGACTCAGAATCTGGTCGCTGTCGCCAAGCGCCCTGTGACTCCTCGTCAAGACGAGGAGCCTAAGGTTTGAGCCACATTATTAGAGGAAGGGAGGAGGCCGTGTTCTGGACTAACGTTGACGAGTGCGCCATACACGATCTGCGCATGCTCGTAGACTCCGACGAGGCTCGCGAGATTGCCCAGGCTGGTCGAAAGGGCATCGTCGAACTGCGGCTGGGCAATGAGGATCTCGGCGACGAGGTCCTGCGCTTTGCTGGAAATGGGCAGGCGGGGGTGCGAGCGCCGTGAAGACTAAAGCCGCCTCTTGCATCCCGGTAAGTGTGGTTGTGATGACCAAGAACGAGGAGCACAACATCGAGCAGTGCCTAGCGTCCCTCGTCTGCTTCGACGAGGTGTTCGTTGTTGACTCCGAAAGCACCGATCGGACGCGCGATCTCGCCGCACAAGCCGGCGCTCGGATAGTGCCCTTTCGTTGGAACGGTCACTACCCAAAGAAGAAGCAGTGGAGCTTGGAACACCTGCCCTTCTCCCACGACTGGGTTCTCTATGTCGACGCCGATGAGTTGGTCACGCCGCGCCTCGCTGACGAGTTGATGCGGCTCTTTCGGAAGGGACCGGTCCATCGTGGCTACTTTGCGTCCTACGACTACGTCTTCCTTGGCCGCGTCCTGCGCTATGGGTGGCGCCCGCGCAAGCTCGTTCTGCTCGATCGTCGTCTAGCGAGCTTTCTCGACTTCGACGATCTCGAGGTTTCGAACTTCTGGGAGGTCGAGGGCCACTACCAGCCGCAGGTTCGCGGCTCGGTGGGGAGCCTCAAGCAGCGGATGGTCCACCACGACCACGACTCTCTATATCAGTATTTTTATCGCCATAACCGCTACTCTGACTGGGAGGCCCACGTCAAGGTGCGCGGGGTGGGCAGCGACGCCAAAGAGGCTACGCTCGGTCTGCGCTCAGACCTGAAGCGCGTGCTCGAGCAACTCCCGTTTCGCGGCCTGCTGTTCTTTGTTTACTGCTACGGGGTTCGCGGCGGCTTTCTGGATGGTCGCGCCGGTCTGCACTACGCGCTGTCAAAGGGTTTCTACTACTGGCAGATCGCACTCAAGGAGAGCGAGCTACTCAGAGACGGTTTGGATCAGCCCGCGGCGGCCACCAGCGCAGCCTCGATTCGCGAGGTGAAGCTCTCAAACGAGTAGGCCTCTCGCAGGCGTTCAAGACCCGCCCGCCCCATGGCATGGGCTCGGTCGGGGTCGCGGAGCATCGATATCATCGCGGGGGCCAGGGCCCGCTCGTCGTCGACCAGAACCCCGGTCTGGCCGTCGACGATGACCTCGGCCGCGGCGGCTGCCCGGCGGGCGATGACCGGCTTGGCGTGGGCCATCGCCTCGAGGAAGACGAGCCCGAAGCCCTCGCCCTGTGAGGGCAAGACGAACGCGTCGGCGTGCCGGTACTCCTCGATGAGGTCGTCGTCAGACAAGAGTCCTCGGAAGCTCACGGCATTGGCGACACCGCTCTCCCTGGCCACGCTCTCAAGATAGGCCCTGTCGTCTCCATCGCCGACCACGTGGTAAACCACCTCGGGTATCGCTTCTCGGACCTCCGGCAGGGCCCGAATGACGTGGTCGATCCCCTTGTAGCGATCAGCTGGTACGAGTCGGCTGACGCTGAGCAGCCGTCGAGCCGGGCCGCGGGTCGACGGGTGCTCGTCTGGTTGCCACGTGCCGCGTGCCCTGTCGAGCCAGCTGGGCTCGAGAGCGAGCGGGATCACTCGTAGTCGACTGCGTGCCAACCTGTGGTGGCGCTCAAGTTGCTCGGCTGTGTAATCGCTAATTGTCAGCACTTGGGAGGCGCCCAGGATCGCATGTCGACGAAGCCGATCGAGGGGCGACCACACCTCGATGCCGTAGGTTGATATCGCGTATCGGCGTCCGCCAAGTGCACGGCCGACAGGGGCGGCACGCGCGAGGTTGACGTGCGTGAACAGGACGAGATCCGGGCGATGACGAACGATCGCCCGCGCGATCTCCGCAACGAAGATTGGCAACCTGATCTCGACTGCCGGCCCGCTATCCGGCGCTCGGTTGCTCGCGAGATCGTGCAGGTAGGCGGGATGGGCTCGACGCCAGATCGAGTCGGTTCGAAGTGCTCCCTGCTGACCGAGGTCATACAGCGCGGCCATGAGGAGGCGCTCGGAACGCCCAATCCCCCCGCTTGAGCCGGTGCCCACAACAAGAATGTGTGGAGGGTCGCGGTCCATCGGCTAGGTAGTCACAAGGGTGCTCAACAGGGTGGGGTGACGGAGACTATCCGATCGGCTCAGGTGAGGGACCAATGAACGGTGTCTGCTCAGCTCCACTAGGTGCGCGAAATCGCCTATTTAGCTACTGTCGTCGGACGACGTGGTTGCAGAGTATGAGCATATCCATGTTCGTGCGCAGAAAGCAGGCGAGTGCCTCGCCCGGAGCGCAGACGATCGGCTCGTTCTCATTGAAAGACGTGTTAAGCACCATCGGGACGCCGGTGCGGTCCGCGAATGAGGCGATCAGTCGGTGATAGCGTGGGTTCTGCCCACGCTCGACTGTCTGCAAGCGGCCGGTACCGTCGACGTGCGTAACCGCAGGCACCCGATCACGGTGGTCTGCACGGATCGGGAAGACCTTGCTCATGTACGGTACGTCCCCGTCAATCTCGAACCACTCACCGGTCGCCTCACGCAGGATGGACGGCGCGAAGGGACGGAAGGACTCTCGTCGCTTGATCTTGCGGTTGAGGATCTCCTTCATGTCGGCGCGGCGTGGGTCGCACACAATCGAGCGGTTGCCCAGAGCGCGGGGACCCCACTCCAGACGCCCTTGGAACCAGCCGACCACCTGGCCATCCGCGATCGCAGCCGCTGTCTGGTCACATAGTACGCCCTCGTCTCGGACCTCTTGGACGGTGCAGCGTTGGAGCTCATCTCGACGCGCGGCGAGCACGTGCCTGATCTCATCGTCGTCGTAAGAGGGACCGAGAAAGGCGCTGTCAGACGCGTGTCCGCCGCGCTTAGTCACACCCCGCCACACGACGAGGGCAGCTCCCACCGCGCCCCCCGCGTCCCCAGTTGCCGGCGCGACGAACGACTCAGTGAAGGGTGTTTCGGCCTGCACCTTCCCGTTCGCCACCGAGTTCGCACCGCAGCCGCCGGCAACGCAGAGCTGCCGTACGTCATAACGATCCGCAAGCGATCGCAGTAGATGGAAGTACGCATGCTCATAGACCGCCTGTACTGACCGAGCTATGTCTCGGTGCCGCTGCTCCAGCGGCTCGTCGGTGGCGCGGGCCCGTCCGAGTAGCTCGACAAGTCGCTCAGACCACAGAGTCCCAGACTGCGGCACGGTGTTCTGCCATCGGTAGCCGACGCTGCGGTCGTGGTGACGGAAGTAGGTCAGGTCGAGCTCGAATGTGCCGTCGGAACAGAGCCGCACCACCTGTTCGAGCTGTCGCCGGTACGCCGGCTCGCCGTACGGTGCCAACCCCATGACCTTGTACTCGTCGCCGTAATTGGGAAAGCCGAGGTACTGCGTGAGCGCCTCGTAGAAGACACCGAGCGAATGCGGGAAGTAAACGCGCCCGTCGAGCGACACATCGTTGACGCTGCCCAGTCCCCACGCGCTTGACACGAAGTCGCCAAAGCCGTCGATCGAGACGAGCACGGCCTCCTGGTACGGCGATATGAGGAACGCGGACGCCAGGTGGGCGAGGTGGTGCTCGACATGATGGATCGTCGCGCGCAGCTTCGCATCGGGGAACGCCGATCGGAGCTCGTCATCGATTGCCAGCCACGAGCGCATGTTCAGGGCGCGCTCAGCCAACAGCTTCGGCGACGGGTGACGGGTGAGCGTGTAGCCGATCTTGCGTCCGAGATTCGCACGCGGCCTCCGATTCAAGGCCACATGGTCAACATCCGTCAAAGATACGGCACCACGTGAGAGGCACCAGCGAATCGCCGCTTGCGGGAAGCCCGCCCAATGCTTTTCTCGGCAGAAGCGCTCCTCCTCCACCGCGGCTATGAGCTCGCCATCGACAAGCAAACATGCAGCCGAGTCTGCGTGGTAGGCGTTTATGCCAAGGACCACTTGACCCGTATCAGCCGTCATCGTCCGAAAGAGCCTATCGGTTCTGGTCCGAAACGCTGGGCCCAGCGCCCTGTGATCGGTCGGCGTCGGTCCGCTGTATGTGGCCTGGCTCACTGGCGCCGTGAGATCGTGGGTAGCGTAGACGTGAGGAGCCCGCACACCGAAGTCCCGCTCGCCGGAGTGTCGTCGCCGTTTGAAACACTCAGGGCCCGTAGGGCTACGGTCTACCGTTGGATCGGCTACGTATCGAACCTCGACGTTCCGCGGTGCCAGTTGGCAATCGGCGAGCTGGCTATTATTTCACCCACCTGCGTGCATGCATTGCGGCCGTCAGCAGGCGCTCGAAGTGTCTGATCCCCCTGTCGGTGCCTTGCCCACGACGAGAATGTGTGCAGATTGTGGCCAATTGGCCCGGCAGTTACAGAGGT
Organism: uncultured Solirubrobacteraceae bacterium; assembly: GCA_963730575.1. Taxonomy (GTDB): domain Bacteria; phylum Actinomycetota; class Thermoleophilia; order Solirubrobacterales; family Solirubrobacteraceae; genus Palsa-744. The sequence goes on from CAVSSG010000003.1 coordinate 488,677, forward strand.
CGTTCCCTGCGCGGCGATGGAGACCATGCGATTGGCTCGCGGTAGCGATGATGTCGAATAGGCTACGGTTCGAGGATGATGTCGAGTGACCATCCCCGGTTCAGCAGGCGGACGACGCGCCGGACGGGCCGCTCAGCGTCCGGCCCCCCCGAGCTAGGTCGCCGTCTGAGGACACGGCGTCGGACGGCGCTGGCGGTCGCTGACTGAAATGTGTGGGATCGCTGGGTTCGCGCGTGCTGGCGCGTGGGACGCGGCAGCCGAGACCCTCTCGCGGATGGCCGCTTCTATGGCTCACAGGGGACCGGATGATGAAGGCACCGTTGTTCTCGATGGCCATCACGTGGTCGTGGGTCTCTGCGCGCGGCGCCTTGCGATCCAGGATACGAGTCCCGCTGGCCACCAACCGATGCGCAGCTCTTCCGGCAATGTAGTGGTGTTCAACGGCGAGGTCTACAACGTCGACGAGCTGCGGCGTGAGCTCGTGCGCCGTGGACGAGTCTTTCGCGGACGCTCGGACACGGAGGTGGTGCTCTACGCCTATGACGAGTGGGGTGCCGGCTGCATTGAGCGCCTGCGCGGCATGTTCGCGCTCGCCATTTGGGATGAGGGAGAGCAGCATCTGTTGCTCGCGCGTGATCGGATGGGAATCAAGCCCCTCTATCGGGCTCAGGTCGCCGATCGGCTTGTCTTCGGGTCCGAGCTGAGGACCCTGCTGCTCGCCGGGGTTTTCGTGCCCGAGCTGTCCCCTGCGGGCGTGTTGAGCTTCCTGAGGCTCGGTGCGGTTCAGGAGCCTCACACCATCTTGCATGGCGTCTCTCAGGTCCCCCCCGGTCACTTCGAGGTCTGGCGTGACGGTCGTCTCTCCACGCACGAGTATTGGTCCCTGGAGGCCGCTTTCCGCGGTCAGCATGCTCGCTTGTCTCGTGCAGGCGCTGTCGAACTGATCCGGGAGAGACTGGAGGAGGCTATCCGCATTCATTTGGTCAGCGACGTTCCACTCGCAGTGTTCCTTTCCGGCGGCATTGACTCGACTGCGCTGGTCGGGCTCGTGACGTATGTCACTGATGAGCCGCCGCGCACGGTGTCCGTGGTATTCCCCGAGCAAGACTACACGGAGGAGCGGTACATCACGGCCATCAGCAGGCGGTACGGGACACAGCACGCCTCCGTGCACCTCGACGCCCAGGCAGTAATCGGCTATGTTCCACAGGCGCTGAGGGCCATGGATCAACCTACGATCGATGGGGTGAACACCTTCATAGTGTCTTCACTTGCTCGCGACAGAGGGCTCACAGTCGCACTATCGGGAGTCGGTGGCGACGAGCTCTTCGGAGGCTACGACACCTTCCGCGTTGTTCCTAGGCTAGTTGAGATACAGCGGCGTGTACCGTCCGGCCTGCGTTCCTTCGCGGTGCGCATGCTGGACCTCGCGGGTCGCACAAATGATCGCGACGAGAAGCTCAAGCAATGGCTGCGCGGGAACGAGCGGGGACTCGCCGCCGCATATACGCTCCGTCGCGAGCTGTTTGCCCCTGCCGTCGCTGGCAAGCTGCAGGATGGTGAAGTCGACCTCGGTGGCGGTCTGCTCATCCCAGGCGAGCTGCCGGACGCGCTCAACTCCGTGAGTTACTACGAGCTGGCCGTCTACATGGAGAGCATGCTTCTTCGTGATGCGGACGTAATGAGCATGGCCAGCAGCCTGGAGGTGCGCGTGCCACTGCTCGACCATAAGCTGGTCGAGCTCGTGGCGAGCCTGCCGGGCGAGTGGAAGGTCGGGACCTCGCCGCCCAAGCCTTTGCTCGTCGATGCGCTGCGCGACCTCATTCCCGCCGAGGTCTATCGACGCAAGAAGATGGGCTTCACGCTTCCCTATGAGCACTGGCTGCGCGGGCCGCTGAGGAGTCAAGTCGAGGATGCGCTCCTTGACGGTAGCTATGGTGGCGCCGCATCGGCCCTGCTCGACGGGTCGGAGGTGCGCAATATCTGGAAGCGCTTCTGCGCGAGAGAAGCCTACTGGACACGACCCTGGGCATTGTTTGTGCTGAAGTCCTGGGGTGAGAGGCATCGCGCGTGGTGCGCGGCGGCCTCCGTGTCCTAGCTGCATGACGGACGCGAGGCAACGCGTACGCCACGGCCCTCGCTTGACCATCTGTGAAAGCCGGTCAGGTCGCCTCAGCAGCTATGACCGGTCAGAACCGACGACGACCTCCTCAGCAGCGGCTGGTGGGGTGCGCCGCAGGCTGCTCATCATCAGCCGGAGGTTGGATATGAGGCGATCGCGTTCCATCAGCAGGAGGCTGACGAGGTAGACAGAGAGGACAACACCGATGGCGCTCGCCGACCGTACGATTTCTCCGTGCTCCAGCCTCAGCATGAGCCCGGCCGCGACGGCCGATAGGAGGCTCGCGGCTAGAGGGATCAGGAGCGTTGCGCGAATCCGTAGTTGGGCGTAGGGCCGAGCTACGACTATGACGGCAGTCGTGCCGACGATCATCGCAGCTGAGACGGCGATCCCGGCGCCGGTTCCGCCCGCTGCCAGTACGAGCGGCGGGACGGTGGAGAGAAGGAAAGCCACCTGGATCAAGCGGGCGCGCAAGAGCGGCACGACGTCGTTGTTGGCCACGAGCAGTGAGCGATGGTGCTCAAAGATCGGCAACAAGACGGCGTAGCCGGTTAGGGCTCGCAGCATGTTGGCCCCGGAGCCCACGCAGGGCCGAACAGTACCGTGAGGATCTCGCGCGGTACCAGGAGGCAGAGAACTCCGACCGGGAGGATCGCTCTCACGAGTAGATAGGTGATGAAGTCGTAGGTGCGTTGGGTTCGCTCATGGTCGCCCTGCAGGCGGGCATAGGTGTTCAATGGAACGGTCGAGAGCGCCGGGCTATACGCTCTCGTGCCAATTTCGGCCACAAGATAGGCTTGCGAGTAGAGACCGAGAGCGCGGGTGCCGGAAAGTATGCCCACGATGAGATTGTCGTAGCGGTGAAAGACCATGTCACCGAGCCGTGAGCCGATCATCTTAGAGCCGAAGGTGAACAGCTCGCGCGCCTTGGCCCTGTCGAATCCTCGGTGAAAGCGAAAGCGCGACCATGCGACAGACAGCACGATCGAGACGTAGGCCACCCCCATGTTGCGCCACGCCAACGACCACGCACCGGCCCCCGATACCGCCAGACCGACGGCCAAGCCGTTGGCGAAGGCTTGGCTGAGGAAGATGATGAGCGAGTAGCGCCCGTATTCGAAGTTGCGCGCGAGATCGGCGCTATAGCAGTCCGCCAGGTTGGACACCATGCGACCAACCATCACCGCGATGAACATCTCAGCCACCAGGGGCGACACCAGGACCCACAGGCCGACTCCGATTCCGGCTGCCACCGTCAGCACTGCGACGGTCACGCCGGCCCATAGGTAGAGCGAGGTGCTAAAGGCGAGGTCGATTTCCTCTTGACGCTCGCGCAGGAGTGCCGTGGGGAAACTCCAAGCGGCGGTGGCGCCCAAGAAATCCGCGATCGTGATCGCGAGAATCGCTTCGCCGAACGAATGGGGACCCAGGAGCCGGGCCATGGCCACCGTCGCGATCAGGGACAGACCATAGGTCGCTGTGTTGCCCGCCGTGAAGACGATGACTCCACGGGTGGATCGCCGGGCGAGGGACATAGGGCTTGATTGTTTCGTCAGATGAAGAGGATAGGCTGCTAGCTGCCGGACCGCGGCTCAAGCTCCGCCCGAAAACGCCTTGCACCTTTCACGATGCTGACCGGAGTGAGGAGGTCTGTAGCTTAGACCTTCGGTAGATGCACCCACAAGCTGGCCGCGTTTGGACATCTGGGCGGCAGTCGCAGTAAGCAGCTTCGCCGGGATCTGACGTACGGCGGTTATTACCATGTCTGTTTCGTTTACGGCTGACGGCACCGCCACCTAGCGTGGCTTGCGGCGCACGCGCTCCGTCTCAGTGGCGGTCTTCAGAGTCACGCTGGAATGCCGCCAGCCGCGTGAGGAGATCTCAACTGGCCTCCAGAGCAACGTCGCCGAGGTCCGCTGATCGGGCTCGTTCATCGGTCCACCTGATCGATCTCAGGGGGCCGGGACCAAAAAGTTGAGTACGCTCTCGTAGCCAGCTAGGCGTCCGAGAGTAAGGGCGAGCAAGACCCTTCGACGTTCCAAGGTGATTCTTGGGCAGACGGCTCCACCTGATCCGCCAGCGCCACTCCGACCTTGATGAGATGAGGCAACCACTTGGCGGCGCTCGCTTGTCGCCCTCTCACCGGGTCCCAGCAGTGCGGGGGAATCTAGCCCAGGTGACCAATAACTCTAGCTAGCTAAGGCGCCCTGGACCTAAGAACGCCCGCCGCAGCCGCCCGCGCCACTTGGTGTAGCGCGCGGGGTGGACTACGGAGAGTTGGCTTGTCCCCATCAACTCATATTCCTGCTGCAATCGCGGGTTACGAGCCAACTCACGTTGTGACACATAGAGGATGATGTTCTGGGCATACCACCACTCGACGCTCGGATGCGACCAGATCCGGCGCCTCACGCAGTCGATTGGCACGAACCCATGTTCGGCGAACCGGCCGGCCCACCAACTCTGCCAACGCTCGTTGACGTGTCCGCTGCCGCGTTGCCGAGGAATCGCAGCTGAGAACAGGACTAAATCGGAGAGGTCGACCAGCGACGCAACGAACTGTTGACTGATCGAGGGAGGAAGATGCTCGGCGACCTCAAGCGAGATGGCGAGATCGAACCGTCGTCCAATCTGGAGTGGTTGTGCGAGGTCCGCGGCGTAGAACTGGTCAGCCGGAATCTCAAGCTGCTTACGCGGGACATAGGCTCCGTCGATACCCAACACAGCGCCGACGCCATGTACGCGGAAGACGCTGAGCCACGTTCCGACCCCACAGCCAACGTCTACGACAGAGTGCGCGTCGACCAACTGGAGGATCAAAGGGATGATCGCTTCAGCCGAGTGTCGCGAGCCCGACGCTTGACCAGAGAAGAACGACTTTGAGTAGGGCTGGCGCATGACATTGTCAACCGCCCGTCGGAGCGTGCTGCTCAAGCTCGCGTTGCTCATGTCGTCCCCTCAGTGACCGAGCGGATGCGCCGTGCGAGCTTCGTTGTCCCGTCCGATCAAGAAGATAGCTGCGCTGTTCGGGGCGCGCCCAGCGCTCGACCACCAACTCGCCATCCCAACACCCCGCGCGTTGTGGTCGCCGCGGGGAGCGTAGAGTCCGGCGGGCCTTGTCTGCGTAGTATGCAAGGTCATGGCAGTTCTCCCCTCTGGTGTTGCATCCCGCGCGGCTGGACGCCTCCTAGGACACACCCACCGGGCCGCGAGTAGGTGGGCACCTTAGGCGGGATGGGAAGACTAGCAGCGTAAAGGCGGAGTCATGCGCCCACCAAGGGGCTCTGATAGCCGCTCGCCCTGCCGGAGACGAGGGGGGTTGATCCGCTGGCTCAGGCGGCGGCGAGGTCGCGCAGCGTTCGGCTTCGCCCACGAGCACAGACTCGGCCGTCCGGGACAGGCAAACAGAGTCCCCGGTGCGGGTATCAGAAACGGAGAAGGCGTCCGCCAGCGCCCGCTGGATGCGCCCCGCCAGGTGCTCTTCGAGCTTGGGTCCGTCGGTGGCCGCGCAGCGGGCGCCGACCCCAGGGGCGTGGACGGTGCAGGGAGCCCGCGGGATCCCCACCCTGGGTGCGCCCTCGCGAAGGATGGCAACCGCGTAGAGCAGACGCCGAGCGCTTTTTAGTAGCGCTTGACCGGCGTCTCTAGGTACCACCCGCCGCCGACCCAGTCGCTCATGTAAGTTGAGGAGCACGCCCACATCCGCCTCGGGGGGCCGTCAGGTCGATGACGCCCGTCGGCTCGCCCGCCGCGGCCTGGAGTGTAGGGCCGATCAACCAAGTCCATCAGGGCGGGAGGATGGAGTGGGCCCTTCTCCATGGGGATGGTGTCGGGCCTCACGGCGCCGACCGCTCCGAGCGCTAGTGGTTAACGATGCTAGGCGACGGATTTGCCTATCCTTCCTTGTCCGATTGGCCTGAGCCCACGGAGAGGGCACGGTGGCAACTGAATGGACACTGAGCAGACAAATCTAAGCCTCGAGCAGGTTCTGGGCGTCCTGCGTCGTCGGGCGCTCTGGATCGTGCTGTGCTGCCTCCTCGCGGCCGGTGCGGCCTACGGCTTCTCCAAGCACCAGACCAAGAAGTACACCGCGACGGCGTCGCTCGTATTCAACAACAACCAGCTCAGGCCAGCAGGTCGCCGGGCTCCCGGTTGCGAGCAGCAGCAGCCCGCAGGCCCAGCAGAACACGAACCTCAAGCTCGTCCAGCTCGGCGACATGGGGGCGAAGACCGCGAGTCTGCTCGGCCAGGGGCTGACCAAGGAAGAGGTCAGCGCGGATCTGAGCGTCAGCGCGCAGGGCGAATCGAACATCGTCAACGTCTCGGCCACCGCGACGTCGCCGGCGCTCGCGGCCGACATCGCGAACACCTACACCGAACAGTTCGTCACCGAGCAGCAGAGCGCCAACCACGCCTACTACGCCTCCGCCCTGAAGCTCGTCAACAAGCAGCTGGCGGCGCTCTCCCCGAAGGAACGGGCCGGCACCGCGGGCCTCGCCCTGCAGGAGCGCGCGCAGTCGCTGGGGACCCTCGCCGAACTGCGCAACGGCAACGTCCAGGTCGCGCAGGCCGCGACGGTCCCGACCTCGCCGTCCTCGCCGAAGGTCGCAAGGAACACGATCCTCGGTGCCGTGCTGGGCCTGCTGCTGGGCCTGGGCGTCGCCTTCCTGCTCGAGCGCTTTGACCGGCGGATCAGGGAGCCGAAGGATCTGGAGGCGATCTACGGTCTGCCGCTGCTCGGTGTCGTCCCTGAGAGCGCTGCGCTGTCTCGTTCTCGGAGAGGCAGGAGAGAAGGCGAGAAGAAGCCAAGGCGGCCTTGCCTCCGAACGAGGCAGAGGCCTTCCATCTGATCCGCGCGCATCTGCGCTACTTCAACGTCGATCGCGAGCTGCGCACGCTGCTGGTCGCCTCGGCCGCCCCGGGTGACGGGAAGACGACCGTCGCGCGTCACCTGGCGGGCGCGGCGGCGAGGATGGGCTCGCGGGTGCTGCTCTTGGAGGCCGACCTGCGCCATCCGACGCTCGCCCAGCAGCTCGACCTCCAGTCCGGGCCGGGCTTGTCGGACGTGTTGATCGGCGCGGTGTCGTTGAGCGAGGCGACGCAGATGATCGACTTGGACTCCTCGGCGCTCGAGCGCTCCCCGACGCGGGCGCTCGATGTGCTGGTGGCCGGCGCCGCGCTGCCGCCCAACCCGGGCGAGCTGATCGAGAGCCACGCGATGGAGGCCCTGCTCGAGCGGGCGAAGTCGACGTATGACCTCGTCGTGATCGACACGCCGCCGCTGGCCGCGGTCTCCGACGCGTTTCCGTTGCTGCGCAAGGTCGACGGCGTGATCATCGTGGGCCGCGTCGGGCGCAACCGCCGCGACGTCGCCGAGCGTCTGCATGAGACCCTCGCGGGCGCGGGCGCCCCGCTGCTGGGGGTCATCGCAAATGGCTTCAAGCCGGGCCGGCTCGGCTCATACGGTTACGGGTATGGCTACGGGAATGCCGGGGCCGAGCGGCCTGCTGTGCGCGACGCGCCAACGGGGCCGCCTCGGCGGTGTCGGCCAGCGGGATCCCCACTTCGGATGAGCCGATGCCAAGGGCCAAGGCCTGAGCCCTTCCTCGATAGGCCGTATCGTGACCGATCATAGGTCGGGATCCGTTATATCCGGGGCCCAGGCGCTATGAGGTAGGCCTCCGAGCAAGGGTTAAGCACGCAACGCAGGTCATCGTCACGAGCCCAGGGCGGCGATTAGCATGCGTGGGTGGCCGACCGCGTTGCGATAGAGCCCGACGTACCCGTGAGGAGCGGTGCGCCTGCGGCGGACGAGGCGCCTGCCACGAGGGCGGGGAGGCTCGCCGTCACGGCGCTGATGCTGCTGCCCGGGCGCACTGATCGTGTTCATGGGCTTCAACGCCGGTGGCTATTTCCCGACGCTACCGGCGCTCGCCGCGCTCGTCCTCGCTCAGATCCTGCTCGTGAGGATCATGATGTCGGAGCGGCCGTTCGAGGGGCTCGCGCCGGTCACGCTCGTGGCGATCGCCGCGCTCGGCCTGTACACGCTGATGACGCTCCTCTCGGCGTCCTGGTCTCACTCGACCGGCCGGGCGCTGATCGAGTTCGATCGCGCCTGGCTCTACCTGCTGATCCTCGTGCTGTTCGGGAGCGTTCGCGCGAGCACTCAGGATCTCCGCTGGCTCATCAGGGGCATCGTGGTCGGCATCTCCGTCGTCTGCCTGGCGGGGCTCATCAGCCGCGTGCTGCCCGACGTCTGGCACACCGCGCCCGACGTCTCCAACCAGCGGCTGAGCTACCCGGTCACCTACTGGAACGCGCTCGGGCTGCTCGCGGCGCTCGGCATCGTGCTCGCGTTCCACCTGACATGCACGCTGCGCGAACGGCGCCTGGTCCGCATCCTCGCGGCGGCGGTCGTGCCGCTGCTCGCTGCCACGCTCTTCTTCACCTTCTCGCGCGGGGCGATCGCCGCGGGCGTCGTCGGCCTGGTGCTCTACTTGCTCGTGGCCCGCCCCAGCGGTCTGCTCAGCGGTCTGATCGCGACGGTTCCGGCCAGCGTGGCGCTGATCGTCATCGCCTATCACGCCAATCTCCTGGACACGATCGAACCCACGACGCCAGGGGCGGTCTCGCAGGGTCATCGCGTAGCGGTGGCCGCCGGCATCTGCGCAGTCGTGTGCGCCGGGCTGCGGCTGGCGCTCGCCATCGGCCTTGATCCCCGTCTGCGCCGCATCGCGGCCAGGCCGCCGATGAGCCGCGAGGCGAGGCTCGCCGTGGTCGGGGGCGCCGTAGCGGCGGTCCTGGTGGTCGGCCTAGCGCTCGGCGTCCCCCACGGCCTCGAACACGATTGGCACCGGTTCATCAGCGGTGCGGCTCCCAGCGGCAACCCAGCCGACTTCCGCACCCGCCTGACCGATCCGGCCAACAACGGGCGCACCGATCTGTGGCGCGTCGCGCTGCACGGGTTCTCCGCCTCGCCTCTCCACGGTCATGGGGCGGGGATCTACCAGACCCTCTGGGACCGCAACCGTCCCTACTTCGTCTACACGATCAACGCGCACAGCCTCTATTTCCAGGCGATGGCGGAGCTTGGGATCCCGGGCATCGCGCTCCTCGTGATCCTGGTCGGCGGGGTCCTGGTCGGGCTTGCCATGCGCGCCCGCGGGCCGCGCCGCTCGATCTACGGTGCGCTGTTCGCGGCGGGCGTGGTCTGGGCGCTGCACGCCGGCGTGGATTGGGACTGGGAGATGCCAGTCGTGACGCTCGGGTTCTTCGCCGTCGCGGGAGCTGCCCTCAGTCCCCGCAGGGGGAACGGGCCCGGCTGGGTGCCGGGCTACAACAGCCGCATGATCCTCGGCCTGCTCTGCCTCGCCACGCTCGTGACGCCCGTGCTGATCATCGGCTCGCAGGGTCGGCTGAACGAAGCCAAGCACGCGCTGTACGTATCGGATGACTGCAGCGCCGCAAGCTCCGCAGCGCTGTCCTCGATCGGGTGGCTGGACGTCCGCCCCGAACCGTATGAGATCCTCGGCTTCTGCGACATCGAGCGCGGTCAGCCGAGGCTTGGCATCTACGCGATGGAACAGGCCGAGCGCGTCGACCCGCGGGAGCTGGGAGACCTACTACACGCTCGCGATCGCCCAGGCGGCCGCCGGCATCGACCCGAGGCCGGCCGCCGCACGCGCCCTGCGCATGAACCCGCTCGAGCCGCTCACCGAGCAGGAGGTCAGCGAGTTCCGGACCTCGAGTCCCGAAGAATGGGTCAACCGGTCGGCCGTCGTGCGCGCCGCCGCCCTGGCCAGCAGCGATCTGTCGATCGTCCCGTCATAGGGCGTCTTCACCCCATCTCCTCGCGCAGCTTGCGCAGGGCGCGATACACGCGGCCCTCCACCGTGGTGAGCCGCTCTCCGGTCAGCCTGGCGATCTCAGGGACCGTCAGGTCGGCGCCGAAGCGCAGGGCGATCGCCTCGCGCTCCTCTTCGCTCAGCGTCGCGAGGCTTTGGTTGAGGAGGTCGCGGTCCGCGATCGCCTCGAGCTCGGCCGGCGAGCCGAGGCTCGGTCCGCTCGTCATGCGCTCGAGTGCGCGCCCCTCGGCGCTCCGCCGCCGCGCCTGATCGCGCAGGCAGTTCAGGGCGATCGCGTAGAGCCAGGTCTTCTCGCTGCCCTTGCGCGGGTCGAACCGGCGGCGCGCGCGCAGGGCGCGCTCGAACGTGTCGGCGAGCAGGTCCTCGGCCAGCGCGCGATCGCCGGTGCGGTAGCTGAGGAACCCGAACAGCGCCTGGGCGTGCTCGGCGTAGAGCCGCTCGAATCGCTCGTCGCGCATCGGTCAATCATGGCCGATGAGGTCATTGTCGGGAAATCGCCGGCTCGTGCGTATAAGAGGACATGAGCCGGTCAGAAGACCACGAGCGCCTGCCCGAGGACCTCCAGGAGGTCGCGGATGTGCTTCGCGAGCGGCGCCCTTCGCTCGAGCCTCTGGAGCTCGACCGCATCAAGCTGCGCGCGATGAGCGGCGCCCGCCGTTCGGCCTCCTCGCGACAGGGGCGTTTCTCTGCGAGGTCGCGCCTGGTCGCGTTCCTGACGGTCGCGATGCTCGCCCTGGGCACCGGCAGCGCACTGGCGGGCTTCTTCGACTTCGGCGGGGGCTATACCGGCTACGGCGACGGCGGCAGCGCGAGCTGGCACCAGTACCGTCCTCCTTGTCGGGACGGCTACGGCTACGCCAGCGGCAAGTGCTACCCCAATCACAACCACCACTGGTACTACAGGTTGGGCTGGTGCTGGCTCCCCAACGGCCATGGAGGCTACACGTGGGGCTACGGCTACGGCTGGTGTTATGAATAATCGCGAGGCTTGACCTTCCTCCATTGCCGTAAGAAAAGCCCGCTCCGAGCGGGCTTTTCTGATCTGCAGCTTCAACTGCAACCAGCCCGCGATTGTGCGCTGCGGTGTGCTTTGCCATATCCTTCTTGGCTCGATGCCGTGCGGGCCCTGCGCACGAATGGCATGCGGTCCGTCGGGATCTCTTATCGTGAGCTTGCGGCGCTCACCGAGCAGGATGCAAGCGGGCGGTTTCGTTCACGTGCCCATGGACGGGGCGAGCAGGCAACTGAATGGACACCGAACAGACAAACCTAGGCCTCGAGCATGTGCTGGGCATCCTGCGCCGCCGCGCGGTGTGGATCGTGCTCTGCTGTGTGCTGGTCGCCGGAGCGGCCTACGCCTACTCAAAGCACCAGACGAAGAAGTACACCGCGACGGCCTCGCTCGTCTTCAACAACAACCAGCTCGGCCAGCAGGTCGCCGGGCTTCCGGTCGCGAGCAGCAGCAACCCGCAGGCCCAGCAGAACACGAACCTGAAGCTCGTTGAGCTCGGCGACATGGGGGCGAAGACCGCGAGCCTGCTCGGCCAGGGGCTGACCAAGGAAAAGGTCAGCGCGGATCTGAGCGTGAGCGCGCAGGGGGAATCGAACATCGTCAACGTCTCGGCCACCGCGACCTCCCCGGCGCTAGCGGCCGCCATCGCGAACACCTACACCGAACAGTTCGTCGCCGAGCAGCAGAGCACCAACCACGCCTACTACGCCTCTGCCCTGAAGCTCGTCAACAAGCAGCTGGCGGCGCTCTCCCGCAGGGAACGGGCCGGCACCGCGGGCCTCGCCCTACAGGAGCGCGCGCAGTCGCTGGCGACCCTCGCCGAACTGCGCAACTCAAACGTCCAGATCGCGCAGGCCGCGACGGTCCCGACCGGCTCCCTCCTCGCCGAAGGTCAAGAGGAACACGATCCTCGGTGCCGTGCTCGGCCTGTTGCTTGGCCTGGGCATCGCCTTCCTGCTCGAGCGCTTTGACCGGCGAATCCGCGAGCCCGAGGATCTGGCGGCGATCTATGGCATGCCCCTGCTCGGGGTCGTCCCGCAGAGCCGGGCGCTCGCGCGCTCGGCGCGACCCAAGAGGGGGGAGCGAGAGGCTCTGCCGTCAAGCGAGGCCGAGGCGTTCAGCATGATTCGCGCCCATCTGCGCTACTTCAACGTCGATCGTGAGCTGCGCACCCTGCTCGTCACTTCGGCTGCCCCCGGCGACGGCAAGACGACCATCGCCCGTCATCTGGCCTCGGCGGCGGCGATGGCGGGTTCCACGGTGCTGCTCCTCGAGGCCGATCTTCGCCGTCCGACGATTGCCAAGCAGCTCGATATCGCCTTTGGTCCGGGTCTCTCGGATGTGCTGATCGGCTCGGTCTCGCTGTGGAAGGCGACCCAGTTGATCGAGCTGGATCAGGCCTCCGAGAATGGTGGACAGGGAAGGATGCTCGATGTGCTCGTGGCCGGCCGCACGCTGCCGCCGAACCCGAGCGAGCTGATCGAGAGCCACGCCATGGAGGCCCTGTTCGAGCAGGCGAAGTCGACCTACGACCTCGTCGTGATCGACACCTCGCCGCTGGCCGCGGTCTCTGATGCGTTTCCGCTGCTGCGCAAGGTCGACGGCGTGGTCATCGTGGGCTGGGTCGGGCGCAACCGACGCGACGTCGCGCAACGGCTTCACGAGACCCTCGACGGCGTCGGCGCGCCGCTTCTGGGGGTCATCGCCAACGGCTTCAAAGCCGGTCGGCTGGGCTCATATGGCTATGGGTACGACTACGCATACGGCGGGGTCGAGCGCGAGCCCTCACGCAACGGGACGGTGCCGAGCAACGGGACGGTATCGAGGAACGGGGCGGTGTCGAGCAACGGAGTGGTGGCAAGCAACGGGGCGGTGGCGAGCAACGGGGCGGTGGCGAGCAACGGGGCAGAATCGAGCAATGGTGTCTCCCCGTCTGAACACCACCTGCCGAGGGCCAAGAGCTGAGGGTTCCAGCCGATGCGCGCCGCGCTGGTCGTCTGGGGAGTCTTGATCGTCGGAGCAGCCGGTGTCGTGGTTGCGCTGGACAGTCGGGGGAACGCCGAGGTGTTCAGGAGCGCGCAGTCAGCTGCGCTGACGCGCCGCCCGCCGGGCGTGCTGAACGCGGCTAACGTGGCAGCCGAGATCGCCAAGCAGCCCGAGCCGGTCGAAGCTGCGCGGCGCACGCCGGCTGTGCAGACGCGTTGTGAGCCCAAGGGATCAGGGACGCTTCGCAATCCCTGGGTGTGCACGGTTCGCTACCGCTCCGGCACACAGGCGCACTACCTGGTGCAGGTGGCGCCCGACGGCTCCTACAGCGGCGTGGGGACCGGGCTCATCAGCGGATGCTGCATCAAGGTCCCGACGCTCGATTAGCCTCCGGCGTCGCCTACGCCGGCTCGTTCTGCAGCGAGCGCCACAGGTATCTGCATGCCAGCGTGCGGTGCGGGCGCCACGGCGCGGCGATCTGCTCGATTGCGGAGGCCTCGGGCAGCGCGTTCAGCGTGTAGGCGCGCTCGATCGCCCGGCGGATGCCGAGGTCGCCGACGGGCAGGACATCCGGGCGCTCGAGGTGGAACATCAGGAACATGTGCGCGGTCCACGTTCCGAGGCCCTTGACCGCGACGAGCTCGGCGATCACCTCGTCGTCCCCGAGCTCGTCCAACCGCTCGAGCTCGAGCTCGCCGGAGATGACGTGCTCGGCGAGCGAGCGCAGATAGGCGACCTTCGCGCGCGAGAGTCCGGCCGCGGCGCGCAGCTCTTCGGGCTCCTCGGCCATGATCTCCGTGGGTGTGGGCGGGCGCTCCTCGAAGCGGTCGGTCAGACGCCCGTAGATCGAGCGTGCAGCGGCCACGGACAGCTGCTGGCCGACGATCTCGCGCACCAGCGCTCCGTAGTGGTCCTCACGGTCGGGCAAGCGACCCGCCGGCCCAGCCCACGGCCTGCTGCGCTTTTCCGCGGCTACCGTAGGAAGCCGGCGCCTGAGCGTCTTCGCGGATGCTCGCGATCTGCGCCAGCAGCCCTCGTGGAGTGGTGGCGCCGAGCACCCGCAGGCGGTGCAGGCGGTAGGCGTCGTCTTCGGGATGCGCCCAGCCGGGGACCACGGTGGTCGAGAGTGCGAACCTTCAACGACCAGGGGAAGCGAGTCGCGCCGAAGCACCGGTCTTGCCCGGCTTGAGCAGGCAGCCGAATAGCGCACGAGTATCGTCCGCTCGGCGCAGGAACGAAGCGGCTTCCGGGTGGGCTCGCACGAAGCGGCCAAACGCCGCGTTGCGCTCGACGTCGTCGACGAGTACCGCACCCCCGTCTGCCAGCGCGGGCCAGATCCGGTCCAGCTCAAACTTGACGTTGCGGCCGGTGTGCATGCTGTCGTGGATGAACAAGTCCACCCGGGCCAGCTTGCGGACGAGCCCAGGGAGCACCCTCCGGCTCGAGCCGCTCAGCAGAGTCCAACGGACCCGGTCGCGGGCGTTCACTGCCGCACCTGTCTGTGTGCTCAGCTCGCGCTCGAGCAATGGTGGGAGATCGATGCTCCAGAGGTGGCCGGCGCCGTTGAGCGCGAGCGCCCGCAGGATCGCGGCTGTCGTCAGTCCACGGGCTACGCCCGACTCGATCACGACCTCGGGTCGGAGGTGGCGCGTCAGGCACCAGGCCATGCGCACGAGGCCTGGGTCGCCGTCGTCCCAACCACCGAACGCACCCCGCCCGAGGGGAAGGCCCTGGACGGCGAGGGCATCTACGACCCCTGACCACAAGCTCTCGAACTCCTCCTGAACGCTGCACGGCCAAGCTAGCCCCAATGAGGCGTGCAGTTGCTCCTCGGCGTCCGGAATCGGCTCGTACGCAGGCCACTGCGTCCGCCTGTCGTGGCGCTCGGCGAGCTTCTCACGCGCCCGCTCGATCGACTCCCGTGGCTGGCTTGCGGTCGCCCGGGCGACTCGACCGAAATAGCCCACCCGCGAGAAGGCCGCCACAAAGCACATCATGGCAAACCGACGCAGAATCTGGGGCTCGGACCCAGCCGGCTGGGAGGCGTACCGGTCTGCGAGCGCCAAAGGGGGCGCGAGCGTGAAGCGGGGCCTCTGGTTGCTACCGGGCAGTACATCATTCTCGCACCATCCGCATAGCAGAAAGTCGCACTATGCGGACGAACGTGCAGACTTAACGTCCAATCTGTAGACTTGTGCGGGATTGGGCTCGGGAGGGAGGTGTTTCTCGGAGCGAGGGACTCACCCCATCGGATCGACTCAGGACGAGTCCGTCAAGAGGGAAGTTCTAGTTCAAGGACGAGCCATCACCTCCACCGACCCAGCCATCCTCAGGATCGGCCGGCGCGGCGCCATCAACGGGGTAACGATGCCCGTGCGCCCAGTGCCCGGTCCGCTACCGGTCAGCGCCGCTTCGGCACGCGATCCGGGGCTGCTCATCTGCGTGCTTCTGGGCGCGACGTTTATTGGCCTGCAGACCTTGGTGCCCACGCTGCGATCCGTTGTCGTGCGTCCGGTGATCCACGCCCAGATCTCAACGGTGACGGCGTTGGTCGCGCTGGTGGCGGCCCTGCTGATGGTCGCGCGTTACCGGCGCACGCCCATGGCTCGCGACCTGCTGACGGCCGCCTCACTGGGCGTGTTGGGCATCTGCGAGTTGCTTTCCTCGACTCTCGAGACAGCCGGCGGGTTTTCTGACGCCTACGCCGCATGGGCACCCGCGCTGGGTGGCGTATTGGCAGCGCTGCTACTGGTCGCGGCGGCGTTTGCGCCGGCCGAGCCCGCTCGCAGTTGGGGCCCTACTCTGCGGCGTGTGATCGCGGCCTGCGTGGCCGCGCTGGTGGCTATCTCGGCGGTCACCTTGGGCCTCGGGAACCAGCTGCCGCGTGTGAGTGACGTGGCACTGCTCACCAGGGGAGGGAATTACCAGCTGCTCTCCGGCGGGGCGGCGACGCTGGCCATCAAGGGGATCTGCCTGGCGCTGTTCACCCTGGCGGCACTGGGATTCGCGGTGCGCTCCCGGCGTGTGGTCAACTGGTTCGCGGTGCTACTGGGCTGGGGTTCGACGCTGCTGGCCTTTGCGTGGCTAAGCTATCTCGTGACGCCCACGCTGTATCAGGACTGGCTATTCGGTGGCGCTTTGCTCCAGTTGCTTGCGTTCCTGGTGCTAGCGGCCGGCGCGACGACCGCGATACGCCTCTCCCAGCGTGATGCTGCGCGTCTGGCCGTTATGGAGGAGCGCGAACGCGTCGCCCGGGACTTGCACGACGGCCTGGCCCAAGAGCTCGTCTATATTCTCGCCGAAGCCCGTCGTCTGCGCCGTCGCCGGCCCGATCCTGCCATCGACAATCTCGTGGATGGCGCCCAGCGTGCCCTGAATGAGTCCAGGATAGCCGTCTCGGCCTTCCGCGCCGATCTCGAGGAACCCCTGGCCGATGCTCTGGAACGCTTGACTCGCGAGCTGAGTCAGCGGTTGGGGCTCGACGTCGACTTGCGGGTTCCAAGCGATGTGGATGTTTCTCCGCAGCGGCGCGAGGTCATTCTGAGGGTCGTTGCCGAGGCCCTGTCGAACGCCGCCCGCCACGGCGAGGCCAGGGCCGCATCGGTGGAGCTGATAGCGGAGGATCAGCTCTTGTTGCGCGTTTGCGACGATGGACATGGCTTCGACCCCGCCACGCCGTGGACCCGGCTTGGGTCCTACGGCTTGCTTTCTATGCGCGAGCGAGCCGAGCTAGCCGGCGGGCGGCTGGAGGTACGCTCCGCTCCCGGATCGCCGACCGAGGTCGAGATGGTTCTGCCGTGACGGGCCCTTACCGTGTGCTGCTGGCGGATGACCACCTGGGGGTGCGTGTAGGTACCCGTATGGCGCTCGAGGAGGGTGGCTTCTTGGTGTGCGCCGAGGCGGACGATCGTCAGAGTGCGGTGGACGCGGCGCGGCGCGAGCGCCCCGATGCGTGCCTGCTCGACGTGATTATGCCCGGTGGCGGGATCGAGGCGGCGGCACAGATCGCCGCCGAGCTCCCGGGCACCGCGATCGTCATGCTGACCGTGTCCGAAAACGAAGACCACCTGTTCGATGCGATCCGGGCGGGAGCATCGGGCTACCTGCTCAAGGACATGGATCCGGACCGCCTGTCCGCCGCGCTATCCGGGGTGCTGGCGGGCGAGGCGGCGTTCCCCCGCCGGCTTGTGATCCGTGTCGTCGAGGAATTCAGAGGGCGCCGGCGGCGCGTGCCTCTACCCTCTGGAGGCCGAGCGGAGTTGACCGGCCGCGAGTGGGAGGTACTTGAGTTGCTGGGCGCGGGCAACACGACGTCCGCCGCGGCCCGCCGCCTGGGCATCAGCGAGGTCACAGTGCGCCGTCACGCCTCCCAGGCGGCGCGCAAGCTGAATGTGCACGATCGTGAGGCAGCGCTCGCGCTGCTCGAGCAGGCGCGCACACAGCTCCCGAGTCGCCGCTGACGCCGCGCGTCCAGTCGGCAGACGGGAACCCGCCGCGCTAGATCGCCGGCTACGCGGAGGGCTGCGCAAGCTCACGCCGAGCCCTTCACAGTGGTCGCCCGGCGTACTGATGACGCACTAAGCACTGGCACCACTGATTGTCAGGCCAAGACTCCGAGATCGTCTGGTCGGACCGCACGTTCGAGGTGTTTTCGCAGCGAGCCACTGCCGTCGCACGGTCCAACGCGAGGGCGAACCGAACCCCAGTCCAACAGATGTCCAGGCGTCATGACGCGGCTTCACGTTCTCGAGGTTCGTGTCGATGTAGCGATGCCCGAGCGCTACTGATTGGCCGCTGGCCGTGACGGGCGCCCCACCGGACGCGATGGCGCTCACTGCAACCGAGGAGGGACGATGGAACGTTCGGAGCAATCGGTCGTAGCAAGGACCCCTAGTCTGGTCGTCGCGGTCGTGGCGATAGCGATCGTCCTGGCGGCGCTTGCGCCCGCCGCAGGTGCGACCTCTCACGTGGGGGCCAAGCACAGCTGCCGCTCACACGGACCGGCAAGACACTCAGCACGTGCCTCGCGATCTCGGCACCGCCAGCGCGGCCTGGGTGGCTGCGCAGCCAGACCCCGCCGCCTCGGGCACACTGTTGCTGCAGGCAAAGCTGTCGCGATCACACCGAACAGGCGGTCCTCTTCCGGGGGCTCCGCTCACGCTGCGCCTCCCAGCGCTCCTACCAACCTCTACGCCGCGCCCGGCGAAGCGCAGGTGAGGCTGTCCTGGGGCGCGTCCACTGACAAGGTAGGAGTGGCGGGCTACCGCGTTTATCGCGACGGCGCACGGGCAGCGCAGTCCTCGACCACCACCTTCACGGACACTGCCGTGACGAACGGAAGCACCTACAGCTACTACGTGGTTGCCTATGACGCCGCCGGCCACGTGTCGTCCCCGTCAAATACGGTCTCGGCCACGCCGGTCAGCTCAACCTCGGGTGGCTCGACCCCGACGGGCCCGACCGGCCCTAACGGCCCGACCGGCTCTACGGGCCCGACCGGCCCTAACGGCCCGACCGGCTCTACGGGCCCAACTGGCCCGACCGGCTCAACCGGCCCAACCGGCGTGACGGGCTCAACCGGCCCGACCGGCTCAACCGGCCCCACCTACTACGTCTCGACGAGCGGCAGCGACTCGAATCCAGGTACGCTCACCGCGCCCTGGCGCACAGTGGACCATGCCGCTTCAGTGGCCGACGCGGGCAGCACGGTGCTGATCGAGGCCGGCAGCTACCCCGAAGACGTCACGCTCGCGGTCTCCGGGACCCCAGGCAACCCGATCACCTTCGAGGCCAACGGCTCAGAAGCAGTGACCGTGCGGAGCTTCAACGTGGCGGCCAGCGACGTAACCGTGGAAAACCTGACCATCTCGGGTGCGAGCGGCAACTGCGTGACGATCCAGCCTGCCTTGAGCGACGTAACCGTCAAGAGCGATGAGATCAACCATTGCGCTGAGGACGGCATCCACTTCCAGCGTCCCGGCAACCCGCCCGACAGTTCTGGCTACACGAGCGAAGTCCTCGTCAAGGAAGTCGCGATCAGCGATGTCGGCCTGAGCGACGAGGATGGCAACGACATGACGATCTATGGCAACCACGTAACCGTCGAACGCTCCGAACTGACGGGCACTCCGAACGATGCCGTGGATCTGTGGGGCGACCACATCAGCTTCCTCTACGACAAGGTCCACAACATCTCGAACCCTTACGGGAACCACAACGACGCCTTCCAGACGTGGACCTACAAGCCGGGCGAAAACGACGGAGCGAACGGCGATCCCGTCACGAACTTCCTGGCCGAACGCAACACCATCGAAAACATCGAAGGCGCAAACGCCCACGCCTTCATTGACACGGGACCGGGCAGCGAAAAATGGAACATCGAACGCAATGTCATCGTCAACATCGGCAACATCGGGATCATCTTGGGCATCGACGGCTACGAAGAAGAAGGGGAATCGTCGCCAAAGGAAATCGTCATCAAGCACAACACGCTCGTTGACGCCGGACTGACCGAAGACGGCGTGGAGTTCAACAACAAAAGCTCGGGCACATACGAGGACAACATCCTCGAAGGCCCCTCCTCCGGCAAACATGAAATCGGCTTCTACATCAGCACCAAAGCCAGCGTCACCTGCCAGTACGACCTCTTCTGGCACATCGATATCTACGGACAGCCGTGCTCACCGGGGACCCACGACCTACAAGCCAGCCCCCTGCTGGAACCGCAATCCTACGTCTTAGCTGCGGGCAGTCCAGCCTACAAAGCTGGAGAAGAAGGCAGCGACATCGGGGTATGGTGAGATGAGCACCAATAGGTCTACAGTGCGCCGAATGGACCCACGACTGGGCAGATAAGGTCGTGGCCCGCCGCAAGCTGCCCGACGTCTGGGGCGGTGGCCACGGTGCGCCGGGCAGCGGCAGCGAGATCCCGCCGACGAGCGGGCGTGAACCGAGGCACTACCCCTACCCCAGTTAGCCAGAAAGCGCGAGCTGTGGGCTTAGCGGATTGAAGGCAGGCGCTGGACGTGCGTGCTCGCGACGAGGCGCGAGTGCGGACCGCGCCCCAACGGATTGGCGCGATGGGCAGTCAACCGACTCAGTGCTGTCTTCGCCGATTCGAGGGCGCCATCGCGCTGTAAGCTTGGGTGGGCAGGTTTGGCGAGCTAAGGTCGAGGCTACGTGGTCACGGCCGGTTCCCCGGTTCGGTTCGCGCCCCTCGCAGAGGGGACTTGCTTAGAGGAGGAGACGAAAATGATCCTAGGCGCCTGCTACGCAGAGGGCCCGAATCGTCGAGAGAGGGTCTTGCTCGTGGCGATTACTGTCGCCACCTTGATCATGGCGATAACGGCGGCGCGAGCGCAGGCGAGCACCCAGACCTTCTTCTACACCGGTGCCGAGCAGACGTTCACGGTGCCCGCGGGCGTCTTCAGCGTGGAAGTCCTCGCCGTCGGCGGGAGGGGAGGCGACGCGGATCAGCTTGGTGGCGCCGCGGCGCAGGTGACCGGCGACCTGAGCGTGATCCCAGGGGAGACGCTCTACGTGGAGGTCGGCGGCCCAGGCGGAGACAGCGGATTCGGAGGCGGAGGCGGCTTCAACGGTGGCGGCGCCGGCGCTGGCGGTGGCGGGGGCGCCTCGGACGTGCGCACATCGCCGGTCGCGGCAGGCCTTTCACCGGATGACAGGCTCATCGTCGCCGGCGGCGGAGGCGGCGGGGGAGTGACTGGACGCGGCACCGCCGGGGCCGGCGGTGCCGCGGGCGAAGCCGGCACGCCGTCGAGAACTGGCGTCTCTTCCAACGGTCCCGAGGGCGGCGGCGCTGGAACGGCGAGCGGCGGCGGCGCGGGCGGTGGCGGGGGATGCGGCCCCGGCCAGGCCGGCCACCTCGGAACCGGCGGCAACGCTCTTGAAGGCCATCAATGCATCTATCTCGGCGGAGGGGGTGGGGGCGGCTACTACGGCGGCGGCGGCGGCTGTAGTGCTAGTTGGTACAGCGGCGGTGGTGGTGGCGGCGGGAGCTCGCTGGTGCCGGCGGGGGGCAGCGTCGTGCCGGCATCCTCGGAACCCCAGGTGCAGATCAGCTACACGGGGCCGCCGCCGAACGGCGTGACCGGCGCGACGGGTCCCACCGGCCCGCCCGAACCAACCGGCGCGACGGGCACTGAAGGCGCCGGACCAACGGGTGAAACCGGAGCCACCGGCCCTACTGGCCCGACCGGCTC
Source organism: uncultured Solirubrobacteraceae bacterium (assembly GCA_963730575.1). Taxonomy (GTDB): domain Bacteria; phylum Actinomycetota; class Thermoleophilia; order Solirubrobacterales; family Solirubrobacteraceae; genus Palsa-744. The sequence goes on from CAVSSG010000003.1 coordinate 509,881, forward strand.
AACCGGCCCAACCGGCGTGACGGGCTCAACCGGCCCGACCGGCTCAACCGGCCCCACCTACTACGTCTCGACGAGCGGCAGCGACTCGAATCCAGGTACGCTCACCGCGCCCTGGCGCACAGTGGACCATGCCGCTTCAGTGGCCGACGCGGGCAGCACGGTGCTGATCGAGGCCGGCAGCTACCCCGAAGACGTCACGCTCGCGGTCTCCGGGACCCCAGGCAACCCGATCACCTTCGAGGCCAACGGCTCAGAAGCAGTGACCGTGCGGAGCTTCAACGTGGCGGCCAGCGACGTAACCGTGGAAAACCTGACCATCTCGGGTGCGAGCGGCAACTGCGTGACGATCCAGCCTGCCTTGAGCGACGTAACCGTCAAGAGCGATGAGATCAACCATTGCGCTGAGGACGGCATCCACTTCCAGCGTCCCGGCAACCCGCCCGACAGTTCTGGCTACACGAGCGAAGTCCTCGTCAAGGAAGTCGCGATCAGCGATGTCGGCCTGAGCGACGAGGATGGCAACGACATGACGATCTATGGCAACCACGTAACCGTCGAACGCTCCGAACTGACGGGCACTCCGAACGATGCCGTGGATTTGTGGGGCGACCACATCAGCTTCCTCTACGACAAGGTCCACAACATCTCGAACCCTTACGGGAACCACAACGACGCCTTCCAGACGTGGACCTACAAGCCGGGCGAAAACGACGGAGCGAACGGCGATCCCGTCACGAACTTCCTGGCCGAACGCAACACCATCGAAAACATCGAAGGCGCAAACGCCCACGCCTTCATTGACACGGGACCGGGCAGCGAAAAATGGAACATCGAACGCAATGTCATCGTCAACATCGGCAACATCGGGATCATCTTGGGCATCGACGGCTACGAAGAAGAAGGGGAATCGTCGCCAAAGGAAATCGTCATCAAGCACAACACGCTCGTTGACGCCGGACTGACCGAAGACGGCGTGGAGTTCAACAACAAAAGCTCGGGCACATACGAGGACAACATCCTCGAAGGCCCCTCCTCCGGCAAACATGAAATCGGCTTCTACATCAGCACCAAAGCCAGCGTCACCTGCCAGTACGACCTCTTCTGGCACATCGATATCTACGGACAGCCGTGCTCACCGGGGACCCACGACCTACAAGCCAGCCCCCTGCTGGAACCGCAATCCTACGTCTTAGCTGCGGGCAGTCCAGCCTACAAAGCTGGAGAAGAAGGCAGCGACATCGGGGTATGGTGAGATGAGCACCAATAGGCTTCCACCCGGCGTCGAACAGCCCGGCGATCAACTCCGGCGATAACGGAACCATCATCAGCCCGGGCATCACGCTCTGCAACAAACGAGCCGGGCAGGTCCGAAGCCCGCCACCAAGCAGATCAAATGTGCGCGGTCAATGGCCAGCACGTTGAACGGCAGGCGCTGGCGGCGTGGGGACGGCAACGGCAGGGCCGGCCGGGGCCCCGGAGACGGCGTTCATCCAAATGAACGGTAAATCGCCCACGGCGACTATTGCCACCCCTAGGGCCCGCAACGAAGCTTACGCGGACGCTTAGGCACCCAGAGACCTAATTCGGGAGGGGAGTTGAGCATTGCTTCTGCAGCACTAAAGCTTTTTGCAGTCGAAAGGATTCAAGCAATGGCTGTGACGTGGGAGTAATGCTGGGTGAGGTGGGAGTCCGAGATGAGTGACTTTGTCGTTGCGGCCGAGAGGGCTGACACCAGCGTTTCCGACCCATCCGCGGTTAGCAGCGACGCCGCGCATACAAGGTGCATCCAACGTCGGTCACCTCCCGTTGCGGCGCTCCACGGGGTTGTCGTTCCCTTCGTGGCGCTGGAGCGCCAACATGCGGCGCTCGCCGAAGAGCTGCGTGCAAGCTTTGACCGCGTCGTGCGCGCGAGCGCGTTCATCCTGGGCGAAGAGGTCGATCGCTTCGAGTCCGAGTTCGCCGAGTTCTGCGCGGTGAACCATTGCGTAGGCGTCGCCTCGGGCACGGCAGCCCTGACGATCGCGCTGATAGCGGCTGGCATCGGTCCGGGCGACGAGGTCATCGTGCCTGGACACACGTTCATCTCCTCGGCGCTTGCCGTCGCGCATGCCGGCGCAACCGTGGTGTTCTGTGACGTGGAGCGGGGCACTGGCCTGATCGATGTCGCGGCAGCTGCGGCCGTCGTCGGTCCCAACACTGCTGCGATCCTGCCCGTGCACCTCTACGGCCAGGCGTGCGACATGGACGCCGTCCGCGCGCTCGCGCAGAAGCGCCACCTGCTGGTCATCGAGGATGCCGCTCAGGCTCACGGAGCCACCTGCCAGGGGCGACCGGTAGGAGGCCTGGGCAACGCCGCCGCGTTCAGCTTCTACCCGAGCAAGAACCTCGGCGCGCTCGGGGATGCAGGGGCCATCTGTACGGACGACCCCGACCTCGCCGAGCGGGCGAGGAGGCTACGCAACATCGGTCAGCGGGGCAAGGGCGAGCACATCGAGTTGGGGTTCAACGAGCGTTTGGACGGACTGCAGGCTGCGGTGCTGCGCGTGAAGCTCCCCCACCTCGCGGCCAGCAATCGCGCACGCCGCCGCCACGCCGCCCAATATCGCGATCTCCTGGCCGACGAGCTGCTGCTCGCAGAACGCCCGGAGACGCCATGCGTGTATCACCTTTTCCCAATCCTGGTCGGCGATCGCGATGAGGCTGCCGCGACGCTTGGGCGTGCGGGGATCGCGACTGGCGTGCACTACAGCCGCGCGGCCAGCGACCACCCGCTGTGGCACGGGCGCCTAGGGCCGCAGGCCGACCTGGAGGCGGCCCGTCACTGGGCCGCCCACGAGCTGTCGCTGCCGATGTTCCCCGAGCTTGAAGACCACGAGGTCCGGCGCGTGGTCGACGCCTGCGCCGACCTCGGCTATGCCAAATCGGACAACGGGCGCCATGACCCGCGGTAACTCCGCACAGCGCCTGAGCTTCGGCGTGGTAGGTCTCGGCTACTGGGGGCCGAACCTGCTTCGAGTCCTGACCGACAACCCGGGCATTGAGGTCAAGTGGATCTGTGACCTCGACGAATCTCGCCTGGAGCGCTTTCAGCGGCGCTACCCCGGCGTGATGGTGGCCACCGACATCGCGCAGGTGCTTCACGCCGACGATCTCGACGCGCTCGTGCTCGCCACGCCGGTGTTCACTCACTACGAGCTCTGCAGCCGGAGCCTCTTGGCCGGAAAGCACACGTTCGTCGAGAAGCCGCTCGCCAATACCGCGACGCTTGCGGAGGATCTGGTGCGCCTGGCATCAGAACAGCAGCGCGTGCTGATGTGCGGGCACACCTTCTTGTATAGCCCTGCGGTGAGGGCGATCAAGCGCCTACTCGAGGCGGAGACTCTGGGCGACATCTACTTCATATCCTCCAGTCGGGTCAACCTCGGTCTGCACCAGCGCGACGTGAGCGTCATCTGGGACCTGGGCCCGCACGACTTCTCGATCCTGTTGCACTGGCTCGGCGAGGTGCCGACATCGGTGCGCGCAGTCGGCCGGGACTCGATCGTCGAGGGCATGTTCGACGTCGCCTTCGTCACGCTGAACTTCGCATCCGGAATTGTGGCCAGCGTCGAGCTCAGCTGGCTGTCACCGAGCAAGCTGCGCCGCACCGTGGTCGTCGGCAGCGAGAAGATGGTCGTTTACGACGACGGCGCCGCAGAGCCGATCCGACTCTTCGACCACGGCGTGGTGTACGAGGACCCTCAAACCTTCGGGGAGTACCACCTCTCCTATCGCACCGGCGACATCGTCTCGCCAAAGCTGGAGAGCCACGAGCCACTGGCGGCTGAGCTCGAAGACTTTGCCGATGCGATCCGCACCGGTAATCTCATGCGTTACCACACTGGCCTGGCCAGGGACGTCGTTCGCATCACCGAGGCGGCCGACCGGTCACTGGAGCTTGGTGGTGAGCAGGTAGAGCTTGGCGCGATGCCGATGAACCCGCGCTTCGTTCGAGAACGTCAGCCCGTCATTCCGAAGGCGACCGTGCTGCATGAGTCCGCCGGATAGCTTCAAAGCTGCGAGCGTCTCGGCCGACCTGGGATCGGAGGCTGCCGGTATGGTGGCGTTGTCGATTCCGGAGCTGACGATCGTATCGCCGCGAGTCGTGGCCCGCAGATACTGTGCGCGCGACCGGGCCGTGCGCCGGCTCCTCGCGCTGGCCGACGCGGTGGCGATCGCTCTGGCGCTCGTGATTGCCTTCGTCGGGCAGCGAGACATCTGGTCTTACGTGGGCTGGGGCCTGCTCATGGTTCCGCTGTTCCTGATCATTAACAACGCCTACGGTCTGTACGAGCGAGACATCAAGCGCATCAGCCAAGGGTCTGTGGACGACCTGGCCAGCCTAGCGCATGCCTTGCTGCTGGGGTGCCTGCTGCTGTGGCTGTACTACCACCTGGTTCCCAGCGGAACGATCCACTTCAAGTACATCCTGCTGTTCGGCCTGGTGACGCTGGTGTCCGCTGTGACCTTCCGCACGGCGGCGCGCCGCACGATCCACCGTTGGTTGGGCCCCGAGCGAGTCTTGCTGGTGGGCGACGGCGACGCCATCGCCGTGGTGGCCGGCAAGCTGGCCAGCCATCCCGAGTACGGGGTGAAGCCCGTCGCGATCGTGGGCAACTCGGGCCAAGTTCCGGCCGCTACGGGCGCGCTCGCCTCCTCCTCGCTGTGCTGGCTTGGCAATCTCGATGAGCTGAACATCGACACGGTAGTTGCCGAGCACGGCATCGACAGGGTCATCGTCTCCTATGGAGACGTGCGGGCCGAGAACTTCCTGAAGCTGGTCCGCCGCGCCCAGGAGCTGGGCGTCAAGGTCGGGGTGGTACCCCAGCCCTTCGACGCCATGGGACCGTCGGTTGAGGTGGACAACGTCGAGGGTCTGACCGTCTTCGGTATGTACCCGCCGGTGCTCGGCCGCTCATCGCGAGCGATGAAGCGCGGGATGGATATCGTCGGCTCGCTGGTCCTCCTGCTCGCCTGCACGCCGCTGCTCGTGCTCGTCGCGTGCGCGATCAGGCTGGACTCGAAGGGCCGGGTGCTCTTCCGTCAGCAGCGCGTGGGCCGGGGGGGGAGGCGCTTCCTTGTCCTGAAGTTCCGCACGATGGTCGACAACGCCGAAGAGATGGTCGACGGGTTGCGGGCCGAGAGCCGCGACACCAACTGGCTGCTGCTGGAGCATGACCCGCGGGTGACTCGGGTGGGGCGGATCCTGCGACGCACCAGCTTGGATGAGCTGCCGCAGCTCTGGAATGTGCTGAAGGGCGAGATGAGCCTGGTCGGTCCGCGTCCGCTGGTCGAGTCCGAGGACCGCAAGATCCACGGCTGGGGGAGATGCCGCATCGACCTGACACCCGGCATGACCGGACTGTGGCAGGTACTCGGACGCACCTGCATTCCGTTCAGTGAGATGGTCACCCTCGACTACCTGTACGTGACCAACTGGTCGCTGTGGCGGGACATCAAGCTGTTGCTGTCCACGGTGCCGGTGCTCCTGAGCCAACGCGGGGCCAACTAGCCATGCCGTTACAGGCCCCGCAAGACACGCGTTCCACCGCACCAGTCGACGACTCTCCCCATCGCCCGAACACCGCTGTGGGCCTGACGCCGCCCTCGGACCGCTTGCCAATCCTTCCGTTCGATGCCACCAGCATCCATTTTGCCCGCGACATGGACGGCCGGCGTCCCACGATGCTGAACGGCTATTACGCGATCAAGCCGATGATTCCGCGAGCCTTGCAGCTCGCCTTGCGCCGTCTCTATGCGCGGCACCAGGCCCGGTGCCCGTTTCCGGCTTGGCCGATTGAGACATGGTGCGTTGATCGGCTCAAGGACTGCTTGCGAGCGGAGCTTGAGGCTAGCGGGGCCAAGCGGCTCCCGTTCGTGAACTTCTGGCCGGAACGCCGTCGCTTCGCGTTCATCCTCACCCACGACGTCGAGGGTCCGCGCGGCTTGGAGAACATCCCCCGGTTGCTGGAGATCGAGCGCCGGCATGGGCTGCACTCGTCCTGGAACTTCGTCGCCGACGACTACCCGATCGATCCGGGTCTGTTCCCGGCTCTGCGCGAGGCGGGCTGTGAGATCGGCCTGCATGGCCTGCACCACGACGGCCTGCTGTTCGCCGACCGCGCCAGCTTCGCCGCTCAGCTGCCCCCCATTCACCGCGTGATGCGAGAGTGGGGGGCTGTCGGCTTTCGCTCTCCCGCCACACACCGCGAGTCCGCGTGGATGCCGGAGCTGGGCTGTCTTTACGACAGCTCGTTTCCGGACACCGATCCGTTCGAGCCTCACCCGGGCGGGTGCTGCTTGATCTGGCCGTTCTTCCTGGGCGACCTGATCGAGCTGCCCATCACTATGGCGCAGGACCACACGCTATTCGAGATCCTTAGGGTCACCTCTATCGAGCGCTGGGTTCAGAAGAGCGACTGGCTTGCACGCAACCACGGCCTCGTCAATGTGCTCGTGCACCCGGACTACCTGCTCAGCGACGAGCGCCTGCACCTCTACGAGCGAGCTGCTGGTCCACCTGACCGGCCTGACGGGGGGCTGGCACGCCCTACCACGCGACGTCGCCTCTTGGTGGCGGACTCGCGCCAGCCTGCAGTGCGGCCCGGCGACTGCGAGCGACCCGGCGGCGATCATCGGACCCGGCGTCCGAGCGAGCACCGCCTACGCCCGCAAGGAGGGTGAGGACATTGTCATTGACCTATGAGCGGCGAGCCTCGAGCCCACGCCGCCAAGCACCTGCCACAGTCTTCAAGCAACAAAGGGCAACCTGGCCTCAGACGGGAAGCGGCTATGAGCAGAGCCACAAGTGATCCGGCCGCCCGCTCCGTCGCACCGGACACGATGAGGACGCCGACCGAGCGTGCGCAGGACTTCGGCGCCGCATTGCGCCGGCGATGGCCGGTGGCGCTGCTGGTATTTCTGCTCACGCTGGCGAGCACCGCGGCGATCACCAGGATGCAGCACAAGAAGTACGACGCGACAGCGCAGATCCTCCTGCAGCCGACCGACGCGGTGCAGGCCGCAATCAGTCCGGGCTCGGTGTCCTCGCCGGCTGACGCCGAGCGCGACGTCAATACCTACGCGCAGCTGATCACGGTCGACCCGGTGGCCAGTGCGGTCCGCGGCCAGCTACACCTGCAGACAACGGTACCCAGCCTGGTCAGCCAAATGAGCGTCTCCGGGGAGGCGACATCGAACCTGGTCTCGATCACGGCTCAGGACGCCAATCCAGCGCAGGCAGCTCGCCTGGCAACCGCCTTTGCCACGCAGTATCAAGCCTACCGGCGACAGACCGCCGTGCGCCAGATCGACCAGGCGCTGGCCGCCGCCGAGACCAACCCCGGGGCCACGGTTGCCCACTCACCCGTGGCCGAACGAGTGCAGCAGCTACAGGCCGCGGCCGCGTCGGAGACCGGCGGCGTGCTGATCATCCGACCGGCGAGCGTGCCCAGCTCCCCCGCCTCGCCCAAGGTGCTGACCAACATCGTGGTCGGACTCATCGTGGCGCTGATACTGGCCGTGGCCGCGGTGTTCGGCCTGGAGGCGGTCGATCGTCGGCTGCTCGGTGGGCCGCAGTTCCAGGCGGCCTTCGGGGCGCCTGTGCTGGGCGCCATCCCAGGTGGACGCCGGCTGCGTGACCCGGCGCGCCTGGAGGTTGGCCGCCGACGAGCGTACACTGATCTGGCGGCGCGACTGGCGTTCACCAATGTGGCCAAGGGCAGGTGCGCCGTGATGATCTCGCCGGCGAGCAGCCGGGAGAGCGCGGGCGCGGTGGCGCTCGGACTCACGGAGGCGCTGGGCGTGCTCGGGCGGCGCGTGGTGCTGATCGACGCCAATCTCGGGGGCCGGCCGGCGCCGGCCATCGGCGAGTCCGACGAGCCGTGTGGGCTGACATCCGTGCTCTCGGAGCGCAGCAGCTTTGGACGCGAGGTCACCGACGTGCACTTCGTGGCTGGGTCTACCACCCGCCAACGCGAGCTTGAGCCTTCGGAGCTGGTCAGCTACGCGACGCTGCCCAGCGGTCCGCGAGTGGCCGAGCCGGAGGCGCTGCTCGGCCGGGCGGCGATGCAGGACGTGCTCGAGGAGGCTAAGGCTCGCGGCGACCTAGTGCTCGTCCTGACCGCGCCTCTGGACGAGCCCAGCTGCGTTCTGCCGCTCGCGCGTCTGTGCGATGGAGTAATCCTGCTGGCGCATGAGCGGTCGACGAAGGCCGAACAGGCTCATGCGATCGTCGAGCTCTTGAGCGCGACCGAAGCTCCGCTGCTGGGGACGGTGCTGGTCTCCGCCGGCGCAGCCGGACAGCGGAGGGCGGGCGCCCTGGGGGACTTCGCGAGGCTGGTCCCGGCCGAGCAGGCGATTGCGAACGGGAACGGCCGAGACTCGCAGGCGTCTGCTGTCGGTGCCCCCCAGGACGACTGATCGGACGGCGGGACGCATGTCGAAGTCTACAGTCGCCGTTATCGGAGCAGGCCCGTACGGGCTGGCATGCGCCGCACATCTGCGCGCCGCGGGCCTGGAGACGCGCCTACTGGGACCGCGCATGCATTTCTGGGAGCGTCACATGCCGCAGGGGATGCTGCTGCGCTCGCCCTGGCAGGCGTCGTCGATCTCCGATCCGCGGGGATCGCTGACCCTCGACGCCTACCAGAGCGACCACGGCCAGACGCTGTCGCGCCCGATCCCGCTACGCGACTTCCTGCGCTACGCACACTGGTTCGCCGCGCAGGTTGCCCCAGACGTAGACGAGCGCCGCGTCATCATGCTCGAGCGCGCCGACGGCGGCTATCGCCTGACGGTAGAGAACGGCGACTCGCTGGAGGCCGGCCGGGTTGTGGTGGCCACCGGGCTGGACTCCTTCGCCCACCTCCCACCCCAGCTTGCAGGGCTGCCGGTCGATCGCGCCTTTCACTCCTCGCAGCTGTGCGAGCTGAGCCCCTTTGCGGGCCAGCGGGTGATGGTGGTGGGAGCTGGGCAGAGCGCGGTCGAGTCGGCCGCGCTGCTCAGCGAGGCGGGGGCGGGCGTGGAGCTCATCGCACGAGTACCCGGGATCCGCTGGCTGCACAGCAGCAGCTGGCTTCATGCCCGCCCGGGGCCGATCCGGCGCCTCCTGTATCCGCCGACCGACGTTGGGCCGCCCGGGCTCAACCAGATCACCGCCCGGCCCCGGCTCTACCAGGCATTCCCGCTGGCGCTGCAGGAGCGGATCGCCTACCGCTCGATCCGCCCGGCGGCCTCCAGCTGGCTGGAGCCCAGGGTGGGCCGGGTGACGATCACCACCGGACAGACAATCACATCGGCACGCGGTGCGGGCGAGGAACTCAAGCTGACGCTGGCCGACGGAAGCGAGCGTGTGGCCGACTACCTGGTGATGGCGACCGGCTACCGGGTCGACCTTGCCCGCCATCCACTGCTCGCCCCCGACCTGCTGGCCTCGCTCGAGGTCTTCCATGGAGCGCCAAGGCTGCGGCGCGGGTTTGAGTCCTCGCTGCCCGGGCTGCACTTCGTCGGCGCCATGGCGGCCCAGTCCTTCGGCCCACTGATGCGGTTCGTGTCGGGCACCACCTATGCCGCGCCGGCCCTGGCCGCCCACCTGGCGACCGCGGCCGGAAGCGCGCGGCCATCGCCCACCCGGACCCGGCTGGTCACCGCTCGCGCCGGCGAAGGAGACTCGTGAGCACCAGGGTCTTGATGCGCCCGTCTGGCTCCAGGGTCGCGCGTCGGGTGGGCCCTTCGCCGCCCAGGGGCTCCTTCCCGGGGCCCGGCGCAAGACGCGGGGCGCTGGTCACCGGGGCCAGCTACCGGGCGCTCGGGGCGGTTCGCAGCCTGGGCCGTGCCGGCGTGCCGGTGTGCGTGGCAAAGAGCGACGAGCACGCGCTCGCGCTCACGTCGCGCTACGTCCAGCGGCGCCTGCGATGGGAGTCGGGCGCCGACGGGGCCCGGCGCGACGAACTCATCGAGCTATGCCGGCGAGAGCGCCTCCACGGCTGGACGCTGATCCCCACCGACGACGAGGACGCGGCGCTGATCGCCCGCGAGCACGACGCACTCGCCAGGTGCTTTGTTCTCACCACACCGCCGTGGGAGATCCTCCAGCGTGCATACGACAAGCGCCTGGCCTACGAGCTGGCGGCCGATGCCGGGGTACCCGTGCCCGAGACTCACGTACTGGGCGCCGAGGTGGCCGCGCTGAACGTGAGCTTCCCGGTGATCGTCAAGCCGGCGTTTCGCGGTCGGCTCAGTCGCCTGCCGCGTGACAAGGCCTGGCGAGTGGACGACCGCGCGGGCCTGCTCGAGCTGCACAGCCGGCTGGGGTCGCTTGTTGATCCCCAGACGCTGATGGTCCAGGAGCTGATTCCTGGCGGGGAGCAGCTCTCCTACGCAGCGCTGTGTAGCGACGGCCGGGTGCTGGCCTGTCTTACCGCGCGTCGGATCCGCCAGTTCCCGGTCGACTTCGGACGCGCGAGCAGCTACGTGGAGAGCATCCACGACGCGTCGGTGTGCAGCGATGCCGAGCGGCTGCTCGCCCGAATGCGACTGACGGGCATCGTCGAGGTGGAGTTCAAGCGCGATCCGCGCACGGGCGAGAACAAGCTGCTCGACGTCAACCCGCGAGTGTGGGGCTGGCAGTCGATGTGTGCGCGCGCTGGGGTCGACTTCCCTCTGCTGCTGTGGCGGATGGTCAACGGCTACGGCGTGCCCGGTACCAGCTTCCAGCCGGGCGTGCGCTGGGTGCGCATGCTCACCGACGTGCCCGCGGTCATCGCCGAGTACCGCCAGGGTCGCCTGTCGGTCGGCCGCTACGTGCGCTCTATGCGCGGGCCTCTGGAGTTCGCCGTGTTCGCCGCCGACGACCCGCTCCCGGCCGGCCTCAACGCACCGCTGATGCTCGGGATCGCCGCCGGCCGCCGTCGCCGTGGCGCGGAGGTGTAGCGAGATGATCGAGGCGCCCGTGACCGAGGCAGCCTCCGGTGCGCGTTTCCGGCTACTGGATCCAATCGAGGACCTGCGCTGGGGCCGGTTCGTCGACAGCGCTCCGCGGGCCTCGGTCTTCCACCATCCGCACTGGCTGGCCCTGCTGCGCGAGCAGTACAGGTATCGCCTGATGGCCTGCTGCATCACCGACCCCCGGGGGCGGGTGTCCGCCGGACTGCCGCTGGCGCTCATCTCCAGCCCGCTGACCGGGCGGCGGCTCGTCGCGCTTCCCTTCTCGGACCTGTGCCCGCCGCTCAGCTGGGCCGGCCTCGAGCCGGATCTGGGCGCGGCCCTGGACGATCTTCGCGTGAGCTTGGCGATCAAGCTCCAGGTGCACGGCGCGGTGGCCGGGGTAGGACGCCCGGGTTCGGCCTATTACCATCACCTGGTGGGCCTCGAGCCCGACGTGGAGGCGGTGCAGCGACGCTTCACTCGCCAACAGGCGCTGCGCGGCGTGCGCCGCGCCCAGCGCGAGGGGGTCGTCATCGAGCATCGCACCGATTTCGCGGCGCTGGCCTCCTTCTACCGCTTGCACACCGCCACGCGCCGGCGGCAGGGAATCCCCACCCAGCCTCGCCGCTTCATCCAGGGCTTCGCCAAGCTGTTCGACCAGGGGCTGGGCTTCGTATCTGTGGCCAGCATCGGGCGCCGGCCGATCGCCGGCGCATTGTTCTTGGTGTTCCACGGGGTGCTCACCTACAAGTACGGGGCCTCCGACACTAGTTTCCTGGACCGGCGGCCGAACAACCTACTGTTCATGGACGCCATCCGCTGGGGCTGTGAGCAGGGGCTACACACCTTCGACCTGGGCCGCACCGATCTAGGTCACGAGTCGCTGCGCGCGTTCAAGCTCATGTGGGGTGCCGAAGAGCGCTTGCTCCAGTACACCGAGCTGGGGAAGCAGGGCATCGGGCGGCGCTCTGTCAAGCCCCCGGCGGCGATGCGTCTGCTCATCCGTCGCGCCCCGCCCATCCTGAGCCGCAGCCTGGGAGAGCTGCTATATCGCCATGTCGGCTAGCGCACGACTGCCTTCGGCGCTCGCTGCTCCGGAGGGGCAGCCGCCCTGCGATGCACATGCGGCGACACCTGCAGGCGAGCCGACCCGCCGCGAGGCGTCCCTACCGGTGGTGGCTCGCGGCATGTCCTGGGTGGGCGGCGGACAAGTGATCAGCCAGCTCGCCTGGTTTGGGTCGCTTTTCCTGATTGCCGGCCTTGTCCAGCCGCGTGCGTTCGGCAGCGTGACGATTGCCATGGTGATGATCCAGGTCGCCTGGCTGGTGGTTGGATCCGGCACGCGCGGCAGCTTCGTGGTGTCTCGCAGCATCACCCGCGGCCAGCTGTGGTATGCGTCGGGGGTCAATGTGGCCAGCGGTCTGGCAATCGGCCTGCTGGTGATGCTGATGGGCGCCCGCGTCATCCACATCCTGGCGCCGGGGGCCAACACGCTGGTGCTGCAGATCCTCGCCTTCAGCGTGGCGATCTACGGTGTTTCGATCGTCCCGCTGGCGCTGTTGCAGAAGGAGCTGTACTTCAAGCACCACGCGGCCGCCAATGCCGGCGCGGCGGCGCTGTCCTCGGTGATTGCGGTGGTCGCCGCGCTGATGGGTGCAGGCGTGTGGGCGCTGGTGGGCCGTCAGATCCTCTTTCAGGCGCTGCTTGCCGGCTTTGCCTGGGTGTGGGCGCGCCGGCTGCTGCCAGCGCCAAGTGCCGTGGGCAGGACGGGCCGACGGGCGCTGGCGCGGCCGGAGGGCGCGGCCTGGTTCTTCGGGCTAGCCCTTATCGCCTTCGCGGCGCTGAACGTCGACTACATCATCGTCGGGCGCTTCACGGACGTCGCCCAGCTGGGTCTTTACTCGCTGGCCTTCACCATCGCCTTTGCCCCTATGACGCAGTTCGCGTGGCAGATCGGGAAGGTGCTCTTCCCCACCGCGGCGCGCACCGAGGAGCTGGGCATCTTGGCGACGCGCTCCGGCAAGGCGGTGCGGCTGACCGCAGCGATGCTGTTTCCCTTCGTGCCACCGGCGATCGTGCTGGCCCCGATACTGCTGCCCGGGTTGCTGGGGCCGGCGTGGCGTCCGATGGTGGTGCCCTGTCAGATCCTGCTGGTGGCCGGCATCGCCCACGCCGTGCTGGCGATCATCCGGGAGTTCATGCTCGGCTCTGGCAGCGTGCGGTTCTGTGTGCGCGTCGACGCCGTATGGCTGCTGGGCATGACGGTCGGCCTGTACTGCGGGGTCCGCTTGGCCGGAATCGAGGGGGCCGCCATCGCCCACGTTGTGCTCGTGCTGCCGCTGGCGGCCGCCTACGGGATCTCGGGGTACCCGCCGGATCGGCTCGGGTCCACGGCAACTGTGGCGCGCGCTGCACGGAGTGATTGGCCCCGTGGCAGCTGAGGCCGCCGTGACCGTCCTGACACTGGGGTTGGCGCGCACGGCTGGCGCCAGTGCCGACGTGGCGGCGGCGGCGGCCGTGGCGACCGGGCTGAGCACGGTCCTGGCTCTGATGTGGCGGGCCGACCCCAGCCCGCTGGCGCTGGGACGTTCGATGTTGGCGACCGCCCGAGCAGGAGCGGCGGCGTGAGCTCGCCCGGATACCCGATCGGGGGTCTGCCGTCCGCGCGCCGACCGTTCGTCGACGCCAATCGAGCGCTCCTGACGACGGCGTTGGTGGGGGCGGGGCTTGCCCTCGGCGGCCTGAGCGCGGTCAAGCCCTCGATGGCGCTCGGAGTGGTCGGAGTCGGTCTGGTTCTCCTGCTGGCCTTCCGGGCGCCGGTGGTCCACATGCTGGCACTGATCTTCCTGACCGCGGTCGTCCCGCTGACCATCCAAAGCCACTTCGGCTCGGGCTCGGGGGGCAGCGAAGGTAGCACCGGCGCGATCCCCTCCGACGTGCTGCTGCTGACGGGGCTGGCCCGGGCGGTGTGGGTGCTGCCCCGCGAGCCGCTGGACACCCGCGGCTGCATCGCGCTGGGGCTCACGCTCACCTTCCTGGCCGGGGCGACATTGCAGCTTGTGCACGCGATGAGCCTGGGACGCTCTATCAGCGGGGTCGGCGGCGAGTTCCGCGTGCTGCTGAGCTTCGGCACGGTGCTCATGGCGCTGCCGCTGCTGTCGGACCCGCGCACCCGGCGCCGCCTGCTGGACGGGCTGGTCGCGATCGGGGTGTTGCTGGGCCTGTGGGGAGTTGCGCAGTTCGTGCTAGGGATCAGATTTGAACTGCCCCCTGACCTGGGCGGGGGCGTCGCAACGTTCGAAACCGCGGGACGCGTGATCGGGCTGTTCGCCTTCCCGATCGCAGCGCTCGTCGCCCTCGCGGTGCTCGTCTCCGGCACGGTTCGATCGAGATCGATGCGCCTGGCGCTGCTGGCCGTGCTGATCCTCAACCTTGCGGCGCTGGTGCTCACCTTTGAGCGCTCCTTCTTCGTGGCCACCGTGCTGGGCGTCCTGTTCATCCTGATACGCGCGCCCCGGCGCCAGCGCCTGCGGCTGCTGGCCTGGGCGCCGGTCGGGTTCCTGACTGTCTTCATCGCTTTGGCGGTGCTCGCGCCATCAGTGCTGAGCGCGTTCGAGACCCGGCTGTCCTCTCTCAGCGAATACCAGACCGACCCCTCGGTGACCTACCGGGTGGCCGAGAGTCGCATGGTCAGCGCCGAAATCGCTCAACATCCCTTGACCGGGTCGGGGCTGGGCGCGGCGATCCTGATCGGCCGGCCCGGCACCAATGTGCCGCCCGCGCCACGCCGGTACGTCGAGAACGGCTACCTGTGGCTGGCCTGGAAGCTGGGCTGGCTCGTGGCCGGGGCGCTTTTGCTGTTGCTGTTGCTGTGCATCCTATGGCCTCGCCGCCGCCGAGAGGAAGAGCTGTTCGCCGCAACGCGCCTCGGCGCCCAAGCCGCGCTTTTCACGCTCGCTCTGGTCACCGCCAGCTTCGCCAGCTTCACCGAGATCGCCATCACCCCCACATTGGGCCTCTTGATCGCCCTGTGCGCGGCGCCGCCGGCCCGAGCACACGGCACCCAGACAGCGGTGTTCTCGGCGGAGGATGGGCGATGAGCGCTGTGCGTACGGCGATAGTGGGCCTGGGTACGATCTCCTTCGAGCATCTCGCCAAGCTGCGCGACCGGCGCGACGTCGAGGTGGTGGGCCTGTGCGACCTGCACGAGACGCTGGCCCGCGCGGTCAGCGAGCGCTTCGGCCGGGGCGCCCCGTACACCGACTTCGCTCGTATGCTGGCCGACACGCGGCCCGACGTCGTACACGTGCTCACGCCGCCCCAGGCACATCACCCGCTGACGCTCGAGGCGCTGAAAGCCGGCGCGCACGTGTTCGTGGAGAAGCCGATCGCCCCCACCTGGGACGAGTACGTGGAGATGCGCGACTTGGCCCGGGAGCGAGGGCTCCTGCTGTGCGAGAACTACAACTGCCGCTTCGAGTCGCCGACACTGGCTGCGCTGGAGGTCTGGCGCTCGGGGCGGATCGGGGACGCGGTTAACGTTGACGTCTCCTACGGTGGGGTAATGGGCGTCAATGGCCCGTACGCAGATCGCGACGTCGTGCATTTTGCGCACGAGCTGCCCGGTGGGGCCCTGCACAACTTCATCACCCACCCGGTGTCGATGGCGCTGCCGTTCATGGACGGCTGCACCGACGCGGTCGCCGTCCGCCACCGGCTGGATGGCTCGTTCGCAAGCGACGACGAGCTGCGTGCGCTGCTCAGCGGTCCGCGCACCTGCGCCGTGGTGACGGTATCTCGGCATTCCGCCCCGTCTCACCTCAAGCTCGACGTACAGGGCACCCGCGGCAGCCTCGCGCTCGACGTCTACACCGGCCAGATGTGCGTGAGCACCGAGGGCTCGGTGATCGCCCGCGGCGTGCGCGACGGCCTAGAGGGCCTGCGCGCCGGCGCGGCGATGACCGCCAAGAAGGTCACCGGACGCCACGACGGCTACGCCGGTCTGGGAACGCTGCTCGACCGCTTCTACGATGCCGTGGGCGGCGATGGGCCGCCACCCATCACCGAGGCCGAGATGGACGCGGTCAACAGCGTGATCCGCGACCTCTTCAGCGAGGCGTCGCGCCCATGAGGACGCTGGTCACTGGAGCCTCCGGCTTCCTCGGCCGCTACGTGGTGCGTGAGCTTCGCAGCCGCGAGCAGGCAGTTTCCGCGATGGTGCGTCCCTCGAGCGCGGTCCCGGTCGAGTTCGTCGAGCTCGGCGTGGAGGTGCTGCGCTGCGACCTGCGCCGGCCCGACCCTCAGCTGGCGCGTGAGCTGGAGCGCTGCGACGTGGTTGTGCACCTGGCCGCCGGTACCTCGGGATCGGCGCGCGGCCGGTTCGACGCCACGGTGCTGGCCACCGAACGGCTGATCGACGCGATGCAAGAGGTGACCTGGCGCGGCCGGCTTGTGCACGTCTCCACCATCGCGGTCTATGCCTTCAACCAGGTTCAGGCGGGCGGCGTGATCGACGAGTCCACGCCGCTGGAGCCGCGTCTGGATCGCCGCGACGACTATGTGTGGGTGAAGAGCGTGCAGGAGCGGCTGGTGGGCGAGCTGCGCGACCAGGGCGCGGTCGAGGTGGTTGTCGTGCGCCCCGGGGCGGTGTACGGCCGCGAGCGCCAGTTCCAGCACAGGCTGGGCCGTCGGCTGGGCGCCGGCGGGGTGTTGCTGATCGGCGGGCGAAATCTGATGCCGCTGAACTACGTCGAGAACACGGCGGCACTGCTGGCCGAGTGCACGGTCAACCCGTGCGCTGCGGGCGAGACGTTCAACGCCGTCGACCCCCAACCCCCGCGCCAGTATCAGTACCTGCGCCGCTGGCGGCGCGCCCAGCCGGGCCCGGTCCGGGTCATTCCGCTGCCGCTGAGCGTTTACCACGCGCTCGCCGCCGCCTATGAGCTGGGCGGCCGATTGAGCGGGGGGCGGATCTCATCGCCAGGCCTGCTGGCGCGCTACCCGATGATGCCTAACCTGCGCAGCTTCCGCTACGGCACCAACCGGGCCGCTGCGGTGCTCGGCTGGCGCCCGCCAGTCCCGCGCGCGCAGGCGTTCGCGCGCACCTTCGCCGCGACGCCGTTGCAACCGGTCGCGCGCGGTCGCGCGGGCAAAGGGGTGAACGTCCGAGCCGCCCGGTCGGCCAACGGCACGCGGCCGGTCAGCCCTGCCGCTGCCGGCGCTGCCGCAGGCGCGGTAGCACCCGAGCACAACGGAAATCTGAAGCGGGGAGAGCAAGATCGCATTGCTGAGCAGATACGCATGCTGGTTGTCGTTCCGTTCCTGAACGAGGAGCGCTACCTGGGCGAGCTGCTGCAGTCGGTCGGCGGGCAGACGCGTCCACCCGACCGGCTGCTGCTGGTTGACGACGGCTCCGATGACGACTCCCCGGCCATCGCTGCCGAGTTCGCCGCCCGCCATCCGTATGCGGCGGTGCTGCGCCGGCCCCCGCGCAAGGTCGGCCGCGACCGGCTGGCGCACGGTGTCGCACTGACAGCCTTCGAATGGGCGCTGCAGCGCGCCGAGGAGCCCTGGGACGTAGCGGCTAAGGTGGACGCCGACCTGCGCCTGCCGCCCTCCATGCTGGCCACGCTCGAACGCGAGCTGATCGTCGACCAGCGGCTGGGGATCGTGGGCACCTTCCTGGCCGAGCTCGGGCCCGACGGCGTGCCGGCCCGCCACCGCTGTCCGGAGGATCACGTCAATGGCGCGACCAAGTTCTACCGCCGTGAGTGCCACGAACAGATCTCGCCGATCCCCTCGCTGCTGGGCTGGGACACGATCGACGAGATCCGCGCACGCCTGCGTGGCTGGACCACGCGCAGCGTGGACCTGCCCGAGGGCGACCCGCTGCACCTGCGCCCGATGGGCACGCACGACGGGCTACTGCGCGGCTACCGGCGGTGGGGGACCTGCGCATACACCTACGGTGAGCATCCGATCCACGTCATGGCGACCGCCGTTCAGCGGCTGGCTGATCGACCACCCGTGCTGGGCAGCCTTAATTATGTGCTGGGCTGGATGTTGGCGGGGTTGCGCCGCATGCCCCGTGCCGAGCGCGAGCTGCGGGAGTACGTGGCACAGGACACCCGCCGGCGCGTGCTGCGGCGGCTGATGTTGGGCGGCCGCGCGCGTGCCGTGTCGCGGGCTCACCCCGAGGAGGGCTCAGCATGAAGCTCGCGGTGATCGTGCCGTTCCTCAACGAGGAGGAGTACGTGGGTGAGCTGCTGGACTCGATGGCCAGCCAGCGGCGCCTCCCCGATCGCCTGCTGCTTGTCGACGATGGCTCCAGCGACGACGGTCCGCAGATCGCCGCCGCCTTCGCCCGGCGCCACTCCTACGCCACCCTGCTGCGCCGGCCGCCGCGATCGCCAGAGCGCGACCGGATGGTGAAGGCACACGAGTTGCGCGCGTTCGAGTGGGGCCTGGCCCAGTTGGGCGAAGACTACGACGTGGTGGGCAAGCTGGACGCTGACCTGCGGCTGAGCAATGACTTCCTGACCGAGATCGAGCGCCAATTCGAGAGCGATCCGACCCTGGGCATGGCGGGCGCCTTCCTGAGCTCGGCGATGGACGACGGCGGGCTCGTTCGCCAGCGCTGTCCACCCGAGCATGTCGAGGGACCAAACACCTTTACCGCCGCGCCTGTCTCCGGGACATCTGGCCGATCCCTCCAATCCTGGGCTGGGACACAATAGATGAGGTGCGGGCGCGGATGCACGGCTGGCGCACGGCGAGCTTCCCGATCCCCTCAGGCGATCCCATTCACCTGCGCCGCATGGGGTCCCACGACGGCCTTCTGCGCGGCTACCGGCGCGCAGGTCTGGCCGCATTCGCCTATGGCGCCCATCCGCTGCACGTGCTGGCGGCCGGTGTGAATCGCATGTGCGATAGGCCACTGCTTCTTTGTGGTCTCAACTACCTGGTCGGCTGGGCGCTGGCCGCGTTGCGCAGGGTGCCGCGCGCCGAGGTCGAGCTGCGCCGGTTCGTCAGGCGCGAGGACCGCCGCCGCCTGCTGGGACTAGCTTCCCCTGCGAATCCGCGAATGAGCGCGCACGGCCGATGAGCGCGCACGTCCTCGTGCTAGTGGAGGCGTTGCCGTATCCGTTCGACGTGCGGGTGCGCGCCGAGGTGGCCGCGTTGCGCGACGCCGGCTACGCCGTCACGGTCGCGAGTCCGACCGGCTACGGAGAGGAGCTGCTGGAGGAGACGCTCGACGGCGTCAGGGTGCTGCGCTTCCGCCCGGCGCCGCCCGGGCGTGGAGCGCTGGGCTATCTGCGTGAGTACGCCGCGGCCTGGCTGCGGCTGGGTCAGCTCTCACGCCGAGTTCACCGTGCGCATCCCATAGACCTCGTGTTCGTATGCAACCCGCCCGACCTGGCGGTGCTGCTGACGCTGCCGCTGGCCCGGCGCGGCGTCTCGGTGCTGTTCGATTACCGCGAGATCTGCCCAGAGCTGTTCGAGGCCAAGTTCCAGCGGCGCGGGTTGCTCCACTGGCTGCTGCTTCTCGGCGAGCGCTTGGCATTCCGCTGTTCGGACGTAGTGATCACTGTGAGCGGTCCTTGCGCCGAGATCGCCCGCACGCGCGGCCGGACCGACCCCGAGCGGGTGTTCCTGGTGGGCAACGGCCCCGATGCCGAGCGGATCTTCCCGGTGGCGGAGCGACCCGAGCTGCGCCGCGGACGCCGCCATCTCGTCTTGTGGTTGGGGGCCATGTCCCGGCAGGAGGGACTGGGCCGACTGATCGAGGCCGCCGAGGAGCTGGTGTTCCAGCGTGGCCGAAGCGACATCTCCTTCGACCTGGTCGGCCCAGGCGACGCCCACGAGGAGCTGCGCCGGGAAGTGCGCCGGCGTGGGCTGGAGGAGTACGTCGAGGTGTCCGAGGCGGTCGACGACGAGCTCGTGCGCGCGTACCTGTCCACAGCCGACGTGTGCGTCAACGTCGACGAGCGCAACAGCATGAACGACCGCGCCGCCATGCGCAAGGTGCTCGAGTACATGGCCATGGGGCGAGCGGTGATTCAGTTCCCGCTGGCCGAGATGCGCCGCCTGTGCGGGGAGACGACGGTGTACGCCCGCGACGCCGACCCGCACGATCTGGCCGTGCAGCTGGCCGTACTGCTCGACGACGAGCCGCGGCGCTTGCGGCTCGGCGCCGAGGCGCGCCAGCGGGTCATGGACGGGCTGATGTGGCATCAGCAGGTTCCCGCGTTGCTCCGGGCCGTGGAGACGGCGCTGGGCGAGCGCGCGCGCGCTCCGGCGGCCGTGGAGCCGCGCTCCTACTCGGCCCGGGTCTGAGCGGGCGCGCGCCGGCAGGGCGTCCTACGGGCTGGCCGGCGCAACACCGCCGGGCAGCGCGAGCCGACTGCTCCCCGCCGGCGCGCGTCGGCCAGCTCTGTCCGGCGCTTGGCACCCACGAGACTGCCCGGACAGCTGGTCGGCAGCAGTGGCGAGAGCTCGGACACCCGGTAATGAGTGAGGTTGGCGTCGACGTTGTCGGAGCGGATGCCCAGGTGACCGGCCCGCGGATCGGCGCGCAGCCCAGGCCGCGGTCGGTCGCCTGGGCGACCAGACGACCGTCCTGGAACGTGCGGACGGTTACCGAGCCGTCTGGGTTGTCCTGCACGCTTGAAGCGAGGCGGTACCACCGCCCCACCACAGTGGGCCCGACGTATCGCTCCGAGGTCAGATCGAAATAGCTGCCGCTGTTGTAGAAGCTCCCACCGGGCACGTGCCCGGGACACTTCTTGGTGATCGCCACGCGGCCGTCCTTGCGCAGGAGGTAGGCGAAGTAGAGATGGAATTTGTCCGCGTAACGTGGCCACAGCACGACGCCATCCCTCTCCAACGTCGGGAAGCTGGTCGATCCGGTGAAGCCGTTGATGCGCGCGTCGAGCTCTTGCACGACGTCACCGAAGTCGCCGCGCACGGTGCTTAGGCGGAACACCTGCGAGTCGGTGTGGCCTCGCGAGTAGCGGTCCGGCGGCACGTCGTCGGGGACACCGGTCCAGCCGATCCCATCGATCGAGAAGAGCAAACCGCTGGTCATCTGCCAAGCCGACGACATCACTCGGTCAGGATCGGGCGGGATGAACAGGGAGTAACATCGTTGTTCTCGAAGGAGGCTCTACTAGCTGACCTTCTCGAATCGAATGAACACCCAGGACGCTCCCCCGCCCATTGCGCCACACAAGGTGCGGACTCTCGTAGTCGACGATCACGACGTCTTTCGCCGGGGACTCGTGCAGGTGCTTCAAAGGGAGGGGATCGACATCGTCGGCGAGGCTAGCAGCGGCCGGGCCGCGATGGGGCTGACCGCCGAGCTTCGTCCCGAGGTGGTGCTGATGGACCTGAGCATGCCGGGCATCGGCGGCCTGGAGGCGACGCGCACGATCGTCAAGTCGGGGTCCAATGCGCGAGTGGTCATTCTCACGATCGTCGACGATGACGAATCGGTGATCGAAGCGCTCGTCGCCGGCGCCGTCGGCTACTTGCAAAAGGACGAGCCCCTGGAGAACATGGTCGCCGCCGTACGCGCCGCCGCCGCTGGCGAAGCGATCATCCCACCCCGCGTGGGCAATGAGGTGCTCGACCGACTGCGCAAGCAGCAGGCACCGGGACGAAGTGACGACCCCGAGCGGGAGCTATCCGAGCGCGAGCTGGAGGTGCTGCGGCTGATCGTCGATGGCCACGACAACGCGACGATTGCCACGGAGCTGTTCATCAGCCCCAACACGGTCAAGAGCCACATCGCCAGCATCTTCGAGAAGCTCGGGGTGGCTAACCGCCAGCAGGCCTCTGTTCAGGCAATGCGCCGCGGCATCATGTCTTGAAGCGCACGGGCCCGTCAGTCCCTCTCGCGCTCCTCAAGGGGGCGAGCATGGACCGCAGCTTGCCCTCCTGTCGGCCAAGCCGCGCCTCCCGCCGCGCCAGCGCTGCCAGCTCGCGCAGCGCAATCGCATCAGGCTCCGGCAGATCAGCCAGCTCGAGCTGCCGTTCGCGCAGTCGCCGGCGCTGGCCCTCCAGCGCGAGCGCCCGTCCGTAGCCCTCCATGAGCGCCTCATGCGAGCGGCGTCGCAGGTCCTCGTCCACCTCGCGGGCGCCGGCGAGCTCGCTCACTAGGCCCTCGATGCAAGCGATGAAATCCTTTTCGGAAATGGCGGTCACGGCAGGAGAGGTCGCGGGAAGAGAAATGCCGCCGGTGTTGTCCGCCCCCTTGATGGGAGCGCAATTCCATAGTCTGCCGATGCGGGCTCGCTGCGACCATCGCCCATGCGGACCCTCAGTTGTTCAAGCGCTGAACGCCGATGGAAGCAGCTTAAACGCCGACGCAGGGCATCGCGGCGGTGTTCAGGGTCCCGACGTTCATAGCCTGAACGCAGAACCACCTGTCGGAACCATTTACCGGCCTCACCTGCGCTGATCTACTCCCAGGCAATTGGGCCCGAGCCAGCATGGGCTGCGTCAACGTGTTGGCTGTGGGAAACCCAAGCACCCCGAGAGATCAGCAGCCCATGAGATCATCGCTTTTCGGCTTCCCCCGCATCACCCTCGCCTGGATCGGCGCAGCGCTGATGGGCCTCTCGCTGATGGCCCTCTGCGTGCTTGCGCCCGCACGCGCGAGCGCAACGACCTTCCTGCCGACGACCTGGATGCCGGGGCAGACGATCGTCTCGCTGACCTTCGACGATGGCTGGCAAGACGACTACGAAGCGCGCTCGATCCTTGCCGATCACGGCATGCACGGGTTGTTCTATCTCATCAGCGGTTGGGTCAACAACTACCCCGAATTCATGACCTGGGAAGAGGCCAAGGGTCTCTACGCAGAAGGCAACGAGATCGGCGGGCACACCGTCTTTCATCCCCATCTCACCGAACTCGAACTGCCAGAAGTGGAACGAGAGATCTGCTACGACCGCGACAACTTGCTCAACGAGGGCTTCCAGCCTACCGATTTCGCCTATCCGTACGGCCAGTACAACCCGACCATCGAGCAGATCCCCGCCCGCTGCGGCTACGACTCCGCGCGGACCACGAACGACTTCAGCACGGAAAACTGCACCCTGGTGTGCTCGGAAACGATTCCGCCCCAGAATCCGTATGCGACGGGAGTGGTCGCTGCCTCCGGCGAGTACGGCCTCGAATACAGCCAGAGCGTGTCACAGATCGAGAACGAGATAACCAAAGCCGAAAACGATGGCGGCGGCTGGGTGCAGATCATCTTCCATCAGATCTGCGAAGGCTGCGAAAGCCTCGCGACCACGCCCGCGCAGCTGTCAGCCCTGCTGGATTGGCTGGAGCCACGGACGGCAAAAGGGACGTCCGTCCACACAGTTCAGGAAGTGATCGGCGGGCCCGTAAAGCCTGCCGTCACCCCGGCGCTGCCACCGGCCCCCAATGGCAACAACACGGTCAAAAACCCGAACCTTGAAGAAGAAGGCAGCGCAGCCGCCGAAGAACCCCCGAACCCAACGGGACCCCTACCTGCCTGTTTCCAGACCGACGACTGGGGGGAAAACACGGCCGTCTGGACACGGGAACGAACTACGGAAGCGCACGACAGTAGCTACGCCGAGAAGCTCACGGTCAGCAACTACAAGAACGGCTCCGACCGGCTGGTCACCGCCTTTGACCTCGGTCACTGCACGCCGACCGTCATCCCGGGACATCAGTACGTGGCCACCGAGTGGTACAAATCGACCGTCCCGGTCGAATTCGGCGCCATCCTGCGCAGTGATGAAGACCACTTCGACTACTGGACGGGCAGCCAAACGTTCCCGGCCAGCTCGGAATGGACAGAAGCGAAATGGACCACGCCAGTCATCCCCAGTGGAGTCAACGGGC
Source organism: uncultured Solirubrobacteraceae bacterium (assembly GCA_963730575.1). Lineage (GTDB taxonomy): Bacteria > Actinomycetota > Thermoleophilia > Solirubrobacterales > Solirubrobacteraceae > Palsa-744. Next base: position 533,728 of record CAVSSG010000003.1, read on the forward strand.
TGAGCTTTGGCTTGGGCGTGGTCCAGAACGGCACACTCGCCGTTGACGACATCGGCTTGCATGATGCGAATCCGACTGGAACGCCCACTCCGGACACCGTTCCTCCCACCAGCGTGATCACATGCAACAATGAAGCGTGCCTGTCCGGCAACTACAGCGCCCCCGTGAGCGTGGGCCTGTCGGCGTGGGACAACACGGGTGGTTCGGGCGTGAGCAAGATCGTGTACACGACGAACGGCTCGACCCCCAGCCTCACGAACGGCACGGTGTACAGCGGCCCGTTTAGCATCAGGGGCTCGACGATCGTCAATTACCGCGCATACGACAACGCGGGCAACGCGGAGGCGGTCAACAGCCAGACGATAAACGTAGTCCCAGAACCCGCCAACCTTCTACAGAATCCGAACCTGGAAACGTTGTCCGCGGGCGTCCCGGTGTGCTGGACTCCGGTGGTGAACGGGTCCGGCCTGACGGGAACGTGGTCGAACACCAGCGAAACGCACGACAGCAGCAACGCCGAGCTGGCCTCGGTCATCTCCTACAGCTCTGGCGACCTGAAGCTGGTCTCCCAGCAGGACGCAGTCCTCAAAAATCCGACGCTGACCTCGGCGACCGCCTCATCCAGCGGCGGCCAGTTGGCGGCCGACACCTACTACTACGAGATCACGGCAACGAGCAAATACGGTGAGACACTCCCCTCGCAAGAGCTGAGCGCTACCACCACCGGCACCACCGGCTCGGTGCGGTTGGTCTGGCCCGCGATTTCGAGCGGCGCCCTCACCGGCTATCGGATCTATCGGGCGACGGCCTCCGGACAGGAGACCCTCCTGGCGAGCGTCGGCTCCTCGGAAACGAGCTTTACCGACACCGGCTCGGCGACGCCTGGGTCGACCCGACCGCCGACCGGGAACAGGGCCAGCAAGGTCGCCACTTGCGCGCCAGTCGCGACACCGGGAGACATCTACGCTGGTAGCGCCTGGTACAAGAGCAGCCCCGGGGCCAGTGTGCGCTTCGTCGTGTACTACAGAAGCGCGGCCGGCGAATGGGTCTTCTGGAAGTCTGATCCCTTGCCGGCCAGCACCACTTGGACGCAGGCCGACCTGACCACTGAAAAGATGCCTGCCGGCGCCACGGCGCTGAGTTTCGGAATGTCGCTCTATTCCACCGGTACGCTCGACGTGGATGACCTGTCGCTGGGTGATCTCACCGCGACTGCCGCGAGCACACCGCCGTCCTCATATACGCTCTCCCCCGCGTACAGCAACACGCCGTCGGTGCCGATCTCCTACACGGCGATCAAGAGCCCGGACGGCTCGGAACTCGCGCGCGTGGAACTGTACGCCAAGGGCCCCGCCGACACCGGCTACACGAAGGTCGCGACGAACACCGGAACGGCCACATCCGGAACGTTCAGCTATGCGGCACTCGAGGGCCAAGGCACCTACAGCTTCTACACGATCGCCACCGACGAGGCGGGCAACGTCCAGGCAACGCCCGCGAGCCCGAATTCGACGACGCTGCTCGACACGACCGCGCCGACCTCGAATGCCAGCTCGCCGGCGCTGTCGAACTCCACGTCCTTCTCGGTCTCCTACACCGCCTCCGACAACCCCGGCGGCTCGGGCCTGGCGGAGGTCGACCTCTACGCGCAGGCGCCGGGACAGTCCAGCTACAGCAAGGTCGCCTCTAACACCAGCGGCAGCTCCTCGGGCAGCTTCTCCTACAGCGCCACAAATGGCGACGGCACCTACAGCTTCTACACGATCGCCACCGACGAGGCGGGCAACGTCCAGGCAACGCCGTCGAGCCCGAATTCGACGACGCTGCTTGACAGCACACCGCCGACCTCGGCGGCCAGCTCGCCGGCGACGACGAACTCCACGTCCTTCTCGGTCTCCTACACCGCCTCTGACCCAGGCGGCTCGGGCCTGGCGGAGGTCGACCTCTACGCGCAGGCGCCGGGACAGTCCAGCTACAGCAAGGTCGCCTCTAACACCAGCGGCAGCTCCTCGGGCAGCTTCTCCTACACGGCGACGGCCGGCCAAGGCACCTACAGCTTCTACACGATCGCCACCGACAAGGCCGGCAACGTCCAGGCAACGCCGTCGAGCCCGAATTCGACGACGCTGCTTGACAGCACACCGCCGACCTCGGCGGCCAGCTCGCCGGCGACGACGAACTCCACGTCCTTCTCGGTCTCCTACACCGCCTCTGACCCAGGCGGCTCGGGCCCGGCGGAGGTCGACCTCTACGCCAAGGGCCCCGGCGACCTCGGCTACACGAAGGTCGCGACGAACACCGGAACGGCCACATCCGGAACGTTCAGCTATGCGGCACTCGAGGGCGGCGGCACCTACAGCTTCTACACGATCGCCACCGACGAGGCGGGCAACGTCCAGGCAACGCCGTCGAGCCCGAATTCGACGACGCTGCTCGACACCACACCGCCGACCTCGGCGGCCAGCTCGCCGGCGACGACGAACTCCACGTCCTTCTCGGTCTCCTACACCGCCTCTGACCCAGGCGGCTCGGGCCTGGCGGAGGTCGACCTCTACGCGCAGGCGCCGGGACAGTCCAGCTACAGCAAGGTCGCCTCTGACACCAGCGGCAGCTCCTCGGGCAGCTTCTCCTACAGCGCCACGGCCGGCCAAGGCACCTACAGCTTCTACACGATCGCCACCGACGAAGCGGGCAACAGCGAGACGGCGCCCTCGAGTCCGGAGACAACGACGCTGCTCGACACCACACCGCCGACCTCGGCGGCCAGCTCGCCGGCGACGACGAACTCCACGTCCTTCTCGGTCTCCTACACGGCCTCTGACTCAGGCGGATCGGGCCTGGCGGAGGTCGACCTCTACGCGCAGGCGCCGGGACAGTCCAGCTACAGCAAGGTCGCCTCTGACACCAGCGGCAGCTCCTCGGGCAGCTTCTCCTACACGGCGACGGCCGGCCAAGGCACCTACAGCTTCTACACGATCGCCACCGACGAAGCGGGCAACAGCGAGACGGCGCCCTCGAGTCCGGAGACAACGACGCTGCTCGACACCACACCGCCGACCTCGGCGGCCAGCTCGCCGGCGACGACGAACTCCACGTCCTTCTCGGTCTCCTACACGGCCTCTGACTCAGGCGGATCGGGCCTGGCGGAGGTCGACCTCTACGCGCAGGCGCCGGGACAGTCCAGCTACAGCAAGGTCGCCTCTAACACCAGCGGCAGCTCCTCGGGCAGCTTCACCTACACGGCGACGGCCGGCCAAGGCACCTACAGCTTCTACACGATCGCCGCCGACAAGGCGGGCAACGTCCAGGCAACGCCGGCTAGCCCGAATTCGACGACGCTGCTTGACACGACCGCGCCGACCTCGAATGCCAGCGCCCCCACGTACAGCAACACGACAAGCTGGACGGTCTCCTACACCGCCTCTGACACCAGCGGCCCAGGGCTGGCGGAGGTGGACCTCTACGCGCAGGCGCCGGGACAGTCCAGCTACAGCAAGGTCGCCTCTGACACCAGCGGCAGCTCCTCGGGCAGCTTCTCCTACACGGCGACGGCCGGCCAAGGCACCTACAGCTTCTACACGATCGCCACCGACGAAGCGGGCAACAGCGAGACGGCGCCCTCGAGTCCGGAGACAACGACGCTGCTCGACACCACACCGCCGACCTCGGCGGCCAGCTCGCCGGCGACGACGAACTCCACGTCCTTCTCGGTCTCCTACACCGCCTCTGACCCAGGCGGCTCGGGGCTGGCGGAGGTCGACCTCTACGCGCAGGCGCCGGGACAGTCCAGCTACAGCAAGGTCGCCTCTGACACCAGCGGCAGCTCCTCGGGCAGCTTCTCCTACAGCGCCACAAATGGCGACGGCACCTACAGCTTCTACACGATCGCCACCGACAAGGCCGGCAACGTCCAGGCAACGCCGGCTAGCCCGAATTCGACGACGCTGCTCGACACGACCGCGCCGACCTCGAATGCCAGCTCGCCGACGCTGTCGAACTCCACGGCGCTGACCGTCTCCTACACTGCCTCCGACAACCCCGGCGGCTCGGGCCTGGCGGAGGTCGACCTCTACGCGCAGGCGCCGGGACAGTCCAGCTACAGCAAGGTCGCCTCTGACACCAGCGGCAGCTCCTCGGGCAGCTTCTCCTACAGCGCCACAAATGGCGACGGCACCTACAGCTTCTACACGATCGCCACCGACGAGGCGGGCAACGTCCAGGCAACGCCGGCTAGCCCGAATTCGACGACGCTGCTTGACACCACACCGCCGACCTCGAATGCCAGCTCGCCGGCGCTGTCGAACTCCACGGCGCTGACCGTCTCCTACACCGCCTCCGACAACCCCGGCGGCTCGGGCCTGGCGGAGGTCGACCTCTACGCGCAGGCGCCGGGACAGTCCAGCTACAGCAAGGTCGCCTCTAACACCAGCGGCAGCTCCTCGGGCAGCTTCTCCTACACGGCGACGGCCGGCCAAGGCACCTACAGCTTCTACACGATCGCCACCGACAAGGCCGGCAACGTCCAGGCAACGCCGGCTAGCCCGAATTCGACGACGCTGCTCGACACGACCGCGCCGACCTCGAATGCCAGCTCGCCGGCGCTGTCGAACTCCACGGCGCTGACCGTCTCCTACACCGCCTCTGACACCAGCGGCCCAGGGCTGGCGGAGGTGGACCTGTACGCGCAGGCGCCGGGACAGTCCAGCTACAGCAAGGTCGCCTCTAACACCAGCGGCAGCTCCTCGGGCAGCTTCTCCTACAGCGCCACAAATGGCGACGGCACCTACAGCTTCTACACGATCGCCACCGACAAGGCCGGCAACGTCCAGGCAACGCCGTCGAGCCCGAATTCGACGACGCTGCTTGACACGACACCGCCGACCTCGGCGGCCAGCTCGCCGGCGACGACGAACTCCACGGCGATGACCGTCTCCTACACGGCCTCTGACCCAGGCGGCTCGGGCCTGGCGGAGGTCGACCTCTACGCGCAGGCGCCGAGACAGTCCAGCTACAGCAAGGTCGCCTCTAACACCAGCGGCAGCTCCTCGGGCAGCTTCTCCTACACGGCGACGGCCGGCCAAGGCACCTACAGCTTCTACACGATCGCCACCGACAAGGCCGGCAACGTCCAGGCAACGCCGGCTAGCCCGAATTCGACGACGCTGCTTGACACGACCGCGCCGACCTCGAATGCCAGCGCCCCCACGTACAGCAACACGACAAGCTGGACGGTCTCCTACACCGCCTCCGACAACAGTGGCGGCTCGGGGCTGGCATCGGTGGCGCTGTGGGCGCGTCTCCCCGGGGCCAGCACCTACGTCAAGGCTGCGACCAACACCGGCAGCGCGACGTCGGGGAGCTTCACATACACCGCCACAGGCGGCGACGGCAGCTACGCCTTCTACACGATCGCCACCGACAAGGCCGGCAACGTCCAGGCAACGCCTGGCAAACCCAACGCCACCACCACGCTCGACACGGTCGCCCCAAGTGCCTTCGAAATGACCAATCTCGGCCAGTACCTCCGTGCCACCGTGACGCTGTCGCTGTCCAGTGCGCCCACCGACGCCGGCTCCGGGATGGCGTCGGTTACCTACCAGTACCGGGTCAGCGGGAGCGCCAATGCCTGGTCGACCGCGTGCAAAGTGACCGCCTCGCCGTGGAGCTGCAGCTGGAACACGAAAGCCACGCCGGACGGCTCCTACGAAGTGCGAGCTGTAGCCGCCGACCGCGCTGGCAACACCACCGTGGCCTCCAACACGCCGCTTACCGGCATCACCATCGAGAACACCACGCCAACAGCCAAGAGCATCTCGACGAGCAACGTCAGCGGCGGCACCGTGGGCAAGGCCCAAACGGGCGACTCGATGACCTTCACTTACAGCACGACCATGAACCCCAACTCGATTCTCGCGGGCTGGCCTGGTGCTGCCACGGCGGTGCAGGTGAAGTTCGTCGCCAAAACGGCGACGGACACGACGCTCACCGTCTGGAACTCCGCCGGCACGGTTCAGCTCGCCCTCGCCAACCCGCTGAACCTCGGCGGGAACTACGTGCCCAGCGGCGGCGCGGTCTTCAACGCGACCATGGTGCAGAACGGGGCGGCGATCACCGTGACCCTGGGCTCTCTGGTCAGCGGCGGTGTTCAGGCAGCCGCGGTCACCGGCGGCACCCTCACCTGGACCCCGAGCGCCAGTGCGACTGACTTGGCCGGCAACAAAAGCTCGACGACGAGCGTCTCGGCGCCCGGTCCCGCCTTCTAAAATGGGTGCTGCACACCCAACCCAACGACTCAGCCGGCGCGCAGGTCATTGAGGAGAGCCTGACGTGAGCGGCGCGCGGCTCGCGATCTGCCTCTCCCCCCTGGCTCCTCTGGCATGGCATGTGGCGAGCGCGAGCGCATGCAGCACCGGCGGGGGCGAATGGAAGCTCGACAACTTGTCCCCATAACCTGCGTAACCTACGCTCATGGCCAGTTCTCGGGAACCACAACGATGCGTTCCAGAGCTGGCACGGCTACTCCCCTACGAGCGACGGCGATGAAGGCAATCCGTTGACCAACCTTGTCATAGAACGCAACCTGATCGACAACATCGCGGGCCCCAACTCCCACGTCTTGATTGTCGACGGGCCGGGGTACGAAGACCTCACGATTCGCAACAACATCTTTGAGAACATCGGCAGCATCGGCCTGATCCTCGGTGATTCAGCGGCTGTGCAAAAAGAAAACCAGGAAGAATACGAAAATAAAGAAGTTTCCAGGTACATTCTGCCATCCGTTGTGAAAGAAGTGGACATCTACAACAATACGTTCTACAAAGCTGGGCCGAACGACGGCGTCGAGTTCCACGCTCCTGAAGGCAGCGGCATCCTGGGGAACAACATCTTCATAGGGTCCGATACCTACTTTCACGCCGGCATGACGGTGGCAAGGGGCTACAACGACTATTACGAAAGCGAATCCAACTTGGCGCTTGGCACCGGCGACAGCACATTGAACCCTAGACTGGCTAACCCAGCCCGTGGCGACTTCCACGAGACGGAAGCCTCGCCGACCATCAACACCGGCGACAATGGCGCACTCGTGCCTGTGCGCACATCCGATTTCGAAGGCAACCAAGTCGTGGGGACGGTGGACAAGGGAGCCTACGAGTACCAGCTAGGGTAGGCGGGACAGACGAAGCGGCAGCTCTGTACGGTGGCGGGACGTTAAGTGGCGGGGGCGACGCCCCAGACCCAGCTCGTCGGGGCTGCTCGTGGCGCGGGCTCATATCTTCGTCCACATTGCCCAGATCGGGCTCAGACGCGCTTAGACTTGCCCAATCAATCAAGGTGGGGCCGCAGGGCACCGAGAGAAAGAGCTTCCCGGCGCGACGGACACCCCGGCTGACTCACTCGGGGTGCCGTCCTCGTCAGAGCAGTCCCTCGGAGCCTCCGACAAAGGAGGAACCGATGACGCCGATACGACTCATCCTGACCGAGCGCGAGGCCTGCGCTCTGCTCCACGCTGCAGGGCTATTCCGCGAGATGCTCGACCAGGCCGAGGTTCCGGTTAGCGCCGGTGCGCTGGACAGCGCCTACGTCAAGCTGATCGCCGTGTGCGAGCCCCTGGACGCTGCCGGCGGGCGCAACTGATGAGCGCGTCGATCATCATCATCATCGGCAGCGCCGTGGGATCGTCGTCTGCGTCGCGGGTGCGCGACCAGCGCGACAATCACGACTCCGACGAGTAGGCCATGACACCGCCCGTCGCAGCAGCGGCCGACCCAAACACGGTCCTCCAAGGCTCGCCCCAACCCCGGACCGGGTTGCACGACCTCGTGCTCGTCAGGCGCAGACCTACACGAGCTATGGCGCGGTCCTCGGCGGGCTGGACAGCACCGCCTCAGGCCCCAATAGCTTCGCGCTCGGCTTGCGAAACACAGCCAGCGGCGAACAATCCTCAGTGAGCAGCGGTCAAATCAACACGGACAGCGGCGCACAATCGACGGTGAGCGGCGATGCCTTCAACATAGTCAACGGCCCAGTCAGGTCTGTCGGCGGAGGCAGCGTCTCGGCGGCCTCCGTTCCATTGAGAGCGCACGGGAGCGAAGTGTTGAGTAGGATTGGTCCGGAATAAGTCGGTCGGCCCTGTCGCGGACAGAGGGGCAGCCACGTTCACCGCCTACTCGAGCGGCGACATGAAGCTGGTCTCCCAGCAGGACGCCACCCTGGCCAGCCCGACCCTCACCTCGGCGACCGCCTCCGCCACTGGCGGCAGCCTGGCCGCCGGAACCTATTACTACGAGATCACGGCCACCACCGCCTATGGTGAGACGCTACCCTCCAACCAGGTCAGGGCGACGACGACCGGCGCCACCGGATCGGTCGCGCTGAAGTGGCCGGCGCTCACGAGCGCCAGTGTCACCGGCTATCGGATCTACCGAGCCACAGCCTCGGGTCAGGAGACCCTGCTGACCAGCGCCGGCGCCACTGCGACCAGCTACACGGACACCGGCTCGGCCGCCCCGGGGTCGACCGCGCCGCCAACGTCCAATACGGCGAGCAAGGTCAGACCCTGCGCGCCGGCCGGCACGCCCGGCCACACCTACGAGGGCAGCTTCTGGTACAAGAGCAGCCCCGGGGCCAGCGTGCGTTTGATCGTCTACTACCGCGACGCCACCGGCAACTGGGTCTTCTGGAAGACCCAGCCCGTCCCCGCAAGCACCACTTGGACCCAGGCCTCCGTCACCACCGAAGCGCTGCCGGCGGGCGCGACAGTACTGAGCTTCGGCGTGTCGCTGTACTCGGTGGGAACGCTGAGCGCCGACGATCTTTCGCTGGGCGATCTCACAGCCGACGGGTTCTGAGCGGCCCGCGGTTCTGACCAATCGCGGCGAGCGGCGTTCCGCACTAACGGCAAGCGACCCGCGGGCCCAGCCCAGGGGCGATTGTGCTTTCACAGGCCGTTGTAGGAAGCCGGCGCCGGCGGGTCTTCGCGGACATCAGCGAGCTGCGTTAGCAGCCCCTGGGCCGTGGTCCCGCCGAGCACCCGTAGGCGGTGCAAGCGGTAGGGATCGTCTTCGGGGTGGGCCCATCCGGGGACCACGGTCGTCGACCCCACATAGCCGGCGGCCTTGACCGTGGCGATGACGGTCGCGTCGTAGTGACCGGAGGGGTAGCAGAACCAGTTCACCGGAACGTGGTAGCGCTGCTGGATCGTGGTCCGCGCGTCGGCGACCTGTTCGTGCAGCTCTTCTGAGTCCAGGGTGATCAGGTCGGCGTGGCTGATTCCCTGTGTGTCGAGCTCCCAGCCGGCGGCAACCAGGGCACGGACTTCTTCCTGGCTCAGCCCACCCTGCGAGGGTGGCAGGCCTTCGAGCTGGAGGTTCTCGTCGCCCACCCATCCCACGTCGCCCACCCATCCCACGTTACGTAGGATCGGCAGGGCCTGGGTGTACTGGGAGTGGTAGCCGTTGTCGAAGCTCAGCACGATCGGTTTGTCCGGTCCGAGCGGCACGCCATTGCGCCAGTAGGCCTCGACCTGATCGAGCGTCACGCATGCCAGCCGGCGCTCTTCAGCGCCTGCACCTGTGCGGCCAGCTCGCTGGGAGTCACGTACAGGCCCGGGAACGGCGCGCCGGGAGGCGGCGGGGCGATCACGTGGTACATGAGGATCGGGACCGGCTCGGTGCCGGGGTGTCCGGTGGCGGCGTCGCCTGCACCGCTGTCATTGGCACCGGAGGCTCCCGGCGAGCCCGCAGGCGCGGCCTTGTGCAGGTTGCCCGACGCACGCGACGAGGGCGTCGGGTGGCCGGCGGGGCTGGATGCTCCGCTTGAGAGGTTCACCGCGACCACCGCGATGACGACGGCGCCGGCCACGACCAGCGCCGCCACCGCCTGGCGCCGGCGGCGAATCGTCCGCCGCTGTGCCTCACGGCGGTTGTGAAGGGCCTCGCTGTTCATCTAGCTACCGACCCGGGAGGCCGTCACGCAACCTGCACACACCGCTCAGAGCATAGACACCGTCTTGGCCGGCAAGCGCCCCTTCGCTCAGCTGGTCCGAGATCGTCTCGCGGTCACCAGTGCGACGAGCCCGACGATCAGGCCGAGCGCGCCGAGGATGAGCGCGGTGATGCCGAGGCCCTTGCTCGCCCCGCTCGTCGATTTCGCCGTGACCGTGCCGGACGCCGGCGTCGACTGACCGCCGGCCGTCTGGCCCGCCGTCGGACCGGCCTCGTCGCCTGTCGCACGCGCCCTGCGCATGGACCCCCCGCAGTCGGCCGCGCTGACGCGCCGCCCGCCGGGCGTGCTGAACGCGGCTAACGTGGCAGCCGAGATCGCCAAGCAGCCCGAGCCGGTCGAAGCTGCGCGGCGCACGCCGGCTGTGCAGACGCGTTGTGAGCCCAAGGGATCAGGGACGCTTAGAAATCCCTGGGTGTGCACGGTTCGCTACCGCTCCGGCACGCAGGCGCACTACCTGGTGCAGGTGGCGCCCGACGGCTCCTACAGCGGCGTGGGGACGGGCTTCATAGAAGGATGCTGCATCAAGGTCCCGACGCTTCAATGACCTCCGGCGTCACCTACGCCGGCTCGTTCTGCAGCGAGCGCCACAGGTATCTGCAGGCCAGCGTACGGTGCGGGCGCCAGGGCTCGGCGATCTTCTCGATCGCGGAGGGCTCGGGCAGCTCCTCGAGGGCGTAGGCGCGTTCGATCGCCCGGCGGATGCCGAGGTCGCCGACGGGCAAGCACATCGGGGCGGTCGAGGTGGAACATCAGGAACATGTGCGCGCGTCCAGATTCCGAGGCCCTTGACCGCGATGAGCTCGGTGATGACCTCGCTCGTCCCAGAGCTCGTCCAACCGCTCGAGCTCGAGCTCGCCGGAGATGACGTGCTCGGCGAGCGAGCGCAGGTAGGTGACCTTCGCGCGCGACAGCCCGGCCGCGGCGCGCAGCTCTTCTGGCTCCTCGGCCAGGATCTCCGCCGGGGTGGGCGGGCGCTCCTCGAAGCGGTCGGTCAGCCGCCCGTAGATAGACCGTGCAGCGGCCACGGACAGCTGCTGGCCGATGATCGTGCGCACGAGCGCCCCGTAGTGGTCGTCGCGATCGGGCCGGCCCTCGCGCGCGTCGCCCAAGCGGGCCGGCCTGATCGATGATGGCGCGCGAGCACCGGGTCGGCGGAGCGCAGGTGGAGCAGCGCGCCTTCTCGGTGGAGGGGCGCCGAGGGGCACCGTTCTCAGGCGCTGCCGGCAGCGCGGTCTCGAACGCGACCTGCTCGCCGTCGAGCGCGTTCAGCGCCCGCTCGAGCGACATCCTGATGCACGTGAAGCTGGGGGTGTCGCGACCGTATAGCGCGAGGCCTCGGTGGTGCGCAGGCGCTGCACGAGATCGAGGAACGTGCCGACGTCGTCGGTGTCGAAGGCGACGACGAACTCCTGGTCGTCCAATCCGAACGAGTAGGTCGTGTGATTGTCCACGCCCGGGTATTCGCGTCCGACCGCGATGTGCCCCTGCATGATCCGCCAGCGCTCCTCGGCCGGGAGCGCGTACCACTCGCGCGACTTCACGAACGGGTAGACGAACACGTACTTGCCCCTGAAGGCACGCGGGGATGGAGCGTTCGTCTTCGGAGTACTCAGAGCTCTTGCGCATCCCCAGGAAGGAGTAGGGGGTCTGCGCCCACTTCATCAGCCCGCTCTGTGCCAGCACCACGTGGAACTCGTGGATGCGCTCGAGGTTCTCGGCCTCGGCGAGCAGCATCAGCTCGGCGTCACCGCGCGTGCCGACCAGCGAGAAGGCCTGCAGCAGATGCCCGTCGGCGAAGTCCTCGCAGGCGGCCATCAGCTCGCGCTTGTCCTGTTCGCGGCTGCTCTGAGTCGAGCCGCCGCCAGGCGGGATCGAGCTTCAGGAACGTGTACTTGACGAAATGACGCGAGCTCACGCACTCGATTATCGCAGCCGCGCTCGGGCGCTCGAGGCGCACGGCGCGCGTGCGCACTCCATCGCATCAGGGATACAGTGCAGCTGTGCGGATCGCACTGCTTTCGCCGTACTCGTGGACCTACCCCGGGGGGGTCACGCGCCACATCGAGGCGCTCGCCGGCGAGCTGAGCGCGAGCGGCCACGAACCGCGCATCCTCGCGCCGTTCGACCCCGACGATGCGCTCTCGGCGCGCATGCACCGCGGGGCGCGCCCGCAGCAGCGCTCGGTGCCCGAGGGGTTCGTATCGCTCGGGCGCACCGTCGGCATGCCCGCCAACGGCGCCGTCTCGAACATGGCGCTCACCCCGCACGCGGTCTTCACGCTGCGCCGCGAGCTGCGCGAGCGGCGGCTACGACGTCGCGCACATCCACGAGCCGGTCGTGCCGCATCGTCGGCTGGGACGCGCTCTGCTCGGCCGGATGATCTGCCGCTCGTGGGCACCTTTCACACCTACTCCGAGAACGCTCCTCACGAACGGCATCGCGGCCGTCCCGCTCGGCGGGCGGCGGCGCATGAACCGCCTGCACGTCCGCATCGCGGTCTCCGAGGCCGCCGCCTGGACGGCGCGGCGCTTCTTCGGCGGGCGCTACCGCATCATCCCCAACGGCGTCCACCTCGACGGCTGGATGCCGACGCTCGGCCACGCCCGAGTTGCTGCGCGCGAGGTCTTCGGCGCGAACCTCCCCGCAGCGGCAGCTGCGGATCCTGTTCATCGGCCAGGCCGTCGAACGCAAGGGCCTGCCGATCCTGCTGCGCGCCTTCGAAGCGCTGCGCGACCACGTGCCGGCGACGCTCACGCTCGTCGGCGCCTGCACCCGAGGAGGTCGCCCACATGATGCTCGACGACCGCGGCGTGCATGCGCTGGGCAAGGTCTCAGAGCGAGCGCAAGCTCGAAGAGCTCGCGCGCGCCGAGGTGCTGTGCGCGCCCTCGCTGGGACGGCGAGAGCTTCGGCATGATCCTGACCGAGGCGTTCGCCGCCGCCACGCCCGTGGTCGCCTCGGACATCCCCGGCTATCGCGACGTCGTCCGCGACGGTCTCGACGGGCAGCTCGTGCGCTGCGGGCGACGCGCTCGCGCTTCGCCGAGGCCCTGCGCCGGCTCGCGCTCGACCCCGCCCGCCGCGCGCGCATGGCCTCGCGGCGCGCGAGCGCGCCGAGCGCTTCGCCTGGCCGCACGTCGCCGCCGAAGTGCTCGACTGCTACGAGCAGAGGCCCTGGTTCGATCGCGCTCGCCTGCCACGCGCTCGGGCGCGCCGCCGTCCGCCACGGGTTCGCGCCCGCCGACCGGCTGCCGCGCATTCCCGCCCAGCGCCTGCCGTCAGCCTGCGCAGCGCCCCACGCCGCCGGTCGTGGCCTCCGCGGCGCCTGCGCACGCTTCGCCGCGCCGCGCTCGCTGATGAGCTGGCTGGCGGGCGCAGGGCTCGCCGCGCTGGCCTTCAGCGCGTCGGCGTCGGACCCCGTCGTCGCCTCGCTCTCGCCATCAAAGCCCGGTCTCGTCGCCGCCGGCCTCGGCCTGATGTGCGCAGCCATGCTCGTGCGCGCGCTCGCCTGGCACGCGATCCTCGTGGCGGCCCCCACCTGGCGGCGCGCCAAACGCCGCGACGCGATGCAGGGCACCTTCATCGGCGTGCTCATGTCCGCGACGCTGCCCGCCCGCCTGGGCGAGCCCTCGCGCGCGCTGATCGTCGCCCGCCGCCTCGGCCGCGCGCGCGAGACGCTGCCGGTGGTGCTCGGCACGATGGTCTCCCAGACGCTTCTCAATCTGCTCGCGCTGACCATCCTCGGCGGCGTCAGCCCTGTCGAGCGTCAGCGTCCTCGACGCTCACGACCGGCCGCTGCTGTTGATAGCGCTCGCTCCGCTCGCGGTGCTGTTCGCGGTGCTGCTTGCGCCCGTGCTCGTCCCGCCCACCGCCGTGTCGCGCTCACGGCGCCTGCAGGCGCTGCTCGCGGGCTGCGCCGCTCGCTGCTGCGCCTGCGCGACGGCCTGCGCGTCTTTCGCCGGCCCCGCCGGGCGGCCGTCGCCACCGCGCCCAGCTCGGCGCGTGGGCGCTTCAGTGGCTGTCCTGCTGGCTTTTGTTGATGGCGTTTGGCCTGGACGCGCCAGGCGGGTGCCGCCGGCGCCGCCGGCGGTGCTGTTCGCCGTCAACGTCACCGCCGTCATACCCGCCACGCCCGCCAACGTCGGCGTCTTCCAGGCCGCCTGCGTGGCCGTGCTGGCCGGCGCCTACCACATCTCCACCCCCGAAGCGATCGCCTACGGCATCGTCCTTCAGGCCGTCGAGGTCGCCGCCGCGCTCATCATGGGCCTGCCCGCGCTCGTCAACGAGGGCCTCTCCTGGAAGGACGTGCGCCTGCGCACCATGCACGCCACGCCCGTCAGGTTGCCGGTGCTGCCCGAGTCCCAGCACCGCGTTGTCTAGAGCGAGCGGCCTCTCATGCATTAGCGGGTACGCGGCTCGGTTTAGGGCATTATGGGGGTATGGCCAGCCGACCTCCAGCCCGCAGCATCAAGATCGCAGCCGACGAGCGGACCGGCTGGTCATCAGATCGTCCTCGCGGTGACGGGGCACCTCCGCGGCCGGCCAACCTCTCGGTTCACTGCCGCGTGCTCGCGCCGGTTGACCGCCTGCGCTATTCGCCGGGCAGTCTGGTCGTCGTGGTCTCGGCCTCGGTTTCAGAGCGCGAGCGCTTCCTCGAGCGTCTGATCGAGGACCGGGCAGCTCTGCTCTCGGTCGAGAAGGTTCGCGGCCTCTTGAGCGGACGGGTCGCCGAGGAGGAGCTTGACGAACGTGCCGAGCAGCTGTTGCAGGCGGCGGTCGGGAAACGCCTGGAGAACCGGGAGACCGTCGTCCTCGGCGCCGCCGGCCTGCAGGCGGACGCCCGCGAGCCATTCGTGCGCATGGCCTCGCTGCTCAAACGCCCTCGCCACCTGATCCTGCTCGAGACCGCTCGCGATCAGGTTCGCGAGGAGGATCACGCGACACTCAACGAGCTGCGCCGAGCCCTCGATGCGGGTGAGCTCGGCGCCGAGGGCTTCCAGACGGCCCTGCGCCTCAGCGCGACATCGGCCTCCGAGGTCAAGCGGATCCTGTTTCGCCCCCCGCCACGCGAAGACTAGCGTCGAGCGAGACCGGGCTCAGGTGAGGGCGGGCTCGTCCTCCTCCTCGACAGCACCCTGCGGCGGGTCGGTGTCGTCGAGGTCGGCGAACAGGGAGGGGTCACGGTTGGAGCCCCGGATGAGGTCGTCGGGCGAGCCCTCTGGGAGCAGGCGGCCCTGCCGGGTGCCGAAGTAGGTGGCCTGGGGATGGTGGGCGATGAGCGCGAGCGTGGATTGCTCGGGCTCCGGCGCGTAGCCGTCGGTGATGCTCATACCGATCTGCTCGAGGCCGAGCAGCTTCTCGACCTTCAGATGCTCGGACTGCTCGGGCACCGCCGGATAGCCCCAGGAGTAGCGGCGTCCCTGCGCGGCGTCGATGCCGAGCATCTCGCGCACACGGAAGTGCAGCCACTCGGCCAGGCCCTCGGCTGTCTGGACGCCGAGACCGTGAACGAAGAGCTGTTCGGCGAACTCTCCGTCGGACTCGAGCTTGGCCATGAGCTCGGTCACCTCAGAGCCCACGGTGACCGCCTGAACGGCGATCACGTCGAGCTCGGGCGGAGGAGCGCCGTCGAGGGCCGGGCGGAAGAAATCCGCCAGACAGAGCCGATCGCCCTTGGGCTGGCGCGGGCACACGAATCGTGTGAGCTCCGTCGTGCGATCCTCGGGGTCGAGCACGATTATGTCGTTGCCGAGTGAGTAGCAGGGGAAGAAGCCGAGTAGCGCCCGTGGATGCAGGTAGTCCTGCTCGCGCCACATCCGCTCAAGGCGCGGGCGGAAGTCATCGCGCAGAAGCGTCTGCCACGCCTCCCCCTTGACACCCTTGCCGCCCCAGTGCAGCTTGAACAGCACGTGTGTGTCGAGATGGCGGTAGACCTCGTCCAGGTCGACCTCGATCTCCCTCACCCCCCAGAACGGCGGCGTCGGCACCGGCACGTCGGTACGCGCGGCCGAGCGGACGGAGTCGTCTGAAAGGTCGAGCTCCTCGGGCGCGGCATCACCCTTCTCGCGGAAGGCGATTGCGCCGGCGCGCAGCTTTCCAAGCAGCGCCTCGTGCGCGTCGGAGTCGATCAGCTGGTCCATCACCGCGAGGCCCTCGAAGGCGTCCTTGCAGTAGAAGACCCCGGGCTCGTAGATCTCCTCGGAGTCTTTTCCCCCCGGGTGCAGCGCTCGATAGGAGAACGCGCGGTTGATCGCCGCGCCGCCGATCAGCACGGGATAGGAGAGCTTCTTGGCGTGCAGCTCCTGGATGCAGGCGGGCATCTGCTTGGAGGTGGAGACCAGGAGCGCGGACAGGCCGATGGCCGTCGCGTCGTGCTCGACGGCCGCGTCCACGATCGTCTGGATTGGCACCTGCTTGCCGAGGTCGATCACGGTGTAGCCGTTGTTGGTCAGGATCGTGTTCACCAGCGACTTGCCGATGTCGTGAACGTCGCCGAACACCGTGGCCAGCACGACCGTGCCCTTCGTGTAGCCCTCGATCTTGTCGAGGTATTTCTCGAGCTGGGCGACGGCCCGCTTCATCACCTCGGCCGACTGCAGAACGAATGGCAGGATCAGTTCGCCGGCGCCGAACTTGTCGCCGACCTCCTTCATGGCCGGTAGCAGAACCTCGTTGAGCGTGGGCACCGCGCCGATCTTCTCGACGCTGCGGTCGATCCAGGCCTCGACGCCCTCCTTGCGCCGGCGCAGGATGTGGAAGTGAAGCGCCTGCTCGGGCTCCATTCCCTCCGTTGGATCGGCAGCGCTCTTGGTCTCCTCCTCGCCTTTGGACTCGAAGTGCGCGATGAAGCGCTCGAGCGCGTCCTCGCGCCGGTTGAACACGAGATCGTCCGCGAGCTCGCGCTCCTCTTCTGAGATCTCGGAGTAGGGGGTGATGTGATTCGGGTTGACCATCGCCAGGTCAAGGCCGGCGTCCACGCAGTGGTGAAGGAACACCGAATTGAGCACGGCGCGCGCACCGGGTGAGACGCCGAAGGAGACGTTGGAGACCCCGAGCGATGTCTTCACCGATGGGATCTCCGCCTTGATGGCGCGAATGCCCGCGATCGTCTCCACGGCCGACGGGCGCCACTCCTCATCGCCGGTCGTCAGCGTGAACGTCAGGCAGTCGAAGATCAACAGCTCGGGGTCGAGTCCGTGCTCCTCGCAGCACAGGTCGCGGATGCGCTTGGCGATCTCGACCTTCCGCGCGGCGGTCTTCGCCATCCCCACCTCGTCGATCGTCAGCGCGATCAGGGCCGCGCCGTGGGCGAGCACGACCGGCACCACGCGGTCGAGCTTGGCCCGTCCGGCCTCGAGGTTGACCGAGTTGACGATTGCGCGGCCGGGAATCTGCTCTAGCGCCCGTTCGATCACCTCCGGCTCGGTCGAGTCGATCTGGATGGGGGCCGGCTGGGTCAGGGAGACCTTCTTGGCCAGAAGGCGCATCTGCTCGTCCTCGTCGGTGCGCTCGGTCAGGGCCACGCACAGGTCCAGGACGTGCGCGCCCCCCTCCACCTGATCCTCGGCGATCTGCACCAGCCCGTCGTAGTCGTCGGCGAGCAGCAGCTCCTTGGCCTTGCGCGATCCCTGCGAGTTCACGCGCTCGCCGACCACCGTGGGGCGTGGCTCTTGTACCAGCGGAGTGGCGGCGATCATCGAGGATAGGTGTGGTGCACGGGGAGCCGGACGGGGGGCGGCGGCGCGCCCTGAGACGCGCTCGACGATCGCGGCGATGTGCGCGGGGGTCGTCCCGCAGCAGCCGCCCACGATGCCCACGCCGTAGCGCTCGACGAACTCCTTGAGCGCCTCCGCGAGCGGCTCGGGCCGCTCGGGGAAGATCGTCTCTCCGTCGGGTCCCTGCAGCGGCAGTCCGGCGTTGGGGATGCACGCGACCGGCACCGGGCAGTACTCACCGAGGAAGCGGATCGCGTCGCGCATATCCTCGGGGCCGGTCGAGCAGTTCAGGCCGATGACGTCGACCTTCAGCGCCTCGAGCGTCGCAAGGACGGCTGAGATATCGGTCCCGAGCAGCATCTTGCCGCCGTTGGGCAAGAGCGACACCGAGGTGTGGATCGGGACCGCTCGCCCGGTCGTCTTGAACGCCGCCCGGGCCCCGAACACGGCGGCCTTGACCTCGAGGATGTCCTGCGCGGTCTCGATGATCAGCAGGTCCGCTCCTCCGTCGAGCAGACCCTCGGCCTGCTCGGTGAACACCTCGACGAGTTCGCCAAAGAGGATCTGCCCGAGCGCAGGGTCCTCCGATGCGGGCAGAAATCCGGTCGGTCCGATCGAGCCCGCGACGAAGCGATGCTCGCCGGCGGCGGCGCGTGCGATCTGTGCGGCCCTCGTGTTGATCTCGAGCGTGTCCTCGGCCAGGCCCCACTCGCCGAGCTTGATACGCGAACCCTGGAAAGTGTCGGTCTCCACCACCTCGGCGCCGGCCTCGAGCATCGAGGAATGCACGCCCTCGATCACGTCCGGACGGTTGAGAACGAGCGCCTCGTGGCACTTGCCGGCCAGGCCGCCGTAGTCCTCCGCGGTCAGCTCGAACTGCTCGAGCGTCGCGCCCATGCCGCCGTCGTAGACGACGACGCGGCTCTTGATCGCATTCAGGTAGTCCCGCATAGCAACTGAGCCTAACAACGGGTGGACGGCGCGTCCCGAGCGCCCGACACGCGCTGCCCCAGTCGGGCACGCCGTTTGCCCGCTCCGGACGACGTCCAGTCGGTCCACGGTGGCTGGACGCTCCATCAAACGTCCAAGTTTCCTCGCAGGCTCCGCGCAAGCGTCCACACTGCGGCGCGACGATCCCGAACGGCTCGCTCCATAAGCGGGCTCACTCGATCAGAAGACCGACCACAACATGACGACCAAGGGAGACACGATGACGCCGGAGCTGGCTTTGGAGACACTCAGGAGCGAGGAATGCGCGCAGCCCGCGGTCGCCGAGGTGCTGGGCGCACCCGTTCCTGTCATCGGC
Source organism: uncultured Solirubrobacteraceae bacterium (assembly GCA_963730575.1). Lineage (GTDB taxonomy): Bacteria > Actinomycetota > Thermoleophilia > Solirubrobacterales > Solirubrobacteraceae > Palsa-744. The sequence goes on from CAVSSG010000003.1 coordinate 552,752, forward strand.
GTCGAGCAGACGGTCGTCGCGGTCGTGGGCCTCGGCTACGTCGGTCTGCCGACGGCGATCGCGCTGCGGGGCGCGGGCGCCCGGATCGTCGGGATCGACGTATCGACCCGGCGTCTGGAGGAGATCCGAAGCGGCGGTGCAGAGCTGCTGAGCTCAGAACAGGAGGAGCTGCGCAGCTATCTGGAAGGCGAGGGGTTCGTCCTCACCGAGGACATCGAAGCTCTCGATGCGGCCGATCTCGTGCTGATCTGCGTCCCCACTCCGATCGATGAGCGGCGCCGCCCGGAACCGGAGATCCTCAGGCGTGCCTGCGCATCGGTCGTGCGCCACGCGCGGGCCGGCCAGACGCTCGTGCTGACCTCGACGACCTACGTCGGGACGACACGCGAGCTGCTCATCGAGCCCCTCGCCGAGCGCGGACTGCGCGTCGGGGAGGACGTGTTCGTGGCATTCGCTCCCGAGCGCATCGACCCGGGTGTCGCCGAGCACGAGCAGCTGCAGACACCCCGGGTGATCGGCGCCGTGAGCGAGACGTGCTTCAGGCGTGCCTCGCAGCTCTTGCAGCACACCTGCGAGCGGTTGCACCGCGTCTCCTCGCCTGAGGCCGCCGAGATGGTCAAGCTCTATGAGAACACCTTCCGCGCGGTGAACATCGCCCTTGCCTTCGAGATGGCGGAAGCGTGCCGGACCTACGAGCTGGATCCGGTCGAGGTGACCGACGGGGCGGCCACCAAGCCGTTCGGCTTCATGGCCCACTATCCATCCGCCGGGGTGGGGGGGCACTGCATCGGCGTCGACCCCCACTATCTGCTACATCCGCTGCGTGAGCTCGGCCGCCCGGCGACGGTCGCCGAGGAGGCCCTGCGCAAGGTGGCCGGCCGTCCCCGCCACGTGGTCTGGCGAGCGCACGAGCTTCTGGTCGAGTCCGGCGGGCGACTGCACAACGCGCGCGTCCTGGTCGTCGGCGTCTCCTACAAGCCCGGCGTGGCCGACAGCCGCGAAGCACCCGCGCTCGAGATCATCGGCCGGCTTCGCGCCGAAGGAGCGCATGTGGACTTTCACGACCCCCACGTACCGGTCGTGCAGGTTGAGGGCCAGGAGATCCACGGCGTCGACCCCGACCCGCGGCGCGATCCCTCCGGCTTCGGCCCCGAAGACTACGACCTGGCGATCCTCGTCACGATCCATCCCGGCCACGACTACGGATGGCTGAGGCGCTGCCCTGCGGTGCTCGACTGCACCTACAAGACGCCGGCCGGCCACCGTCGCCACGTGCTCTGAGCTGATGTCTCTCAATCGCGCTCTGAAGACGATTGCAGCCGTTTACCTCGTCGGTCTGATCGTCGCCGTCATGGCCTACAAGGCGGCGTTCATCGGACTGATGTTCTCGAACCCGTGGTTCGGTGTGTACGGCGTTTGCGTGGCCAGCTACATCCTCAGCCGGTTCGTGCTCAGCCTGTTCTACCGCTGCAGTCCCGACGCGGGCATCGAGCCACCGATCGCGATCGTGATGCCATCCTTCAACGAGCAGGAGGCGATCGGCAACTCGCTGCGCGCGCTGCTCGCGCTCGAGTACCCGCACGACAAGCTCGAGCTGATCGCGGTCAACGACGGCTCCACCGACGCGACCCTGAGCGAGATGCAGGGCGTCGCGGCGGAGTCTGCGGGGCGCGTACGGGTTATCGACTTTCCCGAGAACCGCGGCAAGCGCGCCGCGATGGCGGCGGGCATCCGCGCGAGCGTGGCCGAGGTGATCGTGTTCGTGGACTCCGACTCGGTCGTCGAGCCGGACGCCCTGCGCAAGCTCGTGCAGCCGCTGGCGGACCCGAGGGTCGGCGCGGTGTGCGGGCACGCGGACGTGCTCAACCTGCGCGAGAGTTGGCTTACGCGCATGCAGGCCGTGCGCTACTTCGTCGCCTTTCGCGTGGTCAAGGCCGCCGAGTCGGTGTTCCACGCGGTCACCTGCTGCTCGGGCTGCTTCTCCGCCTACCGTCGCGAGGCGATCCTGCCGCGGATGGAGTGGTGGGAGAGCCAGAGGTTTCTCGGCGTCGAGTCCACCTTCGGCGACGATCGCTCCCTGACCAACTGCGTCCTGCGCGACTGGCGCATCGTGTATGAAAAGCATGCGATCTCGCACACGATCGTGCCGAGCAGCTTCCGCGGGTTCGTCACCCAGCAGACGCGCTGGAAGCGCTCCTGGACCCGCGAGTCGCTGCTCGTCGGGAGGTTCATCTGGCGCAAGCACCCGGTAGCGGCGTTCTTCACCTACCTGAGCATCATCCTGCCGCTGATTGCGCCGGCCGCTGCCGTGCACGCGATCGTGTGGGGTCCGCTGATGCACGGTGGCACCCTGCCGCTCGTCTACATCGCCGGCATCTACGCCCTGGCGATGGTCTACTCGCTCTACTACGTGCTCTTCCAGGACGAGTACAGCCTGGTGTGGGTCTACGGCGTCCTGTTCGTCTTCTTCTACCTGGGGATCATGCTGTGGCAGACCTACTACGCGATCGCGACCTGCCGCACGGCCTCTTGGGGCACGAGGCCCGCGACAGCCGGGATGAGCAGCGGCGGGGACGCATGATGCGGGCCACCGATCAGGTCATCCAGAGCCGGCGTCGCCCCGGCGTTCGGGCTTCGTTCGAGCGCGCCGCCGCGATGGCGCTCCTGCCCGCGTCGATCTTGCCCGTCCTGCTGCTGGGCCCGGGGCTCTTGCGCGCGCCCGAGAAGCTCTGGCGTGATGCGCGAGCCGAGGTTCAGCGGCTGCAGGAGCGTCCTGATGCACCACCTCGCGGGGAGCTTCGCAAGCGATGAGGCTAGCCTCCGGGACGGGCATCGCGGCCGTGCTGCTGACGGGCGCGGCGATCGGCGTGTCGGGCGCGTCGGGTGCATCGAGCTCGCCGCGGGCGACGCGAGGGTCGCACGCGCCCGGCGCGGCGTGCGTCGGGCGGGCGGCACGCCGGCTGCGCCTGAAGCGGCTGGCCGGAACGCGTGCGCGTCTGAGCTGGAGCGCTCCGAGCGCATCGGCGAGCCGGGCGGTGGTGTACCGGATCCTGCGCTCCGGGCGAACGGTCGGCCAGACGAGGGCGAGCTCGATCGTCCTGAGGATCACTCCGGGGCGGGCAACCACCTATACGGTCCAGGCGCGCGCCGCCGGCTCCCCGGGCGTGTGCTCGGTGCAGCTGAAGGCGACCCTGGCATGGCGGGCGCCGGGGCGGGTGGGGAAGCTGCGCATCGTCTTGCGCAGCGCGACCGGCGTGATCATCGCCTGGCGCGCCGCTGCGCGTGGTGACGCCCCGCTCGGGGGCTACCGGATCTACCGCGATGACGCCGTAGCCGGGCAGACACGCGCGTTGAGATACGCGCTGCGGCTGAGCTCCGGCCGCTCGCATCGCGTGACGGTCACCGCTGTTGACACCCGCGGGCATCTCGGCGCCCCGAGCAAGGCGCTCGTGATTGCCGCCGCCCCGCACGCGGGCGCAGCCGGCGCCCCCCCGAGCACGCCGGGCGGCCTCAGCGCCTCCAATGTCGGCGAAACCGGTGCCACGATCTGGTGGGTGGCCAGCAGGCCGGGCGGGGCGCGGATCGTCGGCTATCGCGTATACCGCGAAGGCCAGCTGGTCGGCCAGAGCGCCGGAACCACCATGCGGCTCGAACACCTGGCCTTCCCACACACATACTCGATCACCGTAAGTGCCATCGACGCGGCCCAGCACGAAAGTCCGCGCGCCGGGCCGCTGAAGCTGACCACGACTCACATCCCGCCAAACGCACCGTCTCTGTTCTCCGCGGTGCGCGTAACCGACACTTCGGCGACGCTCTCCTGGCAGGCGGGGAGCGCCAATGGCGGAACCGTCGCGGGCTACCTCCTGTTCCAGGACGGAGCGCCCGTCGGTGTCGTGCACGGCCAGATCACGACCGTGGCGCTCGCCTCGGAGCGCAGATACGCGTTCACCGTGCGTACATTGGACTCGGCGGGCTATCTGAGCGAACCTGCCCCTGAGCTGACGGTCCTCACGACGCACACGCCGCCGCCGGCGCCGACCGGCCTGGCGGCCGTTCAGGTCACGAGTCAGTCGGCCACCGTCCGCTGGTCGCCGAGCACGGCGGTGAGCGGCACCATCGTCGGCTACCGCGTGTTCCGCAACGAAATCCCGGTGGGACAGACGGCCGCCTCCGAAGCCACGCTGGCGCACCTCGCGCCGTCCAGTGAATACCAGGTGACGGTGAGCGCCGTCGACTCGCTGGGGGCGGCCAGCCAGCCGGCTGCTCCGCTGGCGATCCACACCGCCGAACCGCCTGCGACCCACGGGAACGTGCAGGCGTATCTGCTTGCGTCCACCGGTCAGAGCTTCGTCGACCTGCAGGCCCACTATCAGCAGATCGGCGTGGTCTACCCCACCTATTTCAGCTGCGGGGCCGATGGTGAAGTCCTCGGTGCGGATGACCCCCTCGTCACCCGTTGGGCGCTCGCGCGCAAGATCGAAGTGCTGCCGCGTGTGAACTGCCAGAACGTCGCCGACGAGGAGCAGATCCTGGGCGAACCCGCGGCCAGGGAAACGATGATCGGCCAGCTCGCCTCGTTGTGTCAGAAGTACGGCTACAGCGGGGTCCAGATCGACTTCGAGGGTGCCCCCCCGAGCGAGCGCAACCCGTTCACAGCGTTCGTTACAGCCCTGGCCGCCCGCCTACATTCACAGGGGGACAAGCTCTCGACGGTTGTGACAGCCAAGTACTACAACGTCCCGACCGGGCGCGCGGCGATGTACGACGACGCCGCCCTGTCGGGTCCATCGGACTACGTCTTCGTGCTCGACTGGGGCCTGCACTGGCTCACATCGGCTCCCGGCTCGATCGACGAAATGCCCTGGTTCAAGCGCGTCGCCGAATACACGGCCACGATGCCCAACCGCAGCAAGTTCGTGCTCGGAATGCCCCTGTATGGGATCGACTGGCCCAACGGAGGCGGATCGCAGAACCCGGGAACGGCGCTCGAGTTCTCCGAAATCCTGGCCCTGGAGCACGAGCTCGGGGTGGTCCCCGAATGGGAAGCGACGGCGCAGAGCCCGCACTTCTCCTACACCGATGGCTCTGGCGTCCACCACGAAGTCTGGTATGTCGACCAGCAGTCGCTCGCCGCGCGCGCCGGCCTCGCGAGCTCGCTGGGACTGAAGATCGGCCTGTGGCGTCTGGGCACCGAGGATCAGAGCATCTGGGAACTGCCGCTGCTCGGCGGCGAAGGTTGAGAGCTCCACCGTCCCTGCTATGAGACTGTGTGCGATCTCGCTCTTCCTAGCGGCGCTGGCGCTCGCGGGCGTGACGGCGAGCTCGGCCCACGCCGCCGGCCACAGCTCGCGGCGGCGGGCGTCGGTGCAGGCGTTCCTGCTCGCCAGCTCGCCGGACTCGCTGGCGGACCTCGAATCTCACGCCGCCTCGGTCAGCGTCGTATATCCGACCTACTTCAACTGCCAGACGCCCGGCGGCCTTCTCAGCGGCCCGACGTGCCGGCGATCACCGCCTACGCGCGCGCACACCAGATCGCGGTGATGCCCCGGTTCAACTGCCAGGACGGCCCGACCGTGCATCGGATCCTGACCGAAGCGCGGACGCGGACCGCCACGCTCGCGCGCCTGGGCGCGATCGCACGGGATGCCGCGTTCAGCGGCCTGTGCCTGGACCTCGAGAACGACGGCGCCGGCGACAGGGCGGCGTTGAGCGCGTTCGTCAGCGCGCTCGCCCGGGAGCTTCACGCCCACGGAAAGAAGCTCACTGTCGTGGTCGACGGGGTCACCCGCGAAGGCCCCACGATCTCCACGGGCTTCTACGACGACCGCGCGCTGAGCACGGAGGCCGACACGATCTTCGTGCTCGCCTGGGGCGTGCACTGGGCCGATTCGGAACCGGGACCGATCGCGCCGCTTTCATACGTCGCCGCGGTTGCGCACTACGTCGCCTCGCTGGCGCACGCGTCGCGCTTCGTCCTCGGTGCGCCCATGTACGGGCTCGACTGGTCGACGGGGAGCGAAGCGGCCCAGCCCGCTACGGCCTATGAGTACTCGGGGATTCGCGCGCTGGCCGGCTCGGTGGGCGCAGCTCCCATGCGCGACCCGGCCTCTGGAGAGCTGACCTTCTCCTACACCACGGCCGCCGGCGTGACACATCGCGTGTGGTACATGGACGCGCGCGCGGTACTGGGCGTGCTGAGAATCGCGCGCTCTGAGAAGCTCGCGGTCGGTCTGTGGCGCCTGGGCAGCGAGGACCAGGCGCTGTGGTCCTCGCTGCCGCTGACAGGCTGAGCGCCCCTACTTGATGAACAGCATCTCCGAGTACTTCGGCAGCGGCCAGAGGTCGTCGGAGACGAGCTTCTCCAGACGGTCGGCAACATCGCGGACGTCGTCCATCGCGGGGATGACGGTGTCGCGCATGTAGAGGGCCCACTTCTCCGGCGAGTCGTCGGGCTGGTTCTCGTCGAGGTTCGCCTCCTCGAGCTTCAAGAGCGCGAAGTGGAGCTCCCTGACCAGAGGCTCGACCTCGCCGATCAACTCATCCAGGCCGCTGACTCGCAGCTCGTTGAGGTAGCGCACGGCCGCCGGCAAGAGCATCGTGCGGGCGATGGAGGCGGAGGTCTCGGACTCGATGTTGATGTTGACCGCGTACTGCTCGGTGAACACCTCGTAGCGGGCCTCGAGCTCGCGCTTGGACAGGACCTTGTACTTCTTGAACAGCGCGAGCGTGCTTTTCTCGATCAGCCACGGCAGCGCGTCAGGCGTGCTGCGCAGATTGGCAAGGCCGCGTTTCCCGGCCTCCTTGTGCCAGTCCTCGGAGTAGTTGTCCCCGCCGAAGACGACCTGCTTGTTGGCGGCCCATACCTCCTTGGCCACGCTCGCGACCGCCTTCTCGAGGGTCGCCCCGGTGCGTTTGAGGGCCGTCTGCAGCTTGTCGGCGAGCTCGTCGAGCGACTCGGCGACGATCGTGTTGAGCACCGTGTTGGGCCAGGCCGGTGAGGCACTCGAGCCCAGGGCCCGGAACTCGAACTTGTTGCCGGTGAAGGCGAACGGGCTCGTTCGGTTGCGGTCGCCTCCGTGAAGCGGCAGCGCCGGCAGCACGGGTGTGCCCAGGCCGAGGAAGGACCCCGGCTTCGAGGCCTCAGCTTTGCCGGACGCGATCGCCGTGAAGACCCTCTCGAGCTCTGCGCCGAGGAAGATCGAGATGATCGCGGGCGGCGCCTCGTTCGCACCGAGGCGGTGATCCTGTCCGGCACTTGCAATCGACGCGCGCAGCAGCGCCTGGTGCTTGTTGACCGCCTGTATGACGGCCGCGCAGAAGAACAGGAAGTGGAGGTTCTCCGAGGGAGTGTCACCGGGGTCGAGCAGGTTCAGACCGGTGTCGGTTCCCATCGACCAGTTGTTGTGCTTGCCCGAGCCGTTCACGCCGGCGAAGGGCTTCTCGTGCAGCAGGCAGACCAGGCCGTAGCGCCGAGCCGTGTTCTGCATGACCTGCATGGTGATCATCTGATGGTCCGAGCCGACGTTCGAGTTCTCGAAGATCGGTGCGACCTCGTACTGGTTGGGCGCGACCTCGTTGTGGCGGGTCTTGATCGGCACGCCGAGTTTGGCCAGCTCCAGCTCGACCTCGAGCATGTACGCGAGGACGCGCTCGGGGATGGAGCCGAAGTAGTGATCGTCGAGCTCGTGACCCTTGGGGGGCTTTGCTCCGTAGAGCGTCCGCCCGGTGGTCAGCAGATCGGGGCGTTCGAAGAAGTACTGCTCGTCGATCAGGAAGTACTCCTGCTCGCAGCCCGTCGTCGTGAACACCCGCTTTGCGTCATCGACGCCCAAGAGCTCGAGTGCGCGTACCGCCGCGCGCGAGAGGGCATCCATCGAGCGCAGCAACGGGATCTTGTGGTCGAGCGCCTCGCCCGTCCAGGAGGTGAAGGCCGTGGGGATGCACAGCAGCGCGCCGTTGGGGTTCTCGAGGATGAAGGCCGGGGAGGTCGGGTCCCAGGCCGTGTAGCCGCGCGCCTCGAAGGTCGCGCGGATGCCGCCGGTCGGGAACGACGACGCGTCGGGCTCGCCCTGGATCAGCTCGTCGCCGGAGAATTCGGCAAGCGCGGTGCCTTCGCCGGTGGGTCCGTAGAAGGAGTCGTGCTTCTCGGCCGTCGACCCGGTGAGGGGCTGGAACCAGTGCGTGTAATGGGTCGCGCCTTTCTCCATCGCCCAGTCCTTCATCGCCACCGCGACCGCGTCCGCGAGGGAGGTGTCGAGTGCCTCGCCCTGCTCGAGGGTCCGCTGAAGCGCCTTGAAGACGTGCTTGGGCAGGCGCTGACGTTGGACGGCGGGCGAGAAGACGTTGGCCCCGAAGACCTGGTTGTTGGGGTCGGTCAGGTCGGGAGAGCCGAGCGCCGTTCCGTTCGCGCTCCACTGGGCTGCTGTGACGTTCTGCTGGCGGGTCCTTGGTGGCATGAGCGGGTTCGCTTCCTCCTGGAGAATGGTTGGGGGAAAGGCCGGCCCGGCTGCCGATGGGGGCTGAGGACCCAACCTTGCGGGCTGGGTGCCCGTCGGGCACGGAGGGCCGAAGGCCATCGTAGTGCCAAGCTCGCCAAAGGGCATCACCGCATGGCGAAATCGCTGCGGTGATGTTTCGACAGCGGGCCAAACGGGGGTCTCCGGGCGACCGCGCGCGGCGAGCGCGCCGGTCACGGGCGCGGCCCGGCCGGCAGCCGGGCCTCGGCCGGCGCTAAGGGCTTTGCGGGCTGTACGGATACGGGCCGGGTTCGACCTGGCCCGTATCCGGGTTGACGTGCCTCGGCGGGGGGGCCTTGCTGATGAAGACGGTGAACTGCCCCTGCACAGGGCCCCCCGAGGGGCTGACCGCCTTCGCCTTGCCGGCGAGACCCGCGGCGACCGTGTAGCGGACCCTGTGCAGACCGGGCGTCACCGGGACGAGCCGCCAGCGGAATATTCGAACCCCCCGCGGCGGCAGCGCGCCCAGCGCCCAGGTGTTCACGTAGTTGGTCTGCCCCCCGCCGGGAGGGCTGACCGCCTGGCTCTGCGCGGGGCGCGTGGGAATGTTGCCCGGTCCGGCGTCGACGACCCACACCGGCCGTTGGGTGGAGGCCAGTTCGGGGTAGCTGGAGGCGTAGTTGAAGGAGTTGATCGTGACCGCCACGTTCGGAGCGGTACTCGCGCCGACGTTGGCCACGCGCAGTTCGAGGTAGGTGGGCCGCGCGATCGACTGCACCCTCGGGAAGCCCGCGTGAGCGACCGTCAGCGTCGCGGTCACCTTCTGTTCGCTCGCGTCCTGCCCGGCGGCTCCCCCGCAGCCGCTCGCGAACAGGGCTCCGGCCACGACCGACACGCTCGCCGCGACCGCCGGCAGCCGACGTCGTCGTCGCACGCGTGGCGCACCTCGTCGGCGGGGCCTGCCCGGACGGCGCGCGGAGGTGCCGCGCCCGACCACCTGAAAGACAGGCCTCCCGCTCACGATCGCGCCACGATACCAGCGGCGCTGGCGTGCCGTACCGGGCGCCCGGCCCGCGTGCGCCCGGTGTGGTTGGCGTACCGGAGGGTCATCACGTAGAGTTCACAACACCCACCGATCGCGACCGGAGGAGGCAGGGAGAGAATGGTTCAGAGTGCCGCCGAGCGGGCGTTCCTCCCCGTCAGGCATGTGCTCGAGGAATTCGGGGACATGATGATCCTCGCCGGCCGGACACTCCGCTCCGCCCTGAAACCGCCCTATCCCTACGGGGGCGAGCTCGTCTCACAGTTCCTGTTCACCCTGCGACTGTGCTGGTTCCCGCTGCTGGTCTCGACCGTCGCGATCAACTACGGTGCGCCGGGGCTGCAGGCCGCCAACTTCCTGAACCTGATCGGCGGCCTGGACCGGCTGGGCGCGTTCTTCATCGTCATCGTGGTGCGCGAACTCGGGCCCTTCATCACGTCGATCGTGCTCGCGGGCGTGGCCGGGACGGCGATCACCGCCGACCTCGGCGCACGCAAGGTGCGCGAGGAGCTCGACGCACTGCAGGTGCTGGGGGTCGACCCCGTCAAGAACCTGGTCGTGCCGCGCTTTCTGGCGCTGATGCTGGTGACCGGGCTGTTCAACATCTACGCGGTGCTGTTCGGCCTGTTCGGCGGCATCCTGGCCGACCTGTTGAACGGCGGGTCGCTGGGGCCGTTCTGGAACACGCTGTTTGAAAGCTCCTCGACTACCGACCTGTGGGGCTCTGAGCTGAAGGCGACGATGTATGGGGCGATCATCGCGATCGTGTGCTGTTACAAGGGCATGAGCGCCTCCGGTGGCGCCGAGGGCGTCGGACGCGCGGTCAACGAAGCCGTCGTCATCTCGTTTCTCGGGATCGGCGCCTTCAACTACGTCTTCACCCAGACGCTGCTGGCCACCCATCCTCAGATCCTGGTGATCCGATGAACGAATGGCTCGCGGTACCCCGCGAAATGCTTCGGCGCGACGGGCGAGATCGGCCGCTTCGGCGGCAGAGTCGTGCGCGACGTGTGCAGCCTGCGCGTCCTTCACTTCTTCGGCGAGGCGCTGCGCCAGTCGGGCATCCTGATCATCTACTCGACCCTCGTGATCTGGGCCCTCGCCTTCCTCATCGGGCTTGGCGCGTGCGGGATCGAGGCCGCCTATTTCAACCAGTCGATCAACGCGCCCACGTACGCCGGCGTGTATGCGGCGTGGTGCAACCTGCGCGAGGCGGTGCCCTACGTGTTCGGCTACATGATGGCCGCCAAGGTCGGCACGGGCATCGTGGCCGAGCTCGGCGCGATGCGCATCTCCGAGGAGATCGACGCCCTCGAGGTGATGGGCGTCGACTCGATGCTGTTCCTGTGCGCCACGCGCCTGTTGGCAGCGTGGATCGTGTTGCCGTTCATGTACATCGGCGCGATCGGCGTCGCCTACCTGGCCTCATACCTCGCGATCGTCGATCAGCTGGGCTATGTGTCCTCGGGCGGATACTTATTGGTCTTCTGGCAGTTCCAGAATCCGGCGGACTTCTTATTCAGCGTCATCAAGGGGATGACGATGGCCACGGCGATCGTTCTCGTCGCCTGCTATTACGGCTACAACGCCAGTGGCGGGCCCGTAGGCGTGGGTCGTGCCACCGCGAAGTCGATGGTGCTCAACCTGATCCTGATCCACCTGATCGGCATGTTCGGCACCCAGCTGTTCTGGGGCGGGAACGCCAGGGCTCCGGTCGGGGGATGAGCGTGGGCGAGGAGAACAGACCGCAGGAGTCCGACGAGCCCGCTACGGCGGGCGTCACGTTGGAGCCCGTGGAGCGCCCGGATGAAGGGCCCGAGGAGTACCGCTTCCACACGGGCATCATCCGACCCTCGAAGGAACCCGACGCGATCACGTTCATAGAGGTGCACAAGTCGTTTGGACGCAACCACGTGCTGCGCGGGCTGAACATGGGGCTGCCGGAGAACCAGATCTCGATGATTATCGGCCCGTCGGGCACCGGCAAGTCGGTGTGCATCAAGCACATCGTCGGGCTGCTCTACCCCGACGAGGGTGACGTGATCGTGCAGGGGCAGTCGGTACCCAGCCTGTCTGATGACGAGCTGTTCGCGATGCGCAGGAAATTCGGGGTGCTCTTCCAGGACGGGGCGCTGTTCGGCTCGCTGACCCTGTACGACAACGTCGCCTTCCCGCTGCGCCAGCACACCGAGAAGGGCGAGGATGAGATCGCCGAGATCGTCAACCGGCGCCTGGGCGAGGTGGGACTCGGGGGCGAGCACGAGAAGATGCCCAACGAGCTCTCCGGCGGCATGCGCAAGCGCGCCGGGTTCGCGCGCGCGCTGGTGCTCGATCCCGATATCGTGCTGTTCGACGAGCCCGATTCCGGTCTTGATCCGGTGCGCACGGCTCTCCTGTGCGAGCTGATCAAGGAAGTGCACAGCGAGCACGGCGGATGCTATGTGGTCATCACGCACGACATCATGAGCGCGCGCCGCGTGGCCCAACACCTGTCGGTGCTGTGGAAGGGCCGGATTGTCGAATCGGGACCGGCGGAGGAGCTGTTCGCCTCGGAGAACCCGTTCGTGCGCCAGTTCCTCTCCGGCGAATCGGCCGGTCCGCTCGGCATGGAGTGAGCCTCGGCGACCCCTCGTCGCCCTGCCTCCTAATGCGCCCCACGGGCGGTTGGATCGACTAGCCTCGTGACGTGAGCGCCCGGGTTCTCTCCTCGCTGGCAGGTGGCGCGGCCCGACGGCCGCGCCTGGTGCTCGCCGTCGCGCTCGTGCTGGGCCTCTCGGGCGGGGCGCTGGCTCTGCGCCTGCATCCCACCGCGGCGACCGACACGTTCGTCTCGAGCTCGAGCTCCGACTACAAGGGCACCCAGCGCTTCTATCGCGACTTCGGAGAAGAGCCGGTCGAGGTGCTGGTCAGGGGCAGCCTGCAGCAGCTGGTGCTCAGCTCGGACATCGTGCGGCTCGCAGGATTGGAGGGCTGCCTCTCGGGCAACGTGCCGGTCGCCGCGCTGTCGGTCGAGGGCGGAGCCGACGGGCCGTGCGGAGCGCTGGCGCGCGCACGCACGGTGAAGGTCGTGTTCGGTCCCGGCACGTTCGTCAACGAGGCCGCGGGGCAGATCAACGAACAGCTCACCGTGCAGACGGCGCGCGCGGAAGCCGAAGCCAGGCAGGCCGAACGGGTGGTCCTCAGGGCCGCCCTGGCGCGTGGCCTGCCGTCCTCGGAAGCACAGGCGCTCGGGGCGCAGGCGGGCAAGATCACGATGGCGCGCTTTCAGGAGTACCTCGCCAGGGTCGCGCTTCAGTACGGCCTCACGGCGCGGCCGAGCATCGAAGATCCCAACTTCGTCTCGACGCTTGTGTTCGATTCCAGCAAGCCGGCAGGCACGCCGAAGGCCCGCTTCGCCTACCTGTTCCCTAGCCCCGACTCCGCGCTGATCTCGGTGCGGATGAGGTCCGGGCTCTCTGAACGGGCACGGACCCAGACGATCGATGAGATCCGCCGGGCGGTGGAAATGCCGCAGTGGCGCCTTCAGCACGGCGAGTCCTACCTCGTGACGGGCGAGCCGGTGATCGTCTCGGACCTGAACGGCGCGATCACCCACTCGATCGAGCTGTTGCTGCTGGTGGTCGCGCTGGTGATGGCGTGCACCCTCGGTCTGATCTTCGCCGGGCGCCCGCGCCTGTTGCCGCTCGGGGTCGCCCTGCTCGCCGCCGCGATCACGTTCGGTGCGCTGTCGCTGGTGGGGGCATCGCTGACGATGGCCTCGATCGCCGTCTTGCCCGTGCTCGTGGGACTGGCGGTGGACTATGCGATCCAGTTCCAGTCGCGCGTGGAAGAGGGGTTCGTGCAGGACCCGCAGGCGACGGACCGACCGGCGATCGTCAGGCGCACGGCCGCGCTCGCGGGCCCCACGCTCGCCACCGCGGCCGCGGCCAGCGCGGCGGCCATATTGATGCTCGCGCTCTCGCCGGTGCCGATGGTGCGCGGCTTCGGCGTGCTGCTGGCGGTGGGGGTGGGCATCGCGCTCTTCTGTGCGCTGAGCGCCGGCGCTGCTGTGCTTGCGCTGCCCCGGCGTGCACCACGGGCGCGCGCGCACACGCGCGTGGTCGTTGCGCTGCGCGCCGCGTGGCTCGGTGCGCGCGAGCTCTTGCTGGACAATCGCTTCAATCGCCTGCTGAGCAGGGTCGCACTGGTCGGGGCCGTGCGCCGTCCGTGGCGGGTGCTCGCCGTCGGCCTCGCGCTCGCGGCGCTCGGCTGGGCGCTCGACGGCCAGACGAAGGTCGAGACCGACATCACCAAGCTGGTTCCCCAGAATCTGAGCTCGCTGCAGAGCCTCTCGGTGCTCGAGCGGGCCACGGGTGTGGGTGGGGAAATCGAGCTGATGGTGACCGGCAGGAACGTCACGAAGGCCTCGACCATCGAATGGATGAGCTCGTATGAGAACGCCGTCCTCGAGCGCTACGGCTACAGCTCGGCCGGGGGTTGTGCCAAGGCCAGGCTCTGCCCGGCCTTCTCGTTGCCGGACCTGTTCCAGGGGCAGACCACCCCGACCGCCGGCCGGCCCAAGCTCACCCAGGCGGAGGTGAGCGGCCTGCTCAGCGCGATCCCGTCCTACTTCTCCCAGGACGTCATCACCGCCGATCGGAGCGCGGCGACGCTGACGTTCGGCATCCGGCTCATGGGGCTCGATCAGCAGGAGCGGCTGATCGAAGGGATGCGCCGGGCCCTGCACCCGCCGTCAGGGGTACGGGCGCAGATCGTGGGGCTGTCGGTGCTGGCGGCCAAGTCGGGAGCTCAGGTGGCATCCCCGTGGAGGCGCCTGGAGACGCTGATCGCGGGCCTCGTGGCGGTGGCGCTCGTGCTGCTGATCGCATTCCGGGGGAATCGTCGTCGTGCCCTTGCGCCGCTTGCCCCCATCGTCCTCGCAACCGGCTGGTCGGGCCTGATCCTGTTCGCCGTCCGGGTGCCGCTGAACCCGATGTCGGTCACGCTCGGGGTGCTCGTGATCGCGATCTCGACCGAGTTCAGCGTGCTGCTCTCCGAGCGCCATCGTCAGGAGCGCCTGGCCGGTCACGACACCGTGCAGGCGCTGCGGCGCAGCTACCGCCACACGGGTGCCGCGGTGGCGGCATCCGGGGTCACGGCGATCGCGGGCTTCGGCGTGCTGGCCTTCTCTGACATCCGCATGCTCCGTGACTTCGGCCTTGTGACGCTGATCGATCTGAGCGTGTCGCTCATCGGCGTGCTGCTCGCGCTGCCCGCCGCCATCGTGATCGCCGAGGACTCCGAGTCGCTCAGGCTGCGCGACGGCGTCAAAGAGGCGCTCGCCGACGCGATCGCCACCCTTTCCGCCGGTGCCCGCCGGCTCGGATCGGCCGTGCGGACACGCGGGCGCCCCGGGCACGCGGCCGATGCGGGCGGCCGGCCCGGTCCGGTCGGGGGAGCCGCCTTCCCCGACGCCTCCCGTTTGCCCGCCGGGTCGGGCAATGAGCCGGCCTGACCCCGCGCCGCCGCGGCCGTTTGGCCGCAGGCCCTACGGCCGCTACCTTGGTCTGCTGGCGGTCCTGATCTTCGTGCTGATCACCGTCGACACGCTGGTTGCCAAGCAGGGCGGGCTGCGGGGCATCGAACCGGGCCACAGGTTGCCGGCGTTCGCGGTGCCGCTCGCGCTCGGGGATCTGAACGGCGATTCGGACATCGCGACCCATGCCAACGACGGCGCGGCCGGACGTGTACCGGCATGTCAGGAGCGCGGACCCCAGGTGCTGAACGTGTGTCAGCTCTACGAACAGGGACCGGTCGTGCTGGCGCTGTTCGTCGACCGGGGCTCCTGTCCGGAGATCCTCGCTGATATGCAGGCACTCGCACCGTCGTTCCCCGGCGTTCGCTTCGCGGCGGTGGCGATCGAGGGCGACCGCGGTCGGGTGCGCGCGATCGTGCGCTCGTGGCATCTGAGCTTCCCGGTCGGCATCGACAGGGACGGATCGCTGGCGGGCCTCTACAAACTGGTGAGCTGTCCGCAGGTCTCCTTCGCCTATCCGGGGGGGCTGGTGCAGAGCCTGGCGCTCGAGTCAGAGCCCACGCGCGCCGCGCTTTCCATGAGGCTGAGCGAGCTGGTCGCGGCGGCACGGCTGCGGGGATGGAGGCCGGCGCCGGCATGAGCCCGTCTGGACGCTTTGAGCCGACGCCGGGCTGGCGTACCCGCGAGGTCGAGGAGGACCTGCCCGAGGTGCGCCTGGTTCAGGCGGAGGTCGAGCTTGCCTGTGAGGCCCCGCTGCTCGCCGACTCTCCGCGACAGGTTCGCGAGCGCCTGCGCGAACTGTCGAACCGGTTCGGAGGCGGGCGGGCGGTCGCCGTCCGCCGTGAGCCCGTGCCTGCGGCCTACCGCGTGTTCTTCCGCCACATAGGACTTGACCCCGATGTCGTGCGAACCCCGATCGAGGCGGCGGTGCTCGAGCGGATGCTGCGGGGAGGGTTTCTCTCGGAGGGCCTTCTCAAGGACGTGCTGCTGATCGCTCTCATGGACACCGGAGTGCCGGTCTGGGCGCTCGACGCCGAGTCGGTGGACGGTCCGCTCGGCATCCGCCCGAGCCGCGAGGGCGAGCGGCTCGGGCGAGCGCCGGCCGGGCCGCCGCTGGCGCCGGGCCGGCTGGTGATAGCGGACGCCTCCGGGCCGCTGGCGATCCTGTTTGCCACGCCCTGCGCTCAGCACGAGCCCGCTGCCGCCACGCGTCGCCTGACGCTGTTCGCGGTGGGAGTGCCCGGCGTGCCGGAGGTGTACGTGGAAGAGGCGCTGTGGAGCTGCCACGCGGCGCTGGGGCGGGACTGAAGCGGCTTTCATGGCGCTCGCACCCGTCGCTAACGGCCCCTCGCCGCGCTGGTAAACTCGCCTTTCCGGCGCTAGAAGGAGGAGTTGGGCGTGACCCAGTCCGAACAGCTGACCATCGATCGCGGTGTCGCCGAGCCCGCGTCGCATCGTCTGCGCCAGGGCGATCCGCCGGCCGTCGGCAAAGGGGCCGGGGGTGGTCGTGTCGAGCTGGGCGAGCGCGCGGCCAGGAGCTCGCTGAGGGCTCAGGTGGCTCGGCTCGAGCACGAGCTGTCGGCGATCGTCGCAGAGGGGTTCCCCTTCATTCCCGCGCCCGCGCCGGGCGCCGATGAGGTCGTTGGCCCGTGCCTGCTCAGCCTCGAGGAGCTCGAGCGATCCCGCGACCGGCTGGCCGGGCGCGTGGGGGAGTTTCGCCGAATGGCGGCCGACCGCGTCGAGCATGAGCGCCGCGCGCATGAGCTGCTGGAGCGATGCAGCTCGAGCCGGGCCGCTACAAGTTCGTGCGCCTGCCGGTCTCCGACCTCGGCCAGGGCGGCTGTGGCGTCTGGCAGGTGCGCCCCCGGCTCGGCCTGATCGGGATGCTCGCCGGCTGGTGGCAGGTCAAGCTGTCGTCAGGTTGTCCGTTAGCCAGGGGGTCGCGCTGCACGCGCGGCCCGGTCCGGTGGAGCTGAGCATCGCCGCGAGGGTGCGGCGCTGACGGTCGGTCATCGAGCCGACGGTCTTGGTCTCGGACATCGGGATCTGGGCCAGGAACTTGCGGCAGCGGGTCTGGCCCCAGCGACGCTGGCTCATGAGCAGGTCGGCCACCGCCATGCTCTCTGCCTGCCAGGGGCAGTCGAGGATCACCTCCGCGGCATCGAGCTCGCCCGTCGCCACGCTTCGCTTCAGCTCCGCACGGGCCAGGCGGACCTTGTTTGCGCGCTCCAATGCGCGCATGTGCTGTGAGGCGGTGGGGGCGATCGTCATTGTCGCGTTCATGTTGGGCACTCTCCCGGTGTCGCCGCTCTGAGAACGGCGCGCGACACCCTTGTTCGAATTTGACGGTAGGCGCTCGTCACGGCCGTCGTTTCCACCCGTGAGGGAGTCGCGGCTGACCCGGTCCAGTGCCCCCCGAGGGCGTGTCTTGGATCCACCACGGACAGTCATGCAGAGCGCTTCTGCAAGCTAGGGAGCGTTCGTCGTGGGGTCAACTGCCGGACTCGGCTTCGTGCGCTAGAAGCGAGATTTTTTCTTGCCGTCCCTTCTTGTGAAGAATTGGACAAGCCGGCAGACCGGCCGGCCGCGGGCGAGCCCCTCTGGCGTCCGCCCGGCGGTCAGCCCGCCGCGGGCGCCGGCAGCGGTCCGTGCTCGGCCTCGAACTCGCGCTTGACCCGCGCGAAGCTCTCCAGGGCGCGGTCGAGCGTGTCGGAGTCGTGCGTCGCCATCACGCTGGTCCGCAGCAGCGCTCCTCCCGGGGGCACCGCGGGGTGCAGGGCGCAGTTCGTGAACACGCCCGCGTCGTACAGGGCCCGCCACAGAAGCGCCGCCTTCCAGTCATCGCCGATCAGGATCGGGATGATCGGCGTGAGAACCGCCTCCACGCCGGCGTCCTCGGCCGGTCCCATCCGCACCGGCTCGCCGCCGAGCACGCGGAATCCGAGCGTGTTCAGGCCGGCGGCGAAGTAGCGGGCGTTCTGAAGAACGGCCGCCATCAGCTCGGGTCCCTCCGGCGAGCGCACGATACGCAGGGCGGCCAACGCCGCCCCCAGGGCGGCCGGGACGGCCGAGGCGGTGAACAGGAAGGCGCGCGAGGAGATGCGCAGGTAGTCGATCACGTCGGCCTCTCCGACGAGGAAGCCCCCGCACGCGGCGAGTGACTTCGAGAAGGTCCCCATGCGCAGATCGACCTGGTCCTCTACGCCCAGAAGCTCCGCGGCACCGGCCCCCCGGGCGCCGAGCACGCCGGCCGCGTGGGCCTCGTCGACCATCAGGCGCGCGCCGTGGCGCCGGCACAGCTCGGCGATGTCCACGAGCGGGGCCACGTCGCCCTCCATCGAGAAGACGCCGTCGACGACCACGAGCACGCCGCCGCCGTCGTCCTCGGCACGGGCGAGCGCGCGCTCGAGCTTGTCCATGCGGCTGTGGCGGAATGGGCGCATCTTGGCCCGCGAGAGCAGCACGCCGTCGAGGATCGAGGCGTGGTCGCTGGAGTCGACGACCACCGTGTCGGAGGAGTCGAGCAGCGTGCCGAGCGCGCCCATGTTCGCCTGGTGGCCGGTGGTGAAGACGAGCGCGTCCTGCGCGCCCATCCACTCGGCCAGTTCGCGCTCGAGCTCCAGGTGCAGCGGCGTAGTCCCGTTCAAGAGGCGCGAGCCGGTGAGCCCGGTGCCGTATCGCTCGAGCGCGTCGCGAGCGCCCTGCATGACGCGCTCGTCGGCGGTCAGTCCCAGGTAGTTGTTCGAGGCGAGCATGATCCGTGGATGGCCTTCCATCTCCACCACCGGCATCGCCGGGGACTCGACGGTGCGGAAGTAGGGCATCAGGTCGGCCTCGCGCGCCGCGCGCAGGAGCTCTTCACGCTCGTGGCCGCGGACCTTTGCGAAGACGTCTATCGAGGTGGGCATATAGGGTGGCGCCGCGATGGCAGTCGAGATCCGGCCCGTAGCATCCCGGCGCGAGCTGAAGACGTTCATCAAGCTGCCTTGGCGGCTCTATCGTAACGAGCCCAACTGGGTGGCGCCGCTCCTGATGGACGTGAAGGCCCAGCTGGATTCCAGCAAGAACCCGTTCTTCGAGCACGCCGAGGTCCAGTACTTCCTGGCCTGGCGCGACGGGCGCGCCGTCGGACGGATCAGCGCCCACATCGACCACCACCTGCAGGAGTTCCAGGGCAACGACTGGGGACTGTGGGGCTGGTTCGAGTGCGAGAACGACCCCGAGGCCGCCCGCGCGCTTCTGGGCGCCGCCGAGACCTGGCTGCGCGAGCACGGGGCGGGCACGATGATCGGCCCCATGAGCTTCACGACCAACGACGAGGCCGGCCTGTTGATCGAGGGTCACGAGTATCCGCCGATCATCCTCTTGCCCTGGCAGCACCCCTACTACCAGTCGCTGCTCGAGCACGACGTGGGCCTGTCCAAGGTGATGGACCTGTACATGTGGAGCCTGCACATCACCGGGCGCGACAAGGTCCATCCGGCGATCTGGGAGATGGCGGACAAGCTCGAATCAGAGCACGGGATCGTGTGCCGGAACTTCCGCAAGAAGGACCTGGAGGCGGAGGTCGGTCGTTTCCTCGAGGTCTACAACAGCGCGTGGGCGCGCAACTGGGGCTTCGTCCCGCTGACCGAGCCGGAGGTTCGCCACTACGCCAAGAAGCTCAAACCGATCCTCGATGAGAACTGGGCGATGGTCGCCGAAAGAAAGGACACCGGCGAGGTCGTCGGCGCCGCGCTGACGCTGCCCGACTACAACCAGGTGCTGGCCAAGCTGCGCCCGCGTGGACGGCTGTTTCCGCTCGGCTGGCTGACCTTTCTGCGCGAGCGCGGGAAGATCGACGCCGTGTACGTGTTCGCGCTGGGAGTGAAGCCCGAGTACCAGCACACCGGGGTGGCGGCCCGCTTCTATCAGATGCACTTCGACGCCGCCGAACGCACCCCGCAGAAGGGCGGGGAGATGGGGTGGATCCTCGAGGTGAACGAGCCGATGAACCGCGCGATGGAAGGGATGGGCGGCCAGATCAAGCGCCGCTATCGCGTGTACGAGCGAAAGCTCTAGATCCGATCCGGGCCGCCGTAGCAATGGGTCTGGGCCTGCCTCTACACTTCGCCGCGTGAGCCAGCCCTCAGCGCCCGATCGGTCAAGGACGAGCCAGTCCGCCGATGAGCAACCTGCCGGAACCTCCAGCGGCGAGACCGAGGAGATCGACGCGCTGCCGGTGCTCGCGGGCGACTCGACGGTCGTGCATCCCTATCCGCTGCCCGCGGCGGCGCCGACCTACTGGCGGGCGACCGGCGCCGCCCTGCCGGCGGTGCAGGCCGTGGCGGTGGCCGCGGGAGGATTCGTCGCGGGTGTCGCCGTCGTCGGCCTGGCGCACCGCCGCGGGCGCCATGCCGCGGCCGGCGCTCGGGCTCGGCGCATCGGGCGGGGCGCCGCGCGCGGCTCCCGGGGCAGGCGCGGGGTCTCGAAGGCCGGCGAGCTCGTCCAGATCGTGAGCAGCCGCTCGCTGCTGGTGGACGTGCATCTGCTCGCCGGACGCGACTGAGGACCGTGGTCGGGCGGGCCGCAGGGCCGGCGCGGCAGGTCGTGCAGTTGCGGGAGGAGGTGCGCCCGGCCGGGCCCTTTCGGCTGCCGCTGCGCGCGGGCGTGGACGGCGTGCTGCGCCGTCGCGGGACCGTGCTCGAACGGCTGCTTCACGACGGCGAGCAGCCGGTGGTGGTGGCTGTGACCCAGACGGCCCACGACCGGGTTCTGTTCGGGGCGCGTGCGCAGAGCCGCGCGGCCGGCGCCCACGGCATCGCCCGGATGAGATTCGCGCTGGGCGTGGACGAGGATCTGGGCGCGTTCCGCAGGCGCTTCATGCGCGATCCGCTGATCGGGCGCTCGGTGCGCCGGCGCCCGTGGTTGCGCCTCGCTCGCCGCCCGGAGCCGTTCGAGGCGCTGGCCTGGGCGATCTGCGAGCAGCTCATCGAGTTCGAGCGTGCGGCGGCTATCCAGCGGCGCATGGTGGCTTCGCTGGGACGCCGGTGGACCGGGGCCGGCGGGACCGACGGCGGGCTCAGGGACCTCCCGGCACCCGCGATGCTGGCCGCAACGACGCCGGCGCTGCTCCAATCCTTCGACCTGGCCGGCGCGCGGGCGATCGCGCTCGTGCGGGCCGCGCGCGAGGTCGCGTGCGGACGCGTGGACCTGCACAGCTCAGAGCACGAGCTCGCCTGGCGCAGGCTGCGCGCGATCCCGGGCATCGGCTCCTGGACCGTGGAGATGCTCGCGCTGTACGGTCAGGGCCGCTACGACCAGCTGCCGGCCCTCGATCTGGGGCTCGTCAAGCTCGTCGGCCGGCTGATGAGCCGCGGCGATCCACGTGCGCGCGCCTGCGAGCGCGAGGTTCGCGCGTTCTTCGCCCCCTACGGGGAGTGGGCGGGACTGGCAGCCGCGCACATGCTCGCGCCATGAGCCACCACGGCCCGGCCGGCCGGGCTCAATCCCGATCGCGCCGGCGCTCGAGGAGCAGCGCGAACGTCGGACACGCCTGGGCCGCCCGTCTGGCGTGGTCGAGGACCGAGGGCGTCAGCGGCTCCTCGTCGAGGATCGGGTAGCCCCACTCGTCGAGCGTGATCCGCTCGGGCAGGAGCTCTGCGCACATGCCGTGAGCCTCGCAGGCGATGGGGTTCACACGCACGCGATAGCTCATGGGCTCCGGGCCGGCCGAGTGGGGCCGGCCGCTTCGCGCCGCGCCGGGAGCGGCAGCTCGGCCGGTTGCATGCACGCGTCGCAGCGTCCGTGGCGGGCGTGGTCGGCGAACTCCATGGCAAACGTCTCAAGGGCGCTCGAGACGAAGTTGACCGCACCGTCGGGATGTCCGCAGGCGCCGCGGCGGCGCACGATCGACGCCAGGCTCACCAGGCGCCGCGTGGCGCCCGCCCCCGCGACGCCGCCGGCGACTTCCTCGAGCGTTCCGGCGATGGCGTCCAGACCGTGCACGCACGGCCCGCACTGTCCCGAGCTCTCCCCGGCGAGCCAGCGTGCGATCCGTGCGGTCTCTGCGACCGGGCAGGCGTGCTCGGAGAGCAGGACCACGACGCCGGCTCCGAGCGACGCCCCGTGTGGCGCCAGATGTTCATCAGACAGTGCCACGCCCGCCAACCGCTCGCCCCCGATCCAGGTGCCGGCGTAGCCGCCGACGAGCGCCGCCCGCAGGCGCGCGTTGGCGCCGCCCGCCGCGTCGATCAGCGAGGTGAGCGAGGCGCCGTGCTCGATCTCGTACACCCCGGGGTTGCCGACCGGCCCGGACAGCGTGACCAGTGCCGAGCCCGGATGGCCGGACGTGCCCAGCTGGCGGAACCACTGCGAGCCGTGACGCGCGATCAGCGCCACGTGGGCCAGCGTCTCGGCGTTGTTGATCAGCGTGGGTCGCCGCCGGACTCCCTGTTCGAACGGCATCGGGGGCGTGAAGGTCGGCACCGGGGGACCGCCGTTGAGGTGGTTGACGAGGGCCGTCTCCTGACCGGCGACGTAGCCGTCGGGGACGGCGACGAGCTGCGCGCGCACGTGCTCGCCCGCCAGTCCGCTGCGTTCCTCGATCGCCGCGGCGAGGCTGTCGATGCCCGCGGACATCGACTCGCAGGCGCATACGATCAGCTCGTTGGCGCCGACCGCCCGGGCGGCCAGCTGGCCGCCGTCGAGCACGAGGTGCGCCAGCGCCTGGCAGAGCGTGCGATCCTTCCGGCTCGCCGGCTCGCCCTCTGTGGCGTTGACCACCACCACCGCTCGCCGGCGCGCGCCTGCGACGGCGCGCATCTTCCGGGCCGTGGGAAAGCCCGCGCCGCCGTAACCGCGCAGGCCGGCACGCTCGAGCCGCTCGATCAGGGGCGACTCCGTCCGGCGTCCGCGCCGGCCCTCCACGGGCAGGGGTCCGTGAAGGGCGAGGTGCGCGTCGAGCGTCATCGCCCCGCGTGCGGGTATGCCCGCCAGCAGCCTGGGCAGGGTCGGGGCCGAGTCCGGCGGATCAGGCCGCATCTCTGTGGCCGTGAGCGCCTCGGTCATCGAGCCCCTCATGGATGGACCCGGCTTTCGCTCGTGGCGGTGTGGGTGTGGCCGAGCAGATTCGCCGGCGTGCCCGAGCGGCGCGCCCATTCCGAGCCGAGCGGCCCGCCGGGCAGCCACAAAAGGAGGAACAGCGAGAAGGCCGCAGCGCCCCCGAGGGCGGCGCTTCGGCCTCGGAGATTCGCGGGCCAGCCGGCGAGCACACGCACGAGCACGGCCGCGAGCACGACCGCCAGACAGCCGATGCTGAGTGCGAGCAGCCAGGTGCTTTTGACGTCGCTGCCGGTGCCCAGGCCGTGGAGCAGCGCGATCGGCCAGCTCGCATAGGTGAGCCAGTGGACCGCCCGCCACGTCGCGTAGCCCATCCGCTGGCGCAAGAGGCTCGTGATCGTGACCGCGAGGAGCAGGTCGAACGCGACCGCGCCGAGTCCCAGCCAGAACGGCCGGTATGAGCCTACGAAGGGGACGACCGCGTCGAGCAGCGAGATCGGGGCGAAGCTGTCAAGAACGGACGTGAGTATGTGAAGCACGAGGAAGACCATCGCCAGCAACGAGACGTTGCGGTGCAGCGAGTCCACGACGAAACGTGGCCAGCGCGGCGTGCTGAAGCGGCGCACGTCGAGGACGCCGAGCGCGATCGCGCCCGTCAGCAGCAGCATCGCCACCGCGCCGGTCGAGCGCGTCAGATACCAGTAGATGCTCGGTCCGGCGCTGGCCAGCAGCGGGCTCATGGCACAAGCTCCTTCATGCCCGTCTCGACGGTGGCGCCGGCCGCTGTGGCCAAGGCGATCGGGTCCTCGGCGAGACGCTCGCCGCCATCCTCGGCGGGCCAGCCGCCGACGGTCCGGATCGCGCCGTCTGAGTGGACGAGTCGCGCTGGCAGTCCCAGCGCCGAGAGCCAGTCGGGAGCGCTCCGTCCCCGCACCATCGCGGCCGTCGTCGCGATGTTCGCCTCGGTGCAGTCGGCCGCGGCGACGCTGACCGTGCGCCAGTAGGCCCGTACCGGCACTCCCGTGGCGGGATCGATGATGTGGTGCATCGTGTGCCCGTCGTGGCTCCAGCGCCGGACCGCCGTGCTCGAGGTGGCAAGGCCCCCGGAGCTGATCGATACCGTCTGTCCCGGCGCGGACGGGTCACTGCGGTGGTCGTCGGTCACACGGATCAGCCAACCGTCCGCAGGGGCCGGACCGCAGGTGGCGATGTCGCCGCCGATGCTCACGAGCACGCCACAGCGTCCGGCCGCGGCGGCCGCCACGGCCGCCCGGTCGGCGGCCCAGGCTTTGGCGGTGGCGCCGAGGTCGAGCCGGACCGTCGTCGGGATGCGGATCGCGCGGGCCTCTCGATCGACCCGGACCGCCCGCCATCCGGCCCTCACGCGCGCCGTGATCGAGGGTGGCCCGGGCTCGTCGCACGGCGCTGTCAAGAGGCTCCAGTCGCGGTCGTATCCGGCGAGCTCGAGCGCCCTGCCGACCGTCGGATCGACGTCGCCGTCGGTCAGCTCGGCGGCGCGCAGGGCCACCTCGAGCGCCTCGAGAAGCAGGGCGCTCGCCTGCACCGCCCGTCCCGCGCGGGCGTTGACCCGCGAGAGCTCCGAGTCGGCCCGGAAGCGGCTGCACGCGCGATCGATCGCATCGAGCTCGCTCTCGACCGCCGCGCGTGCGGGCTCGAGCGCCGTGCGGTCGGTCAGCCGCAGCACGACACTCGTGCCGAGGGCCTCCCACTCGACAGAGCCGACGGCGAATGCCGGCGAGCTCGCCTGCATCTCAGGACCCCCCCGAGACGACGGGAGCCGATGCAACCTGTGAGGGCGCGGCCTGCTGGGCCGGGGCCGATTCGTGCGCCGGGGCCGATTCCTGGGCCGGGGCCGATTCCTGGGCGGGCGCGGCTTCGTGGGCCGGAGCGGTTTCGTGCGTGGCTTCGGGAGCGGCGGTTTCCTGTACCGGCGCCGATTCACGGCTGGGCGCGGATTCCTGCGTGGCTTCGGCGCTGGACTGCGGCGTTGAGCTCGATTCACCGCCCCCCTGCGTGGCCGACTGCGGCGCCTGGGCTGGTGGCTGAAGCGAGCCCGGGCTGGTCGCGGTTTCGCTCGTGTGGGTCGCCGCGTGCGCGCTCGCGGCCTTCACCTTGGCCGCGGCGGGCGCCGTGGAGGTCGTCCTGCTCCTGCCCGGGAAGGCCTGTGCTGCCACCTCGGTCAGCAGTGCGGTCAGCGCCAAGCTCCCGGCGATCAGCCAGCGATTGACCCGCGCGAGCCTGCGCAGGGATGCGTCGCGTATGTGCGTGCTGTGCAGGCGCATGCGAGTCAGTCTGTTCATGATGACTAAGGTTCGGCTAACCGCTTGATGAGAAAGCTCATTGAAAATGCCGAGCAGGGAAAGCGACACCCGCGGCGACGCCTATGCTCTTAGGCATGCAGATGGCCGCAGGTGCGGGTGCCGCAGGCGCGGCGGCGTCGAGCAGGGATGCCGGGCCGACGGACGAGCCTGCTGCCTCGGCGAGGGTCCTTCTGATCGAGGATGAGCCGGGGATCGTCGACTTCGTCAAACGGGGCCTCGAGGCCGAGGGCTTCGCGGTGGATGCCGCCCTGGATGGAGACGCGGGAGAGCGGCTGGCCCTGAGCGGCAGCTTCGACGCGATCGTTCTCGACCTGATGCTTCCCGGTCGCTCCGGCCTCGAGATCCTGGCCTCGGTGCGACGGGACAAACCGACCGTGCCGGTGCTCGTGCTCACGGCTCGGGGGGAGATCGAGGATCGCATCGCTGGCCTCGACGCGGGAGCTGTTGACTATCTGGTGAAGCCGTTCTCCCTGGCCGAGCTCGTGGCTCGCCTCCGCGCGCAGCTGCGCGTCCTCGCACAGGCCTCGACGAGCAGCCTGCGCGCGCAGGACATCGAGTTGAACCTCCTCACTCGCAAGGTCCAGCGGGGCGGGCGCTCGGTGGCGCTGTCGAGCACCGAGTTCGAGCTGCTCGCCTATCTGCTGCGCCACCACGGTCAGGTGCTCTCGCGCGAGCAGATCCTGAGCTCGGTGTGGGGATACGAGCACGACCCCGGAACCAACGTCGTGGACGTGTACATCGGCTATCTGCGCCGCAAGCTCGGCCGGCCTGAGGACCCGGCGCCGATCTTCACCGTGCGCGCGGTCGGCTACCGGCTGGGCAACCCGAGCTGAGCCGATGAAGCGGATTGCCGATCGCCTGGCTCGCGTCGGGCTGCGCTGGCGCCTGGCGGCGTGGGTGGCGGCCGTGATCCTCGTCTGCACGGGGATCACCTTCGTGGCCGTCTATCGGGGCACCGGAACCCAGCTGCGCCGGCAGATCGACAGCGAGATCTCGGGCGACACGAACGAGCTCGCCCGCAATCTGGAGGGGGACGACGTCCGCACTCCGGGGCAGGTCGCGAAAACGGCTGGCCGCTATGTGCGCAACCAGCCCTTCAGCGACAGCTCGACGTTGCTGTTCGTGCGGGTGCCGGGTGCCGCTACGAGCACGAACCGCCCGGAGCTGTTCGGTCAAACGGCGCCCGACAACGGCGAGACCCCCGCCCAGCAGGCGCAGGAGAACCACCTCTCCGAAGCACTGCTGACGGTTCCGGACGGCTACTCGACCCTGAACCTGCCCGACGTCGGCGAGTTGCGCCTGCTCAAGCGAACCCTCCACCTGCGGGCTGGGCCGAGCGTCACGATCGGGGTGGGCGAGCCGCTGGCGGCGGTCACGCACGCCCAGCGTGGTGTGGCGCGCGCGTTCATACTCGCCGCCATCCTCGCGCTCGCCGGGGGGCTGCTCGCCGCGTTCGTGATCGGCACTCGAGTGTCGCTGCCGCTGCGCCGCATGGCCGCCGTGGCCGCGCGCGTGGACGCGGGCGACCTGCATCCGCGCATCCACGACGCCGGTGGCGAGGGCCACGAGGTGCGGGTGCTCGCCGACGCCTTCAACCACATGCTCGATCGCCTCACCGACGCGTTCGCCGGTCAGCGCGCTTTCGTAGCGGACGCCTCGCACGAGCTGCGCACGCCCCTGACCGTGCTCCGCGGGCAGCTCGAAGTGCTGGCTGCCCAGAAGGACCCCAACGGTGAGGAGGTGCGTCGCGTCGAGCGCCTGCTGCAGGCCGAGATCGCCCGCATCACCCGCCTGGTCGACGACCTGCTGCTGCTGGCCAAGACCGAGCAGACCGAGTTCCTGCGGATCGAGCCGATCGATCTGCCCTCATATGTGCGCGAGCTGTGGGACGGGATGAGCCTGCTCGCCGTGCGGCGCTTCGAGCTGGGCGCGGTTCCGCAGGGGACGCTGCGCGCCGATCCCGACCGTCTCGCCCAGGCGGTGCGCAACCTTCTGAGCAACGCGATCGAGCACACCGCCGCCGAGCACGGGCTCGTGCGACTGCGGGTCGAGCGGGTCGCACCCGATCGCATCCGGTTCACCGTCGAGGACGACGGTCCGGGCATTCCCGCCGACCAGCGCGAGCGCGTGTTCGACCGCTTCCATCGCACCGACACGGCGCGCGACCGCGCATCGGGCGGCACGGGCCTCGGGCTTGCGATCGTGCGCGCCATCGCCGAGGCGCACGGAGGACGCGTGGCGGCCGGGGAGTCACCGGAGGGCGGCGCCCGCATCGAGTTCGAGCTTCCCGGCTTCGTCGGCTACGGCTCGAGCACGGCCGCGCCCGTGAAGCGTCCCGAGCGCAGGTCCTCGAGCGCCTCGCCGGCGGCCTCGAGGGGATAGACCGTCACGCGGGTCCTCACCGGCACCTGCGGAGCGAGCGCGAGGAACTCCTCGGCGTCGCGGCGGGTCAGGTTGGCTACCGACCGTACGATCCGCTCGTGCCACAGCAGGCTGTAGGGGAAGGCGGGGATGTCGCTCATGTGGATGCCACCGCACACGACCGTCCCGCCGGGCGCCAGCGCACCCAGCGCCAACGGCACGAGCGGACCGACGGGGGCGAACACGATCGCCGCGTCGAGCTCCTCCGGGGGGCGTTCCTCCGAGGAGCCCGCCCACACGGCACCGAGCTCCAGGGCGAACGCCTGCGCCGCCTCGTCGCCCTGGCGCGTGAACGCGAACACCTGCTGGCCGCGGTGGCGGCAGACCTGCACGAGGATGTGGGCGGCCGCGCCGAATCCGTACAGCCCGATGCGCTGCGCGCCGGCGCACATGCGCAGGGCCCGGTAGCCGATCAGCCCGGCGCACAAGAGGGGCGCGGCCTGCCTGTCGGGATAGCCGTGCGGGATCGGGAAGCAGAACCGCTCGTCGGCAACCGCGTACTCGGCCATCCCGCCGTCGATGTCGCATCCGGTGAACCGCGCACGCGGGCACAGGTTCTCGCGCCCGCTCACACAGAAGGCGCACTGGCCGCAGGTCCACCCGAGCCACGGGATGCCGACCCGATCGCCCGCTCCGACGCGGGTGCCGGCCGAGCGCTCCTCACCGCGCGTGGCCTCGCCGCCGCCGCTTCGCTCGACGGTGCCGACGATCTGGTGTCCGAGGATCCGGGGCGGGGAGGCGATCTCGACCTCGCCGTCGAGCAGGTGCAGGTCGGTGCGGCAGATCCCGCACGCGTGCACGCGCACGAGCACCTGGCCGGCTGCCGGCTCGGGTATCGGGCGCTCGATGAGCCGCAGCGGACGGCCGACCTGCTCGAAGGTCATCGTCCGCATCCTCGGCCCCTCGGCGCCGTGGCCGTTCATGCCCCTGAGTCAACCACGATCGGGCGCTCCGACGGTGCTCAGCCGAAGAACAGCTCCGCGGTCTCATACAGCGACGGATCGAGCAGCTTGGGCTCCTTGAGCGCCTCCGCCAGCGAAACCTCGACGATCGCGGTGCCGCGCAGGCCCACCATGACCCCGAAGCGCCCGCCGCCCGCCGCGTCCATCGCGGCGACCCCGAAGCGGGTGGCCAGCACGCGATCGAACGCGACCGGGGTGCCGCCGCGCTGCACGTGACCGAGGATCGTCACGCGGCTCTCGTAGCCGGTCCGCTGCTCGATCTCGTTCTCGAGCATCACGCCGATCCCGCCGAGACGCTCGTGCCCGAAGGCATCCCTGGCCACCGCCCTGGTCTCGAGGCTGCCCTCGACCGGTGTGGCGCCCTCGGCCACCACGACGATCGAGAAGCTGCGCCCGCGTTCGTGGCGGCGACGCAGGTGGGCGACCACCTGCTCGATGTCGAACGGCCGCTCGGGCACGAGGATCGCGTCCGCCCCGCCGGCGAGACCCGCGTGCGTGGCGATCCATCCGGCGTGCCGGCCCATCACCTCGACCACCATCACCCGGTTGTGGGACTCGGCCGTGGTGTGCAGCCGGTCGATCGCATCGGTGACGATCTGCACGGCCGTCTGAAAGCCGAACGTCACGTCGGTCCCGGCCAGGTCGTTGTCGATCGTCTTGGGAACGCCCACGATCGGGACCCCCTCCTCGTGCAGTCGCAGGGCCACACCGAGCGTGTCCTCGCCGCCGATCGGGATCAACGCGTCCACGCCCCGTGCCGCCAGCGTGTCGCGGATTGCCGCCGATCCGTCCTGCCCCTGGGCGAACGGGTTCGTGCGCGAGGTGCCGAGGATGGTGCCCCCGCGCGGGAGGATCCCGGCGGTGGTTTGAAGCGTCAGCTCGCTCGCCTCGTTGGCGAGCACGCCCGCCCAGCCGGCGCGAAACCCCACGAAGCTGTGCCCGCCGGCGAGCCCCCTGCGCACGACCGCGCGGATGACCGCGTTCAGGCCGGGGCAGTCGCCGCCCCCGGTCAACACCCCTATGCGAGCCATGCGCGATCTCCTGTCCGAGCCATCGGTCGCATTCTCCCTGATCGCCGGATATCGCGTCCTGCGGCCGGCGCTAGATCCCCTGTCCCGGCAGGAACTCGTTGGTGAACGGCGGCAGCCCCGTGTCGGGATTGTGCGCGAGCAGCTTGTGCGCGAACATCCAGCTCCCGAATTCCGCCCACGCGGTCGGGTTCTGGAAGCCGTAGGGCTCGCCGTGGACGGCCGGCAGCGCCGCCGGCAGCGTCTGTTCGATCGAGGCCAGCTGGAGCTTCGGTTCAAGCGAGGGGTTGGCCTTGACCACGAGCGCGGCCGCCGCGGCGGGGTCGGCCCGCACCTGCGTGCTCGCCCTGGGTGAGCGCCTGCAGGAATGCGCGCAGATCCTGCCCGTCGGTGTGCGCCTCCCCTTCGCGCACGACCAGCACGAGCTCGTCGTAGCTCGGCACGCCGGCCCGATCGACGGGGATCGTCACCGGCTTCTTGTGCAGCAGCGCCAGCTGGATCGCCTCGTAGTTCCAGAAGCCCCCCAGCGTCGCCGCCACCTTCCCGGAGAGCATCGCCGGCACGAGGTCGAAGCCGACGTTCACTTCCTTGACCGTCGCGGGATTCACCCCCGCGTTCTCAAGCGCCGTTCGCAGCTCGGCGGCCTGATAGGGGATCCCGGCGGTGCCGACCGTCTTGCCCGCGAGGTCGGCCACGCTCCCGACGTGCTGCCCTGCCATGGCGATGATCGAGGTGAGCGGGCGCTGCACGAGCGCTCCGACCGACACCAGCTTCAGCCCCTGATCGCGGGCGAGCAGCAGCTCGGGCTCATAGGAGATCGCCATATCGACCTTCCCGGCGGCCAGCAGCTTCAGCGGTTCCGCCGTTTCAGAGGGGACGACCGGTTTGACGTCGAGGCCGACCGCGCGGAAGTACCCGTGGGCGATCGCCGAGTACAGCGCCGCATGGTCGGCGTTGGGGAACCAGTCGAGCATCACCGTGAACGGCTTCGTGCCCGGGGCCGAGATCACGTCCTGCTTGGCGCCGCACGCCGACAGCCCCACGGCCGCCGAGACGGTGAGCAGCAGGGCCGCGAGGATCCGGCGCGCGGCCGCCATGGCGTTCAACGCGTGTCCCCCCGCGATCGCGCGGCCCACGGCGCCAGGCGGCGCTCGGCGAGCGTGAGGGCGTAGAAACAGGCGATGGCGAACACGAACAACACGAAGGCCGCAGCGTACGCCCGCGAGGTCTGCAGCGGCGTCAGGTCGGCGTTGATCTCCCTGCCCAGTCCCGCGTGGACTGGCCGGTGGTGGCGGTCTGGGACTCGGCGATGTAGGCGCCGATGACGCCCACCGCAAGCGCGATCCGCGCTCCGCTGATCGCGGCGGGCAGCGCCGCGGGCAGCTCCGCGAAGCGGAAGGCCTGCCAGCGTGAGGCGTCGAGCGTGCGCAGCAGCTTGAGCTGATCGGGGTCCACGGCGGCGAGGCCGTCGACCGTCGTGACGAGCACCGGGAAGAAGCAGATCAGCCACGATCACCACGAGCTTGGGAAACACGCCGAATCCCCACCAGAAGACCAGCAGCGGCGCGATCACCGCGATCGGTACGGCCTGGGAGCCGACCGCCAGCGGGTAGACCGCCCGGCGCAGCGTCGGGGACAGGTGGATCGAGCACCGCGAGCACGAAGCCGAGCAGCATGGCCAGCGCGATTCCCGAGTCCGACCTCCTCGGCGGTGGGCGTCAGGTTGGCGGCCAGGAGGCCGGCGTTGTTCCACAGCGCGGTGGCGATCGAGTGGGGGGCAGGCAGCACGAACGAGCTCGTCAGAGCCCGAGTCGACGTAGAGCTCCCAGACGCCCAGCAGGCACGGCCACGAGCAGCGATCGGCGGCAGGGCCCCGGCGATGCGCCTGCGCACGCGGCGCGCCTCCGACAGAGCGGCCGGCCCGCCTGGCGCATCCCCGTAGCCCCCATGCGGGCGGGGCGCCGAGCCCGAGAATGCCGAGCGCGTGCTCGCGCAGGGCGATTACGGCCGCGTCGGTGCGAGCGCGCGGTCGTGGGGCCCGCACCTCGAGCTGCTCGATCACCCGCCCGGGCCTGGGTGAGAGAACGGCGACCGGTCGGCGAGCATGATCGCCTCCTCGACGTCGTGGGTGACCAGCACGACCGTCCTCGGCTCGCGCGCGAGGGCATCGGCAAGCCACGCCTGCATCTCTGCCGCGGGTGATCGCGTCGAGCGCTCCAAACGGCTCATCCAGGCACAGCAGCGGCTTGCCCGACAGCAGCGTGCGCAGGAAGGCCACGCGCTGGCGCATACCGCCCGAAAGCTCCCACGGGCGGGCGTCCTGGAAGCCCTCCAGGCCGAGCTCCGCGAACAGCGTCGTCGCCCTGCTGCGGGCCTTGGCGCGTGAGAGCCCCGCGATGCGCAGCGCGAGCGCGGCGTTGTCGACGGCGCTCAGCCACGGCAGCAGCAGGTCGTGCTGGGGCATCAGCGCCGCCGGCGCGCAGGCGATCGAGCCGGCCTCGGGGCGCTGCAGTCCGCAGATCAGCTCGAGCAGCGTGCTCTTGCCACAGCCGCTCGGCCCCACCACCGCCAAGAGCTCGCCGTGGGCGGCGTGCAGGGACACGTCGGCGAGGGCCCTGCACGCGCGTCCCGTCACGGCTCGGCGTAGCTGTGGCTCACGCTCGCGAGCACGAGTCCGCCGGGCTCTGCGCGCTCGAGAAGCGACGGCTTTGGAGCGGGGCTTGACTTCGGTTGCCACTTTCGCACTCCCTTCGCGGGCATTACCCCACAGGTTCTAAGGGTCGGCGCCGGTGGAATCGCTTCCCGGACGCCATCTCAGCCGGCCTTCCCGCCAGCCCCCCTGGTGTCTGCGTCTGCCCCGCGGATGCTAGCGCGCGACCGCGAGGACCGGTCGGGCCAGAGCCCGCACGAAGTCCTCGAGCTGCGCGGTCGTCCAGCACTCGAACGCGGTGCAGTACTGCTCGTAGGCGGAGATCACCGAGTCGCCGTAGTTCCAGTACAGCCGCGGCTCGGGGTTCAGCCAGAACGTGCGTCCGGCGCGGGCGGCGATCTGCGCGAAGATGTCGGCGCGCGGGTCGCGCCCGTTGGTGCGCGCGTCGCCCAGCACGATCACGGTCGCGCGGGGGTCCAGGTCGTCCTCGACCTGCTCGAGGAACTCGGACCACACGCGGCCGTAGTCGGTGTACCCGGAGATGTCGGCCACGCCGGCGTCGTTGGCGATCCGTTCGCTCACGCTCTTGAAGTTGCGCTCCCGTTCGAAGATGTCGGTGACCTCGGAGATGCGCTCGATGAACACGAACGAGCGCATCTTGCGGAACGTGTCGTGCAGCGCGTGCAGCACCGACAGGAAGAACACCGACGCCGAGGTCACGCTGGTGGAGACGTCGCACAGCACGTAGATCTCGGGCCGGCGGGGACGGCGCGGGCGGAACTTCAGCACCACCGGCACGCCGCCGGTCTCCAGCGACGCGCGCATCGTGCGCCGCACGTCCACGTGGGCGGGACGGCGGTGCCCCCGCGCCTGCAGTCCCTGCGTGGCCAGCCGCCTGCGCAGCTGGGCGACGACGCGGTGGACGGCCGCCAGGTCCGCGAGCGGGCCCGAGGGCAGCGCACGGTCCAGCTCGCCGAGCGGCCGCGCCGGCGGCAGCTTGCCGGTGCGCTCGATCTGCGCACGCTCGAGCTCGCGGCGCAGAAGCGCCTCGAAGCGGCGCAGCGCCTCGCGCGGCAGCCCCTCACGGCGCGGGTCGTCCTCGGGCAGCTCGGGCTGGGGCTCGGCGCGCAGGCCGAGCGCCCGGCGGATGCGCTGCACGTCCACGCCGATCACGCCCGAGCCCTCCTGGCGGCGGGCGAACGCCGCGATCGTCATTCGCGCCAGGTCGCGCATCGCCCCCTCCGAGCCATCCCTCAGCGCAGCCGCGATCTGCTCGCGCAGCGCGTCGAGCTCTCCCTCCGAGAGCTCCTGCAGATTGGCCCGGTCCTCCTCCTGCACCCCCTGTCGCGTCGCCGCGAGCTCGACCGCACGGAAGAAGAAGCGGTCGAACACCAGCTCGAACACGCGCCGGTCGTCCTGGCTCTTGGCGAGCGTCGCCGCGAGCGCCTCGCGGAAGTCCTCCTGCGAGGTCCAGCTCACCTCCTTGAGCACCTCGAAGGCGTCGAGCAGCTCGGAGGTGCCGACCGCGACGCCCTCGCGGCGCAGCTCCTCGCCGAGTTCCAGGATGCGCCGGCAGCCCTCGGGCGAGGCCCTCAGGCGACATCGGCAGGCGATCGGAGCTTCAGCCCCACGCGCTCGGCCACCACGTCCATGTCGGTGCGGTGCTTGACGATCACGGACATCGTCTCGGTGAAGGTGTCCGTCGTCGATGTCCTGCGCGCCCAGCAACAGCAGCGCGCGCGCCCAGTCGATCGACTCGGCGATCGACGGCGGCTTCTTCAGATCGAGCGCCCGCACCATGCCGATGACCTCCACGAGCCGGCGCGCGACCGTCTGCGACAGCTCGGGCGCGTGCAGGCGCACGATCTCGAGCTCGTGCTCGAGCGACGGGTAGTCCAGCCACAGGTACAGGCAGCGGCGCTTCAGCGCCTCGGTGAGCTCGCGCGAGTTGTTGGAGGTGAGCAGCACGATCGGGATGCGTGCGCGCCTTGACCCGGCCGAGCTCGGGGATCGAGATCTGGAAGTCGGAGAGCACCTCGAGCAGCATCGCCTCGAACTCCTGGTCGGTCTTGTCGATCTCGTCGATCAGCAGCACGACCGGCTGCTCGGAGGCGATCGCCGTCATCAGCGGCCGCGCGAGCAGGAACTCCTCGCCGAAGATGTCCTCCTGCACCGCGTCCCAGCCGGTGCCCGACGCCTCCGCCTGGATGCGCAACAGCTGCTTGCGGTAGTTCCACTCATACAGCGCCTTCGCCTCGTCCAGGCCCTCGTAGCACTGCAGGCGCACGAGCTCGCGGCCGAGATACTTCGCCAGCGCCTTGGCCAGCTCGGTCTTGCCCACGCCCGCCGGTCCCTCGACGAGCACCGGCTTGCCGAGCTTTGTGGCCAGGTAGGCGACCAGCGCGGTCGACTCGCCCGGCAGGTAGCCCACCGCACGAAGACCCTCGGCGACTTCTGCGATGGAGGCGGGCGCCGGGCGCGGTGGGGCGGGCATGCTCAGCGCAATGATAGGGCTGAGCGGCCCTCGGACGGGCCTCGCCGGGCACCTCTGACGGTACCGCCGAGCGGGGCCGGCTAATCGGAGCCCGGCGGCGGGTCCTCGAAGGACAGCTGCCCGGCCGGAGCCGGGGGATGGCGCGGGCGCTCGCCGCCGGCGCCCGCGCGATCGGCCGGCACCGGTGTCGGGCGCCTGGGAAGGGCCGGCCGCGGCGCGGCCATCCTGATCTCCTCCTGCGTGACGGGCTCGGTCTCCCGCGCGAACGGCTCGACGACCGTGGGTGCGTCGCCGGGGTCGGGTCGGCGCGGCGGGCGCCTTCGCGTCACCGGGGGCTCCGGCCGCTCCGCCGCGCGCATCCGATGGCCGGCGTAGAGGAGGCCGAGCGCGAGCAGCAGGGCGATGAAGATCCCCCACTGGACACCCACCGTCGCGGTGATGCGTTCGGTGCCCTGCAGGCTCGGCTTGTCGAGCAGGCGGTAGAAGATCAGAAGGGCGCCCAGCCGCCCGCGACCATCGTGATCATGCCGTCGCCGCCGGGCAGCTGGAAGGAGCGTTGCTCGGCGCGCGCGAACAGCATGGCGAGCACTCCGGCGCTGACCAGCAGCACCGCGGCCTCCACGAACGAGAACGCCTGGAACGCGCTCAGGCTGGCCTGGGTGGCCTTGGCCGTGTTGTGCACCACGACCGTGTCGGTCTTGCTGTACCACGGCAGGAACATCGACGCGAACAGCCCGAGCGACGCGATCGCTGCAAGTCGCTGCTCGGGCTCCAGCGCCCGCCAGGCCCGCCCGAGCCTGTTCATGCGCGGTGGACCTTCCTGGGGATCTGCTCGATGCCCGTCACCTGTGCTCCAGTCTAGGCGTGGAGGAACCGACCAGGCTAGGAAGGCCGGCGGGGCTCTATGGGCTTCGCGGGCTGACGGGGCTTGGCGGGCGGGCGGGGCTTCACCACGATCGTGCCGCTCGCGCTCGCCAGGTTGCCGGCCGGGTCGGTTGCGGTGACCGTCACCGAGAAGCTCCCGCCGCCGGCGGGCGTGAGCCACAGCAGCCTGGGCCTGCCGCGTTCGACGATGGCGCTGTTGCGCCACACGACGCTGGCGCCCCGGCGCACGGTGATTGCGACGGTCGAGACCTTCGACAGCGACACCTGCACGCCGCCGCGAGTGCCGCCGCGCAGCGTGCTCGTGAGCAGCGCGATCACCGGCGGCGTGTGCAGATCGGCGGTGAAGTGTTCGGCCGTCGTGCAGTAGATCTCGTCACCGGCGATCGGCACCGGCGTGCCCGCCGCCGGCGTGAACGGTGGGCCTTTGCGCGTGCGTTCGCACAGGTGCTGCAGGAATTCGGTCAGCAGTTCGTGGTAGCTGAGGTCCGATTCGCCGAACTGGTCATAGAGCGACCAGGCGCCGGTGTCGTATAGGGGCACCTCCGCCCGCGCCTCGGCGTCGCCGGCTTCGAACAGCTGCAGGCCGAGCGGATCCCTGGTCGCCGAGGCGTAGTCGTAGATCCCCACGAGCGCCTGGACGAACCCGTTGAGGATCCTGTCGGCGGGGGCAAAGGTGTACTGGGCGTAGAGCGTGCCCGTGGGCGTGCTGACGCGCACCCCGGCCGGGGGCGGGGTCTCGAAGATCCCGAGCGCCTCTTGCGCGGCGAGAAGGTAGGCCGGTTCCTTGAACCGCGACCATGCGCGGGTGAGCACCTGCAGCGCCGTCCCCTGCGACAGGCCGCTGGTCCACGGGGGCGGGCCGCCGTCGAAGCGGAACATGTACTCCCACGCGATGCCCCCGGCGCGCTGGCTGGCCAGCGGGATCACTTCGCCAAGCAGCTGGCGCAGGTTGGCGTTTTCATAGCCGGCCAGGTAGTAGCCGTTGGCCTCGCCGAACGTGGCCAGCCACTGGATCTCGATTCCCTGCCCGGGGTAGTACTCCCAGACGATCCTGCTGGCAGGGAAGCTCACGCGCTCCCCGGGCGAGAGCAGCGGTTCGCTCGTCCACCACTGGCGGTTGCGTTCCAGGGTGAGGAACAGCGCCGGCGCCCGTGAGCCGGTCAGCTCGCCGGCGGCCGCGATCGCCTGCACGTTGGCCAGCACCGCGGCGAGTTCGGCGCGCCGCGTTCCCGACAGCCTCGCGAGCGAGCGCCTGGTCGCGAGGTAGGTCGAATAGTCCTGGGCGTAGGCCGCCTGCGAGATCGCGCCCCCGTGCTCGAGGCTCGCCAGCGCGCTCGCCACGCTCGGCCCGGGGGAGCCATGCGCATGCGGGCCCGGCGCACCGGCGCCCGCGGCGCTCGCGGGCAGAAGACCGAGGGCGAGCGCCACCAGGGCGCACGCCCGTAGATGCTTTGCGCGCACGGGACGGATGCTACGCTCGATCGGCGCTTCGGCCGCGGTCCTCATCGCAGCCCGACGCCCCTGACGTGAGAGCACGCCCACTGAATACCCACTCGCGCGCGGTAGTTGCGCCGAGTCCGTCGCGGGGGCGCGCGCGTCGCCTGTTGTTCGCCCTGGCGCTTGCCGGTGCGTGCGCGGTGGCCGTCGCCGCGTGTGCGGGCGGCGGTTCACAGGGCGCGCAGGCGCTGCTCGGGGAGACCTTCAGCTCGCACGCGCCGATCCGCAGCGGCCGGATACTGCTGTCGTTCGCGCTCACACCCGCCGGGGCGACGGGCTCGCCGGCCGGGGGACCGCTGTCGCTCTCGCTGCAGGGCCCTTTCCAGAGCGCGGGTGCCGGTCAGCTGCCGCACTTCGAGCTGCAGGCCCAGATGACGGCGGCCGGCGGGGCGGGCAAGGCCGGGCGCACACTGCACGTCGGTGCCACCTCGACCGGTGAGCAGCTCTTCATCGAGCTGGGCGGCACGCAGTTCCTCGCGCCCGCCGCCACCATGCAGGCGCTCCAGCAGGGCTATCTGCAGGCAACCCGCGCCGGCACATCGGCGGAGGGCCCATCGACCTTCGCGGCGCTCGGCATCGACCCGGGCGAATGGCTCGAGCACCCGTCGATCGTCGGCCACGCAGAGCTCGACGGCGACCAGGTCGTTCACGTCGTCGCGGGCCTGAACGCGGGCCGCTTCTTCGCCGACGCGGCCCGGCTCCTGAAGGCCGGAAGCCCGCTCGGCTCCGGCGGCGGCCCGGGGTTCGGGCTGTTCACACCCGGCGATCTCGCTGCGCTGGAGAGCTCGCTGCGCTCGGCGCGCGTGGACGTGTACACGGGCTCGGCCGACCACCTCCTCAGGGCCCTGTCGGTGCGCGCGACCGTATCGCCCGGGTCCCCCGGGGCGCTTGGCGGGCTGCGCACCGCCACGCTGAGCCTCCTGCTGCGGTTCGCCCAGCTGAACGAGCCTCAGACGATCCTCGCGCCGAGTAACCCGCAGCCCATCTCCGGCCTGGTGCCCGCCCTTGAACGGCTCGGCCTGCTCGAGCCGGCGCAGCCGAGCGGTTGAGCTACTCGCCGTCGATCTCCAGCTCGTGCACGTCGAGCTCGTCCTCTTTTTCTTCTTCGTCGGCTTCGAGGTCTTCGGCTGCGAGATCGCCGCCCGCCTGGTAGGTGACCTGGAAGTGATCGACCAGTTCGTCGCGCTTGCCTTCGTCCAGCGGCGAGTCCTCGGAGACGAGCACCCAGTCGGCGCCGTCGAATTCGTCCATGTCGAAGATCTCGTGATCGACCTCGGGCGAGTCGTCGACGACGATCAGGATCTCGGTCTGGGGGTTGAAGTAGGTGCCCGGACGAATCACGAGCTCGTCGAGCGGGAAGCGGCGAGCGTCGGTCATGGCGCGTTTATACCCGACTGCGCCACGGGCATGCTCACCGGTCGAACTCCTCCAGCGTTCGCGCCACCTCCGCCTCCACCGGCAGCGGCTCCAGGCCCTGGCGCACCCGCCGTTCGTTGCGCGCCAGCACGAGCTGGCGGACCTCCGCGACGAGGCCCCCGTCGTGCCTGCTCGCAGGCGCGGGTGCGAGCAGACGGGTGACCTCGGCGTCGATGTCGAGCGGGGGCTTACCGGCCCTCTCCAGGCGGGCGCTGCGGGCGCCCAGCATCTGGCGGATCTCCTGCTCGCGCTCGGCGTGGGCGGCGGGAGAGTCCGCGGCGGGCGCCGCCGCGTGGCGGGCCGTCTCGCCATCCACCGACAGCCCCCCTGCCCGATCTGGTCGTGGACGCTGTCGCGGGTGAGCATGAACCCGATCGACATCACGAGCGAGAACGCCACGGCTCCAAACACCACGATCGGAAATGCGGCCTGCACGTGCATCATTGTTGCTCATCGGGGCCCGCGAGGTGCCACGTCGGCCGCGCGCTCAGCGGATGAACACCGGCTGGCTGTAGTTGGAGACCTGGGCGCTGTTGCGCACGAGCGCGAGCACCCGGTAGACGCCGCGCCTGGCGCGCACCTGCGCGCTGAAGCTCGAGCTGCTCGCCGTGCCGCGTCGCAGGGTCGTGCCGCCGACGAGCACGCCGCGGCCGCGCACGGTCCTGAGGATGCCGATCTGCGCACCTTCCTCGG
Source organism: uncultured Solirubrobacteraceae bacterium (assembly GCA_963730575.1). Classification (GTDB taxonomy): domain Bacteria; phylum Actinomycetota; class Thermoleophilia; order Solirubrobacterales; family Solirubrobacteraceae; genus Palsa-744. Next base: position 592,196 of record CAVSSG010000003.1, read on the forward strand.
CTGGCGTCACGGTTCCATAGATGCGCACGGAGTGGCCCGGCGGGCCCTGCCCAGGTGCGCGACCACCTTCACCGCGACGTTCTCGAGCGCCACCGGGCTGAGCACCGGTGGGCTGGTGGTCGTGACCACCCTGTACTCGGTCGTGACCGACAGGCCCAGCAGCGGGAACTGAAAGCCGCCCGTGGCGGTCGTCAGCTCGGGGTTGCCGACGTCCTGGAAGGCGGCCGAGAAGGGGAACTGAGTTGGCCTGCAGGACGACCTCGCGATCGCCGTTCTCGGTGCCCGACAGCGTTCCCTGGATGATGGCCGTGCCACCGAAGAGCACCGGGTCGGGCGAGGAGAGGATCTCAAGCGTGAGCGGCACCTTGGTGGTCAGCAGGGTCCTGTCCGCCCCGCTCACCGCGCCGGCGCCGTTGACCGCGACGAGCCGGTAGTGGTACTCGGTCAGCGGCTGGAGCCCCGTGATCGGCAGGCTCACGTCCACCGTGTGCGTGCCCGCGCCCGCGTCGGCGATCGTCGTCTGCCCGCCGTAGGCCCTCGTCGGCCCGTACTGGAAGTAGTAGGAGGTGTCGCTGCCACGCGGGTTCACCGACCCCTCGAGCGTCGCCGAGCCGTAGCTCACCTGCGTCGCCGCGCCGGTCGACACGCCTGCCGGTGCCGCCGCCGCGCCCGCGCGGGCGGCAAACGGCCCCAGCGCCGCGACGGCGGCGAGGATCGCGATCCCCGCCGGCCCCTTACCGATCCTCCTGCGTGCGCCTGCCAGCTCCGCGTTCATCCTCACTGCCTCCTTGTGTGGACACCTGTATCTTCCCCAACCCGCGGCTGTCCCGAGAGGTTCGCTCCCGCCGGGATGATCGATTCGCCGGCCCCGCGATCCCAGATGCCAGAAGAGACCTCCAGCACCGCCACCGCCGCCACGAGCTCCACGGCGGCACGCCGGCGCCTTGCCGAGCTCCTGCGCTCCTGCGGCTCGGTCGTGGCGCTGACGGGCGCCGGCGTGTCGGTGCCCTCGGGCATCCCCGACTTCCGCTCCCCGGGCACGGGCCTGTGGGAGCGGGTGAACCCCATGGAGGTCGCTCACATCGACGTGTTCCGCGCCGACCCCGAGCGCTTCTGGCGCTTCTACGGGGAGCGGTTCGGCATGCTGCAGGACAAGCGGCCCAACGAGGTGCACCACGCCCTCGTCACGCTTGAGCGCGCGGGGATGCTCGACGCCGTGATCACGCAGAACATCGACATGCTTCACAGGAGGGCGGGCACGAAGGAGCTGATCGAGGTGCACGGAAGCATCGAGCACTGCAGCTGCCCGGCGTGCGCGATCCGGGTCACGCTGGCGCGGGCGCAGGCGCTCCTGGCGGCCGACGAGCGTGGCGTGCCCCGGTGCGAGCGTTGCGGCGCCCCGCTGAAGCCCGACGTCGTCCTGTTCGGCGAGATGTTGCCGGCGGGCGCGATCGAGCGCGCCCAGGAGCTGTGTGCGTCGGCCGATCTGCTGCTTTGCATCGGCTCCTCGCTGGAGGTCCACCCGGCGGCCGATCTTCCGCTGCTCACCGATCGGGCCGGCGGTGCGATCGCGATCATCACGAAGGGCTCGACGCCGCTGGACGGGTTGGCGGCCGTTCAGCTCGACGGCGAGCTCGTGGACGAGATGCGCGCGCTGCTCGGGGCCCTCGGCATGGGCTCGCCACACCCACGCGCGGGCTCGGCTCAAGCGGGCATCTGAACGATCGTCAGCAGGTACTCCGACCCTGCTCACCGCCCGGCAGGCGTCCGGGCGGCGTGTTGCCGGTGATGTGGCGAGCGCTCGGCTGCCTGCGCAGGGGCGTTCTCAGTCAGGCGATCGCGCACTTCAGTCCCGTGCACACTGGCGGCGGCGTCCGCCCCGTGACTGTCACGAGGTCCCAGGGAGTTGCCACAGCACTCCCTAGGCGTTGGGCTTGTCCGCTGGTACGCTCTCGGTCGCGGAGACGAACAGTTGAACTCGAGCTCACGATCGGCATGGAGGCGGGGAGTGGGACGCGTACGAGCGGCCGGATTGCTGGCGACCTTGGTCGTGCTGGCTCCGATCGCAGTCGCCGGCGCGACCGGCCAGGCGGGCAGCCCGGTGCACCCGAGCGTCGAAGCCAGTGCGACCTTCGGTCAGACGAGCATTGGCGCCTCATCGGACTCCTTCGCGGCCAACCGCAAGCGCGTGAGCGAGTACGCGCTACCGCTGGCCGGCACGGTCAGCAAGCTCAGCATCTACCTGGCGCCAACCGCCACCTCCGGGCAACAGGTGCTCGAGGGAGTCATCTACAGCGACGCCTCGGGCAAACCGGGCAACCTGCTGGGTACCACGAGCCAACTCACCTTCGAAAGCGCCGACGCGGCCGGCTGGTATGAACTGACGTTCTCCACGCCGCTGAGCCTGGCTGCGGGCAACTACTGGATCGGGGTGATGACCGGCGCGACCGGGGGGGTCGCCGGGTTCCGCTACAACAGCGTGTCGGGGTCGCGCGACTACAACTCGAACGTCTACGCATCGGGACCGAGCAACCCGTTTGGCTCCGTGAGCACCGACAGTGAGCAGATGTCGCTGTATGCGACCTACGCGCCGAGCACCCCTCCGCCGGTGCCCAGCAACCTCACGGCACCGGGCATCACCGGCACCGCCCAGCAGGGCCAGACGCTGACGGAGGTGCACGGCACCTGGACCAATGAACCCACGAGCTTCAAGTATCAGTGGCTGCAGTGTGAAGCCCTCGGGAGCGGCTGCCTGCCGATCTCGGGCGCGACGGAGCCGACCTACGTGCCTTTGCCCGGCGATGTCGGCCACACGATCAGGGTCCAGGAGACGGCGATCAATGGGGGAGGGTCGAGCGAACCGGCGACCTCGAACGCCACGGCCCCCATTGGGCAGGCGCCCTCGACGTTTGGCAACACCGCCGTGGGTGCCTCATCAGACGTCTTCTCGGCCGAACGAAAGCGTGTGAGTCGCTACGAATTGCCGGTCTCTGGATCCATCACGAAGCTGAGCATCTATCTGGCCCCGACAGCGACCTCCGGACAGCAGCTGCTCAGAGGTCTGATCTACTCAGACTCTGGCGGCACACCCGAGACGCTGTTGGGCGCCTCCGAAGCGCTCACGTTCAACAGCACCGACGCGGCCGGCTGGTATGAACTGACGTTCCCCACGCCGCTGAGCCTGGCTGCGGGCAACTACTGGATCGGGGTGATGAGCGGCGCGACCGGGGGGGTCGCCGGGTTCCGCTACAACAGCGTGTCGGGGTCGCGCGACTACAACTCGAACGCCTACGCATCGGGACCGAGCAACCCGTTTGGCTCCGTGAGCACCGACAGTGAGCGGATGTCGCTGTATGCGACCTACACGAGCTCGGCCGGCGGCACACCCCCCTCCCAGACTCCAACTCAGCCTCAGGGACTCCGCGCCTCGCCCGTAAGTGAGACGCAGGTCGACCTGTTCTGGGAAGCCTCGAGCGACGAAGCGGGCATCGCCGGCTACACGATCCGACGGGACGGCTCCGTGATCGCGAACACGGGCAGCACCGCGACGAGCTTCTCCGACACGGGGCTCTCCCCAGAAACGCTCCACACGTACACGGTCGAAGCGTATGACAGCTCGGGGAACCGCTCGACCCGGTCCGAAGCAGCTGGTGCGACGACGCTGGCGCCTCCCTCCGTCCAGCACTACGAGTACGTGTTCGACGCCAAAGTCATCGATGTCTATGACATGGACGACGGCCAGAAGCTCGTCAAGACGATCAGCCTGCCGTCGGCGGCGAACGACATCCGCGGAGCAGCCGCGTCTCCCACGACCCACATGCTCTACGTCAGTTACGGAGGTGACGGCGGGCAGAACGGAGGCGGGTCGATGCTCGAGTACGACCTCGTCAACGAAAAGGTCGTGTGGACGCACTCCTATCCGGAAGGCGTCGACAGCATGGCCATAACCCCCGACGGAAAAACGATCTATCTGCCCGTGGGCGAGGAATCGAGCGCGAGCAACTGGAACGTCGTTGAAGCGTCCACGGGCAATATCCTGGGCAAGATCGAAGGCGGCAAGAGCCCGCACAACACGATCGTCAGCCTCAACGGAGAACACGTGTTCATGGGGGGCCGCAACGCTTCGTATCTGACCGAGGCCGACACCTCGAACAATCAGATCATCAAAAAAATCGGACCGCTGCTGAATGGCGGAGTGCGCCCGTTCACGATCAACGGCTCGGAAACGCTCGCTTTCACCACGGCCACGGGCTTTCTCGGCTTCCAGGTCTCGAGCATCACGTCCGGCCAGGTGCTCTACACGGTTCCAATCGCCGGCAACTTCCCCTATACCCCCGGCCAAGCGGGCCCCAGCTCGCCCAGCCACGGCATCTCGCTCTCCCCCGACGAGAAACAGGTGTGGGTGATCGACCAACCCAACAGCTACGTGCACGTCTTCGATATTGCGGGCCTGCCCAGTTCGCCGCCCGTTCAGATCGCCAATATCAAAACGACCAGGCCGATGACCGGCACACAGGCCGGATGCACCTACGACTGCATGCGCGAGGGATGGCTGCAGCACACTCTCGACGGCCGCTATGTGTACGTGGGGGACTCGGGCGACGTCATCGACACGGCCACCTTCCAGAGCGTCGCGAACCTCGAACCCCTCTACAACTCGCGGGTGTTCCTGGAGATCGACTGGCAGAACGGCGTGCCCGTGGCCACATCGACCAGGAGCGGACTCGGCTACGTGAAATGAGGCAGCCGTGCTCGTGCGGGCGCCCGCTCCGTCGAGCGGACCGGCTCGCCGTTCCCGCTGTTCGGTGCGCCTCAGGGGCTTTCGCCACACTGAGGCTCAGACGGCATCGTGGCCGTGCGGGAACGGGATGGCAGGGGCACCCGGCCGCGCAGCACTCTGGGGCTACCTGTTCCACGGCGGCGTGCTATGCGATGAGACCCCGGCTGCCTTGGAAGGCCTGGCTGACGCGCCGGTCAGGCGATGTGACCTCTGGAAGGCCCATCCACATGTTTCTCTGCCCGTCCTTGATCGCGCTCGCGTCGCTGCTCATGCCCCTCGCTCTTCGACTGTCGACTATCCCTGCTTGACCAGATCGCGCGCGGGGTCGATGCCCCAGCGCCCGGCCACGGCGCTCAGCTCGCCGTCCAGCGCCCAGCGGTCCGGGTGCGGCGAGCCCTCGTGTTCGATGCTCGCGCCCTTCAGCGCCATGCAGCCGGTGTTCTCGCCGATCGCGCGCATGGCCTGCACCTCCTCGGGGCTGAGCCCGCCGCCGCGCTCCAGGGCGCGCTCCAGCGCCGCCAGCTCGGCGCGCTTGTCCTCGATCGGGCGGGCGCCGTCGCCGGTCTCCTGGATGAGGGTGGGAGCGACGCAGCGAACGGTCGGATGGGCGAGGTTCCAGGCGCATGCGAGCTGCAGCATCGTGAGGCCGTGGCGCTCGGCGTAGGGTCGCATCAGCTCGAGCTTGCGGCGACCCTCCCCGACCCAGCCCTCCGGGCGGAACGTCCGGTGGTCGCGCTCGACGAAGGCGTGGCCGTCGCGCACGTCGTCGTGGAACACGCCGCCGTAGTCGACCACCCGCGTGATCAGCTTCACGCCATGCGCGGCGGCGGCGTCGAGCACGAGCTCGCCCGGCCACGGCTCGAGTGGGTTGAGGATGATCATGGCCCAGTCGACGTCCCCGGAGAATCGCTCCAGGCAGTCGATCAGGTCGAGCGTGAACCCGTTCGCGGGACCGGGCGCCACGCCGAGCATGCGGGTGAGCCCCTCCTCGCGCACGGCCCGCATCCCCTCCCAAACGACCGGACTGGAGTAGCCGATGCGATCCGGGTTGTGCAGCAGCAGCAGATCGAAGCGCTCTGCCCCGCAGCGCTCCAGGCTGCGCCGGGTTGCCGTGCGGATGTACTCCGCGTACTCGTCGGGCCCGCGCAGTCGCGGGTCGGTGAAACGGGGGAAGCCCTTGGCGCCGTCGCGCTCGCCGGAGTAGAAGTCGTGGCCGATGGCGCCGATGAGACAGTAGCTGTCGCGGTCCACTCCCGCGAGCGCAGCGCCGAGCACGCGGTCGGCCTCGCCCGCGCCGTAGACGTCGGCGGTGATCACGGTGTCGATCCCGCCCCCCGGTAGGAGCAGCCTCTTCAGGCGCTCGTTCTCCAGGGACTCGCCGAAGTGCATGAAGCGCCCGCCGCTCCACGTGCCGATCGCTGTGATGGTCGGATCCATCGCCACCTCAGAGTAGTCCTGTCGCCGTGCGCGCACGCAGCAGCGCTTCCAGACGCTCGAGCGCGTGACGTACGACCTCCTCCTGCGGGGCGTCGGCGCCGTCGGGCATCGCGGCCCGAGCCTGCGCCCGGACCCCGGGGCTCAGCTTCTCGAGCTCCGCGATGCGAAGTGCGAGATCGTGCCGAGACTCGGCGCGCAGCTCCGGCAGCGCCGCGGCCAGCGCGCGCTCGAGCTCGATCGCGGCATGGTTCAGGCGCCCCTCGTCGAGGTCCAGGCGCGCCCGCAGGACGAGCTCCTCGCACACGAGGATCGCGCCTCGCCCGCCCAGCAGCTGCGCGAGGCGCTCCTGGGGGCGAAGCGCCGCCGAGCGACGCGCCGGTCGCCTTCCCCCGCCGGCTGCCCCGCCGGGCGATCTTTGATCGGTGCGCTCGCTCCAGTGAAGCTCGCGCGCGAACAGCCAGCGCCCGTAGGCCACCTGCTCGCCCTCTCCCCATCCCGCCCTGATGACGAGCGCCTGGACGGGGTTGATCTCGTGGACGAAGGGGTCGGCCGAGGCGATCCGATGTGAGTGGAGGGCACGGTTGAGCACCGCCGCCGAGTCGCTCACCGCGTGCTCGACGTCGAGATCCTCGAGCCACGCCCGAGCCTGGCGCTCGGCCGAGACGGACACCGGATCGATGATCGTGGCGCGCGTCGTGCTCACGGAGGCGGGCTCGGGCATCGCCGGCACGGCGGCTCCGCGGGAGCCGGCGCGGATGAGTCTGCGCCGAGGGCGCCCATCCGCCCGCCCGCGCCCGCCGGGGGCGGCCCTGCGGGCGCCGATCGTGTCGAGCACGAGCACATGGCTGGGCTCCTCGCTCTGCCCCGAGCGCAGCAGATAGCGCCCGTCCGGAGGCCCGAGCACCCAGGGGAACTCGAGCTGGATGAACAGGAACAGCGGCTCGGGCATGGCTGCACCGTATCCTTCCGTGAGGGCCTCGCCTCGACAGCCTCGCCGCGGAGTGGAGGACCCTTCCAAATCGACCACCGGGAGCACAGGATGTCCGACGCGAGCAATGTCGCCAGGAGTTTGCGTGAGCGTTTGGGTGGCAACACCGAGGAGCGGCTCGGCAGGGCGCTCACGGAGGTGCTGGAAAGCCCGCTGCTGACGGGGGCCGTCGGCCGGGCATTCGACGCGCGCGAGAAGGCCGCCCAGGCGCAGGAGGTGGCGATGGGGGCCCTGAACATCCCCTCGGCGGCCGACATCGAACGGCTCACGCGACGCCTGCGGTCGGTCTCCAGCAGGCTCGAGGGCATCGAGGACGGCGTACACCGCCTGGACCGGGCGCTTTCGCTGGGCGCGGTCGAGGAACGCCTGTCCTCGATCGAGGAGCAGCTGCAGGCGCTGACGAGCAAGCTCGACGCCTCCTCGCTTCAGCCGGAGGCCGCGCGGGCGGCGCAGGCCGCTGCCGCGAGCGCGCCCGGGGCGGGGACTGCCGGCAAGGCCAAGCCCGCCGGCGCTGTGAAGGCGGCCAAGGCCAAGCCCGCGAGCAGGGCGAGGGCCAAGAAGGGCTAAGCGCCTACGCCGTGACGGCGGCGATCGCCACGCGGCCCATCCTCTCGGCCGCGTCGCGCAGCGAGTCCTCGTCGATGCGCCTGCGCGCGCCGCCCGGGTCGAACGTGTCGGACACCGCGAGGATGCAGGCCACGGGTACGGCCGTGGCGGCGCCGAGGGCGAACAGCGCTGCCGCCTCCATCTCGATCGCAAGCGCTGGGTGGGCCGTTCTCGCCGGCTCGGTCTCGTAGAACAGGTCCACGCTCACGACCGTGCCCACGTGCGCCGCCGGTTCGCAGAAGATCAGCGCCTCGGTGAGGGCGGGGTCCGCGGCCACGCGCTCACCGGCGCCGAGCGCGCGCGAGGCGCCGTCGGCGCAGATCGATTCGCGCGCGACCAGCAGCGAGCCCAGCGCGAGCCCCGCGTCGAGCGCACCACAGGTGCCGACGCGGATCGCCCGGCGCGCGCCCAGCGCGATCAGCTCGCTCAGCACGATCGCCGCCGAGGGGCCGCCCATGCCGGTTGCCTGGATCGTGAGCGGCTCGCCGTCGGGTGCGAGGCCCGTGTAGCCCCACAGGCCGCGATGGTGGTTGAACATGAGCGGGTCCGCCAACAGTGCCTGGGCCAGCGCCAGTGCGCGGCCGGGGTCGCCCGGCAGGAGCACCCGCTCGGCCAGGGCCGTCGTCGGGCGCAGATGGATCGGCTCGCTGTGCGGCATGGGCCCGACTCTAGGGCCTGCCCGGGAATGCCGCATGAGGCTATGTATGGCCCGCAGCGCGGCCCATACATAGACTGACGCGTATGGCCACATCCCTCGCCCCGCGCGCCTGAGTGTCCGAGCCCGCTGAGGACAGCGGGAGCCGGGCGGAGCTCCCGCGGGAGGCCGTCGAGCTGACGCTCGCGCAGGTCGCGGCGCGCGCCGGCGTCTCGACGGCGACCGTGGGGCGATGGGTGAAGCTCGGTCTGGTGCCCGGGTACGACGGGACCTGGACCCCGGCCAGGAGTGCCTACGTGCGGGTCGTGGCGAGGCTGCGCGCGCGCGGGCACACGCTCAAGGAGATAAAGCGCGCAAGCGACCAGGGTCAGCTGGCGGTTGGCCCGATCGAGAGCCTGCTCGACACCCAGGAGGGCCGCTACACGCTGAAGGAAGCAGCCAGGGAGGCCGGGCTGGAGCCCGAGCTGATCGAACAGATCTACGGCGCCTGGGGCCTGGGCGCGCTGTCGCTGGACGTCGTCTCGGACGAAGACCTCGAGATCATGAAGTACCAGGCCGCGGTGCTCGCCGCCGGCTTTCCCCCCGAGGCCTTCGTGCAGCTTCAGCGCGTGTACGGTCAGGCGATTGCCCAGATCGCGGACGCCGAGGTGCGCCTGTTCCACCTGTACGTTCACGAGCCGCTCATGCGCAAAGGCATGCCGGGCGTGCAGATCGCCGAGATGATGGAAGGCCTGACGCGCGAAACACTGCCGTTCGCGGCGCCGTTCATGAACTACCTGCATGGACGCTTTCTCGCGCACTTCGTGGAGCAGGACGTGATCGGGCACATGGAGACCGAGCTCGGCGAGAGCACCCCCGAGGAGGGGCGTCTGAGCGTTGCGATCGCCTTCGCGGACCTCGCCGGCTACACGCGCCTGACCGTGGAGCGGGGCGACGAGGAGGCGGTGGGCGCGGTCGAGCGCTTCCTCGAGGTGGTCGAACACACCCTGCCGACGGACGCCCGCGTGATCAAGACGCTCGGAGACGAGGTGATGGTGGTGGGCTCCGATCCGTCCACCCTCACCGCCTGGGCGGTCGAGCTGCAGGCACAGACGCCGCCCGGCGAGCCGGCACCGCGGATCGGCGTCCATTACGGGCAGGTGCTCTACCGGGACGGCGACTACTACGGCAGTGACGTCAACCAGGCGGCCCGCGTGGTCGCGCGCGCCGCCGGAGGCGAGGTGCTCGTGACGCGCTCGGTCGTTGACCTGGCCGCGGGCGTGGACGGCGTGGCGTTCGACCGGATCGGCGAGGTCGGGCTGAAGGGATTCTCCGAACCGACGGAGCTGTTCATCGCCTCGGCTCGCCATCACGACCGATCGTGAGCGGCGAGGACGTTCGCGAAGCGGTTCGCGCCGGCGGCCTGCTGGCGCCCGATCGGCCGCTCGTGGCGATGTTGTCCGGGGGGCGGGACTCGGTATGCCTGCTGGATGTCGCCGTCGCGCTCTGCGGGCCCGCATGCGTGAGCGCGCTGCACGTCAACTACGGGCTGCGCGAGCAGGCCGATGCCGACGAGCGCCACTGCGTGGCGCTGTGCGACCGCCTCGGCGTGCGTCTGGAGATCGTGCGGGCACCCACGATCACGCCGCCCGGTGCGCCCGGAGAGGGGGGGCCGGGCAACCTGCAGGCGTGGGCGCGCGAGCTGCGCTACGCCGCCGCCGGGCGCATGGCCGAGGAGAGGGACGCGCTGATCGCCACCGGTCACACCGCGAGCGACCAGGTCGAGACGATCCTCTACCGCCTGGCCGCCTCGCCGGGCAGGCGGGCGCTGCTGGGAATGGTCGCGAGCGAAGGGCGGCTGATCCGCCCGCTCTTGGCGCTGACGCGCGAGCAGACGGCCGCCTATTGCCGGTCGCGGGCGCTCGGGTGGTGCGAGGACGAGAGCAACGACAGCGAGCGTTTCGCCCGCGCGCGCGTGCGCCACGGACTGCTGCCGGCGCTGCGCGCCGTGCATCCTGCGGCCGAGGCGAACGTGCTGAGGACGGCGTGGCTCCTGCGCGAGGAGACCGAGCTGCTGGACGGGCTCATCGAGCGGGAGCTGGGCGGGCGCCGGAGCATCAGGCTCGACCGCCTGCGGGAGCTGCCGGCGGCGCTGGCGCGACTGGTGGTCGTACGCCTGGCCGAGCAGGCCACGGGCGCCTACGTCCCCCAGGCGGGCGATCGCGTGGCCGAGATCCTCGCGTTGGACCGCCGCGGCGGGCCCGCCGAGCTGCACGTGGGGGGTCGGGCGTGCGCCGTGCTGGCGGGCGGCGTGCTCGAGATGCGCAAGCTGCCGCCGCGCTCGGACTAGACTGCTGGCGGTGGGCATCCCTTCCGCGCGCGTCGAGGTCGAGCCCGGAGTGGGAGAGGTCCTCGTAAGTGCCGACGATCTGCTGCACCGCGTGGCGGAGCTCGGCGCGCAGATCTCCCGCGACTATGCCGACCGCTCGCTCCTGTTGGTGGGGGTGCTCAAGGGCGCCGTGTTCTTCCTGAGCGATCTGATGCGCTACATCGACATCCCCGTGGAGGTGGACTTCATGGCGGTGGCCTCCTACGGGTCGGCGACGGACTCATCCGGCGTCGTGCGCATCCTCAAGGATCTCGACGTCGCGATCGAAGGTCGCGACGTGCTGATCGTCGAGGACATCGTCGACTCCGGCCTCACGCTTCAGTATCTGATGCGCAACCTCGGCTCGCGCAACCCCAGGACGCTGGAGGTGTGCGCCCTGCTGACGAAGCCCGAGCGGCGCAAGGTCGACCTGCCGACCCGATACGTCGGATTCGAGATCCCCGACCGCTTCGTCGTCGGCTACGGGCTCGACTATGCCGAGCGCTTTCGCAACCTGCCGTTCGTCGCGGTGCTCGAGGGGCAATAGCGGCGCCCGAGGGCCTGCCGCGCCTGCCGTCCGCGGCGCCGCGATCGCCTTGAATCCGGGGTTCCCATGGTAGGCTTGATCTCTGGTGGCCACCACTTCGGACGGTCCCATTAGCCCGCTATGAGTCGTTTCTTCAAGAGTGCAGCGTTCCCGATCCTCATCGTGGTGGTGCTGGCGTTCCTCGCGGTCAAACTGGTCAACCCGGGCTCGTCCTCGCACAAGTCCCACAGCTACCAGACGCTCACCACCGAAGAGTTGCCCAAGGGCGAGGTCGAATCGGTCGAGCTGAAGAACAAGGGCAAAGTCGTCGAAGTCAAGTACAAGAACCACGAAACCGCCGAATTCGGCTACGTGGACCAGGCCGCGCCGTCGCTGATCGCAGAGCTCGAAAAGACGCCCGGGGTCAAGTACAACGTCGAATCGGAAAAGAGCAGCGCGCTGTTCAGCCTGCTCGAGTTCGTCCTCCCGTTCGTGCTCTTCCTGGGCTTCTGGATCTTCCTCATGAACCAGGTCCAGGGCGGCGGCTCGAAAGTGATGTCGTTCGGCAAGTCGCGCGCGAAGCGCATGTCGGCGGATTCGCCGAAGATCACCTTCCGCGACGTCGCCGGTGTGGACGAGGCGGTCGAGGAGCTGCACGAGATCAAGGAATTCCTCGAGAATCCCAAGAAGTTCCAGGCGCTCGGCGCCAGGATCCCCACGGGGGTGCTTCTGTACGGCCCGCCCGGCACCGGCAAGACGCTGCTCGCGCGCGCGGTCGCCGGCGAGGCGGGCGTGCCGTTCTTCTCGATCTCGGGCTCTGACTTCGTGGAGATGTTCGTCGGCGTGGGGGCCTCGCGCGTGCGCGACCTGTTCGAGCAGGCCAAGCAGAACAGCCCCTGCATCATCTTCATGGACGAGATCGACGCCGTCGGGCGCCACCGCGGCGCCGGCCTCGGCGGCGGCCACGACGAGCGCGAGCAGACGCTCAACCAGCTGCTCGTCGAGATGGACGGCTTCGAGGCGAAGGACAACATCATCATGATCGCGGCCACCAACCGGCCCGACATCCTCGACCCGGCGCTCCTGCGCCCCGGCCGTTTCGATCGCCAGATCGCCGTCGACCGCCCCGACCGCAAGGGACGGGCGAAGATCCTCGAGGTGCACACCCGCGGCAAGCCGCTGGCCAAGGTGATCGACATCGACGCGCTCGCCGGCCAGACGCCCGGCTTCACCGGCGCGGACCTCTCGAACCTGATCAACGAGGCGGCCCTGCTGTCCGCCCGCACGGGCAAGCGCGAGATCGGCCAGGACGAGCTCGAGGAGGGGATCATGCGCGTGATCGCCGGCCCCGAGAAGAAAACACGCGTGATGAGCGAAAAGGAGCGGCTGATAACCGCCTACCACGAGATGGGACACGCGCTCGTGGGCCACTTCCTCGAGCATTCAGACCCGGTGCACAAGATCTCGGTGATCTCCCGCGGACAGGCGCTGGGATACACGATCTCGATGCCCCAGGAGGATCGCTTCCTGACCACGCGCGCCGAGCTCAGGGACACGATGGCGATGACCCTCGGCGGCCGCGCCGCCGAGGAGCTCGTGTTCAGCGAGATCACGACCGGCGCCTCCAACGACATCGAGAAGGTGACCGCGACGGCCAAGCAGATGGTCATGCGCTTCGGCATGAGCGACAAGCTCGGGCCGCGCGTGTTCGGCCACGATCACGGTCAGCCGTTCCTCGGGCGGGAGTTCTCTACCGAGCCCGACTACTCCGATGAGATCGCGCGCGAGATCGACGACGAGGTCCGCCGGATCATCGAGTCCGCGCACCAGCGCGCGAGGGACATCCTCACCGAGCACCACACAGATCTGGTGAAGATCTCCGAGATCCTCGTCAAGCGCGAGACGATCGAGAAGGAGGAGTTCCTGGCGCTGCTCGACGGCAAGTCAGAGGAGGAGGTGTTCGGCGCCGAAGAGGAGTCGAGGCCGGAGCTGCCGGCGCCCACCGCCCCGGCTGGCCGCACCGAGCGCGAAGCTCCCCGCACGATACCCCGGCCCGGCCTCGCGGGAGGGACCGCCGAGCTGCGCGGCGCAGATCCCGAGCGCCCCGAGCTGGCCTAGCCCGGGGACTCAGGGCAAGCTCCGCTTGAGCGCACGCGCCCATTCCCACGGTGGCTTCCGCCTGATGGGAATCGTGAACGTGACGCCGGACTCGTTCTCCGACGGCGGCCTGTACCTGGACGCCGACGCCGCGGTCGCGCACGCGCGCGCGCTGGCGCTGGAGGGTGCCGACATCCTCGACGTCGGCGGGGAGTCAAAGCGCCCCGGGGCGGAGCCGGTGCCGACCGAGGAGGAGCTCCGCCGCGTGCTGGGAGTGCTCGAGCGGATCGCCGCGGAGGATTGGGGACCCGCCCGCCCCACCCGCCCGGGACCCGCCCGCCCGGCAGAGCCCGGGCACCCGGCCGGCCCCGCCGACACCGTGCACCCGCCCCGCCCGCAGATCTCGATCGACACATCCAAGGCGCCGGTCGCACGTGCGGCGCTCGCGGCCGGCGCCGGCCTCGTCAACGACGTGAGCGCCCTTCGCGCCGATCCGGAGATGGCCGCGGTGGTGGCCGAGAGCGGCGCGGAGTGCTGTCTGATGCACATGCTCGGGCAGCCGCGCACGATGCAGCGCGAGCCGCGCTATGAGGACGTGGTCGATGAGGTCAAGGCGTTCCTTGCCGAGCGGCTGGCGTTCGCGGTTTCACAGGGAGTCAGCGAGCAGCGGGTGCTGCTCGATCCGGGGATCGGCTTCGGCAAGACGGCCGAGCACAACCTCGAGCTGCTCGGTCGCCTGGACGAGCTCCTGACGCTGGGCCGCCCGATCGTGATCGGGACCTCGCGCAAGAGCTTCCTGGACCATGTCGGCCGGCCCGGGGATGGGCCCGGGGCGAGTCGTTCGCCGCGTGAGCGGCTCGCGGGCACGGTCGCCTCGAACGTGATGGCGTTCGAGCGCGGTGCGAGCGTGTTCCGCGTGCACGAGGTCGCCCCGGTCCGCGATGCGCTGGCGCTGGCGGCTGCTACGTTGGACGGGCGATGGACCCAGAGGAGAACGGCGAGGACCCCGAGGAGCTAGAGGACGACGGTCCCGAGCGCGAGGAGGATCGCGAGGAGGGGGTCGAGTCGGTAACGGTCGAGATCACCGGCCTGTCGCTCTACACCCATCACGGTGTCAGCGAGGCCGAGCGCGAGGTCGGTCAGCGGCTGGTCCTGGACCTGCGCCTGGATTTGGGCGAGACCGATGCCACCGCGACCGACTCGATCGAGGACACGGTCGACTACGCGGAGGTCTGCCAGCTGGTGGCGCTGATCGCCCAGCAGCGCTCCCACAGGACGCTCGAGCGGCTGTGCAGCACGATCGCGGACCGACTGCTGGCCGACTACGCGCTGGAAGGCGTGTGGGTGAAGGCGGCCAAGCCCGAGCCGCCGATCGCTCTGAGCGTCGAGGAGGTCTCGGTGGAGGTCTGGCGCGAAGCGGAAGGTTAGGCCGCACGCTGCCATGGTCAGGGCGCCTCTGACCGGCGCCGACGGGTAGCGTCCCGGCGATGGCCAGGCGGACCGGACTGCTCGGACTGGGCTCGAACGTCGGTGATCGGCGCGCGCACCTGCAGCGCGCCGTCGACGCGCTGGGGGCGGCCGGCGTGGCCGTGCTGGCCGCCTCGTCGGTCTACGACACCGATCCGGTCGGCGAGCTGCGCGAGCAGCCGAGCTTCCTGAACGCCTGCCTGCGAGTCCAGACCGAGCTCGAACCGCTCGAGCTGCTCGATGCGGTCAAGGGCCTCGAGCGCGCCCTCGGACGGCGCAACGGCGAGGTCCGTCACGGTCCCCGCACGATCGACATCGACATCCTGCTGCTCGGGGATCTCGAGCTCTCCCACGAGCGCATGCGCCTGCCCCACGAGCAGCTGCTCAACCGCCGCTTCGTCCTCGTCCCCGCGCTGGAGCTCGACTTCGAGGAGTGCGCACCCGATGGCACGCGCCTGGCCGATGCGCTGGCCGTGCTCCCCCTCGACGAGGGCGTGCGCTGGGCCGGGCCGCCGCTGCTCCTTCGCTAGCCCTCGGCCGTGCTCGCAAGCCACTGCGCCGGCAGGACGCCCGCGGGGACTTCGCCGGACTGCGCCGGGAAGTAGCGGGCGAGCTCCGCGGCGGGCCGGCCGGCGATGAGCGGGCGCACGTCGCCGATCGTGAGCAGCAGGCGGATCGTGCTGCCGATCTGCAGGTCTGCCGCGTTGGGCCGCTCGCCCCCGAGCAGGCCCTCCGCGATCCACGCGTCGATCCGGTCGAGCTGTCCGGGCAGGGCCGCCAGGTCGGCTCGCGCCGCGTCGTCGCTGGCCTTGTTTTTGAAGGCCATGAGTCGGGCCGTCAGTGGCAGCGTGGGGCGCAGGACCCCGATCGGCAGCGGCAGCTTCGCCTCACCGGCGTAGCCGAGCATCGCCTCGGGGCGGCGCAGGAAGGCGGCGTCGATGATCCGCCGGGGCACGCTCTGGAAGCTCTCGTCGCCCCAGCGCTCGGCCTCGAGCACGTGCGCGCGGGCGGGGCTGTCCGAGGGCGGTAGCAGCGGCGGCTCCGGCGCCAGGGCCTCAAGCCGGCGCATGATCGTTCGGGAGCCGACCAGGCGCTCGCCGTCGAGGCGCATGCCCGGCACGGTCGCGCCCCCGTAGCGCAGCGGCCCGATCAGGACCTGGCTCATGGGGAGCAGATCGACACGGTCGTAGTCGATCGACTTCAGCGCCAGCGCGGCCTCCACGGCGGCGCACGGATGCGAGGCGGGCAGTGTGTAGAGCCGGGGACGCCTCGTCGCCATCGTCCGCCCGAGCATAATGGTCTCCGATGCTGCTCGTCGTCGACGTCGGGAACACGCAGACCCATTTCGGGACGTTCCAGGGGCCGACGCTCGTCGAGCACTGGCGCTTTGCCACGGTGCGCCAGTCCACGGCCGACGAGCTGGGCGCCGCGCTTCAGAACCTGCTCGAGCTGCGCGGGTACGGCTTCGGGGACCTCGACTCCTCGATCGTCTCCTCCACGGTGCCCCAGCTCGAGCCCGAGTGGACGGCGATGGCCAGGCGCTATCTCGGCCAGGAGATGCTGGCGATCGGCCCGGGCACGCGGACGGGCATGGCGATCCGCTACGACAACCCGAGGGAGATCGGCGCCGACCGCCTTGTCAACGCGGTCGCCATCCGCGAGCGCTTCGGCGGCTGCGCGGTGTGCGTGGACTTCGGCACGGCGACCACGTTCGATGTCGTCTCTCCCGCGGGCGAGTACGTCGGCGGCGCGCTCATGACGGGCATCGAGATCTCGCTCGACGCGCTCTCCGAGCGCGGTGCAAGGCTGCCCAAGGTCGATCTCGCGCCGCCGAGGAGCGTCATCGGCAAGAACACGATCGACGCCATCCGCTCCGGCGTCGTGTTCGGCTACGCGGGCGCCGTCGACGCGATCCTGCGCCGCCTGTACGACGAGCTCGGCGAGCGCGCCGACGTGGTCGCCACCGGCGGCCTGGCCGGCCTGGTCGTCCCCTACACCGAGGAGATCGAGCAGGTCGACGAGCTCCTCACCCTCACCGGCCTGCGCCTGTTGCACGAACGCAACAGCTGAGCGCGGTTCAGCCGAGGATCGCGCCGGCGGTGCGGTGCGCGAGCGACATGATCGTCACCATCGGGTTCACGCCGGGGGCCGAGGGGAACGCGCTGGCGTCGCCGATCCATACGCCCTTCACGTCGTGCAGCTGGCCGTGGCCGTCGGCGACCGAGCTCGCCGGGTCCGCGCCCATGCGGCAGGACCCCATCTGGTGGGCGGTGAAGCAGGTCACGTCGTTCGGCGCGTAGCTGGCCGCTTCCAGCGCCGCCACGAAGTCATCGAATGACTGGCCGCGGCGCCACCGCAGCTCCTCAGCGTGCGAGGTGACGATCTCGGCCGCTCCGGCGGCGTGGTGCAGTCGCGCCAGCTCGACGTTCGCCCGCACCGCCAGGCGCGCGTCCACGTGGTCGTCGAACTCCCATCTGACGACCGGCCGGCCAAGGTCGTCGAGTACGACCTCGCCCGAGCCGTGGTCGCGGGCGACGGTGATGAACGGCGCCATCCAGCGAAACAGGCTCATCAGCCGCTTGTGCTGCTCGCCCGAGGTCCAGGGAAACGCGGGCGAGGTGAACGCGGGCAGCATGCCCGCGGCCTCGATCAGGAAGCCGTAGCCGTCCTCGACGTCGAAGAAGTGGTCGGACAGCGCAGACTGGAGCTGGCCGTTCCAACCCTCGATCGGCTCGTCATAGACGCCCCAGACGACGAACGCCGGATGCAGTCGCAGGTGCTTGCCCGCCGCCGGCCCGCCGATTCCGCTGCGCAGCAGGAGGGCCGGCGACTCGATCGAGCCGCACGCCACCACGACGGTCGGTGCGTCGATCGAAAGCGCGGTGGTCGAGCCGTCGGAGTGCGTGACGGTCGCCTGCACGCCCGTGGCGTGCCCATCCTCCACCACGATCTTCTCGGCGTGGCAGTTCACGATGCTGCGCGCGCCGCAGTCGGAGGCGTCCTGCAGCCACGTCTTCATGGCCGACAGCTTGCACCCGTGCTGGCAGCCCAGCGCGCAATGCCCGCAGAACTCGGGGTCGTCGTCAAGCGAGGCGTTGCGCCAGATAGCCCGGTGCTCGTAGCCCAGCTGATCGCAGGCCTCGAGCATCTTCTGATGGGTCCGGTTCTGTCGCGTGGCCTCCGTGTTGGCACCGATGCGCTCCATCACCACGTCGATGTGATCCTCCGCGAACGAGCTCGAGGACACCCCGGCCAGACCCTGCGCCTCCCATTCGGCGAGTATCGACTCGGGCGTGCGCACGCAGTTCATGTAGTTGACGACCGTGCCGCCACCGAGCGTCGAGCCGGCGAGGATCGAGATCGAGCCCGACTGCGACGTGGCGAGGGCGCCGCCGTGGTACAGCTCGAAGTAGCCCGGGACCTCGAGGTTGGAGAAGTCCGACTCGTTGCGGTAGGCGCCCATCTCGAGAACGAGCACGTCACTGCCGGCCTTCGCACACTCGGCGGCGATCACGCTGCCGCCCGCGCCCGAGCCGATCACGCACACCTCGCACGCGAGCGTCGCCGTCTGGCCACTGACCTCCTGCACGCTGATCGTCTTGGGGGCCTGTTCGCCTGAGGGCGCCGGCGCCTTGGGCCCGGGGAAGCCGAGCGTCTCCCAGTTGGGGTTGGCGCCCGCCGCGTCGGGCAGTCCGTAGAAGAACAGGAGCGACAGGCCCTTGATCGCGCGCAGGCCCTGCTTGGCTTCGGCGTCCTGTGCGCTGAAGCCGTGCACCATCTGCGTGCGTGTGCCCAGGTCGGCCTCGGCGAAGCCCTGGGCTCCCAGCGCGTCCAGAAGACCGGCGAAGCCCGCGATCTCCTCGCCGGTCATGACCTGTGCCATCAGCCCCTCGATCTGCTCGGGGACGCCGAGGTCGCCGGCCGCGCGCGCCATGAACTCGCGCTCGAGCGGATCATGCGTGTCGACCGCTAGCGAAGGCACGAACGTGTTGCACAGCGCCAGCAGCGTCCCGCGCTGCGTCTCGTTCAGAACGGCTTGGGCGATCGCCATTGCTCTTCTCTCCTTGGTCCCTGTGGGTTGCCGGTGGATCCTACGCCTCGCGCGCCCGACGGACGGGATGGCGCCGGCGCCGGGCCATAATTGGCCTCATGCCCCCGCCCGCCAGCCTGACCGACCCCTTCACGCTGGGCGCCCTGCGCGTGCCCAACCGCGTGCTCTTGGCGCCGCTGGCGGGCATCGGCAACTGGTTCGTGCGCCTGCAGGCCAAGCGCTACGGGGCCGGCATGGCCTTCTCGGAGATGGTTTCCTCCCACGCGATCCACTACGGCAACAAGAAGACGTGCGTGGAGATGCTGCGGATCGACCCGCGGGAGCGGGTCGGCGGGCCGGTGTCGATCCAGCTGTTCGGCGAGGACCCGCAGATGATGCGCTCGGCCGCCGCCCAGGTGGTCCAGCGCGGGGCGGACGCGATCGACATCAATATGGGCTGCCCGGTGGCGAAGGTGCGCCGCAGCGGCGCCGGCGCCGCGCTGCTCGAAGACCCCGATCGCGCGGTCGCTGTGGCGCGAGCCACGGTCGAGGGCGCCGGCGGGCCCGACGGGGGGGTGCCCGTGACGGTCAAGCTGCGCTCGGGGCTGCGCGCGGGCGAGGAGAGCGGCTTCGAGTTGGCGCACCTGCTCGTGGAGCGTGCGGGGGTGGCGGCGATCGCGTTTCATCCACGCTCGGCGGCCGTGGCCCACAAGGGCGTCCCCGACTACGAGCTCGCCGCGCGCCTAGTGGACTCGCTGGCGGCGCCCGTGATCCTCACCGGAGGGCTCAACGAGGCCAGACACGTGCGCGAGGTGTTCGCCTCGACCGGCGCCGCAGCGGTGATGCTCGCGCGGGGCGCGCTCGGGAACCCGTGGCTGTTCGCCCGCCTCGTGCACGGCCGCGAGCACGATCCGAGCCCTGAGGAGGTGCTCGCCGAGCTCGAATGGACGATCGAGCGGGCCGTCGAGCACCTAGGGTCCGGGCGTGCGACGCGATACCTGCGCAAGTTCTATCCGTGGTACGTGAACCGGTTGGGCCTCGAGTCCAGGGCGGCCAAGAGGCTCCTGGCAGAGTTGCAGGGGGCCGAGACGCTGGAGCATGCCTCAGAGCTCTTCCGGCTCGGACCCGCCCCGATCGCGCTCGGCTCCTGAGCGCCTCGGCGGGGTGCGTTTGCCCCGCTATACTGCTGCGCTCTCTGAAGCCCCGAGAGCAGCGGCATCCCGCTCGCTGTCGGGCTTTTGACTGTCGTAGGGCCCAACCACCAACCCGCTATCGAGGGTCACATGCCGAAGGACGTCATCCTCACCCCCGAAGGTCTCCAGAAGCTCAAGGACGAGCTCGAGCTGCTCTCCACGCAGAAGCGCCGCGAGGTTGCCGAGCGCATCAAGGAGGCGCGCGAGTTCGGGGACATCTCCGAGAACTCCGAGTACGACGACGCCAAGAACGAGCAGGCCATGCTCGAGAGCCGCATCGCGCTGCTGCAGGAGAAGCTGCGCATGGCGACCGTCATCCAGACCGCGGACCTGTCGACCGACGTGGTGCAGGTCGGCTCGGTGGTGCACGTCAAAGACGAAAAGACGGGCAAGTCGGTGAAGTACACGATCGTCGGCTCGGCTGAGGCCCGCCCGGAAGAGCACAAGCTCTCGAACGAGTCGCCCGTGGGTCGTGCCCTACTGGGGCACAAGCGCAACGAGACGGTCGCGGTGAAGGTACCGCGCGGCCCTGCCCGCAAGCTCAAGATCACGAAGATCGACGTCGGCCTCAAGTAGGCTGTCGGCCATGACCGAGGGCAAGCACGGCCTGCCCGAGCTGATCGCCGAGCGCCGAGCGAAGGGCGAACGCCTGAAGCAGTCCGATCCCGGCTCCTTCCCCTACGCCTTCAGGGGCGCGGAGCCGATCGAGGGGATCCTCGGTGCCTACGCCCATCTGGCCGACGGCGAGGAGACCGAGGAGGCACATCGCGTCGCGGGCCGCGTGTCGGCCCGCCGCGGGGCGGGCGGGGCGGCGTTCCTCGACCTCGTCGACCGGACGGGCAAGATCCAGCTGCACGCGCGGCTGGACGTGCTCGGCACCGAGGCGTTCGAGCGGATCACGTCGTTGGACCTCGGCGACATCGTCGGTGTCGAGGGCGCGGCCCTGCGCTCCAGGCGCGGCGAGATCTCGTTGCGGGTCGACCGCTACGAGGTGCTCGCCAAGGCGCTCAGGCCGCCGCCGGACAAGCACCACGGCCTGACCGACGTGGAGACCCGCCACCGCAGGCGCGAGCTCGACCTGATCGCCAACGAGGAGACCCGCAGGCTGTTCGTCGACCGGGCCCGGGTGATCACGGCGGTGCGCGCCTACCTCGACGAGCAGGGCTTCATCGAGGTCGAGACGCCGGTGCTGCAGCCGCTCTACGGCGGGGCCCTGGCGCGGCCCTTCCAGACCCACCACAACGAGCTCGAGCGCGACCTCTACCTGCGGATCGCCACCGAGCTCTACCTGAAGCGCCTGCTCGTCGGCGGCCTCGAGCGTGTGTATGAGCTCGGCAAGGACTTCCGCAACGAGGGCGTCTCGACGAAGCACAACCCGGAGTTCACGATGGTCGAGTTCTACGAGGCCTACGCCGACTACAACGACGCGGCGGCGCGGCTTGAAGAGCTCGTGCGCCGGGCGGCGCGCGCGGTCGGCTACTCGGGCGAGCTCGACTTCGAGAGCCCCTGGCGGCGCGTGAGCTTCGAAGAGGCCATCGCCGAGCAGACGGGGATCGACGACGTCCTGGCCCGGCGCGACGTCGAGCAGCTCCGCGCGGCGATCTCGGATCGGGCCTTCGAGAAGCAGATCACCGGGGACAGTTGGTTCCTGCTCGCCGACGACCTGCTGTCGAAGGTCGTCGAGC
This sequence comes from uncultured Solirubrobacteraceae bacterium, assembly GCA_963730575.1. Taxonomy (GTDB): domain Bacteria; phylum Actinomycetota; class Thermoleophilia; order Solirubrobacterales; family Solirubrobacteraceae; genus Palsa-744. The sequence continues at coordinate 614,007 of CAVSSG010000003.1, forward strand.
CGAGCCTGCGCCAGCCGACGTTCGTGATGGACTACCCCGTCGAGCTCTCGCCGCTGGCGCGCGAGCATCGCTCGCAGCCCGGGCTGGTCGAGCGCTGGGAGGCCTTCATCGGCGGCATGGAGATCGCGAACGCGTTCAGCGAGCTGATCGACCCCGACGTGCAACGCCGGCGCTTTCAGGCGCAGAGCCGCATGGACGTGGCGGGCGTGCCCGAGACGATGCCCTTCGACGAGCCCTTCATCGAGGCGCTCGAGCAGGGCATGCCCCCGGCGGGCGGGGTGGGCGTCGGAATCGACCGGCTCGTGATGCTGTTGACCGGACGCGACTCGATCCGCGAGGTCGTGCTGTTCCCGGCGATGCGCGAGTGATCGAGCCGAGTTCGGCGAGGCCCGTCCCCGGCGCCGGGCACCCCGGGAAAAGGCCCGCTATCAAGCTCCGCCTCCCGGCTGACGATGACCCCACACGGAGCATGTTGGGCGGTTGGTAGACTGCCCAGAAAGGCCTACACCCGACTGCATCAGCCATCAGGCACGTCCTCGCGGGAAGGAAGTACGACGATGTTCGAGCGATTTACAGAACGGGCCCGACAGGTGGTCGTTCTCGCGCAGGAGGAGGCGCGGACGCTCAAGCACAACTACATCGGCACCGAGCACATCCTGCTCGGGCTGCTTCGGGAGGAGGAGGGCCTCGCGGCGCGGGTGCTCGAGAGCCTCGACATCACCGTCGAGCGGGTGCGCGCGCAGGTCGTGCGGATCGTCGGCTCCGGCGAGGAGGTCACCTCCGGGCAGATCCCGTTCACCCCGCGCGCCAAGAAGGTGCTGGAGCTCGCGCTGCGCGAGGCGCTGAGCCTCGGCCACAACTACATCGGCACCGAGCACATCCTGCTCGGTCTGGTGCGCGAGAACGAGGGCGTGGCCGCCCGCATCCTGCTCGACTTCGACGCCGACTCCGAGAAGATCCGCAACGAGGTCATCCGCATGCTGTCCGGCCCCGGCGGGCGCCGTCAGGGCTCCGCCGGCGCAGCTGGCGCGGGCGCGGGCGCGGCGCCGGGCGAGGGCAAGAAGTCCTCGAAGCTGCTCGACCAGTTCGGCAGGAACCTGACGAAGCTCGCGGCCGAGGGCAAGCTCGACCCCTGCGTCGGACGCGAGACCGAGATCGAGCGGATCATGCAGATACTGTCGCGACGCACCAAGAACAACCCCGTGCTCGTCGGCGAGCCCGGCGTGGGCAAGACCGCGGTGGTCGAGGGCCTCGCGCAGCGGATCACGAGCGCCGATGTGCCCGAGCTGCTCAAGAACAAGCAGATCTACACCCTCGATCTGGCCGCGCTGGTCGCCGGCTCGAAGTACCGGGGCGAGTTCGAGGAGCGCCTGAAGAAGGTGATGAAAGAGATCACCCAGCGGGGCGACATCATCCTGTTCATCGACGAGCTGCACAACCTGGTGGGCGCCGGCGCCGCCGAGGGCGCGATCGACGCGGCCTCGATCCTGAAGCCCGCGCTGGCCAGGGGCGAGCTGCAGACGATCGGCGCGACCACGCTCGATGAGTACCGCAAGTACCTGGAGCGCGACTCGGCGCTCGAGCGCCGCTTCCAGCAGATCCGCGTCGAGGAGCCCACGATCGACCAGACCGTCGAGATCCTCGGGGCCTGCGCGACCGCTACGAGCAGCACCACAAGGTGCAGATCACCGACGAGGCGCTGCGCGCCGCGGGCGAACTCGCCAGCCGCTACATATCCGACCGCTTCCTGCCCGACAAGGCGATCGACCTGATCGACGAGGCCGCTTCGCGGATGCGCATCAAGTCGATGAGCTCGCCACCGGCCAACCGTGAGCTCGAGGACCAGGTCGAGACCACCCGCCGCGAGAAGGAGGCCGCGATCGAGGCCCAGGAGTTCGAGAAGGCGGCGGCCCTGCGCGACAAGGAGCGCAAGCTGACCAACAAGAAACGCCAGCTCGAGCAGGAGTGGGAATCCGGCGAGTCCGGCGAGCGCCCGGCGATCGGCGAAGAGGAGATCGCCGACATCGTCTCGATGTGGACGGGCATTCCCGTGTTCAAGCTGACCGAGGCCGAGACGCAGAAGCTGGTGCGGATGGAGGACGAACTGCACAAGCGCGTGATCGGCCAGCACCCGGCGATCGAGGTCATCTCGAAGGCGATCAGGCGCTCGCGCGCGGGCCTGAAGGACCCCAAGCGGCCGACCGGGTCGTTCATCTTCCTGGGCCCCTCCGGGGTCGGCAAGACCGAGCTCGCGCGCACGCTCGCGGAGTTCCTGTTCGGCGACGACGACGCGATGATCAGGATCGACATGTCCGAGTACATGGAGAAGCACGCCGTCTCGCGGCTGGTGGGCTCTCCGCCCGGATACGTCGGCTACGACGAGGGCGGTCAGCTGACCGAGGCCGTGCGGCGCAAGCCCTACAGCGTGCTGCTGCTCGACGAGATCGAGAAGGCGCACCCGGACGTCTTCAACATCCTGCTGCAGATCCTCGAGGACGGGCGCCTGACCGACGCGCAGGGGCGGACGGTCGACTTCCGCCACGCGATCGTGATCATGACCTCGAACATCGGGGCCGCGGAGATCGCGCGCAACACGCCGCTCGGGTTCGCGGTCTCCGACGACGAGACCGGCATCACCTACGAGGACATGAAGAACCGGATCATGGGCGAGCTGAAGAAGGTCTTCCGGCCCGAGTTCCTCAACCGGATCGACGACGTGATCGTGTTCCACAAGCTGCAGAAGGACGAGATCAAGCAGATCGTCGAGCTGCTGCTGCTGCGCATCCGCGAGTCGATGGCCGAACGCGAGCTGCAGCTCGAGCTGACCGACGAGGCCAAGGACCTGCTCGTCGAGAAGGGCTGGGACCCGTCGATGGGCGCGCGTCCGCTGCGCCGCGCGATCCAGCGCTACATCGAGGACCCGCTCGCGGACTTCGTGCTGCGCGAGCAGCTCGTGCCCGGCGCCACCGTCGTCGTGGACCCCGCACAGGAGGACGAAGAGGGCGAGGTGCGCCTGACGATCGTCAAGCCCAAGAAGCAGAAGACACCGGTCGGGGTGGGCGCCGAAGGCGACGGCGCCGGCGAGCTCGCCGAGGGCGAGGAGGCCGCCCCGGGGATGAGCCACCGGAGATCGGCCCGCCCGACGAGGAGTAGGTGGGCGCGCCGGCGGCAGACCCCCGCGGGCCGGTGCGCCGGCGGGCGCGGTGCCGGAGCCCTCGGGTCGCGCCGATGCAGATGACGTCGTCGAGCTGCTCGAGCGCGAGGACTGGCCGGCTGCCGCGCGCATCTACGACGCGGGGATCGCCGTCGGGCAACGCCACCTTCGAGGCGGCGGCGCCCACGTGGGAGGAGTTCTCCCGCTGGCGCGAGGGATGCCCCGCGCTCATCGCGCGGGGCCCGCAGGGAGAGGTGCTCGGGTGGGCGGCGCTCAGCCGCGCCTCGACCCGCCAGGTCTACCGCGGCGTGGGCGAGGTGAGCATCTACGTCGACCCCGCGCTGGCGCGCCGCGGCGTCGGGCAGCCGCTTGCTCGGCGCGCTGATCGAGGCCTCCGAGCGCGCCGGCTTCTGGACGCTCGAGGCCGGCATCTTCCCCGAGAACGAGGCCTCGATCGCCCTGCACGAGCGCTTCGGCTTCAGGCTGGTGGGCGTTCGCAGGCGCCTCGGGCAGATGCCCGACGGGCGCTGGCGCGACGTGCTGCTGTATGAGCGCCGCAGCACTCAGCCGTCGGCCGGCACGAGCTGAGCGGCGCAGGCGCGAACCCGCCCGCGAAGCGCGTCCCCACCGACCCGTAGGCTGGACGGGGGCGAGCCGCCCCGATCGACACCATCCACAGCTGCTCTGAGTGCGGCTTTCAGTCCGCGCAGTGGCACGGGCAGTGCCCGGGCTGTGAAGCGTGGAACACGCTCGTCGAGGAGCGCGCGCCCGCGCGGGCGCGGGCCGCGCGGCGGCGCCGCGGCGGCTCGGCGCCGCACGGCCCGGGCGCTCGGCCGAGGCTCGGCCCGCGACCGCTCAGGGAGGTGGGGCGGCGCCGCGTGAGGCGCCTGTCGACCGGATCGGCGAGCTCGATCGCGTGCTCGGCGGCGGCCTGGTGCCGGGGTCGCTCGTGCTGCTGGGCGGCTCGCCGGGGATCGGCAAGTCGACGCTCACGAACATGGCGCTCGGCAACCTGCACGCCGCCGGCGTCGCACGCTTTACGTCAGCGGGGAGGAGTCCGCCGAGCAGGTGCGCCTGCGCGCCGAGAGGCTCGGCCCGGACGGCCCGGCGCTCGAGGTGCCGGTGCTCGCCGAGACCGATCTCGACGCGATCCTTGAGACGATCGAGGCCGAGGCGCCGGAGGTGTGCGTGATCGACTCGGTGCAGACGCTGAACGCCGCCGAGTGCTCGGGTGCGCCGGGCTCGGTCGGGCAGGTCCGCGAGGTGGCCGCTCAGATCATGGCGCTGGCCAAGGCGCGCGGGGTGGCGGTGATCCTCGTGGGACACGTCACCAAGGACGGCGCGCTCGCGGGACCGCGCGTGCTCGAGCACCTCGTGGACTGCGTGCTGCAGTTCGAGGGCGAGCGCGAGCGCCCCTACCGCGAGCTGCGTGCGTCCAAGAACCGCTTCGGATCGACCAACGAGGCCGGCCTGTTCGAGATGCGCCAGGGCGGGCTGGTGGAGGTGCTGGACGCCTCGGCCCGGTTCGTCGCCGAGGCCACGCACTCCCCCGGCAGCGTCGTGCTCGCCACGATGGAGGGGTCGCGCCCGCTGCTGGTCGAGGTGCAGGCCCTGGTGGCGCCGTCCGAGCTCGAGCAGCCGCGCAGGGTCGTCTCGGGCCTTGACCGCAACCGGCTGGCGCTGGTGCTCGCGATCCTCCATCGTCACGCGGGCGTGGGGACGGGGGGCGCGGACGTGTTCGTGAACGTCGTCGGCGGAGTGCGCGTTGACGAGCCGGGGTGCGACCTGGCGGTCGCGCTCGCGGTCGCGGGCGCGATCCGGGGAGTGCCCACCATCAGCCCCGCCGGCGGGGCTGACGGCGCTCCGCGGGCGTGCTTCGGGGAGTTGGGGCTGACCGGCGAGCTGCGCTGGGTCGGCCACCCCGAGCGGCGCCTGGCAGAGGCCGCCAAGCACGGTCTGGGCGGCGTGATCTGCCCGTCCGGCAGCGGCGCGCCAGGTTGCGAGGCGAAGACCCTGCGCGAGGCCCTCGCGGCGGCGATGCCCTGCGAGCGGGGGCGTCCAGCAATGGCTGCTGCCTAGGGCCTGTTCGGAAGGCCCGCAAGGCGCCTCAGTGGCCCGAGCAGGCCCGGCCGAGCCCTCCGCGGAGCGTTCTTGGATCGCTCAGTCGCCGGCGCCCGTGCCGCTCGGTACGCTACGTCTATGAGTGCCAACGGTCTGCTGATCGTCATCCCCGCCTACAACGAGGAGGGGCGAGTCGGTCGGGTTATCAGCGACGTGAGGAGCACCCTCCCGAGCGCAGATGTGCTCGTCATCGATGACGGGTCCTCGGACCGCACCGCTGAAGAGGCGGCCGAAGCGGGAGCGATCTCACTGTCTCTGCCCGTCAACTCCGGATACGGGGCCGCGCTTCAGACTGGATACAAGTTCGCCGTGCGCCACCGGTACGCGATCGTCGGTCAGATCGACGCCGACGGTCAGCACAAGGCCGAGTACCTCGTGACGATGCTGGAGGCGCTCGAAGAGCAGAAGGCGGACGTGATCGTCGGCTCGCGCTTTCTCACCGACGATGGTCACTATCGGCCGTCGGCGGCGCGGGCAGTGGGGATCAGGCTGTTTGCACGCCTGGCGTCACTGATCACTCACGAGCACATCTCCGATCCCACCTCGGGCTTTCAGCTCATGCGGATCGACGTGGCGCGCTTCTTCTGCTCGGATGTGTACCCAACGGACTACCCCGATGCCGATATCCTGATCCTGCTCCATCGCACCGGCTATCGCGTGCGTGAGGTACCGGTTCAAATGCGTCCCTCGCCGGGTCAATCGATGCACACTGGTCACACCACCCCCTATTACGTATACAAGATGCTTCTGTCGATCTTTGTGACCCTGCTGCGGCCAGGCACGAAGAACGCGCCATGATCGGCACATCGATCGAGCGAGCTGTGTCCCTGCTGGCTGTGGTGGTCACGCGCGCCGACGGCGCCGGCTCCGCGTCCACCCTGAAACGCCAGCTGGAAGAACTCGCCGATCTTCCTGAACCAAAGATCCGCATCATCGCGATCGCCGGGAGCGTCGCGCTGCTGCTGTTTATCCTCGAGCTCGTCCGCCGCCGCCGGCTCAAGGAGGAGTACTCGGTCATATGGATGGGGACCGGCGTGCTGCTGCTGCTGCTGGCCATCTGGGGAGGGTTGCTGCGAAGTCTAACCCACGCGATCGGCGCGATCTCGCAGGCCAGCACGCTCTTCTTCTTCGGCATGATCTTCGTGGTCTTCGGGCTTCTGCATTTCTCTATACGCGTGAGCAAACTCGAGCGTCGGGTCGTCGCGACGATTCAGGAGATCGCGCTACTGAGCGAGCGCGACAGGGCGGCGGGCGCCGAGGCCGACGGGCGGAGTCCGGCGGTGGAGGAGGAGGAGCGTTCGTCCTGACACGCCGGGGCCAGTGTGCGGCGAGGGTGCCGAGACGCTGAGCGAGCCGGCGAAGCTTCTGTCGCAGCCGGGGCTGACGTGAGCGATCGCAGGAGACCATGACCGATCCAGCACCCTGCGTCGTCGTCGGGGCCGGTCCGACCGCTGTCGCGGCCGCAAAGGCGCTTCTCACGGCCGGCGAGCGAGTCATCGTTCTCGACACCGGGCTCACGCTCGAGCCCGAGCGCGAGCATGCCAGGCGACGCATGGCGGCCACCACGCCCGCAGAGCTGGCGGCCCGCTGACGTCGCCCTGACCCGCTTTGAGGCCGATGGTGCGAAGGGGCGCAGCTACAAGCGCCTGTTCGGCTCGGATCTGGCCTTTCGCGACGACGGCGTCGCTGAGCTTGACGGTGGCCGACGGCGTGGTGGCGCGACCGTCATATGCCCTCGGAGGCCTCAGCAACGTTTGGGGAGCGGGCCTGTTGTCCTACACCCCGGCGGATCTGACCGGCTGGCCGATCACCATGCGCGAGCTCGCCGACGGATACCGGGCTGTGCTCGAGTTCGTTCCCTATGCGGCCGAGCAAGACGGATTCTCCGAGCGCTACCCGCTCCTGCGCGTGCCCGACGGACCGCTCATCCGCACGGAGGCGGGCGAGGAGCTGCTTGCCAGACTGCGCCGTCATCGTGGCGCGCTGGCCGCCGCCGGCTTTCACTTCGGCGCGCTCCGCCTGGCCGTCAGTGTGGGGTACCCCGCGCCCGCAAACGGCTGCTCCTATTGCGGGCACTGCCTCGACGGATGCCCCTATGGCCACATCTACAACGCCGCCCATACGATCGAGGAGCTCCGCCGAGAGGGACTGGTCGAGTACCGCCCGGGCCTGCACGTCGATCGCGTCTCAGAGGGCCCCGAGGGGGTCCTCATCGAGGCGAGCGCACTTGCGGGCGGACCCGGCATCACCCTGCGCGCGCCGCGCGCGTTCCTCGCCGCGGGGGTCATATCGACCACGGTGATCCTGCAGCGCTCCGGGTTCCTGGCGGCGCGAGCCGAGATCGCCGACAGCCAGGCGCTTTATCTGCCCTTCGCCTGGATCGGGCGCACGGGCCAGACCGGTCGCGAGCCCGGCCACACGCTCGCGCAGGCATCGATCGTGCTCGAGGACCCTGAGGTGAGCGCAAACCCGATCCATCTCACCCTCTACACCTACAACGACGGGCTGAGCGAGCGGGCGCGGGCGGCCCACCCCCGCCTCACGGCGCCGCTCGGTCCGCTGCTCGACTCGGTCACTCGACGACTCGCCGTCGGGATCTGCTCGATGCACAGCGAGGACTCCGATCGCATCGCCGCCAGCTGGGCGCAACACGCTGACTCGGTGCGGCTTGACGCGATGGTCAACCCCGCGACCGTCGCCACCGCGGGGCGCTTTCAGCCCGCGCTGCGCCGCTCGCTCGGACGCATCGGGCTCGTGCCCCTGGAGCCGCTGGCCGAGATGGCTCCGACCGGCGGCGGCTACCACTATGGTGCGTCGATCCCGATGTCGCGCAGCCCCGCCTTCGGCCAGTCGGACACGCTCGGGCGCCCGAGCGGCACGCGGCGCATCCATGTCGTCGACGCCTCGTGCTTTCCATCGGTGCCCGGCGGCGCGATCACGTTCTCGGCGATGGCCAATGCCCACCGCATCGCGACCGCCGCGGTGCGCGAGGAGCGGCCATGATCGCGGTGACCGGCGCGAACGGGTACGTCGGGGGCCGCATCCTCGCGCATCTGCGCGCGGATGGCTTCGACGCGATCGCGCTCGTGCGCCGACCGACTGCGGGCGACGAGCGCGCCCGCCGCTACGCGCTCGCCGAGCCGCTCGACGAGGGGGTGCTCGACGACATCGACACCGTCGTCCATGCCGCCTACGACGTCTCTGTGGTCGGCGAGGATATCCGACGGGTCAACGCAGCCGGAAGCCTTCCGCTGCTCGACGGCCTCGCCGAGCGAGGGGGGCGGGTGCTGATGATCTCCTCGCTCTCGGCCTTCGAGGGCGCTCGTTCCCTATATGGGCGTGCCAAGCTCGAGCTGGAGCGCGCAGTGCTGGCGCGCGACGGCGTCGTGCTGCGTCCGGGCGTCGTATTCGGCATGCAGGCGGCCGGCATGTTCGGTGAGATGGTGAAGACGCTGTCAACGCGCTCGCTCGCGCCGATGGTCGGGGGCGGCTCCCAGCGGCTCTTCGTCACGCACGACGAATCCCTGGCGGAGCTCATCGCTGCGCTCGCCCGCGGGCGAGTCGACGCCATGGGCCCTCTGTTCAGCGCTCATGAGGTCCCCACGACGCTGCGTGCGATAGCCGAGCAGATCGCCGCAACAGGGGGGCGTCGCCTGAGGGTGATCCCGCTTCCGCCGGCGCTCGTGCAGGTGGGCATGCGCTGCGCGGAGAGCATCGGCGTGCGTCTGCCGTTTCGAAGCGACAGCCTGCTCTCGCTGCTTCATCCGATCCCGCTCGATCAGGTGTCTGCGCTCGCGCGCCCCCCCGTCGAGTTTCCGCCGCTTGATCCGGAGCTGTGGCTTGACTGACGGCGGATCGCTGCAGGCAGGACGCTCGGCCTCTGCCGGCGCTCTGCCACCACGCTCGTGTAGGGTGCCCGCGCGCTGTGAGCTCGATCCAGCAGCGCATCGTCGTATGCCCTACCACTGACGCCGAGCCCACGCACAGGATGCCATGTACGAGCAAGACCTTGCTTCAATCCCCCAGGCGCGCCGCACCGGCTCGGTCCCTCTCCGAACGCTGAGCAGACCGTGCAGCTGATCCTCGCGTGGGTGCTGTTCCCGCTCGTCCTCGCCGCGATCGGCGCAGGCTGGGGCGTGATCGTCGAACGGGCCAGCGGCGCACCGATCAACGACGCCCTGCTGCTTCCCGTGGGGCTGGCGGCGGCGCTCGTGCTCGCCGGCACGCTGACGGCCTTCGTCGGCACGGCGCCCGCGGCCGTGCCGGTCGTCGCCGTCGGCGCCGTTGCGGGCCTAGTTCTGGGATGGAGATCGCGGCGGCGAATCGGGCGCTGGCCCCTGCTCGCAGCCGCGGGCGTGCTGCTCGTCTACGGCGCGCCGGTGCTGCTCTCCGGGCAGGCGACCTTTACCGGCTTCATCAAGCTCGACGACACGGCGACGTGGTTCAACATCACCGACAATGTCATGTCGCATGCGCGTGCCACCGCGGGGCTCGCGCCGTCGACCTACGCGCTCGAGTTCTCCGCGCAGGCGGCCCCGAACTACCCGTTCGGGGCCTTCATGCTGTCCGGTGTCGGCCGTGCCCTGGTGGACGTGGACATCGCGTGGGTGTTCCAGCCCTACATGGCGTGCTGCGGAGCCGCCGTGGCCCTGTCTTTGTATGCGCTCATGCAGCCGCTGGTCTCCTCCCAGCGGGTGCGCGCGCTGCTCGCGTTCGTGGCCGCCCAGTCCACGCTGCTCTACGGGTACAGCCTGTGGGGCGGCAGCAAGGAGCTGACCGCGGCGTTCCTCTTGGTGCTGACGGCGGCGCTCGCCGCCGCCATCCTTCCCCGCCGCCCGGCGCACTGGCGCGAGCTGATTCCCCTCGCCCTCGCCGCCGGCGCGCTGATCCAGACGCTCGGGGTGGGCGCCGGCGGCTGGGTGGCGCCCGCGCTCGTGCTCGTGGCCGTGGCCTGGTGGGCGCAGGAAGCGCGCCCGCGCAAGCTGCGGGCGAACGTCGCCTCGCTCGCGTGGCTCTGCGGGTTGACGGCTGTGGCCATCGTGCCGGTGTGGGTCGTCCTCGGGAACGTGATCTCCAACCAGAACAACTTCTTCGCCGGCCTGTTCTCGAGCGGCCAGACCACGGCGGACAAACTCGGCAACCTGCTCCATCCCCTGAGCGTCTTCCAGCTCGCCGGAATCTGGCCGATCGGGGACTTCCGTCTGACGGCCCCGACGCTGCCGAGCGCGCTGCTGATCGGCCTGGCGGCGGTCGCGGCCGTCGCGGCGATGTTCCTGAGCGTGCGCCGGCGCCAGTTCGGCCTGGCCTTCTACGTGGTCGTGGCGCTGCTCGGCACCGCCGCGATCTACTACGGCGGCGGCACGCCGTGGGTGACCGGCAAGGCGCTCGCGATCGCCTCGCCGGCGCTGCTCGCCGCCGCGCTGACCGGCGGCTGGATGCTGGGCGGCCTCTCCAGGCGTCGTCGCGTGGCGGGCGCGGTGAGGGTCGTGGTGGTGGGGGCGCTCGTCGGCGGCGTGCTGTGGTCGAACGTCCTTGCCTACCACAACGTCACGCTCGCGCCGCGCGACGCGCTCAGTGAGATGCAGCACATCGGCAAGCTCGTCGCGGGCAAGGGACCGACGTTCGTCAACGCCTACGAAGTCTATGCCGACCGTCACTTCCTGCGAGAAGGCGCGCCGGTTGAGCCTGCAGAGTATCGCTCGGTGACACTTCCCCTGAGCGACGGCGTGTCGCTGACCAAGGGCGCCTCGGCGGACCTCGACTCCTTTCCCCTCTCGACGCTCGAACCCTACCCCTCCATTGTCACGCGACGCTCGCCGGCGGAAAGCCGCCCGCCATCCATCTATAAGCTCGTCTGGCAGGGTCGCTTCTATGAGCTCTGGCAGCGCCCGGCCCACCCCGAACGTACCATCCTCGAACACGTGCCCCTCGGTGAATCGAACACGCTGCCCTACTGCGGCGCGGCGTCCAACGCAGCGACTGAACCGCTCTGCTCGGTAAACCCCGTGGCGACCCCCCCTTGCGCACAGGTGAAGAAGCTCGGGCGTCAGGCGCTGCGCGATGGTGCGGTCCTGGTCGCATATCAGCGCGCCGAGCCGATCGTCGCGCGCGGCGACCAGACCCTGTGGCCCGCCGACTGGTTTCATGAACCCGCGGCGCGCTCGCTCACGCCGACGACGCCGGGGCAAGCGATCTCCCACATCGCCGTCGCGCGCTCGGAGCGCTACGAACTGTGGCTGGGCGGGAGCTTCTCCCGCGGCTTTGAAGTGAGCGTCGACGGCCGGCCCGTGGGGAAGGTCAAAGACCAGCTGGCGGCGTCCAACGGATACGTTTTCATCGCAAACGTGTTCCTGACCGCAGGCGTCCACACGATCGCGCTCACCTACCCCAGCGCCGACCTGCTCGCGCCCGGAAGCGGCGACAACGGATACACGAATCTGAGCGCGATCACGCTCGTGCCGCAGAGCCCGCCCAGTGAACTGCTCGAAGTCACCCCACAGCGCGCGGCGGAGCTGTGCGGACGTCCGCTCGACTGGATCGAGCTCGTGACGAGTGCCTAGGCTGTGAATGTCGGCTCATGGCGATAACCGTCACATTCGATCTGGAGGACAGCCGGCGCTCGCCCGCTCAGGAGGAGCGATTCGTGCCCATGAGCCATCGCTTCCTGGAGTTCGTGGAGGAGCGCGGGATCACGGCGACCGTGTTCATCGTCGGTGAGATCGCGCGAAGTCATCCGCAGCTGGTGCGTCGCATTGTCGAGGGCGGTCACGAGATCGGTCTGCACGGGCTGCGCCACGTCGCGCTGGGCGACGTCGGTCAGGGCCGGCTTCGGTCAGAGCTGAAAGAGGGTCGCGCACTGCTCCAGGACGTCAGCCAGACGGCCGTACCGGGCTTCCGTGCCCCGATCTTCTCGCTCACCCGCGCCACCGCGTGGGCTGTCGAGGATATTGCCGCCGCCGGATTCGCGTATTCCTCGAGCGTGCTGCCGGCGTCCAATCCTCAGCACGGTTGGCCGGGCGCCCCGCGCACGCCGTTCCGATGGGATAACGGGCTGATCGAGCTGCCGTGCCCAGTAGGCGGGATCGGCGGCGCGATGATTCCGTTCCTGGGGGGCATCTACCTGCGCTACGTGCCGCTGGTGCTGGCGCGCCATTTCCTGCGGGGCCTGGACAGCCGAACGGTGGCCTGGAGCTATGCCCACCCCTTCGACATCGACCCGGACGAGCCGTTCTTCGTCATACCATACGCGGGATGGCTGGCGAGCCGCATCGTTCACACCCGACGCGGCGCCACGCTGCCGGCGCTCGAGGCGAGGATCGCGGCGTGTGAGGGGGCCGGACGCACGTTGGCGGAGATCGCCGAAGAGCTCGCAGGAAGCGAGCTTCCCTCGGTAGCATCTCGCTGATGTCAGTGAGCGTGCAGTCGGTGAACGCCCGGGAGGGGCGTTGACCACGGTCGCTCCCACGGCGGCACTCCTGGCCACGGTCTTTCCGGGAGCGCACACGGCGCGGGCGGACTACCTGGAATGGCTCTATCAGGACTCTCCGTTCGGTCCGGTGGTGGAGACGAACCTGGACGACGATCATGGACGGATCGGGCACTATGCGGTGGTCCCGATCGCGCTGACGCAGGATGGCGTTCCACGCCAGGCGGCGCTCTCGCTGAACACCGCAGTGCACGAGCGTGCGCGGGGCCGCGGTGCGTTCGTACGCTTGGCCTCCGAGACCTTCTCCAAGGCCAGGGAGCGGGGAATCACCGCCATTGTGGGCGTTGCAAACGCCAACTCGACTCCGGGCTTCGTGGGACGCCTGCAGTTCGAGCTGATCGGGCCGCTCCCGGTCAACGTGCTGCTTCCGTCTCTGCGCACGCGGGGGTTTCGCAGCGGCTGGGCCGATTCAACGGCCTTCTCGACGGGCGGCATCGCCGCTGAGCTCGAGCCGCTGCTGGCGGCGCCGGCACGCGGGTGCGCTCGGGCATGGACCACCGATACGCTGCGCTGGCGGCTGGCTCAACCGGGCGGGCGCTATGCCCTGCACCGCGGTGAGGGGGTGTTCGCTGTCAGCTGCCTCGACGCTCGACACGGCGTACGGGTGGCGATCCTGCTGAAGGTGTTCGCCTCATCATCGGTACCGGGCCGTGTGCGGCGGGCGCTCGTGGGCGCCGCCTGTCGCTTTCACCGTGCCCCGCTCGCGCTGCACGCCGGCCTCAACGATCGCGTGGATTTTCCCGGGTTACCACTCCCGGCGCGCCTGCGCGATTCTCCGCTGAACCTGATCTACAGAAGCCTCGAGGACCGGGCGCGTTCGGCACCGATGGTGCGCTTTGAGTTCCTTGACTTCGATGCCTACTGACCTCCTTGCCCACGCGCGCAGGGCCTGCGAGGCGCACGCCCTGCGCGAGGCCCCCTCGGCGGCCCTTCCGGGCGGGCAGCGACGTCCGGCACGTGCCGCCGCCTGAGCGCTCCGCATGCGCGTGGTGGAGCTAAGCAAGAGCTAAATGCCCTAGAATCAAGGGTCGTGGCCCTTCGATCCGGTGAAGATTTCGACGTTGAGGTAAGGCCGGATCCGGGGTTGATGAGGGCCCTCGAGATGATCGCCCCCGGGACCGCGCTGCGGGAGGGCATCGAGAGCATCCTGCATGCCCGCACGGGCGGGTTGATCGTGATCGGCGAGCCCGATGACCTGAGCTTTTTGAACTCGGGCGGGATCAAGCTCGAGATCGACTACACGCCGGCCTTCCTCTACCAGGTGGCGAAGATGGACGGCGCGATCATCCTCAACGCCAACGCCACGAAGATCACGATGGCGAACGTGCAGCTGATGCCGGACCCGACGATCCTCTCCCACGAGACCGGGACCAGGCACCGCACGGCCGAGCGCGTGTCCAAGCAGACCGACGCGCTGGTGATCGCGGTCTCCCAGCGCCGCGAGGTCGTCTCGGTCTACGTGGACGGGTCCAAGTACATCCTCGAGGACATCCCGGTCGTGCTCGCGAAGGCCAACCAGGCGCTCGCGACGCTCGACAAGTACCGCACGCGCCTGGACCAGGTGTCCACCCGTCTGACCGCCCTGGAGTTCGAGGGCGGCGCCACGCTGCACGATGTGCTCACGGTGCTGCAGCGCTCGGAGCTCGTGACGCGGATGGCTGTTGAGATCGAGCGCTACATCGTCGAGCTCGGCAGCGAGGGCCGGCTGATCGAGATGCAGCTGGAGGAGACGATGGTGGGCACCGCGGCCGAGAAGGCGGCCCTCGTGCGCGACTACCTGTCGGGGGACTCTGATGAGGCTTTTGCCGCTGCGCTCGAGGAGATCGGCCGGCTCGCCCACCAGGACCTGCTCGACTTCGGTCGGCTCGCCGAGCTGCTCGGCTACGACCGCAAGCTGAACACGCTGGATTACCCGGTCTCCCCCCGCGGATACCGGGTGCTGGGGCGTATTCCCAGGCTGCCCAAGCTGGTGGTCGCCCAGATCGTCCAGGAGTTCGGTGGCCTTGACGAGCTCATGGCCGCGACTGACTCGGAGCTCGAGGCCGTGGAGGGAGTGGGAGAGATCAGGGCGAAGGACATTCGCGAGGGCCTGCGCCGCCTGCAGGAGATCAACCTCGTGGACCGCTATCTGCAGACTTGAACCATGGGCCGCTCACGGCCCGTCGAACCGAAGGAGGACACCATTCCGCCACAAGCAACCGAAGAGGAAACCACGCTGATCGAGGAGCTCGAAGCGACCCGCGAGGTCGAGTACATCGAGTTCGAGCTGGGCGACCACGTCGTCTACCCGCATCACGGCGCCGGCAAGGTGCTCAAGAAGGAGGAGATGGAGATGCTCGGCGAACGCCGCGAGTACCTGACCATCAAGATCCTCCACAACGACATGACGGTGAGGGTTCCCACGGAGAACGCCGCTCTCGCCGGCCTGCGCAGGGTGATCGACGAGGAGACCGTGAAGAAGGTTCTGGACGTGCTCCGGGACGAGGTCTCGGAGATGCCCAAGAACTGGAACCGCCGGTTCAAGCACAACCGCGACAAGATCAAGACGGGCGACATCTACGAGCTGGCCGAGGTCGTGCGCAACCTCTCGCTGCGGGAGTGCGAGAAGGGCCTGTCGACCGGCGAGAAGCAGATGTTCACGCGCACCAAGAAGATCCTCGCCTCAGAGCTCATGTATGCGCTCGACAAGGACGAGGAGGAGGCGGAGAACTACCTCGACGAGCTGCTCGCCGACTCGGCCTCGAGCCAGATGGCCGTGGCCGGGGCCGAGTAGCCAGGCTCTCGCGCACGCGGCACGCACCGCCGGTGGCCGGCCGCGTGCGCGACAGCCTCTGGGACGATGACCGTCGCCGCTGATCGTGGCGGCCGGGCGCGGCGAGCGCCTCGGCGCCGGCGGCCCGAAGGCGCTCGTCGAGCTGGCCGGCCGTCCGCTGTTCCAGTGGAGCATCGACGCTGCTGGGCGCGGTGGAGGGGATCGAGCGGATCGTGCTCGCGCTGCCGCCTGGCGCAGAGGCGCCCGCGGGCGTCGTCGCGGTGGAGGGCGGCGCGGTCCGCTCGGACTCGGTGCGCAGGGCGCTGGCGGCGGCCGGGCCGGGTGATCCGGGGCAGGCGGTGCTCGTGCACGACGCGGCCAGGCCGCTGCTTGACGACGAGCTCGTCCGAGCGCGTGCTCGGCGCGCTCGCAGAGGATGAGAGCGCCGACGGCGCGATCGCGGCGGTCCCGGTGACCGACACGATCAAGCGCGTGGGCGACGCGGGTGTGGTGATCGAGACGCTCGACCGCGTCGAGCTGTGGGCGGTGCAGACGCCCCAGGTGTTCCGCCGCGCGGCACTCGAGCGGGCGCTCGCCGTCACCGATGAGGTCCTCGCGGCGGCGACCGACGACGCCTGGCTTGTGGAGCGCCTGGGGGGAGGGTGCGGTCGTGCGGGCGGGCGATGAGAACCTGAAGGTGACGACGGCGCTCGACCTCGAGCTCGCCGAGCTGCTGCTGGCGCGCCGCCGGCGGGACGATCCGTGAATCCTGCTTGAATCGCAGGCTCCCGCCGGGCAGGACCGCAGAATCAATCGACGGCGCCGGCGCCACCCAGCACGCGAATGCTCACCGACTACCACCTGCACCTGCGCTCCGACGAGCTCGATGCCACCGCGGCCGAGCACTTCACCGCGGCCAACGCCGAGCGCTACCGCGACGTGGCCGAGCGAGCGGGGATCGCCGAGCTGGGGGTCTCAGAGCACGTCTACCGCTTCGAGCAGGCGCTCGAGGTGTGGCGGCATCCGTTCTGGATCCTCTACGCGCGCGATGATCTGGACGCCTACTGCGCGTTCGTGCGCGAGCAGACCGACCTGCGGCTGGGCATCGAGGCCGACTTCGTATCCGGCGCCGAGGACCGCATGGCCAACCTGCTCGAGGCCCGCGCCTTCGACTACGTGGTCGGCGCCGTGCACTTCATGCGCGAGGGGGCGGTGGACATGGACGACTACAGCGTGTGGGGCGAGGCCCGCGCAATGCGCAGCGCCGAGGAGATCTGGCGGCGCTACTTCCAGACGATCGGGGAGGCGGCGCGCAGCGGGCTGTTCGACGTGCTGGCGCACCCGGACCTGGTGAAGAACTGGGGAGGCGAGCGGCCGCGTCCCGGAGGGGGATCTGCGCCGCTACTACGAGCTGGCCGATGGAGGGGATCGCCGAGTCGGTGGCGTGGCCGTGGAGGTGTCGACCGCGGGGCTCAGAAAGCGCGCGCGGGAGATGTATCCGGCGCCCGCGTTCCTTGAGATGTGCGTGCAGGCGGGCGCGCCGGTGGCGCTCTCGAGCGACGCCCACCGCCCGCAGGACGTGGGCGCCGACTACGACGAGGCGCTGGAGCTGCTCGAGCGGCCTGGGCGTGGGCGAGCTGTGCGTGTTCGAAGAGCGCGTGCGCCGGCTCGAGCCGATCGGGGCGGAACCACCCGCCGGCCCGGCGCGAGCACCCGATGACCCTCACCGGGATCGGCTATGACTCGCACCGGCTCGCCGCCGGCCGCAGGCTGATGCTGGGTGGCGTGGAGATGCCCCACGAGCGCGGCCTCGAAGGGCACTCCGACGCCGACGTGCTCGCCCACGCGGTGATCGACGCGCTGCTCGGCGCAGCCGGGCTGGGCGACATCGGCGAGCACTTCCCCGACACCGACGAGCGCTTCAGGGACGCCGACTCGATGCGAGCTGCTTGCGGACCGTCGCTGGCGCTCATCGCCGAGGCCGATCTCGAGATCGTCAACGTCGACTGCACGGTCGTGATGGAGGAACCGAGGCTCGGCCCGCACAAGCCCGCGATCCGCGCGCGCCTGGCCGGAGCGCTCGACCTCGAGCCCGCCCGCGTGAACGTCAAGGCGACCACCGGCGAGGGCATCGGGTTCGTCGGGCGCGGCGAGGGCGTGGCGGCCCTCGCGATTGCCAACCTGCGCCGGCGTTAGGGTTGCGCGCGCGGTGAGGGACATCCGACTGCACGACACCCGCTCCGGCAGGCTCGAGCCGCTGCGCCCGCGCGATCCGGGTCAGATCGGCATCTACGCCTGCGGGCCGACCGTCTACAGCCGCATCCACATCGGCAACGCCCGGCCGTTCGTCCTGTTCAGCCTGCTCAAGCGCTTCCTGGAGCACGAGGGCCTGGCCGTGACGCTGGTCGTGAACATCACCGACGTCAACGACAAGATCTACGACGCGGCCGCGCCTTGCGGGTCGCCCCAGCGCGGCGCTGGCCGCGGAGATGACCGAGTGCTACCGCGCCGACACCGACGCCCTGGGCCTCGGGCGCCCGGACCACGAGCCCCTGGCCTCCGAGACGATCGGGCCGATCATCGACTACATCGCGCGCTCATCGACTCCGGCCACGCCTATCCGGCGGACGGCGACGTGTACTTCCGCGTGCGCTCTGACCCCGGCTACGGGAGCCTGTCGCACCGGCGGCTGGAGGACATGGAGCAGGGCGAAGCGACGAGGGCTCAGAGCGCAAGGAGGATCCGTTGGACTTCGCGCTGTGGAAGGCGCACAAGCCGGGGGAGGACACCCTCTGGGAGTCGCCCTGGGGCCGGGGCGGCCCGGCTGGCACATCGAGTGCTCGGCGATGGCCGAGGAGTTCCTCGGCGTGGGCTTCGACATCCACGGCGGCGGCTCTGACCTGTTGTTCCCCCACCACGAGAACGAGGCCGCCCAGACGCGCTCGGCGCGCGGCGGCGAGCTCGCGAGGCTGTGGATGCACAACGGGATGATCCAGTTCACCGGCGAGAAGATGGCCAAGTCGGTCGGCAACATCGCCCCGCTGCACGAGGTGCTCGCGCGCTATGGGCCGCAGACCCTCGTCATGTACCTCATCTCCGGGCACTACCGCCAGCCGCTGGCGTTCTCGCCCGCCGCGCTCGAGCAGGCCCAGGCCAACGTGAACCGCGTTCGCGAGGCTGTCAAGGAGGCTGTCCCGGGGAGCCTCTCCGCCCGAGCTCGACGCGGTGCGCGACCGCTTCTTCGATGTCCTCGCACGCGACTTCTCGACACCCCAGGCGCTCGCGGTCCTCAACGAGTGGATGCGCGAGGCGACTGAGCGGGCGCTGGGATGCCCCGGGCGACTCGCACCTGCGCGAGATGCTGGGCGTGCTCGGGCTCGAGGCGCTTCTGGCCGCGCCCGCACAGGCCCCCGAGGAGGTGCGCGAGCTGGCCGAGCGCCGCGAGCACGCCCGCGGCGCAGCGCGACTTCTCCGCCGCCGACAGCCTGCGCGTCCAGATCGCGGCGCTCGGCTGGGAGGTGCGCGACGGGCCGGCCGGCTTTGAGCTGATACCGCTGTGAGCGGGTCGGTCGGGCGATGATCCTCTACGGCCGCAATCCCGTTCGCGAGGCGCTGCGCGGCCGGCGCTCAAAGAGCGTGGGCGAGGTGTGGGCCACATCCGGCGCGGCCCGCGAGGGATGGCTCGAGGGCCTTTCCGTGAGGATCGCCTCCGCCCAGGAGATCGAGCACCGCTGCGGCTCGCCGGCCCACCAGGGCGTGTGCGCAGACGCGGGCCCCTATCCGTACGTGGGCAGCGAGGAGCTCCTGCGCGGCCCCGAACCCGTCCTCGTGGCGCTCGACCAGGTGCAGGACCCGCAGAACCTGGGATCGATCTGCCGCACCGCCGAGTGCGCGGGCGCCGGCGGGGTGGTCATAACCGAGCGCCGCGCGGCCGAGGTCACGCCGGCGGCGTGCAAGGCCTCGGCGGGGGCCGTCGAGCACCTCGCCGTGGCGCGCGTGCGCAACATGGCCGACTTCCTCTCCGAGGCCCGCCGGGCGGGCTTTTGGTGCTACGGCGCCAGCGCGCGCTCCGGCGCGGGCGAGCGGGCGCCCGTGCCCTACGACGCCCCCGACTACAGCGGCTCGGGCGTGGTGCTGGTGCTGGGCAGCGAGGGCTCAGGCCTTCGCCCGCGTGTCTCAGACGCCTGCGATGAGCTGATCGCGCTGCCCGTGCACGGGCGCATCGAGTCGCTTGGGGTGAGCGCCGCCGCGGCGGCGATTCTGTATGAGATCTTGCAGCGCCGGGCCGGGAGGCCTTGACAAGTCTCCATAACTGTGCGAGGCTCGCCCCGACATAACGCTGTACCTAAGGTTGATGAAGCCTTGGGGGGACCAAGCTTTGGCGCCAGGGGAGGAGTGCGCCACTGAGCAAACCTGGGGCTGCCCGTTTGGGCGGCCTTCAAGAAAGGACCTGCTCGTGGCACGAATCTCATATAACCCTAACGCTGAACCTAGGGTTGAAGATGGCTTCCTGATCGCCCTTGCAAAGCAGGGGGATCGCAACGCATACGACCGGCTCGTCAGGCGCTATCACGGATTCGTCCGCCTGAAGGCCTCCTCCTACTTCCTGGCGGGCGGCGACTCCGACGATCTCATCCAGGAGGGGCTGCTCGGCCTCTACAAGGCGATCCGCGACTTCCGCACCGACCGCGAGTCGAGCTTTCGCAACTTCGCGGAGCTGTGCATAACGAGGCAGATCATCACGGCCGTGAAGACCGCGACGCGCAACAAGCACACGCCGCTGAACCAGTACGTGTCGTTCACCTCGACCCCCGCGGGCGCCGGCGAGGACGTGCCCACGCTCGACCAGATGCTGCCCGGGCCGACCGTGCACGACCCCGTCAACCAGGTCATCTCCTCCGAGGAGCTGCGCTCGCTCGTCGGGTGCCTGTCGAGCGCGCTCTCAGAGCTCGAGAGTCGCGTCCTGGCCCTGTATCTGGACGGTAGCTCCTACGAGCAGGTGGGCGAGCGGCTGGGGTGCGACACCAAGACCGTCGACAACGCCCTGCAGAGGGTCAAGCGCAAGGTCGGCGCACACCTGCAGTCCCGGGCGGTGGCGGCCTGACCGCCCCCCGAGGGGAGCGGTCAGGCCTTGCCATGTCAGTCGCCGGCTAGAGCGACCGCGCCCGGGGAGAGTCCTAGGACTGGCCTTCGCTCGGCAGCGAGGCGTTGCGGGGCCCTTCGGGCATCAGGGCCTCGGGGGACGCGGCGGTGACGGTGATCGTGAAGGCCGCGCTCGCAGCTCCCTCGTTCTCCGGTCCACCGGGGATCTTCACACGGAACACCTTCGTGCCCGCGTCGTAGACCATGTGTTCGATCGAGTAGCTCGACCCCATGCCCACCTTCGCCACCTGCACGACGTGGTAGCCCATGCCCGAGGCGTTCTGGCGTTCGAGGTAGATGATGTGGCCCGAGTGATCGGGTGCGACGGTGCCGGAGAACGTGAGCGTCTGTCCGGCTTCGATCGTGGTCTTGGAGACCGAGGCGCTCAGCACGTCCTTGACCCCCTCGTACAGGACCGCCGATGCTTTGCCGTAGCCCTTCACCTCATAGAACGTGCTGTACACCGGCGACTGTGCCGGGAACGTGTAATTCCCACTCGCGTCGGTCGTGACTTCCGCGACCGGTGCGAAGGTCTTCTGGGCGGCGGTGTGCGCGAGCAGCGTGACCGGCTGTTTGTCCGCTCCGGAGACCGTTCCGCTGATCGTGACCGACTGACCGTATGTGATGGGGTTGGCCGAGGCCTCGATCGTCAGGCTCGGGTTCTGGGCCTGTGAGATCTCGTATGTGAGCACGTTCGAGGGGCTCGGGATGTTCCGTCCGTGGCTGCGCACCAGCACGCGGAGGTTGGCGTCGCCGGGGACCACGAACGTGTGGATGATCGTGAAGCTGCCCGTGCTCGTGACCTTGCCCTTGTCGATGCGGTGCCATTCGTTGCCCGTGACGGCGTTCTGGCGCTGCAGGATCACGCTCGCGCCGGCGTCGGCCGGGGAGACGGTTCCGGTGAACGTCACCTTGTTGGCGGCGCCGGTCAAGAGCTGAGTGCCTTCCGGCGGGCCGCTCAGTGTCACATCGGCGGTGACCTTCACGCTTCTCGAGCCGCTTGCCGCACCGTGTGAGCGCACGTAGAAGACGCTGTTCGTTTCAATGCCATTGACCGTGAGCTCGTAGAAGCCGTGCACATCGGTGGTGGTGGTCTGGACGACCTTGAACTTGGGCGTCCCGGAGGCGTGCTCGAGGAGCTTGACCGTCTGGTCCGCTGCGCCGGGCGAGGATCGCCCGCCGCAGCGAAGCCTCCCGAACACGACGAGTGAGTCGCCCGCGTCGATCTGACGGGGCGCGACGTTGATGTTGACCTCGCAGCGGCGGTTGGGGCTGGGGTGCTTGGTGGCCGCCCTGCCGACGGTCCACGCACCCGCGATAGCGGGTGAAAACAGCGTCGCGGCGGTTGCGACGCACACGACCAGGGGACTTCTAATGAGCCTCAGTGAACGCATCTCTGCCACTCCTTGTGCATGAATCGTTTGCGTGAAGGGCGTCGCGCACGCGCGACGTCGCCAACCGCTTTGACTGTCCCCCTTAACCGCTGAACACGAAGTTCGATGCGGTGCCAGCCGGCCCTACGGCAGCAGCCATTCCTCGATACGGTCGTTGCCGGTATCGGCAAGAAGGATGATCCCGGTGGAGCTCACTGTGAGACCCCTGGGATAGGAGAGCTGTCCGGCGCCGGAGCCGGCTGATCCGAACGCGGCGATGAAGGCCCCGGAGGGGCTGAACTCCTGCACGCGGTCGTTGCCGACTTCTGAGACGTAGAGGTTGCCGGTGGAGGGTTCTGTGGCGATGCCCCACGGCAAACTCGATTTGCCGGTGCCCGAGCCCGCTTCGTCAAAGGCCCTGACGAAGGTGCCGGCGGTCGAGAACTCCTGGATCCGCTGGTTTGACGATTCCGAGACGTACACGTCTCCACCGGAGACGGCAAGACCCTCCGGCCCTTCGAACTGCCCGGCTTCGGTGCCCTGCGTGCCGAAGGAGGAGATGTACGCGCCTGTTGAGGAGAACTCCTGCACCGGCACGCCGTAGCTGCTCAGCACCCACACGTTGCCGCTTGCGTCGACGGCTATGCCGGTGGGCTCGAGCAACTGTCCTTTTTCGGTGCCCGCCGAGCCGAACTTGCGGATGAAGGCGCCCGTCGGGGAGAACTCCTGCACGCGGTCGTTTCCATAGTCAGAGACATAGACGTCGCCTTCTGAGTTCGTGGCGATGCCCCTGATCCCCTGGAACTGGCCTTCGGCGGTGCCTTCTGAGCCGAACTGCCTGAGGAATTCGTGTTTGGCGTTGAACTCGAGCACGCGGTCGTGGCCCGAGTCGGCCACCCAGGTGTTCCCGCTCGGGTCGAGCGCCACCGCGTCTGGTTCCTTGAGGCTTCCTTCGATGTCGTCGGGGGCGGTGAAGGCGGCTCTGTAGGTGGGGGGTTCGCCCGAGCTCCACTGCTCGATCCGGTTGTTGGCGGTGTCGGCGACCATGATCGCGCCACTTGAGCCCACGGCGATGCCCTTCGGCTGAGAGAGCTGTTCTGCGCCCGAGCCCTGCGAGCCGAAGGCGACGATGAAGGCCCCGGAGGGGCTGAACTCCTGCACGCGGTCGTTGCCGACTTCAGAGACGTAGAGGTCGCCTGTCGAGGGTTCTGCGGCGATGCCCCACGGCAGCTTTGATTTGCCGGTGCCCGAGCCCGCTTCATCGAAGGCCCTCACGAAGGAGCCGGCGGTTGAGAACTCCTGCACGCGCTGGTTTGACCATTCGGAGATGTAGAGGTTCCCGCCGGAGACGACCAGCGCGGCGGCGCCCTGGATCTGCCCTGAGCCCTTTCCCTGCGTGCCGAAGGAGGAGAGGAATTTGCCTTCTGGGGAGAACTCCTGCACCGGCACGCCGTAGCTGCTCAGCACCCACACGTTGCCGCTTGCGTCGACGGCTATGCCGGTGGGCTCGAGCAACTGTCCTTTTTCGGTGCCAGCCGAGCCGAACTTGCGGATGAAGGCGCCCGTCGGGGAGAACTCCTGCACGCGGTCGTTTCCGTAGTCAGAGACATAGACGTCGCCTTCTGAGTTCGTGGCGATGCCCCTGATCCCCTGGAACTGGCCTTCGGCGCTGCCTTCTGAGCCGAACTGCCTGAGGAATTCGTGTTTGGCGTTGAACTCGAGCACGCGGTCGTGGCCAGAGTCGGCCACCCAGGTGTTCCCGTTCGGGTCGAGCGCCACCGCGTCTGGTTCCTTGAGGCTGCCTTCGATGTCGTTGGGGGCGGTGAAGGTCGCGCAGTAGCCTTCGGCGTCGCAGTTCGGGAGCGTTTTGAACGTTTCGTCTGAGCCCTTGCTCGTGCCGCCCGCGTTCGTCGCCGAGACGCGGAAGTGGTAGGTGGTGCTGGCGCTGAGTTCCGTGAGCGACACGGACACTTCGACCGGGCTCGTGCCCGATCCCGGCAGCGAGGCGCAGGAGGCGCTCTTCCCGTATGCGCTCGTTTCGCCGTATTCGAATTCGCATTTTTCGACATTCCCGCCGCTGGGGTTCACGGTCGCGTTCAAGCTCGCGCCGGCATGGGTGATCGATGAGGCCGCCTTGGTGATGACCGTCGGTGCGTTGGGAAGCGCCTTGAACGTTTCGTCAGAGCCCTTGCTCGTGCCGCTCGCGTTCGTGGCCGAGATCCGGAAGTGGTACGTGGTGTTGGCCGTTAGGCCGGTAGGCGATGCGGACACCGCGACCGGGCTCGTGCCCGATCCCGGCAGCGAGGCGCAGGAGGCGGTCTTGCCGTAGGAGGCCGTTTCCCCGTATTCGAATTCGCATTTGCTGACTTCCGCGCCGCTGGGGTTCACGGTTGCGTTCAACGCGGCCGTGGTCTGTTTGACTTCCGAGGCGGCTTTGGTGACGACGGTCGGAGCGTTTGGCGTCGTTTTGAAGGATTCGTCAGAGCCTTTGCTCGTACCGACGGAGTTGGTCGCGGAGATCCGGAAGTGGTAGGTGGTGTTGGCTTGAAGCCCGGCGAGCGACGCCGACACCGCGACGGGGCTCGAACCCGACCCCGGCTGCGAGGAGCAGGAGACGGTCTTGCCGTAGGAGGTCGTTTCCCCGTATTCGAATTCGCACTTGGTGACTTCTGCGCCTTCCGGGTTCACCGTCGCATTCAGTGTCGCCGCCGTCTGGGTGACGGACGACGCCGCTTTGGTCACGACGGTTGGGGGGTACCCTGGAGCGCCGTTGGGGCTGCCGAGTCCCGTGGGCCCGTCGTAGCCGGTGCCGGCGATGCAGAGGTAGTCGCCGCAGCTTTTCGGTTTTTCTTTCGCTTTTTTTATGAATTCCCAGTTATTCCCCGAAGTGACGTCGTTGATCCCGGCGGGGTTCTGAGCGACCGCCTTGTACAGCGCGCTGGCGCCGCCGAACGATTTGGTGTAGTTGTTCGCCAGTGCCATCGTCCCGGCGATGAGCGGGCTGCTCACGCTCGTCCCGCCGACGAGCGTCCATCCCGGATCCCCGATCGAGAATTCTTTGGGAAGTTCGTATGAATCGGCTACGGATACCGGCGTTTCCGTGCTTGCGACTGCCGCGACGTCGTTGTTAGTGCGTTTTTCGCACAGCGCATTGGCCGCTTGCCAGGACGGCTTGGGCTCGTATTTGCTGCAGCCGCTTCCCGTGCCGCTCCAGGCCGTCTCGGTCCATCCGCGCGAGTTCGTTGCCTTGGTGAGGGCTGTTCCGCCGACGGCTATCACGTACTGCGAGGCTGCCGGATACTCGACTTCATAGCCGTCGTCGCCGGCGGACGCCGTGATCGGCACGCCCGCGTGGTGGAAGTAGGAGTCCGACGAGGTCTCGCCTGAGTACTCTTCGCCGCCCCAGCTGTTGCTGACCTCGCTCGCCCCGAGCGTCACCGCCTCGTCCTCGGCCGCGTACAGGCTGCTGTCTTCGTTGTTGGTGGCCTCCACGAGCAGAATGTGGCAGTTCGGGCACGCCGCCGAGGCCATGTCGAGGTCGAGGGAGATCTCGACCGCCCAGCCGGCTTCGGCTTTCGGGTATTTGGTGGTTTCCCCGCTCTGATTTACCTTCTTGAAGCACCCGTTTGCGGCCGTGCACGCCGAGAGCCCGTAATGCGAGCGATACGTTGCCAGGTCCGATTCCGCGTTGGGGTCGTCATAGGCATCGACGATCGCCACCGTCTGTCCGGACCCCGCCGAGGCCGAGGGCAGGTCGTATGCTTCCTGAAGTTCAGCGGGGTCGTAGCCTTCGCCCACGCCCCCGCCGGGGAATGATGAGGCTGCGAGGGCCGGGCTCACGGGCCCTAGAACCGCGGGGGTGGACAGGACCGTGGTTCGCGGCAGGATGATCGCCAGGCAGGCGGCATGACCGGGTGTCGGGCGACCGCACACCGCGTAGGGTTCGGTCTTCGAGGGCGTGAAGGAGAACCCCGTCGCGGCCGTCGCCGGCGAAGGAGCGCCGCCGAGTAGCCCGGCGAGCATCAGCAGGCAGGCCGCGGGCCCCGCCCAGCGCGCTCTGAGCAGCCGGTGCTGAGGTTTCTGCCGCTCGAAGCCACGCCCAACTCGATCCTTCATACGTGCTTCCCTCCGCCATGACTCGCTGCATCCTCCCGAGCCTCCGCGTCTGAGTGTAGTCGGATCTTGCTGCGGCCTGGAAGACCGGCACCGATTCCTGCAGCGCAGCGATCGTCGTGATCCCGCCTCGCCTCACCCAGGCGGCGGCGGCGCATCAGTGCCGGACCACGCATCGGCCCGTCCTACGGCAGGATCCATTCCTGGACGCGGTTGTTGCCCGTGTCGGCGACGAAGACCTTGCCCGTGGAGCTCACGGCGATGCCCTTGGGCTGAGAGAGCTGTCCGGCGCCATGGCCTTCCGAGCCGAAGGCGGCGATGAAGGCCCCGGAGGGGCTGAACTGCTGCACGCGGTCGTTGCCGACTTCTGAGACGTAGAGGTCGCCTGTCGATGGTTCTGCGGCGATGCCCCACGGCAGCTTTGATTTCCCGGTGCCCGAGCCCGCTTCATCGAAGGCCCTCACGAAGGAGCCAGCGGTCGAGAACTCCTGGATCCGCTGGTTTGACCATTCGGAGATGTAGAGGTTCCCGCCGGAGACGGCGAGGGCGGCGGCGCCCTGGATCTGCCCTGAGCCCGAGCCCTGCGTGCCGAAGGAGGAGATGTAGGCGCCTGTTGAGGAGAACTCCTGGACCGGGATGCCAAAGCTGCTCAGCACCCACACGTTGCCGCTTGCGTCGACGGCTATGCCGGTGGGCTCGAGAAGCTGGCCTTTTTCGGTGCCTTTGGAGGCGAACTTGCGGATGAAGGCTCCCGTCGGGGAGAACTCCTGCACGCGGTCGTTGCCGTAGTCAGAGACATAGACGTCGCCTTCTGAGTTCGCGGCGATGCCCCTGATCCCCTCGAACTGGCCTTCGGCGGTGCCTTCAGAGCCGAACTGCCTGAGGTATTCGTGTGCAGAGTTGAACTCGATGACGCGGTCGTGGCCCGAGTCTGCCACCCACGTGTTCCCGCTCGGGTCGACGGCCAGCGCTTCGGGTTCCTTGAGGCTTCCTTCGATGTTGCCGGGGGTGGTGAAGGCGGCTTTGTAGGCGGGGGGTTCGCCCGCGCTCCACTGCTCGATCCGGTTGTTGGCGGTGTCGGCGATCATGATCGCGCCCGTGGAGCTCACGGCGATGCCCTTGGGCTGAGAGAGCTGTCCGGCGCCATGGCCTTCCGAGCCGAAGGCGGCGATGAAGGCCCCGGAGGGGCTGAACTGCTGCACGCGGTCGTTGCCGACTTCTGAGACGTAGAGGTCGCCTGTCGATGGTTCTGCGGCGATGCCCCACGGCAGCTTTGATTTCCCGGTGCCCGAGCCCGCTTCATCGAAGGCCCTCACGAAGGAGCCAGCGGTCGAGAACTCCTGGATCCGCTGGTTTGACCATTCGGAGATGTAGAGGTTCCCGCCGGAGACGGCGAGGGCGGCGGCGCCCTGGATCTGCCCTGAGCCCGAGCCCTGCGTGCCGAAGGAGGAGATGTAGGCGCCTGTTGAGGAGAACTCCTGGACCGGGATGCCAAAGCTGCTCAGCACCCACACGTTGCCGCTTGCGTCGACGGCTATGCCGGTGGGCTCGAGAAGCTGGCCTTTTTCGGTGCCTTTGGAGGCGAACTTGCGGATGAAGGCTCCCGTCGGGGAGAACTCCTGCACGCGGTCGTTGCCGTAGTCAGAGACATAGACGTCGCCTTCTGAGTTCGCGGCGATGCCCCTGATCCCCTCGAACTGGCCTTCGGCGGTGCCTTCAGAGCCGAACTGCCTGAGGTATTCGTGTGCAGAGTTGAACTCGATGACGCGGTCGTGGCCCGAGTCTGCCACCCACGTGTTCCCGCTCGGGTCGACGGCCAGCGCTTCGGGTTCCTTGAGGCTTCCTTCGATGTTGCCGGGGGTGGTGAAGGTCGCGCAGTAGCCTTCGCCGTTGCAGTTCGGGAGCGTTTTGACTGTTTCATCAGAGCCCTTGCTCGTGCCGCTCGGGTTGGTGGCCGAGATCCTGAAGTGGTAGGTGGTGTTGGCCGTGAGGCCCGCCACCGACGCGGACACCGCGACAGGGCTCGTGCCCGACCCCGGCAGCGAACTGCAGGAGGCGGTTTTCCCGTAGGAGTTCGTTTCGCCGTATTCGAATTCGCATTTTTCGACATTCCCGCCACTGGGATTGACGGTCGCATTCAGCGTCGCGGTGGTCTGTTTGACTTCGGAGGCCGCTGTCGTCACGACCGCCGGGGGGTTGGGGGGTGTTTTGAGCGTTTCGTCAGAGCCCGAGCTCGTGCCGCCGGCATTCGTCGCCGAGATGCGGAAGTGGTAGGTCGTGTTCGCCGTGAGGCCGCTCACCGACGCCGACACCGCGACGGGGCTCGTCCCCGACCCCGGCAGCGAGCTGCACGAGGCGGTTTTCCCGTAGGCGTTCGATTCGCCGTATTCGAATTCGCATTTTTCGACGTTCCCGCCGTTGGGGTTGACCGTCGCGCTCAGCGTCGCGGTGGTCTGTTTGACTTCGGAGGCCGCTTTCGTCACGACCGCCGGTGGGTTCGGCAGCGTTTTGAACGTTTCGTCAGCGCCCTTGCTGTTGCCGCTCGGGTTGGTGGCCGAGATCCTGAAGTGGTAGGTGGTGTTCGGCGTGAGGCTCGTGATGGACGCGGACACCGCCACTGCGTATTCCACTTCGGGCAGCGAGGAGGAGCAGGGGGCCGTTTTGCCGTAGGCGGTCGTTTCGCCGTATTCGAATTCGCATTTGCTGACTTCTTCGCCGCCGGGGTTGACCGTGGCGTTCAGCGTGGCGCCGGTCGGCGTGACAGGGGATGCTT
This sequence comes from uncultured Solirubrobacteraceae bacterium, assembly GCA_963730575.1. GTDB lineage: Bacteria > Actinomycetota > Thermoleophilia > Solirubrobacterales > Solirubrobacteraceae > Palsa-744. The sequence continues at coordinate 642,921 of CAVSSG010000003.1, forward strand.
TTTCGGTCACGACCGTCGGTGGGTTCGTCACGAATCTTGCGTTTGCGCCCTTGCTGGTGCCGCCCGCGTTGGTCGAGGAGATCCTGAAGTTGTAGGCGGTGTTCGGACTCAGTCCCGTGACCGATGCGGACACTTCGACCGGGCTCGTCCCGGACCCCGGTTTCGAGGGCGTGCACGGGACCGTGGACCCGTACGCTTTGGTTTCGCCGTATTCGAACTCGCATTCGGTGACTTCCCCGCCGTTGGGGTTCACCGTCGCGTTCAGCGTCGCCGATGTCCGCGTGACCGACGAGGCCGCTTTGGTCACGACCGTCGGGGCGTTCGGCAGCGTTTTGAAGGTTTCATCAGAGCCCTTGCTCGTGCCGCCGGCGTTCGTCGCGGAGATCCTGAAGTGGTAGGTTGTGTTCGCCGCGAGCAACTCGATCGATTCGGCCACTTCGACCGCGCTCGTCCCCGACCCGGGCAGCGAGGAGCAGGAGTCGGTTTTGCCGTAGGCGTTCGTTTCGCCGTATTCGAACTTGCATTCGGTGACTTCCCCGCCGTTGGGGTTCACGGTCGCGTTCAGGGTCGCGGTGGTCTGCGCGATCAACGTGGCCGCCCTGGTCACGACCGTGGGGGCGTTCGGCAGCGTTTTGAACGTTTCATCAGAGCCTTTGCTCGTGCCGCCCCCGTTCGTCGCCGAGATCCTGAAGTGGTAGGTCGCGTTCGCCGTGAGGCCCGTGATCGCCGCGGAGACTTCGACCGCGCTCGTCCCCGACCCAGGAAGCGAGGCGCAGGAGGCGGTTTTGCCGTATGCGGTCGTTTCGCCGTATTCGAATTCGCATTTGGTCACGTTCCCGCCGTTGGGGTTCACGGTCGCGTTCAGGGTCGCGGTGGTCTGCGCGATCAACGTGGCCGCCCTGGTCACGACCGTCGGGGCGTTCGGCAGCGTTTTGAACGTTTCATCAGAGCCCTTGCTCGTGCCGCCCGCGTTCGTCGCGGAGATCCTGAAGTGGTAGGTCGCGTTGGCCGTGAGGCCGGTGATCGCCGCGGACACCGCGACGGGGCTCGAGCCGGACCCCGGCAGCGAGGCGCAGGAGGCGGTTCTGCCGTATGCGGTCGTTTCGCCGTATTCGAATTCGCATTTTTCAACATTCCCGCCGTTGGGGTTGACCGTCGCGTTCAGCGTCGCGGTGCTCTGCGCGATCGAGGACGCTTTTTCGGTCACGACCGTCGGGGCGTTCGGCAGCGTTTTGAAGGTTTCATCAGAGCCCTTGTTGGTTCCGGCAGAGCTGGTGGCGGAGATCCTGAAGTGGTAGGTCGTGTTGGCCGTGAGACCCGTGACCGATGCGGACACCGCGATCAGGTTTTCCCCGGCTCCGGGCAGCGACGAGCAGGAGGCGGTTTTGCCGTAGGCGTTCGTTTCGCCGTATTCGAATTCGCATTTTTCGACGTTGATGCCGTTGGGGTTGACGCTCGCGTTCAGCGTCGCTGTGCCCTGCGTGATCGAGGACGCTTTTTCGGTAACGACCGTCGGGGCGCTCGCCAGCGTTTTGAGCGGTTCATCGGAGCCTTTGCTCGTGCCGCCCGCGTTCGTTGCGGAGATCCTGAAGTGGTAGGTGTTGTTGGCCCTGAGTCCAGTGACCGCCGCTGACACTTCGACCGGACTGTTCCCAGACCCCGGTTTCGACGGCGTGCACGGGATCGTCGACCCGTAGGCTTTGGTTTCGCCGTATTCGAACGTGCATTCGGTGACTTCACCGCCGTTGGGGTTGACCGTCGCGTTCAGCGTCGCGGTGGTCTGCGCGATCGACGAGGCCGCTTTGGTCACGACCGTCGGGGCGTTCGGAAGCGTTTTGAACGTTTCATCAGAGCCTTTGCTCGTGCCGCCCGCGTTCGTCGCGGAGATCCTGAAGTGGTAGGCGATGTTCGGCGTGAGGCCGGTGAGCGCCGCGGAGACCGCGACGGGGCTCGAGCCCGACCCCGGCAGCGAGGCGCAGGAGGCGGTTTTGCCGTATGCGGTCGTTTCGCCGTATTCGAATTCGCATTTTTCAACATTCCCGCCGTTGGGGTTGACCGTCGCGTTCAGCGTCGCGGTGCTCTGCGCGACCGAGGACGCTTTTTCGGTCACGACCGTCGGGGCGTTCGGAAGCGTTTTGAACGTTTCATCAGAGCCCTTGCTCGTGCCGGCCGCGTTCGTCGCGGAGATCCTGAAGTGGTAGGTGGCGTTCGTCGTGAGGCCGGTGAGCGCTGCGGAGACTGCGACCGCGCTCGTCCCGGACCCCGGCAGCGAGGAGCAGGAGGCGGTTTTGCCGTATGCGGTCGTTTCGCCGTATTCGAATTCGCATTTTTCGACGTTGCCGCCATCCGGGTTCACACTCGCGTTCAGCGTCGCGGTGGTCTGCGCGACGGGGGACGCGGCCCTGGTTTCGACCGCCGGGGCGGTGTTGACCATCACCCATCCTGCGCCGACTTCCCTGTTGTCGGCGAAGCCGCCCAGGAGTGCGGTGTTGCCTTCGGAGGAGAGCGCCACGCTCTCGCCGAACTGGCCTTCACCAACCTCACCGCTGCCCGTGAGCTTCGAGCCGAGCTGACCCCATGTCACGCCCGAGTGCGTGAACACCCACGCCGCTCCGGCGCTTTTGTTGTCCGTCGGGCCACCCATCAGCGCCGTGTTGCCGTTGGAGGAAAGCGCCACGCTGAAGCCGAACTGGCCTTCGCCGCTCTCTTCTTTGCCGGTGAGCTTTTCGCCCTGCTGGGTCCATTTTTCGCCCGAGCGCGTGAACGCCCACGCCGCGCCGGCGTTTTTGTTGTCGGTCGGGCCACCCATCAGCGCCGTGTTGCCGTTGGAGGAAAGCGCCACGCTGAAGCCGAACTGGCCTTCGCCGCTCTCTTCTTTGCCGGTGAGCTTTTCGCCCTGCTGGGTCCATTTTTCGCCCGAGCGCGTGAACACCCACGCCGCGCCGACGTTCTTGTTGTCGCCAGGGGCGCCGATGACGGCGGTGTTGCCTTCGGCGGAGACCGCGACGCCGTTGCCGAATTCGTCTCCGAATTCACCTTCGCTGATCGCCCCGCTTGGGTTTTGAAGCTTCCCCCTGCTGGGTCCAGGTCGAGCCCGAACGCGTGAACACCCAAACCGCGCCGTTGCGGTTGGCGAAGCCGTAGGGTTCGTTGGGGGCGCCGACGAGGGCCGTGTTGCCTTCCGGGGAAAGCGCCACGCTGTCGCCGAATTGCGCTGCGCCGACCTCTTCACCGCTTTTCGGGGTGAGCTTCCCGCCCTGCTGGGTCCAAGTCGAGCCCGAGCGCGTGAACACCCACACCGCGCCGTGGTCGGATTGGTCGCGGTAGCCGCCGATCAGCGCGAATTCGCCTGTGGCGGACAGTGCCACGCTGTTGCCGAATTCGCCTGCACCGCTCTCGCCGCCGCCGGTGAGTTTGGGGCCCTGCTGGGTCCACGTCGAGCCCGAGCGCGTGAACACCCAGGCGGCGCCTGTGTCGCCGTCGTAGCTCGAGCCGCCGATCAACGCGGTGCTGCCTTCGGAGGACAACGCCACGCTGAAGCCGAAGTCACCTCTGCCCGGGGTGCATTCGCCTTCGCCGCTCTCTTCCTTGCCGGTGAGCTTTTCGCCCTGCTGGGTCCAGGTCGTGCCCGATCGGGAGAAGACCCACGTGGCGCCGATTTCTTTGGTGTCCTTCCAGCCGCCCATCAGGGCGTAGGTTCCTTCGGAGGACAGCGCCACGCTCGAGCCGAACTGGCCGGCGCCGCTCTCCGCATTGCCGGTGAGCTTCGCCCCCTGCTGGGCCCAGGTCGTTTTCCCGGATTCGCGGAAGAACGCCCACGCCGCGCCTATGCCTTCTTTGTCGCCGGGAGCCCCGATCAGCGCGTAGTTCGCTTCCTTGGCGGCGATCGCCACGCTCGAGCCGAACTGTCCATTGGCGCTCTCTTCTTCGCTTTTCGGGGTGAGCTCGGCCTGGTAGGTCCAGGTCGTGCCCGAGCGCGTCTCAACCCACGCCGCCCCGAGGCCTTCTTTGTTCGCGGGACCGCCGATCAGCGAGTAGGTGCCTTCGGCCGACAGCGCCACGCTCTTGCCGAAGTCCCCAGCGCCGCTCTCTTCTTTGCCGGTGAGCTCGGCCTGGAAGGCCCAGCTCGTGCCAGAGCGCAGGAAGACCCACGCCGCGCCGGTGGCTTCTTTGTTCATAGGGCCGCCGATGAGCGCGTAGTTGCCTTCTTTGGCCGCGATCGACACGCTCTCGCCGAACTGGCCGGCGCCGCTCTCTTCTTTGCCGGTGAGCTTCGCCCCCTGCTGGGCCCAGCTCGTGCCAGAACGCAGGAAGACCCACGCCGCGCCGGCTTCTTTGTTGTCCCCGGGAGCCCCGATCAGCGCGTATTCCCCGGTCGCCGACAGCGACACGCTTTCGCCGAATTGGCCTTTTTCGATCTCTTCCCCGCTTTTCGCGGTGAGCTTCGCCTGCTGGGTCCAGGTCGTTTCTTTGCGCGTGAAGACCCACGCTGCGCCGACGCCTTCTTTGTCGCCCGAGCCGCCGATCAGCGCGTATTCCCCTTTTTCTGAGAGCGCAACGCTCTTGCCGAATTCGCCGGCGCCCACCTCTTCGCTGCCGGCGAGCTTCGCCTGCTGGGTCCAGGTCGTTTCTTTGCGGATGAAGACCCAGGCCGCGCCGACGTTCCCGCTGCCGGTGGGGCCGCCGATCAGGGCGTATTCGCCGTTGGCGGAAAGCGCCACGCTGTAGGCGAATGCGCCTCGGCCGCTGCATTCCCCTTCCCGCACCTCTTCTTTGCCGGTGAGCTTCGCCCCCTGCTGGGCCCAGCTCGTGCCAGAGCGCAGGAAGACCCACGCCGCGCCGATTCCGCTGTTGTCGGCGCCGCCGCCCATCAGGGCGTAGGTTCCTTCGGAGGACAGCGCCACGCTCGAGCCGAACTGGCCGGCGCCGCTCTCCGCACTGCCGGTGAGCTTCACCCCCTGCTGGGCCCAGGTCGTTTTCCCGGATTCGCGGAAGAACGCCCACGCCGCGCCTATGCCTTCTTTGTCGCCGGGAGCCCCGATCAGCGCGTAGTTCGCTTCCTTGGCGGCGATCGCCACGCTCGAGCCGAACTGTCCGTTGGCGCTCTCTTCTTCGCTTTTCGGGGTGAGCTCGGCCTGGTAGGTCCAGGTCGTGCCCGAGCGCGTCTCAACCCACGCCGCCCCGAGGCCTTCTTTGTTCTCGGGGCCGCCGATCAGCGAGTATGTGCCTTCGGCCGACAGCGACACGCTACGGCCGAACTCCGCCGCGCCGCTCTCTTCTTTGCCGGTGAGCTCGGCCTGGAAGGCCCAGCTCGTGCCAGAGCGCAGGAAGACCCACGCCGCGCCGGTGTTTTCTTTGTTCAGGGGGCCGCCGATGAGCGCGTAGTTGCCTTCTTTGGCGGCGATCGACACGCTGTAGCCGAACAGGCCGGCGCCGCTCTCTTCTTTGCCGGTGAGCTTCGCCCCCTGCTGGGCCCAGCTCGTGCCAGAGCGCAGGAAGACCCACGCCGCGCCGGCTTCTTTGTTGTCCCCGGGAGCCCCGATCAGCGCGTATTCCCCGCTCGCCGACAGCGACACGCTTTCGCCGAATTGGCCCGCGCCCGTCTCTTCGCCTGCTTTGGCGGTGAGCCTAGCCTGCTGGCTCCAGGTTGTTTCTTTGCGCGTGAAGACCCACGCGGCACCGACGTGTTCGTTGTCGGCAGAGCCGCCGATCAGCGCGTATTCGCCTTTTTCGGAGAGAGCCACGCTTGTGCCGAATTCGCCCGCGCCGGCCTCTTCTTTGGCGGTCAGCTTCGGGCCCTGCTGGGTCCAGGTCGTACCCGACCGCAGGAAGACCCACGCCGCGCCGAGCTTGCCGTTGTCGCTCGGGCCGCCGATCAGCGCGTATTCGCCGCTGGCGGACACCGCCACGCTGTAGGCGAAATTGCCTTCTTCTCCCCGCTCCCCGCTGCCCGTGAGCTTTTCGCCCTGCTGGATGAACGGGTCGATCCGCAGCGGATAGCGCGCCCCGGTCGCGTTGACGCGAAGCACGACTCGTCCCCGCTGCAATTCAAGCCAGCTGTGCAGTGTCCGTCCCCGCGCATCGGTCGCGGCCAGGCCGCTGTAGCGCAGTACCGGACGGCCGAGACGGCTAAAGGTGATGCTCTGCCCGTGGGAGCGAAGCGATGCCTGCGCGTTGCCCGACAGCGCCATCGCTAGCGTCAGCGCTCCGGCCGGCGGCCCGGCCGGCACGCTGTCGATCGTGAAGCCCTGCTCGAGGCCAAGCGGGCCGTTCACGTAGGACTCGCTGAGGCCGGGGTGTGCATATGTCACGCGGTTGGCCTTCACCTGGGGGGCTACAGCGCCGAGCGGGCTCAGCGAAGCGCCGTAGCCGATGGCGCGCAGGCTCAGCCCCACTTGCGCCGAACCCGAGCTCACCGACACGCCCGAGGGGCTGAAGCTCGCGTGCAGATGCTGCGCGGGACTAGCGGCCGCAAGGCCACCGCGCGACGCCCCGACCCGGTAGGCGGGGTCTTCGGCGCCCAGCGCTGCAGATACCGGACCCTGCGCCGCCAGCGGAAGGCTCGCGAGCCCCTGCCTGTGCGATGAGGCGCCGGGGCTCAGGTGCGAGGAGGCGCGGAAGGGCGCGGTCCGCAGCGAGGAGCGTTCGCCCGCGAAGCCCTCGTAGAGCGCCACGCCGAGGGCCAGGGACAGCGCCGCCGCCGCCACCAGCGCGCGCCACGGGAGCACAGGCTGGGCCGTAAGCGCCAGCTGATCGCTCACCGTTCCATGCAAGCCACCGTCCCTGGACATGCTCGAGCCTCCCGTTACCTCCGCTCCGGGACACACCGGCGGCCCGGTGCTCCCCTCCCTCAAAGCCGCGCGTACGCTAGCAGCCCCCGCGTCGAAAGACAAGGCCCGTTGGGGCTGTCAACCGACCCCTTCAAGGATCACTCGCGGTGCGCCGGCCGTTGGCGGTTTCAGGCGCCGCAGACCGCCGCGGCGATCTCGGCCCTGTCCCTATCATCCTGTGAACTGTGGCGACTCTACGCTGGCCGGCGCGCGCACACGGCGTGTCGATTGCGTTGGCGGTCCTGCTTGTCGTAGGCCTGTTGCTGAGGGTCTACTTCGTGCTCGTCTGGCGGCCCGCGATCACCGGGTTCTCGGACAGCGGGATCTTCTTCCAGGGGGCAGTCCAATCCCTGTGGTCTGCCCCGGGCAGGACCGCCGGGTATTCGATGTTCCTGCGGGTGCTGCACGCGATCACCCCTCATCTCTTGCTGGTGGTCATCGTGCAGCACGCGTTGGGGCTGCTCGCCGCAGTCCTCATCTTCCTCGCGGTGCGCCGCTGCGGAGGGCCGCGCGGGCTGGGGCTCGCCCCTGCTGCGATCATCGCGCTTGGCGGCGATGAGCTCTTCCTCGAGCACGCGGCGCTGAGCGAGGTCCTGTTCATCTTCCTGCTCAGCGCCATGCTCTACTGCGCCGTGCGTGCAACGGATGGTGCTGCGCGCTGGGCCGCTGTGGCCGGCCTGTGCGCCGGTCTGGGCGTGTGGGATCGGGTAGGGGCAGTCGAGATGGTGGGCGTGATCGCCCTGTGGCTGGTGTTCAGCGCCGGACGCCCGACGCGGCGCACGATCGCCCTTGGCCTCGTCTCGCTTGCGGTCTCGCTCGCGAGCATCGGCGTTTACGTCGAGTGGCGCCACGCTGCCTCCGGCCTCAGCGGCCTCACAACCAACGGTGGCTGGGCCCTGTATGGGCGGGTCGCGCCATGGGCGGACTGCACGAAGTTCACGCCGCCGCAGGGCACCAATGCGCTGTGCGAAACGACGCCCCCCTCGCGGCGCCTCCTACTAACGAACGCCACCGATTACATCTTCGGCGCATCGCCCGCCTATCGCCTGTACGGCCCCTCCTACTACGTATCGAAGGTGCCCAACGCGATGGCCCATCTGCGGCAGTGGTCGGAGGCCGCGATCCTCGGGGAGCCGCTTGCGTACCTGCACGCTGTGTGGCTTGACACGAAGCGGCTCGTCGATCCGAGCGACCGCTCCTACGGCTCCTACTCGGCGAACGAACTGATCGCGATCCTGCTGTATGGCCCCGACATGCACAGCGGCAATAACAAATTTGTCGAATCCTGGCAGCGCCTGCTCTATCCCGACGACCCTCCACCACATCGCGGCGACATCGGACCGCTGAAGGAGTGGGAGCGGATCACGCGCGTCGACGGTGTGTGGATGGTGGCCCTGCTGGCGCTGTGCCTCGCCGGGCCGTGGCTGCTCTGCGGCCGCGCCCGGGCGGGGATGGTGCTGTTCGCCGCGACGGCCCTGGCGCTGTTGTTCTTCCCGATCCTCACGGCGGGCTACGACTACCGCTACACGATCCCGGCCTTCGCGCCGCTGCTCGCGGCCGGGGCTCTCGCGGCGTGGGGCCTCGTGGTGAGGGTCAGGGCGGCTGTGCGCGCGGCGCGCGGATGACTGGGGCCATCTCGTTTCAGAGCGCCACCGCGCCGGTCAGTGGGCGTCGAAGTCCAGGAACTCAAAACGCGCGACCGATGCCGCGGGCGCATGCGCTTGCAGGCCGCGGTGGATCGAGCAGCCCGGCCGTCTGGGAGATCGCGCTCATTGCGAAGCCTCCTTCTCAGCGATGGGAGCGGGCGGGTCATCGCCGGCGGGCGCCTTGGCGTGGAAGACGACGTAACGGAGCACCACGAAGTTCATCACGGGAAGTGCGGCCACGACCACCAGGTAGACCGCCTCGGTGGGAACGCCCAGCGCACCCGGCAGAACGGCCGTGCATGCAGCGGTCAGGCCATAGTTCACGGCGGCGGCTGCCAGGAAGCGGCCGGCCTGGTGGTGCAGCGGCAGCGCGAACTCCTCCTGATGGACCCACACGAACAACCGGTAGAGGTTGAACTGGACGAGAAGCCCGACGGCGAAGCCGATCGCGAGCGCGACCTGGAAGTGCAGGCCCACGACGTAGGCGAGCAGGGTTGTGGTGGTCACGTACACGACCACCCCGATCCCTCCCGCGATGAGATATCGCACGCCCTGTCCGAGCAGGCCGGAGCTGGGCGAGCGTAGGCTCCGGACCGCCGCCCGCGCGCGCTGGGGCAGTCTGCCCGCTGCTCGCGGCGCCCTCACGCGCCTATCCGTGGGAGCTCGGAGCCGCTCAGATCTCGGACGCTCTCCACGAGCGGCCGCGCGGCCGCGGCGGCGGACACGATCTGCCCATGCGGCCCGATCTCGTGTCCGCGGCGCACGAGATCGGGATGGCCCATGGCCACGAATCGCTCCTCCTGGGCGTAGGAGCTAGGGCTGTCCTCGAGGTCGAAGGTTACGGTGATGGGCATGCGCTGTCTCTTGCAGTCCACCAAGATGATCAACCGGTTGCGGGTGATCAACCGGTTGCGAGAATCCAGGGGTGCGCGCGGGGGACAGTCAAGCAGCGTAAGCCGTCGGAGGCGCAGATGAGCGATCCCGGACCCTGCGTCGTCGTCGGCGTGGGCCCGACCGCGGCGGCGGCCGCGAAGGCGCTGCTGGCAGCCGGAGAGCGAACCTCCGACAGCTCGTGCCGACGTTCACCGAACCGGCTCTGCGTGCTGTGCCGGCGCGCGTGACCCCGGTGGGGGACGCGGCCGGCTCGGCGTTCCTGGCTCGCAAGCCCCGGCTTCCGTCCTACTTCCCGACGTAAGTTACATAGCCCGCGTTGGACTGAACGGTCACGACGAAGGGCGTCTTGGTTTCGGTGGGGGGTTTCGTGGTGGTGTGCGTCGTGGCGATGCATTCGAAGGTCTGGCCCTTCTGCGCGGGCACGGCCGTCGGGCAGACGACCGTGGTGTGGATGTGGCGCTCCTTGAGGACGCTTTCTTCGATGGACCGCGCGACCTGAACGCTGTTGACGGTTTTCGTGGCCGTTGAGGGCGTCGAAGAGGTGGACGAGGAGCCGCAGGCGCTTAGGAGCGCCGCACATGCCAGCGCCACGACCGCGACGAGAGCGCCGCGAGGGGTTCGCAGGGTGTGGAGGATGCTTGAGGTTGTGATTGAGGGTTCGGTGTGCATGCGCGCATAGTAACCGTTCTGCCGGCCAGGCGACGCGCTCGGTCCTCGACGGCGGGTAACCGCGGAAAGCCGGCGATCGGCGCGGCCGCCGCCGCGCCAGGACCTGGGTGGCTTGACGGCGGGGCGGGGCGGCTTGACACGTGGGGCGGGGTCTAGTAGCCTCGCACTGCTTAGAAGGGCCTAGGCCCGCGCTTTCGTCGGGGTCTGGGCGGACGTACGTCCATATCATCGTCATTCCAGGAGGAGACCTTATGCGTCAGCGCATGGAAGCCATGCACGGCACATCGGCCGAATCACGAACTCTCAGGCAGCGATTTGCGGGGCGCGCAAGCGTCCTTGCGGGTCTGCTTGGGATGCTTGCGTTCTTCGGCAGTGCACAGGCAGCATCGGCGTGGCATCTGACATCAGTTACCCCGAACCACGGGTGCCCGAACGAAACGATCAAATTCACGGGGACCAGCTTCAGCGGGTCAAGCACGCTCGCAAACTGGACCGACCCGGAAGCGTTCGTGTACACCTCGGCGACCACGAAAGCAACAGTGAAAGGCAGCACGGAAGCCACGGCTCCCGCGCCGCTGTTCCTGTCGCTCAGGCCTGGTACCGGCACCGTTTCGATCGGCGAAGGCTACGGCAAGAGCAACACCGTGCCGTTCACGGTCCCGGCCTTCACCGAATGCTTCGGCGCAGGCGGAGGAGGCAAAGGCCCAACCGGCCCGACCGGTCCTGAAGGACCCGCCGGTAATCCCGGCGCAGAAGGTAAAACCGGACCGACCGGACCCACCGGAGCAGCCGGAGCCACCGGCGCGACGGGCCCGACCGGAACGCAAGGTCCTGAAGGCAAAACCGGCCCCGAAGGTAAAACCGGACCCACAGGAGCCGGCGCAACCGGCCCGACCGGTCCCGAAGGTAAAACCGGACCCGAAGGTAAAACCGGACCGACCGGACCCGCCGGAGTAACCGGCGCGTCAGGCCCGACCGGACCCGAAGGTAAAACCGGACCCGAAGGTAAAACCGGACCCGCCGGACCGACCGGAGCCGCAGGCCCGACCGGACCTGAAGGTCCCGAAGGCAAAAAAGGCCCAGAAGGACCTAAAGGCGCAACCGGCCCGACCGGACCCGCCGGAGTAACGGGCGCGTCAGGCCCGACCGGACCCGAAGGTAAAACCGGACCGACCGGACCCGCCGGACCCACAGGAGCCGGCGCAACCGGCCCGAGCGGACCCGAAGGTAAAACCGGACCCGAAGGCAAAACCGGACCGACCGGACCCGCCGGAGTAACCGGCGCAGCCGGCCCGACCGGACCCGAAGGTAAAACCGGACCCGAAGGTAAAACCGGACCCACAGGAGCCGGCGCAACCGGCCCGACCGGCCCGAGCGGACCCGAAGGTAAAACCGGACCCGAAGGCAAAACCGGACCGACCGGACCCGCCGGAGTAACCGGCGCAGCCGGCCCGACCGGACCCGAAGGTAAAACCGGACCCGAAGGTAAAACCGGACCCACAGGAGCCGGCGTAACCGGCCCGACCGGACCCGAAGGTAAAACCGGACCCGAAGGTAAAACCGGACCGACCGGACCCGCCGGAGTAACCGGCGCAGCCGGCCCGACCGGACCCGAAGGTAAAACCGGACCCGAAGGTAAAACCGGACCCGCCGGACCGACCGGAGCCGCAGGCCCGACCGGATCCCAGGGCCCGACCGGATCCGAAGGTAAAACCGGACCCGAAGGTAAAACCGGCCCGACCGGACCCGCTGGAGTAACCGGCGCGTCAGGCCCGACCGGACCCGAAGGTAAAACCGGACCCGCCGGACCGACCGGATCGCAAGGTCCGACCGGATCCCAGGGCCCGACCGGATCCGAAGGTAAAACCGGACCCGAAGGTAAAACCGGCCCGACCGGACCCGCCGGAGTGACCGGCGCCGCCGGCCCGACCGGACCCGAAGGTAAAGCCGGAGCCGAAGGTAAAGCTGGAGCCGAAGGTAAAGAAGGTAAACCAGGCACCAACGGCAACGAAGGCAAAGAAGGCAAAGAAGGCAAAGAAGGTAAAGAAGGTAAAGAAGGCAAAGAAGGTAAAATCGGTGCCACCGGACCTGCCGGCGCCACAGGAGCCGCTGGACCCACTGGGCCCGCCGGATCCGAAGGTAAAGAAGGTAAAACCGGACCGACCGGACCTGAAGGCAAAGGCGGCGGCTCGGGCAACACGGAAGTGTGCCCCGACGGCATCACTCCGTCGCACAACGCTGAATGTCTGAAGCACTCATACAGCGAGACGGGCACTTGGTCTACGTACATCTCGACTCCTGCCAAAGCACCACAGGTGCAGGCAATGGCCGCGGTGTCGTACCCGATCAAGCTGACCTCAAAGCCCAAAGCGGTCTACCTGACCGAACTGGAATCCGAAGAACCGATAGCCGCTACTGAACGCGGCTGCCCAGGTAACCCGAACAACCCAGAAGCAATAGTGGGCCACCTGTGCATCTTCACGGGAGGCTCACCGGGAAGCACAGAAAAAGAATGGACGAACGCAGGGTTCGCATTCTTTGAGCAGCCCAACGGTGAAGAAACCGGCATCGGCAACCTAGAAAACCCCGAAGCATTCGGTGGCGTGACCGGAACGATTCTCGTGTTCCGGACCGGTTACAAAGACGGCGCTGTGAAAACCGCGTCTGAATTCAGCCAAAAAGGCACCATCGTAAAAGAAATCAAAGCGCTGGCGTACATGCCGGCCGAGGGAAGCTGGGCGGTGACCCAAGAATAGGTCAAGGCCCAACTCTTCCAGGCAAGAAGAGCTCTGGAATCACTCTCTTGGGCGTCGCCCGGCCTTCGTCGGGCGAAGCTCAGGAGAGACTCCGGACCAGTTAGGGCCCAGGCCCCGGCTCACCGACACTCTGGTGGGCTGGGGCCGGGGCTTTTCTTATTCCCGACCGGCGGCTCGACTACCAACAGCCACTCGCTGCAGCCGGACCTTGTCAGCCATCGCGAAGAAGTCCGCGCCAGGCAGCGCGAGATCACCGCGATCCTCCTTGGATTACCGGGCGAGTCGTGTCGGCGCACCAGCGAAGCTTCGCGAGGGGCGGCGGCGGAGGCGTCGTGGCGGCAACGATGCGGTCTCGGTCATGTATGACCAAGACCGGAAGAAGGTCGTGGTGAAGGTGCAACGCCGGGCCGAGCTGCGCTCGGCATGAGGCTGCCGCGGTGCGTCGGCGCCGGTGGTGGAGAACTCAACCCCCGTCGCCGGTTGAACGTTGACCCCCGCGGGGCACCGGGCGCAACACGGTCCGTCGTGCGTTGCGCGCGGTCGCGGCGCCCGTCCAAGCCCGACCCGTTCAAGGCGCTGCGCGCCCGCTGTCGGCGCCGGTGAAAGACTGACCCCCCTCGCCGGTTGAGCATTGACCCCCATGGGACGTTGGCGGAGGTGTCCGGCGTCTGGGTGAGCCTGGCTCGGTCGCTGTCACCGAGCTGGGCTGAGTTGCGCAGGGAGCACTCCGTTCGTGGGGTCCCGATCAAGGAGCTGATGCGCCGCACCGCGCCGGCACGCAACACGATCCGATCGGCGTTGCGCTCTGATGGCCCGCCGGGCTTTCGCTGTCCTGAGCGTCTGTCGAAGCTAGATCCGTTCAAGGAGGAGATCCACGAACTGCTGCGCTCGGATCCCAGGCTCCCGGGGGAGGATCCGCGAGCTGATTGAGCCACTCGGCTTCGACGGGGGCAAGTCGATCGTCGAGGACTATCTGCGTGAGGTGCGTCCGCTGTCCGCTGTTTGTGAAGACGCGCACCCACCAGCGTACGATCTATCGGCCGGGGGAGGTCTGCCGGTGGGATCTATGGGAGACCTCTCGCGTCGTCCCGGTCGGCCACGGCCAGGACCCGCCGGGCGTGGGTTGTTGTCTGCTGCCTTGGATACTCGCGCGCCATGCCGGAGCGCTGATCTTCTCCACGCAGGCACCGGACGTGCTCTGGGGCATGGGCGGTGCCTGTGGTCGATCGGCGCGCCGCGGCGGCTGATGGTCCGGGATCGCGAGGGGTGCCTGCATGCCGGCGGCGGGCGCCCCACGGAACTTCGAGCCGGGCCGGTGCTTCGCTAACCATCTCGACTTCCAGCTGCAGCTCGACGCGTGGTTTGAGAAGGCGAACGCGCGGGCGCACAAGACGCTCGGCGAGCGTCCGGTCGACCGGCTGGCGAGAGAGCGCGAGGCGATGCGCTCGCTGCCCGAGTCAGAGCCCGACCTCGACCGGCAGTGGGTGATCCGCGTGCCGCCGGACCCGCATCTGCGATTCGACACCAACGACTACTCGCTTGACCCGAACCTCGTCGGAAGACGTGTGCATGTCCGTGTCTCCCAGCGCGAGATGAGGGCGGTCGCCCTCGATACCGGGGAGCTCGCGTGCTCGCACGAGCGCAGCTTCGCCAAGAACCGCACGATCACCGCACTGGCGCACGCCCGGACGCTGCGCGCGCGCCGCGGCGAGGATAACGGCGGTGACCAGGGCGAGCCGCTCGTTGAGCAGCGCCAGCTCGCTGTCTATGACCGGCTGATCGCATGAGCACCACCTCAGAGCTCACGCACCTGTTCCGGGCGATGAAGGCCCCAGCGGCCGGAAGGGCGCTGCCGAAGCTCGCCGAGCGGGCTCGCTCTGAGGAACGGAGCTATGAGCGCTTCGCGCAGGCGCTGCTGGCGACCGAGCAGTCCTCTCGGGAGGCGCATGATCGTCGCCAGCGACGAGAAGGCTCGCGCGCCAGCGCCCGTCGTATTGCTCAGAGGCAGGGACCGAGGGCCGCCGCGGCATGCCCCGGCGCTTCTGGCCGCTCGGCGAGCTCGCGAAGCTGTGCGCACGACTGAGGAGTGGCGCCATGAGTGCGCAGGCGTGCGGGCCCCGAGGCATCCGGCGCGCGAGGCCCACAGCGGAGAAACGGTGTCCGTTGGGGTGCGGGCCGCGCGTCGGCGTGATCGCGTCCCACCGCTTGGCGCGCTTGATGTCGACCGCGTTGCCCTGGGCCACGCGATGTAGGCCGACCGCCCCGCCCCCCGACCCTTTATGAGAGCAAGCCCGTTCTGCCTTCCAGCGGCATGGGCAGGGTCACGCTGGACATCTCGCCACGGGACCATACCGGCGAGATCTCTGCGGGTGCGAGGGTGGCTGCCCGACGTTCGCGGAGCCCCCCGGACGCCGCCTGGCAAAGGCGGCGTCCGGGGGAGCGAGACCCACCCATAGCTCGGGGCAGGTCCATGTGCGTTGTCGAACCTATTCGACGGTCAGCGCCCAGGTACCCGAGGGGGTGGCCTGCGCTTCTTTGGCGATCGTCGTGCCCGTTCCGCTGTTTTTGTTTTTGTTGAATTCTTTGGTCCTGAAGACGACCAGCTCTCCGGTTCGTCCGGCGAATTCTGAGGTTTCTTCTCCGACGGGCGTCGCAAGGAACGCGAATCCTGCATTCTTCCATTCCTTTTCTAGGCTGCCAGGAGAGCCTCCTTGGAATATGCAGAGGTGACCAGGTGTGGCTTCCGGTTCGTTGGGGTCGCCGGGGCATCCGAGTTCCGCGGATTTGATGGGTTCTTCGGATTCCAATTCGGTGAGCCGGACCGGTGCCACCTTCGGGGTTGCTTCGCCCAGCGGAATGGGGTAGGAAATTGCGCCCTGCGTCTCCGTCTGCGGTCCGCCCGCCGAGACGGCGATGTTGCCGGCCGACCAGACGCCCTTCTCGGAGAATTCGGCCTTCAGGCAGAAGAAGTTTGAGCTTGATGGTTGCGGTTCGTGGCATGGGGCTACGTTGGACGCACCGCCGGTGCCGGTGCCGCCGGTGCCGGTGGGCCCGGTTTTGCCTTCTTTGCCTTCTTTGCCTTCTTTGCCTTCAGGTCCCGTCGCTCCAGTCGCCCCGGTCGCGCCTTTGCCGCCGGTGCCGCCCCCTTCGGGGCCGGTCGGTCCGGTCGGTCCGGCTTTCCCTTCAGGTCCCGTCGCGCCGGTCGCTCCGGTGACGCCTTTGCCTTCAGGTCCCGTCGCCCCGGTCGCTCCGGTTGCGCCTTTGCCGCCGGTGCCGCCCCCTTCGGGGCCAGTCGGTCCGGTCGGTCCGGTTTTTCCTTCGGGTCCTGTCGGGCCGGTCGCTCCGGTGACGCCTTTGCCGCCGGTGCCGCCCCCTTCGGGGCCAGTCGGTCCGGTCGGTCCGGTTTTTCCTTCGGGTCCTGTCGGGCCGGCGGGCCCCTGTGGCCCGGTCGCTCCGGTGACTCCTATCGGTCCGGGTCCGGTGGGTCCGGTGGGTCCGGTGGGGCCCGCTCCGTTGCCCGGACACTTGGCGATGGTCCAGTGTTTCCCGTTCTTCTTGTAACAGTACGGCTGCCACTGCCCCGCCCCGCCCGCGACTGCCTGAGCGCCGGGCAGCGCGAGTCCGAGGGTCAACATGACGCCGGCGCAGCCGACGCACCTCGCGAACCTTGAAAGCATCACACTCCTCCGATTTCGATCGATCGCAAGCGCCTGTCCAGCGCCAGACTATGGCGGCCCGAGGACCAGATCCGATGAGGATGGTTCTCAAACCTCGGACTGACAGCCCTCCGTGGCTGGAGATCGCCAATCACGGAGCCGACTTTAGCATGAGCGCTGGTCGAGTTCGCCGGTTCTAAACGGGTTGGCTCGGGGTTGGCTCACGAGCCCGGTTGAGCCGAATGGAGCGCGACGGACGGGGCTGTCTCGAGCTCGGCAGGCCGGCTGGGCCTGGGGTTGCGCCTTTACACGGGGCCGTGTAGCTGTGCTAGACTACGGCGGCCTTGTCCGCACGGGCGCGGCAGCAGAGTCGGTCGAAGTTAGGAGGAGGTAGCCAGCATAGACAGGATTTCTCATGGCGATGGGCTGACCGCGTACGGCGGGTCTTGAAACGTCCATGTGCCCGCGTCGGCCTGCCTTGCGCAGGCTCGAACTTGGCTCTCGATCGCTTGGTGGTCACGAGGCGGAACGGAGATGAGCGCCAACATCGGTTCCGGGCCGCACCCCGATTGGAAAGGGTGGCCTGGAGCCATCAGCGTCAATAGTTTCCTGGCCCCTCGGCCGGGAGTTCGGATCACAGACAAACAGGAGGAGAACACACACAATGAGCAAGAAGCTCCTTATCGGCTTCGCCCCGCTGCTCGCCATCGCGTCGCTTGCGATGACCGTGGCACCGGCTCAGGCGGCACCGAAATACAAAAAGAACGGGACAGTGATCGCAGAAAAAACTCAGGTGCAGACGGTCGGCTGGGGAACATTGGCTCTCGACTCGCCCGCCGGTGACGTCTCGTGCCACAACGCGGCCGCCGGCTACATCGAAAACACCGCCGGCGTCGGGACAGGCCTGACCCAGCAGTTCGCGACGTGGGACTGCAGCCAGAGCACCGGTGAATGTAAAACCGTGGCCGGAGTAGTCGAAACGCGGGTCCACGGGACGAGCGTGGTAGGGGCAGCTGTGGAGCCTCTGGGGTCCGTCGGCACCGGATGGACGTCGGCGCTCGAAGAACCTGAAGCAGGCCTCATCAGGTCCAACACGGCGACCGGCAGCGCATCACCCCTGTCGGGCGTGGTCTTCGAATGCTATGTCGGTGGGGCGTTTGCGGGAGAAATCGTCTTCTACGGCCACTCCATACCGAAGCTCAAAAACGGCACCACCGCTGCGAAGCCGACGAAAGTCGAATTCGGCCCGGGGTCCGGCGAACTGGAAGCCCTCGGCGGAGCCGTGAAAGGCACCACCACCGGGCACACCACGGAGATGGGCTACGAAGAACAGGAAACCATCACCGCCGAATAGAGTTCACAGCAGCTGTTGGGTCACGGGTCCCATAGGGGCCTGTGTGGAAGAGATGCAGGATGGGGCCGCGAGATGATCTCGCGGCCCCACCTTTGTGCAGGCACGCCGACGGCGAACATCCGAGCTGTAGCCTCGCCCTGAGCCCGCCGGCCTTCGGGATCGGCGAGTCCCCAAGGCTCGCCCGCAGGCGCGAGGACCGTCCCTGAAGAATTCTTGAGCCGCTAGAGCAACTTTCGCGCCGGTGCGGAGTCTTACGGGTATATAGTTCTTAACAAGTCGGGCTTCGGGGGAGAAGCGAGAGAGATGATCGGATCGGAATTGCGGCGATGATCGGCGGAGGTGTGCTCGCGACGCGGGCGGCGGCGAGCGGCCTGGCGCTCGGGATTCTGGTCTGCTTGGCGCTCGCGCTCGGCGCGCGTCCGGCGATGGCCGAAGCGTGCCCGAACCAGCAACTCCGGGAAGAAAGCGACACCAACCCGGCTACCCATGAAGCGTACTCGCTCGGCCTGCCCGACTGCCGAGCGTATGAGATGGTGAGCCCGCTGGAAAAGCAGGGTCACGACGTGCGTCCGAGCCAGCTCCACGGCTACCTGGTCGCGCCCAACGGCAACACGGTGGGCTTCGAATCGGAAGGCAACTTTGCCAACTCCCAGAATTACGGCGACAACTTCGGCCCCCGCAACAGCTATCTGGCGACGCGTGGCGCCAACGGTTGGACTACGTCCTCCGCGCTCCCCCCGTCTACCGTGATCAGCCAGCCGTGGAGCGAAGGGCTCCTGGGGAGCGACTTCTCACCCGATCTCTCAACTCAGGTGAGCTGCGGCAACCCAAGTGTTCCGGCGGGCTCCTACCTCGTGACTGAATTCACCGTCTGCGCCATGCGCTCGGTGGGCGGCTCGTGGAGCGAACCGACGACCTACGTCGCCAACTCCACGTCCAACTACGGCTTGTACAGGGGTGCGTCCTCGGACTTGTCGCACATCTTCCTGCAAGCCGAAAACGGGGTGCGGTACGTCTCAGAAGACGTTCTCGGCGGCGGCATCTACGAAATCACCGGACTGTCGCCGACGGTGCGGCTCGTGAACGTCGACAACGAAGGTCACGAGCTCGGCATCTACAACCCATCGGGGGAAACGAAGGGGCCTCGCCTCGGCAACTTCTACCAGCAGACGACCGAACCGTTCATCAGCGACGACTATCACGCGATCTCCGACGATGGAAGGCGAGTCTTCTTCACCGCAAGGCCGTTCCCCGACCAGCTTCCGCACGGCGAAAAGCTGACCGTCTACGCGCGGCTCAACAACGAAGAACCGCCCGGTCCTCACGGCGCACGCACGGTCGTCGTGTCGGCACAGTCTCCATCGGAATGCACCGGTGAATGTGCCTCCTCGCCACCGGCCGATGCGACGTTCCAGGGTGCGTCGGCGGACGGCTCCAAGGTCTTCTTCACCACGACGCAGCGACTGCTGAACGGGGACAAAGACGAAACAAACGACCTATACGAGTACGACTTCGCGCGGGAAGAAAAAGGGGAAAACCCCCTGATCCTGGTGTCGGCCGGCGAATCCAACGAAGAACACAAAGCAGGTGAAGGCGCAAACGTCATCGGCGTGATTCAGCCGTCCTCGGACGGCAGCCGCATCTTCTTCGTGGCGAGCGGAGTGCTCACCGAAAAGGAAAACGCAAACAAAGACAAAGCCGTGCCGGGCAAGCCGAACCTCTACGCATACGACACCACAACGGGTGAAACAGAGTTCATTGCCGTCAGTCAAGCGGACATCTATCAGCCCCAGCCAAATGTGGAATCACCCGGTCAAGAACACCTCTTTGCACAGGCGACGCCGGACGGGCGCTACCTGGTGTTCGCGACTCCCACGGCCCATGCAGGCGACACGAACTGCGGCGCAGGGACGTGCGAAGCCTGCAACGAAAAAGAGAGCTGCCCGGAGGCCGTGTACCGGTACGACTTCGAAACCGGCGAACTGACGTGGGTCTCGCACAACCCGGAATTCAACGTGCCCGGTGAAGGGGATGGCTCGTTCGTGTCCGCGCGCGACCCATTCGGCAACGCCGAAGCCGATGTCGATGATTGGAGCAGGGCGATCAGTGGCGAATCGGAACTCGAAGCGCCCGGAAAGACGCCCGCGGAACGTCACGACGGGGAATACATCATCTTCGCGACGACGGAAAAGCTCCAGCAGGACGACAACAACCACGCAGCGGATGTATACGAGTGGCACGACGGCAAGGTGACGATGATCTCCGACGGCCAGGGTGCGCAGGGTGTCGCCAACACCGAACGCGAACCCACCCCCAACCTGACGCCGGTGGACGGAATGTCCGCGTCCGGCTCGGACATCTTCTTCACGACGTCGAGCCAGCTCGTGAAGTCCGACACCGACGGGCTGCGCGATCTCTACGATGCACGTATCGGCGGGGGCTTTCCCGCGCCGGCCGTGGAGTCCTGCGCGGGTGACGAATGCCAAGGGGCGAAATCGGGCGGGCCATCTGCTCCCGGCGCGACGGCGAGCTCGTCGTCCCCTGCCGGCGGAAATCTCGCTGGGACAGTGGTCGGACAGCCCCCGTACAAAGCGCCCCCGAAAGCGAAACCGCTGACGAATGCGCAGCTGCTGGCGAAAGCCCTCAAGACGTGCCGGGCAAAGCCCAAGAAGAAGCGTGGCGCGTGTGAAGCGCAGGCACGGAAGAAGTACGCGCCCAAGAAGACCAAGAAAGTCAAGAAAGCGAAGAGCAGCAAGCGGAGCGGCAAGTGAGAGCATTCGCCCTCCCAACCTCGGGTTCGGTGCGGCGGCGCTGCTGGGCGCCTGCGGTGATGGCCGCGGCGGCCATGGCGCTCTTCGCGGCGCCCGCGCTAGCCACGCCGCAGTGGGAAGTCACGACAGCACAGCACAACCTCTACGGCCTGCAGGGCGTGCCCGACCCGAACACCGGGAGCAGCGAAACCTTTGCGCGGGAAAGCGGCGACAACACGTATGCGATCACCGTCAAGAACAGTGGCTCCGGAATCGCGGGAGAAGCAGTCAACGCGAGCGAAACGCTGCGCTGCTTGGGAACGAGCAGGGTGAAATCGGGAGGCGGTGCGGCGACCTCGCTGGCCTATCAATGGCTACGCGACGGTCAGCCGATAGCGGGGGCAACCGAAGACAAGTACCTACTCGGCTCCAAGCCCGAAAACGAAGGGGTCGTGATCCAGTGCGAGGTGATCGCGGCGAGCAATGCCCTCACGACCGTGGCGGTCAGCCGCGGCGTCAATGTCGCACCCGTGCCTGCGCCGCTGCCTCCGGCTGGGGGAACCGTGACGATCGCCCCCAATGGCGATGTGAGCTCGGAAGAAGAAACGAAGTTGAAATGCAGCAGCGCCGGATGGAAAAGCGGCACGACGCCGATCGCGCCAAAACTGGAATACCAATGGCTTCGGGAAGGCAAGGCGATTGAAGGGGCCACCGAAAAGGAATACACGCTCACCGCGAAAGACGAAGACAAGGCGGTTCAATGCGAGGTGACGGCGACCGAAGGCAGCAGCAAAGCCAAGGCCGTGGCCGTGAGCTCCGGCGAACACGCGGCCGTGTCGACGCCGCCGTCCAAAGAACTGGAACTGGAAGGCGAGCTGCCGATTCCGTCCTCGGCGATTGCGACGGCCAGGGTCGACGACACGCTTCCGGAAGGCATGGAACTTGCCGGTCCGGGCGTTGTTGAATCGGGCGTCAACGGGTGGGCGTGCGAAGGCCTCGCAGGCACGCGCATCGTCGAATGCGCCAATACGGCCACGCTGGAAGGCGGTAAAGGATACAAGCCGATCTTGTTGACTGTGTACGTTGGGCCGAAGGCCGCGGATGAACCCACAAACGAAGTGACCGTCAGCGGCGGCGGCGCGACCGTGTCAGAAGCCAAACCGAAGACGAAGGTGACCCCGGCTGTCCCGTTCGGGATCAAAAGCTTCGAAACGAGCGTCGCGAATTCGCTGGCCGAACCATTCTTTGAAGCGGGCGGCCACCCATACTCGGTCACGACCAAGATCCTGCTCAACTACACGACCAACAAAGAAGGGGCGCTGATCCCGGCCGGGGGCGGCACCAAGGCCATCGAGGTGGAGGCCCCGCCCGGGTTCGCCGGCCCCGTTCAGAATACGCCACGGTGCTCGATAAAAACGCTGCAGGCAAATGCGTGTCCGGTCGACACGGCGGTGGGCTACACGGAAGCGATTCTCGGGGGGCACCTCGAAGGTGGTAAAGCGAATTTCCTGCCGGCGCCGACGCTGACTAGCCTCGTCTTCAACGTGGAACCGACCCCGGGCTATCCCGCCGAGTTCGGCTTCGTCATCCACCCGTCCAACGACTTCGCCTTCATCCTCCCCGCACGGGTTGAGAGCAATGGAGACTTTGGCATCACTGTCGGCGACGACGCCACGGCAAACGGTCCGAAGGTGATGGGCTCGAACGTGACGCTTTGCGAGAACGGCGCGACCGTAACGAAAGGCGGTGTGTACTCGTGCAACTCGCCGGTGGGCTCGAGGCCATTCTTGGATGAGCCGACAGGCTGCACCGGACCTCTGCCGTGGACGGCCTACGCAGCCCCTTGGGATGAGCCCGAAGACTATCAGTCGGCCGCGACGCAGACGAAGGCGCTCAGCGACTGCGGCGCTCTGCACTTCCAGCCCGGGACGGAAGCCGCGTTCTACCCCAGCCCTCCCGAAAAACGCACGGAGGAAGGGCCGGAAGAAGGCGGCACGACGCAGCCCGACAAGCCGACGGCGATGACGCTGGAACTGAAGGTGCCGCAGGCGAAGGAAGAACCCGAAGGAAAGGTCGCCCCGGAGATCAGGGACGTCAAGACGACGCTCCCGGCGGGAATGACGGTCTCGCCGTCGGCGGCGAGCGGGCTTGAAGCGTGCAGCAACGACGAGTTCGGCTTCGAAAGTGAATTCGGGCCCGGAGTTGAAGCGCGGAAAAAGCAGCAGGAAAGCGAAACGGGACGGTTTGTGCCCGAAGCACCCGTGCGGCTGGCGTCGTGCCCGGCGGGTTCGCAGATCGGCACCGTGGAAGTCTTCGCGCCGCTGCTGAGTGGTGCCCCGGCGATCGAAGGCGAACGCAACCAGCCCAACGGCGCGCGCCCGCCGCGTATCAGCCCGGCCGTGGCCAGGCAGCTGAAATGCCTGCCGGGGCAGTGGAGTGGCAGCCCCAGCCTTTCCTATCAATGGCTGCGAAACGGGACGCCGATCGAAAAAGCGTCAGGCACGGTATTCCCCGGCGAGTACACGGTGAACGCCGAAACAGACGAACGCGCGGCGATCCAGTGCGAGGTGACAGCGACGAACAGCGCCGGCAGCTCCGTTGCGGTGAGCCGAGACGTGGTGCCATTTGAAGGCAAAGTCAACGGTCCTCTGCCAAGCGGCGAAATCCCCTACGAAGCACCGCCCAGCCCGCCGCCCTCGCCGCCGTCGAGCATCGCAAAGCCAAGCGCACAGGAAGGCAAGTTGACCTGCGCAGCAGGGCAGTGGCTGAACGCCTCGGCACTGGAATATCAGTGGCTGCGCGGGGGGGTAAAGATCGAAGGGCAGACGGGCGAAACGTACACGCTCACCCCCGAAGACAACGGCAAGGTGATCCAGTGCCGGATCATCGCGACGAACGCCGGCGGCACGACGATCGCCGACAGCGCCGGAACCATCATCTCGCCGCAGCCGTCCACGCCGCCGCCGCTGCCCGGCGGGGCGCTGCAGGGTCAGATGTTCGTCGGCGAACCCGAATGCGGCAACGCGAACTTCCCGACGCCGTGCACCGAAGAAGACGCCGAAGACGGCAAGCTCTTCCGCCTCTTCCTGCAGTTCCACGACCCGCTGCAGGATTCGAGCGGGGGAGTGATCGTCAAGCTGCACGGCTACAACGAAGTCTGCACGGCGAAGGGAGTCTCCGAAGGTCATTGCACGAACGTGGGGCAGATCAAATCCGTTTTCGAACAGCAGCCCCAGCTGCCGTTTGAACTGCTCAAGCTCAAGCTCAAGGGCGGCCCGCGTGCGCCGCTGGCCAACCCGCAGATGTGCGGCGCAGCCGAAACGAAGACCGATCTGACTCCGTGGGGAACGCCGGAAACCGAAGACGCCAACCTCTCATCGCAGTTCGAGGTGGAAGGCGAAGGATGTCCCGCCACGCTGCCCTTCGCCCCGCACTACTTCAACGCCGGCACCTCGGGCCCGACGGCGACCAGCGCCGGTGCCTACACGTCGTTCTCGCTCACGATCGAACGCCGCGACGGCGAACAGGACCTCTCGGGCGTGACCGTTCACATGCCGCCGGGCCTCACCGGTAAAATCGCAGGGATTCCGCGCTGTGAAGAAGCCGAAGTGCAGGCCGCGGAACGCGACACCGGCGGATGTCCCGCCGACAGCGAAATCGGCACGGCGACGTCGTTCGCCGGCCCGGGCGAAGAACCGTACAAGAACGTGGGGCACGTGTACTTCACGGGTCCGGTGAAGAGCGCGCCGGGGGCACCGTTCGGCATCGTGGTCATCACGGCGGCCGAAGCGGGTCCGTTCCACCTCGGCAACGTGGTCGTGCGGTCGCGGATCGACATCGATCCCCACACGGCGGCCGTGACGGCCACATCCCAGCCCCTGCCCCAGTTCGTGGACGGCGTGCAGCTGAGGCTCAAGCGGATCGAAGTCGACATCACGAGGCCCGGGTTCATGCTGAACCCCACGAACTGCTCTGCACAGACCGTGACGGGCACGCTCACCGGCTCGCAGGGAGCAAGCGTCCAGGCCACCTCGCCGTTCGGCATCGGCGGGTGCACGAGCCTGCCGTTCGCCCCCAAGTTCACGGCGTCCACTCAGGCGCACACGAGCAAAGAAGGCGGGGCGAGCCTGAACGTGAAGATCACCTATCCGGCCGGGGCGTACGCGAACATCGCGAAAACGCTCACCGAACTGCCCGTCCAGCTGCCCTCGCGCCTGACGACGCTCCAGAAAGCGTGCCTCAACGCGGTGTTCGAAGCCAACCCCGCCGCGTGCCCCGAAGGCTCGGTGGTCGGGACGGCCACGGCGCACACGCCGCTACTGAACGTTCTGCTGAGCGGGCCGGCCTATCTCGTCTCCCACGGCGGGGCGGCATTCCCCGACCTCGAGCTCGTGCTCCAGGGCGAAGGCGTCGAGGTCATCCTCGACGGGCAGACCGACATCAAAAAAGGCATCACCAAAACGACGTTCAACGCGGTGCCGGACTCCCCGGTGGAAACGTTTGAAGTCAACCTTCCCGAGGGTCCCGCACTCAGCGCTGTCCGCGAACGTGGAACCCTGCTCCAAGGCGTTGACGCTTCCGACCGTGCTCACTGCCCAGAACGGCGCCGTCATCAAGCAGACGACGCCCATCACCGTCATCGGGTGCCCCCCGACAGTCACGGTCACCAAGACCAAGGTCTCGGGCAATGCCCTGCTCGTGACGGTGAAGATGAGCGCCAAGGGCACCGTGAAGATCGCCGGCAACGGTCTGAAGACGACGAAGAAGACCCTGGCGGCCGGCACGCATCAGATCAGGGTGCCGTTCACGAAGGCGGGCTCGTCGCTGCGCAAGCACTCAAAGAAAGTGCGCGTCGGCGTCAGCCTGACGGTGGGCAGGCAGGTCGTCTCGACTGCCAAGACCGTTCGGCTCTAGCGCTTCGGTGCGGGCCCGAGCGTGGGGCGCCCGGGGCGACGCGGCGAGTAGGGCAATGTTCTCACCCCGTCCTATGCGTTGATGCACTGTTCGGCGTCGGCCCGGACTCTGCGCGGCAGCTTGACGCCGTGGTGAGCGATCAACTGCATGGAGGCGCCTCTCGTCAGTGCGAGGTTGAGAGCCAGCAGTTCGGCGACCGACCGGCCTTTTTCGACGTCGCTGATCTCGAGTTTGACGAGGATGCATTCGCACGTGGCGGCCGATCCATGTCCCGCTCTGCACAGGCTCGTGAAGTTGTCCTGAAGTTCGGTCGGGTAGCGCTCTTTGGGCGGTACCTGGTTCTGGTTGTACACGGGGCTTGCAGGCCTCTTGGATGCCGGTTTCAGCTTCCCTTCGCGCAGCTTGCGCTCGAGTTCACGGACGCGTTCTTCAATGGGATGCTTGTGCGTGGTTTCGGGCGGCGCTGTCGCGGCCGGCGGCGTCGTATGCGCCGGCTGCGTGGCGGCGCCGGTGCTCTGAGTGATCGTTGGCGTGCTCGTGGTGGCTGGCGCGGTCGCAGCGGTCGTAGCCGTGGATGCGGTGGTGGGAGCCGCGTTGGCGGCGGTCGTACTGCTCGTGCTCGGGTGTTCGCTCGAGCCGCAGCCGCTCGCGGCAACGGCAGTCGTGACGAGCAGAGACACGGCCAGGGCGGGGAGCCTGATCATGGCAGGAAGATACTAGACGGACGACATCGTGAGGCTCAGTTCTCGGGCCACCGCGGGGTGCATGCGCGATGGCGAGTGCCTGGACCGGGATGACAGCGCCGCCGGTATCCTCCTGTGACCATAACGTTGCGGATGGCGCAACTTGCTCCGTGGAAAGGGTATAAGGAAGTATGTGGAGAGCTTTGCGCGAAGGCCATGAGCCGGGCGGGGGTGCCCTCCGGGGCGGCCGTCGTGGCCGGCTCGCGGTTGCGCTGATGTGCGCCGCGACTGTCGCGGCGCTGGCGTGCGCAGGGGGCGCAGCGGGAGCCTCCTCGAAAAGAGGCGCGAAAGCCCCCTCGAAAAAAGGCGCAGCGGCAGCCCCCTCGCAAGCGTTCACCGCGTTCTCCATACCGACCGCGCTCAGCGGCGCGGAAGGGATCGCCGCGGGTCCCGACGGAAACGTCTGGTTCACCGAGGGGCGCACCGGCAAGATCGGACGGGTAACCCCGGCGGGCAAGATAACCGAGTTCTCGACACCCGCTCCGGCGAGCGGTCCGGGCGGGATCACGGCGGGTCCCGAAGACGCTCTCTGGTTCACCGAGGGGCACGCCAACGCGATCGGGCGCATCACCACGGCCGGCAGGATCACGGAATTCCCGATTCCCACTAGGTTGAGCGCTCCGTATGCGATCACCTCCTCAGACGGCGATCTGTGGTTCACCGAGGTGCTCGGGCACAAGATCGGGCTAATGACGCCGAGCGGCGCGATCACCGAGTTTCCCATTCCCGCGGGAGGAAGCGGTCCGGACGGGATCACGGCGGGTCCGGACGGCAACGTCTGGTTCACCGAGGAAGGCGCCAACAGGATCGGGCGGATCACCCCGAGCGGCGCGATCACCGAATTCTCGGTCCCGACCGCGAAAGGCGGCCCGAACCAGATCACGGCAGGTCCCGACCACAACCTCTGGTTCACGGAGAGCCTCGCCAAAAAGATCGGGCGGATCACCCCGAGCGGCGCGATCACCGAGTTCCCGATTGGCTCATCCGAAAGTGCCCCGACGGCGATCGCGGCAGGCCCGGGAGGGACCGTGTGGTTCGCTGACACCGCCGCCACGAAGATCGGCCGCGTCACGATGGCCGGAGCGATCACCGAGTACCCGATCACCACCCCGGAAGGGGCCGTTCCACTCGGGATCACGATGGGCCCACACGGGACCCTCTGGCTCGCCGAGCCCTTCGCCAACGCCATCGGAAGGGTCGAACCGTCGCTGCTGACGGCCAGATGCGTGGTACCCAAGCTCAAGGGCAAGACGCTCTCTCAGGCCGCCAAGCTGCTGGCTCGCGCTCATTGCAAGCTGGGCAAGGTCACCCGGTCCGCCAATCGCGGGCGCAGCCCGCACGTCGTCTCCCAGAAGCCCGCCGCCAAGAAGACGCTGCCGTCCGGGACCAAGGTCAGCCTGCGACTCGGCTGACAACGTGGGCCGCTGGCCCGGCTCAGAGCTGTCCGCGAACCGCGCCTTCGGGGTACTCGGCGTTGAAGATCGCCACGTAGAAGCGTTCTGGATGCGCCTCGATCACGCTGAGCACGAGCGGGCGTAGCGGAGTGCAGCCCGATGGCTTGTAGGTCTCGCCCAGCGGGTGCCCGTGCATGCCCGTCGCGCCCACGAAGCCCTGGTAGAAGCGAGCGATCCTCGGCGCGGTGATGCCCGTCAGCCGCGAGAAGGACCAGCAGAGCTGGCCGCTTGCGGGATCGATGGTGAGGACCGCGAAGCCAGAGCCGCCCGGCGCTCCCCTGGGCGATCCGTGCAGGCGGGTGCCGGCCAGGGTCACGGTATAGGTGGCCGCCTTGGCCGGCGGCGGCGGTTTGTATGCCGTCACCCCCGGGATCGTGGCGGTGGTCACGGTCTTCGTCGCTCCCCCGCAGCCCGCGAGCGCGAGCGCCGCAAGGGCCGCGCAAAGACGGACGATCCTATTCGCGGGGACTCTCCAGCTGCTCATGCTCTCCGGTTCCTCTTGCACGCGTCTGCCGCCCTGTCGAGGGGTGCGGCACGAAGGGGAAACCTTATCCAAGATCCGCACGCCGGCGGGCCACACGCCCGAGTAGGCCGGAGACGGGGCTCGAACCCGTGACCCCCTGTTTACCGGTTGGGTCCCGGGCTTGCGGCCGCTTGCGGGTGTTCGCTGGACTGGCCCTGCGATGTGGTTTCGCGGGCCTTGTTCCCAGGCGAGACTCTCCGGCGCCCTCAATTAGCCTTTACACATACCTGCTCCGGGTCCTATATCTGGGAAGCGCGCGGGGCTCAGCGTGCGAGTCGCACTCGCCGTGGGATTGGCGCTCGCCGCAATGGCCGTCGGCGTGGTGCTGTCGCAATCGCCGCTCACCGTCGCCGGGACGGATTCGATCCCGGCCAACTTCGACATCTCGGGAACCAAAGGGGGCAGCAGCGGATGCCAGGCGGGAGGGACGCTGCCCCAAGGCACGTCCGCGATTCGCATCTCAGCCACCGCAAACACGGGCCCCAGCCTAAGGGTCCAGGCGGTGTCGGGCCCGCTGATCATTACCCAAGGCAAGCGAGACGCTGGCTGGGGAGTCACCGAAACCGTCACTGTGCCCGTGAAGCGCGTGTCCCGCACGGTGCCCAACACGACTATTTGCATAGCGCTCGGACCCTCTGCTGCAAACATCCAAATCAACGGCGCGTTAGGGCCCAAGACCACCGTCGGCGGTAAGACCGGCCGACCTGTGAGGTTCCGTCTCGAATACCTGCGACCGGGACCCCGCTCGTGGTGGCGGATGGCGTCGTCGGTGGCAAGTCGCATGGGTCTGGGTCACACACCCGGCGGCACGTGGATCGTGTTCCTACTGATTGCGCTCATGATCACGGTCGCCACCCTCGCCTCGCGACTGATCCTTCGGACCGCGGTGAGCCGGCAGCCCGGCGCAGTGGCCGGGAAGACTGTTCGGCGATTTCCGAGGGTTCTCCGGCAGATTCCGAGGGGTGCTTGGATCTGCGCCCTCATCGCCTGCCTGAACGCAGCCTGCTGGTCGGTAATCACTCCGCCATTTCAGGCACCGGATGAGCCGTCCCACTTCGCCTACGTTCAGCAGATCGCCGAGACAGGAACGCTGCCCACGTCTAGCAGTGATGACTTCTCCCAGGAGGAGGAAACCGCGCTACTGGACCTTCATCAGGACGAAGTTCGCTGGCACCCGGAAAATCACGCCATCACCTCACGGGCCGAACAGGCGCGCCTGCAGAACGACCTAGCCCTGCAGCTGCGGCGCTCCGGGCCCGGAGGCGCCGGCGTAGCCAAGAACCAGCCGCCGCTGTACTACGCGCTCCAAACGATCCCTTATGGCCTTGCCTCAAGTGGCACGCTGCTCGACCGCCTGGAGCTCATGAGGCTGCTGTCCGCGCTGATGGCCGGGTTCACTGCGCTCTTCGCCTATCTGTTCGTTCGCGAAGCGCTCCCCGGTGTTGCATGGGCCTGGACCGTCGGCGGGCTCAGTGTCGCACTGGCGCCGTTGCTCGGCTTCATGTCCGGCGTGGTGAACCCCGACGCGATGCTCTACGCCGTGTCCGCCGCGAGCTTCTACCTGCTTGCCCGAGGGTTCCGCCGCGGGCTGACACCGAGCCTGGCGATCGCGATCGGCGTGGTGACCGCCATGGGCTTGCTCACCAAGGACAACTTCGTAGGCCTTATGCCGGGCATAATCGTCGGCCTCGTCGTGCTCACCGTTCGTGGCGCGCGGACCTCAAGGCGAACGGCCTACAGCTCGCTTGCGCTCACGCTCGCTATCCCCGCGATCCCGCTCTGCCTATACATCGTCATCAACCTGTTCTCGAATCATCCCGGGCTAGGGGTGGTCTCGAGCGCTATCCATATCACGGGCGGGCGCGGATCGCTGCTCAACGAGATCAGCTACATCTGGCAGTTCTACCTGCCCCGGCTTCCCGGGATGGCCAACGACTTCCCCGGCATCTCCACCACGCGCCAGTGGTTCGACCATTCGGTCGGACTGTACGGCTGGCTCGACACGTCGTTCCCGGCTTGGGTCGAGAACATCGCCCTCATCCCGGCTGCGCTGCTGACGATCCTCGGCATCCGGGCACTATTCACGGTTCGAGCTACGCTGCGACGCCGGCTGGTCGAGCTCCTCGTCTACATCATCATGGCCGTCGGACTGATGTCTCTGATCGGAGCCCAGTCGTACCTGGAAGAAACTTGGCGAAGCGGGTTTAGTGAGCCCCGCTACCTGCTGCCCATGCTTGCTCTTCTGGGCGCGGCGCTCGTCCTGAGCGCGCGCGGCGCCGGCCAGCGCTGGGGGCCGGCCGTCGGTGCCCTGATCGTGGTCCTGTTCCTCACTCACGATGTCTTCAGCCAGCTGCAGGTCATCTCGCGCTTCTACGGCTAGCCGGAATTTGCGGGGCCTTCCTGAGAGCCGGAGAGCGGACTCGAACCGCTGACCCCCTGTTTACAAGACAGGTGCTCTACCAGCTGAGCTACTCCGGCGCGGTCTGAGGCGAGGATCTCCGCCAACTGTAACGGCGCCGCCCGGGGTGGTGTATGGGACTGCATGAACCGGCCGCTCACCGAGCAGGACCCCGCGAGCCTCCACGGCTTTCACGAGCGCAGCCTCACGCGGGGCGTGAACCCCTTCATCTACTGGCCGCTGCGCGCGATTCTCGTGCCGTTCTTCCTCGTCTACTTTCGCATGCAGCGCATCGGCTCAGAGCACCTGCCGCGCAGCGGGCCGCTGCTCTTGGCCTCCAACCACCGCAGCTTCCTCGACCCCTTCGTGATCGGCACGCTCGTGCGCCGCCCCGTCTACTACATGGCCAAGCGCGAGCTCTTCCAGCGCCCGCTGACGGCGTGGATCCTGAACTCCCTCGGCGCCTTCCCGGTCGATCGCGGCGCGGGCGACGCGGAGGCGATGGCGACGGCCCGCGCGATCCTCGCGCGGGGAGACTGCGTCGTGCTGTTCCCCGAGGGCACCCGCGTGCGCTCGGGCCCGCTCGGCGCCCCGCGCCGCGGCGTCGCGCGCCTTGCCCTGCAGACCGGCGCGCCGGTCGCGCCGGTCGCGGTGATCGGCACCGAAGAGGTCCGCCGAGGCTGGCGCATACGCCCGCGCAAGGTCCGCCTGCGCGTCGGCGCCCCGCTCCTGTTCCCCACCGTCGAGCACTGCTCGCCGGCGCTCGCCGCTTCTGTCACCTCGCGCATCTGGGCCTGCGTCAGCCTGCAGTGGGCCTGGCTCGGCGGGGCCGTGGCGCCGCGCGAGGAGCACGAGACCGCGCTCGCCGCCACGCGCCGAAGGCGCGTCCATGAGGACTCCCCCGCACAGGAGGAGGCCCGCGCGGCCTGACCGGTTCGGGCCCCCGGGTGGGCTGGTCGGTGCGCGGCAAGGGCCGGCGGCTAGGGTGTGCGATGAGTGACACAGCAGCCACCTCAGAGGTCCAAGGCAGAGCTCGATGCGGAGTTCTCAGAGCTATACCGCGCCCACCTGCGCGACGTCTACAGCTACGCCTACTATCGCGTCGGCGACCACCACGACGCCGAGGACTTGACCGAGCAGACCTTCCTTCAGGCCTATCGGCACTTCGAGCGCGCCCAGCGCGAGTCGAACGGCAGGCCGCTGCGCCCGTGGCTGATCCGCATCGCCCACAACCTGGCGGCCAACCTCTACCGCGACCGCTCGCGCAAGCCCTCGCGGCCGATCGACGAGACGACGACGCTCACCGCTCCGCACACCACCGAGCAGCTCGTCGAGGGCCGCGAGGAGCTCAGCCGCGTGCTCGACGGCGTGCGCCTGTTGCCCGACGACCGCCGCGAGGCGCTGATCATGCGCTTCGCCCTCGGCATGGACAACCGCGAGATAGCGCGCACTCTGGGCCGCTCGGACGGCGCCACGAAGGTGCTCATCCACCGGGCGATCAAGCAGCTTCAGGAGATCGTCGATGACTGAGGCCGCCGCCAACTTCGAGGAGCTCCTGCGCGAAGCGCTCGCTCCCGTGGAGCCGCCCGAGGATCTCATCGAGCGGGTCGAGAGCACGCTCACGTCCATCACCGAGATGGCCGCTGAGGAGCTCAACGAGTGGGAGCTCTCGACGATGCGCGATCCCCGCAACTGGGCGCGGCCGGCCGCCGCTCTGGTCATCGGCACCGCCGCGGGCACGGCGCTCGTGCTGCTGCGCGCCCGCCGGCGCGCGCACGAGGCCGACGGCGGCCCGGCCGGCGCGCGCGCCGCCGCCGAGCGCGCCGCCCACGCGCTCGGCGACCTCGGGCGCGAGACGCGCAGGCTGCTCGGCGAGCGCTGAGCCCCGGCGTCGCGCCGGCGGAGGCGACGCGCGGGCCAGATAGGCTCTCCCGGCTGATGGCCACCTGCTATCGCCACCCCTCACGCGAGACCGCCGTCTCCTGCTCCTCGTGCGGGCGGCCGATATGCCCGGACTGCATGACCTCGACGCCGGTCGGCATGCGCTGCCCGGAGTGCGCCGGCCAGCGCACGAAGGTCACGCGCATGCGCGACATGGCCGTCGTTCCGCGCGTCACCTACACCCTGATCGCGCTCAACGTGCTCGTCTTCCTGACAGAGCAGGGCCAGTTCACCCTTTTCGGCTCGACCATCCACGGCACCGTCATCGACGAAGGCGTGCTCTACCGCGGGGGCATCGTCGAACACCAGTACTGGCGCCTGGTCTCCTCGGGCTTCCTGCACGAGAACTTCATCCACATCGGCTTCAACATGTACCTGCTCTACCTGCTCGGGATGATGCTCGAGCCGGCGATCGGCTCGCTCAGGTTCGCGGTCATCTACTTCACATCGCTGCTGGCAGGCTCCTTCGGCGCGCTCGTCGCCACGGCCTCGCCGAGCCTCGGTGCCTCCGGTGCGATCTTCGGGCTGATGGGGGCCGCCGTCGTCGAGCTGCGAAAGCGCCGGCTGAGCGTGATGGAGTCCGGTATCGGCGGGCTGATCGTGATCAACCTGATCCTCAGCTTCAGCCTGGCGAACATCTCGGTCGGCGCGCATATCGGCGGTCTGATCGGGGGCTTCGCGGCCGGGATGGCGATTCGCGTCGCCGACGAAAGGAACGTCCCGGTGGCCGGGATCCTCACATGCCTCGCGCTGTGCGCGGGGTGCGTCTTCGGGGCGATCTCGGTCGCGGGCGTGTCCGGCACGGGCCTTGCGTGAGCGCCGCCAGGGTCGGGCGCCGAGGAGGTCCACCGTCAGCGCCTCGCCGGCGGCCGGGCAGTCCGGGACGCGCTCGGGGTGGAGGATGTGCGCGAGCCGGGCGGCGATCCGGCTAACCTGGGCGTTGCATGGGGCTGCTCAGCCAGGCCGAGATCGAGGAGCGTCTCAGCGACGTCGCCGACTGGAGCGCGGGGCCGGACGGGACGATCGTGTGCGAGCGCGCCTTCCCGGACTTCGCCTCCGCGATCGCCTTCGTCAACCGCGTCGCCGAGCTCGCCGAGGCGGCGAACCACCACCCGGACATCCTCGTGCACGGCTGGAACCACGTGCGCCTGACGCTCTCCACCCATTCGGCCGGCGGCCTCACCGAGGCGGACTTCGAGCTCGCGAGCCGGATCGACCGCGCCGCCTGAGGGCCTCCGTCGCCCGTCGCCCTTCCGACGCTCGGCCCTGCTAGGTTGGACGGGTCGCCAATCGATGAACGAGGACGAGGAATCTCCGCGAAGTAAGAGGGCCCCGGCGGACCGTCTCTGGGACGGTCCGCGCCACAGGGGCCTACGTGCTGTCCGCCGCCGTCTCTCGGGGCTCTCCGGCCGGGCGTGAACGGCCTCAAGCTCATCATCGCGGCCGTGCTGGTCGGGGTCAACGCGTTCTTCGTGATCGCCGAGTACGCGCTCGTGCGCTCGCGCAAGGCGCGGCTGGAAGGGATGCGCGAGCAGGGGGCCCGCGGGGCGACGCTGGCGCTCGAACAGCACCAGAGCATGAACCAGTACATCTCGGCGGTCCAGATCGGGGTGACGATGACGTCGATCGCCATCGGCGCGCTGGGTCAGCCGGCGCTCGCGCACCTGCTCAAGAGCGCGCTCGGCGGCACGCTCGCCAACGGCGTCGCGGTCGCGCTCTCGGCGGTGCTCGCCTACGCGATCATCGTCTCGGTGCAGCTCGTGGCCGGCGAGATGGTGCCCAAGTTCTATGCGATCGACCACGCCGAGGCGGTCGCCCGGCGTGTCGCGCGGCCGCTTGAGGGCTTCAGCGTCCTCTTCCACCCGTTCATCGTCGTGCTGACGTCGGTCTCCGATCGCATCCTGCGGCTGCTCGGGGTGCAGGCCAGCCTCGAACGGCGCGGCGGCTCTCCGGACGAGCTCAAGCGCCTGATCGCCGAGTCCTACGCCGGCGGGCACATCGACCCGGGCGAGGCCGGCATGCTGACGGGCGTCTTTCACCTGCACGAGCAGGAGGCCCGCCAGGTGATGACCCCGATCCCTGCCGTGGTCACCGTGGACATATCCCAGGACGTCGAGACCGCCCTGCAGCTGTGCATCTCCAGCGGCCACACGCGCCTGGTGGTCACCGAAAGCGAAGACCGCGACCGCGTGCGCGGGCTCGTGCACGCGTCGATGCTGGCCCGCGAGCTGATGCAGAAGGGGCCGCACTCGCCGGTCGAGCCGCTCGTGCACGACGCCCCGATCGTCCCGGAGACCAAGCCCCTTGACGACCTGCTCGCCGACCTGCAGCGCCAGCACACGCCGCTGGCGGTCGTCGTGGACGAGTACGGGCGGGTCGTCGGCGTGGTGACGATCGAGGACATCGTCGAGGAGGTGGTCGGCGAGATCACCGACGAGACCGACCCCACGGCCGGGGCTGTGCGCAGGCTCGCCGACGGGGACTGGTTCGTGCGCGGGCACGTGGCCGTGACCGATCTGGCCGACTACGGCATGGATCTGCCGGTTGACACCGACGCCTACAACTCGGTCGGGGGCCTGGTGTTCGCCGAGCTCGGCCGCCTGCCCCGGCGCGGCGACAGCATCAACGTGGACGGCTTCACGATCAGGGTCGAGTCGGTGCGCGAAAACCGCGTCGAGGCCGTGCGCATCCGCGAGCGCCGCCCCGCCGCGCGGCCCGAGAGCCGCGAGGCGGGCCCTTACCGCGAGGCGGGCCCTTAAACACCTCCGGCCCGCGGGGGGAGCGGGCCGGAGTGTGCGCACTGGGAGGAGGCTGGTGTGCTTGCGACTCTTTGGCGTCGCATGCATAAGTATGACCAGGTTGATGAAGGTCGGCTAAAGGCCCTTTTAGTTCAGATAAATGTTTTCGAGGGCTCCGGCGGCCCGCTCAGTAGGAGTGGAACCCGCGCCGGCGCTTGCGCCCCAGCGAGCCCTCCTCGATGAGCTGGTCGACCAGCGGGGGCACCTGCTCGCCGATCGTCCGCCCGATCGCCGCCGAGACGTCGAGTCCGACCAGGTCGAGCAGCGCGAGCGGTCCCAGCGGGTGCCCGGCGCCGAGGTGCATGCACGTGTCGATGTCCGTCGGGTCCATGTCCGTCTCTTCCAAGAGGCGCACGGCGTTGAAGAGATACGGGAAGAGCAGGCGGTTGACCACGAACCCGGGCACGTCCGGGACCTCGACCGGCGTCTTCTCGAACGCCTCGCACACCGCGGTCGCGCGGCTGCGCGTCTCGGCGTCCACGGCGCTGGGGAAGATCAGCTCGATGAGCTTCATCCTCGTGACCGGGTTGAACACGTGCAGGCCGAGGAAGCGCTGCGGACGCCCGCACTCCTCTGCCAGGCGCTCGATCGACAGCGACGAGGTCGTGCTGGCGAGGATCGCATCCTCCTCCACGATCTCATCGAGCTCCGAGAGCAGGCCGGCCTTCACGTCGTGGTCCTCGACGACCGCCTCCACGACGAACGTGGCCCCGGCGAGGGCCTGGGTGTGCGTCACGATCTGCACGTGCGCCGGATCCACCTCGGCCTCCAGGCGGCTCAGCGTCCTCTCCACGGTGGCCCGCGCGCGTTCGGCCGAGCCCTCCGAGCGGGCCAGCAGCAGCACCGGGCCGTGGTGGGCCGCCGTGGCGGCAAGGCCGCAGGCGATCGCGCCGCTGCCGGCTATCGCGAGATGCTCGTTCACGCGTGCTCTCCTCCTTCTGCGCGATTGACTGACCAGTCAATCTGTTGAGTGTGACGCGATAGAGTAAGGGTTACAGGAGCCGGGCAGCCTTCCAAAGCGCCCCGATCGCCGGGAGTGCCCCGGGTTCCACCCCATAAACGCCGGGAAACACATCCTAGGAGGACTCCCGAAATGAGGCAATCAGAGGGTCGCGAGGTCGTGATCGTAGAGGCGGTGCGCACGCCGATCGGTCGCGGACACGCAGAGAAGGGCTACTACAAGGACACCCATCCCAACGAGCTGCTGGGCACCTGCTACACGGAGGTCATCTCGCGCGCGGGCATCGACGCGGCGGAGGTCGAGGACGTCATCGCGGGCTGCGTCTCGCAGTTCGGCGAGCAGGGCCTGAACGTCGCGCGCAACGCTTGGCTGCAGGAGGGACTGCCGATCGAGACCCCGGGCACGACCGTGGACCGCCAGTGCGGATCCGCGCAGCAGGCCGTCAACTTCGCCACCGGGCTGATCGCCGCCGGCGTGCACGACGTGATGATCGGCTCGGGCGTCGAGCACATGGGCCACCTCCCGTTCTCGGCGGTCATGCAGACCCAGCAGGAGTTCGGGGTCGCCTTCACACCCGAGCTGATGGCCAAGCACAACATCGTCGGGCAGGGGCTCGGCGCCGAGATGATCGCCGACCAGTGGGAGATCCCCCGCTCCGAGCTCGACGAGCTGGCCGTGCGCTCGCACAGGCTCGCCCACCAGGCCACCCAGGAGGGTCGCTTCGAGCGGGAGATCGTGCCGATGACCGTCAACGGCGACACCTACGTCTCAGACCAGGGGATCCGCCCCGACACGAACCTCGAGGCCCTGTCGCAGCTGAAGCCGGCTTTCAAGCCCGACGGGAAGATCACCGCCGGCAACGCCTCCCAGATCTCCGACGGCGCGGCGGCCGTGCTGCTGATGTCGGCCGAGAAGGCCAAGGCGCTCGGGCTCACCGCTCGCGCTCGGATCGTCGACCAGACGACCGTCGGCTGTGACCCGGTGAAAATGCTCGAGGGGCCGATCCCGGCCACGCGCAAAATCCTCGACCGCAACGGCATGACGATCGACGACATCGACCTGATCGAGATCAACGAGGCGTTCGCCCCGGTGATCGCGGCCTGGCGGCGCGAGCACAACCCCGACATGGACCGCGTGAACGTCAACGGCGGAGCGATGGCCCTGGGCCACCCCCTCGGATCGACCGGCGCGCGCCTGATCACCACGCTCCTGCACGAGCTCGAGCGCTCCGACAAGGAGATCGGCTTCGTGACGATGTGCTGCGGTGGCGGTCTGGGCACCGCGACGCTGATCCAGCGCGTCTAGCGGGAAGGCGTGAAAGGGCTGGGGCCGTCCTTGAGGCCGGCCTCAGCCGCTCGGCCCGCTCCCCGTCCAATTCACGGCGACGGGGGGCAGGGCGAGCAGTGCCGCCCACGTGGCGGCGTCGGTGAGGCCGCTCGGCGGAATGCCGTGGGAGGTCTGGAATGCACTGAGATCGGCGAGCGTCTGGGCGCCGAAGATGCC
Organism: uncultured Solirubrobacteraceae bacterium; assembly: GCA_963730575.1. GTDB lineage: Bacteria > Actinomycetota > Thermoleophilia > Solirubrobacterales > Solirubrobacteraceae > Palsa-744. The sequence continues at coordinate 680,711 of CAVSSG010000003.1, forward strand.
GGTCGTTTCCTGGGTCGGGATCGCGCTTGCCAGGTGCTCCTGCATCCACAGCACCTCATCGCCCTTGCTGCCGCTGTGCAGTTCCGGGTAGCTCGAGTTGGGGGTGACGCTCGTCAGCGGGGCCAGCGGGGCGGCCAGGGTGCTCCACAGGGCGGCCGGCGTTTCCTGCCAGTCCCAGAAGGACATGCCCGTGGACCCGTAGTCGACGGCCTCCTCGCGGAAGCGCAACAGTTCGGTGGCGGAGACGTGGCCGTAGGTCTGGCCCAGCGGGAAGATCGCGCGGCCGTAGATGCGGTTGGCGATGAACGTGTTGGCATAGACGGTGTCAACCGAGCTGCCGATGTCCTTCCAGTACATCTGCGGCAGGTTGAACTGGGCGCCGTTCGGCCCCAGGAAGACCGAGTAGGGGAAGGAGGGGTGGTAGGAGACGTAGGGGAAGGAGGCCAGCCCCACCGGGTAGGCGGGCCCCACCTTCGCGCGCAGGTCCGCGATGTAGGTCTGCGCCGCCGCGTAGTGGCCTTCGTACTCGGTCTCGGCGTCGATCACCAGGCAATCCGCGCCGTAGGATGCCGCCCTCGCGCCCAGTTCAGCCTCCCCGGCGGGGTTCGAGCCGTAGACGTACTGCCAGGCGCACACCTTCAGGCCGTCGGCGTGCAGTTCGGCGACGAGCTGCGGGGAGAACTGGGTCCAGTAGTTGCTGGCGCCGTCGGAGCTCTTGATGAACAGCGTGCCCACGCCGGCGGCACGGGCCTGGGCGACGATCGCGGCGAGCTGGCCGCCGTCTGACTGGCTCAGGTACCAGATCCACATGCCCTGGCCGGCGAAGGCGGTCGCGCTGCCGCTGAGCGCCGGGGGCGGATCCGCCGGGGCCGGTGGGTGCAGGGCGTGGCGATACACGTAGATCGGCCCGTAGGAGCTCGTGTGCCGACCACGCCCGAGCAGCACCATGATGTGACCGGAATGCGCGCTGCTCGGCACGGTCACGGTCAACCCCGCCGCCGTCGAGCGCAGGCGCGAGGCGGGGGAGAAGCTCGAGATGCGCGCGCCCGGCGAGCTGGGGAAGGCGACGACCATGCCCGCCTGCAGGCCACTGCCCCTGAGCATGAGGCTCCCATGGATCGAAACCTGGTGCGGGTTGGCGCTGCACCGGGCCGCGGGCACGCAGCTGACGCTCGTGATGCGCACGGTGGTGACGTGCAGGCTGGTGGCTCCGGTCGTTCGCCCGGAACGGCCGGCTGCCGGGGCGCTCGCCCTCTTCGTCGGTGCCGTGCCGCCCGCCGGGGTCCTGCCCGACGCCGGGGACGTGCCGCCGGCCGGGGACGTTCCGCCGGCCGGGGACGTTCCGCCGGCCGGGGACGTGCCGCCGCCGGCGGCCGATCCTCCCGTGCCGGCAGCCGCCGCCACCCCGGCGTGGCCCGTCGCCGCGCAGGCCAGCAGCACCAGGGCTGCGCCGGTGAGAGTTCTCGATCGCTTGTGAGCGCCTGCGTCGGCCAAGGCTGCTCCTCCGGGCTGGACGACCTTTGCGGCGGGTCGGCGGCGATGAACCGCCACCGTCATAGCATTGCAAACCGCGGAGGGCCGGCTAAGTTGCGTTCCTAAAGGGCGCGTTCGCGGCTCACTCCCAGCGGAACCCTGCCGCCGGGGGGGTCGGGGGCAGGGGGCTCGACGGCAGGCCGGCGGGCGGCGCCGGAAGGTTGAAGCCGGTGGGCGCGACGTCGTTGGGAGCATCTGCGTGGAACAGCGAGGCGAGGTACTGGATCTGGCCCCGCCCCACGCCCAGCTCGAACTGGCCGCCGCCGTAGTTGCCGATGCCCTGCTGCGCGCAGAAGTCATAGGCGTCGAGCAGGCTGCGCAGGCCGCCCAGGCGCGAGGGCTTGATGTTCACCATGCGGGGCGGGTAGGGCAGCGCCTGGATGTCGGCTATCGAGTGGATCGGGGCGTCCCAGGAGAAGCGCGCGCGGTGGGGTGCGAGCACCGCGTCGGTCTCCTCCGTGAGCGCGGGATCCTCGATCCAGGCGTCTCCGAACGCCTCGGCCACCCGCCGGTAGAGCACCGGGTCCGCCGGCTGGTCCACGACCGAGCCGACGTAGTGGCCCTTGAAGTCCACCGAGTCGACCGCGCCGGTGCTCACCAGATCGCCTATCAGGCGCTCGTCCCAGGAGCTCGTGGGGTCGAGCTTGAAGCGCAGCGACGGGTAGCGCTCGAGAAGGGTGCGCACGGGATCGGGCGACGGGGGCTCGCCGAGTCGCAGCGAGACGACGAAGCGCACGGGCTGCGGATCACGCGCGAGCGCCGCGTGCAGGGTGGTGCGGGCCTGGCGAAGGGCGAGGTCCAGCGCGGCCGACTCATAGGCCCAGGTGCGGTAGTTCTCAGAGACCTCGCGCTGGGGCGGCTCGGCGAACAGCGCCAGCTCGGCCAGGCGCTCGGCGAAGGAGGCGAGGGTGAAGCTGCCGGCGAGCGGGAGAACCGGGCCGGTGGCCTGCAGGACCTCGTGATCGACGGCGTCGTAGGTGACGTCCTCGCCCAGGCCCTCCTCGCCGGAGCCGCGCAGGCGGATGACGGTGCTCTTGCGCTCGAACTCGCTCGAGACCGTCGCCTGGAGGGGCTCGAGCGTGTACTCCTCGATCCGCACCGGCATCTCCGCGAAGAGCCCCCAGGTGCTCACGCCGAGGCCTCGTCTTCCAGCCGGCTCACGAGCTCGTCGAGGCGGAGCTCCTCCAGTGCGTCGCCGACGGCGGCCAGCTCGCGTGCGCACAGCTCGATCAGCCCCTTGCCCTCCCTGACCAGCTCGAGCGTCTCGCTCAGGCTGGCATCGCCCGAGTCCAGGCGGCGGATGATCTCCTCCACGCGCGCGGCCGCGGCCTCGTATGTCCGTGGCTCCTCGGCGCTCACCGGTGGATGATCCTCGCAGGGACGGTGTCCTTGGCGAACCGCAATCGGACCTCCTCAGCCTGGCGGGCCCGCGCGGCGCTCAGCAGGGGCTCTCCCTGCGGGGACTCGACGAGCACGTAGCCGCGCTCGAGCGTGCGCTGCGGATCGTGGGCGCTCAGCGCCAGCGCCAGCTGCTCCAGATCGCGCGGCCGCCGCCGGCGGCAGTCGAGCACCGCGGCGTCGGCCTTGCGCCTGAGGACGAGCGCGCGCTGGGCGGTGACGCCCCGCTCGGACGCCGTTCGCCGGCGGTGGGCGGCACGGATCTCACGGAGCTCCTGGTGAAGGCGCGCACGTTGACGGTCGAGGTGGGCCGACGGCGCGCGCGAGAGCGCCGCCAAGAGCCGGGCGCGCGACAGGACGGCCCGCCGGCCCAGCTCGCGAAGCCGCGCGGCCGCGGCGACCTGCTGGGCTCGCGCACGCACGCAGTCCACTCCCACGGCGGCCTCCGCGGCGTGGGTGGGTGTCGAGCAGCTGACGGCGGCCACGTCGTCGAGCAGTGTGCGGTCGGTGTGGTGGCCGACCGAGGCGATCACGGGCACGCCCAGGAGGGCGACGGTGCGGCAGAGGGTCTCATCGCAGAAGCACAGAAGATCGGCGAGCGAGCCGCCCCCGCGGGCGACGATCACCACCTCCGCGTGCGCGCCGCCGGCGAGATCCGAGAGGGCGCGCACGATCGCGGGCGCGGCGTGGCGGTCCTGCACCGGGACAAAGCCCCACACCAGCCGGCCGGCCCAGCCGCGCCGGGCCAGCGCGGCCCTGATGTCATCGCGCGCCTTGCCGCCCTCACCCGTGACCACGCCGATCGTGCGCGGCAGAAGCGGCCGCTCGAGGAGCTTCTGCGGCTCGAGCAGGCCCTCGGCGTCGAGCTGCTTGCGCAGGCGGTCGATGCGGGCGAGCAGGTCTCCCTCGCCGGCCACGCGCATGTCGGTGACCGCGAACGAGAAGCCCGGCGAGGAGGTGGCGCTGCCGGGGTAGTAGTCGCAGCCGCCCGCCACCACGACCTGCATCCCCTCCGGTGAGGCGATGCCCGCGCGGGCCGCCATCCTCTCCCAGTCCGCGAGCCATGCCGCGCAGGGGATGGCGCCGGTGGAGTCGCGCAGCTCGAAGTACACGCGCGCACGGGACGGACGGAGGTTGACGAGCTCGCCCACGATCTGCACGCGAGCGAGCGAGCGGAGCTTCGAGCGCAGCGCCCTGGCGTACTCCCCCACCGGGAACGGTCCCGCCAGGCCGCTGTCCGGGATGCCGCCGGGCGCGGGCCGAGCGTCGTCGGCGACGTCCTCGCCGGCGGGCGTTCCGGGGAAGGGGGAGGTGGACACGGAATCCAGCATAGGCGCTAGCATCGAGCGCGATGCGGCGCAGCGAACCTCGCCCGGACGCCTGAGGCCGTGGCCAACGCCAACAGGGGCCGTCGCGGGCGCCCGCGCAAGCGGCGTCCCGCCCGGGCCGGCACGCCGAAGGCGCAGGCCGCGCGAGAGGCCTCGGCCCCGTTGGCGCCCTCCGGCGCGGAGCGGCTCCTCGACGAGCGCGAGTCCCCCGCCCTCGATGACGGGCCGGCGCGGCCCTCGCCGCGCCGGCGATCGCGATCGCGCTCGCGCGGCGCGCCCCCGCGGCCGGGGAGCCTGCTCACGGACCGCCTTGCGGTCGGCGAGCGCCCGCGCGCGCCCTGGCACCCGCTGCCGCTGTCCGAGCTCCTGATCCTGGTCGGCGCGATCGGCGTCCTGGTCGGCCTCTCCAGGGGAGAATCGGGGCTCGCGGTGCTGATCGCGGGGCTCGCCGCGGTGCTGATCGGCACCGTGGAGGTGACGCTGCGCGAGCACCTCAGCGGCTATCGCTCGCAGACGCTGATCCTCACCCTGCTGCCGACGATCCTGCTGTTCACCGGCGTCGTGCTGCTCACACGACCGCCCAGGGCGGTGATCCTCGTGCTGCTCGTGCTCGACCTCGCGCTGGGTGTGTTCCTGTTCAGATGGCTGCGCGGGCGCTTCCTTCGCGCCCGTCGCGAGCGGACGTTCGCGACGGGCAGATGACGTCGGCCGCGGCCGGGCTCAGGCGGGCTTCAGCGCCGAGGCGTCGAGCGAGGGCAGCGGCGGAAGCGGTCGCTCGGCGGGCTCGCCCAGCTCCCCGCGCGTCTCGCCGCTCACGCCGAGGCGCTCGAGGCGCGCGATCTCCCGCTCGCCCTGCACCCGCGCCGGATGATCGGCGGGAAGCCCCGCGATCAGGTTCGCGATGCGGTTGCGCAGCTGCAGCGCGAAGTGGGGGGTGGACGCGCCCATCAGCCGGCGCACGTCCTCGACGGTCACTTCGTTGGCGCCCTGCTTGCGCAGCAGGCGGTCTGGATCCTCGGCTTGGCTCAAAGTTCGGGCTCGATCGGCTATTCCGGTGACGGGGATTCTTCTTCTGAGGATGAGACGTGGCGTGGTGAGATCTCGAGCATGGAGTCGAGTTCGGCCTGCGTGGTCGGCGAGATCGCCGTCTCATCGCCGATCAGCCAGCCGTGATTGTACGCGCCGTGGACCGGCGCATACTGGGGCGTGCTGCCGTACGCGGGCTGGATGTCGGCGAGGTAGCGGCTCAGCGCGGCCGGCACGCCGTGGGGGCCTTCCAGCAAAAGCAGCGGTCGCGTAGTCGCCGCTGGCCGAGAGCAGGGCGCCGGCGGGGGCGTCGAACGGACGCCCGGCGTTCGCGAACACGAGGCCGTGGCCGGGTTCTTTGACGCCCCAGCCGAACGTGCCGTCGGTGAAGCGGGCGACGGCGATGGCGTTCTCCACGGGGCTGTTCTGTTCGGCCGGCGTCGAGCCCGCGGGGATGGGCGTCACGCGGCCGAAGCGCGACAGCGCGGCCAGCGTGGCGGCGTCAAGCGCGGAGGGGTCGATGACGTAGATGGAGGGTCGGCCGAGGTGCGCCAGCGTCGTAGCGGTCGGTCCCGGGACGCCGGCGGTCGTGACGAACAGGATCGGAGCGCCACTCTCGGCCGAGAGGCCGGCCGCCGGCATCTGGAGCGCCTGCGGAGCGTCGGCGGGGAGCACGATCACCTGGTGGGGGGCGCCGCCACGGACGACCTCGAGCACGTGCTCGAGGGCCGCGGCCACGGCCGCGGGCTGTTCGCCCGCCACCGGCACGGTGCGGCTGCGAAGGCCTTCGGGCAGGGCGGCGGAGGTCCCGATCTGGATCACCTGGGCGCCGCCGAGGGCCTTCGCGCCGAGCGGGCGCAGCGCCTGCAGCGCGGCCGAGGTCGCTTCCGGGAGGGTGCCGTCTTCGGTGTAGAGCAGCGGCGCGCCGAGCGGCGCGCTCGCGAGTGCCGACGCGGTCAGCGCCGCCGCCCAGTCGTGTGCGTCGACCAGCACCACCGCCTGCGGGCGCGTGGCGCTCGTCAGGCCGGGGTACACCGCGCGCGCCACCGCCGCGGCGTCGCTGACCGTGTCGGCGCCCCCAGTCGCGTCGTGTTGCTCGTCGCGAGGCCCACCGCCCCCTGTTCGCTCACGGCGGGGATCGTTTCGGCGGTCTGGCCGGCGGAGTGCCGGGCCGTTTCGGTCTTGCCGCAACCCGCGCCCGCCGTCGCGAGCGCGAGCGCGGCGAGGAGGCCGAGCGGACCGAGGCGCATGGAGGCACACTAGCGAGCAGTCGGCCACGGCACGCAGGTTGACCGCTGTGGCCCGCCGCAGGACCCGCGCCGGAGCCCGCGGGACGGGTGCCGGATGCGCATTCTGGAGGGCGCGGGGCGTGCATGTCGTGCAACTGTCGTTGCAGTCTGCTAGCCTGCCGCGAGAACGCCGAGTCCTTGACCAGATGTCAGGGAACGGGGGACCCAGATTGTTGGGGCGAATCCCACGGGTGAGACCGTGTGAAGCGCAGGCTCTTTCAGCGCTAGCCCGTCAGCTAACCCCGCAGGCCGACGAAAGAGGTTTTGTTTTGCGGGTGCGAGCATCCGGTGCGTTTCTCTCCAGCCTGACGATCTCGCTCGCGTCGGCGACGCCGGCCCTGGCGACGTCGACCGGCGGCGTCGCGGCCGCCAGCGTCCCGGCCTCCGTGGTCGGTGGCTCACCGTCCGCCGGCGCCAAGGCCGAGCCGGGCGCCTCGAAGCCCAAGCGGCCGCACCCAAGGCCCCGGCCGCCCGCTCCACGCGGCGCCGATCACCGCGCGCACCCCCAACATCGCCTACAACGGCCCGGTGTACGAGAAGACCGCCGACCGGCGAAATCGTGCCCTACCAGCCCGCGCTCCCGCCCGGACAGGCGAACGTCGCTCACCGGCGGGAGCCCCGTGGGCATGACCGCCGACACGAAGCCCGAGCTGCTGGTCCCGGGGTCGACGGCCCGCTACGTGGACGGGCTCGCGGCGGCGCCGATGTCGGCGCCCGCGGCGGTGCAGGACATCATCTGGGCCGGCGATCAGATCATCGGGCTGCCCTACATCTACGGCGGCGGCCACGGCATCGTTCAATCGCCCGGCTACGACTGCTCGGGCACGGTCTCCTTCGCCCTGCACGGCGCCGCCCTGCTCGCCGCGCCGGAGGACTCCTCGGAATTCGAGGTCTGGGGCTCGGCCGGCGTGGGACGTTGGGTGACGATCTTCTCCAACGCCGGCCACGCCTACATGACGGTGGCGGGCCTGCGCCTCGACACGAGCTCGGCCGATGACCCGTCCAACCAGCAGGGACCGCGCTGGCGCCCGCTGCGTCCGGCCAACGAAGGCTTCACGGTTCGCCACCCGCTCGGGCTGTGAGCGCTCCGGCCGCGCGCTCGGGCCGCTCGGCTACGCTTGAGGCTGCTGGCCGATCTCCCGATGGCCGCCCCGAAGAAAAGCAATAGGAGGATCAGATGGCCGGCCTGACCGGGCGCATGTCAACCGTCGTGAAGGCGAAGGTCTCGAAACTGCTGGACCGTGCCGAAGACCCCGCGGAGACGCTGGACTACAGCTACCAGAAGCAGGTCGAACAGCTGCAGAACGTCAAGAAGGGCATCGCCGACGTCGTGACGGCCAAGAAGCGCCTGCAGATGCAGGAGTCCTCGCTGCAGCAGAGCGTCGTCAAGCTCGACACGCAGGCGCGCCAGGCGCTGTCCGCCGGCAACGAGGACCTCGCGCGGACCGCGCTGGAACGCAAGAACGTCGCCCAGACCGAGCTTCAGGGCCTCGACACGCAGGTCACCGAACTCGAAGAGCAGCAGCAGAAGCTGACCGACTCCGAGCAGAAACTGCGCGCCAAGATCGAGGCGTTCCGCACCAAGAAGGAGGTCATCAAGGCCCAGTACTCGGCCGCGGAGGCCCAGGTGCGGATCTCCGAGGCGGCCACGGGCGTCGGCGAGCAGATGGCCGACGTGGGCCTTGCGATGCAGCGCGCGGTGGACAAGACCGAAAACATGAAAGCCCGCGCCGACGCCGTCTCGGAGCTCGAAGCGGCGGGGACCTTCGACGACATCACCGCGCTGGGGACCGGCGAAGACGACATCGACCGTCAGCTCAAGCAGCTCTCCAGCCAGCCGGAGGTCGACAGCGAGCTCGCGAAGATGAAGGGCGAACTCGGTGCGGGGTCCGGGGCGCCCGCGGCGCAGATCGCCCCGCCCAGTCAGGCGCCGGATGCGAGCGCGTCCGAAGAGGATGCCCCCGCGCCGCCGAGCGAGGGTGGCCAGGGATGATCGTGCGCATCTCCGGGGAGGATCAGTACCTGCTCCCGGACGACGCCGCGGAGAAGCTGCACGCGCTGGAGCAGGCGGTCGTGTCGATCGTCGAGGGCGGCCGCGAGGATGGCTTCGCCGAGGCCTACCGCGCGCTGTTCGACTACGTGCGCGCGCACGGCACGCCCATCGCCGAGGAGGAGCTCGCGAGCTCGGACGTCATCCTGCCCCCACCCGACCTGAGCTTCCAGGAGGCGGCCCGGGAGTTCACCGGCGAGGGCCTCATCCCCGACTGAGCGTGCCCGCGCCCGTGCCGGCGGCGCCCGTCCGGCCACGGCGGTTGCTCAGATGGGAATGCCCCAGAGCGGGAACCAGCGCTCCAGTTCGGGCTCCATCGGCAGTTCTGATGCCATCTGCGCCTTGATCTGGAGCTCGCGCTCGGTCGAGCGCTGCTGGGCGGCGCCGGATGCGCCATCGCCGGCCCCGGTTCCCGCGGCCGGCACGAACGGGTACCAGTAGCCGCGCTTGTAGTTGTAGATGAAGTACACGCGTGAAGGAGGCCTGCCGGCGGGGCCCGAATGGTCGGCGAAGGCGAACACGGCGCACAGCAGCCGCTCGCCGTGGCCGGCCGTCTCGATCGAGCCGGCGACCGCGTTGATGCCGACCGCGAGGTCTTCCACGCTCGGCGCGCCCTCGGGATTGCGCAGGATCATCCAGCGGTAGCCGTAGCTGTCGTCCTGGGTGGACACGGTCGTGCCCGAGTCTCCGCCGGTCGCCGTCACGACCTCTTCCATGTCGCGCAGCGTCGCTTCGAACTCGCTCGTGGCGAGCGCCTGGAAGACGATCGCGGCGGTTCCGAGGGGCTCGATCTGGTGCTCTGACTCGAGCGCTATGTAGGCGGTGGCGATCGCGAACAGGCGGTCGGGCGCCGGTCCCTTGACCTCGTGGCGGCCGGTGAGGATGTCGCGCAGGCCCACGTTCAGGCGGTGCCCTGCAGCTGAGACTCCAGGCGTTCCAGCGCGGCCAGCCGCTTCTCCAGCGGCGGGTGGTCGGCGAAGATGTTCATCAGCGACTTCTTGGTCCTGGCGGGAATGATGAAGAAGGCGCTCATGCCCTCGGCCCTGCGCAGGTCCTGGCTCGGCACGCGCTCCATGGTGCCGCTGATCTTCAACAGCGCGGAGGCCAGCGCGCTGGGGCGGCCGGTGAGCACCGCCGAGCCACGGTCGGCGGCGTACTCGCGGTAGCGCGACAGCGCGCGCAGCAGCATGAAGGAGATCGCGTAGACGAGCACCGAGACGAGCAGGACGAGCACGATGCCCTCCTCCTCGTCGCGGCTGCGTCCGTATCCGCCGCCGAAGCCGCCGCCGAAGAACAGCGAGAACTGGATGATCAGCGATGCGAGCGTGGCGAAGAAGCTGGCCAGCGTCATAACCATCACGTCGCGGTTGATCACGTGCGTGAGCTCATGGGCCATCACGCCTTCGAGCTCGGCCGGCTCGAGCAGCTGGAGGATCCCCCGGGTCGCGCACACGGTCGTCGACTTCTTCGAGCGCCCCATCGCGAAGGCGTTCGGCATCGGCGTCTCCATCACGCACACGCGGGGCTTGGGCAGGTCGGCCTGCACGCACAGGCGTTCGATGATCCCGTGCAGCTCGGGCTCCTCGGCCGGGGAGACCTCCTTGACCCCCAGCGTGGCCATCGCGATCTTGTCGGAGGTGAACAGCTGCATGACGAGCAGCACGAGCGCGACGACCACGATCGTCACGGCCGCTGCGCCGGCGGCGATCAGCACGCCGATGAACACCACGTAGACGAGTCCGAGCAGGAACATCGTCAGGAGCATCCGCGCCTGAAGGCCGGTGTCCTTGCCGAAGCTCTGACGTCTGCTCGCCATCGAGTTCCATTGTCGCAGAAGCGGCGGGTGTGCCCGACGCATCCGGCGACACCCGCGCGGGCACCTGCGGCGTGTGCTCGCCCGCGAACGGCTAACCTGACGGCCGCTAGGCATGAAGCCCGAAATCGAAATCCTGGGCATCTCGATCAAGACGTTCGGTGTGATGTTCGCGCTGGGCTTCCTGGCCTGCGGGGCGGTCGTGGCGCGCCGGCTGAAGGAGCTCGGCAAGCCGGTCGACTGGGCCTATGAGATCGTGTTCGCGGCGCTCGTCGGCGGCGTCATCGGCGCGCGGGCCTACTACGTCATCGAGAACTACGACCAGGTCAAGCACGACTTCTTCAAGAGCCTCTTCTCCGGGTCGGGCCTGGTCTGGTACGGCGGCGCGATCGGCGGCGCGATCGGCGTGGTGCTGTGGATGCGCTGGCGCCACGTGCTGGAACTGAGGATGTTCGACATGTGCGCCACCGCGCTCGCGCTCGGCTATGCGATCGGGCGCATCGGCTGCCAGGTCTCCGGCGACGGCGACTACGGGATCCGCTCGAGCCTGCCATGGGCGATGGGCTATCCGCACGGCACGGTCCCCACACCGCCGGGCGTCAGGGTGCAGCCGACGCCGATCTACGAGACGGTCACCATGTGCCTTCTCGCCTACGTGCTGTGGCACATCCGAGATCGGGTGCGCCCGGGGGTGGTTTTTGCCCTGTACCTCCTCCTGAGCGGCCTGGAGCGGTTTCTGGTCGAGTTCATCAGGCGCAACAAGGAGGTCCTGGCCGGGCTGACCGCGCCCCAGCTCGAGAGCCTCGTGCTGTGCGTGATCGGGGCCGTGTGGCTGGCGGTGATGGCACGCCGGGGCGGGTGGAGCTCGGGCCGGCGAGCGCCCGACGAGCGGCTGACGCCCAGTCCGGCGCTCGGCTGACGTCCGGTCGCATGCGCGGGCCGGCGCCTCGGCCGTACGGGCCGGCGAGGCGGCACGCGATAATCAGCGGTCATGATCACCGGCATGGCCCTCTCGGACGTGTTTCCCCTCGGCAGCCGCCTGAACGAGCGCGGGCGGATCGAGGTGGGCGGCTGCGACACGATCGAGCTCGCCAGGGAGTTCGGGACGCCCGCCTACATCGTGGCGCAGGACGACCTGGAGGAGCGCGCCCGCGCGTTCGTGCAGGCCGGGCGCGACGCCGGTCACGACGACTTCCAGGTCGCGTTCGCGTCCAAGGCGTTTCCCTGCACCGCGGTCCTCCGGCTGTTCGCCAAGGCGGGGCTGTGGTGCGACGTCGCCTCCGCCGGCGAGCTGCACCTGGCGCTGGCCGCGGGCTTCACGCCCGAGCGGATCGTGCTGCACGGCAACGCGAAGTCCGAGGCCGAGCTCGCCATGGCGCTCGAGGTCGGCGTGGGGCTGATCGTGGTGGACAACTTCGACGAGATCGACCGCCTGGAGGGGCTCCTGGCCGCGAGGGGGGGCGTGCAGCCGGTGCTCGTGCGCGTGACGCCGGACGTGCGCGGGGACACGCACGAGAAGATCTCGACCGGGCAGGCCGACTCCAAGTTCGGCTTCTCGATGGCGCAGTCTGCGCAGGCGATCGCGCGGGTGCAGGGCGTCGAGGGGCTGTCGCTGCAGGGCGTGCATGCGCACATCGGCTCCCAGCTGCAGGAGCTCGAGCCGTTTCGCCGCGAGGTCGCCGAGCTGGCCGGGCTCGGCGACTTCCCGGTGTGGGACCTGGGAGGCGGCCTCGGGGTGCGCTACAGCGAGGATCAGGCGGCGCCCCCCTCGATCGAGGAATACGTCTCGGAGCTCGTGCGGGCGGCGCACGTCCACGGCATCGGTCCCGACCGGCGCATCGTGATCGAGCCCGGGAGGTCCATGAGCGCGAACGCGGTGGTGACGCTCTACACGGTGGAGAGCGTGAAGGAGAACGTCTCGCGGTGGGTGGCGGTGGACGGCGGGATGTCCGACAACCTGCGCCCGATGCTCTACGGGGCGGTGTACGAAGCGCACGTGGCCGACCGCTTCGGCGGTCGGACGAGATGCGTGCTCGCCGGCAAGCACTGCGAGTCCGGCGACGTGATCGTGCGCGACGCGCTGCTCGAGGACCCGAGGCCGGGTGACGTGATCGTGACGCCGGTGACCGGGGCGTACGGATACGCGATGGCGAGCAACTACAACGGCGTTCCCAGGCCGCCGGTGGTCTTCTGCTCCGAGGGCGACGCGCGCGTCGTGGTAAGGCGCGAGAGCCTCGACGACCTGCTCGCACGCGATGTCCTCTGAGGGGCGGCGCAACGCGGCCGGCGCGAAGGCGCCCTTCCGCGTCGGCCTGCTCGGGCACGGCACGGTTGGCGCGGCGTTCGCCGTGCTGCTCGGGGAAAGGGCCGATGAGATCGAGCGCTTCAACGGCCGCCGGCCGGTGATCAGCGGGGTGCTGACGCGCACGCGTGGCGACTTCGAGGAGATGCTCGCACAGGCCGACCTGCTCGTCGAGCTGATGGGTGGGATCGAGCCCGCGCGGGGATATCTGCTGAGCGCGATCGGCGCCGGCAAGGACGTCGTCACGGCCAACAAGCAGCTGCTCTCCCAGCATGGCGAGGAGCTGTTCGAAGCGGCCCGCGAGCATGGCGTGAGGCTGCGCTTCGAGGCGGCCGTGGCCGGCGTTGTGCCGGTCGTGCGCGTGCTCGAGGAGTCGCTGTCGGCCACCCCCATCGAGCGCATTCACGGGATCGTCAACGGCACGACCAACTTCATCCTCAGCGAGATGGCTCGCGGCAGCTCATACGAGGAGGCGCTGAGAGAGGCGCAGAGCAGGGGGTTCGCCGAGGCCGATCCGAGCGACGACGTGAGCGGCCGGGACGCCGCGGCCAAGATGGCGATCCTGGCGCGCCTGGCATTCGGCACGCCGGTGCACCTGGACGACGTGCGCTACGAGGGCATCGAGCATCTGTGCGGCGAGGATCTCGTGTACGCGAGCGAGCTGGACCTGAGTCTGAAGCTGGTGGGCACCGCGGAGCGTCGCGGGGAGGGAGTGTCGGTGCGTGTCCATCCCACCTTCCTGTACTCCGGCCATCCGCTCGCGTCGGTCTCGGGGCCGTTCAACGCGGTCACGGTCGAGTCCGAGGCGATCACCGAGATCACGATGTCGGGGCCCGGCGCCGGGGGCCGGCAGACCGCGAGCGCGGTGCTCGGCGACGTCGTGAGCGTGATGACCGGTGGCGCGCGTCCGCCCGCCCCCCGCTGGCGCTCTCGCTGGTCGAGGACGACGAGAGCGCCTTCTACCTGCACCTCGACGTGGTCGACCGCCCGGGCGTGCTTGCCGCGCTGATGCAGGTGCTGGGCGAGCACCGGGTGTCGATCAAGTCGGTCGTCCAGCAGGACGTGGGCGAGAACGCGCGCCTTGTGATGGTGACCCACCGGGTGCTCGAGTCGAGCCTGCGCGCGGCGGTCGAGCAGATCGGGAGCTTCGATTTCATACGCTCTGCGCCGCGTGCCATCAGGGTCATCGAAGAGGAGTTCACATGAGGCCTCCGGCCATAGGAGTTCACATGAGGCCTTGGGGCATAGGAGAATGCCCGTGAGGGCCTCGAGCGCAGGAGGACGCAGATGAGCAAGTGCCAGGTGCCGCTGATCGATCGCTACCGCGAGCGGCTTCCGTTCGCGCCCGAGGATCCGATCGTGACCCTTCAGGAGGGCTCGACGCCGCTCGTGGCGGCACCCGTGCTCTCCGAGATCGTGGGTGCGACGGTGTGGCTGAAGCTCGAGGGCGCGAACCCGACGGGCTCATTCAAGGATCGCGGCATGACCTGCGCGGTCTCCGCGGCTGTGCGCGACGGCGCCAAGGCGGTGATCTGCGCGTCCACCGGCAACACGGCGGCGAGTGCCGCGGCGTACGCGGCGCGCGCCGGCATCACCTGTGCGGTGATCGTCCCCGACGGCAAGATCGCACAGGGCAAGATGGCGCAGACGCTCATGCACGGCGCGCGGGTGATCGCGCTGGCCGGCAACTTCGACGAAGCGCTGGCGCTGGTGCGCGAGCTCACCGACACGCACCCGATCGTGCTCGTCAACTCGATCAACGAGTTCCGGATCGAAGGTCAGAAGACCGCGGCGTTCGAGGTGCACGAGGACCTCGACGGCGAGCTCGAGGCGCTGTGCATCCCCGTCGGCAACGGCGGCAACATCACCGCCTACTGGCGCGGCTTCACCGAGGTCGGAGCGTCGCCCAGGATGTACGGCTTCCAGGCCGAGGGGGCCGCGCCGCTGGTGCTCGGCCACCCGGTCGAGCACCCCGAAACGGTGGCCAGCGCGATCCGCATCGGCAACCCCGTGCGCTGGGAGGACGCGATGGCGGCGGTGACCTCCTCGCGCGGCGCGATCCGCGCGGTGAGCGACGCGGAGATCCTCGCGGCATACAGGCTGCTGGCGTCCAAAGAAGGCATGTTCTGCGAGCCGGCCTCGGCGGCCTCGGTTGCGGGCCTCATCAAGTACGGGGCCGATGGCGCCTCGCAGATCGTGTGCGTGCTGACGGGTAGGGGCCTGAAGGACCCCGAGACGGCGATCGCCAACAACGACGGCAAAGTGATCCAGTGCGTCGCCGAGCGGGCGGCCATCGAGGAAGCGGTGCTGGGTGATCCGTAGGCGCGTCGTGCGCGTGCCGGCCTCCTCGGCGAATCTGGGACCTGGGTTCGACTGCATGGCGGCAGCGCTGGCGCTTCATCTCGAGCTCGAGGTGCTGGAGACGGGAGCGTTCGCGGTGGAGTCCGAGCTGCCGGTGGCGAAGGGCCGGGAAAACCTGTGCGTGCAGGCGTTCGAGCGGCTTCACAGCGCCGACGGCTTCACCTTCAGGATCAGCTCGGAGATCCCGCTCGTGGGCGGCATGGGATCGAGCGCCGCGGCGATCGTCGCGGGACTGATGGCGGCCGACCACCTGTTCGAGCTGGACGCCGATCTGCTCCGGGAGGCGAGCGGGCTCGAGGGCCATCCCGACAACGTCGCGGCCGCGCTGCTCGGCGGGTTCGTCGTCTGCGCCGACGGGCAGGCGATCCGGTTCGACCCCCCGACCGGACTGGAGGCGCTGGCCGTGGTGCCGCAGCGGCGGTTCGCACCAAGGCCGCCCGCGCGGCGCTGCCCGCCGAGGTGCCGCTCAGCGACGCCGTGTTCAACGTCGCACACGGGGCGCTGCTTGACGCTGGGCCTCGTCAAGGGCGACTGGGATCTGCTCGCGCGCGGCCTGCACGATCGCCTGCACGAACAGCGCCGCTCGGCCCTTTACCCCCGCTCCTTCGAGCTGGCCTCTCGCGCACGCCAGGTGGGGGCGCTCGGAGCGACGATCTCCGGGGCGGGTCCGACGGTGCTGGTGTGGTGCTTCTATGAGCAGACGGGCAGCGTCGCGGAGGCGCTGCGAGACGGAGGTGGAGGGCTGGGCGACGCTCGCGAGGGTGCCGTTCGAGTCCCAGGGCGCCTATGTGGGGGAGATGTAGGGCGACCCGCTAGAGGCGTGCCAGCTGCCTGCCGGCGTCCTCGAAGTCACCCAGCCGCTCGAGCATCTCGGTCGCCAGGGCGAGGTAGTCGGCTCCGAGGTCGGGGCGGTGGTCGAGGATCGAGGTCGCCCGCTCGGCCGACTCGGCGTAGGCGATCGAGGCGCGAATGACCGTGTCGAACAGCTGCTCGCCGAAGCGCTCCTTCAGCGAGGCGAGCGCCTCGCGGGAGTGGACCGTGCGCATGTCGGCCAGGTTGAGCAGCACGCCGAGCAGCGACAGATCCGGGTTGAGGCTGTCCCGCGCGAGTTCGACCACCTCCATCGCCTGCTCGACGCCCTGCAGCGCGAAGTACTGGGCCTCGGCGGTGATCATCGCCCAGTCGGAGGCGACGAGCGCGTTGACGGTGAGCAGGCCGAGCGACGGGGGGCAGTCGATGAGGATGAGGTCGTAGTCGTCGGGCAGCTTGGCGAGCGCGCGCTTGAGCGTCAGCTCACGGCCCATCTTGCCGCCCAGCATCAGCTCTGCCTCGGCGAGGCTCAGGCTGGCGGGGATCATGTCCGCATGGATCGCCTCGGCGGCGCGGGAGCGCCCGGAGAGCACGTCGGCGATCGTCGGCTGGACGTCGGTGGGCAGGTCGAAGTAGTCCGACAGGTTGCCCTGCGGGTCGAGGTCGACCGCCAGCGTGCGCACGCCGCTGCGGCGAAAGCACGTCGGTGAGGGTGCGAACGGCGGTTGTCTTGCCCGTGCCCCCCTTCTGCGAGAGCACGGCGATCGTGTGAGCCATGTCGCGCGATACTACGCGCGCCAACTACGCGCAGCACGCGCTCGGCGTGCCGCGACGGCCTCAGCCGGCGTCGGGGAGCGAGGCCTGCTCGGGTGCGCCGGAGGCCGCCCCGGTCGCGTCGGGCTGGGGCGCCACGTCGAGGAAGCTCAGCCGGTAGCGCCCGACGATGATCTCGTCACCGTCGTTCAGCACCTTGCCCTCGACCCGCGCTCCGTTCACGAACACGCCGTTGAGGCTGCGGTCGTCGAGCACGCGCACGCCGTCGGGCTGGCGCACGATGAGGGCGTGCCGGCGCGAGACGGTGGGGTCGTCGAAGCGCACGTCGGCGGCGAGCTGCGGCCGATGCGGGTCCACTCGCGCGTGAGCGCCACGGTCCGCAGCTCGCCGCACTCTCAGTAGCAGAGGTACTGGCCGGGCTGCTCGATCCCTCGCGCTGACTCGGCGAGCTGCGCGTCATGGTCGGCGGGAGCGGGCTCGGCGAGCGTCCCATCGCGTTCGGTGGCCGCGTGCGCCCGCATGCTAGGCGCTCGGTGCTGAACAGCGATGCGCGCACGAAGTCCCGGCCCGGCGCAGCCGGGGCAGGCCGTGAGCGTGTCCGAGCCGGCGAGGGTCAGCACGTAGCCGCAGCGACTGCAGCGAAACGAGCCGGCGCCGACGAAGGTGCCCGAACTGAGTGCCGAGTGACTCCATTGCCTGCCCCTCCCCTTTCTTCTCGGTGCGCGCTGGGGGCGCTGCGTCATCCTGAAGCTAGCTCGTGGCGATCATAACAAGGGATAGGACCCGAGACGGCCGACCTGTGTAGCCGGTTATGCCAAGCCCCGTAAATAGCGCTGTTTGCGTCGATCTTGCACAGCTTCGGTCACCGATGCGGGCTCGGGCAGGAGCTTTGCGCCCGGTCGGCGAAATCCGGTGCGACAGATGGCTTCGCATCGGGCACCAACGTCGAGCAGCTCGAGCGCCTGCTGCTGCGCCACGGGCGTCGGCGCCCTCGAGGAGGACCGCCACCGCTGCTGCGGCATGCGGGCGCTCGCCCGCTGATCGGCGAGAGCGTCCACCTGTACGAGGGGCGCGCAGCGCGGCGTGCCTGTGCGAGCTGTGCCGTGGCTCAGCGCCGCGAGCCGCCCGTGGCGACAGCGAGCGTGCGCCACTCAGAGCACGGCCACGCCGTGCGGCTGGCGGCACGCGCCGCGTAGGGCGCCCCGCCGCCGGCGCACGCACGGGGCCCCGAGGCCGCGGCTCGGCCAGGACGGACCGATTCGGCGAGGGCGGACACTAGACTGGCGGTCGCCGTGGACCCCGTGACCAGTCTCGATCGTCGTGTCCGCTCCACGCGAGCAGGTGTTCGACTATCTGCAGGACATCGCCAACCACTCCGAGTTCACCGACCACTACCTGGTCGACTGGCATCTCACGCGGGTCGACTCCGTGGGCCGCGGCGCCGGAGCGCGCTTTCGCGTGAAGGCACCCGGGCAACCGCTTCAGCTGGGGCGACGTGACGTTCGCCGAGGTCGATCGTCCGCACCGGATCGTGGAGGTCGGCCGCGGCGGCAAGAACAACCGCATTCGCACGCTCGGCGTTTACGAGCTCTCGCCCGCGTCGGCCGGGGCCACGCGCGTGCAGTTCACCCTGGAGACCATCCCCGCGACGCTGTCGGACCGGCTGATGGAGGGGCTTGGGGCGCGCGGCTGGACAAACGCAAGAACGGGCGGGCGATGCGCCGGCTGCGCTCGATCCTCGAGCGGGGCGAGGGGCGCGGACGGCGGGTGACCGTCGCCGGCGGATGAACAGCGGGGTCGGTAGACTGCCGCGTCGCATGTCACGCCGCTCTGCGCAAGCTCCCGCTCGCCGGGCTCCTATGCTCGCGCTCCTCGCGCTCGGTGCGTGCGGGGAATCCCGCAGCCGGGTGACGACGGGCACCTACGCCGGAGAGTCCGGGCGCCAGCGCCCCCTACCTGAACGTGGGGCCGCTGATCTACCAGGTTCAGCTCTCGCGCGAGCTGAACCCCTACAGCGTCGAAGACTCCGCCTATCTGCAGGGACTGACGCCGGCCCAGCGCAAGCTGCGACCCGGGCAGGAGTGGTTCGGGGTGTTCATCCAGGTCTACAACAACACCTCCGCGCGCATGCTGGCCTCCGCCGACCTCGACGATCAGCGACACGCAGAACAACGTCTACACGCCGGTGGTGCCCGGCGCCGACGAACGAGTTCGCCTATCGCGGCGGGCATCGTCGCGGCCGACAGCCGCCTGCCGGTGCTCGGATCGGTCGGCGGCCAACGGTCCCACCCAGGGAGCGCTGCTGCTGTACAAGATCGAGATCGTCTCGCTCGACAACCGGCCGCTCGAGCTGAAGATCGTCGACCCGATCAACCCGCCGCAGACGGCCTCGGCCGAGCTCGACGTCTAGCTGCCGGACGGCCGGCCCTAGTGGCCGCTGTGCAGGCCGGCTTCGAGCACTTCGCGGGCGACCGGGGCCGCGGTGGCCCCGCCGGCGCCGTCTTTGACGAGCAGCACGGCGACGACGATGCGCGGGTGAAGCGCGGGCGCGAACGCGGCGAACCAGGCGTCGGTGTTGCTCGCTTCGTTGGCGGCCGCCTGACAGCCGCCGACGCCGCTGATTCCGCGGTGCCCGATTCGCCTTCGCCCGAGCCGGCTCGCCGAGGGCGTGCAGGCGGTCTTCAGTTCCGCGGTGCCGGTCTTGCCCGCGACCGTCACGCCGGGGATCGCCGCGGCGGTGCCGGTGCCCGAAGCGGACCACGCCGATCATCAGGTGGCGCACGGTGCGCGCCACCGCGGCGCTGATCACCGGCACGGCGGCCGGCGCCGGGTGCGAGCCGGCGTCGAAGGTGGGGCGTCGGCCGGTGCCCGCCGTCGGCGATGGTCGCGGCGACGGTGGCCATCTCGAGCGGCGCTGGCGAGCGACCTGGCCCTGGCCGATGGCCGTCGATCCGACGTCGAGTTCGCCCTGGATCTGCGAGGCCGGCGGCAGCGTGCTCTCGGCCGCGCCCGGGATGCCCGGCGGCTGGTTGAAGCCGAAGCGTTCGGCGGTGGCCACCAGGCGCGCGGCGCCGAGCTTGACGCCGAGCGGCGCGAACACCGAGTTGCAGGACACCGCGAAGGCCAGTTCGAGCGTGCCGCCGCATTCCTCGCCGTTGGCGTTGTTGAGCTTGACGCCGTCGAGCGTGGCGTAGGTCGCGTAGGGGAAGACGGTGTGCGGGTTGGCGATGCGGCCTCGAGCACGCCGGTGACGGTGACCATCTTGAACGTCGACCCCGGCGGCTGCAGGCTGTCCAGGCCGATGCCGGCCACGGCCAGGATCTGGCCGGTGGAGGGCTGCCATCGCGACGATCCCGCCGAGCTGGCCGCCGAGGGCCGTCACGGCGGCTCGCTGCAGCGCGGGGGAGATGGTGCTGCGAACGGCCGGCGCCCGGTGGGGGGTCGACCGAGGCGAGCACGCGAACGGGCTGCCGGGTCGGGCCGCGCCAGCAGCTCGCCCCCGGGCGTTCCCCGCAGGCGGTCGTCGAGCGCCCGCTCGAGGCCGCTCACGCCGACGATCGCGTCGGCGGGCACCCCTTCGGCTTCGAGCGCCGCGCGCCGCGCGGCGGGGATCGGGCCCGACGGTCCCGAGCACCGCGCTCGCCAGTTCGCCGAGCGGCGAGCTGCGGTCGAGGCCGCCGAGGGCTGCGGCGGTGTCGCCGGGGCCGGCTTCGGGGCTTTCGGCCAGCACGCTGCCGTCGCGCGCGAGCAGCGTCGCGCGCCGCGGCAGCGTGGTGCGGCGGCTCAGCAGCTCGCCCGGGCCGCAGCCCCGGGAAGGCCAGCGAGGGCGACCAGGCGATGCGGGTGCCTTCGCCGCCTCGTCCTGAGATCGTCCTCAGGTCGAAGGCGAGCGCCAGCGTGCCGAACAGGCGGGTGTGGACGCGAACGGGAACCGCCACGAGGCCGCCGGGCACGTCGCGGGCCTTGCCGGCGACCGCGCAGGCTCGGTGGCGGTGGCCGTGCTCAGGGCCTCGCGGTAGGCGTCGGCGAACGCGGCTGAGCGACGTCGTCTGCTGGGAGGAGGCGTCGATGTCGGAGTACATGCCGGCGTAGTCGCCCCTCGGTCCAGGCGAGGACGAAGCCTGGGCGAGCGCGTGCGCCGAGGAGGAGCCGTGGTTCGGCGCCGACGATCGCGCCGATCGCAAACGCCACGCAGCGCCATCGCGATCACCGGGCGCGCGCGGCGCAGGCGTTGGCCGTGGTCTTCGGTCGGGGAGCGGTAGAACATGACGGGTGACGGTGCTCGACTGGCTCATTGTCGCGTTCGCGGCCGTCCTCGCGTGTTTCGGCTTCTGGCAGGGCTTCATCGTGGGCGTGCTCTCGTTCGCCGGGTTCGCGCTCGGCGCGTTCCTCGGCACCCGCCTGGGTCCGCTGCTGCTCGCGCGCGGGTCGTCCTCGCCCTACGCTCCCGCGTTCGGGCTGATCGGCGCGCTGCTCGTCGGGCGCGATCCTCGCCAGCGGGTTCGAGGGCCTCGGGTTCAGGCTGCGCCGCACGCTGATCATCCCCGGCATCGGCCTGCTCGACGGCCTGCTCGGCGCGGCGCTCGGGGCGGTGCTCGGCCTGGGGATGGTGTGGATCCTCGCCGCCGTGGCGGCCCAGACGCCGGGCGAGAGCGCGCTGCGCGCCGACATCCAGCGCTCGGCGATCCTGCGCGAGCTGAACCAGGCGCTGCCGCCGTCGGGGCCGATCCTGAACGCGCTCGCGCGACTGGATCCCGCTGCCCTCGATCACCGGCCCCTCGCCCGACGTCGCGGCGCCCGCGCCGCGGATCGCGCACGCGCCGGGAGTGAGGGCGGCCTCGCGCAGCGTCGTGCGCGTGCTCGGCACCGCCTGCGGGCTGGCGATCGAGGGCTCCGGGTGGGTGGCCGAGCCGGATGTGGTGGTGACCAACGCGCACGTAGTCGCCGGCGAGCAGGACACGACCGTCGAGGTCGGGCGGCGAGGACCCCGGCCTGCCCGCGCGGGCGATCGCCTTCGACCCGACCGACGACATCGCGGTGCTGCAGCGTCGAAGGTCTCGACCTGCCCGCGCTGAGCATGCGCAGCGATCCCGCCCAGGGCCTCGGCGGGGCGATCCTCGGCTACCCCGAGAACGGCCCGTTCGACGTGCAGCCGGGGCGCATCGGGCGCACCCAGACGGTGATCACGCAGGACGCCTACGGTCAGGGACCGGTGTCGCGCCTGCTGACCCCGCTGCGCGGCCTGGTGCGGCCGGGCAACTCCGGCGGCCCGTTGGTGGACGGCGAAGGGCACGTGCTTGACGACGGTGTTCGCGAGCACCGTCGGCGGCTCCTCGCCGGCGGCTACGGCGTGGCGAACGCGACGGTGGCCACGAGTCTCGCGGAAGCGAACGACACCTGCGGGCCGGCACGCAGGTGGGCACGGAGGGGTGCACGTCCGGATGAGCGGGCGATGCACGCCACGGTGTAGGTGATCGGGCCGCGCGGTCACCCGCTACGCTGACCGCGATGTCCAAGACGCTGGTGATAGCCGAGAAGCCCTCGGTGGGGCAGGACCTGGCGCGGGTGCTGACCGGGTCCGTTCAAGAAGCAGGAGGGCTTCCTCGAGGGTCCCGAGGAGGTGATCACCTGGGCGGTGGGTCACCTGGTGCAGCTGGCCGAGCCGGACGCGTACGACCCCAAGTACAAGAGCTGGCGGATGCCCGACCTGCCGATCGTGCCCGAGCACTTCAAGCTGGTGGTGCGCGACGAGCGCTCGCGCAAGCAGATGTCGGTCGTCACCAAACAGCTCGGCCGCGAGGACGTCGGCGAGGTCGTCAACGCCTGCGACGCCGGGCGCGAGGGCGAGCTGATCTTCGCCTACCTGTACGAGAAGGCCAAGGCGAAGAAGCCGGTGAAACGGCTGTGGCTGAACTCGATGACGAGCGCGGCGATGAAGGAGGCGCTTCGCGGGGCTGCGCCCGGCGGAGGAGTTCGCGAGCTCGAGCAGGCCGCCAGATCGCGCTCGGAGGCCGACTGGATAGTGGGCATGAACGCCACGCGCGCGGCGACCATCCGGCTGCGCAGCTCCTTCGACGGCGCGGTGTCGCTGGGGCGCGTGCAGACGCCGACGCTCGCGATCATCGCTCGCCGCGAGGAGGAGATCAGGGCCTTCAAGCCCGAGCCCTACTGGCTCGTGGACGCGACGTTCGCGGCCGCGCCCGAGCAGGGTGCGGCGGACGGCGGCGAGCGGATCTACAGCGGGCACTTTCAGCTTGGCGACCAGGGCCCCGAGAAGGTGCAACGGCCCGCGGATCGCCACCGAGGAGGAGGCGGTCGCGATCGTCGAGGCGTGCGTGGCAGCGCGGGCACGATCACGAAGCTCGAGAAGAAGGAGCAGCGCGAGAAAGCGCCGATGCTGTACGACCTGACGACGCTGCAGCGGGAGGCGAACAACCGCTACGGGTTCTCCGCCAAGCGGACGCTCGCGGCGGCGCAGCGGCTGTACGAGGAGCACAAGGCGCTCACCTACCCGCGCACGAACTCGCGCTATCTGACGAGCGACATGGTCGAGGAGATCAAGCCGATCGCCGAGCTGGTGGGGATGCACGCAGGAGTACCGCAAGGGCGCCGAGTACGTGACCGGGCTCGACGTGCTGCCGCTGGGGCGGGTGGTGAACGACGAGAAGGTGACCGATCACCACGCGATCATCCCCACCCGCGCGGAGCACCAGCTCGAGAAGATGGGCTCCGACGACAGGCGCATCTACGACATGGCGGCGCGGCGCTTTCTGGCGGTGTTCCACCCCGAGGCGGTGTTCGAGAACACGCGCGTGGAGACGACGGTCCCGGCGCCCGGCAAGGGCGAGCCCGGGACGGAGGGCTCCTACGTGTTCCGCACGCGCGGCAAGCTCCTGCTCGTACCCGGCTGGCGGGGGGTCTACGACGAGGTCGCCGCCGACGTCCAGGCCCGCGGGCGAGGAGGACGAGGGCGCCGACCAGCAGCTGCCGCGGCTCTGAGAAGGGCGAGCAGGTGAGACGCGCGAGATCGAGAGCGCGCGCAAGGAAACCAAACCGCCGCGCCGCTACAGCGACGCGTCGCTGTTGGGAGCGATGGAGACGGCCGGCAAGCTCGTCGACGACGACGAGCTGCGCGAGGCGATGAAGGACTCGGGCATCGGCACGCCGGCGACGCGCGCGGCGATCATCGAGCGGCTGATCACGGTCGGCTACGTCGAGCGCGACGGGCGGGCGCTCGTGGCCAGCGAGAAGGGCCTGAACGTCATCGGCTGCTGAACGAGCACGCGCTCACATCTCCGGAACTGACCGGCAGCTGGGAGCACCGGCTGGGCAAGATCGAGCGGGGGGAGGACTCGCGCAAGGACTTCATGAGCGACATCGCGGGCTTCGCCGAGGAGACCGTCAAGGAGCTCGACGAGACGCTGAAGGACGTGCGGATTCCGCGCGCGAGGCTCGGGCCGTGCCCGGTGTGCGGGCACGAGATCGTGGAGAACCGCAAGGGCTACTCGTGCTGGGCGCGCGAGGATCCGGGCTGCGGCTTCGTGATCTGGAAGTCCAAGGCCGGCAAGCAGCTGCCGATCGCGGTGGCGCGCGAGCTGATCAAGACGGGCTACACCGCGCGCGCGGTGACGGGCTTTCGCGGACGCAGCGGCCGCAGCTTCAGGGCCCAGCTCGCGATGAGCCAGACCGAGGACGGGAAATGGCGGGTGGAGTTCAACGAGGCGTGGGCGAAGCGAGGGCGCGAAGCCTCCCGAGGTCGACGCCGAGGCAGGACGCGGCTGAGGCCGTGGAGGCCCGCAGCGCTGCCTAGAGGCCGAACCTGCAACCGCGTCGGGCGGGTGCGCAAGGATGGCGAGCAGTGCCGATCACGCTGATCACCGGACCCGCGAACTCGGGCAAGGCGCAGGTCGTCATCGATCCGCCGTGCGTGCGCACCTGGCCCACGGCGAGGAGCCGCTGCTGATCGTGCCGACCGCGGTTGACGCGGAGGCCTACCGTCGCGAGCTGGCCGGCGAGGGAGCCGTGATGGGGGTGCGCGTGGAGCGGTTCGACGGGCTGATCGGCGAGGCCGTGCGTCGCGCCGGCGTGGCGAGACCGCTGCTCGGCGGGCTTGCGCGCGAGCGCGTGCTGGTCGCGCTCCTCGAGCGGCACGGCATACCGGCGGCTCCCAGGGTTCGTGCGTGCGCTCGGGGACTTCTCGGCGAGCTGCAGGTGTGCGGGTGAGCCCGGCGCGGCTGGGCGGGGCGCTGAGGCAGTGGGCCGCGGTGGACGGGCCGGCACCCCCGCGACGAGCTGGGTGAGCTGTTCGAGGAGTAGAGCGGGCGCTCGAGCGGCTCGGCCGCCTGATGAGCGAGCAGCGCGGCGATGCGCGCGCTGGACGCGCTGCGGCGCAGGCCGGCGCTGTGGGGGGGACGCCGGTGCTCTTCTACGGCTTCGACGACCTGACGCGACTGCAGATCGACGCGATCGAGACGCTCGGCGGCGGTGGTCGGAGCGCCGGTGACGGTGTCGCTGGCCTTCGAGCCGGGGCGCGTCGGCGTTTGCCGGTCGGGCGGCCACCTTCCAGGCACTCGCGCCGCTGGCGGCGGAGCACACCGCCCTGCAGGCGCGCGAGGACTACTACGCCCCGCACGCCGGCGCGGCGCTGGGCCATCTGGAGCGCTCGCTGTTCGAGCCCGGCGCCCGGCGGGCGGACCCCGACGGCGCGGTGCGGCTGCTCGAGGGGGGCGGCGAGCGCGCCGAGCTCGAGCTGGTTGCGCAGGAGATCGCGACGCTGCTCGGGGCCGGGATGGCTGCCGAGGAGATCGCCGTCGTTCAGCGGGGCTCATCGGCGCGCGGCCGACCTGCTGGAAGAGGTGTTCGGCGCGGCCGGCATCCCGTATCGCGCTGCAGCGGCCCAGGCGGTTCGCGCGACACGGCCGATCGGGCGGGGGCTGATCGGGCTGCTTCGCTGTGTCGCCGACGGCGACGGCGTGGCGCGCGGCGAGACGGGTGATCTGCTGGCCTGGCTGCGCGCGCCCGGCCTGCTCGAGCGGCCCGAGCTCGCGGACTGGCTGGAGGCCCGGGCCAGGCGCACCGGCGCTCATAGCGCCGCTCGGGCGCGGGCGCTATGGGAGGAGCACAACTGGCGCCTGGACACGATCGAGGAGCTGCGGCTCGGTGGAGGGGCGCTTGATCGACCGGGCCATGCGCGAGCTCGAATGGCTGTTCTGCGCTCCCAGGCGCGCTCGTGCGAGCGTGCTGTCGGGCGGCGAGCTCGACGAGGCGCGCGCGCTGTCGGCCGGGCGGCGCGCCCTGGGCGAGCTGCGCGAGCTCGCTCGCCTGTCCGCCGAGTTGGCGCCCGCGGACGCGGCGGGAGCTCGCGAGGGTGCTCGAAGGCGTGGAGTTCGTCAGCGGGGAGCGTCCCTCGCCGGGCACGGTGGCGGTGGTCGATCCCCTGTCCCTGCGCGCTCGACGCGTGCGGGCGCTGTTCGTGTGCGGGTGCACGGAGGGCGTCGTTCCCGGCTCCGCGCGGGCGCAGCCGGTCCTGGCCGAGGAGGAGCGCCGCCGGCTGGCGGAGGTCTCGGGGCTGCGCCGATCTGCGCTCGGCGACCTACGAGGATGCGCTGGCGGCCGAGCGCTATCTGCTGTACGCGGCGGTGTCGCGTCCCGAGGAGCTGCTCGTGCTGAGCTGGCACGCGGCGACGACGACGGGCGTGCCGGTCGGCGCCTCGCTGTTCGTGGACGACGTGTGCGACCTGTTCGACGAGCGGCTGAGCGAGCGCTCGGAGAGCGGCCACGCGCGCCCATCAAGCGAAGGCGCGCCGCGCAGGAGCGCGACCGGCGAAGGCCTCGGCCCGCTGCGCGAGGCGGAGCTGCTCGAGAGCCGCCGGGAGACCGCCGGCGGCGGCGACGGGCACTGTGGTCGGCCTCCTCGCTCGAGCTGTGGATCGGCTGCCCGATGCGGTGGTTCGTGGAGAGGGTGCTGCGCGCGCGGCGACCTCGATCCCGAGCCCGAGCCGCTCGCGCGGGGCGGGCTGGCGCACGCGGCGCTGGAGGACACGCTCGAGGGCCTGCGCGGCGAGACCGGCTCGGCGCGCGCTGACGCCGGGGCGGCTCGAGCTCGCGCGCGAGCTGCTCGGAGCGGCGCTCGAGCGGAACGAGCCCGAGCTTCCCGCTGTCGGTGGCGCCCGAGCGCCGGCCGGGCGTGCGCCGGCGCCTGCAGGCCGACCTCGAGCGCTATCTGGAGCACGCCGCCGGCGCGACGGTCGAGGAGCATGCCGGCGGGGACGGCGACGGTCCGAGCTGCGAACCGCTCGAGCCGCGCCACTGGAGCTCGACGTTCGGGTTCTCCGAGGGCGGCGGATGCGCCTGCCGGCGTTCGACCTCGGCGCCGGCGTCGATGCTGCGCGGGCGCATCGACCGCGTCGACGTGAGCGACGCGGGCGAGGCGGTGGTCTACGACTACAAGGGCGCAGCGCGCCCGCGGCGGCGAAGTGGATCGCCGAGGGCAAGCTGCAGGTCGCGCTGTACATGCGGGCGGTCGAGGAGCTGCTCGGGCTGCGGGTGGTCGGGCGGCTTCTACCAGCCGCTGAGCGGGCGCTGACCTGCGCGCGCGCGGGGTGCTCGACGGCGACAGCGGCGTGGCGGCTCGAGTGCGTGGGGGGCGACGCGCGCGAGCGCCGGCGGAGGTGCGGGAGCTGCTCGACGAGGCGCTCGCGCTGGCGCGCGAGGCGGCGGCGCAGGCGGGGCGCGGGGAGATCGAGGCCCGGCCGCGGACCTGCGCGTTCGGCAGGGCGGCTGCTCGCATCCCGACCATCTGCCGCTGCGAGCGCTGATGCAGGCGCCCTGAGCGGGCCGTCGCCGAGCTGGTCCTGACCGCCGAGCAGGAGAGGCCGGTCGCGCGCCGGTCAGAGCCGCTGCTGCTGTCGGCGGCGCGGGCAGCGGCAAGACCTCGGTGCTGGTCGAGCGCTTCGTGCGGGCGGTGCGCGAGGACGGGATCGCCCCGGGCAGGATCCTCGCGATCACGTTCACCGAGCGCGCCGCCGGCGAGCTGCGCGAGCGGGTGCGGGAGCGGCTGCTGGAGCTGGGCGAGCGCGAGGCGCGCCCCGCGCGGGACACCGAGGCGGCGTTCGTCGGGCACCTTCCACGGGTTCTGCGCGCGGCTGCTGCGCGCGCACCCGCTGGCGGTCGGGCTCGACCCCGAGTTCACGATCCTCGACGAGGGCCTGGCGGGGCGGCTGCGCGAGCGCGCCTTCAAGGCGGCGCTCTGCGGAGTTCCTGGACGGGGAGCGCGGCGACGGCGGTCGACCTGCTGGCCGCCTACGGGCGTCGACCGCGTGCGGGCGATGGTCGAGGGCGTCTACGCGCGAGCTGCGCAGCCGAGGGCAGCGGCGGCCGAGGCTGCCCGTGCCGAGGCTGCCGGCGCAGGCCGACGCGAGCGACCGCGAGGCGCGCGCGGCGTGCGTCCTGCTGGAGGAGCTGCTGAGGGGCTTCGGACGCCTATGAGGAGCTCAAGGGCGAGCGCCGCGCGGTCGACTTCGACGACCTCGAGCTGCGCGCGCGCGAGCTGCTGGAGCGAGCACGAGAGCGTGCGCAGCGGCGTGGTCGGAGCGCTTCGAGCTGTTGATGGTGGACGAGTTCCAGGACACCAACCCGCGCCAGCTCGCGATCCTGGCGGCGCTCGAGCGAGGCAACCTGTTCACGGTCGGAGACGAGCTCCAGTCGATCTACGGATTCCGCCACGCCGAGGTGAGCCTGTTCCGCGACCGCCGCGCGCGCTCGCCGAGCTCGGCGGGAGCCTCGCGCTGACCCGCAACTTCCGCAGCGTCGCGCCGCTGCTGGAGGTGGTCAACGCGGTGTTCGTCCAGCGTTTCGAGCCGGGA
Organism: uncultured Solirubrobacteraceae bacterium; assembly: GCA_963730575.1. Lineage (GTDB taxonomy): Bacteria > Actinomycetota > Thermoleophilia > Solirubrobacterales > Solirubrobacteraceae > Palsa-744. Next base: position 709,259 of record CAVSSG010000003.1, read on the forward strand.
TTCACGCCGCTGGAGGCCGGACGCTCGGACGAGGAGGCGGATCGGAACGGGAACGGGAGCGGGGAGGCGGACGGGAATGGGAACGGAGCCGCAAGCCGGGCGCGCGACGGCGATGGCGAGCCGCTGGTCGAGCTGCTGCTGACCGACACGCAGCGGCTGGGAGCAGGACGGTGAGCAGGCGCAGGCGAGATCGCCGGCGAGCGGCTGCCGCCGCGCCACGCTGTGGCGCCAGGCCGAGGCGCGGCTGCTGGCCCAGCGCGTGGCCGAGCTCGTCGCGCGGCGGCGAGGTGCGCGCGGGGGAGGTGGCGGTGCTGCTGCGCGCCGGCGGCGACCTGGAGGTGTACGAGCGGGCGCTGCAGCTGCGCGGCATGCGCACGCTGGCGGCGGTCGGCGGCTTCTGGGGGCACCAGCAGATCGGCGACCTGCTGGCCTACCTGCGCGCGCTGGCCAACCCGCTCGATGAGCTGGCGCTGTACGGGACGCTCGCCTCGCCGCTGGTGGGCGTCTCGCGCGACGGCCTGGCGCTGCTCGCCCGCGCCGCGAAGGCGCGCGGGCCGGCCGGGGCGTGGGAGACGCTGCGCGTGGGCGGGGAGGATGCTCGTACGAGCGCCTCAGGGCGGCGGACCGCGATGCGCTGATCGCGTTCTGCCGCGCCTGACCGAGCGAGCGCGCGGGCGGCCGAGCACTCGACGCTCTCGGCGCTGATCGAGCGCGCGATCCATGCGAGCGGCTATCGCGAGCACGTGCTCGCCCTGGAGTGGGGCGAGCGAAGGCTGGCGAACGTCCACAAGCTGCTGCGCCTGGCCGCCGGCTTCGAAGCGCGCGAGGGCCGCGACCTGCGCGGCTTCCTCGACCACGCCTCGCGCCTGCAGGAGCGACGGCGCATGCGCGAGTCCGATGCGCCCGTCGACGGCGTCGAGCCCGACGCGGTGCGGCTGATGAGCATCCACGCGGCCAAGGGCCTCGAGTTCCCGGTCGTGTGCGTCGGCGACCTCGGGCGGGCGCAGAACATGCGCGAGCCCGACCTGCTCGTGGACGGCGAGCGCCTCGGCATGCTCGCTGGTGCGCCTGGACGGGAGCGAGGCGACGCCGACGCTCGACTACGAGGAGCTGAGCGAGGAGCGCAAGCGGGCGCAGGCCGAGGAGGAGGAGCGGATCCTGTACGTCGCGATGACCCGCGCGCGCGAGCGGCTGCTGCTGAGCGGGGCGGTCGAGTTCGAGCGCTGGCCCGAGCAGCGGCTGGGCGCGCCGACGATCTCCTGGCTCGGGCCGGCGCTCGGGGCTGAGCTGCCGGCGCTCACGGCCACGCTGGAGCAACCGGTATGCGACCTGGTGGTGGCGGGCGCGACCGGCCACGCCAGCGTGCGCTGCCGCCTGAACGCGCCCGCCACCGTGGGCACGGTCCTCGGCCGGCGGGCGCCACGCGGGGATGCTCGCGAGGGTGGCGCCGGGGACGACCTCCCAACTTCCTCGCAACGTGCGCCATCGTCTATACGCGTAGGTACCAATGCACACGCTCCGCGCGAGCAGCAACAACAGCAGTCCCTGCCGCTCGACTTCGGCGAGGACGAGTCGCCCGGGGCGGGGTCCGGAGCGCGCGAGTCCCACGGGGCGGCGTCCGGAGTGGGCGAGTCGCGCGGGGCGCGCTTCGGCGTCGGCGACTCGCTGAGCTACACCTCGCTGAGCGAGCTCGAGCGCTGCGGCTACCGCTACTACCTGGAACGGGTGCTGCGAATGCGGGAGAGCCGGCCGCAGGCGCGGGCGCGGTCCTCGGCGGCGGCCTCGAGGCACGGGCGCGCGGGACGCTCGTGCACCGGCTGCTCGAGACGGTGGACTTCGCGCGCCCCGGCGTGCCGGCGTCCGAGGAGGTCACGCTGCTGGCGCGCGAGCTGGGCATGCGGGTGGGATCGCGCGAGCGCGAGGAGATCACAGTCCTGGTGGGCGCGGTGTCGAGCGCGGCGGCCTCGCGACGGGGCCGGCGGCGCGCGTCGCGGGCGCAAAGAGCGTGCACGTCGAGTACCCGTTCGCCTTCTCCCTCGGGCCGGACGAGCCGCTGCATCAACGGCGTGATCGACCTGCTGGCCGAGGAGGACGGCGGGGGCTGCCTGCTGATCGACTACAAGAGCGACCGCGTCGGTCCGCAGGAGGATCTCGCGCGCTGGTGGCGCGCGAGTACGGGATTCAGCGACTGGTCTACGCGCTTGCCGTGCTGCGCGACGGCGCGCCGGCGGTGGAGGTCGTGCACTGGTTTCTGGAGCGCCCGCAGGAGTGGGTCGGCGCCCGCTATCAGGCGGGCGACCGCGGCGAGCTCGAAGAGCGGCTCAGGGCGCGTATTCGCGGCGCGCGGGCACGCGGGTTCGCGGTCAGCGAGCACCCTCGTCGCGGCCTCTGCGAGACGTGTCCCGGGCGGGCCGGGCTGTGCTCGTGGAGCGAGCCGGAGACGCTGCGCGAGACCCCCGTGGGTTGAGAGGCCCGGGCGGGGGCTTCCGTGGGCGTGCAGGGTGCCCGCAGGCGACCGCGAGGCCGCTTCCCGGCTGGTTTTTGGGGCGCTCGCGCTGCTACGCTTTGCGTCCCCGCCTCGTGTGCCCGCCTGCCTGCGCACCGGTGGGCGTGCCCGCAGGAGTGGCTCGCTCTGCCCGGGATGCACCGCCCAACCGAGCACTTCATGACTTCGCAAATCAAGCAGCCGCCAAAGGCCGTCGGACTCTACGACCCCCGCTTCGAGCACGATGCCTGTGGCGTGGGCATGGTCGCGCGCCTGGACAACCGGCCCACGCACGAGGTGCTCTCACGGGCGATCACGGCGCTTGAGAACCTCGAGCATCGCGGCGCCTCCGGCGCGGACCCGTGCACGGGCGACGGCGCGGGGATCCTGATGCAGATGCCCGACGAGCTGCTGCGCGCGGTGGTCGACTTCGAGCTGCCGCCGCTCGGCGCCTACGGGGTGCTGATGTGCTTCCTGCCGACCGACCCGGCCGCGCGCGAACGACTCGCGGGACTTGCTCGAGCGGACCGTGCGCGAGGAGGGCCAGCGGCTGCTCGGCTGGCGCGATGTGCCCGTCCGCGAGGAGCACACCGGCCAGGTGGCGGGCGCGTGCCGGCCCGGTCATCCGCCAGCTGTTCGTCGGCGCCGCGGAGTCCCTGCAGGGCGACCAGGACGCGTTCGAGCGCAAGCTCTACGTCATCCGGCGCGATCTGCGAGCTCACGGCGCAGGAGCCCGGCCTGTATGTCACCTCGAGCTCCTCGCGCACGATCAACTACAAGGGCATGCTGATCTCCTACCAGCTGGCCGAGTTCTACCCGGACCTGCGCGACGAGCGCACCAAGAGCGCGCTGGCGCTCGTGCACTCGCGCTTCTCCACCAACACGTTCCCCAGCTGGGAGCTCGCGCACCCCTACCGGGTGATCTGCCACAACGGCGAGATCAACACGGTGATGGGCAACATCAACTGGATGCGCGCGCGCGAGTCGGAGCTCTCCAGCGAGCTGTTCGGCGAGGACCTGCAGAAGATCCTGCCGGTCGTCAGCCCCGGCAACTCCGACTCGGCGACGTTCGACAACGTGCTCGAGCTGCTGATGCTGGCCGGGCGCTCGCTGCCGCACGCGGCGATGATGATGATCCCCGAGGCCTAGCGCGACCGCGACGATCTGCCGGAGTACCTGAAGGGGTTCTACGCCTTCCACTCCTGCGTGATGGAGCCCTGGGACGGGCCGGCTTCGGTGGCGTTCACCGACGGGCGCGTGGTCGGTGCGACGCTCGACCGCAACGGCCTGCGGCCGGGCCGCTGGGTCGAGACCACCGACGGGCACGTGGTGCTCGGCTCGGAGTCGGGCCTGCTCGACATTCCCCCCGGCGAAGTGCGGCGCCTCGGGCGCCTGCAGCCCGGGCAAGCTGTTCCTCGTCGACCTCGAGCGTGGGCGGATCGTCGAGGACGAGGAGGTCAAGCGCGAGGTGGCCACGCGCCATCCCTACGGCGAGTGGTACGCGCGCAACGCCGTGCCCTTCTCCGAGCTGCCGCCGTCGAGCGAAAAGACGCTGTCCGACCAGCCGCTACGCCTGCGCCAGCGCGCCTTCGGCTACTCCCAGGAGGACCTGCGCGTGCTGCTGACGCCGATGGCGAGGGACGCGCAGGAGCCGGTGGGCTCGATGGGCAACGACCTCTCCCTGGCGGTGCTCTCCGACCAGGCGCCGCCGCTGTTCTCCTACTTCAAGCAGCTGTTCGCCCAGGTCACCAACCCGCCGATCGATCCGATCCGCGAGGAGATCGTGATGAGCCTGGCGACGAGCCTCGGCAACGAGCGCAACCTGTTCGACGAGACGCCCGAGCACGCGCACAAGCTGCTCTTGAACCAGCCGATCCTGTTGAACCGCGAGCTCGAGACGCTGCGGCACGTCGTTCACGACGTGTACGCGGCGCGCACGATCGACATCACCTGGCCGGTCAGCCGAGGGCGCCGAGGGCATCGCGAAGGCGATCGATCGCATCTGCCGCCAGGCGCGCGAGGCGATCGCCGAAGGCGTGAACATCATCATCCTGTCCGACCGGCTGCTCGGCCCGCGGCGCGTCCCCGTTCCCTCGCTGCTGGCGCGTCGCGGCCGTGCACCATCACCTGGTGCTCGAGGGCACGCGCCTGCGCGCCGGGATCATCGTGGAGTCCGGCGAGCCGCGCGAGGTGCACCACTTCGCGACGCTGATCGGCTACGGCGCGAGCGCGATCAACCCCTACCTGCTGCTCGAGACGCTCGACGAGCTGGTCGTCGAAGGGCGCATCGTGCGCACCGGAGCCGACGGCGTCGAGGCTCCGATCGGCCCCGAGGATGCCGCGCAGAATCTCGTCAAGGCGATCGGCAAAGGGCTTCTGAAGACGATCTCGAAGATGGGCATCTCGACGATCCAGTCCTACCGCGGCGCGCAGATCTTCGAGGCGGTGGGCCTCGAGCGGGAGCTGATCGACACGCACTTCACCGGCACCGCCTCGCGCATCGGCGGCGTGGGCGTCGAGGTGCTCGCGACCGAGGCGCTCGAGCGCCACGCCCGCGCCTATCCGCGACCGGCCCACGACGACGTCTGCTGCCCGTGGGCGGCGTCTACGCGTGGCGGCGCGACGGCGAGCACCACATGTGGAACCCCGAGACGATCGCGCTCGTGCAGCACGCCGTGCGGGCGGTCAACGGCGACGTGGCCGGCGGCGCTGGGGGGTGATCGCGACGCCTACGAGGCGGTGCGCGAGAGCCCGGCCTTCGCGAAGTACCTCGAGTACGCGCGCATGGTCAACGAGCACGCCGCGCGCAGCGCGACGCTGCGCGGCCTGCTTGAAGATCGGCTCTGAAGAGCGCGACCGGGACGGGGAGCACGCGGACGGACGGGCGGGCGACGGGCGGGCGGGCATTCCATGGATGAGGTCGAGCCGGCGAGCGAGATCGTCAAGCGCTTCTGCACCGGCGCGATGAGCCTGGGGTCGATCTCGCGCGAGGCCCACGAGACGCTCGCGATCGCGATGAACCGCCTCGGCGGGCGCTCGAACACGGGCGAGGGCGGGGAGGACCCCTCGCGCTTCACGCCCGATCAGAACGGCGATCGCCGTCGCTCGGCGATCAAGCAGGTCGCCTCCGGGCGCTTCGGCGTGACGATCCACTACCTGGTGAACGCCGACGAGCTGCAGATCAAGATGGCGCAGGGCGCCAAGCCCGGCGAGGGCGGCCAGCTGCCGGGCCACAAGGTGGACTCCTACATCGGCTCGATCCGCCACACGACCCCGGGGGTCGGACTGATATCGCCGCCGCCCCATCACGACATCTACTCGATCGAGGACCTCAAGCAGCTGATCTACGACCTGCGCTGCGCGAACCCGAGCGCCCAGGTGTCGGTCAAGCTCGTCTCCGAGGTGGGTGTCGGCACGGTCGCCGCGGGCGTGTCCAAGGCGAACGCCGACCGCGTGCTGATCGCCGGTCACGACGGCGGCACGGGAGCCTCGCCGCTGTCGTCGATCCAGTCGGCGGGCGTGCCGTGGGAGATCGGCCTGGCCGAGACCCAGCAGACGCTCCTGCTCAACGACCTGCGCTCGCGCATCGTCGTGCAGACCGACGGCCAGCTGAAGACCGGACGCGACGTGGTCATCGCCGCGATGCTGGGCGCCGACGAGATGGGCTTCTCCACCGCGCCGCTGATCGCCACCGGCTGCATCATGATGCGCGCCTGCCACCTGAACACGTGCCCGGTGGGCATCGCCACGCAGGACCCGGTGCTGCGCAAGCGCTTCAAGGGCACGCCCGAGCACGTCGTCAACTTCTTCTTCTTCGTCGCCGAGGAGGTGCGCGAAATCCTGGCCTCGCTCGGCCTGCGCTCGCTGGACGAGGCGATCGGCCGGGTCGACCTGCTGGGCGCCAGCGGACGCGATCGAGCACTGGAAGGCGCGGGGCGTCGACCTGTCACACATCCTCGCCCACATCGAGCTGCCCCAGGGCGCGCCGCGCCGTCGCGTCCAAGCGCCGCCGGAGGTGCTCAAGGACGCGCTCGACTGGCAGCTCGTGGAGCGCTCGCGCCCGGCTCTGGAGGGGCTCGAGCGGGTGACGCGATGGCGCTCGAGATGCCATCGCAACCGCAACCGCTGCGTCGGGGGGATCCTCTCGAGCCATATCGCCCAGCGCCACGGTGCCGCGGGGCTGCCCGAGGACTCGATCGTCGTCGACTTCGAGGGCTCGGCCGGACAGAGCTTCGCCGGCTGGCTGGCGCCGGGGGTGACGTTCACGCTGCACGGCGACGCCAACGACTACGCGGGCAAGGGCCTGTCCGGCGGGGTGTTCGCGATCCGCCCGCGCGGCGGACATGGGCGAGCACTTCAGGGCCGAGCAGAACGTGATCGTCGGCAACACCGTGCTGTACGGCGCCACCGCCGGCAGGGCGTTCTTCCGGGGACTGGCCGGCGAGCGATTCGCGGTGCGAAACTCGGGCGCCTGGGCGGTCGTCGAGGGCATCGGCGACCACGGCTGCGAGTACATGACGGGCGGGCTGCGTGGTCGTGCTCGGCCCCACCGGGCGGAACTTCGCGGCGGGCATGAGCGGCGGCGTGGCCTACGTCCTGGACGAGGACGGCGCGTTCGCCGGAGCGCTGCAACATGGGCACGGTCGGCTTCGAAGAGCCTCGCTCAGGACGATGCGCTCGAGCTGCGCGAGCTGATCGAGGAGCACCTGCTGCGCACCGACTCCCCGGTCGCGGCGCGCGTGCTCGCCGACTGGGAGGAGCTGCTCGCGAGCGGGGCGTTCGTGAAGGTGATGCCCCACGACTACAAGCGCGTGCTGCGCGAACAGGCCGAGCAGGAGGCCCTCGCGGCGCTCGCGGCGGAAAACGGCGCGGTGGCGTCGTCCCGACGGCTGGACGCGGTCGGCGAGAGCGGGCGCCTGATGGGCAAGCTGGGCGGCTTCCTGCAGATCGAGCGCCACGGGGTTCCCCAGCGGGAGCCCCGTCGAGCGCGCGCACGACTACCGCGAGTTCCTGCTCACGCGCCCGGTGGAGGATCTGCGCGAGCAGGGCGCCCGCTGCATGGACTGCGGCGTGCCGTTCTGCCACAACGGCTGCCCGCTCGGGAACCTGATTCCCGACTGGAACGATCTCGTCTACCGCGATCGCTTCGCGGATGCGATCGCCCAGCTGCACGCGACGAACAACTTCCCCGAGTTCACCGGCCGCCTGTGCCCCGCGCCGTGCGAGGCGGCATGCGTGCTGGAGATCAGGCGAGGGCGACGCGGTCACGATCAAGCAGATCGAGAACGCGATCATCAACCGTGCATTGCGAGGAGGGCTGGGTGGCGCCCGAGCCGCCGCGCGTCGAGACCGGCCAGCGGGTCGCCGTCGTCGGCTCCGGTCCGGCCGGCATGGCGGCGGCCCAGCAGCTGCGCCGGGCCGGCCACCGCGTGACGCTGTTCGAGCGCGACGAGGCGATCGGCGGGCTCGTGCGGTTCGGCGTGCCCGACTTCAAGATCGAGAAGACCGTCGTCGAGCGGCGGGTCGAGCAGCTGATCGCCGAGGGCGTGGAGATGCGCTGCGGCGTGGACGTCGGACGCGATGTGAGCGTGGAGGAGCTGCGCGCGCGGCTATCGACGCGGTCGTGCTCGCCACCGGCTCGCGCGTGCCGCGCGACCTGCCGGTGCCCGGCAGGGAGCTCGACGGCGTGCACTTCGCGATGGACTACCTCTACCAGCGCAACCGCTTCGTGGCGCGCGAGCTCGGCCCCGAGCCGACCGTCCCCGCTCCCGCGCCCGAGCGCGAGATCACCGCCTCGGGCCGCGACGTCGATCGTGATCGGCGGCGGGGACACCGGGCGCCGACTGCGTCGGCAACGCGCTGCGCGAGGGAGCGCGGTCGATCACCCAGCTCGAGCTGCTGCCCGAGCCGCCGTCCCACCGCCCCGACGAGCGTCACCCCGTGGCCGCAGTGGCCGTCTGAAGTACCGCCTGAGCTACGCGATGGAGGAGGCGAGGAGCCTCGAGCTGGGCGAGCAGGACTACTCGATCACCACGACGGGCTTCTCCGGCGACGACAGCGGGGCGGTCGCCGCCCTGCACATCGCCCACGCCGAGGCCGGCGCCGCCGTTCGCGCCGGTGCCGGGCACCGAGCGCGAGCTGCCCGCCCAGCTCGTGCTGCTGGCGATGGGCTTCCTGGGCCCCGAGCCGCAGCTGCTCGACGAGCTCGGCGTGGAGCGCGACGCGCGCGGCAACGTCAGGGCGGTCAAGCCCTACACCACCTCCGTCGAGGGCGTGTTCGCGGCCGGCGACGCGCGGCGCGGCCAGTCGCTGATCGTGTGGGCGATCAACGAGGGGCGCCAGTGCGCGCGCATGGTGGACCGCTACCTGGCGGCGCGCGGCAACGGCAGGCAGGACGCGGCGGCGAAACTGCCCGCAGGACGCCGGGCTCGCCGGCCACGCCGACGCCGACGAAGGCCCCGAGGGCCCGCCCCAGCGCACGCGGGCCCCGGCATCGGCGCCGGGTTAGCGGCCACGCGCAGTCGGCACTGCCAGCATGGTCATGCCCACCTTCTGCCGGCACAACCGCTTCATCGAGCGCTGCCCGATCTGCTCGAAGACCCTGCCCGGGCAGCTCACCCGAGGGCGGCGGCTCATCGCGGGGCAGGGCGGGCGGCGCGGGATCATCGGCCCGGCGAGCCGGCGCGGGCCGGAGCTCCGCCTCGCCGCGAGCTGCCGGCGGCACCCGGCGCCCGCGCGGGGAGGGCCTGCGCGTCCGGCGCGAGGGCCGCGCACGAGGACGACGGCTATCGCTCGGAGCTCTTGCCCGGCCTGCGCGCCTCGGCCGACGCGGTCCGGCTGGCAGAGGAGATCGCGTTCTCGAGCGGGCGGCTGCTCGCGCTCGCCGCGGCCCCACGGGGTCTTTACGGCGAGGTCCGCGCGCTCGCCGACGCCGCCCCGGAGCAGGCCACGTGGACGTGCTTTCTGATCTCCTACCTCTCTCCGCTCGAGGGCGAGGACCCGTTCGCGGGGATCCGCCTGGCCCTCGGCTCAGCAGGCCCGAGGAGCTCGACGATCTCGACGGGCATTCCGCTCGGTCCGCGGACCTCCCACGATCCCGCGCGGGGCCTCGAAACGGTGCGCGCCTACCGCAACTGGGTCGAGCACTCGGGGGGCTCACAGGCGCGCGCGTTCCTGGGCGATCCCGCCTGGAGCGCCGAGCGGCGCTTCGACCGGCTGTTCGAGCGCCTCGCGCTGCCCGGGCTTCGGGCGCATGGGGCGCTATGACCTGCTCGTAACGCTGGGCGCCCTGGGCCTGTACGAGCTGCGGGCCGACTCCCTGCACCTGCTGGGCGCGCGCGGCCAGTCCTCGGGCGACCTCACGACGCTGGCCGCCAAGCGCCTGTTCGCCATCGGCGAGCCGATCCACCTCGAGCGCCGCGCGGCGGCGCTCGCAGAGGCGATCGCGGTACCTATCCAGACGCTCGACCTGGCATTCGCCAACTGGGCCTCGCCGCAGCGGGCGACGCTCGGCTGCCCGGCCGAGACTGCAGCGATCCCGGCGCGCTCGAGCGCGCCCGCGCCGCGCTCGGGCCTTTGAGCGGCCGGCGAAAGTGCCGTCCACACCGGCCGCCTACAGTCCCGCGTGTCAATCGTTTCCCCTCCGCTTGGGAGTCGCCGATGCCACTGTGCTTCATCGAGCCTCAGGATGCCATTCGAGTGATCGCCGAGTCGGTCGGCCGTGAGGCCCGCCGTCAGCTGGTCGGAGAGGTGGTGCGCGCCTGGGTGGACGACATCCCCGACCAGGAGCTGTCGGTCCACTACGCCAAAGCGATCGCCGATCTCGACGAGGACGACCTGCACCTGCTCGCCGCCTGGCACGCCTCGCTCGAGGTGGGTCAGCCGATCCCCAACACCGATTTCCTGGTCGGCGTGTTCCCGAGCCTGGGCGAGAACAGGCGCGAGGCGCTGAAGATCGCGGCGGGCTTTCGCGGTGAGGAAGCGTTCCAGGCGGGCGTCTCCGAGGAGCACGCCCTGGACACGGTGCTGCCACGCCTGTCGCGCGAGCGGGCGATCGAGCTCGCCGGCGAGTGCATCCAGCTGTACATGTGGGACCGCCTCGGCTGCGACAACTAGCGGGCCGAGGGGCGGCGCCATGCTGTGTCCTCAAGGTCGCTCGCGTGCGTAGCACGCCACGCTCCCTGCGTCCTTGCCTGGCTTGCCCCTCGGCCCGCTGGCGGCGCGATGTTGCGTCCTCGGTCGCTCGCCGAGCATCCGGCTAGACTCGGGGCATGCCAACTGAGGACGACGTGATGGACGCGCTGGCGAACGTGATCGACCCCGAGCTCGGGCTCGACTTCGTGGAGCTGGGGCTGATCTACGGGGTGGAGGTCGATGAAGGCAACGTGCGCGTGACGTTCACGCTGACCACGCCCGGCTGCCCGATCGGGCCGCAGGTGACCGAGCAGATCGAGGAGTTCGTGGGCGAATTGGACGGCGTGAAGACGGTGTCCTGCGAGATGGTCTTCACTCCCTCCTGGTCGCCGGAGAAGATGAGCGAGGACGCGAAGTTCGCGCTCGGGTACTGAGCCCAGGCCGGAAGAGGACACCCGGGAGCTCGGCGAGCGGACGGAGGGGCCGGGGCGTGATACGAACGTCTGTTCGCATAGACGCCGGGTATGGAGGGGTGTCTTGCGAACGCCTGATCGCTTCTCTCCGCAACGTGCGGGGAGTTCGGGACTCGACCCTATGAAGGCCGCGGTGACTCCTCTAGGATCGCCACCGCAAGAAGTGGGAGGCGCGCCCCGGTCGTTCTCCTCCTCCGACCGGGAGCGCGCTCAACCCAGCTCAACGTGTCCCTTGCCTCATCCGTTACGGGCGACACCGAGCGAGCACACAAACTCTCCTCGTTTAGCGCCTTGCGGCAAAGTCTCCTGCGCCCTGGCGCAACTGGGCAGCATACTCCGGCGAGCGTCAGTGAAACGCGAGCACTCTCCGCAAAATGCGGGATCGTCAGCGGGCCAAGTACATCGCCGGGGCACCTGCGTGGACTGCCGGCGACCCGCCGGCTACACGGCGAGCTGGCGATCGTGAGGCCGGCGCTGTGAGCGCGGCAAACCTCGCCGCCTACGTTCGCCACCTTGGTGTGTGCGCCCCCGGCAGCGGAGGTGCATCGGTTGACGTGGCCGCAGTCTGTCGGCGAGACTAAGCGAGCCGCCGACCGGGGGGCTTCCCGCCGGCTCGATCCCCCGGGGGGTCCGGGAATCAAAAGCCGCTGTCGGCGGCTCGTTTCGAGCGTACCAACACGAGCGCCGGCTCCATGACCAGGCTGCCGAGTCTGCGGTGCATCGCTGGAGGCGACGCGGCTCGCGGGCAGAGGTCCGCTCGCATGACCCCTCAGCGTTTTGCTTCCGATCGTTTGGCTTCTTCGGTTTCCTTCTTGGCTTCTTCGGTTTCTTCTTTGGCTACTTCGGCTTCCTTCTTGGCTTCTTCGGATGCTTCTTTGGGCGATTCGGCGTACGGGTGGAAGGGCCCAGTCGCTGCGGGCGCTGTTGGCGCTGTGGTCGGGGCCGAGCTAGGGTTGCTTGCGCTGCCGCCGCATCCGGCTATGAGGGCGCCAAGCGAGACGGCCAGGACCCAGCGGTAGACGTGCGGACCCTTCCCCATGAGACGACCATACTCTCGCGGCCGACTGCTCGCCGCGACCGGGCTACGGATCTCCGAGGCGCTCGCTCTCCGGGGCTCGGGGCGCTAAGCCGGGACCGGAGCCGCTTCGCGCGCGAGCGAGCCGAGCGTTGCCAGCTCGGCCGCGATGCTTTCGCCGATGAGGTCGAGATCGGGCACGGCGTCGAAGTCGGCGAGCAGGCCGAAGTTCATCTGGCCGTTGTAGGACATGATGGCGATCGCCAGGGCGTGGTTTTCGGGCAGGAACGCGATCGGATAGGCCTCGAGCATTTCGCGTCCGAGCATGTACAGCGGGAACTGCGGGCCCGGCACGTTGGTGACGATCAGGTTGAACAGCCGGGTCGAGAAGTTCAGGCGCGACGCCTGTGCGAGGATCGTGGGCGGGGCGAAGTTCTGGGCCCCCGATATCACCTCGGCGCCGAGCGCCTGCTTCGACTCCTTCAGGCCGGCCATCGCCTGCGAGACGAACTGCAGGCGCTGGACGGGATCGGCGATGTACACGGGCAGCGGTCCGCGCATCACGACGATGCGGTTGCCCCCCGTGTGGTGCTCGGCCTCGCCTCGAACCGACACCGGGACGAGCGCTCGCAGCTCGAGCCCCTCGGTGTGCACGCCGCGCGAGATCAGGAAGGTGCGCAGGGCGCCGGTGACGACCGCGAGCACGACGTCGTTGACGGTACCGCCGAATGCGTTCTTGACGAGCTTGAAGTCGTCCAGCTGGTTGGGCACGCCGACGAAGCGCCGGTGGGGGCCGATCGGCACGTTCAGCGGCGTCGGTGGGGCAGCGACGCCGAAGTGCCCGCAGGAGCTCGTGGTCGATCGGCATCTGCCGGCGTTCGTGCTTGTTTACTTCAGCGCCTCGCCGAGCCGCGCCGCGAGCCGCTGTAGCTCGGCGTGGGCGGCACGGGCGACCACCTCGACCTCGACGTCGGCCAGTCGTGGGCCGGAAGCGGCGATTAGGAGCGGCTCCACGATCCTCACGGCTTCGTCGATCCCATGCGCCCTTCCTTCGTCATACGCTTCGCGTTGGGGTAGCGTCATGGTCGTGGCAGCGCGTCGGCGCTGCACATGGCGGGGCCACAAGACGTCTCTGTAATCGCGGACTGGCATATGACCTCCGGTGGATGATTGTCCCTGCGACGGGCCAGGACGCCAAGTGCTGCAATTCGGCGACCCGCGCCCCGCGGCTAGACGCCCACGCTCGAGCTTTCGCCGATGGCGGCAAGTTGGCTGGGGCCGAGTCTTTGCACCACCACTCCCAGCTCGTCGGCAGGTTTTTCCATGCCTGCGTCGAATAAGGTCCTTGTATGGTCTACGTCGCCTACCCGGCAGCGGGTCATCCCGTCTCGGTGGAAGGTTGGAGGAGTGCCAAGATCGCCCAAGTGGGCAGATGCGATCCATGGACGGATAGACGATTGCGGAACTCCACCTGAGGGGTCTATGGTGGTCGCTCCATACAGGGCGGGGGCCGCGACGGGTAAGCGTCCGGCCCCGCGGCGACGAGAGAGCTTACGTCCCGACGCGAGGGTGACCATAAAAGACACGCAGGGGCCCCACGCAACGACAGTTGCGACCTCGGACCCTCCAACCACAGGAGGAACCGATGACCGTTAACCAGCGCGCGCTGGACGAGCGTGAGCTTGCGAGCCATCTGCTCGAGCTGGCCGAAGAAAGCAAACGCGTCGCCGATGAGCTGCCCGGGCTCAGCGACGAGCAGATAAGCGATCGACTCGAAGATGTCGAAGCCGCGATGATCCGGGTCACGAACTGGAGACCGGGCGCCACGCCCAGGTCCAATCGGATCACGCGGGGTCGCAATCGGATCACGCGGGGTCGCAATCGGATCACGCAAGGACGTGTCGATCACGGCGTAGACGCCACGCTCAAAGGCATGGAACAGGCGGACTAGTTCGCGCTCGGTGCCGACCCGCGAGGCCGCCCGGGGGCAGCGGTGTCCCGGGGGCTCGGGGCGCTAAGCCGGGACCGGAGCCGCTTCGCGCGCGAGCGAGCCGAGCGTTGCCAGCTCGGCCGCGATGCTTTCGCCGATGAGGTCGAGATCGGGCACGGCGTCGAAGTCGGCGAGCAGGCCGAAGTTCATCTGGCCGTTGTAGGACATGATGGCGATCGCCAGGGCGTGGTTTTCGGGCAGGAACGCGATCGGATAGGCCTCGAGCATCTCGCGTCCGAGCATGTACAGCGGGAACTGCGGGCCCGGCACGTTGGTGACGATCAGGTTGAACAGCCGGGTCGAGAAGTTCAGGCGCGACGCCTGTGCGAGGATCGTGGGCGGGGCGAAGTTCTGGGCCCCCGATATCACCTCGGCGCCGAGCGCCTGCTTCGACTCCTTCAGGCCGGCCATCGCCTGGGAGACGAACTGCAGGCGCTGGACGGGATCGGCGATGTACACGGGCAGCGGTCCGCGCATCACGACGATGCGGTTGCCCCCCGTGTGGTGCTCGGCCTCGCCTCGAACCGACACCGGGACGAGCGCTCGCAGCTCGAGCCCCTCGGTGTGCACGCCGCGCGAGATCAGGAAGGTGCGCAGGGCGCCGGTGACGACCGCGAGCACGACGTCGTTGACGGTACCGCCGAATGCGTTCTTGACGAGCTTGAAGTCGTCCAGCTGGTTGGGCACGCCGACGAAGCGCCGGTGGGGGCCGATGGGCACGTTCAGCGGCGTCGGTGGGGCAGGGTTGAGGCCCGCCCACACGATCTCGCCGATGCCCTCCGCCGCCTCGCGCGCCCTGGCAAGCGCGTGGTCCGGGCGCATGATCGCGTCGATCGTGCCCTCGGCGAGCTCCATCCCGATGCGCACCGCTCCCCGCAGTCCCGCCGCAACGAGCTCCACGGTCCCCGGCTCGGAGTGAGGCTGCCAGGCGCGCCCCGAGTGTTTGATGGGCGGCGGTTCGCGCGAGAGGTCGTAGAGCACCGTCGCCAGATCGACGCCGGCGATGCCGTCGATCAGCGAGTGATGGGTCTTGGTGATCAGCGCGAAGCGGTCGTCCTTCAGGCCCTCGATCAGCCACATCTCCCACAGCGGCTTTGAGCGGTCGAGCTGCTGGGAGAAGATCCGTGCGACCAGGCTCTGCAGCTGCACCCAGGTCCCGGGCGTCGGCAGGGCGGTGTGGCGCACGTGGTACTCGAGATTGAAGTTCGGGTCGTCGACCCAGACCGGGCGGCCGCTGTCGAGCACCGTGAAGGCGAGCTTGTGCCGGTATCGCGGCACCAGGTGCAAGCGCTCACGGATCTGCTCGAGGAAGTCCTCCATCGGCGGGGGCGGACCCTCGGCGATCGTCAGCCCGCCGATGTGCATGTGCGAGCCCGGGCCCTCCTGATGCAGGAACGAGGCGTCGACCGGGGTGAGCCTGTCGAGGTGACGTTGGGGCACGACCGCCTAGGGTACACCGGCGCACCAACCGGCGCCCCTACAATGGCCTGGTGGCAAACACGGTCCAGAAGGTCCTGCTGGCCGCGCCGCGTGGTTACTGCGCCGGTGTTGATCGAGCCGTGCAGACGGTCGAACGTGCCCTGGCCATCCACGGCGCGCCGGTATACGTGCGCAAGGAGATCGTGCACAACAAGAACGTGGTCGCGCGGCTGAGCGAGCGCGGTGCGATCTTCGTCGAAGAGGAGACCGAGGTGCCCGAGGGCGCCGTCTGCGTGTTCTCCGCGCACGGCGTCGCCCCAAGCGTGCGGGCCGGGGCGCAGGCGCGCGGCCTGCGCACGATCGACGCGACCTGCCCGCTGGTCACCAAGGTGCACCGCGAGGCCGTGCGCTTCGCCGAGGACGGCTACACGATCGTGCTCGTCGGCCACGACGGGCACGAGGAGGTCGAAGGCACGATGGGCGAGGCTCCCGATCGGATCGTGCTCGTGCAGAGCGAGCGCGACGTGGACGATCTGGAGGTGGAGGATCCGGAGAAGATCGCCTACATCACGCAGACGACCCTTGCGGTGGATGAAACCAGCTCGATACTCGATCGTCTGCGCGAGCGCTTCCCCGGCATCGTCGGCCCCCGCACCGATGACATCTGTTACGCCACCACCAACCGTCAGGCCGCCGTCAAGCAGATGGCGGCAAGCTGTGATCTGCTGCTCGTGATCGGCTCGCGCAACTCATCCAACTCGGTGCGCCTGGTCGAGGTCGCGCGCGAGTGCGGCACCGACGCCCACCTGATCGACACTGCCGATGAGGTGCGCGAGGAGTGGCTGACCGACAGGCGCGTGGTCGGCATCACCTCGGGAGCGAGCGCCCCGGAGGACCTCGTTCAGCAGCTGGTCGACTTCTTCCGCGCCCGGGACGTGCAGGACGTCTCGGAGTTCCACGTGATCAACGAGGATGTCCGCTTCATGCTGCCCAAGCCCGTCCGCGATCGTCGCGGCGCGACCGCGCCCGACTCCGCGGGCGAGGGCGTGTCCGCGGGCGCGGTCGTGTCCGCGGGCGCGGTCATCTCCGGAGGCGAGGCCGCAACGGCGGCCGTCGTACCGTCGGGCTAGGAACGCGCCTGCCGGCGGTCGCGGGCACGTCGCGCTGAGCGGCTCTAAGGTGCGCGGTTGCGATGCGCACGCTGATCATCTCCGACCTGCATCTGGGCAGCGTCTCCGACACGGACCTGCTGCGCCGGGCCGAGCTGCGCGCGCCGCTGCTCGACGCTCTCTCCCGCGTCGACCGGCTCGTTCTGCTCGGCGACGTGCTCGAGCTTCGTCACGGCCCACCGCGCGAGGCGATGGCGGCGGCGCGGCCCGTTCTTCGAAGATCTCGGGCAGGGCGCTCGAGGGGCGCGAGCTCGTCATCACGGCCGGCAACCACGACCATGCGCTCGATCGAACCCTGGCTCGCCCGACGCGGTGAGATCGAGGAGCCGCCGCCGCTCGCGGTGGAGCAGCTCCTCGATCCCGCGGGCGTCTCGCCGATGCTCGAGCGGATCGCCCAGTGGGCGCTGTCGGCCCGCGTGAGCGTCGTCTACCCGGGGCTGTGGGTGCGTCCCGACGTCTACGCGATGCACGGCCACTATCTGGACTGCCATCTGACGGTGCCCACCCTCGAGCGCCTGAGCGTGGGCGCGATGAGCCGCGTGCTGGGGCGTCCGGCCGAGGCGTTCAGCGGCCCCGACGACTACGAGGCGGTCTCAGCGCCCGTGTTCGCCTGGCGGGACGCAGTGGCCCGGGACGGGCGCACGGGCGACGCGCTGAACGGCGTGAGCATGGTCAGCGCCTGGCGTGCGCTGGGAGGCGAGAGCACCGCCGACCCGGGCGCGCGCGCCGACGGGCGCCGTTCCGCAGGAGCGCCGGTGCCATGGCGCTTCGCCGGATGCGGACACGCGCGCTGGTGGCCGGCTTCCCGCTCGCGGTGGCGACGCTCAACCGCGCGGGGCTCGGACCGCTGCGGGCAGAGATATCTCAGCGGCGAGCTGCGCCGCGCGGGCCTTCGGGCGATGGGCGAGGTGGCGGCGCGGCTCGGCCTGGGCGACGCGTACGTGGTGTTCGGCCACACCCACCGCGCCGGGCCCCTGCCCGGCGATCCGGTGGACGAGTGGCGCGGGCGCCCGGCGGCCGGAACGGACGGGGCCGGCGCCCGCCTGGTGAACGCCGGCTGCTGGGTCTACGCTCCGGCCTTTCTCACCCGCACCCCCGGCGAGAGCCCCTACTGGCCGGGAACCTGCGTGCTCGTCGAGGACTCCGGGCCACCCGTGCCTCGAGCGGCTGCTCCTCGACCGAACCCACGCCGAGCTCAGGCCGCCGCGGGCGTAGGGCGGTGCTCGTCAGGCCACGCCCGGCGTGAAGCAGGTCGCCAGGCACGCGCACGCCGGCCTCGCACACGATGCGCAGCATGCCCGCGGTGTGGCGCTCGTGCTCGATCAGCGGATAGGCGCCGGGGTGAGTGACCGCCACCTCGATCACCTTCCCGCCGCCACCCGCGCCGCCGGCGCTCACCGACACGACTCCGGCGCCGTCGAGCACCGCCCACACGCCGCCCGCCTCATAGGGGCCCGAGTAGGCGCCCGGCTGATCCTCGGTCTGTGCGCACAGGCGCGCGCCGGGAGCGTCCTCGGGGCGCAGGGGTCCCATCGGCTCGCGCTCGACCCCCACGAGCTCCTGGATCGCCAGCTCGGTTTCGCGATAGCCGCCCTCGCCGTGGTGGTACTCGAACAGGCGCGCCCGCCCGTCGAACAGGTAGCGCGCCGGCCAGCCCTCGTTGCCGTAGTCCTGCCACACCTCGAGATCGGAGTCGATCAGCCACCGGATAGGGGATCCCGAAGGCGCGCCACGGCCTCCCTGACCGCCCGCTCCTCCCGCGAGGGATCAAAGCCCGGGCAGTGCACGCCGATCGTGCGCAGACCCGCCGGCCCGTAGCGCTCGTGCCACTCCTTCACGTAGGGCAGCGTGCGCATCGAGTTCGGGCGGCAGAAGTCCCAGAACTCCACCAGCATCGGCCGACCGCGCTGGATGATGCTCGCCTGACCGCCACCGCCCGAGCCCGCGTTCACCCACGCATCCCCCTGGGGAACAGCGGCGCGACGATCGTGTCCACCGGGGGCGCGCAATTCGGGTCCCGGACCGGACCTGGCGGCGAGGGTCGAGGCTGGCAAGGACGCAGCGAGCGAGGTGTGCTCTGCACACGAGCGACCGAGGACGCCGCCAGCCGCCGGCCACCGGCGTCAGGTCAGCCGATGCTGCCGACCATCTCCAACTGAATGAGACGGTTGAGCTCGACCGCGTACTCCATCGGCAGCTCCTTCGTGACGGGCTCGATGAAGCCGTTGACGATCATCGCCGCCGCCTCGTCCTCGGTGAAGCCGCGCGAGCCCATGTAGAAGAGCTGGTCATCAGAGATGCGCCCGACGGTGGCCTCGTGGGCGACGGTCACGTGGGGGTTCTGGATCTGGATGTCGGGCCAGGTGTCGGAGCGTGAGATCGCCGTCCATCATCAGCCCGTCGCACTGCACGCGCGCTTTCGAGCCGGCCGAGTGCTGGCCCATCTTGACGAGGCCCCGGTAGCCCATGATGCCGCCGTCCTTGGAGATCGACTTGGCGAGGATGTTCGAGGTCGTGTTCGGCGCCAGGTGCACGACCTTCGCGCCGGTGTCCTTGTGCACGCCCTTGCCGGCCACGCCCACGTTGAGATGGTCGGCGCGCGCGCCCTCGCCCATCAGGAACGAGCCCGGGTAGAGCATCACGTACTTCGCGCCCATCGACCCGCCGACCCACTCGACCGTGCCCTCGGCGTCCACCACGGCGCGCTTGGTGTTGAGGTTGTAGACGTCCTTCGACCAGTTCTGCACGGTCGTGTAGCGGGCCTTGGCGCCCTCGTGCACGAAGATCTCGACGACCGCCGAGTGCATCGAGTTGACGCTGTAGGTCTGCGCCGTGCAGCCCTCGATGTAGTTCACCTCGGAGCCCTCGTCGGCGACGATCAGCGTGTGCTCGAAGGTGCCCTCGCCGGCGCCCTCCATGCGGAAGTAGGACTGCAGCGGCAGGTCGCACTTGACGCCCTTGGGGACGTAGCAGAAGGCCCCGCCCGACCACACCGCGCCGTGCAGCGCCGAGAACTTGTTGTCCTGCGGCGGCACGCACTTGTTCATGAAGTACTTCTGCACGAGCTCCGGGTACTCGGTGATCGCCGTGTCCATCGAGCAGAACAGGATGCCCTGCTTGGAGTACTCCTCCTTGAGGCCCTCATACACCGGCTCCTGGCGCCACACCCCGACCACGCCCGCGAGGTGCTCGCGCTCGGCCTGGGGGATGCCGAGGTCCTCGTAGGTCTGCTTCATCTCGGCGGGCACGTCGTCCCAGCTGTTGAACCGCCCCGCCGTCGGGGGGGAGTAGAGCACGAGGTCGTCGAGGTTCAGGCCGCTCAGGTCCGGACCCCATGTGGGGACGGGCTTGCGTTCGAAGATCTCAAGCGACTTCAGCCGTTTCTCGGCCATCCAGTCGGGCTCGCCCTTGATCTTCGACAGCTCGCTGACGACCTCGCGCGAGATGCCCTGGCGAGCGCGCAGTTGGCCCTGCTCGTCCTCGACGATCGGGCTGGGCTTGGCGATGCTGGTGCTCTCAATCGTGGCCATGCTGGCTCCTCGCTCATGGTGCCTTGGAGAATCCTGTGCTCTGCAGTAGGGATTGTATCGACAGCGGCGCGTGACCGGCGAACCTGTCGGGATCGAACCTGCCGAGCGCCGTACGTGAGCGCGCCGTGCGTCAGGCGGGCCAGGCGTGATCGCCGGTCACGGCGCCGCGCACGACCTTGAGGTTCAACAGGGCGCACTTGCGCCGCGTGGCCGAGACGGGGATGCCGAGCAGCTCGATCATCCAGTCGGCGCCCAGCCCGCCGACCTCCTCAGCTCCATGCCCTTGAGCTCCTCGGAGGCGATCGACGCCGAGGCCTGGGAGATCGCGCAGCCGTGGCCGTGGAAGCGCAGGTCCTCGATGCGGCCGTCCTTCACGCGGATGTGCACCCCCAGCTCGTCGCCGCACAGGGGGTTGTGCTCGAGCGCCTCCAGATCGTGGGGCTCGAGCTCGCCGAAGTTCCGCGGGCTGCTTGTAGTGGTCGAGGATGTAGTCGCGGTAGAGGTCGTCCATCCTAGGTCCGCTCCGTCACAGTCCGAACACCTCGCGTCCGCGGATCAGGCCTCCACGAGCGCGTCGATGTCGGCCGGCTCGTTGTAGACGCCCACGCTCGCGCGCGCGGTCGCGCTCACGCCCAGGCAGCGCATCAGCGGCTGCGCGCAGTGGTGGCCGGCGCGGATGCACACGCCGCGCGCGGTCGGCCAGCTCGGCGACGTCGTGGGGGTGCATGCCCTCGATCGTGAACGACGCAAGGCCTCCGCGCGCGTCCGCCTCCGCGGGGCCCGACCACGCGCAGGCCCGGGCACCTGCGCCAGGCGCTCGAGCATGTAGGCGGTCAGCGCGCGCTCGTGCGCGCGCACCCGGTCCATGCCGAGCCTCGCCAGGTAGTCCACGGCCGCGCCCAGCCCGACCGCCTCGGCGACCATCGGGGTGCCCGCCTCGAACTTGGCCGGCAGCTCGTTCCAGGTGGCCGACTGGAAGTCGACCGAGGCGATCATGTCGCCGCCGGTGAGGAACGGCTCCATCGCCTCGAGGATCTCCCGGCGGCCGTGCAGCACGCCGATGCCGGTCGGCCCGAGCGCCTTGTGGCCGGTCCAGCGCGTAGAAGTCCGCGCCGATCGGCGCCGACGTCGACCGGCATCTGCGGGACGGCCTGGGCGCCGTCGATGAGCGAGACCGCCCCGGCGGCACGCGCGCGCGCGGCCATCTCCGCGACGGGGTTGATCGTGCCGAGCACGTTCGAGACGTGCGTGAAGGCCACCATGCGCACGTCGCCCGCGTGCGAGCTCGTGCGTCGAGCGCGTCCGAGCGAGAGCTGCGCCGTGCTCGTCCACCTCCAGGTAGCGCAGGCTCGCGCCGCGCTCGCGGCAGAGCACCTGCCAGGGCACGATGTTCGCGTGGTGCTCGGCCTGGGTGATCAGCACCGCGTCGCCCGGCGCCGACGTTCGCGCGGCCCCAGGAGTAGGCGACGAGGTTGATCGCCTCGGTGACGTTCTTGGTGAAGATCGTCGTGTCCGGCTCTGCGCACCGGTGAAGGCCGCCACCCGCCGGCGGGCTCCGTCGTAGGCCGCGTCGGCCTCCTGCGCGAGCGCGTACACGCCGCGGTGGACGTTCGCGTTGTGGTTGCGCAGGTGGTCGGCGACCGCCTCGATCACGACCGCCGGCTTCTGCGAGGTCGCCGCCGAGTCGAGATAGACGAGCGGCCGGCCGTCGAACTCGCGCGCGAAGATCGGGAAGTCGGCCTTGACCCCCAGGGAGGACCCCTCGGCGGCCGCCTGGCTGACGGCGGCGCGGGTCATCCCCGCGGGGCCCCCTGCACGCGCCGACGCGACCACGCGGGACCCCCCGGGGGGGTCCCGGTCGGGACGTCCCGCTCAGCGACTGGTGGCATAGGCCTCGATGTCCTCGCGCGCCGCGGCCAGCTTCTGGGCCACCTTCTCGCGCACGAGCGCTTCCAGCGGCTCGTCCGCGAGCTCTGAGATCAGCGGCTCGAAGAAGCCCTCGACGATCACGCGCACGGCCGCCGGGCGGTCAAGGCCCCGCGTCTGCATGTAGAAGATGGCCGCCTCGTCGAGCTCGCCGACGGTGCCGCCGTGCGAGGCCGAGACGTCGTCGGCGGACACGAGCACCGAGGGGATCGCGTCCACGCGCGCCTTCGGCGAGAGCATCATCGAGTGGATCTGCAGGTAGGTGTGGGTCTGCTGGGCGCCCGGATCGATCTGGATCAGGCCCTCGAAGCTCGCGCGGCTCTCGCCGCTCGCGGCTCCCCGCCAGTGCACGTCCCCGCCGGAGGGCCCGGTCTCGTGCAGGTCCACCGCGAACACGTCCAGGTGCTCGTGCTCCTCGGTGAAGAACAGCCCGCGGAAGGCCATGTCCCCGCCGGGCTCTGAGATCGCGAGCTCGAGGTGCTGGCGGACGAGGTGGCCGCCGAGCAGCGCCGGCAGCCAGTGGCAGTAGGCGTCGCGGCCCACGCCCACGAATCGCGTGGACACGTCGAACACCTCGCCGCGGCCCCAGTCCTGGACAGCTGGGCCAGCCGGCAGCGGGCGCCGTCCATCAGGTACAGCTCGAATGCTCCCGCGTGCAGCGCCTGGCGCTGGCCCTCGGGGTAGTCGTCGAAGTCCTCGGCCAGGTCGTACTCGGTCACGCGGAACTCGCTGCCTGGCCCGCCCACGCACGAGCGTGCGCCCGTACTGCGCCACGCCCGGCTCCTCGATCGCGTACACGATCTCGAACGGGTCCTCGACGACCACGCCGTCGGGGACGTGCAGGAAGGCACCGCCGCGTCCAGAAGGCGGCGTTGGCGGCCTCGAGCTTGTGCCGGTCGATCGTCAGGCGCTTGGAGTACCACGGCGCGACCAGCTCCGGGTGCTCGCGGAAGGCATCCTCGAGCGAGCACAGGATCACGCCGCGCTCCTCGAGCGCGGGGTCGAGCTCGACGTGCACGACCACGCCCGCGCTCTGCACGAGCCGCCCTGCCCGCGGGCGCTCGGGGAGCGTGCGCGCGACGACCTCGGGATGCTCCACGCGGCGCCCCGGGGCGGGCGCCCTGGGCTCGGCCGGGTCGGACTGCTCCTGAGCGCGTCCAGGTCGAGCGCCTGCAGGCTCGTCGTCCAGAAGCCCGAGCGCCGCCACACCGGCAGCTCGGAGGTCCGGTAGCTGCGCGAGCGCGGCCTCGCGCAGCTGCTCGAGCGTGTGCCCGTCGCCCGCCCCGCGCCGGCCAGCGCGTGGTAGAGGGTTGCCTCGCGGTGGCGCCCCGGCTTGACCGCCACGCCGGCGTTCCCGTCGAAGGGCCTCAGACACCGACGCCGAACTCCTGGCGGATCTCGTCGTAGCCCTCGCGCTCGAGGCGCTCGACCAGCTCGACGCCGCCCTCGAGCACGATCCGCCCGTCCATCATGATGTGCACGAACTGGGGCTTTACGTAGTGGAGGATGCGCTGGTAGTGGGTGATGATCAGCGCGCCCAGCCCCTGCTCGTCGTGCAGCCTCTGCACGCCCTCGGCGACGGTTCTCAGCGCGTCGATGTCAAGGCCCGAGTCGGTCTCGTCGAGGATCGCCACATCGGGGGCCAGCATCGCCATCTGCAGGATCTCCGCGCGCTTCTTCTCGCCACCGGAGAACCCGTCGTTCAGGTGGCGGGAGGTGAACGCTCTGTCGACGTCCAGCAGCTCGATCGCGTGCTGCAGCTGGGTGCGGAACTCCTTCACCCCGATCGGATCCTCGCGCTTGGCGTTGATGGCCATGCGCAGGAAGTTCGCCACCGAGACACCGGGGATCGAGACCGGGTACTGGAAGGCGAGGAACAGCCCGGCCTTGGCGCGCTCGTGCGGCTCGGCCTCGGTGATGTCCTCGCCCTTGAAGGTGATCGAGCCCTGGGTGATCTCATACGTCGGGTGCCCCAGCAGGGTGTTGGCGAGCGTGGACTTGCCCGAGCCGTTGGGGCCCATCAGGGCGTGTATCTCTCCGCGGTTGATGTCGAGGTCAACGCCTCGCAGGATCTCGCGCTCCTCGATGCGCACGTGCAGGTCTCTGATCTCTAGGTCGGCCATGTTCGCTTTCAGGCTCCAGTCGTGAGGGTTTGGGGTTTCGTCTCGAGCGTCGGCAGCGCCGGCTTCTCCTCGAGCGTCGGCAGCGCCGGCTTCTCCTCGAGCGTCGGCAGCGCCGTCCGTTGGCAGCGCCGTGGCGCCCTGCAGGGTCGGGGCGAGGACCAGGTCGGCGAGGGTCGTCTCCTGCAGCGTGCGCACGATCGAGAAGCGCACCCTCGTCCACAGGAGCTTGGTCGGGCAGACGTGCGGGCTGGCCGGGTCGGCGACTCGCGCGCGCACACGATCGAGCCGTCGGGACCTCTGAGAGATGCACTCGATCGGCGCGATCGACCCCTCCAGCGCCTCGACCACCTCGGCCATCGTGATCTCCATCGGCGAGCGGGCGAGCAGGTAGCCGCCGCGCGAGCCGCGGCGGGAATCGACCAGCCCCGCCTTGCGCAGGCGCGCCACCAGGTGCTCGAGGTAGGCGAGCGGAAGGCCGTCGTGCTCGGCGATCTCCGTCAGCGGGATCGGGTCCTCGCCGGCGCGTCGGGCCAGCTCGACCATCACGCGCACGCCGTACTCGGCCTTGGTTGAGAACATCATCTCCGCAATACCTACCTGCGGGCTAGGGTATCAGCCGTCCTCGAGCCTGCGGACATCGTGCACGAGCGATTCGGGCGTGAGCTCTTCCAGGCCGTACAGGACCCGCTCGAGGCCATCACGGTCGAGCAGCAGCACCGGGGCCGAGGCCGCGTAGGCGGATTCGCCCGCGCCGGCGGGCAGAACCCTGTATGCGCGCCACAGCGGCTCGAGCTGCGCGAGCGACCCGCTCAGGTACTCAAGGCGCCCGTTCAGGGACACCCGTTCAAGGAACGCCCGCACGTGGGCCGGGGTGTCGGCGGCCGGATCGACGCTCACGGTGAGCGCCGCGACGCCCGGGCCGAGTTCGTCCAGGGCGCCGCGGATCTGCTGGGCGATCACAATGCAGGCGCTCCGGCAGGTCGAGTACAGAAAGGTGAGGATCGTCACCCGCCCGCGGTATTCGTGCAGCGACACGCTGCGCCGCGCTGGTCGGTGAGCGTGAAGGCGTGCGCCCGGGTGCCGGCCGGCAGCAGGGCACCGTCGAAGCCCGATCCCGCGTCGGTGGCGGTGGGGGGGCCCGTACCGGAGGAGCGGCCCGAGCCGCCGACCGCGACCACCACCGCCACGGCTATCAGGAGCACCGCGGCCAGCGCCGCGAGCGCCAATCGGAGTTGCGGACGCATCGTGGCTGAGGGTAGGGCAGTGCTCCCGCAGGGTGGTCCGCCGGTGGGGGTGCGATTTCGCCGGCAGCCGCTATACTTTGTGAAGTCACCATGAAACCCGACCATGGTTTAGGAGTTTCAATATGAGTCCTTCAGGAGCGGAGCTGCTCCGCCAAGTCAAGAGCAAGATCGAGGAGGTCGACCCCTCCCAGGTGAAGGAGCTGATCGACGAGGGCGTCACGATCGTGGACGTACGCGGCAGCGAAGAGTTCGCCACCGGCCATCTGCCCGGCGCCAAGAGCGTTCCCCGTGGCCATCTGGAGTCGCGCATCGAGAGCGCGGCACCGGACCGCTCCGCCGAGCTGATCCTCTACTGCCAGTCGGGCAACCGCTCGGCCTACGCAGCGCGCACCCTGCAGGAGGACCTCGGCTACGAGCACGTGCGCTCGATGACCGGCGGGATAACCCTGTGGAAGGACCGCGGCTACGAGGTCGAGATCCCCCGCACGCTCAGCGCCGAGCAGCGCGAGCGCTACTCCCGCCACCTGCTCATCCCCGAGATCGGCGCCGAGGGCCAGCAGAAGCTGCTCGACGCGAAGGTGCTGCTGCTCGGCGCGGGCGGCCTCGGCTCGCCCACCGCCCTGTACCTCGCCGCCGCCGGCGTGGGCACGCTCGGAATCGTCGACGACGACGTCGTCGATCTCTCAAATCTCCAGCGCCAGGTGATCCACTCCACCCAGCGCGTCGGCATCCCCAAGGTGGACTCCGCCGAGGAGTCGATCCACGCGCTCAATCCCGATGTGAACGTCGTCAAGTACCCGGTGCGGATCGACGCCTCGAACATCATGGAGATCATCGAGGGCTACGACGTGATCGTCGACGGGGTGGACAACTTCCCCACCCGCTACCTGCTCAACGACGCCACCGTGCGCCTGCGGATCCCCGTCGTGTCGGCCTCGATCCTCGGCTTCGACGGCCAGCTGTCGGTGTTCGCCCCCTACGAGGGGCCCTGCTATCGCTGCCTGTTCCGCGAGCCGCCGCCGGCCGAGCTGGCGCCCTCCTGCGGCGCCAACGGCGTGCTCGGCGTGCTGCCCGGCACGATGGGCCTGTTGCAGGCGACCGAGGTGGTCAAGCTGATCCTCGGCATCGGCGAGCCCGCGATCGGCCGTCTGCTCCTGTATGACGCGCTGGCGCGACGCTGACCGAGGTCAAGGTCCACCGCGACCCCGACTGCCCGATCTGCTCGCGCGAGCCCGATGAGATCACCGACGAGGAGATGGGCTCGTTCCCCGACTACGAGGCGTTCTGCGCCGCCGCCGGGTAGCTCAGGGCGGCCGGCGTGAGCGCGGGCGCGAGCGGATCGGCGCAAGCACCGTCGAGGACCGGCACGCGCGCGATGCCCGCGGCCTGCTAATCATTCCGAGATGGCCACGATCAAGATACCCCCGGTCCTGCGCGCCTCGGTGGGCGGCGAGAAGGAGGTGAGCGCCTCCGGCGAGAACGTCGGCGAGGTGCTGCGCGACCTCGCCGCGAGCCACCCGGCCACCCAGAGCCAGCTGTTCTCCGCCGAGGGCGAGCTCAACCGCTACGTCAACGTGTACCTCAACGACGAGGACGTGCGCGTTCTCGGCGGCCTGCAGACGGCCGTCGGCGCCGGCGACACGCTCGTCATCCTGCCGGCGATGGCCGGCGGCCGATCCTGAGCAGCGAGCGCCGCGGCTGGCTCTGATCGGCCGGCGCCGCGGGCGGCTCGGCCTCGGGCACGTGGCTCATCGCGTGCTCGGCCAGCGCGGTGATCGTCAGCGACGGGTTGACGCC
Source organism: uncultured Solirubrobacteraceae bacterium (assembly GCA_963730575.1). GTDB lineage: Bacteria > Actinomycetota > Thermoleophilia > Solirubrobacterales > Solirubrobacteraceae > Palsa-744. The sequence goes on from CAVSSG010000003.1 coordinate 736,563, forward strand.
GACGTTCGCGGGGATCGCCGAGCCGTCGCAGACGAGCAGGTTCTCATAGCCGAACACCCGCTGGCGGGCGTCCACGACCCCCTCCTCGGGGCCCGCCGCGATCACCGCGCCGCCGAGGATGTGGGCGGTGGTGGGGATGTTGAAGAGCGCCTCGGTCAGAGAGCTCTGAGCGATGCCGCCGGTGCGCTTGGCGAACCACTCGGCGGCCTGGTTGGCGACCGGGATGAACGTCGGGATGGGCCGCTCGGGGTCCTGTTCGGTCTGCAGCCAGAACGAGCCGAACGGGCCTTTGTGGGGGCGCAGCGCGATCGCGTTGTCGAGCGTCTGCATCACGAGGATGATGATCGTGCGCCGCGACCAGTGCTTGGGGAACAGCACCTGCGCCACCCGCCTGGGGTGCAACAGCGCCTGCCAGATCAGCTTCAGCGGGCGGGTCAGGCGCGTGCCGTCGCCGACCAGCAGCGTGTTCAGGCGGTGCATCGAGTCGCCGTCGTCGCCGTAGGTGACCGTCTCGATGTGCGTGTGCGGGTCGGGGTAGATCGAGGAGGTGATCGCCACGCGTTTGACCAGGTCGTCGGGGTAGTCCTCGGGCACGGTCACCGCGAGGATCGACTCGGAGTTGGTGCGCACGAGCTCGCCCAGGCGCTGGGAGACGCGCGGCAGCGACCCGTTCAGGCGGCAGCGCTGAAGCAGCTTGTTCGTGCCCAGCGGTCCGGCGGCGACGACGACCGCGCGCGCGCGGTGGACGTTGCGTTCCTTCTGCCAGCCAGGCGCCCGAGCGCACGGATTCGATCTCGTAGCCCTCGCTCCCGTCGGCGGGGCCGAGCGGGCGGATGTCGATGACCGTGCGTTCCGCCAGCACGGTCGCGCCGCGGCGCTCGGCGAGGTAGAGGTAGTTCTTCACCAGCGTGTTCTTCGCCCCGTGCGGGCAGCCGACCATGCAGCGCCCGCACAGCCTGCAGCCCGTGCGCTCGGGTCCCTCGCCGCCGAAGTACGGGTCCGGGACGGTCTTGCCGGGCTCGCCGAAGAAGATGCCCACCGGCGTCTTTTTGTACGTCTCGCCCACGCCGAGCTCCTCGCCGAGCTCGCGCAGGAGCTGATCGGCGGGGTCGTCGTGCGGGTTCTGCACGACGCCGAGCATCCGCTGCGCCTCGGCGTAGTGGGGCGCGAGCACGCTCTCCCAGTCGTCCACCTCCGCCCACTGGCGGTCCTCGAAGAACGTCTTCGGCGGCACGTACAGCGTGTTCGCATAGCCCAGGCTGCCGCCGCCCACGCCGCAGCCGGAGACGACTGCGACGTCCTTGAAGGTGGTCATCCGGAAGATGCCCCTCATCCCCAGGTTGGGGCGCCAGAAGTAGCGCTTCAGGTCGGCGGTGGACCGTGGAAGCTCGTTGTCGGCGAACCGACGTCCGCACTCCAGCACGCCCACCGAGTAGCCCTTCTCCGACAGCCGCAGCGCCGAGACGCTGCCGCCGAAGCCCGAGCCGATGACGAGCCAGTCGAAGTCGAAATGCCCTGCGCTCTCCATAGCCATTGCCATCTTAGTCTGACGGATCCTGAGCCTGTGGCCACTACCCCGCTATATTCCGTGAAGTAATGGCGGTTGAGAGGCTGAGGAACCGGCCCTGCGGGGGCAGGTATGCCGACATCGTGCAGTCGATCGGCAACACGCCGCTGGTCGAGCTCCCCACCCTCTCGCCAAAGCCGGGCGTGCACGTGTGGGCCAAGCTCGAGTCGCGCAACCCGACGGGGTCGGTCAAGGACAGGGTGGCCCGTGCGCTGATCGAGGACGCCGAGGAGAAGGGCGCGATCGGCGCCGGTCAGACGATCCTCGAACCGACCTCCGGCAACACCGGCATCTCGCTGGCGATGATCTGCTCGCGCAAGGGCTACCGCCTGAAGGTCGTGATGCCGGAGAACGTGACGCCCGAGCGCACGCAGCTCCTGCGGATGTACGGCGCGGAGATCGTCTACTCCGAGGGCTCAAAGGGCTCCAACGGCGCGGTCGAGATGGCGCTGTCGATGGCCGCGGAGGACTCCTCCTACTACATGCCCTACCAGTACGGCAACCCGGCCAACCCGAACGCCCACTACAACGGCACCGCTCTGGAGATCCTCGAAGAGCTCGACGAGGTCTCGGCGTTCGTCGCGGGGCTCGGCACGGGCGGGACGCTCATGGGCAACGGCAGGCGGCTGAAGGAGACGTTCGGTGACGCTGTGAAGATCGTCGCGGCCGAGCCCATGCAGGGTGAGCCCGTGCAGGGCCTGCGCTCCCTCGACGAGGGCTTCATCCCTCCGATCATCGATCTGTCGCTGCTCGACCGCAAGATCTTCGTGACCAACCGCGACGCGATCATCTGGACGCGCAGGCTGCTCGACGACGAGGGTGTGTTCGCGGGCGTCTCGAGCGGGGCGATCGCCAGCATCGCCGTCAGGATCGCGGGCGAGCTCGAGGAGGGGAACGTGGTGTTCATCATCTGCGACGACGGCTGGAAGTACCTGTCCAGCGGCATCTACACGCTGCCGGTCGACGAGATCGAGAACCTCGACTCGACCGTCTGGTGGTAGGCCCCGGCACCGGTTGCGTGCGGCCCAGGCCGACATGAGGATCTCCCGCGAGCTCCTCGCCGAGCTGATCGCGCATGTCCGCGAGGACCCCGAGAACGAGGTATGCGGCGTCGTCGCGGTCGAACCTCGGGGCGCGGACTCCGCGGGCGCTGAAGGCCCGCGCGCGCTGGCGGTGCATCGCGCGCACAACATCCACTCAAGCCCGCTCAAGTTCGAGATAGATCCCGAAGAGCTGCGCCGGCTGTGGAGCGCATGCGAGGAGGTCGGCGAGCTCGGCGCGATCTACCACTCGCACGTGCGCAGCGAGCCCTACCCGTCCCAGACCGATGTCAACTTCGCCGCCAACTGGCCCGGGGTCGAGTGGATCATCGTGCGACTCGCCGGCGACTCCGAGCCGCAGGTGCGCTCCTACCTGATCGACGACGCGGGCAGGGTGGAAGAGGTGAGGATCGAGGAGACCTCGACATGAGCGAGGAGGAGGAGGCCCTCGTATGCCCCGGCTGCAGTCGCACCCACCCCCGCAGCGAGCGCTTCTGCGCGGTGTGCGGCATGCCGCTCGTCAATCTGCCCGGCCCTCGGCCGGCGGCCAGCGAGCGCCAGCGCAAGGCACGGAAGATCAAGCCGCAGTACGCCGAAGGGCGGCTCGTCAGGATCGCGCGCGCCGAGAACCAGATCGAGGCCGAGTTCATCGAGGGGCTGCTGCTCGAGGAGGGGATCCCCTGCGTGCTCAGCGGCCTGATCGCGGGGTACGCGCCGGTGGTGGGACCCCGCGACGTGATGGTCCCGGAGTCCGGAGCGCAGGCTGCGCGCGAAGCGCTCGCGTGGGACCCGTCCTGAGATGGATCAGGCGAGGACCGGCTGCGCGGCTTCGCTCGTTATCGAGCGGATCTCCTCGGACGCGCGCTCGAACTCGGCGTCGGACAGAACGGGCGTGCCCTCGAAGGGCAACTCGCGCTGCAGCTCCACCCAGGCCTGGGACGCACCGTACTCGTCCTTGACCTTCACCGTCACCGGCCGGGGGATGCGGTAGGTGCGCAGCAGCAGCACGTGCAGGGGCTCGTGCCGGCGCCAGCCGAGCCGCTTTTCCGCGTAGTCGGGTGTCCACACGTAGAACGGGGACAGCGCGTCGACACAGCGCGGGTCGGCGATCGTGAAGTGGCCGGCCACCTGCGCCCACGCGCGGATGCGCACGCGGTCGGGCTGCTGGATGGGTACACCCGAGGCGAACGCTTGCAGCGGCGGCTCTCCCTCGCTCCAGACACCCTCCTCGAGCGCGCGGCGCAGCTCGGGCTGGTGGGACTCGCGCACGAGGTCACCCGGCTGGTGATCGAACGTCGGATACAGGAAGAAGCGTTCGTGGGCGAGCCTGAAGGACTTGCCGGGCTCACGCAGCCCACCCTTGCGGAGGGTTATCAGCTGCTCGCCTTCCGCGAGGGCGCGGACGGTGACAGCCCATTCTTTGAGAGCAATTGGCATAGCAGAAACGCTGAACTGAAGGGGGAGGTGCTGCCTGTGAAGCCCCGCGTCGCCGTCCAGGGAAGGTCGTTGCGGGCCCATTAAAGATACGAAATCCAGTCAAAAATCCCAAATCCCCTGCAAATTGCGGCATTTATTGGGGACGTGGGCGCCTAAGAACCGTTTTCGGACCCCGTTTCGAGGCATTGCTGGCCGTCGAGCAAGGGCATCCGCGAAAGGGCATCCGCCGCATGGGCGGCGGCGGCGGTCCATGCGGCCAGGCGGCCAGGCGGCTGGACGGCATAGGCGCTTGTTCAATTGCCCTGCGCCCCACTCGTGAGTAGGTTGGGTCGCTATCGAGAGCAGGCGCGGCTCGGTACGTCCCGTCCAGGCGGGGAACACGCGCCCCCGGTGCCAAGGAGGGAACTGAACCCCGGGGGCGCGCTCCCCGTCACAGCCGCCGGCCCGCGAGCCCCTCGGCGGCCTCGATGACGGCGGCGTAGTCCTCCTCGCCGTGACCGCGGCCCACGGTGGCGACGAGCAGGCTGCGAGCGTGGGCTGCCGACGGGAACGGCACGCCCGCCGCCTGCGCCTCGTCCAGGCACAGGCGCACGTCCTTCAGCAGATGCGCGGTCTTGAACAGCGTCGTGTAGTCGTGCTCGCGCATCGGCGTCGACTTCATCTGAAGCTGGGCCGAGGAACCCGAGCCGGCCATCGTCACCTCGACGAACGCGTCCAGGTTCACGCCGGTGGCCCGCGCGAGCAGCAGCGCCTCGGCCAGGGCCGCGGCGTTGGCCGCGCCGAGCGCGTTGTTGATCAGCTTGAGCATCTCTCCCTGGCCGAGCTCGCCGACGTGCACGATCAGCCTGCCCATCGCCTCGAGCAACGGCCTTGCGCGGGCGAGGTCCTCGGTGCCGCCGCCGACCATGATCGTCAGGGTGCCGTCCTGCGCGCGGGGTGAGGAGCCGGTCACGGGGGCGTCCAGCATCCGCACCTCGCGCTCGAGCAGCTCGGCGCCGATCCGCCGCGTGTCCGAGGGTGCGATCGTGGAGCAATCCACGCACAGCATCCCGGCGTGTGCACCGTGTACGGCCCCGTCCTCGCCCAGCAGGATCTGAGCGACCTGCTCTCCGTCCACGACCATGCTCACGAGCATGTCGCTCCTCCGTGCCACCTCGGCCGGGGTAGCGCAGGCCGTGGCGCCGTGCTCGGATGCCCAGCGCTCGGCCTTGCCCGCGGTGTGCGTCCACACGCTCAGCGGGAAGCCGGCGCGCGCGAGGTTCGCGGCCATGCGCGAGCCCATGATGCCCAGGCCGAGGAACCCGATCCGATCCGAGAGCCCTGCGATGTCGTCAGGCATGCCCGAATCCTCCCCCACCGGGCGTTTCCATGCGAAGCCGCTCGCCGGGGTGCATCGTGCCGGTGAGCTTCCCGGGGAGCGTCCGCCCGTCGAGCTCATCGTGTCCGCGACGCCCCGGCTGACCCCCCTCGGCCCCGCGCGGAGCGTGGCGGCGGCGCTCGGCTATCAGCGAGAAGGTCATCTCCTCGAGCGCTTCGATCTCTCGTATGACGCCGTCGCCCCCGCGGTGGGCGCCCGCGCCTCCCGAGCCCCTGCGCAGGGCATACGTGCACACGCGCAACGGGAATTCGCGCTCGAGCGCCTCGATGGGCGTGTTGAGCGTGTTGCTCATCGCGACGTGTACGCCGCTGGGCCCGTCCGCGTCGGCGCACGCTCCCTGGCCGCCGCCGAGCGTCTCGTAGTAGGTGAACCGCGAGTTCCCGAGCGTCAGGTTGTTCATCGTGCCCTGGCCCTGCGCGCGGCCGAACGCGCCGAGCACCAGGTCGGCCACCCGCGACGAGGTCTCCACGTTTCCCGCCGCCACCGCTGCGCCGGGGCGCGCGTTCAGGAGCGTTCCCTCCGGTGCGAGCACCTCGATCGGGCGGTACGCGCCCGCCGAGGGCGGTATCTCCGGGTCGGTGAGCACGCGCACCGCGAACAGGCACGCCGAGCGCGTGACGGCCAGCGGGCAGTTGAGGTTGCCCGCGTGCTGCGCGGCGCTGCCGGCGAAGTCGAGGATCAGCCGATCGCCCGCGAGCACCGCGCGCACGCGCAGCTCGAGGTCGCCCTCGGGCGCCTCGAGCACGTCCGTCGCCTCGACGGTCCGATCGGGCATCGCGGCCAGGCACGCACGGGTGCGCCGCTCGGTGTAGTCGAGCACCGCGTCGGTGGCCTCGTGCAGGCGATCCGAGCCCAGGCGCCCGGCGAGCTCGGTCAGGCGCTGTGCGCCGACGCGGTTGGCGGCGAGCTGGGCGCGCAGGTCGGCCCGGCGCTCCGCCGGCTGGCGCATCTGCGAGACGAGCTCCTCGATCGCTCGCTCGCTCAGGGGCTGCGGCGGGATCACTACGCCCTCCTGCTGAAGCGAGTGGCTGTCGGCGGGCATCGAGCCGGGCACGAGCCCGCCCACGTCGGCGTGGTGCGCGCGGCTGGCGGCGAAGCCCAGCAGCCCGCCCGCCGCGAACACCGGGGTGATGACCGTGATGTCGGGCAGGTGCGTACCGCCTGCGAAGGGGTCGTTGAGGATCCAGGACACCCCCGGCGAATGCGCCTCGTCGAGGACGGCGGCCACCGCCGCGGGCATCGCCCCGAGGTGCACGGGGATGTGCTCCGCCTGCATGACCATCTGCCCGAGGGCGTCGAACAGTGCCGTCGAGGCGTCACGGCGCTCCTTGATGTTCGACGAGTGGGCCGAGTGGATCAGCACCATGCCCATCTCCTGACAGGCGGCCCTGAGGCTGCCGCTGATGAGCTGCAGTTCGATCGGGTCGAGCACGGTCATTGCCCCCGTTCGTTGCGTGCGGGCCGATCATGCGCGTCGGACGGGCCGGCTGTGCCCGCAGCTCGGCTCAGATGGACGGTTCCGTGCGGGTCCACCTCGCCGGACCACCCCGGGGGGATGAGCAGCGTGGCCTGCCCGAGCGCGCACAGGGCCGGCCCCGACAGGAGCGTCCCGGGCGCAAGCTCTCCGCGTTGCACGGCTGCATGCACGGACTTGCCGGCGAAGACGATCGGGCGCGTGTCCTGCACCGACGGCCCGGTGGCTGCGGCGAGCGGCCGAAGGGCGGGTGCAGGGCCCCAGACCGACACGCGGATGTTGACCAGCTCGACCTCCGCCGAGTCGTCGCGGTAGCCGTAGCGCAGCTCGTGTGTGCGGGCGAACGCCTCGCACAGGATGTCCGGATCGACGGCATCGGGCTCCTCGACGGCCAACTCGAAGGCCTGCCCCCGGTAGCGCAGCTCGTGGCGGACGCGCACGCGCGATGGGGCGGTGCCCAGGGCGGTCGTGGCCTCGGTAGTCAGCGCATCGCGCTCAGCGGACAGGCGCGCGCCGGTCAGCGATGCCCCGACGAGCATGACGGTGCGCGAGACGTCGCGCCGGGGCGCGGCGGCCGCGAGGCCGAGCGCGCACAGCACACCCGAGGCGCGCGGGCAGAGGATCCGCTCGATGCCAAGCTCCTCGGCGAGCGCCGCCGCATGCAGCGGGCCGGCGCCGCCGAACGGCATCAGCACGAAGTCGCGCGGGTCCACTCCCCGCTGGACGGTCATCAGGCGCAGGGCGCCGAGCATCTCCGCCTCGGCCACCCGCACGATGCCTTCCGCGCACGCGAGCACGTCCATGTCGAGTTCCGCCGCCAGGCCCGACACGGCCAGGGCGGCGGCCGAGCGGTCGAGTGACAGCCCGCCCGCGAGAGGCGTGTCCTCGAGCAGGCGGCCGAGCAGCAGGTTGGCGTCGGTGACGGTGGCCCGGGTCCCGCCGCGGCCGTAGCAGGCAGGCCCGGGTACGGCGCCCGCCGAGAGCGGACCGACGCGCAGGGCGCCTCCGGGGTCGCGCCAGGCGATCGAGCCACCGCCGGCACCGACCGTGTGTATGTCGAGGGCCGGGAGCGACAGCGGCCGTCCGGCCACCGTCCGCTCGGCCGTCTCCGCGACCTGCCCGCCGTCGATCACGCACACGTCGCAGGAGGTGCCGCCCATGTCGAAGCACAGCACGTTCGGCTCATGCGCCAGGTCCGCCAGCAGCAGCGCGCCGCCGACGCCCCCAGCCGGGCCCGACAGCACGGTGAGCGCCGCATGGGCGGCGGCGCGCGAGGAGTCGGTGAGGCCGCCCGAGGACTGCATGATGAGCGGCTCGGGCAGCCCGCGTGCTCCGGCATCGCTCGACAGACGCCGCAGGTAGGTGCCCAAGAGCGGCGACAGCGCCGCGTCGAGGACCGTCGTGGCGGTGCGTTCGTACTCGCGGAACGTGCCGACCAGATCGGAGGACAGCGAGACGGGGACGTCGGGCAAGAGCTCGGCGAGCAGGGCACCGAGCATGCGCTCGTGCGATGGATGGGCGTAGGAGTGAAGCAGCGACACCGCGACCGCCTGCGGCTCCGCGCGAGCGACCTCCTGCACGAGCGCACGGGCCAGCGCGGGATCGAGCGCGCGCAGCGGGCCCGCCGGGCCGGTTCGCTCGGGCGCCGCGAACCGCAGTTCCGCCGGCACGAGCGGGGTCGGTCCCGACAGGCACAGCTCGTACAGGTGCGCCCGTGCCTGCCGGCCGAGCTCGACCACGTCGGTGAACCCGGCCGTGGCGATCAGGGCGGTGCGTGCCGTCCGGTGCTCGAGGAGGGCGTTGGTCGCGACGGTCATGCCATGGGCGAACCGCTCGACCTCGCCGGCCTTCACCCCGGCCCGTGCGAGCACCAGGCGCACCGCGTCAAGCACGGCCACCGATTGCTCCTCGGGCGTCGAGGAGACCTTGGCGGTGTGGACGGCCGAGTCCTCACCCACGAGCACGGCGTCGGTGAAGGTACCGCCGACGTCGACTCCCAGAAGCATTCCGGGAGACTACGACAGGTTCACGCCGCTGCGAGCTCGCGATCCTCGGTGTCGGCCAGGTGCTGATGGGAGGGGCAGTAGCCGTTGTGGGGGAGAGGCGTGCGCTGGCAGACCGATCCCTTGCGTGTCGTGGCCCGGCACTTGGGCGCGGCGCCGCTCACCGCCGCGTAGGCCTCGTGCGGGTGTTCGAGCAGGTACTGCTCGGCGTAGCCGATGTATCGGCAGACGACCTGGTGGACGTGCTTCTGCGCGGACATCGGGAAGTAGCTGCGGACGTCCGAGAACAGCGTGCGGGCGGGACGCGCGAAGTAGTGGCGGTCGGTCGCCATACGCTCGACGACGGCCTCGCACGCGCGCAGGACGGCCGCGTGGTTGCGGCTGTCATCGACGCCCGGCGGGGGAGTCGAGATGTGGGGCGCGAGCTCCCGGTATATGGCTCTGCTGAATTGGTACATGAGGCCTTACTTCACCTGCTTTCTCACTCAGGTTCGATGGTTGAAGCCCGCCAGCCGCGACTCAATGACTCGGTTTCTCCCAAAACCTTCCTTACACAGAACACCTGAGTGACGCGAAAGGACCGAGATAAAGTCGGAAGCGCCGTTTTTTTATGTAGAACCCCGCGGTGGCGCCAAGAATGCCGCGCCGGCGGCCTTCGGCACGCGGGGTCACCCCCGGCGCCGCGTTCAGGTCCAGGTCTGCAGGCTCACCGCGTCCCCCGTGGAGACGACGACGTGGCGATGATCGAAGGCAGGGTCGGTCCGCGGGTAGTCCGAGCGCTGGTGGGCGCCGCGGCTCTCGGTCCGCGCGAGGGCGCAGCGTGCGATGAGCCTGGCGAGCGGGTGCGGATCATCCAGGAGCCTCGTCAACCCCTCGCTCGAGCGGACGATTCCGGCGTCGCGCCACAGCGCCGCGCGGGTGGATCGGTCGGCGAGCACAGGTGGGTCGAGCGCGCGCAGCGACTCGATCTTTACGTCGCTCGCGGGCGCGAGCGCCCCCACCGGCTCCGACAGGGCGCTCATGACGGCCCGTCGCGCGAACACGAAGCACTCGCTGAGCGAGTTGGAGGCGAGCCGGTTGGCCCCGTGCAGGCCCGTGCACGAGGACTCACCCACGGCGTAGAGCCCGGCGAGTGTCGAGCGCGCCTGCAGGTCCGCGAGGATCCCTCCCATCGTGTAGTGCGCGGCCGGCGCGACCGGGACGAGCTCGCGTGTGGGATCGAGCCCTGCCTCGCGCAGGGAGGAGACCACGTTGGGGAAGTGCGTCGGGTCGATGGCACGCATGTCGAGGCCGACCGATCGCTCTCCGGTCTCGCTCAGGCGAGCCTGGATCGCCCGGCAGACCTCGTCGCGCGGGGCGAGCTCGTCGACGAAGCGCTCGCCGGAGGCGTCGTGGAGCGTGGCGCCCTCGCCGCGAATGGCCTCGGTTACGAGGAAGCCCTCGCGCCCCGGCACGCCGATGACCGCCGTGGGGTGGAACTGGAGCAGCTCGAGGTCGGCGAGGTCGGCGCCGGCCGCATGGGCGAGCAGTAGGCCGACTCCCTGGGAGCCGGGCGGATTGGTGGTGCGCGCCCACAGTGCCGCTGCGCCGCCCGTTCCCAGCACCACGGCGCGCGCCCCGACGAGGAGCCCGTCGTCGCACACGAGGCCGCGGCAGCGGTCATCCGAGCGCCACAGGGCACACGCGCGCGCCCCCTCGAGCACCTCGATGCGCGGGTCCTCGGCGACCAGGGCCGAGAGCTGGCGCACCACGCGTCGGCCCGTCGCGCTGCCCCCGGCGTGGACGATTCGCCGCACCGAATGCCCGCCCTCCAGGCCGAGCGCAAGCCGTCCGAAGCGATCGGCGTCGAAGCGAACGCCGAGCGACTGCAGGTCGCGCACCCGCTCGGGCGCCTCTCGCACGAGAACCTCGGCCGCGGAGTGCCTGACGAGGGCCCGCCCGGCGCGCTCGGTGTCCTGCAGGTGCAGCTCGAAGCTGTCATCGGCCGCGAGGGCCGCCGCGAGGCCGCCCTGCGCCCAGTAGCTCGCGGTCTGGGCCAGGGGAGTGGCCGACACGAGCACGACACTGGCGCGCTCGCGCGCGGCGCACAGGGCGGCGTACAGTCCGGCCGCACCGGCGCCCACTACGGCGATGTCGGCCTGGCGGCGGTCCGGTCGATGAGGCCCTGGCATCACCTGGAACGCTATCCGTCTCGGCGCGCCTACCTCAGGTCGGGCCTCTGCGGCTCGGGCTGGTGTGCGCGTAAGCCGAGCGCAGCCGGTGTCCCGCGCTCGAGCCCGGGCGGTGCCTACTTGTGAAGCCGTGCCTTCTGGTCTTCGGCTTCCACCTGGCGCAGGCGTTCCGCCGCCGAGACTTTTCTGGGTGCGCCACTCGCAGGGGTGGTGGGCGTGGCGGCTTTGGTGGGCGCAGCGGCTTTGGCGGGGGCGGCGGCTTTGACCGGCGCAGGCGTGGTCCCCTTCGACACTTCGAGCAGATCGACGATGAAAACGAGCGCAGCGTTAGGCGGGATCGGGACCGGCCTGGTTTCCAGTCCCTGCGCGCCGTACGCGGCCGAAGCCGGGACGATGAGCTCACGCCGTCCTCCCACCTTCATGCCGGTCACCCCCTCGTTCCAGCCGGCGATCACCTGGTCGGTGCCAAGAGCGAACGTGAAGCGTTTGTCACGGCGCCAGGAGGAGTCGAACAGTGCGCCGCCGTTGTAGAGGACGCCGACGTAGTTGACGGTCACGGTATCGCCGGGCAGGGCTTCCGCCCCGGTCCCGGTTATCAGTTCCTGAATCTGCGTCTTGCTCGGCGGCGGGCCCGTTGGCACCGTCACGGTGGGCTCTGTAGACAGTGGGCCGGTCGCCGTACCGGGATAGGTCGAGGCTGACGTCCCAGAGGGGCTGGTTGCGCCCGGACTGCTCGCCGCTGGGGTCGAGGACGCCGTCGTGGGTGTTGATGCGATCACGGTCGTCGCCTGGGTCGAGCTGGAGCCGGAGTCGCCGGCGAGCGCCGTCAGGGAGGCGGCGAGCACGCCGAGCGAGAGCACGGCCACGGTTGCGATCGCGATGATGGGGGCCTTCCAGTTGGAGGACGTGGCCAGGCGCGTGCGGGCCGCGGCGCCGCAGTGCAGGCACCACTCCTGCTCGGGACCGAGCGGCGCGCCACACAGGGGGCAAGCTTCGGGCCTGGGCGCACCGGCGCTCGCACCCTCGACGGGCCCGGGGGTGCCGCCGGGAACGCCGTTGGCCAGCGATGTCGGCGAGGCGGGGGCGACGCTCATATGCCGGCCGCGGGCGGGCGGATGATCTTGGTCGGTTCCTCGGCGTCGGGCGGCGACTTGGGGGGCGGTGATGGCGCTCTGGGGATCGGACGGCCGGGCAACGGTTGCGCGGCGGGCGCCGAGGGTGAGGCGGATGCGGGCGGTGCTGCGGGTGCTGGCCGTGAGGTGGGTGCCGGCGGAGCTGGCGGCGACGAAGCGGTGGATGCGGGCGCCGGCACGGCGGCGGGCGGTGGCGCGGCGGGGGGCGCCGGCGGGGCGGCCGGCGCCGGCGGGACGGTGGATGCCGGCGGGGCTGCGGGTGAGGGCGGAGTCGCGGACGCGGGTCGGGCCGGGACGCCACCCGCGCCGGCCGGGACGCCTCCGCCGGCCGGGATCGGGGGCGCGGAGGCGGGTGACGGCGCGGTCGCGGGCATGGAGCTCGGGTGAGCACCAGTCGAGCCGGCCACGGCGCCCGAGGGACCTTGGGCCCCGGCCGCCGCGGTCGCGCCGGCGGCGCCGGCGATGGGAAGGTCGACGTGACGTCCGATGGAGAGCCCGCAGTTCGGGCAGAAGCGGTCCTCGCCGCTGTGGATCGCGGCGCATCGGGGGCAGGCGGTGATGCCGGCCTCGTGCAGGACGGTCACGGGCCGACGTTCCTTCAGAGCCGTCTCGAGCGAGGTCAGCTCGGCGTCGATCTGGCCGAGCGTGTTCAGCTTCGCCATCACCAGCGGGTCGTTGCGCTGACCGAAGCGGTGCAGGGTGAAGACCAGGCCGCCGAGGTCGCGGTAGGCGAGCTCACGAGCCCTGCGCAGAAAGCGGACGCGACGGCGAACACGCCCGCGCGTGCGGAAGCCCGGTGCGTCGGCCGGTGCGTCGGCCGGTGCGGAGGCGTCCGCCGGCTGGTCGGGGTCGGGCGGTCGGGGGGCGCCTGCCGGCTGAGCTCCATCGGTCGGCTGGACTGCGTCGGTCCGCTGCGAGGTGTCCGGCGGCGCGCCGGCGTTCGGTGCGCTAGCAGCCGCCGTTTGTGCGCGGGCGACGTCAGAAGTCGGGGCGTCTGGCTGATTCACAGCCGATCCATGTTAGCCGCAACGGCTTAAGGGTGACTATGCAGTGCCGTGCGCCATGCAGCGGCCACGCGCTCGGCCATCTTGTCGGTCGAGAAGCGGCTCGCCGCCTCACGGCCGTCGACGCGAGGGTCAACGGCGCTCACATGAGGCTCGACGGCAGCTCGCCAGCGGGCCAGTTCGAAGGGGGCGAGCAGCGTTCCGTGGAGGTCCTGCAGCACGTCGGCGTGGATGCCGACGGGGGTGGCGAGCACCGGGACGTCGCATGCCAGCGCCTCGAGCACCGCCAGGCCGAAGCCCTCGCGCTCGGAGGGCACGAGGACCGCATTGGCGGCGTTGATCCACAGCGGTACCGCGGAGGGATCGACGGCGCCGAGCGTGAGCAGCTCCACGCCGACCGCGCGTGCGACCTCTAGCGCCCGGTCATAGCGCTTCTCCGGGCGGGCGGGGTCGGCCGCGAACAGCAGATACGGACCGTGCGGGTCGAGGCTCAGCTCGGCCCGTGCCTGCGCCCGCTCGAGTGGGCGGAAGCGCTCGATATCCACGCCGCAGGGCAGGACCTGCGCCCGTCCCCGCGCCGCGCGGCCGGGCAGCTCCTGAACGAGCGGGGCCGAGACCGCGGCGAGAAGGTCGATCAGCGGAAGCGCCGCGCGCGTCGCCAGGCGCGTGCGCGGATGGCGCAGGTCGGTGCCGTGCACCGTGAGCGCGTGCACCCTGGCGGGGACGGCGAGGGACGGCCAGGCGGTGAGGCCGAAGTGGGCGTGGACGACCGCGAAGCGCGCGGCGCGCGCCTGGGCGAACCGCCGGCGCAGGTGCACGGGGGCTCGGACGAGTGCGCGGGCGCCGGGCGGGAACTCGTAGAGCTCGACGTCGAGCCCGTCGATGCGGCGCAGCGCGGCGACCTGGTCGCGGACGAAGCTCCCGCGCTCGGGGTGGGCGGCGTCGGGGAGCATGTTGGAGACCACGAGCGCGCGCACGTTCCCTGCGACCGTAGCGCTCTGGAATGATGGCGTGCATGCACAGCGCATCAGCCGGATCGGACCCGCGTGGGCGGCCGATCGCCGTATTCGACTCGGGTGTCGGTGGCCTGACCGTGCTGCACGAGCTGCTCGTGCGGCTGCCGCGAGAGGATTTCATCTATCTGGGCGACACGGCCCGGTTTCCCTACGGCGAGCGCTCGCGCGAGGAAATCGAGCGTTTCGCGGCGGAGATAGCCGAGGAGCTCTTGCGCCGGCGCGCGAAGCTGCTGGTGGTGGCGTGCAACTCGGTCGCCTCCTCCGCGCTTCCCAGCCTCAGCTCGCGGATGCGCCAGACGACGCTCGGCCCGGATGTGGTGGGCGTGGTGCGGCCGGAGGCGATACAGGCGGTGGCGGCGACGCGGAGCGGACGAATCGGTCTGCTCGCGACACCGACGACCGTGGCGAGCGGCGCATACGAGCGGGCGGTTGCGGCGGTCGACTCTCATGTGACGCTGCACGCGGTGGCGTGCCCGACGCTCGCGGCGATCATCCAGGCCGGAGAGCAGTTCGACGAGCGGGCGGTGGCGACCGTGCGCGTGGCGTGCGAGCCGCTGAAGAGCGCGGACGTGGACACCGTGATACTCGGGTGCACCCACTATCCGTTGATCAGCCCCCTGCTGCAGAGGATGCTGGGGCCGGGGGTTACGCTCGTCAGCTCGGGCGCGGCGCTGGCACGCCAGGTCGAGCACGCGCTGAGCACGCGCGAGCTCGAGAATCCGCGCGTGGAGGGCGAGGGTGACTACATGTTCCTGTGCACCGGCGACGTGCACGCGTTCGAGGAGGTGGGGACGCGCTTCCTGCAGATGCCGCTGGGCAAGATCGAGCACGTGCGGCTCGCCGAGGTCGAGGTGCTCGCGTGAGCGAGCGCAGCTACGGGCGCGGGCCCGCCGTGCTGCGCCCGACGACGATCGAGCCCGGGTTCATGCGCACCGCCACGGGCTCCGCGCTGATCTCGATGGGCGAGACGCGCGTCATCTGCACCGCCTCCGCGCAGGAGGGCGTGCCGCGCTGGATGGCCGGCAGGGGCACGGGCTGGGTGACGGCCGAGTACGGCATGCTGCCGGCGTCGACCGGCGAGCGCAAGCAGCGCGACGCGACCAGGGGGCGCCAGGATGGGCGCACGGTCGAGATCCAGCGGCTCATCGGACGGTCGCTGCGGGGGGTGCTCGACTTCGGGGCGCTCGGTGAACGCACCATCTTCCTGGACTGCGACGTGCTGCAGGCCGACGGGGGTACTCGCTGCGCGTCCATAACCGGCGCCTACGTCGCGCTGGCGCTGGCTTGTGCGCGGCTCGAACGCGAAGGCCGCCTGGAGCGCTCCCCGCTGACGGGATCGGTGGCGGCCGTGTCCTGCGGGATGGTCGGCGGGGAGGCGCTGCTCGATCTCGACTACTCCGAGGACTCGACCGCCGAGGTGGACGCGAACGTGGTGATGACCGGCGAGGGCGGCCTGGTCGAGGTGCAGGCGACGGCCGAGCGGACACCGCTCTCGCGGGCGCACCTGGACGAGCTGCTGGCGCTCGCCGGCATGGGCATCGAGGGGCTGCGCGCCGCGCAGGAGCAGGCGCTCGCCCAGGCGGCCCTGGCTGCGGGGAGCGACGAGGGGCACGGCGGGCGGGCGGCGGCGAGGGAGGCGCCGCCGACGTAGGCGGCGCTCGCGCGCGGTTGAAGCTCCTACTGGCCACCCACAACGAGTACAAGCGGCGCGAGTTCGCGCGCCTGCTGGCCCGCTTCGCTCCGGGTGAGGGCTGGGAGGTGCAGGAGCTGCCCGCCGCGGTGGTACTCCCGCCGGAGGTGGGCGACACGTTCGCGGCCAACGCTCTCGCCAAGGCGCGGGCCGCGGCGCGGGCCACGGGCCGGCCGAGCATCGCGGATGACTCCGGCATCGAGGCGGCCGCGCTTAGGGGCGCGCCGGGCGTTCGCTCGGCCCGCTACGCCGGCGAGGGCGCCTCTGACGAGGAGAACCTGCAGAAGCTGCTGCGCGAGGTGCCCGCGGGCGGCGAGCTTCGGTACGTGTGTGCGATCGCGTACGTCGATCCGGGCGACGGCACCGAGCAAGTCGTGGAGGGATCCTGCTCAGGACGCCTGGCGGCCGAGCCCCGCGGGGAGGGCGGGTTCGGCTACGACCCCGCGTTCATTCCCGATGACGGCCCGCCCGGCGATGACGGCCCGCGCGCCCTGACGATGGCGGAGCTGTCCGACGAGCAGAAGGATTCGATCAGTCACCGTGGGCGCGCCGCCCGGGCGTTGCTCGAGTGGCTCACAGGAGGTTGATCGCCGCGGATATGGCGACGGCGAGCCCGAGGGCGGCGTAGCCGGTGTAGCCGGAGAGGAGCACCAGCAGGGAGGTGAGCAGTGCCACGAACACCGTCAGGAACCAGGTCAGTCGGGTGAGGGTCATGGCGCTATTGTTGCCGATCCGCCCGTCCGCACACGGTGTTAGCGTCGTAACAACTGTTTCACGAACGAGGAGGACAAGGTGACGAAGTCCGAGCTGGTCGACCAGGTTGCAGATCGCACCGAACTGACCAAACAGGATGCCGCACGGGCGGTCGATGCGGTGCTGGCCACGGTGGAGGACGCTCTTCGGCGTGGCAGCGAGGTCACGGTTTCGGGATTCGGCAAGTTTCACGTAAGTGAGCGGGGAGCGCGCATGGGGGTGAACCCGCGCACCGGTGAGCGCATTCAGATCGCCGCGTCGCGCGTACCCCGGTTCACCGCGGGCAGCGGCCTGAAGAGCGCCGTGAAGGGACGCTGACGGCGCTCTCATTCGGCGACACCCTGGCGGCGCGGGTAGCCGAGCGCGAGTCGCAGATCGTCCTGGGGCTCGACCCCGATCCGTCCGCGCTGTGGCCGGCCGGCAGTCGAGGCTCCGAGCAGGGAACGCCGGCGGAGCGGGCGGCAGCGGCGGTGCTCGCGCACTGCATGGCGCTGATCGACGCCACCGCGCCGGCGTGCGTGGCGGTGAAGCTGCAGCTGGCATGCTTCGAGCGGCTCCGGGCGCCGGGGTGGAGTGCTCTGGAGGCCGTGGCCTACCACGCCAGGGCTGGCGGCCTGCTGGTGATCGCCGACGGCAAGCGCGGCGACATCTCGGTGAGCGCCGCGGCCTACGCGCAGGGCCTGATGGGCGGAATGGCGACGCCCTTTGGCGACGTGCCCGGTCTGGGCGCGGATCTCGTGACGGTCAACCCGCTGATGGGTGCGGACGCGATCGAGCCGTTCGTGTCGGCAGCGCGAGCCGTCGGTGCCGGGGTGCTCGTGCTCGTGCGCACGTCCAACCCCGGCGCCGCCGACGTCGAGGATCTCGAGCTGGAGCACGGCGACGCGGTGTGGGAGCGGGTGGCCGGGATCGTCGAGACGCTGGGCCGCGGTGGCGTGGGCGAGGCGGGGTTGAGCGACGTGGGCGCGGTGATGGGAGCCACGGCGCCGGAGCATCTGGAGCGCGCGCGCCAGCTGATGGCGCGCGCGATCTTCCTGCTCCCCGGCATCGGCGCCCAGGGGGGCCGCGTGCAGGACCTCGCACCCGCGTTCACCGCGGGACGCGCGGGCGGGCTGGTGACGGCGTCACGAAGCATCGCCAACGCCCATCGGGCCGGGAGCGGCGGGCCCGCGGCTGCCGCACGGGCCGAGGCCGAGCGACTGCGCGAGGCCACCTGGGCGCTGTCGGACGGCGTGCGCGCGACAGTCCGCTAGCCTTGTTGGGGGCTGTGGAAATGTCCTGCGCTCAAGGTGCTTGAAGGTGGGTAGAGAGGCAGAATGATCATCACGGTCACTCTCAACGCGGCGATCGACAAGTCGCTATCGGTGCCGAACTTCAGGCTCGGCCGTCGTCACCGCACTGTCGAACAGCGAACGATCGCGGGCGGCAAGGGCGTGAACATCGCGCGTACGCTCAAGTCGCTCGGCCAGCCGGTCATCGCCACCGGCTTCGCCGGCGGAGCGACGGGAACGCACATCGTCGAGCAGCTCACCGAAGAGGCGATCCTCAACGACTTCGTGCGCATCCGCGAGGAGTCGCGCACGAACACCTCGGTGCTCGACCCGACCACCGGGGAGCAGACGGAGATCAACGAACGCGGTCCCTCGGTGTCCGAGAAGGAGATCGAGCTGTTTCGCGACAAGCTCGTCTACCTGGCCCGCGGCGCCGCGATCGTGGTGTTCGCCGGCTCGCTCCCACCCGGTGTGTCACCCGATCTCTACGCCACGCTGATCGGGGAGCTCGAGTGCATGGACATCACGACGGTGGTCGACACCGACGGTGAGCCGCTGCGCCAGGCCGTGCGGGCCGAGCCGGATCTGGTCTCGCCGAACGAGCTCGAGGCCGAGGAACTCGTGGGCCATGAGTTCGCCGGCGAGGAGGAGCGCGCACGCGTGGTGCGCGAGATCGTCGCGCTGGGGCCTCGCGAAGCGATCATGACGCTCCCCGACGGCTGCTTCGCGCAGGTGCTCGTGGACGGTCAGCCTCGCCTGAAGAGGGCGCGAATCGAGCCGCGTGAGCCGGTCGCCAAGAGCGGGTCGGGCGACGCCTTCCTGGCGGGCTACCTGGCGGCACGCTACGAAGGTCGCGCACCCGACCAGTGCCTGCGCTTCGGCGTGGCCTGCGGGGCCGAGTCCACCGGGCGGCTCGGCGCCGGGCTGATCGATCACCGCGACGCCAGACGACTGATGGGGGGCGTCGAGCTGTCGGTCGTCGAGCTGCCGGCCGCAGGGGTCGGCGAGACGGCCTGACGCCCTAGCCTCCCGCGACGTCGCGCCTGAGGAAGACGAGGTAGGCCGCGAAGAGCGCCGGCAGGGCATAGAGCGCGCAGACCCACGCCGAGTGGGCGATGGGCGCCCAGTCGGTCGGCGTGCGCAGGAGGCCGTGCCAGTTCTCGAACTGTTCGGTCAGCAGGTAGGGGCGGATGCCTTCGAGGCCCGGGATCTGCGCCACGATCAAGAGCAGGATCACGACCCCCAGGGTGCCGACGACCGACGCGGCGCTGTTGCGGGTGGCGGTCGACAGGAGCACGCCGATGCAGGTGACGGCCAGCAGCGGGATCAGATAGCAGGCGTTGGCCGCGAAGACGAGCAACAGCCCCTTGGGAGCGGGCACGACGGTCCCCGAGAACGTGGTGATGCTCTTGAAGCCCCACGAGGCGACGCCGGCCGCGGTGGCGACCACGGCGGAGACGTACACGGCGATCACGGCGTAGGTGATCGCCGCCAGCGCCTTCGCGGCGATGACCTGGCCGCGGTCCACCGATCGTGTGAGGATCGTCTTCAGCGTGCCGTTGCCGTCCTCGTTGGCGACGATGTCTCCGGCCACCAGGGCGGCGATGAGGGGCAGCATGAACACCGACATGAACAGCAGCATCAGCACGGGCGTGGCGAGGCCCGACTGGGTGATCTCCGAGGAGAAGACGTTCTCACCGCCGTGTCCCTGGCCCTGGTGCTGGTGGACGTTCTGGAAGACGACGAAGATCAGCGGCAGGATGGCCGCGAGGCCGATGCCCAGGTAGGTGCGCTTCTGGGAGGCGAGCTTGCGCAGCTCCCAGCGCTAGACCGTGGCGGTCGAGGGGCGTCGCGGGCGGGCGAGGGCGGGGGTGCCCGCGGGCGGCGAGGCTGCGGGGGCGCTGCTCATCCGATCTCGACCGCCGTGGGCGTGGATGTCACGTGCGTCTGCCCTGCGAGGCCGACCGGGCTCTCGCCCCGGGCGCCGGAGGCGGCGGCGCCCGGGGCGCCGTCGCCCTCGGTGAGGCGGAAGAAGAGGTCCTCGAGCGTCGCCAGCTCCGGCGTGAGGGCGAGGATTCCCACGCCGGCCCGGGCGAGGGCCAGCGACAGGTCGGCCACCTCCGGCTCCTCGGCCTGGAAGCTGAGGCCGTGCTCGCCGGCACCCGCGTGCTCGATTCCCGGCTGCGCGCGGGCCACTCCCAGCGCGCGCGCGTCGTCGGTCGTGCGCAGCCGGTAGCCGGCACCGCCCTGGCGGCGCAGCTCGGCCAGGGCGCCCTCGTAGACGACCCGCCCGGAGTCCACGATCGCGACGCGATCGCACAGTTCCTGGACCTCCGGCAGCTGGTGGCTGGAGAGCAGCACGGTGATCCCGTCTTCGGCGAGGCGGCGGATCAACAGGCGCATGTCGCGCATCCCGGCCGGATCAAGGCCGGTGGCGGGCTCGTCGAGGATCAACAGTCGCGGCCTGCGCAACAGCGCCGAGGCGATCCCCAGCCTCTGGCGCATCCCGTGCGAGAAGCCGCCCACCCGGTGCTCGGCGCGGGGGCTGAGCTCGACGATCTCGAGGACCTCGTCGATGCGCGATCTCGCATCCCTCGCCGTCGAGCGCGGCGAGCAGCTCGAGGTTCTTGCGTGCGCTCAGATATGGGTAGAAGCGCGGCGCCTCCACGAACCCGGCGACGCCCTCCAGGGCCCGTGCGCCGTGCGCGTATCGGGTCCACTCCGAACAGCTCGACGGTGCCCTCGGTCGGCATGATCAGGCCCAGGGCCATGCGCAGCGTCGTCGTCTTGCCCGCTCCGTTGGGCCCGAGGAACCCGTACACGTCGCCTTCGTGGACGTTCAGGTCGACGTGGTCGACCGCGAGGACCTCCTTGTAGCGCTTGACCAGCCCGCGCGCCTTGACCGGCGGCGCCTCCTCGCTCACGCTACAGCCCCCGCGCGAACGCCTCGATCGCCGCCGGCGTAAGCGAGCCGGCCACCACGTAGCGCACGCCGGAGCGCTCGAAGCTGAGCACGGTGCCGAGCTCGGTGCTCAGCTCGCTGGCGTTGACGCCGTTGATCTTCACCTGCGGGAGGCCTTCGAGCGGGTCGTCCGAACTCGTGCCGGCGCCGGCCTTGACATTGTCTTCGAGGACGGACGATCGACGTCAGCCCCTGGCCGTGGGTGGTGATCTTGGGCTTGTCCGGTTCGGTGCTCGGCGGGGCGGAGCTGTGCCGCGCTCGAGCTCTTGATTTCATCGATCTTGGCGCCCGGGGGCGGCGTGAACGCGAACACCGAGTCTTCCACCGGACCGAAGGAGACTTCGGTGGCGGCGAGTTCGATCACCGGCGAGGAGCTGGTCGAGGAGTAGATCGCGGCGCGCAGGGGCACGCCGTTGAGCGCGTCGAAGGAGAGCTCGACGCCGCCGAACAGGCTTCCGCCTTCCTTGGGTGAGATGCGCGTCGTGTAGGTGGGCTGGCCGGCCACGTCGGTCGGCATCGCGCCCGACACGTCCGCGTGGCGGCTCAGGTCGGAGATCGCTTCTTCGATCTGGGCAACGCTCGGGGCTTCATGGTCGCTCTGCCGAGGTCTGGCGAGCCTCCGGTTCGCGCCGGCACCGTGTAGCGGTAGAGCGTGTTGGTCGGCGGCGTCATACAGCTGGATGGTGTGCCCGTCGTAGAGGATCTCCGTGTCGCCCTTTTCGGACTGGAGCTCCAGGCGAGCGCGGCCGTCCTTGGCGATCCACAACCGTCCGGAGGCGCCGGTGATGAGGGGGCTGGACGTCAGTTCGCCGCCCTGCCCGCCGCTCGCGAGGTTGGCGCCTTCGAGCAGATGGTTGGTCAGCTGGATGTTCGCGCTGACGCCCTGCACCGCGGGGGCGGCGAGCGCGTCGTGGACCGCTTCTGCCAGTGGCTTGGCCGGAGGCACCGGGCCCGAGTCCAGCGCCGATGCGATCGCGGTGGCCGAGACGCCGACTGCGACCACGAGCCCGCAGAAGAGGAGCAGGCGGGACAGGGGACATGCGGCGCAGGATGTTCACGGTTGGTCCTTCTCCATCGGTGGGCTAGCTCCCAGGTTAGCGCGCCACCTTGGGGCGTTGCTAAAGCTGAGAGCGCTCTCATCGGCGGCGCCACCCGATATCTTCTCGCGTGGATGCTGATCGCAGTTGTGCTCATTCTGGGTCGTGCTCGGCCTGGCGGTCTTCTTCGTCGCGATGCGCGGCGGTCCGAAAGGCGCGCGCGAGTCGCTGCACACCGAATCCAAGGCCGGCCAGCGCGCGGTCATGCTCGGCGGTCGTCGTGCTGTTCGCCTTCGGGCTGGTCGTGCCGGCCCTCGTGCTGGCGAACAACGGGGCGCACAAGGCCAGCGTGGCCGTCGGCGGCGTGCATCTGAACGCCGAACAGCAGAAGGGACGCGAAGAGTTCGCGCATTCCTGCACGGTCTGCCACACGCTCGCGGCGGTGAAGTCGGTGGGACGCATCGGGCCGAACCTCGACGTGCGCGTCGGCGATGACATCTCGACCGAGGCCGGGCGCAAGGCGCTGGTGGAAAACGCCATCGCCGAAGGTCGCGCCCGCGGGCTGGGGCAGATGCCGGCGCTGCTCTACCAGGGCAAGGAAGCCGAAGAGGTCGCCAGCTTCGTCGCCGCCGTCGCCGGTCACTGAGGCCCTCTCGGTTTGGCCATCCGTCGATAGCGGTGGGCGACCGCCATCGTCTAAGGTCCGCCACGATGGCCGGCACGCCCTCTGACAGCCGAGGACGTCAAGGCGCTCGTGGCCGAGCGCGATATCCGCTTCATCCGATTCTGGTTCACCGACATCCTCGGCCAGCTGAAGTCGTTCTCGATCAACGTCGCCGAGCTCGACGACGCGTTCGAGGCCGGCATGGGCTTCGACGGGTCCTCGATAACGGGGTTCAACGCGATCGAGGAGTCCGACATGATCGCGATGCCCGACCCGACGACCTTCGCGGTGCTGCCCTGGCGCCCGGAGGAGCAGGGGGTCGGGCGGATGTTCTGCGACGTGATCACCCCCGAGCGCACCCCCTACGAGGGCGATCCGCGCCACGTCCTGCGCCGCGCCGTGCAGCGCGCGCAGGCGATGGGCTTCGACACGTTCAACGTGGGCCCCGAGCTCGAGTACTTCCTGTTCCGCGACTCCCGCTCGACGGAGGTTCTCGATTCGGGCGGCTACTTCGACCTGACTACGCTCGACGCGGGCTCGGATGTCCGCCGCGAGACGGTGCTGGCGCTCGAGCAGCTGGGGATCCACGTCGAGTACACCCATCACGAGGTCGGTCCCTCCCAGCACGAGATCGACATGCGCTACGCCGACGCGATGAAGATGGCCGACGACTGCATGACCTACCGGATAACGGTCAAGGAGTACGCGATGAAGTACGGCTGGCACGCGACGTTCATGCCCAAGCCGATCTTCGGCGAGAACGGCTCGGGCATGCACACTCATCAGTCGCTGTTCAGAGGGGGTCAGAACGCCTTCTACGACCCCGATGACCAGTACTTCCTCTCCGATGTGGCCAAGGCGTTCATCGCCGGCCAGCTCAAGCATGCGAGGGAGATCTGCTCGATCTTCGCCCAGTGGGTGAACTCCTACAAGCGCCTGGTTCCCGGCTTCGAGGCGCCGGTGTACGTGGCGTGGTCGCGCCGCAACCGCTCTGCGCTCGTGCGTGTGCCGCTATATCACCCGGGAACCGAGAAGGCGACGCGGATGGAGCTGCGATGCCCCGATCCGGCCTGCAACCCCTACCTGACCTTCGCGGCGCTCTTGCAGGCCGGTCTCGAGGGGATCGAGAAGGGCTACGAGCTGCCCGAGCCGATGGACAAGAACCTGTACCACGTCTCCGGCGAGGAGCGCAAGCGCCTGGGCGTCGAGCAGCTCCCCGCGAGCCTGGGCGAGGCGATCGAGATCACGGCCGAGTCAGAGCTCGTGCTGCGCACGCTCGGCGAGCACATGTTCAACCGCTACGTCGAGATCAAGCGCCAGGAGTGGGAGGACTACCGGGTGCAGGTGACCCAGTGGGAGCTTGACCGCTACCTGTCGATTCTCTGATCGGGTTCGTGTCGAGCACCCGATCGGGGCCCGGCGTGCGCCGCTTCGGGATCGGACAGGCGATCGGGCGCATGGGCGAGAGGTGCCAGTGCATCGCCTGGAGCGCATGCCCGAAGGCGCTCGGATGGCGGGGGGCGATGTCGCGCAGCGGCTCGAGCACCGCGAGCGCGTGCCGTTCGTACTCGGCCTCGCCGGTGAGCTCGCCCAGGCGCAGCAGGCCCATCGCGGCGCTCGAGCTGCCGGAGGGGATCGGGGTGTCCTCCACGTCCTTGCGCCGCGCGATCAGGGGTTCGGAGTCCGAGGCGGTGGAGAAAAGGCCGCCGCCCTCGCGGTCGGCGAAGCGGGCGATCATCTCCTCGGCCAGGGCGGTCGCGTGCAGGAACCAGCGCTCCTGGCAGGTCGCTTCGAACAGCGCGATCAGTGCCTCCAGCAGGAAGGCGTGGTCCTCGAGGTATGCGCCGATCTTCGCGTGGCCGTGGTTGTAGGTGCGTAGCAGCGCTCCGCGCTCGTCGCGCATGTCGCGCAGGACGAACTCGGCGCAGGAGCAGGCGGCCTCGATGTAGTCGGGCGCACCCAGCGCCGCACCCGCGTCGGCCAGGGCGCTGATCATGAGGGCGTTCCAGCTCGCCAGGCGCTTGTCGTCGAGCGTCGGGCGCGTGCGCTGCTCGCGTAGGCGAAACAGAGTTGAGCGGAGCCGCTCGACCGTTGCCCGGCCGGCCTCGTCCTCGGGCCATGGACCCCGCTCCTGCAGGACGTTCAGCCCCGGCTCAGGGTGTTGGGGATCCACGAAGTTGCCGTGCGCCGTGACGCCGAACCACCTGGCCGCGGCGTCCGCGTCCTCATCCAGCGCCTGCTCGAGCTCGGCCAGGCTCCACACGTAGAAGCGCCCCTCGACGCCCTCCGAGTCCGCGTCGAGCGCCGAGTAGAAGCCACCCTCCGGGCCGCGCATCTCGCGCAGCGCCCAGCCGATCGTGTCCCTGCAGACGTCGAGCAGTCGCTGCTCGCCGGTGAGCTGCCAGCCGTGCAGGTAGGCGCGGGCGAGCAGGGCGTTGTCGTAGAGCATCTTCTCGAAATGGGGCACCGTCCAGGCGGCGTCGACGCTGTAGCGGGCGAAGCCCCCGCCGAGGTGGTCGTGCAGTCCGCCGCCGGCCATCGCCCGCAGGGTCTCGAGCGCCATGTGACGCTCTCCCCGCAGCAGGAGGAACTCGATCGCGGAGGCTTGGGGGAACTTCGGCGCGCCGCCGAAGCCTCCGTTGCGGTGGTCGTATATGTCTGCGAGCCGCGCCACCGCGGCGTCGAGCGCCGCCGGCTCGATCGGTGAGGAGGGCCCTTCCGCCAGCGCCCCTGCGGACAGCTGCTCGCGCAGGCGCTGTCCGCCCGCTCGGAGCTGCTCGCGCTGCTCGCTCCAGGTCTCGGCGATCGCGTTGAGCACCTGCGTCCATGAGGGCATCCCGTGGCGCGGCTCGGGCGGGAAGTAGGTGCCGCCGTAGAAGGGCAGCTGCTCGGGCGTGAGGAACACGTTCAGCGGCCAGCCGCCCCGCCCGGTCAGCGCCTGCACGGCTTCCATGTAGATCGCGTCCACGTCCGGGCGCTCCTCGCGGTCGACCTTCACGCAGATGAAGCGTTCGTTCATCAGCTCTGCGGTGCGGGGATCCTCGAAGGACTCACGCTCCATCACGTGGCACCAGTGGCATGCGGAATAGCCGATCGACACCAGCACCGGCTTGTCCTGTTCGCGGGCTCGCGCGAACGCCGTCGGGCCCCATGGCAGCCAGTCGACCGGGTTCTCCGCGTGCTGGCGCAGGTATGGGGAGGTCTCGGCGGCGAGGGCGTTGGGCACTGTCAGCTCAAGCGTAGTGCCGGGTGCGCGGCTCAGCGCACGCGCGGGGGCCGGCCATGTTCTACGAGCGCCGCCAGCGGCGGCAGGACGGGGTAGGCGGGCCATCCCTGCGCCTCGCCGGCCCGCGAGAGCCGCACAGTGGCCAGATCGACGTCGAAGCGCCTGCCCGCCAGGGTGCCGGTGATCCGCGTCCCTGAGCCGATCGCGACGGTGCCCGGAGAGGCGGCCGAGCCCGTGATGCGGATCGTGGCGGTCTGCAGCCGCCCGTTCCTGACCGGCAGCGTCCCCGTCAGCTGCACCCCCGCCACGAAGGACAGGTGTCTCAGGCTCGCCGCCGAGGAGGTGAGGCGCGCGTAGCCTCCGTGCAGGCCGCCGAAGCTCGACCCGCTCGGAAGCTGCTCATCGGCCTGCAGGATGGCGGCGGCGACCTGGCGGTTGAGGTCGACGATCGTGTCGAGCACGGCGACGAGCGTCCTTCCCGGCTTGCCGGGGAGCCCGCGGGGGGCGTGCAGGCGGGCCACGCTCGTCGGCGTGATGGGCGTGGGCGCGAACGGGTCGGTGGCCGCGGTGCAGGGTTGCACGGGCATGCCCCCGAAGAACGCGGTGACGGCCTGCTCGCCGCAGCCGCTGAAGTCGCTGCCGAGGACCGAGTGACCGGTGAAGGGCACGACCTCGAGCTCAGAGCCGGCGATCCGCGCGGCGAGCAGCCGGGCGTTGGACGTCGGGGTCCTGAGGTCCTGTGCCCCGGAGAGGATCAGGGTGGGCACGTTCAGCGGCGCGTTCACGGAGGGGGGCGCGGCGGCTGCGTCAGGCCAGTCGGCGCAGTCGGGGACGAGGCTGTTGGCGAGTGCCGTGGTCGCATCGAACGGATGGAAGTCCGCGGCCGGCTGGGCGTGCAGGTAGGCCAGCGCTTCCGCCAGCCGCGTGCTCGGCGAGGCCGCGCGCTGCCACGGAAACGGCGTCTCCTCGCAGCTCGTGTCCACGAACAGCGCTTCGTCGACCTCCTGCGGGCCTTCCACCGGGCTCGTGTTCGGCACGGTCGGGATCAGCCCCTCCGACAGCAGGTGCAGGCGCAGCAGCGGATAGGGGTCGTGGCGCAGCGCCGACGCCACCGCCGCGGGCAGCAGCGCGCGCAGGGCCGGGTTCAGATCGCCGGCCTCGAGGATGTCGAACAGGCCGACTTCGTTCAGGCTGGTCGCGTGTCTTTGCCCCGCGCCGTCGTATGCGAAGCCGCTGAGGCTGTGCCTGCGCAGCTGCGCGGCCAGACGCTCGAGGTCGCCCAGCGGGTTGGACGTGACACCGGCGCAGGCGTGATCCGAGCAGAGTTCGCCGAGGACGGGGGCGATCGCCTGGAAGGTGGGGATCGCGAATGGTTCCGGCCCGTCGGGGGGCACGACCGAGTCGAGCAGGAGGCTTTCGACATGCTGCGGGTAGCGTTCGGCGTACTCCAGCGCGACCTTGCTGCCGTAGGAGGTGCCGTACAAGACGAGCTTTTCGTATCCGGTCGCCTGGCGGATCGCCTCGATGTCTTCGACTGATTCCTGTGTGGTGTAGGCGCCCCGCGCGGGCCCGATCTGTAGCGCGCACCGTTCGAACAGCTCGGCCAGCGTGGCGGCGTCGAGGGTGTCGAGCGCCGAGCAGCTCAGCGGGTCCGATTCCCCGGTGCCGCGCTGGTCGAAGACGATCAGGTCGCGATCGACGAGGGCGGGCGCGATCGCCTTGGCGATGAATTCGGCGAGTGGCAGCGCCGCCTGTCCGGGCCCGCCCGCCAGGGCGACGACGGCGTCCCGGGTCTGGCCGGCCGCAGCCGATTTGCGCTCGATGCTCAGCGCGACGGCCCCGGGCACGCCGCCGCTGCGGTCGAGCGGCACGGGCAGGGTCGCACAATCGAAGCCGGCGCTGCTCGCGCACGGTACGAAGGCGAGTGCGTCGGCCTGCGACACGGACCCGAGCGCGAGGGCTCCGCCGATCAGCGCTGCCGCGAGCGTGATTCTTGCGGTCTGCGTGGGCATGGTCGGTGACGTTAGCGGCAAGTGTCCGCCGCGGACGCACCCGTTAGCGGCAAGTACCGGCGCGCACGCACCGCCGAGCCGTGATCGCAGCCCGTGTGTCGAGCTCGCTGCGCAGTGCGCTCCCGAGGCGCACCTCACTGCCTTCCAACATGCCGGTGAGCGTTCGCTCGGGCCCGGACGATCCGTGATCTGCCAGCAGCGTCCCGTGCGCCGCCGCCGAGCCGCCCACGGTGAGCTCGACGCTTTCGTTGGTGATCTCGCCCGACACCGTCACGCCCGGCACGTAGGAGTAGCCGTGCAAGAGGAGCTTGCCGGCTGCGAGCTCGGCCCACCCGGAGCGCAGGCCTCCGACGTTAACGGTCGAGATGGCGCTCGCCGAGGATGAGGCGGAGGCCTGTTCTTCGATCGCGAGCGCCTGCACGGCCACCTGGTGCACGGCGTCGTCGATCGTCAAGAGGGCCGCCTCGAGGGTCCTCCCCGGCTTCCCGCTGTTGCCCGGCGCGGGAGCGACGTCGGCCAGTCGGGCCGGAGGCAGGGGCGTGGGTGCGAGCAGGGCCGGCACGGGCGTGCTCGGGCAGGGCTTGATCGGCCCACCCGTGAACAACGCCTGCAGGGCATCGTGTGAGCAGCTGGTGGGGTCCGCGGCGAGTACCGAGTGCCCGACGTTGGGGACGACGAGCAGCTTTGAGCCCGGGATCTGCGCGGCGACTTCGGCTGCGGTTGCCGTCGGTGTGCGCAGATCGTCGGCACCGCTGAGGATCAGGGTCGGTACGTGTGGAAACGGGGCGTCCTGCAGCGCGGGCTCAGGCCCGGTCAAGGGCCAGAACGCGCACGCCGGGATGTCCGAGAGGGCCAGCACGTCTGCGTCCGTGAACGGCGAGAAGGGGCGCGCGCCGAGTGCGTGGATCTGGGCCTGCGCTTCGGCGAGACGCACGCCCGGGGCGGCGGCACGGTTCCACGCGAACGGGCTGTCCTCGCAGGTCGTCGCGAAGTAGAGGGGCGTGTCGAAGCCCTCGCCCGGGCTTTCAGCTTCCATTTCACTGCTCCTGGCGCGCTCCAGCAGCCGGGCGAGCGCGGCCATGTCGCCGCGAGCCGCCGAGTGGACGGCCGCGGGGAATTCGGCGCGCAGCGTCGGTTCGAGATCGCCCGCGAGAAGCGCTTCGAGCAGCGCCTCGGAAGAGATGTCGATCTCGTGGCCGTGGCCGTGGCCGTCGATCCAGCGCGCGCGCCTGCCCCGTGCGCCGAGCCGTGCGACTAGCACGGCGAGATCGCGGAGGGGGTCCGTGGTGATGTGGGCGCATGCGTGCCGCGCGCAGAGCTCGAGCAGTACTCGCGGTATCGCGGCGAAGGTCGCGCGGTTCAGCGGGTCGGGCCCGTTCGGCGCCACCACCGAGTCGAGCACGAGTGCTTCGACGTGGCTCGGATAGGCCTGCGCGTACTCCTCGGCGAGCTTCGTGCCATAGGAGGTGCCGTAGAGGACGAGCTTTTCATAGCCACCCGCGACCCGGATCGCCTCGATGTCGGCGACGCTGTCGGGCGTCGTGTAGAGGTCGGCGGCGGGACCGAGCCG
Source organism: uncultured Solirubrobacteraceae bacterium (assembly GCA_963730575.1). Classification (GTDB taxonomy): domain Bacteria; phylum Actinomycetota; class Thermoleophilia; order Solirubrobacterales; family Solirubrobacteraceae; genus Palsa-744. Next base: position 765,971 of record CAVSSG010000003.1, read on the forward strand.
GCGGGCGCATTCGGTCACGGCCTGACCGCCGGGGCCCGCAGAGGAGGACGCTTCCAGGGGCCGGCAGGAGAGCCGATGGGAGTCGCCGGTGCCACGCTGGTCAAAGATGATCAGGTCGCGTGTGGCGATGATCGGTCCGAGCACGCTCACGAACTGTTCGGTGAAGGGCAGCGCCGCCTGTCCGGGCCCGCCGGCCAGCGCGATCACGGCACTCCTCTCTTCGCCCACGGGAGCGCGGTGGCGGCGGATCGCCAGCGTGACTGCGCCCGCCACGGCCCCGGTCGGGTCCAGCGGCACGGTCAGGTGGCCGCACGCGAATTCGGTGCTGCCCGAGCAGGGCGTGAAGGCGATCTGCGCCGGCGCGACGGCGGGCGCAGCCAACACGCAGAGTCCCGCCGCCAGGAGCACCACAGCGGTCTTGCCGACGGAATGGCGCACCGACACGAATGTAGCCGCTTCCGCGCGTCCTGTGGTGCTCAACGAGATAGGGTCGGTCCAGATGAGTGCCCACAGGGAGATCGTCAACGCCCCCGGAGCGCCGCCGGCGATCGGTCCGTACAGTCACGCCGTGCTCCTCGGCGGCCGATCGGAGGGCGGCCTGCTGTTCTGCTCGGGTCAGATCCCGCTCGACGCGAGCACGGGCGAGATCGAGGGCGCCACGGCGGCCGAGCAGGCGCGGCGCTGTCTTGAGAACCTGCGCGCCGTGTGCGAGGCCGCCGGCGCACGCCTCGAGCGCGCGGTGCGTGTGACCGTGTACATGGTCGACCTGGCCGATTTCGCGGCGGTCAACGAGGTCTATGGGTCGTTCTTCGAGCGCGAGCCGCCGGCGCGGGTGACGGTCGGGGTGGCGCAGCTTCCGAGGGGCGCCTACGTCGAGATCGACGCGATCGTCGCGCTGTAGGGCGACTCGTCCTCGACCGGCTCCACGCTGCGCAGCGCCCTCGAGAGCAGCTGGCGCAGCGTGCCCCGCTCGTCGGGCCCCAGCGCCTGCAGGACCTGGTCCTCGATCTCACCCTGCGCCCGCTGGGTGCGCGCCAGCGCGGTGCGGCCCGCGCTCGTCAGCTTGACGAGGTGGCGGCGCCGGTCGTCCGGGTCGCGTAGCCGCGTGACGTAGCCGAGCCGCTCGAGCTCGTTGAGCAGCAGCACGACGTTGTTCGCATCCATGCAGAAGGCGTCCGCAAGGTCCTGCTGGGGGCAGGCATCGTGATCGCGCACGTAGGCGAGGGCGACGAGATGGCGCAGGTGCATGCCGAGCGCCTGCTCGTCGCAGCGGCGGTAGAACTGCTTGGCCAGGCGCGACATCAGCACCATCGAGCCGGGCTCGCAGCCGCTCCCTTGTCCCATGTCGTCGAGTGTACCTGTCATTGCAACATCTGTCATCAGGTTAGCAGCGATTCTAAATTATTCGAGGATCATCCTTGAATCAATGATGATCCATGATATGGTGCTCCTACCCAGTGAGAGGAAGGAGCCATATGAGCCACATCACGACATTTCTCAGCCAGCATCCGGTGCGCACGCCCATTGCGCGCCGGCGCCGTCGGTCCGAGCACGCGCACCTTGCTGAGCAGGCGTATGCGGCGGAGCTCGCGCACGCCGGGCGAGTGCGCGCCTCCGGGCGGAAGCCCGCGGGCGCGGCGCCGGCTCCGCAGCCGCGCCCGGTGCGGCTGGCCCGCGCGCAGCGCGACGGCGCATCTGGCCAGGCGCCGGGTCTGGCGCGCGAGGCCGCGTCCGTCGAGGCGCCGCTCGTGCCGAGCGAGGCCGGTGCCGTGCCGAGCGAGGCCGGCGCCGTTGGTGCTCGTGAGCCTGCGCCACGCGAGGCGCGTCGTCGCTGGATCGCGCTGGCCGTGCTCTGCCTGGGCCAGCTGATGATGGTCCTCGACGCGACCATCGTGAACGTCGCACTGCCCTCGATCCAGCGCGACCTGCATTTCACGCAGGGCAACCTCACCTGGGTGCTGGACGGCTACCTGATCACCTTCGGCGGCTTTCTGCTGCTCGCCGGCAGGCTCGGCGACCTTATTGGCCGAAAGAAGGTGTTTCTCTCCGGACTCGTCCTGTTCACGGCCGCGTCGGTGCTTTGCGGCGTCGCTCAAGGTCAGACGATGCTGATCATCGCTCGTCTCGTGCAGGGCGTCGGCGGCGCAGTTGCATCGAGCGTGATCCTCGCGATCATCGTCACCGAGTTTCCGCGGGCGCGGGAGCAGGCCAAAGCGATGGGTGTGTATGCGTTCGTCTCGGCCGGAGGCGGCTCGATCGGGCTGTTGGCAGGCGGTGCCCTCACCCAGTCGCTCGACTGGCATTGGATCTTCTTCGTCAACGTGCCGATCGGCGTGGTGGCGTTCGTGTTCGGTTGGGCGCTGATCGAGGAGAACGAGGGCATCGGCCTCGCCGGCGGCGTGGACGTGCTGGGATCGATCCTGATCACGCTGGCAACGATGTTCGGCGCCTTCGCGATCGTAAAGTCGACGGAATACGGGCTGCTCTCGGCACGTACGCTCGGCGTCGCCGGCGCTTCGGTGGCGCTGCTGGTCGCCTTCATTCTGCTGGAGTCCCGAATCGCCAACCCGATCATGCCGCTGCGGGTCCTGCGCCTGCGCATGCTCATGGGGTCGAGCCTCGTTCGTGGTCTACTCGTAACGGGGATGTTCTCGGCCTTCTTCCTCGGCTCGTTGTATCTCGAGCGGGTGCTCGGCTATGACGCGATCGACACCGGCCTTGCGTTTCTGCCACTGACCATCTCGATCGCGGTGATGTCGATTGGCGTCGCGGCGCGGGCGGTGGCGCGGTTCGGGCCGCTGCGCACGCTGGCGTGCGGTCTGGTGGGGATCGTCGCGGGTCTGCTGCTGCTTGGCGGGCAGGGCGTGCACGCGAGCTATTTTCCGGGCCTGTTCTTCGCATTTCTGCTGATCGGTCTCGGCGCGGGCGCTTCGTTTCTGCCGCTGCTGACGATGGGCATGGCAGACGCGCCGAGGCGCGACGCCGGTCTGGCTTCGGGGATCATCAACGTCTCGGTTCAGCTGTTCGGTGCGATCGGACTGGCGACGTTGGGGACGATCGCGACCGACCACGCCAAAGCGCTGAGCGCGAGCGGCGATTCGCTGTCCAGTGCGCTCACGGGTGGCTATCACCTCGCCTACACGGTCGCGGCTGGGTGCGTGGCGATGGGGATCCTCGCGGCGTTCGTGCTCCTGCGCCCGCCCACCCGCGCGCTGCCGGTTCAGGTCGAGGACTCCGACGGCGAGCACGCAGGCGCTAGGTCTCTGCCCTCAGCTCAGCCCGCTTGACCTTGCCGCTCGCCGTCTTGGGCAGCTCGGTGACGAAGTCGACTATGCGGGGATACTTGTAGGGCGCGGTTTCGCGCTTGACGTGCTCCTGGAGCTCGCGAACGAGCTCCGGCGAGGGGGAGTAGTCGCCCTCGCGCAGGACCACCACGGCGCGCACGACGGCTCCGCGCTCCTCGTCGGGGGCGGCGACGGCCGCGGCCTCGGCTACCGCGGGGTGCGCCACGAGCGCGGACTCGACCTCGAAGGGCCCGATGCGATAGCCGGCCGAGATGATCAGGTCGTCGTTGCGTCCCTCGAAGTGCAGCCAGCCGTCGCTGTCCTCGTCGACCCTGTCGCCGGTGTGCCAGCTACCGCCGTCGCGGCGGTCCTCGACGCTCCAGGCTCCGTTCTCGCCACGCCGCACGCCCTCGCCGAGATAGCCGAGGAAGAACGTCGGGACCGTGGCCGGGTCGACGGTCAGCTCCCCCTGCTCGATGCGCAGGGCGATCCCCGGCAGCGCGCGGCCCATCGAGCCCGGGCGCGCGCTCTCGCCCGGCGGAGCGCCGGTCAGCTGTCCGGTCTCGGTCTGTCCGTAGCCGTCGCGGATCTCGAGCCCCGTGCTCTGTTTGAAGGCGCTCAGCACCTCGGGGTTGAGCGCCTCACCCGCGGCCACCATGCCGCGCAGGTCCGCCAATGGCCTGAGTACCGCGTGCTTGGCGATCACGCGGTACTCGGTCGGCGCCATGCACAGAACGCCGACCCGCTCGCGCTCGAGGATCTCCAGGCGCTCATGGGGGTCAAAGCGCGCGTCGTGCAGCAGCGCGCGTGCGCCGCACAGCCACGGCGCGATGAACACGTTGCGCGCCGACTTGCTCCAGCCCGAGGCGGCCGTGCACCACACGAGCTCCCCGGCGTGTGGGCCCAGCCAGTGCTCGGCCTGCAGGCGCTGGCCGTGAAGGTAGCGTTGACCGTGCACCACCGCGCGCGGCTCGCCCGAGGTGCCGCTCGTGAAGGTGATCAGGCAGGGATCGGAGTCGGTGAGCTCCACCGGGGCCGCGGGCTCGGCCGTGAACAGCGTCTCATCGGGCACGAGCGCGACGTCGCATTCGGGCCTTGCCGCCTCGAGCTCGGTGCGGTTGCGCTCGTCGGCGATGAGCAGTGACGGCCGCGCCAGCTCGAGGCGCAGGCGCAGGTCCTTCGCGCGCAGCTGCTCGGTGCAGGGCAGCACGACGGCCCCGATGTGAAAGCAGGCGCACATGGTCGCCACCCACTCCGACCGGTTGCCTATGAGCGTCATGACGACATCGCCTCGGCGGACGCCTCGCGCCCGCAGCGCGCCCGCCAGGCGCGCGCTGCGCTCGCCGATCTCGCCGAAGGTCCACTCCCGGCGCGCACCGTCTCGGGCGAGCTCGATCAGTGCCGGGTCCTGCGGGGGCCGGCGGTCGAGGACGTCGTGGGTGAAGTTCACGCCGGTATTCTCTCTGGAGACGTCCAAGACCAACCCCGAGACCCTGGAGCGCTGACCGCATGGCCGTGGCTGCCGAGCCTTATACCGAGAAGACCGACGAGCAGAAGGCGATCACCGAGATGGTGAGGCAGTTCGCCGACGAGCAGATACTGCCGAACGCCGAGCACTACGACCACGAGGACTCCTTCCCCGAGCCGATCGTCGCGCAGATGCGCGAGCTCGGCCTGTTCGGGGTGACGATCCCCGAGGAGTACGGCGGCATGGGTCTCGACCTCACCACCTACGCGATGATCGTCGAGGAGCTCTCGCGCGGGTGGATATCGATATCGGGCATCGTCAACACCCACTTCATCGGCTCCTATCTGCTCATGAAGTTCGGCTCTGAGGCCCAGAAGCAGACCTATCTGCCGCGCATGGCCACCGGCGAGATCCGCGCGGCCTTCTCGCTGTCCGAGCCAGAGCTCGGCTCCGACGTGCAGGCGATAAAAACCTCCGCACGCAAGGGCGAGGACGGGAAGTACGAGATCAACGGCCAGAAGATGTGGGTGACCAACGGCCTGCTCTCGACGCTCGTGTTCGTGCTCGTGAAGACCGACCCCGAGGCCGAGCCGCGCCACCGGGGCTTCACCTGCTTCATCGCCGAGAAGGAGCCCGGGGTCAGCGAGAACACCGGCGAGTTCGCGGGCCTGAACGTGCCGCCGAAGATCAAGAAGCTCGGCTACAAGGGTGTCGAGTCCACCGAGCTCGTGTTCGACGGCTACCGCTGCCCCGCCGAGAACATACTCGGGGGCGAGGCCGCCGGCCTGAACAAGGGCTTCTCGCAGATGATGGACGCCCTGGAGGTCGGCCGCGTGAACGTGGCCGCGCGCGGCGTCGGCATCGCCCAGCGCGCGCTCGAGCTGGGGCTGCGCTACTCGCAGGAGCGCAAGGCCTTCGGCAAGCCGATCGCCGAGCACCAGGCGATCCAGTTCAAGCTGGCCGACATGGCGACCCAGGTCGACGCCGCGCGGCTGCTCACGCTGCGTGCCGCCCGCCTGAAGGACGCCGGCGAGCGCTCGGACCTCGAGGCCGGCATGGCCAAGCTGTTCGCCTCCGAGGCCGGTCGCTTCTGCGTTGAAGAATGCTTCCGCATCCACGGCGGCTACGGCTACTCCAAGGAGTACGAGATCGAGCGCCTCTACCGGGACGCCCCGCTGCTCTTGATCGGTGAGGGCACATCGGAGATCCAGCGCATGGTGATCGGGCGAAAGCTGCTGCAGCGTCATAAGATCTGACGATCGCCATCGATCGAACAGGCCACGGAGGAAGGCGGTAGCCATATGGCCGAGGATGCCAAGGCGCTGATCGAGCTGGCGACGCGCAGGTTCATCGAGGAAGTCCCGGCGCTCGCGCCGATCAAGCTGCTGGTGAGCGTCGAACTGCGTGGACGGGGCGACGTGCAGCACTTCAGCCTGCAGATGCCGGAGGTGACGGTCACGAAGGGCTCTCCGCCGGATCCCCACGTGCGCGTCGACATGCGCCGCGAGTTCTTCAACGTGATGGCGCGCGAGGGGAAGGTGCCCGACTGGATCGAGGCTTTCACCTACGGGCAGGCCAAGGCGTCCGGGCCGGAGCAGTTCCTGAAGCTGATCGTCAAAGTCGTCGAGGCTCAGCAGGAACGCGAACACACGCGCAAGGCGCGCAGGCCGTCCTGACGCAGGGCGGCGCGATCGTGCACCGCGTGGCCGATCTCAGACCGCCAGCGCTAGTGGTAGACCGACAGCTGCTGGGCGAGGAACGCCAGCGATCCGAGCAGGAACAGGCACATCACGATCAGTGAGAGATTTTCGTTCATGCTCATCCACACCGCCTGGACACAGAGGATAGGGGACACGGCGGCCGGGCGATGCGCTCGGGGCGCTCGGTCACCGTTGGAGCTCAGGAGAGCACGGCGCTGTCGTCGTAGAGCTTGATGACCCTGACGGCGCCCTCGGGTGAGGCGTCGAGGCACAGGCGGCAGAGGACGCACTCGTCGAGGTTCTGCTCGACGATGACGAGCCGGCCGCCTCCGTCCTGCTCGAAGATGTCCACCGGGCAGGCCTCGGCGAGCCTGCGCGCGAGCTCCGGGTCCGCGCCGGCCTGGTCGTCGACCTCGACCGCGATGAAGATCCCGTCCTTCCTCATGCCGGGCTCCCCTGTGCGATCTTGGCGCGGATCATGTCGGGGATGTCCTCGATGCGCTCGGCCACGGTGATGCCGGCGTTGGCGAGACGGGCGATCTTCTCGCTGGCCGTGTCCTGGATGCCTTCGACGATCGTGCCGGCGTGGCCGAAGCTCATGCCGGGCATCTCGTCCATGAAGCGGCCGGCCATGAATGCGACGATCGGAAGCCTCGAGCGGTTGTCGGTCACCCAGCGCGCGAGCTCGGCCTCCATGCGCCCGCCGGGCTCGGTGTAGATGACGATGCCCCGCGTCTGGGCATCGGCCTCGAACAGGGGCATGAGCTCCGCGTAGGTGGAGCCGATGATGGCGTCGCCGCCGATCGAGACCGCGGTGGACTGGCCGAGCCCCGCGGCGCTGAGCGTCGAGGACATCTCGGTGGTCATGCCCCCCGAACGGGAGATGACGCCGATCGGACCGGGCGTGTAGGCCTGGGCGGCGTTCTTGGCCGGACCGCCGATGCCGCCCATCTTGATCACGTCGGGCACGATGATGCCGAGGCAGTTGGGGCCGATGATGCGCGCCCCCCGCAGGCCGGCCAGCTCGACCATCTGGGCGACGTCGCGGCGCGGGATGCGCTCGGTCACGATGACGACGAGCCCGATGCCGTTCTCGATCGCCTCGAACACCGCGTCCTTGGTGAAGGCGGGGGGGACGGTTACGACCGAGCCGTCGATCGGGCCGCCGTGATGGGCGACGGCCTGGGCGACCGTGTCGAACACGGGCACGCCGTGCACCTCGCGGCCGAGTCGGCCCGGGGTGACGCCGCCGACGATCTTCGCCCCGGCACCGTAGTCCAGGCACTCGCGCGTCAGGTTGACGGCCTCGCGGCCGGTGATGCCCTGGACGATGAACGTGGTGTCGGCGTCGATCAGGATCGACATCAGACGGTCGCTCCCTGGATCTTCTCGACGGCTCGGCGAGCAGCCTCGTTGAGCGACACGCTGCGGTCGGCGTAGTCGACGCCGTAGAGTTCGAGGATCTTGAAGCCCTCCTCCTCCCACGCGCCGGGTATGCGGAAGATCGCGATCTTCTCGGACGGGTCCAGGTCGAGCTCCAGGCACGCTTTGATCACGCCGCGGGCGACGATGTCCACGCGCGTGTTGGAGACGATGGACATCATCACCGCGATCTTGTCCACGCCCGGCTTCTGCAGGACGAGCTTGGCCAGGCCGCAGGCCTTGGCCACGGACGGGTTGCCGCCGATCTCGCAGTAGTTGGCCGGCCTGCCCCCGTGCGCGCGGACCGCGTCGAACAGCGTCAGCGATCCGCCGCCGGCGCCGATGACCAGGCCGAGATTGCCGTCGAACTCGGTCACGTTGCCCGCCACGCCACGGTGGTCGGTGGCGTCGACCTGCTCGCCGGCGAGCTCGAACGGGGTGGCCTCACGCGCCTGGCGGGTCTCCTGCTCGCCGACGCCGAGGTCGGAGAGCAGCTTTGCATGACGCCCGCGGGCCTCGTTCTCGATCTCCATGTGGGCGTCCAGCGCGACGAACGAGCCGTCGGCGAGCCGTCCCAGCGGGTTGATCTCGGCGAGCGTCATGTCGTTGTCCACGAACACCTTCGCCAGCCGGGCGAGAATCGTCACGAGCCTGTTGAGCGCAGAGCCGGTGACGCCCGTTGAGGCGATCACCTCCTTGGCCTGGAAGTCGGCGAACGGCAGGATGTTCGAGAAGTGACGGCGCCCCACCTTCTCGGGCTGCTCGGCGGCGAGGAGCTCGATGTCGATGCCGCCCACGGGCGAGAAGATCATGACCGGCCGCTTCTGGGTTCCGTCCCACACGACGCCCGCGTAGTACTCCTGCTCGACCTGCGCCCTGGGGTCGACGAGCACGCCGCGGGGCAGCTGTCCGCCGATCTCCAACGCGAGGATCTCCTTCGCGTGCTCCTGCGCCTGCTGGGGAGTGTCGGCGAACTTGACGCCGCCCGCCTTCATGCGCCCGCCGGAGAGCACCTGGGACTTGATCACGGTGGGTCCGCCGATCCGCTCCGCGATCCGGGCGGCCTCCGCCGGGTCGGTGGTGAAGCCGTAGTCGGTTACGGGGATGCCCGCGCGCTTGACGATCTCGCGCGCCTCGTACTCGAAGAATCGCATGCGGCGGGGAAGCCTATATCGCCGGGGCCGGCACGAACCCGTAGGCCTCGGCGAGCTCCGGGTCCTTCCTGGCGAGCATCTCGGCGAGGTTGACCATCACCTTGCACTGCTTCCAGGTCGCATCGTCCTGCATCTTGCCGTCGATCATGTGCACGCCACGCCCGTCGGGGATGGCCTCGATCACCTTTTTCGCGAACGCGACCTCGTCGGGGTCGGGAGAGAAGACGCGCTTGGCGATGCCGATCTGGACGGGGTGGAGCGACCAGGCGCCGACGCAGCCGAGCAGGAAGGCCGCGCGGAACTGGGTCTCGCAGCCCTCCACGTCCTTGATGTCGCCGTAGGGGCCGTAGAAGGGCAGCGCGCCGACGGCGGTGCACGCGTCGACCATGCGGGCGATCGAGTAGTGCCAGGGATCCTGCTGGTAGGAGGGGCGCGGCGCATCGGGATTGTCGGGATCCGGGTCGGCGATCGTGCGGTAGCCGGGGTGCCCGCCGCCGACCCGGGTGGTCTTCATGCGCCGGGAGGCGGCCAGGTCGGCCGGCCCGAAGCTCATGCCCTGGATGCGCGGCGAGGCGGCGGCGATCTCCTCGAGGTTGGCCACGCCGAGGTGGGTCTCGAGCAGCGCGTGAACGAGGATCGGGCGCTGCAGGCCGGCTTTGGCCTCGAGCTGGGCAAGCAGGCGGTCGACGTAGTGGATGTCCCAGGGGCCCTCGACCTTGGGGATCATCACGACCTCGATCCTGTCGCCGATCTCGGTGACGATCTGCGTCAGGTCGTCGAGGAACCACGGGGAGGCGAGCTCGTTCACGCGCGTCCACAGGGCGGTGTCGCCGAGGTCCATCTCCCGCCCGACCCTGATCAGTCCGGCGCGGGCCGCCTCCTTTTTGTCGACCGGCACGGCGTCCTCGAGGTTGCCGAGCAGGATGTCGACCGTGGGGGCGATTTCGGGCACCTTGGCCACCATCTTCTCGTTGGAGAAGTCCAGGAAGTGGATCATCCTGGAGGGCTTGAACGGGATCTCGCGCGCGGGCTCGGGCGCGTCGATGGCGAGGGGCTTGAAGAAGGCTCGAGGGTTGCGCATGGGGGAGATCGTATTGATTTCCGGGAGACAACTGCGCCCTGCGACCGCCCGAGGGTGGGTGTCGCCGGCCTCCCGGCGGGGCGCGCCGGGTCCGCGTGGGGCGGCGTGGCGAGCCCGGTCTGGCACCGACCATCTAGAGTTGGCCGCGGACACCGGCCAAAAGGAGACCTTGAGAGACCCATGAACGAGACTCAGACCGTCGAGACCGTCGAGACCGACCAGGCCGCGCGCGAGGCGAGTGGCTCACATCCGTACGGGCGCTACCTGGAGGAGTTCGAGGTCGGCGACGTGTACAAGCACTGGCCGGCCAAGACGGTCACCGAGTCTGACGACCACCTTTTCTGCCTGCTGACGATGAACCACCACCCGCTGCACATCAACGACGTGTACGCGAGCAAATCCCAGCAGGGGCGGAACGTGGTGGTAGGTCCGCTGGTGTACTCGCTGGCGCTGGGCATGTCGGTGAGCGACGTGAGCGGCAAGGCGATCGCCAACCTCGCCACCGAGGAGCTGTCGCATCCTGCGCCCGTGTTCCACGGCGACACGCTGTTCTGCGAGTCCGAGGTGCTCGAGAAGAGGGAGTCGAGGTCAAAGCCCGATCGCGGCACGGTGAAGGTGCACACGCGGGTTCTCAACCAGGACGGCGTGCTCGTCGCGGAGTTCAAGCGCGTGGTGCTCGTGCCGCGCAAGCACCCCGGGGAAACTACGTAGGACGCTCGGGGATCTGCCCCGAGGACGCTCCGGGATCCGCCGAGAGCGCCCTTGATTTGGGGTGCGATAACCTGTTCTGACCGCCCTCCTGGGGCGTTTTTCCGTTTGCCGGCCGCTTCGCCGGCGCTGGCACGCGCTCGACAGGTGCGCGCGTGTGCACCACCGCGACACGAGGGAGCCGCTAAAACGCCATGAGCACCACTGTCCCAGCCCCCACCAAGAACGAGCGCCTGCTGGCATGGGTCGAGGAGATGGCGTCCCTGACAGAACCGGATCAGATCCACTGGTGCGATGGGTCGGCCGAGGAGTACGACAGCCTCTGTCAGGGGCTGGTCCAGGCCGGGACGTTCAGCAGGCTGTCCGAGGCCAAGCGTCCCAACTCCTACCTTGCGCTGTCGGACCCCGGGGACGTGGCTCGCGTGGAGGACCGCACGTTCATCTGCTCGGCCCACCAGGACGAAGCGGGGCCGACCAACAACTGGCGCGACCCGCGGGAGATGCGCGAGACGCTGAGAGAGCTGTTCGAAGGCTCGATGAAGGGGCGCACGATGTACGTGGTGCCGTTCTCGATGGGCCCGCTCGGCTCTGACCACAGCTACATCGGCGTGCAGCTGACCGACTCGACGTATGTCGCGGTCAGCATGCGGATCATGACGCGCATGGGCCAGGGTGCGCTCGATGTGCTCGGCAGTGGAGGCGATTTCGTTCCGTGCCTGCATTCCGTGGGCATGCCGCTCACCGCGGGCGAGCAGGACGTGCCGTGGCCGTGCAACGCCGATAACAAGTACATCGTCCACTTCCCCGGCACGCGGGAGATCTGGTCCTATGGCTCGGGCTACGGCGGCAACGCGCTGCTCGGCAAGAAGTGCTTCGCGCTGCGGATCGCCTCGGTGATGGCGCGCGACGAGGGATGGATGGCCGAGCACATGCTGATCCTGAAGCTCACCTCTCCGGAGGGCGAGATCAAGTACATCACGGGCGCCTTTCCGAGCGCCTGCGGGAAGACCAACCTGGCGATGCTGATCCCGACGCTCGAGGGCTGGAAGGTCGAGACGATCGGCGACGACATCGCGTGGATGAAGTTCGGCAAGGACGGACGGCTGTACGCGGTCAACCCCGAGGCGGGCTTCTTCGGCGTGGCGCCGGGCACCGGCGAGGAGACCAACCCGAACGCGATCGGCACGGTGGAGCGCAACACGATCTTCACCAACTGCGCGAGAACCGACGACGGGGACGTCTGGTGGGAGGGCATGACGAAGGAGAAGCCCGAGCACCTGATCGACTGGCACGGCGAGGAGTGGACGCCGGCATCGGAGAAGCCCGCGGCGCATCCGAACGCACGCTTCACGACCCCCGCGGCGCAGGACCCGGCGATCGCGCCGGAGTGGGAGGACCCCGCGGGCGTGCCGATCGACGCGATGCTGTTCGGCGGGCGCCGTTCGACGGTGGTGCCGCTGGTCAGCGAGGCCTTCGACTGGGAGCACGGCGTGTTCCTCGGCGCGGTGATGGGCTCGGAGAAGACGGCCGCCGCGGCCGGCACGGTCGGCGAGCTGCGCTTCGACCCGTTCGCGATGCTCCCGTTCTGCGGCTACAACATGGCCGACTACTTCGACTACTGGCTGAAGATCGGGCGCACGCCCGGGGCCAAGCTGCCCAAGATCTTCTACGTCAACTGGTTCCGCAAGGACGAGAACGGGCGCTTCCTGTGGCCGGGCTTCGGCGAGAACTCACGCGTGCTCTCGTGGGTGTTCGCCCGCTGCGCCGGCCACGGCGCGGCCAGGGAGACGCCGATCGGCCTGATCCCGCCGGTCGGCGGCGAAGGCATCGACACGCGCGGGCTGGACGTCTCCGACGCCGACATGGCCGAGCTCTTGCGCGTCGATGTGGCGGAGTGGAAGGCCCAGCTGCCCCACTACCACGAGCATCTCGGCAAGTTCGAGCGCCTGCCACAGGAGCTGCGCGCCCAGCTGAGGGCGCTCGAGGAGCGGTTGAGCCAAGCGGGCGACTGAGGCCGCGAGGGACTCTACTCGTGACCGTGCGTCTCGCCCGCGGCTGCGGGCGGGCGTGACTCCTCGGCCAGCGAGGTGATGGCCAGCGCGCCGCGGGCGGAGGACTCGAGCACGTCGGTGGCCTCCTCGAGCGAGCGCGCGTACAGCTCGACGAGCAGGTGCACGATGATGCGGGAGTCCTCCTCGTGCTTGTGGAAGCGCACGTGGGTGAAGAACTCGCGCACGCCGTGGTCGCCGAACGCGGCATAGGAGAGCGCATCGCCGGCCTCCGGACCCGAGCAGCTCTCCACGTCGTCGGCGTCCACCGTCACGGTGCACGAGGCGACCCAGGGGGTCCCGGCGATCATCCGCTCCCAGCGGTCCTCGATCGGCTCCACGCGGCCGTTGCTGAAGCCCAGGTGCGGCTGGTCGTGCATGCAGTCCAGGCACTGGACGACTGCCTCCTGCAACTCGTCCACGACTTCGGCGCGCTCGCCGGTGTCGGGGTCGATCTTGTGGATCCCCTCGTAGTGGACCTGCACCTCCAGGTCCTGGGACCAGCAGCGGTAGCAGCGCAGCCAGCTGCGCGCGCTCGTCTCGGGCATCGAGCTTTCCATGAGGTCATTGTATGCGGCTGCTCACACGATCTAGGGTCCAGCGTTGATGGATGACGCCCTGTTCGCACACTCGCTGGTTGTCGTGACCGGAAAGGGCGGCGTTGGGAAGTCGACCGTGGCCGGCGCGCTCGGCCTTGCCGCGGGCCGGCGCGGGCTTCATACGATCGTGGTCGAGGTGGCCGCCCGCGACGACGTGTCACGTGCGCTGGGCCGCTCGGATGCGGCTCACGCGCATGCCGAGCGAACCCTCCGTGACGGCGTCGACCACGTGTCGATCGAGCCGCAGCGGGCGATGGAGGAGTATCTGCGCCGGCAGCTGCCGGTGGGCATGCTGGCCGCCCTGCTGTCGCGCAGCCGGGTCTTCACGGCGCTGACAGCGGCGACACCGGGTATGCGCGAGCTGTTGACGATCGGCAAGGTCTGGGAGCTGGCTCGAGGGGAGGAGCGCGGCGGCGCCGGACGGCCCTACGACCTCGTTGTGCTCGACGCACCTGCGACGGGGCATGGCCTGGCGATGCTGCAGGCCCCGCGCACGTTTGCATCGGTCGCGCGCGTCGGCCCGGTCGCCAGGCAGGCGCGCGAGATCGTGAGCTTCATTGGGGATGCGCGGCGCACCGCGGTGCTGGCCGTGTCCAGCGCCGAGGAGATGTCGGTGACCGAGACGCTCGAGCTGCGGGCGCAGCTGCGGGAGCAGGTGGGCCTCGACATCTCGCTGGTCATCGTCAACGCCGTCGTCCCGCACAGCTTTTCCGAGCGCGAGGAGCGAACGCTGCGTGCCGCGCCACCCTCCCAGGCTCGGCACGCCGCCCTGTTCGCGTCCACGTGGGCCTCCCAACAGCGCATGCAGATCGCGAGGCTGCGCCGAGACGTTCGCGATGTCCCGCTCATGACGCTCCCCTTCCTGTTCGAGTCCGCGCTCGACCGCGTGGCACTCGAGCGGCTCTCGGGGGTGCTGGATCGGTGAGCGTAGCCACGCGTATGGCCGGCAAGCGCATCTGTATCTGCACGGGCTCGGGCGGGGTGGGCAAGACGACGACTGCGGCGGCCGTCGCCGTCGGCCTCGCTGCCCGAGGCCAACGCGTCGCGGTGTTGACGATCGACCCCGCTCGCCGGCTTGCGAGCTCGCTTGGGCTCGAAGAGCTCGACAACGAGCCCCGCCGGGTCCACGCCTCCCACTTCGCCGGCCAAGGACTCGAGCTGCGCGGTGAGCTGTGGGCAATGATGCTCGACGCCAAGCGCACGTTCGACGAGCTCATCGAGCTGCTCGCGCCGAATGTGGACACCTACGAGGCGATCCTGGCCAACAGGATCTACCAGGAGCTCTCGAGCGCCGTCGCCGGCTCGCAGGAGTTCAGCGCCATGGCCAAGCTCTACGAGCTCGACGCCTCGGGAAGCTTCGATGCGATCGTCCTCGACACGCCGCCCTCGCGCAACGCGCTGGACTTCCTCTACGCCCCGCAGCGGCTGACCGGGTTCCTGCAAGGCCGTGCGCTGAAGGTCCTCACCGCCCCGACCGGCTTCGCCGCAGCGCTCGCGGCACGCGGCAGCGGCCTGGTCTTCTCCGCTCTGCGCCGCGTGACCGGCATCGACCTGCTTGCCGACCTCAGCACGTTCTTCGGTGTGCTGAGCAGCGTCGTCGACGGCTTCGCCGAGCGAGCAACCGCCGTGGCGAGCCTGCTCGCAGATCCCGCGACCACCTTCCTGATCGTCACCTCGCCCGAGCCCACGCCGGTGGAGGAGGCGATCTTCTTCCGCCGGTGCCTCGCAGAGGCCGGAATGCCGTTCGGCGGCCTGGTTGTCAACCGCCTACGCGTGCTCGCCCGCAGCCGACCGGCGATCGATGAGGCAAGCCTTGCCGGCGACTTCGGCGGTGACGCCGACCTGGCCGCCAGGTCCGTGCAGGCGCTGCGGGATATGCGCGCGCTCGCAAAGCGCGATGCCACGAGTCTGCGACGCCTGACTGCCGAGCTCGACGATGCGCAGCCGATCCTCGTCCCTCAACTCGAGCGCGAGGTCAGCGACATGGCTGGACTCGTCGCAGTCCAGCGCTACCTCTTCGCCACGCCACGCGAGCGATCGGCGCTGCTGGCCGAAGAGGCGTTCTGAGACGCGAACGGGGCGCCCGCAGGCGCCCCGTTTAGTCCTGCCCGCTGTCAGCCGGGGCTAGTGTTGTTTGTGCTTGGGCCGGTCCGTGGGCAACACAGCTAGCCGAACGTGAACGCGTAGCCCGTCACGCCGGGCGCGAAGCGCAGGGACAGCCGGTGCTGTTCGTCGTGGGGCAGCGAGACGAGCGTGTAGAGGCGCTGGCGGCGCACCGTGACGACGCCTTCGTGCACGTCTGAACCGGCGTCCTTGGCGGGGATCGGGCGGCCGTCGAGCAGAACCTGCACCGGCAGCGGCCGTTCGCCGGGGGAGCTCAGCACCAGGTAGACGTTCTTCGCCTCGAAGTGCACGTCGATCCCGGCGTTCGCGACCGCGGTCGCGGGCTGGGCTGCGATGTTCCAGGTGCCGCTGTAGGCGAAGTCGTTCAGCGGCAGGTCCGCGGGTGGAGTTGCCCCGTAGGAGTGCAGCCCCGATTCCGGGCCGGAGACCCATCCCTGCGCGCGGGCGGTGCCAAGATAGGTCTCCGGGGTGGCAACTTCTGAGGGCACGATCACGCCGGTCGGATGGCTCTTGCCACCGACCGGATAGCCGGCTTCGGCGAGCAGCGCGCGGATGGCGGTTTCGGTCTCTGAGTAATCGCCCTCGCCGAACGCCGTGTAGCGCACCTGGCCTTTGGCGTCGATCAGGTAGTCGGCAGGCCAGTACTGGTTGCCGTAGGCGTTCCAGGTTCCCATGTTGTTGTCCTGGACGACCGGATAGCGAATGCCGAACTGGCTGATCGCGTTCTGCACGTTGGCGGCGCTGTGCTCGAATGCGAACTCGGGGGCCTCGACGCCGACGATCGTGAGGCCGTCCGTTCGGTAGGCCGCGTCCCACGCCTTCAGGTAGGGGAGGGTGCGGATGCAGTTGATGCACGTGTAGGTCCAGAAGTCGACCAGCACCACGCGCCCGCGCAGCGAGGAGAGCGTCAGCGGCCGGTTGTCCGGGGTGTTGAACCAATCCTGTGTTTCGGTGAATTCCGGGGCTTCGCCGAGCGGTTTGAGCTCGTGGGCGTCGGCCTCGAGGCTCGCCTGGCTTGCGTCGCGCTCCGCCGGGCGGACCGCCGTGGCCGAGTTGCCGCACGCCGAGGAGCCGTTGGCCGGAACGAACTTCGGCTGATGGCCGCTGATCTCGCTCAGCCGTTTGGTGACCGTGCTCGAGCACTCGAGCGACGCGGTGAGGTTGACGTTGGGGATGTGTTCGGCGACCAGCTGATCGAAGTTGACGTCGAGGTTGGTGACGATCGCAAGCGCCGTGAGGATCATGATCGCGCCCATCGCGCGCTGCAGCTGCGGGCCGCGACCGGCCGCCCGCACGCGGTCGAACAGGCGCCTGCCGCCGAGGGTCAGCAGCAAAAGGACGATCGCCGAGCCGGCGGCGTAGGCGATCGCAATCGCGATCGTTTTTCCGCTCGCCGCGCCCACCGAGATGACGGCCGCCAGGATCGGGCTGGCGCACGGGGTGTAGACGAAGCCGAGGGCCGCGCCGACCAGGAGGCCCGAGCGGAACCCGTCGCCGGTCGAGCGCGGGCCGAAGCGGGCCAGTCGCGACAGGGGCGCCTCGATGCGCGCGGCGAGGCTCGGCACGAGCAGCGCCAGGCCGAACGCGAGCAGCACGACGACCGACACGTTGCGCAGCGGGTCGCTGCCGAGGCCCACGCCGTCGACGACCATGGCCACGCCGACGATGGTCACCGTGAACGTGATCGACAGCCCGAGCACGATGCCCAGCGGCCGACGCCGCCCGCCGACGCCGCCCGCGGCAAGGAGCGCGGGCAGTAACGGCAGCACGCACGGAGACAGCGCGGTGCCCGCGCCCGCGAGGAAGGCAAAGGCCATCAGGACGATCATCCGCTCACCAGATTAGGAGTTCGGGTCCTCAGCGCCTGAGGATCACCCAGACGGTGGCCGCGGCGAACGCGATCTGTCCGAAGGCGAGCGCCGTGCCGAGGTTGACCGCGCCGAGCGCGCCCGCGAGCGCGCTGGCCAGCACGAAGGCCCCGAACATCGTCAACAGGTCGCGTGCCATCGTCACGTTCCGGCGCCGGCGGAGCCGTCCGCGCGCTGCTCCAGCGACGCCACGAGCGCCGCCGTGTCGAGGGTCCGATCCTGCGCTTCGAGCAGCTGCTCGGCCGCACGACGGCCGCCGAGTGCACGCAGGCCCCGCTCGCCGTGCTCGTGGGTGAAGTCCGAAAGCGCGCTCGCCCGGCGTGCTCGCAGGCGCCGCTCTGCGAGGTCGATCGTGAGGCGGTGCTCCTGCAGGGCGGCGATCAGCTCCGCGATCCCGCTCGTGGGGGGCAGCGAGGAGACGGCGAGCACCCGCGTGGAGTCCGAGCCGAGCGAGCGCAGCGCGGCGCTCAGCTCGCGCGTGGTGCGCAGCGCGATCTCGCCGATGTCCGCCTTGGTGACGACGAGCACGTCGGGTATCTCCATGATCCCCGCCTTGAGGAACTGCAGGACGTCCCCGCCCCCGGGCTGGACGACGACCACGACCGTGTCGGCGACGTCGGCCACCTCGGTCTCCGCCTGACCCACCCCGACGGTCTCGATGACGACCACGTCGAAGGCGGCCGCGAGCGCGTGCGCCACCGCGGCGGTCGCCCAGGACAGTCCCCCGAGGCGCTCTCCGGCCGCGGTCGAGCGGATCAGCACGCCGCGGTCGGCCGGGTCGAAGGCGATGCGCGCGCGATCGCCGAGCAGCGAGCCCCCGGATCGCCGCGAGCTGGGATCGACCGCCAGGATGGCCACGGTGCGCTCCTCTGCCCGCCAGGCCGCCAGCAGGGCGGACAGCAGCGTCGACTTGCCCGCTCCCGGCGGTCCGGTCACCCCGATCACGTGCCCGCGGGCCTCGCCGCCGAGCGCGGCCGGGGAGACCTCGCTGAGCAGCCTCGCGGATTGCTCACGGTCGTCCGGGGCGGTGCTCTCCAGCAGGTTGAGCGCGGCCGGCGCAGCGCCGAGGTCGCGCTCGCGCAGGCGTGTGCCGAGGGCGGCTCCCTCGTCGCTCACGCCGAGCCGTTGGCGGAGGAGCCGTCGCCGTTGACGCCGGCCCCGACCAGTTCCACGATGTCTCGCATGATGCGCGTGATGTTGAAGTCCTTGGGCGTGTAGACGGCCGCCACGCCCGCGTGCTCGAGTGCCGCCACGTCCTGCTCGGGGATGATCCCGCCCACCACCACGGGAGCCGTGACGCCCTCCTTTCGCAGCGCGTCGATCACCGCGGGGATCAGCTCGCGGTGCGAGCCGGACAGGATCGACAGGCCGATCACGTGCACGCCCTCCTGCAGGGCCGAGGAGGCGATCTGCGTGGGGGTCATGCGAATCCCCTCGTAGACTACGTCCATGCCCGAGTCGCGAGCGCGCACCGCGATCTGCTCGGCCCCGTTGGAGTGGCCGTCCAGGCCGGGCTTGCCGACGAGGATCTTCGGCCGCCGGCCGAGCCGCTCCTGCAGGCGCGACACCTCGCTGCGCAGCTCGGCCAGATCCGCGTCCGGCAGTGCCTGTGAGGCGACGCCCACGCCGGTGGGCGCCCGGTAGCTGCCGAACACCCCGCGCAGCGCCCCCGCCCACTCTCCGGTGGTGGCCCCCGCGCGGGCCGCGGCGATCGTCGGGACCATGAGGTTCTGCTCGTGGGTCTCATCCCGCGCCGCCCGCACGAGCTCTCCGAGCGCGGCATCCACCGCCGCCTGGTCGCGCTGTGAGCGCCAGCGGCGCACCGCCTCGATCTGCTCGGCTTCGGAGGCCGGATCGACCACCAGGATGCCGCCCTGCGCGTCGGTGGTGAGCGGGGAGTCCTCGGACTCGGTGAAGCGGTTCTGACCGACCACCACCTGCGCGCCGGACTCGATCCGGCGGATGCGCTCGCGATGGGAGTCCACCAGGGCGCTCTTCATGTACGGCACGGCCTGGACCGCGCCGCCGTGCTCGGCGACGACCGCCATCTCCGCACGCGCCCCCTCGAGCAGCTCCTCGACGAGGCCCTCCATCACCTTCGAGCCGGCGAAGATGTCGGGGTACTCGAGCAGATCGGTCTCATAGGCGAGTATCTGCTGGATGCGCAGCGACCACTGCTGGTCCCACGGACGCGGCAGCCCGAGCGCCTCGTTCCAGGCCGGCAGCTGGATCGCGCGCGCACGCGCATCGCGCCCGAGCGTCACGGCGAGCGCCTCGAGCACGATGCGCTGGACGTTGTTCTCGGGCTGGGACTCGGTCAGGCCGAGGGAATTGACCTGCACGCCGTAGCGAAAGCGCAGATGCCGCGGGTCCTTGACGCCGTAGCGCTCGCGCCCGAGCTCCTCCCACAGGATCGACATCGCGCGCAGCTTGGCGTGCTCCTCGATGAAGCGCACGCCGGCGTTGACGAAGAACGAGATCCGTCCGAACACGTCTTCGATGCGCTCCGGTGCCACCCGGCCGCTCACCGCGTCGAGGACCGCGATCGCGTCGCTCATCGCGTAGGCGATCTCCTGCACGGGCGTCGCGCCCGCCTCCTGCAGGTGGTATGAGCAGATGTTGATCGGGTTCCACTTGGGAACGTGCTCGACCGTGTAGGCGATCATGTCGGCGATCAGCCGCATCGAGGGGGCCGGCGGGAACGCGTAGGTTCCGCGCGCCAGGAACTCCTTGATGATGTCGTTCTGGGTGGTGCCCTGCAGCTGCTCCTGCGGAACCCCCTGGTCCTCGGCGGCCACTATGTAGAGCGCCAACAGCCACGCGGCGGTGGCGTTGATCGTCATCGAGGTGTTCATCTCGCCCAGCGGGATGCCGTCCATCAGCGCGGACATGTCCGCGCGGTTGGAGATAGACACGCCGACCTTGCCCACCTCCCCGCGTGCGAGCTCGTCGTCGGGGTCGTATCCGGTCTGGGTGGGCAGGTCGAAGGCCACCGACAAGCCGGTCTGCCCCTTCGCCAGGTTGCGCCTGTAGAGCTCGTTGGAGGCCTTCGCCGTGGAGTGGCCGGCGTAGGTGCGCATCATCCACGGCCGGTCGGGCTCGGACAACCGGGGGGACTGCTCGGTGCTCATGGCCCAATTGTACGGTTGCGGCATGGGCTTTATCCTTCACCGGGTGAGCCAGACGATCGAGGTACCGCGCCTGCGGGAGCCCGGCAGCGGCTTCAGGGATGCCTGGAAGGTGATCGTGCGCAACGACGATCACAACACCTTCGACCACGTCGCGCGGACGCTCGCGCGCTTCATCCCCGGCATCACGCTCGCGCGCGGCTATGAGGTCGCCGACGCCATCCACACGACCGGGCTGGCGCTCGTCTACAGCGGCCACCAGGAGGCGGCCGAGCACTACTGGGAGCAGCTCAAGGGCGCCGGTCTTACGATGGCGCCGCTCGAGCAGGGCTGAGAGCCTCGCGCCGGCGCATGCGGCGTCACGGCGCTGCCCGGATCAGACGCGCTTGCCCTTCACCGCCGTGTGGCCGTTGCCGTGGCCATTGCCGTGCCCGTGCCCGTTGCCGGTCGGCGGCGTCTCGCCGAGTGCCACCGCGCCCTGGGCCGTGCAGTCCCAGAAGCCGTAGAGCACCGGTACCTGGTACCAGCTCGAGTGGCGCACGCGAAATTCGGTCATCTCGGGGCCGTACCAGTAGCGCTCCCAGTCGTGATGCTCGGCGAAGGAGGCAAGCTGCTGGAAGCGGTAGCGGTCATCGCGCGAGCGGTAGACCGCGTAGGAGTCCGCCCGGTAGCGCAGCGCCATCGCGGCGATCTCGTTCAACGGCTCCTCGAAGGAGTCCTTGCGAAAGCCGGTCGCGTACCACGGAACGATCACCGTGCCGCCCATCAGGCACCCACCTCGGCATGGATTGCTCCGGGGCCATGCGCGGTCCTGCCCTCACCCTCCGAGCGGGCGCCGACGAGGATCGCGATCTTGCCGAGGTGTCTGTTTTCCAGCATCAGCTGGTGCGCCTCGGCGACGCCGTCGAAGCCGAGCGTACGCCACAGCACGGGGCGGATCTGGCCACTGTCGATCAGCTCGTTGGCCTTCGTGCACTCGTACGCGTTGGCGAAGTGCGAACCGACGATCTCCTTCTGTTTCATCCACAGGTAGCGAACGTCGAAGTCGAGGTTGAAGCCCGTGGTGCCCGCGCAGATGACGACCTTGCCGAATGGCTTGACCGTGAACACGGAGGTGGGGAAGGTCGCCTGGCCGACATGCTCGAAGACGATCTCGGGGGCGTCCCCGAGTATCTGCTTGACGCGCTTGGCGAATTCGCGCGAGACGCCGAAGCGGGCCTTCTCCTGCTCGGCGGTCTCCCCACCGGTGCGCATCATGCCCGCGAACTCGTTGCGGTCGATGTAGTCGCTCGCCCCGAGGCGCTTGACGAGCTCGCCCTTCTCGCCGTTGGAGACCACGCCCACGCTGTGGGCCCCCGCGGCGGCGCACAGCTGCGTGGCAAAGACGCCGAGGCCGCCGGCGGCGCCCCAGATCAGCACCCGCTGGCCCGCCTGGAGGTTGCAGCGGGTGATCAGCATGCGGTAGGCGGTGAAGTAGACCAGGCCGTATGAGGCCGCCTCCGCCCAGCTCAGGGCCGCGGGCTTGGAGAGCAGCTGCTGGGCCTGCACCTTGGTGAACTGCGCGAAGGAGCCCCAGCTCGTCTCATAGCCCCAGATCTTCTGCGAGGGCGCCGCGAGGGGGTCCAGGCCGTGGACCTCCGGGTCCTCGTAGGAGGCCTGGTTGCAGTGCACCACGACCTCGTCGCCGGGCTTCCAGCGCGTGACGCCGGCCCCGACCTTCCACACGATCCCGGAGGCGTCCGAGCCGCCGATGTGATGGTCCTCCTCAGGGTGGGATCCGAACACCGAGACCGGCTTGCCGAGGGCGGCCCACACGTTGTTGTAGTTGACCCCGGCCGCCATCACGCGCACGATCACCTCGAACGCGCCGGGCTCGGGGACCTCTATCTCCTCGAGCTGGAAGGCGTCGCGAGGCTCTCCCTCGCGCTCCTTGCGGATCACCCAGGCGGCCATCGTGGCGGGCAGCTCTCCGGGCTCGACGCCCACCTCGGATACCTGTTGGAGATCGATAGCCACCTGCCGTTGCACCTCGCTTCTCGGGATCGGTGTCCCGCAATCCTATCCGGGGGCCGCCGTACAGGCTTGGCGACGTTCGCCCGGCCGCGCGAGCCGAAGCCCGATCCTCACACCTGGACGGTCTCGGAGGCGCTCCTCACCGCGTGGGCGCCGGCCTCGGCGGCCTCGAGCTCCGCCTGCAGAGCGGGCTCCCGGGCCGCCTGCGCCGCGGTCTTCGGGGAGGCGATGAGCACCCAGGCGAGCAGCGCGCCGAGCAGCGCGACCGCCGAACCGAGGCGCAGGCCGTACTGCAGCGCGTAGACGTAGGCCTCGTGGCTGGCATCGACGATTCGGGTGGGCACGCCGTGCAGGACGCCTCCCGAGCCCAGGCTGCTCGCCAGACGGGCCTGTGCGGAGGCCGGAAGCGCCGGCAGCAGCCGTTCGATCTGGCTGCGCCCCAGCGTGCTGACCATCGCGCCCAGCACCGCCACCCCGAACGTGCCGCCCACCATGCGGTTCATCGACAGGATGCCCGAGGCCACCCCGGCCTTCGCACGGTCGACCGAATTCATCGCCGCGAGGCTCATGGGCGACATCACGAGGCCCATACCGATGCCCATCAGCATGAAGCCCGGCAGCAGCGCGCCGTAGCCGCTCGAAACCGTGAGATGGGACTGCCAGAACAGCGACCCGGATACGCCGAGCAGACCGACGGTCATCAGCGGACGGGGGCCCACGCGGTCGGCGAGCCTTCCGCGAGCGGCGCCACGACCATGATCATCATCGTTGAGGGCAGGAAGCGGATACCAGCTTCAAGGGGCGAGTAGCCCTTGATGTTCTGCATGTAGAGGGCCAGGAAGAAGAACATCGCGAGCATCGCGAAGCTGACGATGAACGCCACCATGTTGGCGCCGGCGAACGTGCGCGAGCGGAAGAAGTTGAAGTCGACCATCGGCTCGCGTCGGTGGCGCTCGACCACGACGAAGCTCGAGAGGCCGAGCACGGCGATCGCGTACAGGGCCAGCTCCCGCGGCGAGCCCCAGTGCCATTCGTTGCCCTGCACGAGCGCGAGCACGAGCGCGGTGAGACCGACCGTGAGGGTCAGCACGCCGGGCACGTCGACGGTGCGCGCGACGGTCTCGTCGCGCGACTCGCGTACGGCGAACAGGGTGATCACGATCGCGCCGATCGCGACCGGCACGTTGAGGAAGAAGATCGACTGCCAGCTGACGCTCTGCACGAGGAAGCCGCCGACCACCGGGCCGATCGCGAGGGCCATCGCTGAGACTCCGGCCCAGGTCCCGATCGCCTTGCCGCGCTCGTGCGGTGGAAACGCGTTGGTGATGATCGAGAGTGTGGCCGGCATCATCAGCGCCGCACCGGACCCCTGCACGGCGCGCCAGAAGACGAGCCAACTGTCGCTGGGGGAGAAGCCGATGGAGGCGCTCGAGACCGCGAAGATCGTGACCCCCGCCAGGAAGATTTTGCGCCTGCCGAACAGGTCCCCCAGGCGCCCGCCCGTCACCAGCAGCACCGCGAAGGTGAGCGTGTAGGCGTTCACGGTCCACTCGAGCGTCGAGGTGGAGGCGTTGAGGCTGCGCTGGATGGACGGCAGCGCAACGTTTACGACCGTGTTGTCGAGCATGATCATGAACAGCGCGAAGCACATCGCCGCCAGCGCCCACCAGCGGCGGTTCTCCTCGGTCATCCTCAGATCGGAGATCCTCTTGCTCACCGGGCACCCGCGCCTGGTTGCGGTCTCAACTCGGCGATCTCACCACGGCTCTCGAGGATCGGCCCGAGCGCCCTGCCGAGCGCCTGCGCCTCCTCGTCGCTCAGCGACAGCAGGAACTCCTGCATCGCGGCCAGGCGAGCCTCGTTGAGAGAGCTCGTGATGGACCGTCCAGCGTTGGTCAGGCGAACGCGCTTCATGCGCCTGTCCAGTGGGTCCTCACGGCGGTCCACCAGGCCGCGCTCGTGCAGGCAGTCGACCGCCCGGCTCATCGCCGGGAGCGATACGTTCATCGACTCCGCCAGTGCCTTGACCGAATGGCCCTCACTGTCCATGTCCAGCGCGCACAGCGCCTTGATCTGGGTGAACGTGAGCTCGAGCTCGGCGATCGTGTTGAAGGCCCCGACGTTCGAGCTGCGCATCAGGTAGCTGGCGAGCGCGTACATGTCCCGCGTGAGCGCCGCGCGGTCGAGCTGGGGTGGCGGGGCAGTTACTTGCACTCACGCAAGCATAACTCGCGCGCAATCATTGCTTGTGTGATCTTCATCACACTGGGCCACGCGAGGGGCTCCCCATCGCCCGCTCGCGGGCCGGTTCAGGCCGTTCGGCCGGCGGATTCGCCCGCAGTGGCTGCGGCGGCGTCGAGCGCGGGCGCGAACGGCAGTGCCGTGACCTCGGCCGTCGCGCCGTCCTCGCCCGCGCTCACGACCGCACCCGGCTCGACCTCCCTGCGCACGAGTGCGAGCGCGATCGGACCGTGCGCGGGGGAGAGCACCACGCTGCCTACTCGGCCGACCGCTCGCCCGTCCAGGCACAGCTCCTCGCCGCCGGCGAGGAGCCTCGAAAGAAGCAATCCGCGCAGATGGCGGTTGGGCCTGCCCTTGTAGTGCAGCCGCGCGACCGTCTCCTGGCCCACGTAGCAGCCCTTGGTGAAGCTCACGGCGCGCTCGTTCAATCCGGCCTCCTGGGGGATGACCGTGTCGTCGAGGTCAACGCCGTAGCGGGGACGGCCGTGCTCGACGCGCACTATCTCGCCGGAGGCCTCGCTCACGGGCCGCGCTCCCGCTCCCACGAGCGCCGCTCTGACGACCTCCACGTCGGCGGCGTCGCAGAGCACGTCAACCCCGGAGGGCTCGGCGGTGCGTATGAGCCTCACGGCCCGACCCGAGATCGACGCCATCAGGTGGGCGTGCTCGGTCCCGCCGAGTGTCGGCACCGGCTCATCGGCTCGGGGCCCCGTGCCCGGCGCCGGAGCCCGGGCGCCGGTGGCGCGCGCGGCGACCTCGTCGGCCGCGGGGCCGACCAGCGACAAGAGGGCGGATTGGAGTGTGCGCTTGCCCAGCTCGAGGTCATGGCCGAGCTTGAAGCGATTGATCATGTCGAACAGCGCCTGCAGGGCGACGCGCTCGGTGTCGAGCAGCAGCTCGGACGGCACGCCGGTCGCCTGCGCGGCGACGGCGAGGATCCGCAGGTCGCCGAGCATCTTCCCCTTGTGGGTCAAGAACGCCGCGTAGCAGCCCTCGCCGCCTCGCAGACCGGCGATCTCGTTGGTGACCTGACCGTTGAGGAACTCAACCGCGCCGGGCCCTGCCAGGGACAGCTTCCCCCGCTCCGAGCGGTCGATCAGCCCGCAGGCCTGCGTGAGCGTCTCGTACTCATCCTGCGGGGGGGCGGAAGTGTCCAGAGTGCCCATGAATCCGAGGATAGACCGCATTCTTTGCGTGAGGGAGGCATGGGCTCCCGGGCCGGCGACTCGGGCCGGCGACTCCCTCCTCGGGCCAGCGCCCGGGCGCGCTAGGCTTCCGGGCGATGGCCTTGGCGGACACCTTCCAGCGGATCGTGGACTCGCTCCCGGACGACTGGACGGATCTGGAGCTCGACCTACGGATCGCCGACGAGTCGCGCTACGTGGAAGCCGCCGTCTACCTCGTCACGTGCAACGCGCGGCCCTACTCGCACCACGACTGGCACTGGCGACTGCTCGTCGCCCATCGCTTCGGGCATGCCGCGGCGGCGCCGACGGTGCACGGCACGCTGCACCTGCTCGACGAGGCGGGCATCGAGGGCGAGCTCGCGGTCAGGGAGATACGAAGCGGACGTGCGGAGGTCGTGCCGATGTGGGGTCGGCCGGAGTCCGCTCGCGAGGAGTTTCGCCACCTGCGGGCCCAATAGCGATGACCGTGGTCCTTGCGCTCGTTCCGGACCTGCTGTTCGGATCGCGCGTGCAGGGCACGCTGACCGCCGCCGGTCACGAGGTGGAGCTGATCGCGCACGAGGACGGGCTCAGAAGCCGCCTGGAGGACTACGCGGCACCCGCGGCCGCCGTGGTGCTCGTGGACCTGACGAGCGACGAGCTCGACGGAGCGGAGCTGATCGAATCGCTGTCCGGCGCGGGTATGCTCGGGCGGGCACGCACGCTGGGCTTCTACTCGCACGTGGACGCTCGCACGCGCGAGCGCGCCGAAGGCGCCGGCTTTGACCTGGTGGTGCCCCGCTCGCGTCTCGCGCGAGAGGGCGCGCAGCTCGTCGCACGGCTTGAATCGGGATCCTGAGTTGCCCGCGTGCGCCCAGCGCAGACTTCTTAGCTCGGCGTCGTCGCGGCTCCGCCGCCGATGTCCTCGAGCCGGGCCTCGGCGGCGTCCAGGGGGATGAGCGCGCCGTTGGGAACCCGCTCGCGGCGCGTGAGCCACTGCCCGGAGCGGACCGACAGGGCGGCCCGAATCACCATGCCGTGACACACGACGAGAGCCGGCAGCTCGCGGCGTTCGACCTCGACGAGCGCGGCGGCCACGCGGACCTCCTGAGCGGCGAACGACTCCCCGCCCGGGAACGCGAATCGGGGATCTCCGGTGATGAAGGCCGAGAACAGCTCGGGTGTCTGCGCCTGCACCTCGGCGAAGCTCCGATCCGTCCAGTCACCGGCATCGGTCTCCATCAGGCGCGGATCCTCGCGCGGGGTGAGGCCGAGCCGCTCGGCCACGATGTCGGCGGTTTCGCGGGCGCGCCGCAGGGGGCTGGTCCACAGCGTCGAGAAGCCGTGGGCGGCCGCGCGCTCGGCCAAGTCGCCGGCCTGCGCACGGCCGACGTCGTCGAGGGGAACCGGCTGCTGGCCCTGGAAGCGACCCTCCAGGTTGTAGGCGGTCCGGCCATGGCGAGCCAGATAGACGCTGGCCGCCAGCGCGCCGTTGGGGGGATCGCCGGGCAAGGCAGGCAAGGATAGACGCCGATGCCGCCGCCGCCGGGCGATCGGACCGTTTGGGCACCGGCGAGGTCATACACTCCCGTTGATGCGTCGCCGGGTGACCTTTTCGCGCAACCTGACGCTGTCGCTGTCGCGGACCTGTCGCTGCTACTGCAAGTACTGCGCGTTCGCCACCCACACCGCCCACCTGCACACGCCGCAGGAGGTGATCGAGGTCCTCGACGGAGCGGCGCGGAGGCGGGTCAAGGAGCTGCTCGTGCTGACCGGCGAGCGCCCGGAGGTCAACCTCGAGGTGCGTGAGCGGCTGCGCAGCTACGGGCATGAGGACTTCACCGGCTACGTCGTGTGGGCATGCGAACGGGCCCTCGAGCGGGGACTGTTGCCGCACACCAACCTCGGCGTGCTCGATCGTGCCGAGCTGGCTCGGCTGCGCGAGGTGACGGCCTCGCAGGGCCTCATGCTCGAGTCGGTGTCCGAGCGGCTGATGGAGACGGTGCACGCCGGCTCGCCGACCAAGCACCCGGCCGTGCGACTGGAGACGATCCGGGTCGCCGGCGAGCTCAGGATCCCGTTCACGAGCGGCATCCTCGTGGGCATCGGCGAGACCGAGGAGGAGCGCGTCGAATCGCTCGAGGCGCTGGCGGCCGTGCACGCCGAGCACGGGCACATCCAGGAGGTGATCCTGCAGAACTTCGTGCCCCACCGGCGCTACTACGGACAGGAGCCCGCGCAGATCGCCGACGAGGCCGCGCAGGCCTACTGGCGCACGGGCGTCGCCGACGGCCGTCCGCGGCTTGAGCTGCCCGGGTGGGCCCGCCCGGTGAGCATCGAGGACATGAAGCGCCTCATCGCCGAGACCAGGCGCCTGATGCCCGACGTGGGGATACAGATCCCGCCGAACCTGGCGGACTGGTGGGGAGAGCTGGTGGCCGCGGGCGCTACCGACCTGGGCGGGCTGAGCGCCAACGGCGACCACATCTCCCCGGAGCACCCGTTCCCGTCCCCCCATCAGGTGCGCAAGGAGCTTCAGGGCGACGGATACGCGCTCACCGAGCGGCTGTGCGTCTACCCGGGATACATCGACCGTGAATGGCTGGCGCAGGGGGTGTTGGACACGATCAAGCTGAACTACTGGAGCTTCATCCCCCGGCGGGGCTCCGGACGCGGTGATCCCCCCGCGCCGATCCGCCCCGAGCTGGTGGTCGGCGCGATCGAGAGGGGCCGCGAGGGGCTCGCGCTGAGCGCGGATGAGCTGACCGCGCTGTTCTGCGAGACCCGCCCGGAGGTGATCGAGCAGATCAGGCAGGCCGCTGACGAGCTGCGCGAGGAGCTCGCCGGCGAGACGGTCACGTTCGTGGTCAACCGCAACATCAACGTCTCGAACGTGTGCGTCGTCGGGTGCGCCTTCTGCGGGTTTGGGCAGGGCAAGCGCTCGCCGGACGCCTATGAGCACGATCGGGACGAGTTCGTGCGCCGCGTGCAGGAGGCCCTGGAGTACGGGGCCAGCGAGCTGTGCATCCAGTCGGGCATCCATCCGGACTGGACGCTCGAGGACTACCTCGGGTGGCTTTCGCTCGCAAAGCAGACCGCGGCCCGGGCCGGGGCCGATATCCACCTGCACGCCTACAGCCCGATGGAGATCGCCCACATGTGCGACATCTCCGGGCTCGCACCCGCCGAGGTGTTCGCGCGCCTTCGGGACGCCGGGCTGGGGTCGACGCCGGGTACCGCCGCCGAGGTGCTGCACGACGGCGTGCGCGAGCGCATCTCGCCGAACAAGCTGCCGGTCGCGCGCTGGGTCGAGATCATCGAGGCCTCCCACAACGCCGGGCTGCGCTCCACCGCGACGGTCATGTTCGGCCACATCGAGGAGCCGTGGGAGCTGGCCGAGCACATGCGGGTGGTGCGGGAGCTGCAGGAGCGCACGGGCGGGATCACGGAGTTCGTGCCCCTCTCGTTCATCCCCTTCCAGACGCTGCTCGGGCGCACGCACGGGGTGGCCGAGATCTCCCCCGAGGAGAACCTCAAGCACACGGCCGTCTTCCGGCTGGCGCTCGGCCGGACGGTTCCGAGCCTGCAGGCGAGCTGGGTGAAGATGGGCATCGACGCCGCCACCGAGGCGCTGCGGTGGGGCGTGAACGACCTCGGCGGCACGCTGATGGAGGAGTCGATCAGCCGGCTGGCCGGCTCCTACCACGGGACGAGGCTCGATCCCGATCAGCTCGTGGCGGCGGCCCATGAGGCCGGCCGGCCGGCGGCCGAGCGCACGACGCTGTATGAGATCCGCCGGCGCTACGAGCCGGGGGTGGCCGCCTGAGGGCGGCGGCTCGATCAGCGGAACAGGTCGTCCTCCAACGGCCGCACGAGCGCGGCCGCGCCGGGACCGTCCTCTGCGCTGAGGAACCGCCCGAGACCCTCGATGATGACGACGGGCTCATTCGAGTCCTTCGCGCGCGCCAGGTCGGCGCTCGCCGCCGCTCCGTCGGCGAGAGCCAGCCACGTGGCCCTGAGCTCGAGACCGCTCGCGTCGGTCCGTCCGCGCCAGTCCTCGAGCGGCTGCATGCCCGCGAGGCCGATCGCCGTGTCGAGTTGGCCGTGGCGCCAGGCGCGGCCGAAGCTGTCGGTGATGAGGACCGCGGGCGCCGATCCCGTCAGCTCGCGCAGGCGCGCGCGGATCCGCCGGGCCGAGGCGTCGGGGTCGCGGGGCAGCAGCACGAGCGTGCCCGGGCTCGAGGCGTTGGAGGCGTCGACTCCCGCGTTGGCGCAGACGAAGCCGTGGCGCGTGCGGCAGATGAGCACGCCGCGCTCGGCGCGCAGAAGCTCGACGGTCTCGTCGAGCACGACCTGGATCGCGCGCGGGTCCCTTGCCTCGCCGGTGCCGTCGCCGGCCGTGTCGGCCGCCAGCTCGCGTGCGCGCGGTCCCGGCCTCACCTCGGCCAGCGCCACGATGGCACCCTCGGCCTTGGAGACCGCCTTGTGCGCGATCACCACAACGCGTCCGTCGAGCGACTCCCCGCCGGCGAGCGCGGCCACGATCAGCTCGGCGAGGTCGTCGCCCGGGCGCAGCTCGGGCAGGCCGGTGAGGCTTCGCGCCGAGAGGCTTGCCACGGCAGCCCGCTCAGCCGGCGGTCGGGACGGATGCGTGGTCGGTGCGCTCGGGGCGGCCGAGCGCGGCGCGCGTGCGCCCGGCACGCCCGCGGGCGCCCGCGAGTCGTTCTCGCAGCACCGCGAGGTCCGCGCCCGTGTCGATGTCGAGCAGCAGGGAGGGGGTTCGCTCGACGCGCCAGGACGCGCCCGCAGCGTCCGCCCGGGCCCGATGGCGCTTGAAGCTGTCGGGCCCGAAGCCCGGTGCGATCACGTCGGGCGGCGTGAGCAGCAGTCCGTTGGTTCCCGTCCCGTGGCGGTCGGGCACGATCACGACCTCGCCCCGGGAACGGCGGCCGCTGCGCTCCTGTTCGCGACCGCGTCCGTTCGCGAGAGCGCCTGCGCCACCCGGCTCGAGCAGCGCCTCGAGCTCGGCCGGCTCGAGCGCGGGGCAGTCGCCGGGGACGCACAGGACACGGTCGACGCCCTGCACGAGCGCTGCCCGCACGCCGAGCGTGACGGCCTCCGACTGACCCTGCTCGGCGGTGTCCGCCAGGACGAGCGACCCCTGCTCGCGCGCCGCCCGAGCGACCGAGTGCTCGCCGGTGACGACGATCGTGTACTCGATCGACGGGGTGCGCTCGAGCGCGAGCAGCACGTCCGCGACCATCGCGCGAGCCAGCTCGAGGCGCAACGGATCGGCGATGCTCGCGCCGAGGCGCTGCTTGGCGACGGCGAAGCGCTTGACCGGGACGATCGCGAGGGTGCGCACGTGTCCGACGATATTGCAGGGGGCCGCCGGTACTAAGCGCCGAGCGCCTCGACGAAGTCGAGCGTGCGCTCCGCGACCCCGGCGGCGCTCGAGGCGTCGTCCATGCGCGTGTCCGTCCGCAGGGTGGCCAGCCCTCCGACGGTTTCATCGGCCACCATGCCGTCCAGCAGCTCGCCGTAGAAGTCGGCCACCCCGTGCGCGCTGCACTCCAGCGCAGCGAAGGCCATGAACGCGGCCGTCGGGCCCTTCAGCACGGCGCCGCCCACGATCGGGCTGACCGCAACGACGGGAGCACCGGCCGCCTCGATCGCCTCGCGGATCCCGGGCACGGCGAGGATCGGGCCGATCGAGGCCAGCGGATTGGAGGGTCCGATGACGATCGCGCCGGCGGCGGCGATCGCGGCGAGCGCCCGCGTGCTCGGCGCCGCCTGCTCGGCGCCGCGGAACTCGAGCCCCTCGACGAGGCCCTGTGCGCGCTCCCGGATCATGAACTCCTGGAACGGGTGCCATCCTGTGGCCGTGCGAACCCAGGTGCGCACGGGATCGTCACTCATCGGCAGCACCCGCGAGCGCACGCCGATCGCCTCGTTGAGGTGCTCGATCGCCGCCGTCGGGGTCGACCCCTCGGCGAGCATCCTGGAACGCTCCATGCACCAGGCGAGGTCGCGGTCGCCGAGGTTGAACCACACGTCGGCACCGAGTGCACGCAGCGCGTCCATCACCGTGAACGTGTCGCCCTCGAGGCCCCACCCGCGCTCGTCGATCCGGTCGGCCAGTCGGAAGGACACCAGGTCGGGGTCCGGCGAGACGTGCACGCCATAGATCTCGATGTCGTCGCCCGTGTTGACGATCGCGCACACCCGCTCGGCTCCGGCCACGTCCACCATCCCCCTCACCAGCTTGGCGCCGCCGGTGCCTCCGGCGAGGACCACTACGCCGTCACCCATCCACGCTCCACGACGGGTCGGGCAGGCCGGTCAGGCGGATCCCCGCGTGGGCCTTGTAGCGGGTGTTCACCGAGATCAGCAGAGCCGTCAGCGACTCGGTGATGCGCGCCATCTCGAGGCCCCCGCAGTCCACGCAGCGCAGGCCGTCGACCCGCTCGATGAGGTTGGCGGCCTCATGCTTGTCCTCGCGCGAGTCGCCGCACAGCAGCACGTCCTGCTCGAGCGGATGGCTCAGGTCGCCGAGCGAGGCGGCGCTGACCGTATGCAGGGCGGAGACCACCCGAACGCCGCTCGGCGCCATCTCGAGCGCCTGCTGGGCGGCGGAGCCCTGCCACACGCCGAGCATCCGCGTCGCCCTCCCGCTCGCGGCGGAGGCCAGCGGGACGGTGGCGTCGATCAGGAGCTGGCCGGGGGCGAGCGCGCCCTTGAGGTTGGTCAGCGTCTCGGACTGGTTGCGGAAGGGCACGCTCAGGATCACCGTGCCCCCAGGGCCGGCCTCGCGCACGGCGTCCGCGTTCTCGTGACCGGAGAAGGAACCGTCGGGGACTGTCACCTGCGCGCGCTGGGCGGTCTCCTCGGCCCGTCCCGGCTGGCGCGAGCCGATCGCGATCGGCACCCCGGCCCGGCCCAGTCTCAACGCTAGGCCGAAGCCGAGTGCGCCGGAGGCGCCGATGATCGCGATCGGTTGAGTCGGCGGCTGTGGCACGGCGGCCGAGTATAGGGTTCCCTCGTGAGCGAGCTGCCGGAGTCTGTGAGCATCAGGGAGGTCGGCCCCCGCGACGGCTTTCAGAACGAGCCGGAGGTGATCCCCACCGAGCGCAAGGTCGAGCTGATCGACGCGCTGGCGCGCACCGGTCTCAGAAGGCTCGAGGTCACGAGCTTCGTGCGCGCCGACGTCATCCCCCAGCTCGCCGACGCCGCCGAGGTGCTCACGCGGATCGACGTGCCGGCTCATGTCAGCGTGTCCGTGCTCATCCCCAACGAGCGCGGCCTCGACGACGCACTGGCGCTGCGTGACGCCAACCGCGGCGAGCGGGCGGCGTTCGACGAGATCAACGTCTTCCTGTCGGCCTCGGAGAGCCACAACCGCAGGAACGTCAACCGCTCGATCGACGAGTCGCTCGCGGGCCTTCAGGTCGTCCTGGCCCGGGCGCGCGAGGAGGGTCTGCGCTGCGAGGGTGTGATCTCGACCTCGTTCGGCTGCCCCTACGAGGGCCACGTCACGCCCGAGCGGGTGCTCCAGATCGCCGCGCGCCTGCGCGACGCGGGTGCCGCGGAGATCGGCTTCGG
Source organism: uncultured Solirubrobacteraceae bacterium (assembly GCA_963730575.1). Taxonomy (GTDB): domain Bacteria; phylum Actinomycetota; class Thermoleophilia; order Solirubrobacterales; family Solirubrobacteraceae; genus Palsa-744. The sequence goes on from CAVSSG010000003.1 coordinate 799,577, forward strand.
CGACACGACGGGCATGGCCAACCCCGTACAGGTGCGCGAGTTCTTCTCCCTTGCCCGCAGGACCCTGGGCGATGAGCTGCAGCTGACCGCGCACTTTCACAACACGCGCGGCCAGGGCCTCGCCAACGTGCTGGCGGCGCTCGAGGCGGGCGTGGAGAGCTTCGAGTCGAGCTTCGGCGAGCTCGGAGGCTGCCCGGTGCCGGCCGGCGCTACGGGAAACATCGCGAGCGAGGATCTCGTCTCGATGCTGCACGAGATGGGGATCTCGACAGGCATCGACCTGCCCGCGCTGATCGCCTGCTCGAGACGCGCCCAGGAGATCCTCGGCCGCCCGCTCGGCAGCCACACGCTTCTGGCCGGGCCGGTGGACTGGGAAGGCTGAGACGAGCGGCGGGTCCGTCAGCGCCCGCTGAACTGCGGCTGGCGCTTCTCGGCGAACGCGCGTGTGCCCTCGGCGAAGTCGGCGCTCTCCGACGCAGATCTGCTGCGCGGTGACCTCCTGCTCGAGGGTCGTGCTGAGCGCCGGCTTGGCCGAGGCGTCGATCACGCGCTTGGCCAGGCCGACCGCGACGGGAGCGCACGCGAGCAGCTCCTCCACGAGCGCATCGGTTGCCGCGTCGAGCTCCTCGGCCGGCGCCACGCGGTTGACCAGGCCGATGCGCTCGGCCTCGGTGCCGTCGATGATCTTCGAGGCCATGATCATCTCCTTGGCGCGGCCGAGCCCGACGACACTCGGCAGGCGCGATGAGCCGCCCACGTCGGGGATCAGGCCCACGCGCGTCTCCACCAGGCCGATGACCGCGTCGGAGGCCATCATGCGCAGGTCGCACGCCAGCGCGAGCTCCATCGCCCCGCCGATGCACCCGCCGTGGATCTGGGCGATCGTGGGCTTGGTCATCTCTTCGCAGAGGTTCCACGCGGCCAGGATGCTCGCGCGGGCCTCGCGCAGCCGGCGGGGCTCGTGCGCCAGCGCGCCGAGCGCGCTGAAGTCCATGCCCGAGGAGAACATGGCACCCTCGCCGCGTATGAGGACGCACAGCACCGAGGGGTCGTGGGCGGCGGATCGCAGTGCGTCGGCCAGGCCGGCGATGAGCTCGTCGTTCATCGCGTTGCGCTTCTCCGGGCGGTTCATGACGACGTGGCGGACCGGGCCCCGGTCCTCGGTGACGACGATGCTCATCGATGGCTCCTCACGGTGGGTGGCCGGCTGTCGGCCGGGGGGAACAACCGTACCGTGCGAGGCCGCCGCGGGGCACGCCGACGGCGGAGCTTGCGCGCGGGTGAATAATGTCCTCCTATGGGCGACCCCTCCAAGCTGCGCATCGCGGATGCCGATCGTGAGCAGCTGGTCGACGAGCTTCGCGAGCATGCCATCGCCGGCCGGCTCACCTCCGAGGAGCTCGAAGAGCGCATCGGCAGCGCATACCGCTGCAGGACGCGGGCCGATCTGGAGCGGCTCAAGGCGGACCTGCCCGTCAGCTCGACGTCGGTGAGGCTGGCGCTGAGCAGGCGCAGGGCGCGGTTGCGCCGGCGCCTGGTCCAGGAGGCGGGCGGTTCGATCGCCCTGTGCGCGATCTGCGTCGGCATCTGGCTAGCAGCCGGGGCGACCGGGAGCTTCTGGCCCGCCTGGGTGATCGCGTTCACGCTCCTGGTCCTGCTGCGCGACGCCTGGCGTCTGTTCGGCCCGGCCTCTGACCAGGAGGTCGTACACGCACGGCTGCAAGCCCGTCACGAGCGTCGCCTGGCGCGCGGGCATCGCCATCGCTACCGGGGCCTGCCCTGGTGATGCCCGGGCGAGTCCGTCTGTGAGCGAGCTGTCGCGGGCGGTCGAGCGCGCCCTGGCGGGCGGTCCGGAGCACCATCGCGCGAAGGCGCGCGAGCAGGGCAAGCTCGACGTGCGCGAGCGCGTGCGGCTCCTGCTCGACGAGGGGTCTCTCGCCGAGGAGGCGCTGCTCGCCAACTGGCAACAGGACGGCCTCGGCGCCGACGGCGTGGTCACCGGCATCGGAGAGGTTGACGGGCGGACGGTCGCGCTGATGGCCAACGATCCGACCGTCAAGGCCGGCTCGTGGGGCGCCAGGACGGTCGAGAAGATTCTGCGCATCCAGGAGCGGGCGGCCGAGCTCGGCGTTCCGATGGTCTACCTGGTCGATTCGGCGGGAGCGCGCATAACCGAACAGGTGCAGATGTTCCCCGGCCGGCGCGGGGCGGGAAGGATCTTCTTCAACCAGGTGAGGCTCTCCGGAAGCGTGCCGCAGGTGTGCGTGCTGTTCGGCCCGAGCGCCGCCGGTGGCGCGTACATACCGGCCTTCTGCGACGTGGTGATCATGCGCGAGGGGAACGCGTCGATGTATCTGGGCTCACCGCGCATGGCCGAGATGGTGATAGGCGAGAAGGTGAGCCTCGAGGAGATGGGCGGCGCGCGTATGCACACGGGCGTCTCGGGCTGCGCCCATCAGCTCGTCAAGAGCGACGAGGAGGCGATCGCGACGGCCCGACGCTACCTGTCTTATTTGCCGAGCAGCTGGGCGCACGAGCCCCCGCCGGCTGCCCCGGCGAAGGCCGGGGCGCCCGCGGGTTCCCAGACGCTCTCAGAGCTGATCCCGGCGGATGAGAACAAGCCGTTCGACATGGCCGCACTGGTAGTGGCGCTCGTCGACGAGGGCTCGTTCATGGAGATCCACCCCCGCTGGGCCAAGGAGGTGATCGTCGGCTTTGCGCGCCTGGAGGGCCGGGCGATAGGGATCGTCGCCAACCAGCCCAGGCACAAGGGGGGAGTGCTGTTCTCGGACTCCGCCGACAAGGCCGCGCGCTTCATCTGGACGTGCAACGCGTTCAACGTGCCGCTGCTGTTCCTCGCGGACGTGCCCGGCTTCATGATCGGCACGCAGGTCGAGCGCGAAGGGATCATCAGGCACGGTGCGAAGATGATCAGCGCGGTCAGCGAGGCGACCGTGCCGAAGATCTCGGTGATCGTGCGCAAGGCCTACGGAGCCGGGCTCTACGCGATGGCGGGCCCCGCGTTCGAGCCGGACTGCTGCATCGCGCTGCCGAGCGCGTCGATCGCGGTGATGGGACCGCAGGCCGCGATCAACGCCGTCTACTACAACCAGCTGCAGGCGATCGAGGACGACGCCGAGCGTGTGGCCAGGACCGAAGAGCTGCGCAGGGAGTACGCCGAGGACATCGACATCCTGCACCTGGCCTCGGAGCTCGTGATCGACGCGGTGGTGGAGCCGGGGGATCTGCGCGACGAGCTCGTCCGCCGGTTCGCGCACGCGTCCTTGAAGCGACGGACCTGGCCATCCAAGCACAACGCCGTGACGCCGGTCTAGGAGGTTCGCGGCGCCGGTCCAGGAGGTTCGCGACGCCGGTCCAGGAGGTTCGCGACGCCGGCGTGGCAGGTCTTTCAATAGATTGCCCGGCGATGGATCCCACCGACCTCGCGTTCGCGGGCATCGCCCGCCAGGCAGAGCTGATCGCGGCGGGCGAGATCTCCTCGCGCGAGCTGGTCGAGCTCTACCTCGAGCGGATCAAACGGCTCGATCCGGCCCTGAACGCGTTTCGCGTCGTGCTGGGCGAACGGGCCCTGCTCGAGGCCGAGCAGGCCGACGCCCGCCGCGGCGCCGGGGCGGAGCGACCGCTTTTGGGGGTGCCGATCGCGGTGAAGGACGAAATCGACGTGGCCGGTGAGCTGACCACGTACGGCACGAGCGCGTACGGGCCACCGGCGCGCGAGGATGCCGAGATCGTGCGCCGCCTGCGCGCGGCCGGCGCCGTGGTGATCGGCAAGACGCACATGCCCGAGCTGGGCGCCTACCCGTGGACCGATTCGCCCACCTGGGGGGTCACGCGCAACCCCTGGGGGCTCGAGCGCACTCCCGGAGGCTCTAGCGGTGGCAGCGCGGCGGCGGTTGCCGCGGGCCTCGTCGGCGCGGCGCTGGCGGGCGACGGGGGCGGATCGATCCGCTTTCCGGCGGCCTATTGCGGCCTGTTCGGGCTGAAGACCCAGCGCGGGCGCGTGCCGCTCGCGCCGCACGTCAACGCGTGGCACGGTCTCGCCGTGAACGGCGTGCTGACGCGCTCGGTGCGCGACAGCGCCCTGTTCTACGACGCGATCGCCGACGGTCCACCCGACCCCGGCGCACCGTCCGTCCCGGGAGGCTCCCTGCTCGACGCGCTCGCACCGGGGACGGGCTCCTCCTCGCCCGACTCGGGGCCGCGGGCGCTGCGCATAGCCGTCTCCAGCAGGCTTCCACCCTCGCCGCTTACGCGACTGCACCCCGACAATCGGGGCGCCCTCGATGAGACGGCGGCGCTCCTGCGGAGGCTTGGACACGAGGTGAACGAGTGGCAGATCGACCACGGCCCGCTCGCGCCGGCGCCGGAGTTCACGGCCCTGTACCTGCGCACCATCAGCGAGGAGGCCGGCGCCCTCGCCCATCCCGAGCGCCTGCAGCGGCGCATACGCGCGCTCGCGCGCATCGGCGGAGCGCTCGGGCCGGGCGTCGCCGACTGGGCGCTGCGGCGGGTGCCGGCGTACCGCACGCGGCTCAACGAGCCGCTGGCCGACCACGACGTGCTGCTCACGCCCGTGACCCCGGCGCCGGCGCCCGAGATCGGCGCGAGCGAGGGGCTCGGTTGGCTGCGCACGACGATCGTGGCGGCGGCAACGGTTCCCTACGCGGCGTGCTGGAACCTGACTGGGCAGCCCGCCTGCTCGGTGCCGGCGGGCTTTGCCAGCGACGGGATGCCGCGGGCGGTGCAGCTCGTGGGAAGGGCGAACGACGAGGCGACGCTCATCGCGCTCGCCGCCCAGCTCGAAGCCGAGCGTCCGTGGGCGGACAGCCGCCCGCCCGGCTTCTCGTGAGCGCGGAGCCGGCGTTCTGCGAGGAGCTGCTCGCGGTGGCGGTCGACGCCGCCAGGATGGCGGGCGGCCTGCTGCTCGAGCGCTCGCGAGCCGGCAGCGAGCGGGAGGTCGAGAGCAAGAGCAGCCCCACCGACCTCGTCAGCGAGGCCGACCTGGCCTCCGAACGGGCGATCCGCGCACTGCTTGCCGAGCGCCGGCCCGAGGACGGATACGTGGGGGAGGAGGGGGGGTCCGCGGACGGCTCGAGCGGCCTGGCCTGGGTGGTCGACCCGCTCGACGGAACCGTCAACTTCCTGTTCGGCATACCGCAGTGGTGTGTGAGCGTGGCCGTGCGCGACAGTCGGGAGACACTCGCCGGGGCGGTGTACGACCCCAACCGCGACGAGCTCTTCACCGCGACGCGGGACGGCGCGCCGATGCTGAGGGGGCCGCAGGGCGTCGTTCAGCTCGCCGGGCCGCTGGCCGGGACTCCGTCGCGGTCGCAGGCGCCCGGCGAGCTGGCCGCGCCCCCGGTGACGCTCGCCCCGAGCTCGGGTGCCGAGACCCTCGCGGGGGCGATGGTCGCGACCGGGCTGGCCTACGGGGCGGATGTGCGCAGGGCGCAGGCGCAGGTGCTCGCGCGGCTGGCGCCGCGCGTGCGTGACATCCGCCGTTTCGGCAGCGCCGCGCTCGACCTGACGTGGACGGCGGTCGGCCGCTACGACGCCTACTTCGAGCGCTCGGTGAAACAGTGGGACGTGGCGGCGGGGGTTCTGATCTGCGAACGCGCCGGCCTTTCGGTGCGGGATCTGCCCACCCACGAGAACCTTCCCTGGGGCGTCCTCGTGGCGCCCGCCACCCTGGTCGAGCCGCTGTTCGCGCTCGTTGCCGGACCGTAGGGCGGCCGAGTGCGGCGGGTGGGATTCGAACCCACACACCCTTTCAGATAAGGCCTTTTGAGGGCCTCGCGTCTACCGTTCCGCCACCGCCGCACGCGAGGGGGTCACACGCAACGCGATCAAGTGTAGGCGGGGTCGCGGCGTTCGAGCTCCACGTTCCAGCCCTGTTTGAAACCCCGCATGGCGAACGTGACGAGCAGGACCTGCACCGGGACGATCAGCAGCGTGAGCACGCCGAGCAGACCGGCGTCCAGGAGGTCCGGTGCGGCGAACCCGGCCTTGTCGCGGTCGAACCAGCCCGGCGCGGCGACCAGCGAGAAGATGGCGAGAAGCACCGCCAGCACCGCTGCGATCGGCAGCACCCCGCGGTTCCAGCGGGCGGCGTAGAACGCGAGCGTCAGGTAGATGGCGACGTAGGCGAGCTGCACCACGACCGCGCCTTCGAGCACGTTCCAGCCGGCGATCGTGATGATCAGAACGAGCGCGGCGCTCACGAGCAGCAGCAGCACCACCGTCGCCCGCGTCGCCTGTACCTCGGCCTTGTCGCGATTGGGGTGCGTGATGACCACGCCGGTAGGCGCCCGCGGGCCGGCCGGGGAGGGCATCGCGGAGGAGGCCGAGGAGGACATCACGATGACCATACAATCTCGCGCGGTCCCGTGGGCGCCACCGGGAGTCGCTCCGGTGTTCGCCCGGGGGCGTCGATTGCGGGAGAGCTAGCCTCTGCGCTGGCCCGCGGGCGTGGTGGAACTGGTAGACACGCCGGCCTTAGGAGCCGGTGGGCGAAAGCCCTTGGGGGTTCGAGTCCCTCCGCCCGCATTGACAGAAATGGCCTGGTAATCGCGCCTTGCGCCGCGCTTTCAGCCGCTCGACGCAGCGAGACGAGCAGCCTCTGCAAAGAGCGAGGGCAGGTCGTACTCGATGAGGCGCGGCTCACAGACGGCCGGCTGCTCGCGGAGCGCCGCCGGCAGGCTCGGCGTTCGCCTCATCATCCAGTCACCGGCGAGGACCTGCTCGCGGCTAGCGAACAGCACCCACTCCCTCGCCGGGCAGGTGTCTTCGTGAGGATCCGTGTGCTCGCCTCCATAGGAGGCGGAGAGGGTCTCATCGGCCGTCTCGATCAGACGGCTCAGCGGACCCTGGCGTGAGGTCAGGAAGATCACCGCCGGCGCGATGGCGTGCGCGGCGAAGGGTACTTTTCGCCAGCCGTCGAGCAGCCAGCGGTCATAGCGGCGCAGGCGGTCGATCTGCTTGTGGGGGCGCTCAGTACGGTCGTACTCGATCAGCACCGCGAAGAGATCCTCGCCCGCTCCTCCGATGAGGGTGGCGTCGGGCTCAAGCTAGCCCGTGCGACTTCCTGCCGGATAGAGGCGTGTGCCCGGCGGCAGCTGGGCCGCCGGTGAGCGCTCGGTCTCGCCGTCCCCGTCGATCTCGATGTGCCCGTTGCGCGGACCGAGCCAGCGAAACGGCATCCGCCCGATGAGTGCCTCCTCGCCGTCGCCGGCCGCTTCTTGAGCGATGTGAACCACGATCGATGCGAGCTGCAGGTCGTGTTCTGCGTAGCTGATGCTGGTCAGCGGGACGGGTGTGTAGCGCTGCTCGGCCGGGACCATCTCGCACTCTCTGAGCGCCGAGAAACCGACAGACGTGAGCCGGTAGTTCCACTCGGCGCGTCCGTACGCGGATGTCGGTCGGAAACGGTCAACGTGCCCACTGTCGTGCAGGCGCTTCAGGCGCATCTGCGCCGCGCGCTTGCGGGAGAAGCCCCATCCCAGCGCGGTGAGGTGGCTCATCGAGAGGAAGTTCGCTCCGTAGAGCAGCGCCATCAGGCGCAGGTCCCGGTCTGTGAGGGTGAGCGGAGACGGCCGTTCCGGTCGCCGTCCCCAATCGATCGTTCCGGCGCTCAAGTCCTCGCCCGCGTGGAGCGCCCTTTGCGCGATTGTGAGGCCGAAGTTGGTCATGGGTCCGCTGCCGGCGCCCACCCCGGTCGGCGAGAAGGCGGGCGCTGTATAAGCCGCGCCCGGGCGGACTCGCGCAAGCGAACTCGTCACTGAGACCCGTAACCCTTCGTCAGGGAACGGCGACACCCGTCGTGGCGAGACGGAGCGCGGCGGTGACGCGCAGCGTGCACATAGCCTTCGGCTCCGCTGGGCGTCAAGCTCGCCTTCGGCCGCGCTGCGCGCGCCGCTGTCGCGGCGAGCTTGACCCCGCGAAGCCTTCGGCTAAATATCTCTTTCAGGTCGGCTGCGCCGAGCGCTCGCTCGCGCGGGGCGGTTGCCCCACAAGGTCCAGTCGTTGGCGCCGGAGTACCTTCCCAGCGTGGGTGTCGAGCACAGCAGCCGCCAGGAGGAACGCGCCCGACGTCAGAAGGCGAGAGCGCTCATCGCCGAATATCACGAGCAGCAGCTGCTCGCGCTGCTCGAGCACGTTCGCGACGGGTTCACGCGACTGGACCGCAGCGAGATCGACGCGTTCGAGCTCGACGAGCTGATCCACCGTTACAAGCGCTCGGCGCGCGAGCTCTGGAAGTTCTGCGGCCAGACCGGCAGCGATTGGGAGCGCGCGGCGCGCACGCTTGAGTGGCTACGCGAGGAGGGCGACGAGCCCGATTGGTGGCAAGCCGGCGAGCCGCCCCGCCGAGAATCGTAGTGATCCCCCGCGCGCTCACCGCCCCTCCTTTTTGCGAGAGCGGTGGGTCCATGCCGTGTGTTCTGATCCCACGGGAGCAACGCGAGAGGGCGGCGAGCGACGCGCTCGCAATCGGGGACAAAGCAGCAGCCAGCCGCGTGCTGCCGGGCGCTGCTGCTCATCGTCGAGGCTGTTGCACAAACAGTGAAGATAAGGCCCGGCGTCTGGCCTGGGGTCTGACCTGCGCATAAACTGACCCTCTTGGTGTCGTTCGTGGGGACTTGTCGGCCCCGGGCTGGTCGCCGTCGATCACTCATTCATTGGGTGGTCGGGTCGGGCGGCGTGACCTGATAGGAACCTGCTCGCGACAAGTGCCCCGTCACTGTTCTGTCCGCCCTTCCCGACCGGACCGCCCTTCCGGAACGAAAGGACGACATGCACAGCATGAAGCAGGAGGACGCGCTCGTTGTCGGCGGGGTTGACGCACACGCCGACGCCCATTACGCAGCCGCGCTTGATGAGCGCGGCGCGCTGCTCTCCACGAAGAGCTTTCCAACCACGACGGCCGGCTACCGGGAGTTGCTGGAGTGGCTGAGCGGCTTCGGCGAGCTCGACGTCGTAGCGGTCGAGTCGACCGGTTCGTATGCGGCTGCGCTGGTGCGCTACCTGTGCGAGCACGGGGTCCGGGTCATCGAGGTCAACCAGTCGCACGCGCACACCCGCCGTCGTGTCGGCAAGAGCGACCCGATCGACGCGGAGATGGCCGCCCGGCTGTTCCTGGCCGGCAAGGCCAAGGCGGTCCCGAAGCAGACCGACGGGATCGTTGAGTCGATCCGGCTGCTGCGCGCAGCGCGTCACAGCGCCGTGAAGTCCCGCAGCGCCGCGATGGTTCAGCTTCGTGATCTGATCATCACTGCCCCGCAAGAGCTCCGCGATCAGCTTTCCCGCCGCAAGACGATTCGCGGCAAGGTGATGCTCTGCCGGCGGCTGCGGCCCACGACAGGCGAGCTCCGCCAGCCCAGCCACGCGGCGAAGTTCGCGTTGCGCTCGATCGCCCACCGCATCGATGCTCTTGACGATGAGATCACCGTTCTTGACCGGCAGCTCGAGCAGCTCGTCCGCGCTGCCGCGCCGCGCACCACCCAGCTACTCGGAATCTCAACCGGGCACGCCGGCCAACTGCTCGTGACCGCCGGGCAGAACATCGACCGTCTCCACGGCGAGGCTGCGTTCGCTGCTCTGTGCGGCGCGAGTCCGATCCCGGCGTCCTCCGGCAAGACCACGCGCCACCGCCTCAACTACGGCGGCGACCGGCAAGCCAACCGAACGCTGCACCTGATCACCGTCTGCCGCCTTCGCTACTGCCCACGTACCCGCGCCTATCTGCGCCGCCGCACCGCCGAGGGCAAGACGAAGGCCGAAGTCATGCGCTGCCTGAAGCGCTATATCGCCCGTGAAACCTACAACGCTCTACGCGCCGATCTCGCCGCCCTCTCAGGTCCAGCTGCCACCCGGGCGACCACCACCATCAACTGCGGCGCCGGACCGATCGGGATCACTCGACACCGCACTTGACATCTATAGGAACGTCCCCCGAAGCTCTCACTGAGCCCGTTCTAAGGGCGGGGTCGAAAAAGGCGAAGGCGATCGCTCGCCCACGGCTCGTTCGCCTCGACCTCGGCGCTCCCATGGCCTTCCACGGCCCTCACAGCAAACGCCACACGGGTTCTCGCCGGCGGCTTTGCGCAACAGCCTCCGTTTGCAACAGGAGCGACCGCGGCGTCGGCCACCACTTCTGCAATCCTTGGCAAAGCGGAAGCACCGAGCGGTCAGTGCACGCCGTCCTAATTGCGAGCCGCGGGTCGGCGGCGGGCGCGCGTGGCGCCGTCCTTGGGGACCACCGCGTCGGCTCGGGCGGCAGACAGAAGCTCCTCGACCGAGGCACGCATGGCGCTCAGGAGCACCTCGAGGTCGGGCACGGTGTCGCGGTCGGCGACCACGCCGAAGAAGGCGGAGCCGTCATAGCTCAGTGCGGCGACGCCGACGGCGTATTCGGCGGCGATCGGCACGAGCGGATGGATCTCGCGCAGCGGCGCCCCGAAGGCGTACAGCGTCTGCTGCGGACCGGGCACGTTCGTGATGGTCACGTTGAACAGGCGCGTGGCGTAGAGGGTCCGCGCAAGGGTGGCATGGATCACCGGCGGCGCCAGTCCCACCAACTCGACCACGGCAGTGCTGCCCGCTGCCTGTTTCCCGGCGGACTTCAGCGACCCCGAGCGAGCCACGATCTCCTGATAGCGCCGCACTGGATCTGCCTCCGTTACGGGCAGCTCCACGTATATCGAGGAGACCCGGTTCCCCAGCGCGAGGTGCTCACTCGCGATGCGGACGTTCATCGGGACCATCGCGCGCAGCCCCTCCGCTGGCAGTGCCTCGCCGCGGGACTGAAGCAGGGCCCTCAGGCCGCTCGCGGTGACCGTGAGCACAACGTCGTTGATCGTGCCGCCGAGCGAGCTCTTGATCTCCTTGAGGTCCGCCAGGGCCACGCCCACGACCTCGAAACGGCGTCGGGTGCCGATCGGTACGTTGAGACTCGTGTGGGGCGCCGCATGCAGCTCCTGGTGAACGATCAGGTCGATCGCTGCGCGCGCGCTGCGAAGCGCCTCACGCGGGTGAAGCGCGCCGCGGGTTCCCATCTCGGCCGCCTGGACCATGGTTTCGATCGGCAGGAGCCCCGCCCAGACGTGTGCCAGAGAAGCCAGCGGGCCGGGGGCCGTGGGGTGGCCGGCGGACGGCTGGCGATCGGCACCGAGAGATCGAGGCGCGTGGCCGCCGCTCGTACCGCTCGCGGAGGACGGCGACGACGGAGCGGTCGGCGCCGCGTCCGCCGTGGTATTGAGTATCAGGTAGCCGACGTCGATTGAGCCGACACCATCGACCATGGAGTGGTGCGTCTTGGTCGCAAGCGCCCAACGACCGTCGGCGAGCCCCTCGACGAGTGTCATCTCCCACAGCGGCCGATGACGATCCAGGCGTTGGGAGAAGAAGCCCGATGACCACTCCGATAGCTCCTCATAGCCTCCGGGGGCTGGGAGTGCCGCGCGGGCGACGTGCCTGCCTATGTCAAACGCCGGATCGTCCTCCCATTCGGGCCACGATAGCCCGCCGGTGTGCGGCTCCGACAGGCGCTGTCCGTAGCGCGGCAGCTGTCCCAGCCGGCCCGCGAGGTGCTCACACAGCTCCTCGTAAGACGGCGGCCTGCCGTCCGGCGGAGGATCGAAGACCATGATCGCGCCGATGTGCATGTGCGCGCTCTCGTCCGCCTCCTCGAGCTCGAGGAACGTCGCATCCAGGGCTGTCAGGTGTTCGCTCATGGCTAAGGGGAAGACGGCCGGCTACTGCTGCCCGCGGGCAGCAGGCAGTAACCGCCCGGGGATGCGTACTGACCGCTCTTGGCGGGAACGCTACCCTGCGGGGGCTGCGTCTGTCATCCGGTGTATCCCGCACACCGCCGTCTCAGCGAGCCGGATCTCGTTTCATTGGCCAAAGCAGTAGTGGGCGCTTGAGCTCGACAGTGCCGAGTTGGACGAGCAGCAGCACTCTCGTCTGACCCGGTCGCGTCTCACAACTGCTGTAAATAGCCGGAAGCCATCAAGGCAACGGCGTAGGTTCCCTCAAGTCCCGTCAAAGACAATTGAAGGAGGCCTACGCCGTGAGACGTACCGTACCGCCGTCGGCGGAGATAGAGGAGCAGATCGACCAGCTGCTCGCTGTTGGGGTGGATGAGAACCCGCGGGAATCGCTGTCGAGCCTCGCCAAGCTCGGCGCCCGCTTGATCATCCAGCGAGCCGTGGAGGACGAGTTCGACGCCTGGCTCGGGCGCGCCAGGTATGACCGGCGACCCGACTATCAGCGGGGGCTGCAGAACTATCAGTCAGGGTTGCGCAACGGCTTTCGCCCGCGCAAGCTGCAGACCGCCGAGGGCGAGCTTTCAGTGGAGATCCCGCAGATCAGACAGGCAGCCGAGCCGTTCGTCTCAAAGCTCTTCCCGAGGGGAGCCAAGCTGTTGCGCACCGAGCCCCTGCGGGCGATGGTGATAGGTGCGTTCGTCAGGGGCCTGTCGATGCGCGACATCGAGTCGCTGTGCGATAAGGCAGGGCTCGGGAAGCTCTCGAAGTCGACCGCATCGCGGATCTGTGAGGAGCTCCGTGAGCGCTTTGAGCAGTTCAGGCGCCGCGACCTCTACGAGGTCCACCTGGCGGCGCTGTTCCTCGACGCGGTCTTCCTGTCGGTCCGCCCCGACGGACCCAAGGAGGGCGTGCTGGTCGCCTGGGGCTTCACCGAGGAGGGTGAGCGCGTGCTTTTGTCGGTGATGCTGGGGATGCGCGAGTCCCACGAGGACTGGCTCGCCCTGGGGCGCGATCTGATCGCCCGCGGATTGGGCGCGCCGCTCTTGATAGTCGCCGACGGCGCGCCGGGACTGATCAAGGCGGTCGAGCAGTGCTGGCCGGCCTCGGACCGCCAGCACTGCGCCGTTCACCGCGTGCGCAACCTCTTGGCGAAGCTGCCCGAGCGAGAGCGCGAGCGCGTCCGGGGCGCCTACTGGCAGGCGCTGGATGAGGCGATCAACGAGGACGACGGCCGGCAACGACTGAAGGCCCTCGTCAAGGAGCTCGATAAGGCCGGCTTCACCGCCGCCGCGAAGTGCCTGGATGATGATCTCGACGCCCTCGTCGTGCACCTGCGCTACCCGACCAGACACCGCCGGCGGTGGCGATCAACCAACCTGCTCGAGCGATCCCTCGGCGAGGTCAAGCGGCGCACCAAGGTGATCGGCCGCTTCCCTGGTGAGACCAGCTGTCTCACGCTCGTCTGGGCGGTGCTCGACCTCTACATGACCCACGCCACCAACGGCGTCAGGTTCACCCAGCTCGAGCGCCAACGGCTCAAGCGGATCAGATACGAGGGCAACGAACCAACAACACCCGAGGAGGTGAGCGCCGCATAGACTGAACACCACCGGGAACCTGAGCCGCCGGCGAATTTACAGCAGCTCAGGGACGCGACCTCTGACCCGCGTCGGGCTCCTGCTTTCCCAGGAGCGGAAGCAGCCGATTCGAGCGAGATCACCCCGCGCCGGACGAGGACCGAGCGCATCGGCAGAGGATAGCCAGACGCCCTCTTCGTGCGGTAAGCGATTGTCTCGCGACTCTGCGTTGATGGACGCCATGGCTTGTCCGAGCGGCGGGCGGTCCGCCGCCGCCACGTTCGTTGTGGGTAACGCATTGGGTAACGACGGACCCATTGGGGGTTCGAGTCCCTGCGCCCGCATCGACAGAAAAGGCCCTGTAATCTGGTCCTTCTCGCGTACTTCGCACCCCGGGTACCAGCCGACCGTAGGAACTACGCTGTCGATAGCGGCGTCTCTCGGATGGCTACAGCCTCGCCGCCGACGTAACGTCAGCGCATGGCTGGCCTGGAGGATCCCAAGATTGGCTTGGTGCTGGGTGCCGGGGGCACGCTCGGCGGGGCCTGGATGACCGGCGCGCTCCACGCGATCGCGACGGAGACGGGCTGGGATCCGGGAAGTGCTCACTACATCGTGGGAACATCGGCCGGCTCGATGACCGGGGCCCTCCTTGCGTGCGGGGTGCCGCCCTGGTTCATGGTGGCCCACTCCTCGGGCGAGGAGTTCGGCGACCTCGCCGACGCCCGGGGCGAGCTGGCATCGAGCGCCGACCGCTCGGGGGGCGCGAGCTTCAAGCTGCACCGCGGCGCTCCAGTGCTCGGTCCAGGCTCTTGGCGGCTCGCGCTCTCCTCGCTGGCTCGCCCCTACCGCTACTCGCCCGCTGCGCTGCTCGCCGGCTGGCTGCCCCTGGGTCCGATCTCGACTGAGCCCCTGAAGGACACCGTGCGGCGGGCCTGCGCGGAGCCGTGGGCTCCGCACCCGAACTACTGGGCGGTGGCCGTCGACTACCAGACCGGAGGGCGGGTTGCCTTCGGCAGCGACGGGGCCCCGCCGGCGCAGCTTCCCGATGCGGTGGCCGCCTCCTGTGCGATACCCGGCTTCTTCCGAGCGGTCGAGATCGACGGCCGTCGCTACGTCGACGGCGGACTGCGCTCGGCGTCCAACCTCGACATTCTGGAGGACGAGCGACTGGATCTAGTGATTGCGCTGAACCCGATGTCCTCGCTGCACACGGGCTCCCCGCGCACCCTAGGCGAGCGGGTCGCCTTCTCGGTCAGGCAGAACTCGGGCAAACGGCTCGGCAACGAGGCCAGCCGACTGCGGGCACGGGGCACCGAGGTGCTCTTGATCCAGCCGACGGTGCACGATCTCGACGTGATGGGCACAAACCTCATGAGCCGCAGTCGGCGCCACGAGGTGATTGAGATGGCCGTCGAGACGATGACTGACCACCTGCGCGAGACGGCCCTGGGCGAGCGGTTGGCAAGACTGCCGTGCGGACTGCCCGACTTGGTGCGCCGTCCGAAGTGGAGCCCCGAGGCATTGCTCGACTTCTCTGCACTGGCGACGGCGCGCTGGAGCGAGCCACCCATGGGGCGGGCCATCACACCGGCACGGCAGGCAGGCCGCGCCCAGAGTCGCACGAAGTAGAAAAGGAATAGATGCTCGAGCCAGCAAACGGGAAATGAGCGAAATCAGTAGCGACGCACGGGTGCCACCAGGGCCGACACCACTCGGCGGGGCGGCGCCTGACGCCCTCAGCGAGCGCGATCCGAACTACATCAAGCGTTCCCTGCCATTCACCTGGCCTCTCATCGCGGCCTGGTTCCGTCCGGACATCCGCGGCCTCGACCGGATTCCCGCGCGCGGTCCCATCCTGCTCGTTGGCAACCACTCGGGCGGCAACGTCGCTCCAGACACACTCGTGTTCACGCTCGGCTTCTACCGGCGCTTCGGCGTTGAGCGACCCTTCTTTCAACTCGCCCATCACCTCGTGATTAGGGCGCCGTGGCTCTCCCAGCTGCGCAAGTACGGGACGATCGAGGCCAGCCGGGAGAACGCCCAGGCAGCGCTCGACGCGGAGGCCGCCGTCCTCGTATATCCCGGGGGCGACTGGGAGGCGCACCGACCGTCTTGGCACGGTGGCCGCGTAGAGTTCGGCAAGCGGGAGGGGTTCGTCCAGCTGGCGCTCACCGCCGGCGTACCGGTCATCCCGGTGGTCTCGATCGGAGGTCAGGAAACGGCACTGTTCCTCACCCGCGGTGAGCGTGTCGCCCGCGCCTTGCAGCTCGACACACGATTCCGTCTGAAGGTTCTCCCGGTGTCGCTGGCCCTGCCCTGGGGACTCGACGTCGGGGACCTTTTCGGGCACATTGCACTCCCAGCAAAGATCACGATCCAGGTGCTGGAGCCGATCGACCTACGCAAGCGGTTCGGTACCAGTCCCGACATCGACGCGGTCTACGAGGCGATCACCGAGCTCATGCAGCGAACCCTCGACAAGCTCGCCGCCCAACGGCGCTGGCCCATCATCGGCTAAGAACCGAGCGAGATTGGCTCGTACGGCGCAGAAGCCGGAACTCTGACAGTACCTCCGGCTCAGCCGCCCACTACTGCGTTGGCGGATGAAGCCAGGAGTCTTGCGGACTCCCTCCGCGACCGCTGAACGTCGTCCGGAGGGAGCCTTTCGTGCTGAGCTTCACGCTCGCTCGCAACACTTTGCTAGCAGGCGTCCGGGTGGGGGTCATCTCTGGCTGCCAAGGCGAGCTAGTTGCAGCCGGTGATGCCACCGTCGAGAGGAATGACCGTTCCCGTCAGGTAGGCTCCGGCGCGTGAGGCGAGGAACAGCGCGAGCCCCGCGACGTCATCGGGTCGGCCGATGCGCCCGAGCGGTACTTCCTGCAGAACGGCTGAGTGCAGGTCCGGATCTTCGAGCACCCAGGCCATCATTTTGCTCTCAAACGGCCCGGGCGCGATCGCGTTGACGGTGATGTGCTCGGATGCCAGGCGCTTGGCGAGGTGGCGCGTGAGCATGTGCACCGCGGCCTTGCTCGCGCTGTAGCTGTAATTCTCGAGCGATGGTGTGCGCAGCCCGTCTATCGAGCCGATGTTGATGACCCGCGCCGGGTCCTCTGCGCTCGCCGCGGCGCGCAGCTCGGGTAGCAGCGCGACGGTGAGCTGAAAGACGCCCTCCACGTTCGTGTGCGAGACCTTGTCCCAGCCAATCGCCGGGAACTCCTCGAGTGGCGCACCCCAGACCGCACCGGCATTGTTGACGAGGAGGTCGAGCGAGCTGAATCGCTCACGGGTCGCGGCCGCGAGCGTCTTTGCGCCCTTGGGCGTGGAGACGTCGCCGGGAATCGCCCAGCAGTCACCTACGGCCGCCAGCTGCGCGGCGGCCGCGTCGACATCGGAGACCTTGCGCGAGGACACGATGACCTTGGCCCCGGCCCGCACGAGGCCGTCGGCGATCATGAGGCCGATGCCGCGCGAGCCTCCGGTGACAAGAGCCGTCTTGCCCGAGACGTCGAACAGGTCGCTCATCGCTAGTCCGGGAAGCTAGCGGGGCGCTTATCGAGGAAGGCACCGGCCGCCTCCGGCACGGCCCTACTGAAGGTTGCCATGATCTGCTGGCGATCCTCGAACTCGATCGCCGCCTGCTCGGCTGGGATCTCGAGGGTGCTCCACATTCCACGCTTGGTCAGACGGACGCCCCACGGCGCGAGTGCCGCGATCTGCTCGGCGGCGTGGACCGCGCGCTCGAGCAGCTTTGCCGCGTCAACGACGTCGGCGACCAAACCGATCCGCAGCGCCTCCTCGGCGTCCATTCGACGGCCGGTGAGCATCAGCTCATGCGAGCGGGAGGCGCCAATCAAGCGGGGGAGCAGCCAGCTCGTGCCCATATCGCAGTTGGACAGGCCGATGTTGATAAACGCGGCGCGGAAGACCGCCTCCGTGCTGGCGTAGCGGATGTCGCATGCGAGGCTCAGCGCGAAGCCCAGGCCAGCCGCCGGGCCGTTTACGGCTGCGATCACCGGCTGCGGCTGGGCCCGCAGGCCCAGCACGAGCTTCGACATATGCTCCTGGTTGGCGAGGCGGTCGCGCGGCTCATCGCTACCGTCGTTGCCCGGCCCCGACCCGTATCCACGGAGATCTACCCCGGCGCAGAAGCCGCGCCCAGCGCCAGTCAGGACGACTGCCCGACACGAACGCTCCGTTGCGGTTCTCCGCAGCTCCACATGCAGCTCCTCGCACAGCTCTGAAGTCATCGCGTTCAGTTGCTCGGGTCGGTTGAGAGCGAGTTGAACGACGTGCGGGGCTGGTTCCTCGACGAGCACGAGTGAGGTCATAGCCGAGCCATCCTAGTCATCAGCGGTTGGGCGAGGCGAGGCTGAGCAACCAGCGCGCGTGCCGGAGGAGTCGCTCTGCTGAGAAGCGGGCCGGGTCCGTCAGCAGCAGCCGCGCATACTCGTCCGATATCGCCGACAGCAGCCGTGCGGTCAGCTCTGCGTCCGGCGAGTCGCTGTCAAGTTCCGATGCCGGTCGTACCGCCTGGGTGAGACGAGCGAGGACCGTGGCGCGACCGTACGCGATGCTCTCGTGCAGACTCTCGGGCGCGCCCTCTGGCGGCATCAGGATCAGGCGCCAAGTGCTTGGCTGGTTCTGGACTGCATGGAGGTAGGCGCGCAGGCTTTCCAACATCAGCTCCGGCGGATTGCCCTCGCTCAGGTCGGGGAGCGTAGTCTCGGAGACTTGGACGAGCGCCCGCGAGGTCTCGCGTTCGATGACGGCCTCGAGCAGCGCGTTGAGATCTGCGAAATGCTGGTAGACGGTCGCCCGGGTGATGCCGGCGCTGCGTGCTATGGCCTCGATCGATACGCCGTGGAACCCGCGTTCGCCCACCAGCCTCGTGGCTACCTCGAGCAGCTGATCGCGACGCGCCGAAGCGCTCATGCGAACCTGAGTACGAGCCTGGGGCGACGTTGCCACGAAAATCTATGTTACGCTACCGTCACTAACGGTGGTGTAACTTAGACCTGTCGCGGCCGGGCAGTGGGGAGCGAGTAATGAGCAGCGAGCAACAGCACGCGAAGGTGGTCATCGTCGGAGCGGGCTTCTCAGGCCTCGGTCTGGCGATCCGGCTGAAGGAGCGCGGCGTGGGTGACTTCGTCGTTCTCGAGCGCGCCGACGACGTCGGCGGGACGTGGACCGCCAACACCTATCCAGGATTGACATGCGACATCCCGTCGCATCTCTACTCGTTCTCGTTCGCACCCAACCCGAACTGGTCCCAGACGTACTCGCCCCAGCCCGAGATCCGCGACTACCTGCGCAGATGCGCAGACCGGTTCGGAGTTCGCCCGCATCTCCGCACGAACGTCGCGGTCACCGCCGCGAGCTGGCTGGAGGACGAGCAGCTCTGGGAGCTGGACACGACCGCGGGCACCTACATGGCCGAGATCCTCGTGAGCGCCATGGGTCCCCTGACAGAGCCGAAGTTGCCAGACGTACCGGGCCTCGCGAGCTTCGAGGGCAAGATCATGCACTCGGCGCGATGGGACCACGACTATGACCTGGCCGGCAAGCGGGTGGCCTCGATCGGCACAGGCGCCTCGGCGATCCAGTACGCGCCCGAAATCGCCGGAGCCGTCGAGGAGCTGTACGTGTTCCAGCGCACCGCGCCGTGGATCATGCCGCACGGCAACCGGGTGATCACCGACTTCGAGCGGAACCTCTATCGACGCTTCCCGCTGGCGCAGCGGCTGGTCCGCGCCGGCGTCTACGCGAGCCGTGAGGTGCTGGTCCTCGGGTTCGCGAAGGAACCGAGGCTGATGGGGCTGCTCGAGCGGCTATCCCGCGCGCACATCCAGAAGCAGATCTCCGATCCGGAGCTCCTGAGAGACGTATCCCCTGACTACACGATCGGCTGCAAGCGAATCGTCCCGTCGAACCGCTGGTACCCCACGCTTGAGCAGCCGAACGTCGAGCTCGTGACAGGCGGCCTTCGGGAGGCTCGCGCGCGCTCCGTGGTCGACTCGAGAGGCGTAGAGCGAGATGTCGACGCGATCGTCCTCGGAACTGGCTTTCACGTCACCGACTTGCCGACCGCCTACCAGGTCCGCGGTCGGTCGGGCGTCCTCCTAGAGGACGTCTGGCAGGGGAGTCCGCGCGCCTACCTCGGCACCTCGATCCCGGGATTCCCGAACTTCTTCATGCTGCTCGGCCCGAACACCGGACTCGGGCACGGCTCGATGGTGTACATGATCGAGTCGCAGATCGAGCACATACGCAACGCGATAGCCACGATCGAGGAGACCACCGCCGCCACGATCGAGGTGCGACCCGATGCACACGAGGCGTTCAACCGGGACCTCGACGCCCGCATGCGGGGAACCGTGTGGGACCTCGGCGGCTGCTCGAGCTTCTACATCGACAGGACCGGTCGCAACGCCACGATATGGCCCGACTGGACCTGGCGGTTTCGGCGACTCGCCACGAGCTTGGATATGAGTGCCTACCAGCTTTCGGCCGCCATGCCGGCCGTGACGGTCGCATGAACGCCGGCGGACGCACACGATGAAGGCGGTCGGCTGCAAGCAGGCGGAGCTTGAGGTGGTGGACCTCCCTTCGCCCCAGCCGGCTAACGGGCAGGTCCTGATCGACGTGCTGCGCTGCGGCATCTGCGGGTCTGACCTGCACGCACGCCATCACTGCGACGAGCTCGCCGGGATCATGGCTGAGATCGGCTACGACGGCTTCATGCGATCCGATCAGCAGATCGTGTTCGGCCATGAGTTCTGCGGAGAGGTCGCCGAATACGGCCCGCGATGCCGCAAGAAGACGCCGATGGGGGCGCCCGTGGTGGCGCTGCCGCTCGTTCGGCGCGAGGGCCACGTGCACGCCACCGGGCTGTCCGCCGCGGCCCCCGGCGCCTACGCCGAGCAGGTCGTGGTCGAGGAGTCGCTGATGCTGGCTGTGCCGAACGGCCTGTCACCCGAGCTCGGTGCGCTCACGGAGCCGATGGCGATTGGCTGGCACGCCGTCCGGCGAGGCGAGGTCAAGAAGGGAACCGTGGCGATCGTGGTCGGGTGCGGGCCGATCGGCCTCGCCGTCATCTGCATGCTGAAGGCCCACGGGGTCCGAACGGTGATCGCGAGCGACTTCTCACGCGGTCGCCGAGCGCTCGCCACGGCCTGCGGTGCGGACCTTGTCGTCGACCCCTCCGAGGGCTCGCCGTTCGCCGGCCCCAATCACTACGGTCACCTCACCACCATGCCCGCCGCAGTCGAGCTCGCGCTCGGGACGATGGAGAAACTGAGGCGCTCACCGCTGCCGTGGCACCACGTGTGGCGCGCCTTCGAGACATTGGGGATCAAGCCGAAGAGCCCAGTGATCTTCGAGTGCGTGGGAGTCCCCGGCGTCATCGACGAAATCGTCACGAGTGCACCTCTGTTCTCGCGCGTGGTCGTGGTCGGCGTGTGCATGGGAACCGACAGCATCCGCCCGGCGATGGCCATCAACAAGGAGATCGAACTCCGCTTCATCGTCGGCTACACGCCGCTTGAGTTTCGCGACACCCTCCACATGCTTGCCGAGGGAAAGGTGAATGCGGCGCCCCTGGTCACCGGCGTCGTGGGCCTGCAAGGCGCCAACGCCGCCTTCGACGCGCTCGGCGACCCCGAGGCCCACGCAAAGATCCTGATCGACCCAAAGAGCGCGGCCGCGCAGCCCGTGCCGGCGGCGAAGGGTTAGACCCGGCTGGCAGGAGTGCTTCAGGCGGCGGTAGCCTCAGAGCCACATTCCTGGGAGGAGTCCGATGTACGAACCGATAATGTTTCGCGACCGTCCGCGTCCCGCGCAGATCGTGCTGGCAGGTGTCGTTCCCGCAGCTGCAGGCGCGGTAGCCGGTGTGCTGGTTGGAGTCTCTAGTGGCGCGTACTGGGCGTATTCGGCGCTTGCCGCGATCGGAGCCATCGTGGCCGGCTTCGAGCACCAAGACGGGCGGGGCGGGGCCGCCCGCGGTCTGGTCGCCGGCTTGATCTACGGAGTCGCTCTTCTCGTGGTGCACGCGATCGCCGGCACCCATGCGAAGGTCTCACTCGGCAGCTTTCCACCGTTGCTCGCCGTGGTGACCGCTGTCGCCGGGATGCTGCTGGGCGCCCTCGGTGGCCGGTTCGCCCGTCTGCAGCGGGAGCGCAGGACCGCGTCCGCTGAGGTTGAGTGAAGTCCCGGCTGTGGCCTTGGCCCTAGCGCCCCGATGCGGATGTCCGCGCTGGACCGTCCGAGCGGCGGCGGTTCGCCGCCGCCGCCACGTTCGTTGTGGGTAACGCATTGGGTAACGACGGACCCATTGCAACCGCCCAAACGCGATCTAACTGCACGAAGCAGCGAGTGTTTACGGGCGCTGCACGCATTGGGGAGGCCTTAGGAGCCGGTGGGCGAAAGCCCTTGGGGGTTCGAGTCCCTCCGCCCGCATGGCCGGTCCCGGCCGCGAGCGTCATTCGGTCTCGCGCTGGATCGTCCAGCCGCCGGTGGTGCTCGGGGCCAGGAAGCTCGGGGGCTGCTCGGTCTTCATGCGTTCGTCGTATTTGTAGTTCTTGTGCGGGTAGCCGCCGCCCGACCCGCCTTGCGTGACGCGGCCGCGCCAGTTCTGGGCGATCGCGCCCCACACGATCAGTTCGTTCAACGATTTGCCGCATGTGAAGTTGTCGACGATCCAGGAGTTCTTGGTGCTGAGGATCGCGGCATCGACCACGAGGTTTTCGTGCGAGCCATATTTCAACGGGTCTTCCGAGGCGTTCTGATTGTCGCCTTCGCAGCTCGTGCTGTTGTTTTTCCCACTGCCCGTGCTCTTCACCGGATGGTAGACGCGCACGAAGTCGTTGGCGATCAGGCCCAGCGTGGCCGCGCCCGTAGGCTTGCCTTTTAGTTCCGAGCCTTCGTGGGTCGTCGTGATGGGACCCGCGATCACGATGTCGTGCTGGCTGGCAATCGTGAGCGATTCGGTGTATTTGCCCGATACGTAGACGTCGCCGCACGTAGGCGTTTTCTTCTCTTCTTCGTAGTTTTTGTCATAGCTGAAGGGCGAGTATTCGAGCGTGCACGCACCGGCTTTGGTGTTGTTTTCCACGTACACAACGCCATTGGTGGGAAAGGGTTTTTCGTATTCTTGCATTTCCCCTTTTTCGTTGTACGTGGTGCCCTTGACTTTGTTGGGGCTGCCTTCTATCAGTTCCAGAGTAGTCCGACCTTTGAATTTATACCCCGCCGTCTGGAGCAGTTCTTCGTCGGTTTCAGGGGGCAACAGGGTCGCGCCGCCCTTGACGTATGTACCACGAAATTCGGGTTCGCCCCCGCCGAATTCCGTATACCAGCCCTCTCCCATTTCGACGACGTCCTCTGCCGGGTGGCCTCGTTCTGCTTCGGTACGTCCGAAACTCGGTTTGCCGGAGATGGCAACTCCGTCATTGGTGTGAAAGGGACCGTCGAGTTCGTCTTCTTCGATGAAATCGATTGGCGGACATTCTTTCAGCCGCCCTTCCGCTTTCCGCTGTTCGTAGTAGTGGTCGCAGTTTTTCGGTTTGCTCGGGAGCGTGGTCGGGTCTTCCACTTCGAAGTTGCTGAGAAACACGTAATTGAGATAGCCGGCGTGGTCCAGGGTGGCGACTATCGTGCGTTCCTCATACCACGTGGTGCCGGTCTTGGTGACACCGCCCACGGCCTTGCCGGTGGCTTTGACGCGGAACGTTCCGTTCGCCGTCTTGGCGGCGCTCTCGACGATCGTCGCGAGTTTGCCGGATTCGCAGGCGGAGGCCGTGCTCGAGGGCATGGTTTCGTAGGAGTATTTCGCGCTGGTGCTACCAGGCACGGCCGCTTCGGATACTTTCGGGCATTCGGTCCAGTAGTTGGGGTTGGAGCGCAGTTTCTCGAGGTAGACCTGGATCGCGGCCTGCGCGGCGTAGTAGGCCTGGCGCTGCGCGGTCGTGGTGTGGGTCTGCTGCACATCACCGTTCGCCGCCGTGTAGACGCCCGCGACCAGCAGCGAGCTGACGAAGAGCACCATGACCGCGAAGATCATCGTGTAGCCGCGTTCGCCTCGGGCGAGCCGGCGAAGGCGGGAGCTGGCGGAGGTCATTCGCATGGCGAGTTGGTCACTTCCTTGGACGCGGTGCTCGTAAAGCGCAGGATGATTTGGTCGCTTACGGGCGCGGTGCGGTTGGTTTCGGTGTTCCCGCTTTCGGGAGCCTGGGTGAAGGCGATGCTCACCGCAGCGATTTCTTCTGCTTTCGCCGCGGCTGCGATTTCGCTTGAGGTCAACAGAGGTTTGAGGTGGCCGTAGGTCGACGGTTCGGCGGAGTTGTTGTTGTACTCGGCGTAGCGGAAGATGGTGGGCTGGAGAGTTTTTCCTTCTTCGAATGAGGGCGCGATGACGTTCTTGGCGAGCACCTGGGCCTTCGCGTTCGCCACGGTGAATTCGGGGAAGCTGTAGGTGGGCGGCGTGCCGGTGCCGGCGAACACGTAGTCGGTGAGCGTGCCGATGCTTTGGCCGCTGGCGGTTTTGCCCGTTTCGTGCCAGTTGATGTCGTGCTCGAACGGTTCGGTCACTTCGACGTTGCCGGCGGTTTTGCTCCCGTAGGCCGTGAGGAACCAGAGGTTCACGCGATTCGTCGCTTCGAGCGGGGAGGTCCAGGTTTTGGGCGCGGGGCTCGGCATCTGGATCGCGGTCGCGCCGTTGCCGACGCAGCTCGAGTGCAGCCCTTCGACGATCTTGGTCAAGGCGGTCCGGCCGATCTGGTCAGCCTGGACATCGTCGGCGACGCGCGCCTCTTGGCCGAGCGAGAATTCGAGGATCGCGAGCAGCGCCCCGAGGACGATGATCGAACAGAGCATCGCGACGAGCAGCTCCATGAGCGTCGCGCCGTGCTCGGCGGAGGGAGAGAGTGGGAGGGTCGGAGTACGCATCAGGGACTCGGGCAGGTCTTGAGGGTAGATCCGCTGTTGCCGTGGCCGGTACCGGTTTCCTCGAGGTAGATAGAGCCGAGGGCCACGCCTTCCTTTTTCGTGTTTTCGAGTTTTTCCTTGTAGTAGTAGTAGGTGCCTGAGATGTCGGCGACCACGCACAGTTCGAGCTTCTTGGCGTAGGGCTGGTAGGTGTACGGCGTTTCGATTTCACCCGTGCTCGTTGAGATTTTGATCGGGTGTTCGAATGCGGCGACTTTGGTCGAGTTCACAGGCGTGATTTTTTCCAGTGCCACTTTTTCGCATTCGCTGTTGATGATCTCGGCCGATTCGATTTTGGTAGGGTTTTTTTTTGGTGTGGCTTTGGTGCCTTCCCAGAATGTCGCGGTGACCGAGGGTGCTTCGACGTTGACACTGCCGGGGGGAAGGCCTGGCTCGATCGGAACTTCGGGATTTTTCAAGCCGGCGGCGACGGATGACGGTTCGTTCGCCTTGCAGTCGCCGGCATACACGGTGTACTTTTCGGGTTTCCAGGTGCCTTCGAGCTTGGCGAAGGGGAACAGGTTCGAAAGGGAGAGCGTGTGTTCGGGAGTGCTTGCCGCGGCGCCGACGAAGTATTGGGGAGGGGTGGTGATGCCGGCTTGGTAGGCGACGATGGAGGCGCCCTTGATCGGTTCGCCTTTGTTTTCGGTTTTCCCGTTGCTTTCGAATGAGGCTTCGACCTTGCCGGCTTCGGCGATCTTGAATTCCTCTTTGCCGAGTCCCACGGCCGCCGTGTATTCCTTGATCGCCGGTTTGCCCGAGGTGCCGTTGCCGTTGACGTCCACGTAGTTGGCCTTTTCAACGGAGACCTTGTAGGTTTTGCCCGATTCCAGGGCACCGAAGATCGCGCACCCGGATGTCGGCGTGGTCTCGGAGGCGACCCCTTCCAGGGAGACGGTCGCGCCCGACACGGGTTCTTTGTCCTGGTTTTCGACCTTCACCATTAGCTCGGTGCCGCTGGGGTTGCTCACGACGCTCGACGCGCTCACGGGCGGGCGTCCGGCGGCGGCGAGGGCGGGCCACGTGACCGACGACTTGGTGCGGATGTAATCGGCCGTGCCTCCGGAGGTTTCGCAGGTCAGCCCTTCTTTTTCTTTGGTCGCGGAGAAGAATTCCGCCGAGGATGTGACGGAGAAGACGAGCCCCGTGTAGACGGTCCCGGCGAACGGGGGCGTCTTTTCGCAGAAGTCGGTGCTTGCTTGGTTCCAGTAGTAGTAGCTGTTCGAGACCTTTTCCAGGCACAGTCCGTTTTCGGCCTTATAGGGCGCTTCGTCGGTTCCCAGCTGCGCGAGCTGGGTGCTCGTCAGGCCGCGCAGGCGCTCCTCGTCCTCCTCGGCCAGCTGTGTGGCCTGGGCATGGGCGCGCTCGTCCGCGCGGACACGTCCCGCGCTGTCGAAGCCGGAGAACGTCCCGATGGCGATCAGGCCCACGAGCAGTGCCGAAATGAGGACTTCGAGCAGCATGAAGCCGGCCTGCGATCCCGCATATGTGGCGGCGCGGCCGCGGCGCGCCGGCGTTGTCATACGCGTGACCGGGGCGGTCGCCGGTCGGCGCCGGTGCGAGAACCGCTGGGCGAACCTGAGAGTGGCGAAGTAAGTGCGCATTGTCACGAGACCGGGGTTGGCCATATCTCGATTCGGCACCCCGGGTGGGGACCTTGAGCGCCACTTGCGGCCATCGACACTTGGGGGATAGGCGACGCGGGTCCCGCGTCGGTCTAGAATCGCGCCTTCTCGGGGAACTGGTGTATCGGTAACACGGCGGTCTCCAAAACCGCAACGCGAGGTTCGACTCCTCGGTTCCCCGCTTGGCAGATTCCCCGTATGCGCGGGGAATCTGGCTTTGCAGAGCGGAATTCGGTCCGCATGTCTGGTTGGGCCAGATCCGCATGGATCCGCTCGAATCCGCTTTCATTTACAGGTTTCGGTCCCTACAGCGGTCCCCTGGCGGGGCGTGGCCTCCGGCCGCTTGGAGTGACTGACGAGGGCTCTCGAGGGTCCCGCCGCCCCGACGACGGCCACTGGCCCTCGTCGCCCGGGGCATTGCTGGCGCGCCTGCTCGGCAAGTCAATCCGGTCACGCAGGGCGAGCTCCCTGCGGCCGTCATCGCTCCGCGCCGGCACCGCTAACCCCGAGCCTCACGCGAACCCCACCCGAGCCCATCCGGCTCTCGCGCTTGCCCGCCACGCACCTAACCGCGCTCCAGCATCCCTGCAAGCGTCACCCGTCTCGGCCGTTGTGCTTGCTCTCGATGAGAGCGCGCTCCGGAAGGTGCTGGCCGAGCGTTCCCGTCTGGCTGCCGAGCTGGGGGACGTGCCCGAGGTACGCGCCGAGCGCGATGGGCTCGAGCGTGCGATCGGACAAGCCATCAGGGAACGAACCGCGGCCCGCGACGAGCTCGTCGAGCGCGAGGTAGAGGCCAGCGGCGCCTGGGTCAGGGACGCCTTCGGTGAGCGCCCCGATGGCCTGCGGGCCGGTCAGGTGTGGGACCACGGTGTTCGGCTCGCCGCGCGCTATCGCGTCGAGCACGACGTCACTGACCCAGGCGATGCTCTCGGGCCGCGGCCTGAGCAGCGCGAGGAGGAGCGCGGCTGGGAGCGTGCCCGCAAGGCGATCGCACGGGATGAGCGCCAGCTCGGCCGCGATGTCGGGGTCGAGCTCGATGTCGATCTCGGGATCGGGTTCTGAGCGCCACTATGGTTCGCCCATGTCATACGGCCGTCGTTGCCAATGCCATGACTGACCAGCAGCTCCTCACGGTCGAGCAGGTCGCCCAGGAGTTCCAGCTGACCTCGCAGACGATCCGCAACTGGATTAGAAGCGGTGCGCTCTTGGCCGTGAAGATCGGCCACGTCTACCGGCTCAGGCGGGAGGACGTCGACGAGATGATGCGCCGACACCAGGGCGAAACGGCCCCCCTCGGCAGCCATCGCGACCTCTGGGCTCCGGAGACCCTGGGGATGCCCTACCGCCGCCGCGAGGCTGGCAGGCAGCCGTCGATCTGGGACGGCACGAGCAGCTCGATCCTGCCGGTGAAGCGTCGCTAACCCGCGCTGGGCGAGCGTTCGGGCATTCTGCTCGGCGCGGGCTGGTGGCTGCCGCTTACGCCGGCATTGCGATAGCCGGGACTACCGCGTTCTCGACGCCTGGTCCTCGTCCGTATCTGTGCAGGGGTCCCGTGTCAAGCGCGCGCAGGCTTGTTGTTGTTTCGTTGACGTCGGGGAGTCTTTAGAGCTCCTCGACGCTCGTGCTCGTTAGCGCCGGCGGCGGTGCTCTGTCACGCGTGGGCCAGCCCGTGGGCAGCGCGTAGCGTGTGACAGGCGCCATGCTGACGCTGTTTGTCGGTGAGTGCGCGCGGGCGCCCAGCCGTATCTCGGTCCACGACCCTGCCGTGCGGCGGGTCGGCGACATGATGGTTGATGGGGTGATCCCGCTGGGGTAAGCATTGCGGCCGCTCAGTCGTTGGAGGCCGTCCACGCAGGCGTGGCGGCAGGACGATGCCGGGAGCCGGCCGCGGTGCATCGGATTGAGCGAGGGCTGCGCGCGCACGACCGTTTCAGGCGGGCTGAAGCGCCTGCTCGCCGAGCTCGCACAGGGTGTGGTAGCTGCGCTTGAGCAGCTTGCGCGCGAGCGCAAGGCAGGCGCGGTTGCCGCCGAGTCGCTCGGCCGCCTGCAGGTAGTACTCGCGGTCGGGGCTGCTCGTGCGGTGAGCAGACTGGGCGGCCTCGTATAGCGCCCAGCGCAACGCGGGCGGTCCCTGGCGGGAGAGGTGGCCGGGAGCGCGGCGCTGATCGGACTGGTGGACGGTGATGTCCAGGCCCGAGTAGCGGACCGCCTCGCGCGAGGAGGAGAACCGCCGTGCGTCGCCGAGCTCGGCGAGGATCGTGACCGCGGTCAGATGACCGATCCCGTAGAGACCCATCAGCGCCTTGCAGCCTGGCTGGCGCCGGGCGTAGGCGCGCAGCTCCTTGTCCATCGGCGCGAGCTGAGCATCCACGGCGCCTATCATCTGCAGCGCGACCGTTACCTGCTCGCGCGCGGTTGCCGGCAGCTCGAGGCTCTGAAGCCACTCGCGACCCATCCCGGTCAACAGACCGACGCCATGGTGGTGCGGAGCGCCGTGGTGGTAGAGCACCGCGTGAATCCGCTGCTGCTACTCCCCCCGCTCGTCGATGAGCGTATGGCGCAACCGCACGCGCGTGCGTAGATCGAGGATGTGCTCAGGCGCGATCCACGACTCCGGCAAGCGACCCACCATCACCAGCTCGCGCAACAGCCGCGCGTCAGCACGATCGGTCTTCGCGCGCTTCTTGCGCCCTCGTCTCGCGGCGGTCTCCGCCGGCTCGGCCAGATGTACCCTCGCGCCTACCCGGTGCAGCTCCTCCACGACGAAACGCCACCCGGTGGTTGCCTCCAAGGCCACCTCGAGCTCCGGACCATCAAAGCGCGCCAAGAACTTGCGCACGCTCTCGCGATGCGCCGGGGCGACCCGCGAGCGGGTGACCTCGCCCGTCACCGTGTCGACCCACTCCGCAGTGATCTGTGCTCTGTGCTGGTCGAGTCCCATTACGATTGCCATCTGGGGCCTCCTCAAGCTCCATGGTTTGAACACCTACGCGGACTATCCGCGCTTGAGCTGAGGAGGTCCCTGCTCATGCCATCGTTGCGCAAGTGTTGCGGCGCGGCTGGCGGGCGCTCGCATTCCGCCTGAAAGGAGCGTCCGAGGGAGTCACGCTCACGCTGGTATGGCCTAACGCCAATGCCGTTGGCTTGTAACGTCGGAGGTCAGCCGACAGGCTGCAGACCTGACGCCCGTGCCGGTTCCGCCGCGAATGACAGGAAGTGCGATGCCCAGGGGTCGAGGCCGGCGTACAGGCCGGCGCCGGCCAGCTCGTCGCCGTCGCGCTCGAAGCGCTGTCCGCTCAGGCAGGTCGGCCAGCTCCCAGGTCCGCCCGCCCAGATCCTCCCAGGGTGGGTGGACGCGTGCCTGGGCGGGCGCGGCGCCCAGGTTGACCACCACGAGGTGGCGTGCCCCAACGGGTGGACCAGCACCAGGCGACCAGCTGCCGGTGGGAGTCGTTATCGGGCCACCCGCTGCACTCGCACAGGCGCCAGTCTCCCGCGCGCAGGTCCGAGTCGGCCATGGCGCGCAGCAGCCGCTCGTAGAAGCGCCGCAGGTCGGTGTCCGCCGGCTCGTCGGGCGCACGGCCCAGGAACACCGGGATCTGCGTCCGCCGGCCCTCCAGCTGGCCGTCGTGGTAGAGCCGCGCACCCTGGAGCGTGGACATCACCACCGCCGCGGCGCGCGCCTGCGCCGCCCCGAAGGTGGCCGCGGCGCGTGGCTCGTCGTGGTTCTCGATGAAGCGGATCAGACGCTCCTGGTAGCCGGCGTCGGCCCGCAGGTGCCCGCGCACGGACTCGGCAGGATCGTGTGCCAGACGATCGTAGAGGCGCTTGTCGTAGCAGAGGTCGAAGCCCTGCTGCTGCAGCGTCCACTCCATGTCCCAGTATGCCTCGGCCATGAACAGCAGGTCCGGGTGGGCCTCCTTCACGGTGCCGATCAGCGTCGGCCAGTACTCGGCCTCGGGGGCGGGGCCGGCCCGCTCGCCCCAGGTGCGGGCGAAGACCTCGTTGGTCATCAGCATCGCCATGTCACAGCGCAGGCCGTCGCAGCTGGCGCCGATCGCGATCAGCGTCTCGAGGACGGCGTCGCGCAGCGCGGGCGAGAAGGCGTTCAGCTGGACCACGTCCGGCCACGGTGGGAAGTAGGGATCGCGCCCGTTGGCGAACACGCCGCCGGCGGTGCGGATGAACGCCTCGGGGTGCAGGGCGAGCTCCTCGTCGCTGCCGGCGAGGAGGCAGTTCGGGCGCCCCGTCACCCACGGGTGGTCGGGCGCCACGTGGTTGGGCACGTAGTCGAGGATCAGCGCCAGATCCCGGTGCGCGAGCTGCTCGCGGGCTGCGGCCAGGGCGTCCTGCCCGCCGAAGCGCTCGTCCACGACGTAGTCGCGCACGCAGTAGGGCGAGCCGATCACGTCCTCGTCACGCAGGTCGGGGAGCGCGGCCCTGTTACCGGCGTCCAGCTTCGGATCCGCCAGAGCGATCCGCAGGCCGGCGGGGCTGCGCTGCCAGACCCCCATCAGCCACACGGCGTCGACCGGCAGAGCGGCCAGCGCGTTCCACTCCCTGTCCGGGACCTCGCTCAGCTGCAGCGGCCGCCCCTGTCGGCGACCCAGCCGCTCGAGCCAGACCGCCGTGTTGATCTCATACACCGTCGGACGGGCGGGCAGGCGCATGTCGGCGTCCCTCAGCCGGCCGCGGCCTGGCTCGGCTGGGCGTGCAGGGCGCCGCCGAGCAGGAACAGCAGCGCCACCGTGCCCGTCCAGCCTGTCTGGTGGCTCGCGCCGATGCCGGCGCCGTTGTCGCCGTGGAAGTACTCGTGGAACAGCAGCAGGTCGTGCCAGTGCGGATCGGTCTGGAACTTCTCGATCCCACCGAACACCGGCCGGTGTCCGTTCTCGTCCTCGGTGAACGTGCTCGCGAGGCGCGTGGCGATCTCGGTGGCGACCTCGAGCAGGTTCATTTCGTGCCCGGAGCCCGTAGGACACTCGACCTTGAGCCGCTCGCCGTAGTAGCGGTGCAGCTGAGCGAGTCCACGCAGGATGACCAGGTTCATCGGGAACCACACCGGGCCGCGCCAGTTGGAGTTGCCGCCGAACATGCCCGTGTCCGACTCGGCCGGGAGGTAGTGGACGTTGTACTCCTGGCCGGCCCAGTCGAAGATGCACGGCTGCTCGAGGTGGCGGCGCGAGATGGCGCGGATCCCGTGTGCGCCCAGAAACTCGTCCTCGTCGAGCATCACCGACAGGATCCGCCGCAGCCGGGGCTCGTCGACAAGCGAGGCGATGCGCCGGCCTTCCGGGTTCGGGCCCGGCGGGTGTGCCAGCGCCGGCACGTCGTCGGAGAAGTGGCTGATGAACTGCTGGATGCGCTCCATGAACATGGGGTAGAGCTTCAGCACCTCGCCATCGAACACCGTCGCCGCGCACAGCGGCAGCAGGCCGACCAGCGAACGCACCTTGAGCTGGATCGTCTCGCCGTCCGGCAGGCGCAGGATGTCGTAGTAGAAGCCATCCTCCTCGTTCCACAGGACGGTGTCGCCGTCGGGGGGATCCATGGCGAGCGCGATCCACTCAAAGTGGGTGACGAACTTCAGCGCCATGTCGGCGTAGACCGGATCGTGCCTGGCCAGCTCGGCCGCGATTTGGAGCATCCACTGGCAGTACAGGGCCATCCACGCGGTGCCGTCGGCCTGCTCGAGCGTGCCCCCGCCGGGCAGCGGGGCCGAGCGGTCGAAGATGCCTATGTTGTCCAGGCCCAAGAAGCCGCCCTGGAAGAGGTTGCGGTCGTCGGGGTCCTTGCGGTTGACCCACCAGGTGAAGTTGGTCAGCAGGCGGTCGAAGACGCGGGCCAGGAACTCGCGGTCGCCCGCGCCCCTGATCTCGGCCTCGCGCTCGTAGACGTAGAGAGCCGCCCAGGCGGTCACCGGCGGGTTGACGTCGCTGAAGTTCCACTCGTAGGCTGGGATCTGACCGTTGGGATGCTGGTAGCGGGTGTCCAGCAGCAGCTCGACCTGCTGCTTTGCGAAGTCGACGTCCACCAGCGAAAGCGGTGCGCAGTGGAAGGCCAGGTCCCAGGCCGCGAACCACGGGTACTCCCACTTGTCGGGCATCGAGATCACGTCCCCGGCAACCATGTGGAACCACGGCACGTTGCGCACCGAGCTCGCCGGCGCATTGGGATCCCACGGGTTGACCCCGTGCTCGCGCAGCCAGCGATGCACGTCGTACTCGTAGTACTGCTTGCCCCACAGGAGCCCGGCCAGCGCCTGGCGCATCACCATCGCTCCGTCCGGGCCTAGGGTGGCGGGGATGACGGTCGCGTAGAACTGGTCGGCCTCGTTGCGCCGCGCGCTCACGATGCGCTTGAAGCTCGAGCCCAGTGGTTTTTCCTTGCCTGACGACCCCATCTCGGCGCTCCCGTCTGCGCTCAGCCGCACGCGGATCGAGGCGCTGTCGCCCGCGGCGAGCTCGAGCACGTGATGCGCCGCCACCTTGGTGCCGGATCGCGCGGGGTTGACGGCGTCCTCGGTGCCGTGCACCACGAAGTCGTTGATCGCGTCCTTGACGTAGGGCGAGGTGTTGGGCGTGCCGAACAGGCGCTTATTGTTGGTCTCGTTCTCGCAGAACAGCAGCTCGGCCGAGGAGTCTGCGCGCAGCCACCAGTCGCCCAGATCCGGGTGGGAGGCGCGCGCCGCGGTGACTCCCCGCTCCCCGTCAGCGGCCGTAAGCGTCGGCTTGGGGACCTCACCGCCCCACGACCAGGTGTTGCGGAACCACAGCGTGGGGAGGAGGTGCAGGGTCGCCGCGTCCGGTCCGCGGTTGTGCGCCCTCACCAGCATGAGGATGTCGTCGTGGGCGCCCTTGGCGTACTCGACGATCACGTCGAAGTAGCGATCGTCGTCGAAGATGCCGGTGTCCAGCAACTCGTACTCCATGTCCTGCTTGCCGCGGCGGGCGTTGGTGGACACCAGGTCCTCATAGGGAAAGGCGCGCTGGGGGTACTTGTACTGGCACTTCATGTAGGAGTGGGTCGGGGTGCTGTCGAGGTAGAACCAGTACTCCTTGACGTCCTCGCCGTGGTTGCCCTCGCTGTTGGTGAGGCCGAACATCCGCTCCTTGAGGATCGGGTCGACGCCGTTCCACAGGGCCAGCGCCAGGCACAGTCGCTGCTGCTCGTCGCAGATCCCGGCGATCCCGTCCTCGCCCCAGCGGTAGGCGCGCGAGCGGGCCTGGTCGTGGGGGAAGTAGTTCCAGGCGTCTCCGCCCGCGCTGTAGTCCTCCCGCACGGTTCCCCACTGGCGCTCGCTGAGGTAGGGGCCCCACGCCTTCCACGCAATCTCATCGGTTCGCGCCTCCTCGAGCCGCCTGTGCTCCGGGCCCTTGGCCGGGGTCGGCGTTCTCGGAGTCCCGCGGGTCTTGGCCGTGGCCATCGGAGCAATTCTGCACTTTGCCCGGTACGGGCACAAGGGTGCTTGCCCCTTATTCACAGTCAGGCAACAGACTCACGGCCTGACACAAGCCGGCACCACGTGATTGAGCAGCTGCTTCGCGTCGTGCTTCAGATCCGGAGGTGAACGACTCAAGCGGATGAGATACGAAGGCAACGAACCAACAACCCACGAGGAGGTGAGCACCGCATAGACTGAGCAGCATCGGGAACCTGAGCCGGGGTGAATTTACAGCGGCTCTGGGACGCGACCCCGCCCATCCGCGCCACCGGCTACCGCTTTCGCCATGGCGAAGCAGGCGTCTCGCGAGTGCCCGGCGAGACGCTCGCGGCTCGGGGCATGAAAATGCGGCCTTGAAGGCTGCTGCTCCGCTCCCACCGTATTAGGGTCGGGCGACCGGGACAGGGGCTTTCAGGGAGAACGCAGTGGGGCAGGCCGTTTTGGACGATGGGCTTCGAGCCCGAGCATGCTCAGTGGCCGCCCCTGCGACTTGCCCGGGTGAGCCGTGAGCTCGTATCGGTCGTTGTCGTTAGCCCGCTGCTTCTCCGCCAGTTCAACAACCAAGAGGAGGACGAGGTGAGATCTGTCGGTAGGTCCATCGGGTTGGACGTGCACCGCGATTTCTGCGAGGTCGCGATCGCACAGGATGGCGAGGTTCGCTCCTCGGGTCGGGTCGACACGACGCCCGAGCGGCTGGAGCTGTTCGGCTCAAGCCTTCACCCGCGCGATCGGGTGGCTCTGGAGGTGTCGGGCGGCGCCTGGGAGGTCGCGCGCATCCTCGAGCGCCACGTCGCACGGGTCGTGGTCGTGAGCCCCGCCGATACCGGGATCCGCCAGGCGCGCGCGAAGACCGATCGCCTGGACGCGCGCACGCTCGCGAGGCTGTTGGCGGCCGGGGAGCTTGACGGCGTGTGGTCACCGGATGAGCGCTGCCGGGTGATGCGCCGTCGCCTGTCGCGACGCGAGCAGCTGGTGCGCGCCCGCTCGCGCGCGAAGAACGAGATCCACGCGGTGCTCGTGCGCCGGCTCGTTGGCCGCCCGCCTGCCTCTGACCTGTTCGGGGTCAAGGGCCGTGAGTGGCTCGCCGAGCTCGAGCTGCCGCTCGAGGAGTCAGAGACGATCGAGGCGTGCCTGCGCCACATCGAGTTCCTGGACTCAGAGATCGCAACAGTCGAGCGCCAGATCGCCACAGAGGCCCTCGCCTCGGCTGAGATCAGGCGGCTGATGACCGTGCCCGGGGTCAACGTGATCTGCGCGGCGAGCTTCATGGCGGCGGTTGGGGAGATCGGCCGCTTTCAGAACCCGCGCGCGCTCACCGGCTACCTGGGTCTTGACCCGCGCGTCTACCAGTCGGGCTCAGCGCCGGCGACGGGCGGGCACATCTCAAAGCAGGGCTCTGCCTCGACGCGTTGGGCGCTGGTCGAGGCGGCGTGGTCGGTCGTTCGCCAGCCCGGCCCGTTGCATGCCTTCTATCAGCGAGTGCGTGTGCGCCGCGGACATGGGATCGCCGTCGTTGCGAGCGCGCGCAAGCTCGCATGCCTGTTCTGGTTCTTGCTCACCCGCGGTGAGGACTACGCCCACCAGCAACCCTCGCTGACCGCCAAGAAGCTACGGCTACTTGAGATCCGCGCTGGCGCCCGGACGCTGAAGGGCACACCGACCGGCACCTGGGCCACCAGGCAGGCCATGCGCGAGGGCGAGCGCAGACTCGCCGAGCAGGCCGAGGCCTCCTATGAGCAGATGGTCCGAGACTGGCAGGCAGCCGCGCCGAAGAAGGCGGGCGCGAGCGTGACACCGGGGCGCGCATCACAAAAGCCCTCAAAGGGCAAAGTCACGCGGCAGACCACGAGCCCCTGACGTCTGCTCTTCGACTCGTCCTCTACTCGCGCCCACCGGAAGCCTAACGCCCCAAGGGCCCCTCGACAACAAGCCGGCTGGCTCCGGCGGCGACCCCGCCTGCCCAGAAAGCGGTCGAATCCACGCCGTCTGATCAGCGTTCGGCCGAAACCGACGCCACAGAGGCGTTCTGCGGCCCTCCGGAGATCACCCGCGACCGATCCGATGCCTGAAATCTGTTCCTAAATTTAACCACCAGGCCCTTGACTTTCATCGGTCGTCCGAAGCGCAAGCCTGGTCTCGGGACAAGCTGGCGCTCGCAATGCTCGGCAAGCAGGCGTGTCGGTGAGAGGCGGCTCCGGCGCGCTCAGCTCAGATCCAGCGCCGTACGTTCGTGCAGTAGTCGGTGTAGGAGTCCCCGAAGCGCTCGGTCAGGTAGCGCTCCTCACGCGCAATCACGCCGCGGTCGACGAGGGCGAGCACGGCGGGCAGCGTGGCGAAGGGCCAAAGCGCACCGCGCAGCAGCGTGATGCCGCTATAGAGGAGCGCCATCCCGAGATAGGCGGGGTTGCGCGTGAACCTGTAGGGCCCGTGCGTGACGAGGACGGTTGCGGCGCGCCGCGGGTCGACCGGCGTGCCGGCGCGGCGGAAGGTCATGAAGAACTCGCGCGCCAGCGAAAGGCCGCCGAGCGCCAACAGCAGTCCTGCCGCGCGCACGCGGACTCCTCGCAGCCGGCGGCTGGGCAGCAATACCTCGAACGCGAACCCGAGCGCGAGACCGGCTAGGTAGATGAGCGGTGGCGGCGCGATCACGCCGGGGTTCTCGCGTGTGCCTTCGTCGTCGTTCATGGCGTCCGAAATGCTAGCTCGCGACGTCGAGAGGCCGAGACCAACCTCAGGAAGGCCCTAGCGCGCGCCCAGGTCCAGCCACCTAGACTGAGCGGAGTCGTGTCCGCTGAGGAGGTTGACAGGTACCTGCGTGGGCTGGAGGAGCCGAAGCGCAGCGTCCTTCAGACGCTGCGCCGCACGATTCTCGAGATCGTCCCAGAAGCGGAGCAGGTGATCTCCTACGGCATTCCCGCATTCCGCGTGCGCGGCAAGACCGTCGCCGGCTTTGCGGCGTTCAAAACTCACCTGAGCTACTTGCCGTTCAGCGGTTCGGTCCTCGGGCAGCTTGCCGATGAGCTTGATGGCTACACGATGACCAAGAGCTCACTGCACTTCCATGTCGACCGCCCCCTGCCGAAGGCGCTTGTGAAGAAACTCATCGCGGTGCGTCTCGCAGACGCCACCCAGCGCTCGCACTAAGCCGCGTGCGCAGCGGCCTCTGCCCCCGTTCTGCGCAAGATAGGCTGACGATGGACGACGCCGCCCGGATCATCTCGCTCGCCGCCGGCCGAAGGATCATCTACCGAGACACAGACCGCGACACCTGGGTCAACGCGATGATCGACTCTGGCGTCCCGCCTGAATACGGGGAGGTCATTCGCGCGCTCACCGCAACGATCGCAAGCGGGCACGGATCCCAGCCCAACGACGACGTGCTCACCGCGACCGGCACAAGACCCACCAGCTTCACCGACTTCGCCGCCAAGGCCGCTGCGGCATGGAAATAGGAGGCAACGCCATGAAGACACCGATCGCCAACCTCGAAGACTTCGCAGCACTCGACCCGTTCTTCCACATCATCCAAGAAGGCCTCGCCGGATTTGTCGAGGCGGACCACTTCTTCGACCTCCTCGCCGAAGACATCGTCACCGAATACATAGTGACGGTCCCCGATTATCCGGCGCGAGTCGAGGGCCGTGCAGCACTCGCAGAGCTATATCGACCGTACGGCACCAGGATGACCCTCGAGCGCTGCTTCGACCTCGCCGTCTACCACGATCCGGCCAAGGGCGTAGTGGTGCTCGAGTACGCCTCCCAGGGGCACGCCGTCAGGACGGGGAACCGCTACAGCAACCGCTTCATATCAGTGCTCACGCTCCGCGACGGAGAGGTCGTTCATTGGCGGGACTATCTCAACCCCGTCGCCGTCTTCGACGCACTCGGCTGGCCGGCACACTGACGGGCATCTGAAGCGTCGCAACCGTCAGCGAGGAGCAGCGCGTCCGTCAAGCGGCGATCGAGCACGGGGAGGGCATTAGGGCGCTCCGGATCATCGCGGCGGCCGGCGGCGCGCCGCACCGATCGCCCGCGCTTTCGCTTTGCTCGCCGAGCGAGCGTTTGTCCGAGCACGCAGAAGACGAGCGCAACGAACGACCTGCGATAGCCCGACCCAGCCGCGCCGAGACGACTGCATTGCCATGGGGAAAGGAGGCGTCTCGCGGCCGCCGCGCAGCGCGCCTGCGTGTCATCCGTCGTCCTTACCGACAGCCCTCAACCCGACCATTAGGATCCTCGCTCTTGGAGAGGGGCAGCGCTCTCGCTCGGCGCCCGGTGCATCATGGAGCGCTCGGAGGTACATCGCGCTCGCCCGAGTGTCCTGGCCAGGATTTGTGCGCACTGATACGGTCGCCAGCAAGCTCAGCGACCCTCAGCGGCCCAGAGCAGGCCCGGGGGCCTAACGACAGGGGAGGGAGTCCTCTATGGGACTGCGCAACGGTTTGTCTGGACGGGGTGCTCGGTCTGAGCGTGACGGCGCGGTGGAAGCCCGTGTCGCTACTGGCCCGGCCCAGGCGCGGGCGCTTCGGGGACGGGCTCGGCCGAGCGTGCGACGGGATCTCGCGACACAGCCGGGAGAGGGACCGGGCGCACCTGATGCCGGCTGAGCGCGCGGCCGTGATCACGGTCGAGAACCCGGCGACCGGAGGGACTCTCGCGACGGTGCCGGCCATCGACGCCGAGAAGGTGCGCGAGGTGGTTGGGTTGGCGCGTGCGGCTCAACCTGCGTGGGCCGCCACCGGCTTCGCCGGTCGCGCAAGGGTGATGTGGGCTGCGCGCCGCTGGCTCATCTCCAACCGTCGCAGGATGGTGCAGACGATCGTTGCTGAGACCGGCAAGCCGTGGGAGGACGCACTGAACGTCGAGATCGTCTATGTCGCCGACGCGCTGGGGTTCTGGGCCCGCCGCGCACGCCACTACTTGCGCGAGGAGCGCGTGCACGCCCACTCGCCGTTCCTAATCGGCAAGCGGCTGACGCTCCGCCGGCGCCCACACGGTGTAGTCGGGGTGATCGGGCCGTGGAACTACCCGTTGATCCTCTGCTTTGGTGACGCGATCCCTGCGCTGATGGCGGGCAACGCCGCGGTGCTAAAGCCCAGCGAGCTCACGCCGCTGTCAACTCACCTGATGGCGGAGGGAATGCGCGAGGCGGGGCTGCCGGAGCACCTCATGCCCGTGCTCACCGGCGCGGGCGAGACCGGTGCCGCGGTGGTTGACGCGGTCGACATGGTCCAGTTCACCGGTTCGACCGCCTCGGGCAAGGCGGTGATGGCCCGCGCTGCCCAGACGCTGACGCCCGTCTCGCTGGAGCTCGGCGGCAAGGATCCGATGATCGTGCTCGCGGATGCTGACCTCGATCGCGCGGCCGACGCCGCTTGCTGGTACGGGCTCTGTCACGCGGGCCAATGCTGCTGGTCGGTCGAGCGGATCTACGTGGAGGCGCCCGCCTACGAGCCGTTCCTCGATCGCCTTCGCTCCCGTGTTCGCGCGCTGCGGACGGGGCCCGCGGACGGGCCGGGAATCGTGGACATCGGCCCCCTGTCCTCCGAGGCCCAGCTTCGCATTGTCGATGAGCACGTGCAGGACGCCCGACGGCGAGGCGCCAAGGTCCTCAGTGGCGGAATGCGCGACCGGCGCGAGGGCCACTTCTATGAGCCGACGATCCTCGTCGACGTCAACCACGAGATGCGCGCGATGCGGGAGGAGACCTTCGGGCCGACCTTGCCCGTGATGAAGGTCGCAGACGCCGAGCAGGCAGTCGCGCTCGCCAACGACTCAGCCTACGGATTGAACTCAAGTGTGTGGACAGCCGACCGCAAACGCGGCGAGCAGATCGCCCGCCGTCTGAAGGCGGGCAACGCCTGCGTCAATGACGCCGTCCTCAGCGGCCTTGCGCTAGAGCTACCTTTCGGCGCAACCGGCGATTCGGGGCTCGGCGCCCGGCACGGCGCCGAGGGTATCCGCAAGTACTGCACCACACAGTCGCTGCTCGTGAACCGAATCGCGCTGCCCGAGCTGCAGCGGTTTCCCTACCGCGCCCGACGCTCGCGCCACCTCGAGCGACTGATCGTCCTGCTCTACGGCCACACGCGCTGGCCCTAACCGCGCTCGTAGCAGAGCACAGAACCCGTCTCCCAACCAAACGCGCCTCGCGATCACCCCGACACCCAAGGGCGACATGAGCGCTTTCCCGGATTGTGCAGAAGCCGACGTCTCCGCCCTTCCCGCTCGCGGTCACCATCGATCTGAGAAACGCTCAAGTGATCGCCAGTCCCGCCGGAACGCGCATGTCCTTCATCGAGACGGGCGCGAGCGACCTCTCGAGGGTTCCGGTCGAGTGGTGGTCGACGTTGCGGGGCGGAGCGGGGCCGTTAGTCAGGGAGCGCTGCGGGATGGGTGCATGGTTACCCCGTCGGCCAGGCGGGAGGCGGCCCCGGGATCGTGGGCGGGCAGCAGCACGGTGGGCTCGCTCTGCGCGAGCTGCTTGATCGCACGCTGGCTCGCCAGCGACTCGTTTGGGTTGCCGGTGACGCCGTCTACGCTGTCGGCCAGGAGCAGGTCCTCGCGATAGGTGAGATCTCCGGCCAGGACATAGGTCAGCTCCTGCGAGCGCGCGATGATGCATACATGGCCGGCCATGTGTCCGGGAGTCGAAACTGCGAAGACGGAGCCATCTCGGGTCAACGGCGCGGAGCGCGGGAACGGGCCGATCGCCGGCCCGGAGAACGTGAACGGTTCGGGGTCGAACCATGTCGGCCAGGTCCTCGGTACCGCGCCGATCAGCCCGCGCTTGCGCCGCGCCGCCGTCAGGCATTCGGCAGAGGCGAGGATCCGACTGTGCGGGAGATGGCGAAGGCCGCCCGTGTGATCGTGATGCAGATGGGTCATGACGATCAGGCGCAGATCGCGCGAGCGGATGCCCAACGCGGTCAACTGCGGGCCGATCTCCTCTTCCGGCGCGACGCGGGGATCGATGCAGCATCTGAAGAACGGGTTGAGGCGGGGCATGTAGCCGCGGTCGGACTTGCGCGCGCTGTCGCCGGTGTCAACCAGGATCAGGCCCTCGGGATGATCGATTAGGTAGGCGTAGATCGGGTGCGGGCCCGTCCACTCCTTGTCGAGCAGCATCCCCGCCCGACGGCGGATCGTTCCAAGATGTTGGGGACTTGCGATCTGCCGGCCGTGGCAGTTGCCGGTTCCGGTTTGAATAGCGGTGATCTTCAACGAGGAGCGTCCGTACAACCTGACCGGTTATCGCGGCCAGACAGCTTTCGTCGCCTTAAAATAGGCGGCGGGTCGGGAGCGTGTGAGGCGCCGCGGTGTGAGGGCACTGCCGGACTCATCCGCGAATGGTAGTTGCGCTTTACAGTGGATGCAGGCTGGGAGCTGGGAGCCGTGCCCCACGTGGGGTCGCAGGAGAGTACCGCGCCGCCCTCGCGGCGATCAGCGGGTAGGCGAACAGATCCACACCGCCGGTTTTGCCTCGGATGCGAGCGTGTGCCCGGACGCCGCTCACGCTGCTGGTTCGGACGACGGATGAAAAACAAGGGGGCCGGGGCTACGTTTCGCTCGCACTTTGCGACGATCTCGGCCAGCGGATCGGTCGCGGACCCTTCTCTCAGGGCGTCAGATCGGCTCCTGTGGCTCCGGATCAGGCTGATGCTGACTGGACGGGGCCCATGCGAAGAGTTTGCGCCCGCGCGGGGTCGGAGCCGGCGCGCTTGGCGCTGGCTTGTAGGAGCAACCGGTATGTGAGATCGTTGCTCTGGGCGCGAGCCGATGACGTAGCGAAGCGCAGACGTCAGGGGCTTGTGGTCTGCCGCGCAGCTTCACCCTTTGTGGGTTTCTTTGATGCGCGCCCCGGTGTCACACTCGCGCCCACCTTCACCGCCTGGATGGCATGCCAGTCGCGAACGCTCCGCGCATAGGCGACCTCGGCCTGGCGGGCGAGCTCGCGCTCGGCCTCGCGCACCGCATCGTTGGCACTCCAGATGCCGGCAGCCTTCGCGGTGTAGCGCTCTGAGCCGGCGGCGATCTCAAGGCGCCTGAGCTTCTTCTTCGTCAGCGAGGGCTGCTGGTAGGCGTAGTCCTCCTCGCGGGTGAGCAGACACCAGAACAGGCTCGCGAGCTTGCGCGCGGCGGCGACGATCGCGACAGAGTGCCCACGCCGTGCCCGGATGCGCTGATAGAAGGCGTGCAGCGGGCCCGGGCTGGCGCACCGTCGTCCAGCACGCCTCCACCAGCGCGTGACGCGCCCTGGTGGAGGCGCGCTTTGAAATGTGCCCGTGCGTCGCGGGTGAGACGCCTGACTGGCGCACCCGCGGATCCAGACCGAGGTAGCCGACGAGCTTGCGCGGGTTCTGGAAGCGGTGAATGTCGCCGATCGCCGCCATGAAGCTCGCGGCGACGATCACGTTGACACCCGGCACGCTCATCAAGCGCTTGATCTGTGCCGATTCGAGGGCCGCACCCGCGATCAGCCGCTCAACCTCAGCGATCTCTTTCTCGAGGAACTCGATCTGGCGCATCGCGGCGCCGACTGTCTCTGACTCCTCGGGCGCCAACCGAAGCCCTGAGAGCCACCTCCGGCCCTTGACGCCGAACAGGTCTGAGAACGGTGGGCGGCCGATGAGCTGGCGCATCAGCACCGCGTGGATCTGATTCTTGGACCGGTTGCGCGCCCAGACGAGCTGTGAGCGACGCGACAGGCGCCGGCGCATCATCCACGTCCACCGATCGGGCATCCACACCCCGTCCAGGGACCCCGCCGCCAAGAGCCTCGCGAGCGTCCTTGCGTCGAGGCGGTCGGTCTTCGCGCGGGCCTGGCGTATACCCGTATCGCTCGGGCTGACGACCAGCACCTGCGCGACGTGCGGCTCAAGCAGCCGTGCGATCTCCCACGCGTTCCCCGTGACCTCGAGCGCCACCCGGTCATCGGGGCCAAGGCTCCGTGCGAACAGCTCGATCTGCTCGGGCTTGGTCTCGATCCGACCGGCCGAGCGGAGCTCACCATCCTCGACGATCGCTACCTCGCAGAAATCCAGGTGCACATCCAACGCGACTGATCTCATCGCTGTCTCCTTCGACGCACTTGACAGGACGGGAGACGCCGTGGGCACAACGACACCAACGGATCCGCGCTCGGAGCGCAACCGGACAAGTCGCAGGGGCGGCCAATGAAACTCCCGGGCTCAACACGCCCATCGTCCAAGAATCGGCCTGCCCAGCATGCGTTCTCCCTGAGAGCCCCTGTCCCGGTCACCGGACCCTAACGGCCGGGGTCAGAACAACGGCGCTCGAGAGTCATTTTCATGCCCCGAAACTCGATCGCGCCGGCCAAGGCTCGTGACACGCCTGCTGCGCCGAGCAAAGCGCGCGTCCATCGAGCTCCGCACGAGTCCAAACGCAGACGTGTCCGCATCCACTGAGGTAGAGCCTACGAGCCCGCCGAGTCAGGCGTGAGGCCAAGGTCCGCAAATGCCCGTCCGCGGTCCCAGTAGAAGATCAGCCGCACGACCTTGCCGTCGCGGATCCGGAACAGGTTCGCGCGCAGCTGCTCGACCTCCGCGCCGCTGCTCTTCTCGCGCCCTCGCAGGCATCCCAGCACCAGGATGCGCTCCTCGTCGACGTCGCGGTACTCCTGCGCCTGGGGTCGGGGTTCGTCCACGGTATCGAGCAGAGCGCGCCAGCCCTCCTCGATCGCGGCGGTCCCTGTGTAGGCACCGGTGACCGGACCTCCGAAGCTCACGCACTCGATCTCAGGGTGAGCCCACTCCGACGTACGCGAAAAGTCCCCCTGCTCCCAAGACTCGTAGATGGCACGCACCAGGTCGACGTTCGCCGCCGTCATCGGACAAGTATCTCACCCGCGACTCGACCGCAGGCTCCGGCGCAGCGCCTGCTTCCTGGGGCTATGCGCACCTCGACGCCTCGCTCGCGCTCAGGACGACCTGCGACAGTCCACCACGGACCCCGACCCGCTCTCGCATCCGACGGAGGCTGTTTCGCAAAGGTTCGCGCGTTTGTCAGCGCGGGCGTTCGCGGTGGGTTTCGTGCTCTGAAGGGCGTGGTGGTCTTGGCGCGGTGAGACGGATAGGCCCGACCGGGCGTTCTCGGGGCCCTTTCAGGCCCCGGCAGTCGCTATCTGGTGGCTGTGGAGCTTGAGCAGGTTGTGGGTTGCGGTGATTAACCGCCACTCGGCTCGCGCGGCGGATCTTCCTCGGCGTTGGAAGCGATCGATGCGACGGTTGAACTTCGTGTGTCCGAATACCGGCTCGATCATCGCCTGGCGTCTTCGATAGAGCGCGCGTCCGAAGTCGGTTTGGAGCACTCGTCGCATGTGCGCGTAGGCGCCGCCATCCCATCCCGGTCGGGTGCCCTTGCGCTTTCCGGCATCGGGCGGGATCAGCACCTGGATCCCGCGGTCGATGATGTTCTCCATCTGGCGCTGATGCCAGTAGCCGGCGTCGGCGAGTAGCACCGCGGGCGTGTCACTAACCCCGGCCTGCTCGAGCTCTCTTTGGGCGGCATCGACGATCGGCTCGAGGTGTCCGAAGTCCCCTGGGTCGACCGTGACCTCGGCGGCGATCACGATCTGCTCCTCGTTGACGGCGGCCTGGGCGTTGTAGCCCTGGATGTAGCCACGCGTGGCCTTCAGCAGCCGCGAGTCGGGGTCGGTCAGGTTCATCTTTCCCTCGGGGATCTCGGGTGGTGTGTATGGAGTTGGCGAAGCCCCGAGGCGGCGACCTCTGCTGTCCCGTGCATGCACGCGATAGTGCTCATAGGCGGCGTTTGCGCGTGACTCGACCCACAGCTCCTCCTGCAAACGGCGCTTTGCCTCCTTCAAGCGTGCCGGGCGAGAACGCGGAATCGGCCTTGCCTCTTTGGCGCGTTCCTCATCGAGCTGGCGTTTGGCCTCACGCAGCCAGCCACGACGGCCCTGGCTGGTAGACAGGTGCTCGGGTAGCTCATCGCCGCGCTTCTCGCCATAGAGCTCGTCCTCGGCGGCGTCGACTTCGGCGGCCTCTTTGAGGATCTCCCGCGCGATCTGATCGAAGTCGGCGTTCTGCTCGCGACTCGCGTTCGCATGGACCTTGGTGCCGTCGACGGCGATCGTGCCGACCTTGACCATCCCCGCTCGCGCACACAAGGTGAGCACGCTGCCAAAGAGTCCGGCCAGAGCATCTGCGTGCTCTGAGCGAAAGCGGTTGATCGTCACGTGATCGGGCGCGAGGTTCGACGCGATCACGCGGTAGGCGACGTCCTCCACGCACGCGCGCTCGATACCCCGCGAGGAGCGCTGCCCCTTCGCGTAGGCGTAGAGCACGATCGCGACCACTTGGGCTCAACCGGTCGTCGCAACGCGGTGTGGTGGATGACTGTAAAGGCAAGGGCTGATGACAGACGCCTGCCTGGTGTTGCGGCTGTCGTCGTGGAGGCTCGC
Source organism: uncultured Solirubrobacteraceae bacterium (assembly GCA_963730575.1). Classification (GTDB taxonomy): domain Bacteria; phylum Actinomycetota; class Thermoleophilia; order Solirubrobacterales; family Solirubrobacteraceae; genus Palsa-744. The sequence goes on from CAVSSG010000003.1 coordinate 844,435, forward strand.
CCGGAGGGCGGGCCGGAGCGGCGACAGCCGCGCGCGACCGTCGGACACCCCAGTGGCTGGGATGCCGCAGTCGAGCAGTTGTCACGTGCGTTGGATGCTGCAGGCGGCGGTCAGGCCGCGGCGCTCAAGTAGTCGGTGAGCGCCTCGGCGGGTGTCCTCCACGCGAGTGTCTTTCGCGGTCGACCGTTCAACGCCGCCGCGACAGCGACGAGCTCCTCGGCGCTGTGCCTGGCGAGGTTGGTGCCTCTCGGGAAATACTGGCGCAGCAGCCCGTTGGTGTTCTCGTTCGACCCGCGCTGCCACGGGCTTCGTGGATCACAGAAGTAGATCTGCAGACCGGTGTCGAGCCGTAGTTGCACGTGCTGGGCCATCTCGACTCCCTGGTCCCAGGTCAAGGACCGCCGAAGTTGTTCGGGGAGGGTCGTGATCGTGTCGGCGATCGCGTCACGAACGGCCGCTGCACCAGCACCCGTGAGCGCCGGGCTGCTCTTCGCTCTTGGGCTGTTGTGACCTTCCATCGGCGGGAGATGCAGCAGCATCGTGAACCGGCTTGAGCGCTCGACCAGAGTGCCGATTGCAGACCGGTCCAGACCGAGGATCAAATCGCCCTCCCAGTGACCCGGAACAGCACGGTCATCAACCTCAGCAGGCCGCTCACTGATCAACAGCTCGTCAGTCACGAAGCTCCTGTTCCGCCTCATCGTCCTGGCCCTGGGAACCCGCAGCGCCCGACCTGTCCGAAGACAAGCTGTCAGCTCCCGGCGCAGCGCTCCGCGGCCCTGCACATAGAGCGACTGATAGATCGCCTCATGGGAAACCCGCATCGACTCATCATCGGGGAAGTCAACGCGTAGTCGACCAGCGATCTGAGCCGGGCTCCAAGACTTCCCCCAGCGCCGGTCCTTTCGCGGTCCGTGACGCCGCCCGCCCCAGCCGACCTGCGGACCCGCGACGCTCCCGTCGGGCCGCTGCACAGACCCGGCGAGCCGGTCCTGCACATAGCGACGCAACTCCGGGTTGACAGCGAGCTTCGCCGGCTTCGGTCGTCGAGCGCGACGGTCGGCATGCGTTTGCGCGGTCGAGGCCCGATACTCCGGCCGGCCGGTGCGGATCGCAGCGTTCCGTTGCAGCTCCCTGGAGATCGTCGACGGCGCACGACCCAGCTGACGCGCGATCTCTCGCACCCCAGAACCACGAGCGAGCAGGACCGCGATCTCCTCCCGCTCGGTGAAGGACAGATAACGCCCAGACACCGGCGCGAGCGTGAGAAACGGCATCCCGCCACCCTTGCGGAACCACCGGACACCAACGCTCGGCAACACACCCGCCTCCGTGGCAGCGTCGACGCTTGATGCCCCTCGAGCGATCGCTGCCCAAAAACGCTCCCGATGTTCTCGGCGCCCAGCAGACGGACGTCCCCCGGAACGCGTCCCTGCTGCAGCGGCACGATCTGTAGCACGGCTTTTCTTGGCCATCGCAACTCCTCAACGTTGGGCGTTGCGAGAACCAGTTGAATCCACCCCATCATCGCCGGGTCATACGCGGCGCGACCCCATCCGTCCTCGCGATAGCGCGCGTAGAACGGCGACAGGTCGATGTCCTTGACCGCATCGATCACGAACCACGCCAGATGGTTCTCCGGCAGCCACTCCCGCAGCGACGGCGACATCAACAGCAACTGCTCACGATCACACTCGATGAAGTTCGGCGCTTCGCACCATCCGGTGGTGAATCTCATCGCGGCAGCGCGATCTTGATGCCCGAGCAACACAGGTAGACGAGGGCGATGAGGGGTGCGGCTGAGTGGAACCCGAAGCTCCGGTGTGAGATCAGGCGGATGCGGCTGTTCAGGCCCTCGAGGCGCCCGTTGGTTAGGCCGAGGCGGATCGCGGCGAGGATGCCCTGGCGGTGCTGGCGGATCGTGCGCGCGAGCCTGACGAACGGCTCGAGCTTCGATCTCGTCGCCCAGGCCAGCCAGGCGTCCAAGTGCGCCGGGGCAAGCCGCGGGTCTTCCAGCTGATAGAGCAGGCGCAGCTCCTCCTTCAGAAGGAAGCCGCGGTAGAGGGCCTTGTTGGCCTGCTGGACCTCTGCCAGCAGGGCGAGCTGTTCGACGCTCTGCTTGCCCGGCGCCTTCAACAGCGACCAGCGCGTGCCCTTGATCCACTTGCCGGCGGGGGTGTGTGAGCGCTCATGCGCGTTCCACTCATCGCGGCGGACCTGGTCGACCGCGCGCTGGGCCAGACGCACCACGTGGAACGGGTCGAAGGCGATCTCGGCCTCAGGGATCGAGTCGCGGATGGCCTTCTCATAGCCGCCGGACATGTCGATCGAGACGGCCTTGATCGTGTGGCGGCGCTCGCCGAGCTCTTCGAAGAACGCCTGCAGGGTGGCGGCGTTGCGGCCCGGAGCGCACCACACGATCGCCCCGGCCTGATGGTCGACGACGCTCGTCAGATAGCGGTGGTGGCGACGGTATGAGATCTCATCGACGCCGATCGCCACCAGGCCGTCCAGACGTCGCTCGTCGAGGCGCTCAGCGACGACCCGCTCAACGATCCGCCCGACGGTGTCCCAGGCGATCCGCAAGAGGCCGGCGATCGGCTTCTTGGCCATCTGCTGCGCCAGCCAGGCCACGACGTCCTCGAAGTCGCGCGTGTAGCGCGAGCCCGGCCTGGCCCAGGGCACGGCCTCAAAGCGCGCGCCGCAGTCCCCGCACCACAGGCGGCGCAGCTCGCACTCGATCACGCAGCGGGTAGAGCCGAGGTCCAGATGGCGCCAGCGCTTGACGCGTCGTCCGTGGATCTGGCCGCCGAGCTGCCCGCAGCCACTGCAGACTCTTCGCCGTCGCCTGAGCCGGACGGTCACGATCACCCCCTCCGAGCCGAAGCCGACATCGATGACGGACGCCCCGGGCAGGCGGAGCATCCGGTTGAATCCGGTCGTGACGCGCACGTCGTCCTCCTTCGCAAGCCGCTAGTACTCAACAGCCAGCAGCCTGCCGAGAAGGGCGGCTGCGCGTCGCTTGCTACCTGCGCAACTTCCGGAGGAGACCTGGGCCGGCCAACGCCCAGCAAACGCGCGACGAACGCGGCCTTTCAGGCCGCCGATTCACCACCGAATGGTGCGAAGACCCTGAAGTTCTGGGGCATGCCAGAAGCTTCTTAAACCCGCCGGACAGACCGTGGGTTTACGAAACAGCCTCGACGCGAAGCAGGCGCGGACGACTCGATGGAGTGAGCTACACGGCGACCGGAGTTAGCCGAGTGGCACGGGCAAAAGTCCGTGGTCCTTCACGTGGTCCGGCGCCATGATTACGGAAGTCTTCGGCCCTTATGGGCCGGCGCTCGAGTACACCCCGGTCCAAGCGAAGAGACTCGCGGTGGCCGCCATCGTGCGCAGCATGTTCGGGTGCGTTTCGGGGTCTTCGATTCCCCCACCCCACCAGCTCGAAAGCCACAGTCCCTGCCCGTTAGCGGCGTTCGTTGCCGCCGCTGCCGCGTTGATCTCGGCCAGGGTCAGCCAGTATTGCTCGCCGGTGGCTTGCCCGTAGGCCATCATCCAGTGCATGAAGCTCGCGTCGTACTCGGGCCCGTAGTTGTATTCGTAGCCATAGGCGTCCACATGCTGCTCGGCGAGCGTGGCCGCTACCCGTCCGGCGCGTTCACAGTAGCTTTCTCCCTCCCCGTCCTTGCACAGCAAATACTGCGCATAGACCAGAGGCGACTGCACGTAGTCGTTCACCGATTCCGGCTGATCGGGCATCTCAAGGTAGAACTGGCGTTCGTCGTGGTTGTCGTTGGCGTTCGCCCAGTCCACATACTTCTTTACGTCTTCCAGCTGCCAGCGTTCGTGGTCTTCACCGTAGAGCAGCGCTCCCAGAAGGCTATCGGCGGCGAGAGCTGGTCCCGAGTGATAGGGGTGGCTGGTGTTCCACCACATTCCCCCACGGGCCTTATCCCAGCCATGCGCGGCGATGAAGTGAAACGCGCGCTGGGCGTCATAGAGCCAGCGGCGCTCCTGGTCGGCCTTGTAGGCGTCGACGAAGGCAAGGCCCTCCCAGCCATTGTCATCGAAGAAAGCTCGAACATTTCCTGCTCGGTCGCCTGGGTAGGGGGCGTAGCCGCCAAGTGCCCGGTCCCAGTAGCGCTCGTTGGCGCGCGCGAAGCGGTCGACCAGTTTTCGGTGCGCCGACGAGGGCGCGGCCGTCTCGAGCGCGTCGACGGTCTCGAACATGGGCACCTCGCCCCAGATGGTGATGAGCGGATAGGGCCCATGGGCGCAGCGGAGGTATTCGCAGTACCAGGCGCCATGGCCCCAGCGCGCAGCCTGGCTCACCCCGGCTTCGGCGAATCGCTGATAGTCGAGCAGATGCGGAGAGGGAAGTTCGAGGGGCGGCTGGCGCCACGGCGTCAGCGGCTGGAAGCCACCGAGTCCGGTGGTGTTCGGATGCACCGACGCTACATACCCGGTGGCCCGCGATGCGTAACCGGCGGTCCGGTCCGTCTGCGATGCCAGCGCCCCGTGGGCAAACAGGAGCACAGTGACTATGAAGCTGACAGCGGCTGCAGCCGAGCCGCTTATCATCCACCTCCGTGATATTCGTGCGCTCATCGTCCACCTCCGATTGGCGATCACGATCCAAGCATGACCGATCGCCACCGCACTCGCGTCCTGCCTGATACGAGCACGACCACGCACTGGTGATCGGCGGCACGCCTGCCACGGACATCTGGCTTCTGCGTTCTACTGGGAGCGAGCGTCCCGCAGCCGCTACCCGAGACGCCCGCATCGGACGACCAGCAGCGGTCTCGACATCCGCGCACGAGACGCCTCCTTTGCCATGGGCTAAGCGAGCGTGTCGTGCGTCCGAGCACGGACGAGTGGTCGTCGTCCTGAGCGACGGAGTGAGCGTCGTCCACCGACACGCTCGCATCCACGCGAAGGCAGCAGCACGTCCACGTCGTGACCGGCATCTCGATTCGGTCGCGGTACCGGCGATGGCGGCGGTCAGTGAAGGATCACGCGGCCCGTGCTGCTCTCACGGCGAGGCGACGGCTCTCAGGCCTCCGGGATCTCGCGGCCAAACGCCTCCAACGTGATCGCGTCGGGCTCTGGACCGCCGCGACGGCCGGTGTCCAAGGAATCGATCGCGGCCATCTCCTCGGCGGACAGCTCGAAGTCGAATACGTTGATGTTCTCTGCAATGCGGCTGCGCTTGGTGGACTTCGGAATGACCGAGCGGCCGTGCTGCAGGCCCCAGCGCAGCATCACTTGGGCCGGAGTCTTGGCGTGGGCCCTGGCGATGTCTGCGATGACTGGGTCGTCGAGGGTGCTGCCGTGGCTACCGTCGCGGTAGAAGGTGATGCCTCCGATCGGTGACCAAGCCTGCGTGAGGATGCCATGTTCGGCATTGAAGTCCTGGACCTCTCGCTGCTGGAAGTAGGGGTGGCACTCGATTTGGTTGACTGCCGGCACCACCGTGGCGCGCTCGAGAAGGGTCGTGAGATGCTCGACCATGAAGTTGCTGACCCCGATCGCGCGGACCTTGCCGCCGGTGAGCAGCGTCTCCAGGGCACGATAGGCCTGCAGGGTCCGCTCGAACGCCGACGGCAGCGGCTGGTGCAGAATCAGCAGGTCAATCTGGTCGACGCCGAGCTTCCGGGCGCTCTTCTCGAAGCCGTGCAGCGTCTCGTCAGACCCGTAGTCGCTGATCCAGATCTTGGTCTCCAGAAAGACCTCTGAGCGGTCCAGGTCGGAGCTGTGGACCGCCTCGCCGACCTGGCGCTCGTTGCCATAGGCCGCGGCGGTGTCGATGTGCCGGTACCCCGTGCCGAGTGCGGCGCGCACGGCGTCGCGGGTCTCCTCGGGGGGTGTCTGGAAGACACCCAGACCGAGCGCGGGTATGTCTACCCCGTTGTTGAGGGTGACCGTTTTCATGGTGTGCTCCTTTGCTGTTGGGGTCAGACGGTGCTCCGGCCGCGATGATCATCTACCCGCACTGATCTCAGCGTCGGCGTGCGGCGGGTTGGAGCGCGGGCTGGGTCCAGCCGTTGTCGAGGTGGTTGATCGTGACGCCGGGCGGATTGATCTGATCGATCCGATCCAGGACCTCGTAGGCGAGGACGACGTCGGCCGCGGCGAGCTGCGACTCGAGGTGCTCCATCGTGCGCGGCCCGATGATCGCCGCGATGATCGCGGGGTGGCGAAGGACGAACGCGATCGCCATCTGCACGAGTGGGATCCCGGTCTCCGCGGCGAGCTGGGCGAGCTGCTCGGTGGCGTCGAGCTTGCGCTGATTCGCAGGGTCGGACATATCGAAACGTCCGGCAGGGCGGGCGGAGGATGCGGGTCCCTGAACCGAGGCGTCCTTGCGGTAGCGCCCGGACAGCCATCCGCCGGCGAGCGGGCTATAAGGGATCGCGCCGACCCCGTGCCGCTGACAGGTGGGCAGTACGTCGTGCTCGATCGCACGGACGAGGATTGAGTACGGCGGCTGCTCGCAACGGAAGCGCTCCCGTCCTCGCCGTTCGGCCGCCCACTGCGCCTCGGTGATCTCTGAGGCTGGGAAGGTCGAGTGGCCGAGGTAGCGGATCTTGCCCTGATGGACGAGATCGCTCAGCGCGCCGAGGGTCTCATCGATGTCGGTGTTCGGGTCTGGGCGGTGGATCTGGTAGAGGTCGATCCAATCCGTGTTCAGGCGCCCCAGGGACTCCTCGACGCCGCGGAAGATGCGCCGCCGGGAAGCGCCTCGGCGGCTGGGGTCCTCGCCCATCGGGAAGCCGACCTTGGTCGCCAGCACGACGTCGTCCCGCCTGCCCCCGGCGAGCGCCTTGCCGACGATCTCCTCGGACTCGCCGGCGGAGTAGACGTCGGCGGTGTCGATGAAGTTAATACCTGCGTCCAGGGCGGCGTGGATGATCCGGATCGACTCGTTGTGGTCGGGCTCGCCCCAGGCGCCGAACATCATCGCGCCGAGGCACAGCTTTGAGACCGCGACGCCGGTGCGTCCCAGCATTCGGTGTTCCATGGGTACTCCTTGAGTTGTTTGGGCCGGCGCCTGGCCGGCGCGGTGGTCAACCGCCGGCGCTCGGAGCGGCGGCGTACTCCTCGTCGCTGACGTGCCGGCCCCAAGTGACGGGGCTGCCGGAATCGTCGTTCTGCTGCATCGCGATGTGGACCATCAACCGGTTCGGCGGAGCACCGTGCCAGTGGTTCTCGCCGGGCTCGAAGAACACGCGGTCGCCGGGGCGGATCACCTCGATCGGCCCGCCCTCGCGCTGGCACAGACCAACGCCCTCGGTGACGTAGATGGTCTGACCGTGCGGGTGGGTGTGCCACGCGGTGCGAGCGCCTGGCGTGAAGTGCACGAGCGCTGCAGCGAACGTCGAGCTGCCCGCGGGCGCGGCGACGGCGTCGACGTAGACGTCTCCGGTGAACCAGTCGGCTGGGCCTTTGGTGGTGTCGACGCTGCTGCGGGTGATCTGCATAAGCGGTCCTATTCGTCGGCGTGGGTGCTCGCGGGCTCAGGGGTGGCGCTCCAGCTGGCGAGCAGGTCGAGCGCCTCCGCGGAGTGGCTGCCTGGCTCGGCGCTATACGCGGCTATCGTCAGCCCGTCGTCGGCGGAGACGTCCATGACCTCGTACTCGAGCTCGAGTTCGCCCACGACGGGGTGGCGCAAGCGCTTGGTGCCGGTCCGGTGGTAGCGGACGTTATGCGCAGCCCACCAGCTGCGAAACGGCTCGCTGCGGGTCGAGAGCTCGCCGACTAGGTCTGAGAAGCCACGGTCGTAGGGATTGCGGCCGGCCTCAGAGCGCAGGTGGGCGACCAAATCTTTCGCGGTGTGCTCCCAGTCGACATAGAACTCCTGCGCGGCCGGGTCCAGGAACGTGAAGCGGGCGCTGTTCGCCGGCTGCTCACGGCTGTCGAAGACCGGCGCGTAGAGCGCGCGGCCGAGCGGGTTCGCGGCCAGGTAGTCAACGCGACTGTTGCGCACGATTGCCGGTGAGGCCATCGACTCGAGGATTCGCAGCACTACCGGCCGGACACGCTGCTGTGCCGGGCGCCGGCGCTTCGGAGCTATTGGGTTGGCGGCGCGGGCGAGGTCGAATAGGTGCGCGCGCTCGGCATCGTCGAGCTGCAGCGCTCGCGCGAGCGCCTCGAGCACACCGTCGGACACGCCGCTAGCGTTGCCGCGCTCCAAGCGCTTGTAGTACTCGACGCTGACGCCGGCTAGCGAGGCGACCTCCTCGCGGCGCAGTCCTTTCACGCGGCGCGCACCATAGGTCGGCAGCCCGACCTGCGCTGGCGTGACTCGGGCGCGGCGGCTGCTGAGGAACTCGGCAATGTCGTTGGTGTCCACGGAGATCAAACATACCCCTCCCGGAGCGGCGCAAAGGTGCCCTGTCAGTACCCCTCTCGTAGGGCCCCTCAGGGTTTGCCGGAAGCGTGTCAAAGTGCGGACGTGACCGAACCGAAAGCCAACTGAGGAGGCGTAGCCAGTGCGCGCTGCGATCTTCAACGAACCCCGCAGCATCACGGTCGGTGACCGGCCGGACGCCGCGATCAGAGAGCCCTCCGACGCCGTCGTGCGCGTCGTGCTGGCGTGCGTCTGCGGATCTGATCTCTGGTACTACCGCGGCGACTCCCCGTTCGAGCCCGGACCGATCGGCCACGAGTTCATCGGCGTGATCGAGGACGTCGGCGCCGACGTGACCACCCTCCGCAAGGGCGATCTCGTGATCTCGCCGTTCGCGTTCAGCGACGGCACCTGCCCGAACTGCCAGAACGGCATCACCACCGCCTGCATGAACGGCGGCTTCTACCCGATGAACGGCGACGGCGGCCAGGGCGAAGCGGTCCGCGTGCCGCTCGCCGACACCACCCTCGTGGTTGTTCCCGGCTCCGGGCACCCCGACGAGATGATGCGCTCGCTGCTCACGCTCTCGGACGTATTCGCCACCGGCCACCACGCCGCCGTCTGCGCGCAGGTCAAGCCCGGTCACACCGTCGCCGTCGTCGGCGATGGCGCCGTGGGCCTCTCCGGCGTTCTGGCCGCCAAGCGCCTCGCAGCCGAGCGGATCATCGCCCTCTCTCGCCACCCCGATCGTCAGGCCCTTGCTCGGGAGTTCGGCGCCACGGATATCGTCGCCGAGCGAGGCGAGCAAGCCGTCGCCGCGATCAAGGAGATGACCGACGGCGTTGGCGTCGACGCCACGCTTGAGTGCGTCGGCACTGGCCAGGCGATGCAGACCGCAATCGACATCGCCCGCGCCGGATCGATGGTCGGATTCGTCGGCGTCCCGCACGGCGTTGAGCTGCCGATCGGACAGATGTTCTCCCGCACCGTCGGCGTGCGCGGCGGAGCAGCCCCCGTGCGCGTCTACCTGCCCGAGCTACTCGACGACGTCCTCGCCGGCCGCACCAACCCGGGCCGCGTCCTGGACTACGAAACCGACCTCGACGGGATCAGCGACGCCTATGCCGCGATGGACGAGCGCCGCGCGATCAAGTCCCTCGTCCGGGTAGGGAGCCTCTGATGCCAGCCTGGACCGACAACGAGCTGCGCCGCATCAGCGACGCCGAGCAGCTCGAGATCGCGCCGTTGCGTCGCGACGGCACCAGGCGCGCCTCGCGCCCGATCTGGGTCGTGCGTGCCGGCGATGACCTCTACGTGCGGGCCGCGTACGTAGAGGCGAGCGGCTGGCATCGCATCGCGCGGGCAAGCGGCCAGGCTCGGATCTCGGCCGGCGGCGTGGACAAGGACGTGACGGTGGAGGACGCCGACTCCGACGTGCTCGACGCGGTCGATGCCGCCTACCGCGAGAAGTACGGCCGCAGATACGAGAGCATCGTCGACAGCATCACCGATACCGATCACCGCGCAACCACGCTCCGGCTGATGCCCCGGACATGACACTTCCGTCAACACCCAAGACCGCGGCTTCGCAGTACCCGGTCCGTGTTCAGTCGAGCAACCAGGAGTAGGAGATGGCCATGAACGAAGTCGTCGTCGTCATTGGAGCCGGCTCGATCGGCCAGGCGATCGCCCGGCGGGTCAGCGCCGGTAAGCATGTCGTGCTGGCCGACCTGCGCCAGAGCAACGCGGACGCCGCGGCCGGGGTGATGGCCGACGCGGGCTTCGAGGTAAGCGCAGGGACCGTCGACGTCTCCTCGCGCGAGTCGATCCACGCGCTCGTCGAGACCTCCACGGCGTTCGGCAACATCACCGGTGTCATCCACGCGGCGGGGGTATCGCCCAGCCAAGCGTCGCCAGAGGCGATCCTCCATGTGGACCTCTACGGAACCGCGGTGCTACTCGAGGAGTTCGGAAACGTCATCGCACGCGGCGGCGCCGCGGTCGTCATCGCGTCGCAGTCCGGGCACCGTCTGGAGGCCCTGACCGCCGAACAAGACGCCGCTCTCGCGACGACACCAGCAGATGAGCTGCTGGCGCTGCCGATGCTCCAGCCCGATCAAGTGACAGACTCCCTGCACGCGTACCAGCTGGCCAAGCGTGCGAACTCGCTGCGCGTGATGGCCGAGGCCGTACGGTGGGGTAAGCGCGGGGCGCGAATCAACACGATCAGCCCCGGCATCATCATGACCCCACTCGCGAGGGACGAGCTGACCGGTCCCCGCGGCGAGGGATACCGACGCATGATCGAGTTGTCTCCGGCCGGGCGCGCCGGCACTCCAGACGAGGTCGGGACCGTCGGCGCTCTCCTGATGAGCCCCGACGGCGCGTTTATCACCGGCAGCGACTTCCTCCTGGACGGCGGTGTCACCGCCTCCTACTTCTTCGGCGAGCTCGCCCCGCATTGATCGACCTGCGTTGGGTAGCGGGGGCAACTCGCCAAACGCGAGCCACGAGACCTGGCTTGCGCGGAAAGGAGGACCATCGCTTGCGCGGCGAAGGAGGCGCCTGGTCCAAAGTCGCCGAGACGATCGGAATGGACGGAGGCTGTTGCACAAAGCCGTCTGCGAAAACCTGGGCTGCGCTCGCTGTGACAGTCGCTGAGGGGGCTCGCAGCGCCGCGCACGAGCAGAGCGCGCCGCGGGCGAGCCACGACTTGCGGCTTTTCGACCCGCACCAGCGCAGCCGCATACGAACCGGTCGACTCGACCGCTACGACGTCGAGCTCGCCGAAGCCGCTCAGCCACTCCAGCAACTCCCGGTAGCCGGCCGTCGTGGTTGGAAAGCTCTTCGTGGAGAGCAGCGCGCCGCGCTCATCAAGCGCGGCTGCGTAATGGGCGTCGGCGTGTGCGTCAACCCCGCCGACAACTAGCGCGTCCTCCTGCCTCATGCTGTGCATGTCGTCCTTTCGTTCCGGAAGGGCGGTCCGGTCGGGAAGGGCGGACAGAACAGTGACGGGGCACTTGTCGCGAGCAGGTTCCTATCAGGTCACGCCGCCCGACCCGACCACCCAATGAATGAGTGATCGACGGCGACCAGCCCGGGGCCGACAAGTCCCCACGAACGACACCAAGAGGGTCAGTTTATGCGCAGGTCAGACCCCAGGCCAGACGCCGGGCCTTATCTTCACTGTTTGTGAAACAGCCTCCGAGCATTGCGAGCGTCAGCGAGCCCTGGCGCCAGGCTTGCGCATGGGACGATTAACGACAGTCGCAGTCGTATCCTGCTTGGCCGCTCCTTTGCATCCGAAGCAGGAGCGCGGCTCCGGCCTTGTGTAACTGGCGTTGGTGCTAGGCGGAGCGTGGCGTTGGTGCTAGGCGGAGCGCCGCGCGCGCGCCTGCGGCGCTCGCGCGCGGTCTTCGGCCTTGACTGCATCCGCGAGCTCCGCGGCAGTCGTGGACAGCTCCTCATAGGCTCGCGCGACCTCGAGCATGTCCGTGCCCGCGGCCACCGTGGTCAGCCGCGTTATCGCCTGGTCAAAGCGCCGCCAGAGCTCCTCTGGCCCACGCCGGCCGGTGCCTGCTCGCAGCTCATAGGGCGGCTCGCTGTCAGCCTTGCGCGCGGGCGGCCACTCGAAGCCCGCGGCGTCAGCCGCCCCGCAGACACGCGCTGCCTCGCTCGCGCCCCGCGCGAGCTCAGCCAGGCGAGCAGCGAAGGCGAGGTCCGGGGGTGCCTCCTTGTGCGCCTGCACCGCGCTGGCCCAGCTGGCCATCCCGTCCTTGAACTCGCCGAGTATCTGCTCATCGGAGTTCGTAGGACTGCTTTTGCTCATTTGGTCATGCTACCCAGCGATCCGGCTGCGCTGCCTCGGCCACCGGCCGAGCACACACATATGCTCGTCAGAGGAGTTTCTGAAACTCCTCGCGGCTGATCTCGGCGGTGCGCAGAATGTTCCCGAGCGTCCCTCGCTTGATCGGTCTGCTGCCATGCACCGGCACGGGCAGGGCGTCCGGGATGGTCGGGTGGCGCAGGATGTGGTGGCTGCCGCGGATGCGCTTCACGTACCAGCCTCGGCTCTCCAAGATCTTGACGAGCTGCTCGCCGCTTACGGCAGGGAGCTGGCTCACGCGGCGTGGACCGCTACGCGGTCACGATGCACCGAGGGGATCGGCAGGTCGTCTTCGTGCATGACCTCCAAGTAGCCCTCGATCGCCTCCTGGGCGTTGGCCCGCGCTTCCTCGATCGTCTCGCCCTGCGTCGCCACGCTCGGCAGCTCGGGAACGAACACGCTGTAGCCACCTTCCGACTCGGCCACCATCACGATGTCGAACTCGCGCTGCGCGTCCATACGCATACGGTAGCGCCGACGGGGAGGGGACGAGCCTCCCGCCGGCCGCGGAGGGGCGACCTGTCTGGTTAGGTCCGGCAGCGAGATTGGTACCCGATCTTTGCGAATTTGGTTTTAGATGGGCACGGGTGCTCGCGAACGTCACGGAACTGGCAAGCGCCTCCGCCGCGAGGTGCCCCGCCTGGCCTTCAACCAGCAGGAGGCGGCCGAGTCCCTCGGCGTATCCGTCGACCATTTCGAGCGTCACGTCAAGGGACAGCTGCCCGTCGTCTATTGCGGGTCGCTGAAGCTGTACCCGCTCGCCGGTCTTCAGCGGTGGCTCGCCGACAACGCGCTCCATCGCGGACGGCGAGTAGTTTGCGACGCATGCCAAAGGACACGACGACCAGGTTCCAGGGCGTCTACGCCCGTCACAGGAAGGGCTGTGCCGTCGAGTGGGGCTCCAAATGCTCGTGTGCGCCTGCATACTGGGGCAAGGTTTGGGACCGTGCCGGGTCGCGCACAGTGAAGACGGCGTGGCTCGCCACGCCGTCGGCGGCGTCCAATGCGCGACAGGATCTTCTGGAAGACCTGAAGCGGGGGCGGACGCCGGCCCGGCAACGATCAGGCTCGCGAAGGCGGTCGAGTTGTTCATCGCCGCGGCCAACAATGGCGTCGCTCTCAACAAGCACGGACGTCGCTACAAGCCCTCCGCCGTCCGCGACCTGCAGGGCTGTCTTGAGAACCATGTGAAGCCCGCGCTCGGCGCCAAGCGTCTGGGTGATGTGCGGCGGGGCGACTGCCAGCGCCTTGTTGACGATGTGGCGCCTGGCACGTCGGGCAGCCGGGTACGGTCGGTCGTCAACTCGATCCGCTCGCTCTACCGGTGGGCCCAGGATCGCGATCTCGTCCAGCACGATCCGGCCGCCCTCGTGCGTCTGCCGGCAATGGACGCCACGCCTCGCGATCGGGTCGCAACGCCGGCCGAGATGGCGGCGCTGCTCGCCGCGCTCCCCCTTCACGACGCCCTGCCATACGCGATCGCCTCATACGCGACCGCCCGCCGTGCCGAGATCAGGCACGCGCTCATCGGGGATGTCGACTTTGATCTCGAGGTGATCTATCTCGGCGCCGACGAGGGCGGCCGCAAGAGCCGCGCTGCGCGGCGCGCCGTGCCGCTAGTAAGGCCACTTGCCCTGCTCATGCGTCGCTGTCTGATGGCGCGCGGTCGTCCCGCGGACTGCGAGCTTCTTTGTCCCGGCCACAGGGCCGGCGGGCAAAACAGCGGGCGACTCTCCTTTGAGGCCCTGCAGGTTCGAGCCGATGAGGCGTGGGGGAGGGCGAAGCTTCAGAGGATCACGGCACACGAGCGCAGACACACCTGCACAGCCTGGCTTGACGCCGCCGGGTGCGTCCGAAGGTCGTTTCGGTGCTCGCGGGCCACGCGCTCCCCCGCTCCCAGCAGGAAGCGGCGCCGATCACTCAGCAGCGCTACACGCACACCCTCCCCGGTGATCTGACGCGCGCAGGCGAGCTCTTTGCGAGCTACCTCGTAGACGCGACACCCGACTTTCAGGAAGCAGGTTCGGTCCCTACAGCGGTCCCCTGAGCCACCAACTCTAGGCTGGGCCTAGGATTAAGGGCTCTATACGGCGGTCTCCAAGACCGCAACGCGAGGTTCGACTCCTCGGTTCCCCGCTGCGCGCGGCAGGGTTCTATCCCTCGTGGCCGTAGGGGATCGGGCGAGGACGAGCTATGCGTCGGGCTTTGCGCCGCGGCGGCGCTCCACGCCACTCTCGCGCGCGATCAGGATCACGCTGACCATCTCCGGCGCGAACAGCCCGTGCTCGACGACACCCGGCGTGGCGCTCAGCCGGGCCGACAGCTCGCGGAGATCTCCAACCGCGCCAAGGTAGTCGGCGATCAGGCCGCCGTCCGGGCTGCGCCACACCCGGTCGGCCTGGGGCGCCGGATGCGGGTCGGCACGCTGCTCGCCGGCCGTGCCGGGCGCGCCCTCCGGCGGTCGTGCGCGCAGTCGGGCGTGTGCAAGCGCCGTGAGCGTACTGTGCACGCCGAAGTCCACCAACTCGAGCGGCACCGGCGGGGCGAGCCGCTGCACCGCCTTCTCGGCCGAGGCGATCACCACGAAGCGCCTCCCCGCGGCGGCCACGATCTTCTCACGCGTGTGCGCTCCGCCACCGCCCTTGATCAGCCACCCGGCCGGGTCGATCTGATCGGCTCCGTCGATGACCAGATCGAGCTCGTCGGCCCCGTCGAAGGCCTCCACGGTCAGGCCCAGCGCGCGCGCCGCACGATCGGATGCCGGCGAGGTCGCCACAAACCGCACCCCGGAGAGCTCCCGTTCGGCCAGGGCATCGAGCAGATGGGCGACGGTGGATCCCGTGCCCAGTCCGACGCGCATACCGTCCCTGATCATGTCCGCGGCCGCCTCGGCCGCGGCGCGCTTCTGAAGGGCGACGAGGACCTCGTCGCCGTTCAGCCCTGACGGCTGCTGCCCCGCACTCGTACCAGGGGACGCCATGGCGGGGACGTTACCGGCCCGGGCGACGACCTGAGACGCAGGCGCGAGGGCGGGTGCGGCGCGTGCAACAGGAAGCCCTGCCCGACCGAGCAGTCCAGCTCGCGGGCCACCGCCAGCTGCCGGCTGGTCTCGATCCCCACCGCGACTGCGGTCAGGCCGGCCTCGTGCGCGAGCGCGATCATGCCCGCGACCATCGCGCGCCTGTTCCGATCGTGCTCGGAGCCCTGGATCAGCGAGCGGTCGAGCTTGAGGATGTCCAGCGGGAGATTCCTCGGCAGGCTGAGCGAGGACTGGCCGGCGCCGAAGTTGTCCAGAGCGATCACCACGCCGAGGCGCTTGACGTCCTTCAGCGCGGCACGTGCTCGCTCGGGATCACGCAGGACGCTCTCCTCGCTCACCTCCAGGCACAGCGCACGTGCGGGCAGCCGCGCAGCTTGAGCGACTCCTGCACGCGCTCGGCGAGATCGAGCTCGGTCAGCTCGCGGGCGGACACGTTGACGAATATGCGGATCGGTATGCCGTCGCGATGCCAGACGGCCGCCTGCTCGCATGCCGTGCGCAGCACCCAGTCGCCGATCTGCACGATCAACTCGCTCTGCTCGGCCCGCGGGAGGAACGTCGCGGGGAGCAGGTCGTCGAGGCTGGGTCGATCGTGCGGGTCGCGCGGATCCCAGCGCACGAGCGCCTCGCAGCCCACCGCGTGCCCGCCGGCGAGCGGCATGATCGGCTGGTAGGCGAGCGACAGCTCATCTCGTGGGAGCGCGTAACGTAGGCGGCCCTCGATTCTCAGGTGGGCGCTGACTTCGCGGCGAAGCTTCTCGTCAAACAGTTCCAGACGGCTGCCGGCCTGCCTTCTTGGCCCGATACATCGCCACGTCGGCCTCGCGCAGCATGCTCTCGGGGTCGCTGTGCGGGTCGTGCGAGACCGATACGCCCACGCTGGCAAGCAGCGAGACCTCGGCCGAGCCCACCGTGAACGGCTCCTTCATCGCGTGCAGGACGCGCTCGGCCAGGGCGAGGGCTTCGCCGTCATGTGACGATCTCCTCGGCCAGGATCACGAACTCGTCGCCTCCCAGGCGCGCGACGGTGTCGCTGTCGCGCATCAGCTCTTCAAGGCGCTCGGAGACGGAGATCAGCAGCTTGTCGCCGACCTCGTGCCCGAGGTTGTCGTTGACCGCCTTGAACCTGTCGAGGTCGATGAACAGCAGCGCGACGACGCCCGGGCTCGCGATGCAGGCGCGCCAAGCGCCTGGCGTGTGCGATCCATCAGCAGCTGCGGTTGGGCAGCCGCGTGAGCGGGTCGTGCAGCGCCTGGTGCTCGCAGCCACTTGCGGTCGGTCACGTCCTTGGCGGCCGCGTACCAGGTGTCGCCGTCGCAGCGCGCGCTCCACAACAGCGAGTGCCACGAGCCGTCCCGGTGGCGAAAGCGGTTGGTGAAGTTCTCGAGTCGCGCCGGGTGCGGCCTCCAGCGAGCATCAGCGCGAGCGTCTGCTCGACGTCGTCCGGGTGGATCAGCTCGCGCACGGTGCGGCTCTGCAGCTCCTCGCGGGTCCAGCCCAGCAGCTGCTCCCAGGCGGGGTTCAGCAGCGTGAAGCGGCCGTCGAGCGAGATCGTCGCGAGCAGATCGCTCGTCATCTCGAACAGCCGCGCGACGCGGCCTCGCCTCGGATCGCGGGGCCGGCATCCGCCTGCGAGGCAATCGTCGCGCCGAGGTCGGTGGGTGACTCGGTGTCGGTGCTCGTCGTGTGGTGGCGCATTTCCTCTTCCACCGCGTCGGCCGGGTGGTCCGCCACTTGGCTCGGTCGGGTGGTCCGCGATCACGATCGGCCCGGGGCTCGCCTTGCTCGGGCAGAGCACGGTCACGTGGACGGATGATGAGCGCACGGGCGCCGAAGGCGGCCCGCGTGTGCGGGGCCTCGGCAGCTGGAGCGTGGGCGCCGGCTCAGGAGTGCGTGGCGCCGACGCGAGGGTCGGCTCGTGCCGGCCTCGGCCAATCCGCCGGGCCGAGGCTCCCGGGGCGCGACGTCGCCCCGCAGGAACCGCCAGACCGCCAGGCACATCAGCACCGTCACGATCACCGCGCTTGAAACACACCACTCGCAGATTTTGTGGAGCGTGAACAGCTCGCGATAGGTCAGGTAGGCGCTGAAGCCGAAGCCGCCGAGCGTAACGCAGCCGTCGCGAACCTGGCTCGTCTCGCTTTCTGGGGCCAGCAGCGAGCCGAGGATCGCGATGTAGCCGATCAGGCCCGATCAGCGCCACGGGAACGCCGGCGAGCTTGGAGTACTGCGATTTCTGCACCTGGCTGCAGGGGTTGCCCTTGATCGAGCAGACCGGCGTGGCGCCCGAGTAGTGGACGTAGGTGAGATAGGCGGCCACGCCCAGGCCGATCGCGTGAGCACGATCATCGTGATCCTCAGGGTTCGAGCGCTCATCGCCGTCTAGACTTCAGCAGCTTTTCGATCGCCGCGTTGTAGGGCGCCGGGTTCGGTGAACGTGCCCGGTTCGAACGTCTGCAACGTGCCTCCGGTCTTGCCGATCTGGAACGACGGCGTGCCCGTGAAGCCGGCGTTGTTGGCCGCCTGCGCGTCGGCTGTCACCTCGCTGGCCAGCGCCGGTTCGCTGCGGTCGCTCGTCCACTTGCGCGAGGTTAGCCCGGGGACCTGCTGCGCAAGTGCCTGGAGGTAGCTTTCGGTGACGTAGCCGCGAGTCCTCTTCTCCCTGCTCGTGGTAGAAGAGCTCGAGGAAGTCCCACATCTTGTTCTGCTTGCCCGCCGCCAGCGCGGCGACCTGCTGCAGCTTGAAGACTTCCGGTTCGCGCGTGGCGGTCTCCATCGAGCGGTATTCGATCTTCAGCTTGCCCGTGCGCACCCAGTTCTGGATGATCGAGGGCAGGGACGCCAGCGTGAACTCCTTGCAGATCGGGCACTCCAGGTCGCCGAAGTACTGAAGCGTCACCGGGGCGTTGGGGTTTCCGAGCACGTTGCCGCTCTGCGGGATGCCGCCGACCAGCGAGTTGACTTCGGTGACCGTCTGGTTCTTCGCCTGCGTGGTCTTGGGGATGCCCGTTTTCGAGCCGCCGCCCGTGGCGATGAGGATCACGACGATCGCCACCACGACGACCGCCACCGACGATCCCGAGCTGCGTCAGACGCTTGCGCCGCGACCGCGCTCGCCGCCTCGGCCTCCTCGAGCTCCTTGCGCTGCGGCGCGCGCCTGCTCGCGCCGCTGCTTGCGCGTCAGATCGCCCTCGTCGTCCTCCACTCTCGCGCCGCTCATAGACCCAACTTTTACAGGTTTATGCTCAACGACTGCCTAAGTACCTGCCACGATGAAGCCGCTCCGGTCGGGCTCGAGCTGTCGGGGGCACGCCGGTCCTGAGCGCTCGGTCCGGCCCCCGTAGCTCAGCCGGATAGAGCATCGGACTTCTAATCCGAGGGTCGCTGGTTCGAATCCAGCCGGGGGCATCGTAGATAGCCTGCATGGCGCCTCTCGACAGGCCCCTGAGGACTAGGATGAAAGCCCCCGATCGGAGGAACGTGTCAGAGGATCAGGATTGGCGACTTGTGGCCGAGTTGGACGTCGCGGATGCCCGGCGCACCGTGGACGATCTCATCGGACGCCTTCGCGGCGCCGATGCCGGGCAAACGGCGGCTGCTGCGGTGCCCAACGATGTCGTGATAACCCACGATGGCAAGCTTCTGTTCGCCTACGCCTCGACCGAGGAGATGCTCGCATCGGCACGGACTGCGATCGAGGACCTGCTGCGGAGCGATGGCATCAGCGTGAGCATGCGCGTGAGCCGCTGGGATGACGAGCGAGATGCGTGGCTCCAGATAGATCCGCCGCCCACCGAGGAGCAGAGGCAGGCGCAGGCCGCCGCCGAGCGCGACGCCGAGACGGTGGAAACGAGGACCATGGTTGCGAGCGCAGGCCGGTGGGTGCGCGCCTCGTTCGAGCAGACGATGCTCGATTGGGCTGCCAAGCTTGGCCTGGAGTGCACGATCATCGAGCATCCACACCTGCTCACGACGCAGGTGGGCTTCACCGTAACCGGTCCGAAGGGAAAGATCGACGAGTTCTCGCGGGGCCTGCAAGCCGAGGGCGCGGTCATGATGAGGGGCGAGAGCACGGTGATGCTAAGCCCGCTTTAGGGACGGGAGGGCCCGCCGAGTCGAACGGCGGTCGGGTGTATGCAGGCGTGGGCGCGCGCGAGACGCCACCCGCGGTGCTCGAGGCGATCGAGCTCGCCGCTCGTCGGCTCGCGTCGGCCGGGTGGACCCTGCGAACCGGCATGTCTCCCGGCGCCGACCAGGCGTTCTACCGGGGTGCGGTCGCCGGACGCGGGCGCGTGGAGCTGTACCTGCCATGGCCGTCGTTCGAGTCCGGCGTACGTTTGCCCATGGAGGGCACCGAGGTGTCCGTGCTGCAGGCCCCGACGGCTGCGGCCTACTCCACGGGAGCTCGTTTCCATCGGGGCTGGAGCGGGCTCTCCGCCGACGCACGCGCGCTCAGGGCCCGCGATGCCCATGAGGTGCTCGGCCGCGACCTCGTCTCACCCGCCGCGCTGGTCGTCTGTTGGACGAAGGACGGGAGCGTTGACGGCGAAGCACCATGCGTCGGCGGGACCGGGCAGGCGCTGCGCATCGCCCGTGACCACGGAATCGACGTGCTGAACATCTCGCGCCCCGAGCACATGCGGCGACTTCGCCGGCTGTCGGCGCCCGGCAGTTGAGATGATGTGTAGATGCTCGACCAGGACCGACCGGGGGCCGTGTCCGTGGGAGAACATGGCGAGCGCCCCGTCCGCTGACCTTGTCCGCTTCCTGGATGTTCGCTCTCACGACGTTGGTCTATCCGGTGGTGCTCGCGGCCCTCAGTGTCGGCGCCGGTCTGCTGGTCGATCGCTGCAGCGGCGGCTTCCTCCCGGCGGCGCTCCTGCCGACCGTCGGCGTGGCTGCGCTGATCGCTGTCTCGCAACTGTTCACCTATGCGGCGCCTCTCGCGCCGGCGACCCCCTACGCGATCGGTGCATTCGCCGTAGCCGGGCTCGTGCTCGGCTCGGCGAGGTTGCGTGCGATCGCCCGTCGATGGCGGGCATCGATCTGGCAGTTCTTCGCACCGGTGCTCGCCTACCTCCTCGCGCTCGCCCCGGTCCTGTTGGCGGGCAGGCCCAGCTTCTCCTCCTACATGACGCTGGCGGATTCCGCGGTCCACATGATGGGCGCGGACTTCCTGCTTCGCCACGGCCAGGACTACTCCCACCTCGATCTGCACAACTCCTACGGGCTGTA